>CAWIHV010000011.1:0-34267 GCA_963835985.1 uncultured Actinomycetes bacterium | reverse complement strand
CCGCGCCGCCGCACTCGAAGCCAACCTCGCCGCGCTTGCTCGCGGGCGCCGAGGCCGTCCGCGGCACCCCCGTGGGGATCGGCTGGTCGACGCCCACACCCGACCCGCGCGGCACCGTGCTCATGGCGCTCGACCGCTGCAAGGGCTGCGGTCTTTGCGTGCCGGTGTGCATGCCCGGTCGTGCTCGAGATGACCGACGAGCGCAACGCCATGGGCTACATGCTCCCGCGCCTGCTCGACGGCTGCACCGGCTGTCGCGCGTGCGCCGACGTGTGCCCCGACTTCGTGTTCGAGGTGTACCGGTTCGACCACGTCGCCGGAGCCCGGTGGCGACGTGCCGCTCGTGCTCCGCGAGGGCTACGACGCGATCGTCGGAGGCCGCGGTCGACGGCGGGTGCCGCTTCTTCGCCGGCTACCCGATGCTGCCGTTCACCGGCCTGCTCGACGCGTTCGCCGCGCGTTCCAGCCCGTCGGCGGCGTGATGCATCCACGCCGACACCGAGATCGAAGGCGTGAACATGGCGCTCGGCGCCGCCGCCACCGGCGCGCGCGCCGCGACCGGATCCACCGGCCAGGGCGTCGCGCTGATGCAGGAGGCGATCGCCGAGGCCGCGCTCAACGAGCTCCCCCTCGTGGTCTTCACCGTGGGCCGCGGGCAGCAGGACTACTTCCAGTGCACCCGCGGCGGCGGCTGGGGCGACTACCGCACGATCGCGCTGGCGCCGTCGAGCGTGGTCGAAGCCGACGAGCACACCCGCCTCGCGTTCGAGCTCGCCGACAAGTGGCTCACCCGGTCATCCTCTACGGCGACCACATGATCGGCTTCACGCAGATGACCGTCGAGCACGATCCCGCGGCGCTCCCGCACAGCCCGAGAAGCCGTGGGCGCTCGACGGCAGCTCCGGCGGCACCGGCCAGTCGAAGGTGATCTGGACCTGGCGGCTCGGCAAGCACAACACGCCCGGCCTCGGTCCCGACCAGCACTGGCGCAACATCGCCGGCAAGTACGACGAGCTCGCGGCGGTCGAAGCCCGGCACGTCGCTCGCACACCGACGACGCCGAGGTCCTCGTCGTGTCGTTCGGCACCACCGGCCCGTTCGTCGACTACGTGGTCGACGAGCTGCGCGCCGACGGGCACCGGATCGGCACGTTCCGCCCGGTCACGCTGTGGCCGTTCCCGAGCGAGGCGCTCGCCGACCGCCGCGGCACGACGCGTGCAAGCAGGTGCTCGTCTACGAGCTCAACGCCGGGCAGATGGTCGACGACGTGCGGCTGGCCGTCAACGGCGCGCGGCCGGTGCGCGCCATCGGCGGCGTGAGTCAGGACGAGTCGGGCATGCGCCAGGGCGACCTCCTCGACGTCGACATGATCCGGGCCGCATCCTCGACGCAATGACGGAGCGAGCGAGCGACCGATGACCGACGTCGATCTCACCGGCGCGCGCAAGGTCGCGCCGTTCGCGCCCGACCTCCTGCAGAGCACCGAGCACCACCTCTGCCCGGGCTGCGGCCACCCGGTCGCGTGGCGGCTGCTGGTGGAGGTGCTCGACGAGCTCGAGCTGGTCGACCGCTCGATCGGCGTGGTGGGCCACGGCTGCTACACGCAGATCATCACCACCGCCGACGTCGAGTTCCTGCAGTGCCTGCACGGCCGCGCGCCGGCGGTGGCCACCGGCATGAAGCGCATGCTCCCCGACCGCGCGATCTACACGATCCAGGGCGACGGCGACATGGTGTCGGAAGGCCTCGCCGAGGTGCTGCACACCGCGGCGCGCGGCGAGTCGATCACCTGCCTCATGCTCAACAACGGCGTGTTCGGCGACACCGGCGGCCAGATGACCGCGGCCACCACCGTCGGCCAGCGCACGAAGACCGATCTCGGGGCCGCACCGCCGCCGAGTACGGCTACCCCATCGACGTGGCCGAGATCGTGGCGCCGTTCCCGGGCGTCGCGTACGTGGCGCGCGGTGCGGTCGACAACCCCAACGCGGTGGCGCGCACGCGCCGCTACCTGCGCGAGGCGTTCGAGTCCCAGATCGCCGGCGAAGGATTCTCGCTGGTCGAGGTCCTCACCATGTGCCCGACCGGCTGGGCGGTGCCCACCGACCAGGGCGCGCGAGTACCAGCGCGACCAGATGAACCCGACGTTCCCGCTGGGCGAGCTGCGCCCGCGGGCGACGACACGCGAGGCTGACGCTCGACGTCCGGATCCACGACATCCTCGCCCGCCTGGCGACGGTCTGCCCCGACCGGGTCGGCGCCACCCTCGGCGACGAGCCCCGAACCTTCGGCGAGCTCGACACCGGCGCCACCCGCGCCGCGCACCGGCTCGCCGCCGCCGGCGTGACCGTCGGGACCGGGTGACGTGGTGGGGTCCCACCGCGTTCGAGACCCTCGAGGTCGGCTACGGCGCGAGCAAGCTCGGCGCCGCGCTCGCGCCGATCAACCCCCACTTCACCGAGCCCGAGGCCGCGTCGGCGCTCGAGGTGCTCCGCCCGCGCGTCGTCGTCGCGCATCCCGACTACGAAGACGTCGCCGCGCGGTGGCCGAGCCGCTCGGGCTCGACGTGCTCGTCACCGCGCCAGGTTGGTCCGACGGCGCGTCGACCGCGGCGCTCCCCCGCGTCGGGCAGCAGCGAGGACGCCAGCAACGTGTTCCTCACCAGCGGCTCCACCGGCGTGTCGAAGGGCGCGGTGCTCTCGCACCGCGCCACGTGGCTGCGCGCGGTCCAGCGCGACGTCGAGGAAGGGGCGCCGGGACGGCGCGGCACGGTGGTCATGTTCGGCCTGTTCCACATGGCCGGCTGGTACTTCATCGAGAACGCGATGGCAGCGGATCGCGCGGTGCACCTGGTGCGCAGCGCCGATCCCGACGAGCTGCTCGCGCCGTCGAACGGTGGCGGGCCGGCGGGCTGTACTGCATCCCCGCGGTCTGGCAACGCATCCTCGACGCGCCGACCGCTACGACACGTCGTCGTTGGTGGAAGTGCTCACCGGCACGTCGCTGGTCGACCTCGACCTGATCGACGCGCTCAAGGCGCGCTTCCCCGGATCGTGGACCTCGGTCGCGTACGGGTCGACCGAGATGGGCCGCGGCCTCGTGCTCGTCGACGCCGATCTCTACGCCAACCCCGAGAGCGTCGGGCAACCCCCGCCGATGGTGACCGCACACATCGCCGACGACGGCGAGCTCTGGCTGCGCGGCCCCACCATGTTCTCCGGCTACCTCGACCGGCCCGACGCCACCGCCGACGCCATCGACCCCGACGGCTGGTTCCACACCGGCGACCTGGTCACGTGCGACGCCGACGGCTACTTCACCATCACCGGCCGCGCGTCCGAGTCGATCCGGTCGGGCGGCGAGTGGGTCGCGCCGGTCGAGGTGGAGACGGCGATCGCATCCCACCCCGCGGTCGCCGAGGTCGCGGTCGTCGGGATCCCCGATCCGGCGTGGGGCGAGCTCGTGTCCGCGGCGATCGTCGTGACGCCCGGCGCGACGCTCCCGACCGTCGACGAGCTGCGCGCGCACGTGGCCGGCGCACTGGTCGGCCCGAAGCAACCCCGCCAGGTCGTGCAGGTCGACACGCTCCCCCGCACCGACGCCACCGGTCAGATCCGACGCCGCGCGTTGCGCGACGCGCTCGTCGCCGACGGCTCAGCCGGCTGAACGCGCCGCCGCGGTCGCGAGCCCGATCGCAACGACGTCTTCCGCCACCGCCGCCGCGAGCGGGGGCACGCGCCTCGCCGCCAGCTTCCGCAGGTCGTGACCGACCCGCGCGCTCACCGCGGCCGCGACCGCCGCGACCACGGCCGCGGGCACCATCGGCCGCTCGGACGCGCGCGCGATCACCGCACCCGCCACCGACCCCAGGGCGACCCGTGCGATCAGACCCGGAGGGTCGAGGCGGGAGGGTGTGTTCGGCAACTTGTCGACGACGAGCTCGCCCGTGACCGCCAGCCCGGCGGCCACACGCGCCGCGGGCGTCGTGAGCGGCGTCGGCAGCCCCGAAGATCCTGTCTCGACCAGGGCACCGAGCCCGACGGTCGAGCGCAGTCCCGTCGCGGCACCGGACGCGGCACCGACAAGATGCTTGCCGCTCGCGATCGTCTCGGTGAGCCGGCGCA
The DNA here is from genome assembly GCA_963835985.1 of uncultured Actinomycetes bacterium. Lineage (GTDB taxonomy): Bacteria > Actinomycetota > Acidimicrobiia > IMCC26256 > DASPTH01 > DASUAS01. The sequence continues at coordinate 30,143 of CAWIHV010000011.1, read as the reverse complement.
CGAGGTCGTCGAGCCACGGTTCGTGCGTCGTCCGCGTCCTCCACCGCAGCAGCGCTCGGCGTCGCTCACCGACCGATCGTACGCGTCACGCCTCCGGCTCCACACCGCAGGCTCGAACAGCTCGACGAAGTTGCCCGCCGGGTCCACGAGCAGCACCTGCTTGCCTCCCGGGCCTTCGACGACCTCGTTGCGGAAGGTGGCCCCCGCCTGGGTGAGCCGCGCCATCTCCGACTCGAGGTCGTCGACCATGAAGTGGATCCGGTTCCAACCGCCGGGCACCGGGCGCTCGCCGTCGGCCATGGCGCGGCCGGCGGAGCTCAGCGGACCGGAGAGCAGCAACCGCAGGTTGCCGCGCTGGACGTCGGCGAACGCCGGCGCCGCGCTCGATGTTGAGCTCGAACCCGAGCATCTTCACGTAGAAGTCGATGGCCGCATCGACGTCGTCGACGAGGTAGCGCACGTTGATGGTGGTGTCGTCATGCATGGTTCGCGTTCCCTTCGTGGACCGGGTCGGACAACGTGTACAGGAGGAACCCGATGCGCGCCTCGAGCTCGTCGGCAGTGCGTACGAACGTCGGGTACGACGCGCGTCGACTCGTCTCGTCGCGTGCGGGGTCCTCGATGCTCCAGTGCACCTGGCGCGGATGGCCGCGCATCTCGGGGCACACCTCACGCACCCGATCGCACAGCGTGATCACCACGTCGAAGCGACGGGACGAGAACTCATCGAGGTGCTTGGTGCGGTTGCCACTGATGTCGATGCCCCGCGCCCGCATGGCGCGCACCGCGTTGGGATGCAACGGCTTCGGGTCGCTCCCCGCGCTCTCGACCGCGACCGTCCCACTCGACAGATGGTCGAGCATCGCCTCGGCCATCTGGGAACGCGAGCTGTTGCCGGTGCACAGGAACAGCACCCGCCGCTGACGCGACAGCGCGTGCGCGTCGGCGTGTCGGAACCGGCCAGAGCCCGGGATGCAGTGCGACCGCCGACTCCTGCAGCCCGCGTCGGCACCGATCGAGCGCGACCGTGTAGTACACGTCACGCCCGTCGGCCGAGCTGCGGCGCCGCACGACGAGCTCGCCGTCGTGGAGCTGGCGGAGGTGGTACGAGACGAGGTTCTGCGGTTCGTCGACCAGCTCGGTCAGCTCGCGGACGGTCCGGTCGCTCTCCACCAGCTCGCAGAGCAAGCGCCACCGCAGCGGGTGGGCGAGGAGCCGGATCGACTCCGGCAGCTCGCGGTCGACGGCGATCGTCTTCGCAGCCACCGCGCGACGGTACCGCGGATCCGAGATTCCATCAAGCCCAATTGATGGATTTTCAGCGTGGCGCGCGCCGGGACCGGCGTCGTCTCGACCCCGGCGAACGTCCGCAGCGTGGCCAGCAACGCTTCGGTGTCGGGATTCGGGACGAGGTAGTGCGAGTACGCGATCCGCAGCAGCATCTCGGCACCCTGCTCGCGGGTGAGCGCGCCCGAGCGCACGGTCGGGATCTGGTCGAGTGCGTCGCCGAGCACGCGGGCCAGCGACTCGATGTGCGGACCGAGCGAGTCGGCCAGCGACTGCAGCGAGAACGCGGGATCGACGCTGATCGCGTCGGGACCGATCGTCTCGTCGAGGTACGCCACGAGGTAGTGCAACGCGGCGTCGAACCGCGCCGCGGGATCGTCGTGGCTCTCGGCCAGCGCGTCGAGGCCGAGGTCGAACTGCTCGACCTCGTGGGCGGTGATCGCGGCGAGCAGCAACGTCTTCGTGGGGAACCACCGGTAGACGGTCGGGCGCGAGACGCCCGCTTCGACCGCGACCGCCGACAGCGAGAGCTTCTGCGGTCCGCGCTGCCGGATCGACCGCTGGGCCGCCGCCAGGATGGTCTCGGCCGTCGTGCTTCTCGCAGTCATCGCCCGAGCACTTTACAGTCTGGCCCGAAGATGGAACGCGAGGGGGAACACGATGCAGAGCGAAGTGGTGTGCGAAGGGGTCCGGTTCGGTGAGGGCCCGGTCTGGTACGGTGACGGCATGCTCGTCGTGACCAGCGTCGCCGACGGCGCGCTCCTGCGCGTCGACGTCGCCAGCGGCGACGTGTCGCGCTTCGCCGACACCGGAGGTGGCGCCAACGGCGCCGCGCTCGCGGCCGACGGCTCGATGTTGGTCACCCAGAACGGCGGCATCGACTTCGCGGCCCTCGGTCTCTACGACGTGATCCGCCCGAGTACCGCCCGCAGACGCCGGGACTGCAGCTCGCGAGCCCCGACGGCAGCGTCGTGTACCTGGCCGACGCGAACCTGCTCGCACCCAACGACCTCGCGGTCGCGGCCGACGGACGCGTGTTCTTCACCGATCCGCCGCACCACCCGCCACCACCCGAGCCGGTGGGCCGGGTGATGGTGCTCGAGCGCGACGGCTGCGTGACCACGTTCGCCGAGGGCTTCCACTACTGCAACGGCATCGCGTTCACGCCCGACGGCGTCGTGGTGGTGGTCGAGGGTCGCGGCCTGCAGGCGGTGCACGACGACGGCACGCGCGAGTGGGTGATCGAGACGCTCGGCCCTGGCGGTGGTGACGGCTTCTGCTACGACGTCGACGGCCGCGCCTACGTGGCGTCGACCAACGAGCACGGGATCCGCGTCGTCGAAGCCGACGGCACCGTCGTCGACTTCCTGCCCATCGACGGCGACGGCATCAACACCAACTGCTGCTTCGGAGGCGACGACCTGCGCACCCTGTTCACCACCGATGCCCTCGCCGGCACCGTGGTCGCGTGGGAGGGCATGCCCACGCCGGGGCTCGACGCTGCCGCCTGGCCGGGCGTTACAAACTTGCGCTGACTGTAACGTCCCGCGAGAGTGCGGGCCGACCCCGCACCGCCGACCCCGGAGGCGCGAATGGCAATCGACCTGACCGGTGGCATGGACCCCTCGGAGGACCACTTCTTCGCCGAGCGTCCCGACGATCCCGAGATGCGCGAGAGCGCGTCGTTCTGGGTCTCCGACGACGCCGGCGAGATCGGGCTGCCGCGCGTCGGCATCGAAGCGCTGGCCGAGACCTGGGACAAGCGCGACTTCCAGCTGAACCTCGGCTTCGCCGACGGGCGCGCGGTGATCGTGCGCGGGTCGGGTGAAGGCCGCTCGCCGGTCGACGACGACGGCGTGTGCCGCACGTTCCAGGCCGGGCGGGCTCACCTTCCGCCACGACAAGCCGTTCGACACGCTTGACCATGACCTACGACGGGCCCGCGGCCGACACGACGTTCGACGCGATGGTGGCGGGTGAGCCCGATCGGCGGCGAGGTGCAGTTGCAGGTCGAGGTCGAGATGCAGTGCGCGTTGCCGCCGTGGATCTCGGGCACGCTGATCAAGGACGCGGTCGAGCAGTTCCACGAGGGGTTCGCGGGCGCGTACATCAGCCCGCGCTACGAGCAGCTCTGCACGTCACGCGGCACCGTGCGCGTCGGCGCCGAGGAGTACTCGTTCACCGGCACCGGTCTGCGCATCCACCGGCAGGGCCGTCGCGACACCGGCGGGTTCTGGGGCCACGCCTGGCCGAGCGCGCTGTTCCCGTCGGGCCGCGGCTTCGGCGCGCTCGCGTTCCCCGAACGCGAGGGTGCACCGACGTTCAACGAGGGCTTCGTCTTCCGCGACGACACGATGATCCCGGCGACCCTCGTCGACGCCCCGTGGATCCGCCGTCTCCAGGGTCGCGGTGAGGACGTCGGGTCTCACGCTGCGCACCGTCGACGGCGAAGACGTGCGCATCGAGGGCGAGACCCTCTTCACCAACACCTACCCCGGCGGGAACAGCCAGTTCGCCCCCGCGCTGCAGCAGGCCGGCACCCGCTATCGGTGGGACGGCGAAGAGGGCTACGGGATGTTGGAGCGGTCGATGCCGGTGGAGCAGCTCGAACGTTGACCGGCACGAACCGGGCGCGGCCACGTCGGTGTGGGCGGCGGCGATGCAACACCTCGCGGACGCAGGTGACCGCTTGGCCGCGCTGATGGCCGAACGCGGCGAGCCGGCGGGTGATGCCGACGCGTTCGTCGCGCTGCTCGGGGCGACCATGGACACGTACCTCAACCAGGTCAGCGCCGATCCCGACTTCCCCACCTTCGTGCCGTGCTGCGGCTACTACCAGCACCTGGGGTCGCCGAACCCCGACACCGTGTACCGGCGAGCTCCCGTCGACGCCTCGGGCACGTACCGGATCACCGGCGAGCTCGGCACCGCCCGCCAGGTGACGATCATGCCGTTCACCGCGCGCATGGGGAGCTCCGAACCGTTCGACCTCGCCGAGCTCACGCCCGGACCCGACGGACTCTTCGACGTGCTGCGTGAGCCCCGCGCGTCCGGCCGGCCACACCGGCGACTGGTGGCCACTCCATCCCGACACCGCCAGTCTGTGGTTGCGGGTCGTGTCCGACGACTGGGGCAACGAGCGCGAGCCGCGCGTCGCCATCCGTCGTGTCGACGCCCCGAGTCGTCGACCACGGCCGGCGCCCGAACCGATCGCGGCGAAGCTCGCGATGCTCGGCGCGATCGTCGAGCACACCATCGGCTACGGCGTGCACCACACCGACGAGCTCATCGCCGACGGGTTCGTCAACCAGCTCAAGCTGGTCGACTACGGCCCGCAGGGCGGCATGCCGCGGCAGTGGTACCACGAAGGCCTGTTCGACCTCGACGACGGCGAGGGACTGCTGCTCGAAGCGACGATGCCGCCCGGCTGCGACTACTTCTCGTTCTCGCTCACCGACCGCATGTTCGTCACCCTCGACTGGGTGCACGCGCCCACGACGCTCAACCGCAACCAGGCCGGGCTCGACACCGACGGCGTGCTGCGCGTCGTCGTGGCGCACGACGACCCCGGCATCCGGAACTGGATGGACACCACCGGATACCGGCGGGGCGTGGTGCAGTGCCGGTGGATCGGTTCGGTCGACCCGCCCGTGCTCACCGCCCGTGTCGTCCGCCTCGACGCGTTGGCCGACGAGCTGCCGGGCGCGACGCGGGTGACCGCCGACGAACGCGAGCGCGAGCTCGACGCCGCGCCGGGTCGGAGGCCAACTGCGGTCGCTCTGGTGATGCAGCTCGGCGTGATGATCGCGCCCCAGCAGGGCGCGAGCTACGACGACCAGCTGCGCGCGGCGCGCGCCACCGAGGCCGCCGGCTTCAGCGACTTCGTCCGCTCCGACCACTACCTCGCGTTCGACTCGGTGGGGCTCCCGGGCCCGACCGATTCGTGGATCACCTTGGCGGCGCTGGCGCGCGAGACCGAGCGCGTTCGGCTCGGCACCATGGTGAGCGCGGCGACGTTTCGGCTACCGGGACCGCTGGCGATCGCGGTGGCGCAGGTCGACGCCATGAGCGGCGGTCGCATCACGCTCGCGCTCGGCGCGGGTTGGGCCGAGCAGGAGCACGTCGCGTACGGCATCCCGTTCCCGTCGCCGCGCGAGCGCTTCGAGCGGCTGGACGAGCAGCTGGCGATCATCACCGGTCTGTGGCGCACGCCCGTCGGCGACACCTTCTCGTTCGACGGTGCGCACTACCAACTCGTCGACTGTCCCGCGCTGCCCAAGCCCATCCAGCAACCCCACCCACCGGTGATCGTCGGCGGCACCGGACTCCGCCGCACGCCCGCGCTGGCGGCGCGCTACGCCGACGAGTTCAACCTGCCGCCCTTCGAGGGTCCGGAGGCGGCCGGCGCGGCCTTCGCGCGCGTGCGCGCCGCGTGCGAGGCGATCGGACGTGATCCGGACACGATCGAGCTGTCGGTCACGCTCACGACGGTGTGCGGCGCCGACCGCGCCGAGACCCAGCGCCGGGGCGAGGTGTCACCGGTCCAGTTCGAGATGGCCGATCTCGCCGGCACGCCCGACGAGGTCGTCGAGCAGCTCGCCACGTTCCGCGAGGTGGGCGCGACGCGCGCGTACCTGCGTCTCCTCGACCTGCGCGACGTCGATCACATCGCGCTGCTCGGCGACAGCCTGATCTGACGTCAGGCGCCGGCCGACTCGCTCGGGATGTCGAAGCGCTCCGTGTAGTCGGCGAACGCCTCGGCGACGGTCTCGCGGTCGAGCCCGTAGTCGTCGAGCCGGTACTCGTGCGTGCCGCGCTTGCCCTTGGGGTTCTCCTCGCGCCACGTGCGCACGCGCTCGTCGACCTCGTCGGTCCACTCGAGGTCGATCGCCGCGAACACGTCGGGCATCACGGTCTCGGGCGCGTCGACCAGTCGGTAGTAGTCGACGTGCACGAGCCGCCCGCTGCCGAGCTTCTCCTGCTCGATGTCGAACGCGACGAGACGATCGACGTGCTGGCGTACGAGCTCGAGCATGTCGCGACCGATGTGATCGGGGTCGGCGTGGGGCGACGTGCCCTGGCGCAGCATGTGGGTGAGGCTGCAGTTCGACGCCAACGCCTGCACCGGGTCGCGGTGGGTCACCACGAAGCGCGCGTCAGGGTGCACCTCGGCGATGGCGTCGAGCGCGAGGAGGTGGCACGGCCACTTCAACGCCCACCGCTGCTCGGGCGCGCCCTGCTGGAGCAGGCGCAGCACCCGCGCGTGGTACTCGTACGCGGCACGCAGGTCGGCGTCGTGCAGCAGGTACTGGAGGTACCCGAACACCGACATCGTCCACAGCATCCCGGGGTTCACGAAGGTCTGGTCGAGGATGGCCAGGCACTCCTGCGGGCCGTCGACGTCGGTGAGGTGGAAGGCGTCGATCTTCCCGCCGGTCGCCTCCCGCATCAGCCGCGCGGTCTCGAAGCTCGTCTCGCGGCGGCGCGCCGCCGACTCCGGGTCGAGCGCGGGTGGGGGCGACGGCCGTTCGCCCTCCCAGGTGCGCAGCATCCGCAGGCGGGGATCCTGGTCGAAGAGATACTGGAAGTAGGTGGTGCCCGATCGCGGGAGGCCGGTGAGGAAGATCGGCGCCGCGAGGGGTGAGGCGTCGACTTCGGGGTGACCGGCGACGTACGCGTCGACCTCGATCCGGTTCCGCAGCGCGGGGACCATCTGGCTCAGGATCCCCTGCATCCCCTCGTCGGTCAGCGCCGCCTCGTCGTTCATGTGCTCGACGAGGGCGGTGAGGTTCTCCAGGAAGTGCTCGGGTGCGACGTCGGCGACGTCGGCGGCTGCCGACGCGCGCGCGACCACCTCGTCGACGCTGGTCGTCGCCATCAGTCGAACAGCGCGAGTGCGCGCATCTCGACGCTGGCCCGGGTGGGGACGCCCGGCGGACAGGTCGGATCGGTGAACGCGGTGTGCGCCACCCGCACGGCCTTGGTCGGGTCGCTGTCGCCGGACTTGAACACGATCACCTCGTCGATCGTCATGTCGGGGAAGTAGTACCAACGGTGGTCCGGGTTGTGGACGTACCCGACGGTGTCGTGGATGATCTCGCCCGAGTCGCGCTCCTCGGTGATCGCGGTGACCGTCACCTCGTCGGCGGGGGTGAACGACTGCGCGTCGCACACCGCGAGCGGGAAGTCCTGCGGAGGCGGCGTGATCGCCCGCCAGACGTTGTACATGACCCAGCGCGAGTGGGCATCGAGATCGATCTCGGCGACGAACATGTCCATCATCCGCGCCAGCTCTTCGGCCGATGCGTCGGTGTTGTCGGCGTGCGGGTAGCGCGCGGGCTTGGCGTTGGTGAGTGGCGCCAGCCTGTCGATGGCCGATTCCCCGTAGCGCTTCTTGCCCCCGCCGAGCATGAAGACCTGCGCTGCGCCGGTGAGCCCCTCGAGCATCGTCGCGGTTTCAGCCATGTACTGCTGGTCGACCGCGGGGTCCTCCTGGAGCTGGTGGAAGTCGACGACCGCGCTCGGGAACCTGACCAGCCGGAAGCCCTCGCGGTCGAGGTCGGTGTCGAGACCCCGACCGTCGGTGATGAACATGAGCTGGCCAGGCTGCGTGACCATCGTGTTGTGCTCTTCGGCCTCGGTGACGTACTCGAGCTTGACCGTCTCACCGGGCGGCGGCGGGTTGCGCACGTAGTTGATCTCCGCCTCGACGCCCGTCATCTCGCACCTCGCACCCTTGGTCCCAACTCCGTTACACCCTATCGAACTTCTGTAACGCCTGCAGACGCGACAGAATGCGGCAGTCGGCTACAGGAAACGGAGTCCTCGTCGTGAAGCACTGGACCACCTACCCGCTCATCGCGCACCCCTACAACCCCGAGTTCGTGTCGGGTGAGAACCTGGCCCGCTTCGCCCGGGCCGCCGAAGCGGCGGGCTTCGACGGGATCGCGTTCACCGACCACCCGGTGCCGTCGGACAAGTGGCTCAACGCCGGCGGGCACGACGCCCTCGACCCGTTCGCCGCGCTCCCCTACGTCGCCGCGGTGACCGAGCGCATCCGGCTGATCCCCAACATCATCGTGCTGCCGTACCGCAACCCGTTCCACGTCGCGAAGTCGGCCGCCACCATCGACGTGCTCTCCGGCGGTCGGTTCACGTTGTCGGTGGCGACCGGGTACCTCCGCAGCGAGTACCGCGCGCTCGGCGTCGACTTCGAGCAGCGCAACGAGCTCTTCGACGAGGCGCTCGAGGCGATGCGCGGCGTGTGGACCACCGACCGGTACAGCTTCGAGGGGTCCGGCTACACCGCCAAGGAGGTCAGCGTGAACCCGAAGCCCGGTCACGTCCCGATCTGGATCGGTGGCAACAGCGCGCTCGACTCGCCGACGCGTCGCCGAACGCGGCGACGGGTGGAACCCGTTCCCCGCGCCCGCGTGGTTGGCCAAGACGTCGCGCACCATCCCGCTCGAAGGTCTCGACGACCTCGCGCCGATGCTCGACCACTTGCGGCGTCACACCGAAGCCGCGGGACGCGACCCCGCGTCGATCGACGTCACCTTCACCACCATGCAGCCCGGCCCCGACGGCGACGGCTACTCGGCCGCCGCGCACCTCGACGGCATCGAGGCGATGGCCGCCCTCGGCGTGACGTGGAACAGCGTCGGCATGCCCGGCGACAGCATCGACCACGCCATCGAGTGCCTCGACCAGTACGGCCCCGAGGTCATCGCCGCCGCCACCTGATCCCCGCCATCGGTCGTGACGACTGCTCGACAGCGTGCGCGCGCGTTCACCGGCGGGACCGTCCTCACCATGGACGGCGGCACGCCGCGCGACGACGTCGTGCTGGTCGACGGCGAACGGATCGTCGCGGTCGGCGGTGTCGACCTCCTGGAGGGCCCGAAGGCCGCGGATGCCGAGGTCGTCGACCTCGCGGGCGCAGTGCTCGTCCCCGGTCTGATCGATGCGCACAACCACCTCTCTGTCTCCGCGCTGCACCCGCACTGGCACGACGTGCGCGGCGTCGGTGATCGCGACGTGCTCGTCGCCGCGATCCGTGCGCAGGCCGCCGCCTGGCCCGACGCCGCGTGGGTGCGCTGCCAGGGCATCGACCTCATCGGGGCGGGCGCGAGCATCACCCGCCACGACCTCGACGCGGCCGGCATCGACCGTCCCGTCATCGTCGCCGACTACACGTTGCACCAGTGCGCGGTGAGCTCGGCCGGGCTCGATGCCCTCGGAATCGGTCGTGACACGCCCGACCCGCTCGCGGGCGAGATCGCGCGCGACGGCACGGGCGCGCCGACCGGTGTCCTCGTCGAGCAGGCCTGGAGCGTGGCGCACGCCCGATCGATGCGCGACTTCACCGACCCCGATCGTTGGGCGGAGCACGTCGCCCATCGCACACGCGCACTCCTCGCCGAAGGCATCACCTGTGTGCACGACGCGGCGTGTTCACCAGAGGCCGAGGCGCTGTACGCGTCGATGGCCCGCGATCGCACCCTGCCGATCGATGTGGTGGGCATGCCGCATCCCGCCGCGCTGCTCTTGAACGAGCACACTGCCGCGACTCGACGGCCCGCCGACCGGCGACGGCGACGACCGGTTCCGCGTCGGCGCGGCGAAGCTCTTCGCCGACGGTGGCGTCACCATCGCGATCGACGCCAGCGTCGGCGGGCACCCGTTCCGGTTCGGCACCGTCTTCGGCGACCTCGAGGAGCACGCGGTCCGAGCCGCTGACCGCGGCTTCCGCGTCGCCATCCACGCGATGGGCAACGTGGGCGTGCAGGCGATGATCGACACCGCGACGCAGATCGCGCGGAGGAACCCGGGCGCCGACCACCGGTTCCGTGTCGAGCACGCCGGCATCACCAGCCCTGCGCAGTGGCGGGCACTCGCCGATCTGGGCGCGATCGCGGTCGTCCAACCGGGGTTCGTGGACCACGTCGGTGAGTCGGCGAGCGGCGTACGCTTCGACGACCACCACTGGCTCGCGTTCGCCGGGCTGGCCGAGGCCGGGGTGCGACTCGCCGGGTCGAGCGACGATCCGTGCGCGCCCAGCGCGCCGATGTGGGGCGCCGATCTGGGTGTGCTTCGCCGCACCGGCTCGGGCACGGAGTTCGAGCCGGAGCAGTCACTGGCCTTCGGCGACTGGCTCGAGGCCTACACGAGCGGGGCCGCGTACGCGGGCGGCCAGGAGGCCGAACGCGGTTCGATCGCCCCGGGCAAGCTCGCCGACCTCGTCGTGCTCGATCGCGCCGACACCGGTGCGCACGTCCTGCAGACCTGGAAGCGCGGCGAGCTCGTGCACGCACACCGTTCTGGCGTGGCTGGTGCGGGATAGCCACGCACGAGTCCCGCCAAACGCGAGAGGGGTCAGGCGGGGACGGGTTGCGAGCTTGGCCAGCTCGTCGAGGTCGAAGCCGAAGACGCGGGCGGCGTTGCCGCTGACGATGGCGGTGAGGTCGTCGTGGCTGACGCCGTCGAACTGGTCCTCGTTGATCCGCTGGGATTCGGGCCAGGTGCCTTCGGGATGGGGGTAGTCGTTGCCCCACATCAGGGTCTCGATGCCGGTGGTGGCGCGGTTGTTGATCGCGACCGGGTCGTACATGAACGTCGCTGCGCACTGCCGACGGATGAGCTCACTCGGCTTCAGCGACAACTTGGGCGAGGCGTACATGTCGTGGTCGGCGTAGATGGCGTCGGCCTGGGTCATGATCCACGCCAACCACGACGCCCCGGTCTCCACCGTGACCACCTTGAGGTCGGGGAACCGGTCGAGCGCACCACCGGCGGCGAGGGTGAGGATCACCATCGGCCCGTCGAGCTGCGCGCCCATCAGGTAGTTGATCACCGCACCACCGGGACCGCGCACGACACGCGGTTCGTGGCCGGTACCGGAGTGGAACGTGAGCGGCAGCCCGAGGTCTTGGGCGACGGCCCAGAACGGATCGTAGGCACCGTCGTTGTACATGCGCGACGGCACCTGCGCGGGAAGGAACAACGCCCGAAACCCCTGCTCCGCGACCACCTTGGCGTCGTCGATGGCGCCGTCGATGTCGAGCATCGACACCATCCCCACCGGCAGGAGCCGGTGGTCGTCGAACACCTCGATCGCCCAACTGTTGTACGCCCGACACAACTGACGTTGGAACTCGGCATCATCGGACGCGTAACAGGCCTGGAGCGCGAACGTCGGGAAGATCACCTCCGCCGACACGCCGTCGCGCAACTGGTCCCGGAAACGGTCCTCCGCATCGAAGTCGCCGACCACCGCGACCTCGCGCTCCGACGCCGGCATGAGCTTGCGCGGCCCCAGCCCTTCGATCAACAACGTGCGCCACTCGCCGACCGTCTCGATGCGCGGCACCCGACCCCGAAACCGCGGCGTCGACCCGCTCGCCGTAGATCTCGATCGGTTCCGTCACGTGCGAATCGGTCGAGATGCACATCACGTCGCGGTACGGCATGGGCGCGGCTCCTGTCCCTCTCGTCTCATTGTCCGTTCGCTCCTCGCCGGGATACCCGGCTCGCCGACGCGAACGCACGCGGAATTTGACACTCTACTGGCACAATGCTGGGATGCGCCACGTGCCCGAGGTCCAGCCCCGCCCGCTCACCGGCATCCGGGTGGTCACCACCGCCAACGCCCTCCCCACCGCGATCGTCGGGCAGGTGCTCGCCGATGCCGGGGCCGAGGTGTGGTTGCTCGAACCCCCCGAGGGCTCCCGGCTGCGCACGCACCCGGCGTGGAAGTTCTGGGCGCGCGGGCAACGGAGCCTCCGGGTCGACCTCACGCGCGACGACGACCGGGCGCGGGCGCGCGCGCTCGTCGACGCCAGCGACGTCTTCGTCGACGGTTGGGGTACCGGCGTGGCGACGCGGCTGGGACTCGACGCCGACGACCTGCGCCGCGACGAACCCGCGGCTCGTCCACGCGCGCATCAGCGCGTTCGGCGACGACTCTCCCCTCGCAGCACTGAAGGGCTGGGAGTCGATCGTGATGGCCGCCATCGGCGGCTCCACGTCGTTCGGACTGCTGACGTCGCGTCCCGGTCCGACGTTCGTGAGCACACCGTTCTGCTCGGTGAGCGCGGCCCACCACGCGCTCCAAGGCATCCTCGGCGCGCTGGTGGAGCGCGAGCGCAGCGGTGCGGGCCAGGCGGTCGCCGTCTCGCTCGCCCACTCGTTCCTCGCCTACGACACCTGGAACTGGTTGCTGCTCGTCCTCGCCGATCGCTACGAGCGCGCCTTCGAGTCGGCGCCGCCGTTCGACACCCACCAGCTGGTACCGAACACGCCCTTCGTGTTCCGACTCCTGGTCGCGCTCTCGCGCTGATGGCCAGTGGCTCCAGTTCTCCCAGACCACCGACCGGTTGTGGGAGGCGTTCCTGCGCACCTGCGATCTCGACCCCGACGATCCCGCGGTGCATGACGCCCCGCTCTCCGAGGACCCTGCGGTGCGCGTCGCGTTCTGGGAGCAGCTGCTCGCCGCGGTGCGCTCCCGCACCGCCGACGAGTGGCTCGAGGTGTTCGACCACGAGCCCGACGTGTGGGCCGACACCTTCCGCGCCGGTCCGAGCGCGCTCGACGCACCCGCAGCTGCTCGCCGACTCGCGCGTCGTCCGCGACGAGCACGGGTTCCTGATGCCCGCTGAGCTCGCGCAGTCCGAACGGTGGGCCGAGTTCACGATTGCACCCCCGCCCGAGCTCGGTGCCGACGACGACGGCCGCGGCCGACGTCACACCCACGCCGATCACGGCACGGCGCCCGCGCCGGCGCGACCACAGGCGAACCGGCGCTCGCGGGCGTCACCGTCGTCGAGCTCGGATCGTTCTTCGCCGCGCCGTTCGGCGCCACGCTCGCTCGCCGAGCAGGGTGCGCGCGTCATCAAGATCGAGCCGCCCGAAGGCGACGCCATCCGCAACCTCATGCCGTTCCCCGACCTGGCCGGCATCAAGGTGCTCCAGGGCAAGGAGTCGGTGGTGCTCGACCTCGACGACGACGCCGATCGCGCCGTCCTCGAAGCCCTGATCCGCGACGCCGACATGGTGCTGCAGGGCTACCGGGCCGGGGTCGCCGAGCGCATGCGCGTCACCGCCGACGAGCTGCACGCGCTGAACCCCGAGCTGGTGTACGTGAGCTCGCCCGGCTACGGCAGCGGCCCCCCGTGTGGCCGGAAGCCCGCGTTCGCGCCGACGATGGGCGCGGCCTCGGGTCTCGCGGTCCGCAACATCGGCGGGGTCGACTGCCTCCCGGTCGGCGCCGACCTCGAGCTCGACGACGTGAAGCGCACCTCCATCCGCCTCGCCGCCGGCGCGATGGGCCCCGCCAACGCCGACGGGTTCGCCGCCCTCGGCGTCGGCACCGCGATGCTCCTCGGACTGGTGGGACAGGTCCGTCACGGCGGCGGCAACGTCCTCCGCACGTCGATGTTGTCGACGGTCGCGCTCGCGCTCGCCGACAGCAACGTCGACGACGGATCGGGCACGCGCGCCGACGTCGACCCCGAGCTCCTCGGCGTCAGCGCGTGGCACCGCCTCTACCGCCACCGCCGACGGCTGGCTGATGCTCGCGGCGCTCGTCGGAGCAGGAGCGCACCGCACTCGCGGAGTGCACGCGGCGGCACGCTCGACACCACCCTTGCCGACGGCGTGCTCGAACCGTTCTTCCGCGCCGCGCCGACGCGCGAGCACGAGGCCCGACTCCGCGCCGCCGGGGTCACCTGCGTCGAGGTGGCCGACGAGCCCGCCGACCGCCACGTGACCCTCGGTCGTTTCGGCGCCGAGCACGGCTGGGTCACCACCGCGCAGCACGCGCTCGCTCGACGAGTACCCGCGGGTCACCGCCTACGCCACCTTCTCGCGCAGCCCGTCGGTCCTGGATCCGGCGCCCACGCTCGGCGAGCACACCGACGCCGTCCTCGCCGAGTTCTCGGGATGCGCCGTGTTCCCTCTGCGTGATCCCGACGCCACCGAGCTGAGCGCGGGGAGCGGACGCCGGCAACAGCGGAAGGTCGAGACGCGCGCCGCGCTCAACGAAGCCGCGGTCACCCTCTTCGCATCCCAGGGATACGAGCACACGACCGTCGACGACCTGTGCCGCGAGGCGAACGTGTCGCTGCGCACGTTCTTCCGCTATTTCGAGAGCAAGGACGACGTCCTCTTCGCGCGCGAGATGGACATCGACCCGTTCCTCACCGCGCTGCGCGACGTGGACCCCGACGTGCCCGCGCTCGAAGCGTTCCGGCGCGCCTACCTCGCGCAGCCGCGGCTGAGCCCGGCCGATGCTGCCCAGGCGGTGCTGTTCCATCGTGCGATGGGCAGCAGCCCGGTGCTGCAGGGCCGCTACGTCGCCGGCATGGAGTGGTTCCGCGAGCAGGTGGCCTCCACGCTCGCCGCGCGCGCCGGCCGCGACGAACCGGGCGAAGCCGACGTGCTCGCCGCCACCCTCGGGCAGTCCACGCTGGACCACGCCTACCGACGCTGGTTGGCGCGCGATGGGCGCGGTGACCTCCACGCCGTTGTGGAGCAGTCGTTCGATCTGCTCGCGGAGCTGTCCGCTCAGCGTTCCGCGAGGTAGAGGCGCCACACGCCGGGCACGCCCTTGAGCTCGTGCTCACCACGATCGAGGAACGTCACCTCGGAGCCGGCCATGAGCTCCTTGACCGTGCTCGACACCACGATCTCGCCGCCGCCGCCGGTGGCCGCGACCCGCGCGCCGATGTGCACCGCGATGCCCCCGATCTGGTGACCGCGCACCTCGACCTCACCGGTGTGCACCCCAGCCCGGATCTCGATGCCGATCGCGGCGAGCGTGTCGCCCATCGCCCGGACGCACCGGATCGCCCGACCGGGCGCGTCGAACGTCGAGAGGAAGCCGTCACCGGTCGAGTCGATCTCCTCACCACCGAACCGGCTGAGCTCGCCCCGCACGATCTCGTCGTGCTGATCGAGCAGGGCACGCCAACGAGTGTCACCGAGCTCCGCGGCCTTGGCGGTCGAACCGACGATGTCGGTGAAGAGGATCGTTGCCAGCCGCCGATCCGGGTCAGTCGATGTACGCGCTCCGGTGATGAACTCCTCGATCTCGTCGACGATCTCGTCGGCGCGTTCGGTGAACCAGATGTGGTCGCCGCCGTCGATCTCCACGTACCGAGCGCCCGCGATGTGGTCGGCCACGTAGCGACCCATCCCTGCGCTCACGATCGGACCGTGGGTGCGTTGCAACACGAGGGTCGGCGCCTCGACGTCGGGCAGGCACTCCCGGAGATCGGACAGGACCGTCTCCCGGTAGTAGTGCGCCACCGCGCCCGGCGAGATGGCCGTTCGCCCGAGGCTGGCCATGTGTTCGACGAACTGTTCGTCGTCGGCGCGGCTGGGCACGAGCACGCGCAGGTACCCGGGGTCGCTCTCGGCCCAGTCCTCCGACTGCCGTTGCACGAGATCGAGCAACACCGCTTCGGGCGCGCCCCACGGGTAGTCGGGGCCGAGCGTGAAGCGCGCGGCGGTGTTCCAGAGCACGAGCGCGCGACAACGCTCCGGGTACGACGCCGCGAGCCGGAGCGCGAGCGCGCCGCCGTCGGCGAAGCCGAGGATCGCAGCCCGCGGCGAGCCGGCCGCGTCCATCACCGCGATGACATCGGCGACCTGGGTCTCGAGATCCGGCAACCGGTCGAGCGCGACCGGATCCGAGAGGCCGGTCCCCCGCCGGTCGAGGACGATCAGGCGACCCATCGACGCGAGCCGGCGGCGCTGACGCGCCAGCTCGGCCACGCCCCAGAACGCTTCGACGTGATGGACCCAGCTCTCGATCTCGACGATGTCGAGCGGGCCCTCACCGAGCTCCTGATAAGCGAGATGCGTCGATCCGTTCCTCGCGTACCGGGTCTTCGGGAGGCCGTCCACGGGCACGAGCTTGGCAGAAGCCGGTGCCGGCAGAGGCTCCGACAGAGAACGACCTCTCCGGGGTGACGAGCGCGGATCACCCGATCATGTTTGACTACGGACTTCTCACACACGACTCCTGGGGGGGAATCCGTGAAGCAGGTCCGGAACGTCGTCGTGATCGGAGTGGTGCTGGCGGCGCTCGCCGCCGCTGGCATCGGCCCCGCGACCGCCCAGTCGAGCAACGAGAAGCCGAAGGCCAGCGAAGTCGGTGTCACCGCTTCTGAGATCCACATCGGCGTCATCGCCGACGTCGACAACCCGTTCGCCCCGGGACTGTTCCAGGGCGCGGTCGACGGGGTGAAGGCCGGCGCGGCCTACCTGAACAGCAAGGCGGGCGGTGGGGGTCTGGCCGGCCGCAAGGTCGTCGTCGACTTCTACGACTCGAAGCTCAACGGCAACGAGTCGCGCAACGCCACCATCCAGGGCTGCCAGAACGACTACGCACTGGTCGGCACCTCGGCGCTGTTCCTGACCCAGGTCGATGACATCGTCAACTGCCAGGACCAGGCCGGCCAGGCGACCGGCATCCCCGACATCTCGGCCGTGACCACGGGCGTGCCCGAGTCGTGCTCTCCGATGGCGTTCCCGGCCTTCGGCACGCAGATCGACTGCGCCACCGTCACCGACAATCCGCAGACGTTCAACGTCAACCAGGGACCGCCGAAGTACGAGATCTCCAAGTCGAAGGACGACCTTCACGGCGTGACCATCATCGGCAACGACACCAAGGATGCCGCCCGAGGCGGCACTCTTGCCGCCCTCGCCGCACAGCAGGCCGGCATCAAGATGGACCAGGGTGACCCCGCGGTCGCGGTGTCGGGACGTGACCCGCAGAGCGTGTTCACGCCCATCGTGCAGAAGATGAAGGAAGACAAGTCGAACTGGTCGCTGAACATCGCATCGGCCAACCAGGCGCTGCTGTTCCGCAACGAAGCGACCCTCCAGGGCATCGATCCGACGTCGGTGCTCTGGGAGTGCTCGTCGTGTTACGGCAACGAGCTCATCACCAAGAACGCGTCCGACTTCGAGGGCGAGGTCCAGCAACTCGGGTTCCTGCCCTTCGAGGAGGCCTCGGTCAACAAGACCGTGGCCAACTTCGTCAAGTACATCAAGAAGGTCGGCGGCAAGCCCGACCAGTTCTCGGCGTACTCGTACGCCGCGGTGCTGGCGTTCGCCGACGCGGTGAACGCGATCGTGAAGAGTGACGGCGTCAACGGCCTCACCCGCGAGAACCTGATCACTGCGATGAAGGGTCTGACCGATTTCGACGCCGGCGGCTTCCTCGGCAAGCGGTCGTTCGCCAACGGCAAGATCACCGGCTGCTTCATGGTGGTGAAGTTCACGAAGGGCAAGTGGGTGCGTCAGTACCCGACGAAGAAGGGCACGTTCGACTGCAAGGCATCGAACTCAACCCAGGTGAAGGCGAACCTCATCACGCAGTGACCCTTCGCCATCGAGCGGCGCGCCGTCGGAGAATGGCCTTTCCGGGGTGACGAGCGTGGGTCGAGCAATCGTGTTTGACTACGAACCTCACGCACACGACTCCTGGGGGGGACTCCGTGAAGAAGGTCCGGAATGTCGTCGTGATCGGAGTGGTGCTCGCGGCGCTCGCCGCCGCTGGCATCGGCCCGGCAACGGCTCAGTCGAGCAACGAGAAGCCGAAGGCGACCGAGGTCGGTGTCACCGCCTCCGAGATCCACATCGGCGTCGTCGCCGACGTCGACAACCCGTTCGCGCCCGGCTTGTTCAAGGGCGCGGTCGACGGCGTGAAGGCGGGCGCGGCCTACCTGAACAGCAAGGCCGGTGGCGGCGGCCTCGCCGGCCGCAAGGTCGTCGTCGACTTCTACGACTCGAAGCTCAACGGCAACGAGTCGCGCAACGCGACCATCCAGGGCTGCCAGAACGACTACGCCCTCGTGGGTACGTCGGCGCTGTTCCTGACCCAGGTCGATGACATCGTCAACTGCCCCGACCAGGCGGGCGCGGCAACCGGCATCCCCGACATGTCCGCCGTCACCACCGGCGTGCCCGAGTCGTGCTCGGCGATGTCGTTCCCGGCGTACGGGACCGCCCTCGACTGCCCCACGGTGAACCAGAACCCGCAGACCTTCTACGCCAACCAGGGTCCGGCGAAGTGGGAGCTCTCCAAGAACAAGGGCGGGCTCCACGGGGTGACCATCGTGGGCAACGACACCAAGGACGCCGCCCGCGGCGGCACCATCCTGGGCTTGGCCGCGCAGCAGGCCGGCATCAAGATGGACCAGGGCGACCCGGTGGTGGCGGTGTCGGGACGCGACCCGCAGAGCGTGTTCACCCCGATCGTGCAGAACATGAAGAACGACAACTCGAACTGGTCGCTGAACGTGGGTGCAGCCAACCAGGCGCTGTTGATCCGCAGCGAAGCCGACATCCAGGGCCTCGACACGTCGAAGATCCTCTGGGAGTGCGCGTCGTGCTATGGCAACACGCTGATCACCGACAACGCCGACACCTTCGAGGGTGAGGTCCAGTTCCTCGGCTTCCTGCCGTTCGAGGAGAAGTCGGTCAACAAGACCGTGGCTAACTTCGTCACGTACATGAAGAAGGTGGGTGGCACACCGGACCAGTTCTCCGCGTACTCGTACGCCGCGGTGCTCGCCTTCGCCGACGCGGTGAACGCGATCGTCAAGAGCGACGGTGTCAACGGCCTCACCCGCACCAACCTCATCACCGCGATCAAGGGCCTCACCGAGTTCGACGCCGGTGGCATGATCGGCAAGCGGTCCTTCAAGGACGGCAAGACCACGTCGTGCTTCCTGATGGTGCAGTTCAAGAGCGGCAAGTGGGTGCGCCAGTACCCGACCAAGAAGGGCACGTTCGACTGCAAGTCGTCGAACGCGATCGAGATCAAGGCGAACCTGATCCAGCAGTAAGGGTTCGAACGCACAGCGAACGGGCGCCGGCCATTCGGTCGGCGCCCGTTTCGCGCCCTCGCAGCGGAGCCCCGGTCAGGGGCAGACCGACCAGGGCTCGACGCCACCGCGACGTCGAGGGCTCTGGTGACTCGACGCCACGGACGGGACCTACCCGCTCGGCGAGCTCGGCAACCGTGGCCGGAGAAGAGGCGGTCAGACGAGGGACCGCAGCGTCACGAGGTCGTGCAGGAGCTGCCGTTGGCTGGACGCCAGGGGCCCGAACCCGACGACGACGATCACCCGACCGTTCTCCAGCTGCACGCCCCCGCGCAGCATCGTGCGGAGGGTGAAGCCACCCCGATCGTCGGCAGCAGGCTCGACCCCCAGGTAGAGCCAACCCGTGAGCTCGTCGCCGGCATCGGCGTGGTAGAGCTCGAGGGCGGCGCCGTCGAAGGACACGTCGATCACTCGGGACGCGCGCCATTCCGTCAGCCCGTCCAACCGATAGGTCGCCAAGCGGGTCTCGTGCTGCCGTGGCGCATGTCGCTGCTCCGTGACCGACATGGTCACCGCCTCCGATCCCTGCGCTTCCTGGAACTTCGGCAAGCACCCCGACGCGCTGTACCAACAATTACGAACGACGTTGAAGCCTCTCGAGGCGGGGACCAGACTGACCGTCGGTGACGACGAACGGATTCCAGCCGAGTCGAGCGGTGGCAGAGATCCGCGAGCGGCTCGACCATCCCGTGATCGACTCGGACGGTCACCTGGTCGAGTTCCGACCCGTCGCGATGGAGTACATCGCGCGTGCGGGCGGAACCGACATGGCAACGCGCTTCGCCGAACAGCAACGATCGACGTTCCTGTCGCGCGACTGGTACGGCCTGAGCGACGACGAGCGCATGACGCAGTGGACCCATCGTCCGCCGTTCTGGGGTGAACCCTTGCGCAACCACGGGCTCGACCTCGCGACCGCGCAGTTCCCCGACCTGATGTACCGCCGGCTCGATCAGCTCGGGATCGATTTCACCGTGCTCTACCCCACCATCGGCATCAACCCGCAGGGATACGCCGACGAGGAGACCCGGCGCGCGTGTTGCCGCGGCCTCAACGACTACTACGCCGACCACTGGATGGGGCATCCCGATCGCATGACCCCGGTGGCGATCATCCCGATGTTCACACCCGACGAGGCGCTCGAGGAGCTCGACCACGCGGTCGGTCGTCGAGGTTTCAAGGCGGTGATGCTGCCGAGCTACGTGAAGCGGCCGATCACGACCATCACCGACCGCGCGCCCGAGGCGGCGCGCTTCGCGTGGCGGGCCGACACGTTCGGCATCGACAGCGAGCACGACTACGACGCGGTCTGGGCGAAGTGCCACGAGCTCGGCGTCGTCCCGAGCTTCCACACGCCGGGCGAAGGGTCGACCTTCCACGACTCGATCTCCAACCCGGTCTACAACCACGTCGGCCACTTCGCGTCCGCCGCGACCGCCATCTGCAAGTCGCTCTTCCTCGGAGGCGTGAGCCAGCGCTTCCCCGAGCTGCGCTTCCTCTTCCTCGAGGGCGGCGTGGGCTGGGCCCGTTCGTTGCTCGCCGATCTCACGGGCCATTGGGAGAAGCGGAGGCTCGAGGGCCTCGCGCGCGACAGCGACCCGCGGCTCGTCGACGTGGACCTGTTCCTCGAGCTCTACGACGAGTTCGGCGGGTCGCTACGCGACCCGACTGCTCGCGGCGGACTCGCCCGACGGTGGGACGTCCATCCCGAAGATCCGACCGACAGCTTCGAGCGGCTCCGCGTGCGGAGCGCGGACGAGCTGCGTCGCTTGTTCGCCGAGCGCTTCTTCTTCGGGTGCGAGGGCGACGATCCGGTCATGCCGTCGGCGTTCGACGGCGATCGCAATCCGGGCGGCGTGCGGCTGCAGGCCATCTTCGGTTCTGACATCGGCCACTGGGACGTCCCGCTCATGGAAGCGGTGCTCGAAGAGGTGTACGAACCGGTCGAGGACGGGATCCTCGACCACGCCGGTCTCCGGGAGTTCGTGTTCGCCAACCCGGCGCGGTTGTGGACCGCGACGAACCCGCGCTTCTTCGAGGGCACCGTGGTCGAACACGCGGTCGACGCGCTCCTCGCGAGCGACGCCGGGCGCGCTACGCGCTGAGGTTGCTGTTCTCCGCGACGAACTGGCTGGCGATGAACTGCGCACCCTGCGGATCCTTGAGCACGGCCGTCTTCGTCCACGGAGCGTCGAAGGGACCTTCGACGACTTCACCCCCGAGCTTGGCGGCCAGCGCGGCAGTCGCGTCGATGTCGTCGGCTCCGAACGTGACCGACCAGTGCGCCGGCGTGTCGGAGTCGCCGGCCGCGATCGGGTCGACCGCGGCGACGACGTCGATGAACCCGTCGGGCGCGCCCATCTGTGCCATCTGCTCGCGCAGTCCCGGGGTGCTCCCCTCGAGGTGATCGCCGTAACCCGGCAACGCCCACATCAGCCCGGCCTGGAGCGACAACAGCTTCCAGCCGAACACCGCGCCGTAGAAGGTCTCCGCGGCCTGGGGATCCCGCGTGGCCAACCCGTTGAAGTTCAGCGCGCCGTGCTCGTTCACCACGGCCGCGCCGAAGCTCGCCTTCGCTTCCCACACGCAGAACACCGCACCTTCGGGATCGGCGCAGACCGCCATGCGTCCCGCGTCCATGACGTCGAACGGATCGGCGAACACTGCGCCGCCGGCCGCGCGCACCTTCTCGGCGCTTTCGTCGGCGCTCGCCACCGCGATGTACGTGTTCCACATCGGGACCGGCGGCATGCCCTCGGGCACCGAACCGACCGCGGCGACGTCGTCACCGCGGATGCGGGCCATGAAGTACTCGCCCCCCGATCCTTCCGGCATGACGTTCTCGAAGTCCCACCCGAAGAGTCCGGCGTAGAACTCGACGGCACCCTTGCGGATCGGGCTGCTGGGTGTCGACCCAGCACGGGACACCGGGGATGTATCCGCTGCGTTCGGGCATGATCGTGCTCCTTCGTGTGGCGACCGTCGTGCGTTCTACCCAGTTGCGAGGACTCGCAACGTCGATGGTGGCCCCGACTGCGGACACCTCGTGACCGCAATTCCCGCGACCACGCCTGGTTCAGGCGCTCGGACGCGGTGCACGGGTCGTCGCCGCCACCAGGACCGTGAGGACCCCGTCGTGCCGATTCAGGAGCACGAATTCGTGGAAGTCCTCCAGCGATCGGCCGAGGTCGTGCTCGCACGTCTCGGGGAGCTCTCTCAGCTCGAAGATCGTCGACGCCGCCGCCAGGACCTGCTCCGCCACGTGGATCGGCCGTGGGTAGCGGCGTTCCGGTGATCGACTCGACGTCTCGGCCCAGCGGTGCAGCGTCTCCTCGGCGGAGGGGCGATCGGAGAGCTCGAACGAGTCGGTGTCGAAGCAGTCGATGCGATAGGGCCCGTGTCGGGTTCCCCGCCGCATGACCGGGCTCCCCGGCACCTGCGAATCGTCGCAGTAGTACGCGTTCCGCACCAGCGCATGGAGCGTCGACAGGTCGACGATGTCCGGGTCGAACAGGAACCGGGTGATGTCGAGCCATGCTGCGTCGGTCGCGCGCTCGTCGAGCGGCAGCCGAGTCCGCTCGACGAACCGGAGCAGCGGCAGCGGCGGGGACGTCACGCTCGCCTCAGAAGTCGCCCACCGGTTGGAACGTCCAGCCGGGGAGCAGGCCGAGGTCGGAGCAGAGCTTGGGGGCGAAGATCCACTTGCCCAGGAACCGGTCGGCTCCGGGATCGGTCGCGAGCCAGGCCACGACCTTCCCCGTGGCCTCCGCGGGCTCGCTCCCGTACCCGGCCGAGTACTCGTCGTCGGACTTGATCGCCTTGCGCGCCTCGGTGACCACGTTCCCGGGATCGACGTTGAACGCGCGTACGCCTGCGCGCAGGTACTCGGCGTTGACGCCGCCGGCGACCCGCGCGAACGCCGCTTTCGACCCCGAGTAGAGGATGCCCCAACCGCCCTCTCCGGGCGGCGCCTGCGGGTCGAGTCGCGCCGAACCCGACACCATGTCGATCACCGTGCCGCGGCCCCGCTCGAGCATGTGCGGCAGCACCGCCTGGATCAGCAGCACCTGGTGCACGAAGTTGCCGGTGAACATGTCGAGCATCGACTCGGGCGTGAGGTCGGCCACGCGGTCGAGGGTGCCGACACCCTTGTAGATCGCGTTGTTGAACAGCACGTCGATGCGGCCCCACTCGTCGAGCACGGCGGCGGGCAGCGCCAGGACCGCGTCGCGATCGAGCAGGTCCATCGGCACGATCAGCGCCCGCTGGCCGCGTTCCTCGATCTCCTGCGCCGTGCGTTCGAGGCTGCCCGGCACGACGACCGCGCTGCGATCCGCCCGCACCGAGGTCGGCGTCGGACGCACCGTCGCCTTCCTTCACCGTGCGGGCGCTGACGACGACGTCGAATCCGGCCTCCGCGAGCGCCAGCGCACCCGCGCGCCCGATGCCGCGGCTCGCGCCGGTGACGACGGCGACTGGTGTGTCGGTCATGGCTGTCCTCCTGCTCAGCGCACGGTGCGGAAGAACCCGCGCACCTCGTCGACGAAGATCTGCGGCTGCTCGAACGCGGCGAAGTGACCGCCCTTCGACGGCGCGCCGTACCAGCGCAGGTCGGTGAAGCGCGTGCGCGCCCAGCGCTCCGACACGCCGAGGATCTCCTTCGGGAACGACGAGACACCCGACGGGCAGGTGATCGGTTCCATGTCGACCGCCTTGAAGCTCTCCCAGTAGAGGCGCGCCGACGACGCTGCCGTGGCGGTGAACCAGTACAGCGAGATGTCGTCGAGCATCTGGTCCTTGGTGAGGGCCTGCTCGGGGTGGCCGTCGTTGTCGGTCCAGGCCCAGAACTTCTCGAGGATCCAAGCGCACTGCCCGGCGGGCGAGTCGGTGAGTCCGTAGCCGAGGGTCTGCGGTCGGGTGGACTGCTCGGCGGAGTAGCCCATGCCCCATTGGGCGTGCTCACCGACGCGCGCGAGCGCGGTGGTCTCCTGTTCGGTGAGGTCGCTCATGTCCAACTCGCCGAAGTTCACCACGGGCATGTTCACGTGGATGCCCGTGACGTGGTCGGCGCACTGCTGCCCGATGCTCGTGGTGACCATCGCGCCCCAGTCGCCGCCCTGCGCGCCGTAGCGCTCGTAGCCGAGGTCGCGCATGAGCGTGTCCCACGCGCGCGCGACGCGCGGCACGTTCCATCCCGGTGCGGTGGGTCGATCGCTGTAGGCGTAGCCGGGCAGCGACGGTACGACGACATGGAACCCGTCGGCCGGGTCGTCAGGATTCGCCAGGGCATCGATCACCCCGAGGAACTCCACGAACGTGCCCGGCCAGCCGTGCGTCAACACGAGGGGCATGGCGTCGGCGTGGCGCGACGGCTGGTGGAGGTAGTGGATGCCGAGGCCGTCGACGTCGTGGCGGAACTGCGGGAACTGGTTGAGGCGAGCCTGCGCAGTAGCGAAGTCGTAGCCGTCGGCCCAGTACTCGCAGACCTCACGCTGGTAGGACGACGGCACACCCTGCGACCAGTCGTCGACCGTCTCCGGTTCGGACCAGCGAGTGGCAGCGAGGCGCGCTCGGAGGTCGACGATCGCGGCATCGGACCACTCGATCGTGAAGGGTTCGGGCTCACTCACGCGCTTCCTCCCGGTGGATGCGGTGCGCATTGTGGCTCAGGGCCGCATGATGCGCCCGTCGAGCATCTCCCGCGTTCGCGTCGGCATGACCCGCGTGGTGGGCGGTCTCTTCGATGAGGTGGAGCACTACCCATCTCAGATCGACGGGTTGGGAGAACCCGAGGAGCTCATGGGCCGCTCGTCGTGGCTCGTCGGCCACCCTGCACGTCTGAGCGTCTACAACCGGACCACGAGCTCCTCGGGGCCGCGGATGAAGTTGCTCGACCAGACGAGGTCCTGCTCCGGGCAGCTCGACGTTCGGGTAGCGCTCGGCCACGGTGCCGAGGACGACCTGGAGCTCGAGGCGCGCCAACCAGCTGCCGACGCAGACGTGCGCACCCTTGCCGAACGCGACGTGCTGCCGCGCGTCCGCGCGAGTGATGTCGAGCTCGTTGGCCGTCGCTCCCCACCGTTGTTCGTCGCGGTTCGCGGACGCGATCCAGCACACCACCACCGTGCCGCTCGGGATGGCGACGCCGGCGATGTCGACGTC
This sequence comes from uncultured Actinomycetes bacterium, assembly GCA_963835985.1. Lineage (GTDB taxonomy): Bacteria > Actinomycetota > Acidimicrobiia > IMCC26256 > DASPTH01 > DASUAS01. The sequence continues at coordinate 4,794 of CAWIHV010000011.1, read as the reverse complement.
GTGGTCGGGCACGCGTCGCATGTACTGCGCGGTGGGTTCGAACCGCAACAGCTCCTCCACCGCGTTCTCGAGCAGCTCGGGCTGCGCGACCAGCAGCTCCCACTGGTCGCGGCGCTCGAGCATCGCCAGGAGGCTCAACGCGGTCTGGTTGACCGTGGTGTGCATTCCCGCCAGGTAGAGCGTGTGCATGTACGGCCCGACCTGTTCCGGTCGCATCACCTCACCGGCGTCCGCAGCTGCAATGACCGCGGAGAACAGGTCGTCACCGAGATGGTCGCGCTTCCACTCGGTGACTTCGTCGAGGTGCGCAGCCAGGCACGCCGACGCCTCGAGGTTGGTCTGCAGCTGCTCCGGCGTGAGGAACGCGTCGATCAGCTCCAGGCTCTGCCACGTCCAACCGCGGAGCTCCTCCGCGTTGTCGACCTCCGGAATGCCGAGCAGATCGCACGTGAGCTCGTACGGCAGCCGGAACCCGATCTCGTCCACCACCCGCACCTCACCCCCGCGCTCCCGCGCCGCGAACACGTCGTCGACGATCTGTTGGGCCCGGTCCCGGTACCGCTGCACCGAACGGTTCGTCAACGACGGCACGATGATCCGACGCGGTCCGGCATGGCCCGGTCCGTCGGCGGCGAACGGGTTCCCGGGGAAGTGCTCGCGCACGTCCGGGCCTTCCCGCTCGCCGCGCACGATCTGCGACAACCCGGCTTCGACGTGGTCGAACGAGAGGAGGAACCACCGTCCGCTGCCCGGATCGACGTAGCACGGGCCCTCGGCCCGCAGGCGCGCGAGGTGGGCGTACGGATCCCCCAGGTACTCGGCGCCGTGCGGCTCGAACGCCTCGGTACCCATGATCGGGTGGATGGTCGGGGTCATGTCCCTCGTGATGCATCCCCGTCGCCGATCAGAGCCGCATCACCCAGCCGCCGTCGACGCTGATGCTCTGGCCGTTGATCCAGTCGCCGGCCTTCGAACAGAGCAGCAAGAGCGTCCCCACCAGATCCTCCGGTGGGCCGGACTTCTTCCCCGGGATCCCGGCTGCGATCGCCGCGCGGATGGGCGAGTCCTCGGCGAGGCTGACGTACCCGCTCTCGGCCGCGACGAGTCCCGGTGCGATCGCGTTCACGTTGATGCCCTGCGGTCCGAGCTCGCTGGCGAGGTTCGCGGTGAGCGAGTGCAACGCGTACTTGGAGATGCCGTAGATCCCGCCTGCGCTGAACGCGCCCGCGGAGAGGCCGTTGATGATCCTGCCCCCGCCGCGTTCGAGCATGGACGGCAGCACCGCCTGCGTGCAGAGCAAGGGGCCCTTGAGGTTGACGTCGAGCACCCGGTCCCACTCGTCGACCGGCATGTTGCTGAGCCCGTAGCGCGGGAGATCTCTCATGATCGCGGCGTTGTTCACGAGGATGTCGATGCCGCCGAACGCGTCGACCGCGGCGCGGGCCATCGACTGCGCGGACGCCAGATCCCTCACGTCGACCGCGACCCCGATGACGTCGAAGCCGTCACCCTGCAGGGCACCGGCGGCCTGGCTGGCGGCCCCCTCGTCGACGTCGGCCAGCACCACCGATGCACCGGCTTCGCCGAGCGCGCGCCCGTACGTGGTGCCGATGCTGCCGGCGCCGCCGGTGATGATCGCCACCTTCCCGCTCAAGTCGAAGAGCTCTGATGCCTGCATCGCACGACGTCCTCTCGGCCGGCCTTGACGGCGGCGCCGCCGTCGTCGAATGTCGCGGCTGCGAACGATCCCGTCAAATGCTCGAGCGTCGGTCGAGGGGGAGATGTGGGAGCAGCAACCACCGCACAGCGCGAGGTCTGGTCACGTGACGGCCTGGGGCGTCGGGAACGGCGGATGGTGTCGATCGCCTGCGTCGCCTTCGCGTGCACCGCGGAGCCGATCATCGAGGAGGTCCACGCCGCGTTCGAAGACGGTGAGCTCACCATCGACGAGATGCTCGAGGTGGTCTTGCACTTCGCGGTGTACTGCGGCTGGCCCAAGGCCTCGAACCTCGAGATGTACGTCCGCCAGACGTGGGCCCGGATTCAGGAGGAGCGCGGCGAGGAGCCGACTCCTCTCCCCCTCCGCCCGACCGACGTCACCGAGCTCGGGCCCAACGACTGGGAGGCGCGCATCGCGCGTGGCGAGGAGGAGTTCCGCGACGTGAACCACGTGCCGGCTCCCGGTCGTGACTCTCCGTATCAGCACGCGGGCATCCTCAACTTCGTGTTCGGTCATGTGTGGCAACGACCGGGTCTCGCACGTCGCGACCGGCGGTTCCTCACCGTCGCGTGCGTCGGTGTGGACGAAGCACCGATTCCGATCTTGTCGCACGTGGGCTCCGCACTCGAGTCGGGTGACATCACCAGGCCGGAGATGGACGAGCTCATCCTGACGTTCCGCGCCTACGACAACGACGAGCGCGCCGACACCCTCCAGGCCGCGGCCGACAGCCCCTGGCCGCCGGTCATCGCGCCTCGATGAGCCTGCTCGCACCGTCGGCCCGGCTCGTCGGGAACCGCATCAGCCGCAAGGAAGACCCGCGCCTCCTCACCGGTGCCGGCAGGTACGTCGACGACGTCGTCGTCCCGGGGATGCTGCACGTCGCCTTCGCGCGCAGCGACGTCGCGCGCGCGCTCGCATCGTGCGGGTCGACGCCGACGCGGCGCGCGAGGCGGAGGGTGTCGTGGCGGTGTTGACCGCGGCCGACCTGAACCACGTGCTGGTGGGCCCGATGGGCGCGACTCCGGTGCTCTCGATGGGGTCGGTCGGGCCGTACAAGGTCCTCGCCGACGACGAACTGCGCTACGTCGGCGATCCCTACGCGTTGGTGGTCGCGCGCGAGCCGCGCTCTCGCCGAGGATGCCGTCGAGCTGATCGAGCTCGACGCGGAGTCGCTCCCCGCCGTGGTCGACTACACCACCGCGCTCGCGAGCACCGAGCGCGTGCATCCCGACATCGACGGCAACGTCGCGGGGGCGATGCCGATGCCCCCCGACGACGAGCTGCGCGAGATCCTCGAGACGGCCGCGCACGTCGTGACGGACACGTTCGTCCAGAACCGCTACCTCGCGGTCCCCATGGAGACCCGCGGCATCGTGGCGTCGTGGCAACCTCGGGCGAGCCGCTTCGACGTGTGGGTGTCCACGCAGTCGCCACACGACGTGCGCACCGTGACCAGCCGCATCACCGGCACCCCCGAGAGCAGGATCCGGGTGCAGATGGGCGACGTGGGTGGCGGCTTCGGCCAGAAGGCCTACCTCGCGCGCGACGAGCAGGTCGTGCTGCTCGCCAGCTTCCACCTCGGCCAACCGCTCAAGTGGATCGAGGACCGGCGCGAGAACCTGCTCGCGGCGACGTCGTCGCGCGCCGAGCGGTGCACCGTGACCATCGCCGCTGACCACGACGGGACGATCCTGGGCATCGCAGCCGACCACATCGACGAGGTCGGCGCGTACCCGATGGCCGGCAGCGCAGCCGCCATGGGAGCGGTCATCTTCACCGGCCCGTACCGGATCCCGAAGCTGGCGTTCGAGTCGCAGTCGGCGTTCACCAACACGTGCTCGCGCGCGCCCTACCGCGGACCCTGGCAGTTCGAGACCTACTTCCGCGAGCAGGCGATCGACCGCCTCGCCCGGCAGCTGGACGTCGATCCGCTCGAGTTGCGCCGCCGCAACGTGCTGCAGCGAGACGAGCTGCCCTACACGCTGCCGCTCGGCATTCCCCTGGTCGACGTCTCGCCCGCCGAGACGCTCGAGCAGGCCGCGGCGATGCTCGACTACGACGCGTTCCGCGTCCGGCAACGCGAGCAGCTCGCGCTCGGTCGCCTGGTCGGCGTCGGCATCGGTCTGTACATCGAGCCCCAGAGCATGATCGGTCCCTACAGCACGGAGCCGGCCCACCTCCGCATCCAACCCGACGGCACCGTCGACGTGTACCTCGGTTCGGGCTCGCACGGCCAAGGCCTCGAGACCACGACCGCGCAGCTGGTGAGCGAGTTCCTCGGCGTCCCGTACGACGACGTGACCGTGCACCAGGGCGACACCAACGAGACGCCCTACACGTTCGGCACCGGGGGGAGCCGGAGTGGACCGATCCTCGGCGCCGCGATCCAGGAGGCGGCCGAGAAGCTCCGGCAGAAGGTGGCGGCGATCGCGGCCCATCTCCTCGAGGCGGCACCGGAGGACATCGACGTCGTCGACGGGGTGGCGAGCGTTCGCGGCACCCCGACCCGGTCGCGCACCGTCGGCGAGATCGCGCACGTCGCGCACCTTGATCTCGGCGCGCTGCCGCCGGGCATGGAGCCGGGCCTGGAGGTCCTCCATCGCTACAAGTCCGACCTGCCGTTCCTGTTCTCGAACGCGTGCCACCTCTGCACGGTCGACGTCGATCCGCACATCGGCGCGGTCACGCTGCTGCGCTACATCGTCAGCGAGGACTGCGGCGTGATGATCAACCCGTCGGTGGTCGAAGGACAGATCGCCGGCGGCGCGGTGCAGGGCATCGGCGGCGCGCTGCTCGAGGACTTCGTGTACGACGAGCAGGGCAACCCGCTCACCAGCACCTTCATGGACTACCTGCTGCCCACCGCGACCGACGTGCCCGAGATCGAGTACGGCCACGTCGAGACACCGGCGTCGACGCCGGGCAACTACAAGGGCGTGGGCGAGGGTGGCGCGATCGGCGCGCCCGCTGCCGTCGCGAACGCGGTGAACGACGCGCTCGCGCTCGTCGCCGCGCACGTCGCCACCGCGCCGTTCACCCCACCGCGCATCGTCGAGGCCCTCGCGGCGGTC
>CAWIHV010000010.1:0-47191 GCA_963835985.1 uncultured Actinomycetes bacterium | reverse complement strand
GCCCGGTGCAGCCGTCGGTCGGGTCTACTTCACCGCCGACCTCGCCGAGCATCACCGCGAGCTCGGCGAAGACGTGATCCTCGTGCGGCCCGAGCGTCGCCCGACGACCTGCACGGGATGATCGCGGCCGAGGGCATCCTCACGTCGGCGGTGGCCTCGTGAGCCACGCCGCCGTCGTCGCCCGCGGCATGGGCACGCCCGCGGTTGCGGCGCCAACGAGCTCCAGATCGACGTCGTCGGCGGCTTCTTCGAGGTCAACGGCGAGACCGTGCGCCAGGGTGAGGTCATCTCGATCAACGGCACCACCGGCGAAGTGGTGATCGGCCCGGTCGCCGTCGTGACGCCCGACCCGGGCGGTCCGTTCGAGACCATCCTCTCGTGGGCCGACACGTTCCGGCGGATGCGGGTGCGCACCAACGCCGACCTCCCGCACGACGCCGAGGTGCGCGTCGCTACGGCGCCGAGGGCATCGGTCTCTGCCGCACCGAGCACATGTTCCTCGGCGATCGGCTCCCGCTGGTGCAGCGGTTCATCCTCGCCGACAGCCCGGTCGAGGAGGAAGAGGCGCTCGCCGAGCTCGAGAAGCTGCAGCGCGCCGACTTCGAAGGCATCTTCGAGGCGATGGACGGCCTGCCCGTCACCATCCGCCTGCTCGACCCGCCCCTGCACGAGTTCCTTCCCGACGTCGAGGAGCTCCTCATCCACGACGCCAAGGGTGAGCTCGACACCGAGGGCCGGCGCCTGCTCGCGGCCGCGCAGCTGTGGCGGGAGGCCAACCCGATGCTCGGCACCCGCGGGTGTCGGCTCGGCATCCTCAAGCCCGGCCTCTACAAGATGCAGGCCAAGGCCATCATCGAGGCCGCGGTCAGCCGCAAGCAGGCCGGCGGCGACCCGCACGTCGAGATCATGATCCCACTCATCGTCACCGAGGCCGAGCTCGCGCTGCTCACCGACTGGGTGCGCGAGGTCGCGACCACGGCATTGGCCGATGCCGGCGTCGACGCCGTCGACTACCTCGTCGGCACGATGATCGAGACGCCCCGCGCCGTGCTCGCGGCGGGCGAGATCGCCGAGGTCGCCGAGTTCTTCTCCTTCGGTACCAACGACCTCACGCAGATGACCTTCGGGTTCTCGCGCGACGACGTCGAGGGCCGCTTCATGTCGGAGTACCTGGAGCTCAAGCTGCTCCGGGCCAACCCGTTCGAGACGCTCGATCAGGACGGCGTGGGCGAGTTGGTGCGCATCGGCGTGGAGCGGGGTCGCGCCACCCGTCCGAACATCAAGCTCGGGATCTGCGGTGAGCACGGTGGTGACCCCGCGTCGGTCGAGTTCTGCGACACCGTCGGGCTCGACTACGTGTCGTGCTCGCCGTACCGCGTGCCGATCGCCCGTCTGGCCGCGGCGCACGCGTCGCTCGGCCACGACGGCCCGGGAAGCACCGCGTAGGTTGCGGCCATGACGCGTCACCTCCTCTCCGAGTCGCATCGGGAGCAGTGGAGGCGCGAGCTCGCAGCCGACAACGCGTGGCAGAACCCGACGGCCCGACGGCTGGTCGACCTCGGCGCCGCCGTCGCGATCGCCGCGGTCGTGCTCGACGCGCTGCTCACCTACGTGTTGCTCGACGGGTCGGTCCACCTCGAGAAGAACCCGATCGTCGAATCGGCCATGCGCGCCATCGGCATCGCCCCGACGCTCACCCTCGGCGCACTGCTGCGGTTCGGGATCGTGGCCGCGCTGGCGTACATCGCCACCCGCGCGGTCCGGCCGGCGGTGCGCTACGGCGCCGCGATCACCATCGGCGTGATCGCGGTGTGGTGGTGCCTGGTGGTGTTCCTCAACGCGGTGGTGGTGGCCCGCCCGTGGACGGCGGGTTGACTGTCACACCCCGGTCGTAACCTCGGAGCATGACCGAGCTGCTGGCCCCCGCACTGGTGCACCGTGCCCACCCCGACGGCGTTGCCTACGTGGGTGCACCGGTGCGCCGGCGGGAGGAGCGCGAGGCCGAGCTTGCCGTTGCGCTCGCGCCGGGGGCCACCCGCCCGGTTGGTGCAGGGGTGCGCCTGCGCGCCGAGGAGCCCGACGCGTTCCGGCTGTGCTTCGAGCGCGACCTCGATCGCATCAAGCACTCGCGGCCCTGGAGGCGCCTGGCGGGCAAGTGCCAGGTGTTCATCGCGCCGGAGGACGACCACCTTCGCACCCGCCTCACCCATGCGGTCGAGGTCGCCCAGGTGGCCACCGGGATCGCCCGGGCCGCCAACCTGTGCCTGCCGCTGGTGGAGGCCATCGCCCTCGCCCACGACTGCGGCCATGGGCCGGCGGGCCACGCCTCGGAGGAGGCCTTCTCGCCCTTCCTGCCCGCCACGGGGTACGACCACGCCGTCTACGGAGCCGACGTCACCCTGGCGCCGCTCAACCTCTGCGTCGAGACGCTCGACGGCGTGCGCAACCACTCGTGGCGTCGTCCGGCGCCCTCCACTCCGGAGGGCGAAGTGGTGGCGTGGGCGGATCGCATCGCATACGTGTGCCACGACTTCGACGACGCGGTCAGAGCGGGGATCCTCGAGCCCGACGATCTCCCGGCGACCGTCCGGGCGGTGGTCGGCGACCGACCGGCGGCGCAGATCGGGGTGTTCATGGGCGCGATGCTCGACGCCATCGACCGGTCCGGCGCGGTCGGGATGACCGAGCCGGCGGCGTCGGCGCTGGCCGAGTACCGGGCGTTCAACTTCGAACGGATCTACCTGCGGCCGGCCGCGCGCCGACAGGCCACGCGGGTGATCCGCCTCCTCGGCGACCTGGTCGAGCACTTCGCCGACGCGCCGCGCCGCATGCCGTCGGTGCGCGACGGCGAGCTCGCGGCACCGCCCGCGGGATCGGCGGAGGCGGCTGCGCTCGCGGTGCAGCACGTGAGCGGCATGACCGACCGCTATGCGCTCGCACTCGGCGTGGAGCTCCTCGGGTGGCGACCGGACGACCTGCCCCGCGGCGTCTGATTCCCGCCGCGATCTACCCGCGCGGCGGTGCCCGAGCGGTCATAGCATCGCCCGATGGGCATCCTCGACGAGGACGTGACGCGGGTCCGCGACGCCACCGATCTCGTCGCGCTGGCCAGCGAGCACCTCGCCCTGAAGCGGGTCGGCCGCAACTTCGTGGGCCTCTGCCCGTTCCACGCCGAGAAGACGCCGTCGTTCAACGTCAACCCCGAGACCGGGCGATGGAGATGCTTCGGTTGCGATGCCAGCGGTGACGCGATCACGTTCGTGCGCGACGTCGAGCACCTCGACTTCGTCGACGCGGTGGAGCGCCTTGGCGTCGCGCGCCGGGCATCACGCTGCGCTACGACGACAAGAACGTCGCCAAGGACCGCACCCGCAAGCAGCGGCTGTCGGAGGCCGTGGCCGCCGCGATCGCGTTCTACCACGAGCTCCTCCTGGGTCGGCGACGACGCCGCGATCGCTCGCCGGTACCTGCGCTCGCGGGGCTTCGACGGCGACGCGGTGCGGCAGTTCCAGCTCGGGTTCTCTCCCGACGACTGGGATCGCCTCAGCGTGCACCTGCAGCAGAAGAAGTTCGCGCGCGACGACATCGAGGGTGCCGGCCTCGCGTTCGTGAACCGGGTGAACAAGCTGCAGGACCAGTTCCGCGGCCGGGTGATGTTCCCGATCTACGACCAGCGCGGCGACGCCGTCGGCTTCGGTGGACGCGCGCTCGGCGACGAGCAACCCAAGTACAAGAACTCACCCGAGACACCGATCTACCAGAAGAGCCGACTGCTGTACGGGCTCAACTGGGCCAAGGGTGAGATCGTCGGGCGGGGTCAGGTGGTGATCTGCGAGGGGTACACCGACGTGATGGCGTTCGCGCTGGCGGGATCACCCAATCGCGGTCGCCACGTGCGGCACCGCGCTGGCCGACGACCACTTCCAGATCCTCAAGAACCTCGCCCGCAAGGTGGTGCTCGCCTACGACTCCGACGCCGCCGGGCAGAGCGCAGCCGAGAAGTGGTACGGCTGGGAGCAGCGCTACGAGATCCAGCTCGAGGTGGCCGACCTCCCCGCGGGGAAGGACCCCGCCGACGTGTGGCGTGACGACCCCGCCGCGCTCCTGCGTGCGCTCGAACGAGCAACCCCGTTCCTGCAGTTCCGGCTCGACCGGGTGCTCGCGGCCGCCGACCTCGCCACGCTCGAGGGCCGGGCCCGCGCCGCCGAAGCGGGCGCCGCCATCGTCGCGCAGCACCCGAGCGACCTCGTGCGCGACCAGTACGTCATGAAGCTCGCCGGTGAGCTCGACATCGACGCCGACCGTCTGCGCGACACGGTGGCGCGCCACCGCAAGGAACAAGCGGCGGGTGGCCCACGACCGACGAGCGCCCGTGGTCGGACGAGCCGCCGCCGCACGACGCGCCGACCTCCGATGCGCGTCGACCGTCGCGAGCTCGACGTCCTCCTGTACGCGGTGCACGAACCCGAGCTCGTGGTCGACTGGCTCGATGACCGACTGTTCGTCGATCCGCTCACGCGCGGCGCGTTCGACGCGATCGCTTCGAGCGACAGCATCCACGACGCGATCGCATCGACCGACGGCCCGGTGCGCGACCTGCTCGAGCGCGTCGCGGTGGAGGAGCCGATCGCGTCGGACGAACCGGAAACGTTGCGCGCGCATCTGATGTCGAACACCATCGGTCCCGCGGCGCAACGCGTGCTCGCGCGGATGTTACGCGCCAGCGACGACCGCGCCACGTCATTGAAGCTCCTGCTCGATGCGCTCGCGCACGCGCGCGAATCCGGCGATTGGGAAGCCGTGCAGGAGGACTCCTTCGAGCTACTAGGGTGGCTCGGCGAAGGAACACGCGGGGCAGGCCCGGCGTGAGGAGACGACCTTGAGCAATGCCGACGCCGCGATCGTGGGAGCAGATTCGCCTCGCGACGAGGTCGACGAGCTCATGACGCGCACGCGTGCGCGCGGGTCGGTCACGATCACCACCGGCGAGATCTTCTCTGCACTGCCCAAGCTCGAACCCGAGACCGACGAGCTGGCTGCGATCTTCGAGCGCATCCAGGCAGGCGGCTTCGACATCATCGACGAGGTCATCGACGACATCCGTCGTGAAGACGAACGCCGCGCGCTCGGCGACGAGCCCGTGGCGCGCCCGGTCGTCTCGCCACCGCCCGTCGCGACACCGGCGCCGCGCCCGGGCGCGAGTGCGGCACCCGCTCGGCACAGCCGGACGGCGCCGCGCCCCGAGCGCACCGAGGGCGGTGGCTTCGATCCCGTCCGCATGTACCTCAAGGAGATCGGCAAGGTCCCGCTGCTCACCGGCCCGCAAGAGGTGTCGCTGGCGAAGCGGATCGAGGCCGGCGTGCACGCCACCGAACGGCTCGAGGAGCTCACCGCACCCCTGTCCGACGAGGCCCATGCGTCGCTGCAAGCGGTCGCGGTCGACGGCGAGATCGCCAAGAAGCAGCTCACCGAGGCCAACCTCCGCCTCGTGGTCTCGATCGCCAAGCGCTACGTCGGGCGCGGCATGGCGCTGCTCGACCTCGTGCAGGAGGGCAACCTCGGACTGATCCGTGCGGTCGAGAAGTTCGACTACACGAAGGGCTTCAAGTTCTCCACGTACGCGACGTGGTGGATCCGTCAGGCCATCACGCGCGCCATCGCCGACCAGGCGCGCACCATCCGCATCCCGGTGCACATGGTCGAGACGATGAACAAGGTGCTGCGCGTCCAGCGTCAGATGCTGCAGGAGCTCGGCCGCGAACCCACCGTCGAAGAGGTCGCGGCCAAGGTCGAGCTCACGCCCGACCGCGTGCGCGACATCCAGCGCATCTCCCTCGAGCCGGTGTCGTTGGAGACGCCGGTGGGGGAGGAGGACGACAGCTCGCTCGGCGACTTCGTCGAAGACCCGTCCGCGATCGCGCCGGCGACCGCGGCGGCGCGCGCGTTGCTCACCGAGGCCATCGAGGAGGCGCTCGAGGAGCTCAACGACCGTGAGCGCGCGGTCGTGCGACTCCGCTTCGGGCTCGACGACGGTCAGGTGCGCACGCTCGAAGAGGTCGGCAAGGAGTTCGGCGTCACGCGCGAGCGCATCCGTCAGATCGAGTCGAAGACGCTGGCGAAGCTGCGGCATCCCACCCGCTCCCAGCGCCTGCGCGACTACCTCGAAGAGCCCTGAGCCTTCCGCTCCTCGACGTAGCCTGCGGCCCGCGGGGCCGTAGCTCAGTGGTCAGAGCAGGGGACTCATAATCCCTCGGTCGAAGGTTCGATCCCTTCCGGCCCCACGCAGGCGCGGCGCGCTACCCGCGCGGGCGGGAGGGGTCGTGGTGGTCGCGCCAGGGATGGTCACTGGGGTAGGGCTTGTCCGGCAGGTGACGAACCAGAGCCCGACTCCAACGGTGCAGACCAGACATCAGCTTGGTCATCGTGTGCTCCTCGGAGGTCGTTCCGTCCGCGAATCAAGTATGACTGCGGTGACGACCTGGACGTTGCATCTTTTTTTCTCGCCGGGTACAACGCCGAAGACCGGTGATACGTTCCGCGCCATGGACGCTGTCATCCTCGACGACGAGATCGCACCTGCACTGGCCGCAGCGCCGATCGGCTTCGAGCTCTCGGTCGAAGCACTGGCGGCGATGCGCGCCGCGCGCGGAGAGCTGTTTGCAGGCGTACCGCTCTCCGAAGCGGTCGAACGCACGGATCACGTCGTGAGCGACGAGCCCCATGTCGTTGTCCGCGTGCACCGACCGACCGGGATCGACGGCCCGATGCCGTGCGTGTACTCGATCCACGGTGGTGGCTACGTGCTCGGGTCGTACGACATGGACGACGCCAAGTTCGACCGCCAGTGCGCGCACTTCCCGTGCGTCGGTGTGTCGGTCGAGTACCGGCTCGCCCCGGAGATCGCGTATCCAGGTCCGCTCGACGACTGCTACGCCGGGCTCCGTTGGACTCACGAGCACGCCGAGGAGCTCGGGATCGCACCCGACCGCATCGGCATCGCCGGCGTGAGCGCCGGAGGAGGCCTGGCCGCGGCGCTCGCGTTGCTCGCACGCGACCGCGGGGAGCTCCCGATCGCGTTCCAATTGCTCGAGTGTCCGATGATCGACGACCGCCAGTCCACGTCGTCGAGTCAGCTCGACGGTCTGCCGATCTGGAGCCGGGAGTCGAACGAATTCGGATGGCGGTCGTACCTCGGCGACCTGTACGGCGGCGACGTGCCCGCGTACGCGGCGCCGGCGCGCGCGACCGATCTCGCCGGGCTGCCGCCCGCGCTGGTGATCGTCGGCGGTGCTGACGGCTTCCGCGACGAGGACATCGAGTACGCGCTGCGGCTGAACCAGGCGGGTGTGCCCACCGAGCTCCACGTGTTGCCGGGCGCACCGCACGGGGTGCAGATGTTCACCGAGTCCGGGGTGGCTCGCCGCTGGAACCAGATGGTGACCCAGTGGCTGGAGCAGCAGCTCCGGTGAGCGTGGCGATCTTCAAGCGCTGACGCCGCGCAGGGCGTCCATCACCCGCGCGCACTCCACCCCGTCGGTGAACGTCGGCTCGCCGTCGGGCGCCGCGCCGTCGCGCACCGCATCGCGCACCACGTGCGCCCACGCGCGCATCGGCACGAGATGCGGGTCTTCGCGGGGAGGATCGAACGTGAACACCTCCTGGGTGCCCTCGGCGTTGCGCAGCGTGATCTTGCCGTCGGCGATCGACTCGAGCGTGCCCTCGGAACCCAGCAGCACGACACGCGGCGGCGAGTTCTTCACCGCCGAGAAGGTGGTGTCGATGGTGACCGACACGCCGCTCTCCGTCCGGAGCAGGGCGGTGAAGCCGTCTTCCGCGGTGCAGTGGTGCATCGTGCCGTCGGCGTCGGGACGTTCCGTGATGTCGGTGCGGAGACGGGCGCCGGCATCGACGAGGTCGCCGAACGTCCAGCGCAGGAAGTCGATGACGTGCGACCCCCAGGCGCCGATCCAACCACCGCCGCGCTCACGGTCGAACAGCCAGCCGTAGGGGCGGAGCGGGACGCGGAAGCCGGCGCCGAAGACCGTCCACTGCACGTGTTCGACGGTGCCGATCGCGCCGTCGTGGATCAGTGAGCGCAGCGCGATGCGACCGGGGTGGTGGCGGAACTCGAAGTTGAGGAGCGCGACGGCGTTGGCGTCGCGCGCGGAGGCCGCCATCGCCTCGGCGTCGGCGGTGGACGTGCCGAACGGCTTGTCGCAGAGGACGGCCTTGCCGGCGTCGAGTGCAGCGGCGACGCACGGCGGGTGCAGGAAGGGAGGCGCGTGCACCGCGACGAGATCGACGTCGGGACGTGCGCAGAGCGCGCGCACCGCGTCGTCGTCACGCGGGGAGATCACCTCGACGAGCGTGCAGCCGTCGGTCTCGTCGAACACCGGCGCGACCACCGTCTGCCCGAACCCTCGACCGATCACTCCGACGCCGACCGAACCGCTGACCATCGCATGAGTGTCACACCCCGGGCGTACCGTCACAACATGGGCTACCGCGGGAAGGTCGCAGCGCAGGAGCAGGCGCGAGCCATGCGCGCCCGCAACATGACGCTGCAGGACATCGCCACCGAGCTCGGCGTCGCCAAGTCGTCCGTCTCCCTCTGGGTCCGCGACGTCCCCTTCACCCCGTCGAAGCGCCGAACCGGCCCGCGAATGGCGACCGCACCCTGCTCCACGAAGCCAAGCTGGCGCAGATCGCCGCAGTGCGACGCCGAGGGCGTCGACCGCGCTCAGCACGCTGAATGACGCTGCGTTCCTTGCCGCCGGTGTCGCCCTCTACGCGGGCGAAGGTTCGAAGACGGACGGTGCTGTGCGCTTCGCGAACAGCGACGCTGCGATGGTCCGATTCTTCTGCGCCTGGTTCCGGCGGTTCTTCATCATCGACGAGTCACGATTGCGGTGCCGTGTCTACCTTCACCAAGGTCTTGATCTCGACGCTGCGCAAGCGCACTGGGCCGAAGTCACGGAATTCCGCTCGACGCAGTTCGGGAAGCCGTATCGGGCGGTACCCGATCCGACGATCCGACGCAACAAGCACGAGTTCGGCTGCGTCGTACGTCGACTACTACTGCTCGAAGACTCATCGCCAGATCATGGGCCTCGTGCGGGCACTGCTATCGTCGACGCCATTCCGGGGTAGCTCAATTGGCAGAGCATTGGACTGTTAATCACGCATGCTGAGGGTTCGAGTCCCTCCCCCGGAGCCATTTCTCTCCTCGACTCGCAGGCTCGGCCCACCAGGGTCTTGAATTGGGCCCATGGCCCGTCCCACTGCCCTCGACGACGACCAGATCACCACCCGACTCGCGGGGCTTCCCGGGTGGGAGCGTCAGGGTGACGAGATCGTGAAGACGTTCGCGCTGCCGACCTTCCCCGACGCGATCGCCTTCGTCACCCGCATCGCGGATCGGGCCGAGGCGGCGAACCACCATCCCGACATCGACATCCGCTGGCGCAACGTGCGCATCGCGCTCACCACCCACGACGCCGGGGGGCTCACCGACCTCGACTTCGATCTCGCCACCGAGATCGAGGCCTGCCTCGCGTGATCACCGGCATCGTCGGGGTCGTGATCCTGGCTCTGGTGATCGCCGTCGTCGTGTGATCGCCAAGGACCGAGGCCCCGGTCCGGGTGAGGTCGCGGTGGCCTACGAGCTGGCGTGGGACCGCCTCGACTTCGAGTCGCTGTTCACGCTGTCCGGATTGGAGCTGCGCGACGGCCTCGACCGTCGCGAGTTCATCGCCGCCAAGCGATCGGCGTACGCCCAGCAGCACGAGCTCGGTGGGCTGGTCGAGCGGGTCGGCATCGACCAGCTGGCGAACAGCCGTGACGCGGCGGTGGCGATCACCGAGGTCGAGCTCCACGACCGTGCGGTCGTGCACAACCGGATCGAGATGACCCGGCGCAACGGCCGCTGGCAGGTCGTCGCCTACCGGCTCGAGCCGTCGGCCGAGGACGCACCCCGTACCGACGGCTGAGCCAGACGTCCACGCGGTCAGCCGTGCTGGCTGACCTCCGAGGTGAGCCCGCCGCTGCCGAGCTCCACCCGGATGCGCCACTCGCTGCCGCCGTTGGAGAACCGGACCTCGACCCGGCTCGGGCCGTTGTCGTGCACCTCGGCGCCGAAGCCGGCGGCCGGGCTGCTCGACGCGAGTGAGATCGACGAGCCGTTCACCGACACGACGATCGATCCACCGACCGACGAGAACGACTGCGTGCCCGT
The DNA here is from genome assembly GCA_963835985.1 of uncultured Actinomycetes bacterium. Classification (GTDB taxonomy): domain Bacteria; phylum Actinomycetota; class Acidimicrobiia; order IMCC26256; family DASPTH01; genus DASUAS01. Next base: position 36,957 of record CAWIHV010000010.1, on the reverse strand, counting down.
CGGCACCGGCGTGACCGCGCTCGCGCCGTCGTCGTCACCGTTGTCGTCCCCGTTGTCGTCACCGGGTTCGGGCACCGGGTGCTCGATCTCCTGCTCGGGCGCGGTGGGCGTCGTCGCTTCCGGTGCGCTCGGCGTGGTCACCTCGGGCGTCGGTCGGCGTGGTCGCCTCGGGCACGCTCGGGGTCGTCGCGCCGCCGTGCGGCTTCTCGACCACCACGCCGTGCTCCACCTCCGTTTCCGTCCGGGCTGTGCCGCGGTCGTCGGCCGATCGACTCGCGGCCGACACGGTCGACGGCGGGCTGTCGCCACCGCCGGTGGCCGCGGTGGCCACGGCGTAGAGCGCGGGGACCATCGCCACGCCGGCGGCGACGGCGAGTGCACGGCGCACAGCGTGGCTGGCGGCGGGGGGTGAGCGGGGTGGGGGTGTCGGTGGGCATGGGTTCCTCCTGGGGGACGTCAGGAGGGACACGCCGCAGGCGCCCGCGAGGTTTGGTCGACGACGCGTCAGTGCTGCGTGATCTCGGGGACGAGTCGTCCGTCGACCACGTCGACGCGGATGCGCCACTCGGTCTGGCCGTTCGAGAACCGCACCTCGACCCGCGTCGGGCCGTTGTCGTGGACCTCGGCGGTGTATCCGGCTGCGGGCGAGCTCGACGACAGCGACACCTGGCCGGCGGCGAAGTCACGACGATCGACCCGCCAGCGGACGAGTAGCTGGTCTCCTGGTCCGCGGGCGCGAGCGGTGACCCGTTCGTCGTCGTGGGGACCGTCTCGGGAACGGTGTCGGCGCGGGGTCGTGGTGTGTGGTCGCGGTGGCGTGTCGTCGACGCCGCGGTCGTCGGGCACGGTGTCCGGCCGTCGGCGAACCACCAGACGGCGCGGTGGTGGGCGCAGGCGGCACGGTGTTCACCGGACCCTGCGACGCCGGTGGTGTGCGCACCGAACCGTCGCTCCCGCCTCCACCGGCGAGCACGAACACGAGCACGACCACGATCGCGGCGATGCCGCCGACCGCGCTCGCGATCGACGCCCGTCGACGCGTGCGCGCCCGTTGGAGGTGCGGGCGCATCGCGTCGAGCACGACGTCGGGATCGGCGTCGGACGACGCGTCACCCCCGAACCGGCGGCGGAGCTCGGCGTCGAGCGGATCGACGTTGAAGTCGTCGTTCATCCCGCCTCGATCCCCGGCTCGATCCAGCTGCGCAACGCAGCTGCGACCGGCGTGCAGGTGGTACTTCACCGCGCCTTCGGAGAGCTTCATCGACGTCGCGATCTCGCGGACCGAGAGCTGCTCCACGTAGAAGAGCGACACCGCGATCTGCTGCTGCGTCGGCAAGCTGCGCACCGCCGCCATGAGCGCGTCGTCGGGCAGTTCGGGCGCGGGGATCGACGCCGTCGCCTGTCGCGGCCATCCGCTCGCGCGCCCGGACGCCCACGCGCCTCGTGGCGGAAGTGGTCGCGCAAGCGGTTCAACGCGACGTGACGGATCCAGCCCGCGGGCTGCTCGTAGCGCGAGATGCGACCGCCACCGGGCGTAGGCGCGCGTGAACGCGTCCTGGACCGCATCAGCAGCGGCTTCGCGGTCTCCGCAGGCCACCGAGAGTGATCGGACCATGGGCCAGTAGTGCTCTCTGAACGTTTCGTCGAAGTCGGCCGGCCCGTCGAGGTCGGCGTCGTCAGCATGCATGTACGAAGAGGACACGCCGCACCGAGTCCGACGGTTTGGCCGCGAGCACGAATTCGACTCTACGGTCTCCCCATGACGGCGACGGCCGGGATCGTGCTCACCGGCGGTCGGAGCCGACGACTCGGGCGTCGACAAGGCCACGCTCGTGCTCGACGGCGAGACCCTGGCCCGGCGGGCCGCCCGGCGCCTCGGCGCGGTGTGCGCGCCGGTGGTCGAAGCCGGCGACGGCGTCAGCGGGCTGCCGGCGGTCCGGGAAGCACCTCCGGGCGCCGGACCGCTTGCCGCGCTGGCGGCCGCCGGAGGGTGGTTGCGGGAGCGCGGCCACCACGGGCCTGCGCTCCTCCTCGCCGTCGACCTTCCTCGCGTCGACGAAGGCGCTCCTGCGCTGGCTGCGGGACCGGCCCGGGCGCACCGACGGCGGTGCTGCGGGTCGACGGCCGCCTCCAGCCGGTCTGCGCCCGCTACGGGCCCGACGCGCTCGTGGCCGCGGGAAGCCTCGTCGCCGGCGGGATCCGCGCCCTGCACGAGGTGTTCGACGTGGTCGAGCACGACGTCGTCGACGAGGACGAGTGGTGCGTCGTGGCCTCACCGGACACGTTCCTCGACGTCGACACGCCCGCCGACGCCGAACGGTTCGGCATCGAGCTCCCAGGATTAGCGTGAAGCGGTGAGCTCCGCACCCGCCCGCCGCGCCGTCACGTCGGTGCGCGTGTCGCGCGGTCGACGGCGACACCGTGCGCGAGCGACCCGACAAGGTCGTCACCGAGGAGCCGATGGAGATCCGGCTGCACGGGCCGGGGCAGGAGCCCGAGGCCCTGGCCGTCACCATGCGCACCCCGGGCAACGACTTCGAGCTCGCGGTGGGCTTCTGTCGCACCGAGGGGTTGCTGCGTTCGCCCGACGAGCTCGACACCGTCGCCTACTGCCTCGCGGGCGAGGGGGAGCAGGAGTACAACGTCGTCACGGTCAAGGTGCGTCGCCCGGTGGATCGCACGGGTCACCAGCGTGTGTTCGTGGCGAACGCGAGCTGCGGACTGTGCGGGAAGACGACGCTCGACGAGGTGGAGCAGCAGTGCGAGCCCGTCGGTGCCGGTCCGACCGTGGCCGCCTCGGTCATCGCCGCGCTCCCGGACCGCCTCCGCGCCGCCCAGACCGTGTTCGACGCCACGGGTGGTCTCCACGCCGCCGGCGCGCTTCACCGCCGCCGGCGAGCTCGTGGCCCTGCGCGAAGACGTCGGCCGCCACAACGCGCTCGACAAGCTCGTCGGTCACGCGCTGCTCGAGCGAGCAGTTGCCCCTCGACGACGACGTGCTCATGGTCTCGGGTCGCGTCAGCTTCGAGATCGTGCAGAAGGCCGCGATGGCCGGCCTCCCGATCGTGTGCGCAGTGTCGGCGCCGTCGAGCCTGGCGATCGACGCGGCGCGCCGCTTCGGGCAGACCCTCGTCGGGTTCGTGCGCGGCGAGAGCGCCAACGTCTACACCCATCCCGAACGCCTCGACCTGAAGCGCTGAGCGGAGCACCACGCCGTGGCCTGGAAGACCTCCGCCAAGATCAAGTCGCCCAAGCGCACCCATCGCGGGCTGTGGGTCGGCTTCAAGCCGTACGGCATCGGCGAGACGAAGCCCAACCACTACAAGGAGATGTTCAAGACGCTGTGGGAGAACCGCGACAACCTCCCGTACGCGTGGCGCATCCTCCACCGGGGTGTGTGCGACGGCTGCGCGCTGGGTGTCGCCGGGTTCCACGACTGGACGCTCAACGGCGTGCACCTCTGCACCACGCGCCTCAACCTGCTGCGCACCAACACCATGGGCGCGCTCGACCACTCCCTCCTCGCCGACGTGGAGCCGCTCAAGCGTCTGCGCAACCGCGAGCTGCGCGACCTGGGCCGTCTGGCGCACCCGATGGTGCGACGCGCCGGCGAGCGCGGCTTCACCCAGGTGTCGTGGGACGAGGCGCTCGACCTGATCGCAGACCGCATCCGTGCTGCTGCACCGGATCGCCTCGCGGTGTACCTCACTGCACGCGGCATCACCAACGAGACCTACTACGTCGCGCAGAAGTTCACCCGCTTCCTCGGGAGCAACAACATCGACAACGCGGCCCGGGTGTGCCACGCGCCGTCGACCACCACGTTGAAGAAGGCGATCGGCGTCGCGGCCACGACGTGCTCCTACACCGACGTCATCAACAGCGACCTCATCGTGCTCTTCGGAGCCAACGTCGCCAACGCTCAACCCGTCTTCATGAAGTACCTCTTCCTGGCGCGCAAACGGGGCGCGAAGGTCGCCGTCGTCAACCCGCTGCGCGAGCCGGGACTCGACCGCTACTGGGTGCCGAGCAACCTCGAGAGCGCGATGTTCGGTACGCACATGACCGACGAGTTCTTCGCGGTGAACACCGGCGGCGACCTCGCGTTCCTGAACGGTGTGCTCAAGGTCATGCTCGCCGACGGCACGGTCGACCGCGACTTCGTGCGCGACCACACCGAAGGGTTCGACGACGTGGTCGCCGAGCTCGAGCGCGAGACGTTCGCCGACCTCGAGCGGCAGTCGGGTGCGACCCGCGCCGACATGGAGCGCTTCGCCCGGATGTACGCCGACGCGCCTTCGGCGGTGCTCATCTGGTCCATGGGCATCACGCAGCACGCCCACGGCGCCGACAACGTGGCGGCGATCGTGAACCTCGGGCTCGCGCGCGGCAACGTCGGCCGTCCGGGTGCGGGACTGATGCCCATTCGCGGGCACTCCGGCGTGCAGGGCGGCGCCGAGATGGGCGCGTACGCGACTGCGCTGCCCGGCGGTCTCGACGTCAACGCCGCCAATGCGGCCGCCCTCGCCGAGCGGTACGGCTTCCCGGTGGGCGACCAGCCGGGCATCACCGCCGAGGAGATGGTCGAGGCGGGTGGCCGGGGCGAGCTCGACGTCCTGTACTCCTCCGGCGGAAATTTCCTCGAGGTCCTGCCCGAACCCGAGGTGGTCGACGCCGCGCTCGCTCGCGTGCCGCTCCGCGTGCACCAGGACGTCGTCCTCTCCACCCAGATGTTCACCGAACCGGGCGAGGTCGTCGTGCTCCTCCCGGCGGCGACCCGCTACGAGCAACGCGGCGGCGGCACCGAGACCACCACCGAACGCCGTATCGCCTACAGCCCCGAGATCCCCGGACCTCGCCCGGGGGAGGTGCGCAGCGAGTGGGAGATCTTCGTCGATCTCGCCCGTCGCGTCGCGCCCGACCGCGCCGAGCAGTGCACGTTCGCGACGGGGCAGCAGATCCGCGACGAGATCGCGAGCGTGGTCCCGGTGTACTCGGGCGTCGAGCTGCTGCGGAGCCACGGGCGACGCGATCCAGTGGGGCGGCACCCGGCTGTGCGAAGGCGGCCGCTTCCCCACGCCGGACGGCCGAGCTCGCTTCCTCGCCGTCGCGCCGTCCGAGATCGACGTGCCCACCGGGAGCTTCGTGCTCAGCACGCGCCGCGGCAAGCAGTTCAACACGATGGTGCACGAGCAGAAGGATCCGCTCACCGGCGCCTCGCGTGACGCGTTGTTCATGGCCCCGTCCGACATCGACGAGCTGGGGCTGCGCGACGGCGACCGCGTCGTCGTGCGCTCCGACCACGGCGAGATGCGCGGCGCGGCTGCACGCGAGCCCGCTGCGACCCGGCAACGTCCAGGCGTTCTTCCCCGAGGGCAACGTGCTGCTGCGCATGGGCCGGCGCGACCCGGCATCGGGAGTCCCCGACTACAACGCGGTGGTCACCGTCGAGGCGTCGCAGTGACGCCCGACGACCTGCTGGCCGTCTTCGACGTGGCGGCAGCCGCGCAACGAGGCGCGCTCGGCCACGCTCGGGATCAGCGAGCCGTCGCGCCCGCACCGATCGCCCGGGGCAGTACCGGCTCGACCTCGTCGCCGACGCCGCGGTCCTGCCGGTGCTCCACGCCGCGGGCCTGCGCGTGCTCAGCGAGGAGTCGGGGTGGACCGGCCCCGCCGACGCCGAACTGACCGTCGTGCTCGATCCCGTCGACGGATCCACCAACTGCGCGCGGGGCATTCCCGTACTGGGCGATCTCGCTGTGCGCGCGTCGACGCCGACGGCCCGTGGTGCGCGCTCGTGCAGAACGGCGCCACCGGCGCTCGCTACACCGCGGTGCGGGGCGCCGGCGCCCAGCTCGACCGACGAACGCGATCGCACCCGCGTCGACCACGGACATCGCGCGCGCCGTCGTCGCCTTGTCGGGATGGCCACCCGTCCCGCTGGGCTGGCGGCAGTTCCGCGCGCTCGGATCGGCCGCCCTCTCGCTGTGTGATGTCGCGGCGGGTCACCTCGACGGCCACCTCGACGGGCACCCCGACCAGCACGCGCCGTGGGACTACCTCGGCGCACTGCTCGTGTGCGAGGAAGCGGGCGCGCTGGTGGTCGACGCCGACGGACGGGATCTGGTCGCGCTCGAGGCCGGCGCGCGTCGGCAGCTCGTCGCCGCCGGCACGAAAGAACTGCTCGAGGAGCTGCACGGAGGGATCGCACGGTGACGATCGATCTCGATCTCGACGGGCTGCTCGTCGCGGCCCGGCGCGCGGCCGCGGCCGGTGCCGCGATCGTGCTCGACGCGTTCGGCGACGCGAGCAACGTGCGCACGAAGGGTCCCGGCGATTGGGTGAGCGACGCCGACACGTCGAGCGAGCACGCGATCCGCGAGGTCCTGCACGACGCGGCCCCTGAGCTCGCGTTCTTCGGCGAGGAGACCGGCGGCGAGCGCGCCGACGTCGGCTGGTTCGTCGATCCGCTCGACGGCACCGCCAATTTCGTGCACGGCTTCCCGATCGTGGGTGTCTCGGTCGCGCTCGTGGCCGACGGTCGCCCGGTGGTCGGCGTCGTCCACGCGCCGATGCTCGGTCGGGTCTACGCCGCCGCGCCTCGGCGGCGGGGCCACGTGCAACGACGAGCCGATCCGGATCAGCGAGCGCGATCCCGAGGAGGCCATCTGCGCCACCGGCTTCCCGTTCCGGTCCAAGCGGGATCGCCTGCCGCAGTACTTCCCGGTCTTCGAGCGGGCGCTGCTCACCTTCGAGGACCTCCGCCGGGCCGGCGCCGCCAGCCTCGACCTCTGCTGGACCGCCGCGGGGGTGCTCGACGGCTACTTCGAGCAGGCGCTGGGCACCTGGGACGTCGCCGCCGGCAGCCTGCTGGTGCGGGAGGCCGGGGGAGTGGTCACCGATTGGCAGGGCGACGACCGGGCCTGGCTCCAGACCGGCGACATCGTCGCCGCCCCCGCCCCCGTCCACGAGCGCATCCTCGAGGTCATCGCCGGCGGGGCCTGAGCGGCCCCAGTGTGAGGCCTGTGACCTGGGTCAAGTTGAGTGCCGGGCCTGCCGAAGCTCAGGGGAACGTCGCATTGGGCAAGGCAGGTCAAGCGCACGGAGCCAGCAATGAGCCAGGTGACAACCCCGACACAACCCGGTTGGCTGCCCGACCCCTCGGGTCGCTACGAGTGGCGGTACTGGGATGGTGGTTGGACCAACCGCGTCGCGAACTCGGCTCCCTCGACCGAGCCCGGCGCGGGCGCACCTCCCACCCCACCCTCGACCGCACCCGCGGCCGCGCCCGATCCGGTTGCGCCCGTCGCGGCCGAGCCTGTCGCGGCCGAGCCTGTCGCGGCCAGCCTGCGCACCGGTCGCGGCCGAGACCACCGCCGGGCCGGTGACCGCGCTCACGGCACGAGATGCCGTCCCACGCGTGCCGTTCGGTACCGATCCCGAGCCCGGCACGGAAGCCAGCGGTCGCGGCTCCGCCGCGCAAGCAACGGCGCACGCCGTGGGCGGTGATCGCGTCGTTCTTCCGTTCCTTCGCCGACCAGCCGGAGTCGTACCACTCCGCCCTCGCCCGCGACCCGCTCCCGCCGGACCCGCGCGGTGAACGCATGGTCGGAACCGCGCCCGGCAACTACGGGCACGCCATGATCGTGGCCCTGGCCGCGGTCGGCATCGTCGTCGGTGCCTACCTGCCGTGGGTCTCGGGAACCATCGGACTGGCGAAGTTCCACCGTTCGGGCTTCGACGACGGTCTCGGCCTGGGTTACTGCATCGGCGCCATGGCGCTCGCCTGCAGCGCACTGCTGTCGGTCCGCATGCGTGCGTTCCGCTGGCTCACGATCATCCTGTCGTTCGTCATCACCGGCTTCGTCGTGCGCGACGTGTTGCACAGCTACGACGTGATGCAGAACATGAACCGGTTCCGCAGCGTCGACGCCGACGTCGGCTGGGGCCTCTGGATCATGATCGTGGCTGCGGCCATCGGGATGATCGGAGCGGTCCGTCTCAGTGAGGACGAGAAAATAGGTTGACGTGAGGTAACCTCACCTGGTTGCCTGTGAGGGCTTCACCCGAACCATCCTTTTCAACCGACGGAGCACACCGATGAGCGGATTCACGACGCAGCACAACGGCATGGCAGCCGTTGGTGTCGCGCGCGCCCGCTATGTCGGTGGCGTCGCGAACGACCTCATGGCTGCTCTAGGGCTCGTGGTCGATTCCGTGCACCGTGCCGGCCACCTTCCACAAGCCCCGGCCCCGTCGGTCCCAGGTGACCTTCTCGTAACTCGAGAAGAACCGCTCACCAGGCCGCCGGGGCACCCCCGGCGGCCTTTTTCGCGTTTCCGCCCCTTTCTGCACCCGCCATGAACCGCACGAACCCGCAGCACCGAGCAAGAGAAAGAGAAGGAACAGAGATGTTCGCTCTGGAACCCACCGAAGTCATCGAAGACGAACCCTGGCGGATCGACGCGCGCTGCGCCGACGGCACCAGCGCGCTCGTGGACCTGTTCTTCTCGGAGCAGCTCGACGACATCCTGCGGGCCAAGGCGTTCTGCGTGGAGTGCCCGGTCAAGCAGGAGTGCCTGACCGCCGCAGTCGACCGGCGTGAGCCCTGGGGCGTCTGGGGCGGCGAGCTGTTCGCGAACGGCAAGGTGCTCGCGAACAAGCGGCGTCGGGGCCGGCCGCCGAAGGTGCGGCCGCCCGAGCCGGTGCTCGAGGAGCTCGTCCCCCGGTACGACCCGTCGTACCGAGTCGCCGAGAGCGCCTGAACCAGGACCCACCAAGGACACCGCATGAGGCGGGCCGGGGTGACGCGCCGGGGTACAACCTCCCCCCGGTACCCCGACGAGCCCCGGTCCGCCGCGGTCAACCGGTGCGTGCTCTGCACCTCGGACTCGTCGACGTCGTCGTCCCAGCAGTCGCAGCAGAACAGCTGCTCTTCGAGCAGCGGGGGCACCGCTCCATGTCGCAGCCGAAGTGGTGGAACCCGCCCGGTCGGACGCCGCAGTCGTGGCATCGCATCGTCGAGTCGCCCGCGGCCCACAGTGGTCGGTAGGGGATCCGGAGGTACCGCCGGCCGGCGAGGTCGACGGCTCGGGCGTCGCACGATGCAGCCAGTGTCATCTCTCGATTGCAGTCTTCACAGATCGCCATGTCGGGAGCATGGCGCAGGGGTGTGACGCTCATCGGCGACGGCCGCGGTCGAACGTCCGCTACCCTCGCTCGCTCCGGGCGTTTAGCTCAGTTGGCCAGAGCGCCGCTCTTACAAGGCGGAGGTCGGGGGTTCGAGACCCTCAACGCCCACTCTGCGACGGGCTTCGGCAGCCCTACCGCCGCGTCCAACCCCCGGGAGGCGCGGGTGCCCGCAGTGGTCGTGACGTACACCTGCCACGAGGACGGCGTCCGCCCATTCGGGGTGTGACGACGAGCGCGCCGTACGCCAGCTGCTGCGCCCATCCGAGCGTGAGTCGGGTCTGCACATCGGGACCGTCGGTACGCAACGCGCGCTCCACGCGCACGAACTCGGCAACGACATCGTCCGGGTCCGTCGGCGCGGTGATCTGCTCCGGACTCGTGATCGGTGCTGCGGTGGTCGCGGTGGTGGCGGGCGCGGACTCGCGAGGATCCGAGCGCATGGCCGAAGACCCGCCACCGTCGTCACACGCGGCCAGCAGCACCACGATCACGCCTGCTACCGCGGCGGCACGGACACGCGTCACGCCGCCAGCCTCGCATCCGACCGCCCGGCGGAGGCGGAAGGCGGGGCCACCCATCGACGGCCACCGCTCCGTGACCACCCGATGCCCGGATCGGGCGATGATCCGGTCGTGCGTGGGTAGGTTGCAGGGCATGGCTTCGAGCGGGCATCGCAGCCTGGACGACGAGGTGCGGATCACCGCGGTGCGCAACACGGGCCTGTCCGCGGAACCCGACGTGACCATGGACCGGCTGGCGGCACTGGTCGGACGACTGCTCGACGCCGACATCGCGCTGGTGTCGCTGGTCGACGAAGCCCGCCAGTTCTTCCCCGGTCAGCAGGGCCTCGACGAACCCTGGTCGACCGAGCGGACCACGCCGATCTCCGAGTCGATCTGCAGCATCGTCGTCGAACGCGCCGCCATCGTGCAGGTCGACGACGCGTCCGTCGACGCGCATCCGCGCATTCGCGCCGCCCACGCTCGGCTCGGTGTGGGGAGCTACCTCGGCGCGCCATTGCGGGACGCGGAGGGCAACGTGCTCGGCAGCCTCTGCGCGATCGGTACGCAGGCGCGGATCTGGACCGACGACGATCGGGAGCTGCTCGCCGATCTCGCCTTCGGCGCGTCGTCGGAGCTGCAGGCCCGGATTGCGAAGGCGGAAGCGGAACAGACCTCCCTCCGCGTCCAACTCCTCGCCGAGGCCAACCGCGCGTTGAACGCCTCGCTCGACATCGACGCCTCGATCTCGAAAGCCCTCGACATCGTCGTCCCCGCGTTCACCCGTTGGTCCGCCGTCGTGCTTGCGCCGACCGGTGACGCGCCGGTGCGGGTGCTGGCGCGCCACGCGGACCCGTCCCGCGAAGAACGGCTCCGCGAACGCGTCATCTCGGTGGCGACACACCTCGAACGTCCCCGGGAGGCGGCACGACTGCTCGAACGAGAAGACCTCCCGCGCCTGATCACGATGGAGGAGATCGCTCCCACCCTCTCGGAGCTCCCGGCCTGGTGGCCGAGCGGCGGTGCCGCGGTGGCGCCCATCACGTGGGCCGGCGCCCAACTGGGCGTCTGGCTCTTCGACGGCCGCCGGTTCGGCGAGGTCGACCGCACGCTCGCCGCCGACCTGGGTCTGCGCGCCGGCGCCGCGGTGCACAACGCCACTGCCTTCGCGGCGGAGCGCTCGCTCGCCCTGGCCCTGCAGGAGCACCTGCTCCCGACGTTGCCCGAGATCGAGGGTCTCTCGATGTGCGGCACCTACATGCCGGCGTCGGACAGCGCGCAGGTCGGCGGCGACTGGTACGACGTGTTGCATCGACCCGACGGCGTCGTCGGGCTCACCGTGGGCGACGTCACCGGTCACGCGGTCGAGTCCGCCGCGGCCATGGGCCGGATCAGCACCGCGGTCCGCTGTTACGTGCACGACGAGCTCGATCCCGACGAGATCCTCGCGCAGCTCGACGGGTTCCATCACTGGCTGCTCGGCGGCGACGACCTCGCAACCTGCCTGTGCGCCACGTTGCGGCGGGGCGCCGACGGCGGCTGGTTCGGCGAGTTCTCGAATGCCGGTCACCTGCCGCCGCTCGTGGTCTCACGGTCCGAGGGTCCGCGACTGCTCACGTCGCACCCGGAGCCACTCGTCGGCGCGGCCACGGCGCCGATGCGGACGGTGACGCAGTTCGAGCTGGCACCGGGCGACTTGCTGGTCCTCTACACCGACGGACTCCTCGAGCGTCGGCGCGAATCGCTCGATCGCGGGCTCCAACGACTGCTCGGAGTCGCCGCGCTCGCCGACGACGGTGCCCCCGTCGACGACGTCTGTGCCCGGATCGTGTCCGACATGAAACCGGCGGGTGACGACGACATCGCAGTGCTCTGCGTTCGTGCCGACTGAACCTACGGCAACTCGAGCTGCGGTGTTCGTGCGGCAGAGGCTACGGCGGCAGGGTTAGGGTCCGGCCATGCCGTACGCGCACGTCAACGACATCGACATCTCCTACGAGCTCATCGGCGAGGGTCGGCCCTGGGTCATCACCCCGGGCGGCCGGTTCAGCAAGGACGACGGTGGTATCCGCGAGCTCGGCGAGGCGCTCGCCGCCGAGGGCAACCAGGTGCTCATCTGGGACCGCCCGAACTGTGGTGCGTCGCAGGTGAGCTTCACCGGCGAGTCCGAGTCGACCATGCAGGCCGACACGCTCGCCGCGTTGCTCACGCACCTCGGCCTCGGCCCGACCGTCGTCATCGGCGGCTCGGGAGGGGCCCGGGTGTCCATGCTCACCGCCGCCCGCCACCCCGAGCTCACCGCGGGCCTGGCGATGTGGTGGATCAGTGGCGGCCCGTTCGGGCTCATGACCCTCGCGGTGCACTACTGCGGACAGAACCTGATGAAGGCGTGGACCGAGGGCATGGAGGCGGTGGCCGAGCTCCCCGAGTGGGAGGAGTCGCTGGCGCGCAACCCGTCGAACCGCCAGCGCATCCTCGACCAGGACCGCGCCGAGTTCGTGCGCACCATGGAACGCTGGATGCTCGTGTACTACCCGCGCGACGACCAGCTCGTGCCCGGCGTCGACGACGCCGACGCCGCACGCATCACGATGCCCACGCTCGTGTTCCGCAGCGGCGAGAGCGACGCGTGGCACACGCGCGCGACGTCGGAGGCCGTGGCCGCAGGCCTGCCGAACGCGCACCTCGTCGAACCGCCCTGGGGCGATCGCGAGTGGCTGGATCGTTCCGCGGCCCGCCTCTCCGGTGAAGGCGCGCTGTTCGGGCGCTGGCCGTTGCTGGCCGAACCACTGCTCGCGTGGGCGAAGGAGGAGCTCGACTGATGGCGACCCGTGAGAACAGCCTGGGTCAGTACTGCATCAACGTGACCGACCTCGACCGGTCGGTCGAGTTCTGGAGCGAGGTCATCGGCATCCCCGTGCAGAGCCGCACCGAGATCCCCACCGCCAAGGAGGTCGTGCTGCAGGCCGAGATCGGTGGCTCGCGCATCCAGCTCGCGCAGCAGCTCGACCAGGACGGCCCCATCGACATGGGCTCCGCGATGTGGAAGCTCTACGTCGACACCGACGACTGCCAGGCGCTCTACGACAAGGCGATCGCGTGGGGATGCGAGTCGGTCTCCGCACCCGAGCAGCTCGACCGGTGGCCGGTGACGGTGGCGTTCATCAAGGATCCCGACGGCTACCTCATCGAGCTCCTGCAGAACCACCAGGGCACCCGCCCCTCGTTGCGCTGACGGCGCCTAGGTAGGCCGCTACGGCGAGCAAGGCGGCGAGCGCGTCCGCCAACTGGGCGAGGTCGGCGTCATCGACGTGCACGTGTGGTGCCAGCCGGAGCATCTCGCCGCGCACCGCCGCGAAGCAGTTCGCGGCCGCGAGCCCGGGCACGACGGTGGCGCGCACCGCGTCGGGAAGGCGAACCCCGAGGAGGTGCGGTCCCCGTTGCTCGAGCGGCAACGGGTCGAGTCCGAGCGCGGCCGTGATCGCCGCCAGTGACGCGGTCACCTCGGTGAGCGAGTCGGCGACGCGGTCGACGCCCCACTCGCCGAGTTGCTCGAGCGCGGCGATCGCCATGGGGAGCAGCTCGAACTCCGTGCGCTGCCCGACGTCGTAGCGGCGCGCGCCCGGCTGATACTCGTCGCGGTAGTCGACGAGCCGCGCGAAGTCCTCCGACCCGGCGCGGGCGATCCAGTTCTGCTCGATCGGCACGCCGTCGCGGTGCTGCTCGGCGACGTACAGGTACGACACGCCCAGCGGACCGAGCAGCCACTTGTAACCGACGGTCGTCACGAAGTCGGGCCGCAGCCGCGCGACGTCGAACGGCATGGCGCCGATCGACTGGCTGCCGTCGATCACGAGGTGCGCGCCGAGATCGTGCGCCCGCACGCTCACGCATTCGAGATCGACCAGACGCACCGTCGGTCCAGTGCACGTTCGGCACGCTCACGATGCGCACGCGTTCGTCGAGGACGTCGAGCACCGCGTCGGTCCACGACTGCCCGTGCTCGCGGCGCGCGGTCACGATCTCCGCCCCGCTCGCACGCACGGCCGCCTGCCAGGTGTAGATCCCCGACGGGTACTCCTCGGCCAGCACGAGCACCCGATCGCCCGGCTGGAGGGTGAGGTTCCGGGCGGCGACGGCGAAGGCGTAGCTGGTCGCGGGGACCAGCGCGATCCCGTCGGCGTCGGCACCCACGAGCCGCGCGAACGACAGCGCGGAGCTCTTCGACGTCGGTGAACCAGTCGGCGGCCGTGAACGTCCACGGCCGGGACCGGCGCTCGAGCGCGGCCTCGCCGGCTGCTCGCACGCGGTGGAGCTGGGGGGCCAGCGTGGCCGTGTTGAAGTAGGCGATCTCGGGAGGGACCGCGAACGCGGCCCGCTGCGCGCCGAGCGCTCGGCTCCTGGTCACCCCTCGGTCACGCCCGGTCGGCCGGCTTCGCCGCCATCATGTGCGCCTCGAGGAGATACTCGGGCGGCGTCCTGGCGATCTGCGACTCGGCGCGGGCGCGGATCTTCTGCTGTTGCGGCTCGCTCGGGTACGTGATCCAGAACACGTCGTCGCGTATGCCCTCGAAGCACAGGTCGGCGACCTCGGACAACGGCGCGAAGACCACCGGCATGCCCGCCGCGTCCATGCGTCGCTGGTACTCACCGAGCGCGTCCCGGCCCTCCTGCGGCGGCGCCCCAGGACGGTCGTAGCGGTCGGGGCGGTTCGCGCCCGGTCGCCAGATGCCGGTGTTGAGCATCCCCGGTGTGCGGGTCGACGGGTAGAGCAGCGACGCGCCGACGTTCGCGCCGGTCTCGCGCAGTTGGCCCCAGAGGCACTCGGTGATGGTGGTGACCGCGGCCTTGGTGGTCGCGTACACCGCGCTGTTGATCAGCGGCGTGAACCCACCGTTGCCCGACGTCGTGTTGACCACGTGTCCCGCTTCGCCACTCGCGAGGAGGGTGGGCACGAACGCATTGATGCCGTTCACGACGCCCATCACGTTGACATCGAGCGACCAGCGCCAGTCGTTGACGTGGTGCTCCCAGATCTGACCTTCCGAACCGGAGCCGATCCCCGCGTTGTTGCACACGAGGTGCACCGCCCCGAACGCGTCCAGCGTCGCGTCGCGCAGCGCTTCGACCGACTCGAGCGCGGTGACATCGGTGACGACACCGACCACGTCGCGGCCCTGGTCGCGCAGCTCACCCGTCGTCTGTTCGACCAGTGCGGGCACGACGTCGGCCAGCACCACCTTCATGCCCTCGTCGGTGAACTTCTCGACGAGCGCGGCGACCGATCCCCTGGCCGGCCCCCGTGACGACGGCGACCTTCCCCCGGAACTCCTTCATCGATTCACCCCATGTACGCGGTCAACGGTTGTCCGCAGGTCTCCGGGACGACCTTCCCGTCGACCTCGCGTCGGATCATCATGGGGCACGTGGGTACCGGCGCGCCTTCGTTGTCCGGCTCCACCTTGCCGTGCGTCGGGCAGTGGTACTCGATCTTCACCTCCACCGGTCTACCCGCTCCCGGCGCAGAACTAGCGTCCTGCGCATGACTTCCGTGCAATTGCGTCGCTACGAGATCAAGCCGGGGGAGATGGAGCCGTTCCTGGAGGCCGTCCGCGCCGCGTTCGTCGTGCGCGAGCAGTACGGGTTCGGCGTGGCGTTCGCGCTGGTCGACGAGGAGCGCAACGAGTTCACCTGGGCCGTCACGCACGACGGCGACTTCGCGGCGGTCGAGGCGGAGTACTACGCGTCGCCCGAGCGCGCCGCACTGCCGAGGAACCCTGCGGACTTCATCGACGTGATGCACCTCGGCATGGTGCGGATCGAGCGCCTTTGAGGTGAGCAGCCCCTACTGTGCGCCGAGGAACTCCGTCAGCGCGCGGTGCAGCTCGGGGCGCGCGTTGGCGG
Organism: uncultured Actinomycetes bacterium; assembly: GCA_963835985.1. Lineage (GTDB taxonomy): Bacteria > Actinomycetota > Acidimicrobiia > IMCC26256 > DASPTH01 > DASUAS01. The sequence continues at coordinate 21,361 of CAWIHV010000010.1, read as the reverse complement.
TGAAGTGGTCGCCCGGCACCCGCACGAGCTCGGCGTGGAGCCGTTCGGCGAGCGGAGCGGGATCGCCCGCGTTCTCGTCGTCGTCGCCCACGACGAGCAGCACCGGCACGTCGAGGCCGTCGGCCGGTGCGGGACCCACCGCTCCCGGGGCGCGGACGTAGGCGAGCAGCGGCTCCCGGTCGAGGCCGGCCATCACGCGGAACTGGCGCAGCGAGGCGTCGTCGACGTCGTCGGGTGACTCGGCTTCGAGCACCGCGACCAGGGCGTCACGGCGATCGGCGCCGTCTTCGCCGCCGGTGCCCGACTCGCCGATGCCGAGCAGCACGACCGCCTTGACCCGCGGTTCCTGGGGTGCGAGCCGGAGCGCGAGGTGCGCGCCCATCGAGTAGCCGACGAGCAGCACGTCGTCGAGACCGAGGTGATCGAAGAGCGCGACGACGTCGCGCTTCATCGCGTCGTCGGCGTATGCCTCCGGTTCGGTGGGCTTCGACGACAGGCCGTGGCCGCGCGCGTCGAGCGTGACGACGCGGTATCCCTCGTCGAGCAGCAGGTCGAGGATGCCCGACCGCACGTAGTTGACGTTGGTGTCGGCGGCGAAGCCGTGCAGGAGCACGACCGGTCGACCGTCACCGTCGTCGAGATAGGAGAGGCGGAGTCCGTCGAAGCTCTCGAAGTCGGGCATGGTGGCGAATCAACTCTCCTCGGGGACCGCGTCGTCGCGTCGGGTGATGGGGGCGGCGCCGGCGAGGGCGCCGCCGTCGACCACCAGGGTGTGCCCGGTGATCCACGACGCCCCGGGTCCGGCGAGGAACCGGGCTGCGTGCGCGATGTCGTCGGGTTCGCCGAGGCGACGGAGGGGGAGCCCGTCGGCGACGGCGTCACCGGCCGGTTCCCAGAGCGCGCGGGCGAAGTCGGTCTTGACCAGGCCGGGGGCGATCGCGTTCACCCGCACCCCGGGACCGAGCTCCACCGCCAGGATGCGGGTCAGGTGCACGATCGCGGCCTTGGTGGTGTTGTAGACGCCGATGGCGGCGTCGCCCCGCAGGCCACCAATTGACGACAAGTTGATGATGCAGCCGCCGTGGTCGCGCATCCACGCCCGCCAGGCCAGCTGACTCCAGACGAAGGCGCCCCGCACGTTCACCTGGAAGGTCTTGTCCCAGGCGCCGAGATCGGCGTCGATGGTGGCTCCCATGCTGGGATTGGTGGCCGCGTTGTTGACCAGGACGTCGAGGGCGCCGAGCTGCTCGACGCACGCGTCGACACAGGCCGCGGCCTGCTCGGGCTCGCCGGCGTTCGCCACGTACGTGGCCACGCTGCGCGCCGGGAGTGGCTGCGAGGATGGCTGCGGCCGCCTCGTCGAGACCTTGCTGCTTGCGCGACGACAGCATCACCGCCGCGCCGGCATCGGCGAAGGAGGCGGCAATTGCCCGTCCGATCCCCTTCGACGCACCGGTCACGAGTGCCACCTGACCTGCAAGTTCTGCCCCCACGAACCGCAGTCTCGCGCGCGACGATGGGATGATGGCCGGCGTGGCAGCAGCGGAGCGAGTCGCGCCCTAGCACGCGCCCCAGCACGCGCCGCCGCGACTCGGCTACATCCCCGCGCTCGACGGCTTGCGCGCGCTCGCGGTGGTCGCGGTGCTGCTCTACCACGCCGACCAGTCCTGGATCCCGGGCGGCTTCCTCGGCGTCGACGTGTTCTTCGTGATCAGTGGCTACCTGATCACGTGCCTCCTGCTGTCCGACTACCAGCAGACCCACGGCATCGGGCTGAAGCGCTTCTGGTACCGCCGCGCGCGTCGGCTGCTGCCCGCGCTGTTCCTCATGCTCTTCGTCGTGTCGATCTACGCGATCCTGTTCCTGCCCGACGTGCTCGACCAGCTCCGGGGCGAGGTCATCGCCGCGCTGCTCTACGTCGAGAACTGGTTCCTCATCTTCCGCGATCTCTCCTACTTCCAGAGCGCGGGCCGTCCGCCATTGCTGCAGCACGTCTGGTCGCTCGCGGTCGAGGAGCAGTTCTACCTGTTCTGGCCGCTCATCCTGATGCTGGTGTTGACGGTGTGGGGCAAGAGCAAGAAGGCGCTGCTGATCGGTGTGCTCTGCGGCGTCGTGATCTCCACGCTCGAGATGGCGATCCTCTACCACCCCTACTCCGACCCGTCGCGCGTGTACTACGGCACCGACACGCGCGTCGCGGCGCTGCTGCTGGGATCGGCGCTCGCGTTCGTGTGGGCACCGTGGAGGCTCATCGGGCGCACCGGGCGCAGCGCGGGGGTCGTCCTCGACGTCATCGCGTTGTTGAGCGGGGCCGCGCTCTTCTACATGTTCCTCAACGTGGGGGAGTTCGATCCGAGCCTGTACCGCGGCGGGTTCCTCATCGTCGCGATCGTGTCGACGTTGCTGATCGCGGCCACGGTGCACCCGGCGTCGAAGCTCGTGCCGTGGATGCTCGGCGTCGCGGTGTTCCGCTGGATCGGCATCCGTTCGTACGGGATCTACCTGTGGCACTGGCCGATCTACATGGTCACCCGACCACACTCCGACGTGCCGCTCACCGGCATCCCGTTGCTCGTGCTGCGGCTCACGCTCACGTTCGCCGCCGCCGCGCTGTCGTACAAATACGTCGAGGAACCCGTCCGCCACGGCGCGGTGGAGCGGCGCTGGGCGCAGTACCGGGCCGCGCCGTCGCAGACCCGGCGGAAGCTGATGGCCCGGTTCACGCTCGGCGCGGCCGGGATCACGTTGGGCTTGGTGGTGATCGTCGTCGGGCTCGGCAACGGGGGCAGCGCGGCGGCGCCGGCCGGGTTCGCGGGCCCGGCGCATGTCGTCCTCGGCCCCGATGCGGCAACCACGACCGTCGCCGGTCAGCCCACCACGACCACGCAGCCCGACACCACCACCACGACCATCGCACCGGGAGCTTCGCCGCCGGCGGTCACCGCGATCGGCGACTCGGTGATGGCCGGTGCCGCCAACCAGCTGATCGCCACCATCGACCCGATGTTCGCCACGCCCACCGTGCCCCACGTGACCACCGTCGACGCGGCAGAGAGCCGTCAGTTCGCGGCGGGGGTCGACGACATCCAGCAGCGCAAAGACACGGGGGCGCTCGGTCAGATCGTGATCGTGCAACTCGGTACGAACGGCACCGTCGACCCGGGCGAGTTCGACCGGATGATGGGCATCCTCGCCGATCGGCAGAAGGTGGTCATCATCAACGCCAAGGTGCCTCGCCCGTGGGAGCAGCAGGTCAACGACACCCTGGCCGCGGGGGTCAAGAAGTACAAGAACGCAGTGCTCCTCGACTGGCACGGCTACGGCGGTGCCCACTCCGAGTTCTTCTACGACGACGGCATCCACCTGCGTCCGGAAGGCGCCGACGCGTACGCCCGGTTCGTGGCCCAGTCGTTGGGGACGGGCTCGCCCTGACCCCCTGATCGCAGGGGCCGTGTGCCAAGCTGATAGGCCCCATGCGTACGCTCTCCCGCACGTTGCTCACCGTCATCGTCGCGATCGTCGTCGGCGGCGTCGCGGTCGGCGCCTGCCTCGCGGCGCTCATCCCCGGCACCGTCGAACTCGCCACCGCGCACCACTACACCGCCGAGCAGGTGAAGGAGCTCAAGGCGTTGGCGGAGCCGTCCACCATCTACTGGGCCGACGGGTCGCAGATGGGCCCGTCGCTCGGGCTCGAGGCGCGCCAGAACATCACCAACCTCGCCGAGGTCCCGAAGATCGTGCAGGACGCGGTGATCGCGACCGAGGACCGGTCGTTCTGGACCAACGACGGCATCGACCTCGGGGGCGTGTTCCGGGCGTTCCTCACCAACATCACCTCGGGCAAGATCGAGCAGGGCGGCTCGACCATCACGCAGCAGCTGGTGAAGAACCGGATCCTCACCTCGAAGCGCGACGTCAACCGCAAGATCAAGGAGATCGAGGACGCGCTGCGGCTCAACGAGAAGTTCTCCAAGGAGAAGATCCTCATCGAGTACCTCAACACCGTGTACTTCGGGTCGGGGTCCTACGGGATCAAGGCGGCGGCGTCGCGCTTCTTCTACACGTTCCCCCCGGGCTCGACGCTGCCGCGCGGCAAGACCCTCGACGAGCTCACCATCGGTGAAGCCGCGATGCTCGCCGGGCTCATCTCCAACCCCGAGGGCAACAGCCCGTTCGCCTACCCCGACCGCGCCATCCGTCGGCGTGCCGACGTGCTGCGCGCGATGGTGGAAGAGCACTACATCACGCAGGAGCAGGCCGATGCGGCGAACAACGAACCGCCGCCGCTCTTCTCGCCACCGGCCAATCCGATCGTCGGCCACGACTTCCTCACCACCGAGGTGCTCCAGGACCTGCTCAAGGATCCGCGCCTGGGCGCCACCGAGAAGGAACGGGCCGACAAGATCCTCAAGGGCGGTCTGAAGATCTACACGACCTTCGACCCCCAGCTGCAGTCGATGGCGCAGGACGCGACGACCAACGCCAAGCCGCAGTTGGGCGCCGACTGGGCGTCGTCGTTGGTGTCGATCGACCCGAGCACCGGCGCGGTCAAGGCCATGGTGTCGGGGCAGGACTATGCCGTCGACCAGACCAACATCGCCACCTCGCAGTACGGTCGCCAGACCGGTTCGACGTTCAAGGTGATGACGCTGGCCACCGCGCTCGCCAACGGCTACTCGCCCAACGACACGGTCGACGGTTCGAGCCCGTGCGCCGTCCCCGGCTTCGACGGCTACACCGTGAACGACGAGCCCGGATCCGGTACCTACAACTTGTGGGGCGCTACCTCCGGGTCGGTCAACTGCGCGTTCGTGCGCCTCGCCACCAGCGTCGGTGAGGCCAAGGTCATCGACATGGCGCACAAGATGGGCATCGCCAAGGACAACCTGCAGCCGTTCCTCACGCTCACTCTCGGCGTGTTCTCGCAGAACACCGAGACCATGGCCGACGTGATGGCGACCATCGCCAGCGGCGGCACCCACCACACTCCCTACGTGGTGCAGAAGATCGTCTTCCCCGACGGCAAGGTGCTCGACACCAGCTCCGTGGGGGAGCAGGTGCTCTCGCCCGAGGTCGCGGCCGTGCGAGCAGAACATGTTGCGGGGCGTCGTCACCGAAGGCACGGGGACCGGGGCCGCGGTCGCGGGCCACACGGTCTACGGCAAGACCGGCACGACCGACTCGCTGGGTGACGCCTGGTTCATCGGTGCGACCCCGCAGCTCGCCACTGCGGTCTGGTTCGGGAACTGGCGCAAGGTCGAGGGCGGAGCCGGGTTCGGTGGTTCGTCGGCCGCGCCCGTGTTCCAGGCGTTCATGAGCCAAGCGCTGGCGAACGAGCCCGACGTCCCGCTCCCCGATCCGGGCCCGGTCTGTGCCCGTGTGGGTCAGCAGGTGATCGACACCGGGGGACGCACGAACAACGCGCCGGTCGCCCCGGTCTCACCGCAGCTCCCGACCGTCCAGCAGCAGCCGACGACGCCGACACCCACGACGGCCCACTGCGCCCGCCGCGACCTCGCCGACCGCGCCGGTGATCAAGCTGCCTTCGCTCGGGCAACTGACGGTGACCGGCGAGCTCGACGTGCTCCTGACGCTCCAGGAGCGAGACAGCACCCTCGAACGACTGCTCCACCGCCACCAGACCCTTCCCGAACGTGAGGCGCTCCACGGCGCCGAGGCGCGCGCCGCGGAGCTCGACGCGCGCCTGACCACGACCCGTGCCGACCGCGACCGGGTCGCACGTGAGGAGCAGCAGCTCGACGACGAAGCCCGGTCGCTCGCCGGGAAGGCCACCGAGGTCGAGGCGCGCATGTACTCGGGTGAGGTGAGCTCGCCGAAGGAGCTGCAGGCCATGCAGGCCGATGTCGAGCAGTTGCGTCGCCACCAGCGCACCATCGAGAACCGTGAGCTCGAGCTCATGGAGGTGCGGGAGCCGCTCGACGCCACGGTCGGCGACCTCGAACAGCAGCGCACCGCGCTCGCGACCGAGATCGACGGCCACGCGGCCACCCTGGGCGCGGCCGAAGCCGAGATCATCGCCGAGATGCAGGCGGAGCGAGCCGCGCGCGACGAGCTCGCCGTGGGGATCGATCCCGCCCTGGTTGCCGAGTACGAGCGCTGTCGGTCGCTGGCCAAGGGCGCAGGGGTCGCGCGTCTGGTCGGCACCACCTGCCAGGGCTGCCACCTCTCGATCCCCGCCATCGAGGCGGAGCAGATCAAGCGCTCGGGTGGTCAGCCGCTTGCGCACTGTGACAACTGCGGCGCGATCCTGGTTCCTTGATGCTCGACGAGGTAGTCGTCTACTTCGACGGTGGCGCGCGCGGAAACCCGGGTCCCGCCGCGATCGGCGCGGTGGTGCTCGATCCGTCGAGCACGCCGCCGACGCGCCTCGCGGCGGTCAGCGAGCGCATCGGCGAGACCACCAACAACGTCGCTGAGTACCGCGCGCTGATCGCCGGGCTCGAGGCGGCGGCCGCCACCCCGGCGCGCGCGGTGAAGGTGCGGGGTGACTCGAAGCTCGTGATCGAACAGGTGGCGGGGCGCTGGAAGGTGAAGCAGGAGCACCTGCGGCCACTCCAGGCCCGGGCCCGCGAGCTCCTTCAGGGCTACGACGTCGTCGATCTCGCCCACGTGCGTCGCGAGCTCAACGCCGACGCCGACGCGCTCGTCAACGCGGCGCTCGACCTGCCCTGACCCGATGTTCTTCTGGTACATCGGCCTGTCGGTGTTCGGTGTGGCCACGATCTTCCGGAGCGTCGGCATCGACTACCGCCTGATCGCCGGCGGATCGTTGCTGCCGCTCCTCCTCGACCTCGCCTTCGGCTACCGCGCCTACGGCTTCACGTTGCTGTTCGCAGTGGCGCTGCTCGTGATCGTGATGGTGGCCACGATCGGCCGGCCGCGACTGGTCCGGCGGCGATGGCTGTGTCTGCCGATCGGCGTGTTCGCAGGGTTGATCCTCTCGGGCGCGTTCGGCAACACCGAGCTGTTCTGGTGGCCCTTCCTCGGCTCCGACTTCTCCCACGACGCGCTGCTGCCGACCTGGTGGGTCGTCGTGATCGAGGAGGTTGTCGGCCTGTTCGTGTGCTGGGTGGTCGTCGGTCAGTACGACCTCTACCTGCCCGGCCCCCGCGAGGAGTTCTTCCGCACCGGCCGCCTCACCATGCACGCGCCCCCTGACTGAGGGCCGGGCGCTATTCGGCGCGGACGGGGATGCCGACGCGCACCGGCTTGGCCGGGCGGGCGTGGGCGCCGAGGGAGTCGACCACGAAACGGCCTTCGCCGGGACCGTCGGCGACGGGCATGCCGAGCGCCTCGAGGAGCGCGTGGTCCTCTTCCGGTGGACGGCCGGTCGACGTGAGGTAGTTGCCGACGATGAGCGCGTTGGCGCCGGCGAGCAGGCCCATGGCCTGCAGCTCGCCGAGGACGTACTCGCGGCCACCGGCGAGGCGCAACCACGCGCTCGGCAGCACGAGCCGGAAGAGCGCGATCGCCTGCAGCGCCTCGCGCGGGCTGATGAGCCTCTGGTCACCGAGCGGCGTGCCGGTGGGCAGGAGGAAGTTGATCGGCACCTCGCACGGCTCGAGCTCCGCCAGCTCGAATGCGAAGTCGACGCGCTGTTCGAGCGTCTCGCCCATGCCGAGGATGCCGCCGCAGCACAGCTCCATACCGGCGTCGATGGCGAGGCGCGCCGTCTCGACCCGGTCGTCGTAGGTGTGGGTGCTCACGATCGACGGGAACAGCGCACGCGGGGCCTCGAGGTTGTGGTTGTACCGCTTGACGCCGGCGGCGGCGAGGCGTTCCGCCTGGTCGGGCGTGAGAAGTCCGAGCGAGCACGCGACCTCGAGGCCGGTCTGCTCGTGCACCGCGTCGACGGCTTCGATGACGCGGGTGAGCATGCGCTCCGACGGCCCGCGCACCGCCACGACGATGCAGAACTGGGTCGCCCCGGCGGCGCGGGTGGCGTGCGCCGCTTCGAGCACCTCGTCGAGCTGGAGGAGCGGGTAGACGTCGACGTCGGTCGAGTAGCGGGCCGACTGCGAGCAGAACGCGCAGTCCTCCGGGCAGGCGCCCGACTTCGCATTGATCAGGCTCTCGAGCTCCACCTCGGCGCCGCAGTAGGCGAGGCGAACGCGGTGGGCGAGCGCGACCAGGTCGGGGAGCGCGTCGAGGGGCACGGCGGCGACCGCGAGCACCTCGTCGCGGGTGAGGGGGCGGCGCTCGTCGAGGAGTGCGGTCTCGGCGACCAGCAGGGCGTCGTGCATGACAGAAGAGACTAGGAGGCCCGCGACGAGTGGAGGCATGCAACGAGCCGTGGCCCGAGCGGCCCGGCGCCGCAGGCGCCGAGAGCGGAGAGAAGAGCGCCCACCCGCCGCCAGACGTCCCGTCCCCCCAGCAGGGTCGACGGCGGCCGGGTGGGCGATCGGCCGCCAGCATGCCCGCTCGCCACCGGAAAACGCGCGCGCCCCCGTAGGCTTGCCCGCTGGTGGTGGCGAGCGAAGATCGACCCACGCGGGCCGCGGCGCGCATGAGCGTCGCCACGCTCGCGTCCCGCGGCGTCGGCTTCGTGAAGGTCTGGGTGATCGCCGCCGTCCTCGGTGCCACCTACCTGGGCAACACCTTCCAGGCGTCGAGCTCGGTCTCGAACATCCTCTTCGAGCTCATCGCTGCCGGCGCCTTGTCGGCGGTGCTCGTCCCCACCTTCGTCGACCTGTTCCGGGGCGGCGACGACCGGGAGGCCGAGCGCCTGGCCTCCGGGGTCCTCGGGCTCGCCCTGGCGGTGATGGCGGTGGTCTCGATCGTCGGCATCGTCTTCGCCGAGCCCATCGCCCGGATCCTGTCGAGCAGTGCCCCCAATCCCCAGATCGAGTCCCAGCAGATCGCGCTGTCGGCCTTCTTCCTCCGGTTCTTCATCCCCCAGGTGCTGCTGTACGCGATCGGCACCGTCGCCACCGCGGTGCTGTTCGCCAAGCGCCGGTTCGTGATCGTGGCCGTCGCACCCATCGCCAACGCCTTCATCCTCGTGGCGACGATGGCGATCTTCCGAGCCATGCACGGGACGACCCCGAGCCTCGATCTCACCACCGACGAGAAGCTCGTCCTCGCCATCGGCGGCACGCTGGGGGTCGTCGGGTTCGTGGCCGTGCCGACGGTGGCGCTGCTGCGCAGCGGGTTCCGACTGCGGGCCACGCTCGGCGCGGTCGACCGCAAGCTGCGTCGCCTCCTCTGGCTGTCGGCATGGGTGGCGCTGCAACCCGACGTCGCGGTGCTGCTCGCGGCCGCGCTGATCATGGGCAACCAGGTCGCCGGCGGTGTGGTGGCGTACCAGTTCTGCTTCGTCGCGTTCCTGGCGCCGTACGCGATCCTCGCCGTGCCGATCCACACGACGATCCTCCCTGAGCTCACCGTCGACGCAGGAAGCGGCGACATGGCCGCGTTCGCGGGTCGTTTGCAGTGGGGTCTCGACGGCATGTCGCGGCTGCTGCTGCCCGTGAGCGCGGCGTACGTCGCGCTCGCGCTCCCGGCGATGCGTGTGCTCGCGGTCGGCAACAGCAGCCACGACGCCGATCTGTTCGCCGCGGTGCTCGCCTCGCTTGGCGTCGGTCTGTTCACCTACGGCACCTTCCTCTTCTTCGCGCGCGCGTCCTATGCGCTCGGCGACAGCCGCACCCCTGCGATCATCGCCGGACTGAGCGCGCTCGTCGGCGCTGCGGTGATGGTGATCGGCGGTCTCACGTTCGAGCACGACACCGCCAAGGTCGCGGCACTCGGCCTCGGGCACAGCGCGGCGTACTTCGTGGGCACGCTCGCGTTCGGGCGCGGTGTTGCGCAAGCGCATCGGGCACGGGTTCTTCCCGCGCGCGTTCCTGCCCGCGTTCGCGGCGTCGGCCGCGCTCGGCGGCCTGGCGTGGCTGGTGGAGGAACTCGTGGGCCCGAGCGGCAAGCTGGCCGACATCCTGGTGCTCGCCGCCATCGGCGTGATCGGCCTCGGCATGTACGTGCTGTTGCTGCGCATGCTGCCCAAGCGGGGCGACCGACTGGAGCACGCGTTCGAGCCGATCGATCCCGACCTGGCCGTGGAACCGTGACCCGGCGCCTCGTCGCCGCAGCGGCGGTCGCACTGCTCGCGTTGTTGGTGGCGCCCGCGGCCGCCGCCGCGGAGCAGCAGAGCTCGACGGTCAAGCGTGTGTTGCTCATCTCGCTGCCGGCGACGTCGTGGGGCGACGTGCAGTCGGGCGACGATCCCCATCTCCAGCAGCTGTTCACGCAGTCCGCCGTCGCCGACATGATCACCCGCACTGCGGGAAGGAAGAGCTCGATTTCGGCCGGCTACACCGCGCTCGGCGCCGGTGGCGCGCGCGTCCGCCAACACGTTGCTCGCCACGCAGGCGTTCGAGACCACCGAGCCCTACGGCGACAGCACCGCCGGGGCCGTGTACCGCCAACGCACGGGCCACGACGCGACCAGCGGCATCGTGCACCTGGGACTCGAGGCTCTGGTCCAGGAGAACGCCGACGGCCTGTACGACCCGACGATCGGCGCCTTGGGCGACACGCTCGAGCAGGCCAAGGTGGCGCGTGCGGTGATCGCCAACGGCGACGGCGCGCAGCCCGTGGTCGACGATCCGCTGCAGCCGTACCAACGCGCGGCGGTCAACGCACTGATGGGCAGCGACGGCCGCGTGCCCGCGGGCAGCGTGAGCGACGACCTGCTCGAACCGGATCCGCACGCGCCGTTCGGTCTGCGGACCGACAACGACGCCGCGTACCGTGCGTTCTCCGACGCGTGGCAGCAGGGCGGCGTCGTGCTGGTGGAAGGCAGCGACCTGCTGCGCGCCGACCTCTACACCGACTTCCTGACCGACGACCAGGCGCGTGCGGAGAAGCGGGCCGCGCTCCACCGGGTCGACGAGCTCGTCGGGCGCATGCTCGCCGACGTTGATCCCGCCCACGACGCGGTGTTCGTGGTGAGCCCGGCGTCTCCCAGGCGGGGTTCCGGACTCGCGGTCACGGGGATCCGCGCCCCGGTGTGGCGCCCGACTTCCTGCGCTCGGCCACCAGCCGCCGCGACGGCTTCGTGTACGTGATCGACATCGCGCCCACCATCCTCCACCTGCTCGGCATCGATGTCCCGAAGGAGATGGAGGGGCGGGCGATGGAGGTCGTGCCGGGCCCGGCCCGCGACCAGCGGGTCACCACCCTCGTGCACGCCAACGTGGACGCGGTGTTCCGCGACTCCAAGGTGGGACTCGCCAACAACGTCGCGATCACGCTCGCGGTCGTGCTCGCCCTCGCCGCCGCGTTCGCCGCGCGCTCGCGGACGCGCTCCGGCGCGGTGCGGGCGTGGCTCGTCTGGTGGCGCTCGCGGTCCTCGGGCTTCCTGTTCGCGACCTACGCCGCCGAGCCGCTGCACTTCGGCCGCAGCGACAACTCGGCCGCGTACCTCGGGTTCCTTGCGCTCGGCGCACTCGTGTTCGCAGGCGTCTGCCACCTGCTCGGTCGACGGCGGCCCGTACCGACCGCTCGCGATCGCGTTGGCGGCCACGGTGGCCGTGCACGTGCTCGACCTGCTCGCGGGCGCGCGCCTCGAGCTGAACACCGTGTTCGGTTACTCGGCCACCGTCGGCATCCGCGTTGCCGGCCAGGGCAACATCACGTTCTCGCAGCTGACCGCGGCGGCGCTGCTGCTCGGCGGGCTCGCGGTGTGGCGTCGGCCCGGTCGGCGGACGGTGTACGCCGTCATCGCCATGCTCGCGGTCACGCTGGTGGTGATGGCCGCGCCGCAGGCAGGGGGCGACTTCGGCGCTGCCATCGCCGGCGCACCCGGCTTCGGGCTCTTCGTGTGGCTGCTGCTCGGCCGCACGATCCGACGGCGCACCGTCCTGATCCTCGGTGGCGTACTCGTACTCGCCGGCCTGTTGGTCGGGTTCGCCGACTTCCTGCGCCCGCGCGACCAACAGACGCACATCGGTCGCTTCTTCGACGAGCTGGTGAACGGCGCGCCCGGCGACTCGTTCCTCACCATCCGGCGCAAGCTCGACGCCAACCTCGCGTCGTTCGGCGGGACCAAGCTGCTCTGGGTGCTCCCGTTGGTCGCGCTGCTGGTCTGGTACCTCTGGCGTGTCGGCGGTGGTCGGATCCGCCCGCTCTATCGCTCGGTGCCCGTGATCCGCCAGACCATGCTCGCGCTCGTGGTCGTCGCGGTGCTGGGCTACGCGCTCAACGACTCGGGCGTCGCCATCCCGGCGGTGATGGCGCTGGTGTTCGAGTGCGCGCTGGTGTTCGTCGCGCTCACGCCGACCGACGAACGTCCGTCGAAGTGGCGTGACTATTCGCCGTCGTTGACGCCGGAGCGCTCGGTGGAAGACGCGAGCCAGTCGGGAATCGGGATCTCCGCATCGTCGAGCTGCTGAGCGAGCCGGCGGTTCGGCTCCTCGTAGCGCGCCGCGAGCTCGGCGCGCACCGCATCCGGGATCTGCTCCTGAGCGGGGCGTCCATTGAGTCGGTAGTAGAACGCGCGGAGCTTGCGCTTGACGTCGGGGTGTCGGCGCAGCACTCGTTCGAGCTTGTCGTTGCCGGCCAGCGCGACCCGCTGGACGCCTTCGCTCCTGAACCCGGTGGTGCGGTTCTCGGAGCTGATCGCATCGGCGGGGAAGCGAGAGGGGTCGAGGCCGAGCCAGGTGGCGGTCTCGTGCAGCGTGACGGTCGGATCGCCCACGAGGCGCGCGAAGTCGATGATCTGCACGCGCTCGGGGCCGAGCACGTCGAACCAGCCGGGGAGGAAGTCGGCGTAGCAGCCGCCGCGGAACGCCATGTACTTCTCGTTGGCGGGGTCGTCGAAGTCGGCCGGGCCGAGCCGGTCGGCCGCGGTGAGGTACTCGGTGATCGAGTAGTCGGCAGGGAAGCGCAGCCGGATCTTCTGGAACGTGAAGAACGAGATCGCGCGGGCGACGGGTTCGCGCAGCACGATCACCGTGTGGGGATCGACCAGGCGCGTGCGCATCGCCTCGGCGACGGCCGCGCTGCCGTAGAAGTACGAGGGCGTCGCTTCGAGGTGCACGGGTCGGTCGCCGGCGGCGGCGAAGTACGCGTCCCACTCCGCCGCCGGCGGGAGCGCCTCTCCGTACCGGGCGGGGAGGAAGAAGCCCGTCTCCTTGATCGAAGACGGCGCGACATCGGGGTGCGTGGACAACGACACGAACAGCGATGTCGTGCCTGCCTTGTTGACGCCTGCGATGATCGCATCGGTGCGGCCGCGGGCCACGGACGGAACCTCCGGCGGAGGGGTCGACTGCTCCGACCAGGCTAGGCAGTGAACCTGAGAAGGGGTGTGAGCAGAGGGTGCGCGCCGCGTGGCGAGGTGCGGGCTAGCGTCCCCCGTGCCTTGATCACGCGGACCGTCTACGTCGTCGACACCTCCGTCCTGCTTGCCGATCCGTTGGCGGTGACGCGCTTCGCCGAGCACGAGGTCGTGCTCCCGCTCGTGGTCCTCACCGAGCTGGAAGGCAAGCGCCACCACCCGGAGTTGGGCTGGGCGGCCCGCCAGAGCCTCCGCTTCCTGGAGGACCTGCGCACGCGCCACGGGTCCTTGCTCGAGCCGATGCCGGTCAACGACGAGGGCGGCACGCTGCGGGTCGAGCTCAACCACCAGGAGCTCGAGGCGCTGCCGCCGCCGCTCACCTCGCCCGCCAACGACCACCGCATCCTCGCCGTCGCCCTGAGCCTCGGAAGCGAGGGCCGGGAGGTCGTCGTGGTCACCAAGGACCTCCCGCTCCGACTCAAGGCCGGGGTGGTCGGGCTCGAGGCCGACGAGTACCGCAACGAGCTCGCCACCGATTCCGGGTGGACCGGCTTCGTGGAGCTCGACGTGTGGAGCTCGGTGATCGACGAGCTCTACGAGCAGAAGATCGTCGACCTCGAAGCCGCGCGTGACCTGCCCTGCCACACCGGCGTCGCCCTGCATTCGGGCTCGCAGTCGGCGTTGGCGCGGGTGCATCCCGACAAGCAGCTGCACCTCGTGCGCACCGACCAAGTCGATGTTCGACCTGCGCGGGCGTTCGGCGGAGCAGCACATCGCGATCGACGTGCTCCTCGACGACCAGATCGGCATCGTCAGCCTCGGTGGCAGTGCGGGTACGGGCAAGAGCGTGCTCGCGCTCGCAGCCGGACTCGAAGCGGTACTCGAACGCAGGACGCACCATCGCGTCGTCGTGTTCCGTCCGATCTACGCGGTCGGTGGTCAGGACCTCGGGTACCTGCCCGGATCGGAGAGCGAGAAGATGTCACCGTGGGGCGCCGCGGTCACCGACGCGCTCGAGTCGATGGTCGGACGCGAGGTGATCGACGAGGTCATCGACCGCGGGCTGCTCGAGGTGCTCCCGCTGACCCACATCCGCGGCCGCAGCCTCACCGACAGCCTCGTCGTGATCGACGAGGCGCAGAACCTCGAGCGCTCGGTGCTGCTGACCGCGTTGAGCCGGCTCGGGCGGGGAAGTCGCGTCGTCCTCACCCACGACGTCGGCCAACGCGACAACCTCCGCGTCGGCCGCCACGACGGCATCGTGAGCGTCATCGAGACGCTGAAGGGTCACCCCCTCTTCGCGCACGTGACGCTGACGCGATCAGAGCGGTCAGCCATCGCCGCCCTGGTCACCCAGGTCCTCGACGGTTGACCGCTCTGATGCGCGTCTGCGTGGGGACGTGCTCGAGCGTCAGCTGGACTGCGCCTGCGAACGGCTCGTGAGCGTCACCTTGACGGTGCTCGACTGACCGTTGCGGGTGTAGGTCACGCTGATCTCGTCGCCACTCTGCTTCGCCTGGACCGCCGAACGGACGGCGTCCGCCGACGCGATGTCGTTGCCGTCGATGGCGGTGATCACGTCACCGTCCTGCAGGCCGGCCTTCGCGGCGGGGCTGTTCTCGGCGACGTCGGTGATCTCGACGCCCTTGGGGTCGGTGCTGGTCTGCACGCCGACACCGAGGAAGCCGGCATTGCTGGCGGTCGTGCCGTCACCGTTGCCGTTGCCGTTCGAGTTGCCGTTCCCGTTGGGGAGCTGACCACCGTTCGGGAGGGTGCCGCCGTAGCCGGGGAACTGCCCGCCGCCGGGGAACGTCTGTCCGCCGTTGCCGTTGCCGTTGCCGTTCGGGAACGCGTTGCTGGCGTTCTGCGTCGAGCCCGAGTCGGATGACGAGTCGCCGATCGCGTAGCCGATGCCGCCGAAGATCAGCGCGGCGACGATCGCGGCGGCGACGATGCCGACCCACTTCGGCACGAAGATGCCGGCGGGGCGGTCCGAGGTCGCAGGCGCGGCTGCAACCGGTGCGGTCGCCGCGGCTGCGGGAGCGGCGGCGGGTGCAGCCTGGGTGGGCGCTTCCGCCGCGGGCGGGACGTCGTCCTCGTCGCCTGCGCGGGCGACTGCGTCGTCGTAGGTGAAGGCCTTCGTCTCCGCGGTGGGTGTCTCCTCGGGCGTTGCCGGTGACGGCTCGCCCTCGGACTGCGGTGTCTCGTCGGTCATGGTCCGGATCCTCCCGGGGGTCGACTCTCCCGACGCTCATGGTGGTGCGCAACGGCTGAGAGGTCGCTGAGCGTGGTGACCACGCTGCGGTACGTTCTGCGTGATGGCGGTCGAGCTCGGGCTGGAGGGGAAGCGGGCCCTGGTGACCGGCGCCGCAGTGGGCATCGGGCGCGGGATCGCGCGCTGGCTGGCCGCGGCCGGTTGCGACGTGCTGCTCGCCGACAAGGACGATGCCACCCTTGGCGAAGCCGCCGCCGAAGTCGCCGGTGCCGGCACCAACGTTCGGGCCGAGACCGTCGATCTGCGCGATCCCGACGCGGTGCGCGCGCTGGTCGCTCGAGCGGTCGACGAGCTCGGCGGGCTCGACGTCGCGGTGAACAACGTCGGATCGCTCGCCGGGCGGATGCCCGCAGCGTTCGTCGACCTCGACGACGACGCGCTGCGCGACGTGGTCGAGCAGAACCTCTTCGTCACCATGTGGTCGTGTCACGCCGAGGCGAGGGCGATGCTCGCCGCGGGCACGCCCGGCGTGATCGTCAACGTCACCTCGGGGGAGACCACGCGGCCCTCGTTGCGCATGGCGCACTACGGCGCGGCCAAGGCTGCGATCAACCACCTCACCGAGACGCTCGCGGTGGAGTTGGCGCCCCACGGCATCCGCGTCCTCGCGGTCGCGCCCGGCACCACCCTCACCCCGGTGGTCGCCGCCGCGCTGTCCGACGAGCAGGTCGCGGCGCTGGTCGACGCGCATCCCTTGGGTCGGCTGGGCGAGCCCGACGACCTCGGTCGACTCGTCGTCGCGCTCGCGTCCGATCTCGGCCGCAGTGTCACCGGCCAGGTCGTCTTCGGCGACAACGGCGCCCAGCTGTCACGGAACCGACCCGCTCTCTGACCGGTCGTCGATCCGCTCGGGCGCGGCGGCGGCCGATGCTCGCTAGGGTGCCCTGCGTGATCGTGGTCGTGGCGGCGTTGAAGGGCGGGGTGGGGAAGACCACCACCGCGGTGTACCTGGCGGCGGTGGCCGGCGGCGGGAAGCGGTCGGTGACCCTGGTCGACAGCGACCCGCAGGCGAGCGCGGCCGACTGGGTCGAGCACGCGGCCGACGAGGTGTTCGAGTCGATCGACGTCGTCGAGGCGCCCACCGAGCGCCTCCTGGTCAAGACCCTCGAGCGCGTCGACGCCGACGACGTCGCCGTGATCGACACGCCCCCGGGCCACGAGCGGCTTCTGGCCAAGGCCCTGGAGCGGGCCGACGTCGTGGTGATCCCCACCCGGGTCGGCGGGGTCGAGACCGCCCGGGTGGAGGCGGTGCTGGACATGGTGCCCAAGCGCCTGCCGACCGGGCTGGTGTTCTGCTCGGCCCGCACCTTCACCCGCGACTACCAGGAGACCGTCGCCATGTGGCGGGAGGCCGGCGTGCCGGTGTGGGGCACCGTCCCGGAACGGGTCGGCATCGCCACCGGGCCCGACGGGTGGCTGTCGCCCGAGGGGCTCGAGGTCTACGGCGACGTCTTGCGCCGAGCCCGACGCGCTCGCTCGTAGCCCACCTGACGAGAACCGGTCACCTGCGGGACTACGGTGGGACCATGGATGTAGGACCTGTCGAACTGCTGATCGTCCTCGCCGTCGTGCTCCTGCTCTTCGGGTCGAAGAAGCTCCCCGAGCTGGCCAAGGGCATGGGGCAAGCCGCCAAGGAATTCCGCAGCGGCCTCCACGACGACGATGACGAGCCGGCACCCAAGGCGGTCGACGCGAAGGCCGTGGAGGCGAAGGCGGTCGAGGAGCCCGGGACGTCGGTCTGACCGTAGTCTCGGAGCCATGCCCGAGGTCGCTCACAACCCGCACGCCGGTCGTCCGTTCACCGACGACGACGCCACCATCGCCACCGCCATCGACGACCTCAGCGTCCCCGCGCTGCTGTGCTCCATGGTGCACATCACCGGCGATCCGCAGTGGATCCGCAGCGAGCTGCGTCCGCACTCGTCGACGCTGAACGACTACACGGGCGGCATGTCCGAGGAGGAGCAGACCGCGGCACGAGCGTGGGCGCTGCCCGCGATCCTCGAGTTCCGTGACGGTGGCTGCGTGCTCCCTCCGGCGCCGTCCGACGAGCTCATCCGAGAGATGATGGCGTTCCTCGCGTGCGCGCCGCTCGACGACGACGTCGTGCCGATGTTCCTCGAGGACCTCCACCTCGACGGCGCCGACGCGCGCGAGATCACCTGGGCCGACGAGATCCCCGACGATGTGCGCGCCGACGTCGCACGTCGTCGTGATCGGCTGCGGCGAGTCGGGTCTGCTCGCGGCGCTCCGACTCGCGCAGGCGAAGCTGCCGTTCACCGTCATCGAGAAGAACGGCGGGCCCGGCGGCACGTGGTGGGAGAACCGCTACCCGGGGCGCGCGTCGACATCGGCAGCCACTTCTACTGCTACTCGTTCGAGCCCGCCGACCACTGGACCGAGTACTTCTCGCAGCACCCCGAGCTGCGCGCCTACTTCCGCCGCGTGCTCGACGCCCACGAGCTCGAGCCTCACTGCCGGTGGAACACGCGCGTCGACGCGATGACGTACGACGAGGCCACCGGTCGGTGGGCCGTCGAGGTCACCAACCCCGACGGGAGCACCGAGACCATCGACGCGCGCGCGGTCATCAGCGCGGTCGGCTCGCTGAACACGCCGCGCCTGCCCGACATCCCGGGCATGGACGACTTCGAGGGCCCGTCGTTCCACTCCGCGCGGTGGGACCACTCGGTCGACTACGAGGGCAAGCAGTTCGCGCTCATCGGCGCCGGCGCCAGTGGCTTCCAGATCGCGCCCACCATCGCCGACGACGTCGCCCAGCTCACCGTGTACCAGCGCACCGCGGAGTGGTGCTTCCCCAACCCCAACTACCACCGCGCCGTCCCCGACGGCGAGCGCTGGGCCATCAGGCACCTGCCGTTCTTCGGTCGGTGGTTCCGCTTCCTCACCTTCTACCCGGGCGCGGGGTTGTCGGTCGACCGCAACCGCGTCGATCCCGAGTGGGACGACGGCGGGCACTCGGTGAGCGCGAGCAACGCGGCGACGCGCGAGCTCTTCTCTGCGCTGATGCTCGCCCAACTCGGTGACGACGAGGAGCTCGCGGCAAAGGTGATGCCCGACTACCCGCCCACCGCCAAGCGCATGCTCCAGGACAACGGCTCGTGGCTGGCGTGCCTGCGCAAGGACAACGTGGAGCTGGTGCGCACCGGCATCGAGCGCATCGTCGCCGACGGCGTGATCACCGTCGACGGCACCTTCCGACCCGCCGACATCATCTGTTACGCCACCGGGTTCCGGCACAACGACTTCTTGTGGCCGATGCACATCGTCGGGCGCGGCGGCGCGGTGCTGCGCGACGAGTGGGGGATCGAACCCGCGGCGTACCTCGGGATCACCGTCAAGCAGTTCCCCAACCTCTTCTGCCTGTACGGGCCGGGCACGAACCTCGCCCACGGCGCGAGCCTCATCTACCAGTCGGAGAACCAGGTCGACTACGTGATGCAGGCGCTCCACGAGCTGCTGACGTCGGGCCACCGGGCACTCGAGCCCCGTCCCGAGGTGCAGGACGACTACACCGCCCGCTACTCGAGCGAGATCTCGCAGATGGTGTGGGCGCACGCGTCGGTGAAGCACTCGCACTTCAAGAACCCCGAGGGGAAGATCTTCACCATCTCTCCGTGGCCGATCCCCACCTACTGGGCGTGGACGAAGACCTTCGATCCCAAGGACTACGTCTGGGCGTGATGGCGCCCGCGATAATACCCGCGACGTCGACGGCATCCTCCCGCCCCGCCGAACGCTCCTCGCCGCCCCTTCGATGAACCGGGCTCCGGCGCGTCCGACCCCTCCACACACGGGCCCGGCCCCGTTCAGGCCGCCAGGCTGACCGTCAGAGCGTGGTCGGGCGGTTCGTGAAGCGCCGCACCGACGGCGACCAGAACCAGCCGCCGCCGGCTTTGGTCCCGCCGTCGACCGGGATGTTGTGGCCGGTCACGTAGGACGACATGTCGGACGCGAGGAACAGCGCGACCCGCGCCTGGTCCTCGGGCCAGCCGAGCCGGCCGACCGGCGCCCACGACCCCACATGTCGTCGTGCCCCTCACCGGCCCGTAGTCGACCTGCGGCGTCTGGGTGAGGTCGGGGCCGATGCCGTTGACGCGGATACCGTGGCGGCCCTGCTCGCGGCGAGGCAGGTGGTGAAGTGCGCGACCGCGCCCTTCATCGCGCCGTACACCGGCTCGCCGGGGTAGCCGCGCATGCCCTCCACCGAGTGGAAATTGACGATCGAGCCGCCGCCGCTGTCGATCATCGGGTCGAGGAACGCGCGCGTCACCGCGAAGATGTGGCGCAGGTTGATCTGGTACATCGCCTCCCACGACTCGGGCGTCGACTTGGCGAAGCGCACCAGCGGCCGGTAGTCGCCGACGTTGTTCACGAGCACGTCGACGCGCCCGTCGTGCGCGTCGGACCGCGTCGGCGAACGTGGCCACCTGTCGTCGTCGCGCACGTCGACGACGTGGGCGCGCGCGGTGTCGCCCGCGCTTCGATCTCGGCCTGCTTGGCCGCGGCGCGCTCGGGGTCGATCTCGGCGATCTCGACCAGCGCGCCGTGCTCGGCGAACAGCCGTGAGATCGCGCCGCCGATGCCGTCGCCGCCGCCGGTCACGACGGCGACCTTGCCGTCGAGGAGCCGCTGGTAGTCGGGGATCGCGGGGACGTCGGTGGGTTCCTGGGTCATGAAATCGCACCCTAGCGAGCTTCCGCGTCCGGGTCGTTTTCCGTCCCCTCGTGTGCACGGGAGGAAGGATCCATGATCGACGGGACGAAGCGGCACGAGCAGGCCGACGAGGTCGCACGCCGGATCGAGGAAGCCGACACGCTGACCGATCTCGGTGCCGGGTGCCGCGAGAGCTGCTCGAGGCGGCACGCGCCGAGATCGAGATCCCGGCCGACGAGAGCGACGAGGGCTGAGACGCTCGCTACCGTCCGGGACGTCTTCGCAGGACGTCACCGGGAGAGGAGTGAGCCATGCCGAACTGGGCCGAAGAGGTCACCGCGATCGCGACCGTCGTGCTCGCGGTCGGCGCGATCGCCGCCATCGGAGCGGCGGTCTTCGCCGGGCAACAGGTGCGGGAGGCGCGCATCGGCCGTCAGGCCGAGGTCGCGGCCGAGTTCTTCCGTCGGTGGAGCGAAGATCCGTTGACGGAGACGCGGCGGCTCGTGGCGTCGTACGGATCTCCGGAATCGCTCCGCGACGCGTTCCTCCGTCACCTCGACGCCAACGACGTCGAGGCGTACGTGCTCTTCCGCGAGCTCGACTACTTCGAGCAGCTCGGCGCGATGGAGGAGCACGGCGGGTTCGACTTCGGGCTCATCGAGACGCTGCTCGGGCCGAAGCTCGTGGACCGCTTCGATCTCTGGCAGCCGTCGATCGACGCCATCGGCGGGCGCGCCGCCTACCCCAACTTCACGCAGCTGGCGGAGAAGATGCGCGCCACCGTCGTCTGATGCCGCGCCACGACCACGATGCCGGCGGCGATCCCGAACTGCTCACGGCCAAGGCAGCACTGCGCGCGGAGGTGTGGGTCGACCTCGACCGTCCGCGGGTCGCCCGGTTCCCGAGACCGGCGAACCGCATCCCGAACTTCGTGGGTGCCGAAGCGGCCGCCCGGCTCCTGGCCGACACCGAAGAGTGGCGCGCTGGCGGCGACGGTCAAGGCGAACCCCGACTCCCCGCAGTGGCCGGTGCGCACCCGCGCGCTGCAGGACGGGAAGGTCGTCTACATGGCGGTGCCCGGCTCGCCGAGGTCGACCCGTTCTTCCTGC
>CAWIHV010000009.1:0-5387 GCA_963835985.1 uncultured Actinomycetes bacterium | reverse complement strand
GTAGACCAGACGACATGTCAGATCTGATCGTTCGAGGTGGCACCGTCGTCGACGGCACCGGCGCACCGGGCCGCGCCGCCGACGTGCGCGTGCGTGACGGCGTGATCGCCGAGGTCGCACCCGGCCTCACGCCCGATGGGGAGCGCGAGGTCGACGCACGCGACGCGGTCGTCACGCCCGGTCTGATCGACAGCCACACGCACTACGACATCGAGATGTTCTGGGATCCGTCCCTCGATCCCCTGCCCGTCTACGGCGTCACCACGCTGATCATGGGCAACTGCGGCCTCGGCATCGCCCCGGTCGCGCCGGAGGTGCGCGACGACATCGTCGACCTCCTCTGCTTCATCGAGGAGCTCCCGCCCGTGCTCTCCGACACCTACGTGCCGTGGAGTTGGTCGAGCTGGCCGGAGTACGCCGACCGCGCGCGCGACCAGGCCACCGCGGTACAACCCTTCGCGTACACCGCGCACAACGCACTGCGCGCGTCGGTGATGGGCCGGGAGGCGTGGGAGCGCGCCGCGAAGACCGACGAGGTCGACGCGATGGCCGCGCGGCTCGACGATGCGCTGAGCGCCGGATCGCTCGGCCTGTCGTCGAACTGGTTCGACACCGACCGGCAACGCCGCTTGGTGCCGAGCCGCCTCTCCGATGCCGACGAGCTCGACGCGCTGCTCGACGTGATCGCCCGTCACCCCGGCGCCACCTTCCAGGTCATCGCCCGCAAGCGACGCGACCGGCGCGACGCGCTCGAGCGCTCGTGCGGTCGCGGCATCAAGAGCCTGTCGCTGGGCGACGGCGTTGGCGGCGGCAAGGTGGAAGAGGGGCTCACCACCTGGTACCTCGGCGGTGGCAACGAACCGTTCACGCCGATGCTCGGCTTCCAGACGTCGATCGCCACCGCCGCCATCCCTCCGTGGCACGACGTGGTGAACGGACCCGCTGACGCCAAGCTCGCCACGCTGGCCGACCCCGAGTGGCGAGCTCGGGCCCGCGCCGCCTGGGACGACCCGCTCCCCGAGCAGAACGCGTTCCGAGCCGAGACGCTCGACGAGGTCATCCTCACCGACTCCGAGAACGGCACCGGCCCGACGGGAATCTCGCTCGCCGCCCTCGCCGCCGAGCGCGACCAGCACCCGTCGGATGCGCTCGCCGACTGGGTGCTCGCCAACGGCATCGGGTCGCGCTACCTCAAGCAGAACAGCACCGCGGTCCCGATGACCGACGACGACCGCCGTGCGCAGGTGGTGCACGACGCCGCCAACCCTCTCGCGCTGATGGGCGGCACCGATGCCGGCGCCCACCTCACGATGTTCTGCGGCGCGGGCTCCAACCTCCACCTCATCACGCACTGGGCGCGCGACGACGGCGCGCTCTCACTCGAGCAGGCGGTGCACTGCCTCACCCAACGGTCGGCCGACTTCTTCGGGCTCACCGACCGGGGTGTCGTCGAACCCGGTCGGCGTGGCGACCTCGCGGTGTTCGCGCTCGACGAGCTCGAGACCCGCGGCCTCGAGCGGCGCTACGACCTGCCCGAGGGTCGCTACCGGCTCACGCGCGCACCGGCCGGGTTCCGCGCCGTCGCGGTCGCCGGCGAGCTCACCGTGTCCGACGGCGACGCCACCGGCGCGCTGCCCGCGCAGCTCGGTTCGCTGTCCGGGATCGCCTCGTCGAGTTGACCGAGGCGCACCCGCCTCCGGAAAGTTCCACGAGCGCGGTTCACTGCGATGCCTCGAGCACGAGAGGCAGTTCGACGAGCCGTCGGACCATGAGGCTGCGGTGGTGGCGCAACGGTGCTGCTTCGGGCGCGATCGAGAACGACTTCGTGCGCGCCAGGAGCTGTTCGAACGCGACCTTGGCCTCGACACGCGCGAGCGGCGCGCCGACGCAGAGGTGGATGCCCCAGCCGAAGCCGACGTGCTGCCGAGGATTGGGCCGATCGAGATCGATGGCGTCGGGGTTCGCGAACGCGTCGCGATCGTGGTTGGCCGCGGGCCACATGAGCACGAGCGTTGACCCCGCCGGGACCGGCACACCACCGAGCTCGGTGTCGATCACGACCGTGCGGTAGTGCCCCCGGAACGGCGGGTCGATGCGACACGCCTCCTCGACGAATGCGGGGATCAGGTGCGGTTCGCGCCGCAGTCGCTCCTGGAGATCGGGACGCTCAGCGAGTACGCGCGCGCCGGTGCCGGTGAGGCTGGTGGTCGACTCGCCGCCCGCGGAGATGAGCAAGAACAACGTCGCCATGGCTTCGAGATCGGTGAGCTCACCCGCTTCAACCGCCTGACCGCACACGCCGATGAGCGTCTCGGGGTCGTACCGCTGTGCGCCGCGCGCCTCGAGATACACGTCGACGACGGGGCCGACGTTCATCATCGGCGCGCCGAGCTCGGCCAGACGCTCGTCGGTGACGAAACCGCTGATCGCCTCGACCGACGCGTAGCCCTGCTCCTTGAGCGCCGGGGCCTGCTCGTCGTCCACGCCGAGGATGCGCGCCACCATCACCATCGGCAACGGCTCGGCCAGCTCGCTCATGACCTCGATGTGGCCCCGAGCGAGCGCGCCGTCGAGCACGTCGTCGACCAGCGCTCGGAACTCCGGTTCCATCCCCTGCATGACCGTGGTGGAGAGGCGCCGGGTGACGACCTTGCGCTGCCGCGTGTGGTCGGGCGGGTCGGCAGTAGCAAGCACCATGCCCTGGCTCGTGTCGACCTCGGCATCGGGCGACACGCCACGCAGGCCCGGCGCCCCCGCGGACCCGTGGTGGTGCAGGAACACCGTGCTCACGCTCGAGTAGACGGCGGGCTTGGCGACGACCTCGTGGACTAGGTCCATGCGGGTCACCAGGAACACGGTGGTGCCCGGGATGTGATGGACCGGGTCCGTCTCGCGGAGCTGTGCGTAGTACTCGTGCGGGTCCTCGACGACTGCGGGATCGAAGAGCGGATCGCTCACAGCACTCCCCACGCGCATTCCCCCGGGCTGCTCCGTCGAATTCTCGTACACTCTATTGAAATTCGCTGGAGGGTCAAGCGGGAGGGTGGAGCTTCGCCTTCAACCCCTGGATGACGGCGTCGAAGCCGAATTCGTAGATCTCGTCGGGTGTCATCCGCGTCGAGGTGGCCGCGCCGAGCACCGCGGCTGCCGCGGGCCCTCCGGCTTCGGCGATCTCCACGTCGACGTCGATCTGTCCGATCATGAACGTGAACAGCGTGGCGAAGGCGAGTGCGGCCTCGTCGGGCGAGAAGCCGGCATCGGCGAGGATCGACATCACACCCTCGGCGAGACGCGCGCCTTCCGTCGAATCACCCCGATCGAACGACAGACCCGGAAACCCGCTCAGCACGTAGCGGGCGTCCCGCTCGAGCTGCTTGAGCCGCTCCTCCCACGCGCCCTCGTCGGCAGTGGGGATTCGCACGCCTCGCAACGCCGAGGTCACGACGAGGTCGTAGAGCGCGCCCTTGTTCGGCACGTAGTTGTAGATCGTCATCACCGGCACGCCGAGCTCGCCAGCCAACTCGCGCATCGACACACTCTCGAGGCGCCTCGAGCGCGCGAGCGCCACCGCGGCGTCGACGATCTGCGCCTCGGTGAGGGTTGGAGGACGTCCTCGCTTCGCGCGTGTCGGTTCGGACTCGGTCGCTTCGATGCCGTCAGGCTACGACCGCATCCGACTTCGCGTCGTCAGCGGGCGCCGCGCACCAGTGCGCCGGGGCGGGCGTCGGTGAGCTCGCCGTCGGTCGACGACGGTCTCGCCCACGACGATCGTCTCCACGTACCCGTCGGCCCGCTGGACGAGCCGGCCCGCGTCCGCCGGGAGGTCGGTCACCCGCTCGGGATACCGGAGCGCGAGGCGCGTCGAAGTCGATGAGGTTCAGGTCGGCCCGCTTGCCCGGCGCGAGCACGCCGCGGTCGCTCAGCCCGTAGAGGTCGGCCGGGTCGCTTGGTGAGCCGCTGCACCGCGCACTCGAGCGGCAGGCGCGGCCCGCGCGTCCGGTCGCGCACCCAGTGGGTGAGCATGTACGTCGTCATGCTCGCGTCGCAGACGATCGCCGCAGTGCGCGCCGCCGTCGCCGAGTCCCTGGACGCGTGATCGGGGTCGAGCATCATGTCGTGCAGACCGTCGTACGAGCCGCGCCCGAAGTTCAGCAGCGGGTAGAGCAGGAACTCGCGACCGTCGGCGCCGAGCAGCAGGTCGTAGGCGACCGCCCACGGGTCGCGACCCGTCGCGGCGCGGCGATCGCGGCGACGCTCTGCGTCGGCGGTGGGCTCGTACTCGAGCGGGTCACCGAGCGGGAAGAGGTGCGCGAACGAGCGGATGCGGAGGTGCGATCGAGCGTCGGCGACGCCGTCGTACGTCGCGGACCTCGGCGAGGATCGCGCCCGCACCTCGGGGTCGCGCAGCCGCTGCGATCCGCTCGTCGAACGGGAGCTCGGCGCAGCGTCGCGGTACGTCGGGCCGTACCGGAACGGGTTCATGCGCGACTGGTGGCCCATGAGCACGCCGAAGCAGCGGCTCGCGACCTGCGGGCGCAGGTTGCCGCCGGCCGCGTTGGCCTGGTCGCGACCGTCGTCGAACCACGGCCGCCAGAGGTCGGGATCGCGTGTTGCTCTCCATCACGAGGAACGTGATCGGGCTGGCGGTGCGCCTCGGCCGAGGTCGACCATCCACTCGAGCTCGCCGTCCATCGCGCCCGTCGGGTCACCGCCCTCGATCCCGCGATCCCCGCGGGCACGAGCTGGAGCACGCCGCGGTCGTCGGCGCATCGCGTCGAGCAGCGCGACGATCTCGTCCTCGGCCGCGAACGTGCCGGGCACCGGTCGCCGTGGATGTCGCGGTGCCCCGTCGTGCGACCGGTCGAGAACGCCGAGCGCGCCGGCGCGCGAGCGACGTCGCGCGACGATGTGCCTGCATCGCGCGAGTCGTCGGCGGTCGCGTCGTCGTGCGCCCGCTCGCCCCATGACGTACGCGCGCACCGCGGCGTGCGGGACGTGGGTGCCGACGTCGATCGCGCGCGGCATGCGCTCGAGCGCGTCGAGGTACTCGGGGAACGACTCCCAGTCCCAGCTGGATCCCCTCGGCGAGCGCGGTGCCGGGGATGTCCTCGACGCCCTCCATGAGCTCGATCAGCCAGTCGTGGCCGTCGGGCCGCGACCGGCGCGAAGCCGACGCCGCAGTTGCCGAGGATCGCGGTGGTCACGCCGTGCCAGCACGACGGCGTGAGGTGCGGGTCCCAGGTGGCCTGGCCGTCGAAGTGGGTGTGGATGTCGACGAAGCCCGGGGTGACGAGCAGGCCGTCGGCGTCGAGCGTCGCGGCGGGCGGCGCCGTCGACCCGGCCGACCTCGACCACGATGCCGTCGTCGATCGCGACGTCGGCGGTGC
>CAWIHV010000008.1:0-91721 GCA_963835985.1 uncultured Actinomycetes bacterium | reverse complement strand
GACGAGGTCGTCATGGGTGATCTCCGCGAACCGGCCCTCCTTGCTCGACGTGTGCGTGGGCGTCACGAGCATGTTCCTCGTCTCGTCGCCGACGCCGGTTCAGGTCGAGCTCGAGACGAACGCCATCAAGGCCGCCGAGCGGCGGGCGTGGACGCGCATCGTCAAAGTGTCGAACATCCCGATCGCAGGACTGGAACCGGCTTCCACGGCAATCATCGCGCGATCGAGCGCCGTCTCGCGGCTTCGCCGTTGCGCAGCGACGATCTCAACCATCGTTCTTCACCACCGTGATCGACAAGCGGGGTGATGTCGTACGGTCGGGCACCCTCGTGCTGCCGTTCGGCTCGGGACGCATCGCGTGGATCGATCCCGCCGGACATAGCGGCCGTGGCGGCGGTCGCGCTCGTCCGCGACGACCTCGCCGGCCCGTTGCGCCTCACCGGTCCCGACGCGCTCGACGGCGACGAGGTCGCGGCCCGCCTCGGCGTGAAGCGCATCGACCGCCCGCTCGACCAGTGGCGCGCGACGGTCGTCGCGGCCGGGCTCGATCCGTGGCTCGCCGATTCGACGGTGCACCTCTTCGAGGCCGTCGCGCGCGGCGCGCTCGCGGAGACGCCCGACACCGTCGAACGTGTGCTCGGCCGGCCGCCGCACCGTGGTTGTTCGTGCGCGATTCAGGCTAGAGTTGGCCAGCCGTGCGAACAACGGGTGCGCGGCGCGCGTCGTGCACCCGTCCGGCCGAACATGCGTGCCGTGGGTACTGCGGCCAACCGGGGTCGCCGGTGCGCGCGAACGCGGCCCATGCGTCGCGGATCGTGCCGAGCAGCGCGTGCCCGTCGTCGTCGAGTCCGACGAACGCGTCCCAGCCGTCGACGAAGTTGCCGAACGGGAACGGGATGTCGATGCCGTGGCACGCACCGACCTGCGGGCCCCCCCACGTGAAGCAGTACGTGTACGTCGGGCCGTGCGGCAGCGTGCGCGTCGAGCACCGCGCGGCACGGCCCCTGCATCTCGTTGTCGCCGAACAGCGCGCGCCAGATCTCGTGCGTGTCGTCGGTGCCGAGCGCGCGCTCGTAGCGCTCGACGATCGGCGCCGCGCCGCGCCTCGTCGACGCCGAGGTAGCGCGCCGCGCGCCGCACGATCTTTCGCGGGGCGCGGGCGCGGCCGCGAGTCGACGAACAGGCGCATCTCGTCGGCGGTCGTGCCCGCGACGAGCGCGACGCCGGCCGCGGCGCCGCGACGCGAACGCGTCGACGGGCGGCGCGGGCAGGACCTCGTCGTCGACCATCGGATGGAACGGCATCATCCCGACCGTCCCGAGCAGCGGCGCCCATCGCCGCGCCCTGGGCCGCGACCAACGCGTCGGCGGACGGTCGCGCAGTGCGGCCGGTCGCTCGACCCCGCGGCGTCGACCAGCGCCTCGACGACGGCGCGCGGCGCGTCCCTCGTCGAGGGTCGCGAACGTCGCGCCGCTCTGCACGATGGCCCCCGTCAGAAGTCCGCGCGCGGTGGGCGACGCGAGCGCGTGCAGGATCAGCCCGCCGCCGGCCGACTCGCCGAACGCGATGACCCGCGTCCGCTCGCCGCCGTAGATACCGATGTGGTCGCGCACCCACTCGAGCGCGGCAGATCGCATCGCGTAGCCCGCAGTTCGCGACGCCGCCGAACGATCGCGCGTCGAGGAACCCGAGCGCGCCGAGCCGGTAGTTGGCGGAGACCACGACTACCTCGTTGCTCGGGAGGCGAGCAACGTGCCGTCGTACACGGGCTGTGACGACGCGCCGATGACGAACGATCCGCCGTGGAACCAGACCAGCACCGGGAGCGGTTCGTCCGTCTGCGGTGCCCAAACGTTCAGCGTCAGGCACGCGGCCTCGTCGGTCTCGCGCACCTTCATGCCGGGCACGATGTCGCCGAGGGGGCCGTCGAGGGCTTGCGGCGCGGCGGGCCCGAAACGCGTTCCGTCGACGTGGCCGGTCGAATGCGATCGGCTGTGGTGCCGCGAAACGCGTCGCGGTCGCGTACGGGATGCCGAGCGAGTCCTCACCCGTCACCGCCGCAGCCTACGAACTCACTGTGGCCGCCGCGCCCCCTCGTCGGCTACCATTTCCCCAACGTGACCCCGAACAGGTGGAGCGTTTCGTGCCGGGCGCAGTGATCGTCGGCACGCAGTGGGGCGACGAAGGCAAAGGTCGGGTCACCGACTACCTCGCCAAGGAGTCGTCGATGTGCGTCCGCTATCAGGGCGGGCACAATGCCGGACACACGCTCGTCGTCGACGGCGAGGTGTTCAAGCTCCAACTCGTGCCGAGCGGCATCCTCTATCCGTGGGTGATGCCGGTGATCGGCAACGGCGTGGTGGTCGATCCTGCGGTGCTCATCGACGAGGTCGACATGCTCGAGGCAAGGGTGTCGACACCCGCCTCCTGCGCCTTCGGCAACGCGTACCTGATCATGCCGTACCACCAGGAACCGACCGGATGACCGAGCGGTACCTCGGCAAGAACAAGCTCGGCACCACCAAGCGGCATCGGGCCCGCATACGCCGACAAGGCGCTGCGCGTCAGATTCGCGTGCAGGACCTGCTCGACCCAAAGATCTTCCGGGAGAAGCTCGACCTCGCGCTCGCGAGAAGAACGGCGTGCTCCGAAGTCTACAACCGTCTGCCGATCGACGCCAAGGAGCTCCCGAGCGCTATCTCGGGATGCTGCCACGGCTCGAGCCGATGATCGACGACACGGTGCACCTGGTGCACGAGGCGCTCGACGCGGAGCAGTGGGTGCTGTTCAAAAGGCGCACAGGCGACGTTCCTCGACCTCGACCACGGCACGTATCCGTTCGTGACATCGAGCAACCCGATCGCGGGCGGCGTGTGCACCGGCGCGGGTGTCGGACCGTTGGCGATCCAGCGTGCTCGTCGGCCTCGTGAAGGCATACCAGACCCGCGTCGGGAGCTGGTCCGTTCCCCACCGAGTTGTTCGAGGGCGATGCCGTCGGCGACATGCTCGTCGAGCGCGGTGGTGAGTTCGGTACCAATACGGGCCGTCGCGGTGTACGGCGAGCAGGAACGCGCACTTCGTCGAGCGGTCGTAGGTGTCGCCGCCGACCGGGTCGTAGATCACGTCGGCGCCGCGGCCGTCGGTGAACTCCTTCACCGCGTCGACGAAGTCGTGCTCGCGGTAGTCGAGCGCGAGATCGACGCCCAGCTTCTTCACACCTCGACCTTGTCCGGTCCGCCCGCGGTCGCGATCACGCGCGCGCCCGCCGCGAGACCGAGCTGGATCGCCGCGCTGCCCACTCCCCCCGCGCCCGCATGCACGAGCAGCGTCTCCCCCGCTTGGATGTGCGCGCGGCGGTGCAGCGCCAGGTGACCGGTCTGGTACACGACATGCAGCGCCGCCGCCGGCCGCGAACGGCATCGAGTCCGGGATCGGGAACACCCCGCCCGCCGCCGACGCGGTCGTCGACTCCGCGAACCCGCCGCGGCCGAAGTTCGGGATCGCGAGCACCCGGTCGCCGATCTGGATCCCTCGACGCCCTCGCCGACCTCGTCGACGACGCCCGCCACCTCGGCGCCGGGCGTGAACGGCACCGGCGGCTTCACCTGGTACTCGCCCCGGCACATGAGCACGTCGGGGAAGTTGAGCGCGGCCGCGTGCACCCGCAGGCGCACGTCACCGGGCCGGACATCGGGCTCGGGGCCCGTCCTCGAGCACCATGACCTGCTCGGGTTCGCCGAGCTCGTGGACCCGCAATGCCTTCACGATGCTGCGAGTCTCGCAGACTTCGCGCGATTGACTGTCCGGGTGGAACTGACGGCGACGCGCATGGTTGCCGGCGGTGATGCGCTCGGCCGGATCGACGACGGGCGCGTCGCCCTGATCGACGGCGCACTCCCCGGCGAGCGGGTTCGGATCGAGGTCACCGCCGAACAAGGCCGACCATCGTTCGCGGCCGGGTCGTCGAGGTTCTCGACGCATCCACCGGCGCGCGTCGAGCCGCCCTGCGTCGCACGCGCGCGAGGGCTGCGGCGGTTGCGGCTGGCAACACGTCGCGGCCGAGATCGCAGCCGCAGCTCAAGCTCGACATCATCCGCGACGCGCTCAACCGCATCGCACGCATCTCCGATCCGCCGCTCGCCGAGCCGGTCCTGCTTCCGACCGAGGGCTTCCGCACCACGGTGCGCGCGCTCGTCGTCGACGGCAAGCCCGCGTTCCGCAAGCATCAGTCGCACGATCCGGTGATGATCGACTCGTGCCTGGTCGCGCACCCCGCGATCGACGAGCTGCTCGCGCGACGGCAACTTCGGCCGCGCGACGGAAGTGACGCTGCGCGTCGGCACCGGTACCGGCGAACGGGCCGCGCTCGCCGAACCGGCCGAGATCGATCATGGATCTTCCGCCCGACGTGATGCGCGGCAAGAACGCGATGGTGCACGAAGTCGATCGACGGCCACACGATGCGCGTGTCGATCAACTCGTTCTTCCAGAGCCGCACCGACGGCGCCGCCACGCTCGCCCGCCTGGTGCGCGACGCGACCGGTCCCGACAAGGTGATCGCCGACCTCTACTGCGGCGTCGGCCTGTTCGCGGTGACCGCCGACCAGCCCAAGCGCGATCGTCGCCGTCGAGCGCGGTCGTTCCGCGGTCGCCGATGCGAAGCACAACCTGAAGGGCCGCGACGCCGCGCGTCGCGCCGCTGCCGACGTCGGCAAGTGGCACGGCAACAAGGTCGACGTCGTCGTCGCCGATCCGAGCCGGGCCGGTCTCGGCGCGACGGTGCGCGCACCGGTGCTCGCGTGCGACGCCGAACGGGTCGTGCTCGTCTCGTGCGACGCGGCCGCGCTCGCGCGCGACGTCGGGCTGCTCGTCGAGCGCCGACTACAAGCTCACGTCGGTCACGCTCGTCGACCTGTTCGCGCACACGCCGCACATCGAGTGCGTGACGGTGCTCGACCGCTAGAACGCGGAGCGGGACCTACGCGAGCTGCTGTTCGAGCTTCGTGAGCGCCTCTTCTTCGGAGACGTTCAACGCGAAGCTCAGCTCCGACACGAGGATGCCGCGTGCCCGCACGAGCATCGCCTTCTCGCCGGCCGAGAGACCCTTGGTCTGCCTCGCGCAGCGCAAGGTTCCGCACGACTTCGGCGACCTGGTACACGTCGCCGCTCTTCAGCTTCTCCTGGTGGTTCTTGAAGCGCCGGCTCCAGTTGGTGGGCTCGCGCACGTCCTTCTTGGAGAGCAGCTGGAAGAGGTCGTCGATGTCTTCGACCGAGATCGGCGGCCGCATGCCCGACGTCTTCGGCCTTGTTCGACGGAACCGCAAGAGTCAGGTCGCCGTTCGCGACCCGGAGCACGAGGTACTCGGTCTTCTCGCCGAACGCCTCCCGCATCTCCTTGCGCTCGATCACGGCGGCCCCGTGATGGGGGTACACGACCCGGTCACCGACTTTGAACGCCATTCCACTCCATGATCGAGAAATTCCGGCGTCGAAACCTGTGAATCGGGACGCCGTGCGACCTTCACATGATACCAGGCGGCCGAATCGGCCCCGGACCGCGCGGTTGTCAGGCGTTCTTGGCGCGCGCTCGGCGTCGATCCACGCCTTCACGACCGGCGCGAAGTTCGCCGGGTTGTACGCGTCCTCCTCGGACGAGAACTTCATGTCGCCCGCGTACTTGAGCACCGTGAGGTTGTACGCCTGGTACACCTCGCCGTCACCGGGATCGCGGAAGCGGTTCTCGATCTGGCAGATCCACCAGCCGCGCTCTTCGTCGCACACGCACCAGTCGTGCGGGAACTCCTTCATCTCCGAGTTCGGCCACTCGGCCATCGTCTCGGAGATCCACTGGTAGATGTTCTCGCGGCCCTGCATCGTGCCGTAGTGGTGCTCGATGTAGGTGGCGTCCTCGGTGAAGTTGTCGGCCCACGCGCGCCAGTCGTTGGTGCGGCCCGCCTCCTGCGCGACCGCCATGTAGTTGTCGTGCGCCCGCTGCAGCTCTTCTCGTGTCCATTTGCCCATGGGCGCAGCATCTCGCATCGCGCGGGCGATTGTCACACTCCGGCCGGAAGTCGACTCAGACGTCGACGAGGTGATGGGTCACGTCGTGGACGACGTACCGGGCGAACGACTCGACCGTGAAGCGCGGCGCCGTCGCTGCGAGGCCCCGCCGCGACCATTGCTCGCCGAGTCACCGCGTCGAACCGGTCGGCGATCCGGATCGCCGCATCGCTCCGAGCTCGACGCGCGACCGCGCGGGATCCTGCGTGTCGTACGCGTCGTCGAGCGCGGTCTCGTCCTGGTCCCAGTTCGCGAACGTCGGATCGGATCTCGGCTGAGCATCAGGTCGAGGCGACCGTCGCAGATCCGGTACACGTCGCGGATGTGGCAGCCGTATTCGAGCGGCGACCAGAAGTCGGCA
This sequence comes from uncultured Actinomycetes bacterium, assembly GCA_963835985.1. Taxonomy (GTDB): domain Bacteria; phylum Actinomycetota; class Acidimicrobiia; order IMCC26256; family DASPTH01; genus DASUAS01. The sequence continues at coordinate 85,300 of CAWIHV010000008.1, read as the reverse complement.
CGGGGCCGCGTGCGCACGTCGGCGCGGGCGAGGATTGCCGCCACTCGTCGGTGTTGTCGCGAATGATCCGACCGACGTCCTCCCGCGCGAACGATGTCGGCCTCGAATCCGCACTCCGGGCACGGCCGCTCGAGCACCCACGTCCAGTTCTTGGTGTCGGGCGTGATCGCCACGCCCGAAACGCTAGATCATCGAGATTTTACGCCTGGAGTCGTATTTCGGCCCACCGATGAGAAGGGATGCAACGCAGCGCGAGCAGCCGGACTGCAATGAAGGACTGGGACCGGGCGTACGAGGCCTTTCCCAACTACGCCGCCGACTTCGTATGGAAGAACGTCGCCGCCGCGCTGGAGGCGTACCCCGGGGAGCGCTTGTACGAAGTCGGGTTCGGCTCGGGCTCCAACCTCCTGTGGGCTCACCAGCACGGCTGGGAGGTGGCGGGCTGCGAGGTCGCGTACGCCGCGTTCGCATCGGGGCGAGCGGCTTTGCGTGATGCCGACCTCCGCAAGGAATCGATCGTCGATTGCACCGCGCCGTCCGAGCACTACGACCTCGTGATCGACCGTGCCGCGATGACGTATCTCACGCCGAAGGATCTCAAGGCGGGGTTGTTCCACGTGCGGCGCATTCTGCGGCCGGGCGGAGTGTTCCTGTTCAATCCGTACGGCACGAAACACACGAAGGCGTTTCCGGAGCACATGCCCGCGGTGACGAAGTGGGACGTGCACGATGCCGCGCCGGCTCTTCCCCGACACCAAATGGGAATTGCTCGACTTCCAGAACATGTCGATCTCGTACCCGAACGACCCGGACACAGTCGAGAACACGCTCCAGTACATCGTGCGCAAAATCGGCAGCTGAGTTCGGCGGCCGCAGCCATCGTCACCGCCACCCGCTCACACGCCGGCGGCGATGACGATTGCGTCGGTGAGGAACCCCGCCAGCAATCCGAGCAGCAGGCCGTATGCGAGAAGGTCCGCGCCGCTTGGTCTTCGCCGCGACACCGAGCAGTTGGATCACGACGTAGATGATCGACCCGGCTGCGAGCGAAAGAAACAGGACTGCCAAGGCTCGGCGGTGAACGCGTGTCCGATCCCAGTACCGATGAACGTCGGCCCGCCGCCGATCGCACCGAGCAACAGCAGGAATCCCCAACTCGGGATCGGGTGCGTGCCGTCGGCGTTGGTCTCGCTCGCCAGCGGCGCGACGATCCCGAAGCCTTCGGTCGCGTTGTGCAACGCGAATCCGACCACGAGCAGAGTCGCGAGCGCGATCTCGCTGTTCGCGGCCGCCTGACCGATGGCCAAGCCCTCCGCGAAGTTGTGCAGACCGATACCAACCGCGATCAACAACGCGAGTTGGCGCGCGGGCGACCACATCGCCAAGCCGCGGGTCGGCTCCGGGCGTGCCCGCGACGCGATCCATCCAGCGTTCGTAGGCGACGAGCACGAGCAGTCCGGCGGAAACGCCGCCGGCGAAGAGCAACCCGTAGCCGAACGCGCTTCCCAGCCGACCATCGCCGGCATGAAAGTCGCCGAGGGCCGCGTCGATCGGCTCCCATGCCGCGGAAAGCACATCCCACAGAAGGAACAGCAAGATTCCGACCGCGATCCCGTTCAGCATCATGCGCAGGGTCGGCGCCGGCCGATGCAGCCGACCGAGGGGCAAGCCGAGCAGGATCGTCACCCCGGCGATGAACCCGAGGAGCAGCGTCTTTCCGAGACTCATGCACGCACTCCGGCTACTAAGGGAAGGCTAACCGTATCTAGCCGGAGTGTCGGGCCGATGAACCCGCAGGTCCACCCCTACGCGAAATGCACGATCGAGATGCCGCCGACGATCAGGCAATAGACGGCGAACGGCAAGAGATTGCGGGTCTGGAAGAAGCGGACCAGGAAACGCACCGAGATGTACGCGGCGATGGCGGCCGCGATACCGCCGGCCAGGGCCTGACCGCGGATTCCGTCCCCGTTCGCCCCGACGAAGTCGTGGAGCTTGTACAGCCCCGCGGCGAGGATGATCGGCGTCGCGAGCAAGAACGAGAAGCGGGCCGCGTCCTCGTGATCGAGACCGCGCGTGAGTCCGGCGACCATCGTGATCCCCGAGCGACTGATGCCGGCGAACAGCGCGCCGATCTGCGAGATGCCGACCGCCACCGCTTCTCGAAAGTCGAGGGTGTCGAGCCGGCGACCTTCTTCGGTTCGGCTCGGAGCCCTCGGGTGCGACTCGACGAGCGCCTCGACGCTCCGCCGCCGGCGCACCCAGTCGCCGAACAGCAGCAACAAGCCGTTGATGGTCAAGAAGATCGCGGCGGACAGCGGCTTGGCGAACAGTGTGCGCAGCGAGTGCTCGAGCAACAGACCGGTGAGGCCGACCGGAATCGTCGCGACGATCAAGAGCCACGCCATGCGCTCGTCGGGCGTCTCCAGCGTCCGCGACCGGAGCGTGTGAAAGAACGCCTTGATGATGCGCGCCCAATCGGCACGGAAGTAGACGACGAGCGCGAGCGCGGTGGCGACGTGGAGCATCACGACGAACGCGAGATACGGCGACTCACTCCGGGATTGATCCGAAACGACCGTGTGCCATCCGAGCCACGCCGGGAATCAAGACCGAATGCCCGAGGCTCGAGACGGGAAGAGCTCGGTCACGCCTTGGAGCACGCCGATCACGATGGCCTGGAAATAGCTGATCATTGAGTTTCGCCCTTTCCGAGTTTGTTCGCCGCGTGGAGATGGACGCGCAGGACGCGCCCGACCGACGCGCTCGAGCACCACCGCGACACCGATCGGGACGATCGCCCACGAGACCCGGAAGGAGTCCGCGACGCGATCGGTGATCGCGAGCACGACAACGACCGCGACCGTGATCGTCCAGTCGTCGCCGACGATGAAGTCGTACCAGAAGCGCGCGAACCGACGAGCCATTTCATGCGACCGACGACTCCCGCGCCGGCGACCGCGCCGGCGCAGCACGGCCACGAGTCCGAACGACAGAAAAATCGACGAACGCGATCACGCCCAGCAACGCCGCATCCCCGCCCGGCCACGACGCGCCCGCGCCTTCGGCGCTCCAGAAGATCCCGAACGAAGTGAGCATGATCCCGACCCCGAACTTCAAGCGTGTTCTCGGGCACGCGACGAGGGCGCATGCGCAATCGCACCGGCGATCACGACGATGACGAGTGCGGCGGTCGCACCGATCGCGGCGAGCCCGACGTTTCGCTGCGCGCCACCGAACGTCACGATGATGAAGGCGACTTCGAGTCCTTCGAGGAACACGCCTTTGAATGCGACCGTGAACGCGTACCAGTCGCCGACACGCTCGTCGACCCGCGGCCCGGAGGTCTTCGATCTCCGCGCGGTAGATGGCGTCCTCGTCGTGCTGCGCCTTCAAGCCGCTCGCGGCAGGATCGCCTTGCGCAACCACTGCAATCCGAAGACCAACAGCAGCGCACCGATGGCGAGGCGCAGGTCGTCGATCGGAAGGTGCGCCAATCGCCGGGCCCGAACATGCCCGACGATCGCGACGAGTGCGGCGAGCGCGACCGCGACTCCCCAACCGGCCGATCGCCAACCACGGGTCACGGCAACCGCGAGGACGATCGTGAGGGCCTCGACCATCTCGACCGCGCCGGCGAGGAATGCGGCGGCGACCAAGAACACGCTGTGCACGGCTTAGTAGCGTATACTACGGCTGTGGCGCGTCGCCGTAGCGAACGACTACTGACTCGTTTGCGGCCCGGGTCGGCCGAACGCGCCGACGACGTCGCGCCGGCCGAACGCCGGGTCGCCGAGCGCTTGCTCGAGCTCGGCCCCGAGGCATCGATCCTCTCCGCCGCGGCGCTGGCCGAGCGGCTCGACACGAGCGACGCGACGATCGTCCGAACTGCGAAAGCGCTCGGCTACGCCGGGCATGGCCGATCTCCGGCGCGCCCTCGTCGCCCATTCGGTCGATCCCTCGATCAGCGACCGTCTGCGCCGCAGTCTCGAGCAAGCGCCACGGGAGGAACTCTTCGCCACCGCGATCGACAATCACCTCGCCGCGCTGCGAAAGCCTCGCCCGGAACGTTCCGGCGGCACGATTCCAACGGGCGGCCACAGTCCTCACCGCCGGCCGCCGGATCGTGTGGCGCGGTGTCGGCCCGTCCGCGCAGCCTCGCCGCGTACGGCCAACTGCTCACCGAACGGATCGGCAAGCCGAGCGCCGCGCTCGTCGCAGACCGGGACATCCTTCGCCGACGAGTTCCTGTCGCTCGAACCGGGTGACGTCGTCGTCGTCCTCGCCTACGGCCGCCTGCAATCGCACGTGCGCGTGCTGCTCGATCGCTGCGCGGCACTGGATGTGCCCGCCGTCCTCGTCACCGACACGCTCGGGCGGAAGCTCGGCTCGGCCGTGCACACGACGCTGGAGTGCGGGCGCGGGACACCGGGCCTCTTCGCGAGCCATGGCGCAACGCTGATCTTGATCGAATCGCTGGTGCTCGCTGTGGCCGCGGGCAACCGCGCGGACGCCGAGCAGAGCCTGGCGACGCTCAACGATCTCCGCGCCGAACTCGCCGGCCGCCGCGTCGACGTCGACGCCGGCTAACCCCTCGCCGACGCGCTCGGAGCGTGCCTACGAACCAACGCAGAACGGGCCTGCGGGTTTCTGTTTTGTCGTGTCGGTGCCGATCGGAAGGCCGGGGAACGTCGCGTCGGCACTCAGGACGAGTCGGCCGTTCACGATCGACGCGCTCATGAGACTCATTCCCCGCGGCGCCGGACCCGCGCGGTCTCGCCGACCCGATCGAACCGAGCGGCGTGGCACGGGCACTCGAACCACTGCGACGAGTCGCAGAAGGGCAGCGCGACATCCGAGGTGCGGACACCGCTGGTGCAACACGACGAGGCCCTCGGCCAGGACCGGGAGCACCTCAGCCGGATAGACGCCCTGCGCGTCGTTCGCGAGCCCGGAGGAAACGCGTCGACGTAGGCCCGCGCACCGCGACATACTGCGGCGTGTGTGTATTCGTGACCGACGCACGGATGCCTTGGACCGTACCCACGTCGAGGGTCGAGACGAGCGGCCAACCGGCAGTCGTCGGGCCGACGAAGTCGTCGTGGTCCGGTTGTTCGTACGGGAGTGTCCGCGGCTGCACGCCGCCGCGATGAGCGCCGCACTCGCCGGCGACAGCGCCCTGAAGGAACCACCGCCGCGAGATCCCAGCTCCACCGCGCCGGCGACATGAGGTCCGCCTATGGCTTGGGTGGGGTGGCGCCGACGTGGAGCGGGCGGTGCAGCGAGCGGGGCGCGGACGCGTCGGGAACCGCGTGCACCGGTTCGACGGTTGCGCCGGGGACGACGGCCGACGAGACCTCGGGCGAACTCGCGAGTTCGGTCGGCCACGCCTCGGCGACGCCGACGATCGTGGTGAGCGAGGCGAAGCCCGCGTCGACGAGCCCCTGGTCGGAGTCGGGCGGCGCGGCGACGCCGGTCGCGCGCAGCTCGAACTGCAGGCCGCCCGCGCCGACTCTCGGAGATCGCGGCGCGCACCGAACCGAACGCGGCGAGGCGCGCCCACCGCACGCCCTGCACGTCGTCGTACGCGAGCGCGGGAACGTTGAGGTTCAGCACGCTGCGCGCGGGTGCGTCGAGCAGCATCGGCAGCACGTCGAGCGCGACGCGCGCCGCGGTGTCGAAGCGCTACGGATCGGAGACGTCGACGCTCACCGCCAGCGCCGAACACCCGAAGCTCTGCGCGGTGAGCGCGGCGCCGACCGTTCCCGAGTGCAGGATCGCGCGACCGGTGTTGCAACCCGGGTTGATGCCCGACACGACGATGTCGGGCGGATCGCCGAACGCGCCGAGCCGGCCCGCGCAGACGCACAGGCCGGGCGGACCGTCGATCGCGTACGCGGGGATGCCCTCGCAGCCCGGCATCTCGACCTTCTCGACGTCGAGGTGCTGGTCGGCGTGCACGAGACCGATCGCGGCGCCGATCCCGCTGCGATCGCGGTCGGGCGCGACCACCATGACGTCGTAGCCGGCGTCGTGCAGCGCGGCCGCGAGGACGTGCAGCCCCGCCGATTCGATCCCGTCGTCGTTCGTGACGAGGACGCTGGTCACGAGTGGCAGTGCTCACCTTCGGTCGGCGGGACGTCGAGCGCGGGGTTGCGGTCGAAGAACCCGAACGGCGTCAGCAGGAAGCCCGTGTACTCGACCGGCATCACCGGCCAGTCCTCGGGGCGGACGAAGTGCGTGACCCCGAACGAGTACCAGACGACGACGTCGGTGTCGACGAGCGAGCGGTCGGCCGCGGTCCAGCGGGGCAGGCCGTCGTCGCCGGGATGCTGGTTCGGGTACTCGCCCGCGGCGCGGCGCTCGTCGGGCGCGTACGGCGTGACCCAGAGGTTGTGCTGCGCGAACGCGGCGCGCTCGACCGACGGACGACTCCGGGTGCGCGAGCATCGTCGGCGTCGACATCGTCGGCACCAACTTGTACGCGGTCGGCTGACCGAGGCCGTTGCGCACGTTCGGGTTCGCGATGCGCCACGTGCGCGACGACGCTCGCGTCGACCTCGCGCTGCGCCGCGGATCTCGGTCTCCAGCCGGGTCGACTTGGCCCGGAACGCGTTCAGCCACGGGTTGTCGGGGCCGGGCGGCATGCGCTCCGCGTCGACCTCGTAGATCTCGTTGGTCGCGCCGTCGACGTCGAAGTCGAGACGAGCGTTGAACATGTGCTGGTGGTGCGGCGCGGCGACGCCCTCCGCGATCACGTTCGCGAACGCCGGTGTCGGCGCCGGATTCGATCGCCATCGGCGACACGATGCCGGTGAGCTTGACCTCGAGCTGGATGTTGCCATCGAGGTAGAAGTACCAGAAGAAGCCGTATTCGTAGTTGCCGACAGTTGAAATGAAGCTGACCACGAGGCGACGACTCCGCCGCACCTCGCTGGTGCCGCCCCAGAGGTCGACGTGCTTCCAGAGGATTCCGTAGTCCTCTTCGTGCATGCAGATCGCGTTCTCGATCACCCACGGCTTGCCGTGCTCGGTCGCGAGCGTCGCGTCGAAGTAGCGGATCTCGCCGACGCAGTCGCAACCGAGCGTGAGCGACTGCGTCATCCGGCCGAGGCCCCACTCCCCCGCGTCGAACGCGTTCTTCCAACCGTGCAGCGGGACCGGGATCGCCGTACGGAACGACCATCTCGCTGATCGACGCGCGGTGCAGGATCGAACGCAGGCGACCGTCGTCGTCGTTGTAACCGACCTGGTGCAGCACGAGCCCTTCGAAGGGATCGAACGCGACGCGGAACTGCCACTTCTGCCACTGCACGAGGTTGCCGTCGACGGTGAAGCTCGGCCCTTCGGGCTGCGTGATCGAGATCGGCTTCAGGTCGGTGCGCAGGCGCGGCTGATCGGCGGCGAGGTAGCTCGCGCGGTTCGGCGGCATCGGCGTGACGCCGTGGTCGTTCACCTCGAGCACCTCGTTGCGGCCGTTGTCGAAGTGCACGATGAGGCCTTCGATCGGGCGCGCGTAGCCGTTGTCGGTCTGGTCGTCGCGCAGGAACGAGATGCAGCGCGAGATCCGGCGCCCGTCCTCGCAGTCGTACCCGAACACGCCGGCCGGCCACGGGTCGATCTGCACGCGGTCGATCATGTCGGCGGTGATGCCGCGCCGGGCGAGCGCGGCGAGGTACTCGGGATTCGCGCGGATCGTGCCGATCGCCTGCGCGGCCTCGTGCATGAGCAGCGTCGGGCGCACGTCGTCGATCTCGGTCCAGCTCTCGATCACGCCCGGCGCCGACGTCGACGATCGCCTCGACGACCCCGCATTCGGGCCCGGGAACGATGACACCACGCAACGCGCCGCTCGACGGGATCGCCCGGCTTCCACTGCGCGAGCACGTCCTTGGCGGGCTCGTGCAGCACGATGCTCGCGAACAGCGCGCCGTCGGGAACACGACCGCTGTCGCGCAACACCGCAACCGCGCGCTTCACCTCGTCGCCGGTCAGCATCTCGAGCGGATGCGTGCCGTCATGAGCGTCGCGTCCACCACCCTCATTGCCTCGGCCGCGCGGCCTACGGGGGAGCCCGGCCGCCTCGCGCGATCGCGCCGGTCCAGCTTCGCACCATCGTCTCGGTCGCGTCCGGATCGGGCAGCTGGCTCTTGTGCGACATCAGCGCCTCGATCTTGCGGTCGACCGCGTCGGTGATGTCGACGTAGTGCGTCGCCGCGTCGCGCCCGATACCGATCCAGAGCGCGCCGACCGTCCACGGTTCGAGCCCTCGTCGGCCGAGCTCCGGATGCGCCCAGCGGTTGCGGGCGTCGGGATACACGGCGGCGACCGTCGCTTCACCGGTCGCGAGATGATCGGGATGGCTCGCGTAGATGCGATCCCAGTTGCGATCGGGCGACTGCGTCATCACGCGGTCGGGGCGCACGGTGCGGATGACCCGGCTGATGTCGCGGCGCAGCTCGAGCGTCGCCTCGACGCGGCCGTCGGGATAGCCGAGGAAGTGCAGCTCGTGCACGCCGACGATCGCCGCGGCGGCGCGCTGCTCGTCGCGGCGCAGCGGCGCCATCTCCTCCCGCGGGATGCCCGGTCTCCGACCCGCCCGCGTCGCCGTCGGTGACGAGGCAATACACGACGTCGATCCCGGCGTCGGTCATCACGGCGACCGATCCCGCCCACCCGAAGTCGACGTCGTCGGGATGCGCCATCACCGCGAGCACCCGCTCCACTCCGGTCAGATCGAGCTCTTCCACCGTTACTCCTCACCGTCGCCCTCGCGCGACGCTAGTTGGCGTGACGACCTCGCCCTTCTCCGCTCGGGAGCTGGTCGGCCTGCTTGCCGACGACGACCGCCGGGCCGTGTTCGCGGCGCTGGTGCTGGGCGCGACCGACCTCGACTCGGTGCGCCGCGACTCCGGCCTCGACGTCCGCGCCGCGGCGCGGGCCCTGCAGCGGCTCGTCGACGTCGGGCTCGTCGTGCGCGGCGACGACGGGACCCTGCACCTGCTCGGCGAGGCGTTCGCCCTCGCGGCGCGGGCCGAGGCCGAGCGCGGCGCCGCCGACGCGACGAACACGACGACGAGCCCGCCGACGTCGCCCGCGTGCTGCGCGCGTTCGTGCGCGACGGCCGGCTCGTGTCGATCCCGACCGTGCACTCCAAGCGCCTCGTCGTGCTCGACTGGCTCGCGCAACGCTTCGAGCCGGGCCGACGCTACTCCGAACAGATGGTGAACCTGATCCTCGCGCAGGTCCACCCCGACACTGCCGCGCTGCGCCGCTACCTCGTCGACGACGACTTCTTGTCGCGCGCGCACGGCGAGTACTGGCGCACCGGCGGGACTACGCGCCCACCCCGGCGCCCGAAGCCGAACCGGACGCCTGAGCCTCGACCATCCGGCGCATGCCGTCCTTCCAACCGACCTTCGTGGGCCCGACGAGCGCGAGCCGCTTGGTGTTGTCGGTCGGGATGCCGCCGATCGTGTCGGTCGTGCGTCTCGAAGCGCGCCTCGACGCCGACGAGCTCGCCCATGTACTCGCACCATCCTTCGATGCTCGTCTCGTCGTCGCCGCCCCAGTTGACGATCGTCGCGGGCACCGACGCGGCCGCCGAGCATGCCCGGCAGCGTCGCGATGATGTCGTCGTCGTGGATCGGATTGAACCGGCTCGGTCCGTCGGGTGCACCGGCACCGCGTGGCCCGCCTGCATCAGCGCGAGGTGGAACGCGGGCCAGCCGCCGCCGTCGCCGTAGGGAACGTTGAGCCGCGCGATCGTCGTCGGCACGTCGAAGATGCGACACGTCGTGCGCACGACGGCCTCGGCCGCGATCTTCGCGATGCTGTACGTCGGCATCATCACGCGGTGGTTGTCGCCGAGCGGGTCGGTCTCGCGTTGCGGTGATCCGTCGGCCGCCTCGTAGACCCCCGTCGACGAGCAGTGCAGGAACGCGCGCGCGTTCCGGCAGTGCGCCATCAACAGTCCCGCCGCCTCGGCGTTGCCCGCGAGGTCGACTTCCCACTTGTTGCTCTTCACGACCGCGAAGTTGCAGACGTAGTCGACGTCGGTCGGGACACCGTCGAACACGCCCTTGGCGAGATCGACGGAGATGCACTCGACGCCCGCGGCTTCGAGTCGCTCGCGCGCGGCCGCGTCCTTGAAGCGCGCCAGCGCGACCACGTGGTTGTCGGCGGCGAGGCCGAGCGCGACGGGCAGCGCGACCTGTCCGGTCGCGCCGGTGACGAGGATCCGCGCGTCGCGCAGCGTCACGGCGTCGCCGACAGACGCGGCCGTCTCGGCGTCGATCCCGGAGTCGGCGGGCAGCCGGGCCGCGACCGCCTGCACGAACTGCTCGTCGGGCAGCTCGATGTCGACGCCCTCCCCCTTCACGTGCGTGCGATCACCGCTCGATTCGAGGTCAACTCGGGCTTCAACTCCTTGAGCGCGAAGCGGCCGAAGCGCGCCTGCCACTCGATGCGACCGGGCGCCTCGCCCGCGGTGACCGGAACCCCGACGTCGTCGGCGTGGGTCGCGAGCTCGAACGCGAGGTGGAACGCCTGCCAGCGTCCGGGATACGCGCCGACGCTGCTGTCGACGTCGCCGCCGTCGCGGGCCCGGAAGCCTTCGCGGTTCTGCGCACTCCGGCGCGCGCCAGGTGTCGAGGATCTGCTCGGGCGTCTGGTCGTCGAACTCGCGGATGCCGATCTCGTTGGCGGACGCGAGGTCGACCGCGCCCTTGGCGCCGATGTCGGCGAGGAACTCCTGCACGGTGCCGTCGAGGCACGCCTGGTTGTAGTCCTCGCTCGCCGCGAGGTGCGCGAGCAGGCCGCGGGCGTTCCAGCCTTCGCAGCGAGTGGGCTTGTTCCAGTCGTCGGCGCTCGCGTGGGCGAGGTACGCGTCGAGCCGCGCCGCTTCGGTCGCCATCAGGTCGTACGGGTCGAGGCCCGCGAGATCCTGATCGTCGACCATTCTGCTCCCTTCCACCGCGGCCCGCGTTTGCGTGGTGCCGCAGCGCGAACCGTGACGCGAAGGGTCGGGCCTAGGGCAGTCCGGAGTCGGAGTCGGCGCGGCACGCGGCCACGCCGGCCGACCGGAGCTTGCGCATCACCGCCTGCTGCGCCTCGGTCGGCGTCGTGCCGATCGAGCAGACACCTTCTGCGCGGCCGGCGCGGTGACGAACACCCGCGCGACGCAGCGGGCGACGTCGCCCGCTAGTGGTCGTTCTTGGCCGAGCCGACCGTGAGCGCCATCCGAATCTTCAACAGCGCGACGGCTGCCTCGAACCGTGCGTCGACGGACCGCGCACGTGGGTTCCGGGGTCGCAGGCGGTGAACCCGACGAGGTCGCCGACCGCGTCGACACTTGTCGTCCCCGCCCGTCCGCCCAGTCCTTGACCGCGTCGGCCAGGAACATGCGACCGTGCTCCGAGGTCGAGGCGACGGCGACCCGGTAACACGTGATGCCGCCGCTGCGGAAGGTGACCGCCTGCCCGCCGACGACGAGGTCGGCCGCCGCGAGCGCGCGGCCCGGGATCGAGCCGCATCGCGAGCGTGAGGTACATCTCGAAGGCGCCGAACGACTCCGCCGGGCCCACGGCAACCCCGTCCGCGCGGCAGGAGCGGCGCGTCGACGGCCACAGAAGGCTCGACAACCCGGCTTCGATGCAGAACCGGTCGACGGCGCGGGCCCGGTGAGCGCGTCGTCGACCGCCGGCATTCCCGCCGCGGCCTTCGAGCAGCCTCGACCGTCGACGCGGCCGAACGTGTACGGCGCGCCGACGAACAGCCCGACGATGTCCGGAACCGACGCGGTCTCCTTGCTCGACCCGTCGGCCCTCGGCCTCGTTCTCGCGCGTCGTACTCGTTCTGGTCGGCGTCCGAGAGCTGCTCGAGGTAGTCGTCCTCGATGCGCACCGCGTCGCCCTCGACGAGCGCCTTGAGCGCGGCCGAGTCGCCGGTGTCGGAGTCGGTCGCCTGCTTCTGCAGCTTCGCAGATCGAAGTGCTGGTCCTGGAGCACGTGGGTCAGCTCGTGCGCGATCGTGACGCGGTGCGCGACGTCGAGCGTCGTGCCGCGCACGAAGATGTCCTGCTCGAACTCGTCGTAGATACGCGAGCGTCCCCGACGCCTGCGACGTGTCGAACGCGGCGACGAGATCGACCTTGCCGCCGATGAAGCCGAGCGCGCGGAAGACCTCCTCTTCGTGCCGGACCGCGGCGCGTCCTCGGCGCTGACGTCGCCCGTCGCCGCCGAGCTCCTTCTCGAACGCCGTCGCCGCGAGATACTGGATCGGCACCGGGTGCACGAACTCGAGCCCGCGCAGCCGCGCGACCTCGGCCGCGATCGGCGCGACCTTCGTGTCCCACTCTGCGGGAACCACGAGGCGCTCGTGGTCGAACCGACGAACACGGTGCCGGCCGACGACGACAGCAGCGCGGCGAACACGGCGATCGACACCGAGCGCCCGACCGATCGGCCGGGGTCCGCGACTCGCGCGCACTGAGCCCCCGAACCCACGTACACGTCCCCGTACATTCGGGAGTCATCGACACGTGGCGGCGCCTCCCTGAGCACGCCGGGGCCGCGACCCCTGCTCGGTAGCATGCCGCCGTGTTCGACCCCTTCGACGCCGCCCAGTCCCGCGACGCCTGGGCAGCTCTCTGGGCCCTCGCGCGACGAGGGTCCGGTCGCGACGGTCGCCGGCGGGCTGCGGTATGTCACGCGCTACGCCGAGGCCCGCGCGGTGCTGCGCGACACCGACACGTTCTCGAACGCGTCGGGCATGAAGGCGCCCGGCGTCGACATCCCGTCCGAGGACCGGCTCCTCGGCGAGCTCGATCCGCCGCGTCACACCGCGGTGCGCCGCGTCATGGTCACCGCGATGACACCGAAGGTCGTGCACGCGGCCGAGCCGTTCATCGCCGCGACGGCCGCGGCGCTGCTCGACGCGCTCCCGCCCGACCGGTTCGATCTCGTCACGTCGTACACGGTCGTGCTCCCCAACCGCGTGACGGTGTACCTGCTCGGCTTCGATCCCGCCGACGCCGACCAGCTCGCGCGCTGGGCGAAGGGTCTGATGGAGAGCACGTTCCCCGCGCTCAACCGCACCGAACGCGGCGTCGGCTTCGCGGCCGCGTTCCCCGAGTTCGCGGGCTACATCGACGCGCGCATCGCGAACGGTCGGCGCAACTCGACGCGGGCGAGAGCCGCGACGACGTGCTCGCCCGGCTCATCCGGCTCGAGGTCGACGACGCGCCGCTCCCGCCGCAGCAGCTGCGCGCGCTCGTGCGCAACCTCATCACCGGCGGGCTCACCACGACGAGCCAGCTGCTCGGCAACCTGCTGCACTCGATCTCTCGACCCGCCCGACCTCGAGGCCGCGCGTGCGCGCCGACCGGACGCTGCTCGACGACCGCGATCGAGGAGAGCCTGCGCACTCTCGCCGCCGCTGCTGTTCCTCGGCGCGCGGCTGCGTGCGCGACACCGAGATCGGCGGTTGCCCGGTGCACGCCGGGCGAACGCGTCGTCGTCGGCGCGGCGTCCGGCGAACCGCGACGAGCGCGTCTTCGACGACGCCGACGAGTTCCGCGTCGATCGCGCCAACGCCGACCAGCACCTCACGTTCGGCTACGGCCCCCACGTGTGCCCGGGCGCCACGCTTGCGCGCGCGGTCGCGCGCATCGGCGTCGACGCCGTGCTCGACCGCTTCGCGCCCGGCGACGCTGCAACTCGAGCCCGGCTTCGTGTTCGAGCAGGTCCCGACGTACTTCGAGCACGGCCCGCGCCGCCTGCCGGTCGTGCGTCGACCGCTAACCGGTCGGTCCTCAGGCCTTGGCGTCGCCGAAGCCGAACACTTCGCCGTCGGCGGTCTCGATCCAGTAGCCCTTGCCCGGTCTTGGTCGGCACGATGCCGATCGGTCGGTGACGACGGGTGGAACGGCGCGAGCGAGCCGTAGAAGTCGCGCGTCGCCGAAGCGTGAACACGCCGCCGTCGGAGGCGACCATCCAGTAGCCCTTGCCGGTCGGGGTCGGCGCGATGCCGACGATCGGCGAGTTCAGGCGGATCGCGCCGGTCGAGCCGTAGAAGTCGGCGTCGCCGAAGCTGAACACACCGCCGTCGCTCGCCACGAGCCAGTAGCCGTTGCCGCTCGGGGTCGCGGGCCATGCCGTCGACCGGGGAGTTGAGGCGCATCGCGCCGGTCGAGCCGAAGAAGCGCGGCGTCGCCGAAGCTGAACACGCCGCCGTCCCACGCGAGCAGCCAGTAGCCCTTGCCGGATCGCGTCGGCGCGATCGCGTTGACGGGTTGCGCGAGGTGGATCGCCGCCCGTCGAGCCGTAGAAGTGCGCGTTGCCGAAGCTGAACACCCCGCCGTCGGCGCCGACCATCCAGTAGCCGCCGCGATCGCGGGTGTCCGCCGCGCCGACCATCACCCACGCGATCGGGATCGACGCGGCCGATCCCGCGGTCCACGAAGTTGCCGTGCGCTGACGGACGCCGCCGAGACCGTCGACGATCGCGTAGCCCTTGTCGTCGGCGCTCGGCAGCAACGCGACCGCGTCGCCGCGCACCGCGACGCGACCCGAGGTTGCCGCCGTCGCCGACCCACTCCCAGTGCCACGGCTCCGGGCACGTGCTCCCGCCCGGCTCCGCGAACGCCGGGTGGTTCCAACCGAGCGACGCCCGCGACCCGCTTCATGAACGCGTAGCCCGGACTCGACGAACGTCAGCGACCGCCCGGCGTCGGTGAGGTCGGCGGCCTTGCCCCAACCGTGGTACGAGTGGCCGACCGGCGTGCCCCGTCGGCGAGGTGCCGACCGTCGCGACGCACGCGGGGTTGTTGCCGGGCTGGTTCGCCTGGTTCGCGAATTCGACCTCTCGCGACGAGCGGCCGGTAGCACTGCTCCGCGCCGAGCGCGATCGTTGATCTCGCGCGCCATCGCGAAGATGCGGGCCAGGCTCGGTCCGGCTTCGCGCGCGGCCATGCAGTTCGGCGCGACGTTGACGAGCCGCGACGTCGGGCACGACGCCGTTGACCGCGCCCGAGAGCCCGGTCGGCCGGTTGGTCGGGGTTGATCGGGCTGACTCGGCGCCCGGCCGCGCCGGCGAACGCCGATCACGACCAACGCGACACGACTGAGCGGAACGACGCGGAACGACGACTGCGAGAGAAGATGCGCACCCGCGCATTCAACCAGGGTTCGCACCGACAGCGTCACGCGATCATCCGCGACTGCGCGCGGTCGGACAACCGTCGGCACTGCAGTGCTCGGTCGCTGCGATCGCGACCGCTCAGCGTGCCGGTCGCGGTCGGTCGACGCGGCTCCGGGCGTCGAGCGGCGGCCGGCCTCGCGTCTTCGGCTCTGGTCGATGGCGCCGGGCCGGCAGCCAGATGACGACACCGGCCACCGCGATCAGCACGATGCACGCGGCGACGATCGACGCGAGGTGCAGCCCGCCGATGAAGCTCTGGTGCGCGGCGGTGATGATCTCGGTGCGTCACGGCGCCGCGAACCGGGTGTCGCGTCGACCGCGACCCAGCGGCCGTCCGACGGAGTCGCGCGGCCGCGGTGACGAGCGGCGCCGGCACCTTCCCGCAGAGCGCGCGACGCGAGGTCGGCGCCGTAGTGCGACGAGAGGATCGAGCCGAGCACCGCGACCCCGACCGCGCCGCCGACCTGGCGGGTCGTGTCGTTCATCGCGGAGCCGACGCCCGCCTTCTCGCGCGGCAGCGAGCCCATGATCGACTCGGTCGCGGGCGACATGACGTTGCCCATGCCGACGCCCATGATCATCGACACGAGGATGACGTGCGAGCGCGCTCGAACCGACGTCGAGGGTCAAGAAGCCGAGCAGCGAGATCGCGACCAGCGACGAGCCCGACCGCGACGACGACCTTGTTCCCGAACCGCACGACCCAGCGCGGACTGAGGAACGCGAAGATCATCAACGCGGCCGACTGCGGGATGAGGATCGCGCCGGCCTTGAGCGTCGAGTAGCCGAGCACCGACTGGAGGTACTGCGTCAGCAGGAAGATCGTGCCGAACAGCGCGAGGAACACGAGCATGATCGCCGCGCTCGCGGCGGAGAAGCGCGGGTTCTGGAAGAAGTGCAGGTCGAGCATCGGGCTCGACGACTTCACCTCCCACATCAAGAACGCCGCGAGCAGCACGAACCCGACGACGAAGCCGGCGAGGATCTCGGGCGACGTCCAGCCGTGGCTCGGCGCCTCGATGATCGCCCACAGCAGCGCGCCGAGGCTCACGATCGACAGACCCGCGCCGACCGGGTCGAGGCGCGGGGTGGTCTTGTCGCTGCGAGTCGGGCACGAAGAAGTAGCCGAGCACCAGCGCGGTGATCACGATCGGGACGTTGACGAGGAACACCGAGCCCCACCAGAAGTGCGTCAGCAACGCGCCGCCGGCGACCGGGCCGATGCCGACGCCGAGCGCGGAGACGCCCGCCCAGATGCCGATCGCCTTGCGCCCGCTCGGCCGGCGTGCGGAACACGTTGGAGAGGATCGACAAGCGTGCCCGGCATGATGCACGCGCCGCCGATGCCCATCAGCGACCGGGTCGCGATGAGCACGCCCGCCGACGGCGCGAAGGCCGACAGGACCGAGCCGATGCCGAAGACGACGAGGCCGAAGGTCAGGAACTTGTAACGCCCGAACCGGTCGCCGAGGCTGCCCATCGTGAGCAGCAGGCCGGCGAACACGAGCGTGTACGAGTCGACGATCCACTGCAGCGCGCTGCCCGAGGCGCCGAGCCCGCCGAGCGTCCTTCGTGTGCGCGAGCGTGGGCAGCGCGACGTTCAAGATGGTGTTGTCGAGCCCGATCACCATCAGGCTGATGCACAAGCACCGTGAGCGTCAGCCACCGCCGGCGGTAGCGCGATCTCGGGATCCTTCAGTTCCGCTCGCACGCGCGCCCTTCGTCACAGCTTCAGCCATGAGACCTCGAGGGTATTGGAAGTATTCCGACGCCCGCGGCGCCGATTTCATTCCCGGATCAGCCGATCCAGACCGTCTTCACGTTGCAGAACGCCCGGATCCCCTGCGCGGAGAGCTCGCGGCCGAACCCGGACTCCTTGACGCCGCCGAAGGGCAGCTCCGGATACGAGGTGGTCATGCCGTTGACGAACACCGCGCCCGCGTCGAGCGTCCGCGACGAAGCGCGCCTGTTCGTCGGCATCCGTCGACCAGATGTTGGATCCGAGGCCGAACACGGTCGCGTTCGCCAGCGCGATCGCCTCGTCGGCGTCGCGCACCCGGAACAGCTGCGCGACCGGACCGAAGATCTCCTCGTGGTACATGCGCATCTCGGGCGTGACGTCGGTGACGACGGTCGGCGGATAGAACCAGCCCGGCCGGTCGAGCCGCTGCGCCGCCGCACAGCACCCGCGCGCCGTGCGCGACCGCGTCGGCCATGTACTCCTCGACGTCGAGCACGCCCTGCTCGTTCGCGAGCGGGCCGATGTCGGTCGACTCGTCCATCGGATCGCCGACGCGTCAGCGCCTGCATGCGCGCGACGAACAGCTGCCTCGAACGCGTCGGCGACGTCGTCGTGCACGATGAACCGCTTGGCCGCGATGCAGCTCTGGCCGTTGTTCTGCACGCGGGCCGTCACCGCGACCTGCGCGGCCTTCTCGATGTCGGCCGACGGCATGACGACGAACGGGTCGCTGCCGCCGAGCTCGAGCACGACCGGCTTGAGCTCCTCGCCCGCGATCCGCCCGATCGAACGACCCGGCGGGCGTGCTCCCCGTGAGCGTCGCGGCGCGCACGCGCGGATCGCGCAGGATGCGCTCGACCGACGACGCGCCGATGAGCAGCGTCTGGAACGCGCCGTCGGGGAAGCCGGCCCGCCGGAACGTGTCCTCGATGCAGCAGCGCGGTCTGCGGGACGTTCGACGCGTGCTTGAGCAGCCCGACGTTGCCGGCCATCGAGCGCGGGCGCCGCGAACCGGATGACCTGCCACAGCGGGAAGTTCCACGGCATCACCGCGAGCACCGGCCCGAGCGGCTCGTAGCGCACGTACGCGCGCGTACGCGCCCGACCGCGCCCGCGTCGGCCGGTTCGTCGGCGAGCATCGCCTCCGCGTGCTCGCGTAGAAGCGGCATCCCTTCGCGCACTTCAGCACCTCGGCCCGGGCCGCGACGATCGTCTTGCCCATCTCGGTCGTCATCACGCGGGCGATCTCCTCGCACCGCCGCCTCGAGCTGCGTCGGCCGCGGCGTTCATCCACCGGGCCCGGTCGGCGAAGGTCGTCCGCCGGTACTCGGCCGCGGTCGCCGCGGCCCGGGCGATCCGCTCGTCGACCTCGGCGTCGGACAACGCCTCGAAGGTCTTCTCGATCTCGCCGGTTGCCGGATTCGTCGTCGCAATCGCCATGCGACCTTGTACCACCGCCGAGCGCGCGCGCATCGGCGCGGCCGACGCGCGGACGGCGCTGCCGGTGCCAAGATGGGCGCGTGAGCGCAGCACTGCCCCCTCATCGTCCAGCCCGTTCGTCGCCGAGGTCGAGCCGATCGTCGAGTCCGACGACGAGATCCGCGCCGCGCTCGCCGAGGCCGAGGTCCCGCCGCTCCTCCCGGCGCTCGCCTACCTGACCGGCGACCTCTCCCTGCTGCGGGACGACCTGCGGCCCGACCCGCTGCTGCTGGCCATGCCGCAGGGCGGCCTCACCGACGCCCAGCTCGCCGAGGCGCGCGAGCTCGCGCTCGAGACGCTCATCGGGTTCCGCGACGGCGGCGTGCAGCCCGCGCCGCGCCGCTCGCCGAGGCCGAGCTCCTGCAGATCATGGAGTTCGCGGTCGGGGGCGGCGACGCGACATGGCCGCGTACCTCCCGCTCCTCGAAGAGGAGCTCGCGGTCCGCGGCGAGGACCGGCGCGCGCCCGGCTGGCGCAAGGCCGAGATCGCGCCCGACGCCGACTTCCGAGGTCGTGATCATCGGCGCGGGCATGTCGGGCCTGCTCGCCGCGCACCGGCTGCAGCAGGCCGGCGTGCCGTTCGTCATCTTCGAGAAGAACGACGACGTCGGCGGCACGTGGCTCGAGAACACGTATCCGGGGTGCCGCGTCGACAACCCGAACCACAACTACAGCTACTCGTTCGCGCAGCGGCACGACTGGCCGTTGCACTTCTCGACCCAGGACGTGCTGCTCGACTACTTCCGCGCGCTGCGCCGACGCGTTCGGCCTGCGCGACCACATCCGGTTCGCGCACCGAGGTGCGCGTCGGCGACGTGGTCGGAGGCCGACACGCGCTGGACCGTCGCGGTGCAGCACGCCGACGGGCGCGAGGAGACGCTCGACGCCAACGCGGTCATCAGCGCGGTCGGTCAGCTCAACCGCCCGCTGTTCCCCGACATCGACGGGCCGCGACTCGTTCGCGGGCCCGACGTTCCACTCCGCCCGCTGGGACCACGACGTCGACCTCCGCGGCAAGCGCGTCGCGGTGATCGGCACCGGCGCGAGCGCGGTGCAGTTCATCCCCGAGATCGCGCCGCGCGTCGGCGAGCTCGCTCGTGTTCCAGCGCACGCCGCCGTGGCTCGGCCCGACCGACGACTACCACGACGCGGTCGAGCCCGGCCTGCGCTGGCTGTACGCGCACGTGCCGTCGTACAGCGAGTGGAACCGCTTCCTCATCTTCTGGAAGATGGGCGACGGCGTGCTCGCGGGCGTGCGCGTCGACCCCGACTGGGAACCGAAGGATGCCGTCGGTCGGCCTCTTCAACGACATCCTGCGCCAGCTGCTCACCGGGTACCTCGGTCAGCAGTTCGCCGACCGGCCCGACCTGCTCGAGAAGGTCGTGCCCGACGTACCCGCCCGGCGCGAAGCGCCTGCTGCGCGACAACGGCGTGTGGGCCGGCGCGCTGAAGCGCGACAACGTGCAGCTCGTCACCGACGCGATCCGCGAGATCACACCGACCGGCGTCGTCACCGCCGACGGCGTCGCGCACGACGTCGACGTGATCATCTACGGCACCGGCTTCCAGGCGTCGAAGTTCCTCACGCCGATGCAGGTCACCGGCCGCGACGGCGTCGACCTGCACGAGCACTGGGAGCGGCGACGCGCGCGCCTACCTCGGCGTCACGGTGCCCGGCTTCCCGAACCTGTTCTGCCTCTACGGGCCGAACACGAACATCGTGATCAACGGCAGCATCATCTACTTCTCCGAGTGCGGCGTGCGCTACATCCTCGGCTGCCTCGGGCTGCTGCTCGCAGGCGGCCACCGCGCGCTCGACGTGCGCAAGGACGTGCACGACGAGTTCAACGAGCGGGTCGACGCCGAGAACGCGCTGATGGCGTGGGGCTGGTCCGACGTGAACAGCTGGTACAAGAACGAGCACGGCCACGTCGCCCAGAACTGGCCGTTCACGCTGCTCGAGTACTGGCAGCGCACGCTCGCGCCCGATCCCGACGACTACGAGCTGATCGACTAGCACTGACGCCGCCCTGAATCGGCCGCATCGCGCCGGACTCCGAGTGCGACTCGGGCCCGGCGAACCTCGCTCGCAGTCGTGCCGGCCCGTCGATGACGAACGGTGATCGTGGCGATGGCGAAGACAGGATGACACGCGGGTCGCGCGGGACCGAAGCCGTCCCGGTCCTCACGTCCTCGCCGTCATCGCCGGCGGCAACCTCATCGGCGCACCCGCGCTGGTCGCGATCTGGTCCTGCTGCGACCGGCACGGCTTCATCGATCGGGCCGCCGTATTGGGTCTACGTCGTGGTGATCGCGTTGCTCGGTCGTCGTCGACATCGGCCGGGCGCGAATGGCTCCAACGCCGACCCGAGTCCCGGGTCCGCCTCAGCAGACCCGCGTCGCCATCGGCGCGCGCGGTGACGACGTCAGTCCTGTACGCGAGCGGCTGGGGTTCGGTGCTGGCGATCGCGTACGCGATCCTCGCGGTGCAGATGCTGGCGCAGAACCACGGCATCGACTGGCGCCTCGGTCTGCGCCTGGTGCGTCGCCGGGCGTGCTCGCGGGCGAGGTCGCGATCCAGCTCGGGATCGCGCCGCACCATGCTGAGCGTCGACCAATCGCACGTGTTCGGGGCCATCGGGCTCGGACTCCTCGCCGCCGTGCTGTGGGTCGTGAGCGGCACCTTCGACGAGCGCGACTTCAGCGAACAGGAGCTGCGAGACCGCGAGCAGCGGCTCGCGCGCGAGGCCGCGACCGACTCGCTGACCCAACTCCTCAACCGCGGCGCGTTCACCGAAGCGCTCGAGCGTCTCGTGCGCGGCGAACGAGCCCGCGATCCTCGCGTTCGTCGACCTCGACGACTTCAAGGACATCAACGACTCCTTCGGTCACCACATCGGCGACCAGGTCCTGGTCGAGGTCGCGGCGCCGCCTCCGCCGAGTCGTTCGCGGCGACGACGTGATCGCGCGCTTCGGCGGCGACGAGTTCGTCATCTTGGTGAAGTCGTCGCGCGACGAGGCCGACGCCGGTCGGCTCGTCGAACGCATCTGGACCGTGCTCGCCGAACCGTGGCCGATGATCGCGCCCAACACCATCTCGGCGAGCGTCGGCGTCGTCGATGATCAGGACGGCTCGCGCTCGCCCGAAGACCTGCTGCGCGAAGCCGACAAGGCGATGTACGCCGCGCAAGCACGGCATGCAGCTCGGTCGGGTTCGATGGCCGACGATGACTTCGCGCGCGCTCGCACATCACCGCCTCGGCGATGGACGGCATGCAGGGAGCGTTCGTCGTGCATGCGCGCCGTCCGGGAGGACGGCATCGCGGTGTCGACTTCGAGATCGTCGAAGCCAACTCGATCATGCGCGACTCAGCTTCGCCGGCGTATGCGACGCAGGTCGTCGGCGCGCGCATGTCGGCAGCTCAACGATTTCGCCGACAACTCGACGCCTCGACGCCTTGTACCGAGAGGCCTTGGACGACCGGCAAGCACCTCAACCTGAAGACCCGTGTCAACCTCGCGAACGGCCGCAGCGGCTGGAGCGACGTCAACGTCGTCACGGTCGATCGCGACGTCATCGCCGTGTTCGCCACCGACATCACCGCCGCAGGTCGAGGCTCACCGGGAGCTCGAGCGAGAACGGGCGCGGTTCGCGAGCCTCGATCGCCGGTCGAGCGATCTCGCGTGCGTCGTCGACGCGTCCGGCGACGTCGTGTACGCGCCGCCGTGGGGAACCGCGTTCCTCGGCTACACAACGCGACGAGCTCGGCGCGCCGCTGTCGCGAGGTCGTCGCCGGCGACCGCGACGCCGCCGAGGCTTGGTTCGACGAAGTTCTGCGCCTTGCCGTCGGGCGCCGAAGCACGAGCGATCGCGCTGCGCTTCGTCGCGCACGACGGATCGGTGCACACGTGCGACGTCACGGCCGAGAACCGGCTCGACGAGACGCTCGATCGGCGGAATCGTGCTCAACGCGCACGATGTCTCCGCCGTGGTCGCGGCGGAGGCCCGGCTTGCGGCAGTCGCCGACGCCGTCGCCGACGTCATCGCGATCTGCGACACGGACGCTCGCATCATCTGGGTCTCCGGCGCGGTCCGCAGCAGTCGCTCGGCATGCGACCCCGACGAGCTCGTCGGCCTCTCCGCTTCGACTTCATCCACCCCGACGATCACGCGATCGCGCCAGCGCCCGACTGCTTCGCTTCGTCGGCGACGGACGCCGACGGCGCGACCGATCGACCTCCGGCTGCGCCGCGCCGACGGCACCTATCGCTGGTTCGAGAGCAGTGGCAACAACCAGACTCGCCGATCCGTCGATTCGCGGCCTCGTGGTCAGCCTCCGCGACATCACCGACCGGCGCGCGTCCGAAGCGGCGCTGCGGATGTCGGAGGAGCGCAACCGGAGCATCGTCGAGGCCGCGGCCGACGCGATCATCTCGGTCGACTCGCAACGGCATCATCCAGAGCTTTCAACCGCGCCGCCGAGTTCATCTTCGCCACGCGTGCGCCGACGCGATCGGCACTCGTACCAGCGGTTTCCTCCCCGCAGGACTCGCTCCAGATCGTCCGCAGTGCACTCGAGGACGGGCGCGTCGGCCAGCAGATCGACACGATCGCCTGCCGCGCGTCCGGCGAACAGTTCGCCGCGCACGTCGCGGTCTCGGAGGTGCAGGTCGGCGACGCGCACTACTACACCGCGGTCGTGCGCGACATCAGCGATCAGACGCGCGATGGAACAGGCGCTGCGGATCGCGGCGACGTGCGACGAGCTCACCGGGCTTCCCGAACCGCCGCACCCTGCTCGACCGGACCCAGGACGCGATCGAAGACGCACGCCGCACGGACGACGTCGTCGGCATGGTGTTCGTCGACCTCGACCGGTTCAAGCTCGTGAACGACGGCCTCGGTCACGACGCGGGCGATCAGCTCCTCGTACTCGTCGCCGATCGGATCGCGGGCGCGATCCGCGTGCAAGACGTCGTGGCCCGGCTCGGCGAGCGACGAGTTCGTCGTGCTCTGCCCGAGCGCCTCCGACCTCGACGCCATCAAGACCGTCGCGACCCGCATCGTCGACGCGCTCACCGGCGCGTTCATGATCGCGGGCAACGAGGTCTTCGTCGGCGCTTCGCTCGGCGTCTCCGTCAGCACCGGCATCGAGACACCGCTCGAGCTGCTGCGTTTCGCCGACACCGCGATGTATCGGGCAAAGGCCGACGGCAACTCGCGCGGTCGAGGTGTTCGACACGCGGATGCAGCGCCACGCGGCGCGCCGGCTCGACGTGGAATCCGCGCTGCGCCAGGCAACCGGACGCGACGAGCTGCTCGCGTACTACCAGCCCATCGTCGATCTCGCACGGGCCGGGTCGCCAACTTCGAGGCGCTCATCCGCTGGGACCGACGCGGCGTCGGCCTCATCCGCCCCGACAACTTCATCCCGTCGCCGAGGAGGCCGGCATCATCATCGAGATCGGCGCCTGGATCCTGCGGCACGCGACCGCTCGACTGCGCCGGCTGGCAAAGCGTCGCGCCCGGCGTCGGCGTCTCGGTGAACGTCTCGGTGCGCCAGTTCGAGTCGGGCGACCTCGTCCACGAGGTGCAGGAAGCGCTCGCCGAGCAGCGGCCTCGCGCCCGGCCTGCTCACCCTCGAGATCACGGAGTCGGTGATGCTCGACCACACCGAACGCAACGCCGCGATCATGCGACGGATCCGCGACCTCGGGATGCACATCTCGCTCGACGACTTCGGCAGCGGCTACAGCTCGCTCACCTATCTTCGCCTGCTCCCGATCGACTCGATCAAGATCGATCGGTCGTTCCTCCAATCGCTCGGAACGGCCGCACGCGACGACGCCATGCTGCAGGCGATCGTCAACCTCGGCGCCGCGCACGACCTCGATCGTCGTCGCCGAGGGCATCGACACCGAGGCCAAGCGCGACGTGGTACGCGCGGTCGGTTGCCACTTCGGCCAGGGCTTCCTGTTCGCCAAGCCGATGCCCCTGCACGAGACGATCGAGTTCCTCGAGTTGGAGGAGCCCGCGACCCCGCTCGTCAGCTAGCTCACTTACGCCGTCGCCTCGATCGACGCCAAGACTCCCCCGGCGACACGCCCGTCGCGCCCGAGCCCGATCGTGAGCACGTGAACCGTCGGCGACCCGGCACGTTGCACGAAAAGATCAAGCGTGTTGGTGTCGCCCGATCCCGCGAACACGCGGACGGTTGTCTGGCCGTGCTGCAACACCACGATCGGCGTGGTTCCCGCATCGGGCGCGAACGCGCGTGAGGTGTACAGCAACGCACTTTCGTGTGCGGCGGTAGCTGCGGTCGGGAGCATCGGTGGACACGACGGCGAGATCATGTTCGGCCGGACCCGGAAGAGCGCAGGCCCTCCGTTGAAGGTGACCGGCCAAGAGCAAAGGGCAAGCGGGGTCTGCACTTTCCACGCCGCAGGAATTGTCATACTCAACCCGTCGCCGCCGTAGGACTGACCCGCGGGCACCGGCTTGACGGCGAATTCGCAACGCGACCTTCTGCGCCGAGGGCGCGAGCGTCGCGAGGATCGCTTCCGCCGCGCGCCTCGCACTTCGATCTTCATGCCGAGCTCCGGAACCACGCGGACCAGCCACAACGGGTTGAACTCCTCGGCGACATACACGCGATACCCGTGGACGAGCGCCGGCTGCACCGGGTTCGGCACATCGGACGATCGAATGATCGCGACGGCGTTCTCGGGAACCGGGTATTGGTCGGACGGCTTGCAACCCGCGGGCGGAATCGCGCCCAGGCTGACCAAACCGGCAATCGCGCCGCCTTCGCACGAACCGCGACTCGACACGATCCAATCGGCGGGGACGAACAACCGGGCGTTACCGAAATCGACCGGCGCCCAGCCGGACGGAACGCCGACGCCGGTGTGCGCGTCGAGTTGTTCGGCGGTCAACCCGGTCGCCGGGGCAATCGTGGTGCTCGTCGCCGACACGACGACACGGTTCGTCGATCCGGTGGTCGCGATCGCGACCGCAATCAGGACGATCGCCAGCGCGGCCGCGACACCAATCACCGCGCGCCCGACGCGGCGACGACGCACCGTCCGCTGCCGCGCGCGCAACACGTCACGGGGTGCGCGCGAACCGTCGGGAATCCTGTCGGCGCGCTCGGCGAGCGCGGCCGCACATCATCGAGCTGCATCGGGTTCCTCCTGCTCGCGCATCTCCACGCCAAGTCGTTCGAGCGCGGCGTGCAACGTCGACTTCACGGTGCCGACTGCGCAGTCCATGGCGCGCGCGACATCGGCAACCGGGAGGTCCGCGCGATAGCGCAAGACGAGCGCCAGCCGTTGCCGCTCCGGCAGCCGCGGATCGCCTGTCCGAGCACCACAGCGAGCGTGACGGCGTCCGCGATGTCGGGGCTCTCCGGCTCCAGGGACGACCACGACTCTCGCGGTCTCCCCCGGCGCGGCCGGCGCGAACGCGACGACGTACACCCAGCCCGCGGGCCGGTCCATCTGCGCCACCCGCCGCCAGTTCGACAATGCCCGAGTAAATGCATCCTGCGCGAGCTCCTCGGCGATGACCGGATCGCCGAACGCGACCGCGAGCGACCTCCGCACCGCTTCGTAGTGCTCGTCGAAGAACGTCTCGAAGGTCATTGCCGCCCCGTCCAGCTACCTCTACTAGGCGCGCAGACGTACGAAACGTTCAGTGAGCCCGCCGAGTTCCCGAGATCAGCTGCGGCGGCTGGCGACGAACACGGGGATCAGGCGCTCCGTGTTCTTCTGGTAGTCCGCGTAGTCGGGGTACGCGGCCACCGACCGCTCCCACCATTCCGCCCGCTCGTCGCCGGTGAGCTCCCGGGTCGTGGCATCGAACGGCTCGGGGCCGTCCTGGATCACGACCGCGTCGGGATCGGCCTTGAGGTTGTAGTACCAGACGGGGTTCTTCGGCGCCCCACCCATCGAGGCCACGAGCGCGTACTCACCGTCGTGCTCGACGCGCATCAGCGCCGTCTTGCGGAGTTTCCCGCTCTTGTTACCGCGGGTCGTCACGATGATGATCGGCAACCCGGTGTCGCGCAGCGTGTTGGCCTCGCGGCCGCCGGTTCGTTCGTAGGTCTCGACCTGCTCGCGAACCCAGTCCCATGCACTCGGCTCGTACTCACCCTCAAGCGTCATGTCCGCACGCTATCGGCGTACGCGGCCCCGATACCGGGGCCTGCCGACGGGCAAGCCGTCCGCGCCGCGATCGATGCCCTGAGTGCCACGCCGAGCACATTCCTGCACGAAAAGTGGAACTTCCCACGTAATTTGCGGCACCCAAAGCAGAGGAGAGCCCGTGGGCAAGGTGGTCATGTACGCCTCGGTGTCGGTGGACGGCTTCGTCGCGGACGACCACGACCAGCCCGGACCGCTGTTCGACTGGTTGACCAGTGGCGACGTCCCGTTGGACGAGAGCGGCGTGTTGAAAGTGGCGCAAGCGTCCTTCGACTACGTCCGGCCGTACTGGGACCAGATCGGGACGACCATCGTCGGCCGCCACGTCTTCGACATGACCGACGGCTGGGACGGGGAGCCTCCGAGCGGGATCGACCACGTGGTCGTCGTGACGCACCGGCCGAAGCCCGAGGGCTGGGACTCCGACGCGCCGTTTCACTTCGTCGACGGCGTCGAGGCAGCCGTGGCCAAGGCGCAGGAGCTTGCGGGTGACCGCGTGGTCGAGGTCGCCGCCGGCGACGTCGGGGGCCAGGTGCTTGCCGCGGGCCTGATCGACGAGGTGCGCATGGACGTCGTACCCGTCGTGTTCGGGTCGGGCAAGCGCTTCTTCGGGTCGGTCCACGCGCAGCACCGGTTGGAGGAGCCGGACGTGGTCATTCAGGGCAACCGGGTGCTTCACCTGCGCTATCGGCTAGCGCCGTTGAACGATCTGAACCTTCCGAGGCCGTGGACGCCGCCCTGCAACGCGTGATCGAACGCAGCCTCGGCCGCGCGATCGTGCGTGCGGCGCGCGTCCACGGCGGCGACGTGGCGGTGGCCTTCGCGGTCGACCTCGACGACGGCCGGCGCGTGTTCGCGAAGACACACGCGGCTGCGCCACCGCATTTCTTCACGACCGAGGCGACGGGCCTCGCGTGGCTGACGCGCCGGGCGCGGCGGACGCGGTCGCGATTCCGGAGGTGCTCGCCGTCTCCGACGACCCGCCGAACCATCTCGTCCTCGAATGGATCGACGAAGGTCGGCCGACGCGACCCGCACAACGGAGCCTGAGCTCGGAGTCGCGCTGGCAAACCTGCACCGCGCCGGCGCGCCCAGCTTCGGCCGCGAAGACCGGCGCACGACCGGCAGTCGTGGCCTGCCGAACGAACCGTGCACAACCTGGGCCGAGTTCTACGCGGTCAACCGGCTGCTTCCCTTGGCGAGGCTGGCCCGCGACGCGGACGCGCTCGCGGCGCCGACGATCGCCGCGCTCGAGCGGCTGGCCGGGCGCCTGGTGGAGTTCGGTGGCGCGGAGGAACCGCCGGCGCGCCTCCACGGCGACCTCTGGGCCGGGAACCGTCTCGTCGACGCCGACGGCCGCAGTTGGCTTATCGACCCCGCCGCCCACGGCGGTCATCGCGAGTTCGACCTCGCGATGATGCGCCTCTTCGGCGGCTTCGGCGACACAGTGCTTCGCCGCGTACGCCGGAGGTCTTCCCCCTCGCGGACGGTTGGCCCGACCGCGTCCCGCTCCACCAGATCGCGCCGCTCGTCGTGCACGCGATCAAGTTCGGCGGTGGTTACGTCAGCGCCGCAACCACCGCCATCAACGTGTACGAGTAACGGCTCCGAGCGCTACGAGCAGCCGCTGGTGCTGCCGCAGCTCGGGCAGGCGTAGCAGCTGCCGGCGCGCTGCATCATGTCGCCGCAGACGTGGCACAGCACCATCTCGCGGCTCCCGGCGGCGGCGTCGACCGGCGTGACCGCCGGTGCGGCGTCGGCTCCTCGTTGCGGACGCGCAGTGCGTCGGACGGGGCCCGGTCCTCGAACGGGAGGTCCATCGACGTCGCGCTCGGCGTCGTCGCTTCCTCCACGCCGGGCAACGTCGGCTGGAGCCGCTCCCCGACCGTCATGATGCCCATCGCCTCGCGCTTGTCCTTCGTCGATGTACGCGACCGCGAGCCGGCGGAAGATGTAGTCGACGAGGCTCGTCGCGAACCGGATGTCGGGATCGTCGGTCATGCCCGCGGGCTCGAAGCGCATGTTCGTGAACATCTCGACGAACGCCTCGAGCGGCACGCCGTACTGCAGGCCGTGGCTCACCGAGATCGCGAACGCGTCCATGATGCCGGCGAGGGTCGAGCCCTGCTTGGCGACCTGGAGGAACATCTCGCCGGGCCGGCCGTCGTCGTACTCGCCCACGGTCACGTAGCCGTGGCAGTCGGCGACCCGGAACGAGAACGTCTTCGCCGTGCGCATCTTCGGCAGCTTCTGGCGCACCGGCTCCTGCACGATGACCGTCTCGACGATCCGCTCGACCTCTTGGGTGACCGAGTCGGAGGCCTTCTTCTGCGTCGACAGCGGCTGGCCGACCTTGCAGTTGTCGCGGTAGAGCGCGACCGCCTTCAGGCCGAGCCGCCACGACTCGATGTAGAGCTCCTCGACGTCTTCGACGCTCGCCTCTTCGGGCATGTTCACGGTCTTGCTGATCGCGCCCGAGATGAACGGCTGCACCGCCGCCATCATCTTCACGTGACCCATGTAGTGGATCGTGTTGTCGCCCATCGAGCACGCGAACACCGGCATGTGCTCGGCCTTGAACACCGGCGCACCGATGATCGTCTTGTGCTCGTCGATGTAGGCGATGATCGTGTCGATCTCGTCGTCGCTGTAGCCGAGCTTGGTCAGCGCACGCGGGACCGTCTGGTTGACGATGAACATCGTGCCGCCGCCGACGAGCTTCTTCGCCTTCGTGAGCGCGAGGTCGGGCTCGATGCCGGTGGTGTCGCAGTCCATCATCAGGCCGATGGTGCCGGTCGGTGCGAGCACGGTGGCCTGCGAGTTGCGCACGCCGTAGTGCTCACCGAGCTCGACCGCGTTGTCCCAGGCCTCCTGCGCCGCGCACAGCAGCTCGGGCGGGACGAGGTCCTCGTCGATCTTCGCGGCCTCGGCCCGGTGCATGCGCAGCACGTTGAGCATCGGCTCCTCGTTCTGCGCGTAGCCCGCGAACGGACCCATCCGCGCCGCGGTCTTCGCGCTGGTCGCGTAGGCGTGCCCGGTCATGAGCGACGTGATCGCCGCCGCCCACGCCCGACCGCCGTCGGAGTCGTACGGCATGCCCTCGGCCATCAGCAGCGCGCCGAGGTTGGCGTAGCCGAGGCCGAGCTGGCGGAACATCCGGCTCGTCTCCGCGATCCGCTCGGTCGGGTAGTCGGCGTTGCCGACGAGGATCTCCTGCGCGGTGAACATCACCTCGACGGTGTGCTTGAAGCCGTCGACGTCGAAGCTGCCGTCGTCGCCGAGGTAGTGCAACAGGTTGATGCTCGCGAGGTTGCACGCCGAGTTGTCGAGGTGCATGTACTCCGAGCACGGGTTGCTCGCGTTGATGCGGCCGGTGTTCGACGCGGTGTGCCAGCGGTTGATCGTGGTGTCGAACTGCATGCCCGGGTCGGCGCACTCCCACGCCGACTGGCTGATCTGGCGCATGAGGTCGCGGGCCCGGATCGTCTTCACCGTCTCGCCGGTCGTGACCGCTTTCAGGTCCCAGTCGCGGTCGTCGACGACGGCCTGCATGAACGCGTCGTCGACGCGCACCGAGTTGTTCGCGTTCTGGTACTGGATCGAGTGGCTGTCCTTGCCGTCGAGGTCCATGTCGAAGCCGGCGTCGCGCAGGGCGCGCGCCTTGCGCTCCTCGACCGCCTTGCACCACACGAAGTCCTCGATGTCGGGGTGGTCGACGTCGAGGATGACCATCTTGGCGGCGCGGCGGGTCTTGCCGCCCGACTTGATCGTGCCCGCCGACGCGTCGGCGCCGCGCATGAAGCTCACCGGGCCCGACGCGGTGCCGCCGCCCTTCAGGTGCTCGTGCGACGAGCGGATGCGCGACAGGTTGATGCCCGCGCCCGAGCCGCCCTTGAAGATCGTGCCCTCTTCCCGGTACCAGTTGAGGATCGCGTCCATCTGGTCGTCGACGGCGAGGATGAAGCACGCCGACGCCTGCTGCGGGACGCCCTTCACCCCGATGTTGAACCACACCGGCGAGTTGAACGACGCGCGCTGGTGGACGAGCACGTACTTCAGCTCGTCGCGGAAGGCCTCGGCCTCGCGCTCGTCGACGAAGTAGCCGTCCTTGGTGCCCCAGTCGGCGATCGTGTCGACGACCCGGTCGATCACCTGGCGCAGCGACCACTCGCGCTCGGGCGTGCCGAGCGTGCCGCGGAAGTACTTCTGGGCGACGATGTTCGTGGCGTTCAGCGACCAGCGTGGTCGGGAACTCGACGCCGGGCTGGAAGAAGGCGTCGCCGCCGTCCTTGTAGTTCTGGATGCGCGAATCGCGCCGCTCCCACTCGACGGTGTCGTACGGATCGACGCCCGGGCGCGTGAAGCGCCGGTCGATCCCGATACCGAGCTGTTGCGGCGCCATCGCCATGTCGTCGATCTCCCTCCGAGTCCGCCTCCGGACTCAGCTCGCCCCGAAGCGGACAGTGAAACCACTACATGTTGTGGTTGCTTCCCATCCCGACCGCGAGATGGGGGTGCATTACATCACTGTAATTCCACACGTGTCAACACTTTCCGGGAGCCTCCGGACACTTCGCCCGAATCGTCCCAAGGTGCCCGGACGGCTCCGCGGTCGCTGCCTCAGCGCTGCTTGGGCTCGGTCGTCTTTTGCAGCTCGCCGACCTCGCGCTCGAAGTCGGCGAGGTCCTCGAAGCCCTTGTAGACCGACGCGAACCGCAGGTAGGCGACGTGGTCGAGCGCCCGCAGCCGCTCGAGCACGGCCATCCCGACCCGGTCGCTCGGGACCTCGCCGCCCATCGCCCGCAGCTCCTCTTCGACGTCCGGCCACGAGCTGGTCGACGGCGGCGCCGTCGAGGCGGCCGGTCGCCGACCGCTCGATCCCGGCCCGCAGCTTCGCCGCGTCGAACGGCTCGGTCGCCCCGCCGCGCTTGCGGATGAGCAGCGGCGACTTCCTCGACCCGCTCGTAGGTGGTGAACCGCCGCCCGCACGCGAGGCACTCGCGCCGGCGCCGGATCGCCCCCGACTCCTCGGCCGAGCGCGAGTCGACGACCTTGTCGTCGTTCGCCCGGCAGTACGGACAGCGCACGAACACACGGTAATCCGTTCGATCGCGACGATGCGCCTGCGTCAGACGAACGAGGTCGACGGCACCGATCACGGCGTCGGGACGGAGATCATCTGGCCGGCCACCACCGTGCTCGTGCCGAGCGTGTCGACCATCGCGTCGACGATCGGCCGCACGTCGTGGCCGGGCGCGGCCCGCCGCGCGATCGACCACAGCGTGTCGCCGGGCTCGACGACGACGTGTTGCACGTGCGGGAGACGCTCGGGAGTGGCGAGGGACGACCCGCCGAGCGCCGCCCCCGCACGTGCGACCGCCAGCACGAGGCCCAAGCCGACCAGCGCGGCGAGGACGCGCCGGCGTCGATAGACGGCACGCTGATGGCTGCGCGCCGGTCGGGGGCGGGGCTGACGATCGGGCTCGATCAGCCGCAGGCGCCGCAGACGGGGTGCGACCGGGCTCGAGCTGGTAGCGGGGCTCGAGCTGGAGGACTGCGGCCATGGTCATGGCTCCTGGAGTGAGGGTTCGATAGAGCGGGAAGTTCGGTGACGAGACGATCGAACCAGAGGGGTGAGACAGCTACGGTGGACGAACGCCTGTTCGATGTCAAGAGAAAATACGAACGGGTGTTTGCCCCGAACGCGTGATCGTGTTACCGTCGATCCATGTCCAACGCCCAGGCCACGACCTCCCGCAGCCGACCGCCGACACGCCCGCCCGGCTCACCGCCCGCCAGCGCCAGGTGCTCGAGTTCATCGACGCCCAGACCCGGGAGCAGGGCTACCCGCCGAGCGTGCGCGAGATCGGCGAGGCCGTCGGCCTGTCGTCGCCGTCCACGGTGCACGCGCACCTCGCCGCCCTGCAGGACAAGGGCTACCTGCGCCGCGATCCCGAGCAAGCCCCGCGCCATCGAGGTCGCGCTCGAGCCGCAGCACCGGCACGGCGATCGACCGCCGGCCCGTGCGCAACGTCCCGCTCCTCGGCGACGTCGCCGCCGGCACCGGCGTGCTCGCGGCCGAGAACGTCGAAGAGGTCATCCCCGTCCCCACCGACCTCTGCGGCGAGGGCGACCTGTTCATGCTGCGGGTCCGCGGCGAGTCGATGATCGACGCCGGCATCTTCGACGGCGACTACGTCGTCGCCCGCTCGCAGCCGAACGCCGACAACGGCGACATCGTCGTCGCCGGCATCCCCGGCGAAGAAGCCACGGTGAAGACGTTCATGCGCAAGCGCAACAAGATCATCCTGCGGCCGTCGAACGCGACGATGGAAGACCTCGTCTACGACCCGACCGACGTGCAGATCTACGGCAAGCTCGTCACGCTGATGCGCCGGATGTAGCGCGTCGCCGCTCAGCGCTACGCCCGAATCCGACGAACGTCTCGAGCAGCGCGAGGCACGCGTCGAGCGTCGCGCGGTCGACGCGCTCGTCGGCGGTGTGCGCGAGCTCGGGATCGCCGGGCCCGAAGTTGCACGCCGCGATGCCGTGCGCGGCGAAGCGGGCGACGTCGGTCCAGCCGAGCTTCGGCCGCACCGGCAGGTCGTACACGCCGATCATCTCCGCGATCAGCGGATGCATGAGGTTCGGCGGCGCCGCCATCGACGCGTTCAGCACCTCGACGTGGTCGGCGCCCGGCGTCGGTGCAGAGCGCGACCACCTCGGCCACCGCCGCGTCGAGCGATCGCGACGGGGCGTAGCGGCGATTGACGACGACCGCGCAGCGGTCGGGCACGACGTTGTTCGCGATCCCGCCCTCGATCGCGCACGACCTGCAGCGCCTCGCGGTACTCGAGCGAGTCGACGTCGACGGTCGCGGCGTCGAACGTCGGCGCACCGTTCGAGCAGCGGCGCGGCCCGGTGGATCGCGTTCACGCCCATCCACGGCCGGGCCGAGTGCGCACGCACGCCGTCGAAGGCCGCCCGCACGTGGATCGTGCCCTGGCAGCCGGCTTCGACCCAGCCGCCCGTCGGCTCGAGCAGGATCGCGAGGTCGCCCTGCGACGAGGTCGGGCGCTTCTGCGAACAGGCGCCGGAGCCCGTTGTGCTCGTCGGCGACCTCTTCGCCGTCGTAGAAGACGAGCGTGACGTCGAAGCGCGCGCGGTCGTCCGCGAGGTCGTCGGCGAGCGCGAGCAGCACCGCGAGCCCGCCCTTCATGTCGGCGGTGCCGAGCCCGTGCAGCACGTCGCCGTCGCGGCGCGGCGCCTGGTTGCCGTTCGGCGGGAACCGTGTCGAGATGGCCGCCGAGCACGATGCGCTGCGGTCGCGGCCCGAGCTCGGTGCGGGCGACGACGTTCGCGCCGATGCGCTCGACGCGCAGCGGCGCCGCGGCTCGCCCGCAGGCGCGCCTCGACCACGTCGGCGAGCGCGGCCTCGTCGCCGCTCACCGACGGGATCGCGCAGAGCTCGTTCGGTCAGCGCGAGGAGATCGTGGGTCACGAAACGATGCCGTGCTCTCGCAGGATCGCGTTGAGCTGCAGCTTGTCGTGCCCCGCGCCCTCGGGGAGATAGCGCAGGACGAGCGCGCACGGCAGGCCGAACGTGCCGCCTTCGAACTCCTTCAGGCGCGTGCCCTGGATCACGACGGCGCGCTCGGGGATGATCGCCGCGCGGCAACTCGTTCCCGGTCTCGGCCTCGATGACGTGCGTGGTCGACGGTCACGACGAGTCCGGCGCCGAGCTTGGCGCCCTGCCTGCACCCGGGCGCCGTCGACGATCATGCAGCGCGACCCGATGAAGCAGTCGTCTTCGACGACGACCGGCACGGCCTGCGGGCGGTTCGAGCACTCCGCCGATGCCGACGCCGCCCGACAGGTGCACGTTCTTGCCGATCTGCGCGCACGAACCGACCGTCGCCCACGTGTCGACCATCGTGCCGCTGTCGACGTAGCGCGCCGATGTTGACGTAGCTCGGCATCATCACGACGCCGCGCGCGAGGTACGCGCCGAAGCGGGCCGACGCACCCGGGACGACCCGGACGCCGGCCGCCTCGTAGCCGTGCTTCAGCGGCAGCTTGTCGACGTACTCGAACGGACCGGCCTCGATCTACCTTCATCTCCTGCACGCGGAACCACATGAGGATCGCGTGCTTGGCCGACTCGTTGACGACGACCTTGCCGTCGACGACCTCGGCGACCCGGATCTCGCCGCGGTCGAGCTGCCGATGACCGAGCCGACGAGCTCGCGCGCCTCGGCGAGCGGCATGACGTCGCGCCAGTCGTCTCCGGCTTCGAACAGCTGCGTGACCTGCTTGGCGTATCGTCCACTGCGCTCCTTCAGTCGGGTGATCAGGCACTCGCGGCCTGCACGAGCCGGTCGAGCGCGAGCTCGAGCCGGTCGCGGGGCTGCACGAGCGCGATCCGCACGTGATCGGCGCCGAGCGCGCCGTAGAGATCGCCGGGCGACACCAGCAGGCCCGCCTCGTGCGCGAGGCGCGCCGCGATCTCCCAGCCGTCGTCGGCGCCGTCGGTCGGTGCGCATCCAGAGATAGAACGCGGCGTCGCCGCCGTCGTGCACGAGACCGTGCGGCGCGAGCGCGTCGCGCACCAGCGTCGCGGCGTTCGGTGTAGCGCGGCGCGTTGCACGTCGACGTGGGCGTCGTCGCCGAGCGCGGCCGCCGCCGCGGCCTGCACCATGGTCGGCGCCATCAGCCCGGCGTGCTTGCGGGTCTCGACGAGATAGGTGACGAGATCGGGATCGCCCGCGTAGAACCCGACCCGCATGCCCGCGAGGTTCGAGCGCTTGGAGACGCTGTGCATCGCGAGCACGCCGTCGAGCCCGCTCGACAGGATCGTCGCCGGGCGCGGCGCGAACTCGGCGTAGCACTCGTCGCTCGCGACGATGATGCCCCGCGCGCGCGCCCACGCGGCGACGCGCGCGAAGTAGGCGTCGTCGGCCGTCGAGGCCGACGGGTTGCCCGGTTCGTTGATCCAGAGCACGAGCGCGCGCGCGGCGTCGGCGTCGCTGATCGCGTCGAGGTCGAGATGCCACTGCGCGTCGAGCGGCAACCGGCACCGCGCGACAACCCGGCGAGCACCGCGCCCATCTCGTAGCTCGGGTACGCGATCGCGGGATACAGCACGGTGTCGCGCGCCGGGGTCGCGCAGCCGCAGCAGGTGCGGCAGCGAGGCGACGAGCTCCTTGGTGCCGACGCACGCGCCGACGTGCGCGCCCTCGACCGCGCACGCCGAACCGGCGCCGGATCCAGCCCGCGGCCGGCGTCGCGCAGCGCGGCGCTGCCCGCCGACGGCGGGTAGCCGTTCGACGCGGCGATCGCGGCGATCGCGGCGCGGCGCGCGACCTCGGGGACGGGATCGCACGGCGTGCCGATCGAGCAGTCGACGACGCCGCCCGGCAGCGAATCGGCGAGCCGCTTCAGCGCGTCGAGCCGTTCGTAGGGGTACGGGGGCGGGACGAAACCGCCGGTGGCCGCCATCCGCATCGAGACTAATCGGGCGTGCTCGGCGTACTCCGAGAAGCGACCGGCCGCCGCTTCGGGCAGCCGGGCGCGCACGCGTGTCGCGCTGTCGCCGTGCACCTCGACGAGCACCTCGCCGGCGCGGTGCAGCGCGGCGAGCACGTCGCCGCGCTCGTAGGGCACGACGAACTCGCTGATGCGGGCGAGAGCGCGCGCAGGCGGTCGCCGACCGCGGTCAGCAGTTCGGGAAGCCCGGTGCCGGTCGCGGCCGAGATCGCGACCGAACCCGGGTACGCGTTGAGCAAGATCTTCACGTCGTCGTCGGCCGGCGAGGTCGGCCTTGTTCCACACGAGCAGGCGCGGCACGTCGTCGGCGTCGATCTCGCGCAGCACGGTGTCGACCGCGTCGATGAGCGCTTCGACGTCGGCCGCGCTCGCGTCGACGAGGTGCACGAGCAGATCGGCGTCGACGACCTCTTCGAGCGTCGACCGGAACGCCTCGACGAGTTGGTGCGGCAAGGCGGCGGACGAACCCGACGGTGTCGGAGAGCAGGACCGTCTCGCCGCCG
This sequence comes from uncultured Actinomycetes bacterium, assembly GCA_963835985.1. Classification (GTDB taxonomy): domain Bacteria; phylum Actinomycetota; class Acidimicrobiia; order IMCC26256; family DASPTH01; genus DASUAS01. The sequence continues at coordinate 48,624 of CAWIHV010000008.1, read as the reverse complement.
GGAAGGTGCAGGCGCCGCACCGTGGGATCGAGCGTGGAGAACAGCTGGTTCTGCACGAGGACGCCCGCGTGGGTGAGCCGGTTGAGCAGCGTCGACTTGCCCGCGTTCGTGTAGCCGACGAGCGCGACGTGCGGGATGTCGCGGCGCTTGCGCGCCTTGCGCTGCGTCGCGCGGGTCGCGGCGAGACCGACGAGGTCGCGCTCGAGCTTCTGCATCCGGCGCAGCAGGCGGCGGCGGTCGACCTCGAGCTGGGTCTCGCCCGGACCCCGGGTGCCGATGCCCGCACCCTGCTGGCTGAGCTGCAGACCGCGGCCGCGCAGGCGGGGCAACCGGTAGCGCAGCTGCGCGAGCTCGACCTGCACCGCGCCTTCCTGACTCGTCGCGTGCTGGGCGAAGATGTCGAGGATCAGCGCGACGCGATCGACGACGTCGACCGCGAACAGCTTCTCCAGGTTGCGTTGCTGCGCGGGCGTCAGCTCGTCGTCGAAGATCACGACGTCGATGTCGAGCGCTTGCGCGACCGCGCTGCAGCTCGTCGGCCTTGCCCTTGCCGATGTAGGTCGCGGGGTCGGGCGTGCGCCGGCGTTGCAGCTCGGAGTGCACCGGCTCGGCGCCCGCGGTGTCGGCGAGCAGCGCGAGCTCCTCGAGCGACGCCTCGGCCTCTTCGACCGTCGCGGTGCCGTAGGTGGTGCCGACGAGCAGCGCGCGCTGGCGGACGACACCGAGATCGACCTCGGTCGCGGTGAGACGGCGGCGCTGACGGCTCTGGTGCGCGCGCGAGGACTCGGTCACGAGGTCTGCTTCGAGCGATCGGATCGACGCGGCGACCTCGATGTCGACGTCGAACACGTGCACGACCGGGCCGCCCAGACCGCACGGTCGGCCCGAGCGTCGACGTCGAGCTCGCCGCCGGGCACGCGCACGCTGACACGTGTCGTCGACGACGCCGCGGTTGTGCGCGACCGCGGCCGCCGCGCACGCGCCGGTGCCGCACGACAGCGTCTCGCCCACGCCGCGTTCCCAGACCCGCATGTCGATGACGTCGGGCGGGTGGACGCGGACGAACTCGACGTTCGTGCGCTGCGGGAAACGGGCGTCGAGCTCGATGCGCGGACCGTGCACGGTCGACCGGCACCATGCGCGGGATCGATGACGAAGCACACGAGGTGCGGATTGCCGACGTTGGCGACGTCGCCCCAGTACTCGACGCCGTCGAGCGTGATCTCGACGTCCTCGTCGCCGAGCGTGACCGGCACCCATGTCGACGTCGGCCGCGACGACCGCGCCGGCTGCGTCGCGGGTCGAGCGAGACGACGCGGCGGCCGGCCGCGGTGTCGACGGTGAGCTCGTGCTCGGTGCCGAGTCCGGCCCGGGCCGCGACCCAGGCGAGGCAGCGGATGCCGTTGCCGCTCATCTCGGCGTCGCCGCCGTCGGCGTTCTGCAGCCGCATCGTGCAGTCGACGCCCGCGCCGGCGTCGCCGGGGCCGATCGTGATGAGCCCGTCGGCGCCGATGCCGCGGTGGCGGTCGCAGAGGTGGGCGACCGTCTCGGGCGCGAGCGGCGGCGTCGTCGCCGTCGAGCGCGAGCCGCACGAGGAAGTCGTTCCCGGTGGCGTGCAGCTTGGCGAGATGGAGCTGAGGTCATGAGTGCGGTTCGGCCGCGACGGTCGCGACCGGTCTGTCTGCCAGAGTGCCAGGACCACCGCGGGCGAGGTCGTCGGGATTTCGGGCGGTGCCGACCCAGCGGATGCGCGGATCGCGCCGGAACCACACCCGCTGGCGGCGCGCGAACTGCCGGGTGCGGCGCACGGCCAGGTCGAAGGCGTCGTCGAGCGAGGGATCTCGCCGTCGAAGATGGGCGAGGAGCTCCTTGTAGCCGATCGCCTGCGCCGCCGTGCGCGACAGCCCCCCGATCCGTGTCGACGATTCTTCCGAAGATTCGTCGTACGGGCTGGCGGACGGTCGGCGAGGGCGCGGACCTCGGCTTCGAGGCCGGCGGCGCGCATCGCGGCGAAGCGGGCCGCGATCCGCCGGCCGAGCTCGGCCCGCGGCAGCCACACGCCGACCAGGCCGACGTCGAACGCCGGCGGTCCGTAGTCGCCGAGACCCGACGCCGAACGACGAGAACGGCGGCCGGTGCGTCTCGAGCACCTCGAGCGCGCGCACGATGCGGCGGGCATTGCCCGGTTCGATGCGCGACGCCGCGAGCGGATCGGCCGCGGCGAGCCGGTCGTACGCACGCGCGAGACCGGCCTGCGGTCGCGGTCTCGCGCTTCGAGCGCGGCCCGGACCTCGCATGTCGCGCGGCGGAACGCGCAGACCGTCGACGACGGCCCGCACGTACAGGCCGGTCCCGCCGACGAGCAGCGCCCGCCGACCGCGCCCTTCGATGTCGGCGATCGCGGCCCGGGCCGCGGTCTGCGTCTCGCGGACCGACCATTCCTCGGTCGGATCGGCGACGTCGATGAGGTGATGCGGCACCGCGGCCCGCTCGGCCGGCGACGGCTTGGCCGTGCCGATGTCCATGCCCCGGTACACCTGCATCGAGTCGAGCGACACGATCTCGACGTCGCCCGAACGCGCGCGGCCACGGCGAGCGCGACGGCCGACTTGCCCGACGCGGTCGGACCGACGATCGCGAGGTGGCGGGTCACACCACCGCGACCGGGATGCGGCACGCGCCGCCGCGGCGCGGGCTTGACGCTGCGCCGACCAGACTCGGCCCGCAGGAAGTGGGGCGCCGCGCTCGTGATGCGCACCTCGACCAGCTCGCCGGGCCGGGTCGCTCGCCGGGCACGAAGTGCACGAGCTTGTTCTGGCGGGTGCGCCCCGACCACACCGCCGGGTCCTTCTTCGACGGGCCCTCGACCAGGAGCTCCTCGGTCCGGCCGACGCGCGCCTCGTGCTGGCGCAGCGCGTGGCGCCTCGACCACCTCGACCAGGCGGCTGCATGCGTTCCTGCACGACCTCGGGCGCGACGAAGTCGTCGGTCATCAGCGCGGCTTCGGTGCCCGGGCGGGGCGAGAACACGAACGTGTACGCGGCGTCGTACGTCGGCCTCGTCGGCGACCTCGAGCGTGCGCTCGAAGTCGGCGTCGGTCTCGCCCGGGAACCCGACGATGATGTCGGTCGTGACCGCGAGGTCGGGAACCGCGGCCCGGGCCGCGCGCAACCGTTCGAGGTAGCGCGCCGCGGTGTAGCCGCGGTGCATGCGCGCCAGCGTGTCGTCGCTGCCCGACTGCAGCGGCAGGTGCAGGTGCTCGCACACGTGCGCGCACTCGGCCATCGCCGCGATCGTCTCGGGGCGCAGATCCTTGGGGTGCGGCGACGTGAAGCGGATGCGCTCGATGCCGTCGACCGCGTCGAGCGTGCGCAAGCAGATCGGCGAACTGCGGCCGGAACTGCCCGGCACCGAGATCGCGACCGTACGAGTTGACGTTCTGGCCGAGCAGCGTGATCTCGACGACACCGTCGCGGGCGAGCGTCCTCGACCTCGTGCACGATGTCGCCCGTCCGCCGGCTGACCTCCTTGCCCCGCACCGACGGCACGATGCAGAACGCGCACGTGTTGTCGCAGCCGATCTGGATCGTCACCCACGCCGCGTGGTCGACCGTCGCGCCGGGCCGGCAGCGCCGACGGGTACGCCTCGTGCTCGTCGAGGATCTCGACGACCGGGCCGTTCGGCCCGCGCGTCGCGCAACAGCTCGGGCGCGTGCGCGAGGTTGTGCGTGCCGAACACGACGTCGACGAACGGCGCCCGCTCGCGCACGCCGTCGCGGTCCTTTTGGGCGAGGCACCCGCCGACCGCGATCTGCAGGTCGGGCCGCTCGGCCTTCAGCGCCTTCAGGTCGCCGAGGTGCCGCGTAGAGCTTGTTGTCGGCGTTCTCCCGGATGCAGCACGTGTTGAGCACGACGACGTCGGCCTCGGCCGAGGTCGTCGGTCGGCTCCATGCCGTCGGCCGCGAGCACGCCGGCGATCCGCTCCGAGTCGTGCTCGTTCATCTGGCACCCGTAGGTGCGCACGAGAAACCGCCGCGTCATGAACCCGGCCAGTCTACGGGGCGCCCTCCGGCCGCCGACCGGGTTGATCAGGCGTGCTTCAGATCGCCTGACACCCCCGGTCTCCAAGCGGCCGCAGTGGAGCTAAGCGTCGACGTCCTGCTCGACGCCTGCGTCCTCGTCCTCGTCCGTGAGGTCGACTTCGTCGTTGAGACCCGACGCGTCCTTGATCTTCTCGCTGATCTCGACCATGAGATCGACGTTCTCGGCCAGGAACTTCTTCACGTTCTCACGGCCCTGGCCGAGTTGCTCACCTTCGTAGGTGAACCACGCACCCGACTTCTTGATGATGCCCATCTCGACTCCGACGTCGAGCAGCGAGCCCTCGCGGCTGATGCCCTGGCCGTACATGATGTCGAACTCGGCCTGCTTGAACGGCGGTGCGGTCTTGTTCTTGACGACCTTCACCCGCACCCGGTTGCCGACGACCTCCGGACCGTCCTTGATCGATTCGATCCGGCGGATGTCGAGCCGCACCGACGAGTAGAACTTCAGCGCCCGGCCGCCCGGTGTGGTCTCGGGCGAACCGAACATCACACCGATCTTCTCTCGCAGCTGGTTGATGAAGACCGCGATCGTGCGGGACTTGTTGAGGTTGCCGGTGAGCTTGCGCAACGCCTGGCTCATCAGACGGGCCTGCAGTCCCATGTGCGAGTCGCCCATCTCGCCTTCGATCTCGGCGCGAGGCACGAGTGCCGCCACCGAGTCGATCACCAGCACGTCGAGCGCACCCGAGCGGATGAGCATGTCGGCGATCTCGAGCGCCTGCTCCCCCGTGTCGGGCTGGCTGATCAGCAACTCGTCGACGTTCACGCCGATGGCCGCGGCGTACACCGGGTCCATCGCGTGCTCGGCGTCGATGTAGGCGCACACGCCACCGTTGCGCTGCGCCTCGGCGACGACGTGCGTCGCGAGCGTCGACTTTCCCGACGACTCCGGCCCGAAGATCTCGACGATCCTGCCTCGGGGCAAGCCGCCGATCCCGAGCGCGAGGTCGAGCGCGAGCGCACCGGTGGGAATCGCTTCGATCCCCACGTGCCCCCGCTCCCCGAGCTTCATGATCGAACCCTTGCCGAACTGCTTGTCGATCTGGCCGAGCGCCATGTCGAGTGCCTTTTCCCGGTCCACCTGTGAACCCCTGTCTGCCACCACGCCTTGCTCCATTCGGTTATGGGAAGCGTCGTGCTGGCGACCCTAAAGATGGGGTGTGACAGCTACGGAGACTTCACCACGGGTGAATCACATGCGTGTGACGCACCCTAGAGCGAACAGGCGTTCGGTGCAAGCACCTCGTCTATTGGTCGCTCGCGCTAGCTGTCGCAGAGGCAGATCTCGTTGCCTTCGGGGTCGAGCATGACGATCCAGCATCCGCCGCCTTCACACACCGGCTCCGCGCTGACCCGCGACGCGCCGAGCCCGACCCAGCGCGTCGCTTCGGCTTCGATGTCGTCGACGATCAGATCGAGGTGCATGCGGTTCTTGACGACCTTCGGCTCCGGCACCTGTTGGAACACGATCGTGGTGCCCGCCACACCCTCGGGTCGGAACGCACGAGCGGTACGACCCCACCTCACCGCGCGGCCGGTACCCGAGCGCCTCGCAATAGAACGCCCGGAGCGCGTCGGCGTCCGCGCAGTCGATATTGATCTGGATCTCCATCGCCGTCACCGGGCGAGCACGTCGAGGCGCTGCCGCAACAGATTGAGCAGCGAGATCGTCGAGAACTGCCGCAGTCGTTCGCGGTCGCCGGGCAGGCGGGCGCTCACCACCTCGGTCGGGACACCGGGAATGGCGAGCCCGAAGAACACGGTGCCCACCGCAACGCCGTCCTGTTCGGTCGGGCCGGCCACGCCCGTTGCCGCGATGCCCACGTCGGCGCCGAGCACGCGCTGCGCGGCCTCCGCCATCTCTCGGGCCGCTTCTTCGCTGACCACCGACTCCGCGGTCACGCCGAGCACCGAGCGCTTCACCTCGGTGGCGTACGACGCGATCGTCCCGCGGAAGGTGTCGCTTGCGCCCTCGACGTTGACGATGCGCGCGCCGATCAACCCGCCCGTGAGCGACTCCGCGACGCCGAGTGTCCAACCGCGACCGCGCAGTCGTTCGAGCACCGCGGACTCCATCGTCTCGTCGTCGACACCGAACACGAGGTCGCCGAGGATGACGCGCAGCTCCTTCTCCTCCGCGTCGACCAGCGCACGCGCTTCGGCTTCCGTGGCGCCCTTGCCGGTCACGCGCACGACCAGACCTTCGATGCCGCGCGCGAGGAACGCGATCGTGGGGTTACCGCCCTGCGCGTCGAGCGCGTCGAGCCGGTGCGCGACCATTTCCGCGAGCGCCGACTCCGATGTGCCCCACGTCTTCAGCGATGTCGACACGATCGCCGCCGCTTCGCCCGACCGCCGCAGCAGATCGGGGATGACGTGATCGGTCACCATCTGCTTCATCTCGTACGGCACGCCCGGAACCGCGTAGACGACCTTGCCGCCGGGTAGCTCGCACAACAGACCGGGCGCGGTACCGATCGGGTTCGGGATCGCGGCGCCGCCTTCGGGGATATCGGCCTGGCGGAGATTGTTCTGCGGCATGTCGCGGACGCGCGTCCGGAACATCTGCGCGATCGTCTCCGCGAGCTCGTCGTGGCGCACGAGTGGCACGCCCATGAGCTCGGCGATCGCGTCGCGGGTGAGGTCGTCCTGGGTCGGCCCGAGCCCGCCGCAGACGAGCACGGCCTCCGAACGGGAGAACAGGTCGCGCAACGCAGCGACGATGCGCGCCTGGTTGTCGCCGATCGCGCGGTGCTCGTAGGAGTCGATGCCCGACGCCGCGAGCTGCTCACCGATCCACGCACTGTTCGTGTCGACGATCTGCCCGAGCAACAGCTCGGTCCCGATCGCGAGAACCTCACACCGCATCTCGTGCCTTCGCAGATTCCACGCGCTGCCAGTCGATGTAGCCGCGGCGGACGATCTGGAGGCCGGACACCACGGTGAGCACCACCGATACCGCGAACACGAATTGCTGGAAACCGACGTAGTCGGCCGTCCACGGCAACAGGACGAAGCCGACCGCGCAGTACTGCGTGAACGCCTTGTACTTGCCCGAGCTTCTGCGCCGGGAGCACGACGCCGCGCCGACCCGCGACCGACCGGTACGCGCTGATGCCGAGTTCGCGCGACCACGACCAACAAGACCGCCCACCACGGGAAGACGCCCCGGTCGGCGAGCACCGCGAAGCCGCCGAGCACGATGAGCTTGTCGGCAACGGGATCGAGGAACGCGCCGGAGCGCGTGGCGCCGTCGCGCCGGGCGAGCCAACCGTCGAGACTGTCGCTCGCGGTGATCGCGAACCACAGCCCGACCGTGAGCCACGACGAGCCGCGACTGCGAATCAGTGCGAGCGTGGGGATCGCGACCGCGATGCGGCTGACCGTGATGAAATTCGCCGGCGTCGCGAGCGCGTTCTGGCCGAAGCGCTTCGTCGCGCGCGGCCGCGGCGGCGGGACTGCGGCCGCGGTCACGGCAACACCTTGGCGTCGAGATCAGGACCTTCCACCCCGCACACCGTGGCGCGCACGATCGCGCCCGGGCGGGCGAACATGTCGCCGGTTCCGACCAGCCGGACCACGCCGTCGATCTCCGGCGCTTCTCGGTGTGTGCGCCCGACGATGACGTCATCGTCGTCGACGCCGTCGACGAGCACGTCGATCTCGCGGCCGACGAGCGCGGTCCGCGCCGCGGCGGTGATCGGCTCCTGCACCTCGGAACACTCGCGCAATCGTTCGTGCACGAGCGACTCGGCGATCTCCCCGCTCATGTGGCGGCGGCGGTGCCGTCCTCGCGGGAGAACGAGAAGAATCCGGCCCAGTCGAGCCGGACATCGTCGAGGAAAGCCGAGCAATGACTCGTGATCGGCTTCGGTCTCGCCCGGGAAGCCGACGATGAACGACGAGCGGAACGCGGCTTCGGGCGCCTCGGCGCGGATTCCGGCGATGATCTCGGTGAAGCGCTCACCGCTTCCCCACCGCTTCATGCTGCGCAACAGGCCGGGCGCCGCGTGCTGCAGCGAGAGATCGAAGTAAGGAACGACCGACTCGAGCTCGAGCATCGTCGAGACGAGCGGGTCCTTGACCTCGGACGGATAGAGGTAGAGCAACCGAACGCGGGCGAGGCCGTGCGCGCGCAGCGGGTCGAGGCGGCGCAACAGCGGCGCGAGCGAACCCGGGCTCGCCCGCGTCGCGGCCGTACCACGCGAGGTCCTGGGCGACGAGCACGATCTCCGCGACGCCTTGTTCGACCAGGCCGCGCACTTCGGCTTCGATGGCCTCCGGGGCACGCGACCGCTGCTTGCCCCGGAACGTGGGAATGGCGCAGAACGCGCACGCGCGATCGCATCCCTCCGCGACCTTCACGTACGCCCACGGTGCGCTCGGCGCGGGACGCGGCAGCTCGAGCAGGTCGCGGACACCGGCCGGTTTGCGGCCCCGCATCACCACGTCGACGATTGATCCTTCGCCCGCGAATCCGACGACCGCGTCGGCCTCGGGCAGCGCGGCCGCGAGTTCGTCGCCGTATCGCTCGGCCATGCACCCGGTCACGACGAGGCGCGCCCCGGGCTTGCGGCCATCGGAGAGGGCGAGCGCGACGTCGATCGATTCCTGGCGGGCCGCCTCGATGAACGCACACGTGTTGACGACGACGAGGTCGGCGTCCTCGGCCGAGGGCGCCGGCGTCAGACCGTCGGCCAGCAACGAGGCGACGACCTTGTCCGAGTCGACCGCGTTCTTGGGACACCCCAGCGTCTCGACGTGGAAGCGCTTTCCGGTCGTCGAGTCGGCGGGCATTCCTGTCATCGTACCGACGTACCCCCGTACACTCCTCGCCCGTGGAAGATCCGACCCTCTGGTGCCCGTCGTGCGGTTCCGAGTACCGCGTGGGCACCACCCGTTGCAGTGACTGTGGCGTCGCCCTCGTCGTCGAGGAGCCCACCCACCTCACCGGAACCGATGTCGAGGGCGAAGACGGCGGCGACGGCGCTCGTCGAGTTGGGCGAGTGGCCGAAGATCCAGGCCCAGGTGCTCCGGCGCCGCCTCGAAACCGCGAGCGTTCCCGGTCATGATCGAGTGGACCGGTTCGCCCGAAGACCGGCGGGGCGTGCTCCTCGTCCCCGAGGACCAAGGCGAGTTCGCGGCGGCTGTGGTCAACGAGATCGATGTCGACGACGAGGTCAGCGACGACTCACCGCACGCCTACGTCGCCCGCATCGACGAGCATCTCTCCGCCATCGCCGGGCTCCTCGACGAGCTGCGAACCCGCCTCGACGACCTCGAGGCCGAAGGGAAATTGTAAGTCGCGAGTGGCACAAGTGAGTGCCAGAGCAACAGGGCCTCCACGCGGTCGCCGTGAGCGCAGCGAACTGGCCGGAGTCTCGAGCGTGAGCGAGGCGGGTATCCCGCCGAGTAGCGAGAGCGACAAAGAAAAGTCGTAACCAATCTCCTTCTCCTGGAATCAGAACTCTCGACGGAAGGCGTGGGGCCCTCCGCGAGTCACCTGGAGGTGGCAGATGTACGACTTCGCGATCGTCGCGTTGCTCGCACTGGGAACGTTGAAGCTCGTCGACTTCTTGTCGGATGCGATCCCGCAGCTCGACAAGTTGCGTTCGTTGGCGACCTTCGTCATCGGTGTCGGCGTCACGTTGCTGCTCGACTACTCCCTCTTCCGAGGGTTCGGCATCGGGATCCGCAACGACACCGTCGGCGTGTGGGTCACCGGGTTCGTCGTGGCCGGGATGACCGTGCCGTGGCGAGCGCTGTTCGCCTACCTGACGCACGACCGGGCCGCAGCCGACGAGACCCTCGGCGAGCACACGGCTCGCGTCCGCGCCGCGTAACGCAGACGAAGAGCACGCGAAATCAGCTGAGGACGGCGCAACGACGCGTCGTCCTCAGCTTCTCTGTTTTCTCAGCTCTTTTCCTTGAGCTCCTCGAGCTCTTCCACACTCATCAGCACCGAGCGGGCCTTCGACCCTTCGGACGGACCGACGATGCCCCGGCGCTCGAGCAGGTCCATGAGCCGGCCGGCGCGAGCGAAGCCGACGCGCAGCTTGCGTTGCAGCATGCTCGTGGAACCGAGACCGCTCGTGACGACGAGCTCCATCGCCTCGGCGAGCAGGTCGTCGGTCTCGTCGGAGTCGGAACGGCGCTGACCTGCGGCGCCTTCGGTGCCCTGGATGCCCTCGACGTACTGCGGTGTCGCGACCTGGCGCTTCCAGTGCGCGACAACCTTGCGGACACAGTCCTCGTCGACCCAGGCACCCTGAATCCGGTCGGCGCGGCTCGACGACGCGTTCAGCAACAACATGTCGCCCTTGCCGATGAGCTTCTCCGCACCACCCTGATCGAGGATGACGCGTGAGTCGGCGAGCGTGCTCACACTGAACGCGATGCGGCTCGGGATGTTGGCCTTGATGACGCCGGTGATGACGTCCACCGACGGGCGTTGCGTGGCGATGACGAGGTGGATGCCCACCGCGCGCGCCATCTGCGCGAGCCGGCAGATGCTCGTTTCCACGTCGCGGGCCGCGACCATCATGAGGTCGGCGAGCTCGTCGACGACCACGACGATGAACGGCAGCCGGTCGTACGACTTGCCCGTGTCGGGGTCGGGATCGTCCGCGGTGGGGATGTCGCCCTTGTCGTACATCGCGTTGTAACCGGTGATGTCGCGCACGCCGATGTCGGCGAGGAGGTCGTAGCGCATCTCCATCTCGCGCACGGCCCAGTCGAGCACGTTGGCGGCCTTCTTCGGGTTCGTCACGACCTCGGTGAGGAGGTGCGGCACGTTGTTGTACTGACCCATCTCGACGCGCTTGGGGTCGACGAGGATCATGCGGACCTCGTCGGGCGTCGTGCGCATGAGGATCGACGTGACGATCGTGTTGATGCAGCTCGACTTGCCCGCACCGGTCTGACCGGCGATGAGCACGTGCGGGAACGTGGCGAGGTTGGCGAACACCGCGCGGCCCGCGATGTCGCGGCCCATGCTCACTTCGAGCGGATGCTTCGCCTTCTTCGCCTCGGGACTGCTGAGGATGTCACCCAACGTCACGATCGGGCGCATCTTGTTCGGCACCTCGACCCCGATCGCACTGCGGCCGGGGATGGGGGCCAGGATGCGCACGTCGTGGCTCGCCATCGCGTACGCGATCTCTTTGGAAAGGCTCGTGACCTTGCTCACCTTGACGCCCGAGATCATCCTGTCGTGCTCGGCCGGCAACAACCGCCACGAGCACATCATGGAGAACATCGAGCTGTTCGCTCGCGAGGTGATGCCCGAGTTCGTCGAACGCGACGAGCGGTCCCAGATCGAGAAGGCACAGCGACTCGAGCCGGTCATCGAACGAGTCTTGGCCCGGAAGCCGGTGGCAGATCATCCCGCGATCGATCCCGACTATGTCGTCCCCGCCTACCCGCGCATCGATGCCGACAACGAGGAAAGCGGGAAGTTCGCGCGTTGGCTCGACGACTACGCCGACCGCGTTGCCGGGGGGAAGACGTCGGCAAGCGGTTGCGATGAGCTACTCCCGGTGGCGTCCGGGTACACCGCACGCCGACAAAATGGGTGTACGTCGCTCGTCGTGTCTTCTCAGGGCCTCGCGTCAGCGGCGCGCAGCAGCGCGTCGAGGTGTTCGTCGGACCAGGGCACGCCTGCACGCCCGGTGTTGATGCCGACCGCGTCGGCGCCCGCGTCGCGCCATCGGGCCAGCCGATCGGGGAGTCGACCCTCCTGGTCGGGGGGTGACCAGAGCTGACCTTCGAGCCCGAGCGTGTCGGGATCGCGGCCCGCGTCGGTCGCGGCGGCGCGCACTTCGAGCCATGCGGGTTCGAAGCCGCGACCGGGTTGGACCGTCGGTTCTGGCAGCCATCCGTCAGCGAGGCGTCCGACCGCGCGCGACCGCCCGGCTGTCGGTACCGCACCCGATCCAGATCGGCACCGGGTCGCGTGGCCGCGGCGCGAGACCCGCGGCATCGATCGTCTCCGACGTGCCGGTGTGGTCGACGCTCGGCTCGGTCCAGAGTCGACGCAACAGAGGGATCTGCTCGTCCATGCGGGCCGCCCGGGTGCGGAAGTCGATGCCGAGCGCCTGGTACTCGACCTCGTTCCACCCGATGCCGACACCGAGGCGGATGCGTCCGGGCGCGAGCAGCGCGAGCGTCGCAACCTGTTTGGCCACCAGTGCGCTCTGGCGTTGGGGCAACACGAGCACGTCGGTCACGAGCTCGAGTGAACACGAGCGAGCGACGTAGGCGAACAGCACGAGCGGTTCGAGGAACGGGTCGGCGGAGTTGTAGTAGCCGGTCCAGTCCGGGCGGTTGCTGATGTCTGCGCCGAGGACGTGGTCGTACACGAGGAGGTGGTCGTAGCCGGCGTCTTCGAGTCGTTGCACCAGGCGCACGACTTCGTCGGGATCGACGGTCCGGAACTGCCCTTGTGGAAACACCGCGCCGAGACGCATCGTCATTCGTCCGCGTTGCGTCCTGCACCTCCGCCATGGCCGACCAACCTTCCCCGGGCACTTCCGACGTGCACCACCGTGGGCATGCCGGCGTACGCGTGACCCATCTGGCCCATCGCCGCCTTGAAGTGGTCCGAGTTCACGTGGGCATCGCCTGCGGCCCGGTCCTTGAACATCTCGACGAGCAGATAGACGTTGGGATCGTCGACGCTGCGAAACCAGTCGAAGCAGATGTTGCCGGGCTCGGCGCGAGTGGCGGTCGTGAACTCCGCCGAGAGGTCGGGCCACTGATCGGCGTACTTGGCGCGGAGCGGGTGTCGAACGATGCTGATGATCACGTGGTGGATCCTCCCGATCCTGGGGTGTTCGTCGTCCATTCGAGATGCAGGCGCGTGAGCCCACGGAGGATGTAGGTGGGCACGTACTCGTAGCGTCGGGCACCGGGTGGGCCGTGGTGGGCTTCCGCAATCCGGATGTCGCTCATGCGATCGAGGAAGCGCTCGACGGTGATGCGACCCTCGGCACGCGCGAGCGGTGCACCGGGGCACGAGTGCGGACCGTGCCCGAACGCCACGTGCTGGCGGGCATTGGCGCGCTCCAGCTGGAACTCCGCCGGACACTCGAACTTGCGCGGGTCGCGGTTGGCTGCGCCGTTGACGACCATCACCGTCGTGCCCGCGGGGATCTCGGTGCCGCCGACGGTGCTGGTCGTGCGAGCGAGGCGGAAGTCGCCCTTGACCGGGCTCTCGAAGCGGAGGCATTCCTCCACGAAGTTCGGGATCAGCTCGCCGCTGTCCGCGCAACCGCTCCTGGAGCTCGTGATCCTCGGCGAGACGCTGCAGCGCGGTGCCGAAGAGCCGCACGCTCGTCTCCTGCCCGGCGGCGAAGAGGTTGGCGGCGATGCGGGCGACGTCGAGCACGTCGGGCTCGGATCCGTCCGGGAACGTGGCCGTCGCGAGTCCGGTGAGGACGTCGTCACGCGGCCGTGCCCTTCGGTCTTCGACGTAGCGGCTGAACTGCTCATAGAGGAACTCGAGCGGCGAGTGGGCGAGCTCGTCGCCCTCGCCGGTGCCGCCGAGCGTGCCGCTGCGCTCGTGTTGGCGAGGACCGAGTTGCTCGCGGAACAGCTCGTGGTCGGCTTCGGGGACGCCGAGGAGATCGGCGATCACGAGCAGGGCAAACGGTTGGCCGTATCCGCTGATGAATTCGTCGCTGCCGCCCTCGACGAACTCGTCGAGCTGCCGGTCGGCGAGGCGCCACATGAACTCCTCGTTCTCCTTCAGTCGCTTCGGTGTGATCAACCGCATCAGCAGCGCGCGGTGTGCGGTGTGCACCGGCGGATCGAAGGTCAGGATCTGATCGCTGAACGGGAGCTCATCGCGGTGCTGCTCGATCAGGGCGCTGACGTCGTCGCCCTCCAGTGCCACCGGAAACCCCGGGAACGGTCCGGTCGGGGAGTTGCACGAGGAGAACGTCGACGTGTCCGCGTAGACCGCGACGGCCTCGTCGTAGCCGGTCACCATCATCACGTCGTGATGGGCCTCTCGGCGGACGGGGCACTGGGCGCGGAGCCAGTCGAAGTACTCGTACGGATCCGCGATGAGGTCGCGGCCGCGGAAGAAGTCGGTCGTCTCGAAGTCGGTCACGCACCGCACGGTACCGCTTCTTGTACCGATCGGTCCATTGATCCGGAGGGTGCGGCCGCCCTTGGCCCAACCGGCTCGGACTCGGTCAAACTCTTGCGATGCGTCGGAGTGTCACGAACCCATTCGGTCCGCAGCGAACGCCGACCGTCGCGATCGTCGGCGCCGGCATGGGTGGCATCTCCGCAGGGGTGCTCCTGCGCAAGGCCGGCATCGCGACGTTCACGATCTACGAGGCGTCCGAACGGGTCGGCGGCACGTGGTGGGACAACCAGTATCCGGGCGCCGAGGTCGACGTCGACTCGTACATCTACTCGTTCCCGTTCAAGCGCTACGACTGGACCCGCACCCACGCGCGCCAGGCCGAGATCCACGGGTACCTCGAGGAGACAGTTCGCGACTTCGGACTGACACCGCACCTGCGCCTCGGCGTCGGCGTGCAGCGCGCGGAGTGGGACGACGACCGCCACGTCTATCGCCTCACGCTGACGAACGGCGACACGACCGAGTGCCACGTGCTCATCTCGGCGGTCGGCTTCCTCAACGTGCCGTACTACCCCGACTGGCCCGGCCTCCACGACTTCGAAGGTCCCTGCTTCCACACGTCGCGGTGGGAACACGAGCACGACCTGTCCAACAAGACGGTGGCCGTCGTCGGCACCGGCTCGACCGCCTCGCAGCTCGTCCCCGCGCTCCAGCCGATCGCCGGCAAGATCGCGCTGTTCCAACGCGAGCCGGGTTGGGTGCTGCCGAAGGGTGACCGCGACTACACGGACGAGGAGCGGCGGCGGCTCCACAACCCCGCAGTGCACCGCTACCGACGGCTCAAGTGGTACTGGGCGACGGAGAAGCGCCTGTGGAACGGTGGCGCGTACCGGCCGGGCCAACCCGCGCACACCGCGGCGGAGGACGCCGCTCGCGGTTACATCGCGAAGGTGTTCGCCGATCGACCTGACCTCGCCGAAGCGGTGACCCCGCGCTACCCGTTCTGGGGCAAACGCACGATCTTCAGCTCCGACTTCTATCCCGCGTTCGAACCAGCCCAACGTCGAGCTCGTGCCGCGAGCGGTGCATTCGGTCACGCCGCACGGTGTGGTCGACGCCGACGGGGTCGAGCACCAGGCCGACGTGCTCGTGCTGTCGACGGGCTTTCAGCCCACCAACTACCTCGCGGACCTGGACGTCGTCGGGCGCACAGGAGAGTCGATCCACAAGTACTGGGACGGCGAACCACGCGCCTTCCTCGGCGTCACCGTGCCGACCTTTCCGAACTTCTACATGCTCTACGGACCGGGCACGAACGGCGGCGAGATCGCACTGAACCTTCGCAATCAGGCTGCGTACGCGCGCCGCGCCATCAAGCGAATGATGCGCGAGGGTGTCACTGCGATCGAGGTGAAGGCGTCGTGGGCGGATCCCTACCACGCGTGGTTGATGTCGAAGATGGCCGACACTGCGTGGGCGGTGTCGAACAACTACTTCACGACGAGCGCGGGCAAGATCGTCACGCAGTGGCCCTTCAGCGCGCTCGACTACGGCACGCTCCTGAAGACCCTCGGTCCGCTGTCCGAGAGTGTCCGCCGCCGCGGCACACAGCACGACGAGCAGCACTCGCACCTCTTCGAGCGCGCCGGCGTACGGGATCCCCAAGCGGACGAGCCGCTCCGTTACGAACGATGGTGACGGTCGCGATCAGCGGGTAGCGGACCAGTCGCGGAACACCGCCAGCAGCGGATCCCGCTCCGCGTCCGGGAGTCATCGGCCACGCGGCCGACGGGGAGGAGGTCGGGCGCCGTAGTCGTCGCCGACGTGCGTGGTCACGACGCTCCGCCGACCTGCGACGACCGTGCGCACCCGCCCCTCGGGCAGGTCGTCGAGGTCGGCGACGCGGACCCAGTTCGTTCCCGTGCGAGAACCTGTCCTCCGACGGGTCCGCGCGTTACACGTCAGCCCTTGGCTTCGAGGATGAGGTTGAGCGGCGTGTCGGCTGCCCGCCGGAACTGCGTGAACCCCGCCTCCTCGAACACCTGCCGGAGCTGTCCCTCGCCGGCCTGCGCGCCGAGGCCGAGTCCCACCTCCTGCGAGAGCGAGTTCGGCGTGCAGATCGACGACGACACGGTGTAGAGCATCGCCGCCATCGGGTTGTTGTCGATGTTGTCGGCGCGCCCGTCGATGGCGAACGGCTCGACCAGGAGCACGGTGCCGCCGTCGTTCAGGTGCTCACGGGCGTACCGCGCGATGCCGACCGGGTCGCCCATGTCGTGCAGGCAGTCGAAGAAGCAGATCAGGTCGTAGGTGCCGGTGTAGCTCTTCGCGTCGGCGCGGTCGAAGACGACCCGGTCGCCGACGCCCGCCTCGTCGGCGCGCTCGCGGGCGGTGTCGATCGACGGCTGGTGGAAGTCGAAGCCCGTGATGTGCGCGGCCGGGAACTGCTGCGCGAGCACGACCGCCGAGGCGCCGTGACCGCAACCCACGTCGGCGACCGTGCCGCCGCTCGCGAGGGTGTCGGCGACGCCGTCGAGCGCGGCGATCCAGTTCGGGAGCTCGGCGCGGTAGCCGGTGCGGAAGAACCACTCGGTCCCGCTGAACAGGCACTGGTGGTGGTCGCCCCAGCTCAGGCCGCCGTCGCCGCGGAACGCGTCGGTGACCTTGGGCATGTCGATGAACACCGAGCCGATGGCGTTCATGGCCCGCGCCACGAACACCGGCGACTCGTCGTCGGCGAGTGCCATCGTGGCTTCGGGCGTGATGCCGTAGCGGTCGTCGTCGCGGTCCCACGTGAGGAGACCGCCGGCGACCTGGCCGTCCAACCACTCGCGCACGAGCCGGCGGTTGCAGCCGGCCGCGTCCGCGAGCTCGTCGGCGGTCGCAGTGCCGAGCTCGGTCAACGCTCGGTACAGGCCGAGCTCGTCACCGAGCCAGACGCCGAAGCACAACGCGGCGCCGGTCATGTGACCGACCATCTGTCCCATCAGCTGTTCGAGCGTGGTCTCGTCGATCGTCTGCGTCATGGCGATGCCTCCTTCGTACGGATCAGTCGGCGAACTGTCCGTGCGTCGGAGGGCGCGTTACGCGATTTCTGGGTTCAGCCCGAACGCCAGCCGCGATAGAGCTCGACGATCTCGTCGAGCGTCTCGTCGTCGAGCGCGTCGGGGGTGACCTCACCCGAGACGTCGATGACCACCCGGATCTGGGCGAGGTACTCGCTGCAGTGGGGGCAGTCCGCGAGATGCCCTTCGAGTCGTGCGCGATCCGACTCCGGGAGAGCGTCGTCAAGGTACGCGACCATGAGCGCGACGGCGTCGCGGCACACGAGCGCCCGTCGACCTCGCCAGAACCGCAGCCTCATGAGTGCATCTCCAGGTCGAGCTGTTTCCGTAGGTGTACCCGCGCGCGGTGGAGCAACACCCGCTGGTTGCCGTCGGAGACGCCGAGCAGCTCGCAGACATCGGGTGCGGGGACTCCCTCGACGTCGCGGAGCAGCAGCACCTGGCGCTGAGCTTCGGGCAGCCCGGGCAGGAGCGCGCGCACCCGTTCGGCGAGGTGCCGGGCCACCAACCGGTCCTCGGCCTCCTCCGCCCACGGCACCGGCGGCACCACCCAGGCGCCGTTGGCGTCGAACCGCTCGCCGAGGTCCTCGTCGGCGAGGGGTGGGGCGCGGTGTTCGCGTCCGGCGGCGCTGCGGGCGCGGTTCAGGAGGATGTGGAACAACCACGTCTTGAACGTCGACCGGCCTTCGAAGCGCTCGACGCCGCGCACGACCGCGAGCCAGGTGTCCTGCACGACCTCCTCGGCCACCGAGCGGCTCGACACGACACCCTCGGCCAGTCGCTGTAGGCGCGTCTGGTACATGCGAACGACCTCGACGAACGCGGCCTCGTCACCTGCCTGGAGGCGTCCGACGAGCTCCCGGTCGTCGGTCACGGCCACGCAGGGTACGTCACTTCGTCGACGGATGTCGGCGACGACCATGGCGTTCAGTCCTTGTCAGGCGACGGCTCGTTACACGTCGCGTGTAACGCGCGGCCGTGAGGCGAGACAGTGTGCGCATGCACACCACTCAGATGTCGACGCAGATGCACGACGCCATGGCCCCTCAGAGCAGCTGGGACTTCTCCGACCTCCGCGCCCTGTTCATCAACTGCACGCTGAAGCGATCGCCCGAGCTCTCGAACACCCAAGGGCTGGCCGACATCTCGATGGAGATCATGCGGCGCCAGGGCGTCACCGTCGACGTGGTGCGCGCGATCGACTGCGACATCGCCACCGGCGTCTGGCCCGACATGACCGAGCACGGTTGGGAGCGCGACGACTGGCCGCAGATCTACGAGAAGGTCGAGGCGGCGCACATCCTCGTGCTCTGCACGCCCATCTGGCTGGGCGAGAAGTCGTCGGTGTGCACGCAGGTCATCGAGCGGCTCTACGGCAACAGCCACCTCCTCAACGACGTCGGGCAGTACGCGTACTACGGACGGGTCGGTGGCTGCCTGGTCACCGGCAACGAGGACGGCGTGAAGCACTGTGCGATGAACGTCCTGTACTCGCTGCAGCACCTCGGCTACGTGATTCCGCCTCAAGCCGACGCAGGCTGGATCGGCGAAGCGGGCCCCGGTCCGTCGTACCTCGACCCGGGTTCCGGCGGACCCGAGAACGACTTCACCAACCGCAACACGACCTTCATGACCTGGAACCTGCTGCACCTCGCGGCGCATGGTCACCGACCGCGGGGGCATCCCGGCGCACGGCAACCAGCGCGCCGCATGGGACGCGGGCGCCCGCTTCGACTTCCCGAACCCCGAGTACCGCTGAGCCTCGAGCGGAGACGGAGTCGCCGCGATCAGTGATGTGGGTGTCGGGCAGGCACCTCGACCCCGGCGGCGGATTCGACGACCGCGAGGGTCGAGCAGCACAGCTTGTCGGCGTAGCCGGATGCCACTGCGTTCACGTAGTGCTGGTGAGCCGCGCTCGTCACCGGCATCGG
The DNA here is from genome assembly GCA_963835985.1 of uncultured Actinomycetes bacterium. GTDB lineage: Bacteria > Actinomycetota > Acidimicrobiia > IMCC26256 > DASPTH01 > DASUAS01. Next base: position 29,426 of record CAWIHV010000008.1, on the reverse strand, counting down.
GACGGCGAAGTCGCGCGCCGATTCGAGCGCCAAGGCGATGTCCTTCTCGGCCAACGCGACCGAGAACCAGGGGTCGTCCCAGGCCCGGGAGAGCGTCGGTCCCGCAAGCCCGAGGTACAGCGCGGCCGAGCTCGCGCCGAGCACATCGTCGAGGGTGCCGGGGTCCATACCGGCCTTGGTGGCGAGGACGACTGCTTCCTGGTGGATGAGTCCGCTGCACAGGAAGATGGTGTTGTTGACGAGCTTGGCGAGGGTCCCCGCGCCCGGCTCGACCCCGAGCTCGAAGATGCGACCGGCGTAGCTCTCGAGGAACGGACGCGCCGCGCGCAACGCATCCGCGGGTCCGCTCGACAGGATCGCGAGCGTGCCGGCCTCCACTCCTCTCGATCCCCCGGACACGGGGGCGTCGAGGAAGAGGGCCCCGGCGCGTTCGGCAACGGCCGCGGTGCGGCGCGCGCTCTCGACCGACACCGTGCTGTGGCCGACGTGCACGTCGCCGGGCTGTGTCGACGTCGCCAGTTCGTGGGCGACGGCAGCCACCTCGGCGGGGCCGGGCAACGACGTGATCACCACCCGGCAGTCGGCGGCGAGCTCGGCCACCGATCCGGCGTCGATCGCGCCGCCGGCGACCAGCGCATCGGTCGCACCGCGCTTGGCGTCGTGGACGACGACCCGGTGCCCTCCGAGCAGGAGGCGTCTGACCATCGCGCTGCCCATCGTGCCCGTGCCGACGACCCCTACGGTCCCCATGGACGTCCTCCAGTCACGACGCCGACCAGGACGGATCCCGGTCGAGCTCGAGGGTGAGTTGCCGAAGTCCCGTGTGACGATTGCTCCGGGTCCATTCGACGGGTGGTACGACCTCCACACCACGGAACCGCGGCAGCAGCTCCTCGAAGAGCACGCGGATCTCGAGGCGCGCCAGGCTCGCCCCGAGGCAGAAGTGGAGACCGTGGCCGAACCCCACGTGCGGATTCGGCGAACGGGTGATGTCGAACTGGTCGGCGTGGTCGAAGGCGCGCTCGTCGCGGTTGGCCGATCCCTCCCAGACGACGACCTTGTCTCCCGGCTCGATCGATTGATCGCGCAGCTCGGTGGATCGCGTCGCGGTGCGGCGCTTGGCAGGCGACGGTGTCGTCCAGCGAATGATCTCCTCGATCGCCGTCGGGAGCAGCGACGGGTCGGACCGGAGATCCGCAAACTGATCGGGGCGCTCCGCCAGTGCGATCAGTCCTCCACCGATCGCGTTGCGCGTCGTCTCCGAACCTGCGCTGAAGAGCAGCGAGAAGAACATGTAGAGCTCGCCGTCCGACAGCTGCGGGGGAACGACGTCGTCGAGCGTCGCGTGTACGGCGATCGAGAGCATGTCGTCGCCGGGGTCGCGCCGTTTCGCGGCGATGAGGTCCTCGCCGAACGTCCGCATGCGAGCCATGGCGTCGTCGCTCTCGCCGTCACGCTCGAACGACTTGCGCGAGCCCCGGAAGTCGAAGCCGGGCTCGACGGCGTCGAAGAGCCAGTGCCGGTCCGCCTCGGGGACGCCGAGCAGGACGCAGATCATCTGCATCGGGAGCTCCGCGGCGACCTCGTGCAGGAAGTCGTAGGGCACCCCGGCATCGACCCTGTCGAGGAGCCTTTGCGCGCGCACTCGGAGGTCGTCCTCGACCCGTCGGATCGTCTTGGGCGTGAGGCCCGCACTGACCAATCGTCGGATCCGCGAGTGGCGGGGATCGTCCATCATGTTCAGGACCTGGCCCGCGACCGGGAGGTCCTGGATCAGCGTGCCGCCGTACGGACGGTCACCTCCACGCTCCGACGAGTAGGTCGCCGGGTCGTGCAGCACCTCGAGCGTCTCCGCGTGCGTAGCCACCGACCAGAACCCCTCACCGTCGGGGGTGTGCTCGGTCGGCGGATGCCACCACACCGGAGCCTCGCGACGATGGATCGCGAAGAGGTCGTGGGGGAACCCGTCGGCGAAATTGTCGAGGTTCGTGAGGTCGATGCCGTCCATGGTCTTGGTCAGGCGGGCGCCGACCACGGCCGATCCGGTGCCGAGACGCCGTAGAGCCTGGCCGCGTTCGCCCACAGCAGCTGGTGCGCCACCGGTTCGGGCTGCTCGGCGAGACCGTCGCGGATCTTCGACCGGACGTTCCCGTAGAGGCAGACCGGGTGCGGGTAGTCGGTCTCGAAGAGCACGTTGTCGACGCCGATGACGTCGAGGAGATGGCGCGGCGCGTAGTCCTCGTAGAAGTAGCAGGCGAACACCTGCCGGCGGAAGTACTCGCTCGGCCGCATCGTGAACTCCGGCCGCTCGCGTGCGACCTGCGAGTACTCGAACGTGTAGTCGACCGATTCGAGCACGAACGGCACCCAGCCGATGCCGCTCTCGACCGACACGAACTTGGTCTGCGGGAACCGCGGGAGCACGCCCGACAGGAGGAGGTCGGTGACCTGCGCCGCGTTCTTCAGGAAGAGCGTCACCGTGGATCGCGACGTGGTCGCTCCGACGCCGTGCGCGGTGATCCGCTCCATCGAGAAGTCCTTGGTGAAGTCGCTGCTCCCGATGTGGAAGCTGATCGGCAACCCGGTGTCGGCGGCCACCGACCACAACGGATCCCAATGCCGGTCGCCGAGGAGCGGCAGACCGAGCTCCTGGGGTTCGCCCGTGAACAGGATGCCCCGATGCCCGCGCGCCGCGCTCCGTTCGATCTCGGCGATAGCGGCCTCGAGGTCCCAGTAGGGGATCGCCATGATCGGGATGAAGCGCTCCGGCGCCGGCTCGATCCAGTCGAGGAGCCAGTCGTTGTAGGCGCGGACGCACGCGAGCTTGAGCTCGGGGTCGGGGAGCGCCAGGAACGACTCGCTCCCGAAGCCGCCGATGTTCGGGTAGAGGGCGTTCGCCCACACGCCGATCTCGTCCATGTACCGGAGGCGCGCGGTCGCGTCGTACGCGGCCGTCGGCACCTCGTCCATGTTCCTCGGCGCGGCCGGGAACGGCTCGGGCCAGCCGGCGACCGCGGTGTGACCGATGGTCACGACCCGTTGCGCGCTGCCGAAGCGCCATGCGTCGCGCCCGTCGTCATCGCGCACGATGTGGGGTGCATCGGCCTGGAACTTCGCGGGGAGCCGCGCGGTCCAGACGTCGCCCGGTTCGGTGATGTGGGTGTCGCTGTCGATCACCCATCCGTCGATCGCTGCTGTCATCGGTTCCCCCTACGTCTTCGAGGCCGGCGGCCCGCCAGCGTCGTCGGATCTTCGTCGAGCTCCTCGACGCGCCGGAGCGCATCGAGCGTTGCCGCGCTCACCGGAGCGGTCAGTGCGGCGACGAACATGTCGATCAGGTTGGCGACGAAGAAGGCTGTCGACGACGACGATGTGCGGTCGTCGGCCTCGAGCATCGAAGCGCGCGCGGCGATCGCCTGCACGACCTGCAGCTGGGACAGGTAGCAACGCTCGTTGAGCACCGGCGGCGGAAGCGACGCGCAGTAGGGCGCGAGGAGCCCGTACGCGTACTCGCCGGCGGTGTCGCCGATGACGTCTCCGAGCTCCTCGGGTCTCCGGCTCGGATCCGCCAACACCTGGGGGATGATCCGGCAGAACGCCCGGCCGCTCTCGCCGCGGTCGAGCGGGAGCGCGAGTGGTTCGACGAGGACCCGGGCCGCGGACCGCAGGTCGAGTCCACCCTGCTCGTCGACCTCCTTCAGGAGGGTCAGGCGGGCGTCGCGGACCGCGTCGACGTGTTGAGCGAGGATCGCGCGGAGCAATCCCTCTCGCGAGCCGAAGTGGTAGTGGAGGGCCGAGGAGTTCTTCTGTCCGGCGGCGACGTTGATCTCGCGCAGCGAGACGGTGGTGATCCCACGGTCGGCGAAGAGCTGTTCGCCCGCCCGGACGAGGCTCCGACGTGCCGGTTCGGGATCCCTGGGCACGGGAAATAATGCTACCGACTTAGAATTGCGGCGTCCAGCGTGCGAAGCGAAGGAGAGCGCAGTGGTCATCGTCGGAGGGTGGTTCGAAGTCGACCCGAGTGCGCGGGCCGCGTTCCTCGCCGAGCGCGTCGACGCCATGGTGAGGTCGCGCGCTGAGCCCGGGTGCATCGACTACGTGATCGCAGCCGATCCGGTGGACCCGGGGCGGGCGGTGTTGTTCGAGCGATGGGAGAGCCAAGCCGACCTCGACGCGCACGCGGCGGCGTCCCGGCAGCGCCCGAGATCCGACGCGCCGTCGGTGGTGCCGACCGCGGTTTCGATCTTCGTCTACGACGTCACGGGAGAACGTCCGCTCGTCTAGAGCGCGGGCCGAAGCGACTACGGGCTCGGCTGGCCCACCTCGTCGGAGGTGGGTGAGTCGCCATCGAGGTCGAGCAGCCGGTCGACGCCGGTCAGCTCGAACACCCGCCGCGTCAACGGTGACGATCCGGTGATCACGAGTTGTGCGCCGTCGGCGACGCGCCGCTTGTGCTCGGCGACGAGAACAGCGATGCCGCTCGATTCGACGAACGCGACCCCGGCCAGGTCCACGGCGACGACTCCCTCGTCGGCCAGCTCCTCGAGGCACGCTCGCAGTCTCGGTGAGGTCGCGATGTCGATCTCGCCCGCGACCACGACGGTCGGTCCGTAGTTCCCGGCTTCGATCCTGAGAGACAGCAACTCACTCACAGCCATTGCCTCCTCGCTCGCTGGACAACCATCCCTTCCCGAAGGGCGGCGCCGACCGGGTGTCGACGTGCCGCCCGTAGAAATGACACAAACGGCCGAAGTCGTCAACCCCTTGGTGCAGGGTCGTTCAGCCGCCGATGCCCTGTGCGCGATCACAGCTCGAGTGCGCGTCGTTGGAGCTCGACGATGGCCGCGACGAGTGCGTCCCGGTCAAAGGTCTGCTCGTCTCGGCTGTACGCGACCGCGAAGTTCGCGGCACCGACGAGCAACACCGCGAACCAGTAGGGGTCCGGGATCTTGGTGATCCCTTTGCTGTTCGCGTCGATCAGGAATTCCTCGTAGCCGCGTACGACCTCGCGTTGCCCCTGCGCCTGGTCACCCGCCGTGGGGAACAGAACTGCATGAAGCTCGCTCGAGAGGAAGTCGATCGCGACCTCGACCGCCTCGGGTGAGAAGTCACTGGTCAGCCCCAGCCGTGAGTTGCCGGCGATGGCCTTCGCCATCTGCGTCTGGTGATCGGCGATCATCGCGTCGCGGAGTTGCGCGATGAGCTCGGTCTTCGACGCGAAGTACACGTAGAACGTGCCCTTGGAGACGCCGGCTGCTTCCGTGATCTCGGAGACCGTCACGTCCGCACCCTTGTCGGCGAACAGGGCCATTGCGGCCGCGAGCAGTTGCTCGCGTCGAACATCCGGCGACCGCGTCCATGTCCGACGGCTCACGGAGGCGATCCTACGGGTGCTCTGCGGAGTACTACGTTCTTGACCGGCGGTCATCAATCGATGATCGCTCGGAGCGACCCCGCGCGCCAGCGGGACTCCAAGGGGGAACGTCATGGAGATTCGAGGCGTGGCAGTGTGGCGCGCGGCCTTGCTGGTCGCAGGAGTGGCGCTGTTTGCCCTACCACTCCCGGCAAGTGCGGGCGTACGCAGCGCCGCGTCAGCCGGTCTGGTGGTCAAGGTCGGCATGATCGCTCCGATCACGTCGCCGACCGCAGCGAATCCCGACCAGGGTGAGGCATTCAAGGCCGCAATCGCCGCGTTCAACAAGCGCGGCGGGTTGGGTACGGGTGGCGCCAAGATGCAGGCGGTCGTCTGCGACACCAAGGGCGATGCGAACGGCGAGGTCAACTGCGCGCGCAAGATGGTCGATGAAGGCGTCGTCGCGACGGTCAACGACCTCGCGTACAACAACCCGTCTGGCGTGCAGGAGGTGCTGGCACAAGCCGGCATTCCGCGCATCGGGCTCGGATCGACCGGTACGGAATCCGACACCAGCTTCAACTACCCGCTTTCCACCGGGATCGTCGGCGCCTACGAGGCGGACGCGGTCGGCTTCGCGGACCGGAAGAAGACGAAGGTCGTGCTGGTTCGGACCGACGCCGCCACCGGCGGCGGCTTCAAGGCGTTCATCGCCCCTCCGTTCAAGGCAGCCGGCGTCGACGTGGTGGGTGACGTCGCGATCGCAACCGGCTCGACCGACTACGCGCCGTACGTCGCCGAGATCCAGCGTTCGAACCCGGACGCGGTGCTCCTGGCCATCGACGACACCGCCGCGGCGCAGCTCATCGCCGCCATGCAACAGCTCAACTACAAGGTGCTCCTCGGCGGACACCCGGGCACGTTCACGCTCGAGACGCTGCGCAAGTTCAAAGCCGACACGAAGGGCACGTTGCTCGCCGAGTCCTTCCCCTATCCATCGCAGAACAACGTGAAGAATTTCCCGGGGCTCAAGCAGTTCTTCGCCGACATGAAAGCGTCCGGCGAATCGATCATCGATCCCAAGAACCTGCAACCCACGTCGTTCTACCCCTGGGTGTCCACACTGGCGTTCGTCAACGTCCTCGCCGGTACCGACAGCATCACGAAGGAGTCGGTGATCGAAGCGCTCAAGACGGCGAAGGACGTCGATCTCGAAGGCCTGGCCGCGCCGTGGACGCCGTCGGCGCCGGGCTTCAGCTTCTTCGGCGCGGTGTCCAACCACTTCGTCTACATCTCGCGCTTCGACGGGAAGAACGTCGTGACCGAGAAGGAACCGATCGACATCACGCAGTACTTCAAGTAGCACGCGCCGAGATCTCGAAGGGGGAGAAAGGCTCGTGATCGCCGCCATCTTCTTCGCTGTGGGCGTGCTCATCACGCTGTCGACGTGCCTCGCGGTGTTCACGCCTCGGCGTCCACTCGTCGTGGGGTGGCTCGCGTGGGTGGTCGGACTGGTGCCGTGTGAGGTACCCAGGGCGGCGCTGGTGCTGAACGCGCTGCTGCTCGCGGTCTTCGTCGTGCTCGTTCCGCTCGATTCGGTTTTCGGGATCGTCGCGATCGCCTTGTTCGCAACCGCGATGGTCGGCGACCTGGTGCTGGCGCGGCCGCTCGCGCGCAGCTGAGCCGGCGATCGGACGAGCGCTGCGGACCGCGCTGGGTGAGGACTTCGAGCACGAGGTCGATCACGACCTCTTGCCCGTCGCGCGCCGACCGGTGTCGCCGCTGCGCGAGGGCCTCGCTCCGTTCGCGGCACGGCGCCGAGACGTCGAGCACGTGGCCGACCTGTCCTACGGCGACGCCGGCGAACGGAACCAGCTCGACCTCTACTTCGCTCGGTCGCGGCCGGAGCGCTGCCCGGTGCTGATCTACGTCCACGGAGGCGCCTGGACCCACGGGAAGAAGGATCAACAGGGCCTGCCCATCGTGTACCACTTCGCCAGCCGAGGTTGGCTCTGTGTGCAGCCCAACTACCGGCTGTGCCCGGACGCGACGTTCCCGGATCAGATCGTCGACATCAAGCGAGCGATCGCGTGGGTGCACGAGCATGCCCACGAACACGGCGGTGATCCACAGCAGATCTTCCTCGCTGGGGGATCCGCCGGCGGGCACCTGAGTGCGCTCGCCGCCCTCACGATGAACGATCCAGTCTTGCAGCCGGGCTTCGAAGACGCCGACACGTCGGTCGTCGCGGCGATGCCGTTGTACGGCGACTACGACTGGCTCGACAGCCACGGCGAGCGGTCCGGGCGTGGTCTCGACCGCACCCAGTACTTCGCCGACAAGATCGTGAAGTGCTCTGCCGACACCGATCGCACACGGTGGGAGCTGGGCTCGCCGCTGCTTCAGGTGCGGGCCGATGCGCCGCCGTTCTTCGTCGTGCACGGTGCACGAGACACGATGTTGCTGGTCGAGGACGCGCGTCACTTCTCGTCGGCATTGCAGGCCGTATCCGACGCCCCGGTGGCGTACGCCGAGCTGCCAGGCGCGCAGCATGCGTTCGATGGCTTCCAGTCGGTGCGGTGCGGCTCGGTGATCAACGGCATGGAGTGGTTCACCGCGTGGGTACGAACGACTCGGCTCCGGGTCGTCTGAGCACTGCGAGGAGCAGATGATGGACGAGTTCACGCTCGCGAGCAGCGACGGAGTCGACGTCTTCTGCCGCCGGTGGCTGCCATCCGGGCGCCCTCGCCGCGGTGACCGTGATCGTGCACGGCGCGGCTGAGCATTCGGGACGGTACCGCGCGAGTCGCGGAGATCCTGCGGGGCGAGGGGTACGCGGTGTACGCGCTCGACCTCCGCGGACACGGACGGACCGCCGGGTCGACCGGAGGGGGCAAGATCGGCCCCAGCGGTATGGCCGGCGTGCTCGCCGACGTCGGAGCGCTCGTCCGTCGCGCTCACACCGAGGTCGGCAACGTTCCCGTCGTCCTGTTCGGACACTCCATGGGATCGGTCGTCGTGCAGGCCTTCATGGTGGGAGCGCCGGACGACGTGAGCGCATATGTGCTCTCGGGAACCATGGGTCCGGCCGAGGGCACCGCGGAGTTCGTGGCCGGCATGCGTGCGGCAGTCGAGGCCGGCATGGCCGACGAACCCCTCGACGCGCTCACCGGGTACACCGCGTCGGACGAGCCGACGCGGACCAGCTACGACTGGCTGAGTCGAGACGACGACGAGGTCGACAAGTACATCGCCGATCCGTTGTGCGGCGACGAGAACCCCTTGACCTACGGCTACGTGGCCGTGCTGCTCGAGACCATCGCCAAGGTGATGGAGCCCGACGCGATCGCGCGCATCCGGAAGGACGTGCCGGTGCTGCTCCTCACCGGCGACAGGGATCCGGTGTCCGAGAACGGTGCACAGGTTCGTGAGCTCGAGCGACGTCTGCGAGACGCCGATCTCGACGTCACCGCTCGCTACTACCCAGGCGCGCGTCACGAGGTGCTCAACGAGACGAACCGCGACGAGGTCCATCGCGATCTCGTCGAGTGGCTCGAGCAAGTGCGCGAGCATCTCTCTGTCATCTGACGGAAGGACGCACGCGTGGCCAAGCGCACGAGGTACTCCGAGTACAAGGACCGCTACGCGAACTACACGTTCGAGCTCAGCGAGGACGGCATCCTCTTCATGCAGTGCCACACCAACGGCGAGAGCCTCGTGTGGAGCTGGGACGCGCACGACGGCATGTCCGACGCGTTCGCCGACATCGCCGGCGACCGCGAGATCAAGGTCCTGATCCACACCGGCACGGGCGAGAACTACAACGCGAACTGGGGCGCCGCGCCCGGTGGCAGTACGACCAAACCCATCTACCTGGCGATGGAGGGCCAGGAGGGGCTGATGGAGCTGGACGAGAAGGCGTGGTACGGCCGCATGCTCGTCGAGAACGTGCTCGCGGTCGAAGTGCCGATCATCAGCGCGGTCAATGGTCCGTGCAGCATCCACTCCGAGGTGCCGTTGCTCTCCGACATCGTGCTCGCGTCCGACACGGCCTACTTCCAGGACCTTGCGCACTTTCCACGGGGTCTGGTGCCGGGCGACGGCTCGCATGTGCTCTGGCCCATGCTGGTCGGGCCGAACCGGGCGCGCTACATGCTCCTCATGGGCAAGCAGCTCAGCGCACAGGAAGCGTTGGCGTGGGGTGTGGTCGCCGAGGTGTTGCCGCAGGACGAGTTGGTCGACCGCGCGTGGGCCGTGGCGCGGGAGCTCGTGCAGCGGCCGCCGCTGGTCCTGCGATACACGCGCCAGCTCTTCACCCAGAACTTCAAACGCGCGTTCCTCGACGAGCTGGGGCACGGCCTGGCGCGCGAGACCTACGCCCAGCGACAATTCTTTCCCCAAGGCGGAGGCATGCGAGGCCTCGACCGACCGTGGGATCAGGAACCCTGGTCCGACTGAGCAACACGCGCGTGTAGCTACCCTGCAGGCAATGCCACGTCCCGCACCGGCTGCCGACCGCGCGGTTGGAATCATCTCGTTCCTCACTGCGCATCCCTCGCGCGGCTTCACGATCAGCGAGCTGGCGGAGCATCTCGGCATGAACATCGCGTCCGCCCACGCGACGCTCGCGGTGCTCAGCAACCACGGCTTCGTGATCCGAGACCCGGCGCACCGCACGTACACACTGGGCCCCGCGCTGGTGGCAACGGGCTTCGCCGCGCTGGAGCAGCACCGTGCGATTGACGCGGCGATCGAACAGGCCGAGCTGCTCGCGTCGGAGCTCGATCGCGAGGTGGGGCTCACCGCGGTCGCGGGCCGTGACGTGATCTTCCTCGCGGGCGTGGGCCCGAGGCGATGGCGCCCAGCATCGGTTACCCGGGTGACCGCACCCCGCTGCTCGCGCCGATCGGCGCCGTGTTCATGGCGTGGGCCGACGACGCCGCGGTGGACGAATGGCTGGCTCGCGCGGCGCTCGGCGTCGACGACGCCGAGTCCTACCGACGCGTGCTCACCGACATCCACGCGCGCGGCTTCAGCGTGCCCATGCGTCCGCTGGGCGGCCCCGAGATGGCCGACGCGATCTCCCACCTGCGTGACGATCCCGCGGCACCCGACGCCGAGCAACACCTCGCCGACGTGCTGCAGGGCCTCCCCGAATTGCTGCTGCACTTCGATGACCTTCCGGCCACCGGCAAGGTGCTCTACAAGACGGTCGCCGCCCCGATCTTCGACCCCATCGGTCGCGTGCTCCTCTCGCTGAGCGTGACCGGTCCCGAAGGTCCCGTCCCGGTCGACGAGGTCCTCGAGCTCGGTCGACGCGTGGTGCGGTCGGCCGCAGTGGCCACCCGGCAGGGCCGGGGGAGAGCGCCCGAGCGCTGAGCTTGTGGTAAAGAACTTTTTGTTATAGCAATGGACCCGTGTTTGACCTGACCGGAAGGGTGGTCGTGATCTCGGGCGGCAACGCCGGGATCGGTCTGGGGTTCGCGCGCGGCATCGCACGTGCCGGCGGCGACGTGGTCGTGTGGGGCCGGCGGGCGGAGAAGAACGCCGAAGCCGCGAAGGAGTTGCGCGAGTTCGGCGGACGCGTGCTCGCCCAGGAGGTCGACGTCAGCGACGAGGCGCGCGTCGTCGCGGCGATGGCGGAAGCGGTCGAAGCGTTCGGCCGCGTCGACGGCGCCATCGCCAACGCGGGGATGATGACGAGCACGGGCACGTTCCTCGACATGACGACGGACGCGTGGCGCGAACTGCTCGCGGTGAACCAGGATGGCGCGTTCTACATGATCCGCGAAGGCGCGCGGCACATGAAGCAGCGCTTCGACGCCGGCGATCCCGGTGGCTCGCTGTTGTTCTGCGCGAGCCTGTCGGCACTGACCGGCAGCCCGGGCATGCAGCACTACAACGCGTCGAAAGGTGCGATGGCCGCGATGTCGCGGGGCATCGCGGTCGAGGCCGGTCGGTACGGCATCCGGTGCAACGTGGTGTGCCCCGGCTACACGGTGAGCGAGTCGGTGAACCTCCCGGACGATCATCCGCTCATGGACCACGTGCGTCGCTACAGCCCCATGGGCCGGATGGGTACGCCCGACGACTTCGAGGGCATCGGGGTGTACTTCATGAGCGAGCTCTCGCGCTTCCACACGGGCGATCTCGTGATCGTCGAGGGCGGATGGATGGCGAACGCGGGCAAGACCGACATCTCGGAGCTACCGCCGTGGCCGTGAAGGTGCTGCGCGTCGAAGGCATGCGCGAGGACTCGCGCACACCCGAAGAGCGCGCACGACTCGAAGCAGCCGAGCAGCGTCCCCTCGACATGAGCGTCGACGGCGTGCTCGACGCCGCGCGCGAGCAGACCGGACTCGACGACTTCGGGTCACTCGACTTCGCCGAACGTCTCGCGTTCCTGCTCGACGAGGTCGACACCGACCCCAACGTGTGGAAGGTCAGCAAGGCGACGTTCGTCGGTCAGTGCACCCAAGCGGCGGCGAACCGACTGCTGATCCAGCGCTACTGGTCGGAGCACCCCGAGTCGCTCGAGGTGACGATCGACCGTCCGATCGACGTGATCGCGCTGCCGCGCTCGGGGAGCACCCACCTCGAGAACCTCGTGGGGGCGGATCGTCGGCTGCGCCACCTCCCCGTGTATATCGCCGCGCAACCGGTGCCGGCGCCGGGCGAGGAACCCGGTGGCGACGGTGTGGATCCGCGCTGGGCGCGCGCCGCCGCGCGCTGGGAGCTGATGAGCCAGCACGAGGTGCTGGCGGCGATGCACGAGCACTCGCCCGACCACGCGTGCGGCGAGAACGAGCTGCAGATCCCAGACTTCGCGAGCTACCAGTGGGAGTGGATGGCCCACGTGCCGCGCTTCCGCGACCGCTACTACGCCGAGGACCAGAGGCCGCACTACCGCTACATGCGCGACGTGCTCGCGCTCGTCGCGCATCAGTTCCCGGGGCCTGAGCGGTGGATGCTCAAGTCGAACCAGCACAGCGAGCAGTTGGGACCGCTGCTCGCGACGTACCCGGACGCGACGGTGGTGATGATCCATCGCGACCCGGTGGCCACCCTCCGATCGCTCCTCACCATGCGGGGCCTGGCGCTGAAGAACAGCCAGAAGGTGTTCGACGTCGACGCGCACGTCGACTACTGGGTGACGCGCATCGAGCACATGCTGCAGGCCTACCTGCGCGACCGGTCGCTCGTCCCCGACGACCAACTGGTCGAGGTGATGTTCGCCGACATCGTCGCCAACGACATACAGGCCGCCGCTGCGGTGCTCGAGCGGGCAGGACTCCCCGTGACCGCCGAGTGCCTCGCCGACATCCAGCACTACATGGACTCGCACCCACGCGGGAAGAACGGTCGGGTGGTGTACGACCTCGAAGGCGACTTCGGGCTCGACGCCGACCAGCTCCGCGGCCGGTTCGCGTTCTACACCGAGGCATTCGGCATCCCCTCAGAGACGTGAAGGACGGCGCCCCGTGAAGCAACCGCTCAACGCCCTCATCGTGAAGGAAGGTGAAGGCACCCAAGACGCGGTGCCGCTCGGCGACGGCATCTTCATGTCGCGAGGCATCTCCAACTCGTACCTCGTCACCACTCCCGACGGTGACGTGCTGATCAACAGCGGGATGGCGCACGAGGCACCCGAGATCACGCGCCGATTCGCGGCGGTGAGCGACAACCCGCTGCGGGTGATCGTCTTCACGCAGGGCCATGCCGACCACGTCGGTGGCTGGTCGCAGCTCGACCGGCCGGGCGTCGAGACCATCGCGCAGGCCAACCACGCCGACGTCCGCGAGTACTGGACCAGCCTGGGCCCCTACTACTCGAGCCGTACCGAGCGGCTCTGGCGCACCGACCTCGCGCACATCGACCGCTCACACCAGCCGCCCGAGCCGGTCGTCACCACGACGTTCCTCGACCGGTACGAGTTCGCGATCGGGGGTCGCCGCTTCGAGCTGCTGGCCACGCCCGGCGGCGAGACGACCGACTCGCTGGTGGTCTGGCTCCCTGAGGTGCGCACGGTGTTCACCGGGAACCTCATGGGGCCGCTCTTCGGTCATGTTCCGAACCTCTACACGCTGCGCGGCGACAAGTACCGCAGCGCGATCGCGTACATCCACGCCCTCGACCGCGTGCTCGCGCTCGAACCCGAGGTCCTCGTCACCGGGCACGGCGAACCGATTCGCGGCGCGGAAGAGATCCAGCGACGCGTGCGGCAGGTCCGCGACGCGACCGAGTCGCTGCGTGACCAGACCATCGAAGGGATGAACTCCGGCGTCGACCTCTTCACCCTGATGGGCCAGGTCAGCCTCCCGCCCGAGCTCGACATCCCGCAGGGTCACGGCAAGGTGCCGTGGATCGTGCGTGCGGTTTGGGAAGAGCACTCGGGCTGGTTCCGGTACGAGTCGACGACCGAGCTCTACACCGTGCCGCCGACCGCGATCTGGTCCGAGCTGACTGAACTGGCGGGCGGCACCGACGTGCTGCTCCAACGCGCCCTCGCGCACCTCGACGCGGATCGTCCCCTGGAAGCCATGCACTTCGTCGACATGGTGCTCGCGGAATCGCCCGACGACGCCGGCGCGCTCGAGGTCAAGCTCGGCGCGCTCCGGCTCCTGCTCGAGCGCAGCGGGCGTGAGAACTTCAGCGAGGTCCGCTGGCTCGAAGCCGAGATCCGCGACACGGAGGCGGCACTCGCGTGATGCACCCGCGCCTCTCCGTGAGCGAGATGTGCACGTACCCGTTGCCGTTCGGCGAGGAGCTCGTGCTCTGGGACGAGTTGGGCGTGCGCCAGGTTGGCCTGCTCACGAACAAGGTCGAGACGTTCGGGCGCGACGCGGCAATCGCCGCGCTCCGCGAGCGCTCGATGCGCGCGACCACGGTGATCACGTCGATGTTCGACCTGTCCGACCCCACGAGTTGGGATGCGACTCGTGCTGCGGTCAACGACTCGATCGACCTCGCGGCCGAGGTGGGAGGGTGCACGTACTTCACGCCGGGCCGGCGCGACGGACGTTCGTTCGACGAGCTGGCGACATCGCTCGCCAACGCCGTGGCACCATGCGCGAAGTATGCCGAGTCGCGCGGAGTGACGCTGGCGATCGAACCGTCACTGCGCACCGACGTGTCGTTCGTGCACACCCTCCGCGACGGCACCGACGTCGCCGAGCGCGCCGGCATCGGCGTCATCGCCGACGTGGGGAACTGCTGGATGGAACGCAATCCCGAGGACGCGGTGCGTCGTGCCGGTGCCCGCCTCGCGGTCTTCCAGATCTCCGACGCGGTGTACGGCACGTTCGAGCGGCCGTCGCCCGGCGGTCGGGTCGTACCCGGCGACGGCGACCTCGCTCTGGACGAGTTCATCCGCGCCGCGCTCGACGCCGGGTACACGGGAGCCTTCGAGCTCGAGGTCGTGGGGCCCGCGATCGAGGCTGAGGGCCACGCCGCCGCGCTGCGACGCGCGGTCGAACGCAGCAACGAGCTCCTGTACGCGGTGCTCCCGTGAGTCGGGCGATCGTCTTCCACGGCGACGAGACCTGGGAAGAGCAGGTGCCCGGTCGTGATGCGGTTCGCGTCGCGCTCCGCCTGACAGAGTGACCGGAGACTCACGGAGGGACATGCACATGACGGACAACCTGGGTGCCGCCGGCCTGCGGTTCGAACGCGAGGGAGTCATCGGCTGGTGCATCATCGACCGGCCCGAGGCGCGCAACGCCTTCACGCCGGCCATGTACTTCGGCATCAAACGCGCCGTCCATCTCGTGAATCGAGATCCAGACCTCGCCGCCATGATCATCACCGGTACGGGTGATGTCTTCTCGGCCGGTGGAGACCTGGGTGGTCGCTCCAACGAAGGCGACGAACCGCTCCCGGACCTCGCCCACGAGATGCTCCCGTTCCTCACCATCCGCGACAGTCGCGCACCGGTCGTCGCCGCGGTGAACGGGATCTGCCAAGCCGGCGGACTCCTCGTGGCGATGATGGCGGACGTCTGTGTGGCCAGCGACCGAGCCACGTTCCGGGCACCCGAGCTCCTCCGAGGCATCGTCGACGCCACCTACGCCGCGGTGCTGCCGGCCCACGTCGGCATCGCGGTGGCGCGCGACATCCTGCTGACTGCTCGACGGTTCGACGCCGAGGAAGCCGTGCGTCTCGGGGTGATCACCCGCGTCGTCCCGCACGAGCAACTTCGGGAATCCGCGCTCGAGGTCGTCGGGGAGATCCTGAGGACTGGACCGCTCGCTCGGATGCACGTCAAGCGCATGCTGAACGACCGGTACGGGCTCATCGACTACCAGACGATGTTCGCGTCGCTCGAGGAGTCGGACGAGCCCAGGGAGGGCATGCAGGCGTTCATGGAGAAGCGCCCGCCGCGCTGGATCCCGGAGCAGTTCGCCGACACGCAGTAGCCCAGTCGGCTCATACGGTGATGACGACCTTGCCGCGGGCGTGACCGTCGCGCACGTATCGGATGCCGGCCGGAGCTTGGCTCAGCGGGTAGGTCCGGTCGACGACCGGCGTGACCTGGCCGGACTCGATGAGTTCACGAAGTGCCATGAGATCACTGGAGTTCTCGGTCGAAGCGAGCATGCCCAGGTGCTGGCTCACGAGCGGTGAGAGCAGTACCGCCCGCAGTGAACGATCGAATCCTCCGAGCCAGCGTCCACCGGTTTCGCCGCCGACGATGACGAGCCTGCCGTGCGGGGTGCAGTGCTCGACGCAGGTGTGACAACCGACGGTTGACCGCCGATGTCGAGGATGACGTCGTAGCGACTATCTCCATCAGCGAAGTCATCGCCGCGTGTAGTCGATGACGTGGTCTGCGCCGAGTGATCGGACCAGCTCCACCTTCGCGGTGCTGCACACGCCGGTGACCTCTGCTCCGAACGCCTTGGCGATCTGCACGGCGAAGGTGCCGACGCCGCCCGACGCGCCGACGACCAGCACACTTTGTCCGGACTCCACCCGTGCCTTCGCGGACGGCTTGGAGCGCAGTGACGCCGGAGATCGGTGCCGCTGCCGCCTGCTCGAACGAGAGGTTCGCGGGCTTGGCGGCGAGCATCTTCGGTTCGACGCGGGCGAACTCGGCGAACGAGCCGTCGCAGGTGCCGTAGACCTCGTCGCCGAGCGCGAACCGCATCGACGTTCCTGCCGATCGACTCGATCGACCCCGCGAAGGCTCGACCCGGGATTCGATGCTCTTGGGCGACCGGACCCCGAAGCCGGTGAGACGCATCGCGTACGGCATCCCCGTCATGCAGTGCCAGGTGCCCATGTCGATGCTCGCCGCCACGACCCGGACGAGCACCTCGTCGTCGCCGATCATCGGCCGGGCGATCTCGTCGACTCGCAGGACGCGCTCGGCGTCGTCGCCGTAGCGAACCTGGACTATTGCGCGCATGGTCTTCACCTTTCTGATGGGTCAAGGTTGTGGGTCAAGGAGCTCGCTGAAGGCGTGGGTTTGCCGTCGCGGAGTACGACGTCCAAGAATCGCAGCACCACCGCGTCCGTGGTCATCGTGCCCGCGCAGCCGATGGTGCCCATCCCGAGCACCGACTTCGCCGCATCGGGGAGCGGAGCAACGACACAGGGAAGGTCGGTCACGTCGAGGTGCGTAGCGCCGGTGAGCTTCACGGTCACCGCGCTCGTGCTGCGATCGACGATCGCTCGAGTCTCCGGCTCGAGTCCTGACGCGTCGATCATGAGCGCGGGCACGCGGACCGGGCGTCGTGAGCGCGGGCCCGTGGAGCCAACCATCGAGGTCGAAGACCGCGTGCACGCGTGGATCGGTGAGGCTCGCTTGGAAGGCGACGGCGCCGGCGATCGAGTGACCGCCAACGGCAATCCTCCGGTGGTCGACGGGTCCGGTGATCCTGGTGATCCCCGTGCTGGTGGTGAAGGCCGAGGGCGGCGGACAGCTGGTCCAGCCGTCGTCCCGGGTTGGTGGTGTCTGCAGGGACTGTCATTCGGTCCTCGGTGCCGAAAGTGGGATCGACGGCTACGACGACGTAGCCGTTGCTCGCGAGGTCCTGCGCGAGCGCGGTG
Source organism: uncultured Actinomycetes bacterium (assembly GCA_963835985.1). GTDB lineage: Bacteria > Actinomycetota > Acidimicrobiia > IMCC26256 > DASPTH01 > DASUAS01. The sequence continues at coordinate 12,022 of CAWIHV010000008.1, read as the reverse complement.
GACAGCGCCATGGGCATGCCCCACCCCGGCATGAGCACGACCGCAGGACGGGGTCGTGTCGTCGGTGCGGGCGCGGCGTCGACGGAAGCTCGCGGGACTGCTCGTTGCAGCAAGTCGGTGGGCAGTCCGTAGGCGGCGACGACTTCGTCGGCTGAGATAGATGGGGATGCCACTGCCGGTGCCCCGCCGGCCGGGGTACCAGACGCGGGTGGCCGAGTCTGGACTCACCGACGCCACCGTGCGCACGCCGACCGCGAAGGTGCCCGTGAGCCGGGGGAGGAGTGACGGAGTGACTCGGCTCGTCTGCGACGACTCGCGGGCACCTGCGGTGGTGGGTCCTTCGCGCGGCGAGCACGATGGAGATGCTGACACCGGCGATCAGCCCTCGGACAAGTGTCTTGGCGTTCATCGTCAACTCGCCTTCGTGGTGAGGGTCGTTCCGGCCCGGACTGCTTCGACAACTTCGCCGATTGCTCGACTCGACCGAGCCGCGGTCGCACGGTCTTCGGTGAGCATCTCGTGGGAGGCGTTCGGCAGCACGCGGTGGGCGCTGTTCGTGGACAGCGCAGCGAGCTCGTCCTGCGCGGACATCCAGCCTCTTTGTGCGTCCTTCTTCGCGGTCATGACGAAGAGGGGCCGGTCGCCCAGGCTCCTTAGGTGCTTCGCCTGTGCCATCGCGGTGCGCAGCTTCGAGAACTCGTCTCGCACGCTGCGCGCGCCACGCGGAGTCGCCATTGAACGCTCGTGCCGCGTCACGCGCCTTCGGGGGCAGATCCGCCGTAGCCGGTTCCGTACATGAGTCGCCCGACACCGAGGCGGGAGAGCGAGGGAAGCACCGCCGGCTGTCCGGCGGAACATCTCGTAGAAGGCGGGCCACGAATCGATCTTCGAGTACTGGTCGGGGTGCATCGAGTCGAGCAGGACGACGCCGGCGGTCTGCTCGGGGTAGCGGTGCGCGAAGTTCATGACGTAGATGCCGCCGGCCGAGTGCCCGGCGAGCACGAACGGCCCTCGTTCGCCGGCGCGTTCGAGGAGAGTGTGCGAGGTCCGTCGCCACCTCGACGCCGTCCTGCGGCGCCGTCGGCCGACTCGCTCCACCCGCGACCGGCGCGGTCGTACACGCAGACCCGCGTGGTTGTCGGCAACGTCGCGAGCGATCCACGCCATGTCGGCGGACGGTTCGCCCAGTCCGGGTTCGAGCACGACAGTTGGGCTGCCCGCGCCGCGTGCAGTCGATGTGGAGCTTGTGGCCACCGACGTCGACCAGGCGGCCAGCCATCGGCATGTCGTCCGTCGCTTCGCGGTAGGTCTCATATGCGCCGCCGATGGACGAGAGGCCCAATGCGACGCAGATCGGGTAGACGATCCACAGCCGCGTGCGGCTGTGGAGCTCTCGACGAGCGTGCACCGTCATCCACACGGCGAGCGCCATGACCACCGGCGGCCAGACCCATCCGAGCTCGTTGCCCGTCGGCGCCGTTGCCAGCACTGCCATCGCCCGCGAGCGGCCATGAACGCAGCCGGCACCAGCGCCCACCGCTGCGGCTGGTCCGTCCGTCGCGCCGACAGCGTGGCCAGCGCGAACCACGAGGCGGCGAACATCGAGCAGCACGGAGCCGGTGATGACGTGCTCGCGGGCGCCGGCGAACGGGAGTGTGACGAGCACGACGGCCCCCGACGAAGCCGCCGACGAGCGATCCGGTGACGATGCGCCCGATGTGGCCGCGGCGCCGTTTCGGCGGCGCGTCCGACGGTGGTGGTGAGGCGTGTCGTGGTCCTGGGTCGATGTGACGGCCATGTGGGCCTCCCTCTTGGGTTCGCGAAGCCCGTGCAGGGCTCATCCCCAGGGTCTGCCTAAGGCCCCGCGCGGCCACATCGGGCATGCCCCCTCAGATTCGGGATCAGGAGCCGCGATACTGGGCATCTCGTGCCTGCTTCGCCCTCCTCCTCCCAGTTCGTCGGTCGCGCTGACGAATTGGCTGCCTTCGAGCAGGCGGTTGCGGGCGCCAGGGCTGGCTCGCCCGCCGTGGTGCTTGGTCAGCGGTGACGGCGGCATCGGGAAATCGACGCTCGTGGCCGAAGGCGTGCGGCGCGCCGGCGCACCTCTGATCCTGGGCCGCTGCCTCCCGATGGCCGGCGAAGTGATGCCACTCGCCCCGTTGGCCGAACTCCTGCGCGACGTCGCGCGGTCGAACCCGGCGGTGCTGACGTCGCACCCGACGCTGGCCGCCCTGCGCGACGGGCGTGCCGGCGGACTGGTCGATGGAAGGGCGGCAGGCGACCTGTTCGCACCGCTGTTCGAACTGATCACCGACCTCGGCGACGAGGGTGCCATCGTCGTCGCGTTCGAGGACCTGCACTGGGCCGATCCATTGACGTGGGACTTGTTCGACTTCCTCGCCCGCAACCTCGTCGATGAACACATCGTGCTGGTCGGTACCTACCGATCCGACGACGTGGGTGGCCACGGTCAGGAACGTCGACGTCTCGGCGAGATCGCACGCCTGGCCGCAACGCGTCGGATCGATCTCGCAGGCCTCAGTCGTGACGAGATCGCAGCCAAGATCGCAGCCATCACCGGTCAGGCCGCCGACCCGAACTTCGTCGACGAGGTTCATGCCCGCAGTCAAGGGAACCCGTTCTTCGCCGGCGAGCTCGTTGCCGCTCAGCACGCTGGTCAGCGAATCCCTTCGGTCGTGTCCGACCTTCTCGTGGGCGAGCTCGACGCGCTCGATCCCGTCGGCACGAGCGGTTGCGAACGTCATCGCGGTCGTCGGACGCGACGTCCGGCACGAACTGCTCGAGCGAATCGTCGATGTCGATGCCGAGATGCTCGAAGGCGCGCTCCGGACTGCGATTCACGCGCGCCTCGTGGTCGTCGACCGGGAGGGCGACGCGTTCCGCCTTCGCCACGCGCTCATCGCCGAAGTCGTCTACGACGATCTGCTTCCATCCGAGCGCACTCGTCTCCACCGCCGGGTTGCCGACGCTCTGGCCGAGCAGAGACCCGACGAGCTGCAGCGCCCGGACCGCGCGGGCGAGCTCGCTTTCCACCTCGACCGCGCGGGAGACGGCGCCGCAGCCTTCAGTGCGTACTTGTCGGCCGCGGACGCGGCCGAAACCGTGGCTCCTGCGGCTGCGCTTCGTCACCTGGAGCGCGCCCTCGACTTCTGGGACTCCGCCGGCGAACGGTCGCTCGCGGCGAACCGGGGCGACCGCCTCTGGCAGGCGGCCGAGCTCGCAAGTGGCGCGGTCGGCAATGAAGCAGCTGCCCAGATGGCTCGGGAGGCTTTCCGGTGCGGAGCTCCCTCGCGAGGCGAGGCATGGGGACATGAGCGTCTCGGGCGCTATCTCTGGGGCGCGGGCCACATCGAGGAGAGCGCCAAGGAATTCTCCGCCGCTGCGGCACTCCTTCCTGATCGACCAGGAGCAGACGCCGCGCGCGTGTTCGCCGGCCTGGCGCAGTCGGAGCTCATGCTGGGCCGCTACGAGTCGGCCCGGGTGCGTGCGCAGCAGCTCTTCGAGCTGCTCGACGAACCCTTGGATGATCCGTCGGCGTGGGCGATGGCGCGACGCGTGCTCGGGATCGTGGTCGACCACGGGGGTGACCCCGACCGTGGGGTCGAGCTCTGCCGCGAGGCCGTCGACGCGGCGCCCAACGCGCAAACCACGTTGCTTGCCCTCCTCTACTTCGGCGTCGCGCTCCTCGACGCCGGGCGGTACCAGGACGCTGCGAACCGCATGCTCGACGCATCCGCCGAAGCGCGACTCACCGGGCTCGACCGCAGCTTCAGCGGCTACGTCGACGCCCTGGCCTCCGAAGCGCTCCTTCGACTCGGCCGGTGGTCCGAGGCCAGGACCGTGCTGAACCTCACGTACGGCGGGGATGCCTTTCCGCTCGGCCAGGTCCGCCTCGCCCTCGCCGACGCGATGCTCTCCTCGCGTCAGGGCCAACGCAACCGCGCGATCGAGGCGCTCGATCGGGCGATGGAATTCCCGGTCGATCCCTTTCATCAGCAGTTCGTCGACCGAGCGTTCGCGGAGACCCACCTCGCACTCGGCGACCACCGCAAGGTCGCGAAGACCGCCGAGCACGCGTTGGCGAACGATCCGACGGCGCTCTGGCACGCGCGATTCGTCATGTACGGCGCAATCGCCGACGTCGAGGCCGCGTTGGACGCTCGGGCACGCCGCGAGACCGTCGATGCCGACGCGCTCACCACACAGCTGCGCGAGCGACTCGAGCGTGCGCGCGCCGCTGCACATGCTGGTCGCGGCAGCGCGGACGCGAGGGACACGTCCGCCCACTTGGCTCACGCGTCGGCAGTCGTGACCCGACTCGGCGAATCCGATGCAGACGCATGGGCAACTGCGGCCCAAGGTTGGGCGCAACTCGCCGATCCGTACTGGACGGCCGCAGCACGCCTCCGTGAGGCGGAGGCCTCCGTCTCGTCGGGTGCGACCGCCCGAGCAGCCGAGGCGCTGCGGGAAGCTCACGATCTCGCCGTCCAGCTCGGCGCGCCCGCGCTGCTCTCGGAGATCGACGCCGTCTCGCAGCGGACCCGGATCAGTGTCGACGTACCGATCCCGGTCGTACTCGACGACGAGTCGATCGACCGCCTTGGTCTCACGCCGCGAGAAGCCGAGGTGCTGTCCCTCGTGGCCGCCGGCAAGACGAATCGACAGATCGGTGAGGCGCTGTTCGTCTCCGACAAGACGGCGAGCGTCCACGTCTCGAACATCCTCCGCAAGCTCGGTGTCACGAGCAGGGTCGACGCCGCGGCCGTCGCTCAACGCCTCGGCGTCTGAGGAACGCAACGAACTCGGGCGCGTCAGCGGCCGACCGCCGCGAGGGCCTCGACGATGCGCGGTGGGGTGAACGGCGCGGTGGCGACGTGCGCGCCGACGAGCGCGAGCGCGTCGTTCACCGCGTTCGCGACGGCAGCGGGCGCGCCGATCGCGCCACCCTCGCCCACGCCCTTGTAGTTGCCCGGCGTCGACGCCGGTGTCTCGACGTGCCCGTACTCGATCTCGGGCACGTCGGTCGCGGTGGGGAGCAGGTAGTCCATGAAGGTGCTGGTGAGCGGGTTGCCCTGCTCGTCGTACACGAAGTCCTCGAGCAGCGCGCCGCCGATGCCCTGCACCGCGCCGCCGGCGATCTGTCCTTCGACCACCGACGGGTTGATCATCACGCCGCAGTCCTCGCTGACGATGTAGCGCAGCAGCGTGACCGCGCCGATGTGCGGATCGACGTCGACCGTGCAGAGGTGGCACGCGTTCGAGAACAGGAACGGCAGGTCGGACTTGTAGCGATGCAGGACCTCCAGGCCCGGCTCCATGCCCGGCGGCAGCGCGCCGAGATCAAGGTGCGCGACGTGCGCGATCTCGCCGACGGTGCGCGACCGGGTCGGGGTGCCGCGAACGCTTGCCACCCCGTCGACGACGTCGATGTCCTCCGGTGCCGCCTCGAGGAGATGGGCCGCGATCGCCGCCACCTTCTGCCGGAGCTTCTCGGCCGCCCCCTGGATCGCGGCGCCGAGGATCGGTCCACTCCGGCTCCCCCCGGTGCCGAACGCGTAGGGCGTCTCGTTGGTGTCGCCCTGGTGCACGGTCACGTCGTCGTACGGGACGCCGAGGAACTCGCTCACCAGCTGCGCGGTCGTGGTCTCGAGGCCCTGGCCGTGCGAGCCCGAACCGAGGTACACGTCGACGGTGCCGTCGGGTTGGATGCGGAGGTGGGCCGGCTCCGTGCTGTACGGACCGATCATGCTCTGGGGCTCGATGTACAGACCGATGCCGACGCCGACCAGGCGACCGAGCGCGAGCTGCTCGCGTTGCCAGACGCGGAACGCGTCGTAGTCGAGCATCGCCGCCGCCTGCTCGAGCGTCTCGGCGGGCGAGACGTCGACCAGGGGAATGCCGAGCGGCAGCGTGTAGGGCAGCTCGTCTCGCTGCAGCACGTTGCGGCGGCGCAATTCGAGCGGATCGACGTCCAGCTGCCGGGCGAGGCGGTCGATCGCCTGCTCGCGGAAGTAGGTCTCGAACTGCCAGGGTCCGCGGTAGGGCGCGCGCGAGCACGTGTTGGTGAACGCCGACTGCGACTCGAACGCCAGCTTCGGGATCCGGTACGGGCCGGTGAAGATGACCGCTCCCATGGCGGCTGCGCTGCCGGCCATCGGGTACGCGCCGACCTCGTCGATGTGGTCGGCTGCGATGCCCAGGATCGTCCCGTCGTGGTCAGCGGCGATGGTCACGGTGCACCGCTCGGCGCGCGACGACGTCGCCGCGAGCAGGTTCTCGCGCCGGTCCTCGATCCACTTGAGCGGTTGGCCGAGGTGGAAGCTGGCGAGCAGCACGACCTGCTCGTCGCGCGCGAGGTAGGCCTTCTGGCCGAAGCCGCCACCCACGTCGCCCATCTGCACCCGGATCCTGCTCTCGGGGGTGCCGGTGATGCGGCTGGTCACGGTGCGCACGTCGTGTGGCGACTGCGTGGACACCCACACGTCGAAGCGGCTCGCCCGAGGTTGCCACGACGCCACGATGCCGCGGGTCTCCATGGGGACCGCGAGGTAGCGGTTCTGGACGAACGTGTCCGTCACGACGTGCGCGGCCGTCTCGAGGATCTCGCGGAGCTCGTCGTCGGGGGGCATCGGCATCGCCCCCGCGACGTTGCCGTCGATGTCGGGATGCACGCGCTCGGTGCTCGCGAGCGCGGTGGTGTAGTCGACCACGGCGGGGAGCGACTCCGCGTCGAGCTCGATCAGCTCGACGGCATCCTCGGCGAGAGCGCGGCTCGCGCGCGACCACCAACGCGTAGGGATCGCCGACGTAGCGCAGTTCGTCGTCGGCGAGGACCTTGTACGGCCCGACCGACCCCATCGAGAGCACCGGAGTCGCGCCCATCGGGCCCACCAGCACGTGGTTCAGGTCGGCCGCGGTCAACACCGCCACGACACCCTCCGCCTCGCGCGCCGCGTCGGCGTCGACCCGCACGATGCGAGCGCGCGCGCGACGTCGCTGCGCGCGAAGGCGACGTGCAGCATCCCCGGGACGACGACGTCGTCGACGTACCTGCCGGCACCGGTGAGGAGGCGCGGGTCTTCCTTGCGGCTGATGCGGTTCCCGACGAGCCGGGCCGACGGTGCGAGCAGGCTCATCGAGGCGCGATGACCGGCGGCCAGGGGCTGTCGGCCGCGGCCTGGAGGGTGTCGGCGCGCTCGTCGTTGTCGTAGGCGCGGAACGTCAGGATGAGCTCGTCCATCTCCGGCCTGGTGATGTCACCCGACTCGAGTGCGGAGCCCACGTGCGACAAGATCGGAATCGGTGCTTCGTCCACACCGACGCACGCGACGGTGAGGAACCGCCGGTCGCGACGTGCGAGACCCGGTCGTTGCCACACATGACCGAACACGAAGTTGAGGATGCCCGCGTGCTGATACGGAGAGTCACGACCGGGAGCCGGCACGTGGTTCACGTCGCGGAACTCCTCCTCGCCACGCGCGATCCGCGCCTCCCAGTCGTTGGGCCCGAGCTCGGTGACGTCGGTCGGGCGGAGGGGGAGAGGAGTCGGCTCCTCGCCGCGCTCCTCCTGAATCCGGGCCCACGTCTGGCGGACGTACATCTCGAGGTTCGAGGCCTTGGGCCAGCCGCAGTACACCGCGAAGTGCAAGACCACCTCGAGCATCTCGTCGATGGTGAGCTCACCGTCTTCGAACGCGGCGTGGACCTCCTCGATGATCGGCTCCGCGGTGCACGCGAAGGCGACGCAGGCGATCGACACCATCCGCCGTTCCCGACGCCCCAGGCCGTCACGTGACCAGACCTCGCGCTGTGCGGTGGTTGCTGCTCCCACATCTCCCCCTCGACCGACGCTCGAGCATTTGACGGGATCGTTCGCAGCCGCGACATTCGACGACGGCGGCGCCGCCGTCAAGGCCGGCCGAGAGGACGTCGTGCGATGCAGGCATCAGAGCTCTTCGACTTGAGCGGGAAGGTGGCGATCATCACCGGCGGCGCCGGCAGCATCGGCACCACGTACGGGCGCGCGCTCGGCGAAGCCGGTGCATCGGTGGTGCTGGCCGACGTCGACGAGGGGGCCGCCAGCCAGGCCGCCGGTGCCCTGCAGGGTGACGGCTTCGACGTCATCGGGGTCGCGGTCGACGTGAGGGATCTGGCGTCCGCGCAGTCGATGGCCCGCGCCGCGGTCGACGCGTTCGGCGGCATCGACATCCTCGTGAACAACGCCGCGATCATGAGAGATCTCCCGCGCTACGGGCTCAGCAACATGCCGGTCGACGAGTGGGACCGCGTGCTCGACGTCAACCTCAAGGGCCCCTTGCTCTGCACGCAGGCGGTGCTGCCGTCCATGCTCGAACGCGGCGGGGGCAGGATCATCAACGGCCTCTCCGCGGGCGCGTTCAGCGCAGGCGGGATCTACGGCATCTCCAAGTACGCGTTGCACTCGCTCACCGCGAACCTCGCCAGTGAGCTCGGACCCCAGGGCATCAACGTGAACGCGATCGCGCCGGGACTCGTCGCGGCCGAGAGCGGGTACGTCAGCCTCGCCGAGGACTCGCCCATCCGCGCGGCGATCGCAGCCGGGATCCCGGGGAAGAAGTCCGGCCCACCGGAGGATCTGGTGGGGACGCTCTTGCTGCTCTGTTCGAAGGCCGGCGACTGGATCAACGGCCAGAGCATCAGCGTCGACGGCGGCTGGGTGATGCGGCTCTGATCGGTGACGGGGATGCATCACGAGGGACGGCCATGACCGCAACCATCGACCCGATCGTGGGTACCGAGGCGTTCGAGCCGCACGGCGCCGAGTACCTGGGGGATCCGTACGCCCACCTCGCGCGCCTGCGGGCCGAGGGCCCGTGCTACGTCGATCCGGGCAGCGGACGGTGGTTCCTCCTCTCGTTCGACCACGTCGAAGCCGGGTTGTCGCAGATCGTGCGCGGCGAGCGGGAAGGCCCGGACGTGCGCGAGCACTTCCCCGGGAACCCGTTCGCCGCCGACGGACCGGGCCATGCCGGACCGCGTCGGATCATCGTGCCGTCGTTGACGAACCGTTCGGTGCAGCGGTACCGGGACCGGGCCCAACAGATCGTCGACGACGTGTTGGCGGCGCGGGAGCGCGGGGGTGAGGTGCGGGTGGTGGACGAGATCGGGTTCCGGCTGCCGTACGAGCTCACGTGCGATCTGCTCGGCATTCCGGAGGTCGACAACGCGGAGGAGCTCCGCGGTTGGACGTGGCAGAGCCTGGAGCTGATCGACGCGTTCCTCACGCCGGAGCAGCTGCAGACCAACCTCGAGGCGTCGGCGTGCCTGGCTGCGCACCTCGACGAAGTCACCGAGTGGAAACGGGACCATCTCGGTGACGACCTGTTCTCCGCGGTCATCGCAGCTGCGGACGCCGGTGAGGTGATGCGACCGGAACAGGTCGGGCCGTACATGCACACCCTCTACCTGGCGGGAATGCACACCACGGTCAACCAGACCACGTTGAGCCTCCTGGCGATGCTCGAGCGCCGCGACCAGTGGGAGCTGCTGGTCGCGCAGCCCGAGCTGCTCGAGAACGCGGTGGAGGAGCTGTTGCGGTTCGAACCCACCGCGCAGTACATCGACGCGTGCCCGACCACGACGTCGACATCGCCGGCGTCGCCATCCCGAGCGGCACGGTGGTGGTGTGCTGGATCGCGTCCGCGAACCGGGACGAACAGCGGTGGGGAGCGACGGCCAACGAGCTCGACATCACTCGCACGGACGCGCGGCAGCACGTCGCGTTCGGCAAGGGTGCGCACGTCTGCGTCGGCAGCTGGTTGCACCCTCGAGCTCCAGGTCGTCATCGGGACGGTGGCCGAGCGCTACCCGAACGTCGAGCTCCCGGAGCAGGACCTCGTCTGGTCCAGCAACTTAGTCCGCGGCCCCGAGGAGCTCGTGGTCCGGTTGTAGACGCTCAGACGTGCAGGGTGGCCGACGAGCCACGACGAGCGGCCCATGAGCTCCTCGGGTTCTCCCAACCCGTCGATCTGAGATGGGTAGTGCTCCACCTCATCGAAGAGACCGCCCACCACGGGGTCATGCCGACGCGAAAGCGGGAGATGCTCGACGGGCGCATCATGCGGCCCTGAGCCACAATGCGCACCGCATCCACCGGGAGGAAGCGCGTGAGTGAGCCCGAACCCTTCACCATCGAGTGGTCCGACGCCGCGATCGCCGACCTCCGCGACGCCTCGCCGCCACGCGCTGGCCCGAAGCCGAGACCGTCGACGACTGGTCGCAGGGCGTGCCGCTCTCCTACCAGCGTGAGGTCTGCGAGTACTGGGCCGACGGCTACGACTTCGCCGCTGCGCAGGCTCGCCTCAACCAGTTCCCGCAGTTCCGCCACGACGTCGACGGGCTCGGCATCCACTTCCTCCACCAGCCGTCCCGCCACGCCGACGCCATGCCGCTCGTCCTGACGCACGGCTGGCCGGGGACGTTCGTGGAGTTCCTCGAGGTCATCGACGCGTTGGCGAATCCCGATGGCCCGGCCGACGCGTTCCATGTCGTCGTGCCGTCGCTCCCCGGCTATGCCTACAGCGACAAGCCGACCGCACCGGGCTGGAACGTGCCGCGCATCGCCCGGGCCTGGGACACGCTCATGGGCGACCTCGGCTACGACCGCTACGGGCGCAGGGCGGCGACTGGGGCGCGATGGTCACCACGAGCATTGGGCAGCAGTGCGCCGACGCACTTCACGGCCATCCACGTGAACATTCCGGTGGTGACTTCGGCGAGTGCGACATGACCGACCCCACCGAACAGGAGACCACCGCGCTGGGCACGTCGGCGAGCACGACGATGGGGCATGGGCTACTCAGCCGAGCAGTCCACCCGGCCGCAGACGCTCGGCTACGGCCTGACCGACTCCCCCGCGGGTCAGTGCGCGTGGGTGTTCGAGAAGTTCTGGGCGTGGACCGACAACGACGGCCACCCGGAGCAGGCGCTGACCAGGGACCAGATGCTCGACGACATCTCGCTGTACTGGCTCACCGCCACCGCCGCGTCGTCGGCCCGCCTCTACTGGGAGAGCTTCAAGGCGGTCGACATGGAGCCGGTCACCTGCCCGCCGGGTGTCTCGTCGTTCCCGAAGGAGATCCTCGGCGTGTCGGAGCGATGGGCGCGCACCCGTTCAACGACCTCCGCTGGCACGGCGCGCCCCAAGGGCGGCCACTTCGCCTCGTTCGAGCAGCCCGACATCTTCGTCGACGAGGTGCGCGGGTTCTTCCGCACCGTGCGCTGAGCAGGAGGACAGCCATGACCGACACACCAGTCGCCGTCGTCACCGGCGCGTGCGGCGGCATCGGGCGCGGCGGGTGCGCTGGCGCTCGCGGAGGCCGGTTTCGACGTCGTCGTCAGCGCCCGCACCGTGAAGGAGGGCGACGGTGCATCCGACGCTACGGGGTGTGGTGGTGGACGGCAGCGTGGTCGTTGAACCGGGCAGCCTCGAACGCACTGCGGAGGAGATCGAGGAACGCGGCCCAGCGGGCGCTGATCGTGCCGATGGACCTCCTCGATCGTGACGCGGTCCTGGCACTGCCCGCCGCCGTGCTCGACGAGCTGGCTCTGCATCGACGTGCTGTTCAACAACGCGATCTACAAGGGTGTCGGCACCCTTGACCGCGTGGCCGACCTCACGCCCGAGTCGATGCTCGACATGTTCACCGGCAACTTCGTGCACCAGGTGCTGCTGATCCAGGCGGTGCTGCCGCACATGCTCGAGCGGGGCCGCGGCACGGTGATCGACATGGTGTCGGGTTCGGCGCGACTCGACCCGCAGGCGCCGCCCGGAGAGGGCGGTTGGGGCATCCTCTACTCGGGGTCGAAAGCGGCGTTCGCGCGAGTCGCCGGCGGCGTCAACGCCGAGTACCTGCGCGCAGGCGTACGCGCGTTCAACGTCGATCCCGGCAACGTGGTCACCGAGGCCGCGCAAGGCGATCAAGTCCGACGACGAGTACTCGGCCGGGTACGGGAGCGAGCC
>CAWIHV010000007.1:0-1123981 GCA_963835985.1 uncultured Actinomycetes bacterium | reverse complement strand
GGAACTGGGCGGCCGACGAGATGATCTCTTCCTGCTCGCTTGACGGGAGGAGATCCATCAGCGGGGCAGCGCCAGCACTCGCTCGGCGATGATGTTGCGTTGGATCTCGGAGGTGCCACCGCCGATCGAGTGCGCGAACGACGCCAGGTAGCGGTCGGCCCAACGGCCGTCGTCGTCGTCGGTGAGCGCCAGCGATCGGGGCCCGACGATCTCGACCGCCAGCCGCGCGATGCGTTTGCTGAGGTCGGCCCAGTGGAGCTTGATGATCGATCCCTCGGGGCCGGGAACCGGTGCGCGCCGGTTGCGGGAGATGCCGACATAGGTGAGCGCTCGCAACGCGGCGACGTCGGCCCGGGCCTGCGAGAATGCGCGAGCGATCTCGTCATCGTCGAGCAGGCCCCTCTGGCGCGCGATCTCGATGAGACGTTCGACGGTGGATGACAGCTGCACCTGGTCGACCGTGAACGCCGTGCCACGCTCGAACGACAGGGTCGACATGGCGACGCTCCATCCGTTGTCGATCACACCGACGACGTTCGAGAGTGGGATTCGCACCTCGTCGTAGAAGACCTCGCAGAAGTCAGTTCCACCCTCCATCGTCTTGATGGGACGGACGTCGATGCCGGGGCTGCGCATGTCGCAGATGACCCAGGTGATGCCCTTGTGCTTGGGCACCTCGGTGTTGGTGCGGACGAGCAGCTCCTGGTAGTCGGCCACATCGGCGAAGCTGGTCCAGATCTTCTGCCCGGTGACGACCAGCTCGTCACCGTCGACGACCGCCCGCGTACGCAACGACGCCAGATCCGAGCCGGCCTCGGGCTCGGAGAAGCCCTGGCACCACACGACGTCGCCACGGAGGATCTTCGGGAGGTGGAACGCCCGCTGCTCCTCGGTCGCTCGGGCGATGAGCGTCGGCCCGGCGTGCGACAGCCCCACGAAGCGGGCATCGATTCCCCGCATGCCGGTGCGGGCGTACTCCTCGAACCAGATGAGCTGCTGGGTGAGGGCAAGGCCCCGGCCACCGAACTCGACCGGCCACGAGATGCCGGCCCAACCCGCCTCGTACTGCAGGCGTTGCCACGCCAGGTCGTAGTCGCGCATGGCCTGGCCCTCGCGGGGCCTACGTTCGCTCGGCGTGTTCTCTGCCAGCCACGTCCTGACCTCGTCGCGGAACTCGTCGTCCTCCGCGGAGAAGGCCAGGTCCACTACTGGAAGCCCTGGAGCTCGAACAGGTCGATGGCGTTGCCGCGCACGATCTTGTGGATCGACTCGGCGTCGAGCCCGTCGAGCAGCTTGGCCACGATCCGCGCGCGAGTGCGGCCACGTCGAGTCGGTGTGCGGGTAGTCGGTCTCGAACGTGATGCGGTCGATGCCGATGCGCTCGCGCAACTCGATGCCGGTGTTGTCCTTGAAGAAGCAGCCGTAGACGTTCCGGTGGAAGTACGTGCTGGGCGGCTCTGGGATGTGCTTGGTCTCGGCCCAGCCCTGGTTGTCCTCCCACACGTCGTCGATGCGTTCGAGGATGTACGGCAGCCACCCGATCTGGCTCTCGGCGTAGGCGAGCTTCAGCGCCGGGAAGCGCACGAGCACACCAGACCAGAGGAAGTCCACCAGGGACGTCATGGCGTTGCCGAACGCGAGCGTGGCCGTGACTGCCGGCGGCGCGTCGGCCGAGGTGGCCGGCATGCGCGACGACGACCCGATGTGCATGCACACCACAGTGCCGGTCTCGGCGCACGCGGCGAAGAACGGGTCCCAGTAGCTCGGAATGGATCGACGGCAGCCCGAGGTGCACTGGGATCTCGCTGAACGCGACCGCCCGCACGCCGCGCGCCGCGTTGCGCCGCACCTCGACCGCTGCCGCTTCGACGGACCACAACGGGATCAGGCAGATCGGGATCAGCCGGCCGCCGGAGTCGCCACACCACTCCTCGACCATCCAGTCGTTGTAGGCGACGACACACGCCATCCCGAGGTCCTTGTCCTTGCCCTCGGCGAACGTCTGGCCACAGAAGCGCGGAAAGGTCGGGTAGCACGCCGACGCCTCGACCCAGTTGACGTCCATGTCGTCGAGCCGCGCTTTCGGGTCGTAGCACCCCGGCCGCATGTCGTCGTAGGTGACGGGGGTCATCGTCATCTCGTCGCGCGGGTAGCCGGCGGCGGCGACGTGCCGCTTGTGGATGTAGACGAGGTCCTCGTACACCCAGGTGTCGGCCTTGTGCGGCGAGTCGTCATCGAACTCCTGGCGGTACGCCCCCGCGCCTTCGAACGTCGATGCTCGCCACGCCTCTGCGCTCGACCCGTGGGCCGCGGTCGCGGTACTTGGCCGGAAGCCACCGCTCCCACACGTGGGCCGGCTCGACGACGTGGTCGTCGACGCTGATGATCTTCGGGATCGACGCTTCGTCCATGTCGTTCGGCTCCCGCGTCAGTCGATCTGCAGCCCCGCGGCGCGGCGGTGGCTCCGCTCGACCGTGAGCTCTTTGAGGACGGTTGCCATGTCCCGCCCGCTCTGGCGCGCCGTCGCCTTCACCTGCTCCCACTCCGCGAGCGACTCGCGGGCGTGCGCTCCCATGTTGTTCCAGTCGGGATCGAGGGGCGCGGTGATCTCGAGCCGGTTCCCGTTGGGGTCGTGGAAGTAGATGCTGTAGACGATCTTGTGGTCGACGGGACCGAGCACATCGACGCCGTTCTCGACGAGCCACTCGCGCCAGCCGTCCACCTCCTCCGTCGTGTCGACCTGCATGGCGAGGTGGCGGAAGATGTCGTAGGCCGGATGTGACGGCGCCGGTTCGGGCGGCAGCTCGGGCGCCTCGAAGAACGCGACCGTCGACCCGTCAGCCATGCGGAAGAACGAGTGGAAGTACGGCACCGCGTCGCCGGTCGAGGGGATCGAGTCGTCGAGCACGGCGTTCACCAGCTCCATGCCGAGAACGTCGCTGTAGAACTGGGCGGTGGCCGCGGTGTCGTGCGTGACGTACGCGACATGGCTCAACATCGTCGGGCGGGCGCTCTTCATCATGACCTCCGCACGTCGACCACCGTGCGGCCGATCACCGCACCCTTCAGGATGCCGTCGAGCACGGCATCGAGCTCGTCGAGACCGACGTCGTGGCCGATCTCACCCAGCCCGATGGGCTTGAGGTCGCCGCCGAGTCGCTCCCACACGCCGCGGCGACGGTCGATCGGCGTCTGCACCGAGTCGATGCCGACCAGCGACACCCCGCGCAGGACGAACGGCATCATCGTCGTGGGCAGGTCACCACCGCCGGTCACGCCGCTGCACGCCACCGCCCCGCCGTAGTGGATCTTGGGCAGCACATTGGCCAGCGTCGTACTCCCGACGCAGTCGACCGCGGCCGCCCACATCGTGGTCTCGAGCGGTTTGCTCGTTCCCTCGCTGAGCGTCGCACGGTCGAGGATCTCCTTGGCGCCGAGGCCCCGCAGGTACGCCTCGGCGTCGGCCTTTCCGGTGCTCGCCACGACCTCGTAGCCACGATTGGCGAGGATGCCAACCGCCGTGCTGCCGACGCCGCCGGTCGCGCCGGTGACGAGCACGGGGCCGTCGGCCGGTGTCAGGCCGCGCTCTTCGAGGGCGACGACCGAGAGTGCGGCCGTGTAGCCGGCGGTGCCGATCACCATGGTCTCGCGCAGCGCGAGGCCGGACGGGACAGGAACGAGCCAGTCGGCCGGGACCCGCGCATACTCGGCAAACCCACCGTGGCGCGAGACGCCGAGGTCGTACCCGTGGGCGAGGACCTCGGCGCCGACGGGGAACCGGCCGTCGTCGCTCTCGGCCACCACGCCGGCGAGATCGATCCCGGGGACGATCGGCGAGATGCGGGCGACCCTCCCGGTGGGCGTGGATGCCAGCCCATCCTTGTAGTTGACGCTCGACCAGTGCACCTCGACCAACACGCCGTCGGACGGCAGGTCGTCGCGCGTACGCGTGTCGCGACGCCGCGCTGCACGGCCTCGCCCTTCGTGTCGGCGAGGAAGGCACGGAACGACGAGGCGGTCACGGAATCGATCGTAACGACGCCTTCATTTCGGCCTGATGTCCCATCCGGCGTCGACCTGACCTGGTGACCGAACGGTTCCGAGCCCCGCGTCACGCGCGAGCGCCGTCGCGGCCAGCGCCGCCTTGTCGACCTTCATCATCGAGGTGACCGGCAGCACGTCGACGATGACCACGTCGTCGGGCGCCTTGTAGTCGGCAAGCCGCTCACCACACCAGGACCTGAGCTCGACCGCCGTCGGTGGCGCCGCGCCGGCCGCCGGGACGACGAAGGCGACGCCCTTCTCGCCGATCACGGGCGCGGGAACGCCGACGACGCTCACCTGGGCCACGGCCGGGTGCTCAGCGAGCACGTGCTCGACCTCGAGCGGGTGCACGTTGTAACCGCCCCGGATGTACATGTCGCTGACGCGGCCGACCAGCACGAGGTTGCCGTCGCGGTCGAGCCGGCCGAGGTCGGTGCTGCGCAACCACCCGTCGGCCGTGAACGCCTCGGCCGTGCTGGTCTCGTCGCGCCAGTAGCCACGCATGGCGCAGGCCGAGCGGACGTGCACCCGCCCAACGTCACCGTCGGCGACTGCACGCCCCTCGTCGTCGCGCAGTTCGACCTCGACGCCTTTCTGGGGGCGACCGACGCTGCGGTAGAGCACCTCGGGTGCGTCACCCGGCTCGGTGCCCGTGATCGACGGCGACTCGGTCATCGCGTAGCGGACGACGACCGAGCACCCGAGGCGCTCGCGCATGCGCTTGACCAGCTCGGGCGGGGCGGGCGCGGTCGCGCTCGAGGCAGAGGCGGAGCGACGAGAGGTCGGCGGTTGCGACCGCCGGGTGTTCGACGACCTTGGCCCATTGCGTCGGCACGCCGCCGACGACGGTGATGCGCTCGGATTCGAGGAGGCGAACCATCTCGTCGACCGACCAGGGCTGCGGGGTGATGACGACGGTGATCCCCCACGCGAGCTGCTCCCAGAGCTTGGCCATGTAGCCGGCGTGCGCGAACGGCGTGGCCACGAGCCGGCGGTCGAATGGCGCCGCCATGACGCCAGCGGTTGCGACCGCGGCCTCGAGCCCGCGGTGGTCGAACCACGCGCCCTTCGGCAGCCCCGTCGTCCCGCTCGTCCAGATGATGACGGCGGGATCGTCTGGTGACCGTCGCGGGCGGCGGTCACCGAGGCGGGACCGGGCGTCGCCGACCGGCGGCTCGCTGATCACCACCGCGGGCTGCGACCGTTCCACGATCGCGTCGACCTCTCGCGGACCGAGCCGCGTGTTGAGGCCCGTGGCGACTGCACCGGCCCGGACGACCGCGGCGTAGGCGATGGCGTAGTCGAGGGACGGTGGCAACGTGATGGCGACGACGTCGCCCGGGCGGACGCCCGCGGCCACGAGGTCGGCGGCGGCGGTGTCCGCCGCCGCGATCCACTCGCCGAAGGTGCATCGCCGGTCACCGTCGACGTAGGCCTCGCGGTCGCCGAACTGGTCGGCCGCCGCGTCCATCGCCTCGTCGACGGTTGCGAAGCGACCTCGCAACGGCGGCGATGCAGCGGACGTCATCCCGGCCGCAGCATCACGTTCGAGCCCAGCCCGCGCACGTCGGCCGGTCCGAGGCTGGCGTCGGCAGGAGCGCGCGCCACGGCGAGGCGACGAGGGCGTGACGCCGTCGATGTCGCCGACATCGGAGAGCGTGAACGCGCCGATGGCGCTCCATGTCCATCAGCGGCGAACGTACCGGAGGGGGCGGCGGCGTGACCGGTGGGCGTCCCGGCGACAGCGAACCGACATCGTGCTGTCCTCGGGTCGACTGCGCAGGGCCGAGCGACATCGTTCCGAAAGGCGTCGTCCTCCAGACTTTGTGCCCCGAAAGTAGGAGAAACCATGGGTGGCTCGTTCTTCGACCGGTATGGGCCCTGGGCCTTCGTCGCGGGTGCGTCCGCCGGACTTGGGGCCGCGTTCGCCGACGAGGCCGCGCGCCGTGGGACCAACGTGATCCTCTGCGCTCGCCGGAGTGACGTGATGGAGCGCACTGCCGCTGAGCTTCGCGACCGTCATGGCGTCGAGGTCCGAACGGTCACCGTCGATATGGGTTCACCCGACCTGGACGACGTCGTCGCCGCCGCCACCGACGACGTCGAGGTCGGCCTGTTCATCTACAACGCGGCGGCGGAGCCCCAAGGCCGGTTCCTCACCACGCCGACCGATGAGCTGCTCACGAACATCACCGTCAACTGCGTGACGCCCACCGTGTTGACCAAACGGTTCGCGGCAGCGATGGTGAGCCGAGGACGGGGTGGCATCGTGCTCGTGTCCTCGATGGGCGCGCTCCAGGGCGTCAAGATCTTCGCCGCGTACGGCGCTGCCAAGGCGTACGAGCTCATCTTGGGTGAAGGGCTCTGGGACGAGTTGCGCGACCAGGGCGTGGATGCGTGCGCGTACGTCGTCGGCGCTACCGCGACGCCGAACTTCCTTCACAACGCCAACAAGATGACGCCACCCGACCCGGAAGCGTTGGCACGCGTGCTCGAGGAGTCAGGAAATGCGTCCGTCGCCGAGCCCCGCACGCCCGAAGACGTCGCCGCGGCATTGTTCGAGCAGCTCGGTACCGGGCCCCGGCTGTACTCACATCCGGACGACGCCGCAAGCGCCTCCCACGCTGCGACACTCCCGCGCGAAGAAGCCGTCGCACGCATGGGCCGGCTCACGGAGCTGTTCTGGAAATAGATGACGGTAGGGCGCTGCGCTCACCGGAGGTAGTTGTAGCCACCGTCGATCATGAGGGTGGTGCCGGTGATGAACTTGGCGTCGGGGCCGGCGAGGTAGACGGCACCGCGGCCGATGTCGGACTCGGCGTCACCCCAGTGGCCGAGCGGCACCTGGGCGGTCACCGCCTCGTAGGCGCCGGTCGAGTCGTCGAAGTTGGTGGCACCGGGCGAGTCGGCGAGCGGGCAGATGGCGTTGACGCGGATGCCGTAGCGGCCCCATTCGAGTGCGCCGACCCGTGACAATGTGCGCACCGCCTCCTTGGCCATGGCGTAGCCCGACATCATGGGGTGAGGCAGGATGCTCGACCCCGAGCCCATGTTGATCACGCTGCCCTTCGAGTCGCGCAGGTAGGGGAAGCAGGCCTGCATCAGCCGGAAGCACGCGAGGGGGCCGGAGCGCCACATCGACTCCATGTCGTCGTCGGTGAGCTTGCGGATCGACATGTACGTCATCGCTTGGGCGTTGTTCACCAGCACGTCGATGCGACCCCACTCGTCGACCACCCGGGCGACGCTCGCTTCGATCTGGTCGCGGTGCTCGACGTCGCAAGCGAGGGGCAGTCCCTCGCCGCCGACGGCCGCGATCTCGGCCGCCACCGTCTCGCACTTCGACACCGTCCGCCCGAGCAGCGCGACCCGCGCACCATCCTTGGCCAGCGCGAGGGCGATGCCGCGGCCCACGCCCTGACCGGCCCCGGTGACGATGGCGACCTTGCCGTCCAGCACACCCATGTCACAGCTCTTTCGTCGGTTCGATGACCTCGGTCCCGAAGCGGGCGAGCTCGTCGCGCACCTCGGGCATCTCCTTCGCGCGGATGGCGATCGTGCAGCGGTCGACACCGAGTTCGGCCATGGCCGCCGCCTCCTCGGCGGTGCGGGCGCCGCCGACTGTGATCTCGATCTCGCCAAGGTCGCGACCCACCCGATCGCACTCGGCGTCAACGTCGGCCAGAATCCGGCGAAGCTCGGGAATGAAGTCGTGCTGCGGCCCGACGTACGGGAAGTAGCCGTCGCCGACGCGGACGGCCCGCCGGATGGCCGCCGATGACGTCCCACCGACGTGGATGGGCACCGTGCCCCGGGGCGGGCTGGGGTCGCACCGCACCTCGTCGAATGCGACGAACTGGCCGTGGTACGACGCGACCTCCTCCTTCCAGAGCAGCCGCATCGCCTCGAGGTACTCGTCCATCCTCTGACCCCGGTTGGTGAACTCCATGCCCACGGCGCCGTACTCCTCGGGCAGCTCGCCGACGCCGACGCCGAGCTGGACGCGGCCCCCGGACAAGGCGTCGAGCGTCGCCACCGACTTGGCCAGCACGGCGGGCTGGTGCTCGGGGACGATCACGACGTTCGTGCCGAGTTGGATCGTCGTCGTGTGCGAGGCCACGAACGCCAGCCAGATGAGCGGGTCGGGGAGCCCTCCCCGCCGCCACACCCGGTCCATCTTGCCGTCGAGCGAGCCCCGGTACGGGGTGGCGTCCGGACCCACCGGCACCACCACGTGCTCGGGGCACCACAGCGACTCGAACCCGGCGGCCTCGGCCGCGGTCGCCATCGCCACGGCGCGGTCAGGCTCGGGAAACGAGGTGCTGGCATAGACGATGCCCCACTTCATGCTGTGCTTCCCTTCACGCTTCCTCCGCAACGAAACGACGGCTGGTGAGCCTGCAGTAATCCATACGATAACTAAGTCGGTAATGGATACGATAACTACAGTGCGCTTGTGTCGAGTGACCCGGTGAGTCGCCCCCGTCGTGCCCGTGGCTCGCTGAACGCCGACGACATCCTCGATGCGGCGGCCCGGATCGTCGAGCACGAGGGCTTGGATGAGCTCAGCATGCCGCATCTCGCTGGCGCTATGGGCTGCGGTGTCACCAGCCTCTACTGGTACTTCCGAAGCAAAGACGATCTGGTGGAAGCGCTCATGGACCGCGTGGGTCGTGACGCGCTCACGAGGCTGCCGCCAGTGGGCGATGGTCCGTGGGACGACGAGCTCATCGCGTACCTCGTCGCGTTCCGTTCCCTGATGCATCGCTCGCCTCTGTACCGCGAGGTGTTCCCGCAGAACACGCGCCTCACGTTTTCGGCCAGCCGAATCGGACGCCAAGTGCTCCGCCGCACGGACGCGGGTGTGGCCGTGCTCACGAGAGCAGGCTTCACGCCGGAGCAGGCCGCGATCATCCTCACCGTCTTCGCGAACTACACGATGGGTTTCATCCTGCGGGAGTACGCGGCCGCCGAGGATGAAGAAGACATTGCCACCATCAACGCGAGCGTTGCCCGGCTTGGCGCCGCGGAGCTTCCCGTGTTGAGTGAGGTGGACGACTACGGAACCATGCGTGCCTTCGGCGATGAGCAGTTCCTCGTCGGCTTGCGCCTGCTTCTGCAGGGCGTGCGGCACGAACTCGAGGTACCGGATGTCACGGCGCCGCAAAGAGGCTCTACCCAAGGACGAACACGCACGCGCACGCGCACGAAAACGAAATCCTGACGGTGTGCTGCGACGCGCGCGCGTGACCGCGCTCATATCCCTGTTCCATCTACCAAAGGCGGCCTGACCATGGTGCACGACATCCGCACGACCACCAGCGAGGATCACTGGTCAGAGTTCGAGACGGCATGGACGGCGCTCATGACGTACCGGTACCTCGGCAAGCTCTCGCCCGAGCTCGACACGGGCGTGGAGCGCGAAACGATGCCCTTGCGGCACGACATGCGGAACACGACTGGCGGCATACTCGCCGCGCCGCTCTGCATCGCGTCCCCAGAACCTCACTGGCTCGACTCCCAATGCGTACCGGCACCGGTGGTCATGTCGTACGAAGTGCTGGATCCCGCGCGCGACGTGCGCCAGGTCGTCATCGAGCGCGACGTGATCCACCTCGGTCGCACCATGGGCTACAGCCGCTCGCGCACCGTCGATGCAGACGATCCCGAGCGTGTGATCGCGGTGTCGTCGGGCATGGGCGTGTCGCTCGGCGACGTGCCCGACGGCTACGAGAAGATCGACAACCCCCCGATCGACGTCGAAGACAGCCCGGACCTCCCGCGCTTGCACGAGGTGTTCGGCGCCGAACGCGGTGCGGACAGCCTCTGGCGACTCCCACCGTTGCGCGCCGAGTTCTCGGCTCCCCACGCGGCGCTGCACCTCGGTCCGATCAACATCGTGCTCGAGGTGGCAGCGATGGAGGCCGCGGCGGACCACGCGGGCACCGACGCGCTTCAAGTCGAGAGCTGGCACGTCATGATGGAGCGTCCCGGTGTCACCGGTCCCTTCCGAGCCGAAGCGAGGGTGAACGGCGCAGGGAGCAGCCGCATCGCGGTCGCCGCGACGCTCCACGACGAGGGCAAGGACGATCGCGCCATCTCCACTTCAATGGCGATCTTCCAACGCGTGTGAACGCAGGCGCTTCCAGGCGCATTTCCTCACGTGCCATCGAGCGTGTGTGCGGTTTGGTCGGCGTCCGTTTCTTTGCACGGACAGGTTCAGGTTGGTGACGCCTTGGAAGGGACTCCGTCATGCGGATTGGTGCAGTGATCGGTCGCCGTGGCGGCTTTGGGGACACGATTTCTCAGTTGGTCGCAGAGTACGAACAGGCGCGGGCTGCTGGCGTGTCGTCAGTGTGGATCACGCAGCATCTCGGGTTCGACGCCTTGACGCTGATCTCTTCCTGGGGCGTTGACGGCGATGTCGAAGTCGGCACCGCAGTGATACCCGTCCAGACGAGACATCCGGTGGTGCTCGCGGAGCAGGCGCTCACTGCGCAAGCGCTGTGTGGTGGCCGGTTGGCGCTCGGACTTGGCCTCGCGCATGCCCACAACCTCGAGCGGCTGTACGGACTTCCTCGTCGCCGTTCAGTGAGCTACTTGGCGGACTACCTGTCGACGCTCGACGCGTTGATGGCGGCGGAGCCAGCGACGCCGAACGAGAGTTTCGCGCTGTCGACCCAGCTCGGCGCCGCCGAGCTGCCGACGCCGCCGCCGGTGCTGATCGCAGCGCTCGGACCACGGATGTTGCAGCTGGCCGGTGAACGCACCGCGGGGACGATCACATGGATGACAGGCGCAGCGACGATCGAGAGCTACGTGTCACCGACGATCCGAGCAGCCGCGGAAGCGGCTGGTCGTCCTGAGCCTCGCGTGGTGGTGTGTCTGCCCGTCTGCGTCACCGACGATACGGCGAGCGCTCGCGAACGGCTGGGTCCTGCCATCGGCAGCTACCGCGACATTCCGTCGTATGCCGCGATGCTGGAGCGAGAGGGCGTCGCGGACGCAGTTGATGTCGCGATCATCGGAAACGCCGACCAAGTGGCCGCCGCCCTCACCGGCTTGGCCTCTCGAGGCGCGACGGACGTCGCGGCAATCCCCCTCGGAAATCCTGACGAGGTCAGCGCCACGTGGGGCCTGATCAGCACTCTCGCAAAAGCTTGACCTGCCACATCGACGTTTGACGTCGCCCGGATTGTCAGAAGGGACGTGACGCCTCCGCACTGCTACCGCAGTAGCTCCGCGCAAAGCGCGCTCGAGCGCGTCGAAGCACTACTCGCGAACCCTGCGCTCTACGAACTCGCGGATCTCGTTCCTGACTCCGCACCCGACGCGGGTGGACGTCGACGCGACTACCCGACGTTCATGTGGCTGCTCTACGAGGCGCTTATCAGCGTCTACGGCAGCGCCCGACGCGTCGAAGCCGAACTCGCGCATCCGGTGGTGTGGAACCTGATCCGCAACACCATCCGCCGCCATTTCCCGGGCGGTCGCGACCTGCACCTTTCGGAGCGGCCGATGCGTCGCCACCACTACCTCTACGCCCGCAACCGCTACCTCACCCACCCCGAAGTCCTCGCCAACCTGGCGCGTCTCCAACGGGAGCTCGCCGCAGACCAGGCCCGCGAGCTCGGCCTCCTCGACCCCGATGGGCCGGGTTCGTGGACCCATCCGGATCTGAGTCGCATGCTCCACGCCGACGGCAAGGTCATCGCGCCGCCCTTCAAAGCAAAGCCCGGCGACCAACGCCTCGACCGCACCACTGGCGAACTGCTCCCCACCCGCTACGAGGCCGACGCGGCGATTCATTTCGAAGGCGACGGCAACGCGGCGTTGGGCACCAAGTTCGTCCTCGTCGCCGCCCGGACCGAGCAGGTGCACGGCCGAATCATCCTCGACGTCGAATGGGTCCCCACCCCCGGCGGCGAAGCCCGCAGCGCTGTCGACTGCTTCACACGCCTCGCGCCCCACATCCGCGGCGCACAAGGCGTCATCTACGACACCGCACTGCGCGGTGTGCACCACCAGCACCTCCTGCGCGAGCTCGGGCTGTTGCCCATCAACCGCGTGACCGCCGCGAAGGCCAGCCCCAAGAAGCCGCGGCGGAACGAGCGACGGGTCGAGAAGAACGTCCACATCGAGGACAAGACGATCACCCTCCCCGACGGCATCCGCCACTCCCTTCGCCTCTACGCGTCAGGTGGTGTGCTTGGCCTCGCCCAGCTCACCGACACCGGCTACCAACGCTTCGTGGCGCTCCCCCGCATCCGCACCCACCGCAGAGCCGGCAAGGACGGCCGCTTCCGCTGGTACAACGACTACGAGTTGCCAGATGAGTACGAACGTCAGACGATCACCGTTCGATTGCACGGCAACGACGAAGACACCGCCCGCAAGTTGAACCGGACCGAGAACCTCCGGCCCATCCCACCCGGGGACCCCGACTTCGAACGCCTCTTCCCCCGTCGCAACGACGCCGAATCCATCAACCGGCACCTCGACGACACCATGTGGCTCGGCCGTGCGCACAGCATCGGCCATACCCGCCAACACCTCAACCTCCTCGGCTTCGCGCTGACCGTCAACTCGCTCGCGCTCCATCGCCACCAGCGACATCGCGCCGAGCCTCTCGCCGCGTAAACGCTCGACGCATCGGCCAGTTCGAGCGCCAACGCGCGCCGAATCAGGCGACGAGCGCTTCCGGGTTGACACACAGCCCGCAGAGGCCCAAAGCGCGCCCCGAAAACCCCGCTCCACCTATCCTGGGCCGTCCGGCGCGGAGGTTTTCGACCACCAATCGCGCCGGCCCCGCCCCCGTAGCTCAGGGGATAGAGCATCGGTTTCCTAAACCGTGTGCGGAGGTTCGAATCCTCCCGGGGGCGCCGCAGAACAGCAGGTGAGCCGCCGCACCAGAGGGTGCCCGCTCAGATGAGCGCGTCTCTCTGTTCGGCCACCACGATCCCGGCGTGCCATCCGGGAGCGCGGCCTCCCGTCGGTGGAGTGATGCTCGATGTGTCGATGCCGCTGCGGGTGAGCGCCCAGGACACGACGGAGTTCGAATTCCACATCTCGCCGGTGTCGAACTCGTCGCGACCCCACACGGGTGTTGGAATGTCCTCGAGCACTTCGAGAAGTCGTCGAGCGCAATCGAGAGAACTGGAAGCACGCAATGGACTCCCGACTGCCGCGCGGATGTCAGGGATCTGGCCGTCGGGCCAGCGGCGCACCTCGTACCGGAAGATCCGGAAGCGACCGGCCCATCGAGCGCCGACCGGACCTTGCGCGACGACGCCACGCGAGGCGCCATCTGCGTTCGGTACCGGCGCTTGTTCCACGACGAACCGACCTTCCGGAACGTGCACCACGAGTGCGGAATGGTAGAGGTCACAGCGAGGACGACGAGATGCGAAGGCAGCTGCAGCCTCGAAGGTCTTCCCGCTGATCCGAACCACATGGGCGCCCGCACCGAGCGGTATCCAGTACAGATCGACTGCAGCCTGCGTTTCGCTCACGGCTTCAGGCCTCTTGCTGCTCTGCGTTGTCGCGAATCGTGCGCACCGTCGCTCGGAAGATGTGCGCGACGAACGGGCGCATCAGCCGCCAGTAGCGCAAGAACTGCTGTCGCGACGCGGGATCGGTGGTCGTGGTGCGGCACTCGTAGGTGAGCAGCGTCGCGTGCTCGCCGTAGGGCAGCACGGAGAAGTTGGCGGCGATCTTGCCCCATCCCGGCTCCGTGAAGGCTCTGAAGTCGTCGGCCGCGACATCGCGCCACTCGATGTTCGGCTGCCAGAACTTGCCCACGGCGCCGAAGACGAGCTCGCGCTCCGGCCGCTCTCCGAGGACCAGCCAGCCCGGCAGTGGATCGCCTTCCGCGAGCACCAAGCGTGGTGGCGGCTGGACCGCATGGCCCGTGAGTCGAGCCGGGACGCCGCGTGCCCACATCGCGACATCGAGCAATGGTGTGTGGACGCTCAGGAAGTCGAGCGCTCGCGCCTCGCGAAACG
Source organism: uncultured Actinomycetes bacterium (assembly GCA_963835985.1). Lineage (GTDB taxonomy): Bacteria > Actinomycetota > Acidimicrobiia > IMCC26256 > DASPTH01 > DASUAS01. Next base: position 1,109,933 of record CAWIHV010000007.1, on the reverse strand, counting down.
CCGTCGAGGGATCGCGGCGGACGATCACGTGCTCGGCGATCGTCACGTCGAACGTTGGCATGAACGAGTCGATGAGCAGCGGTGTCGGCTCCGCCTCCACGAGGCCGTTCACTGGACGATGAAGGTCGTCACCATGCCGAACATGCCCTGGTCGCTCTCGGCGTGGCTCAGGATGTGGCAGTGCCACGCCCACACGCCGGGTGCGGTGGCGTGCACCAGCACCGTGTAGCGCTCTCCCGGTGCGACGTTGAGGGTGTCGACCTCGTACGGAGTCGGCGTCGGGAATCCATCCTTGGCGACGACCAGCTGCGGCAGGCCGTGGAGATGCATGGGGTGGATCTGCAGACCCTCGTTCATGTACTGCACCTCGACCCACTCGCCCTGCTTGGCGATCACCGGCGCGGTCGCCGGGAACGACTTGCCGTTGAGCGTGAGACCGATCACGCCGGCGTCGTTGAGCACCATGGGGACCTCTTGCGTGACGGTCACGCCCGCGGGGACCGGTTCCGAGCCGATGATGAACGCGCCCGAGAGACCGTCGGGAACCTGGTGCTCGGCGTGGTGGTGCGAGTGGTACATGCCGACCTCCGGCGACTGCGAGGCCACGAAGTCGTACGTGAAGGTCTCCCCCGGCTTCACCGGCGGCTGCGTGATGTCGGGAACGCCGTCCATCGCGTTGGGGACGGTGATGCCGTGGAAGTGGATCGCAGTCGACTGCGGCAGCTGGTTGTCGAGCACGACCTTCACGTGGTCGCCGGGATCGACCTTGATCGTCGGCCCGGGCACCGTGCCGTTGTACGTCCAAGCCTGCACCGTGTTGCCGGGCGACACCTCCCAGTCCGTGATCGCGGCGGTGAGGTCGAACTCCTTCGTGCCGTCGGGCAGGATCTTCGGCGCCATCACCTGCGCACCGACACCCTCCGTGTTCGGCCCGTCGGTGAGCTGCTTCGTGTACGCGTCGACGGGCGCCTTCATCACCGCGTCCTGCTGGTCGTTTTGAGCTGCGCTTTCCGACGACGCGGCAGCAGCCGCGCTCGCGCCCCCGAGGCCGACGTGGAGCATCGCGGTCATGCCGGCCGCTTCATGACCCGAGATCTGGCAGTAGGCGGTGTACATGCCCGTCTTCAGTGACGACACGTCGAGGGACTCCGTCTTGCCCGGCGCGATGTCAGCAGTCTTCAGGCTGGTCCCCTTGATCGCCAGGTTGTGCGCGATCGTTCCAGTGTTCTTCACCGTCAACGAGCCGCCGTCATCGACCGCGATGGTCGACGGATCGATCTTGAACTCGGTGAGGCTGACCTGGGTGCCGGTCGAGGCGTTCGCAATGCTCTTGGCGTCGTCGCTCTGCGTCAGCGCTTGGCCGGCGACGATCAGCGCACCCAGGCCGAGGATGAGCGCAAGCGACGCGAACATCCACGCGCCCATACCGATCGATTCGTCGTTCCGCTTGAATCGCACGTCTGCTCCCGAGTCGACTTCGTTGTCATCGACACGATCGTCGGCTGGGCGAGCTCGCGACAGGGCCGGAAGTCCTGTCCACCAGAAGCGCGTCAGGCGGTCGCAGCCTCGACGCGATCACGCAGTCCTCGCATCATCTTCTGCTCCATCAGGAAGTGGAGCGCATCGAAGAGGTGCGTTCCCACCGCCCCGCCGGAGCTGCGAATGACCAAGCGCGTGAATGCACCGCCACACGGTTGGAGGAAGAAGCCCCATGCACCCGTCGCGCGCTCACCGCGGTCCAGGCGTTCCCAGTCGCCGGGCGACACCAAGACGAGCGCGCGTGACGGCTCGACGATGGCGGCGATCTGGCGCCCGCGCTCGTGATACCGGGCGTCCTTGGCCAGCCACACGGAATCGCCGCGGCGACGCGACTGCCACTCCGGGTGCACGCAACGTGCGTTGTGCATGTCGGCGCCGACGAGGTTCTCGAGCCAGGTGTAGCTGTAGAAGCCGGCGCGGTCCTGGCCGATCTGCACCAGCCACGGCCACACGTCCTCGAGAGGTGCGTGCACCGTGATCGCACGCGTCATGGATCGGGTGCCCACCTCCACGAGCTCGTCGACCGGCAGGCGCGACGAGATCTCGTCATCGGTCGCGCCCCACCGACGAAACCACGGCTCGACGCGCCGTACGTACACCGCTGCGAGCACGGCCGTGGCGACTCCGGCGGCGGCGAGCACCCCGCGAGGTCTCATCTCGGTCAGTCCGCGTGCATGGCGGACGGATGCGCGACCAGCACCGGACAAGCGCTCTCACGGACGACCCAGGTCGCCGTGCGGCCAGTCGAGGCCGCGAGCGTGCCGGTGCTGCCACGGGTGCTCACTGCCAGCAACGACGCGTCGACCTCTTGCGCGTATTCGCGGATCGCACCGGCGGGAAACCGGCTCGGCAGGATCTCCAGTGACGCACCGCCGAGCTGCGCTCGGGCGGCGCGAAGCGTGGGCATGACGTCGCTCAGCGTCTCGCCGAGCCGTTCTTGGACGTGGATCACCACTGACGGCGTGTGGATCGACGCCGCCCAGATCCGAGCGGCGTCGATCACCGCGTTCCCGCCGGACGACCCGTCGTGGGCGACGACGACCGGACCATCGGGGACCGCAGCCCGGCAGTGCGGTCCGATGAGCAGGACCGGAACCTCGACGGAACGCAGCACCTCCTGCGCGATGTCATCGTCCAAGGCATCGACCAGCGGCGAGTGAGCACGGGTTCCGACGCACACGATCGCCGAAGGATCCTGGGAGGAGACGTCGATCACCGTGGGCACGAGCCCCCCTCGGCTACGTACCGATCGCCACACAGTGCGGGGCTCGCTGCCGTCGTCGTGACAGTCGGGGAACGCCGAACGATCGTGTTCCCCCTCCACGGTGATGACGACGAGCTCGGCGCTGAACCGCTCCGCCCACTGCCGTGCGACGACGAGCGCGCGAAGGGCCGTCTCCCCACCATCGATCGGCACGACGATCGTCGACGGGGTGAGGCGACGATCGCAGTCGACGGCATCGTCTCGCGTGGTACTCAGCGCACTCATCGCGCGTCGACCTTCGACGAAGCCAGCGCGGCGACCTCGATGGCGAAGCGATCGACCGCGTCCCAGTCGGTGTATTCGTGGTCGCAGCTCGTGTCGGTGTCATTGCCTTCGCGTCGGGCGATCGATCGCATCACCCGCTTGGTCACCCAGCCGTACTGCGAATACCGCAGCGCGCCTGCGAATTTGGCGACGACGTCGACGTGCACTCCAGTGCGCTTCAGCAGCCGGAGCACGAGTTGGTCGGCCTTGGCGAGATGCTCCTCGTCGGTACGAGCGGACGTCATGCTCACCTGGAACAGCGCCATCGGCTTCTCGGCGAGCTGGGCGCGGTGCCGACGCAGATAATTCGTGATCGGTCGCCCGTGACGCTCGTAGCGAACGGGCGCACCGACCACCACCGCTTGGTAGCCCTTCGGGTCCGGGTCCTCGGCGACCTTGACGAGATCGACGTCGAAGCCCCGGTCGACGAGCTTGCGTGCGATGCGATCGGCGATCCGTTGGGTCTGGCCTTCGTGGGTCTGGAACGTCAACAAGATCGTCATGCCACGATCGTGACGTTCCCGATCCGCCTGCTCCAGAGGCGAAGGTCCCCGTCAGTCGCCCTGCGTTGGCGCAGTCGCAGTCCGCGCCGCATCGAGGAGGAGACGCCGCTCCGCCGCTCCGATGGTGTGGCGCACCGCTCCCACGGCGTCGGGATTGACCGACACCGAATCGATGCCGAACCGCACGAGGTGCTCAGCGAACTCGGGCCGCCTCGACGGAGCCTCTCCGCAGAGCGACGCGGTGAGACCATTGGCGTGCGCCGCGTCCACGATGCGACGGATCGCGTCGAGCACGGCGTCGTCGCTCTCGTCGAACAGGTCCGCGCAGACAGAGGAATCCCGATCGACCCCGAGCATCAACTGCGTCAAGTCGTTCGAGCCGATGGAGACGCCGTCGATCCCGAGTGCTGCGTACTCGGGGATGCGAAAGGCGACGGAAGGTACCTCCGCCATGACCCAGCGGCGGAGCCCCCGAGCGGCACCCAACGGGCTGGCATCGATGAGCTCGAGGCACTCCTCCAGCTCCCAGCGGGTGCGCACGAAGGGAATCATCACGTGGAGGTTCGGCGTCGCGTCCCGCACCCGCGCCAGCGCGTCGAGCTCCAAGCGGAACGTCGCCGGATCACGGACGTAACGGAAGCAACCCCGGTAGCCGATCATCGGGTTCTCCTCGAGCGGTTCGAATTCGTCGCCACCCTCGAGGTGGCGAAACTCGTTGCTGCGGAAGTCGGTGGTGCGGTACACGACGGGCCGGGGTGCGAACGCCTGCGTGATGGGCAGCAACGCGGCCGACAGACGCTCGACGAACTCTGAGCTCCGACCGGTGGCGATGAGTCGCTGCGGATGCACCCCGCCGAGTGCGTCCGTGAGGAGGAGCTCGGCGCGCAGGAGCCCGACACCGTCGACGTCCAGCGCCGCGGCGTGCTCGGCCTGGGCGGCGGTCGCGAGGTTGACGTAGACCTTGGTCCCCAGCGGTTCGGACCCACGGGAGCTCGCGGGGGGAGATGGTTCGACAATCCTCGTGATGCCCGTCGTGCCGGGCCGGGCGCCTCGCGACACGACACCATGGGTTGCGTCGACGTCCACGATGGTCCCGTCGTGGAGCAGCTCGGTGGCATGCGCGGCCCCGACGATGCAGGGCACGCCGAGCTCACGGCTGACGATCGCCGCGTGGCAGGTGATCCCACCCCCCTCGGTGACCAGCGCGCCGGCGCGCCGGATGACGGGCAGCCAGTCGGGGCTGGTCATCGGGGCGACCAGGATCTCACCGTCCTGGAGCGACGCGCCTTCGCTGGGCGTATGCAGGACCCTCACCGGGCCGCTGACCACTCCGGGCGAGGCGGCAAGCCCGCGCACGAGGACGCCCTCGGCGCCGACGTCGGTCGCGGTCGTCGAGGGCGCACGCCCGAGCGTGGTGATCGGCCGTGACTGCACGAGGTACGTGGCGGTCTCGTCCATGGCCCACTCCACGTCTTGCGGCGAGCCGTAGTGATCCTCGACCTGCTGCCCGAGCGCGGCCAGCTCGAGGACCTCGGCCGGTGTCAGGACTGCAGCCATGGCGACATCGGGATCGAGCGTCACGCGCTCATCCTCGCCACCCGCGCTGCGCACGATCTGGAACGCCTGGCTCCCGCGATGCGAGCTGACGATCGTGCGGCTGTTCTTGGCGACGACGTACGAGTCTGGCTCCACCTCTCCTCCGACGACGACGGCTCCCAATCCAGGAGCGGCATCGATCACGATCTTTGCGGCATCGCCCGTCGCGGGATCAGCTGTGAACATCACCCCTGAACAACGGGCGTCGACCATGCGTTGCACGACCACCGCGATCGCCGGCTCCGCGTCGACCGCGCGTACCGCGCGGTAGTTGCAGACACGGTCACCGAACAGAGAAGTCCAACAGTCGACGATGCGCGCGATCAGCGCATCTACGCCGGACACGTTCGTGAACGATTCGTTCATCCCGGCAAACGACATCGACGCGGAGTCCTCGCCGATCGCCGACGACCGAACCGCGACGAACGGATCGTCCCCGAGCCGGGCGTACGCGTCGGTGATCTCACGCCTCGTGGACGCGGGGATGCCCGCCGAACGCACGAGCTCCCTCGAGGCTTCCGCGTTCGCGGTGGCTTGCGTCTCGTCGACGGTGACCGCGGACGCCAGGTGAGCAAGGTGGCCGCGGACACCAGCGGCTTCCATCGCGTCGAGGTAGGTCTGTGCAGTGACGACGAACCCATCGGGCACCCGGAAGCCCGCGGCGGTCAGTTCGCCGAGGTTGGCGCCTTTCCCTCCTGCGATCGCGGCGTCGTCGAGGCTCAGGTCGCCAAGCCATGCGACTGCGGAACGAGTGGTCGGCGTGCCGTCCATGGTCGGGTCTCCTCGAGGGGCATCCATGCTTGCAGCGTGCCGGAGACGTCGACCGTTGTTCAGAGGCGAAGGTCCCCCGCCGCGGGGTTGCGGAAGTGGTCTGTGCACCACGTCGCCGCCTCGTCCGCAACCGCGGCGAGTGCGCCCGGCTCCTCGAACCGGTGCGTCGCGCCCGGCACCACCACCACGCGGTGTTCGCAGCGGAGCCGCCGTGCCGCTGCCTCGTTGAGGGCACGTACGGCGGGATCGGCCTCGCCGACGATCATGAGCGTCGGGGCGAACACCGCCGTGAGCCGATCGCCGGCGAGATCCGGCCGGCCACCGCGCACGACGACCGCAGCCACCGATGGGTCCTCGGCGGCCGCGAGCAGGGCCGCGCCGGCTCCCGCGCTCGCGCCGAAGTACCCCACGGGAAGCCCTCTGCAGGCCGCATCGCGTTGCGCCCACCGGGTGGCCACGAGCAGCCGCACCGCCAAGAGCTCTGCGTCGAACGCGCTGGCGGGGTCGAGCGCCTCCTCCTCGGTCAGCAAGTCGAAGAGGAGTGTCGCGAGCCCGGCAGTGTGGAGCCGCTCGGCGACGAATTGGTTCCGAGGACTCAGCCGGTTGCTCCCACTGCCGTGGGCGAAGACGACCAGGCCCGTGGCCTTCCTCGGCACCATGAGCCGACCGGCAACGGCGAGCCGTTCCGGCGCGACGACGACCTCGTGCTGGCTTGCCGCAAGGTCGCGCATCTCCCGCCCTCCTCCCGGTTCCCAGGGCTCAGGGCGTTCGACGGTGCGGGATGTGCTCGACCGTCGCGTCGGAGCCCGGGAAGAACAGTCCTTCATGACCGTCGTCGTCCCAGCGCACGAGGAACGGCGGGCCGCCGTCTTCTCCGTGCACCTCGAGGATCTCCGCGTCCCGATCCGGCTCACCGACGTGGTGGCCCTTGATCACCAAGCGATCTCCGACGCTCGCACGCATGGCACCTCTCCTCTCGTTCGAACGGACCTGTTCAGCCTCGTCACCTCGGGCGGCGGCGACTAGAGCCGAACGTCCTGTCCGTCCGATCGGGAGAACGGGACCATCGCCCCTGGTGTGCCACCGGCGCGCGCCGCAGCATCGGGACTGTCCGAGTGCGTACCGAGAGGAGCCGCCATGCGCGCCTTGCAGCTGGTCGACTGGAAGCACGGACCCGAGTTCGTGGATGTCGCAGAACCCGAGCCGGGTCCGGGCGAGGTCCGCATCCGAATTGGCGGTGCGGGTGCCTGCCACTCGGACCTTCACCTCATGTACGACTTCGAGGGTGGTCTCCTGCCGTGGGGCCCTCCGTTCACGCTCGGTCACGAGAACGCCGGGTGGGTGGACGCACTCGGACCCGGCGCGTCCGGGGTCGAAGTGGGCGATGCGGTCGCGGTCTACGGGCCTTGGGGCTGTGGTGTGTGCCACCGCTGCGCCCAGGGGATGGAGAACTACTGCGTACGGCAGGCGAGCATCGGCGCCGCCGGGGGTGGGCTCGGACTCGATGGTGGGATGGCGCCGTACATGCTCGTGCCGCACTCCCGTTATCTCGTTCCGCTCGGTGACCTGGATCCCATCGAGGCCGCGCCGCTCACCGATGCCGCGCTGACCCCGTACCACGCGATCAAGCGCTCGCTCGCGTTGCTCGTGCCCGGATCCACTGCGGTCGTGATCGGCGCCGGCGGTCTCGGCCACATGGCGATCCAGATCCTCAAGGCACTCTCCCCCGCGCGGGTCGTCGCCGTCGACGTGGACGCGAGCGCCCTGGAGCTCGCGCGCGACGTCGGTGCCGACGAGACGGAGCTCCTCGACGATCAGGCCGCGGACCACGTGCGCGGCGCGACGAACGGTGTGGGTGTCGACGTCGTGCTCGACTTCGTCGGCGTCGACGCCACGATGCAGTTCGGTGCCGCCGTCGCACGGTCACTCGGTCACCTGACGATCGTCGGGATCGGGGGCGGCACGTTGCCGATCGGCTTCTTCACCGTGCCGTACGAGCTCTCGATCGCCACCACGTACTGGGGCTCGATCCCGGAGCTGATCGAAGTGATCGCCCTCGCCCGAACCGGCAAGGTGCGCCCGAGGGTTCAGCGATTCTCACTCGACGACGCACCGGGGGTCTATGAGCAGATGCGTGCCGGTACCCTTCGCGGCCGCGCCGTCGTCGTCCCGTCGTGAGCACAGACCCCGTGCTCTCGATCCCCGTCGTACGCGACGTGCTGCTTGCCGACGGCGGCCCGGCGCGGATCCGAGCGGTGGGTGCCGACGATGTCGAACAGGTTCGCGACCTGTACCTGCACAGCTCCCTGGAGTCGCGGTACCTGCGCTTCTTCTCGCCCGTACCGGCCGACACCGCGGTGCACTTCACCCGGCTCCCTGCCGACGATCCTCATCACTGCATCCTCGGCGCCGAAGTCGACGGCCGTCTCGTGGGACTCGGTGAATACGACGTCATCGACGAACCGGGTGTCGCCGAGATCGCGTTCATGGTCGAAGACGATCAGCAGGGGCGCGGCATCGGGACCGCGCTCCTCGAATCGCTCGTCCAACTGGCTGCTGCGCGCGGGATCACGCAGTTCCGCGCCGAGTACCTGCGTCCGAACCAGTTGATGCCCGATGTCTTCGCGCACGCCGGGTTCGACGTCCGTTGGAACCACGGCGACGCCGACATCAGCGGCGTCGCGTTCGAGCTGGTTCCCACCGATGACTGGCTCCACGCCCATGAGCATCGCGACGACGTCGCGCAGGCGCGGTCGATCGCGCGGCTCCTGAGCCCACGGTCGATCGCCGTGATCGGGGCCGGATCGCGCGCCGACTCGATCGGGCGCGCCATCGTGACGAATCTCGTCGAGGGCAGCTTCACCGGAGACATCCATCCGATCAACCCGCACGAGGCGACGATCTGCGGACGACCGACGAGGCCCAGCATCCTGGACATCCCCGGACCCGTCGACCTCGCAGTCGTCGCCGTGCCGGCCCCGGCGGTCGTCGACGTGGCCAAGCAGTGTGCCGACAAGGGCGTGCACGGTCTCGTCGTGATCTCGGGAGGGTTCGCCGAGCTGGACGACGGCGTCGAGATCCAACATGAGCTCACCGACCTGTGTCGGCGCACGGGCATGCGGCTCGTGGGCCCGAACTGCGTCGGGGTCGTGAACACCGATCCCGACGTGCGCATGAACGCGACGTTCTCGCCGGTGCCACCCGCTCCCGGACGCGTGGGCTGCGCGTCGCAGTCCGGCGGCGTCGGCATCGAACTGCTCTCACGAGCGCACGCGCTCGCGCTCGGCGTCTCGACGTTCGTCTCGATGGGCAACAAGGCCGACGTCTCCGGCAACGACCTCCTGCAGTACTGGGCCACCGATCCCGACACCGACGTCGTGCTGCTGTACCTCGAGTCGCTGGGGAACCCCCGCAAGTTCGCTCGCGTCGCCCGTCAACTCGCTCGCACCAAGCCGATCGTCGCGCTCAAGAGCGGCCGCACGACGGCCGGCGCTCGCGGTACCCGTTCGCACACGGCCGCGCTGGCGGATCCCGACACCGCAGTCGATGCGGTCCTCGGGCACTCAGGGGTGATCCGGGTCGACACGCTCGAGGAGTTGTTCGACGTGGCGTCGCTCCTCGCGCACCAACCGGTGCCGGCCGGTCGACGCGTCGCGGTGATGAGCAACGGTGGAGGGCCGGCCATCGTCGCGGCCGACGCCTGCGTGGCCGCGGGGCTCGAGGTGCGAGAGCTCTCCCCGGAGGTGCAGAGTGCCCTGCGCGCACTCGCACCGGCCGGTGGCGTCCAGAACCCGGTCGATCTCATCGCGTCAGCGGGCGCGCCCGTCTTCGAGCGTGCCGCGAGGATCCTGATCGAGTCAGGCGAGATCGATGCGCTGCTCGTGATCTACGTCGCGCCGTACGTCACCCGCGCCGACGACGTTTGTGCCGCGCTGGCGTCGGCGGCGGCCGATGCCGGCGATGTCCCGGTGCTGGCGAGCTTCCTCGGGCTCGAGGAAGCCCCGACCGAGCTCCGCGCCGCCGGTTCATCGCGTGTGGTGCCCACGTTCATGTATCCCGAGTCGGCGGCTCGAGCCCTGTCGCACGCCGCCTGGCTCGGCGAGTGGCGCCGGCAGCCCGAAGGGGTCGTCGTCGAGTGCGAGGTCGCAACCGACCGGGCACGACCGCGCGTCGCCGACGCACTGAACGCCGCACCCGAGGGTCTGTGGGCACCCAACCCGGTGGCGTGCGATCTCCTCCAGGACTTCGGCATTCCCGTCGTGGCGAGCGCACATGCTGACTCCGCACGGGAAGCAGTCGCACGCGCCGGCGAGCTCGGCTACCCCGTCGCGTTGAAGGCGGCGTCGCCGGAGCTGGTGCACAAGACCGACGTCGGCGGGGTGCGGTTGGGCCTCACGAGCGGGCGCGCCGTCCACGACGCGTTCACCGAGATGCACGCCGCACTCGGTCCCCGAATGGGCGGTGCGATCCTGCAACCGATGGCTCCTCCGGGCGTCGAGATCATCGTGGGCATCCATCACGAACCGACCTTCGGTCCGATCATCCTCTTCGGCATGGGCGGATTCGCCGCCGAACTGCAGCGCGACACCGTGCTCGCGATCCCCCCGCTGCGCGACGTCGACGTCGATCGCATGCTCCGATCACTGCACGGTTCGCCGTTGCTGTTCGGCTACCGCCATTCGCGACCGGTCGACGTCGAGGCCCTCGCCGATCTGCTCCACCGGGTCGGCTGCCTGGCGGAGACGATCGACGAGGTGGCGGAGCTCGACTGCAATCCCGTCGTCGTCTCGCCGGAGGGGGCATTGGTACTCGACGCCAAGCTGCGACTCGTGCCCCGCCGCCCGGCCCCGAGCCCATTCACCCTCGATGAAGGAAGTTGAACATGCCCGATCACGAACCCACCGAAGCACCCCTCGACCGTCTGAGCCATCAGCTCGACGACCTGGCCGCACGCGCCACCCACGCCGTCGCCGACCTGCGGGTGCAGGGTCAGACGATCCTCGACGACGTCGCCTCGTGGAAGCAGGAGCTCGACCGCGCGCGCGTCGACGCCGAGCTTGCTCGCATGGACGCCCGCGACGAGTTGCACCGGGCGCGCATGGCTTGGGACGAGCAGCAGGTGCGCATCGCTCGCCGACTCGACCTTGCCCGAGACGACGCCGACGAGGCGGTGCGGGCCATCCGCAGCGCCATGGTACGAGCTCTCCGCGACCTCGGTGCAGTGCTCGAACCGGGCGGGCACGTCCCGAGATGACGGAGTCCGTGCCGTGGGGCGACCTCGCGGAGACGCACTCGGCCATCGTGGTCTTCGCCGGCGACCGCGCGTTACAAGCTCAAGAAGCCGGTGCGCTTCGACTTCCTCGACTTCTCCACCCGCGAGCTCCGCGAGCAGGCTCTCCGCCGCGAGTTGGAGCTCAACCGGCGCATCGCCCCCGACGTGTACCTGGGCGTCGCCGACGTGCTCGACGTCGACGGCTCGGTGTGCGACCACCTCCTCGTCATGCGCCGATTGCCGGCGGGACGACGTTTGGCTGCGCTGGTCACGAGCGGGGCCGTCACCGACGACGAACTGCGTGCAGTCGCACGGACGATCGCATCGTTCCATGCGAGCGCGAGTCGCACTGCTGCCGTCGACGCCGCTGGAGCACCCGAGCACATCGCGGCCAAGCTGACCCTCGACCTCGACCGAGCTGCGCGCGATCGGGGCAACGGTCTTCGATGCGGCAATGCTCGACGAGGTGGCCACACGAGCCACCCGCTACGTGCAGGGCAGGACGCCGCTGTTCGCCGCCCGAGTCGCCCAGGGTTGGATGCGCGACGGCCACGGCGATCTCCTCGCCGACGACATCTTCTGCCTCGCCGACGGCCCACGCGTGCTCGACTGCCTCGACTTCTCCGACGAGCTGCGCTACGGCGACGTCCTCGCCGACGTCGCCTTTCTGGCCATGGACCTCGAGCGTCTGGGCGCGCCCGAGCTCGCCGCGAGGTTCGTGCGCCTCTACGACGAGTTCTCCGGCGAACGTCATCCCGCCAGCCTCGTCGACTACTACATCGCCTTCCGGGCGCTCATCCGGGCCAAGGTCTCCGCCCTCCGCGTCGACGCAGGGTGACGAGTCGGCGCGTGGCGCGGCGACTGCATTGCTGGAGCTCGCGCGAGCGCACCTCCGCGCCGGGCGAGTCGCGCTCGTGCTCGTGGGCGGTGCGCCCGGCACCGGGAAGACGACGATCGCCGACGGGCTCGGCCGGCGCGGCGACTGGGCCGTCGTGCGCTCCGACGTCGTCCGCAAGGAGTTGGCCGGGCTCGATCCGGGCGCGCCGATGCCCGCCCCGATCGGCGAAGGTCTCTACACGCACGAGATGACGCGTCGCACGTACGACGAGATGCTCCGGCGAGCCCGGGTGGCGCTCGGAATGGGCCAGTCGGTCGTGCTCGACGCCTCCTGGACCGACGCCGAGCTTCGGAGCGCCGCTGCACGCGTCGCCGACGCGACCTCGAGCGACCTGGTCGAGCTGCGGTGTGAGGTGGATCCCGCGGTCGCCGACGCCCGCGTCGAACGGAGACGACGAGAAGGCCACGACGCTTCCGATGCCGACCGCACCGTGGCCGCGGTGCTGCGAGCGGCGGCCGATCCGTGGCCGGGAGCCACGACGGTCGACACCTCGGGCGCGCCGCCGACGGCGCTCGAGCTCGCCTGGGACGCCACCATGGCCTGCTGACGACCTTGGTGGCTTCGTGCCCCTGTGCGCCTACCCTGGCGGGTGAGCGGAGAGGACCCGCATGCAAGCATCAGAGTCGCGTGCCGAGGCGACGAGTCCCGGTCACGACGCGTCCGTCGATCTCGACGTGGACCCCCGAGGCCTCGACCCGACCGAGCCGCGCCCCGACGATCGAGGAAGCGGCGATCCACGCCCTCGTCGACGCCGCGCCCGACGGCCTGTTGATGGCCGACGAGAACGGCCGGATCCTGTTCGCCAACCGCCAGCTCGAGGATCTCTTCGGGTACGAGCGTCACGACCTGCTCGGGCGGTCGGTCGACGACCTGCTCCCCGACCACCTCCGCCAGGTGCACCGCGCGCACCGGACGCGATACCGCGTCGAGCCCCGCCTGCGATCGATGGGTGCCGGGCTGATGCTCCGCGGACGACGCGCCGACGGCACCGAGTTCCCGGTCGAGATCAGCTTGAGCCCGCTGCCGAGCGACGACGGTCTCCGCGTCGTCGCCGTCGTCCGCGACGTCAGCGAACGTGTGGCCGACGAGACCGCCCATCGTGAAGTGCGCGAGGCACTCGACGTCACCCGCGACGCGGTGCTCGTACTCGATGCCGCCACGCTGCAGTTCACCTACGTGAACCAGGGCGCGAGCGAGCAGGTCGGATACAGCCGACGACGAGCTGCTCGAGATGACGATGCTCCACATCGCGCCCGAGTTCACCGAACGTGAGCTCCGCGAGCTGCTCGACCCCCTCGCACGCGGCGAGCAGTCGTCGATGATGTTCACCACCGTGCATCGTCACCGTGACGGCACCGACCTCCCGGTCGAGATCCTGATGCAGGCGATCCCCGGCGACGACGGCATCGGCCGTCCGCTACGTGAAGATCGTGCGCGACGTGCGCGAACGGATCGAGGCCGACGAACGGCTGCGCCAAGCCGAGCAGCACCTCCGGGTCGTCGAGGATCGCGAGCGGATCGCCCGTGACCTGCACGACATCGTCATCCAGAAGCTGTTCGCCGCGGGGATGACGATCCAGTCCGTGTCGGCCCGCACCGCCGACGTCGAGCACGGCCACCGCCTCGCCGCGGTCGTCGACGATCTCGACGACACGATCCGGGAGATCCGTTCCGCGATCTTCAGCCTGCAGGCCGATGCCCGCCACACCGGCGGCGTGCGCGCCGAGGTGCTGCGCATCACCGACGACGAGCGCGAGGCCCTCGGCTTCGAGCCCCGCATCCGCTTCGACGGACCGGTCGACGCGATCGATCAGCGGATCGCCGACGAACTGCTCCCCACCCTGCGTGAAGCGCTCTCGAACGTCGCGAAGCACGCTGGGGCGTCGTCGGCCGAGATCGTCGTGGAGAGCGGCGACCACGTGACGCTCCGCGTCCTCGACAACGGCCGGGGCATGCCGGCCACCCTCTCGGGCGGCAACGGGATCCGCAACCTCACCGAGCGCGCCACCAAGCTCGGCGGCACGTGTCGTGCCTCGTCCCGCCCCGACGGCGGCACCATGCTCGAGTGGCAGGTGCCGGCCCGCTCGTAGCTCAGGAGCAGAGCGCCAGGCGGATGTCGAGCAGCGGATCGACCAGATCCGAGCAGCTCACCATCATCTGCTCCGCCGAGCCGGCGTCCGCGTCGGCGACGATCCGCTCGACCGTCGCCGCCCGCGCCGGATCGTCCACGCCCGACCCGACCTGACGCAGGAGTCCGAGCGCCTCGTCGCGGGTGAACAGCTGACGTCCGGATGCGACCCGCAGCGCCTCGTCGACCGCCGAGAGCGGGCTCTCGCTCGGAACCGGGACGACGGTCGACTCGCAGACGACTGCTTCCTCGGAGCGCTTCGGCCACCTCATCTCACTTCGGCCTTCCGGGCGCGCCCGGTGCGTGCGCGCGCGTCCTGGACGTACGCGAGCTGCAGGGCGAGATCGTGCGTGGCGTCGCGGCCCAGCAGGTAGTCGATCAACTCGGCGACAGTCATGGCGGTCCTTCCGTTCGTGGCGTCGTTCGAGCGTCGCACACGAGCGTCCGGTCCGACAGAGACGAAGGTCCCACAGTCACTCGGGACCTTCGACCCTACGTGCGCGCGAAGGCGCCGACGATGCTGGTGAGCGTGCCGTCACCGCGCGTCGTGCTCGTCGTCCCCGATGACCACGCAGGAACCGCCCGCACTCGCCTGGTACACGTCGCCGGACCATCCGCGCGGCGAAGAGGTTGCGCCCTGCTTCGAGGTCGTGGGCACCTTCGTGTACCCATCCCACGGACACCCGTCGGGACCGTCGTCCCGGCCGTGGTACCAGTTGCGCGGTCAGTACGCGTACCCGGTCGACGGCCATCCCGACGGTCCGTCGAGCGAACCGTGCCTGCGGATCGTGGACGCGAGGTCCACCCGTTCACGGCCGGCGGCGACGGCTCCGAGACCGCCCCGTGGTTCCGGATCGTGCGTCGCGAGCGCTGACGCCTCGCGGAGGGTCAGTGCCCGAGTGCGGGCGGCCTCGTCACCAGCACCGGGCACACGCTGTGCCGCACGACGCCCATCGCCACGCTCCCGAGCGCGATCCGGGCGAGCCCCGTGCGCCCGTGCGTGCTCATGACGACGACGGATGCCCCACGACGTTGCGCCAGCTCCTGGATCGCATCCGCGGGCCGGTAGTTGCGTACGACGTGGGCGATCGTTCCCGGGCCCAGCGCGTCGAGCGCGCCCTGGATCGCCTCGGTCGGCGCTTCGGCGGTGGCGACGTCGAGTGGGTGGAACACGTGCACCAGCTCGAGCGGGACTCCCGAGCGCGTCGGCCCAGGTGGCCGCAGGCCCGAGCGCGGCGTCCGCGGCCGTCGAACCGTCGTGGCACACGAGCACCGGGCCCGCCCACGACAGCGACGGCGCACAGCTGCGTCCCACCAGGAGCAGCGGCACCTCGACCTCGTGGACGATCTGTTGGGCGACCCCGCCGAGCGCAGCCGAGCCGAGCACCCCCCGCCCATGGGTCGTCATGACGACCAGGGAGTCGGCGTGCGTGGCGAGGAGCGCCCGGACTCCTCGACCGGCTCGTTGATCTCCGCCACGACGGTCTCGACCCGCGCCACGTCGGTCGTGCGGCGACGTCGTGGAGCCAGCCCGGCACGAAGGCGTTCGTCTCACACGACAGCGTGGTCGGCGCGCTCATCAGCACCAGATCGGCATCGAAGCGTCGCGTCAGGTCTGCTGCCACCGGCACCGCTCGGCACGCGAAGTCCGATCCGTCGAGCGGGACGATCACCGTCCGCGGTCGAGGTGCGTCGGATCCGAGCTGTCGAGGTTCATGGAGCTCAGCCTCGACGGCCGGGGGCTGGCCACACCAGAGCCGAAGGTCACTCCCGGTGTCGGCGCGACTCGGGCCCTTCGGCTCTACTGCGTCCGGCGAGGTCTCCCTACGTTCGATGCCATGACCGCACCGGCACGGCCCGCCGGTGGTCCTTCCCCCTGGCGCCGATCGCGGGCATCCAGATCCGTGTGCACGCGACGTTCTTCCTGCTCGTCGCGCTGTTCGTGCTGGCCGGGAGCGGCGCCGAACGGCCCCGGCGTCGCCAACTCGCTGGTGTGGCTGGTGGCGATCTTCGCCTGCGTCGTGTTCCACGAGCTGGCGCACTGCCTCGTCGGCCGGCGCCACGGCCTCGTCGTCCACGAGATCGACCTGCTGCCGATCGGCGGCGTCTCGCGCCTCGAGACCTTTCCCGAGACTGCCACGCGACGAGTTCTCGATGGCCATCGCCGGCCCGGCCGCAAGCTGGCCCTCGCGCTCGGTGCGGCCGCCGCCGCGCGTCGCCTCTCGGTCTCGCTGTATCCCGTCGACCTGGTGACCGGCCCGTTCCTCGCACGCCTCGCGTGGCTCAACCTGCTGCTCGCGGCGTTCAACATGATCCCCGCCTTCCCGCTCGACGGCGGCCGCGTGCTTCCGTTCCCTCCTCGAACGGCGGTACGACCTCGAGCGGTCGACGCACATCGCCGGCGCCACCGGCCGATGGTTCGCGTTCGGGCTGATCGCGGTGGGCATGTTCACGAACTTCTTGCTCGTCATCATCGGCGTGTTCATCTATGTCGGCGCCAACGGCGAGGAGCGGGCGACCCTGGAGCACGTGCGACTCGCCGGTCGCCACGTGCGCGACGCGATGCTCGTGCATGCCCACCACCATCGACGCGGCCGTCAGCTGCAGCGGAGCTCCGTCAACTCGTGCGGCGGAACGGCCAAGGCGGTCTTCCCGGTGGCGCGCGGCGGGCCGCTACGTCGGCGTCGTCGACGTCGGCGTCGATCGAGCGGGCACCCGACGCGGCGCGCGCCGGTGACCTCGCCGACCGCTCGGCCAGCACCCTTGCACCGGACGACGATCTCGAAGGCGACGTCCCTGCGTCGCCGCGGCACCTGGGCACGCGGTCACGGTCGTCGACGGCGGACGGATCGTCGGGCTCCTCCGGCTCGACGAGGTCCGTCGGCTCGTCGCAGAGACCGGTTCCGGTGGTTCAGCCGTCGGAACGGAGTGACGGACCGGACTCGAGGTCGAGTCGCGTGGCGAACACCGCGGCCTGGGTGCGTCGCTCCATGCCGAGCTTCGCCAGCAGGTTCGACACGTAGTTCTTCACCGTCTTCTCGGCCAGGTGGAGCTCGTCGGCGATCTGCCGATTGGTGAGGCCGTCGGCGATCAGGGCCAGGATCTTGCGCTCCTGGCCGGTGAGCTGGGCCAGCCGCTCGTCCTCCGCCGGTGGCCGGCGAAGTCGTTCGGCGACCCGCTCGGCGATCGCCGGGTCGAGCAGTGATTCGCCCCGGGCGACGCGCCGGACGGCGTCGACGATGTCGTTGCCCCGGATCTGCTTCAGCAGGTAACCGGACGCGCCGGCGACGATCGGCCTGCACGAGCGCTTCGTCGTCGGAGAACGACGTGAGGATCAGGCACGCGATCTCGTCGTGACGCCGATCGGATCTCGCGGCACACGGCGATGCCGTCGCCGTCGGGCAGCCGCACGTCGAGGATCGCGACATCGGGTTGCGTCGCCGGGATCCGGGCCAGCGCGCGCTCCGCAGTGTCGGCCTCGCCGACGACGGCGATGTCGTCTTCCGCGTCGAGCAGCTCACGGACGCCGCGGCGGACGACCTCGTGGTCGTCCAGCAGGAACACGCGGATGGTGCCGGTCTCGCCCATTGCGGGAGAGCCTACCGGCGCCGACCACGGTGTGGCTCAGGCGTCGCCTCCGAGGTCGCCGGCCAGGTAGTCGTCGTCGAGCGGTTCGTCGAGGCGACGGGGTCGCGGATGTCTTCAGGACGATGGCGTTCCGAGAGGTCGTCGACCTGGCACACCACGCCCGGATCCTCGCTCCAGCGCTCGACCACGAGTGCGGCATCTTCGGCCGTGTCACAGAGCTCACGTGCGACCTCGCGACCATCTCGGAACACGACGACTTCGACCGTCGGGCTCTCGGCACCGAAGCTGCGCACTGGTCGCATCTGAACTCCTCGTACGTCGTCGCAATGCAGTCGGACGACCCCATCATCGAGCGGATGCCCGCCTCACCCCAGAGGCCAAGGTCCCATGCTTCGGCGACGAAGCTCACGAGCCCTCCTCTGCGCGGCCGACGTCGTGGCGCCGGGCACACCACAACCGAACCGATCACACAAGAACTGGGTCAGGGTTGCCTGCATGTCGCGCCGGACCCAGGGCACCTGGGCCAGGCCGTGGCCCATGCCCTCGTAGTACTTCGCGACGACGTCGGCACCGCGTGTCCGCAGCGCTCGTTCCATCGCTCGCGCCTGCTCGACCGAGACCACGCCGTCCGATGTCCCGTGCAGGAGCAGCACGGAAGCGGCGATGCCGCCGGCTCGTTCGACCACGTCCACCTCATCCGGTGCCTGGCCCCAGGACGAGGTCCCTTCGAGCATCCCGGCGATCGAGACGACCGGTTCGGGCGCGCCCGTCGTAGCCCGCAGCATCGCGATCCCGCCGCCGCGGCTGAAACCGACGAGCGCGAAGTGCTCCGGATCGCCGAGCGCGTCGCGTGCACCGGCGACGAGTGCGTCGAGATCCGCAACGGCCCATCGGTCACGCCCTTGAAGTCCGGCGCCTCGTGCGCACGGGATGCGCGGGTCCGAGCCATCGACCGGATCTCCGCCGTTGAACCAGCACCCGATCGCGACGTCGAAGCCGTACCGCGTGAGCTCCCGAGCGAACGCGATGTAGTCGGTGTTGAGCCCCTCGGTACCGGTGACCAGCAACACAGCACCGTGCGCGGGGCCATCGGGCGCCCGCAGGATCCCGACCGGCACTGCGCTGCCTCCGGGCGCGGGAGCCGTGAACCACGAGACGTCGGCGTCGGACGCATTGGTCGGAGCGGTCATCGGCGCGACGCCGTCCGAGGCGCGCAGGCCCATCCACTCCAGAGCGCGAGCAGCGCCACCCCCGCCACGACTCGCAACGACCGACGCATCTGTCGCAGGATCGACCAAATGGCCGCGAGGATCGTCAGGGCCGAACGTCACCTCTGCCACCCGGGCGACCGGGACCTTCGGCCCTGGACGCATCGCTCGCATCGGTGCATCTTCGATGGCGACGCGCGGGATCGCTCGGGAGGACGAGCACGATGAATCCGCGAGGTGAAGCCACAGAGGACAGACTCGTCCGCTCCCGCTCGGCGTCGTCGCGCGCCGCGCCGTCGATCTCGCACTGGACGACCGGGTGTCGCTCGACGAGGGCGCCGATCACCTCTGTCGCCTGGCCAACCACGAACGCGCATCGCTCGATGCACGCTCTGCGTCAACTGCCCTCCACCGGCGATGCGCGGCGTCCCGGCACGAGTGCGCGCGGGCATTGCTGTGTCGCGCTGGTCGTCCTGCTCGCGGCGTCGCACGCCGCTCGACGCCTGATCCTCAGGCTGACGAAGGCTCTGCCGCGGTCGTCGTCGGGCCATCACCGGCGTGCCGGTGCACTCCCGGCCCCGTCACGAGCACCGGGCACGGCGCCCGACGGATCGTCTGCATCGCGATGCTGCCGAGCACCACGTGGGCCAGGCCGGTGCGGCCGTGACTTGCCACTGCGATCGCGGTGGCATGGTCTGAGCCGGCCAACTTCGCCAACGTGTCGGCAGCGTCATAGCCGTCGACCATGGCGTAGTCGGCCGTCAGTCCACGGAGCTCGAGCTCCGCGGCGACCGCCTGCAGCATGGCCAGATCACCGCCGGGGAACTCGCCCACGGTGATCACGTCACTCGGGCGCAGGACCTCCACGGCGCGGATCCGTGCGGAGAGCGCGGCGGCCAGGTCGCCCGCGGCGTTCGCCGCGGCGAGCGACGGCATCGACCCGTCGAGGGCCGCCATGATGAGCGGATCGTCGCCGAGCTCCCACCCGACGGGCACGCTCGGTCCCACGAAGAGCACCGGCGCGGTACTCGTGCGCACCACCTCGGCTGCGACGCTGCCCAGCAAGGTTTCCTTGACCACGCCGCGGCCACGGGTGGTCATGCACACGAGCGCGTCGGGTTCGCGCAGCCGCCGTGCGGATGGCTTCGATCGGCGATCGATCGAGCACGAGCCACGGACCGCGCGGGTTGCTCGAGGAACGCGGCCTGCACCGAGAGGTAGTTGCTCACGGTGTCGAGCTCGTGTCGGGCCACGGAGCGGCGAAGAGCACGAGCTCGGCACCGGCGCGCGCCGCGACGGCGCTCGCCGGCGCCAAGGCTCGCTCGGCTCGTTCGGAACCGTCCAGCGGTACGTACACGGTCATGCTCATGATCGGTCCTCGTGTCGGCTGGTCTGCCGGTCCAGCGTCCGGGATCGACGATCGTGGCGCCAGGGTCTTCGGTCCCACGACGCTCGAGCACCGCTCGACTCAGACGAGATCTGCGAGCAGGACTCCCGCGGCGTAGGCGAGCACCGCGGCCGTCCCGCCGACCGCCAGCGTCTCGAGCCCCGCCCGCCACCACGCGTGGTCGATCAACCTGCTCTTCAACGCGCCGACGAGCACGAAACCGAGCGCCGCGCACATCGAGCTCCAGAGGAACGGCTTGCTCACGGAGATGTCGGCGAGCGAGTCGGCGAGGAAGGGAACGAGGGGGATGGTGCCGGCCACGACGAACGCACCGAAGGTCACGAGCGCGCTCCGCTGTGGGCGGTGGGGCTCGTCACCGAAGCCGTGCTCCTCTCGGACCATGGTCTCGACCCACCAGCGCGCGAGGATGACGACCACCGTGGCACGCAACCCTCCGCCCACCGCGCCGGCCGCCACCGCGAAGGTGGTCACGATCCCGTCGATGGCGCCGAAGACGAAGTCGCGGAGGTAGCGCCCGCTTGGCTCCGTTCGCGAGCGGTCGGCGCGCGCGATCGCCTCCGGAGGTGTGCTCCTCTCGGAGCGCGTTGGGTCGGGACGTGTGCGTCATCACCGCCGCCTACGTCACCCGGAGGAACCGTTCCGGATCGGCCGCGAACTGCTGCTCGCAGCTCGCACTGCAGAACGACAGGTCGTTCCCGGCGAACGACAGATGCCGTGCGCGGCCGCTGTCGACGCGCATCCCGCACACCGGGTCGCGCTGGTCACCACGCACCCCGACGACTGCGCCCGAGGAGTCCGCGGGGCCGACTTCGAGGACCGATGCGTACAGTCGCAGCTCGTCGGCGATCAGCCGAGGGAGGAGGAACCGTTCGCGCACGTGGGCCTGGCCGTGCACTCCGAACTCATGTCGGCGATCGGGGTGAGCGAGCAGGTCACCGACGCGGCTCTGCGCACTCCTCGACGGAGTCGACGAGGTAGCCGCTCTGCCCGTCGTCGAGCTGCAACGGGATCCCGCCGGCACGCCCGGCCACGACCGGCGTGCCCTTCCAGAGCGCCTCCGAGACCACCAGCCCGAAGCCCTCTCGGAGCGACTTCTGGATGACCACGTCGGCGAGTCGTTGGAATGCGTTCACCTCGACGTTGCCGACACCGGTGAGGTTGGTGAACACGTGGATGTCGGGATCCGCGCCGACTTCGGCCTGGATCGTGCGGTAGACGCGCCAGCCTTCGGGATCGTCGAGCGCCATCGATCCGACGAGGGCGAGCTGGAGGTCGGGCACCTGCTCGCGCGACCAGTCGGTAGGCGGCGACCACACCGAGCGGATCCTTCCATTCGTCGAACCGGGAGATCTGCGCGATCAGAGGTCGGCGAGTGTCCACGCCGATCCATTCGACGACCCGCGAGGCGAGGCGTGCGCTCAACGGCACGTTCTTCGGGCTCTCCGGATCGATGGCCGGCGGGATGACCTCGGTGCGCGTCAGCGGGAAGTCGGGCGGCACGAACCCGCCGAGGGTGAACACGGCGGCGTCGTAGCGGACGAGGAAGGGACGCAGGAACTGCCACACCGACGGGTTCGGTTCCGATGTGTCGACGTGACACCGCCAGATCCAGCGACTGTGGTTCGTGCCGTGGAGCTCGAGCAGCGCCAGCGGTTGGGGATCGTGCACGACCACCACGTCGTAGCCCTCGTCGAGCGACCTCGCGTTCCGCTCCGATTGTGCGAGGTACTGCTCCTCGTCGTCGGCCGAGAGGCCGAACGCGGATCCCTGCAGCCCGTTGTGGATGGTCTTGGTCACCCGGAAGAACGTTTCGTTGCCTCTGATGAGCTGCCAGTCGGCGTCGATGCCGAGGTCGCGCAGCAACGGGATCTCGGACCGGAGGATCTCGGCCACTCCCCCACCGAATGGCGTCGCGCTCACGTGGAGCACGCGACAGCCCCGCAGGGGCGCGGCGAGCTCGCGCAGCTCGGCGATGGCATCGCCACCCGCGCTCGACCGGTAGCGGTTGAGCGACTGCTTTCCGACGTCGACGCGCTCGAGCATGGTGAGATCAGCCGTCGTGTGCGGCGGCCGGCTCGGGCGCCACGTCGTCGGCCGTGAGCAACTGCCGCACGCGGCTGCGGAACACGCGCCAGCGTCGCTCGTTGTCGCTGTCGAGTCCGGCAGAATCGCTCAAGACGTCGGCGGCATGGCCGACGATCTCGGCTGCGCTGTAGAGGAGCTTGGACGACACGTTGGCATCGGCAAGGTCCTTCCGGAGGTCGGCTGGATCGAACTCCACCCGGTCCAGGAGGTCCACCGCCCGGGCGAGGAGCTTGGCGACCAGTCCGCTGAGCAATGCCGCTTGCCAGTCGTTGGCGATGATGCGGTGGCGTTCCCCGAGCACGTCGGCCAGTTCAGGGAGGTCGAGCAGCATCTCAGCCGCGGCCCACGAAGACGCCATCGCCGCTTCGAGCCAGGCGCTCGTTGCCGCTGCGTCGTCACCCATCAGACGGAGATCACGCTTCAGCCTGACCATCTCGGCGGGTTCGCCCGAACCCTCCATGAACAGGATGCCGTCGAGTTGCGTCGCCACCGCGGCGTTGAGATCCGGGGCACCCTCGAACGGGCTCGCCGCGACCCGTGTCGCCGGCGTCGTGGCCGACCACCGGTCGGCGAGCGCGAGCAAGGCTCCGCGCGTGCCGCTGGAGCACGACCGCCTGTTCGCGGGGCGCGGAGGCGTAGTACTTCTCGTGCTCGCGGTGGTACTTGGAGAGGTTCATGATCGCGACGAGCAGCGAAGACGAATCGCTGAAACCTCTCGTGGTCTCCTGGGTCATGATCCAACCTTTCGGGATCGCAATGTGGTGCGGGGTCGCATCAGCAGGTTCGACCATTCCCGTGCCCTTCACCAGGGCCGAATGACCACTCCGCAGCGCGCCGCCTACGGCTTCGTCTCCGGTTCGAGCCCGCGACTTCCCTCCCGACGTCGGCGTCGGTACCACTTGTGGAGCGCGTCGGCACCGATCACCGCGGGAGCGGCGAGCAGCGCAACCGCGAACGCCGACAACGCTGGCACCGCTTGCCCGAGGAGCGACGCGAGTGGCGGGATCGCGAGAAAGCCCACGAGGAGCAGGGCCTCCACCGCAACCGCGCCGACCAGCAACCGGTTGGTCGTCCACCCCAGCGCCCCCGGCCACCGCGTGGCGCTGCGACAGGCGAACGCGTTCGCGATCTGGCCGATGACGACCGCGGCAAAGGCCGCTCCCGACGCCGCCGCGAGGGCGTCACCCGTCGGAAAGCTCTCACCGGGGCGCCAGCCGGCGGCGACGAGCCCGACCACGAAGGCGCTCATCTCGACGATCGCCTCGGTCGGTCCCAGGACCCCGAACACCCGACGGAGGAGCGGCGCATCGATGAGATGACGACCGAGCGGCGGCCGAGCAAGCATCCGCTCGTTCGGGGCCTCGGCTCCCAACGCCAACGCCGGGAGGAGATCGGTGCCGATGTCGAGACACAAGATCTGCAGGACTCCGAGTGCGAGGGGAAAGCTGCCTCCGGTCAACGCCCACACCACGAACGGCGTCAGCTCGGCGACGTTGTCAGTCAGGTGGTAGGTGAGAAATCGGTGGGCATTGGTGAACGTCGCGCGCCCCTGTTCCACTGCGGCGACGATCGTGGCGAAGTCGTCGTCGAGGAGCACGAGATCGGCAGCCTCGCGTGCCACGTCGGTGCCCGACTGTCCCATCGCGATGCCGATGTCGGCCTGCTGCAGCGCCGGACCGTCGTTGACTCCGTCGCCCGTCATCGCGACCACGTGCCCGCGCCCCTGCAATGCACGGGTGATGCGGAGCTTGTCCTCGGGATGGATGCGCGCCAGCACGAGACCGTCGTGATCGAGGAGCGCGCCCAACTCCTCGTCGTCGACGGGCAGGTCCTTGCCCTCGACGACCGTGCCCTCCGGGCCCAGCAACCCGACCTCGACCGCGATGGCTCGTGCAGTGGCGGGGTGGTCACCGGTCACCATGGCGACACGGATGCCGGCGCCTCGACACGCCGCGATGGCGTCGGCCGCATTGGCGCGGGGCGGATCCTCGAATCCGAGGAGGCCGAGGAGCTCCAAGTGGTCCTCGGCCGCATCGGCCGTCGCGGCGGGCTGCACACCGGACATCGCTCGTACGGCGACTGCGAGAACCCTGAGCCCGCGAGAACTCATCGCGTCGAGCGCGGCGTGCGCGCCTTCCACCACGCGGCAACGATCGAGGATCGCGTCGGGCGCGCCCTTCACGAGAAGGCGGTCCCCGATCGTGACCGACATGCGACGGCGTCGCGGGTCGAACGGATACCGACGCACGATGGGATGCACTGCTTCGTCGGCTTCGACGTCGGTGCCCAGCCGACGGGCGAAGACGTCGATGGCGGCCTCCATCGGATCCCCCATGGAGACCCACGCACCGTCGCGCTGCACCGCGCGACCCGCCGAACAACGCACCGCGGCCCGCGCGAGCTCCTCGAATGCAGGACGTACCGTGCTGTCAAAGCTGAGCACCGTTGTCGGGTCGTAGCCCGTGCTCTCGATGGCAGCTTCACCGCTCGGCGTCCACACCTCGACCACGGCCATCTGGTTGCGGGTCAGCGTCCCCGTCTTGTCCGTGCAGATGAACGTCGTCGAACCGAGGGTCTCGACGGACTCCAGGCGGCGGACGAGTGCTTGGCGACCCGCCATGCGCTGTGCACCCATCGCCAACGACAGGGTCACCGTCGGGAGCAGTCCCTCCGGCACGAGCGCCACCGTCACGCCGATCGCGAAGAGAAACCCATCGGAGGCCGCGGACCCGATCGCCAACGCCACGCCGAAGAACGCGATCCCGACTCCAACGGCGACCAGCGCCACCGTCCGCACCACGCGGTGCAGCTCCTGCGTCAGTGGGCTACGCGGCCGCCGTCCTGCTCGTGTCAACAGGGCGATGGCGGCAAGGCGGGTGTTCGCCCCGATCGCCTCGACCGTCGCCGTCGCCTCACCCTCGACCACGAAGGTGCCGGCGAAGAGTGGATCACCCGGGAGAACGTGCACCGGATCGCTCTCACCGGTGAGCAACGAGTTGTCGACCGCGAGCGTGTGCGCTTCGACCAGCTGCAGGTCGGCGGACACCCGGTCACCGGCGTTCAGGACCGCGACGTCGCCCCTGACGAGCTCGGAGGCGTCGATCTCTTCAGGCCGCCCGTCGCGCACGACGGTCGCGCGACGGGGCAACAGGTCGCGCAGCCGCTCCGCAGCATGCTCGGCACGCGTCTCCTGCACGAAGGCGAACACGCCGTTCACGATCACCACGACGAAGATCGCCACACCGAGCTGTGGCAGGTCGGCGACGAATGCCAGGAGCCCCGCGATCCACAACATGAGCGCGAAGAAGTGGAACATCTGCGCGGCGAGGCTGCGCCAGGCGGCCGGCGGCCGCACCGATGGCAGCTCGTTTGCACCATCGCGAGCCAGGCGCGTCCGGGCTTCGGCGCTCGTCAGTCCCGAACACGCCATCGGCGCGTCGCGCACGTTCCCGGACAGTTCCACGAGCTCGACCTCAGCGACTGGGCAGTCGGCGCCCGGTGATCGTTCGCGAGCGGATGCGCACCACGTAGTCACGGCCCTCGGTGACCCATTGGTCCAAGTCCAGGTCGTCGACCCGGTTCAGGGTGGCCGCGTCACGGACCTCCTCGGCGTAGCCCGTGACCACGACGCTCGATCCGGTCCGGGACGCCCGGTCGATGTCGTCGACCTCGAACGCCACCATGACCTGCATCGATGCGGCCGACAGCTTGCTCCCGGGATCGGTCCGGAACACGACGTCGTCGTCGAGCAGCCCGTAGTTCACCGGCAGGATCGCCGGCGCCTCGCCGATGCGGACCGCGAGCCGCCCGATCGTCTGTGATCGGAGCAGGTCCCGGCACTCGTCGGTGGTGAGCCTCTCGAGTCCTCGGCTGGTCATCCGGTGCCTCCAAGTGCACGGAGTGCGAAGTAGGAGTGGAGCACCAGCGTCACGCACGAGCTCACCGCGCGACAGAGGCGAAGGTCCGCACCAAGTCCTGTCGCTGCTCGTTCGGATGGGACCTTGGTCTGCGGTGCAGACCGAGACCCTCGAGATGCAGATCGACATCGACGGCATCGCGCACGACGTCAGCGTGGTCGCCTCCCCCGCATGATCTCCCGCGCCGGCGTCGCTGCCGCACCGGTTCAGACCACGAGCACGGCGGCGCCGTTCACCCGATCGGCCGCCAGATCCTCGAGCGCCCGGTTCGCCGCGTCGAGTTCGTAGGCGCTCGTGGTCACCTCGAGTCGGAGGCGTGCCGCGAGGGCAAGGAACTCCTCGCCGTCGGCCCGCGTGTTCGCGGTCACGCTGCGCACCTGGCGCTCCATGAACAGGTGCTCCTGGTAGTTGAGCGGCGGGATGTCGCTGAGGTGGATGCCCGCCAGCGCAAGCGTCCCGCCACGATCCAATCCGGACAACGCCACCGGAACCAGCTCGCCTGCCGGCGCGAACAGGATCGCCGCGTCGACCGGTTCCGGCGGGAGCCCGTCACCGGGCCCCACCGAATGGACCCCCAAGGACCGGGCGAGCTCACGGGCTGCCGCGGCCCGGGTCAGGACGTGCACCGTGACACCCTGCGCGAGGGCGACCTGCGCGGCGAGGTGCGCCGACGCCCCGAAGCCGTAGATCGCCAGACGACCGCCGGGGGGAACGTCCGCGCGCTTCAGCGAGCGGTACCCGATGATCCCGGCGCACAGGAGCGGCGCCGCGTGCTCGTCGTCGAAGTCGTCGGGCAGCTCATAGGCGAAGGCTTCGTCGACAACTGCGAACTCGGCGAACCCGCCGTCGGCGTCCCAGCCCGTGAAGCGCGGCGTCACACATAAGTTCTCCGCCCCTCGCCGGCACCAGTGACACCGCCCGCAGGTGCTCCGGAGCCATGCGATGCCGATCCGCTGCCCGACGGTGAACCTTCGGCTCTCCGGCCCGAGCTCCTCGACGGTCCCGACCACCTCGTGACCGGGCACCGTGTGGTGACGGTGCGGCAGGAGATCACCTTCGGCAAGATGCAGGTCGGTCCGGCACACGCCACACGCCGACACCCGGAGCAGCACCTCGCCTCGAGCCGGCGTGGGAGGCGCACGATCGACGCGCACCAGCGGGTGTTCCCGCACCGGTCCCGGGATGTCCACGGCCCACGCTCGCATCTCGACTCCTGTCGTTCGAGGGCAGTGCTCGCAGACCGAGACTACGAGCCGCACCGTGACGTTCGGCCCTGGCGCGGGGGTGCGTCGGACGCCGACGATTGCAGCGACGGCATCGAACCCTACGAGGGAGTGCACCATGCCCGAGACGCAGGACGGCGGCCTTGCCGCAAGCCAACTCGTGACGTTGACCGCAGACGAGTGTTGGGAGCGGCTCCAAGCCGGGCACGTCGGACGAGTGGTGTTCGTCGACGGAGACCGCCCCGTCGCGCTCCCCGTCAACTACTGCATCTTCGACCGGGACATCGTCTTCCGGACCGCCGCCAGCTCGAGTGTGCTGGCCTCGTCCTACGCAGGCCACGTCAGCTTCCAGATCGACGACATCGACGAACACCAGCGCGCGGGATGGAGCGTGCTCGCCACCGGTAGCGTGCAACGCGCCGATGGCCAGACCGAGCTCCGAGCGCTGCAAGAGATCGGCGTCGACCCGTGGGTCGAAGGGCCCCGCACGCTGTACCTGCGGTTGGTGGTACGCAGCATCACCGGTCGTCGGCTGATGCTCGCGGACCGCAGCTCGTCGCCGCAAGAGGCAGAGGACCTTCGGCACTGTGACTCGCCGCCGACGTGACGGATCCTGGAACCATGACCTCTGCAGCCAGATCCGAGAACGAACCCGTGAGGCACGCCCACCGACGCATCGTCGTCGGCATCGACGGCTCGCCGGAGTCGCGAGCCGCGCTCGAGTGGGCGGTACGTGAGGCCCAGTGCACCGGAGGCGAGGTCGATGCGGTGCTGGCCTACGACTCAGGCTTGGCCTGGATCGATGTGGGGTCCGAGTACCAGGACGCGATCGTGAAGCACTCCGCGGAACGCGCCGGCGAGGAGCTGCACTGCACGCTCGAGGAGATGGCACCCGATGGAAGGTGGCCGGTGAGCGTCCATCCGTTCGTGGTCGCAGGACGGCCCGCCGAGGTACTCGTCGAGCTCGCTCGCGAGGCCGACTTGCTGGTGGTGGGTTCCCGTGGTCGTGGCGCCTTCGCAGGGCTGCTCCTCGGCTCGGTGACTCAGCGCTGTGCGGAGCGCAGCATGTGCCCCGTGGTCATCGTTCCCGGCCCGAGGTCGAAGCAGGACGGAGGTGGATCATGAGGATGTCGTTCGCGTGTGTCAATGAGCACGAGCTGCCGCGTTCGGCGGCGGGCCACAGCGTGCGCGTCCACCTCGAGCAGGGGCACTGCCCGGTGTGCCCGGATCAAGGCCTCGACGGGCGCCCATCGGGCGGCCTCGAATGGGCTCACTGCCCGTGTTGCGGTTCGGACTGGCGTCTCGAATCGGAGGGCTTCGCGCTTCGTCCGGGACGCATCATCGAAGAGTGGCGCTGACGCCACGCGCCGTACATGCGCCGTACATGTGAGCGAGCGTCTCATTGAAGAGGTCCCCCGGGGAGATGTGCACCCGGGGGACCTTCGTAGCCGGATCCCGTGGTCACGAGGTTGGGGGGCTCCGTGATCAGTGGTTCGGCGGTTTGAGTGTCATCCCTCTGGCGGAATGACGTTAGGGACTTTGGTCCGTTCGAGCGACGAGGAGCACACCCGAATGCCGTCGAACCAAACTCGGGAGGACGCTCAGGCCACGGGCCGCGACATCGTCGAAGTCTTCGCGGACATCACCTGCCCGTTCGCGCACGTGGGACTCCGACGCTTCGTGGCCCGCCGCGCGCAGCTCGGCGTCTCACGTCCCATCCTGCGCGTCCGTGCATGGCCGTTGGAGCTCGTCAACGGCGAGCCGCTGGAACCCGGTGTCGTGGCCCAGCACGTGGACGAGCTCCGCGAACAGGTCGCACCTGATCTGTTCACGGGCTTCGCACCCGATGTCGTCCCGGCATCGGCGATGCCCGCCTTCGAGCTCGTCGCCGCAGCGTACGAACACGACGACCAGACGGGAGAACGCGTCAGCCTGCGCGTCCGAGACGCGATGTTCGAGCGCGGACTCGACGTGAGCGACGCCGATGTGCTGGCCGGGATCGCCGCGGGCGAAGGAGTTTCGGTCGACGCCGGCGAAGCCAAGCGGATCGTGTTGCGTGACTACGACGAAGGACGGCGACGCAACGTACGTGGATCACCCGAGTTCTTCCTCGATGGGCACGGTTGGTACTGCCCGTCGCTGGACATCCAAAAGGTCGACGCCACGCTGAAGATCGAGCCCGACGTCGAGACGGTCGAGGCATTCCTCACGGCATGCTTCGCCCCGCGTGCGTCCTGACGCGGATGCAAGACTGCCGTGATGCCTCCCGCGATTGCCATCTCGGGGCTGGTCAAGACCTTCGGATCGACGAGGGCGCTCGACGAGCTCGAGCTCACGGTCGACACCGGTGAGGTGCATGGCTTCCTCGGACCGAACGGTTCGGGCAAGACGACCACGATCCGTGTGCTCCTGGGTCTGCTCCGGGCCGACGCGGGTGAGGTGACCCTGCTCGGCGGCGACCCGTGGCGGGACGCCGTCGCCTTGCATCGTCGCCTTGCGTATGTCCCCGGAGATGTCACGCTGTGGCCGAAGCTGAGCGGTGGTGAGGTGATCGACCTCCTTGGTCGACTTCGAGGCGACCTCGACGTCCGGCGCCGCGACGAGCTCCTCGAACGCTTCGAGCTCGACCCTACGAAGAAGGCGCGCACCTACTCGAAGGGCAATCGCCAGAAGGTGGGCCTGGTCGCGGCGCTTGCGTCGAGCGCGGAGCTGCTCATCCTCGACGAACCGACCTCGGGGCTCGACCCGCTCATGGAGGCGGCCTTCCAGGACTGCATCCGCGAGGTCAAGGCGGAGGGTCGCACCGTCCTGCTGTCGAGCCACATCCTCGCCGAGGTCGAAGCGCTCTGCGACCGCGTGAGCATCATCCGCAACGGTCGGACCGAGCAGAGCGGCACCCTGCAGGAGCTGCAGGGACTGACGCGCACGTCGATCTCGGCGGAGGTGGCGGGTCCCGTCGACGGGCTCGCCGCGCTGCCCGGCATCCATGCGCTGCAGATCGACCTTCCGCGTGTGCAGTTCGACGTCGACACCGTTGATCTCGAAGGTGCTGTGCGCAAGCTCGGCGAGCTCGGCGTGCGGCGGCTGGTGAGCCACCCCCCGACCCTCGAGGAGCTGTTCCTGCGCCACTACGCCGACGACCTCTCCCAGGAGGCGGACGCCGCTGACGGCGCT
This sequence comes from uncultured Actinomycetes bacterium, assembly GCA_963835985.1. Classification (GTDB taxonomy): domain Bacteria; phylum Actinomycetota; class Acidimicrobiia; order IMCC26256; family DASPTH01; genus DASUAS01. The sequence continues at coordinate 1,079,095 of CAWIHV010000007.1, read as the reverse complement.
CGCGACGACGAGCTGTGACCACCATCGCGATCCCCTTCACCGGGACCGCCCGGCTCACCTGGTTCGCCGTTCGCCGCGACCGAGTGCGGGTCCTGCTCTGGGTCACGCTGATCGTGCTGCTCGTGGCGTCGACCGTCGCGAGCGTGAAGGGGCTCTACCCGAACCAGGCCGAGCTCGTGAAAGCAGCCGCGGCTTCGAAGGACAACGCGGCCGCGATCATCTTCAACGGACCGCCGTTGAGCCTCGACACGGTGGGCGGGCAGGTCGCGTTCCAGACCGGGACCTACGGATTGATCCTGATGGGCCTCATGAGCGTGTTCATGCTCGGGAGGCTGACGCGCGGCGAAGAGGAGGCGGGACGCTCCGAGCTCCTGCGATCACTGCCCATCGGCCCACACGCGCTGCCCGCCGCCGCGATGATCACCGTCGCGGCGATGAACGTCGTCACCGGCGCGCTCGTGACCTTTGCGCTCGTCGCCCTCGATCTCCCGACGGCCGGCTCGGTGGTGTTCGGCCTGTCGTTCACGTTGTTCGGTTTGCTCTTCGCAGCGCTCACGGCGGTCGCCGCGCAGATCACGGAGAACACGCGTGTCGTGTACGCCATCGGCGGTCTCGTGCTCGGCGCCGCGTTCGTGCTTCGAGCTGTCGGTGACATCGGCGACGGAACGATCAGTTGGCTCTCCCCGATCGGCTGGGCACAGAAGACGCGCCCGTTCGCAGGCGACGTGTGGTGGCCCTTCCTGATCGTCATCGGCGCGACCGGTGCACTTGCGTGGTTGGCAATTGCGCTCTCACGCCGGCGTGACCTCGGCGGCGGTCTGATCGCACCCCGAGCTGGACGTGCGCACGCGTCGCCCTCACTCGGGCGACCGATCGGGCTCGCGATGCGCCTGCAGCGCGGAAGCCTGATCGGGTGGAGCGCGGGCCTGCTCGTGCTGGCGGTGGCGTACGGATCGATCACCGATTCCATCAACGAGTTCGTGTCGGACAACAAGACCCTCACCGACATCGTCGCCGCGCAGGGCCAGGGCACGCTCGTCGAGCAATACCTCGCGATGTCGTTCCGCATCCTGGCGCTCGTCGCCGCGGGCTTCGCGATCCAGTCTGCGCTGCGAATACGCGGCGAGGAGACTGCGACACACGCGGAGTCCGTGCTGGCGACGCCGGTCTCGCGCACCCGTTTCGCCTCGAGCCACCTCACGATCGCTGTGGCCGGCAGCCTGATGATCCTGCTGGTCTCGGGACTGGCGTTCGGCGTCGCGGACGCGGCCGTGACCGGCGACGCCGCGTCGATCGGAAAGGCGGTCGTCGGCATGTGCAGCTATGCGCCGGCGGTCTGGGTGCTCGTCGGCCTGGCGATGGCCTCGGTCGGCCTCGTACCACGCGTGAGTGCGCTGCCGTGGGCGATCCTCGGTGTCTGCTTCGTGATCGGCATGTTCGGGCAACTGCTCGGCCTGGCGACCTGGGTCGAGGACCTCTCGCCGTTCCAACACGTCCCGCGGTTCCCAGCCACCGACCTGCACGTGCTGCCGTTGGTCATGCTCGCGCTGATCGCTGCCGGTCTCACCGCGATCGGTCTCGTTGCCTTCGCGCGACGCGACCTCGCGTGATCCGATGCCGGATGCCCGGAGGACGATCCGGGCATCCACCTCGATGGGACCTTTGGCCGTGGTGGCGCACGCACGTATGGTCGATGCTCACGTTCGCCGATCGACGAGGAGGTCGTCGTGAGTTCGTCGCAACCCAACGCACAGTCGTCACTGTCGATTGCGCTGTCGAAGCTCGACGCGGTCAAGGACGTCCTGACCGTCAAGCGCGTCTTCGGCGATGCCTATGAGCTCGACGGCGTCACGCTGATCCCGGTTGCCGCGGTTCGCGGGGGTGGAGGCGGAGGAGGCGGCGAAGGCGATGCTCCCGACGCCCAGGGGAGTGGGTCCGGCGGCGGGTCGGGTTTCGGTGTCACGGTGCGCCCCGTGGGTGCGTTCGTCGTCGACGGCGGCACGGTCACCTGGTCACCGACGATCGATGTGTCGCGCATCGTGATGGGCGGACAGGTCGTGGCGATCGTCGGGATCTTCGCGTTGGGTCGAGTCCTGACTCACCTCCATCGGCGCCGACACCGCCTCTGACGCCAGCTGCCACCAGCAGGAGCAAGGACTTCTGGCCCTGGCCCGAGGGGGTCGGCGTCAGGAGAATGACGCGATGGCCCCCGAGCCGACGACCGCATCGCTCCAGGCATCCGCCGCTCGAGCGGTCAGCACCATCACGGGCGCCTCCTCCGACTACGACGCGCTTCTGGACCTGATCGGCGACCGACGGTTCGTCCTCATCGGTGAGGCGTCGCACGGAACCCGGGACTTCTACCGGGAGCGGGCACGGATCACCCGCCGACTCGTGGACGACCACGGGTTCATCGCGATCGCCGCGGAAGCCGACTGGCCGGATGCGTACCGGGTCAACCGGTACGTCATGGGGATGTCGCTCGACGGCAACGCCGACGACGCCCTCGCCGACTTCCGCCGGTTTCCGGCCTGGATGTGGCGCAACCGCGACGTGTTGGAGTTCGTGCAGTGGATGCGGGTGCGCAACGATGCGCAACGGCACCCGGCCACCAAGGTTCGCTTCTACGGGCTCGATCTCTACAGCTTGCAGGCGTCGATGGAGGCGGTCATCCGCTACCTCGACGACATCGACCCGGCCGAGTCCCGTCGGGCTCGCGAGCGCTACGCGTGCTTCGATCATGTCGGCGGCGAGGGACAGGCGTACGGATACGCGCTTGCCCACCAGGGCGCCCCGCCGTGCGAGAACGAGGTGGTCGCACAGCTCGTGTCGCTCCGCCACCGAGCGGACGCGTACCTGCGCCGCGACGGCTGGATCGCCGAAGACGAGCTGTTCCACGCAGAGCAGAACGCGTTGGTCGTTCGCGACGCCGAGGAGTACTACCAGCAGATGTACCGCGCCGAGGTCTCGTCCTGGAACTTGCGCGACCGCCACATGGCGTCAACCCTCGATGCACTCGCCGATCACCTCGACCGGCAGTTCGGCCATGCCAAGATCGTGGTGTGGGAGCACAACTCCCACGTCGGTGATGCGCGCGCGACCGAGATGGGAACACGAGGCGAGCTCAACGTCGGTCAGCTCGCACGACAGCGGTACGGCGACGAGTGCGCGCTCATCGGCTTCAGCACGTACGACGGTCATGTCACGGCGGCGTCGAACTGGGGTGAAGCACCCCATCGCAAACGCGTCCGACCCGCGCTCCCTGGGAGCTACGAGGACCTCTTCCACGACATCGGCGTCGAGCGCTTCTGGCTCCCGACTGCGGCACCGGCTGCACGACGCCGCGCTCGAAGAACCCCGGCTGCAGCGGGCGATCGGTGTGATCTACCGCCCTGAGACCGAGCGCCACAGCCACTACTTCCGCGCCCGGCTCGTCGACCAGTTCGACGCCATGATCCACCTCGACCGCACGCACGCGCTGGAACCGCTCGAGCGCACGGCACAGTGGGACCGCGGCGAACCGCCCGAGACCTTTCCTACCGGGATGTAAACGGGTGGTTGTCGTCAGCCGCGGAAGCTGCGCGCGGGCGCGAGGTGGTGGACGAACCAATCGCGGGCGAGGCGGGCGGCCATCTCGAGCGTGCCGGGCTCCTCGAACAGGTGGGTTGCGCCGGGAACGATCGCGATCCGGTGCTCGCAGGACATGCGGTCGGTGGCCCGGCGGTTGAGTTCGAGCACCTGCGCGTCGCGACCTCCGACGATGAGCAGCGTGGGCGCGTGCACGGCATCGAGGCGCGGCGCGGCGAGATCGGGCCGGCCGCCACGTGAGACCACGGCGCGAACGGCGGGCTCATCAGCGGCTGCCCACAGCGCCGCAGCAGCTCCCGTGCTGGCACCGAAATAGCCGATGTCGAGGTTCGCGCACCCGGGCTGCTTCTGCAGCCAGTGGGTCACGACGCGGAGTCGGTCGGCGAGCAGCTCGATGTCGAACACGTTCGCACGGTCGAATGCCTCGTCGGGCGTGAGCAGATCGAAGAGCAGCGTGGCGAGGCCCGCGACATTGAGTTGACGGGCGACGAACTGGTTGCGTGGGCTGTGGCGGCTGCTTCCGCTGCCGTGCGCGAACACGACCACGCCGACCGCGGATGGGGGAATCGTGAGGTGACCGCCCACGCGCACGCCGTCTGCGGTGATCACGACCTCTTCGTCGCGTGCCACGCCCTCCTCGACCTCTCCGGGCGGGTCCGCAGCGGCGTGTCCGGCGTCCGTGCGGACAGCGGCTTCGAGCAGCCTGACGACCTCGTCGTCGGACGTCTGGGCGAACTGCCCGTACCACTCACCCACCGCGTAGAACGGCGCCGGCGTCTCCAGCGCGACGACGTCGTCGGCAACGGTCGCCATCTCGGCGACGGTCTCACGGGGCGCAACGGGGACCGCGAGCACCACCCGCGTCGCTCCGTGCGCCCGCGCAACTTCGAGTGCGGCACGGGCGGTGCCACCGGTCGCGATGCCGTCGTCGACGACGATCACGGTCCGGCCTTCGAGCGGAATCATCGGCTGCCCACCGCGGTACAGGTCGGCGCGCCGTTCCACCTCGCGCCGCTCACGAGCTTCCACCGCAGCGACGTCGGCGGGCGGCACCCGCGCCAATCGCACCACGTCCTCGTTCAGCACGCGGACGCCGTCTTCACCGATTGCACCCATACCGAGCTCCGGCTGGAAGGGAACGCCGAGCTTGCGGACGATGATCACGTCGAGCGCCGCGTCGAGCGCCTGTGCGACCTCGAACGCAACTGGCACTCCTCCCCTCGGGAGGCCGACGACGATCGGATGGTCACCTCGCAGATGCTTCAGCCGAGCGGCCAACTGCCGGCCGGCGTCACGGCGATCCTGGAACAGTCGCATGACGAACCTCCTGGAGGGACCATCCGCGTTGCGATCTTCGGGTCCGACGCGTGACACCACTACGCCAATCAGGGCGATCGTGCAACGGAAGGCGTGGTCTTCAGCGCAGCGTCGCCCAGCGAGTCACGCGTCGGTAGAGGCCAAGGTCCCGGACACCAGCGCCTCGAGCGATGGCGGGCCAGGCCGCAAGGGAGTCGGGCCTTCCGGCCCTGTGCGCACGCACGGGGTGCGAGGACACTTGGCGACAGCCGGCCATGTTCGCGAGGAACTTGCCATGCCCAAGGCCTTGATCGTCCCCATCGACGAGGCGAGCACTCCGGGAGGTAGCAGCATGCAGGTCGAGAAGATCATGAACCCAAAGGTGGTGTGGGCGTCCCCGACCACCACCTACAAAGAGTTGGTCGAGCTCCTCCTCGCACACGAGATCAGCGGTGTTCCCGTCGTCGACGACGCGGGTGTGCTGCTCGGCGTCGTGACCGAGGCCGATCTCCTGGCCCGCAGTGCATTCGCCGGCGAGCGGCCGCGAGCGCTCGCCGTGCTCGCCGATGTGTTGTCCGCGCGAGAGCATCACTGGGTCACCAAAGCCCTCGGCTGGACCGCGGCCGACATGATGAGCCGGGGCGTCGTGACGTGCAGTCCTGTCACCGAAGTCCACACCGCAGCCCGCCTGATGCTCGACCATGACATCACCCGCCTTCCGGTCGTGCTGGACGGGCGAGTGGTCGGGATCGTGTCGCGCCGGGACGTCCTGCAGGCACTCGCTCGTCCCGACGCCGACATCGCCGCCGACGTCACGCGCATGTTGGCCAGTCACCCGAACCGACCCGAAGACCACCACGTCATCAGCACCGTGAAGGAAGGGAAGGTCACACTGACCGGTGACGTGCGCTACGCACACGACGCGCCGATCCTCGTGCACATGGTCCGCGACGTCGACGGCGTGATCGGCGTGGAGAGTCGCCTCCACCACCGCGAGCCCACGCCACCCGGTACGACCGCGCCCTCGCCCTGGATGACGCCCACGGTCGGCACCGGTCAACTCAGCACAGGACAACCGCCTCATGAAGGTGGAGGACGACCGTGAGTGCTCGGGCGTGAACGCGCGCCACGCTCCTGCGGCTCACGAGGCGGTGTCGATCGTGTCCGCAACGAGCTCCTCGTAGACACGCGCGTCACCGAGGTGGTTCTCCCAGAACTTGGAGCGCCTCGAGTAGAGCTGGAGATCGTGTTCGTCGATGAACGCGACGCCGGCGTGCACCTCGTGCGCCTGCCGGTGCAGGTGCGCGGCGGCGTGCTTGCCGAACGCGACCGCGATCCGCGGCTTCCCGGGCGAACGGCTTGCCGACGTCGATGCGGAAGGCCGCTTGCCGCGCCAGGAGGTCGGCACGGTGCATGTCGATCAGGATGTCGGTCACCAGGTACTGCACCGCTTGGTACTGGCCGATCGGGTGACCGAACTGCTCGCGATCCTTCGCGTACTGGTTGGTCATGTCGAGGACGGCCTGCGCGGCGCCGACGATGGTTGCGGTCTGCAACACCGCAGCAGTCAGCGCCGCGTCCTGCAAGGATGCCCAACCTCGGCCCGCTTCCCCGACCAGGTTGTCGGCGGCAGTCACGACACCGTCGAACCGCACCACCGAGAGCGCGTGGCCGGCGATGTTCCGGATCGGCTCGAGCGAGATGCCGTCAGCGCGCGCGTCGACCAGCAGCAACGAGACGTCGTCGCCGTCGACGCGCACCGGGCACAGGAAGAGATCGGCAGAACGAGCGAAGGGTACGAGCACCTTGGTGCCGTCGACCACGTAGTCGTCGCCGCGCCGCGTCGCGGTGCAGGCGATCGAGTCGGGCGCGAACGCACCGTCGCGCTCGAGGATCGCCGGGGTGATGATGCAACCGCCATCGGCGATGCGCGGCAGGAGCGACTCACGCTGCGCGTCCGAACCGACGGCCAACAACACCTCGGCCGCGACCGCCACGGTGTCCAGATGGGGAGTCGACGCCAGGTGACGGCCCATCTCGACGTAGATCGGGTAGAGGTCGAGGAAGCGCCCGCCCCCGCCGCCGTATCGCTCGGGGATGGTGATGCCCACCCAGCCGAGGCGCGCCATCTCGCGCCAGTCGTCCGGCGAGTAGCCCAGGTCGCCCGCTTCGATGGCGCGCACGGTCTCCGACGGGTACCGCCGCCGGAAGAACTCGCCCGCCGACTGCTGGAGCATCAGCTGGTGGTCGTCGAACGAGAGGTCGATCGCCATGACGAATGCTCCCCCTACCGCGGCAGGCCGAGCGCGCGGGTCGCGACGACCATCCGCTTGACCTGTGACGTGCCACCCGCGTGGTTGCCGAACGATCGGCGGTAGACCCGATCGATCTCGCCGGCGAGCGGGGCCCACTCCCCGCCCTGGATCTGCCCCAGCGGTCCGAGGATCTCCATGCACGTCTGCGCGAACTCGGGTTGGAACTCCTTCGTGATCGCGGAGTGGAGATGGAACCCGTAGTCGCACTGCCCCTCGTACCAGAGCAGCTTCTCGACCTCGACGCCGATGGCGAGCTCGGCCAATTGCTTGCGCACGACCGCATCGTCCGCGAGCGGGCGACCACCACGCGTCACGGTCTTGCAGTAGCGCGCCAACTCGCGCGACACCCACGCGTGCCCGACGGGCCCGGGCTCGTACTCCTCGTCCGGCCCGGGATCGTCGTCGGCGAACACGGGGATCGGGTTGCCGCCGAGGCCGAACCACACCTGCTGCCAACCCTGGTTGAGATCACCGAGCATCCGGTTCGACGGCACCCGCAGCCCGTCGATCAGCACGAGGTTCTGGCGGCCGTCGGCGATGTTCTCGAGTGGGCGCAACTCGATCCCAGGCGACGGGAGCGGCGCGAAGAAGTAGCTGATCCCCTTGTGCCGCTTCGACGCATCGGGATCGGTGCGCGCCGCGATGATCATCCAGTTGCAGTGATGCCCGGCGGTGCAGAAGGTCTTCTGCCCGTCGATGACCCACTCGTCGCCGTCGAGCACCGCGCGCGTGCGCAAGGACGCGAGGTCGGAACCGGAGTCTGGTTCGGTGTACCCCTCCGCCCACATGATCTCCCCCGCCGCCATGCGCGGCAGGAAGTACCCCTTCTGCTCGTCGGTGCCGAGTCGCAGGATCGCCGGACCCACCTGCATGCCGATCCCGGCGAAGCCACCGGCGCGTCGACGGTCGAGCTCCTCCTGGATCACTCGCGCCTGGCGCGCCGACATCTCGGCGCCGCCGTACTCGCGTGGCCACGTGGGCTCGAGCCATCGGCGAGCGCCCTGCTCCTTCCAGAACTCGCGGTAGAACGCCCAGCGATCGGGGTCCTCCTCGAAGTCCCATTGGAAGCCTTCGAGCTCGGGCGGGAGGGCGTCGTCGAGCCAGGCGCGGACGTCGTGGCGCAACGCCTCGAGCTGCGGCGTCGTCGTGAAGGAGATGTCCATCGGCGCACGCTATGCGCACGTCGTGCGCGGCCGCACGTGCCGCGGGCTCAGCCGGGGGGATCGAACTCGAGTCCGTGGCGGAGGCGGTACCGCCCTTCGCCGTAGTGCGAGGTCTCCCACGCGATCATGAGCCACAGCACGACGTTCACCGCGATCAACGACGTGAGCGCGGTCACCTCGGTCGCCGCCGGCCAGAGCGCGAACAACAACACGGCTGCGCCGAGCCGCGTCCGGCTGATCGAGTGCGCGTTGCGGAGCCGCAGCGCGACGTGCGCGAGCAGATAGATGGCGACACCACCGAACAGCGCGAACGCGGGACGAGGTGCAGGTGGTCGTCGAGGTGCGGCAGCGACTCCTCGAGTCCGAACGCCGCGAGCACGATGCCGGCCACCATCGGGAAGTGGAGGTACGAGTACGAGTCGCGCGCGAGCTCGTTGCGGGCGCGACCGGCAGTGGCGTGCTCGAGCCGTTGTGCCGTGATCAGCGCCACCACGTCGAAGTAGATCCACCAGAGTGCGGCCGCGATCGCGACCCCGAGGACCGCAGCCACGTACAACCCCGTGCTCAACGAGAGCTCGCTGCCGACCCCGAGGGCGACGATCGACTCGCCGAGGGCCAGGATGATGATCAGGCCGTGCCGCTCGGCGAAGTGCACGGGCACCAGCGTCCATCCGTCCGCCCCGAAGATGGCAGGTCCCCCGAAGTCGGCGACGAGCGCCGCGATCCACAGCCCGTACTGCACGCCGCCGTCGGCGAACGCCGCGCCGAGGAGCAGTCCCACGCCGAGCGCGGTGCTGATCGCCAGCCCGACCACCGATCGCCGGAGGTTCGGGTCGTCGCGCGCCGCGATCAGGAACAGGACGATGTGGGCGATGCGCACCAGCGCGTACGCGATGGCGAACGGCAGCGCGCGGTCGCCGAAGGCCTCGGGCGCGCACAACCCGGCGATCAACAGCCCGGCGGCGGCGCCGAACATCACGATGCGCACCGCGCCTTCTTCGGGATCGATCACGCTGGTGAGCCACGCGTACCCGACCCATGCCCACCACAGCACGCCGAGCACGAGCATCGCCTGGCCCACGCCCTCCCACGTCGGCAAGTTGGCCATCAACGCGGTGCACTGCGTGAACGCGAGGACGAAGACGAGGTCGAAGAAGAGCTCCAGCGGCTTGACCCGGTCCTCGAACCGGGACTCCGCGTTGATCCGCGGCCGACGGCGACGGCGCGGCGAGTCAGCCGAATCCGACGGAGGTGACGCGCTCAACCGTCGTGCGCCGCGATCGTGGCCGTGCATCCGGGACACGCGCCGTCGGCGTCGGCGAACGACTCCCAGACGTGCATCGGGAACGCGTACATGCCTTCGGTCGCCAGACCGCACATCGTCGAATCGCTCCCTGCACTGACCGCGTGCACCTCTCCCGCTGGTTGCGGGGGCTCGATCCTCTCCAGCAGGCCCGGCGACTCGGGCTCGGGCTGAGCCTCCCGCGCGGTACACCTGGTACATGCTCATGTCGACGGTCGATTCCGTTCCGGCGTCTCGGCTAGCCGGCGACGCCTCCACTTCATCTCCATGCGGCGAGCGTATGGCGGGCCGGGTCAGGCGTCGCCGAACAGCACGTCGTGACCCTGGGTGATCAGTTCGACGGCCTGGCGGCGCGGCAGCGATCCGAGCAACGACGGCCCGGCACCGTCGGGCACACCCACCTGCCAGGTCGGGCCGTCGGCGAGGTGCGTGAGCCCTTCGCGCGCGACGTCGGCGGCATCGGCGATCTCGGACATCTGCGCGAGGTCGTCGACGGTCACGCCGAACTTCTCGAGGCTGGCGCGCAGCGCGGGGGTGTCGGTGGCGCCGACCACCAACGAGAGCACGTCGACGCCGTCGCGACGCAACTCGGCCCAGAGGCCTTCGCCGAACACCAGGTCGAACGCCTTGGTGCCGCCGTAGGTCGTCAGCCGTCCGCCGCCGGCCCACGCCGCGCCCGACGTGACGAGCAGGACGCCGCCTCGCTTGCGCTCGACCATCGCCAGCCCGTAGTGGTGCGACGCCAACAACGGCACCGTGCAGTTCCGCCGCAACATGCCGTGCCACTCCTCGGCGGCGACGTCGAGGAAGTAGGTGTTGAGCGAGTCGGCACCGGCGTTGTAGACGAAGAGGCCGACGTCGAGACCCAGCGTCGCCGCAAAGAGCTCCTCCTCGGCTCCCGGTGCCGCGAGGTCGATCGCGGCGACACGAGTGCGTACTCCGTGCTCCGCGTTGAGCTCTGCCGCGAGTACCTCGAGCTTGTCCACGCTGCGCGACACCAGCACCACGTCGACGCCCTTGGCCGCGATCTGGCGGCAGAACTCGGCGCCGATACCGACCGATGCGCCGGCGACCACCGCCCACGGTCCGTACCTCTCCGCGAAGTCTCCCATTGCGCGTCGCTCCTTGGTCACAGTCGGGGCATCACCTGGTCGGCGAAGAGCTCCAGGCAGCTCCAGCCGAGCTCGGGCGGCATCCCGCCCATGAGCGGATGCAGCGCGATGGCGCCGTTGGCGCGCACGAGCTCGACGCACTCGTCCGGCGTCACCACCATCCACATGCCCGACGCCCGCAGCTCGTCCGCGGTGGTCGTGTGTGAAGCGGCGACGTTGTCGTGGTCGCCGGTCTGCCACGACGCGTACGACACGACGTCGTACACCGCGTACGGCGCGATGGCATCCCACGCCTTCTCGGGATCCTCGGCGACGTGCACGAACAACGGTCCGAACGGCGCCATGAAGGAGCCCTCGTACCCCACGCGGCGCACTCCTCGCGATACATGTCGCCGACCGCGGGGTTGGTGGACATCGTGAAGAACGGAAGGCGGAGGCGTGCCGCTCGCTCCGCTGAAGCGCGTACGGAGCCGCCCGCCCACACCAGTTGCTCGCGTGGGCTCACCGGCGTCGGCGTCACGGTGATCGTGCGGCCCCGCCACTCGAACGGCTCCCCCGTCCACGCCTTCCCGAGCACCTCGAGGTACTCCTCGCTGGTCGCGCCCCGCCGGGTCCGGTCGACGCCGGCCATCGCGAACTCTTCGTGGCGATAGCCCAGCCCGGCGATGAACGTGAAGCGACCGCCGCTGACGAGGTCGAGGGTGGCGACGGCTTCGGCGAGCCGGACCGGGTCGTGGAGCGGCAGGAGCAGCGCGTTGATCATCACGTGCGCGTGCTTGGTCGCGCCCAGGATCACGCCCGCGAGCGTCGTCGGCGCCGAGATGAAGTCGACGCCGTGGTGCTCCGACACGGTGATGGCGGAGAACCCGTGCTCGTCGGCCCAGCGGCTCATCTCGACGCACAGCCGGTACTGGTCGGCTTCCGAGACGCTGACGTCGGGCGCGCGGCGGAGGTCGAAGCGGATCGCGGCAGCAGCGGTCATGACCTGAACCTACCGACTCACGGAACTCGCCGCCCGTGGGGGCGAGAGCGTAGGTTGCCGCGCGTGATCGTCGACGCGAACGAGGTGGGATCGTGACCGAAGCCGCCGGACGGGTGCTGCCCGAGCTCACCGAGCTCAACGACTTCTTCTGGAAGTCCGGCGCGGACGGGAAGCTGCGTTTCCAGCGCTGCTCCGACTGCGGCGAGCTGCGCCACCCGCCCAGTGCCGTCTGCCCGTACTGCCGCTCACACGAGTGGGCGGTGGCCGAGGTGTCGGGCCGCGCCGTCGTGGCCGGGTTCACCCTCAACGAGCAGATGTGGATCCCCAGCTTCCCGCCGCCCTACGTCATCGCGATCGTGGCCATCGAGGAGGACGACCGGATCCGCCTCACCACCAACCTCGTGAACGTGCCCGCCGACGACGTGTTCGTCGGCATGAGGGTGCAGGTGCTGTTCGAGCACACCGAGGACGTGTGGGTCCCGCTGTTCGAGCCCACGGGCGAGTCGGACAAGGGCCCGTTCCCGGCCACCGACCCGGCCATCTACGACGCCCGCCCGATGCCGAAAGCGGGCGACAAGTTCGAGGACAAGGTCGCGGTCACCGGCATCGGCATCTCGCGTATCGGCCGTCGCCTCATGACCGATCCCGTCGTGTTGGCGGTCGAGGCGGCGGAGCACGCGATCGCCGATGCCGGGCTGACGCGAGAGGACATCGACGGGCTCACCACCTATCCCGGCGGGATGTTGAGCGGCGGCATGTCCGAAGGCGGCATCTACGCGCTGGAGGACGCGCTGCGGTTGCGGCCGTCGTGGATCAACGGTGGGCTCGAGACCCCCGGGCAGGGCGGCGCGGTGATCGCGGCGATGCTGGCGGTGGCCGCCGGGCTCTGCAAGCACGTGTTGTGCATCCGCACCGTGTGGGAGGCGACCTACGCCGCGCAGCAGCGCGCGAAGTTCAGCGGCGCGCCGGGAAGCTCGAGCGCGATCGTGCCCACCGGCGGGTCCAACCGCATCGGTGGGGACATGCAGTGGCGGGTGACGTACGGGGCGTCGTCGGCCGCCAATTGGATCGCCATGCAGGCCTCTGCGCACTTCGACCGCTACGGCACGACGCGCGACGCGCTGGCCGCGATCGTGTTGAACAACCGCGCCAACGCCGCACTCAACCCGTGGGCCATCTACAAGGAACCGCTCACGCTCGACGACTACTACGGCGCCCGCATGATCACGACACCGTTCGGGCTGTTCGACTGCGACGTCCCCTGCGACGGCTCCGTCGCGGTGATCGTGTCGCGCAAGGACGTCGCCGCCGACCTGCGCCAGCCACCGATCCACGTCGAAGCCGTCGGCACCCAGATCACCGAGCGCATGAGCTGGGACCAGGGGACGCTCGACCACGAGCCGCTGGTCGCCGGCCCCGCCGCGCACCTCTGGACCCGGACCGACCTTCGGCCCACCGACATCCACATGGCGCAGCTGTACGACGGCTTCACCTTCAACTGCCTGTCGTGGATCGAGGCGCTCGGGTTCTGCGGCAAGGGTGAGGCCAAGGACTTCCTCGCCGGCGGCAAGAACATCGCCCGCGAGGGCGTGCTCCCACTCAACACCCACGGCGGGCAGCTGTCGTCCGGACGCCTGCACGGCTACGGCTTCATCCACGAAGCCGTGACCCAGCTGCGCGGCCAGGCCGGCGAGCGTCAGGTCGCGAACGCGGAGACCGCCATCGCCACCACCGGCGGCGGCGCGCCCGGTGGCGCGTTCCTCTTCACCACCGCGCGCTGACGGAGGAGGCTCTTGTGGACTACGAGCTGTTCGACGCCGACAACCACTACTACGAGGCGGAGGACTGCTTCACCCGCCACGGCGACGAGTCGGTGAAGAAGTTCGTGCGCTGGGTGTCGGAGGGCAAGCGCCGCCACCTCCTGTTCGGCGACGTGCGCCAGACCATGGTGCCGAACCCGACGTTCAACCCGATCACCCGACCGGGCGCGTTCCACGACCGCCTGAAGGACCTGGCCGCGGGCGCCGAGCGCGGCACGCCCGACATGAAGGACCTCTCGCGCTACGGCGCGCTGGAACCGCTGCCCGCGCACTACCAAGACCGCGACGCGCGCCTGCGCGTGATGGACGACCAGCACCTCGAGCGCGCGTTCCTGTTCCCCACCCTCGCGGTCGGCATCGAAGGTCTGAACCCGACGGAGGTCGGGATGACCTACAAGGTGTTCCGCGCCTTCAACGAGTGGCTGGAGGACGACTGGGGCTACGACCACCGGCATCGCCTCTACTCCGCGCCGGCCATCCCGGTGCTCGACCCGCAACTCGCGACGGAGGAGCTCGACCGCGTGCTCGAGCGCGGCGCGCGACTGATCGCGTTGCGTCCGGGGCCGGCCAACGGTCGCTCGCCTGCCGACCCGGTGTGGGACCCGTTCTGGGCGCGCCTCCAGGAGGCGGACGTCCCGGCCGCGTACCACGCGTACGGTGGGCTCGACGCGTACGGCGATGCGTTCCGCCTCCTCTGGCAGCGCAACGGGGTCGGTGACCGCGCCTACGAGAGCAACCTGCAGCAAGCGTGGGTCGGCGACCGGCCGATGCTCGACACCGCGCTCGCGCTCGTGCTCGGCAACGTGTTCGGGCGCTTCCCGCAGCTGAAGGTCCTGAGCGTCGAGCTCGGCTGCGCGTGGGTGCCGTACTGCATGCACGTGCTCGACCACTCGGGTGGCCTGCTGGACCGCCACATCCGCGCGTTCGGGGCGACGGTGCAGGAGCGGCCGTCAGAGATCTTCAAGCGCCACTTCTGGGTGTCGCCGTTCCCCGAGGAGGACATCGCGGGCCTCACCGAACTCATCGGTGCCGACAAGGTGCTCTTCGGCTCGGACTGGCCGCACGCCGAGGGCACGCCACAGCCGGCCGACTACGCGAACTACCTCGAGGAGCTCGACCCGGCGCACGCGCGCCAGATCCTGCGCGACAACGCGCTGGCACTGGTCAGCTGACGGGCTCCCCTTGGGGTTGGTATCCACCCAGGGGACCTTCTCTGGAGCGCGGACCCTCGACGCGAACAGGGAGTCGCGCTACTTTTTGCGACAAGTCGTTGGGACTGACGCCCGTCTCGAGCCAGGCCTGGACCCTGCTCGACTTGAGCCTTCCGCCCTTTCCAATGAGCCTCAGCGCCTTTGGGAACGGAGGGGTTCATGCCGATGAAACGGCTGCAGGAAGACACTGGGGCCTCGCGCACGGGTTCGGCCGCCGAAACGCGACCCTTCTCATCGAAGGCGTTGGGTGCGGGGTTTGCGTGGGTGATCGTGGAACTCGCACCAGACGGGATCCTGGTCAGTGACGATGACGGTGAGATCGTCATGGCGAATCGCCGAGTCGAAGACCTGTTCGGATACGACCGCGACGCGCTCCTGGGCCTACGCGTGGAGAATCTGCTTCCGGTTCGTTTGCGAGCTGTCCATCGGGTGCACCGAACCAGGTACGCGCAAGCTCCGAGAACTCGCCCGATGGGCGCCGGCATCGAACTGTTGGCGCTCCACGCCGATGGTACGGAGTTCCCCGTGGAGATCAGCCTCAGCGCGGTCGCCGCTGACCACGGCCCGGTCACCGTCGTCGTCGTCCGCGAGCTGCAACCACAAGGCATCCACGACCAGGAGCTCCGGGTCGTCACCAACACGGGCGAGGACTTCGACGAACACTCGCACGACCAAGTGATCGCTCAACTGTTCGGGTCCGGGCTGACCGTCGCGTCAGTGCTCAGCGGCGACGGACTCGATGACGGGATCGCTCGACGCTTCCGCGACGTGCTCGATCAACTCGACGGCGCGATCCACGAACTCCGCCGCATCGTCAACGTGCAGTCGGGCTCCGAGGGACTCGAACCAGCATGAATCGCATGGGCCTTTTGCCCCTGGAGATGTGGGTCCGTCCGTGAGACGGTGCTCGACACCGCGGGACGTGCAGCGACTCCCGGTCAGCGACCTTGAAAGGGTGACGTGATCGCAGCGCCAGCTCAGGTCGAACGCCACGACGCCGTTCTCTTCGCGCGCGAACTCGGATGGTTGCCCGATGCCGGCTGACGCGCCCGGTGTGGTTGCCTCATTGCTCAACGACCTTTCCATCGAGTTCGGCGACCGGGTCACGCCCGAATCGCTTCGCGCCCTCATCGACACCGAGCTCTCCCGCTGGCAGGAGTGCACCATCCGTGACTTCGTGCCGATCTTCGTCGGCCGACACGTGCGAGCCGAGCTCCTCACCGTCGCGGAAGACAGCGCGCCCCGCGGCAGGGACGCGGCGGCGCTGCAGTCGCGCGCGCACCCTGCCGATCACTCGAACGGGAGACCGAGAGGCAGGGCCACCTCACTGGTCAGCTGACGCTCACGACGGCAATTCGGGGATCGCGCCGAGCGAGTCGATCCGCAACCGCTCGAGGCGGATGCGGGCGATGCGCCACTCGCCGTCTTCCCGCTTGTACTCCTCGCGGTAGTGGCCGTAGCCCTGCAGTCCGACGCGCGCGCCGTTCTGCTCGTCCCACTCGACGTAGTCGAACATCGCCCAGGTGCCACGTGCGGTGCCGTCGCCCGTGATCTCGATCTCGGGCATGTGCCCGTGGTGGCACGTGCGCGCGCCGACCAGCGCGCCGCTCACGTTGGTCACGATCTCCTGCCGACCGGTGTTCACCATGTCGGCCTCGGGGACCTCCATCACGCAGTCGGTGGCGAAGACCATCCCCCAGTCGTCCCACTGCTTCAGGTCCATGAGCCGGAAGTAGCGGGCCTTGAGCTGCTTGATCGCCTCGGTGTCGATGAGGTGCTGCAACTGGTCCTTGTCGGTCACGATGCCTCCATGCGGTCGAAGGCGGCGTCGATCGCGTCGCGCCGCTGCTGGTACAGGGGTCGGTAGGACCCATGGGTGAGCGAGTAGGGCTCGCCCGCCTCGAGGTCGGCGAGCAGGTTGCGGATCGCATCCTCGGGCGTCGCGAGGTCGCCGTCGGCCATCGGCTGGTGACCGATCATCGCCTCGACGTCGCCCATGTCGAGCAGTGACTCCCCCAGTTCCGACGGTCGGGCCTCGACGCTGCTCTCGAGGTGACGCGTCATCATCCCACCCGGGAACAGCACGGTCACTCCGATGTCCTCACCGGTCAGCTCCTCGCGCAGCGACTCCGCAAACCCGAGCACCGCGAACTTGCTCGTCTGGTACGCGCCCAGCCGCACCGATGGCGCCAGCACGCTCGACGACGCGGTGAACACGATGCGTCGGAAGCCACTCCCCCGTCGGATCATCGGCAGGAACTCGCGCACCGTGCGCACGGTGCCGAGCACGTTGACGTTGAGCACCCACTGCCAGTCCTGCTCGGTGAGCTTGTCGATCGCACCGAACTGCTGCACGCCGACGTTGGAGCAGAGGATGTCGCAGCCACCGAGCGTCCCGCGTACGTGCTCGGCCGCGGTGACGACCGATGCGAGGTCTCCGATGTCGACGCGGGCCGACGTGGTGGCGACGCCGACCTCCTCGGCGATGGTGGCCGCCTTTTCGGCGGCGGCGTCGGCGTCGATGTCGAGCAGCGCGACGCTCGCGCCGGCGTCGGCGAGCATCCGCGCCAGCGCGGCACCGAGCCCGGAGCCGGCCCCGGTGACCACCGCGTTGCGACCCGTCAGATCGACCATTCGTCCCCCTGTCTCCGGTTCAACCGCGCACGCTAGCGACCCCAGGTGGGTTCGCCGAAGAGACGCTCAGCGCGCTCCCCGCTCGCGCTCGAGCCGATCGAGGAGTCGCTCGATCGCGGCCTTCGCCTCGGCGTGCCCGGTGTCGAACCCGCGCACCTCGTCCTGCACCACCACCAGTGCGAGACCCTGCACCGCGGCCGCGACCAGCGAAGGCGGGAACGCGTCGGGGTCGATGCCGTACTCGTCGAGGATCGACGTCAACGCCTCCATCTCCATCCGCCGCACGTCCCGCGCGAGCTCCGCCACCTCGGCCTGGAGCGGCGGACGGTGGTTCGCCGCCGCGGTGAGCTCGACGAGCAGTGCCGTCCCCCGCGGGTCCGACGCCAGCTCCCACCACGCCCGGAGGGGTTTCGGAGACGACAGCGCGTCGCGGATCCGCTCCACGTTGCGCTCGGCCCGCCGGCGGAACACCGCCACGAAGAGGTCGTCGACGGTGCCGAAGTGGTAGTGGAGCTTCACCCCGGCCACGGCCTCGACCCGCCGGGACGTGACGGCCGCGTATCCCTCCCGCAGCATGATCTGCTCCGCCGCGTCGAGGATCCGGGCACGCTTCTCGGCGGTGGCGGCGCGGGGCCGCCGGGTCTCGACCACCCGAGGATTCTGCTGCGTTGACTCCACCGGAGATATAAGTTAGAACAGTCGCTCTAACTTCGCACGCGCTCACCTGCGCCAGGGGGGATCCATGTCGCTCGTGCACGAGACCGACGTGTACTTCGATCCGTACGACGTCGGCATCAACGCCGACCCCTATCCCACTTACACCCGGCTCCGGGACGAAGCGCCGATCTACCACAACGAGCGGTTCGACTTCTGGGCGCTGTCACGTCACGCCGACGTCGAGCGCGGCATGGTCGACTGGCAGACGTTCACGAGCACCCGCAGCGACATCCTCGACATCATCCGCGCCGGCATCGAGCTGCCTGGCGGCGTGATCATGTTCGAAGACCCGCCACTGCACGGCATGCACCGCGGCCTCATGTCGCGCGTGTTCACGCCGCGTGCGATGGGCGAGCTCGAAGACCAGGTGCGCGCGTACTGCATCGGGATCCTCGATCCCCTCGTGGGTTCAGGTGGTTTCGACGTCATCACCGAGCTGGCGTCAGTGATGCCGATGCGCGTGATCGGCATGCTGCTCGGCATCCCCGTCGACGACCAGATCGCGGTGCGCGCGAAGACCGACGCCGACCTGCGCACCCGTCGTGGCCAGCCGATGCAGGTGCAGCAGGAGAAGGTCGCCAACGGCGACATGTTCGCCGAGTACATCGACTGGCGCGCGAAGCATCCGTCCGATGACCTCATGACGCGCCTGCTCAACGCCGAATTCGAGGACGAGCACGGCGAGAAGCGCACGCTGACGCGCGACGAGGTGCTCACGTACACCGCGGTGATCGCGGGCGCCGGCAACGAGACCACCGGACGGCTCATCGGGTGGCTGGCGAAGGTGCTCGCCGAACACCCCGACCAGCGGCGCGACATCGTCGAGGACCGTTCACTGATCCCGAAGGTGATCGAGGAGACGCTCCGCTTCGAGCCCACCGGCCACGCCACTGCGCGCGTCGCGTCCCACGACCTCGACTACTACGGCACCACGGTGCCGGCGGGCAGCGCCATGCTGCTGCTGATCGGCTCGGCCAACCGCGATCCGCGCCGCTACGAACGCCCCGACGAGTTCGACGTGCGCCGCGAGGACGCGGGGCACCTGACCTTCGGCTGGGGCGTGCACCACTGCCTCGGCGCCGCGCTGGCCCGGCTCGAGGGACGTGTCGCACTCGACGAGATCCTCAATCGCTTCCCCGAGTGGGACGTCGACCACGACGGCATCGAGCTCGCGCCCACGTCGACGGTACGCGGCTGGCAGCACATGCCGATCGTGCTCCCGTGACGCAGCGGCGCTGAACCCGGTCAGTGCTCCCGGATGGGGGGCACGACGTGCGCGTTCGTCAACATCGCCACCAGCTCGTCGATGAACTCGTCGGCCGGGATGCCGCGGTAGGGACTGTCCTCCAGCTGCGAGAGCTGGCCGTAGCCGACGAGCGCGGCCATGACGATCCCGGGGAGACGGTGCTCGCTCCAGCCGAGCTGCCACTGGTCGAGTTCGAGTCCGGCAGTGAAGGTCTTGCGGAGCTCCGGGAACCGCTCGCGCTCCGCGTTGACGATGCGCACGATCGGCTCGAACTTCTGGGTCGCCGCGAGGCGCATGTGGAAGTCGCGGCGCAGCCGCTCGACGGGGTCGTCGATGGCGTCGAGCTCCTGGAGCATCGCGAGGAACTGCTCGAGGTAGTCGGTGGCGCTGCGCTGGATCGCGGCGACGAAGACGTCGTCCTTCGATCGGAAGTGGCGGTAGAAGCTCCCGGTCCCTGCGGCGAGTCCGACCGCGCGCTCGATGTCGCTGATCGTGGTGCCGTCGAACCCACGCTCGAGGAACAGCTCGAGCGACGCCGCCAGGATGCGCTCACGCGTGTTCGGGCGGCGGACCGCGGTCTTCGTCATGGGGGACCTCGGAGAGTACCCCAGCCGATCGCTCAGCGGATCTGTTGCTTCGCGACCAGCCGCTTGAGCGTCGGGTCGTAGTTGTAGGTGAACATCGGCAGCGAATAGGTGTGCGTCTTGGGGTCGTACGTCATCGTGCCCAACCCGGTGACCTCCACCGTCTTCGTCTTGTCGATGGCCTTGCCGAAGCTGTCGACGGTCAGGTTCTTGCCCGCCGCCTTCGCCAGCGTGGAGAACAGGCTGATGTACTCGCACGCGGTCTGCGCCGAGACCCGGTACTGCGGCTCACCCTGCGGCACGTCGATGACGATCTTGTGCCCGGTCGCCTTCTCGACGACCCTGAAGCACTGCTTCATCGCCGGGCTGTCGAAGATGAATCCCGAGTCGGCCGCGACCGCGGTCTTGAGCACCGACGGGTCGGTGGCGGGGTTCGACGCTGCCGACGCCAGGTTGCGGGCGTTCGTCGCTGCGAGCCGCGGGCGGTAGTCGGTCTTCGAGAGCGCGTTCGCGACTGCGTTCACCGAGCCGCCGACGAGCAGCACCGTCTTCACGCCGTCGACCTTGAACCGCTCCATGATGGTTCCGGCCTGCTGGACGTTGGCGACGGTGTCGTCGGGTGGTGCGTCGATGATCGCAGTCGTGCTCTTGATCCGCTGCGCCTTCAACGCCGGGAGCACGACGTCCTTCAGTTGGCTCTGCTCCTCGTTCGCGTTGGCGACGATGCCGAGCTTGCCCTTGAGCACGCCGGCCGACGCCAGGGCGGCAACCTGGCGCGGTCCCAGTTCCGCTCCGGACTCCAGCGTGGCCCAGGGTGCCTTGGTCTGCTTCAGGTAGTCCGGCGTCGTCTGCCCACCCAGCAGCGGGGTGTCGTGTGAGGACACGAAGCACAACGGCGCGTCGGCGTTGAAGAAGCTCATCGCCGCGAAGACCTTCTCATCCTCGGTGAGCTTGATGCACGCTTCCTGGGCGGGGGCGGTGCCCAGCGGGTTGATCTTGGCGAACACGGGGACGACCTTGCGGCCGTCGATGCCACCCTTCTTGTTGAGGTCGTCGATGACGGCGTTGTACGCGGCCTCGTAGTCACCGTGGTTGGTGTTCGTCACGCTGCGGATGGCATCGAGGTCGGGGTAGGTGATCCCGATCTTGATCTCCTTGCTCGTGACGCCATCCGCCGCGGCGCGCGTCGACGCGGCGGCGACCGCGCCACCGGCTCCCGTCACGAGCCCGACCACGGCGGCGAGTGCCGCCAGCGACCTGCGCATGTGCTTCCCCCTTGGCTCGCCACGGCACCGCACCCGGGGCGGCTGGGGCCGATCGTAAGCCGGTCAGAGCTCGAATGCAAGGGTACCCTTGCACCGGTGGCGGGCGCCTCGTAACGTTCGGAGGGCGCTCGACGAGGGGGATCGATGAGGCACGAGGACACCCGGCGCACCGATGACGATCGCCCGCTCGCGGCGCTCGCCATGGTGAGCGGCGTCGAGCAGCAGCTGTTGAGCGAGGAGGCCCGCCGCGAGCTCGACGCGCTGGTCGAGCTCGTCGACCCGTCACCCGTCGACCTCACCGCGCTTCCCGAGGACGTGCTCGGACGGGTCGAGATCGTGCTCGGCAGCTGGGGGTGCAACCTGCTCGACGACGCGTTGCTGGCGTGCATGCCCAAGCTGCGCTTGCTCGCCTACGCGGCCGGCACCGTGAAACACACCGTCACACCGGCTACGTGGGACCACGGCGTCGTGGTGTCGAGTGCAGCCGCGGCCAATGCCGTCCCCGTGGCCGAGTTCACCTTCGCCGCGATCGTCATGGTCGCCAAGGACGTGTTCCGCGCGCGCGACGCGTTGCGCGAGACACGCGGGCGCGCGCCCGTGACCGGTGTCGGTCCTGCTGGCGCGCTCGGCACGCTGCGGCGTGCGCGTCGGGTTGATCGGCGCGTCGACCATCGGACGGCTCGTGATCGAACGGCTGCACACCCTCGACGTCGTGGTCGCGGTGGCCGACCCGTACTTGGGGAACGCCGACGCTGAGCAGCTGGGGGTGACGCGCATGGAGCTCGACGAGCTCCTCGCCTGGGCCGATGTCGTCTCGATCCACGCGCCGGAGTTGCCGACGACACGTCACCTGATCGATGCTGGTGCCCTCGCGCGCATGCACGACGGCGCGTGGCTGATCAACACCGCGCGCGGGTCTCTGGTCGACACCGAGGCCCTGACGCGCGAGTGCGTCGCCGGCCGCCTCAACGCGTTCATCGACACGCCCGATCCCGAACCGCTTCCTGCTGACTCTCCGCTCTACGACCTCCCCAACGTGGTCTTGACCCCGCACATCGCGGGTTCACTCGGCACCGAGCTCGCACGCATGGGCGACCTGGCGGTGGCCGAGATCGGGCGCTTCGTCGCCGGCGAAGCGCTCGAGCACGAGGTGCGCGCCGACGACCTCGAGCGGATCGCGTGATGAAGCGGCTCCAGGACGCGTGGGCCAACCCGTTGGCGGGCAACCCGCTCGCCACCAAGGCCGACGTGCAGCGCGTGGTCGTCGATCTCGTGGAGCCGGTCGTCGCGCACCTCTCCCCCGGCGGCGCCCGCGCCCGTCTGGGCACGTTCGGCGCGCACTTCGCACCGCGAGTCGCCGAGCTCGAGGGCTACGCCCGTCCGCTCTGGGGCATCGTGCCGCTGGTTGCCGGCGGCGGTGCCTTCGGCCACTGGGACCGGTGGGTCGAGGGCCTCGCCCACGGCACCGATCCCGACGACTCGGAGTACTGGGGCTCGTGCACCGAGGACGTCGACCAGCGCATGGTCGAGATGGCCGCCATCGGGTTCGCGCTCGCGTTCGTGCCCGAGCACCTCTGGGACCCGCTCACCGGCCCTCAGCGCGACCGCGTCGTCGAGTGGCTGCGCGGCATCGAGCGCCACGAGCCGGCGCGCAACAACTGGCACTTCTTCCGTCTTCTCGTGCAGCTCGGGTTCGAGCGCGTGGGCGTCGACTTCGATCCGGAGGCCCGGGCGCAGTCGATCGACCTGCTCGACTCCTTTGCGATCGGCGACGGTTGGTACACCGACGGCACCGGCGGCAACATCGACTACTACGTGCCCTTCGCGTTCCACACGTACGGACTCGTCCTCGCGGCGTCGGGACTCGGTGACCGCGACGCGGCAGCGCGCTACGTCGAGCGAGCGCGTTGGTTCGCGCCCGACTTCCGACACTGGTTCGCGGCCGACGGCGGCGCGATCCCGTTCGGGAGAAGCTTGACCTACCGCATGGCGCAAGGCAGCTTCTGGGGCGCGCTCGCGCTGGCCGACGTCGACGCGCTCGCCTGGGCCGAGATACGCGGGTTCGCGCTGCGGCACCTGCGCTGGTGGAGCGAACGCCCCATCAGCGACCGCGACGGCGTGGTGTCGGTGGGCTACGGCTACGACAACCGCCGTATGGCCGAGTCGTACAACTCGGCGGGCTCGCCCTACTGGTGCATGAAGGCGTTCACGATGCTGGCCGCACCGGATGAGCATCCGTTCTGGACCGTCGAGGAAGCGGCGCCGAGCCCGCCGGCAACGGTCTCGCTGTCGACGCCGGGCATGGTGCTCGGCCACGACGACGGCCAGGTGGTCGGCTTGTTCGCGCAGCCGCCCGGGTGGTCGTTCGTCGAGCAGGCCGACGCCAAGTACCAGAAGTTCGCGTACTCGAGCCGCTTCGGCTTCAGCGGCGACTTCACGATGTACGGACTCGGCGCCACCGACTCGATGCTGGCGGTCACCGATCCCTCCACCGGCGTGCGCAAGGTGCGCGAGGCCGTGTTGCTCAGCGAGGTCGCCGACGGCGTCGCGCTGACCCGGTGGTCACCGATGCCGGGGGTGCGCATCGACACTGCGCTCACCGGTGGCGCCCCGTGGCACGTGCGCGTGCACCGCATCGACACTGATCGCGAGCTCGTCGTGACCGAGACCGGTTTCGCGCTGCCATGGGAGCCAGACGGCTTCGCACCACCGCCGCTCGACGAACCGGACCGCGGAGCAGCGACGATGACGACCGACGCGGGCGCGTCGACCGTCGTGGACCGGCCTCACGGCGAAGCCCCCCGGCGCGCCGAGCTCGTCGCGTTGAGCCCGAACGCCAACGTCATGTCTCCGCACACCCTCGTGCCCGCGCTCGTGGTGACCGTCCCCGCCGGCTGCCACCGGCTGGTGTGCGCCGTCGGTGCGTCCCACGACGCCGGACGCGTTGCGCCCGAGCTCGCACCCGCGGTGGAGCCGACGCTGTTCGACCGCCTCGACGCGTTCGCGGCGCGGGAGGTTCCGTCGTGACGGCAACGCCTGCGCTCCGACCCGGGCGCACCATCCTCGGGATCTCCGCGGTGCTGCTGCCGTTCACCGGCCACGGCGACATCGACTGGCGCTCGTTCGAGACGCTGCTGGGCGACACCGTTGCCGCCGGACTGGTGCCGGCCGTCAACATGGACACCGGGTACGTGCAGCTCCTCGACCCGAGCACCCGCGCGCACGTGCTCCACTGCGCAGCGGGCGCGAGCGGGCCCGACGGGTTCGTGGCCGGGGCGTTCGTCGCCGACGACCCGGGTGCGCCATTCGTCGTCGACGCCTACCTGGGCGCGATCGACGCGGTGAGCAGCGCGGGCGGAACGCCGGTCATCTTCCCGTCGCACGGGCTCAACTCGCTCGACGACACCGACTGGGTTGCGGCGCACGACACGTTCGGACGACACTTCGACCGCTTCATCGGGTTCGAGCTCGGCCCCATGTTCGTGCCCTACGGCCGCATCTACTCGTTGACCGCCTACGAAGCATTGCTCGGCGTTGCCAGCTGCATCGGCGCGAAGCACTCGTCGTTGTCGCGCGCCGCAGAGTGGGACCGCCTCGCCGTGCGCGATCGGCTCCGCCCCGACTTCCACGTGTTCACCGGCAACGACCTGGCGATCGACATGGTCTGCTACGGATCCGACTACCTGCTCGGGCTCTCGGCGTTCGCGCCCGCGGCGTTCGCGGAGCGCGACCGACGCTGGGCGAGCGGTGACCGTTCGTTCCACGAGCTCAACGACCTCCTCCAATACCTGGGCGCGTTCGCATTCCGCGCGCCGGTGCCGGCCTACCGCCACGACGCCGCGCTGTTCCTCCAACTGCGCGGCCGGATCAGCTCTGACGCGACCCCACCCGGCGCGGCGCGACGAGACGAGAGCGACCGCGCGGTGCTCGCCGACATCGCGCGGCGGCTGGACGCATTGCTGTGAACGCCGACGCCATCGTCCAGGTCAAGCGCCTCCGCACGATGCCCGAACTGCGCGCGCGACTGTCGCACCTCGGCCTCGCGGACCAACTGGGCGTCGACGACGACGTCGAGCCGAGCGGTCCGCTGGCGACCGCGTTCTCCTTCGCCGACGGGTCCGCCGGCACGTTCGAGGTGGGCAACCGGTTCGCGGTCCTGCCCATGGAGGGCTGGGACGGCGAAACCGACGGGCGGCCGACCGACCTGGTGCACCGCCGCTGGCGGCGCTTCGGTCAGAGCGGCGCCAAGCTCGTTTGGGGTGGCGAAGCGGTCGCAGTGCGGCCCGACGGCCGCGCCAACCCGCGGCAGCTCGTGCTCGACGCCACCACCGTCGGCGACCTGGCCGCGTTGCGCACCGATCTGGTGGACGCGCACGTGGGCGCGCACGGCAGTGCCGATGATCTCGTCGTCGGTCTGCAGCTGACGCACTCCGGCCGCTGGTCGCGTCCGACCGGCGCGTCGCAGCCTCAGCTCGCGTTCCGCCACCCCGTGCTCGATCAGCGTGTCGCCATGGACGCGGCCGTCGTCTTGTCCGACGACGATCTCGACGCGCTCGTCGAGGCGTACGTCGACGCTGCGGTGCTGGCCGCCGAGGCCGGCTTCGACTTCGTCGACGTCAAGCACTGCCACGGCTACCTGCTGCACGAGTTGCTCGGCGCCGTCGATCGGGACGGGGTGTACGGCGGCTCGTTCGAGCACCGCACCACCTTCCTGCGCCGGGTCGCCGAACGGATCCGCGGGCGCGTGCCGAGGCTCGCCGTCGGCGTCCGGTTGTCGGCCTACGACGTCGGGCCGTACGAAGCCGGCGCCGACGGCGTCGGAGTCCCGGTCGCCGATGCACCCGATGCGGCGCGCTCTCTCGTGGGCCTGGACGACGCGCACCGGTTCCTCGACCTGTGCAGTGAGCTCGGCATCGGGATCGTGTGCATCACGGCCGGGAGCCCGTACTACAACCCGCACATCCAGCGTCCGGCGTTCTTCCCCCCGTCCGACGGCTACACGCCGCCCGAGGACCCGCTCGTCGGGGCCGCGCACATGATTGCGGCGTGCGCGGATCTGGCGCGCGCGCATCCCGATGTCGCGCTGGTCGGATCCGGCTATTCGTACCTGCAGCAATGGCTACCTCACGCGGCGCAGTACACGATCCGCACCGGCGGCGCGGCGTCGGTCGGTATCGGCCGCGGCATGCTCAGCTACCCCGAGCTCCCCGCCGACGTGCTCGCCGGTCGCGCGCTCGACGCGTCGCGCCTGTGCCGCACGTTCAGCGACTGCACGAGCGCGCCGCGCAACGGTCTCGTGTCGGGATGCTTCCCGCTCGACGACTTCTACAAGAACCGTCCCGAACGGATCGAGCTGGCGGCGATCAAGAAGGCAACCCGCAAGCGCACGCGACGATGACGATCGCGCCCGGCCTCTGCTCGATCACGTTCCGGACGCTGTCGTCCGAGGAGGTCATCGACCTCGCGTGCCGCGCCGGCGCCGAAGGCATCGAGTGGGGCGCCGACCTCCACGCGCCACCGGGTGGTGGGCCTGGGATCGCCGCCCTCGGCGCGTGTACCCGCGATGCCGGACTGGTGGTCGTGTCCTACGGGTCGTACCTCGGCATGGCGCCCGCAGGTCCGGATGACGATGCGGTCGAGGCGGTGCTCGACAGCGCCGAAGCACTCGGTGCACCCATGGTCCGCATCTGGGCCGAGTTCGGCGTCACCCTCACATCGCCGGCCGACGAACGGAGACGGGTCATGGACCGCACCGCCGCGCTCGCGGACCGCATCGTCGACCGCGGCATGGTGCCCACGCTCGAGTTCCACCCCGGCACCCTCACCGAGACCGCGCGCTCGGCCAACGAGCTGCTCGACGCCGTCGCGCAACCTGCACTGCGCACGCATTGGCAACCCGATCCCGCACTCGCGCCGGGCACCGCGCTCGATGAGCTCACGCAGGTCGCATCCCGTCTCGCACATCTCCACGTGTTCGCATGGGGCCCGGGCGGCATCGAGGACCGCCGGCCGCTCGCCGACGGTGCGCCGCTCTGGGCCACCGCCCTCGGGCTCGCCGACCGCGACGGTGCCCCCGCTCCCGGCGGTCGGTACGCGCTCTGTGAGTACGTGCGCAACGACGACCCCGAGCAGTTCGTGACCGACGTGCGCGTCCTGCGCACCTGGATCGACGACCCCGACCTTGGGAGGCAATGACGTGTCCACCTTTCCCGATGGCTTCCTCTGGGGTGCCGCCACCGCCCCGCATCAGGTGGAGGGCGGCAACGTCAACTCCGACATGTGGGAGATGGAGTGGGCGACTCCCTCGATCTTCGCCGAGCCGTCCGGCGACGTGTGCGACCACTACCACCGCTACGCGGAAGACGCCGCGATCATGGCCGACCTCGGCTTCAACGTGTACCGGTTCGGTGTCGAGTGGGCGCGCATCGAGCCCGAAGCGGGCTGGTTCTCGCGCGCCGAGCTCGAGCACTACCGGCGCATGTGCGCGACGTGCCTCGAGCACGGCATCACACCCGTGATCACCTACAACCACTTCTCGTCGCCGCGGTGGTTCGCCCAGGCCGGCGGCTGGGAGCACACCGACGCGGCCGACCGGTTCGCGCGCTACTCCGAGAAGGTCACCGAGCACCTCGGCGACCTGGTGCCCTGGGTCTGCACCATCAACGAGGCGAACATCATCGGCATGCTCATGGCAACCCGCTTCGCGCCGGTGGCGTCGCGGGACGAGACCGACGTGTTCGAAGCACCCCCCGACGGTCCCCGGTCGTGGCCGTCGCCGAAGGTCGACGTGATGGCCGCCGCGCACCGCAAGGCGTCCGACGCCATCAAGTCGGTGCGCGCCGAGGTGCAGGTCGGCTGGTCACTCGCGCTCGTCGACATGCAGGCTGCGCCAGGCGGAGACGAGCGGCTGGTCGAGATGCGTCGCGTGGCGCAGCTCGACTGGCTCGACGTCTCCCGGGACGACGACTGGATCGGCGTGCAGACCTACTCACGCGAGATGGTCGGCCCCGAGGGCATGTTGCCGCCGCCCGAGGGCGCCCCGACCGCGCAGACCGGCTGGGAGATCTACCCCGACGCGCTCGGCCACACGGTGCGGCTGGCAGCCGAGCACACGAACCGACCGATCATCGTCACCGAGAACGGCCTCGGCACCGACGACGACGACGCCCGCCGCACGTACACCGAGGCCGCGCTCCGCGGCCTTGCCGGGGCGATCGGCGACGGGATCGACGTGCGCGGGTACACCCACTGGACGCTGCTCGACAACTTCGAGTGGGTGTCGGGCTTCAAGATCACCTTCGGTCTGATCGGGTTCGACCACGACACCTTCGAGCGGACGGTCAAGCCTTCGGCCCGCTGGCTCGGTGACGTCGCTCGCACGAACGGCGCGGCTCTCGTTTAGTTAGGGTGCGGCCGATGGCGGCCCCAGACTCGCAACCGCTCGGACCGCTCGCGTGGCTGCGGGTGGTCGACCTGACCGACCTGCGCGGCGCCCTCTGCGCCCGCATCCTCGCCGACCTCGGCGCCGACGTGATCCGCATCGAGCGCTCGGATCCACCCGACTCGCTCGCGCACGTGTACCGCAACGCCAACAAGCGCGGCGTGGTGCTGGATCCGGAAGACGCGGCGCGGGTCGACGAGCTCGTGGCCGACGCCGACGTGCTGGTCGAGAACGTGGGCGTCGGCGACCTCGCCGAGCGCCATCCCCACCTCGTGCACGTCGCCCTCACCGACCTCGGGCTGAGCGGCCCGCGATCAGGGTGGCACCTCGAACCTCTGCCGGCGCTGGCCGCGTCCGGCGCGCTCTGGGCATCCGGCTTCCCGCAGCTGCCGCCGTGCAACGGCCCCGGCGACCTCGCCCACGACTGCGCCTCGGTCTACGGCGCCATCGGCGCGGTCGCTGCCGTCCTCGACCGTGCTCGCCACGACGATGGACACGGACAGCGGGTCGAGGTGAGCGCGCAGGAGGCCGGCCTCGCCGGACTCATCCCGTGGTCGGTCGCGATGCAGGACTACCTGCCGGTCAATCCGTTGCTGCCGGCCGAGGGGAAGCGCAACGCCGACGGCGCGTACTGGGTGCTGCCCGCGGCCGACGGTTGGGTGCGCATCGTGGTCGGCTCTCCGAAGCAGTGGGTCGGCTTCAAGTCGCTGATGCGCAACGCCGAGGTGTTCGAGGCCGATGAATGGAGGAACCCACAGTTCCGGCTCATGAACGCCGACGTGATCCGGATGGTGGCGCAAGAGCGCCTCACCGACCGGACCCGAGCCGAGCTGTTCGAGGAGGGGCTCGGCAACGGCGCCACGGTCGGCGTCCTGCATCAGCCCAGCGAATTCGTCGCCCACCCCCAGACCCGCCACCGCGGGTTCTTCGCCGATCGCTCGACGGCCTACTCCGTTCGCCACCCAGCCGGTGAAGTTGGCTCGCACACCGTCGTCGATCCGCCGTCCGGCTGGCGTCGAGGCCGAGCCGGCGTTCCCGCCGCGGGCAACGGCGAGCGCGCCACTCGGCCGTGGACGCGACCTCCTGCTCGACGGCATCCGCGTGATCGAGTTCGGGGTTGCCGCGGTCGTGCCCGAGATGTGCGGGGTCCTATCGGAGCTCGGCGCCGACGTCATCAAGATCGAGTCGACGGCCAACCTCGACGTCCTCCGCATGGGCAGCGGCAAGATCGAGCTGATCGACAAGAACTTCACGTTCAACGACGAATGTCGCGGGCGGCGCAGCGTCGCGCTCGATCTCAACACCGAGCGAGGCCGCGAGCTCGCACTCGCGCTGTGCGCGTCGGCCGATGTCGTGGCCGAGAACCAGCGTGGTGGCGCGCTCGAGCGGCGAGGTCTCGGCTACGAGGCGGTCCGTGCGCTGAACCCGCGCGTGATCTACGCGTCGTCACAGGGCTACGGACGTGGCGGGCCGTTCGGGGAGATGCCCGCGTACGGCCCGCTCAACTCCGGGTTCAGCGGGGTGCACATGTTGTGGAACCACCCCGACGCGCCCTATCCGTGCGGCACGTCGATGAACCACCCTGACCACATCGCCGGTCGCCTCCTCGCGGTCGGTGTGCTCGCCGCGCTCGCCGAACGCGAGGTGTCGGGTGAGGGTCAGCACCTCGAGCTCGCGCAGACCGAGGCCGCCGCCTACCTCATGGGCGAGAAGTACCTCGAGGCGGCGCGCGACGGCGTCGATCCGCCGCCGCGGGGCAACAGCCATCCGCACGCCGCGCCGCACGGGGTCTATCCGTCAACTGGTGACGACCAGTGGGTCGCCATCGCGGTGATGGACGACGACGCCTGGCGATCGCTCTGCGCCGCGCTCGGCTGGGACGACGAGCCGTCGTTGCGCAACGCGGCTGATCGCGTCGCCGCGCGCGCCGCGCTCGATGCCCGCGTGGCGGAGTGGACGCTGACGCGCACCAAGGAGGAGGCCGCCGAGCTCCTGCAGGCGCACGGCGTCTCCGCCATGCCCGTGATGGGCCCGTACGACCACCACGCCGACCCGCACCTGCGCGAGCGCGGCGCGATCGTGACGCTCCACCACCCGGAGATCGGCGACGAGCGCCACATCGGCAACCCGCTCCGCTTCTCGCGCCTTCCTCAACGGCGCGCCGAAGCCGCGCCGCTCATGGGCGCCGACACCGAGGCGGTGCTCACGTCGGTGCTCGGCCTCGACGCCGACGAGGTCGCCAAGCTCGTGGCCGACGGCGTCTGCCGCTGAGCACCGTCGGTCAGCTCGCCGGGTTCTCGGTCGTGCGGTAGTCACCGAACTTGCCGTCGCGGCGATCGAGCGCGCCGGTCAACCCGTCGCTCTGGATGTCGGCGACGAAGTCGGCCATCGACTGCGTGTGCGTGCCGAGCGCGCACAGCTCGGTTCCGGCGCGGATGCCGGTGCGGAGGCCCATGACCTCCATCTGGCGGTGGATCGCCCGCTTGTTGAGGCGCAGCACGTCGAGCGGCAGCTTGCTGATCTTCTCGGCGACCTTCAGCACCTCGGCCTCGAGCTGGTCCGCCGGGTACGACGCGTTGGCCCAGCCGTAGCGAACCGCCTCGACGCCGGTCACCGAGTCACCGGTCATGAACATCTCCATTGCCTTGCGCATGCCGAGGAACCACGGGTGGAAGTGCATGTCGGGCACACCGAAGCGCACGGCCGGATAGCCCATCTGCGCGTCGTCGGCCATGTAGACCAGGTCGCAGCCGGTCGCGAGCTCGCTGCCACCGGCCAGGCAGTAGCCGTGCACCTGCGCCATGACCGGCTTCGACAGGTCCCAGATCCCCATCCAGGTCTCGGTGACGTGACGCGGCCACTGGCCTTCTCCCGCCGCCGTGAAGTGCGGATACTCGTGACCCTCGTTGCCGCCGCCGAGGTCGTACCCGGCCGAGAACGACGGGCCGTTGCCGCGCACGATCATCACCTTGACGTCGTCGTCCCTGTCGCCCTCCTGCAGGGCGTCGATGATCGCCCCCCGCAGCGGGTGGAACAGCGCATTGCGCTTCTCCGGGCGATTCATGGTCACCCGCTTCACCTGGGGCAGCGGGTAGTCGACCAGCACCAGTTCATCAGTCACGAGATGTCCTTCCTTCCGGGACGTGAGGGATTGTCACCAGCTCAGTATGGATCTCGCCGGTCGGTCAGAGGTTCTCGACGTCGCAACGGCGTGAGCGGATGCGCCAGCCGCCGTCGTCGCCCCGCACGAACTCGTCGACGTAGCGCCCGGACGAGCTCACGGTGGAGGGCGCCCCGGTTGTCGCGTCGGAGTCGAGGCGCAGGAAGTAGCTCACCGCGGTGGCGGTGCCACCGTCGATGGTGATCGCCGGGTTGGTCGCCACGTGCTTGTGCCACGCATCGGGCGCGTGCGTGTGCCAGTCGTGGTAGCCGGCGAGCTCGTCTCGCCCGTGGAAGCTGAGCACCGCGGCACCGCCGAGCCGCATGTCGACCACGTAGTCGGCGTCATCGGTGAAGCAGTCGAGGAAACCCTCCCGGTCGCCGTAGTCGAGCGCGCGTCCGTACGCATACATCGTCTCGACGATGGCGCGTTCGGCTTCGAGCCGGTCCAGGCGTGCAGACAGTGCGTCGAGGTCGGACATGTCTCCTCCGGTCACTCGCTCGGGTGGACGATGATCCGCGGCGGGCCTTCGGCCCTGCGAGCGAGATCGATCGCGTCGGGAACGCCGTCGAGCCCCACGACCATCCCGATCGAGGGTCGTGGGTCGAGGTCGCCAGAAACGATGGCATCGAGCGTGCGGTACCAGTCGTCGCCACCGGGCGCACCGCCGAACTGGATCATGAGCAGCTTCTTGGTCGCGGACGTGACGTTGAGCCCGTCGCCGGTGTACCAGCCACCGGCCGCGTAGATGCGCGAGCCCATCGGACACGCGTCGACGATCTGCTGCAGGAGACCGGCCGCGCCGACACACTCGAAGATCGGCGGCGGCTTCGCCCCACCTCTGGCCTTCGCGGTCTCGTCCCACACGTCGTAGGGCGAACGCTGCGACGGGTTCACCGTGATGTGGGCGCCGAATCGTTTCGCGAGCTCGAGCCGATCGTCGTTGAAGTCGGCGATGATGATCGGATCGATCCCGCGCGACGCGAGCGCCGCGACCGCGGAAAGCCCGATCGCGCCCGCACCGATCACCAACGGAATCTCACCGGGCTCGATCTTGGAGAGCGCGACGTAGCCCTCCCCGACCGCGAACGCATCGGTCAGCGCGACCGCGTCGGCGTCGGCATCCTGCGGCACCTGGCGCGCGAGCGCCTCGTTCACGAGGAAGAGCTCCCCGAAGCTCCCGGGGGCGTCGGGATGCTGACCGATGACCTGCATGCCACCGCCCTGCAGCAACGTCGGCACGCTGGTGACCCACGAGCCCACCGGGAACTGGTCGGAGCACCCCGGCCCGTGTTCGACCACTTCACCCACGAACTCGTGACCCATGACCACGTCGCGGTCGGCGTCCCACACGAACAGGCCCGATGTGTCGGAGGGATCCGGATGGTCCATGTAGTGGATGTCCGACGCGCAGATGGCGGTGCTGACCGTCCGGACGAGGAGCTCGTTCGCTCCCGGCACCGGATCGGCCGTCTCCCTGACCTCGAGCTTCCCGTCGCGCAACACTGCGGCTCGCATCTGTCCCCCTCGTACGTACCTGGTCTGCGTCGTTCTCAGCGGAACGCTGGGAGCACCTCGTCCTCGAACAGACGGAGAGACTCCCATGCCATGTCGGGCGGCGTGCCCCCGACGAGCGGGTGGAACATGGCGAACGGGAACGGCAGGGCCTGCATCTCACCGATGAACTCGTCGGGGGTGAGGATGCGGTACTGCCCGGTCGCCCGCAGCGTATCGACGTCGCTGACGATGGTGAACCCGGTCGAGAGGTTGTCGGTCTGCGCCTGCCATTCGCCGTACGCGTTGGTCTCGTGGAGGAAGAACGCGCCTTGGCGATCCCACTGCCGTTCGGGATCCTTCGCCAAGACGATGACCCGCGTGTCGCCACCGGGCCAGTCGCCGGGATGGCCCTTGCCCAACTGAACGCACTCGTCGGCGTAGAACTCCCAGAACGCGCCGTCGGAGGGGACGAAGCCGTCGCCGATGCGAGCGGCGCGACGCGCCGCGCCCTCGCTGGATCCCCCGAGCGCGATCTTCGGTCCGCCGGGTTGGTACGGGGCCGGCGTGATGTGCACGGTGCGGCCGCGGTACTCGAACGGCTCGCCGGTGAACGCGTTGCGCAGCGTCGTGACCAGCTCGACGACCCGCTGCGGACGCTCGCGCAGCTCGACGTCGAACATCTCGAACTCGTGGGGCGCGTAGCCGGCACCGATGATGAGGTTGAGGCGCCCGCGTGACAGGTGGTCGAGGACGCAGAGGTCCTCGGCGATCCGCAACGGGTCGTGGAACGGTGCGATCAGCGCACCGATGCCGAGCGGTGCCTGCTTCGTGCGCGCCGCCATCGCGCCCAGCATCACGGCGGGACTCGGGAGGTAGCCGTCGGCCGAGCCGTGGTGCTCGGCCACCCCGATGTTCACGCATCCGAGCCCGTCGGCCCACTCCGCCATGTCGAGCGCGGCGGCATAGCGGTCGGCCATCGAGGTGCCGGCGATGGGTGGGTTGCGGAAGTCGAAACGGATTCCGAACAGCATGGGGTTCCTCTCGAGGCGCAGGACCGGCGAGGTCGGCGGACCTGATCATTCCAGGCCCGCGAGCTCACGGGGTAGTGACCGTCGCCGGCTCGCCGTCGAACCAGTCGAACGCCGCCGTGCCGCCGGCGGCGAACATCCAGTTCACGCGTCGAGCTTGAACGCCTCGGCGCCGACGATCTGTTCGCGCTCGATGTTCGTGACCTGGTCGCTGAGCGACTGGCGCCGCCGACGGATCTCTTCGGGGTCAAGCTTCTCCCGGGCGTCACCGTCACGCGGCGCGAGGCCGAACCCCGTGTAGACGACCCGTCGCTCGAGGTCGATCGGCGGCCGGCTCATGTGCAGCGTGCAGCTGCAGTGGACCGTGACGTCGCCGGTGTTGGTCGGCAGCGGGATGCGCGGGAGGTCGAGATCGGGACGCACGTCGATCTGCTGGACGTTGGCGCGACTCGATCCCGCGACCACTCCGAGCTCGCCGTTGCGTTGCTGCGCGCCGGTGATCGAGATGCCGACCGTGAGCCCGCAGCAGGTGCGGGAGTGGCCGCCGAGGGAGCAGTCCTTGTGCCAGGACACGTCGGAGATGCCCTCGCGCACACCGACCTTCTTGAGCAGCCCTTCGGCGCTGTCGCCCGTGCGCGGCGCACGCTGCACCATCACGTCGTCGGTGAACCGGCCGATGCGCCGGAACCGGTCGGACTCGAGCAGCTCCTGCAACGTGGGCGACTTGAGGTTGAACCCGAGGATGCGCGACGGGTACCAGCCGTCGTCCGTGCGGGCCCACCACGACGCACCGTCGTCCTGGGTCGCCGCCGCCATCGCGGCGTCGAGCTCCGCGGAGACCGCGGCCATCTCAGCTTCGGTGAACACGCCTTCGAGATGCAGGTAGCCGGCCTCGGCGAGGAAGTGGCCGATGTCCTCGCGGTCGTCGTCGATCCGGAAGGCTCGACGCAGGTCGAGCTCGTCGCCGTCTCGATCCCGGAACTCGATCGAACCGGGTTCGTAGACCGCGCGACCGTCGATGGCAGCACGCAGCACCGGCTCCCAGGCCACGAACTGGTCGCCGCGTGGGCGCAGCACCTCGACGCGCCCGGGCATCACGAGCCCGAACGTCGACGCCAGGTCCTGGAAGAGCTCCGAGCAGGCGGCGGCGTCGAGCCCGATGACGGGTCCGTCGGGTGCTCGTCCCTCGCGCAGGGTGAGCGCGCCATCGGCGACCACGAGGTGCGCGGCGGTGCCGTCGACCTCGAACGTCAACGGGGGCAGGTCGAGCACCTGCACGCCGCGCGCCGCGATGCCGCCCGTCTCCCGGAGGCGCTCGGCCAGGTCGCCGAACAGCTGCGCGGCGTCCATGACCTCGACCGGGCCGGCGAAACGGGTTCTCTTGTCGACGCTCGTCATGGGCTCATCCTCCCTCGGGAACGGACGCGGCGGTGGGAACGGCGCCGCTGCGGGCGATGGCCCGCTCGTCGACGCCGAGGTAGCTGGCGATCACCTTGGGGTCGTTGCGCACGGTCTGCGGATCGCCCTCGGCGATCACCCGACCGACCTCGAGGCAGTACACGCGGTCGCTGATGCTCATGATCAGCGGCATGTCGTGCTCGATCACCAGCATCGCGGCGCCGAGCTCGCGGCGAATCTCCTTGATCAGCGGCCCGAACGCCTCGGTCTCCCGCTGCGCGACGCCCGCGGTCGGCTCGTCGAGGCAGAGGACGCGCGCGTCGAGGGCGAGGAGCCCGGCCAGCTCGACGATCCGACGGGTGCCCGTGGAGAGGTCGGCGACGCGGTTGCTGGCATAGCGACCCAAGCCCAAGAAGCCGATGAGGTCGTCGGCCTCCGCACGACGTTGCCGTTCGCGAGCGAACGAGCGCGGGAGGAACAGCGCGGTGGAGAGGAGTCCGGTTCGGCCTCGCGCCTCGAGCGCGACCTCGACCGTCTCGCGCACCGTGAGCTCGGGGAACAGCAGTGCGGCCTGGAACGTGCGTCCGAGTCCCATGCGCGCCCGACGCGCCGCGCCGGTCGACGACACGTCGTCACCATGCAGCGTCACGGTGCCCGCGCAAGGAACGAAGCCGCCGATCGCGTTCATGAGCGTCGACTTGCCCGCGCCATTGGTGCCGATGAGGCCGACGATCTCGTCGTTTCCGACCCACAAGCTGGCGTCGTCGACCGCGACGACACCGCCGAAGCGCACGCTGATGCCTGCCACCTCCAGCGCCGGAACGTCCTCCACCATCGGGGGTCGCACCGCGCGGACGAGCACGGGGGGTGTCTCCGTCGTCCGCTCCGTGGTCGGGGCTTCGCGCTTCGATGCGGCCCACGCGAAGCAACGCGTCGCGCGCCGAGTACGCGATCTGCATCAACCCGCCCGGGAAGTAGAGCAGCAGGATGAGCAAGCCGAGGCTCGACGTCAACAGCGGCACCAGCGTGTTGTCGGGGAAGAACGCCGGAAGGCCCACGATCCACAAGGAGCCGAGCACCGCACCCATGGGCGACGCGATGCCGCCGATCACGACGAGCGCCACGAGCGCGAGCGAATCGGCCGACGAGGAAGTAGCGCTCGGTGAACGGCACCGCCTCGACGGCGCCGGCGAGCAGTGCACCACCGAATCCGGCGATGAACCCCGCGATGGCGAACGCGCGCAGCTTCGACGACGCAACGCCGACCGTGTACGCGGCGGCACGGTCGGCGTTGTCGCGCACGGCAATGGTGGTGCGGCCGATGCCCGACTTCCGCAACCGGCTCACGACGACGAACGCGACGACCAGCACGGCGAGGCACACGTAGTAGTAGGTGCGTTGGGGCGACAGATCGAGTCCGAACAGTGACCCGCGCGGGAACGGAACCGTCGTCAGGTCGTCGGACAGCACGGGCTGGCGGAACAGGTACTGCGACGCGGCAACCGAGAACGCGAACGTGCTGACCGCCAGCAGCAGACCTCGGACGCGGAGTGCACCGACGCCGATCAGGGCCGCGAGCCCGGCGGACGCGAAGGCGGCGATCACGATCGAGACGAGGAACGGCATCGCAGCCAGGTCGAGGTGCACGACGCCCAGGTCGAGGTTCAGGCCGCGCGTCAACGCCGCCGCGACCAGGGCACCGAATCCGGCGAAGGCCATCTGGCCCAACGACAGCTGACCCGCCCAGCCCGTGAGGACGATCAACGAGAGCCCGCAGATCGCGAAGCAGGCGATGGTCGCGTACAGGAGGTGGCGGGAGGGCTGCGTGATCAGCAGCGGCAGGAGGATCGCGAAGAGGAGGAGCGCGCCGAGCACGACGACGTTGAGTCGCTTCACCCACCAGACGTCTCGAAGCTGCTCGGGGATCTCGCGCACCTTCGGGGCGAACGAGAACGTCTGCGTCTCCGCCGGACCGCGCCCGCGACTCTGCACCGCCACCGCGACGAGGACCGCAACGAGCAGCAACCCGTCGATGAGCCCCGGCTTGTCGAGGTAGTTGAAGTTGATCAGTGCCTGCACGACGCCGATCGCGATGCCCGCCAGCATCGCCCTCGGGAACGACACCATCCCCGCGATCACCGCGGCCGCGAGCGCGCGTACGAGCGTGTTCGGACCGAGCTGCAACAGGTCGCGCGCGGCTCCGCCGTTGTCGGCCGCCACCAACATCATCGTGAGGGTGGCGAGGAAGCCGGCGATCGACCACACCGCGGTCGAGACGAGCTTGGGATTGATGCCCTGGACGCGGGCGAGGTCGGGGTTCTCGGCCGACGCCTTCACCGTGCGCCCGAGGAGCGTGCGATTGAGGAACCAGCCGAGCGCGAGGGCGATGATCGGCACGACCACCAGCACCGCGAGCTGCGCGCCCGTCACGCGCACCCCCAAGACGTCGCTCCACGTGCTGTCGACCGCGGGTGGGTACGACGCGCCGAAGTCGGTGATCTCCGGATACGCCGTGACGATCGCGAGCGCGAGTCCGGAGATGCCGATGGTCGACACGAGCACCACGACGCGCGGAGCGTAGAAGAGCCGTCGGATGACGACCAGCTCCATGATCGCACCGAACAGCGTGCCGACGATCAGCGATCCGATCGCCGCGAGCCAGAACGGGATGTCGTACTCGATCACGAGGAGCGCGAGGAGACTCGCGCCGACCAAACCCATGTTGCCGACCGCGAAGTTGATGACGCGCGTGGATCGGTAGATCAACACGATCCCCATGGCCAGGAGCCCGATCTCCAGACCCGCGATCAGTCCGTTGAACACGAGCTGCGAGGTGATCCACGTGGCCACGACCGACACGCCCGCCGAGCCCGTCATGGTCAGCCGCCTTC
Source organism: uncultured Actinomycetes bacterium (assembly GCA_963835985.1). GTDB lineage: Bacteria > Actinomycetota > Acidimicrobiia > IMCC26256 > DASPTH01 > DASUAS01. The sequence goes on along the minus strand of CAWIHV010000007.1, from coordinate 1,040,444 downwards.
CCGCCCGAGGAACACCGCGGAGCGAGGTCGTCGCGCTCCGCCAGCTCGACTGCCGGCCCCTCGAAGCGGACCTGGCCCTTCTCCAGGAACACCGCCCGGTCGGAGACCGACAGCGCGACGTTGAGCGACTGCTCGACCAGGATGATGGTCATCCCTTCGGCCTTGAGTCGCTCGATCACGCCGAGCAGCTCCTGCACCACCAGCGGCGCGAGGCCGAGCGACAGCTCGTCGATGGCGAGCACCTCGGGATCGTGGAGCAACGTCATCGCGAGGGCGAGCATCTGTTGCTGCCCACCCGAGAGCTGCGACGCCGCGGTCCGTCGCCGTTCGGCGAGCGCGGGAAGCAGCTCGTAGGCGCGATCGAGCCGTTGCCGGAAGTCGGCGTCGTCGCCCCGATACACGAACGCGGCCATCTCCAGGTTCTCGTGCACGGTCATCGCGGGGAACACGCCCTTGCCGCCGAGCAGGATGCGGATCCCGAGCTTCGCCCGCTGCTCGGGCGTGGTGTAGGTGATGGTGCGGCCGTTGAGCCGTACGACACCGCGTGCCGGTGTGCCGAGTCCGGCGATGGCACGAAGGATGGTGGACTTGCCGGCGCCGTTGGTGCCGAGCAACGCGAGCACCTCACCCTTGCGCACCTCGAAGCCCACGTCGAACAGCACCTGCACCGGCCCGTACGAGAAGTCGATGTTGGCGACCTGCAACGCCGGGATCTCCGTCGGCGCCTCCTGTTGGCGCCGATGCTCCGCCATCTCCTCCTGCAGCTCGGCGACGACGAGGGAGAGGTCGTTGCGGATGAAGTTCGCGCCTCGGATGATGAGCAGCCCGCCGATGATCGTCGACGGGATGACGATGACCAGGACCGCGGTGCGCGGCCCGAACTCGTCGGTGAGCAGTCCGGAGAGCAACGCACCACCGGTCGCGCCGATGAAGAAGATGTAGATGGACCCCAGCGCCGCACCCATGCCGCGCAGGCGGTAGGGCGCCACCGACTGCAGCACCGGGCCCACCATCGTGAACGAGATCGAGAGCAGGATCAGCTGCGGGATCCCCATGATCGTGAACGCGATGACGTTGGGCATGAAGAACTGGATCGGGGTGAGGATCGCGGCCGGGAGGAGCAGCCACCCGACGAACCGGAGCGCGCGTGCCGGGTCGCGGCGGTACAGGTTGTCGTAGTACTTCCCGACGAAGGGCAGCACGAGCAGCACACCGACACCGCCGATGGTGCCGAGCACCCCGCGGTCGAACGTGTCGGTGCCGTAGTGGTCCTCCATGAAGAGGTTCGTCAGCACCGGCACGGTGAAGAGGCCGAAGCCGATCGCGGAGAACGCGACGATGACGGTCTTCAGGGTCCGGATCTGCCAGAGGCGCGGCGAACGCGGCCTCGATCGAGATGGGCGCCGGCTGCTCGTCCTCGATGACCTCGCCGAGCACATCCTGCTTCTCGAACTGACCTCGGGGCGGCTCCCGCAACCTGAACGCGAACACCGCGACCACCGCCACCGGGATGCCGAGCAGCAGGAACGGCCAGCGCCACCCGTCGTCGCCGCCCACCGCGGCCGCGATCCCCGCGACGATCACCGGGCTCAGCGTGCCGACCAGGCGCGAGCCCATCGCCAGCCACGCGTTGATGCGCCCGCGCGCGCTGATCGGATACGCGTCGCCGATCATCGATCCCTGGACCGGGATCGAATTCGACTTGGCGATGCCGACACCGAGCCTCGCGAAGAACAGCTGGAACGCGCTCGTCACCGCCCCGCACAGCGTGAGGAACGCTGCGAACGCGAGGTTGGCCCAGCCGATGACCGGTGGTCGCCGGTACCGGTCGGCCATCCATCCCATGGGCAGTGCGCCGAGCACGAGGAACGCGCCCGATGCGGCGGCGAGGAACACGATGGTGCCGTCGCTCACCCCGAACGCGTGGCGCAGGTCGGGAGCGAGGACCGAAAGCGTCGCCGACTCGAGCTCCTCCAGCGAGCGCAGGAGCAGGAGCACGACGAAGGTGCTGACGCCCCCGATGCGCACGGCCTGGCCGAGCGAGACCTCCTCCTCCCCCACCCCGGGCAAGAGGTCGGTGGCGAAGAGCACCTCCTCCTGCGCGGCTGCCTGCTGCGCCTCGCGCTCGGCCTCGGCGTCGAGAACCGCGACCGCGAGCTGCGCGGCTTCGCCGGGCGTCGTGGTCGAGGCGGCCTCCTCGTCCACGTCAGCCGATCTTCTTGTCCTGCACCAGCTGCTGCGTGGTCGGGTCGTACTTGTACGTCCACAGCGGCTGCTGCCACGTGTGGGTCTTCGGGTCGTACTTGATCGTCCCGAGACCCGGGATCGTCACCGAGCCCAGCTTCGCCGCGGCCTTGCCGAAGCCGGCGACGGTCAGGTCCTTGCCCGCGGCGCCGGCGAGCTGAGAGAAGAGGGAGATGTACTGGCACGCCGCGCGCGCCGACGCCTGGTAGTCGGGCGTGCCCGGCTGCGGGCGCTCGATGATCGTCTTCCCGGTGGCCTTCTCGACCGTGCCGTAGCACTGCTGCAGGCTCGGGTCCTTGAAGTCGGCGGCGATGTCGGCGGTGGCCGAGCCCTTCCACAACGCGGGGTCGGTCGCCTTGTTGAGTGCGGCTCCCTGGAACGTCGAGAACGGGGTGCCGACCAGCTTGGGCCGGTAGTCGGAGTTCTTGAGGGCGTTGCTGAAGGCGCTCGGCGATGCGCCGACGAGCAGGACCGTCTTGATCCCTTCAGACTTGAACTTCTCGGCGATCGTGCCCGCTTGTTGGGTAGCGGCAACCGTGTCGCTGACGGGTGTGTCGATGATCGCCACCGTGTTCTTGATGCCGTTGCGCTTCAGCGACGGGAGCACGGCCGCGTCGAGGAGGTTCTTCTCCTCGGTGGCCACGGCGACGACCCCGATCTTGCCCTTGAGGTCGCCGCTCTGCACCAGCGCGTCGACCGCCCGAGGGGTCACCTCCGGACCGGAGTCGAGGGTCATCCAGGGCGCTTTCGCCTGCTTCAGGTACGTCGGGTCCATCGTGCCACCGAGGATCGGCGTGTCGTGCTGGCTCACGTAGCACAGCGGTGCATCGAAGTAGAAGAACCCGACCGTGGCGAAGACCTTCTCGTCCTCCGTCAGCTTCAGACACGCCTCTTGCGCGGGCGCGGTGCCGATCGGGTTGATCGGAGCGAAGACGGGCACGACCTTGCGGCCATCGACGCCACCCTTCTTGTTGAGCTCGTCGATCACCGCGTTGTACGTGGTCTTGTAGTCGCCGTGGCTGATGTCGGTGACGTCGCGGATCGCGTCGAGGTCCGGATACGTGACGCCGACCTTGATCTCGTCCTTCGAGACGCCCGGCGCGGCTGCGCCGGCGACCGAGACCGCGCCGAGCACGACGCCGAGCACGACGAGCGGTGCGAGCACCTTCCGCATGGTTCCCCCCAAGTGGAGCCCAGTTTTGATTCTGAGCGAACTAACCGACTCTAGCGCGCTTTCCGCCCTGGTGTCAGGGCAGGCCTTTTGTGCGAAGTTGTGAGATCATAAGATCCCTACCATGATCGAGCAACCCGTCGCCGAGGTCACGATCGAGCACGGGTCGGGGTGCCTCGTCGTGGGGACGTCCACTCCCCGCCTGTCGTGGAAGACGGCGACGAGTGCTCCCGACTGGCGCGCCAGTCCGGCGTCCGCACCACGGACCAGTCGGGTCGTCCGCGGTCACGAAGAAGTTCTGCAGTCCCCCGTCGAGAGTGCAGACGGTGGTGATCATCCAGAAGCGACCATCGTGATGGCGCAACGTCGGCGCGAACACCCCCAACGACGTGTTACCCGGCGTCGACCGCAGGTCGAGTTGCGCGCGCCGGTCGAGGACGCTGCCGAGCTGGGTCCAGTCGACGAGGTTGGACGACCGGAAGATCGAGACCCCCGGGAAGTACGTGAACGTCGACGTGACGAGGAAGTAGTCGTCGCCGACGCGGCAGATGCTCGGATCGGGATGGAAGCCGGGGATGACCGGGTTCCGGTATGCGCTCACGAGTCCTCACCGGGGTAGCGAACCCCGATCTGCTCGCGGATCCGATCCATGGTGGCGGCGAGACGCAACGTCTCCGAGTGCGGGATCGCCGCGCTCTCGAGCGCGCCGGCACGGATGCACCGGTGCACCTCACCCACCTGGTACCGCAGGCCCTGCCCCACGATGGGCGTAGCCCGGTGCTCGACACCGGTCGACGTGGTGATCGTGAGCGAGTCGGGGCAGTGCATGAACGCGGGAACATCGATCGCTCCCCCGGTGCCCGAGATCCGAGCCGCGCACGCGAGGGTCACACGCGTCGCCGCCCGGATCGTCGCCAGCGCACCACTCTCGTGCACGAGGACCGCGGCCACGTGCTCGTCGGCACCGGTGGTGCCGAGCGTGCCCACCGCGCTGACCTCAGTGGGTGGGCCGAGGACCAACGACGCCAGTTGGAGCGGGTAGATGCCGAGATCGAGGAGTGCGCCGCCGCCGAGCGCGAGATCGAAGAGGCGGTGCGACGGATCGAACGGGAACTGCACGCCGAAGTCGGCGTCGACGCTCTCGACCACGCCGATGGCGCTCTCGGCCAGCAGCTCCCCGAGGACCACGTAGGCGGGAAGGAACCGCGACCAGATCGCTTCCATCACGAAGACCCCACGCGCGCGTGCGGTGTCGATCATGCGCTGGGCCTGCCGCTGGTTGAGCGCAAAGGGCTTCTCGCACAGCACGTGCTTCCCCGCCTCCAGGAAGAGCAGGGCGTCGGCTTCGTGGCGCGAGTGCGGCGTCGCCACGTACACCACGTCGACGTCGTCATCGGCGGCGAGGTCTTCGTACGACCCGTATCGGCGGGGAATGTCGAACTCGGCGCCGAAGGCGTCGGCGCGCTCGGCGCTCCTTGACGCGACCGCGACCGTCTGCGCGTCTTCGGTCTCGGAAAGCCCGTTGGCGAACCCTCGCGCGATGCGACCGGTTGCCGCGATCCCCCACCGGATTCGGTCACCCATGACGTTCAGCGGACGCCCAGCAGGAGCTCGTTGACGAGCTGATCGAGGCGCTCCAAGCCGAGGCCGGGTTGCGCGAGCGCGACGGGGTCGGGCCGATGGGTGCGGAGCGCAGCGATGCCACCCTCGGGCCGCGTCGGCATTGCGAGCTCGTCGACCTTGGCCTCGGCCAGCGCGGCCTGGATCTCCGGGTCCTCGTGGAAGCGTCGCGCCTTGTCGCGCAGGATCAGGTAGGTGCGGATGTTGCCGCGAGCGAAGTCCCACACGCCCTCGGCGTCCTCGGTGCGGTACGGGTGCGCGTCGAAATGGCGCATGCCGTCGTAGCCGGCGTCCTCGAGCAGCTTCACGAGGTAGAACGCGTCACGGATGCCCTCGGAGCCGAAGCGGAAGTCCTGGTCGTACTTGCCGGGACGCTGCGCGTTGAGGTCGATGTGGAAGAGCTTCCCGTGCCAGAGCACCTGCGCCACCGCGTGGTGGAACGAGAGGCCGGACATGGTCTCGTGCGCGAACTCGGGGTTCACGCCCACCATCTCGGGATGCTCCAGCGCGTCGATGAAGGCGAGCATGTGGCCCACCGTCGGCAGCAGGATGTCGCCCCGAGGTTCGTTGGGCTTGGGCTCGAGCGCGAAGCGCAGCGCGTAGCCCTGCTCGAGCGCGTACTCGCACGCGAGGTTGATCGCCTCCGCGTAGCGGTCGAGCGCGGCGCGGGTGTCCATCGCCGCGTCGACCTCGCACCCTTCTCGCCCACCCCACATGACGAACACCTCGGCGCCGAGCTCCACGCCGAGGTCGATCGCATCCAGCGTCTTGGCCAGGGCGAAGCGCCGCACCTGCACGTCGTTGGCGGTGAACGCTCCGTCGCGGAACACCGGTTGCGAGAACAGGTTGCACGTGGCCATCGGCACCCGCAGCCCGGTCTCGTCGAGCGCGCCCTGGAACCGGGCGACGATGGCGTCGCGCTCGGACGCGCTCGAGCCGACGGGCACGAGGTCGTCGTCGTGGAAGCTGACGCCGTACGCGCCGACGCCGGCCAGGTGCTTCACCGAGTCGACGGGGTCGAGGGGTGCCCGCACTTCATGGCCGAACGGGTCGCGGCCCGGGTTGCCGACGGTCCAGAGACCGAACGTGAAGTGGTCCTCGGGGACTGGCGTGAACGCGTCGCTCATGACATCACCTGGAGTTTGTTCGCTGATCACACTAAGGTCCCGGTCATGGTAGCGCGGCCGAAAATCGACCGTCAGGTGATGCGCGCGCACAACCGCGCAGTGGTCCTCGACGTCGTCCGGCGCTCAGGTCCGGTCGCGCGCACGGAGGTGGCGAGGCGCACATCGCTCGCCAAGCCGACGGTATCGGCGATCGTCGACGAACTGTTGGCCGACGGCATCGTGCACGAGGTCGGCGTGGGCAAGAGCACCGCGGCCGGGGGACGACCACCAACGTTCCTCGACTTCGACGTGACCCGCGACGCCTACGTCGGCGTGCACCTCGGCGTCGACACCACGACCGTCGCCGTCGCCGACGGTCGCGGCACCGTGCTCGCCCAGTGCAGCCGCACATCGGCCATCGGGTCGCCGGCACGCTCGCTGGAGCACGTGCAGGCGCTGCTCGAGGAGGCCCTCGCGACGGCGAAGGTGCGACGCCGGACGATCCGGCACGTCACCATCGTGCTGCCGGGGCTGATCGACCGCGAAAGCGGCGTGTGCGTGCTCGCCCCGAACCTCGGTTGGGCGGATGTCCCCGTCGTCGAGCTCTTCGGTGACGCACTGAAGCTGCCGGTCACGGTGTGGAACACGCCGCACGCATCGGCGTTCGCCGAGAGCCGCCAAGGCGCGGCGCGCGACGTCGACACCTTCGTGTGGCTCTACGTCGGTCCCGGGGTCGGCAGCGGCATCGTGCAGGACGGCGAGCTCGTCACCGGGACGCGCGGGTTTGCCGGCGAGATCGGGCACTGTCGCGTCGAAGACGACGGGCTGCAGTGCCACTGCGGCAAGTACGGCTGCCTCGAGGTGTACACCTCGGCCGAGGCCATCAGCCGGGCTGCAGCCGACGCGGGCGTGCCCTCACGCACCAGGACCCCGCGCCTCGCCGATGTCGTCCGCGCCGCGCGCGGGGGACACGAGGGCGCGCTCGGCGTGCTCGACGACGCCGGCCACATGCTCGGTCTGGGTACGTCGTACCTGGTCGGCATCTTGAACCCGGAGCTCGTGGTGGTGGGTGGTGAGTCGGCCGAAGCGTTCGAGTTCCTGCTCGATCCCCTGCGCGGTGCGCTCGCCCAGGACGCGCTCGAAGCGGAGCAGGTGCCGGTGGTCGCGAGCGCCATCGAAGGTGACGCCGCGGTTGCCGGTGCGGTGCTCCTCGCGTTCGAAGCCGGCGTGGCGAGCGCGGAGGTGAACGCGTGACGCTCGTCGCCGGGATCGACTCCTCCACCCAGTCGTGCAAGCTCGAGGTGCGCGACGCCGACACCGGCGAGCTCGTGCGCAGCGGTCACCGGCCGCATCCGCCGACGGTGCCGCCGCGCAGCGAGCAGGAGCCGCGTGTGTGGTGGGATGCCCTCGCGTCGTTGCTCGACGAGCACGGTCGTGACGTCGCCGCGATCGCCGTCGCCGGACAGCAGCACGGCATGGTCGTGCTCGACGAGGCGCGACGGGTCCTGCGGCCGGCGAAGCTCTGGAACGACACCGAGTCGGCGCCGCAGGCCGCCGAGCTCGTCGCGCAGTGGGGTCCCCGGCGATGGGCCGACGTGATCGGTACGGTGCCGGTGGCGTCGATCACGATCACCAAGCTGGCCTGGTTGCGGGAGCACGAGCCGGAGCACTTCGCGCGGGTCGCGCACGTCGTGCTTCCCCACGACTGGCTCACGCTGCAGCTGACCGGTGAGCTCACGACCGACCGGGGCGACGCTTCCGGCACCGGCTACTGGTCGCCCAGTCTCGAGACCTACGTCCCCGACGCGTTCGGCCTCGTCGACCTCGACCCCGCGGTGGCCCCGACCGTGCTCGCACCCGGCGAAGCGGCCGGCGTGTCCGGCGACATCGTCGTGGCCGCCGGTACCGGCGACAACATGGGCGCCGCGCTGGGGCTCGGACTCGCCGAGGGTGACGTCGCGATCTCGTTGGGCACCTCGGGCACCGTGTTCGCGGTATCTGGCCATCCGACGAACGACGCGTCGGGCGCAGTGGCCGGCTTCGCCGATGCAACCGGTCGGTTCCTCCCCCTCGCGTGCACGCTCAACGCGACGAAGGTCACCGAGGAGGTCGCGCACCTCCTCGGGTGCACCCGCGACGTCTTCGAGTCCCTCGCGCTCGGCGCCGCACCAGGCGCGCGCGGTGTCGTCATGCTTCCCTACCTCGACGGTGAGCGCACGCCGAACCTCCCCGACGCCACCGGCACCATCAGTGGCCTGCGGTCCGACACCGCGCCCGCGCAGCTTGCCCGCGCCGCGTACGAGGGTGTGGTGTGCCATGTGCTCGAAGCGCTGGACGCCCTGGCCCACGCGGGCGTGCCGACCGACCGCGGTCGGCTGCTCGTCGTGGGCGGCGGCGCGCGCTCGCGCGCTGTACCCGCACCTCGTCGCCGATCTCGCGCGGCGTCCCGTCGAGGTGCCGGAGGCAGCCGAGTACGTGGCCCGGGGCGCGTGCATCCAGGCCGCGGCCGTGCTCACCGGGCGCGATGTGGGCGAGGTCAGCCGCACTTGGGCACCCGACACCTCTTCGATCGAACCGGATCTCGACGTCGACGCGGCCTCCGTGCGCGACGCCTACGCCGAGCTCCGCCTGCGCACCCACCCCGAGTCAGGAGACCTCCCGTGAAGCGCACGTCCTTCAACGCCGATTGGCGAGTCCGTCCGAAAGTGAGCGCGTTCCGGGAGCTGCTCGGCGGCGGCGCGGAACCCTGGGAGGCAGTGACACTCCCGCACGACGCCATGATCGATGGCCGCCGGGATCCCGGCGAGCACTGGGGCAACGGCTTCTTCCCCGGGGGTGTCTGGCAGTACGAGAAGACCTTCGTGGCCGACGACGACCTGCATGGGAAGCGCGTCCTGCTCGAGTTCGAAGGGGTGTACCGCGGCGCGTCGGTGTGGGTCAACGGCGCGCTCGCCGGCCACCGGCCGTACGGCTACACCGACTTCACCGTCTCGATCGGTGAGCACCTTCGCTTCGGGGAGGAGAACGTCGTGCAGGTGCACGCGACGTCGCACGACGACTCGCGCTGGTACTCGGGTGCCGGGATCTACCGCCCCGTGCACCTCGTCGTCGGTGGGCCCGTGCACCTGGCGCTCGACGCGCTGCAGGTCACCACGCCGACCGTCGACGACGGCGGCGCGGTGGTCGCGGTGGCGACGACGGTCGAGAACGAATCGCTCGTCACGACGACGACGATGGTGACGACGGAAGTGCTCGACAACACCGGCCGCGTCGTGGGGCGTGACGTCGCCCCGCTGACCATGTTCCCAGGGCGGACCGAGACCCTGCGCCAGCGGTTGCTCGTCGAGCAGCCGCGCCGGTGGAGCGTCGAAAACCCGAACCTCTACACTTGCCGCACCACGGTCGCGGCCGGCGGTGCAGTCGTCGACGAAGAGTCGATCGACTTCGGCATCCGCACCATCGACGTCGACGTCGCGCGCGGCCTGCGCATCAACGGTGCACCGGTCGCGCTACGCGGCGCGTGCATCCACCACGACAACGGCGTCATCGGCGCAGCGACGATCCCCCGCGCCGACGAGCGACGCGTCGAGATCCTCAAGGAGGCGGGGTTCAACGCGCTCCGGAGCGCGCACCACCCTATGAGCCGCGAGATGATCGCGGCGTGCGACCGCCTGGGCATGCTGGTGATGGACGAGGCGTTCGACATGTGGACCGAGCAGAAGAACGAGGACGACTACGGCCGCGTCTTCGCCGACTGGTGGGAAGCCGACGTCGACGCCATGGTCCGCAAGGATCTCAATCACCCGTCGGTGATCATGTACTCGATCGGCAACGAGATCCCCGACACCGGGACCCCGCAGGGCGCGAGCATCGGGCGCGCCATCTGCGAACGCATCCGCGCCCTCGACAGCACGCGAATCGTGACCAACTCCATCAACCACATGCTCGCCTGTGGGCCGGCGATGTTCGCGTCGCTCGGCGAAGGAACGGATGCGCCGTCGACCGATGGGGAGATGGGCGTCAACACGATGATGACGATGATGGAACAGTGGCTCCCCGTCCTGCTCCAGCAGGAAGTGGTGGACGCGAAGACAGCCGAGTCGTTCTCGTACCTTGACGTGGGCGGATACAACTACGCGGAGTCGCGCTACGCGATGGACCACGAACTGCATCCGCAGCGCGTGATCGTCGGCAGTGAGACAAACCCGGCGAAGATCGCTCGCAACTGGGAGCTCGTGCGCGAGCTCCCTCACGTGATCGGCGACTTCACATGGACGGGCTGGGACTACCTCGGTGAGTCGGGCATCGGCCGGATGCGCTACACCGGCGACGGCGCCGGCGAGGGCGGCGCGGGTGGGTTCATGGCCGAGTACCCGTGGATCACCGCGAACGTGGGCGACATCGACATCACCGGCTTCCGGCTGCCGGTCTCCTATTGGCGGGAGATCGTCTGGGGTCGGCGCGACACGCCGTACGTCGCGGTGCGCCCACCGGCGCACCACGGTGATCCCGCGAACCTGCGGCAGATGTGGACCTTCACCGATGCGATCGCGTCGTGGTCGTGGCCGGGCTCGGAGGGCCAGTCCGTCACCGTCGAGGTGTATGCCGGCGCCGACGAGGTGCAGCTCCTGGTGAACGGGGAGTCGGCGGGACGGGCCGCGGTCGGGGACGCGCACCCGTTCCTCGCCAGCATCGACACGATCTACCGACCGGGCGAGCTGGTCGCGGTGGCGTACCGCGACGGCACCGAGACCGGTCGGTGCACGCTGGTCTCGGCGAGCGGTCCCGTGCAGCTCGACGTGCAGGCCGACCGCGCTCGGATCGACGCGACCGATCGTGATCTCGCGTACGTGGCCGTCGCGCTCGTCGACACCGACGGCAACCTGCACAGCAGCGAGGACCGGGCGGTGACCGTCGGCGTCGACGGGCCGGCGGTGCTGCAGGGTCTCGGGAGCGGCAACCCGTGCACCGAGGAGACGTTCGGCGCGCCGACCCACGACACGTTCAACGGGCGCGCGCTCGCGGTCGTCCGCCCGACCGGCGCGGGCACCATCACGATCACCGTGTCGGCGAAGGACTGCGACGACTGCACGGTGACCATCGAAGCCGTCGAGGCCGCAACTCCGTGACCTGGGAACTGCGCTGGCATCCGTTCCGGGGGGAATGGGTGCTCTTCACCGCGCACCGGGGCGCGCGGCCGTGGATCGGCGAGACCATCGCCGACGAGGAGCCGGTCGTGCCGGAGGACAACGCGCTCGGCGCCGCTCGGGAAGCGCATCGCCACCACCAACCCTGACTACCGCGGGGTGTTCGTGTTCACCAACGACCTGCCGGTGTTCTCGCCCGACGCGCCCGAGCCGACCAACGGCGACAATCTCTACCGCACGCGCCGCGCGATCGGTACGGCCGAGGTGGTTTGCTACCACCACGATCCGACGAAGTCGATGGCCGACCTCACCGACGCCGAGGTCGCCGCGGTCGTGCGCACCTGGCGCGACCGGACCGTCGCGTTGCGGGCGATGGATGGCGTCGCGCACGTGCTGATCTTCGAGAACCGCGGCGCGGCCGTCGGCACGTCGAACCCGCATCCGCACTGTCAGATCTACGCGGGCTCCCTGGTGTACGGCATCGCCGCACGCGAAGACGAGATCGCGAGCGCACACTTCGCTGAGACCGGCCGGGAGCTCCTCGCCGACGTGATCGAGCGAGAGTCCACGGGTGGTCGGGTGCTCGATGGCAACGAGCGCTTCTTCGCGTGCGTGCCCTGGTTCGCGCGCTACGCGTACGAGGTGCTCGTGCTCCCCCGCGTGCCGGTCACCTCGTTGGTCGACCTCGACGACGACGGCTGCCGTGACCTCGGGATCGTCCTGCGCGACGTCGTCCGCCGGTATGACGCGCTGTGGGGCATCCGCATGCCGTACGTACTGGCGGTGCATCAGGCCCCGGTCGGCGACCACCCGCACTACCCGTTCCACGTCGAGCTGCATCCGCCGTTGCGAGCGCCTGGCCTGCTGAAGTACCTCGCCGGACCCGAGATCGGCGGCGGCTCCATGACCAACGAATCCGACCCCGACGAGAAGGCGGTCGAGCTCCGTGGCGCACGCTGACCCGGGCGACGCGCGGCGTCGCCTCTGCACGCTGGGCGACCACGTACGCGCCCTCGTCGTCGGTGCGCGCGGCATCGACATGGCCGCGATCGAGGGACGCACGAGCGCCGACACCATCTACGCCATCGACCGCGTCGCCGACGACACGCTCGTCGAGTGGTTCGAGGCCCATTGGCCCGACGTCGAGCTCGTGTCGGAGGGGCTCGAGCGGTCGGTGCTGATCGGCGCGGACCCGCAGTGGACGGTGATCGTCGACAGCATCGACGGCACGCGTGGCCTCATGTACGACAAGCGCGCCGCCTGGTGCCTCGCGGCGGCAGCACCGCGCGGCGGGTCGCTGCGCGATGTCGTCGCCGCGGCGATGACGGAACTGCCGACGAGCAAACAGGGTCTCGCCGACCAGCTGAGCGGTGTGCGCGGCGGCGGTCTGGTCGCGGAGCGCGTCGACCTGCACGACGGCGTACGCACCGCGCTGACCATGCAGCCGTCGACCGCGACCGACCTCGAGCACGGCTTCGCGGTGATCTCGAAGTTCTTCGTGCCCGGGAAGATCGGGCTGGCCGAGCTCGAGACCGAGCTGTTCACGCGCTTGGGAAGCAGAGATGTGTTCGACGACGAGTACATCTCCTCGGGCGGGCAGCTCCACGAGCTCATCGCCGGACACGACCGCTTCGTCGCCGACCTGCGGCCGCTGGTCGACCCCGCCGCGTTCGCCTGCCACCCGTACGACGTGTGCACCGCGATGCTGTTGGAGGAAGCCGGTGGTGTGGTGACCGATCCACGGGGCGCGCCGCTCGACGTGCCGCTCGACACCACGACGTCGGTGGCGTGGGCGGGCTACGCGAATCCCGCGCTCGCCGCTCGCATCGGACCGATCCTGGCCGAACTGGTCGATGACCTCGAGCGTCGGTAGAGCGTCCGGCCGCCTCGATCTCCTCGGGGGCGTCGCCGACTACTCGGGTGCACGCGTGCTGGAGGTGGCGACCCACCTGACGACGACCGTGTTCGCCGATCCCGACGACGCGCTGTCCGTCGGTCCGGTGCGGCTGATCGCGCGACGACGTGGCTGCGCTGGCCACGCGCCCCTACCCGGACGTGCGCGGCGCGCTCGACGGCTTCCCGCGCTGGACCCATTACGTGCTCGGCGTCGCGTTGGTGCTCGTCCGCCACGGCGTGATCGATCCACCTCGGACGAGGATTTCGGTCGAGTCCGATGTGCCCGTCTCGGTCGGCGTGTCGTCGAGCGCGGCGTTGGAGGTAGCGACGGCGCGGGCGTTGGGCGTCGAACACGTCGCCCCGCTCACCCTCGCAGCGCTGTGCCAGGAAGCGGAGAACCAGGTCGTCGGCGCACCGTGCGGGATCATGGACCAGGTCGTCGTGACGATGGGCATTCCCGGCGCGGTGCTCCCCATCGTGTGCCGACCGGCGGCCGTGGATCCGGTCGTGCCAGTGCCAGACAGCTTCGAGGTGGTGGGCGTGCCCACCGGCGCCGAGCACGACGTGAGCGGCGCGCCGTACCGGCGGGCGCGCGCCGCCGCGTTCATGGGCAAGCGCATCGTCGAGGCCGAGACCTCGCGCTCGTGGTCCTGGGTGAGCCAGCTACCCGCCGACGCGCGTGGCCGCGCTCCCCGAGTCGATGGACGGCGTGACGTTCCTCGATCGTTGGGGATCGACCGGCGACGCACTCAGCGTCGTCGAACCCGACGAGACCTACCCGGTGCGGGCGGCGACCGCGTTCGGCGTCGAAGAGCACGCTCCGGAGCGACGAGTTGCTCGACGCGCTCTCGGGCCGGGACACCGGCGCGATCGGGCGCATCATGGCCGCGAGCCATGCGGGCTACGACGCGATGGGTCTCGGGCATCCGGCGGCGACCGCCACCGTGGCAGCGGGTGCTCGCCCGTTCCGGTGTGCACGGCGCGCGGTCGAGCGGCGGCGGATCGGGCGGCACCGTGGTCGTCGTGTGCGAACGTGGTGCACTCGACGACATGTCCGACCTGATCCGCTGAGGAGACCATGACCGACCGCACCGTGCTCGTCACCGGCGGTGCCGGGTACATCGGCAGCCACACGTGCGTCGTGCTGCTCGAAGCCGGGCTACGCGTCGTCGTGCTCGACAACCTCGACAACAGCAGCATGGTCGCGCTCGAGCGCGTCGCCGAGCTCGTGCCTGCGGCGGCGGAACGCCTGGTGTTCGTCGCAGGGCGACATCCGCGAGCCCCACGACCTCGACCGCGCCTTCGGCCACGGCGACGTCGAGGCTGTCGTGCACTTCGCGGGACTGAAGGCGGTCGGCGAGTCGGTCGACGATGCCGCTGCGCTACTACGACAACAACGTCACCGGCACCGTGCAGCTGCTGGAGGCGATGGAGCGCCACGACGTGCGCGACCTCGTGTTCTCGTCGTCGTGCACCGTGTACGGCGAACCCGAGACCGTGCCCATCACCGAGGACCTCCCGCTGGGCGCGTCGAGCCCGTACGGGCGCACCAAGCTCCACATCGAGGAGATGTTGCGCGACGTTGCCACCACCGGCGCATGGCGCATCGCGCTGCTGCGCTACTTCAACCCGGTGGGCGCGCACCCGAGCGGGCTCATCGGCGAGGACCCGGTCGGGCATCCCCAACAACCTGATGCCGTACATCATGCAGGTTGCCGTCGGGCGACGCGACCGGCTCACCGTGCACGGCGGTGACTACCCCACCCCCGACGGGACCTGCATCCGCGACTACCTGCACGTGGTCGACCTCGCCGAGGGCCACCTCGCCGCGCTCGACCACCTCGATGCCGTCGACGGCGCGGTGGCAGTGAACCTGGGCACCGGGACCGGGAGCTCGGTCCTCGACGTGGTGCGCGCCGCGTCGGCAGCGGTCGGACGCGAGCTTCCCTACGAGATCGGACCGCGGCGCGCCGGCGACGTCGTGGCGGTGTGGGCCGACCCGTCGCGCGCGGCGTCGCTGCTCCACTGGCGGGCGTCACGCACGTCTGGCCGACATGTGCGCCGACCACTGGCGCTGGCAGTCGGAGAACCCGGACGGCTACCGCGGCTGACCGTTTTGGCGCCCCTCGAGCCGGCTCCTTGGCGGCGTAGGGGCGCCGAAACGGGACGAAGTTCAGCCTTCCAAGGATCTCGTCGGGGGTGAGGAAGGGGGCGGACAGCTTGGCGCTGAGGCCGCCGTCGAGGGAGATGGCGACGCCGGTGAGGAAGCCGGCCCGGTCGGAGGCGAGGAAGCGGGCCAGCTCGGCGACGTCGTCCGGGCGACCGAGTCGGCGGATGGGAATCTGCGCGCGGTAGTAGTCGGGATCGGGGGCGAAGCGCAGGAACGCGGGCGTCTCGATCGGGCCCGGGCAGATGGCGACGGCGCGGACGCCGTACCGGCCGTTCTCGACCGCGGTGCTGCGCGTGAGCGAGATCACGCCCGCCTTGGCGCTGCCGTACGCGGCGCGATCGCGCGGCGCGCCGAGCGCGGCGTTGGACGCGGTGTTGACGATCACGCCGGAGCCCTGCTCGACCATGTGCCGCAGCGCGGCGCGCGTGCCGTAGAGCACGCCGCACAGGTTGACCCGCAGCATCTCGGCCATGATCTCGTCGGTCGTGGTCGCGACCCGACCCGGGAGTCCGTAGCCGGCGTTGTTGTGGAGCACGTCGAGCCGGCCGAACCGCTCGACGGCGCCGTCGATCAGCCCGGCGACCGCACTCGAGTCACCCACGTCGGCGGGGTGGGCGTGGGCCACGCCGCCGGCGCCGACGATCTCGTCGACCGTCGCCTGCGCGGTCTCGGCGTTGACGTCGTTGACCACGACCTGGGCCCCGTCGGCCGCGAACCCGAGCGCGCTCGCCCGGCCGATGCCCGAGCCGGCCCCGGTGACGACCACGACCCGCCCGTCGAACTCCCCCGTCGCCATGCGCGGAGGCTATCCCGCGTCCACTCCACGCTTTGGCGCCCCTCGACGGCCATATGCCACCGTGCAACGGCGCCAAAACGGGAGGAGGGTGGCGATGGACGAGCTGCGGTTCGACGGGCGGGTGGTGGCGATCACCGGTGCGCACCACGGGCTGGGGCGCGAGCACGCGCTGCTGCTCGCGCGCCGCGGTGCGCGGATCGTCGTCAACGACCTCCAGGGTGCCGACGAGACGGTGGACATGATCCGCACCGCGGGCGGTGAGGCGATCGCGAACACCAGCGACATCACCACCGGCGCGGGCACCGACGCCATCGTGCGCGACGCGCTCGACACCTGGGGGCGACTCGACGCGATCGTGAACAACGCGGCATCGGGCTCCGGCACCATTCCCGACGAGGAGATGGTGCGCCACACGCTCGGCGTGCACTTCGTCGGCACGGTGAACCTCGTGCGCTCCGCCATGCCGGTGTTCCGCGAGCAGCGCTACGGCCGCATCGTCAACACCGGCTCGGGCTCGGTGCTCGGCATCCCCCACACCGGCATCTACGCCGCGGGCAAGGGCGCGGTGATGGCCTTCTCCAAGGTGCTGGCCAACGAGCTGCGCCAGAGAGCCCGACTCTCGACATCACCGTCAACGTGATCATGCCGGTGGCGCAGACGCCGATCATGCCCCGTGTGCCCGACGAGGAGTTCCAGGCGCTGCTGGACACTGCGTTCGCACCCGAGCGCACGTCTCCGTTGGTCGCGGTGTTCGCCCACGAGTCGTGCCCGGTGTCCGGCGAGCTGGTGCAGACAGGCGGTGGCCGGGTGGCGCGGTTCGTGTTCGCCACCACCGAGGGCTGGCAGGCGCCCGACGACATGCCCACGCCCGAAGCGATCCTCGACCACTGGGACGAGGTGATGGCCAACCGTGACCTGCAGGAACCGGTCGGCAGCATGATGGACCTCTTCCAACGGCGCGGCATGTACCCGTACGGCGTCGCCGACATCGTGCAGTGGGCGCGCACCGGGGAGGACCCGGCCCGAGGTTGAGTCCGTCCGAAAGGTCTAGACCTCTCGGTAGGCTGCCGCCGTGATCGCCTCCGTCTACCGCGACGACCCTCGCCTCGAGCCGCTCATCGGCGCGGGCGGCCCCTTCGAGGTCGAGGAGACCGTGCTCGACGGCGTGCCGCTGCGGGTGTACGTGCGCGCACCGCGCACCATCCTCGACACGTTCGCGATGGGCGCCGGCCACGCCGATCTCGTCCACCTCGTGCACGAGGACGAGCGCCTCACCTTCGCCGACGTGCGGGCCCGGGCCCTCGCGCTCGCCGAGCAGCTGCGCACGACGTTCGGCGTCCGACCGCGGCGACCGGGTCGCGATCGCCATGCGCAACCTTCCCGAGTTCGTCATCGGGTTCTGGGGCGCGGCGTTGCTCGGCGCGATCGTGGTGCCGCTCAACTCGTGGTGGACCGGCGCCGAGCTCGGCTATGCGCTCGACAACGCGGGCGCGCGCGTCGCGTTCCTCGACGATGACCGACTCGCGCGCGTCGTCGACCACGGACGACCCGACGGCGTGCAGCTCGTCGGCGTGCGCACCGACCGCGCCGACGCCGACGCCGCGTTCGCCGAGCTCGTCGCAGGTCGCACCCCTCCCCGACGACGCCGTCGCGGCGCTCGAACCCGACGACCCGGTGACCATCCTCTACACGTCGGGCACCACGGGTCGCCCGAAGGGCGCGCTCGGCACCAACCGCGGGCACCTGCACAACATCTGGAACATGGCGTTCGGTGGCGCACGCGAAGCGATCATCACCGGGCGCGCACCGGCACCCGACCGCCAGCCCGCCACCCTCGCCGCGCAACCGATGTTCCACATCGGTGGGATCGCCGCGATCATCGGCAGCCCGATGGGTGGCTCCAAGATCCTGATCATGCGCAAGTGGGATCTCGAACGGGCCCTCCAGCTCGCGGTCGACGAAGGACTGACCGCGTTCGGGGGTGTGCCGGCGATCGCGCGCCAGATCATCGAGTACCCCGGGCTCGAAGACCTCGACCTCGACGTGCGCGGCTTCCCCATGGGCGGCGCGGCGGTCCCGCCCGATCTGCCGCGTGAAGGCCCGCGCGCGCTTCGGCGAGACCATCCAGCTGCTCAACGGCTACGGCCTGACCGAGACCACCTCGGCAGTGGTCACCAACGTGGGCGTCGAGTTCGTCGAGCGACCGGACAGCGTGGGGCGTCCCAACCTCACCGCCGATCTCAAGGTCGTCGACCCCGATGGCGCCGAGCTCGGCGTGGGCGAGGTCGGCGAGCTGGCCTTCCGCTCCCCGCAGGTGGTCAAGGGTTACTGGGGCGACGACGCCGCGACGCAGGCGGTGTTCGTCGACGGCTGGTTCCACTCCGGCGACGTCGGCTACGTCGATCCCGACGGCTTCGTCTACGTGGTCGACCGCATCAAGGACGTCGTGATCCGCGGGGGCGAGAACGTGTACTGCGCCGAGGTCGAGGCGGTGCTCTTCGAGCACCCCGACCTGGCCGACGTCGCGGTCGTGGGGATCGCCGAGCCCGCCCTCGGCGAACGGGTGTGCGCGGCGGTCGTCGCCCGTCCCGGGCGCACCCCCGACCTGAACGATGTGCGCTCGTTCGCGGCGAAGCAGCTGGCGGCGTTCAAGTGCCCCGAAGCCCTGGTCCTCGTCGACGAGCTCCCGAGGACGGCGACGGAGAAGGTGGCCAAGAACGTCCTGCGCGACCGGTTGGCCGAGCCCGACACCCACGTCGAACAGATGTGGTGACCGCGGCGACGGCGTTAACCTCCCGCCCATGCGTCAACTGCTGAGCGACGTCGCGGTCCTCGAGCTGGCCACCGATCCGGCCGGTTCGTACTGCGGCAAGGTCTTCGCCGACCTCGGCGCCGACGTGGTGAAGGTCGAGTCCCCCGACGGGCGACCCCGAGCGCCAGCACCCCGAGCGGTACCAGCACCTCAACACCAACAAGCGCGCCGTCCGCATCGCCGACGACGACGCCGGCCGCGCGCAGCTGCTCGACCTCGTTGCCCACGCCGACGTGGTGATCGAGAGCAAGGGCGCCGGCGACCTCGCCGCGTTCGGCCTCGCGCGCGACGACGTCCGCGCGCGAGTTCCCCGCTCTCGTCGTCGCGACCATCAGCGGCTTCGGCACGACCGGGCCCTACGCCGACTACACGTGGTCCGACCTCGCCGCGCAGACCGCGGCTTGGGTCACGTTCCCGCAGGGCCGCGCGCTCGAGGTCCCGGTGCGCACACCGCGCGTCGCCGCCCTCTGTTCGGTCGGACACACTGCGGCACTGGGCGCGCTGGCGGGCACGTTGCGAGCGCGGCGCGTCGGGCGAGGGCGCGCACGTCGACGTCGCCGCGTTCGAGGCGCTCGGCAGCATCCCGGCGCGCGTGTGCCGCTACCTCGGTTGGGAGTACGCCGAGCACGAGCCGCTCGGCCTGGCCGCGAGCGCGGCCGACACCCTCCTGCCCATCGGCATCTTCCCGTGCGCCGACGGCTACGTGTCGATGATGTCGACGCCGCAGCAGCTCACGGAGATGCTCGAGGTCATCGACGACGACGCGTTGACCGCGGCGTTCTCACGACCCGAGGCCTTCTCCGACCCGGGGACCAAGGAGATCCTCGACACCGCGCTCTACCCGTGGCTGTTCGAGCACACGCGCGCCGAAGCCACCGCCAAGGCCCAGGCCGGACAGTGGCCGCTCGCCGGCGTGTACACCCCGGCCGAGGTGATGGAGGCCGACCACTTCCACCAGCGCGGGTTCTGGGTCGACTGCGACGACCCGGTGCTCGGCAAGGTGCTGCTCGCGGGCCCGCCCGTACCGCTTCGACGAGGGCGGCTGGCGGCTGCACCACCCCGCACCCGCGGTGCCGACGGAGCCGCGGGTGGAGCCGAAGCGCAGCGACCGGCCGGCGCCGGGCAGCGGCAACCCCGACGAGCCGCCGCTCCGCGGCATCCGGGTCCTCGACTTCACCACGGTGTGGTCGGGTCCGTACCTCACGCAGCTGCTCGCCGACCTCGGCGCCGAGGTGATCCGGGTCGAGAACCCGTCGGTGTTCCCGCCCACCACCAAGGGCTACCTGCCGCGGCCGCCCGACACGATGCTCCTCGGCAGCCTGCTGTCGATGTACGCGCCCGGCCATCGACGGTGTCGACGACCGGCCGTACAACCGGCACGCGATGAACAACTCCATCGCGCGCAACAAGCTCTCGTGCACCATCGATCCGCGTCGGCCCGAGGGCCACGAGCTGCTCATGCGCCTGGTCGAGCAGTCCGACGTGTTCGTCGAGAACCTCAAGATGTCGACGCTCCACCAGATCGGCATCCACGAGAGCGAGTTGCTCGACCGCAACCCGCGCATGCTCGTGCTGCGCATCCCGCCCGCCGGCCTCTCGGGTGACTACGCGAACTACACCGGGTTCGGCGCGCAGTTCGACGGCCTGAGCGGGTTCGCACAGCTGATCGGCCACCACGACGGCGCGATGGTCGAGACCCCCGCGACCATGTACATGGACGCGGCGACGGGACCGGCGGGTGCGTTCGCGGTGCTCGCCGCGCTGCACTACCGCGCCGCCACGGGACGGGGGCAGCTCATCGAGCTGGCGCAGATGGAGAACGCGATGAGCCAGCTCGGGGACGCCTTCCTCGACGTGCAGCTCGGCAAGGACACGCCGCGCGAGGGCAACCGCGACCCCGAGCAGGCACCTCAGGGCGTCTACCTGTGCAACGAGGACGAGAGCTGGCTCGCGATCACCGCGCGCAACGACGCCGAGTGGGAGGCGCTCGCGCGCGTCATCGGCCGCGCGGACCTGCTCGCCGACGGGCGCTTCGCCACCGTCGCCGGTCGCTACGAGCACCACGACGAGCTCGACCGCGCCATCAGCGAGTGGACGGCGACGCAGGACGTCACCACCGCGTTCCACACGCTGCAGCAGTCGGGCGTCACCGCGGCGCCGCAGTTCACCGAGGCGATGCTGGCCGACGACCCGCACGTCGCCGCGCGCGGATGGATCAAGCCGATGACGAGTCGCGACGTCGGCACGTACCCCCACATCGGGTACGCGTTCCAGGGGCTCCCGCAGGCATGGGACCGCGGCTCGCCGGTGCTCGGCGAGGACAACGACTACGTGTTCCGCAAGGTCCTGCAGCTCGACGACGACGAGTACCAGCGCTACGTCGACGCCAAGGTGATCGTCGACGACTACCTCGACGGCGACCTCGAACCCGGTCTGATGCACACGTTCACCGACCCCGACTGGCTCGACGACACACTCGGGGCGGTACGCTCCGCGGAAACGTCTGGATCTTTCCCGGGGGATGAGCACGGCCATGGAGCACCCGCGCCAGTACGCGACGACCGCACCCGACCGACCCGCGGCGATCGACGCCGACACCGGTGCGGTGCGCACGTTCGGTGAGCTCGACCAGCGCGCCAACCAGGTGGCGCACGCGCTGCGGGGCGCGGGGCTGCGCACCGGCGACCACATCGCGATCGTCCTCGACAACCGGCTCGAGATGTTCGACGTGCTGTGGGGCGCGATGTGACTCGGGCCTCTACGTCACCCCGGTGAACTGGCACCTCGCGACCGACGAGGTGTCGTACATCGTCGACGACTGCGGCGCCAGCGCGCTGGTCGTCGCCGCCGACGTCACCGACGCGGTCGCCGACCTCGGCGGCGAGGTCCGCGCCCTCCGCCTGGCGATCGGCCGCGACCTGCCCGACTTCGACGACTTCGAGACCGTGGTCGCCGCCCAACCGAGCGACCCGATCGCCGACGAGGCCGAGGGCAGCTGGATGTTCTACTCGTCCGGCACCACCGGGCGGCCGAAGGGCATCAAGCCGCCGACCATCGGCGCACCGCTCGGGTCACCCAGCGGGTTCTCCGCGCTCGTCGGCGGCCTCTTCGGCATCGGCGAGGGCTCGGTGTACCTGTGCCCGGCGCCGCTCTACCACTCGGCGCCCGCGGGGTGGTCGACGACGTCGCAGCGACTCGGCGCGACGGTCGTCTTCATGCACAGCTTCGACGCCGAGGCGTGCCTCGCCGCGATCGAGCGCCACCGGGTGACGCACGTGCAGTTCGTACCCACGCACCTGGTACGCATCCTCAAGCTCGACCCCGAGGTGCGCG
The DNA here is from genome assembly GCA_963835985.1 of uncultured Actinomycetes bacterium. Taxonomy (GTDB): domain Bacteria; phylum Actinomycetota; class Acidimicrobiia; order IMCC26256; family DASPTH01; genus DASUAS01. Next base: position 1,018,149 of record CAWIHV010000007.1, on the reverse strand, counting down.
CGAAGTACGACCTCTCGAGCCTGCAGGTGATCGTGCACGCGGCCGCGCCGTGCCCACCCGACGTGAAGCGCGGCGCGATCGAGTTCTTCGGCCCGATCCTGCACGAGTACTACGCAGGAAGCGAAGGCGGCGGGTTCTGCTACATCAACTCCGAGGACTGGCTCGAGCACCCGGGTTCGGTCGGGAAGCCGCTGCTCGGTGCTGCGCACGTCACCGACGAGGACGGCAACGAGCTGCCCAACGGCGAGGCGGGCCAGATCTGGTTCGAGTCGTCGACACCAGTTCGAGTACCACGGCGACAAGAAGAAGACCGCCGAGGCCTGGAACGACCGGGGGTGGATGACCCTCGGCGACGTCGGCTACGTCGACGACGAGGGCTACGTCTTCCTCACCGACCGCGTGTCGAACATGATCATCTCGGGCGGCGTGAACATCTACCCCCGCGAGACCGAGGACGTGCTCATCGGACACCCGGCCGTGCACGACGTCGCCGTGATCGGCGTTCCGCATCCCGAGATGGGCGAGTCGGTGCGCGCGGTCGTGCAGCTCGCGGAGCCGGTCGACGACGAGGACGCGATGGCGGAGGAGCTGCGCCAGTACTGCCGCGACCGGCTGTCGCACTTCAAGTGCCCGACGTCGGTCGTGTTCGTCGACGTGCTGCCCCGGCTCCCCAGCGGCAAGATCGCCAAGCGCATGTTCTCCGACGAGGTGCGGGGTCTCTCCCCCGCATGAGCGAGGTCTACCGGTCGCATCGCGACGTCACGCCTGCCGTCCTCACCGACACGCTGCGCGCCGCGGGATGGATCGGCGACGCCACGCGTCGTCGATCTCGACGTCAGCACGATCGGCGCGGGGCAGATGGGCATCTGCGCCCGCTACGGCCTCGTCTACGACCGTGAGGTCGAAGGAGCACCGTCGCAGTGGTCGGCAAGTTCGCGGCGGAGGACGAGCAGGCGCGCACGTTCATGGCGTCGAGCGGCTACCCGAACGAGGTGTGCTTCTACCGCGACTTCGCGTCACTGGTCACGATCCGAGTCCCGCGCTGTGCGCACGCCGCCATCGACGACGACGGTTGGTTCACGCTCCTCCTCGAGGACCTCGCACCGATGCAGCCGGGTGATCAGCTGCAGGGGTGCTCGGTGGCCCAGGTGGAGGCGGCGGTGCAGGAGCTCGTCGGCCTGCACGCGCCGTTGTGGGACGCGCCGGTGCTTGACGAACACCCTCAGTTCAGCAGCAGCGCACTCGCCGACCCGAGCGTGCTCGCGGAAGCACTCAAAGGCGTCGTGCCCGGGTTCATCGACCGCTATGGCCACGCGTTCGCGCCCGACGAGGTCGACTTCTACGAGCGTCTCGCCACCTCGGCACGGGGGTGGATCGAGGCCCGTCCCGACGCGCGCAGCCTGGTGCACAGCGACTTCCGGCCCGACAACCTGATGTTCGGCACCGACGGCGACGGCACGCCCACGGTCGCGGCAGTCGACTGGCAAGGCTTCGGCAAGGGCTGCGCGCTGTCGGACGTGTCGTTCGTGATCGGCAACTCGCTCACCGCCGACGACCGTCGCGCCAACGAGGAGCGCATCGTGCGCGGCTACCACGACGCGCTGGTCGCGGCCGGCGTCGACCGCTACTCCTTCGCCGAGTGCTGGGACGAATACGGCCGCTCGTTGCTCTCAGCCCTCATGACCACGATCTTCGGCGCCATGTACGGCGTGCGCTCGGAACGCGGCGACGAGATGTTCGTGATCATGGGCGGCCGCCACGCCCGCCAGATCCTCGACCTCGGCGTGGACGAGCTCCTGGCTGACGTCGGCACCGATCGCGGCGTCACCGGCGCCAGGGGTGCTACACGTCTCAGGCGACGGGTTCCTGGGCGCGCAGCATCAGGCGCGCACCTTGGGCATGGCGGCGAGCACCTCGTCCATGCGGCCCTTCACCTCGTCGGCCAGCGCGGACACGTTGCAGTTGCTGAGCATGTCGGGCAGGTGCTGCTCGACGCAGGCGAGCGTGAACTCGATCGGGTCGCCCACCGCCAGCTCGTCGATGCGCACGACGGTGTTCCCGACATCGGCCTGGTCGATGTAGTGGTAGTGCGGCTCCTGCTCGAAGCAGTCGAAGCGGAGGTGCTCGAGGCCGTCGTCGGTGCCGAGCACGTGCAGCGTGGCGCCGTGGTCGTCGAACACCACCCGGGTCGATCGCGCCCTGGAACGTGTCGGCGAGGATCTCGTTGGTGAGGCGCCGCGACTCGATCACGAGCTGCACCGCGCCCGCGTCGACCGGGATGCAGTGCTCCTCCACCATCGGGATGGGCAGCCGGTCGTAGCGGTTGCCGCGTCGGTACGGCGAGTCCTGGCGATCGATGGCCATGGTCAGCTCCTCTGCGGCAATTCAAGGTGCGTAGGTAGCGGTCGAGCTCGCGCTGCATGTTCAACAGGTTCATCTCCTGGCGGGTGCTCAGGCGCAGGCCGTCGCAGCCCCACGAGTGGAGGCCGGCCTGGACCTCGCCCATGTTCGCGAAGTCCTGGCTGGGGATCACGCCCCAGACGTCGTCGTCGTGCGGCGCGAACTCGCGCACGAGCTCGGGCGCGCCGTCCGCCGGCGGGAAGAGCCGCAACGCCCACATGTCGAACACGCAGGAGTCGGGATCGTCGCCGTTCGGGCCGGGCCCGGTACATGAAGCAGTTGGCCAGGCTCACCAGCATCACCAGGTTGGGGAACACCGAGAACACGCCGGTGCCCTCGGCCCGCTGCTCGGGCGAGAGCTCGGGGAACTCGATCCCGCAGCTCGTCGGCCCGCGCCGCCACGAGCTTGGAGAACTCGGCCGCCGCGGTCGATCCCTCCGGGATCTCCATGGTGCGCAGGCGCGCGGCCGCATCCATGTCGTCGTCGGAGTACAGGCCGCCCTCGAACGACCGCCCGAGGTGCATGACCTGCTGGTAGAGCAGCTCGCGGTCGTCCCACTCGTCGGGCGTGCAGGCCGAAGCGCTTCGACGGCCCCGCGCCGCGCACGGTGACGTAGCGGGCATGGCCGTTGTCGAACTGCTCGTAGCGCATCGCGGTGTCGTCGGACCACTGCAGCAGCTGCGGGTGCGTGCCGTAGTTGTGGTACCCCTCGTGGAACGCGTCGAGGGCGGCCTTCCAGTTCGCCGGCAGCACGGTCGTGCGGTACCAGAGGAAGCGCATGCTCTCGAGGTGCAGCGGGTCGAAGTACGTCGCCGAGCGGGCGCGAGGTGCTCGTCGAGCGGGCGGGCGTCGGCATCGGGGCACACCCACACGAAGCCCCATCGGCGTTCGCACCGCAGCTCGCCCAGGCGCAGCGCCGGCGTGTCGAGCGACGTGATGCCGAACTCCTCGGGGTCGAGCACGAACGCGCACGAGCCGTCGAGGTTCCAGCGCCACCCGTGGAACGGGCAGGTGATCTGACCGTCGGCCAGCGCGCCGCAGCCGTTCGCCAACCGGGTGCCGCGGTGGCGGCACGAGTTGTAGTAGGCCCGGATCTCGTCGTCGGCGCTCGCGCACCACGAGGATCGACTGGTCGGCGATCCGGTAGTCGACGTAGTCGCCCGGCGCCGCGAGCTCCTCCTCGCGGCACGCCACCTGCCACGTGCGGGGCCAGAGCCGCTCGCCTCCACCTCGGTGAAGGCGCGCGTCGTGTAGCGCTCCTTGGGGATGAAGGCGGGGCCGAGGTCCCAGCGCGGATCCCAGTTCACGTGGCCATCATGTCACCGCGCTGTCACCCGGTCGTCCGATTGCGCCAAACGATGCCAAATGGGAGGCTGACCCTCTCACAGCGGGGAGGGGATCCGATGCTCCGAAGAATGCTCGGCATCTGCGCGCTCATCGCAGTCGTCTTCGCGGTGTCAGCCGCACCGGTCGGCGCGGGCGGAGACAATCCCTCCCACGACGACCGGCGCATCAGCGTCACTGGTGGCGTCGTGGTCGCGTCGAACGAGGTGGTGGACGGGGCCGTCGTGTCCTTCGACGGCCCGGTGACCGTGAACGGCACCGTCAAGGGTCACATCTTCGTGACCGACGGCCGCGTCGTCATTCGGGGACGCGTCGACAACGACATCCTCGTCGTCCACGGCGACATCCTGATCAGCGGCACCGTCAATGCCGATGTCGTGGCACTCGACGGTCGCATCACGACCCGCGACGGTGCCCACGTGCGCGGTGACGTCAAGTCGCGCCAGCAGCCCGACGTCGCTCCGGGCACCGTCACCGGGAGCGTCAAGAAGCTGAACGTCAACAACCTGTTCAGCGGGATCCTGATCGTGTTCCTCATCTACCTGTGGATCGCGATCACGCTGTCGGTCGCCTTGCTCGGGCTCCTGTTCGTGCTCCTGTTCCCGCGTGGCGCCGACGCCACGGTCGAGGTCGGACGAAGGTTCTGGCCCACCATCGGATGGGGCGCGCTCATCGGCATCGTCGGACCGATCCTCGCCGTGCTGGTGCTCGTCACGATCGTCGGGATCCCGTTCGGGTTCGGGATGCTCTCGGCCCTGAACGTCCTGGCGCCTCTCGGCTACGTCGCCAGCTCGCTCATCCTCGGGCGCCTGATGGTGAAGGGCACGAGCACCGGTGCCCGCATCGGTGCGTTCTTCGCCGGCTTCGGGATCCTGCGCGCGGTCGCGCTGCTCCCGGGGGTCGGGGTCCTCGCGTGGTTCCTGGTCTGCATGTACGGGTTGGGCGCGCTGGCCCAGGCCGCGTGGCGGGCCGGACATCGAGCGCCCGAAGCGCCATCGCCTCAGGCAGTCGAGCCGCCGCCCACTCGCCCGCCTGCGGAGCCCGTACCTGCCTCCTGACCTTCAGTCGGCCGGCAACGCGGCGAAGAGCTTGCCGCGTGCTCACTCGACGGTTCGGGCGAGGATGCCCGGGCTGGCGTGCAGTCAGGTCAGGTGGACGGTCTGGGTGAGGTCGTCGGTGGGCAGGGTGCCGTCGACGGTCGCGCTGACGGTCATGCCGTCGAGCGTCAACCGATCGCCGTCGGCGGTGAGGAACGCAGTATCGGCTGCGTCGCGGCCGGTGGCGATGCGGAGGAGCGTGCTGCGCGGTGCGAGGACCGTGGGGTCGACGACGATCCAGTCGCCTTCGACGCACGCCTCGGCCACGGCATGGAAGTCCATCGGATCGAGTCCCGGCGCGTAGACCGACACGAGGCGCGCCGGCATGTCGCACGCGCGGAGCATGGCGATCACGAGGTGCGCGAAGTCGCGGCACACGCCCTCTCGGTCGAGCAACGTCGCCACCGCGCCGTCGGTCGGTCGGCTGGATCCGGCCACATAGGCGATCCGCATGCCCACCCAGCTCGACACCGCGTCGACGAGGTCTTTCCCGGCGAGGTCCCGGAACTCGAAGCGCGCGATCGCGGCCAGCCGGTCGGACTCGCAGTATCGACTCGGTCGCAGGTACCGCAGCCGGTCGATCTCGGTGAGCTCCGCTCTGGGCGCGCGTCCGTCGACGATTGCGTCGTAGATCACCGACACCGCTCCCGGACCCACGGCGGGAGCGAGGTGGAGACGGGTCCCGTGGTCGGCGGCGACCTCCGTGAGCGGGACGTCGGCGCCGTCCACCGTCACCGACAGCGTCTCCGTGGTCGATGCGCCCGTGGCCACCGCCACGCCGACCACGAGCTCCGTCGGCGCGCTGACCGTTGCGAGGAGCTGACACGACACCGTTCGTCTCATCAGCCAGTGTCGCGCCGCAGCTCCGCTCGACGACCGATCGGATGCTCAGACAAGTCGGGAACGTCTGCTCGGCCACTACGGTCGGACCGCTCGTCGACAGGAAGAGAGGTCGATGACCGCCGCAGACGTCGCCGCGTCCGCGATCACATTCGGATGGGCTGCAACCGCGTTCTGGGTCGTGCACGTCATCACGCGCCGCCCGCCGGGAGCACCCGAGCGTCCGCCGACAGATGGCGACTCAGAACCTCTCGGCTAGGACGCTGAGCTCTTGGGTGACCTCGGCGAGGCGTTGGGCGGCGGTCGCCCTGACCATGTCGGACAGCTCCGGGAATTCGACCAGGAGGCCTGCGAACTCCCGTTCCGCGACGACTTCGAGCTTGACCGGTGTCTTCGCGACGACGGTTGCGGTGCGGGGCCGGTGCTCGAGCAGCGCGATCTCTCCGACGTAGCTACCGGGGCCGTACGCGCCGATCACGCGCTCACCGTGACGAACTTCGATCTCTCCTTCGATGACGATGATGAACTCGTGTCCGGGCTTCCCTTCCTGGATGAGCACGGTGCCGGCCGGCTCCTCGAGCTCCGTCGCGAGCTGCGAGATCAGACGAAGCTGCTTCTTCGAGAGGTTCTGGAACAGGGGGACGGTCGCGAGGTGCTTGTCGAGAACGTCATGACGGTGCATGGTCCACTCCCATCGGTCTTCTTGCTCTCACGTTCACGGCCACTCTGAGCCGTCCCCGCGTCGAGCGGAAGTCGTGCGTGACGGAAGACGCCGTCCATACGCGTCACATGACACACTGGTTCCACGAATCGCTTCACGCGATCCAGTAACGACGCTTCCGCGGACCGCCCTCGGGGTTGTCGAGCACGTTCTCCATCGTGCCGCCGCATCGCTCGATGACGCGTGCGGAGGGAACGTTGTCCTCGTCGCAGGTGACCAGCACTGGCCCGACGTCATACGAGCGAGCGATGACGAGGCTCCGTGGGACCTGTCCGGCGACGAAGAGCTGACCATTCACGCAATCCGCGTATCGGTCATCCGGCGACGCTGCGAGCCCTGGGTACGACTCGCCAGTCCGTTCAGCGTCCACAGGCTCCGCCTCTCCACGCGCCAGCGCTCCACGCGTTGAAGCGACGCATCAGCAACGCGGTCTACCGACAGCTCGTCGCCGACACCCGACCCTGACTTCGAGGGGTCCGGGAGGACAGACGGGAACGGCTCCAAAGGCCAGCGTGGCCGGCTCTGCACCCTGACGGCCGGCTCTTCGGTGAGGTCACTCCCGGACCCGACACCAACGCTACGCCCACCCCGACAACGCTCGCTCAGACGCGCCCACGAACAGGCACTTGACACAAGAGGCTTCTGTCAGGCGTGTCCAGTGCGGCCGATAGGGCGCGGCCGGGCCTCGCTGCTCCGTGGTAGCGCCCAGCGACAGATCGCCGCAGTTCTGGCGCGAGTCTGCGTCGGCGATGGCTCGCGTCGGGGTCAGGCGTGCCAGTCGACGAGGACCTCGGGCGGCGGCCCGTCTGGCGGTACACCGAGGTCGACACCGGTCACATCGAGAACCCGACCGCGGAACCACGTCATGTACTCGGAGTCGTTGGTCGCCAGGTCAGCGAACGCCTTCTCCACATCGCCCTCGAACCACACGAGAATGAAGCTCCCCATTGGGGTCTCCTGCAGCGCCCACGTCTCTCGGGTGTTACCGGCGCGCGCGTGGTGCGCAGCGAACTCGGCCCGCCGAGCCCCCATTGTTTCGGCCGCGAACGCGCGGGCGTCCTCCTCCTTGCCTGCCTGGACCGGGAACATCCCGTTGAAAACACTCACGTCGGCCTCCTGGCGTCGAGCTTTGAGAATCGCAACGTCGGCTGGCACCGTAACAGGCAGCGCGCTCATGGACTCCCGGGCCGAGCCCACCGCGACAGATTTCCTGCTCGGGCTCGGTTATGCGGATCTACGCCCGATTGCAGACTTCACTGCTCGGTCATGATGCGCTCGAACTCCTTGAGCGGGTCGACGCGCGGCTCCCCTGTCACCTCGACGCGCACCTCGATGAGCTCGCCGTTGAAGCGGAACGGCGCGTCGTAGCCGTCACCGATCGGCGGCCCGAGCTCGTAACCACAGCTCAGGCCCGCGCCGGTGTTGTTGTAGCGGATGGGCGTGAAGCGCGGGATGGGCCCCGCGCCCACGACCTCGCCGTCGACCAGCAGCTCGGCCCGACCGCCCTCGTCGTCGACCTTCTCGTATCGGAAACCCAGCGTGTGCGCGCCCGCGCCGACGGCGCGGTCGGACTCGATCACGTCGACGCGACTTGCCGTACAGGTTGTGCAGGTAGCGCAGCCGGCCGTCGCGCACCTGGAACGACCACCCACCGAGCACGCAGCCGAGCGCGAGCAGCACGCCGTCGGGCACGACCCCGTCGGGCACGTCCACCGAGGCGGTGATCTCGTGCGATCGGTTGCGCACGTCGACCGCGATGCTCTCGGGGACCGGGGCGCCGAACGGCACGTAGCGGTAGCGGCGTCGTTGCAGGATCCGGTTCGGCGGCGGGTTGAGGATCGTGTAGAGGATGCGGTTGTCGAGCGGCAGCACGTGGTGGCGCGCGGCTTCCTCCCACCAGAGGTCGACCATGCGCGCCAGGCGGTCCGGTTCCTCGTCGGCGAGATCGTGGATCTCCGACGGATCGACCGCGACGTGGTACAGCTCCCACACGTCGTCGTCGAACGGCGCCATGAACGTGTTCGAGCCCGTGCCCTCGGTGATGGGACCGAGCGGCTTGAACGTCACCGCCTTCCAGCCCTCGTGGTACAGCGCGCGGGACCCGAGCATCTCGAAGTGCTGCGTGGTGCGACGACCGGGCGCGGCCGCGCCGCCGGCCTCGAAGAGGTACGCGAAGCTCGTGCCGTCGATGCGGCTCTGCTCCTGACCGCGGATCCGGTCGGGCGCCTCCACCCCGATCAGCTCGAGCATGGTCGGCAACACGTCGATGGCGTGCGCGAACTGGTGCCGCAGGGCGCCGGCGTCGCCGGCGAAGCGCGCCGGCCAACGCACGATGCACGGATCGGCGACGCCACCCTCGTGCACCTCGCGCTTCCAGCGCTTGAACGGGGTGTTGCCGGCCATGGTCCAGCCCCACGGGTAGTTGTTGTGCAGCGAGGGACCGCCGAGCTCGTCGATGCGCGCGCGCATCTCGGTACGACCGGCGGGGTCGCGGTTGATCATGCGCACGTCGTTGATCGATCCGGTGACGCCACCCTCGGAGCTGGCCCCGTTGTCGGACACGAGGACGACAACCGTGTTGTCGGCGTCGCCGCTCGCCTCGAGGTGCGCGAGGAGCCGACCGATCTGGTCGTCGGTGTGCGAGAGGAATGCGGCGAAGCACTCCATGAAGCGCGCCGCGACCTTCTGGTCCTCGGGCTCGAGGTCGTCCCACGCCGGGACCCACGGCGGGCGCGGCGACAGCTCGGTGCCAGCGGCCACGACACCGAGCTCGACCTGGCGCGCCAGGATGCGCTCGCGCTCGACGTCCCAACCCTCGTCGAACACGCCTCGGTAGCGCTCGATCCACTCGGGCGGCGCGTGGTGCGGCGAATGGCACGCACCGGTGGCGAAGTAGAGGAAGAACGGCTGCTCGCCGTCGGCGTTGCGCAGGTCGCTGAGGTACTCGATGGCGTGGTCGACCAGGTCCTCGGTGAGGTGGTAACCCTCGGCCGGCGTGCGCGGCGGCTGCACCGAGTGGTTGTCGCAGTAGAGCGTGGGCACGAACTGGTGCGTCTCGCCGCCGTGGAACCCGTACCAGCGGTCGAAGCCGCGGCCGAGCGGCCAACTGCTGCGGTCGGCGGCCATGTGGGTCTCGTCGTCGGGCGTGAGGTGCCACTTCCCGACCGCGTACGTCGAGTAGCCGTGCGTGCGCAGGATCTCCGAGAGGAACCCGTTCTCCGGCGGCACCGTCCCCCAGTAGCCGGGGAACCCCATCGCGAGGTCGGCGACCCGCCCCATGCCGTTGGTGTGGTGGTTGCGACCGGTGAGCAGACACGAACGGGTCGGCGAGCACAGCGCGGCGGTGTGGAAGTTGGCGAGCCGTACGCCCTGGTCGGCCAACGCGTCGATGTTGGGGTGTCGATGATCGAGCCGTAGCAGCCGAGCTGCGCGTACCCGACGTCGTCGAGCACCACGTACACCACGTTGGGAGCACCGGCCGGCGGCTCCGGCCTCACCGGCCACGCCGGCGTCGAATCACGCCAGTCGCGTCCGATCACTCCGGTGAACTCGTCGTGCACTCCCACGGATGTCCCCGCTCCTCGCTCTACCCGGCGACGTTCTCGACCGGCGTCAACGCCTTCCAGTCTCCCGTGGTCCCGGCACTCGAGTCGAACGCCACGAGGCCGAAGGTGTCGTTGGCGTCGTACTTGCCGGTGTGCAGCGACGCCCACTTCCCGAGCACGAACGTGTTGTCGACCGTCCCCATCGTGTTGACGGCCTTGGTCCACGTCCGGTTGTTGAGGGTCTTGCCCGCCTTCTCGGCGATCGTCTTGAAGAACAGGATGTCGCCGCAGGCGTCCTCGACCGATGCCCAGATCTCGCTGCGCTTGCCGTCGGTTCCCGTCTTCACATCCTTCGGCGCGACGACCTTCGTGCCGGTGGCTTTCTCGTAGGTCTTCACGCACTGTTGCATCACCGGTGTCTCGAACCGCTGCTGCGAGCTCTGACCCTCGACGCTGATCAGTCCCTCGTACGGATTGGGCGTCACTCCGGCCGCGACCGCGTCCTGGCCGCCGGACTGTGCGGTCGGCGTCTGATCGGAGATCAGCGTCGCCTTCGGGAACGCGTCCTTGAGCATGGTGACGTAGGTCTTCGACACGACGACCTGCCCGACGATCATGAAGGTGTCGACGTCCTCCGCCTTCCACTTCTCGATGAAGCTCTCGAGCTGCGACTGGGCGGCCGAGGTGTCGGTGCCGGTGATGGTGAGCACGGCGGTGGTGCCCTGCTTCACCTTCATCTTCTTCAGTGCGGGCGTCACCAGCGCTTCGGCGCGGTCCTTGCTGTCCGGCTGGGTGAGGATCGCGACCTTCTTGCCCTTCAGCGTCTTGTCGCGCGCGAGCAGGTCGAGGATCACGGAGAGGCGGCGATCGGTGGTGATGTTCGGCGTGAGCAGCAGCCCCTTCGGTGCCTGGTCGATCCACGACTGGGAGACGTTGTGGATGATCTCGACCGTCTGGTGGTTCTTGGCGATGCACAGCTGCGCGTCGCCCGACTGGTCGATGAACACACCGATGACGGCGAAGACCTTGTCGTCCTCGGTGAAGCTCGTGCACGTGGAGAGCGCCTGCGAGTTCCCGATCGGACAGAAGTCGCGGTACACCGGCTCGACCTTGCGCCCGTTGATCCCGCCGTGGGCGTTGAGGTCGTCGACGAAGGCCTTGTAGGTCTTCTCCTGGTCACCGCGGTTGAAGTCGACGAAGTCCTTGATGCAGTCGTAGTCCACCTGCACCAGGCCGAGCTTGATGGTGTCGGCGGTGACGCCCTGCCCGTTCGACGCGGCCCCGGCCGGCCCGCTCCCGACGCCGATCCCGACGAGACCCACCACCATGGCCACGAGGACCACGAGCAACCGACCCGTCCGCGCTGTGTGCATGCGGCGGAACGTACCGTCCCACCGCCGCGCGAGCCAGACGGCTAACGGCCGACGGCTCGTTCGAGCTCGCGCTTGTTCATCTTGGAGCGGCCCCTGATGCCCTGGTGCTTGGCCTCGTTGTAGAGCTGCTCCTTCGTGCGACCACCCGGGCCCTGGTGTGAACGAAGCCCACCGCGGCGACCCGACGAGATGTCGTCGGTCGACGACCGGCTCGACGTCCGCGCCTCACCGGCGCGAGCGCGTTCCTTGTTGACCGTGCGCGCCGCGATCTCCTCGGCGGTGTCCTCGGACTCGCCGCGTTCCTCGAGCCCTTCCTTGATGTGCTCGTACTGGCGTTCCCGTTTGTCACTCCATGCACGCGGGGGCATCGCAACCTCCTTCATCATCGGCTCTCTGCGCGGTACCCGGGCGGTCGGCGTTTGACACCGGCGCGAACGGGTCACAATGGACCGATGGCTGACGATCAGGACCGCATCAAGGCTCGCGCCGAGGCGCTGCTCCCCGAGGAAGAGGAAGCCGGGAGCGACGATCCCGTGGCGCAGGCGGCGGCCATCCTCGAGGAGTCCGACGAGCGCGAGTTCGAGCGCGACGACCCCACCGGCGAGGGACTGGAACATCGCCGTTCGGAGGACACCGTCGATCTGCCCGACCTCTCCGACGTGGTCGGCCCCGGCGATCAGGAGCCGAAGCCGTAGAGGCGCTGCGCGTTGCCGGCGAGGATCAGCTGGCGTTCGGCGGCGGGCACGCCCGAGAACACGTTGAGGATGGTGCGCCACGAGTGCGGCCAGTCCGACGACACGTGCGGGTAGTCCGACGACCACAGCATGCGTTCCGGTCCGATCGCGTCGCGCAGGCGCACTCCCACCGGGTCGGTCATGAACCCGAAGTGGAAGTGCTCTTCGATGTACTCGCTCGGTCGGCGTTCGATCGGGAACGTGCTCCCGGGCGCGAGCCGCTGGAAGTTGTTGTCGATCTGCTCTTTGACGTATGGCAGCCAACCGCAATCGACCTCGGCCGCGACCATCTGCAACATGGGGAAGCGGTCGAACACGCCGGCGAAGATCAGCTCGAGCATGCGGTTGGGGATGTCGAAGATGCGACCCCACCCCGGCAACGCGACCTTGTGCGCGCTCGGCATGCTGTCGGTGAGCGAGACGTGGATGCTGAGCGGGACCCGGAGCTCCTCGATGCGCGCCCACACCTTGTCGTCGTCGGGAGCCGGCGCGAGCGTGCCGTTCGGGTAACAGCCCATCACGAACCCGCGGATGCCCGGCCGGTCGACGACACGGTCGATCTCGGCGATCGCGCCGTCGACGCCACGGTTGGGGATCAGCGCGAGACCACCGAAGCGCGCGGGCGTGTACTCGACGTACTCGGAGAGCCAGTCGTTGTACGCACGCACCATCGCCTCGTGGTAGCCGACGTCGTGGTTGGCGACGATCGCATGGCTGAGGCGCGGTGTCGGGTAGAGCACCTCCGCGTCGACACCGTCGCGGTCGAGCTCAACGAGGCGCGCCGCGGGATCGTGTCCGCCGCGACGGATGTCCTCGAAGCGCATCCAGCCGCGCATCTCCTCCGGTTCGAGGCCGGCGCACGCGTTCATGCCGAACGTGATCGGGTCGGCGACACCCTCGAGCACCCACGCGTCACCCTGCTCGAAGCGCTCGATCCGCGGCGCCCGGTCGAGGTACTCCGACGGGACCCGGGTGGTCCAGAGGTCGGGCGGTTCGTTGACATGGCTGTCGGCCGAGATCAGCCGGTACGTCTGACGGGTGCGCTCGGGCACCGTGTCAGCCTACGGGGGTGCCGCACCGGCCGCGCCACGTAGGGTCGGCGTCCGTGAGCGCCCGCCGCCACAGCACCTACGTCATCAGCCTCACGCCGTTCACCGAGGACGGCGCGCTCGACGAAGCCGGCTTGCGTGCCCACCTGGGCCGGCTCCGCACGTCGGGGATCGGCGTCTACCTCGCCGGCAGCGGCAGCGGCGAGGGGTACACGCTGACCCGCGCCGAGCGGGAGCGGGTCCTGGAGATCGGCGCCGCCGAGCTCGCAGGACGGGTGCCGGTGCGGGCGATGGGGGTGGAACCGCGCACCGCGTCCGAGGTGGTGGAGCTGGCCGAAGACGCGGTCGCGGCCGGGCTCGACGCGACCCAGGTGTACTCGCTCGATCTCGGTCACGGCTACGTGCCGACTGCCGACGAGCAGCGCACCTATCTCCACACCGTGCTCGACCGCGCCCCTGGTGACCTCGTCGTCTCGACCCACCAGTCGGTCGGGTACCACTACGAGCCCGCGCTGCTCGACGAGCTGCTCGCGGAGTATCCGGCCGTCGTGGGCGTGAACGTGACGCACCGCGACCTGGTCTACGTGGCGGAGGTCGTCGACGCGGTGGACGGTCGTGTCGACGTGCACGTCGGCGGGCCGATGCACGCGCTCGGCGCGACCGCGCTCGGTGCGACGGGGTACCTCTCGTCGGAAGGCAACCTCGCGCCGCGGTTGTGCGTGGCGTTGGTCGACAGCATCGACGCCGGCGATCGCGACGGCGCCGCCCGCCTCCACCGGGAGATCATGGAGATCCACACCGCGACGCAGGCGCTGGGAGGCATCGTCGGCGCCAAGGCTGCGCTCCGGCTGCTCGGCGCACCCGGTGGATGGCCGCGCCCGCCCCGTCTCCCGGTCGCACCGCAGCGGGCGCAGGCGCTCGTCGACGTGCTGGCGCGCCTCGGTGTGGCCCAGCGCGAAGGTCTGCGATGATGGGTACATGAGCGTGCTGATCGAATCGGCCTGGCCGAAGTACCCCGACTACGTGATCGATCTCGTGCCTGCCGGCGTGACCGCCCGGGCGTGGTTCGGCGACCTGCTGCTCGCCGAGAGCGAGCACGCGATCCGACTCGAGGAGACGAAGCACGTCGACCGCCTCTACTTCCCGGTCGACGACGTCAACTGGGAGCTGTTCGAGCCCACGCCCAACTTCACCATCTGCCCGTTCAAGGGCCACGCGACGTACTGGTCGCTCACCGCGGTCGAACCGGTGGAGAAGGACATCGTGTGGCACTACTCGGAGCCGTTCGACGAGGTCGGCGGCATCAAGGGGTACGTGTGCTTCTACCAGGAGCGCGTGCGCATCGAGCTCGAGGACCGGTGGGATGGAGACACCGGCCAACCAGTCGTCAACCGCTTCCCCGCTTGGGGTGACGCGGCCGACCTGCTCGAGCTCATCGACGTGTACCCCGAGGGTGCGGCCGGTCACTTTGTCGGCCCCGCGTACCGCGACACCACCCGCAACGTCGTCGAGGGCGGGCAGATGCTCGCGCAGGGCATCGTGGCGGTGTCGAAGATGCTGCCGCGCCAACGCGTGACGTCGGCGACGATGTACTTCCCGAAGGCCGCGGCGTTCGACGCGCCGCTCGACGTCGACGTCGACCTGCTGCGCGAGGGCCGCACGTTCTCGACCGCCGAGGTGCGCATCTCGCAGGACGCCAAGCTGCGCAGTGTCGGGCTGTACTTCCTCGACAGCGGCGCGCCGACGGTGATCGACGGCCAAGCGCAGATGCCCGACGTCGGCGGGCCGCTCGACGCCGTCCCCTACGACATGCGCGTCACCGGCCGTGAGCTGCGGATCGTGAACGGCGACTACCGGCCCGACCCCGACCACATCGGTCCTCCGGTGATCAACGCGTGGATCCGGTTCAAGGACGCGCCGCCCGAGCCGTACCTCCACGCCGCGCTGCTCGCGCAGCCCACCACGCACTGGACCATCGCCGCTGCCATGCTCCCCCACCCCGGCTACGGCGAGGCGATGGCCCACGTGTCGCTGTCGACCGGGATCATGGGCGTGAACATGGCGTTCCACGACGAGATCGACGTGACCCGCTGGCACCTCTACTCCAACCCCGCCATCCACGCGGGCAGCGGGCTGTGCCAGGGCGAAGGCCACATCTTCCGTGACGACGGTGTCCTGGTCGCGTCGTACACCATCCACGCGATGGTGCGCGACTTCGTGCAGGGGCCCGAGGCGATGGGGCACGACGCGACCACCGCGATGTGAGGCTGCCATGTCGATCACGCTGAACCACACGATCGTCTGGTGTCACGACCGGAAGGTCTCGGCCGAGTTCCTCACCGACGTGTTCGGGCTCCCAGCCCCGGTGCACTGGGGGCCGTTCATGATCGTCGAGGTCGCGAACGGCGTGTCGCTCGACTATCACGAGATCGACGGCGACATCCCGTCGCAGCACTACGCGTTCCTCGTGGCGGAGGAGGAGTTCGACGCCATCTTCGGACGCATCGTGGAGCGGGGCTTGGACCACTGGGCTGATCCCGCCAAGCAGCACGCGGGCGCGATCAACCACGACGACGGCGGGCGCGGCGTCTACTTCGAGGATCCCGACGGCCACTTCCTCGAGATCATCACCCGCCCTTACGGCAGCGGCGACTAGACGACTTCACCGCGGAGGACGACTCCCTCACCGGGGTTCGCGCTCCCGGTCGCGGGTTCGGTGGTGACCTCGAACATGGTGGGTGTCGCGGCGAGGCGGAACGGAGAGATCCCCGGCTCGCGACCGAGCACGCCGAGCGACACCATGCGGGCGGTCTCGCCCTCCCCGACCTTCGCCCACAGCTGGTAGGTGCGATCGCGGTCGAGCGCCGGGAGCTCCTTGCCCATGAGGTAGCCGGTGCCGTCGGGCATCATCACCACTTCGGCGCCGCCGTCGCCCTCCATCGCATCGAGCGCGATCACGTGCGCGTCGGACGAGCCGCGCGCGGCCATCGCCTGCTGCTCCATCGGGTCGGAGTGCATCTCGGCCGCGAGGTCGTCGATGCGGTCTTGTTGGCGCACGACCTGCACTCCGAGCACGACGGCGAGGACGATCGCCGCCGCCGCGAGGAGCGCGACCACTCGGCGGCCGCGGCGCGGGCGCTCCTCGGCCGACGCGTCCGCCGTCACCAGTCGCAGCGGTGGCGCCGCGAGCGCGGTCGACGGCGCGTCGAGCGCGCCCTCGATACCGGCCCACAGGGTGTCCGGCGCGCGCGCGTCGCTCGCCGGCAGGAACGACACCGCTTCGCGCAACGACTCCACCTCGGCGCGCGCGCCGTCGTCACGCGCGACGTACCGCGCAACCTGCTCGTGCTCCTCGCCGTCGAGCGCGTCGACCGCGAACAGCGGAAGGAGCTCGTCGAGCTCCGCGCGCGTCAGTTCTCGGTCCACGACGACGTGATCCCCGACTCGACGAGTGTGTCGCGCAGACGGCGCAACCCCACTCGTATCCGACTCTTGACCGTTCCCTCGGGCTCGTCGAGCAGCACCGCGACCTCGCGGTAGGTGTGACCCCCGAGGTAGGCGAGCTCGATGGCGCGGCGTTCGTCGTCCGACAGCACGTCGAACGCATCCCGCACCTGCTCGGCCAGCGCGAGCTCGACCACCTCACGTTCGAGGTCGTAGTCGGGCTCGGGCTGCAACCGTTGATGACGCCCCTCACGCGCCCGGCGCGCCGATTCCGCCCGCACGACGTCGATGGCGCGGCTGTGGACCGTCGCCATGAGGAAGGCCCGCAGCGTGCCGCGTCCTGGATCGAACCTCTCCGGGTCCTGCCACAGCTTGAGGAAGACCTCCTGCACCAGCTCCTCGGCCAGCGCCGGGTCGCGCAACACCCGCACCGCGAGCCCGAACGCGGCATCGCCGTGGCGGCGGTACACCTCGGCCAGCGCCGCCTCCCGGAACCGGGCGATCGCGACCACCAGGGCGGCATCACTGGCCTCGCGCAGCTCGGACTCCATCACTGCACAGGGTACGGAGCTGAGGCACCGCCTGGATGGCGCAGCGGGGCGGTGGCGAACTCCCGCATGCCTTCGGCGAAGGGCACGCGGGCCACGAACCCGAGCGCTCCGTGCGGGCGGCTGTGGTCGCGCCGAACACGTGGCGCACGTCGCCGAGGCGGTACCGGGGTACGACGGCGGGTGCCGGACCCCCGTCCGGGGAACCAGCCGCGATGGCCTGCGCCATCTCGAGGACGCTGTGCCGCGCGCCGGACGCCACGTTGTACGCGCCGGAATCGGGATCCGTGACCGTGAGCGCGGCCACGTTCGCGCCGGGCGACGTCGGTCACGTGCACGAAGTCACGGAGCTGCCCTCCGTCCTCGAACACGTTCGGCGCGCGACCGGCCTCGAGCGCGCTGCGGAAGATGCTCGCCACGCCCGCGTACGGAGTATCGCGCGGCATGCGCGGTCCGTAGACGTTGTGGTACCGGAGGGCGAGAACGGTCGCGTCGTGCTCACGCCCGTACGCCGCGCACAGATGCTCCTGGTGCAACTTGGTCGCGGCGTACACGTTGCGCGGTTCGGGTGGTGACGACTCGTCGATCGCCTCGGGGACGAGCTCGCGCCCGCAGGCCGGACAGCCCGGCTCCCAGCGCCGAGCGTCGAGGTCGCCACGGGTGCGGGGGGCCGGCCGCACGATGCCGTGTGTCGCGCACCGGTACCGACCCTCGCCGTACACGACCATGCTGCTGGCCACGACGAGCCGGCCGCGGAAGTTGCGTTCGTGCAGCGTCGCGAGCAGCACCGCGGTGCCGAGGTCGTTGTCGCGCACGTAGCCGGGGGCGTCGCCGAGGTCGACACCCAGGCCGACCATGGCGGCCTGATGGCACACGGCGTCGACGCCGTCGATCACTCGCGCGATCGCGCGCTCGTCGCCGCAGTCGCCCCAATGCCACTCGGCCCGGGGATCGAGATCGCCCGGCACGCCGTCGTGCGCGCCCGGGTGCAGTCGGTCGAGCACCCGGACCTCGTGGCCGAGGTCGCACAGCTGTTCGACGACGAACGACCCGATGAAGCCGGCACCTCCGGTCACGAGGATCACCACGGGCTGCGCACCAGGGTCTGCACGCCGATCGCGAACGCCAGCTGCGCCGCCAACCACGCCGACTGTCGGCGACTGACCGCCAGTGCCGCACCGGCGGGGAGGAGCCAGATCGAGAACGGCAGCCAGATCCGCTCGACCTCACCCTTCGACATGCCGCTCACCGCGGCGATGCCGATCGCGACGAGCGCGGCGCCCACGAGCAACCAGACCTTCCGATCGCGCAGCCGCGCGAGCGCCACCGCGATCGCAGGCCCGGCGGCGATGGCGAGGCACGCGGCGTTCACGAGGAGGAACACGTCGTACGGTCGCCGCGACGCCACGCCGGCGTGGTACCGCGATCCGAGTCGCGGCGAGACCGGAGAACCACCAGAACCCCGCGAACGCGAACGCGCGCGAACACGACCGATGCGCCGGCCGCGGTGAGGACGAGCGGCCGGATCCGACGGCGCGTGCCACGCGACCGCAAGTGGGATCACGGCGAGCAGCACGAGTCCGTAGGACAGGAACGCGGCCGCACCGAAGAGCAGACCGCCGGCGACCGCGTACACATCGCTCCGGCGATCGGTGCGCCCCGTCGCCAGGACGACCAGCGTCACCGCCCACGCGCCGACACCTGCGTAGAACGCGTCGGCACTCGTCGCCACCCAGATGGCGAGCGGCGCCGCGGCCACGAAGGCCCACGCGGCGCGGGCACGCTCTTCGCCGGCCACCTCGCGCACGGCGACCAGCACCGCCGGCACCGCAAGCGCCCCGACCGCGATCTCGATCGTGGCCACGGCCGGCGCGGTGGCGAGACCGACCCGATCCAGGAACGACAGGATGAGCAGGTACCCCGGCGGGTGGCCTTGCACGTGGATCCGGTACTCGGCGATGTGGCTGGTGAAGTGGCCGAGGAAGTCGAGCGGGGCGCCGACCCGTCCGACGTCGGGCAAGTACTCGTTCTTCAGGCTCACCGAACCGACCAGACCCGACCAG
Organism: uncultured Actinomycetes bacterium; assembly: GCA_963835985.1. Lineage (GTDB taxonomy): Bacteria > Actinomycetota > Acidimicrobiia > IMCC26256 > DASPTH01 > DASUAS01. Next base: position 998,990 of record CAWIHV010000007.1, on the reverse strand, counting down.
CCGTCCAGAAGCGCGAGCGCGACGGCCCACGCCGCAGCGACGACGGTCGCTCCGACGAGCAGGGTCCGCCAGCTGGCTTCGGCCGCAAATCGACGTGCACGGGCGACGAGGAGCACACCCAGCGCGACCGGGAGCAACAACGGCCACCCGGGACGCCAGTCGAGCGACGCGTCGAGGGGTGGGAACGGGATCCGCAGGTGCGCACCGGAGTACACCAGGTCGACGAGGACGACCCGCGCGGCGACGATGATCGCCACCCACAGCGCGAGCGCCCACCAGCCGCCGCGCCGCGACGTCGGTCGCGACCGAGGCCTCGGCCGCGCCCGCGTCCGGGCGCGGCGGGGCAACGGTGAGGTCCACACCACCTGTACGGAGCCAGTGGTCGATCCGGTTCATCCGCACGACCGTGGCGCGCCGTACAGGTCTCGGTGGGCAACGTGATACTTCCGGCGCTCGACGAAGCGCGAGCCATCCCCGGTGTCCTCGCTGGCATCCCTCGCGGGTGGACGCCGATCGTCGTCGACAACGGTTCGAGCGACGACACGGCCGCAGTGGCGCGCCGACACGGTGCCGTCGTGGTGGTCGAGCCGCATCGCGGCTTCGGCGCTGCGTGTCACGCCGGCCTCACCGCCGCCACCGAGGATCTCGTCGCGTTCATGGACTGCGACGGCTCGTTCGTCGGCGCCGACCTCGACCGGGTTGCGGCACCGGTCGTCGCGGGCCATGCCGATCTCGTGCTCGGCGCACGGCGACCCGAAGCCGGGTCGGGCGCGTGGCCGTGGCACCTCCGGCTCGCGAACCGCGCGTTGGCGCGGTCGGTACGCCGACGTACGGGCGTCGTGCTCGAAGACCTCGGACCGATGCGCGTGGCCCGGCGCGAGGCTCTGCTCGCGCTTCAGGTGACCGACCGACGCTTCGGCTGGCCGCTCGAGATGGTCCTGCGCGCGGCCGCCGCGGGTTGGCGCATCGAGGAGGTGCCGGTGGCGTACCGCCCGCGGATCGGCCGCTCCAAGGTGACCGGCACTGTCGGCGGTGTCGTCCGGACCGTGCACGACATGCGGGTGGCGCTGCGATGACGACTGTGGTGGTGATGGCCAAGTCGCCGGTGCCCGGGCGGGTCAAGACCCGCCTGTGCCCGCCGTGCTCGCCCGAACAGGCGGCGGCCCTCGCCGCAGCCGCGCTCGCCGACACCCTCGCTGCCGTCGACGGGTCCGCGTGCGAGCGTCGGGTGCTCGCGCTCGACGGTGCGCCAGGACCCTGGGTGCCGCCCGGTTGGAAGGTGGTGCCCCAGGTCGACGGTGGACTCGGCGCGCGGTTGGGGGGCGCAGTGCTGGCGGTCGACGGTCCCGTGCTGGTGGTGGGCATGGACACCCCGCAGGTCACGCCGGCGATCCTCGACGGGGCGTGGGCACAGCTGCTCGCACCGGGCTGCGACGCCGTACTCGGACCGGCCGCCGACGGGGGCTACTGGACCATCGGGGTGCGCGTGCCGCGAGCCGGGTTGTTCGACGACGTCGAGATGTCGACCGCGAAGACCGGCACACAGCAGCGAGCGCGCCTGCGCGCGCTGGGCCTGACCGTCGCGGAGCTCGAACGCCTGCGCGACGTCGACACCTACGCAGACGCGCTTGCGGTGGCAGCCTGCATCCCGTCGTCACGGTTCGCGTCACAGCTCGCGCACACGCGCGTCGCCGCATGACGGTCACCACCGAACCTGCCCGCCTGTGCACGGTCGATGGCCGTGTGCTCGACCTCCCGTCGCACCGTTGGTTCGGCGCGGCCAGCGACGCGGAACACCGCGCACTGGACCATGCCGCAGGGCCGGCGCTCGACATCGGTTGCGGCCCCGGTCGTCACCTCGTTGCGCTGGCCGAACGCGGGGTCTTCGCTCTCGGAATCGACATCTCCCACGCGTTCCTCGACCTGGCGCGTGCGCGTGGAGTCAACGTCCTCCATCGGTCGATCTTCGACCGGGTTCCCGGACCGCGTCGTTGGCGAACCGCGCTGCTGTTCGACGGCAACATCGGCATCGGCGGCGATCCGGTCGCGCTGCTCTCGCGAGTGGTCGAGCTCCTCCGCGACGACGGCCGCATCGTCGTCGAGGTCGAGCCCGACGACGCCGACCACGAGGTCCTCGTCGTGCGCGCGGAGACCGACGCCGAGGTGGGTCCCTGGTTCCGCTGGACCACGGTGGGCCACGAACGGCTCACCGCGATCGCCGCGGCTCTCGGCCTCGAGGTCGTCGAAGCCTGGGACAGCGACTCGCGGCGCTTCGCGGTGCTCGCCGTCGGGCGATGACCACGCCGACCCGCCTTCGCTTCCGGAGCGCACTCCACCACGAGCGCACTGCCGCGTGGCTGGGCATGGCGCTCGGCGTGTCGTTCACCGTCTGCTTCGCGACCGGGTTCTGGTCGCATCTCCAGCAGAATCCGCCGGGGTGGTTCGATCCCATCGCCCGACCGGCGGGGCTGTACCGGATCACCCAGGGGATCCACGTCGCCACGGGCATCGCGTCGATCCCGCTGCTCCTCGCCAAGCTCTGGGTCGTCTACCCGAAGTTGTTCCAGCGACCGGTGCTCACGAGCGCGGCGTCGGTGCTCGAGAAGATCAGCATCATCCCGCTGGTGGGGGGCGGCATCTTCATGCTGTTCACCGGCTTCGCCAACATCAACCTCTGGTACCCGTGGCCGTTCAACTTCCGCACGTCGCACTACTGGGTCGCGTGGATCACCATCGGCGCACTCGTGGTGCACATCGGTGCCAAGTTCGCCATCACGCGCGACGCACTGTCGCGGGCACCCGAACGTCGCGCCCGCTCCGGTTGCGGCCACCGAATCTGCACCCGACCGTCGCACCTTCCTCGCTCTGGTGGCCGGCGCCGCCGGAGCGCTCACGCTCGTCACCGTCGGGCAGACGGTGTGGCCGCTGCGCAAGCTGGCGCTGCTCGCGCCCCGTCGGCCCGACACCGGACCCGCAGGGCTTCCCGGTCAACCGCTCCGCCGCCGCGGCCGGCGTCGTCGAATCGGCGCGTGATCCCGACTTCCGCCTCGTCGTCGAAGGCGACGTACGCCGTCGCGGTCGAGCTCTCGGTCGCCGACCTCCGCGCGCTACCGCAGCGCAGCGCGACGCTTGCCCGATCGCGTGCGTCGAGGGATGGAGCGCGTCGCAGACGTGGCGCGGCGTGCCCGTCCGCGATCTGCTCGACATGGCCGGCGCGTCGGCGGGTCGCGCGTGTGCGGGTGCACTCGCTCCAACAGCGGTTCGCATATGCCTCGTCGGATCTCGATCCCGACCAGGCGCGCGATCGCGACACGTTGCTCGCGTTGGAGGTCGAGGGGGAACCGCTCCATCTCGATCACGGTTTCCCGGTGCGGCTCATCGGCCCCAACCGCCCCGGCGTGATGCAGACGAAGTGGGTCACCCGGTTGGTGGTCTCGTGAGCACCGCCCCCGGCGACGAGCCCGTGGCGGACATCCCGGGGCGTGGCTTCTGGATCGGGCTCGCGCTCGGCACGCCCGTCATGGTCTACGGCGTGGTCGAGCTCGTGCAGCAGGCGGGCTGGCCACGCGCGTTCGACGTCGCCCGCTGGTTCGCCGGCGGCGTGCTGCTGCACGACCTGGTGCTCGTGCCGATCGTGCTCGCCGTCGTGTGGGCGATCGGGCGTTTGACTCCACCCGCCGTGCGCACACCGCTGCGAGTTGCCGTGCTCGGCAGCGCGCTCGTCGTCGCCATCGGCTGGCCGGGTCTGCGCGGCTACGGCAACAAGCCGGACAACGCCACCATCCACCCGCTCGACTACGGCAGCGCGGTGCTCACCGTGCTGGTGATCCTGTGGGGAGTCGCGTTGGTGTGGTCGGTGTGGCGTCTGCTTCGGCGAGGAGACCGATCGCGCGCGTGAGCACCGACCGGAGTCGACCCAGGTTGGCGTCGAACATCTCGAACACCCGCTCCTGACTCACCGCGTCGACGCTCGGGTCGCCTTCGAGCCCGGCGTCGTAGTCGGTCACGAGCGCCAACCCCGCGTACGGCAGCCCTGCCTCGCGCGCCAGCGCGGCCTCCGGGTACTGGGTCATGTTCACCAGGTCCCAACCCATGCGGCTGAACCACCGCGACTCGGCGCGGGTCGAGAACCTCGGTCCGTTGATGACCACGACGGTGCCACGGTCGTGCGCGGTCACGCCCTCGGCGTGCGCGGCGGCGAGCAGCATCTCTCTCAGTTCGGCGTCGTAGGGGTCGGCCAGCGAGACGTGTTGGGGTCCGTCGGCGAAGTGCTCGTGGAACGTGTCGACGCGCCCCTGCGTGCGGTCGACGAGCTGGTCGACCACCACGAAGTCACCGGGTCGCAGATCGGGCTGGAGGGAGCCGGCGGCGAAGGGCGCGAGGAGCGCCCGTACGCCGAGCGCCCGCATCGCCGCCACGTTCGCCCGGTAGTCGACGCGGTGGGCAGGCGTCTCGTGCTGCTGACCGTGCCGGGGGATGAAGGCGATCCGCAGGCCCGCCACGGTGGCCACCATCACCGGCGCCGAGGGTGCGCCCCACTCGGTCGTCACCGGCACCTCGGTGGCGTCGGCGAGGAACGAGTAGAAGCCGGATCCTCCGAAGACCCCCACGTCGGCGCGCGGCGGGACAGCGGGACGCTCGGCCATGCCTGGTGTCCGGATCACGGCGAGGGAACGGATGACCCGCTGGGCGTATCCTGCACGAGATTTCAACTGCGTCCGAATTCCGGAGGACCCGTCGCATGAGCACGCACCGCCCCATGGAGGGGATCCGCATCCTCGACCTCGCCGACCACACCTTCGTGCCGGCGGCGTCGGCCATCCTCAGCGACTGGGGGGCCGAGGTCATCAAGGTCGAGCACATCACCCGCGGTGACGCGGCCCGGGGGCTCGCGTCCACCGGGATGGCGATCTTCGCCGGCGACGTGTCCCCGATCCTCGAGCACGCCAACCGGGGCAAGCTCAGCCTCGCGCTCGACCTCAACCAGGACGAGGGCCGCGACATCCTCTACCGGCTCGCCGCCATCTCCGACGTCTTCCTCACCAACAAGATGCCGAGCGTGCGCGAGAAGCTGAAGACCGACATCGACGACATCCGCGCCGCCAACCCGAACATCATCTACGTGTCGGGTCACGGCTACGGCGCGCGTGGTCCCGACCGCGACGCGGGTGGCTACGACGCCATCTCGTACTGGTACCGCGGGACCAGCGGCATGAGCGCGAAGGCGCCCGACGCCACGACCGTGCCGGGGATGCCCGCGCCCGCGTACGGCGACACCATCGGCGCGATGACGATCGCCGGCGGCATCTCCGCCGCGCTGTTCCACCGCGAGCGCACCGGCGAGGCCGACGTGGTCGACGTCTCACTCATGAACACGGGGATGTGGGCGATGGGCGCGGGCATCGCGGTGTCGTTGCTCGCGGGCATGCCGTGGCACGAGCTCGCCGCGCACACCGTCGGGCAGATCACCAACCCGCTGGTGCAGGTGTACGAGACCAAGGACGACCGGTTCCTGTCGTTGTGCATGCTGCAGGGTCACTACTACTGGCCGGAGGCGTGCGAGCGCTTCGAGCATCCCGCAGTACATCGACGACCCGCGCTTCGCCACCAACGAGCTGTTCATCGAGAACGCGCCCGTTGGCGCGGAGCTGGTCGCCGAGGCGATCAAGCAGAAGACGCTCGAGGAGTGGAAGGCCCAGCTGCAGGGGATGAAGGGCCAGTGGGCTCCGGTGCAGGACACCATCGAGGTGCAGACCGACCCGCAGACCATCGCCAACGGCTACCTGCAGGAGATCCACTCGTCGAAGGGCACGCCGTTCACGCTCGTGAGCACGCCGGTGCAGTTCAACGGGGCGCCCGCGCCCACGAGCCGCGCCCCCGAGTTCAACGAGCACGGCGACGACATCCTCGCCGAGAAGCTCGGCCTCGACTGGGACACCATCGTCGAACTCAAGGTCAAAGGCGTCGTCGGCTAGGCCCCCAATCGCGAGGTTGCGTCACTCGGCGGCGTATAACGACGCCAGGTGACGCAACCTCGTTATTTGGTGAGGCGGGGGTCCCAGTGGGCGCGGGTGGCGCACGCTTCGTAGGCGGCGTCGAGGAACTGACGGAGGTGAGCCTCGGGTGACGGGGCGGCGCGGACGGTGTCGTAGTCGAGGATGAACTCGCCGAGGTCGGCGTCCCATCGCGCACCCTCGACGCCGAGGTCGGCGGCGTCGATGCCGTCCGGCCTCGGGTAGCCGTAGGCGTAGAACGCAGGCTTGCGGAACGAGTCGTCGCCGGGCCACCAGCCGACGCTCACCTGTTCATAGTCGTAGGCACCACGGTCGAGCATGTTGGCCCCCGGCGGCGGTGTGCACGGCTCTCCCGAGAAGCGGGTGACGTTGAGGTCGACGTGGCCCCAGAAGAGCTGCACCCGCGACACCTTGCCCTGGAAGTCGGCGCGGTACGACGTGAGCACCGGGTCGATCACCGTGAGCGCGCGCCAGAAGCGCGTCGCCGCTTCGGGGTCGTAGACGTGGTGCGTCGTGTCGTCGGGGAACGGGATCGGGTCGGGCACCTCCTGCGCCTCGGGCGAGAGCTCGATGTCGATCCCCAGCTTCGAGAGCGCGGCGTTGAAGTCGACCCAGAACTCCGCCACCGGACGGGCGCGCAGCAGCACCCGCTCGGCTTCACCGTCGGCGGTGCGGACGACGACCTCGTGGTGCAGGAGGTCGGCTTCCACGTCGAACAGACCCAGGTTCGAGGGGACCGGACCGGTGGTCAACCCGCGCGCCGACACGTAGAGCGTGATGTGCGCCCACTCGGGCTCCTTGCGGCGCCAACGCGACGCGCACCTTGCCCAGGATCTGGAGGACCATGTGGAGCGTGCCGAGGGTGTCGGACCACTCGTCGTAGGGCAGTGCGGGCCAGTCGGTGCCCGTGGTCATTGCCGGTAGCCCTCGACTGTCGTCGGGTCGCGCTCCTCGGCGCCATCGGGGTCGAGGCCGGCGCTGCGTCGCGCCCGCCGCTGCCGGAGCAGGTCCCACAGCTGGTCGAGCTGCACCTCGAGGGCGCGCAGTCGCGCCTTCTCGTCCTTGCTCAGCGACTTGCCATCGCCGTGGGCCCGCTCCAGGGCGTGCTCCTCGTCGACCAGCTCGTCGATCCGCTTGATGATGTCCCGGTCCTCGGCCATCGTGTCGAGTCGACTCCGTTCCGCCGTCCCGCTCTCCGAGCACGGCTCCGCTCCGTCTCCGTCACCCGACGGTACCCGGATCAGCAAGACTCTGACCCCTGCCCCTCTACGTGACCTTCTACGAGTCGGGACCCGACGCGCTCGAGCGGCGTCGTCGGCCGCTGGTACCTGCGCGAGTGGAACGAGGTGCTTTCACAGCCCTGAACCCGTCGCTCACTCCCGCTCGGTCCGTCCCTCACGGCGGGACGGGCGGAGCCCGCTCCCGCCTCTGACCTCGTAGGCGCAACGACGGGCGCCGGCCACCATGTGCTGGACGCGCTCGACGTCGGCGCCCTCGAGCACGGTGCGGATGAACTCGAGCTCGCTGGTGCACGCCTGCCCGTAGCGCTCGGCCACTGCCCAGATCGCGCAGTTGTGCTCCACGATGCGGTACACACCGGGCTCGACCTGTTCCCAACTCGCGAGGTAGCCGTCCTCGTCGAGGATGCGGGTGAGCTCGGCCACCTTGGTCCGGAGCGTGCGCTTCGACGCCAGCCGCGTCCGCCGCGCCCTCGATGCGCGCCTCGCGCCGCTTGGCGAACAGCTGGTCGAGCAGCTCGCGGTCGGTGTCGGCGACGTAGCCGAGCAGCTCGTTGGTGAGCTCGCCGTACGCCTTCGGGAAGTACGCGTCGGCGGCGGCGGTCGCCGAGTACACCAGGGTGCGCCGGCCGCGCCGACCGTCGGGGGACGGAAGCTCGCTCGACTCGACGAGACCCTCGCCCGCGAGCGCGGTGAGGTGCTGCCGGGCGCCGCTCACGGTGATGTCGAGCTGCTCCGCCACCTGGTCGGCGGTCGCCTCGCCGCGTCGACGGACCGCGTAGAGCACCGCCCGCCGCCCCGCCGGCAGGCGTGCGACTTCACCCGAGCTCGACCCGGTGATCGCGGTCACTTCGGGTCGGTCCGCAGGATGAGGTGGCTGTCGCCGAACTCGTGCCAGAGGTACCCGGCATCCAACGCGGCGTTGTACGCGTCGCCGAGCACGTCGCGCGAGGCGAACGACTCGAGCATCAGCAGGTGCGTCGACTCCGGCTCGTGCCATCCGGTGAGCAGCCCGTCGACCGAGCGCACCGGCGTGTCGGCGGTGACCATCAGGTCGGTCCAGCCCTCCCCCGGGTGCACGACGCCGCGGTCGTCGGTGACGGTGGCCAGCGCGCGGACGACGGTGGTACCGATGGCGATCACTCGCCCGCCATTCTGGCGCGTCGCGCCGATCGCGGCCGCGGTGGCGCGGGGCACGCGGTACCGCTCGGGGTAGGGCCGTTCCTCGCCTTCGAGCGACGAGACGCCGGTGTGCAGCACGAGGGGTGCGATGCCGATCCCCCGCCCGACGAGGTCGGTGACGAGCTCGGTGGAGAACGGTCGGGCCGCGCTCGGCATCTCGACGCTGCCCGGTTCGCGTGCGAACACCGTCTGGTACGCCTCGATCGGCCACTCACGCGGGACGTGCCGGTAGCGGATCGGGCGGCCGTGCGCGTCGAGGAAGTCGAGCAGCGGCACGTCGCCGTCGAAGGTCGCGCGGGCGACCCACAGGCGCTGCGAGTCGGCGAACGGTGCGTGCAGGTGCACCCGCCCGAGTCCGAGCAGGTCGAGTTCGGCGGGTCGTTCCACGATTCGAGGTGCCGTCGTGCCGTGCGCGGGTTGGCGCACCTCGACCAGGAGCACGCCACCGGGCAGCTCGCCGGAGAAGTGCACGACCACGGGATCGCCGTCGGGCATCCGGGCGTCGACGGCGGCGGGCACCGTGGCCGAGGTGTTGACGACGAGCACGTCGCCGGCGCGCAGGAGCTCGCCGAGGGTCTCGAAGCGTGCGTGCACCGGGGCGGCCTCGCCCGCGCTGACGAGCAGGCGGACCTGGTCGCGCCGGCCGGCCACGACCTCGGGCGGTTGGTGCGCTTCGTGTTCGGGGTCGAGCACGAAGCCCAGTGACGGCGCCGCCGAGTGGGTGGTCTCGATCATGTCGTCCTCGGTTCCGCCGCGACCAGGGCGCTCGCCTCGTAGCGGCCGCTCGGGTGCTCGCCCTCGATCAGCGCGAGCAGTGCCGGGACGCGAGTCTCGGGATCGGGACGATCGGAGATGTCCTCGCCCGGGAACGCGTCCTGGTGCATCTCGGTGCGCATGTCGCCCGGATCGACGACGAGCACGCGAAGGTCGGGCCGTTCGACCGCGAGGACGCGACTGGCGTGCTCGAGCGCGGCCTTCGATGCGCCGTAGCCGCCCCAACCCGGGTACGGCTCGACCGCGGCGTCGGACGTGATGTTCACGACGGTGGCGCGCTCGTCGAGCAGTTCGCCGAGGTCGTGCACCAATGCGAACGGCGCGACGACGTTCACGGCGAAGATGCGCAGGAATGTGTCGGGCGCGATGGCATCGAGCTGCGGGCAGCGGACTCGCGCCCAGGGTGCTCGCGTTGTTGACGAGCAGTCCGACCGTGCCCAGCGACGCGGCCACCCTGGCCAGTTCGGCGCGGTGCGCGGGATCGGTCACGTCGCCGGCGACGCCGGCGACGGTGGTGCAGGATCCGAGGCGGGCGATCGCAGCATCGAGTCGGTCGGCCCGGCGGGCGTCGATCGACGAGGGCCCAGCCCCGGTCGGCGAGCGCCTCGGCGAGCGCCAGGCCGAGGCCTTGCGAGGCTCCGGTGACGATCGCGACGGGGAGTGCGGGGTGCGGGGTGGATGCGGTCATGGCTCCTCCTCCGGGTCGGCTGCAGTAATGAACAAGTTAGCACTTGTTCTTTATGCCGACCCGGAGGAATTGCGGAGCCTCAGTCGGAGCGGTCGAGCAGGTACCCCGCGGCCCGCACCCGGGCGAGGTGCAGCCCGAGCGGCGCCAGCGTGTCCTTCAGCCGGCGCAGCGCGGTCTTCACCGCCTCGCTGTGGGTGCTGACGCCGCCCCCGTCGCACAGGGCGCGGATCTCGGCGTCGGCAACGGTCTCGCCGAATCGTTCCACGAGCAGGCCGACGAGTCGGGCCTGGGTCTCGGGGACCACCACCGTGCGGTCGCGGAAGCGAACCACGCGGGTGTGGTCGAGCCGGGGACGCTGCAACAGGTCGGCCCGACGGGCGACCGTCACCGCTCGGGTGACGAACTCGGCGCGTGACGCCGTCTCGCGCACCCAGTCCTCCAGCTCCCCCCAACGCGCAGGGGCGCGATCCGTGACGCCCACCACGAGCAGGCACGGCGTGCCGGCTCGGGCGTGGCGTTCACGCGCCGCAGCCGCGTCGGGCCACCGGACGACAGGGACCTCCACGGTCAACTCGGGATCGAATCGGAACGGACGGACGCAGATGGCTGCATCCATGGTGACCACAGGAACTGTCGTCAACGGTTCGACGAGAGCTACTGCGGAAGCACTCGGGGATCGCATGCGAACTCCTCGGTAGCGCGCCACGAGGCGCGTCGACCATCAAGGGGAGAACGGCGGCAGGAGCCGCCGGTTCACGCGATGCGAAGTGCTGGCGGAGCGCGGCCGGGTGGGAGCCCGACGATGCGGAGCGTGCGTACGCGACCGGCCCGCACCAACCGGAGACGCTGGAACGCCCAGGCCGCGAGGAGCGTGGTCGAGGCGAGCACCGCGAACGCGACGCTGCGAGCGCGCGTCGACGGTTGTTGACGGAACGCGTGGACGGCGGAGATGGTGCCGTCGTGCCCGCCGCCCGCCGCGGTGGTCGCGCTGTGGGCCTCGGGGCGGACGGGGTCACGCTGGTCGCCCGAGGCGCCGCCGAGCAACAGGGCCGCGACGGCGAGGAGGGCGAGCAGGGCCACGGCGCCGAGCGCCAGGAGCGCGCGACTGAAGGAAGGGCGCCGGCGCACCGAACCCGTCATGCGGCCACCATGACCAAACCCTAGGAGATGAAGTGGAGCCGTGCCCGCAGCGCGGCCCGGAAACTGCTGGTCAGGGGGTCGCGTTGCTGCGGGAGACGAGCTGGCGGGCGATGGTGATGCGCTGGATCTCGTTGGTGCCCTCGCCGATGCACAGCAGCGGGGCGTCGCGGTAGTAGCGCTCGACGTGATCCTCGGTGGAGTAGCCGTAGGCGCCGTGGATCCGCATGGCCTCGGTGGCGTTCTCGAGCGCGGCCTCCGACGCCACCAGCTTGGCCATCCCCGCTTCCATGTCGCACCGCTCACCGCGGTCGAACGCACCCGCCGCCTTGTGGGTGAGGAGCCGAGCCGCCTCCGTCCGGCAGGCCATGTCGGCCAGCTTCGCCGCGATCGCCTGGTGCTCGGCGATGGGCTTGCCCATCGTGTGGCGCTGCTGCGCGTACGCGAGCGACGCCCGGAGCGCGGCGTCGGCCACGCCCACGCCCCGCGCCGCGATGTTGATGCGCCCGAGCTCGAGCGCGCCCACGGCCTGGTGGAAGCCGCGGCCCTCCACCCCTCCGAGCAGGCAGTCCTCGGGGACGACGACGTCGTCGAACACGACCTCACACGTGTCGATGCCCTTGTACCCGAGCTTCCCGAGCTTGCGGGTCACGGTGTAGCCGAGCGACTTCGGCACGATGAACAACGACATGCCGCGGTGGCGTGGTTCGGCACCGACGTCGGTCTTGGTGAGCACGGCGAGACAGTTGCCTTCGTGTGCGTTGGTGATCCACATCTTGGTGCCGCGCAGCACGTAGACGCCGTCGGCGCGCGTCGCGGTGGTGCGCACCGCCTGGAGATCGGTGCCGCAATCGGGTTCGGTGAGCGCGAGGCCACCGCGCAGCTCGGCGGCTGCGAGCTGCGGGAGGAAGTGGGCGCGCTGTTCGTCGGTGCCGTAGCGACGCACGAGCTCGGCCACCATCAGGTGGGTGTTGACGACGCCGGTGAGCGACATCCATGCCCGCGCCACCGCCTCGACGATGCGCACATAGGCGCTGGCGCCGAGGCCGAGGCCGCCGTACGCCTCGGGGATGGTGGCGGCGAACAGGCCGAACTCGCGCATCTGCTCGACCATCTCGCGCGGGTACTCGTCGGCGTGTTCGAGCTCGAGCACGTTGGGCACGACCTCGCTCGCGAGCCAGCGCTCGAGCGTGTCGAGCAGCGCTTCGATGGCCGCGTCCTCGTCGATGGTCGCCACGGCTTCCTCCAGTGCCCTTCGGGATGTCGTCCGGTCGACCGCGGAGAGTACGTGCGGAATAGGGTGCGGCGATGACGGAAGCAGCCGAAGCAGCCAGCGGTCCGCTCGGCGGAGTGCGGATCGTCGACCTCACCATGAACCTGTCGGGGCCGTTCGCCACCATGGTCCTCGCCCAGCAGGGCGCCGACGTGATCAAGGTGGAGCGACCGCCCGTCGGCGACATCCTCCGCCACGTCGGCTCCAGTCGCGGCGGTACGTCGGCCTACTTCGTGAACACCAACTGGGGGAAGCGATCGATCGCCCTCGACTTCAACGACGCCGACGACCTCGCCACCCTCCGGAAGCTGGTGGCCACCGCCGACGTGCTGGTCGAGAACTTCCGGCCCACGGTCATGCCCGCGTTCGGTTTCGTCGCCGAGGAGCTCGTGGCCGAGCATCCCCGCCTGATCTACGCCGCCCTGCGCGGCTTCCCGTCCGACTCCGAGCTCGCCGACGCGCCCGTGTACGACCACGTGATCCAGGCGATGACCGGGTTCGGCGCCAACCAGGCCGACCTCCGCACCGGCGTGCCCGTGCTCGTCCAACAGGCGGTGGTCGACAAGGTCACCGGGCTCACCGCCGCGCAGGCGATCACCGCCGCGCTGTTCGAGCGCGACCGCACCGGGCGCGGTCAGGTGATCGAGGTGCCGATGCTCCACGCCGGGTTGTCGTTCCTCTGGCCCGACGTCAGCACCAACGTGAGTCTGCAGGGTGAGTTCGATCGCCTCCCTCCGCAGTCGCGCACGTTCCGCCTCACCCCCACCGCCGACGGGTATGTCGCGATGATCACCGTCACCACACCCCAATGGAACGGGCTGCTCCGCGCCACGGGCCGCGACGAGCTCGTCGGCCACCCCGACTACGACTCACCGCAGCAGCGCGGTCGCAACGGTGGACCGTTGATGAAGGAGATCGGCGCGCAGCTCGCTGCCCTCAGCACCGCGGAGGTCACCGGTCGCCTCCGCGAGCAGGGCGTGCCCCACGCGGCGGTGACCGACATCGACGACCTCCCCGCGCTCATCGAACGCACATCGCCCGGCTACCTCGTGCGCGAGGTCCACCCCGAGGTGGGCGAGATCCTGCACCCGCGCCCGCCGGTCACGTTCGACGAACCGGTGACGGTGCGGCCCAGCCCCGGGCTGGGCGAGCACACCGACGAGATCAAGGCCGAGCTGGCGTAGCCGCGTCGACCGGGGAACTACGCGCCGGGTGAGGGAACCGACGCCTCGGCGACGCTGGGGGTCGTCGACGGCGGTGTGGTTGGCGAGTCGCCAGGCGGCGTGTCGCCGGTGGCACGGCCTTCTCGCTCCATGCGCTTGCGCGCGTTCTGGGCGCGGAGATCCTCCCCGACGGTCGGGATGATGCCCGACGGCTGACGGCCGATGCCGATGCCGGCGAGCCCGGGGCCGAGGCGCGCCTGCCACTTCCCCAGCTCGGTGAGCCAGGCCCAGCCCGGCAGGATTGAAGGCAGCCACGTGAACAGGGTCAGGAAGGTCCCACCCAGCACCGCGCCGCTGACGACCGCGACACCGCCGACCACGAGCAGCAGCAGGTACGCCAGACCGTTGAGCATCTCGAAGTCCTGCACCGTCGCGGTGCCCTGGAACACGCCGAGCAGCGCGCCGGCGAAGCCGGCGATGGCAGCCGAGATCACGAACACCCCGAGCTTGGTGACGATCGGGTTCACGCCGAGCGTCGCGCAGGCCGCCGGGCTGTCGCCCAGCGCGGTGAGTCGGCGCCCGAACGCGCTCTTGTGCAGCAGGACCACGAGCACACCGACCACGCCCAGGGCGGCCGCGATGAACAGCATCGTGCCGACGTCCTGGTCGAAGTTGATCCCGAGGAACGTGAACGGCTTGCTGAAGTCGAAGCCGAGGATGCTCAGCGAGCGGATCGGCTTGCCGTCGAAACCGAGGATCTCGGGCTGGGGGAAGAAGAGGATCGCGGCCATCTGCGCGAAGGCCATCGTCGCCAGCGCAAGGTAGAGCCCTTGGAGTCGCAGCGCCGGGAGCGCCATCGCCACGCCGAACGGCACGGCGAACAACGACGCGATCACGAGTCCGCCGATGGTGCCGAGATCGGGTGCCCACTGGAGGAACGCGAACGCGCCGGCACCGACGAACGTGATCTGTGCCAGCGAGATCTGCTTCGACCAACCGGTGAGCGGGATCAGCGACACCATGATCAGCATGGTGAGCAACGCGAGCGTGAGCGTGCGCACGTCGGTGCGCTCGAACGCGAGACCGAGGATGGCAACGACAACGAAGAGGATCCCCATGCCCAGGATGGCCTTCGGGATCGACGGGATGCGGGGTGCGACCTGACGGATCAGCTTCTTGCCCTCGATGCGTGCCTGGGGCAGGAACAGCAGCGCGAGGAACAGCATGATCTGCGGGATGGCGAGTGGAGCGGTGGTCCAGCGCCCGGTCCAGCTGAGGAAGTTCTGCTGGAACTCGAACACGAGGCCGATCAGCAGACCGCCCATGAACGTGAGCGGCAGGCTCTTCAGCCGCCCGATGATCGCCGCCGCGAACGCGGACAGGATCAACAGGGTGAGCGTCTGCACGTCGAGGGTGGCGAGCTCTTCGGCGAGGAAGATGCCGGCGACCGCCGCCATCGACGAGCCCAGCGCCCACGAGAACATCGACACACGCCCAGGCTTGATGCCGTTGAGGCCGGCCAGCTCACGGTTGTCGACCACGGCGCGCATCGCGACCCCGAGGCGCGTGCGCGAGAGCAGGATCTTGAGGGCCAGCGCGAGCCCGAGACCGACGACGATGGTGATGAAGCGCGACCACGGCATGAGCGTGTCGCCGATGTTGAAGCCGCTGGTGCCGAAGAAGCGGTTGATGTGCCGCGTCTCCTGGGGGTCCCAGATGAGCCCGGCGAGACCCATCAGGGCGAGCATCAGACCGATGGTGGTGACGATCTGCGCGACGAGCGGTGCGTCGGCGATCGCGCGCATGAGCACACGCTCGATGATCGCTCCCATCAACGGCGCAGCGACGAACACCGTGAGCAGGAGGGCGACGAAGGTCTGGATGCCCCACTCCACCTGCAACTGCCAGAACACGTAGGCGAGGAACATGCCGATCGCGCCCTGGGCGAAGTTGAAGATGCCCGACGTGGTGTAGGTGACCACCAGACCGGTCGCCGCGACTGCGTACACCGAGCCGTACGTGATGCCGACGATCAACCAGAAGAGGATCGAGTTGAAGGTGATCGGACTCCCGGCCCACGACTCGACACAGACGAAGATCGTGAACGCGGCCACGACGAGGCCCGCGAGGATCGTGCGTCGGGTGTCCGGTGAGATGCTGCGCCTGCGCTGGACGGTCGCCGTCATGTCACTCCCAATGGTTCACGCTCACTGTCCCCCCGGCGCCACCCCCCGGGGAAGGCGCCGCACGCACGCATCATGCCATCGACAGGTCAGTAGACGTCGAGCTTGACCTCGATCACGTTCTTCTTCGCGCAGTCGAAGGTGCCCGCCTTGGTCGGGAACACCCGCTTGAAGTCGCCGTTCTTCACCTGCATGAGCACATGGCACGGCGAGGTCTTGCGCCCGGCGAGGTCGATCGTGCCGAACATCCCGTCGGCGCTGAAGTCGTGGATCTTGTTCAGCTGCTCGAGGATCGTCTTGCGGGTCACGCTGTTCACGCCGCCCGCCTTCACCTGCGCGTTCACCGCATCGCGGAAGGCGATCATCGCCGACCAGGCGTAGACGCCGAAGCCGTCAGCCTTGTCGGCACCGGTGTACTTCACGAAGTTCTTGAGCATCGGGTTGGCCTTCTGCTCCGCCGCGCTCAGGAACGGGAGGTACAGCGTGTCCACGAACTGGCCGTCGACGTCGGAGCCGCCGTTCTTCAGGAAGTCCTTGCTGTAGCACCCGGTGGTGCAGTCCCACACCTTCACGCCCGTGAGGTTCTGCAGCGTGGCCTCCTTGCGCAGCAGGATCTGCTGCGAGCCCTGCGTGGCCTGGCCGTAGTTCGAGCCGGCGTTCTTCATCGCCTGCACGACCGGCGTGTACGCCGACTGCGGCGCGAAGCCGGAGAGGTCGAAGTCCTGGTCGGACTTGCAGCAGACTTCGCGGATCTGGCCGATGCCGCTGGCGAACGACGAGTCGCGCGCACTCTTCGAGTCACTGCCGAAGATGTAGATGCCGTGCAGGTCCTTGCCGAACTTCTGCTTGTAGTAGTAGCCCCGACCGACGTTGGGCTGGAACGTCTGCGGGTGCTGGTCCTTCGTGGAGCAGATCACCTGCGGTGGCGCCATCGGGAACGACTCATCCGAGCACTGTTGCGAGAGGTTGGTCGACACGAACGGGATGTCGGGCAGCCCCGTGACGGCACCGGTGGAGTCCTTGCAGTTGCGCATCTCGTCGACCGACGCCAACGACACCGCCGACGTCCCGACCGCGGCGACGTCGTTCTCGCACGCCTGGATCTCGGCGTTGGTGGTGGCGTTGGCGTTCAGCTTCGAGTCGTAGAAGTCGACCACAACCTTGCGCCCGGCGAGACCGCCGCCCCCGGCCTTGCTGTTGAGGAACTTGGCCGCGCCCTTCGACCGCGTCCTTCGAACCCTTGAACAGGTTCGGGACGATCGGGTTGTCGACGTCGGCGATCACGGCCACGTGGATCTCGGACGCGGTGACCCCCACGTCGGTCGCCGTGGGCTTCTCACCACTCGACTGCGCACCGGCGGTCACGGCGGTGGCGCCGAGCGTCCCTACGCAGACCACCAGGATGGCGGCGAGCGCCATCCAGCGAGATCGACTCATGTGATGTCCCCCCATTTGGTACGGATGTTGCAGACGACGTCGCGTCAGCCGGACAATCTGACGGGTCGTCAGGTTCGGGGCGCAGCATATGGCGTCGCATTCGGCGCGACAAGACACGAGCCCGCGACATGACGGCTTCCTGCCGCCGAACGCGACGGTGCCCCCGCACGAGGCGGGGGCACCGTGTCACGTTTGGAGATGACTTGGTCAGCTCGTGCCGTAGATGTCGAGCTTGCGAGTGACGATGCCGTTCGACCAGCACTTGAACGTGCCGGGCTTCGTCGGGCTCACCCGCACGTATTCGCCGTTCTTGACCTGCATCGTCACGCTGCAGCTCGAGATCTTGCGGCCGGCAAGGTCGATGGGGGCGAACATCCCCTCGGCATCGAACTTGTTGATCTTGTTCAGCTGCTCGAAGATCGTCTTGCGGGTCACGCTGTTCACGCCGCCCGCCTTCACCTGCGCGTTGACCGCGTCGCGGAATGCGACACCCGCGGCCCATGCGTAGGCACCGAAGCTGGCGATCTTGTCGGTACCCGTGTACTTCACGTAGTTACCGGTCATCTTGTTGGCCTTCTGATCGGCCTTGCTGTAGAAGGGCAGGAAGAGCGTGTCGACGTACTGATCTTCGACGTCCGCACCGCCCGCCTTCAGGAAGTTCTCGGTGTCGTAGCAGCCGACGCCGCAGTCCCACACCTTCACGTCGTTGAGGCCCTGGAGCGCAGCTTCCTTGCGCATGAGCACCATGGCGTTGGCGGTGATGGCCTGGCCGTAGTTGGAGCCGTTGTCCTTCATGGCCTGGATCACCGGCGTGAAGGCCGACTGCGGTGACGCGCCCGGAAGATCGAAGTCCTGGTCGGACTTGATGCCGATGTCACGGAGCGCACCGAGGCTCACGAACGACGAGTCACGCGCCGACTTGGAGTCGTTGCCGAACACGTAGACGCCGTGCAGCTTGTTCTCGCCGAACTTCTTGTTGTAGAAGCGCCCGCGCGACACGTTCGCGTAGAACGTCTGCGGGTGCTGGTCCTTGGTCGCGCAGTCGACCTGCGGCGGCGCGATCGGGAACGACTGGTCGGAGCACTGCTGCACGAGAGCCGTGGTCACGAACGGGATGTCCGGCAGACCGGTGACCGCTCCCGTCGAGTCCTTGCAGTTGCGCATGTTGTCGACCGACGTGAGGAACACCGACGACGTACCGACCATGGCGACGTCGTTCTCGCACGCCTGGATCTCGGCGTTGGTCGTGGCGTTCGGGTTCAGCTTCGAGTCGTAGAAGTCGACGACGAGCTTGCGCCCGGCGAGACCACCACCGCCCGCCTTGCTGTTGATGAACTTGGCGAAGCCCTGCACCGCGTCAGGCGACGCCTTGAAGAGGTTCGGCACGATCGGGTTGTCGACGTCGGCCACGACCGCGATGTGGATCTCCTTGTCGGTGATCCCCACGTCGGTGGCCTTGGGCTTCTCGTCGGACGATTGGGCGCCGGCGGTCGTGCTCACCCCTGCGATCCCGGCGACGATGACGGCACAGAGGACCGCCCCCCACACTCGCTTCATGTCCAGCGCTCCTGTTTCCCCCCGGATCTGACGGGTCGTCAGAACGAAGCGCGGCAGCATACGCCGGACCATCCCGCCGTGTGGCGCGGGCCCGGTTTCAGGGTCTAGTTGGAGACGCTGCCGCCGAGGTACGCGTCCTGGAGCGCGTCGGCCACCTCGGGCGGCGAGCCCTCGAACTGCACCTTGCCGTGCAGGATGATCGCGGCGACGTCGGCGACGTCGAGCACCTCGTGCGCGAATTGCTCCACCACGAGGATCGAGACGTCGTCGGCGGCGATGCGCTTCACGACGTCGTACAGCTCGGAGACCACGAGCGGCGCCAGCCCCATCGACAGCTCGTCGAGCAGCAGGACCTTCGGCTCGGTGCCGATGGCGCGCGCGATGGCCAGCATCTGCTGCTCACCACCGGAGAGCGTGCCCGCCATCTGCTTGCGGCGCTCCTTGAGGCGAGGGAAGCGCGTGATACGCCTGGTCCTCGATCTGCGACAGCGACGTGCCCGTGTAGGTCATCGTGCGCAGGTTCTCGAGCACGCTGAGGTTCGGGAAGATGCCGCGGCCCTCGGGAATGGTGCACAGGCCGGCTCGCGCGACCTTGTCGGACGAGCGGCCGTTGATCTTCTCGCCGAGGAAACGCACCTCGCCGGCGGTCGGGTTGAGCTGGCCGCTCGCCACCTTCAGCGTGGTGCTCTTGCCGGCGCCGTTCGGACCGAGCAGCGCGTACACGGTGCCGCGCGGGATCGTGATGCTCACGCCGTGCAGCACGTCGATCGACCCGTAGGCAGCCCGCACGTTGATCAGTTCGAGCGCGGCGCCCTCGGTGGGCTCGGTGATGGTGGTGTCGGTCGGCGAGGTGTTCACGGTGATCGACGGTGCGGCACCGTTGGTGTCCGGCTCGGTCTCGGCGCGCACCTCATCCTGCAGTGCCGACACCTCGGCGAGCAACGCCTGCTGCTCCTCGGGCACCTCATCGGCTTCGTCGCCCTCACCCAGGTACGCAGCGCGCACGAGGGGGTTCGCCTGCACCTCGGCGGGATCGCCGTAGGCGATGATCTGACCGAAGTCGAGCACGTGGATGTGGTGACACGAGCTCATGACGAGTCCCATGTCGTGTTCGACGAGCAGGATCGCGAGACCCGATGCCGCGAGCTCGATGAGCAGCTCCGAGAATTCGGCGGTCTCCACCTCGTTGAGCCCGGACGACGGTTCGTCGAGCAGCACGACCCGCGGCTTGGTCGCCAGCGCGCGCGCCATCTCGACGAGGCGCTGCGTGCCGGTCGGCAACCGGTCGACGCGCTCCTGCGCGACCGACGTGAGACCGATGCGCTCGATGAGCTCGTCGGCGAGCACACCGGGCTTGAACTTCTCGCGCGACCAGCCCTTGCGCATCTCCGCCGCGACCAAGATGTTGTCGCGCACGCTGAGCGTGCTGAAGGTCTCGAGCCGTTGGAACGTGCGGCCGATGCCGAGGCGCGCACGCTTGTGCGGTTTGACGGTGGTGATGTCCTTGCCGTCGAGGACCACCGTGCCGCCGGTGGGTGCCTGCAGACCCGTGATGACGTTGAAGAGCGTGGTCTTGCCCGCTCCGTTGGGACCGATGAGACCGGTCACCTCGTTCTCGGGCACGTCGATGGTGACGGCGGCAAGTGCTTGGAGACCGCCGAAACGCACCGAGACCTGGTCACAGTTGAGGAGCGCCACTGCGCGAGAACATACCCGAAGACGTTGACCGGGTCATCTGTCGAGGCTCAGCCCCCGAACTCGACCGCGACCCAGACCTGGCCGTCGCTGCTGGACGCGACGCCAACGCCCGCCGCCCGGTAGGCACCGTTCAGGATGTTCTGACGGTGACCGGGCGACGCCATCCAGGTCGCTTCCATCTCGCCCGCGGACATGCCGCCCGACCCGTTGAGGATGTTCTCGGCCACGGTCGAGAACGAAGTCCCGGCGAGCACGCCGCCGAGGTCCTGGTGCGTGAGCGACTGGTGCTGCGCCATCCAGTTGGCCCACGACTGCGCGAACCCGTCGAGCTGGGAGCTCCCGCAGAGCGCGGCCAGCCCGGCCGAGCCTCGGTCACGGTTCATCGCGTCGAGGACCGCGCTCCCCCCTCCGTCGCACACCGGTGCCGGCGCGGGCGGCGGCGGGACCACCTCGACCGGAGTCGGTGCGGCCGTCGACGGCGGCGCCGGCGGCGCGGCCGGCGTTGCCGTGGTCGGGATCGGCGTCGGGGTTGTCGTGGTGGCGGTGGTGGTGCTCGTCGTCGTGCTCGTGGTCGCCGTCGTGGACGCCGGGACGTCGCGTCGATCCGAGGTCGTCTCGGTGGCGGCGCGGCTGGTGCCGTCTTCCCGCCCTTGGAAGAGGAGCGCCGACGTCGAGACCACGATGACGGCGCTGGCGATGAGCGCGCCGATCACCCACCCCCGGGTTCCGAACCGTCCCACGAAGTACGAATCGGCGCCATTGGGGCCCGCCTTGAGCGGGCCGCCTCGGCTGGCGCTCAGCCGTTCTTGGGGATCTCGCGGAACGGCTTGCCCTTGTTGGTGTCGGGCTCCTTGGGCAGCCCGAGCACCCGCTCCCCGAGGATGTTGTGCTGGATCTCGTCGGTGCCGCCGTAGATCTGCGGTGCCTGCGCGAACAGCATCGACTCGGTGACCCCGGGCTGCACCGCGCCGTCGGTCGCGGCCACGAGCGCCTCGGCGTCTTCGGCCGAGTACCCGTGGAGGGTGGCGTACGGCCCGAGGACCCGACCACCGAGATCACGGGTGAGCCGCAGGATCCGGCTCATCGTGAGCTTGGCGATGTTGCCGAGGCCCGGGATCTCGCCTCCCGCCTTCGCCAGCGCGCGCTGGCGGAGGTTGGTGTAGCGGGCGATCTCGTTCATCGTGTGGAGCTGCACGAGCGACTGGCGGATGTCGGGATCGTCGATGGTGCCGTTGGCGCGCGCGAGGCGGGTGAGGTTCTGCACCGACATCGAGCCGCCGCCACCGCCCGAGTCGGTGAGGTCGCGCGCGCGCGACTGAAGTCGCCGGCGCGCCGGGCGAGGTCGCCGCCGACGGTGCCGGGCAACGCGGCCACGCTGCCGCCGCCCCCGCCCGCACCGAGCCCGCTGCGCTCGAACATGAGCGTGGTGTTGGCGACCGCCCAGCCGTTGTTCACGCCCCCGATGGCGGCGTCGGCAGGGACGCGGACGTCGGTGAGGAACACCTCGTTGAACATCGCGCGGCCGGTGAGCTCGCGCAGCGGCCGGATCTCGATGCCGGGCTGGTGCATGTCGACCGCGAAGTACGTGATGCCCTGGTGCTTGGCGACGTCGGGATCGGTGCGCGCCAGCAGCATGCCGAGGTCGGACCAGTGCCCGCCCGAGGTCCACACCTTCTGCCCGTTGACGACCCACTCGTCGCCGTCGAGCTCGGCGCGCGTGTTGAGGCCGGCGAGGTCGGAGCCGGCCCCCGGCTCGCTGAAGAGCTGGCACCAGGCCTGCTTGCCGGTGACGATGTCGTCGAGGTAGCGCTGCTTCTGCTCGTCGGTGCCGTGGACGTAGATCGTGGGGCCGGCGAGCAACGTGCCGAGGCCACCGGGCGCGCCCAGTGCGGGGTATCCGCTGATCGTCTGCATGACGCGGACGCCCTCGGCCCGCGAGAGGCCCTTGCCGAACCACTCCTCCGGCCAGGTGGGAACGGCCCAGCCCGAGTGCCCGAGGCGATCCCACCACTCCTCGACCGTGAGGTCGGGATCCCAGTTGGCATCGAGCCAGGCCGTGACCTCGACGGTGAGGTCGTCGGTCGGGGCGGTCGTGACAGCGGTCATGGTCCCCTCCTGTCAGCCGAGCAGCTTCGAGACGACGCGCAGCTCGTCGGTGGCGTTGCGGAGCAACAGGAAGTCGTCGGTGCTCTCGATCTCTTCGAAATGATCGCGCACGTCCTCGACGGTGAGCGGGGCGTCGGTCTTGAGATACCCGTGGCCCTCACCGATGAACACGCGGGCGACGCGGCCGCCACCCACCGAGTAGGTGTGGCCCGAGACCGGGCAGTCTTCGTGCACGAGCCAGGCGACGAGGGGCGACACGAGCCCGGGCGCCAGCTTGTCGGCGAGCTCGTCGCCGAAGATCTCGCGCGTCATGCGGGTGCCGGCGGTCGGAGCGATCGCGTTCACCTTGATGTTGTTGCGCTCGCCTTCCTGGGCGAGCACGTGGGCGAGGCCGACGAGCCCCATCTTGGCCGCGCCGTAGTTCGCCTGGCCGAAGTTGCCGAACAGCCCGGCCGACGACGCGGTGACGACCACCCGGCCGTACGACTGCTCCCGCATGTGCACCCACGCCGGCTGCGTGACGTAGAACGCACCGCGCAGGTGGACGTCGAGGACCGGGTCGACGAGATCGGGTCCCATGTTGTGGAAGCTCTTGTCGCGCAAGATGCCGGCGTTGTTCACGACGATGTCGATGCGTCCGAACGTGTCGAGCGCGGTCTGCACGATCGCGGCACCGCCCTCGGGCGTGGCCACCGAGTTGGTGTCGAGGACCGCTTCGCCGCCGGCGGCCTTGATCTCGTCGACGACGTGTTGTCCGGGGCCGGCGTCGCTGCCGCTGCCGTCGACCGCGCCCCCCACGTCGTTGACGACCACGAGCGCGCCCCGGCTGGCGAGGAGCAGCGAGTGCTCCCGGCCGAGGCCACCACCCGCGCCGGTGACGATCGCCACCTTGCCGTCGAAACCGAGATCCGCCATCGTCGCTCCACGCCCGTCCGTTGCAGTCGGTCCGTTGCTGCCGGTGACACCGTAGCGGTGTCCGGGCCCGGATCTCTCGGCCGCGGGGGCGTCCGACCCCTGCAAGACTCGGCGCCGTGCGTGCGGTGCGGGCGTCGGGCGACGGAGGTGTCGCGATCGTCGACGTGGAAGCGCGCGCGCCGGACCACGCGACTCGATCCGGTGCGGGTGCGGGTGCGCTCGTGTGGCATCTGTGCTTCCGATCTCCACCTGGCCGAGTGGAACCTGCCGGTCACGCTCGGTCACGAGTTCGCGGGCGTGCTCGACGACGGCACCCCCGTCGCGGTGCAACCCAACGCGTGGTGCGGCGAGTGCGACCGCTGCCTCGCCGGCGAGACGCAGCTCTGCCGCCACGGCGCGAGTCGCCTGCACGGCGTGTCGGTCGACGGTGGACTCGCCGACGAGGTGGTCGTCGACCGTCGCTGCCTCGTGCCGCTCCCCCACGGTGTCGACCCCGCGATCGGCGCGTTGGTCGAACCGTTGGCGGTCGGCACCCATGCCGCGGGCCGCGTGACCGTCGACGCGGGCGACCGGGTGCTGGTGATCGGCGGAGGTTCCATCGGCCTGGCGACGGTCGCCGCGCTCCGGCACCTCGGGTTGGACGTCGATCTCGTGGCCCGCCATGCGCACCAGCGCGCCGGCGGTGACCTGCTCGGCGCGGGCGCGGACCTGGGCGACGAGTACGGCGCGGTGGTCGACGCCGCCGGCACGCAGTCGTCACTCGACGACGCGGTGGCGCGGGTGCGCCCGGGCGGTGCGGTGGTGGTGGTCGCGACCTACTGGGACCCGGTGAGCATCGACGCCGCCCTCCTCACCAAGGAGGTGCGCATCGTGCCGTCGGCGATGTATGGCCACGAGCATGGAGCGTCGCAGTTCGAGGCCGCGGCCGCGCTGTTGGCGGCGCGGCCCGAGGTGGTCGACGCGCTCGGTGCACCACCGGTTCGGCCTCGACGACGCGCCCGAGGCGTTCCGCGTCGCCGGTGACCGCGCCGCCGGCGCGATCAAGGTGCTGCTGCACCCTAGGTCCGTACGCTCCGGCCCGTGGGAGTCGAGCACGCGAGAGTCATCGAGCGGGTGCTCGTCGTGCGCATCGAGCGAGAAGAGAAGCGCAACGCGATCGACCAGGCGATCGCCGACGGGATCGGCGCCGCGCTCGACCGGCTCGACGACGAGCCCGAGCTGTGGGTCGGGATCATCACCGGAACGTCGACGGTCTTCTCGGCCGGCAGCGACCTCGCCAGCTCGCGCGACGGCAGCGCACGCACCGACCGCGGTGGCGAGTACGGCGTCATTCGACGCGACCGCGAGAAGCCCCTCATCGCGGCGGTCGAGGGACCTGCGCTCGGAGGCGGGTTCGAGATCGTGCTCGCGTGCGACCTGGTGGTCGCGGCACGGACCGCGTCGTTCGGGCTGCCCGAGGTGAAACGAGGGTTGGTGCCCACGTGCGGCGGCCTCTTCCGCACCCCGCGGCGCTGCCCCTCAACGTCGCCAAGGAGATGCTGCTCACCGGTGACCGCCTGTCCCCCGAGCGCGCGTTCGCGCTGGGGTTGGTCAACGTCGTGAGCGAACCGGGTGACGCGGTCGCCGACGCGTTGGCCCTGGCTGCCCGCATCTGCGCGGTCGGACCCGTCGGCGCCCGCGCCAGTCTGCGCGCGTTGGAACGGACGGTGGCCGAGCGCGACGAGCTCGGGTGGGAGGCGACCGTCACCGCCACCGATGCCATCCGCGCCAGTGACGACATCCGCGAAGGCATGGCCGCGTTCTTCGAGAAGCGCGAGCCCCGATGGACGGGACGGTAGCGAATGACCGACGTGATCCTGATCGACGTGAGCGACCGCGTCGCCGTCGTCACCATGCATCGGCCCGACGCGCGCAACGCGTTGGACCCCGCGCTCACGGCCGCGCTCCCCGAGGCCATCGCCGCGTGCGACGCCCGTGACGACGTCGATGCCATCGTGCTCACCGGTGCCGACCCCGCCTTCTGCGCCGGCGTCGACCTCAAGAGCCTCAGCACCGACAACGAGGTGCGCCATGTGGTCGCCAGCGATACGGACGCCTTGATCCGCCCGTTCCCCGAGACCACCAAGCCCGTGATCGGCGCGATCAACGGCGCCGCCGTCACCGGTGGCTTCGAGGTCGCGCTCACCTGCGACTTCCTGGTCGCGTCCGAACGGGCGCGCTTCGCCGACACCCACGCCCGGGTCGGGATCATGCCGGGATGGGGTCTCACCGTGCTCCTCGCCGAAGCGATCGGCCACCGGCGCGCGCGGGAGATGAGCGTCACCGGCAACTTCCTCGATGCGCAGACCGCGCTGGTGTGGGGACTGGTCAACCACGTCGTCCCGCACGAAGAGCTGTTGCCGTTCACCCGTCAGCTCGCACTCGACATCGCATCGAACGACGCCGCCGGCGTGCGCAACGTCCTCGCCACCTACCGCGAGGAGGAACGCACCACCGACTTCGAGACCCGGCGGATCGAGCTGCGCCGTTCCCAGGACTGGTTGGCCTCGCAGAGCGGCGTCGCCGACGAGGTCGCCAAGCGGCGCGACGCGATCATGGCGCGCGGCCGTTCGCAGCAGGGCTGAGGCGATGACCGTCACGCCCTTCCAGATCGCGGTGCCCGACGCCGACCTCGACGATCTCCGCGCCGCGATCGTGCGGCACTCGCTGGCCCGACCAGGTCGAGGACGCCGGTTGGGACTACGGCACGCCGCTCGGCTTCCTGCAGGAGCTCGTCGAGTACTGGGCCGACGAGTTCGACTGGCGCCGGCGCGAGCAGGTGCTGAACTCGTTGCCGCAGTTCCGCACGTCGGTCGACGTGCCCGGGTTCGAGCAGTTCGGTGTGCACTTCGTGCACCAACCCGGCGTGGGGCCGGCGCCGCTGCCCATCGTGCTCAGCCACGGCTGGCCGAGCACGCACTACGAGTACCACGACGTGGTCGCCCGGCTCGCGGACCCCGGAGCGTTCGGCGACGATCCCGCCGACGCGTTCCACGTGGTCGTGCCGTCGCTGCCGGGGTACGGCTTCTCCGACATCCCGACGCGGCGCGGGATGACCCCGCGCGTGATGTCGACGATGTTCGTCGCACTGATGCGCGAGCTCGGGTACGAGCGCTTCGCCGCGGCGGGATGCGACTGGGGTGCGTACGTGACCGCGCTGCTCGGTCTCGACCATCCCGACGCGCTGGTCGGCATCCACATGGGCATGCTCAACTTCCGCGCGCCCGACTACGAACGCACCGCCGACGACGTCGCGTTCGCCGCCCGCGCCAAGGTCTGGCGCAGCGAGGAGTCGGGGTACAGCACCATCCAGGGCACCAAGCCGCAGTCGCTCGCGTACGGACTCATGGACTCGCCCGCGGGGCTCGCGGCGTGGATCGTGGAGAAGTGGCGACGGTGGTCCGACTGCGACGGTGACGTCCAGCGGCTCTTCACCCGCGACGAGCTGCTCACCACGATCGCCATCTACTGGTTCACCGGCACCATCAACAGCGCCAACCGCCTGTACTACGAGAGCCGACGCCACCCCGTCGCGCTGGCCGCCGGTGAGCGCGTGCTCCCCCCGGCCGGGTTCCTGCTCGAGCGTGAGGTCGCGGGCGCCAGCCCCAACATCGGTCCGCCGCCCCGGTCCCGGGCCGAGGCCGTCTACGACGTGCGGCGCTGGACGGTCCCCGACCGCGGCCTGCACTTCCCTGCCGCGGAGACCCCCGACGTCTACGTCGAGGAGCTCCGGGCCTTCTACCGTCCCTTGCGCTGAGAGCGGTGCGCTGACCCGTTTCGTTGAGCGTCCCCGGCGTATCTGACGACCTGTCAGACTGGCGCGATGACGACTGCGACGATCGACCTCCTCGACCTCGACCGCTTCCAGCGCCTCGAGCACCACGCGATGTTCGAGCGACTGCGCGCCGAGGACCCGGTGTCGTGGCACGACTACCCGGGCGGTCAGGGATTCTGGAACGTCGTCCGTCACGAAGACGTGCTCACGGTCAGTCGTGACTCCGAGCTCTACTCGTCGGAGGTCGGCGGCGTCAGCATCCCGGAGCCCGAGGGCGGCTTCGACACCCGCGGGGTGATGATGCTCTACACCGACCCGCCGCGACACACGCGGTACCGCCGTCTCGTGAGCAAGGGCTTCACGCCGCGCATGATCGGCATGATCGAGCAGTACCTCCGCAACCGGTCGCGCCTCATCGTCGACAACGTGATCGAGCGCGGCCAGTGCGACTTCGTCGTCGACCTCGCGTCCGAGCTGCCGCTGCAGGCGATCGCCGAGATCATGGGCGTGCCGCAGGAGGACCGACGCCTGATCTTCGAGTGGTCCAACGCGATGATCGGCGCCGACGATCCCGAGTTCCAGGGCGGCGTCGAGGGTGCGCACGCGGCATCGGCCGCGCTCTACGCGTACGCCAACGATCTCGCCAAGCAGCGGCGCGAAGACCCGCGCGACGACATCGTCACCAAGCTCATCAACGCCGAGATCGACGGCGAGCAGCTCTCGGAGCTCGAGTTCGACATGTTCATGCTGCTCCTCGCGGTCGCGGGCAACGAGACCACGCGCAACACGACCGCGTGGGGGATGTGGGCGCTGATGCAGCACCCCGAGCAGTACGCGTACCTGCGCGACAACCTCGACACCGCGCTCAACCCCGCCATCGAGGAGATCCTGCGGTGGGCCTCGCCCGTGTACCACTTCCGCCGCACCACGACTGCGCCGACCGAGCTCGCCGGACGCGAGATCGCGGAGGGCGACAAGGTCGTGATGTGGTACATCTCCGCCAACCGCGACGAGACCGTGTTCAACGATCCGTTCCGCTTCGACATCACGCGCGAACCGACGGAACAGGTCGCGTTCGGCGGCGGTGGTCACCACTTCTGCCTGGGCGCCAACCTCGCCCGCATGGAGCTGCGCCTCATCTTCGAAGAGGTGTTGTCCCGCATCCCCGACATGCACCTGGTCGCCGAGCCCGAGGTGCTGCGCTCCAACTTCATCGGCGGCGTGAAGCACATGGCGGTCGAGTACACCCCCGGCGCCCGCGTCGACTCCTGACCTCGGTTGCACCAAAACCGCGGGTGGTAGTTTCCCGCACATGGCTGCTGACCACGACCACGAGATTCCGATCAAGGGCGGGTCGTTCGACCTGAGCGACCTGGGCCACCTCCTGCCCGGGATGGCGGAGGTCATGCCTCTGGTCGGCGAACGGATCTGGAAGTGCTACTACGCGGCCCAGGCGCACAACCGGAAGCTCGCCGCGTTCCAGTTGAAGGAAGCCGTGAACCTCATGCAGAAGGGCTCGATCCTGCGCCCGAAGTACGAGGAGGACATCGACGCCTTCGTGGCCGGTGACGTGGCGACCCTGCAGGCCAACATCGAGGCCGAGGACTGGGCCGCGTTCGAGACGAACTTCCACGCGATGGTCGATCAGGCGAACGCCTACCACGAGAAGTACGACAAGAGCTTCCTGCGCTGGCAGCTGCCCTCGTCCCCGCCGCCCGACCTCGACCTCACCGCGACCTGATCCGCAGCCGATCAGGTCTGCCAGTACTCCGGTCCTGATCCGCCCTCCGGCGGGGTGAGGCGTCCGCCCTTGGCGGAGATGGCACCGCACTGCACGCAGTTCGACGCCGCCACCTCGACGTCGACGAGACCGTCCTCGCCGATCGCACCCGCCGTGTAGACCTGCGCGGGGCACAGGTTCGCCCACAGCTCGGCGACGTCCGGTGCCACCCGGTCGCGCACGAGCAGGTGGTTGGGCTGGTCGTCGCGTGTCTTGTTGCCGGAGGCGAACACGGACGACAGGCGATCGAAGGTGAGCTGGCCGTCGTGCGCGACCTCGGGCACGGCGCGGTCGCTCTCGAGCAGCGATCCTTCGTCGTCGGGTTCGGTCGTCATCGATCCGATGGTCACGCGACCTTTGGTGATCGTGTTGACGATGCCGAGTGCGCCACCGACGAAGAAGCCGCGGCCGAACACCTGCCGGAGGTCGCGCACCTCGTGGAGCTCCTGCCCGATGAAGCTGCCACGCACCGCGTCGTCGTACGCGGCCAGTGCCGCGTCGGGCACGGGCGTGTCGTCTGCGGTCTGGGACACCGCCGCGAACGCGGCTTCGGCCGCGAGGCGGCCCGACTCGACTGCGTAGTGCACACCCTTCAGGGTCGGGACGTTCACCATCCCGACCCCGTCGCCGCAGAGCAGGAGTCCGGGCGCGTGGAACCGGCGGGGCAGGGCGTGGAACCCGCCGCCGGGAATGGTCTTCGCACCCCACTCGATCCGCTCGCCGCCCTCGAGCACGGGGCGCACCGTCGGGTGCGTCTTGAGGACCTGGAGCAGGTCGTGCGGGTTGAGGCGCGCGTCGCGGTAGTCGAGGCCCACGACCATGCCGATCGAGACGAGGTCGTCGCCCATCGGGTAGATGAACGACCCGCCGAACTCTCGGTACTTCGCCTGCGGGCGCAGCGGCCAGCCCATCGTGTGGATCACGCGGTCGAGCGGTTGCGGGACCTTCCACACCTCTTTGACGCCGAGCTCCCACACCTGAGGCGCGGCGTCGCCGCGCAATCCGAAGCGGTGGAGCGCGGCGTTGGTGAGATGCCCTTGCGTGCCCTCCGCGAGCACGGTCACCCGGGCGACGAGGTCGCTCCCCGGCTCGAAGTTGGGCAGCTCCTCCCCGTGCAGGCCTCGGCCCTTGTCGCCGGTGCGCACGCCCACCACACCGCCCTGCTCGACCAGCAGGTTCACCGCCGACGTCTCGGGCAGGAACATCGCGCCCTCGGCTTCGGCGCGCTCGGCGAGCCAGCGCCCGACCTGTGACAGCGAGACGACGAGGTTGCCGTGGTTGCGCATGGGCGGCGGCGTCGGGATCGGGAGCGCGCGATCGCGGGTGAGGACGTACACCTGCTCCTTGTCGACGGTGCCGTAGGTCGGCATGCCGTCGAGCCCGCCGTGCCCCTCGAACAGCTGCTCGAGCGCGCCGGGACGGATCACCGCGCCGGACAGGAGGTGGGATCCCGCTTGCTTGCCCTTCTCGACGACCGCGAGGGGCACGTCGCCGAGCCGCTCCGCGACGTCGGGGTGCTCCTCGAGCAATTGTCCGAAGCGGATCGCGCAGGCGAGCCCGGCGGGCCCGGCGCCCACGACGAGCACACCCACCTCGATGCGTTCGTCGACGGGATCGGTCGGCGCGGCGACGACCTGGTCGACGTCGAACGCCGGTCTGAAGTCGGCGGGACGGGACATCAGCCCGCGTGCTCGTGGAGCAGCGCGACCAGCTCGGGGACGATCGGTGTGCACGTCGCCCACGACCGCGAGGTCGCTGAACTCGAAGATCGGAGCGTGCGGGTCCTTGTTCACCGCGATGATGATCTTCGAGTTCTGCATGCCGACCTTGTGCTGCACCGCACCGGAGATCCCGAGCGCGACGTAGACCTTGGGCGAGACCGTCTTCCCGGTCTGTCCGATCTGGGACGACGGCGGGTACCAGCCCTTGTACACCGCGGCGCGGGTCGCACCGACTGCGCCGCCGAGCGCGGCGGCGAGTTGCTCGGCCAGTGCGAAGCCTTCGGCCGACCCGAGGCCGATGCCGCCGGCGACGATGACGTCGGCGTCGGCGAGCGACGGGCCTTCGTCGGCGCGCCGGCTCTGCTCGGTGATCCGCGCCGCGGTGGTGTGCTCGCTGAACGCGACGGTCAGCGACTCGACCGCCGTTGAGGACGCGGCGTCGGCTTCGGCAGGTTCGAACGACCCCGGGCGGAACAGCGCCACGCGCTGGAGCGGAGCGCCAGCCCACGTCGGCGAGCACGGAGTCCTGGAGCATCGGCTGCCTGCCGACCGGCTGGCCGTCGCGCAGTTCGAGATCGACGAGATCCCAGTTGATCCCGGCGTCGAGGCGAGCCGCGAGCCCGGCCGCGACGTCGGCGGCGAGCACCGAGTTGGAGAACAGGACGGTGTCGTACCCACGCGTGCGCACGAGCTCGGCCAGCGCGTCGATGCGGGCACCGGGAAGCGGCGAGGGGAAGGCATCGGCCACGGTGAACACGGTGGCGGCGCCGTGGCGTCCCGCCTCGGCCGCGAGCGCGTCGAGGTCGTCACCGACCAGCACCGCGGCGACATCGGCATCGAGCGCCACCGCCTTCGTGAGCACGCCGAGCGACCCGGGCGACACCGCGCCGGCGTCGTGTTCGAGGAACACGAGCATGCTCATACGAGGTCGCGTTCCGTGAGGTAGTCGAAGATCGACTGCGCGGCGGATCCGTCGTCTTCGATCGTGACCGCTCCGGCGCGGGCCGGCGGCGCACCGGTGCCGAGCACGACGGTCTGCGAGCCGCCGGCACCCACCGCGTCGGTCGACAGCCCGAGATCGGAGGCAGTCACCGTCTCGAGCGGCTTCTTCTTCGCCGCCATCATCCCCTTGAGCGACGTGTAGCGCGGCTCGTTGATCGCGTCACTCACTGCGATCACGGCGGGCAGCGTCGCCTCGATGGTGTCGTTGCCCACCTCGGTCTCGCGCTCCACCACGACGGTGCCGTCGCCGACGGTGAGCTGGTTGGCCTGCGACACGAACGGCCGCTGGAGCCGCTCGGCGACCGCGGCCCAGAGGACCGCGCCGCCGCCGTCGGACGTCTGTTGACCGAACAGCACGAGGTCGGCCGCTTCACGTTCGAGCACGCGGGCCAGCACGCGGCTGGTGGCGACCAGGTCGGAGCCGGCGACCGCCTCGTCGTCGACGAGCACCGCGCGGTCGGCGCCCATGCCGAGGCCGGTGCGCAGCGACTCGGTCGCGGCGGCCGGGCCCATGGCGACGAGGACGACCTCGGAGTCACCGCCCTCCTTCAGACGCAGCGCCTCCTCGATCGCGTTCTTGTCGGACGCGTTGAGCTCACCGGGTCCGGTGCGGTCGAGCGTGGTCGAGTCGGGGCGCATGCGGAGGGTGCCACACGGCACGTGCTTCACACAGACGGCAATCTTCATGGGCCGCTGATCGTACCGGTCGACTCGCGGAGAGCGCAGATGGCCTAGAGGTCGATCTCGGCGATCTCGGTGGCCGGCGAGGCCGCCTTGCGTTCGCGCACCGTGAGCGTGGCGAACGCGGCGGGCGGCTCGCGCCACGGGTCGGGGAGCGTGCCGGCCTTGGCGTCCTCGATGGTGCGCCACACCCGTTCGGGCGTGCACGGCATGTCGATGTGTCGCACGCCGAGGTGGCTGAGCGCGTCGACGACCGCGTTCTGCACCGCGGGCGTGCTCCCCACCGTCGCCGACTCGCCGATGCCCTTGGCGCCGAGCGGGTTCAGCGGCGACGGGGTCTCGCGTGTGCGCGACCTCGAACGGCGGGAACTCGGCCGCGCTCGGGATGCCGTACTCGGCCAGCGTCGACGTGAGCGGGTTGCCGTCGTCGTCGTAGACCATCTCCTCCCACAGCGCCTGCGAGATGCCGGACGCCAACCCGCCGTGCACCTGGCCGTCGACCAGCATCGGGTTGAGGATGCGACCGCAGTCGTCGACCGCGATGTGGCGGATCGGCTCGACCCGGCCGGTCTCCATGTCGACCTCGACCACCGACACGTGCGCGCCGAACGGGAACGACGCGCCCGACTGCACGAAGTCGTGCTCGACCGCGAGCGGGAAGCCGTCGTCGCTGGCCTTGGTCGCGATCTCGGCCCAGGTGATCGCCTTGGCCGGGACGCCCGGCGACGCCCAGCGTGCCGTCGTCGGTGAGCACGATGTCCTCGGGCGCGGCCTCGAGCAGCTCGGCGGCGAGGCTGCGGGCCCGGTCGAGCACGCCGCGCGACGCCTCGAGCACCGCACTGCCGCCGACCTGCAGCGATCGCGACCCGCCGGTGCCGCCGCCTCGCGGGACGAGCGCGGTGTCGGACTGCACGAACGTGATCCGCTCGATCGGGATGCCGAGCTCACCGGTGACGAGCTGCGAGTACGCGGTGGCGTGGCCCTGACCGTGCGCGGACGTCCCCGCCTTCACCGTCGCGCTGCCGTCGGGGTGCACCTCGACCTCGGCGTACTCGCTCGAGGTGCCACCCGCGGTGATCTCGACGTAGGCGGAGAGACCGATGCCCGAGCTGCTTCACGTCGCCGCGCTCGCGCCGCGCCGCCTGCTCGGCGCGCAGGTCGTCGTAGCCGGCGATGCGCAACGCCTCGGTGAAGCGCGGCGTCGTAGTCGCCGACGTCGTAGGTGACGCCGGTGACGGTCGAGTACGGGAACTCGTCGGGCTGGAGGAAGTTGCGCCGGCGGATCACCACCGGGTCGATGCCCAGCTCGGCCGCGGCCATGTCGAGGATGCGCTCGAGCATCGCCGCCGCCTCGGGCCGACCGGCGCCGCGGTACGCGCCCATCGGCGCCAGGTTGGTGAGCGCGACCGCGACGTCGTAGCCGATCTTGGGGATGCGGTAGACGCCCTGCGACATCATGCGGGTGGGCCCGAACGCGAGCATGCCGCCGAAGCCGCCGTAGGCCCCGGCGTCGCCGATCGACCCGGCACCGCAACCCGACGATGGTGCCGTCGCGCCGCAAGCCCGAGCTCGAGGTACTGCACCTGACCGCGGCCGTGCGGCATCGCGATCATGTTCTCCGAACGGGTCTCGACCCACTTCACCGGTCGGCCGAGCTCGCGCGCGACGCGCACCGCGACGATGCCTTCGGGCGGCCAGTGCTTGGCGCCGAACGAACCGCCGACGTGCGGCGCGATCAGCCGCACCTTCTCCGGTTCCACGCCGAACCCGGCGGCGACCGCGTTCCGGTTGGAGTGCGGCATCTGGCACGCGAGGTACAGGGTGAGCTCGTGACCCTCGCCGTCGTCGCCCGGCAGCACCGCGAGGGCGGCGCCCTCCATGGGCACGACCGCGAGGCGCTGGTTCTCGAACCGGCCCCGCACCACGACCTCGGCACCCGCCAGCGGGTCGAAGTCGTCGGGCTCGCGCGCGCCCATCAGCAGGTTCGAGCCGACCGCTTC
The DNA here is from genome assembly GCA_963835985.1 of uncultured Actinomycetes bacterium. Taxonomy (GTDB): domain Bacteria; phylum Actinomycetota; class Acidimicrobiia; order IMCC26256; family DASPTH01; genus DASUAS01. The sequence goes on along the minus strand of CAWIHV010000007.1, from coordinate 964,627 downwards.
GAACTGCACGCGGCGCGTCGGCGCGCGAGCGCCGATTCCATGTCGGTCGCGGCCGGGAGCGGTTCGTAGTCGACGATCACCGCTTCGGCCGCGTCGACCGCCTGGGCCTTGCTCTCGGCGACGACGACCGCCACCGCGTCGCCGACGAAGCGCACCTTGTCGCGCGCGAGCGCGGGACGCACGACCGCGGGGTGCAGCTGCATCATGCCGGTGTGGTCGGGGAAGTCGAGGTCGGTCGCCGCGTACACCGCGACCACACCGGGCATCTCCCGCGCGTCCGACGTGTCGATGGCGGTGATCTCGGCGTGGGCCATCGGCGAACGCACGAACGACAGGTGCAACGCGCCGGGAAGGTCGAGGTTGTCGATGTAGGTGCCCTCACCGCGCAACAGCGTGGGGTCCTCGACCCGACGGACGGGCACCCCGACGAGTGAGCCGGCGCCGAAGGTGGTGGTCATCGGGCTGCTCCTGCGGTGCTGGCGACGGTGGCGAGGGCGCGGCCGACGAGCACCCGCGCCAGGTGGCGTCGGTACTCGGGTGACGCGTTCAGATCCGACGGCGGTTCGGTGCCGTCGCCCGCGAGCGCGGCGGCGTCGGCGGCCGACGCGCCGCCTCGCAGCGCAGCCTTCGACCGCACCCGCGCGCACCGGCGTGGATCCCATGTTCACCAGCGCGACGCCCGGCGTGTCGCCACCGACCGCGGCGACGCCGACGATGGCCCAGTCCTGCGCCCGCCGGTTGAACTTCTCGAACGCCCAGCCGGCGCCGCCGGTCTTGGGCACGCGGACCTCGGTGATGATCTCGTCGGGCGCGAGCGCGGTCTCGAGGAAGCCGCGGAAGAAGTCGTCGGCGGCGATCACGCGCTCGCCGCCGCTCCCCCGCACGACGATGCTGCCGCGCAGCGCGAGCACGACCGCGGGGAGGTCGGACGCGGGATCGCCGTGCGCGAGCGAACCACCGAGCGTGCCCCGGTGGCGCACCTGCGGATCACCCACCTCCCCGGCCGCCGCCGCGAGCAGCGGCACGTGCTCGCGCAGCACCGCGTCGTGCTCGACGTCGTGGTGACGGGTGAGCCCGCCGATGGCCAGGGTGTCGCCGTCGTCGCGCACGAACGACAGCTCGTCGAGGCGGCCGACGTCGACGAGCACCGACGGGGTCGCCAAGCGCAGCTTCATCAGCGGCAGCAGCGAGTGCCCGCCCGCCAGGAGCTTGGCGTCGTCGCCGTGCTCGGCGAGGAGCGCGACCGCCTCGTCGACCGAGTCGGCGCGGGCGTACGCGAACGCGGCGGGGATCACTGCGCTCGCCATCTCCGCCGGCCCGCCATCTCCGCCGAGCCCGCCAGCACCGCGGCCACGATGTTGTGGTAGCCGGTGCAGCGGCAGAGGTTGCCCTCGAGGCCCTTGCGCACCTCGTCCTCGGTGAGCGCGCCGCCCTCCTGCGCCAACGCCTCCATGGAAAGAGAAAGTGCCGCCATCACCATGCCCGGCGTGCAGTAGCCGCACTGCAGGCCGTGGTGCTCGCGGAACGCGGCCTGCATCGGGTGCAGCGTGTCGCCGTCGGCGAGTCCTTCGATGGTGGTGACGGACGCGCCGTCGGCCTGGGCCGCGAGCACGGTGCACGACTTCACCGATTCGCCGTCGAGCAGCACCGTGCACGCCCCGCACGACGTGGAATCGCAGCCGATGTTGGTGCCGGTGAGCCCCACGACGTCGCGCAGGTACTGCACGAGGAGGGTGCGGGCCTCGACCTCGTGCTCGGTCGCGACGCCGTTGATGGTGATCGCGACGGGGATCTCGGGTGTCGGAGCAGGCATGCGGCGACACTACCCGCAGGCGTTTGGAGCTCTACGCGACGCGAGTGAGCTCCACGGTGACGTCGAGCGAGTGACTCGGGCCCCCGTGGTACACGCCCTTCAACGGCGCGACATCGTCGTAGTCGCGGCCCCGCGCGACGAGCACGTGCCGCTCGGCCACGGGCGAACCGCTGGTGGGATCGAGCGGATGCCAGTCGCCCACCCACGCCTCCAGCCACGCGTGGCTCTCACCCCGGTGGGTCGCACCGATCTCGCCGCCGAGCTCGTCGGGATAGAGGTAGCCGGACGCGTAGCGCGCCGGTATGCCTGCGGAGCGCAGCACCGCGATGCCGAGGTGCGCGTAGTCCTGGCACACGCCGCGGCCTGCGCGGAGCACCTCCACCGCAGTGGTCGACACGCTGGTGGTGCCGGTCTCGTACTCGACCTGCCCGCGCAACCACTCGCCCAGCTGCGACAGCGCGGCCGCGGGCGTGGGCGCCGCCCGCAGCTCGCGCGCGGCCTGGCGGATCGTGTCGTCGGACTCGGTCATGCGGGTGTGGTCGAGGTACTCGAAGAAGCGATCGGTGAGGCCGGGCGCGTCGATGGCCTCCCAGGCCACGGTCTCGTCCAACACCGGCGTGCGCTGCGCGGTCTCCACCAGCGAGGTGCCCACCACGGACAGCACCGTGTGGGGTTGGTGCAGGTCGAAGCAGTGCACCCGGCTGCCCCAGTAGTCGCGGTAGCGGAAGAGGTTGGCCGCGGGGTGCACCTCGACGCGGTGCTCGAGCGTGAACTGGCTCGACGTGTCGAGCGGCGAGATGCGCGCCTCGTTGTAGGACGCGTGCACCACGGCCGAGTACTCGTAGGTCGTGGTGTGCCGGACCTTCAGCCGCCACGACACGTCAGACGCTCCACTCGATCACGCGGGTCTCCCGGAAGTACCGACGGGCGATGGCGGCGTGCACGTCGGCGCACTCGTGCTGCAGCCGCGCGAGCAGCGCGGGCAGGTCGTCCATCGCGTCGTCGAGGTGCAGGAACTCGAGCTCCGCACACACGCGGCCGAGCCGACGACGCGCCTCGTCGTCGACACCGGCGCGCGCGGCCGCGGATCGAGCTCGGCCAGGCTGTCGTCGGCGGTGGTGAGGGCGTGGAAGACCGACCGCGGGAACAGCCGGTCGAGCAGCAGGAACTCCACCGCGGTGCGAGCGTCGACCGCGTGCTTGTACGCACGGAGGTACGCCTCGTACGCGGAGCAGCTCCGCAACGTCGTCGTCCACCCGGTGCGTCCGAACGCGTCGCCATAGCGCGCGCTCAGGAGTCGCGTCGTCATGTCGGCCCGTTCGAGGCTGCGTCCGACGGAGAAGAACCGCCAGCCGTCGTCACGGCTCATGGTCGCGTCGACGATCCCGTTGCAGGCAGCCGCGCGGTCGCGCACCCAGCCGAAGAACTCGTGACGCGCGGGTCCGGTGCCGGCTCGGGCACGGCTCCCCACTTCCCGGTACGTCGTGTTGAGCGTCTCCCACAGCTCGGACGAGAGCGCCTCACGGGCGCCGCGTGCGTTCTCCCACGCCGCACCCACCGAGCACGTGATCGAGCCGGAGAACGTGAGATCCTGCGCCAGCAGCGCGGTGACGGTCGCCGCGTTGGGCTCGCCGCCGATCGACTCGACGTCGGCGCCCATGGCCTCGAGCAGGGCGCGGCACACCGCGCTCTCGTCGGCGCGGCGGTCCTCGAGCAACAGGTGGTAGTGCACGTCGAGCAGGCGCGCGGTGTCCTCGGCGCGCTCGACGTAGCGCCCGATCCAGTACAGCGACTCGGCGATGCGGCTCAGCACGGGCGCACTTCCATGATTGGCCTCATTGCTGCTGCTGCTGCTGCTGTGAGTCCTGCTCGGGCAGTGGACCGAGGGTGGGTGCGGGCGCGTGCAGCGGACGCGGTGCGGCGTCGGTGGGGGCGGGCGGCGACACCTCCGCCTGCACGTCGGACATCAGGCTGAAGCCGGGGTCGGCCCCGGCGAGGATCCATGTGTCCTTCGACCCTCCCCCCTGGCTCGAGTTCACGATGAGGCTGCGGGCGGGGAGCGCGACGCGGGTGAGCCCGCCGGGTGCCACCCACACGTCGCGGCCGTCGTTCACCGCGAACGGTCGGAGGTCGAGGTGACGGGCGCCCATCTGCCCGTCGACGAACGTGGGCGCGGTGGACAGCGCGACCGGCTCCTGCGCGATCCAGCCGCGCGGGTCGTCGAGCACCTTCACCCGCAGATCGGCGAGCGCCGCCTCGGTTGCGGACGGACCGATGACGATGCCCTTGCCGCCCGAGCCGTCGACCGGCTTGAACACGAGCTCGTCGATGCGATCGAGCGCCCACCCGCAGACCTCGGGGTCCTCGAGCCGGAAGGTCTCGACGTTGGCGAGGATCGGCACTTCACCGAGGTAGTACTCGATCATCGCAGGGACGTACGGGTACACGGCCTTGTCGTCGGCGACGCCGTTCCCCGGCGCGTTGGCGATGGTGACGTGCCCCGCGCGCGCGGCGTTGAGGATCCCCGCGCACCCGAGCACCGAGTCGGGCCGGAAGTGCACCGGATCGAGGTAGTCGTCGTCGATGCGTCGGTACACCACGTCGACGCGCTGCTCGCCGCCGGTCGTGCGCATGAAGACGCGCTGGTCGCGGCAGACGAGGTCGCGTCCCTCGACGAGCTCCACGCCCATCTGCCGCGCGAGGAACGAGTGCTCGAAGTACGCGGCGTTGTGGATTCCCGGCGTGAGCACGACGACGACCGGATCGTCGACGCCCGGAGGCGCGGTGGCGCGCAGTGCCTCGAGCAACCGCTGCGGGTAGTCGGCGACGCGGCGGATCCGATGGCTGGCGAACAGCTCCGGGAACACGTGGGTCATGGCCCGACGGTTCTCGATCACGTACGAGATGCCCGACGGGGTGCGGAGGTTGTCCTCGAGCACCCGGAAGGCGCCGGCGCCGTCGCGCACGAGGTCGACGCCGGCCACGTGCACCCGCACGCCGCCTGCGGGATCGATGCCGTGCATGCACCGGTTGAAGTGCGAGGAGCTGGCCACCAGTCGGCGCGGCACCACGCCGTCGGCCAGGATCTCGCCCGGCCCGTAGACGTCGGCGAGGAAGCGCTCCAGCGCGAGCACCCGTTGGCGGACGCCCGACTCCACCACCGCCCACTCGTCGGCGTCGATGATGCGCGGCACGAGGTCGAGGGGGAACGGTCGCTCCTCGCCCGAGTGGGAGAACGTGATGCCCTGGTCGTGGAACGCGCGGTCGCGCGCCGCGCAACGGGCCTCGAAGTCGTCGCGCGACAGCGTCCCGAGCACCTGGTGCAACGACTCGTAGTGCGAACGCGGCTCGTCGGGAGCCGCGAACATCTCGTCCCACGCTCGCTCAGGGGTGTAGCCGTCGAGGAGGTCGCCCACCTCCCACGGTCTACCTGCCTCAGGTTTCGGCTTCGTTTCCATTCTTCGACAGCTCTTACGCAGCTCTGGCGGGTCGTTCACGGCGCGTCCATACGTTCATGGGCATGGACGAGCCGACCCTCTCACCTCAAGCTCCCACCCGCCGGCGCCGCAAGCCCCGGGCCGCCCGATCCCGCAAGGCGGCGGCCGCGCTGAGCGTCGCCTCCATGCTCTCGCTCGGCGGGGTGCTGGCCTGGCACGACGGGCAGGTCGCGACGACCTCGCAGACGGCCGCCGTCAGCGCGAGCACGAAGAGCAGCGGCACGACCTCGTCGAACCGGTCCGGCGAGTCGGGCGAATCGGGCGAGTCGGACGACTCCTCCGCGACGCGACGCCACGACGACGCCGAGCACTTCGAGCTCGTCGTCCCAGAGCGTGACCTCGCACACCTCGACGAGAGGGAGCTGACCCATGGGCCAGATCCCCTGGTACGTGGCCCGTTCGAGCGGCATCGTCGCCTGGGCGCTGATCCTCGCCACCATCGTGTGGGGACTGCTGCTCGCCACCAAGGTGCTCGGCCGCCGCCCGGGCCCGGCATGGCTCCTCAGCCTCCACCGCTACCTCGGCGCACTCACCGTCGCCTTCGTGGGCGTGCACGTGGGTGCGATCCTGCTCGACACCTACACGAGCTTCGGCATCACCAACGTGCTCGTGCCGTTCACGGGTTCGTGGCACCCCGCCGCCGTCGCCTGGGGCATCGTCGGCATGTACCTGCTGGCGGCGATCGAGATCACATCGCTGCTGCGCCACCGGTTGTCGAAGCGGGCCTGGCACGCCGTGCACCTGCTTGAGCTACTTCCTCTTCGCCACCACGACGGTGCACATGCTCACCGCCGGCACCGACGTCAAGGCACTGATCGCCTCGACCGCCGCGGTGATGCTCGGGATCGCCGCGGTGTTCGGGTCCACCGCGCTCTACGTGTGGCGCCAGGACACCGGCGAACCACGAGTCGCCAACCGGTCGGTGCGCGTGCCGACCGGTTGAGAAGAATCCCGGCCGCGAGGTTTCTCTCGCGGCAACCGGGGGCACACTGGTGACGCAGCGTGCCGGTGCCGTCCACGACCGCCGGCGCGTTCAGCGCCCCGACGGAATCCCCGAGACTCCCGCCCCGGAGTCCCGGGGATTCTGGCGTCCGAGGCGCCAGCGGGCGACGGCCCGCCAGCCGAGCATCCCGGCGCCCACGAAGAGCAGCGTCACGATCGTGAACGCGACCTTGAACTCCCGGTCCTGGGCCACGATCCGCAGCGCCATGCCCACGCCCACCGTGACCAGCCACGCGACCACGGCTCGCGGCCACGCCAGGGGCGCGCGCCACAGCCCGGTGGCGAGCCAGGCGACGACGAGCCCGACTGCGAACGGCCACCACACACGCAGGAACCCGGCGAGCCCGGCGTCCTCGTGGTGGCTGCGGCGCCCGACGAGCACGAACACGACGAGCACGACGACATCGCCGAGCAGCGCGATCCAGGGGCGGGACAGGTGATCGCGGCGGTCGTCGATGCGGTGCACGCCCCCATCCTCGTCGACCGGACGGGACGCGGGCGCACCGCGGGCTAGCGTCGCCCGCCGTGACCGCCACCGCCACCCCTGCCGACCACCGCGCCGCCGCGGCCATCGCCACGGAAGCCGGCCAGCGGCTCGTGACCCTCCGCGCCACCATGCACGCCGCCGGCGCCGACCCCGCCGACGTCAAGGCCGAGGGCGATCGCTCGTCGCACGACTTCATCGTCGCGGCGTTGGCCGAGTCGCACCCCGACGACGCGGTGTTGTCGGAGGAAGGCGTCGACGACGCGGCGCGCCTCTCGGCATCACGCGTGTGGATCGTCGACCCGCTCGACGGCACGCGCGAGTTCGGCGAGGAAGGCCGCACCGACTGGGCGGTGCACGTCGCGCTCGGCATCGACGGCCAGATCGAAGCCGCCGCGGTGGCCTTGCCCGCTCGCGGCCTGACGCTCAATGCCTCTCCCCCGGCTGAGCTCGCCGCGCCTCACGGCGGTCCACCGCGCGTCGTGGTGAGCCGGACGCGCCCGCCGGCGATCGCGGAGCTGCTGGCCGAACAGCTCGGTGGCGAGCTCGTCGCGCTGGGGTCGGCGGGCGCGAAGGCGATGGCCGTCGTGCTCGGCGACGTCGACGTGTACGCGCACAGCGGCGGCCAGTACGAGTGGGACTCGGCGGCACCGGTCGGCGTCGCCGCGGCTGCGGGACTCCACGTGTCGCGCCTCGACGGCGCACCCCTCGAGTACAACCGGCCCGAGCCCTACCTTCCCGACCTCCTGATCTGCCGACCCGAGCTGCGCGACGCAGTGCTCGAGATCACGCAGTCACCGCGAGAGTGACGAGGCCGATCGCCAGCAGTCCCGCGCCGTAGAGACGCTCGAGCTTCGGCGCGTGGGTGCGGATGGCGACGCGACCGCCGACGTACGACAGCGGGATCGAGGTGACGCCGAACACCGCGACCACGCCCCAGTCGATGTGGCCCAGCAGCGCGTGCACGATCGTGCCCGGCACCGCCAGTGCAGCCGCGACCACGAGCGAGCACGCGAACGCCGTCTTGATCGGGACCCGCAGCACCACGATGTAGAGCGGCGCGAGCAGGAACCCGCCGCTGTTGGCGAGCAGCCCCGAGAGGAGGCCGACGGTGAGCGCCACCAGCACCATGCGGGTGCGGCGCGCGGGCGGAGGCTCGACCAGGTGCTCGTGCGGGTCGCTCGGGTTGAGGAGAAACCGCGCGCCGAGGGCGGCGACGATGACCTCGCTGGCGACGACGAGGGACGTGCCGCCGATCCAGCGGGTGGCGTACGCGCCGACGATGGTGGCGGGCACGCCGATCGGGATCGACCAGCGCACGATCTCCCAGTCGACGAGCCGCTCGCGCCAGTAGGCGTACGCCGCCGCCAGGGTGCCCGGGATGGTGGCCGGGAGGGGCGACGCGACCGCGGAGATCGGCGCGATGCCGGAGACGTCGAGCAGCGGGGTGGCGATCGCCGAGCCGCCCTTGCCGAACAGCCCGCCGAGGAAGCCCACGAGGGCACCGATGGCGGCGATGAGCACGAGCTGCACGGTTCCATCGTCCGCCCGGACTATCGAGAAGTCCAAGACGTAGTTCTTGTGAAGTACATAAGCTAGTCCTATGGATCTTCGCCGCCTCCGCCTGTTCCTGGCGGTGGTCGACCGTGGCGGCATGACCCGGGCCGCAGAGGCGGAGCACGTGTCGCAGCCGTCGGTGTCGCAGGCGGTGCGGGAGCTCGAGACCGAGCTCGGCACGCCGCTCTTCCACCGGGTGGGACGGCGGGTCGTGCTCACCGCGGCCGGAGAGGCGCTGGTGGAGCCGGCGCGCCAGGTGCTGCGCGACGTGGAGACCGGACGGGCCGCGGTCGCCGCGGTGGCCGGCCTGTCGGCCGGGCGCCTCGACCTCGCTGCGCTCCCCACCCTCGCCGCCGATCCGGTGGCGCCGCTCGTGGGCGCGTTCCGGGTCGCGTACCCCGGCGTCGACATCGCACTGGCCGATCCCGCCGACGCGTCCGCGCTGGTCGACCTGGTCGCGAGCGGCGAGTGCGAGGTCGGGATCACCGCCGAGCCCATCACGGGCTCGGGTCTCACCAGCCACCCGCTCGGCCATCAGGACCTCTTGGCCGTGCTCCCCCCGGGCGCGCACGCGTCGCCCACGATGGCGGTGACGACCCTGGCGCGCTTCCCGTTGGTCGCCGCGCCCCCGGGCACCACGACGCGGAGCCAGCTCGAGGATGCGTTCGCCGAAGCGCGGGTGACGCCGCGCATCGCGGTGGTCACGGAGCAACGCGAAGCGATCCTCCCGCTCGTCCTCGCCGGTGCCGGCGCCACGCTCTTCCCCCGGCCGCTGGCCGAGCAGGCGGCCGCGCTCGGCGCCGTGGTGGTCGCACTGCGACCGCGCCTCACGCGCCCGATCCACCTGTTCCACCGCGCCGGCCCGCTGTCGCCGGCCGCGCACGCGTTCCGGGAACTCGCACTCGCGTGATGCCGCGACGAGGCGCGTCAGCTCGTCGGCAACCCGGCGTCGCGCCAGGCGCGGAACCCGCCGATCAGATCAGTGGCGCGCCGCAGCCCGAGATCCTGCAGGCTCGCCGCCGCGAGACTCGACGAGTAGCCCTCCGAGCAGATCACGACGATCTCGACGTCGTGGTCGATCGCTTCGGGGATGCGTGCGTCGCTCGTGGGATCGAGCCGCCATTCGAGGTGGTTGCGCTCGATCAGCAGTGCGCCCGGGATGACTCCTTCAGCTTCACGCTGCCACCCAGGCCGCGTGTCGACGAGCAGCGCGCCCCGATCGGCCGCGGCCGCGGCTTCGCGCGCGTCGACACGCTGCAGCCGGGCGCGCGCGGCATGCGAGCAGCTCGTCGATCGTGGGGCTCATCGCAGCTCGGCCGGCCCCGACGCGGCGCAAGGGCCGCCTCGGTGTGCTGGTGCTCGAGCCCGCCTTCCACGCCCGGACGATAGAACGTCCATCGTCACCGAGGGCGGAGAGTAGACGTGCAGGCTCGTCGCCGGGCGGGCCGACGGGTTGACGACCGGTGCACGTGGTCGCGCACCGAACGCGCGCGCGGTGCCCGCGCGGCAGCGTCTGCTCGGTCGAGTCGCGCCGGGGTCCGCGGCGGGCGCCGACGTCTCCTGCAGCTTGCCGTCGACGACGTAGAGCACGCCGGCCGCGCCACCGTGGTCGTGGAGCTCGACCCCCTGGAACGAGTCCCAACCGATCAGCCAGACGTCGTGAGTCGTCCGTCGGCCGCGACGCGGGCGAACCAGCGCTCGTCGGGTCGGTGCTCGACGAGCGTGAGCCAGCGGTCGCGCTCGACCGCGAGCTCGCGCGACGATGCCGAGCAGCGCGGCGGCGAGAGCAGGGCCGGGTCGAGGTGCGTCGGGGTCGAGCGGCGGTGGCGAGGTCCACGGGTGCTCCGGAGACTCGAAGGGACGAAGAGCGACCGTCGGCGGCCATCTCGCCGTGCGTCGTGCGCGTGAGCACCGGGGGGAGTGCGCACCCGCCGGCGACGACGCGGCGGGAGACGCCGACGACGTCTGAGGCGTCAGTCGCGGCGACAGCGCTCGTCGAACGACAGACGCGAGAGCTCGCCCCACGGGTCGTTCATGACACAGGCAGCGTGCGGCGCATGACGGCACCGTAGCACCTAAAAGCCGATCGACAAGGTCATATTTTGGCGACTGGTGCTCGTCGGCGGCCAGATCCGCCACGGTCACGCCGTCGAGCACCTCGTGCAGGCACGCCTCCACGCTGGCAGCCACACCGCCGGGAGGTGGCGAGCGCGTGCCGGGGTAGACGAGCGCCGTCGGGCGGGAGATCACGTACCGCGGCGAGCGGGCCGTCGATGGCGAGGAGGATCTCCCCCACCGTGATCGACGTCGGCCGGGCGGGCCAGGCTCGAGCCACCGCCGGGACCCCGATGGGTGTGCACGATGCCCGCCGCGTCGGAGCTCGGCGAGGATGTTCTCGAGGAAGTTCTGCGGGATCTCCTGGGCCGTGGCGATCTCGCGGGCGCTCAGGCTCGCCCGTTCGGGCGCGGCCGCGAGCTCGATGACCGCCCGTACCGCGTAGTCCGCCTTGGCCGAGATCCTCATCGGCTCCGCGTGCCGTTCGGGCCCGACTTGCAGCTGTGACTGCACGTAAGTCTATCTTGTTCATCGAGTTACTGCACAATTGCGAGCGAGAGGCCCGATGCAACACGGCATCCGTGAACGACGAGTGGGGCGAGATGAGCCGGGAGCACTTCGACGAGCGCTGTCGTCCCTGACGCACGCCCGCCATCTCCGCTCGTCCACCCATCTCACAGGAGGACCACTTCCGCAATGCGCAAGATCCGCACCACCACCAAGCTGCTCGCCATCGGCATCGTCGCCGTGCTGGCCGGGCTGCTCGCCGCCACCGTGCCGGCGGCGGCGGCCAAGAAGCAGAGCTCCGAGCCGGTCACCCTCCGCCTCGGCTACTTCCCCAACGTCACCCACGCGCCGGCCATCGTCGGCGTCGAGGAGGGCATCTTCGAGAAGGCGCTGGGCAAGAACGTCACCCTCGACCTGCACACGTTCAACTCCGGCACCGAGGCGCTCGCGGCGTTCCAGGCCGGGCGCTCGACGCCAGCTACATCGGACCGAGCCCGACGATCACCGCGTGGACCAAGCTCGACAAGGGCGTGAAGATCGTCTCCGGTGCGGCGTCGGGTGGCGCGTACCTCGTCGTCAACCCGTCGATCAACAGCGCCGCCGACCTCGAAGGGCAAGATCGTGGCGTCGCCGCAGCTCGGCAACACCCAGGACGTCGCGCTGCGCACCTGGCTGAAGACGAAGGGCCTGAACACCGACACCACCGGCGGCGGCGACGTCTCAGATCCGGCCGCAGGACAACGCCACCACCCTCAACGCGTTCAAGGCCGGTGACCTCGCCGGCGCGTGGGTGCCCGAGCCGTGGGCGACCCGCCTCGTCACCGAAGGCGGCGGCAAGATCCTCGTCGACGAGGCCGACCTCTGGCCGAAGGGTCAAGTACGTCACGACGCAGCTCGTCGTCACCACCGAGCTTCCTGAAGGACCACCCCGACGTGGTGCAGAAGCTGGTGAACGGTCAGGTCGCGGCGAACGACTTCATCAAGACCAACCCGTCGACGCCCAGACCGACGTGTCGAACAACATCGCCAAGGATCACCGGCAAGGCCGATCCCGGCGACCTCGTGATCGCGTCGTTCAAGAACATCGAGTTCACCAACGACCCGATCGCCTCGTCGCTGGTGAAGAACAACAAGGACGCAGCAAGGCATCGAGGGCCTCACGTCGGCCGACAGCCTCAAGGGCATCTACGACCTGTCGTTCCTCAACCAGGCACTGACGGCGGCGAAGGAACCGACGGTGGCGATGCCCAAGCTGTGACGACGCACGTCCCGCATCCTGTCGCGGAGTCCTCGGCCACCCCGGTGGCCGAGGACTCGGCGCTGACCGGCGCGTCGCGCTCGACCACGTCTCGAAGGTGTTCGGCACGCAGGGCGACGCGCTCCACGCGCTCGACAACATCGACCTCGACGTCGCACCGGGTGAGTTCGTCTGCCTGCTCGGCGCGTCGGGCTGCGGCAAGAGCACCCTGCTCAACATGATCGCCGGGCTCGATCGACCGAGTGCAGGGCACGATCGACACCGGTGACGCGCGCACCACGCTGATGTTCCAGGAGTCGGCGCTGTTCCCGTGGCTCACGGCGCGCGGCAACGTGGAGCTGCCGCTCAAGATCCGCAAGGTCCCGCGCGCACGAGCGGCACGCCAAGGCCGAAGAGCTCCTCGACCTCGTGAACCTCAAGACGTTCTCGGCGAAGCTCCCGCACGAGCTCTCCGGCGGCATGCGCCAGCGGGTCGCGCTGGCACGCTCGCTCGCGCAGGAGGCCGACGTCCTCCTCATGGACGAGCCGTTCGGCGCGCTCGACGCGATGACCCGCGACGTGCTGCACGAGGAGCTCGAGCGGGTCTGGAGCGAGACCGGGCTCACGCGTGATCTTCGTGACCCACAACGTGCGGGAGGCGGTGCGCCTCGGCGACCGCGTGATCCTCCTGTCGAGCCGACCCGGGCCGCATCGTCGAGGAGTACCCGATCGCCATCGAACGGCCGCGCCGGCTCGACTCGGTCGAGGTCGCCAGGCTCGCCGCCACCATCACCGACCGACTCAAGGACGAGGTGCGCCGTCATGGCCGTTGACGAGCGGAGCTGACCGCCGGCCTCGACGCGCTCGAGGTCCCGCTCGCGCCCCGCGTGTCGCGTCGGCCGCAAGATCTGGTCGGCGGCGTGGCCGAAGCTGCTGGCGATCGCGATCGTCCTCGCGTTCTGGCAGTTCCTGATCTGGCGTCGAGTGGCGAGCCGGAGAGTCGCGTTCGCGTCGCCCGAGAGCACGTTCTCGGTCGCTGCTTCGACAACTGGAGTGTCATCTCCGAAGCCATGTGGACCACGCTGCGGCGCGGCATCCAGGGCTACGCTGATCGCGATCGTGATCGGTGGCCTGATCGGCGCCGCGGTCGCGCGCATCCCGGTGCTGCGCGCCGCCATCGGGTCGATGATCACCGGACTCCAGACCATGCCGTCGGTGGCCTGGTATCCGATGGCGCTCCTGCTCTTCAAGTTCAGCGAGGGGGCGATCTTCTTCGTGATCGTGATCGGCGCCGCGCCGTCGATCGCCAACGGGCTCATCACCGGGGTCGACAACATCTCGCCGGTGCTGCTGCGTGCGGGCAAGGTGCTCGGGGCGAAGCGGTTCGACTCGTTCCGCTACGTGATCCTCCCGGCGGCACTGCCGTCGTTCGTCGGCGGGCTCAAGCAGGGCTGGGCGTTCGCGTGGCGCAGCCTCCTCGCCGGCGAGATCATCGGGGGGATCACCGGCTACTCGCTCGGTCAGCAGCTGGCGAACAGCCGCGACAACGCCGACGCCGCCGGCGTGCAGGCCGTCATGATCGTGCTGTTCACCATCGGCGTGCTCGTCGACGTCCTCGTGTTCGGCATCCGCCGAACGCAAGGTCCGCAAGCGCTACGGCCTGGTCGACGCCGCGGCTGCGTAGTCAGCGCGCGAGGTCGTAGCCGTGCTCGGCGAGCACGGCGCGGAGGACCGCACGGCGATGCTCGACCAACCCGTCGGTGAGCGGGTACCCGAACCGGTCGGCGTGACGCGGGAACAACACCGTGGGACCGTGACCGACGCGCACGGTCACGTGCGCCTTGCGAGGTAGCGGTACTTGCCGAACGGGAACCACAGCGCGATGCCGCGGTCGAGCACTTCGAAGCGCCACGGCAGGAGCACGCCGACGACGACCGCGGGAACCAGCAGGACGAGCGTCATCCCGATCCACCGACGAACCATCCGAGCACGGCGAACCCGAGCATCGGCCCGGCCACCAGTGCAACGCCTGCGACTGACCCACATAGACCACGTCGTCCATGTGTCCTCCTTCGGCTCGCGCGTGCGTCTCTCAACGGTTGTACGCCACTCGAGCGCGCCGAAGGAAGGACTCTCGGTGCGTTCTTGTCGAGGAACGAACGTCGCTGACGTCGTTCGACGCGACGCTGAACTTCGCGGTCAGGCGATCAGCTTCGTCCCCGCCGCGCCGCGGATGAGCGCCATGTTCGGGTTCTCCGGCAGCTCGGTGAGCGGCTGCGCGACCTCGCCGACCGTCGGTCCGTACTGGTCGGCCAGCGGCTTGAGCGCGGCGAGGTCGAAGTCGTAGAGCTTCGCCGCGTTGCCGCCGAGGACGCGCACGAGCTCGTCGGGGTCGGCGTCGTGGAACACCTGGCGCAGGTGCTCGGTGGTGAACGGGACCGGTGCCCTCGTCGTGCGGGTAGTCGCTCCCCCACATGAAGCGGTCCTCGCCCATCACCTTGCGCGTGGCGGCGTCGGCGGGGCCGGGCTGGCTCGCCGCGACCCAGCAGCTCTGGTTGAAGTACTCGGTGGCCGAGCGCGCGACCGTGTTGTCCTCGGTGTACTTCAGCTCGCCGATCTCGCCCTTCTTCACGTTGGCGATGATGCCGTCGAGCTGCTTGAGCAGCGGCGGGATCCACGCCGCGCCCATCTCGGTCATCACGAACTTCATCCGCGGGAAGCGCTCGAACACGCCGCTCAGCGTCAGGTGCACGAACGGGCGCTGCGAGTAGAACGGCACCTCGCTGATCATGATCATGGGCACCGACGGGTAGCGGCCGTAGTCGGGCGAGCCGGTGCCGCCGTGCGCGTTCACCGGGATCTCGAGGTCCTCGAGCACCGCCCACAGCCGGTCGTACTCGGGGTCGTAGAGCGGCTTCACCCACTTCACGTCGGGCGGGATGTTCGGGAGCAGCACGCCGCCGCGGCAGGCCGTGCTCCTTGATCCACTTCGCGTCCTCGATCGCGTCGTCGATGTCGTTGAGGAAGATCTGGCCGATGCCGGCGCGCCGCTCGGGGAAGTGCGAGCAGAAGTCGACCATCCAGCGGTTGTGGGCCTGGATGCCGGCGCGGCGGTGCGCGTAGTCCTCGTCGTCCGGCGGTGGTGCGAACAGCACGAAGCTCGGGAAGAACGGCGGCACGGTGTTCGGGAAGATCACCTCGCCGACGACGCCGTCCGCCTCCTGGTCGGCGTTGCGGCGCTCGTCGTCCCAGTTGCGCACGCGGCAGGCTGGTGTCGCGCAGGTCCTTCCACGGGTTCTTGTACTTGTTGCGCCACGCGTCGAATTCGTCGACGTACTCCTTGGCGAGGTACTCGCGGTACGTCTCGTGGTTCGCACCGGCGTGGGTGTCGGCCGAGATGAGCGTGTAGTGGTCCGTCGTCGACATGGCCATGACAGTTCCCCCGGTTCGTCGGACGTCTCGCTGCCCTTTGTACCCCATCGGACCGGCCACGGGCTCATGGTGCCGCCGCGCGGTGCCGATCGCCTGCCAGACTCTGCGTTCTTCTCCAGGGCTGGGTTCGAAAGGGATCTCTCGTCATGCGTACGTTCATTGCTTCACTTCTCGCCGCGGTCTCGCTCCTGGTGGTGGGAACGCCCGCCGCGGTCACGGCCCAGACGACGGACCCGGTGCGGATCGGCCTCGAGGGGCCGCTCACCGGCGACCAGAAGAGCATCGGCATCGGCATGCTCGACGGCGCCAAGCTCGCGGCGAGCGAGATGAACGCGCGCGGCGGCCTCCTCGGACGGAAGGTCGAGATCGTGCCGATCGACGACGCCGCCGACCCCGCGACCGGGGAGAAGGCCGCGACCGCCGCCATCGCCGACGGCCTCGACGGTGTCGTGGGCCCGTACAACTCCGGGGTCGGTGCGAAGACGTTGCCGCTCTACCTCGCCGCCGGCATCGTCCCGATCCGGCTGACGTCGGCCGACGCGACTGCCGGGCTCGGCTTCACCCTGCAGCCGATGACGTCGCAGATCGCGCCGGTTGCGGCCGACGCGCTCACCACGTGGTCACAGGCGAAGTCGGTCGCGATCATCTACGACCAGACCGCGCTCTACACGCAGTCGGTGTCGAGCCAGTTGAAGACGGAGCTCGAGCAGGACGGCGTGACGATCACCGCGTACCAGGCCATCGACCCGGGCGCCAAGAGCTATGACGACGTCGTGCGCACGGTCGCAGCAGGGAACCCGGACGTGATCTACGCCGCCACGTACTACCCCGAAGGTGGCTTGATCGCGAAGGCGATGTACCAGCAGAAGGTGTCGTCGAAGTGCGTCGCCGACTACGGGTCGTACGACTCCGCCTTCGTCCCCACCGCGGGCAAGGCCGCAGCGAAGGCCTGCCCGGTGGTGGGCGTCCCCGCCCCGAACGACTTCGTCGACTCCGCGACGTACCTCGCGAAGTACCGGAAGCAGTTCGGCCGCGCGCCCGGCACGTGGAGCCCGTACGCGTACGACTCGCTGAACTTCTTCGCCTACGGCGTGCGCCGCACCGGCGGGTTCGACGCCGCCGCGCTGACGAAGGAGCTCGGCACGGTGAACGGCTGGTCCGGGTGGACGGGCTACGTCACCATCGACCCGTCGACGGGCAACCGGCAGCCGGCCACCGTCGTGCTGACCCTCACCGACTTGAAGGGACAGCTCCACATCGACCCGTCGTGGGCGAGGGCGGTCGGCGCCGAGACCAAGTGAAGGTCAGCCGAACGTGATCGTGCGGTGCGCGAGCTGCCAGCCGCGCTCGCCCCGCACGAGCACGTCGTCGTACTGACCCATGTTCCGCAGCACCGGCTGCGCGGCGGTCGAGCCGTAGAACATGAAGTACGAGCGTGCCGTGGCGCGCTCGTCGCTCTCGACGAAGACCGCGGTGGTGGTGAGCACGTGGCGCGTGTTCGTGCCCGGGCCCTGCACCCCACCGGCCCGCCGCTCCTCGGCGCCGGTGCGGATCTCGCCGATGCCGCGCTTCTCGCTGGCCGGCATGCCCAGCGAAGGGTTGTCGGGCATGGCCCACACCGCGTCGTCGGTGAACAAGGTGACGTACTCGTCGAGGTCGCCGGAGTCGGCGAGCTGTGCGATCCGCGCCAGGACGGTGCGGATCTCGGCGTCGGCGTCGGTGATGGACGTCATACGGGCATCACGTTGCCACCGTCGACCACCAGCACCTGACCGTTCACCATGTCGGCGTCGCTCGACGCGAAGAACACCGCGGGACCCACCATGTGCTCGGGCTCGGTGTTGCGGCGCATGGCCGACATGGTCGCGAACATCGGCTGGAAGTCGACCGGCACCTGCTTCTCGGTGGCCGCGGTGTTGGTGAGCCCCGGAGCGATGCAATTGACGGTGACGTTGAACTGACCGAGCTGCCCGGCCATGTGCCGGGTGAGACCGAGCACGCCCCACTTCGACTGCATGTACGCGTAGTTGCTGAGCTCGAAGTGGTCGGGATCCGCGACCGCGCTGAGCTGGTGCAGGTACGCGGCGATCGACGCCACGTTCACGATGCGTCCCCACCGCTGCTGCACCAGGTGCGGCGCGACCACCTTGGCCATCACCCACTGGCCGTGGAGGTTCACGTCGAACACCTTCTTGAGGTACTCGAGGCTGTGGTCGCTGCCGACGTAGTCGCCGTAGATGGCGGCGTTGTTGATCAGGATGTCGACGGTGCCGAACCGCTCGAGGGTGGCGTCCATCGCCGCCTGCGCGCTGTCCGGGTCGGCGATGTCGGTCTTGACGAAGGCGACGCGGTCCTTGTTCTCGGCGTCGCCCGCGAGCGCGGCGGCGGTCTCGGTGCCCTGCTCCTCGCCGATGTCGGCGATCATCACCTTGGCGCCCTCGGCCAGGAACCGGCGCGTGTACGCGGTGCCGATCCCACTTCCCCCACCGGTGACGATCGCCACCTTGTCCTGCAGTCGCATTCGATCCCCGTTAGTGGTCGGGCATGACGAAGTCGGGATGCTCGCGCGGGTCGTCGATGGCGACCGCGTCGGCCGCGGCGCCGTTGCGGCGGAACACGTCGAGCGCGACCTGCTCGAGGAACGCCCGCGGCATGACGCACTCCACGCAGTGCGAGTTCTCGAGCACCAGCCGCAGCGAGTAGGTGGTGCCGTCGACCCCGGTGAGCTCGACGTCGCCGCCGTCGGGGCTCACGAGTCCGCGCACCTCGTCGACGGCAGCGGTGACTGCCGGGTCCTGACTCATGGCCGGCACTTTACGGCCCGTCCGCCCGGCGCGTTGCTTGACCGGGAGAAGTAGTTTGCCGCTCATGCTGCATCCTCTCGACGAGTACCCCGTTCACCAGACCCCGCTCCCGATGAGCCAGGTCGGCACCAGCGACAAGAACTTCTACGACCGGTGCTACTTCAACGCGCACGACCGCACCGGTGACGTGTTCGTCATCACCGGGCTCGGCTCCTACGTGAACCTGGGCGTGATCGACGCGTACGCCACGGTGAAGCTCGGCGACGTGCTGCACACGGTGCGGCTGTCGGGCGCACTCGGAACTGACCGGATGCACCAGCAGGTGGGTCCGTACCGCATCGAGGTCATCGAGCCGCTCCAGCGCGTCCGCCTCGTGTGCGACGCCGACGACCACGGCGTCGGCTTCGACCTCACGTGGGAGGGCTCGTTCCCCGCGGTCGAGGAAGAGCCGCACGTCATCAGCAACGGCTACAAGAACATCCTCCACAGCTCGCGGTTCGCGCAGATGGGTTCGTGGACGGGCGAGGTGCGCGCCGGCGGGCAGACGCTCACGGTCGAGCCGTCGACGTGGCTCGGCAGCCGCGACCGCTCGTGGGGCATCCGACCGGTGGGCGACGCCGACGCACCCGGTCGCACCGCTGACGATGCCGGTGGTGGCGGCGGCTTCTGGTGGCTGTACGTGCCGCTGCGGTTCGACGACTTCCAGATCATCGTCATCGTGCAGGAGAAGGCCGATGGCTACCGCACGCTCAACGACGCCAAGCGGGTGTGGGCCGACGGCCGGGTCGAACAGCTGGGCTGGCCGCAGTACGACATCAAGTACCGCTCGGGCAGCCGACACCCGGAGCACGCCACGCTGCACCTCACCGACATGGCCGGGAAGCCGGTGACGGTGGAGATCGACACGCTCGGGTTCGTCCCGTTGCAGTTGGGCTCGGGCTACGGCGACCCCGACTGGGCGCACGGACAGTGGAAGGGCGAGAACTGGGCCGAGTCGGTGGTGTTCGACCTCACCGATCCCGCAGTGGTGCCGCGCATCCCGTTCGGCAACATCGACCACGTCGGCCACGCGTTCTGCGACGGCGCCGAGGGCTGGGGCCTGTTCGAACACGCCAGCATCGGCGCGCACGCGCCCACGGGGTTCGCCGACCTGATGTCGGTCGCACCATGAGCGTCGTCGTCCGGTCGCGCGCGGCCGAGGGTGTCGAGCTGGTGGAGCTCGACGATCCCGGGCGCTACAACGCGCTGACCGTTGCGATGGTCTCGGAGCTGCGCGACCTGTTCGCCGACCTCCGGACCGACCGCGACGTGCGCGCGGTCGTCGTCGCCGGACGCGGCAAAGGCTTCTGCGCCGGCGCCAACATGACCGGCGACGACGTCACGCCGCCCGAAGCACAGGACCGCGGTCCGGTGGGGTCCATCCACTTCATCCAGGACAACCTGGCGCAGCTGATGCTGGCAATCCACGAGTCGCCGCAACCCGTGATCGCCGCGGTGCACGGTGCGGCCGTGGGCGGTGGTCTCGCGATCGCGCTGTCGTGCGACATGCGCGTGGCGAGCGACGACGCGTCGTTCGGCGCGCAGTTCATCCGGGTCGGCCTCTCGGCGTGCGACGTCGGCAGCAGCTACTGGCTCCCGCGCGTCGTCGGACCGACCATCGCCGCGGAGCTCATGCTCACCGGTCGACGGTTCTCGGCCGACGAGGCCCTGCGGTTCGGCATGCTCAACCGCGTCGTTGCGCGCGACGCGCTCGTCGACAGCGCAGTCGAGCTCGCGGGGTTGGTCACCGCCAACAGCGAGTACGGCGTGTACATGACCAAGCTCGGCATGTGGACCAACCTCGACGCCCCGAGCCTCCGCCACGCGATGGAGCTCGAGAACCGCACCCAGGTCCTCGGCACGTTCACCCGCAACATGACCGAGGCCGGCCGCGCCTTCGTCGAGAAGCGCGACCCCACCTGGAACCCCATGTAGCCCAGCTTTTGGCGCCGCTACTGCGTCACATACACGCCGTAGGGGCGCCAAAACGGAGGAGAAGGGGTCAGGTGACGCGGTAGTCCGGGGGGCGGTCCTCGGCGCGGGCGGTGCGGAACTCCTGGAAGTCCTCGGAGGCGTACACGAGCATCTGGCCGAGGAGCTCGTCGTGGATCGCCTTGCGCACCGTGGGTGTTGCGATGTCGAGCAGGTTCTGGCGCCAGGCCCGCACCGCCAGCGGGGGCATCGCCGCGATCACGTGCGCGGCCTTCATCGCTTCGTCGTCGAGCTCGTCGCGCGACACGACGCGTGACACCACCCCGTGCCTCAGCGCCTCCTCGGCAGTGAGGACGCGCGTCGTGAGCACGAGATCGCTCACCAACGCGGGCCCGCAGATCTGGAACAGCCGCGCGGTGCCGCCCGAATCAGGGATGACACCGTGCGCGAGCTCTGGGAGCCGGAACTTGGCGTCGTCGGCCGCGAGCAGGACGTCGCACAGCAGCGCGCGTTCCCACATGCCGCCGATGCACCAGCCTTGGATCGCGCACACGATCGGGACGCGCGGCGGCACGAGGAAGCGATGCGTCTTGCCGTGCCCGAACGCGATGTAGTGGTAGTCGCTCTCGCCCGGCGCACGGTTGCCGAGCTCGCTCACGTCGCGACCGGCGGAGAACGCGCGGCCCTCGGCGCGCCAGAGCACGCAGTAGACGTCGTCGCGTGCTTCGAGCTCTTCGAACGCGGCCCAGAGCTGACCTTCCATGTGGTCGCTCATCGCGTTCAGCTGGTCGGGACGGTCGAGGGTGAGGATCGCGAGATGGCCCTCGTACTCGACCCGCACGGCTCCGTCGGGCATCTCCGGAATCTACGTCAGCTCGCTCCCGTGACGGTCAGGTCGAAGGTCGCCGCCACCGTCGTGCCGAGCGCAGCCTTCCGAGAACCGTCGAAGGTGCCGGTGCCGGCGGCAGTGGCGTAGCGACCGGTCCCCCCGAGCACACCGAGGGTCGCGGCGAACGTGGTCTCGTCACCGTTGCTCGTGGCGGTCGCCGCGCCCTGCATCTGCACCCCGAGCGTCGAGCCGTCGGCGAAGGTGTAGGTCACGAACCCGAAGATCGGACCGCTGCCCTTCACGTAGCTCACGTTCCCCAGCATCTCGACCCCGACGGGCTGGCCGTCGACGGTGGCGTTGCCCACGAGCTGGTTCCAGCCGTAGGTCACCGAGCCGTCGGCCCCCATGGTGTGGAGGTTGCGCGACTGAGACTCGAGGTCGGCGGTGAGGTGCAGCGGGGTGCCGGTGGCACTCTGGCCGACCGGCGTGGAGAGCGGCGCGTCCTCCTGGAGCAGCGAGGCGATCTCGATCACCACCGGTCGCTTCCCCGCGTTGCTGCCGTGGTGCACGAGCCCCTGGGTCTCGACCAGCCCGTCGCCCCGGCGCAGTTCGACCGTCGCCGGCGCGGTGGCGGTCTCGGTCTTGCCGCCGGCTCGGGTGACCGTGACGGTCCCCGAGGCGACGTCGTACGTGAGCACCCCCGAGATGATGTGGGCGACCTGGGTGCCCTGGTGGAAGTGCTCGGGTAGCTTCGCTCCCGGCGCGATCGTCACCCGCTGGAGGTACAGCTCCTGGCCGGGCGAGTTGGCCGGCAGCGCGGACCCGAGGTCGGTGCGGGTGATGCCGGTGTTGCCGCTGGTCGAGCCCCCGGTGGTCGTGGTCTGGGCGGTGGCCACGGCGCCGGTGGCGACGACGCCGAGGACGACGAGCACCGCCAGGGCGCGCGCCACGGAACGTGAGATCTGCATCCGGTCATCATCGGCCGTGAATTCCGCTGGCCAAAGGTGAATCGCGGGGGCACACTCGGACCATGACGACGATCCTCGTGGTGTTCCACACCTCGGAGGGCCAGACGGCCCGGATCGCCGACCACATCGCAGCCGTCCTCCGCTCCCTCGGCGACGAGGTCGAGGTGCACGACGTCGCCGGGGCGCCCGCACCCGAGCGCTACGACGGTGTGGTCGTCGGCGACTCGATCCACGCGGTGCATCACAGCAAGGCCCTCACGCGGTACATCACCGACCACGTCGCGGTGCTCAACAAGCTCCCCGCGGCGCTGTTCCAGGTGAGCCTGACCTCGGCCAACCCCGACGACGAGCACACCGCCACCGCACAAGGTCTGGTGCAGGAGCTGCTCGACCGCACGTCGTTCGACCCCGACCTCGTGGGGCTGTTCGCCGGCGCGCTCGTCTACACGCAGTACGGCTGGTTCAAGCGCCGGGTCATGCGCGCGATCTCACGGCGTGAGGGTGGCGACACCGACATGACCCACGATCACGACTACACCGACTGGCAGGCCGTCGAGCAGTTCGCACGCGACTTGCACAAGCTCGTGCAGGGCGACGCGGCCGCGGCGTCGTAGCGGAGAAACCACACGAGCGCGGCAAACCGTGCGAGCATGATGCCCTTCCGACGGAGGGGACCTCATGATGGACCAACCGGCAGCACAGCAGTCGAGTGGAGGCATGAGCGGTGGCGCGATCGCGTCACTGGGCGGCCTCGCAGTGCTCGTGGTCTTCATCGTGCAGAACACCCAGGACGTGCGCTTCCACTTCCTCTTCCTGGACTTCACCTGGCCGCTGTGGCTCTACACGATCGTGGTCGCGCTCTTCGGCGCGCTGGTGTGGTTCGGTCTCGGCGTGGTGCGGCGCCACCGTCGGCGCAAGGAACGACGCGACGACCGCTGATCCACGTTCACGCGGGCATGTACTTGCCGCCGTCGACGACGAGCACCTGCCCGGTGATGAAGCGCGACTCCTCGCTGGCGAAGAACACCGCGGTGCCGGTGAGATCGTCGGCGTGCAGGATCCCGGGCACGGCCTGCTGATCGGCGAGCGTTTGGAGGATCGGCTCGGGCACGACGTCGAGCGTGGCCTGGGTCGCGATGACGCCCGGCGCGATGCAGTTGACGGTGACGTTCCAGCGTCCGAGCTGGGCGGCGGCGAACTTGGTGAGACCGACGACCCCCCACTTCGTCTGCTGGTAGTTGAACGCGCCGAGCCCATCGAACTCGCCGCCTCCGGGTTGCGCGCGGTAGTTGTAGGCGGCGGCGGACGCCTGGTTGACGATCCGCCCGTACTGCTGGGCGACCATCACCGGTGCGACGGCGCGGGTCATCAACCACACACCGTGCAGGTTCACGTCGAACACGCGCTTGAGGTACTCGAAGCTCTGGTCGCCCATGTCCCAGTCGCCGTAGAGCGCGGCGTTGTTCACGAGGATGTCGATGCGGCCGAAACGGTCCATGGTCGCCGCGATGCACGCCTCCACCGAGGCGGCGTCGGACACGTCGCACCGGGCGTAGTCGACCTCACCGACCTCGGCGAGGTCGGTCAGCGTCTCGGCTGCGTGGGCGTCGTCGACGTCGGCGATCTGCACCGATGCGCCTTCCCGAAGGAAGCGGTCGGTGTACGCACGTCCGATCCCCCGCGCTCCTCCGGTCACGAGCGCGACCCGTCCTTCGAGACGCATGGCTCCCCCTTCGCCTGAGTGCGCCAGGCACGCTATCGGCGCTCGCGATGATTTCCGGCGCTTCCGTCGGTCAGAGTGGGAGACCGCGAGGAGGAGGACCCATGCACGATCTGCTGCCCACCGCCCGCCGGCTCGGCGCGCTCGATCGCCGAGCTGGACGACAGCCACCTCGGCGCGCCGACGCCCTGCGCCGAGTACACCGTCGGCGACCTGCTCGATCACATCGGGGGCCTGGCGATCGCGTTCACCGAAGCGGCCCGCAAGGAGCAGGGCACGAACGCGTCGCAGGCACCACCCGGGAGCACCGCGCATCTCGGCGCCGACTGGCGCACGCGCATCCCGACGGATCTGGAGACGCTCGGTGTGGCCTGGCAGGACCCCGCGGCCTGGGGCGGGATGGCGACCATCGCCGGCATGGAGATGCCGGCGAGCGCCGTGGGAGCGGTCGCGCTCGACGAGGTCGTGACCCATGCGTGGGACCTCGCGAGGGCGCTCGGCCAGCCGTTCGACGCCGACGCCGAAGCGATCGCCGGCGCCATGGAGTTCGTGGGGCCGATCTCGGAGCCGGGCGCGCCCCGTCCGCCGATCTTCGGACCGGTCGTCGACGTGAGCGCCGATGCGTCACCGATGGCGCGCTTCATCGCGCTGACCGGCCGCGACCCCGATTGGAAGCCTCAGCAGCGGTAGAGCCGCTCGGCGTTCGCCGCGAACAACTTGTCGCGGGTCTCGCCGTCGAGGTGCGCGGTGGCGCCGTCGTACGCGCCGTAGAGCTCGTCGTAGGTGCCGTGCATCGCGTCGACCGGGAAGTTGCTCGCGAACATGCAGCGCTCGACACCGAACTGGTCGAGGCAGTGCTCGATCCAGGGCCGGAGCACGGAGGCCTCGTTCGAGTGCAGCGGCATCGCGAGACCCGACAACTTGCAGTGCACGTTGTCGCCCACCGCCGCGAGTGCAGTGATGCCGCGTTCCCAGAGCGCGCGTTCCTCGGGCTCGTCGGAGCGCGGCCAGCCGGCATGCTCCACCACGACGGTGAGGTCACCGAAGTCGGCCAGCGTCGCCGCCGCGTGCTCCAAGGCGTCGGGATGGGCCATGAGCTCGAAGATGAGGTCGCGCTCGGCGAGCGCGCGCAGGACGTCGCTGCCGGGCACGCCCATCGCGCCACCCATCGGGCGGATCCCGCGGAAGCGAGGTGACTGCATCTGCTGGTCGAGCAGGCGCTCGGTGTCGGCGATCGGGTCCTGCGGGACGATCCCGCCGATGATCGCGTCGGGGTGCCCGGTGGCTTCGGCCAGCTCCTGCAGGTGCGCGGTCTCGGCGCCAGAGTGGGGCGCGGTCGCCGCGGCGACGTGCACGAACTTCACGACGTTCCAGTTCGACGACTCCGCGAAGTACGTGGGCTGGTCGAAGAGTCGGCACATCCCGGAGATGTCACCCATGTCGAGCTCGCGCTGACCCGCGAGGTACGGGTACCACTCCGCGTTCGCGGGATCCCAGAGATGGATGTGCGCGTCGACGACGCGCTCGATCGGTGCGGCCATCACGCCTCCTCCTCGCAGCGCCGACCAGCTCGCGGAGCGCGTCGTCGACCCAGTCGGGCACCGCGGGTCCGCCGAACGACACCGAACCCGCCGGATGCGGGTGGCTGCGCAGGCCGAACCAGTCGGGACCGACCACCAGCTCGGCGCCCGACAGCGCGCCGGAGTCGGCGTCGCTCACCAGGTGGGCGACGATCTCGCCGACGGGCTGGCCCGACGCCTCGACGCTCACCGCGAACGCGTCGACCCGGTGGTCGGTCGCGGGGTGCGCCGCGCGCGAGAGCTGCGTTGCGGACTGCGCCCGGCTGCGACCACCGGCGGTCGTCGCGTCGACCACGCTCACGACTCGGACCGGGCGATCCGCTGCGGCCGAGTAGTCGGACACCGCCCGCACCCACGCGGCGTCGGTGCCGATCTGCTCGGTGACGCCGGCGTGCTCGTCGAGCACCCGGGCCCAGCTCTCGGGCGCCGACGAGCTCGCACCGCCGGCCAGGGCGATCACGACCGCGTCGATCGGACCGGATTCGGCGCCCACGTTGGACAACTGCTCGGCCGCGGCGGCGAAGCTCGTCTCGGGCGCGTCGATGACCGTGCTCACGACACCACGGGCGGCGAGCGCTCCCGTCAACTTCGTGGCGTGCGCGGGTTCGTCGCTGACCACCACTGCGCGCGTGGCGCCCGATGCTCCGCCGTCCGGTGCGCCGTCGGCGAATGCGGTGCCCAGTCGTGGATTGCCGCCGCCGTTGCTGGCCTGTGAAGCCTCGGCCGGCACCAGGACCTTGGACCCGAACGACTCGAGCATCGCGAGCA
Source organism: uncultured Actinomycetes bacterium (assembly GCA_963835985.1). GTDB lineage: Bacteria > Actinomycetota > Acidimicrobiia > IMCC26256 > DASPTH01 > DASUAS01. The sequence continues at coordinate 938,403 of CAWIHV010000007.1, read as the reverse complement.
GCGATCCCACGTCGCTCGTGCGCGCCACCTCGAGCAGGCGCGGCGGGACGACCCACGCGGCCTCGGCGCCGTTGGAGAACACGATCTGTCCGCGCGCCCACGACGAGAACCTCTCACCCGCGAGATACGCGCCGATCGGTCCGAGGTGCTCGGGCGGCGGCACCGACGCGAGGCCAAGTGACACGCCTCCGGTGGAGGAGTCACCAGCCGACGCGCCGGCGCGCGGACAGCGCGCCGAGCACCATGCGCGTCGCCGCGATCGGCGACAGCGCGTTCACGGTGATGCCGGGTGGGGTCTCCTGACCGATGCGCCACGTGAGGGCGCTCACCGCGCGCTTGGCGCAGCTGTAGGCCCCGGCGTCGGCGGCCCGCCAGCCCGACCCCGAGGTGACGCCCAGGATCCGACCGTGTCCGGCCGCGACCATGTGCGGCAGCGCCGCGCGCAGCACGTTGAGGTAGCCGTCGACGTGCACACTCAGCACCGCGCGCCAGTCGTCCTCCCCGCCGTGAGCGAACCCGGTGGCGCGACTGATGCCGGCCACGTTCACCACCGTGTCGAGCGCGCCGAACTCCTCGACCAGGCCGGTGAACAGCGCGCGCACCGCGTCCTCGTCGGTGACCGAGACGTTCGACGCACGCGCCTGGCCGCCGGCCTCCACGATCCGCTGCGCGGTGGTGGCCTCGTCGCCACCGCTTCCGGGCGTACCGTCGACGTTGACACCGGGGTCGACGGTCACGACGAACACGCCCTGGCGACCGAGCTCCTCGGCGATCGCGGCGCCGATGCCGACGGCACCACCGGTGACCACGGCAACGCTCACGATGCGTCCTGGTCAGAGGAGGTCTCCATCTCGAGCGCGAACCCGTCGAACTTCCCGGACTCGCGCCATTCGGCGAGGAGGTCCTGGTAGCCGAAGAAGTTGCCGTACCCACCGCCGTAGGCGCCGCTGCGCGGGTTCAGCATGGACGGGTCACCCTCGAAGTTGAGGCGTGACGGCGTGCACGCGGCCATGAACGCGCTGTTGTCGCGCCACGTGCTGAGGATGATGTCGGTCCACGCCTCCTCCGCCTCGGCGGTGGTCTCGAACACCTTCACGTGGCGCGCCTCGAGCGCGGCGATGGTCTCGGACACGTGGTCGGCGCCCACGACCATCAGGTGGGTGAAGTTGTGGGTGGTGACGGCCTGCTGTCCCGGCGCCGGCATGATGAACATGTTCGGGAAGCCGTGCGTGGTCATGCCGTGCAGGCTGAGGACGCCGTCCTTCCACTTCTGCTCCATCGTGATGCCATCGCGCCCGATGATCGTGTGCCCGGCCCGGCGCGCGAACGGCGTGAGCTCGCCCTCGAACCCGGTGGCGTAGACGATGCAGTCGACCTCGTACTCCTCGCCGTTGGCGACGACGCCGTGCGCGGTGATGCGCGTGACGCCCGCCGGGCAGTCGACGAGCGTGACCTTCGGGTTGTTGAACGCGACCAGGTACTCGTCGTGGAAGCAGGGCCGCTTGCAGCCGTAGCGGTAGTACGGCTTGAGCATCTCGGCGGTCGGACCGGTTCACCGACGAGCGCCTCGATGCGGTGCCGGTGCTCCTCCATGACCTCGTAGTCGAACGCCTCGACCATCGCCGCGATGTCGGACGGCGTCATGCCCTCCGCGACCTTCGGGTTGTTCAACCGCGCGGTGTGCAGCGTCCAGCCGTCGTCGACCAGGTCCTGGTCGACCGGCCGGCCGATCATGATCGCGCTGAAGTTCTCCATCCGCGCCCTCTGCCACCCTGGCTTCAGTTCGTCGGCGAACTCGGGTGCAGTCGGGCGGTTGCCGCGTTCGCCGATGGCCGACGGCGTGCGCTGGAACACGTACACGTGCTTCGCCGACTCACCCAGCGGCGGCACGGCCTGAATGCCGCTCGCGCCCACGCCCACGACGGCGACGACCTTGTCGGCGAGCTTCGTCATGTTCGGGTCGTCGGGACCGCCGCCGGTGTACTCGTAGTCCCACCGTGCGGTGTGGAACGCCTTGCCCTCGAACTCGTCCATCCCCGGGATGGCCGGGAGCTTCATCAGGTTGAGGATCCCGGGCGCCATGATCAGGTACTTCGCCCGGATCCGGTCGCCGCGGTCGGTGCGGATGATCCAGTGCGACGACTCGTCGTCCCACTCGCTGGTCTCGACCCCGGTGTGGAACAGCGCGTCGTCGACCAACCCGTACTTGGTGGCCAACGCGTCGAGGTGCCGCCGGATCTCCTCGCCGAACGCGTACCGCGTGCTCGGGATGTAGTTCATCTCCTCGAGCATGGGCATGTAGATGTACGACTCCACGTCGCACATGACGCCGGGGTACCGGTTCCAGTACCAGGTGCCACCGATGCCCCCGGCCTTGTCGATGAGCACGACCTTGCGCAGGCCCTGCTCCCGCAGCTTGGCCCCCACCGTGACCCCCGACATCCCCGCGCCGATGATCGCCACGTCGACGTCCTCGACCAGCGCGTCGCGTTCCGTGAACGGGGTGAACGGGTCCTTCGTGTACTCCGCGAAGCGCTCGTCGGTGCGCAGGTCGTAGAGGACCCCCCGGTCCTCGGTCATGCGCTTCGCACGCTCCTCGGCGTACTTGTCGCGGACCGTGTCAGGATCGAACGCGGGCGTGTCGTCGGACGGTGTCATCGAGCAGTTCCCCCCGAAAGTGTTGGACTGGGTCCAATCATGCCTCACGGCCCTTCGACGACGCGCACGTGGTCCACAGGCGCGTGGACGAAGGCGGCGAGCTCCGCGCCCTCGGCGGCAACGAGGTCCCGCTCTCGCCGGCTGAGGCGCGCAGTCGCGGCGCCAGACGGTCGAACACCCCGCGTAGCCCCGTGCAGCGAGACCTCGTCGCCGTCCGTGTGCTCGCGGAGCCGTTGACGCGCGAGCGTGGCCCGGTCAAGCTCCCGCCGACTGATGTGGTCTGCCATCTCGCAATCCTTGGCGCGCTCCTCCACCATCTGGCGTGGCGAGAGAGTTGTAGAGTCAGACGTGGGCGCTTCGACGCACTTCGTCGAATGGTGATTACGACGATCCTGCTGTGGAACGACGACTTCGGCATGGCTCCCACCCGGCTCGACAACTGCGCCGACGACTGCGTGCTCACGCACGACCGGGCGCGATTCAGCGACGCGGACGCCGTGGTCTTCCATGTCCCGACGCTGCGAGAGCCGATCGAGCAGTGGTCGAAGCCACGGCACCAGGCTTGGGTGGCGTGGTCGATGGAAAGCGACGTGAACTACCCGCAGCTCGCCGACCCCGCGTTCATGGGGCACTTCGACCTCACCATGACCTACCGGCGCGACGCCGACGTCTGGGTTCCGTACGTCGACGCATCCCTTGCGACACCAGTTGAGCACCCGGCCGGCACCGGCGCCGAGCGCGCGCTCGCGGTGTACGTCGCATCCAACCCGGCGGCGCGCAGCGGGCGCGACGCGTACGTGCGTGAGCTCATGCACCACCTTCCTGTCGATGCCTACGGTCGTTGCCTGCAGAACCGGACGTGGTCAGAAGACCACGGGCGCAGCACCAAGCTGGAGACGTTCGGGCGTTACCGCTTCACGCTCGCCTTCGAGAACTCGATCGGCGAGGACTACGTCACCGAGAAATTCTTCGATCCGCTCGTCGCCGGCTCGGTGCCCGTGTACCTCGGGGCACCCAACGTCGTCGACTTCGCACCCGGTGAGCACTGCTTCGTCGACCTCACCCAATTCCGTGGTCCACAGGCGCTCGCAGAGCACCTCCTGGAGCTGGCGCGTGACGAGGCCGCGTACCAACGACTTCATGCATGGCGCTCCGATCCGGTGCGCGCCGAGTACGCGGCGATGGTCGAACGCATCCGGGTCCACCCCTTCTGCCGGCTCGCTCGACTCCTGCCTACCGCTGGTCGACGCCATCGCTCGTCGTAGAGTGCGGCGTGGCCGCGTCGACTGACCTCTTCGAGCACCGGAACCGCGCCCGCATCGTCGCCGTCGTGCTGATCGCCGCGATCAACTACGTGATCGCGGTCGCACTGGCGGCGGTGGCCGTCGCACTGAGCCTCGCGGTGCTCGCCATCTTCAAGTTCGAGATCTGGCCCGACAGCGTCGCGACGCTCGAGCTGATGGGCTACGGGATCGGCGGGATCTGCGCGGTCGCCTTCGTCATCGGCTTCTTCACCGCGCTCGTGCGCATCCCGTCGAGGCGACGCAACCTCGAACAGCGCGTGCTCGGCGAGACGGGCGCGACGGTCATCGCGGACGACTCGCACAAGGAGGTTCGCAACCTGCTCGAAGGGCTGGCGATCGCCGCCGCGATCCCCCCGCCCCGCTTCGCCGTGATCGACGACCCGGCGCCGAACTCCTTCGGGGTCGGCACGAAGCCGAAGCACGCGATCGTGGCCGTCACCACCGGTCTGGGCGACCTGCTGACCCGCGACGAGCTCGAAGCCGTGCTCGCCTACGAGGTCACCCGCATCCGCAGCTACGACGTCGCGCTGGCGAGTTGGACGGTCGCGCTCACCGGGGGCGCGATCTCCGCACTCGACAGCGACGGCGGACTGGCGTCGGGCATCATCGGCTTCGTCCCGCGTCGGATCGCGGAGTGGTTGCAGGTGTGGGCGCTGCGCGACCAGGGCACCGAGCGCGACCGCGCCGCGGTGCGCTTCACCCGCAACCCCGCGTCGCTGCTGCGCGCGCTCGAGAAGCTCGACGCCGACACGACCGAGGTCGGGCAGGTCACCCGCGCCACCGCGCCCCTCTGGATCGAGTTCCCCGCGAAGGTCCTGGCGGGTTCACCGACCCGCGCCACCCGTCGGCTGTCGCAGTCGCTGCTCCTCGACGAACGGATCGACGCGCTCCGCGCGCTCGCCCACCTCGATTCGCCCGCGCCCACCTGAGACAGATGCCGCCGATGCCGAGCGCGATCACGTGGCGCTGGCCTACGCTCCCACGGACCTTCGGCAGATGAGGTGCGTCATGGAACGATCCTGCACGAGCTGTGAGGGCACGATGACGAGCGGCTCGCTCGGATCGAACCAGGATCCCGCGAGCTACTGGTCGCCCACAGAGACGCGAGGCAGCGGACGGATTCGCATCGCGACGTCCAGTGGTCCGCGCATGCCGGTGATCGCCTGGCGCTGCGAGAACTGCTCCAGGATCGAGCTCACCGCCGACCCCGTGTGAGTCCCGAGCGACCGGATCAGCGGATGTGGATGCCGCTGATGCTCCGCGCGATGACGAGACGCTGGATCTCGGACGTGCCTTCGAAGATCGTGTACCCGAATATGCCCCATCCGTCGCGGGCCGAGCGGCAGTCATGGCGCCCCTTCGGTCGCTCGGAGGGTGATCAGAGCTTCGCGAATCGCGTAGCCAACGATGACGAGTCCGGCGAGCGGGTCGGCCCACCACCATCCGGCGAGCGCGTTCAGGGTGAGGCCGACGAGGACCGCGGCAGCGAGGCAAGCGTCAACGAGGGTGACGCGTCCTTCGGCTTGTAGGACGGGGTTGCCCAATGCCTGCCCGGTGACGGCCTTGCCTCTTGCGAGGCAGAGCATCACGACGACGGTGGCCGCGGTCCAGACGATGCCGAGCGTGGTGTGGTCGGGGTGATGGTCACCGATGAGCGAGTAGGCGGCTTGGATGGTGACGTATACCGCGACCGCGCAGAACGCGAGACCGATCAGCCGCAGTGCGACGCGTTCTCGTTCGCCCGCGTTGCCCGTCAACTCCCACACGACGACGAGGGATGCGACGATCTCGATGGCAGAGTCCATCCCGAACCCGGCTGCCGCCGCAGACCCCGACCGGATCGCGGCGACGATGAGGATCGGGACGCCGATGACGTTCCACCCGAGCGTGGCGTATTCGAGATGCAGACCTCGGCGGGTCAGCGTGTCGCGCACCGGCACAGATTGCCTGATCCGGCCTGCTGACGCGAACGCCGATCGGCAGTTGTGCGCTTGTCAGCCGCGCACGCGGTAGCGAAGGTGGGTCACGCCACGGTCACCTTCGAGAACTCTGATTCGCTCCAGCGGACGCTGTTCGATGCCGAGGTGCTCGAACAACAGCCGCCCGTCGCCCAGCAGGACAGGAACCAGGCTGATTTCGAGTTCATCGAGGAGTCCTGCGGTGAGGGCGCGCCGCACCATGACGCTCGCCCCGTGGACGAGCACGTTCCTGTCGACGGCGGCGCGCTTGGCCTCTCGGACTGCGGCGTCGAGGTCGCTCACGTAATGCACGGCGGGCCATTCGGCCGCCCACGGGGTGCCGGGTTGCGGCTGAGGACGTAGATGGGCACGCCGTCGTGGTGATCGCCTCCCCAGCCGTGCGCGGCGTCGAAGGTCCCACTTCCGGTGATCACGGCTCCTGTGCACATGATCTCGTCGACGATCTGGCTGTTGACGTCTCCGAGCCCTCCGACGGCTTCGGTCGGGTGGTCTCCGATGCCGTGGAAGATCCACTCGTGCAGAACCTCCCCGCCGTCACCGAGACCGTTGTCGGGACCCTCGTTCGGTCCCGTGACGAATCCGTCGAGGGACATCGACATGTACAGCACGGTCGAGGACATCGTTGACTCCTTGTTCGGTCCGAGCAGCGGCGTGCCTTCGCTGTGCTTAAGACCTCACCGGTCCCCGGATCTCATCACAACGACTGCTCGCGAACCTCGCAGACGCGCCAGATTCCCCCGCCCAGGGACTTTGTCCCCTGGGAGCAGACACGCGCGTTTGCGCATGATCGGACCATGACCGTCATCGCGGGAGCGCTTCCGCCCGCTCCGCCCTCCGCGACCTGACCCGCAGAAATCTCGCCGAGGCTGGCGCGACCTGCGCTTCATGCTCATCACCGTCGCCGTGGTGCTCATGGCCTCAACCGTCGCGGTGGTGATCGCCTTTGCCGTGAAGGGCTCCTCCGGTCCCGCCGGTGACGTGCAGGCGAGCACGGTCGACTACAAGGTGCTGATACCGACGACGCTCAAGCCCGGCAGACACACGATCGGCTACACCAACAACGGCACTGTCCCGCACGAGATCGTCATCTTCAAGACCGACTTGTCCGCCAACGACCTCCCGTTGAGTGCCGACGGCGACGTCAACGAGGAGTCGCCCCTCCTCACCAACGTCGCCGACAGCGGCGACGCCCTGAAGCCGGGAGGGACGAAGAGCTTTACGACCTCGTCGCTGGCTCCAGGGCACTACGTCGCTGTGTGCAACCTGCCAGGCCATTACCAGCTCGGCATGAAGCTCAACGTGACCGTGCCCTAGGAGACTGTTGATCGGTTCGCTAGCCCCGACATGACTGATGCGATGAAGGAGCGGGGCCTCCGCTCCCCAGTGAGGTCCGAGTCGTCGAGACTCGGGGCTTCACCACAAAACCAGTTCCTCTTCGGAGGAAGGGAGGCCCCTATGGATCGACGTTATGTCGGGATTGATCTGCATCGTCGCCGTTCGGTGATCTACGCGATGGACGCGGACGGCGAGCAAGTTGTTCTGCGAACGGATCGACAACGACGCGCTGCGGCTGCTCGAGGTCGTCAGCGCGGCCGGCGACGGCGCGGAGGTGGTGATCGAAGCGACGTACGGCTGGTACTGGGCGGTCGATCTGCTCCGAGACGCCGGGTTCTCGGTGCATCTGGCGCACCCGTCGGGCAACGACTGGGGGAAGCGGCGGGTGAAGAACGACGAACGCGACGCCCGTGATCTCGCCGACTTGTTGCGTCTTGGTCGCCTCGCGGAGGCGTGGATCGCTCCACCGGCGGTGCGCGAGGCACGCGAGCTGGTCCGCTATCGCGCACGGTTGGTGCAGCTGCGCAGTGGTCTCAAGGCGCAGGTGCACGCGGTGATGGCCAAGGAAGGTGTGTTGCCCGAGACGAGCGACATGTTCGGCCCGAAAGGCCAGCCAGCTGCTCGACGCGATGGAACTCGCCGACGCGTACCTGGTCGCGTCGAGTCGCTGCGCGATCTGATCGAGGTCTACGACCGTGAGGTCGTGATGCTCGAACGTCGCATCCACGAGCTGTTGCGCGACGACCGCGGCTACCAAGCCATCCAGGCGCTCGACGGGGTCGGTCGCACGCTCGGCGCGATCTTCGTCACCGAGATCGGTGACATCACCCGGTTCCGTTCACCCGAAGCGTTGTGTTCCTGGGCCGGGTTGACGCCTCGCCATCGCGAGTCCGACACCAAAGTCGTGCGCGGCAAGATCACCAAACAAGGCTCGAAGCTCGTGCGTTGGGCGGCGCTCGAAGCGATCGTCCGCTACCACGGCGGACCGCCGCTGCGCGACGGGTTCCATCGCATCGCCGAACGACGCGGCACGAACAAGGCCCGCATCGCGACCGCCCGCACGACTGCATGACGCTCGTCTACTACGGCCTGCGCGACGGCGAGATCCGCTGCCTCCAACAGCGAGCCGTCGCGTGACAGCTCGGACACGACCCCAAGCGAGCTCGGAATCGGCATGACTCCCACCACGGTGGCGACGTCGACTAACTGATTGAGCCCTTGCGGGTCGTGGCCCGACCGCACCATGCAGCCCGACGCGGCGCGGACAGATGCCTGGCAACCGAGCCACAACGCAGCAAGACACCCTGGTGCGGAACCCGAGAACACAGCTCCGTCGAACTCCAGCGAAGACCACACGCTCGACCACGCGCGCCCGAACACCCTTGACAAGCCCCGCTCCTTCACAGATGCCGATCGGCGCTCGCGCAAGCAGTCCGAATCGGGCAAGTATGACGTCGTGGGCGACGACCTCGCGCTGCGACTTCAGACGGCCTTCAACGCTTGGGATCTCGACACGCTCCGTTCTCTGCTCGCCGAGGATGCGACCTGGCGGGAAGACCCCGAGAGCGAGCACTTCTGTCACGATCGCAACGCCGTCATCGCGCACGTCAAGCGGCTGCTCGATGAGGGCGTCCAGGCGACAATCGTGGAGACCACGACGCGACCGCTGGGCATCGCGGTCCGCCTCCATGTCGATTGGCCCGACCCGGAGGACAACCGTCCGGAGCTACACACCGTGCATCAGGCGTACATGGTCTCCGATGGCCTCGTCACCGAGATCCATGGTCACGACGACGAGGACTCTGCTCTCGCTGCAATCTCAATGTGACTGTCCTTCCGTTCGGTGCGAGGGCATTGGAGCGGCCCGAGATCGTCTCGCGTCTTTCCGGCGACGAACTACGCGGCCTGTTCGCACGCGTCGACGATGTGGGCGATGCGATCGTCGTCATGCGGCGACGTCATACACCGGCTCGGCGTGGGCGACGACGTCATCGCGGAATCCCGCACCGAGATCGCCGGCGGTGCGCAGATCGACCCGGTGACCGATGACGAGCTCCTCGAGCTCCATCTCCATCTGCGCCATGTCGAACAGGCTCACGCGCTCGCCGGGCAGGAATTCGACGAGCAGGTCGACGTCGCTCTCCGGACTGAAGTCGTCGCGCAGCGCGGACCCGAAAACTGCGAGGCGACGAACACCGTTTCGGCGACGGAACTCCGCGACCGCGCTCGCGTCGGCGCCGAGACGAGCGAGCACGTCAATGCCGCCAAGCGTAGAGACCTCAGCGGATGTGGATGCCGCTGATGCTGCGGGCGATCACGAGGCGTTGGATCTCGGAGGTGCCTTCGAAGATCGTGTAGATCTTCGCGTCGCGGTGCCAGCGCTCGACCGGGTACTCGCGGACGTAGCCGTAGCCGCCGAGGATCTGGATCGCCTCCTCGGTGACGCGCACCGCGGTCTCGCCGGCCTTGAGCTTGCTCATGGAACCCTCGCCGTTCTCGAACGGCTTGCCGGTCGCACCCATCCACGACGCGCGCCACACGAGCAGCCGTGAGGCGTCGATCTCGGTCTTCATGTCGGCGAGCTTGAACGCGATGGCCTGGTTCTCGATGATCGGCCGACCGAACTGCTCGCGCTCCTTGGCGTAGTCGAGCGCGTACTCGTACGCCGCGCGCGCGATGCCGATGGCCTGCGCGCCGACGAGCGGCCGGGTCGCCTCGAACGTCTTCAGCGCGGCCTGACCGCGACTGCTCGCGCCTTCACGGGCGCGCGCGAGGCGCTGGTCGAGCTTCTCCTTGCCGCCGAGCAGGCACGAGCCGGGTACGCGCACGTCGTCGAGGATGACCTCGGCGGTGTGGCTGGCGCGGATGCCGTGCTTCTTGAACTTCTGCCCCATGCTCAGCCCCGGCGTTCCAGGCGGCACCACGAAGCTGGCCTGACCGCGCCCGGCGAGCTCGGGATCGACCGACGCCACGACCACGTGCACGTCGGCGATGCCGCCGTTGGTGATCCACGTCTTGGTGCCGTTGAGCACCCACTCGTCCTTCGCCTCGTCGTAGACGGCCCGGGTGCGCAGCGAGCTCACGTCGCTGCCGGCGTCGGGCTCGGTCACGCAGAAGGCACCGAGCTGGATCTTCTCGGGCGAGCCGTAGCACTGCGGTACCCACTCCCCGATCTGCTCGGGGGTGCCGTTGGCGATGATCCCGGAGACCGCCAGCGTGCTGCCGAAGATCGCCAGCGTGATGCCGGCGTCGCCCCAGCACATCTCCTCGCTCACGATGGGCCAGGTGAGACCGGTGGGATCGGCGACCGCGTTGGCGCCGAACTCCATCGAGTAGAGGCCGATCTTCGCCGCCTCTTCGATGATGGGCCAGGGTGTCTCCTCCCGCTCGTCCCACTCGTGGGCGGCGGGGCGCACGACGTCCTCGGCGAAGTCGTGGACCCACTTCTGGATCTGGAGCTGGTCCTCGTTGAGGTCGAGCGAGAAATCGGCCACGGCGGGATCTCCTTGGAGGGCACAAGTTACTGACCAGTAACTTAGCACCGTCCCCGGCCCCGCACGAACCCGGACGCGACGGTGCCCGCCGGGGCGGGGGCCGGCGGGCACCGAGGGGATCGGGGAAGACGCCGGTCAGGCGCTGGCGTGCTGGCCGAACTGGCGGTTCATCACCTTGTCGATCCGGTCCGGGAGCTTGCTCTTCGCCGTGTCGGCCCGCTCCTGAGTGATCCTGCCGTTCGCGACCAACTGGTCGAGCCGGTTGGTGGCGGCCTTGGTCAGGGCGTCGACGACAGCCTGCTCCTTGCCCATCGACGCGGCGTACTGGCTGAGGGTCTGGCCACCCTGGACGGCCGTGCGCAGGTCCTGACGGCTCACACCCAGAGTGTCGGTCACGACCTTCACCACACCCCGGCGGACCCGCATCCGCAACCAGGGGTGCTTCCCGACCTGAGCCGCAGGGTCGGTCGCGGTGGCGCCGCCTCCGTCGGCCGCGACCGCGACCCCGGTGGTGCCGACGGTGAGGGCGCCGGCGAGGGCGACTCCGGCGACGAGCTTCTTGATCTTCGAGTCCATGGTTCCGGTTCTCCTGGTGCGTGGGCTTCGGACGACCGAGCCGGGGGATCGGCTCATGTCAACGATGAAACGCCGACAACGTCAGGGATTCGTGAAGCCGACGGCAGCGCCTCACCAAGGCCACGAAGTAGTTTCCGCGACGATGACCGCTGATCCCGCCGTCTCCGTCGATCTCACCGACCACGTCGCGACGATCGAGATCCACCGCCCGCCGCACAACTGGTTCGACATCGGAGTGATGACCGAGCTGGCCGACGCCGTGCTCGGCGTCGACGACGAACCGGAGTGTCGGGCCGTCGTCCTCTGCTCCGAGGGCAAGAACTTCTGTGCCGGCGCCGACCTGAAGGGCAGCGATCTGCTCGACGCCACCACCACGCTCTACGAGCAGGCGGCGCGCCTCTTCTCCAACCGCAAGCCCATCGTCGCCGCGGTGCAGGGCGCGGCAGTCGGTGGCGGCCTCGGGTTGTCGCTCGCCGCCGACTTCCGGGTCGCGTCGCCCGAGACCCGCTTCAGCTGCAACTTCGCCAAGCTCGGGTTCCACCAGGGCTTCGGCATCTCGGCCACGCTCCCCGCGGTCGTGGGCCAGCAGCACGCGCTCGAGCTCATGTACACCGCGGTCGACGTGCGCGGCGACGAAGCGCTGCGCATCGGGCTCGCCGACCGGCTGGTGGCCGCCGACGACCTGCGCTCCGTCGCCCAGGCGTTCGCGTCGGAGATCGCCGCCTCGGCCCCGCTCGCGCTGCTGTCCATCCGCGAGACGATGCGCGGCGATCTCGCCGACCGCGTGCGCGTGGCGACCGCGCGCGAGAACCGTGAACAGCAACGCCTGCGCGAGACCGCCGACTTCCAGGAAGGCGTCGCGGCCGTCGCCGAACGACGCGCGCCCACCTTCACGGGCCGATAGCGATGGACGGCGCGCCGACCGGGATCGACCTCGAGTCGTTCTCGCGGTGGGCCGCCAACGCCCTGCCGGAGACCACGGCCGCCGTTCACCGCGGAGGTGATCGCCGGCGGACAGTCCAACATCACCGCGCTCGTGCGCGACGCCGACGGTCGTGAGCTCGTCGTGCGCCGACCGCCGTTGCACGGCGTGCTGCCCACTGCGCACGACATGGGTCGGGAGCACCGCATCATCGCCGCGCTCGGTCCGACGCCGGTCCCCGTGCCCCGCGTGCTCGCCTTCTGCGACGACCCCGACGTCATCGGCGCGCCGTTCTACGTCATGTCGTACGTCGAGGGCATCGTGCTGCACGACGACGGCATCGCCGTCGCCGAGCTCGACGAGCGGGCACGGACCCACAGCGGCGAGTCGCTCGTCGACGTGCTGGTGGCGTTGCACGCCGTCGACGTCGACTCGGTCGGCCTCGGCGATCTGGCGCGACGCGACGAGCTGGTGGCCCGCCAGCTCAAGCGGTGGCACGCGGAGTTCGAGGCGTCGAAGACCCGCGACGTGCCGGCCGTCGACCGGGTGCACGAGCTCCTCTCCGCCCGCATCCCGCCGCAGACCGAGAGCACCGTCGTGCACGGCGACTTCCGCCTCGGCAACTGCGTCGTCGATCACGGCGGCGACGTCCTCGCGGTGCTCGACTGGGAGATCTGCACCCTCGGCGACCCGCGCGCCGACGTGGGCTACGTGCTCGCGACGTGGGCCGAGCCCGGTGATCCGCTGCGCGCCGACGACCACAACCCGACCCTCGCCCCGGGGTTCACGACCCGCGACGCGTTGCTCGCGCGCTATGCGGCCGGCTCGGGACGCGACGTCACCGCCATCCCGTACTTCGTGGCCTTCTCCTTCTGGCGTCTCGCCTGCATCCTCGAAGGTGTGCTCGCCCGACACCGCTCGGGCGCGCGCGGCGGGGACGGCGACGTCGACCTCGACTACTTCGAGCGCCGCGTCGAGAGTTGCGCGCAGCTCGCGGAGGAATACGCTCGGGGTCTCTGATCGGCGATCGAGGGGAGTCTGCCGTGCCCACGCGCGCACCGGCCATCACCGTCGCGGGGTACAGCCACGTGGCGATCATGGTCGACGACCTCGACGCCGCCCTCGGCTTCTACTGCGACACGCTGGGCTTCGCCGTCCTGCCCCGCCCCGACTTCGGACCCGGCACCGAGGGCGCGTGGCTGCAGCTCGGCACCGCGCAGGTGCACCTCGGCACGGTGGCGGAGATGGGCGCGAGCACCGGCTTCCCGCACCTGGCGCTCCACATCCCGGGTGACGCGTGGGACGACACCATGGCCGGCATCGAAGCGCGTGGCATCGAGTTCCTGCTCCCGCCGAGTGAACGTCTCGACTTCGGCAAGCCCGTCCGCGCCGCGTTCATCCGCGATCCCGCCGGCAACGTCATCGAGCTCACCGACGTCGACCCCACCTGAGCGACGACGGTGCTCGTCGCCGGGAGGCTGTCGGAGCGCACGCTCCTCACGCTGTTCCTGATCCCGGTCACGATCCTCGCGGTCGCGGGCATCGTCGCCAACGCGATCTTCCCCACCCTGATCGCCGAGGCACCCGCGTTGGTGCCCGCGCTCACCACGCGCGCCGACCGGCTGCTCCTCGTCGCGCCGTTGCTGCCGGGCGAGGTGTTCCTGAGCATCGCGCTCGTGCGCGAACTGATCGGCGACCCGCTCTTCTACCTGTTCGGTCGTCGCTACGGCGAGACGGGCATCCGCTGGATCGAGCAGCGGTCACCGGAGTCGCGCTGGTTGCGGACGCTCGAGCGCATGTTCCGGCGCGCCTCCTATTTGGTGGTCGCGGTGTGGCCGATCAACGTGGTGTGCGTACTCGCCGGCGCCACCAAGATGCGGCCGCTCTGCGTTCTTCTCCTTGAACATCACCGGCACGCTCGTGCGCATCGGGCTCATCTTCGTGATCGGCGACCTGCTCGAGGATCCGATCCGCGAGATCGTGTCGTTCATCACCCGGTACCAGTGGTACCTGACCGGCATCACGTTCACCCTCGTCGCGATCACGCTGGTTCGCCAGGGGATGCGCGGGCGCGGCGCGGTCGAGACGGTCGACGAGCTGCAGGACGAGCTCGCCCAGGCCCAGGCCGACCTCGACGCGGAGCGCGAAGGTGGGGCGACGGTCCGCGACGGATCCTGACCCACGAAGGCATCACCGGAACAACCACCGAGACGGAAGGGTTCGCCACCGCCATGGAACCACCCTGCTCCCACCTCCACACCATCCGCGACGTCACGCCGAGCAGCACCGGCTGCGAGGACTGCCTGCGCATCGGCGGTACGTGGGTGCACCTCCGCCTCTGTCTGCAGTGCGGCCACGTCGGGTGCTGCGACCAGTCGCCGAACAAGCACGCAACCGCGCACTTCCACGCCGACGGGCACCCGCTCATCCAGTCGTTCGAACCGGGTGAGGACTGGCTGTACTGCTACGTCGACGACGTCATGATGGAGCCGGCCTGACCCGCGCGGCAGGATGTGCACGCACGGACACCTCAGTGTGCAACTGCAGATGGCCGGTCCCGGTGCCTCCTCCCCCATGTCGTTTCCCGTGCCCCGGCGGACCTTCCTCGCGGGAGCGGTCGTCGCCCTCGGCGCGCTGGCCGCGGCGTGTGGTGGCGACGGAGGCGCGAGCGACGGCTCGGCCGCGACCAGCGCCGGGCCCGCGAGCACCGCGGCGCCGACGGCCGCCACCACGCCCGCGACGACGTCGGCGAGCACGGCACCGATCGTCGCGCAGTTCGTGGTCTCCGGGCCCACCACGAAGCCGCGGGTCGCGCTCACGTTCCACACCAACGGCGATCTCGACCTCGCCGACCAGCTGCTCGACGTGCTCGACACCCGCCACGTGAAGATGACGTCGTTCATCGTGGGCGACTGGCTCGAGGCCAACCCCGACATGGCGAAGCGCATCGCCGACGGCGGGCACGAGTTCGCCAACCACACCTACACGCACCCGTCGTTCCTGGAGCTGGATCGCCAGGCCCAGGTCGTCGAGGTGGTGCGCTGCCGCGACGTCCTCGAGCGCCTCACCGGCGGTCCGGGAGCCGCGTTCCGCCCATCCGGGACCGACGACGGCAAGGCGTCACCCGGCGAGCAGATCCTTTCCGTCGCGTCGGAAGCGGGGTACGCGACGGTGCTCGGCTTCGACGTCGATCCGCTCGACTACCAGGACCCGGGCGCGGACGCGGTGACGCAACGCACGCTGGCCGCGGTGCACCCGGGCGCGATCGTGAGCCTGCACTTCGGCCACGCCGGCACCGTGCAGGCGATGCCCGCCATCCTCGACGGCCTCGAAGCGCGCAACCTCACGCCGGTGACCATCTCGACGTTGTTGGGCTGACTCCAACACCTGGGGGTCCGGTCCGAAATGGTTCATCAGGTCAAATAACCTGGATGGTTCGCGCTCGAGGAGGACCCCCCAATGGAACGCACCGTGATCGAGGGCATCGATCTCAACGACCCCGAACGGTTCAAGCGGCTCGAACACCACGAGATGTTCCGTCGGTTGCGGGCCGAGGACCCTGTCTACTGGCAGCCCGACGAGTTCAAGGGCGGCGGGTACTGGAACGTCGTGAAGCACGCCGACCTCATCGAGGTGAACCGCGACACGGCCACCTTCTCGTCCGAGGTGGGTGGCACGATGATCATGTCGGGGCAACACCCGATCGGCGAAGACCCCGACAACCCGTTCGACACCCGGGGCGTCCTCATGCTCGACATGGACCCGCCCAAGCACACCCGCTACCGGCTGCTCGTCAACAAGGGCTTCACGCCGCGCATGGTCGGTCTCCTGGAGCAGGCGCTGCAGGCGCGGGCCGCCATGATCGTCGACAACGTGATCGAGGCGGGCTCGGCCGACTTCGTCGAAGACATCGCCGCCGAGCTACCGCTGCAGGCGATCGCCGAGATCATGGGCGTCCCGCAGGAAGATCGGCGCAAGCTGTTCGACTGGACCAACAAGATGGTCGGCGCCGGCGACCCCGAGTACCAGAACAACGACCAGCAGGGCGCGTTCGTCGAGCTGTTCGCGTACGCGAACGAGCTCGCCGGGCAGCGCAAGAGCGATCCGCGCGACGACATCGTCAGCAAGCTGCTCGACGCCGAGATCGACGGTGAGCAGTTGAGCGAGCTCGAGTTCGACATGTTCATGATGCTGCTGGCGGTGGCGGGGAACGAGACCACCCGCAACGCGACCGCGCACGGCATGTACGCGTTCATGACCCACCCCGAGCAGTTCGAGCTGCTCAAGAGCGACCCCGAAGCGCGCATCGCCGACGCGATCGAGGAGATCCTCCGGTGGGCGTCGCCGGTGCTGCACTTCCGCCGCACCGCGATGACCGACACCGAGATCCGCGGTCGTCAGATCAAGCAGGGCGACCGGGTCGTCATCTGGCACATCTCGGCCAACCGCGACGAAGAGGTGTGGGACGACCCGTTCGTCTTCGACATCACTCGCGATCCGAACCCGCACGTGGCGTTCGGTGGTGGCGGATCGCACTTCTGCCTCGGCGCCAACCTGGCCCGAACGGAGTTGCGGCTCATCTTCCTGGAGCTGGCCAGGCGCATGCCCGACATGCAGCTCGCCGGTGACCCCGACCGTCTGCTCTCGAACTTCATCGGCGGCATCAAGCACATGCCGGTCAAGTGGACGCCGGGTCCGCGCGTGCTCGCCCCGGCTTGAGCTCGGGCGGGATCCTCTCGGGGCCGATCGACGGTCCCGAACGCACCGCCGCCCAGTATCCCCATCGCGAGGCGACACCCGGACTGCGGGTGTTGCACCGCGCGTCCGGATTCACCGGTGAGCTGGTCGCGCTGCACGGCGATGAGGTGGTGCTGCGCGGGCACACGGGGCTGGAGAAGCGCTTCCGCAACCTGCCGGGTACGTTCGCGGTCGACGGCACCGCGACGCATCTCGTCCCGGTGCGCGCGCGGCCGGAGGAGGGCGGTCACGACGGCCCGCGTGTCGCCGGCGACCGCCGCACCGCGTCGGGCAGTCGCGCGGTGGTGGGCGCGAAGGCGCGTGTCGCGTGCGGGAGTCGCATCTGGGTGGAGGGTGTCCACGATGCGGAGCTGGTCGAGAAGGTCTGGGGCGACGACCTGCGCATCGAGGGGATCGTGGTGGAGCGCCTCGACGGTGCCGACCACCTCGAAGACGAGGTGCGGACGTTCGCGCCCGGTCCCGACCAGCGGCTGGGCGTGCTGCTCGACCACCTCGTCGCCGGCAGCAAGGAGGCGCGCCTCGCCGCCGCGGTGCGCGATCCGCACGTGCTGGTGACCGGTACGCCCTACGTCGACGTGTGGCAGGCCGTGCGGCCGCAGGCCGTCGGCATCGAGGCGTGGCCGGTGATCCCCAAGGGCGAGGACTGGAAGACCGGCGTCTGCCGGGCCTTGGGGGTCGACGACCCGCGCACCATGTGGCGACGCATCCTCGGTTCGGTGCACGACTGGAAGCAGCTCGAGCAGCCGTTCGTGGCCGCGGTCGAGCAGCTCATCGACTTCGTGACCGCGCCGTAACCCACGAACTGTCGTCGTTGACCGGGGTCATGCACCGGGTGATCGACGACAGTTGGAAGGGTCACGAAACTTCGACCGGCACCTCGGTGATCACGTCGTCGCGGATCTCGTAGGCGCGCAGCACCGGCTCGCCGTACTTCAGGCTGACGATCACGTACCACCACGCGGGATCGACCGACTGGCGCACGTCGGTGGGTGACGGGTAGGCGTCGGTGTGGGTGTGGGAGTGCCACACCCCGATGATCTCGTGCCCGCGCGACTCGGCGTCGCGCATCGACCGCAGGTAGTCGCGCGGATCGACGGTGTAGGTGCGCGCCGAGCGGTCGGCGTTCTCGCACGGATACGCGTCGCTGACTTCGCCGGTGCCTGCGGTCGTGGCCGGGTCGAGCGGTCCCGCGAGCAGACCGCAGGCCTCGTCGGGGAAACCGTCGAAGCAGTGCGAGACGATGGTCTCGTATTGCGCGTGCGTGAGTCGCAGGTCGGGCGGCGCCATCGCGGGCAATCTAACGGAAGGCTCGCACCACCCAGATCCGGCTGTCGAGCCGGACGCCAGCGGGAGTCGCGTGCTCGCGCATCGCGTCGGTGAGCGCGCTCATCGCTCGCGCCTGCGCCTCCTCGTCGAGCCCGTCGAGGAGCGCGCGCAGCACCCCGATCTCGCTCGCGTGCTGCGCCGCGGTCTCGGGCGCCGCGCCGTAGTCGTACGGCACCTGCACGTCGTCGAGCTCCACGTGGGACCAGCCGGCGTCGGTGAGGATCCGCCGGGTGCGGTCGCCGTCGGCGAGACCGAACGGCCCCGGCACGTCCTCGGGGATCGGCGGGAGGTCGCGACCGATGGCGAGGGCGTTGCGGGCCACCGAGACCCACTCGCTGCGGGCATACGGCTGCCACACCACGGCGGCGAAGCGGCCGCCGGGCGCCGTGGCCTGCGCCAGGTTGGCGAAGGCCGCGACCGGATCGGCGAAGAACATCACGCCGAAGCGACTGACCACGACGTCGAAGCGGGCGTCGCCGAACGGGTGCACCTGCGCGTCGGCCTGCTCGAAGGCGACGTTCGTGAGTCCCTCCGCCGCGGCGCGCTCGCGCCCGGGCGAGCATCGCGCGCGAGAGGTCGACGCCGAGGGCCTCACCGTCGACGGCCAGGCGTGCACAGGCACGCGTCGTGTCGCCGGTACCGCACCCGACGTCGAGCACGCGGTCGGTCGGCAGCAGGGACGCCGCCGCGAGCATGGCCTCGGTGTGCGCGGCGAGGGCGGCGTTCTGGAACTCCTCGCGCGCGACCCACGCATCACCTGATGGACCGTCCCAGGCCGCGGCCTGGTCGACGTTCGCGATCTCCGGCATCGGTCGGACGCTACCGAATCGCGCGGATCGTCCATGCGCTCGAGCCGAAGAAGACGCCGTTCGAGCGGGCGTGCGACTCGATCACGCCGCGGAGATCGTCCCGCGCAACCTGCTGCTGCTCGGGGTCGAGGTCGTGCAGGAGCGCGCGCACCACACCGACACCTCCGATGAACTCGAGCGCGTCGTCGACGTCTGCTCCCATCCGGAAGTCGGCATCGACCTCGTCGACCTCGACGTCGCGCAAGCCGGCGGCGGTGAGGATGGTGCGCACATGCTCGGGTTCGGCAAAGGCGAACGGGCTCGGCGCGCCCGCGGGCGGCGTGGGCAGCTCCCGACCCTGCGCCAGCGCGGCCCGAATCGCGGTGAGCCACTCGTTGCGCGCCAAGGCCTGCCACGCGATCAGCACCATGCGGCCGTCCGCAGCCATCGCGCCGCCGACGTTGGTGAACGCGGCGATCGGATCCGCGAAGAACATCGCGCCGAAGCGACTGATCACCACGTCGAAGACGCCGGCCCCGAACTCGTGCACCTGCGCGTCACCGTGTACGAACGACACGTTGTCGATCCCCTCCTCGACCGCGTGACGCCGGGCGCGCTCGAGCATCTGCGACGAGAGATCGATGCCCACGGCGGCACCGTCGTGCGCGGCCCGAGCGGCGGCGCGTGTCGTCGCCCCGCATCCACACCCGAGGTCGAGCACACGCTCGCCGGGACCGATCGCGGCCAGATCGGCCAGGCGCTGCGAGTAGACGCGCACCGACTCGTCGTAGTGCTCCTCGTGGGTGCTCCAGTGCTCGCCCTCGTCGCCGTCCCACGCGGCGAGCTGCTCGGTGTTCACGATCTCGTGCACGTGCACCTCCCGGTTCGCGCCCGCGGTGCAATCCTCCGGGACTGTACGACCGCAGGCGGTACCGTGCTGCCGGTGAGCAGGCGAGGCGACCAGCTGGTCATCACCAACCGCAAAGCGCGGCACGACTACCACATCCTCGACACGTGGGAAGCCGGGATCATGCTCGCCGGTCCCGAGGTGAAGTCGATGCGCGAAGGCCGCGCCAACCTCCAGGACTCGTACGCCCGCATCGACGACGACGAGCTCTGGCTCCTCGGGATGCACGTGCTCCCCTACGCCTACTCGCGCGAGGATCTCGATCCGGTGCGCAAGCGCAAGCTCCTGCTCCACCGCAAGGAGATCGTCGAGATCGAACGCGCCCTCTCGGAACGCGGCACCACGCTGGTGCCGCTGCGCGTCTACTTCAAGGACGGACGGGCGAAGATCGAGCTCGCCCTCGCCCGCGGCAAGCGCGACTACGACAAGCGCCAGGCCATCGCCGAGCGCGACGCCAAGCGCGAGGCCGAGCGCGCTTTGAAGGGTGCCCGCGAGTAGTCACGGGCGGCGGTAGGCGTAGATCGCCAGCGGCGCGAACACCGCGGTGATCGCCGCGCACCAGATGAACGACGTGAGCACGTAATGGCTGGTCGAGTGCTCGACCAGCGCCGCACCCGCGCTGCCGTCCATCAGGCCGCGCATCGCGTTGCACACCTGCGAGAGCGGTTGGTTGCGGGCGAACGGTTGGAGCCACCCCGGCAGCGTGTTGACATCGATGATCGCCGAAGACACGAACACCAGGATGAAGAAGGGTGTCGACGCGGCCTGCGCCGTCTCGGCGTCGCGCACGAAGAGCCCGATGGCGGCGAACACCCAGAACAGTGCGAAGCCCCACACGAGCGCGATGACGTACGCGAGGACGATGTCCCCGAAGCTCCCCGCGAAGCGGAAGCCCACCGCGATGCCGACGGCGGTGGTGATCGCGAGCAACGCGGCCTGGCGCAGGAGGTCGGCGATCGCCCGACCACCGACGACCGCGGAGCGCGCCATCGGCAACGCCCGGAACCGCTCGATCAGCCCGGACTTCGAGTCCTCGGCGAAGAAGACGCTGACACCGAAGCCGTCGAAGATCGCGATGGTGGCCAGATACCCCGGGATGAGGTAGTCGACGAAGGTCATGTCGGGGATCTGGATCGATCCTCCGAACACGTAGCGGAACAACAGGAGGAACATCACCGTCTGGGCGACGCTCGCCACCAGGAGCTGCGGCGTCCGCAAGAGGTGCTTGACGTTGCGCCCCGCGATCACGAGCGCGTCGCTGAGCGCGGCGCCGCGCGGCAGTCGGTTGGAGACGGTCTCGTCGGGCGCAACCGTCGCGGTGGAGACTGTGGTGGCGGTCATCAGGAGGCCTCCTGCAGGGACTCGTCGTCGGTGTCGTACGCGGTGGTGTGACCGGTGAGCGTGAGGAACACGTCGTCGAGCGACGGACGGCGCAAGCCGATGTCGACGACCTTGATGCCGGCCTCGTCGAGGCGGCGGACGACCTGCACGAGGCTCTCGGCGCCGCCGTCGATCGGGAGCGAGACCCGCCGTGTGCCACGGTCGATGGTCGGGCGTCCGGACCCGAGATCGGTGATCATGTCGACCACCTGATCCAGCACCTCGCCGTCGACGGTGACGTCGAGCACGTCGCCGGCAAGGCGCTGCTTCAGCTCGAGTGGCGTCCCTCGGGCGATGCACGAGCCGTGGTCGATCACGACCACGTCGGACGCCAACTGGTCGGCCTCCTCCAGGTACTGCGTGGTGAGGAGGATGGTCGCGCCCTCGCTCACCAGGTCGCGCAGGTACGCCCAGAGGTCGAGCCGGTTGGCGGGGTCGAGGCCGGTGGTCGGTTCGTCGAGCAGCAGCACCCGGGGGCGGGCGACGAGCCCGGCGCCGAGGTCGATGCGTCGGCGCATGCCCCCCGAGTAGGTCTTGAGTTGGCGGTCGGCGGCGTCGGTGAGGCTGACGCGTTCGAGGACCTCGGCGGCGCGCTCGGCGGCCAGCGACTTCGACAGGCGCGACAGCCGTCCCACCATCTCGAGGTTCTCGCGACCGGTGAGCGTCTCGTCGACCGCCGCGTACTGCCCCGCAGTTCCGATGCAGCGGCGCACCGCGGTCGCCTGCTTCACCACGTCGAACCCCGCGACACGCGCGGTGCCGCGGTCGGGTTCGATCAGCGTCGACAGGATGCGGACGAGCGTCGTCTTTCCCGCTCCGTTCGGTCCCAACAGCGCGACGACACCACCTTCGGGCACGGCGAGGTCGACCCCGCGCAGGGCGTGGGTCTCGCCGAACGAGCGGGTGATTCCCTCGACCTCCACGATCGCGTTCATGTGTCTGCCTTCTCCTGGTCGTGCGGTGTCCGGTCCGTGTGGAAGCCCTTCCAGAACGTCACACCGTCCAGACGTTCCGACTCGATGTCGCGCGCCAACTGCTCGGTGAACGCGCAGTCGGCCTCGACGAGGGCGCGCTCGTAGTCCATCTCCACCAGGAACAGGCGGGGCACGCCGTTGCCGGTCGTCGCCGCGACGATGGCGTCGAGCTCCGAGAGGCGTTCCTGCAGCGCGCCGACCCGTTGGTCGAGCAGGTCGATCACCCGGTCCGGTGGGAGCACGCCCATCAGCGAGAGCCCGGCTTCGAACTGGGGGAACTCCTTGGCCGAGGTGCCGAGCAGCTCGGCCATCCAGTCCTCGACCTCGGTCCGGCCGTCGTCGGTGATCCGGTAGACGGTGCGCTCGGGACGTCGCCCCTCCCGCACCACCTCCTGCTCCTCGATCAGTCCCCGCTTGAGCAGCGTCTCCACCACGCCGTAGAGCGACCCGTAGTTGAGGCGGATGCTGGCGTCCTGCCCACGGGTGCGCATGGTGGCGGCCATCTCGTAGGGGTGCATCGGGCGCTCGCTGAGGCACGCGAGCACGGCGAGTGCGAGCGGATTCCCACGTCGCTTCGCCATGTGCCACCTCCATTTTCTACGAATACTCGGATCAGAGTATACGTGTGCGAGTGTCTTGACAACCCCCTGTCTGGAGCGTCCCGACGCCCGGTACGCTGGGGTTGCCGCGCCAACCGACACGCACCGGAGCGGCACTTGACATGGGGGTGCGTGGCTTCGATTTCGGACGATCGAGGTGGGGGAAGCGAGCCGACGTCGCCGGAACGTCGTAAAAGAGCCGGCAACGTGCAGAAATGCCAACACTGACGAGGGCAACCTCGTACTCGCGGCCTAGTACCAACTAGACGCGCGTCCCTCCCGGCCCAGCCACTCGGCCGGAACCGGGGCGCCATCAAGAGTGGCTCACCGTCGAGGATCGCCTCGGGACTCGACGGGACACCTCACTGAGGCTGGGGTCGCCGTCCGCCGCCGGTGAGCGGAGGCGACCCGAGATCTCGAATCCCGGATGCGCTCGGAGAAGCCCCACTGACATCCCGGAAGACGCGGGTTCGACTCCCGCCACCTCCAAGAGTGCTTTCGCCCACGAGAGCATTGTTGGAGGTGCGCCAGCACCCAGTGCGAGTCGTCGGCCGTCGATCCAAATTGACCGCGCGCGGACGGCGCGCGACCGTGCATCCATGGACATGAAGCTCGAGGCCGTCGTGATCGCGGTGTCCGATGTCGACCGCGCGAAGGCGTTCTACGAGGGTCTCGGCTGGCGACTCGACGCCGATCTCGGCGCTGACGCGTTCCGGATCGTGCAGTTCACGCCGCTGGGATCCGACTGCTCGATCCAGTTCGGCACCGGCCTCACCTCGGCTGCGCCGGGCTCGGCGGTCAACCTCCTCGTCGTGTCCGACATCGAAGCGGTGCAGGCCGCGCTCGCCGCGGCCGGAACCGACCCCACCGACGTCTTCCATGACGGCACCGGCGGGTACAACCGCTTCGACCCCGCGCTGCGCGCGGCCGGACCCGACCCCGATCGGCGCACGTACGCATCGTTCGCCGAGTTCCGCGACCCCGACGGCAACGTGTGGCAGCTGCAGGAGATCACGAATCGTCTGCCCGGTCGCGTCGAGACGAAGACAGCCACCTACGACTCGGTCGACGACCTCGCCCGCGCGCTGAAGCGGGCCGAGACCGCGCACGGCGAGCACGAGCAGCGCACCGGGCGACGAGACGAAGAGTGGCCGGCGTGGTACGCCGCCTACATGCTGGCGGAGCAGACTGGCGACGAGCCGCCGACCTGAGTCACCCTTTCGACCCCTCCGCTTGGGAGATCGCCCACGCGGCGTTGACCAGACCGATGTGGCTGAATGCCTGCGGAAAGTTGCCCAGGAGCTCGCCGGTGTTCGGGTCGACCTCCTCCGCGAGGAGCCCCACGTCGTTCACGAACGCGGCCGCGCGTTCGAACACGGCGCGGGCGCGTTCGGTCCGACCCGCCAGCGCCAACGCCTGCGCCAGCCAGAAGGTGCAGAGCAGGAAGCTGCCTTCCTCACCCTCGAGCCCATCGGCGCTGCGGTAGCGGTAGACGAGCCCGCGCTCGTCGGTCAACCGGTCCTCGGTGGCGTCGATCGTCGCCAGCACCCTGGCATCGTCGGCGGGGAGGAAGCCGACCAGCGACAGCATGAGGTTGGACGCGTCGAGGTCGTCGGAGCCGAACGACTGGGTGAACGAGTTGATGCGCTCGTTCCAGCCCTCGTGGAGGATCGCCTGCTCGATCTCCGCGCGCGTCCGGCTCCACTCCTCGATTCGGCCCTCCGCGCCGAGACGGTCGGCGAGCGCCGTCGCCCGGTCGAGCGCGACCCAGCACATCAGCTTCGAGTAGACGAAGTGACGCGGCTCACCGCGGACCTCCCAGATGCCCTGGTCCTTCTCCTGCCAGCGACGAGCGGCGGTGTCGGCCAGCGCGACCAGGAAGTTCACTGTGCTCGGCAACGGCGCGGACGACGCGTCGAACACGTGGTCGGCGAGTCGGTGGACCGAGCTCAGCAGCTCGCCGTACACGTCGAGCTGGCGTTGGCGCCACGCGGCGTTGCCGACGCGCACCGGCGCCGAATGCCGCCAGCCGGAGAGATGCGGCAGCTCACGCTCGGTCAGGTCACGCTCGCCGCCGATGCCGAACATGATCTGGAGGTCGTCACCCCGTTCGAGCGAACTGGCGGCTGACGTGGTCATGTACTCGACGAACTGGTTGGCCTCGTCGGGACACGCCGCGACCCACAACGCCTCGATGGTGAGCGACGCGTCCCGCACCCACGCGTAGCGGTAGTCCCAGTTCCGGTCGCCGCCGACGACCTCGGGCAACGATGTGGTGGCGGCGGCACAGATCGCGCCGGTGGGTTGGAACGACAGTGCCTGGAGGACCCGCCCGCTGTGATGGACGAGGTCGTGCCACGGGCCGACGTACGCCTGGTGCAGCTCCGACCACGACTCCCAGGCTTCGATCGTGTCGTCGAGACGCGCGCCGCGATCTCGTCCTGGCTCCAGACGCGGGCAGCATCCGGATCGCCTCGTCGGTCGTGGTGCAACGCGAACCCGGTCTGTTCGCCTTCGGTGAGCACCAACCGGCGCGCCGCGGTCGAACGATCCGCGAGATGCGGCGTCGCGCACGACAGGATCATGGCGTCGGCCCCGCCGGTGGCGACCAGACCGCCCTCGATCGTGTCGATCAAGGGGAACACGAGCCCGTACTCGGGTCGCGGCGCGAACTCGACCTCGATCTCGACCTCACCCTGGGTGCACGTCACCTGTCGGAGCAGCAGGTGCGGTGATCCCTCGCCGAGCCCGTGGCCGCGGTTGTGCTCGCCCGTCGCCAGCGCGTCCACGACGACCACGGTGCCGGTCGCGGTCCGGTGCGTCGTCTCCAGCACCATCGTGCGCCCCAGGTAGCGCCGGGTGACCTCGAGGGCGTCAACGGGCCGGATCGACCAGTGACCGGCCTCTTCGTCCAGCAGTCGCCCGAAGATCGACGGGCTGTCGAACCGCGGAAAGCACAACCAGTCGACCGAACCGTCGCGGCTGACCAGCGCCGCGCTGTGACGATCGGACAGCAGGGCGTACTCACCGATCGCAGTGGTGCTCAACCCGCGCTCCTCGCACAGCCCGACGCGCTCACGCTATCCGTTGAAGACATCTAGATGTCTCGCTACGCTTCCGCCCAGTGACGGGCTCGGTGACCACGACCGCGAGGACCTTCTGCAGGCTGTGCGAGGTGGGCTGCGGCCTCGTCGCGCACGTCGACGACGCCGGCGTGCTCGTCGACCTGCGACCCGATCACGACCACCCTGTCACGCAGGGCTTCGCGTGCAGCAACGGACTCTTGGCCGCGGAGGTGCACCATGACCCCGCCCGGCTCCGCCGTCCGCAGCGCAGGGACGGCGACCGGTTCGTGGACATCACCTGGGACGAGGCCACCGAGGAGATCGCGGGGCGGCTGCGCGGGCTGATCGACGAGCACGGCCCCCGCGCCGTGGGCCTCTACCTCGGCAACCCGAATGCGTTCAACGCGATGGCGGGCGCAGGATCGATCCAGTTCATCCGCACGATCGGGTCCGATCGCGTGTTCTCGTCGGCCAGCCAGGACTGCTCGAACAAGTACGCGACCGCGGAGCTGCTGTACGGCGTGCCCCAGGCCAACCCGATCGCCGACCTCGAACGCACCGAGCTCCTGCTGGTGATCGGCGCCAACCCGCGCGTCAGCAAGACGTCGTTCCTCAGCGTGGCCGACCCGGTGCGGGCACTGCGCAACATCCGTGATCGGGATGGAAGAGTCGTGTTCGTGAACCCGCTGCGCATCGAGCCCGGCATCGGCGACACCCTGCAGGTGAAGCCCGACACCGACCCGTACCTGCTCGCGGCGATGTTGCACGAGATCGACCGCACCGTCGGTTTCTCGCTCGGCGCGCTCGACGGCGACGTGGTGGGCGTCGACGACGTGCGCGCCTTCGTGCGTCCCTACTCCCCCGCTGCGGTCTCGCCGATCGTCGGCATCCCCGCCGAGCAGATCGCCGAGCTCGCGCACGCCTTCGCCAACGCGAACGGCGCGTCCATCCACGTGTCGACCGGGCTCAACATGGGGCGTCAGGGCTCGCTCGGCTACTGGTTGGCGCAGATGCTCTCGCTGCTCACCGGGAACCTCGACCGTCCCGGCGGGAACTACTTCGCCGGCCGCGCCCTGCCCATCGCGCCCACCCCCGTCGATCGCACCGAGTCGTCGTTCGTCGAGACGAAATGGGGCGCCTACCGGCCCACCGTCGGCATGATGCCGGCCGCGCTCCTCGCCGACCTGATCGACGACGACGAGGAGCCGCTGCGCGCGCTGGTCGTCGTCGCCGGGA
Source organism: uncultured Actinomycetes bacterium (assembly GCA_963835985.1). Classification (GTDB taxonomy): domain Bacteria; phylum Actinomycetota; class Acidimicrobiia; order IMCC26256; family DASPTH01; genus DASUAS01. The sequence continues at coordinate 911,102 of CAWIHV010000007.1, read as the reverse complement.
ACCCCGCGCTCTCCATCGGCGGGAGCGCGCGCCTCCAGCACGCCTTGCGTTCCCTCGACCTGCTCGTCACCATCGACCTCTACCGCAACGCAACCGGCGAGCTGGCCGACTACGTGCTCCCGGCCACCGACCAGTTCGAGCGCGAAGACCTCAACATCTTCGTGCAGGGCGTGCAGAAGACGCCGTACGTGCAGTGGACCGACAAGGTCACCGAGCCCGATGCGGAGCAGCGCGAGGAGTGGCGCTTCCTGGCCGAGCTCCTCGCCGCGGTCGGTCGACCGGCTGCGCTCGACGCCTCGCTCGCCGACCCGTTGCCGCTGATCTTCGACGGCGGGCTCGCCAGCGTGGGCGTGAGCATCCAGCAGCTCCGCGACGGTGACGGCATCGCGGTGCTGCCCGATGTCGAACCGGGCGCGTCGGTGTCGCAGCTCCGGCTCAGCGCGCCGCTCGAGTGCGTGCCCGACGGTCTGCGCACCACGCTGCAGCGGGGGCACGAGCTGTTCGCGCAGCTGCAGTCCGAGCCCGCCGAGCAGTGCAAGCTCATCACCCGCCGGACGCAGCACATGTTGAACTCCGCGCTGCAGAACGTCGAGAAGCTCAAGGCGCGCGGGGCCGACGCCAACCCGCTCTGGATCAACCCCGACGACGCGAGCCGGCTCGGCCTCGGCCCCGACGACCTGGCCGACATCACCACCGACCGGGGCACCATCCGTCCGCGGGTGCGCTTCGATCCCAACCTGCGCCCCGGGGTGGTGGCGATGACGCACGGGTTCGGCAACCATGCCACCGTCGGCATGCCGAACGCGCAGGCCTACCCCGGTGTGAACGTGAACCTCCTCGGACCCAGCGGTCCCGGATCGTTCGACCCGGTGAGCGGCATGCTGCAGCTCACCGGCATCCCGGTGGACGTCGCCGCGGTCAGCGAACCGTCGACGCGACCGCGCGAAGACCGGACCGCGCGACGGGGCACGCGTGAACTGCAGCACGCCGTCGTCGACGGGATCGCGCAGCAGTCGCCGGGCGTCGGCGCGATAGCTCTTCGGCACCGACCAGACGCCGGTGCCCTGGCGCGGGATGCGTCCGACGGCGCGGGTGAGGTATCCGGCGGCGAGGTCGAGCATGGAACGGGTCGGCATGGTGGGATCGTCCGGTGACACCACCGCCTTCGTCGCGCCGGTGCGGCGCATGTGCGCGATGACCCGGCACAACCAGGTCGCGGCGAGGTCGACCTTCAACGTCCACGACGCGTTCGTGTACCCGAACACGTAGGCGAAGTTCGGCACGTCGGAGAGCATCACGCTCTTGTAGACGACGCGCTCGCCGGCCGGCATCACCTCGCCGTCGACGACGACCTGCACGTCGCCGAGCGCGAGCACCTCGAGGCCGGTGGCCGCGACCACGACGTCGGCGTCGAGCTCCTCGCCCGACGCGAGACGGATGCCGTGCTCCGTGAACGTGTCGACCACGCCGGTGACGACGTCGGCCCGCCCCGACGAGATGGCGCGGAACAGGTCGCCGCCGGGGACGATGCACATGCGCTGGTCCCACGGCGCGTACGCCGGCGTGAAGTGCGTGGCGACGTCGTAGCCCTCGGGCAGCCGGCGGGTCGCGTCGCCGATCAGCACTCGGCGCATGACCGCGGGGAACGAGCGGCACAACCGGTAGAACAACGCCTGGGTCGCCTGGTTCTTGCGCCGCGTCCACTCGAGCGCGCGCGCCGGCGAGAGGTGACGGCCGAGCGCGTCGGCGATCGGATCGTGGGTCGGCAACGACATGTAGTAGCTCGGCGACCGCTGGAGCATCGTGACCTGCGCGCCTGCGTCGGCCAGCGCCGGGATCAGCGTGGCTGCGGTCGCGCCGCTTCCGATCACGACGACGCGCGCACCCTCGACGTCGAGGTCGTCGGGCCACTGCTGCGCGTGGAAGTACGCGCCGGCGAACCGGTCCACGCCCGCGAACTCGGGCAGGTGGCCCTGGTCGTAGCGGTAGTAGCCGGTGCCGGCGACGACCCACCAGCATCGGAAGTGGACGACGTCGCCGGTGGCGAGCCGCTCGACGTCGAGCGTCCAGCACGACTCGGCCGACGACCACTCGATCCGCCGCACCCGGTGCCCGAACCGCACGTGGCGGCGCAGGTCCTGCTCGTCGATCGCGTCGTCGAGGTAGTGGAGGATCGCGTCACCGTCGGCGACGGTGTCGTCTTCGGTCCACGGCTTCCACGCGTACGCGTACGTCTGCACGTCGGAGTCGGAGCGCACGCCCGGATAGCGGAACAGGTCCCACGTGCCGCCGATCGCGTCGCGCGCCTCGAGCATCGTGAACGACAACGTCGGGAGCTCGGTCTGCAGGTGGTGGGCGGCGCCGATGCCGGACACTCCGGCACCGACGACGACCACGTCGAACCACTCCTCCGCGTGCGAGTCCACGCGGGCGAGATTACGCCGAGACGGTCTCCTCCATCGCGAGCAGGCGACGGTCGTAGTCGTCGGCCAGCGCGCGGAGCGCCGCGCCACCGTCACCCTCGAACGACGAGCCGTGCATGATCGCGAGCCGCGCCGGCGCGAAGTCGGCGAGGATGCGGATCGAGCGGGCGGTCTGCGGCGTGAGGCACGTCGACTGGAACATGTCCTCCGCCACGCCGGCCGCTTCGAGCAGGTCGTCACCGGTGATTGCGGGACCCTGTCCCACCTGCGTCATGAGGTCGCCGCAGAACATGGTGTTGGTGGTCTCCTCGAAGATCGAGTGCGCGTCCCAGCCGTGCGGCACGTGCGGCGTGTCGATGTTGCGCACGCGCTTGCCGCCGAGGTCGAGCACCTCGTCGGGTCCGAGCGGGCGCGGGGCCCGGTCGGCCTGGTCGTCGATCGACACCATGCATCCCAGGGCGCCGTGCGCGACCTGCGCGTTCGGTGCCGCCGCGAGGAACTGGTTCATCGCGCCGCACTCGTCGGCCTCGAAGTGGCCGAACATGATCCAGCGCAGCCGCTCGACCGGCATGACGGTCGCGATCGCCTCGGACACGAGCGGGAACATCCCGCGCGCGCCGGTGTGGTACAGCAGCGGCTCGTCGGCGTCGACGAGGAACTGGTTGAACGTGAAGCCGGTGGGACCGACCTCGGGGACGAACGTGCTGATCCGGTAGATGCCGTCAGCGATCTCGGTGATGTCGGTCATGGTGTTGCTCCTTGGTAGACGGTGATTCAGAGTGGAAGTGCGTTGGCGAGGACACCGGTGCCGGGACGGCGACCGGAGAGCGTGCGGACGAAGTCGAGGGCGTCGAGCTCGACGTGCTCGCCGCCGACGCCCTGGGTGAAGGTGCCGCCGGCGGGACCGGTGAGCACGAGCTCGAACGGCTGGCCGTGGATCCCGGCCCATTCGGCGACGAAGTCTGCGATCAACCGGCCGTCGTGGTCGGCGGTGAGCTCCATCGGTCGGCCGGTGGCGGCTTCGAGGTCGATGCGGTGGGCCCAGACGTCGCGGGTGAAGCCGACGTCGAGCAGGTACCACAGCCCCATCCAGCCGACCGGCGGACCGAACGGCATCGGCAGGTGCCGCATCGGCGCCGGCGTCCCCCACCGTCCGGCGACGGCCTGGGGCCCGATCACGCCCAACTGCACGACCAGCTCCGCGTTCGAGAGGTTGCGACGCTCGCGGATCTGCAGCTCGTTGATGCCGTCGACCCAGTGGTGCGAGTCGATCTGACGGTTCACCGGCAGCCCCCGCACGAACTGGTGCACGAACTCCTTGACCGACGCCTGCGCGTCGGCGGATCCGAGCACGTGCAGTGAGACGTCGCGCACGGTCCAGCCCTCGCAGTCGGTGGGCATCGCCCATTCGTCGGCGCTGAGCGACGCGCAGTACGACGCGTAGCGGCGGAACTCCTCTTCGGCGATCATCCGCGCTTCCGGGCGCTCGATGCGCCGGACGTCGGCGACGCGCTGCGCGATCACCGCCGCCTCCGGTTCGGCAAGTGGTCGAGGTACAGGTCGATCAAGCGATCGAGGTGTCGCGTCCATCGGTTCCCTCCCGGATCGTTGCTGTTCTGCGACGCGATCAGGCCTCCGACCATGGCGATGAAGCAGTCGATGTCGCCCTGCGCCCGCATCCCCGCTGCCCGCAACAGCGCCGCAGTGCGCTCGAGCACTTCGACGGCCGGCGCGTAGGACTCGGCCGACGGCTCGAAGCCCGGGATGGGGCGGGCGAAGAGCAGCTCCTGACGTGCGATGTCCTCGACCGCGAACTCGACGAAGCCGCGCATGAGCACCTTCAGGGCGCCACGCGGATCGTCGGGCACGTCGAGTGTGGCCAGGTGCGCGACCAGCTTGCGATTGCCGTCGGCGAACATCGCGTCGTAGAGCGCGAGCTTCGAGTCGAAGTACTCGTACAGGGAGGGTTGGCGGATGCCGACCGCTCGCGCCAGTCCGTGGAGCGAGAACCCACCGATGCCGTCGACGGCGGCGAGCTTCCACGCCGCGTCGACGATCTCCTGGGTTCGGGCCTCCCGCCGCTCCGCAACTTTCCCTACCATCGATAGGCATTTTACCTATCGATGATAGGATGTCAAGCTCCATCGCGATCGCCGAGCGTGGCGGCCACGAGGGCGCGGGCGGCCCAGTCGGTCACGGCCAGTGCCTCGTCGGGCGAGAGCCGGCACACGTCCCGCAACGCGGTCATGGCCTCCATGCCGCCGACCACGGACAGACCCAGCACCAACCGTTCGACCGCGTCGTCGCCCACCTGGTCCTGCAGCGGAGCCAGCAGGTACGGAACCAGCGGGCCCGGCGTCCCTCCCGCACCACCGGGGCCGGGTCGCCTTCCCCCGACGCGTTGAACCAGAGCTCCTGGTAGACCCGCATCGCGTTGCGGTAGCGGACCTCCTCGTCGAGCACTCGCTGGTTGAAGCGGTGCAGCACGTCGAGCGCCCGCTCCACCGCGTGCTCGGCGTCGACCGGCTCGGCGACGAGCGCCTCGAGGTCGTCGACGTCGCGCGTGCAGCGCGACCTCGAGCAGGAGCGACTCCTGCGTGGGGAAGTAGCGGTAGGCCGTGGTCCGCGACACGAGCGCAGCCTCTGCGGCCTGGGCCACGGTCGGAGCGCTGCCGTCGTCCATCAGCTCGATCGCGGCGTCGACGATCGCTTGGCGGGTGCGCTGCTTCTGGTTGACCCGGCCGCCGCCGGTGCCGGCGGACGAGGGGGGTTGACGTGGGATCGTCATGCTGTCATGGTACTCCAGTACTACGACGGTAAGCAAGTACCACCACGAGGAGGGACCGACCCATGGAAGCACCCGCAAGACCCGCATCGCCCCGACCGAGATCGCCCCCGAGACGTTCCTGATCCACGACCACCAGGGCGAGGGGACCGCCCCGGTCGTCGTGGCGCTCAACACGCTGGTGATCCGGGCCGCCGAGCCCGTCGTCGTCGACACCGGCGTGGCCGAGAACCGGGAGCAGTACCTCGCCGACGTCTTCGGGCTCGTCGAGCCGCAGGACGTGCGCTGGGTGTTCCTCAGCCACGACGACGTCGACCACACCGGCAACGTGAACGCGCTGATGGACGCGTGCCCGAACGCCACGCTGGTGTCGAACTGGTTCATGGTGGAGCGCATGACCGCGTCGCTCGCGGTCCCGCTGACCCGTCAGCGGTGGCTCGACGACGGTGACACCCTCGACGTCGGCGACCGCACGCTGGTCGCGCTGCGTCCGCCGATCTTCGACTCCCCCACCACCGCGGGCTCTTCGACCCGACGACGGGCTTCTACTGGGTGTCGGACAGCTTCGCCACGCCGATGCTCACGCCCACGCATGACGTCGCCGACCTCGAGGCCGACTTCTGGATCGAGGGCATGCACATGTTCGGCCAATACGTGAGCCCGTGGCTGTCGTTGGTGGACGACGCCAAGTTCCAGGCGACCGTCGACCGCGTCGCCGCGCTGCGACCGACCGCGATGGCCGGGTGCCACACGCCCGTCATCCACGAGCACCTCGTGCCCAGCGCGATCGCCGCGACGCGCTCGACGCCGACCGCGGTCGTGGCGCCGCAGCCCGACCAGTCGGTGCTCGAGCAGATCCTGCACTCGCTCACCGTCGCGGCGTAGACGACGCTCGATCCCTCCCGTCATCGGGGCGCGCGGACATTCGCGGCGCATGCTGCCAAGCTGCGCCCGTGCCGTGCGACGCGCCGCCGATGGCGGACGGGAGTCGACGTCGGGACGCAGGGTCACGCCCGCTCCCCCGCCTCGAGCTCGCGGTCCGGCTCGCGCTGGCGTTCGCGATCGCCTACCAGGTGATCCAGCGCTTCACCTACACCGGCTACGGCATGAGCGAGTACGGCCGCTCGCTCTGGTACGTCACCTACGAGCACGGGTTCGTGCGCCGCGGGCTCGCGGGCGAGGTGCTGCGCACGATCACCGGCGGACGACCGACCATCGCCACCGTCGACCTCGTGCAGAACGTCGTGGCGGTCGTGACGCTCGGTCGCGATGGTCGCGCTGGTCGTCGTGCTCGCCCGCCGGCGGACCGTCATCGCGTACGCCGCCGCCGCCGCACTCGTGGTCGCACCGTTCGCGTTCGACTCGGTGGGCGGGCAACGACGTCCCGACCTCCTCGCGTTCCTCCTGCTCGCGCTGGTCGGGCCTGTGGGCGGGCACCCGGTCGGTCGTCCCCGACCCGCCTGGCGCTGGTCGCCGGCGCGCTGCTCGCGGTGTGCACGCTCGCCAGCGAAGCGGCGCCGCTCATCGTGGCGCCGTGGCTCGTGCTCGTGGTGATCGCGGCCACGCGGGCGCGCCGCGGGCCCGAGGCGCGCGATCGGGCTGCCGGTCGCGCTCTGCGTCGGGCCGCCGGCGCGTGGTCCTGCTCGTCGCTCGGCGCCGCACGGCGCACCGCGCGTACGAGCAGGTGCGGGCGCTCGAGCTCGACGCACCGAACATCATCGAGGGCCACGGCTCGGTGTTCGAGTACCTCGGCGACACCTTCGCCACGAGCTTCCAGCGGGTGCATCGAACGGTCGAACCCCGAGCTCAGCATCGTGGTCGGCCTCGCGCTCGTCGCGCTCCTGCTCGCGGTGTTCCGCAGCTCGCTCCCCTACGTCTGGTCGCTCGCCCAGTGGCTCCTTCGCTCGCGTGCCGAGCGCGCCCTGTGGCTGGTGACCACGTTGTCGCTCACGACGATGCTGTTCGCGCTGGGCTTCGACTGGCTGCGCTGGATCACCGTCATCGCCTTCGCCGCGTTGCTCGCGCTCGCGGGCGTCGTCGCGATCGACGGGCGCGCGCGCCATCCGTCACCGGAGCGCGACCGCTGGCACCGCCCGCTCCCTGAATCACGTCACGGTGTCGGGGACGCGGGATCCTCGCGGCGGCGGTGGCCACGTACCTGCTCGTGCTCCCGCCGTTGCCGAACTTCGTGAGCGACGTCGTGGTCGGCGTGCGGCTGCTGCTCGACGTACCCCAATAGCATCGCCGCGGTGCCGTACCGCGACCAGGTGCTGATCTTCGACGCCGACGACACGCTCTGGGAGTTCAACCACCTCTTCGAGCGGGTGATCGACGACTACCTCGAGTGGCTCGCGCACCCGACGCACTCGCCCGACGAGATCCGCGCCGTGCTGCTCGACATCGAGGCCGCCAACGCCGCCGAGCACGGCTACGGGACGCACGTGTTCCTGCGCAGCCTGCGCGACTGCTTCCGTGCACCTGAACGAGCGGCCAGCCACCGACGCCGAGCAGGCGGCGATCGACGCGCTGGCAGCACCCATCCTCGAGCACCACGTCACCCCGCTCCCGGGCGTGGTCGAGACGCTCACCGCGCTCGGCACCCGGCACCGGCTCCTGCTGCTCACGAAGGGTGCGACCGAGGAGCAGCAACGCAAGATCGACGCGTCGGCGCTCGCACCCCACTTCGAGCACGTGCACATCGTCGCCGAGAAGGACGTCGCCACCTACCGCGACCTGGCCGACCGCCACGGTCTCGGACCCGACGATCACCTGGATGATCGGCAACTCACCGAAGTCCGACGTCGTCGCCGGCACGCGCCGCCGGGCTGCGGGCGGTCTACATCCCCAACGTCAACACCTGGGCGCTCGAGCACGCCGAGCTCGACCCCGCCGACGACGGCATCCTGCAGGTGCATGCGGTCACCGAGCTGCTCGACCACTTCTGAGCTTCAGCGCGGGCGGGGTCGTCCCTTGCGCGGCGGACCCGACGGTGACGGCCGCCGCTCCGGCGTCACCTCACCGCTGAGCACGCGCACCAGCAACCGCGCGTTGCGGGTAGCGGCATCGGGCGTGCGGCCCGAGAACGTGACGTGCACCGACTTCGCCGATCCGGCCAACTTCTCGAGCCTCGCCTTCCACGGTTCGAGGTCGACGTCCTTGTAGTCGTACGCGAAGCGATCGTCACCGCTGTCGACCCCCCGCTCCCATGCCCCGCTGTTCCGGCCGTGGAAGCGCACGAACGCGGTGTCGGTCGTGGCCACGGACAGGGGCGGCTGCGAGCTGTCGAACCCCGACGGGACGTCGACGCACACGTACGCGAGCTGGTGCTCGGTGAGGAACGCCATCGTGCCTCGCGCTGCTTCCCGGCCACCCAGTCGCGATGGCGCAGCTCGACCGCGATCGGCAGATCACCGCTCCGACCCCGCAACCATTCCAGGTACTCGAGTGAGCGCGTCACCGGCGTGAAGTACGACGGGAACGGGAAGACGACCGCGCCGAGCTTGCCGAACTCGCGTAGGGACGCGATCGACGCGAGGAAGCGGTCGAGCGCGGCGTCGAGCGAGCGCGCGGGAAGGTCGTGGGCGTAGAGCTGACGCTGCGCGCGGAGCGCGGGTGTGAGCGTGTCGCGCACCTCGGGTGCGATCGACTCCATCGGTGCGGCGTGGTGCGTGAGCAGCCGGTGGGCGCGGACGTCGAGGATCGCGTTCTCGGGCGTGCGGTCGACCCACGGGCCGACCACGCGCTCGGTGAGCGGCTCGCTCGACGCGTCGATCTCCATGAGCCGGGCGTGCTGCGCGCGCTCCACGACGTCACCGGGCCCGACCACGGTGCCGATCTGGATGCGCGGGTTCACCTTGGCCCGCGCACCACCCTTCGCGCGCTGCTGCCCGCGTTGGCCACCACCCTGCCGGCGCGCTCCACCGCCACCGTTGCCGTGGCGGCGGCGGTCGGGGCGGCGACCGGGGGTCGGCTGCTCGGGCTGGCTCACGGGCGGCAATCTAACGGCTGCCGTAGCATCCGATCCCGTTGGTTTCGGACCACCGGGGGAGGAACACATGGCGCTCCGCGTCGTCGGGGCCGGGCTCGGTCGCACCGGCACGGCCTCGTTGCAGCTCGCGCTCCAGCAGCTGCTCGACGGTCGCTGCTACCACATGGGTGAGACGTTCGGCCGCCCGGACGACATCCCCGTCTGGCACGCCGCGGTCAAGGGCACCGCACCGGACTGGGACGCGTTCCTGGCCGACTTCGTCGCCACCGTCGACTGGCCGGCGTGCGCGTTCTGGCGAGAGCTCGCCGCCGCCAACCCCGACGCGATCGTGCTCCTCTCGACGCGCTCGAGCGCCGACGCGTGGTGGAAGAGCGCCAACGACACCATCTTCCAGATCTCGAGTCGGGAGCTCCCCGACGACGCACCCCCGCAGTTCGCGGCGCAGATCGCCATGGCGACCGACATGCTCGCGATGACATTCACCCCGGGCTGGACGGACGCGACGGAGGCCAAGCGCGCCTACGAGGAGCACAACGCCGCCGTGCGCGCCGGCGTCGACCCGGCGCGGCTCGTCGAGTGGCAGCCCGGCGACGGCTGGGAGCCGCTCTGCACCCCGCTCGGAGTCCCCGTGCCGAGCGACCCGTTCCCCCACGTCAACTCCACCGCCGACTTCCGCGCCATGATCGGCCTCGATCCGGCGGAGTAGCTCAGACGGGGCGGAGGAGGGCGACGGGGGTCTGCTGCGCGCCCTGCCCGAGCGGGTTGTCGCGCAGGAGCGACGCGACCACCGCGGCGTCGACGCCGTTCGACACGCCGAGGATGTTCACGCCGATGTCGTTGGCATCGATGATGGCGACACCGACGCCGAGCGCCTTCGCCACCTCGCGTGCCACACCTTCCGGGTCTGCCGGCCCCATCTTGGCGTGACCGTCATAAGGCGGGATGGTGCCGCGGGTCGGACCGTCGATGGCGCGCACCGCGGGACCCGCCACCCGGTAGAACACGCCCTTCACCCCGAACGGCTTGGTGACCGCGGCGGCCGCGGTGGCGGTGAGGATGCGGGCCTCGCCCGCCTCGCGGATGGCGAGCTCCATGGTGGCGGGGATGCCGAGCCCGATGCCCGAGGCGGTGCGGCCGACGAACCGCGACAGCGTGCGGGCGAGCGGACGGGCCTGCACCTCTTCGACCGGATACGAGCGCCCCTGGCAGATGGCGACGGCCTTCTCGCTGATGGCGACGACGTCGTCGGGCACGAGCTCGACGTCCTGCAAGGCGTCGGTGAGACCGTCGAGCAGCGAGTCTCCGCTCACGAAGAGCCGGGTGCGGATCGGTGCGCGCGCGTAGTCGCGACCGTCGACCGTCGACCGGGCGAACAGGTGCCGTTGGTCGTGCGCGGAGAACTGCGCGAGCGCGGCTGCCGCGCGCTCGTTGCGCGCCGCGAGCCACTCGTCACCGACGCGCGTGAAGTGCGATCCGGGTGAGGCCCCGCGACGCGATCCGCCGTCGTGATCGAAGAACACCCGCATCCAGATCTCGGTGTTGATGGCGCGCCAGAAGATCTGCGAGGGCTCCACGTCGCCGGTACAGAAACGGTCGAACGTGTCGGCCAGCGCGGCGGCATCCCAGTACGGACGTTCACAGAACTGCGGAGATCGGAACAGCCCCTGCACTGCGGCGCGCCGGGCGCGCAACCAGCGGGTTTCGGGGGTGGTGAAGCCGACCTTCCACCGGCGGGTCCGCACCTTCTCGGTGAGCACGCCGCGCAGCCCCTCGCGCAGGATCGCCCGGCTCCAGCCCTGATCGACGATGGCCGACGACGGGAGCTGCAACACCCAGTCGACCAGCTCCTGGTCGAGGAACGGGAGGCGCGACTCCATGGAGAAGGCCATCGAGTTGCGGTCCTCGTAGCGCAGCAGCGACGGCAACGAGAACGTCTGCAGGTCGGCGACCAGGCGCCGCTTGAGGTCGTCCTGCGAGCGCTGGAAGCGCGGCGGCTCGAGCCCGTCGTAGAGCGCGGGACGCAACAACGGCTTGATCGGGAGGGCTCGCCGGCGGTCCGCGAGTCGCCGCTTCACCAGCGGCTTCAACACGTCGCGCGACTCCCATGCCTCACGGGTGAACGCGCCGAGCTTGCGCTTCCGCAGCAGTTCGCGCAGGTACACGTACTGGTAGGGCACGTACCCGCCGAGGAGCTCGTCACCGCCCTGGCCGTTCAACAGCACGGTGACCTTCGGTTGCGCGAGCCGCATCACGCACCACTGCGCGTACGGACCGGTCGACACGATGGGCTCGTCCTGGTGCCACACCATCTGGTCGATCTCGTCGACGAACTTCTCCGACGTCGGCTCCGCGAATGCCGGCTCGGCATCGACCTCGGCGAGCACCGCGTCCATGTACTCGCGCTCGTCGATGGGATCGCCGTCGTAGACGATCGAGAATGTCTTGAGGCGATCGCCGAGCGAGACCGCGTCGGGCACGTGCTCCCGGAGCAACTGATCCGAGACCTTGACGATCGACGACGAGTCGATCCCGCCCGAGAGGCACGTCCCGGCGGGGACATCGGCCACCAGGCGGCGTTCGACCGACCGCTCGAAGCGCGTGCGGAACTCGGCCGGATCGGGTGTCGCGTCGGTGGACAGCTGCGGCGTCCAGTAGGTCTGCTCGTGTACCCCGTCGGCGTCGACGACCGCCCACGTCGCCGCCGCGAGCGCACGGATCCCGGCGAACGCGGTCTGGGGCTTGTGATCGTGGAGACCGTGCAGCAGGTAGTCGTAGAGCCACTGGCGGTCGGGCTCGGTGGCGAGCTCGGGATCGGCGAGCACGGCCTTGGCCTCCGACGCGAACAGCACGCGCCCGCTCGCCGACCGCGCGTAGTAGAGCGGCTTGATGCCGTAGTGGTCACGCGCGAGTACGAGGCGTTGGCCAGTGGAATCCAGGGAGGCCTCACGCAGGTCGAGGATCGCGAGCGCCCACATGCCGTTGAAGCGGGCAAAGCACTCGGTGCCCCACTCCAGGTACGCGTGCAGCACCACCTCGGTGTCGCAGTGCGTGTGGAACGTGTGTCCGAGCGGTTCGAGCTCCGCCCGCAACTCGCGGAAGTTGTAGACCTCGCCGTTGTAGGTGAGCTGCACCCGGCCGTCGTCGGTGCCGACCGGCTGGTGGCCACCGGCCGGGTCGATGATGGCCAGGCGACGGTGGCCGAGGCTGGCGAGCGGGTGCTCGAAGAAGCCCTCGCCGTCGGGGCCCCGATGGGCGATGCGGCTGGTCATGGTGGCCAGGAGGGCGGCGTCGGGCGCGCCCCAGAACCCGGCAATGCCACACATGGTCGTCGCAGCCTACCGGGCACGCCCTTCCGTTCTCGGGCCAGGATCGGATGCGTGTCCGGGCCTAGATTCGCCCGATGGCCGCCGTCCCGCGCCGCTACGGCATCACCGTCCCGATCCCCGGGATCCCGCTGCACGCGCACCGCGAATGGTTCGAGGAGATCGCCGCGCTCGGGTACACCGACGTCTGGTCGTCGGAAGCCGACGGTCCCGACGGGTTCACTCCGCTGGCGCTCGCGACCGCGTGGGTGCCGACGTTGCGCGGCGGCATCGCCATCGTGCCGGCGTTCACCCGCGGTCCCGCGCTGCTCGCGCAGTCGGCCGCCTCCATGGCCGACGCCGCACCCGGCCGGTTCGCGCTCGGCATCGGCGCGTCGTCACCGGCGATCGTCGAACGCTGGAACGGCATCCCGTTCGTGGAACCGTTCCGACGCACGCGCGACACCGTGCGCTTCCTCCGCGCCGCGCTCACCGGCGAGAAGGTGACCGAGCGCTACGACACGTTCGAGGTGCAGGGCTTCCGGCTCGGCCTCGTGCCCGAGATCCCGCCGACCATCCTGGTGGCCGCCCTGCGTCCCGGCATGCTGAAGCTGGCCGGCGAGGAGGGCGACGGCGCGATCATCAACTGGCTGTCCGCGGCCGACGTCGCCCAGATCACGCCGTACGTCGGCGACAAGGAGATCGTCGCTCGCATCTTCGTCGCGCCGACCGACGACTTCGACGTCGTGCGCACCATGGCCGCGCGCTCGATCACGAGCTACCTCAACGTCGACGTCTACGCCAAGTTCCACGAGTGGCTCGGTCGCGGCTCTGTGCTCCAGCCGATGTGGGACGCGTGGGCCGCGGGCGATCGCGCCCGCGCGCTCGAGCTCGTGCCGGACGAAGTGATCGACGACCTCATCGTGTGGGGGACGCCCGCGAGGATCCGCGAGCGTGTGGAGGACTACGCCGCGCACGGCGTGACCACGACGGCCCCCTCGATCATGGGGCGAGGTGACTCGGTGCGAGAGACGATCCGCGCCCTCGCGCCTGGCTAGACCCGGATCGCCTCGCGGAAGCGCGCCAACAGGTCGACGTCGCCGAACACCTCGAGCGAGTCGGCGGGCACGCGCCCCCAGAGGAACAGGAGCAGGTCGGAGGCGCTGCCGCGCGCGGCGACGTCGCCCTTCGCGTGCTCTGGCGTGACGGTGACCGCGCCGTCGCGCCGCGCCACCAGCCACTCCCCCTCGACATCGGTGCAGTGCAGGTGCACGGTGGCGTCGCCGACCTCGCCGAAGTTGTCGGCCAGCCGGGGCAGGAACACGGTCAGGAACTCGTCGATGCCGTCGACCGCGAGCGCGGCGTCGAGCGGTGATGGCGTTCCCGCGGCCGTCTCGGCGTCGTAGCGGTGGACCGACGTCTCTTGCGACCGTCGCCGCTGCCAGAACGAGGCGGTGCGGTTGGTGGACGAGAAGGTCCATACCGGCGTGTCGGGGCTCACCGACGACAGCGCCGTCACCAGCGCCGCCGCGCTGTCGCGGAACGCCTGCACCAGCGCGTCGCCCTGGAGCGACGAGTCGGTGTCGGCCGGGAGCACGCGCTCGGTGCTGCCGGCGCGGCCCTGCTCACAGATGGTCCGGGCCCAGTTGTCGCCACGCACGCAGTGGTCGAGCAGGTCGGTGACGGTCCAGCCCGGGCAGGAGGGCACGTCGGCGTCGGTCCCCGCGGCCGCGGCGGCGTCGGCGAGCCGCTCCGAGTTCCGCGCGAGCTGGTCGAGGTACTGCTGGGTCTCCATGGATCGGAGACTAGGAGCGATCGACCGAGTCGACACGCCCCAGCGAGTGCGGGCTCCGCCCGTGTTCGCTGGCCACGATGGAGCGAGCGGGAGCGAGCGAGCGGGGAAAGGTCAGAGCAGCGTGTCGGGCTCGACCCGCTGGATCAGCTCGGAGTCGTTGTTGTCGGGCGAGTTCACGCGCGTGCTCACCGGATAGACCTCGAGCCAGTCCTCGGGAGCCGGACGCAGCATCGCCTCCAGGGCGCCCACGTCACCGGTGGTCGGATCGAGCCACGTGTCCCAGTCGTCCTCGTCGAGCACCACCGGCATGCGCGAGTGGATCGGTTCCAGGAGGTCGTTCGCAGTGGTGGTGACGATCACGCACGACCGCACCCACGCGGCGGGATCGTCGTCGTCGCCGATCGCCGGGTCGCGCCAGATCTCCCACAATCCGGCGAACGCCATCGGCTCGCCGTCGCGCCGGTGGACGAGGTACGGCTGACGCGGCGGCCGCTTGGTCGACGTGTTCTTCGACGGGCGCCACTCGTAGAACGCGTCGGCGGGGACGATGCAACGCCGCCGGGCGAAGGCCCGCTTGTACGCGGCCTTCTCGGTGATGGTCTCGGCCCGGGCGTTGATGAGCTTGTCACCGATGGCGGTGCTCTCGGCCCACGACGGCACGAGGCCCCAGCGGACCATCGTGAGCGCACGCTTCGTGGGACCCTCGACACCCTTGCGGGGCGGGCGGTCGCGCACGATCGGCACCACCGCTCGGGGCGTCACGTTGTAGTCGGGCTCACGCGTCTCGACCGCGGTCTCCTCGACGCCGAAGCGCTCCACCAGGAGCTGCGGCGACGACACCGACACGAACCTGCCGCACATCTCGACTCACTCCCTCACTGCGGAGCGGGATACCCGCTCCGCAGCCGTTCGCTCGCTGGCGAGTGCCCTCCGCTCGCTCCGCTCGTCTCCGGCCACCGCGTGTATTCAAGCGGACGGTCGCTCACGGGCGGTCGGCCACGCGGCGGACGAAGCGCAGACCCGACCACGTGGCGTCGATGGCGCACACCTTGTTGTCGACGAGCCCGGCGTCGAGGCCGACCGCCTGCACCGCGTCGAAGCCGAGATCGGTGGCGACGCCCGAGGTCTTCTTGGGCCACGCCACCCAGAGCCCGCCGGCCGGCTCGAGCGCCCGCACGAACCCCGGGAACCGGCGCGCCAGCTCGGCGCGGCGGGTCACGAAGAAGACGACGACGTCGCACCGGCCGCGAGCGCCGGCCCGCAGCTCCACGCCGGTGGGCAGCGGCCCGAGCACGCGCGCGAACCCGTCGGGGGCGGACACCACGGCGACCCGCGATCCCTCACGGATGCCCAACTTCTTCGGGAGCGGGGTACCCGAGTACCCCGCGCTCGTCGTCGCCATCGACTCCCTGCCTCCGCCCGCGCCCCGGGACGCAGGTTCCTCGCGCCGTGACTGCGCTGTCAACCGGCGCCGGAGATTTCTGACCGTTTCACTCGCCTTTTGCCGCCCGGGTCGGTAACGTGGATGTGCAAGCACGTCACCGCGTTCCAAGGAGGAACCACAATGCCGGTTCGACTGGGCGACGAGGCCCCGAACTTCACGGCCGAGACCACCGAAGGCACCGTCACGCTGTACGACTACCTCGGTGACGGCTGGGGCCTGCTGTTCTCGCACCCGAAGGACTTCACGCCGGTCTGCACGACCGAGCTCGGGGCGTTCGCCAAGCGCAAGGGCGAGTTCGACCAGCGCGGGGTGAAGATCATCGGCGTCAGCGTCGACCCCCTCGAGTCCCACCAGGGCTGGGTCGGTGACATCGAGGAGACCCAGGGCGCCAAGCTCAACTTCCCGCTCATCGCCGACCCCGAGAAGAAGGTCGCCGACCTCTACGACATGATCCACCCGAACGCCAACGACACGCTCACGGTGCGTTCGGTGTTCGTGATCGGCCCCGACAAGAAGGTGAAGCTGATCATCACCTACCCGGCGAGCACTGGTCGCAACATCGACGAGATCCTCCGGGTGATCGACTCGCTGCAGCTCACCGCCAACTACTCGGTGGCCACGCCGGTCAACTGGACCGACGGCGACGACGTGATCATCGCCTCCTCGGTGTCCGACGAGGACGCCAAGGTGAAGTTCCCCGACGGGGTGGGACGCGCCGAAGCCGTACCTGCGGGTCGTGCCGCAGCCGAACAAGTAGCTACAAGTAGCCCGTCGGGTCGACCGGGTTGCCACCAACCCGCACCTCGAAGTGCAGGTGGCACCCGGTCGACTTGCCGGTCGACCCCACGTAGCCGATCACCTGGCCCTGGGTGACCGACTGGCCGGTCGAGACGATGATCGACGACTGGTGGCCGTAGAGGGTCGACAACCCGTTGCCGTGGTTGATCAGGGTCATGTTCCCGTAGCCGCCGCTGTTGAAGCCGGCGGTGAGGATCACGCCGGTGCCCGCGGCCTTGATGGGCGTGCCGCACGGGGCACCGAAGTCGAGACCGGCGTGGTACGCCTGGGCCCCGGTCACCGGGTCGGTGCGATACCCGAAGCCGCTGGTGATCGGGCCTGGCACCGGACGGATGAACGTGCCGTCGCCCAGCGCGGGACCGTCGCCCGCCGCCTGCGCGAGCTCGGCGATCCGCTGCGACTCGGCCGCGAGCTCGGCTTCCGCTTCGTCGTGCTGTGCGAGCGCAGTACCCAACGCGGCGTTCTCGGCTTGTTCGGCACTCGCCGCGGCATCGCGTGCGCGTGCCTGTTGTGCGGCCAGCTCGTCGAGCTGTGCCTTCTCGTCGGCGGCTGCGGCGCGCGCCGCGTCGGCGGCTTGCTTCTGCTGCGCGAGGGCGTCGCGTTGCGCGTCGAGCTGCTCCTTCAGACGGGTGACGCGGTTCGCGTCGGCTTGCCGCTTGTCGTTCACGCGCTGGAGGTAGTGCTTCCCCTCGACCAGCTCACCCGAGCCGTCGGTCGAGCCGAGCAGACCGATCATGGCGGTGCCGGTGCCGTGCCGGTACAGCAACACCGCGCTGCGGCGCACGTCGTCGCGCGCGGCCACGAGCTTCTTCTCGGTGGCGTCGACCTTCACCTGCAGCGCGAGCGCCTCGAACCCCAGCCGATCGACAGTCGCCTGCGCGGCCGCCAGACGGTCGTTGGCCGCCGCGAGCCGGACGGTGACGTCGGCCAGCGCGCTCTCGAACCGCTGACGCTGCGGCCTGCGCGTCGACGACCTTCGCCCGGGCCGCGTCAGCGGCGGCGCTGGTCTCGTTGACCTGCTGCTGGAGCTCCTGCTGCTTGTCGCTCTGCTGCGCCTCCGCCCGGGTGCCGGCGCGCGCGGAGAACCCGATGGTGGCGGCGACCGCGAGCACGAGCGCGGCCAGGGGATGGAGGCGGCGCATGGGCGAGAAGCGTAAACAACATGAGCAACAACAGCAACAGCAGCCCCACAAGTTGACGCCGAGCGGAACAACAAACGTGTGTGTTCGGACAAGTTGCGCAAACACCCGCGAAGGGGTCAGACGCGCAGGGTCACGTCCGCAAGAACCGGCGGAGGCCGATGGTGGCGCCGATCACGCCGATCACGATCCCGATGCCCAGCACGACGAACGCGATGAACGTGGCGTCGCGGGTCGTGACGAAGAACTCGCTGAAGAAGCTGTTGCGGTCGTTGAACGCCTGGTCGAAACCCCAGTGCTTGAGCGATGCCACCGCGATGATCGCGAGGCCAGCCCCCACCAGACCCTGCACCATGCCCTCGGCGATGAACGGGATGCGCACGAACCAGTTCGACGCGCCCACGAGCTTCATCACCTCGATCTCCCGTCGACGGGCGAACGTGGCCAGCCGGATCGTGTTGACGATGAGGAACAGCGACGACGCCAGCAACACCAGCGAGATGACCACGAAGATCCAACGCACGGTGTTGGTGACGTCGATGAGGCCCTTCAGCGCCTCACCGGGCGTCTCCACCGACTCGACGCCCTGCACGGTCCGGAACTCGTCCTTCACCGTTTCGGTGAGCTCGGCCTTCTTGGGCACGACCCGGAAGGACTCGGGGAGATCCTGCGCGCGGATGCTGCTGACGAGATCGGGGTTGCGCCGGAAGATGCGCTTGAACTCGTCGTAGGCATCGGCCTTGGTGAGGTGGCGGTACGACTTGACGTTGCCCTTGGGGCCCTTGTCGCCGTCGAGTTGCTCCTGGACCCCCGCGACCTGTTGCTCGGTGGCCTTGACCGTCATGAAGATCTCGAGCGTCACGCCACCCTTGATGCGCTCGGTGCCGTGGTCGACCCACTTCGACAGCATGAGGATGCCGCCGAACAGCGAGAGCGACACCGCGACGGTCGCGATGCCGGCAATGGTCATGAGCACGTTGCGGCGCAGCGAGACGAGGGTCTCGCGCGAGAAGTACGAGATGCGCGTCCACATGGGGCGGGTTCAGCTCCCGACGCCGTAGACGCCGCGCGCCTGGTCGCGAACGAGCGTCCCCTTGTCGAGCTCGATCACGCGCCGGCGCATCGCGTCGACGATGCGTTGGTCGTGGGTGGCCATGACGATGGTGGTGCCGGTGCGATTGATCCGGTCGAGGATCCGCATGATGCCGACGGTGGTGGCGGGGTCGAGGTTCCCGGTGGGCTCGTCGGCGAGCACGATCAGGGGACGGTTGACGAAGGCGCGCGCGATGGACACGCGCTGCTGCTCGCCGCCGGAGAGCTCGGTCGGGAACCGTCCGGCCTTCTTGGCCAAGCCCACCAGGTCGAGGACCTGGGGCACCTGCGTGCGCACGACGTGCCGGGGACGGCCGATCACCTCCATGGCGAAGGCGACGTTCTCGTAGACGGTCTTGTTGGGGAGGAGCTTGAAGTCCTGGAAGACGCAACCGATGTTTCGGCGCAGCTGCGGCACCTTCCAGTGGCTCAGCTGGGAGATGTCGCGGCCCGCCACGACGATGCGTCCCGTCGTGGCCTGCTCCTCGCGGAGCAGGAGGCGCAGGAAGGTCGACTTCCCCGAACCGGAAGGACCGACCAAGAAGAGGAATTCGCCCTTTTGGACCTCGGCGGACACCTCGCGAAGAGCGATGACATCGCCCTTGTAGACCTTGGACACGTTCTCGAAGCGAATCATGACGAGTGCGCGAGGGTAGCAGCGGCCTTCTCGGATTTGGTGTCTGGCCGCCGCGCGGCGGGGGCCGCGTCACACCAGTTACTCGGCCTGTTGGCGCCGCCACTGGAGGTACGACTCGATGAACGCGTCGACGTCGCCGTCGAGGACGGCCTGGACGTTGCCGGTCTCGTACCGGGTGCGCTCGTCCTTCACCAGCTGGTACGGGTGCAACGTGTAGGTGCGGATCTGGTTGCCGAAGGCGACGTCGCGCTTCTCCCCTGCGAGCGCCTCGAGCTCCGCATCGCGCTCCTGCCGCTGACGCTCCGCGAGACGGGCGGCGAGGATCTGCATCGCGCGCGCCTTGTTCTGCGTCTGCGACCGCTCGTTCTGGCACGACACGACGATGCCGGTGGGGACGTGCGTGATGCGCACCGCGGAGTCGGTGACGTTCACGTGCTGACCACCGGCGCCCGACGAGCGATAGGTGTCGATGCGCAGGTCGGTGGGATCGATCTCGGGCGCCTCGGTCTCGTCGAGCGCGGGTACCGCGTCGAAGGAGGCGAATGCGGTCTGACGGCGCGCGTTCGCGTCGAACGGAGAGATGCGGATCAAGCGGTGCACACCGCGCTCGCTCGCCAGGAGCCCGAACGCGTAGCGCCCCTTGATCGTGAACGTCGCCGAGCTCAACCCGGCTTCGGTGCCCGACGACACCTCGTCGATCTCGGTGGCGAACCCGCGGCGTTCCGCCCAGCGCAGGTACATGCGCAGGAGCATGTTGGTCCAGTCCTGCGCGTCGGTACCGCCGGCGCCGGAGTTGACCGTGCAGATCGCGTCGCGGTCGTCGTGCTCACCGGTGAAGAGCGCGCGCAGCTCGAGACCGTCGAGGCGGCGAGCGAGGTCGTCGATGCCGGTGGAGATCTCGCTCTCGACGGACTCGTCGCCCTCTTCGCGCGCGAGCTCGGCGAGCGTCTCGAGATCGGAGACCGTGGCGTCGAGCTGCTCGACGAGGGTCACGTCCTCCTGCAGCTGCGCGAGCTCGGTGTTGACCTTCCGGGCCAGGTCCTGGTCGTCCCAGAGGTCGGGCCGGGCGACCTCCACCTCGAGCTCCTCGACCCGGGTCCGGGCGGCGTCGATCTTCAGGTAGCCCTGCGCGCCGTCCACCCGGCGGCGCAGCTCGGTCAGGTCGTCGGAGAAGTCACGCATGGGAGCAGCAGCAAGTGAGCGAACGGTGCGTCAGCGGCCGTGGCAGAGCTTGTACTTCTTGCCGCTGCCGCAGAAGCACGGCTCGTTGCGCCCCGGCGTCTTGTCGACCTTCACCGGCATCATCGTCTCGGGCTCGGGCGGGAGCGCCTGGGGGCCGCCGTCGCCGCCTCCGCCGTTGAAGAAGTCGGCACCCATCAGCTCCTCGGCCGGCATCGACGCCGCGGTGGCCCGCATCGCGCCCGAACCCTGCACCGGATCCTCGGCCGCGCTGTAGTTCATGCGGTTGGTCGACGGCGCTCGCGGCGCCTCCTCCACCGCCGCCACCTGCAGGTGCGACACGTAGGCGACGAACTGATCCTGGATCTGCCCCATCATCGCCTCGAACATGTCGAAGCCTTCACGCTGCCACTCCGCGAGCGGGTCCTTCTGACCCATGGCCCGGAGGTTGATGCCCTCGCGGAGGTAGTCCATCTCGTAGAGGTGCTCGCGCCAGTGCTGGTCGATCATCGACAGCATCACGCGACGCTCGATCTCGCGGAGGTTGTCGCTCCCGATGGTCGATTCCTTCTGCTCGTAGAGCTCGATCGCGTCGTCGGTGAAGATCTCGAGGAGCATGTCGCGGTGCGAGCACGCGTCGAGCTGCTCGCGCGTGACGCGCGTGGGGTAGATGGTGGTCATCTGGCGGTGGAGCTCGTCGAGGTCCCACTCCTCCGGGAACTCGTCGACGCAGTTCGCGAGCACGGCGCGGTTGATCGCTTCGTTGATCGCCTCGTAGGCCTCGTCGCGGAGGTCACCACCGTCGAGGATCTGCTGACGGCGGCGGTAGATGACCTTCCGCTGCTCGTTCATCACCTCGTCGTACTTGAGGACGTCCTTGCGGATCTCGAAGTTGCGGTCCTCGACCGTGCGCTGCGCGCGCTCGATGGCCTTGGTGACCATCCTCGCCTCGAGCGGCATGTCGTCGGGGAAGGCCTTGCCCATCACCCAGTTCATGGCCCCGGTGGCGAAGAGGCGCATGAGCTCGTCTTCGAGCGAGAGGTAGAACCGGCTCTCGCCGGGGTCGCCCTGACGACCCGACCGGCCGCGCAGCTGGTTGTCGATGCGGCGACTCTCGTGGCGCTCGGTACCGAGCACGTAGAGCCCGCCGAGCTCGCGCACCTCGTCACCGTGCGCGGTGCACTCGGCCTTCAGCTGCTCGACCAGCTCCTCGTACTTCTCGGGCGACTCCTCGATCGTGGTGCCGCTGGCGAGCAGCTCCTGGGTGGCGAGACCCTCCGGGTTGCCCCCGAGCAGGATGTCGACGCCGCGCCCGGCCATGTTGGTGGCGACGGTCACCGCACCGAGACGGCCGGCCTGGGTGACGATGTGCGCCTCCCGCTCGTGCTGCTTGGCGTTGAGCACCTCGTGGGCGATGCCGCGCTTCTCGAGCAGCCGTGACAGCTGCTCCGACTTCTCCACCGAGATCGTGCCGACCAGCACCGGCTGGCCCTCGCCGTGGCGCTCGGCGATGTCGTCGGCGAGCGCCTCGAACTTCGCCGCCTCGGTCTTGTAGATGAGGTCGGGCTCGTCGAGGCGGACCAGCGGCCGGTTGGTGGGGATCGACACCACCTCGAGCCCGTAGGTGTGGGCGAACTCACCCGCCTCGGTGTTCGCGGTGCCGGTCATGCCGCCGAGCTTGTCGTACATGCGGAAGTAGTTCTGCAGGGTGATCGTCGCGAGGGTCTGGTTCTCCTCCTTGATCTTCACCCGCTCCTTGGCTTCCACCGCCTGGTGGAGGCCCTCGCTCCAGCGCCGACCTTCGAGGATGCGGCCGGTGAACTCGTCGACGATCTTCACCTCGCCGCCCTGCACGACGTAGTCGACGTCGCGCTTGAACAGCTCCTTGGCGCGCAGCGCGGCCTGCAGCTGGTGCACGAAATTCTGGTTGACGTTCTCGTAGAGGTTCTCGACGCCGAGCGCCTTCTCGACCGCGGTCACGCCCACCTCGGTGGGGACGACGGTGCGCTTCGCTTCGTCGACCTCGTAGTCGTGGTCGCGCTTGAGCGGCTTCACGATCGCCGCGAACTGCACGTAGAGCTCCTGCGCGTCGTCGGCGCGTCCGGAGATGATGAGCGGCGTGCGGGCCTCGTCGATGAGGATCGAGTCGACCTCGTCGACGATCGCGAACGCGTGGCTCCGCTGCACCTGGTCTTCGCGGGAGACGGCCATGTTGTCGCGCAGGTAGTCGAAGCCGAACTCGTTGTTGGTGCCGTAGGTGATCCCCGCGGCGTACGCACGGCGCTTCGCCTCGTGGTCGTCGATCTCGGGGATCACGGTGCCGACCTCGAGTCCGAGGAACCGGTAGATCTGTCCCATCCACTCGGCGTCGCGCTTGGCGAGGTAGTCGTTGACCGTCACCAGGTGCACGCCGCCGCCGGAGAGCGCGTTGAGGTAGGCGGGGAGCGTGGCGACGAGGGTCTTGCCCTCGCCGGTCTTCATCTCCGCGACCCAGCCGAAGTGCAGCGCGGCGCCGCCCATGATCTGGACGTCGAAGTGCCGCTGGCCGAGCGTGCGCCGGCCGGCCTCACGGACCGCGGCGAACGCCTCCGGCAGGAGGTCGTCGAGGTGCTCCTGCTTCTTGTCGGGGTCGTCGATCTGGTCGAGCTCCTCCCGCCACGTGGCGGTGAGCGCGCGCAGGTCGTCGTCGGAGCGCGCCTCCATCTCGGCCTCGTGGCCACCGACGACCGGTGCGATCGATTCCAGCGACTTGAGCTTGCGGCCCTCGCCGGCGTGCAGGATCTTGTTGAAGAGTCCCATGGAGATGGTCAGTCTACCGGCGTCCTGCTTGGCAAGATCTCAGGTGTGACACAGGCCGTGGAGGTCGAGACCGACCCCGAACCGACACCCGAGGCGCCGCCCCCGCTGGGCTGGCGCGACCCGGTCCGCTGGGTCCTCGGGGCGATGGTCGTGGGCTGGAGCGTCCTGTTCATCGTGCTGGGGTCGATCCGCCACGAGCGCTTCGCCACGTTCTCGTTCGACCTCGGCATCTACGACCAGGCCGTCTGGCTCCTCTCGCGCTTCCATGACCCGTTCGTGACGGTGCGTGGGCTCGAGTTCTTCGGCCATCACGTCAACCCGATCGTGCTCCTGTTCGTGCCCTTCTACTGGCTGGGCGCGGGACCGCTCTTCCTCCTGTCGGTGCAGGTCGTGGTGCAGGCGTCGGGTGCGGTGGCGATCTTCCTGCTCGCCCGCGACCGGCTCCGCGACCGCTGGCTCGCGGTCGCCCTGGCCGCGGTCCTGCTGCTCAACCCCACCTACCAGTGGCTCACGTGGGAGTTCTTCCACCCCGACGCGCTGGCGATCGCGCCGCTGCTCTTCGCGTACTGGGCCGCGCGCACCGCGCGGTGGAAGTGGTTCGTGCTGTTCGCGGTGCTGGCGACTGCGTGCAAGGAGGACGTCGCGCTGGTGATCGCGGTGATGGGTGTGCTCATCGCGGTGCGTGGCCATCGCAAGATCGGGTTGCTCACCCTCGGCGCCAGCATCGCCTGGTACACGATCGCGACGCGGGTGGTGATCCCGCTGTCGAACGGCATCGGACCGTTCTACGACAGCTTCTTCGGCAACCTCGGCAAGAACCCGGTCGAGGTCGGCACCCACCTCGCGACGCATCCGCGCCAGGCGGTCGAGCTCGCCACCGAGCACGACCGCGTCAGCTACTACGAGATGATGTTCGCCCCGGTGGCGTTCCTGCCGCTGCTGGCGATCCCCACGCTGCTCATCGCCGGCCCGATGCTCGCGGTCAACATGTTCTCGTCGTTCCCGTACACGCGCGACATCCGGTACCACTACTCGGCGCTGGTGCTCGTGGGGATCATCCTGGCGACGGTTGAGGCGATCGCCTGGGTGGCGGTCAAGAAGCCGGGGCTGGTGCGCTTCCTCGTCGGGCTGGTGGTGGCGACGTCGCTGGCCGCGACCGTGGCGTGGGGACCGTCACCGATCGGAGTGAAGTACCACTCCGGGATCTGGCCCCTGCAGGCCGACGATCGGCAGGCGGTGCGCGACGCCGCCGTCGACCTCGTGCCCGACGGTGCCGCCACGAGCGCGATCTACAACCTCCTCCCCCACCTCGCGCACCGCGACGAGATCTACGACTTCCCGGTGCCGTGGCGCAACGTGAACTGGGGAGTCGACGGCGAGCACCTGGCCGATCCGGCCGGCGTGCAGTGGCTGGTCGTCGATCGGCGCGAGATGTCGGCCGAGGATGTCGCGCTGCTCGAACGGTTGACCGCGCGCCAGTTCCGGGTCGTGTTCGACCGCGACGACATCGTGGTGGCGAAGCGCGTGCATCCCCCGCCGCCGAAGGAGCCGCGAAGAGGCGGCTAACCGGTGGTCTCGATCAGACCCAGGTTGCCGTCGTGGCGGCGGTAGAGCACCGCGGCTCGACCGGTCTCGCTGTTGGTGAACAGGTAGAAGTCGTGGCCGAGGAGCTGGAGCTGTAGCGCGGCTTCGCCCGGATCCATGGGCTTGGCGGTGAACCGCTTCGTCCGGACGATGCGCGCGTCCGAGGCATCGTCGTCGTCCTCGAGCTCACCGTCGCCCTCGTCGTCGGCGTACGCGCCGTTCGCGACGCTCCCGTTGCCGTTGGTGCCGTTGCGCTTGCGCGGGTGTGAGCGACTGACGCGCTTCTCCTTGATGCGCGCGACCTGGTGGCCGATCTTGTCGACCGCGAGGTCGAGCGCCGCCTCGGGCTCGGACGCACAGGCGTGCGCTTTCACGAAGTGCTTCTTCAGATGGACGGTGATCTCGCACAACTGCGACTCGGCAACCCGGCGGTGCTGCTGCTCGGCGAAGTCGACCTCGACGCGCCCGGCGTCGTGAGTGAACTTCGCGATGCGGGCCACCTTCTCGCGGGCTGTCGCGTCGAGTCGGGACGACACCGGCCGGTTCTTGCCGCGGACCACGATGTCCATCATGACGGTCGATTCCGTTTCGGCGTCCCGGCCATCCGGCCACGCCTCCACTGCATCTCCATCTGACCTCCTCCGCACTCTGTTCCTGCTGCGTACGGGGTTGCAGTACGAAGTCTACGACTGCCTCGGCGGTGGTGTTCTGGCCTGCCGTGGCGGCGAGCACGGTGCGTGCACCACCGCGGCGCAACGCGGTGGACGCGGCCGAGAGCGTCGCGCCGGTGGTGGCGACATCATCGACGAGCAGGACCGACGGGGGAATCGCACGACGGACCGAGGCGTCCGGACCGCGCCGGCGCTCGGCGCCGTGGAGCCCGGTCTGCGGCGGGCCCGGGGCACGCTCGAGCAGGCCGGCGCACCGCAGCCGCAAGCGGCGGGCGACGGCCCGGGCGAGCAGCTCGGCCGGATCGAAGCCTCGCTGGCGACGCCGCTCGCGGCTGGTGGGCGCCCAGGTGACGACGTCGACGGCTGGGAGAGCAGCGGCGCACGCATGGACCACGGCGTCGGCGAGCCACGGGACGGCCGCGCGGCGCACCGCGGTACTTCACCCGGGCGACCACCTCCCGCGCCACGCCTTCGTACGCGAACGGCGCCCACCATGCGTCGACGCCCGCGGGAGGCGGCGCGTGCGGGGCCGGGTGCAGGCGCGCGGCGCACGCCGGGCACACGGGGTCGCCGCGCCGGCCGCAGCCGGGACACACCAACGGGAAGAGGGCCTCGAGCACGCGGCGACCGTACGGCCGGGGTACGACGTTCTTTGCCGTCCCTTGGTTCAAGGATTTCGCGCCGACGGCCGATCACTGTGTCGTAAGGCACAACGGGGGCGGCTCGACATCACGAAGGAATCCCCTGATGAGCGTCATGATGAGTTGGGCCCGGTCGACTCTCGCGAACTTCGAGCACGCGCTGGGCCGGTCCGATCACTGGTTCGACCGCCTGCTGGTCGGCGTGATGGTGTTGCTCGCGTTCGCGATCGTCTTCCTCTTCATCGCCGCCTGACGCATCCGCAAGCAAGGTTGCGTCACGCAACGGCGTAGAACGCCGTCAGGTGACGCAACCTCGCAAGCCGGGCGTCAGTAGCGGTAGTGCTCGGGCTTGTAGGGACCCTGGGGCGAGATGCCGAGGTAGGCGGCCTGGTCCTCGGTGAGGATCGTGAGCTTCACGCCGAGCTTCTCCAGGTGCAGGCGCGCGACCTCCTCGTCGAGGTGCTTGGGCAGCGTGTACACCTTGTTCTCGTAGAAGTCGCGGTGGGTGAAGATCTCCATCTGCGCCATCACCTGGTTGGTGAAGCTGTTCGACATCACGAAGCTCGGGTGGCCGGTGGCGCAGCCGAGGTTCAGCAGGCGCCCCTCGGCCAGCACGATGATGCTGTGGCCGGCTCGCTCCGATGTGGCGGGGAACTTCCACTCGTCGACCTGCGGCTTGATGTTGATCCGCTGGATGCCGTCGAACTTCGCCAGCCCGGCCATGTCGATCTCGGTGTCGAAGTGACCGATGTTGCCGACGATCGCGTTGTGCTTCATCCGCGACATCGCGTCGACGGTGATCACGTTCATGTTGCCGGTCGTGGTGACGAACAGGTCGGCGGTCTCGACGACGTCGTCGAGCGTGGTGACCTCGTAGCCCTCCATCGCCGCCTGCAACGCGCAGATCGGATCGATCTCGGTGACGATCACCCGAGCACCCTGGCCCCGCAGCGACTGCGCGCAGCCCTTGCCGACGTCGCCGTAGCCGCACACCACGGTGACCTTGCCCGCGAGCATCACGTCGGTGGCGCGGCAGATGCCGTCGACCAGCGAGTGACGACAGCCGTAGAGGTTGTCGAACTTGCTCTTGGTGACGGAGTCGTTGACGTTGATGGCGGGGAACAGCAGCGAGCCGTTCTCCATCATCTGGTAGAGGCGGTGCACGCCGGTCGTGGTCTCCTCGGTGACGCCGAGGAGGTCCTCCGCCATGCGGTGCCAGCGCCGATCGTCGTCGACGAGGACGTCGCGCAGGAGGCCGAGGACCACTGCGAACTCCTCGTTGTCGGCGGTCGACGGGTCGGGCACCGCGCCGGCGCGCTCGAACTCGACGCCCTTGTGCACGAGCAGCGTGGCGTCGCCACCGTCGTCGAGGATCATGTTGGGGCCGGTGCTGCCCGTTGTCGTCCGCCGGCCACGACAGCGCGCGGTCGGTGCACCACCAGTACTCCTCGAGCGTCTCGCCCTTCCAGGCGAACACCGGGACGCCGGCCGCCGCGATCGCCGCCGCCGCGTGGTCCTGGGTCGAGAAGATGTTGCACGACGCCCACCGGACCTCGGCGCCGAGCGCGGTGAGCGTCTCGATGAGCACCGCGGTCTGGATGGTCATGTGCAGCGAGCCGGTGATGCGCGCGCCGGTGAGGGGCTTGGTCGCGCCGTAGCGCTCGCGCAGCGCCATGAGGCCGGGCATCTCGACCTCGGCGAGCTCGATCTCCTTGCGACCGAACTCGGCCAGCGAGAGATCGGCGACCTTGAAGTCGGAGGAATCGGTCGCGGCGGCAGGATCGATGGTGGTCGTCACAGGTTGACTCCTTCATCAGATGACACGTGATGTGGGAGTCGGCCCGGATCACCGGATGACAGCCTGCAGAGGCCCGACCGAATCTCCAGGGTAGCGCGCACCGGTCGCATGGCAGGCTTTCGCCCATGGACCTCGAACCACATGTCGTAGGTGACGACGAGATGCTGGAGTTCTTCCAGGCCGTCCAGACCGGGTTCGGCCGCACCGTCCTCGACGAGGACGACGAGTACCCGGCTCACCTGCTCACCAGCGATCGCACGTTCGCGGTCCGCGACGGCGACAGCATCGTGAGCACGGCCGGCTCGTTCGCCTTCGACGTGACCGTGCCCGGAGGCGCGCGCTTGCCGATGGCCGCGGTCACCATGGTCACGGTGCACCCGACCCACCGGCGTCGCGGGGTGCTCCGACGGGTGATGGATGCGCAGCTCGACGACGTAGCCAGGCGAGGCGAGCCGCTCGCCGGACTCACCGCGTCCGAGGCGTCGATCTACGAGCGCTTCGGGTACGGCACCGCGACGTTCACGACGAACTGGGAGCTCGAATCCGAGTACGCACTCGTGCAGGGCATCCACGACGACGGCGGACGGGTCCGGCTGGTCGATCCCGAGACCGCGGCGAGCGCCGCTCACGACGTGTACTCGCGTCTCGCATCGACGCGCGTCGGCGAGCTCACGCGCCCGGCCGAGTGGTGGCCGCGCTTGTTCGAACCACGGTCGCACGGCGCGCGGTTCTTCACCGCGGTCCACGAGGGTTCCGACCACGTCCCCGACGCCTTCGCCGCGCTACACGCTCGAGAACAATTGGCCCGACGGCGTCGCCGCCGACGTCTTGCACGTCCGCGAGCTCCAGGCGGTCACCCCCGAGGCCGAGGCGGCGATGTGGAGCTACCTCTTCGGCATCGACCTGGTCGGCACGATCAAGGCGGTGGACCGCCCGGTCGACGATCCGCTGCGCTGGCGACTCGCCGATGCACGGCGGATGCGCGTCCGCCACGCTCCGCGACCACCTCTGGGTGCGCATCGTCGACGTCGCCGCCGCACTGTCCGCTCGCACGTACAACGCCGACGATGACCTCGTGGTCGAGCTGATCGACGACTTCCGACCCGGGAACAGTGGCTGCTGGCTCGTCGACGGCGGTCCAGATGGCGCCACGTGCGCGCGCACCGACCGCGCCGCCGACCTCACGGTGTCGGCAGCGGACCTCGGTGCGCTCTACCTCGGTGGCGTGCCGGTGTCGACGCTCGCCGCTGCCGGACGCGTGCGGGAGCTCACCGCCGGTGGCGTCGCACGCGCCGACCGCTTCTTCCTCACGCACCCGTCACCCTGGTGCACCACGCACTTCTGAGCCGTCAAAGACACACGCGATTCGGAACGTCAGCGTGCCGAACCGCGTGGGTTTGACGCCGCGCGCCGTCAGCCGAGCGTGGCCTTCAGCTGGGTGATGGCGTCGATCGGTCCGGGATCGACGTCGTTGTCGAGCGCGAGGTAGTAGCTCGTCCAGTCGCCCACGTGGATCAGGTCGAGCAGCTGGGCCAGCCGGCCCTCGCCCTCGGCCTCGACCGTGAGCACCTGCACCAGCGCCTCCTCGATGAGCACGCGCGTGGCGACTGCACGCTGCTCGAGCCGAGCGTGCTCGAGCCCGTGACGCAACTCGACGAGGGTGAACACCTGGCGGGTCACGTCGCCGTGCTGACCCCACCCGCACACCTCGTTGTGGTCGAGCTCGGGGTACTCGTTCCAGAACGCGGGCGCCTTGGCGTTCTCGTTCACCGACTGCTTCCACCGCAGCGCGGCGACACCACCGAGGCCACCGCTGCCGTAGACGATGGGGATCGTGCGCCCGATCTTGCGCGCCAGCTCGCGTGCAGGGTTGCGCGCACCTTCGACGGCCGGCTTGCACTGGTCACGACGACGAGCGAGCTGCTCCTGGGCACGGAGGAGCCCGGCGTGCGCTTCCGGGAGCATGCCCATGCGGAACAGGACGACGAAGAGGGGCGCGACCAGCGCACCGAGCGCCAGGCGGGGCATGATGATGTCGTCGGGACACGGCACGTGCAGCGCACCGTGTTCACGCGCGAGGCGCGCGAGCTCGCCCCCACTCGAGATGGCGACCAGCGTGGCTCCCGCGGCGAGCGCGCCGCGGGCCATCTCGACCGTCTCCTCGGTGTCGCCCGAGTACGACAGCGCGAACGCGAGGGTGCGGTCGTTCACGAACGCCGGCGTGCGGTAGTGCTTCAGCACGGTGACCGGCGCCGGCAAGGTGGCGGTGCCGACGGCCTGCAGGATGTTGCCGGCGATCCCGGATCCGCCCATGCCGAGCGTGACCACGCGGTCGAACGCGGCGGCATCGGGCAGCGCCGAGGCCGGGACCTTCCCTGCGATCTCGTGCGCGGCCGCGAGCTGCTCGGGCATCGCCGCGAGCGCGTCACCGAAGCGCAGGGAGTCGACCGTCATGGTGCGCGCTCGTTACGAGGAGAACGTGGGCTGGATGCCGTCGGCCGCGGCCTTGGCCTCGAGGCGCGCGGCCTCCGTCGCGTCGACCGCCTCCGCCTCGTCGATGAGCATGATCGGGATGTCGTCACGCACGGCGTAACGCCGCTTCAGCCGCGGGTTGTAGAGCGCCGATTCGTCCTCGAAGTACAACAGCGGACCCTTGTCCTCGGGGCACGCAAGGATCTCCAGCAGCTTGGGGTCCAACGCCATCGTGTTTCCTCCGGGTGATGTCGTGAGCGAGGTGGGTGACTACGTGGCCCGCACGAGTGCGAGCACCTCGGCGGTGCGGGCGTCGCACGCGGCGCGGTCGGATGCTTCCAGGTTGAGGCGCAAGAGCGGCTCGGTGTTGCTCGGGCGCAGGTTGAACCACCAGTCGCCCACGTCGACGGTGAGCCCGTCGAGCCGGTCCTGCTCGGCATCCGCGTAGATGGCAGCCACGTGCTCGATCACGCCCAGCGGATCGTCGACCCGCGTGTTGATCTCGCCCGACATCGCGTAGCGCTCGTACGGCACGCGCATCTCCGAGAGCGACTGCCCGCTCGTCGAGAGCTGCTCCAGCACGAGCAGCGCGGCGATGATGCCGGAGTCGGCGCGGAAGTTGTCGCGGAAGTAGTAGTGCGCGGAGTGCTCACCCCCGAAGATCGCGCCGCTCTCCGCCATCACCTGCTTGATGAACGAGTGACCGACACGCGTGCGGATGGGCGTGCCGCCGAGCTCGCGCACGATCTCGGGGACCGCCTTCGAGCAGATGAGGTTGTGCACGATCTGTTCACCCGGATGACGACGCAGGATCGACGCCGCGAGCATGGCGGTGGTGGCGGACCCCGAGACCGGCTGAGCCTGGTCGTCGACCAGCACGACGCGGTCGGCGTCGCCGTCGAACGCGAGCCCCAGCTGCGGCGTCGACGTCGAGGACCGCGCGCTGCAGATCCTTCAGGTTGTCGGTGTTGGTGGGATCGGCGGGGTGGTTGGGGAACGTGCCGTCGAGCTCGCCGTAGAGCAGGGTGAGCTCGAACGGGAGGTCGGCGAACACCGCCGGCACGATCAGCCCGCCGACACCGTTGGCGGTGTCGGCGACGACCCGGAGCGGCGCCAGCGCGTCGACGTCGACGAACGAGTGCACGTGCGCGACGAACGCCGGGAGCAGGTCGCGCGACTCGGCGCGCCCGGGATCCTCGGCCCGCTCGAGCAGCCCACCCGCGACCATCGCCTTGATCTCCGCCAGCCCGGTGTCCTGCCCGATGGGAAGGGCGCCGGCCCGGCACAGCTTCACGCCGTTGTACTCGGCGGGGTTGTGGCTGGCCGTGAACATCGCCGCGGGAGCGTCGAGGCTGCCGGCGGCGAAGTAGCAGAGGTCGGTGGAGGCCTCCCCGAGGTCGACGACGTCGGCGCCGGCCACGAGCGCACCCTCGGTGAACGCGGCGACCAACGGCGCGGACGACGGTCGGGCGTCGCGACCGACCAGCACGCGGGCCGAGCCGGTGAACGCGACGAACGCGTTGCCGATGCGCCGGGCGATGGACTCGTCGATCTCGTCGGGATAGATCCCGCGGATGTCATAAGCCTTGAAGATGGCGTCGAGCGCAGAGTCGGGCACGGGAGCCTCGGGTCCTCACCGCGGAGAGCGGGACGGGAATCGTACCCGCCGCCGTCGCGATTCCATACCCTCGCCGTCTTCGATGGTCGGTTCGTCCGGCTTGCGGGCAGCCATCCCCCACCACACCAGGCCTCCGAGGCCGACCAGGCCGACCACGGTGAGCGCGCGGCCCACCCAGTCGACGGTCGAGGTGGTGAACGTCAGCTTGACGTGCTTGTCGGTGGGGACGACCACCATGAAGTTGGGGGTCGCCCGCCACGGGCCGTCCGCGCCTTCGGCCTTCCAGTTGGGGTACCACGACGTCTTGACCATGACCGGCACGCCCGTGCGCGACACGTCGAACTCGATCGACGACTCGGTCGTGCGGATGTTCGAGACGTCGACGTCGGGGAGGGCCTGCTTCTTCGCGGCGCGGGCCTTGGCCACCGGCGCGCGTGTCCACGCGGCGGGGCCGTCGTCGGTGATCGGACGGTCGAGGGCGTCGGGATCGGAGAACCACGGCACCGCGGTGCACTCCCACGGGCTGAACTCGGCTTCGGGACTGCCGGTGTCGGCGGGCTTCGGTACGCCTTCACACTTCCACGACGGTTCCGACTGCATGCCGGTGGCGACGACCGGTTGGTAGCGGAGCGCCTGCACGGTCGGCGCGTCCTTCACCCGGTAGATGGTCCATCCCGACGGGGGCTTGCCGTCGAGATCCGGAACCGTGGCCACCGGCTCGAGGTTCGGGTTGAGGTTGGCCTTGTCCTTGGCCACGGTGCTGAACGCCGCGTAGTACCGCACGCCCATGAGCTGCAGGTACTTCACGCCGAGATCGAAGTCGGCGATGTTCTTGTACGGCAGCCCGCGCACCGGGTTCGACGGGTTCTGCGCGAGCGTCGCCACCGTCATGAAGTGGTACGGCGTCGTCGTCGAGGCCTCGAAGTAGAGACCTTCCATCGACTGGATGCGCCCGTGCGTCCAGTACGGCAGGAGCATCAGCGCGAGCGGCGTGCCGTAGGCGCCGATCGCGTCGCCGCCTTCCCACAACATGCGGCCGGGCTTCAGGCTGTTGGCGGTGTCGAGGAAGGCGCGGTACTCGGGCCACGACTTGGCGGTGAAGTCGGCCGTGCTCCCGCCCTCGTACCCGGTGTAGTTGTAGCGGGCCCAGTACGGGATGAAGTCGCGGTCGTGCTGCACGATCACGAGGCAGAGCGTCGCCACGATGGCCGCGAGCACGGCCATCGCGATGAGGCGGACCCCGTGGCGCGGGACGCGTGGCGCAGGCCGGGACCGGCGCAGGATCCGACGGTTCGTCCGCGCGCGCCTCGACCTGCGTCGCGGGCGCGCGGTCGCCGCGGATCACCCAGGTGGCACCGACGGAGACGAGGCGCACCAACTCGGCGACCCCGAGTCCGGCGAGCAGGAAGAGCATCAGGATCCAGAACGGCAGCAGTCCGGAGGTTCCAGGCCGGGGCCTTGCCGAACACGTCCCGCAGTCCTTCCCAGCCGTAGAAGACGAGCCCGGTGGCGACGGTGATCGCGGCGAGGATCAACGTCGCCCGGCGGCGGAACCAGATCCCCGCCCCGAGCGCGACCAGCGCCAAGGGGTAGAGGAACCAGTTCTCCGAGATGAACATCCAGTCGAGGTAGTTGCCGATCGGCTCGTACCGCATGTCGGTGGTGTTGCCGAGGTTCACCGCGAGCGGCACGAACCAGAACGCGGTCAGCAGCACGCCCACCGCGCCGATGGCGACGAGGCGCGTGAAGTTCTTGACCGGGTGGACGATCAACCAGATCACGACGCCCGCGAACACCGCGAAGATCGCGACCACGACGTGACTCGTGACGGTGAGCGCGAGCAGCACCGCCGGCAGCCACAACGGACCGCGTCGGTCGAGCGCGCGCGCCAGCGTCCCCAGGAAGAAGAGCGACAGCGCGAGCGCGATCATGAACGAGAACTCGCCGGCCAGCGTGCTCGGCAGGTTGCCGCCCATGATGTGGAAGTCGAACGTCATCGTCGCGTCGCCGCCGCCCTTGAAGAACAGGAACCCGGTGGCGGCGAGCGCCAGCATCGGCGCGGCCGGACGAGGCGCACGGATGCCGCGCGCGAACACGTACGCGCCGGCGGGCAGCGCCAGCGGTCCGGCCACGGTGACGAGCTTGAACGCGATGTTGTACGGCAGGACGACGTCGAGGAGTGCGATCAACACCGCCGGGAACGGGAAGTAGAACTGCCCTGCGGGGAAGCCGGCGTAGAAGTCGTTGGACCACCCCGCCACTCGCCACGGCAGGAAGTGATCGATCAGGAAGTCGGGGAACCAGACGTGCGCGCCCGTGTCACCGCCGGTGATGGTGGTGTTGCGCAGCACGAGCGACGGCCCGAGCTGGATGAAGACGTAGACGACGCACGTGGCCATGATGGCCAGGCCGACCCACTGCTCGAGGCGGTCGTATCCGTCACGCTTTCGGGGCGGCGCCGAATCTCCGCTGGCGTCGCCCTCCTCCGGCTCCGACGGATCACCCGAACCGGGCCCGTCGTCGCGCTCGGGCGCGTCGATCACGTCGGGCGCGCGGACCATGCCGCCAGCATGCCAGGCGCCATCGGCCCGTCACGCGCACCAGGACGGCGGATTCTCAGGATGAGTCGGTTCAGGATGTCGGTGGTGTCAGCCGACGCGCGCCAGCTCCAGGACGTGCACGAGGGGAACCTGGCCGTCGGCCGTCTCCCACGTCTGTGCCTCACACCGACCGCACCGACGGAACGTGAGGTCGCGTTCTGCGACCCGCAGCCGGATCTCGATCATGCCCGCGTTCGAACACCTTGCACAGTGCACCGGAACCTCCCAGTCCTCAGCCCGTACCGAGCATCGGCAGGACCCGGCGTCGACTTGAGCGCGACTGGTGGCTCAATCTGCTCGAATCGCCTGAAACCCTCTCAGTTGGTGAAGAGGAACACGACGCTGAGGGCGTTGAAGCCCACGTGCAGCAGGATCGATCTCGACAGGTTGCCGGTGCGCGCGGCCTGGTAGCCCGACACGATGCCCAGCAGGATGATCGCGGGCATGGCGATGACCGTTCCCACCGACGGGTCGCCCAGCGCGTGCACGAGCCCGAACACCACTGCGCTGATCAGCACCGCGACCGTCGGCGTCACCTTGCGCAGGAGCGAGCGCAGCAGGGTGCCGCGGAAGAGGAGCTCCTCGGTGAGCGGTGCCAGGAGCACGATCGTGAGCGCGAGGACCGGGATCTGCCAGCCGGACGCGCGGTCGGCCGTCTTGACGACGTCCTGTTTGGCGGTGTGCCCGTAGATCGACTCGAGGATGCCGATCGGGATCAACGCGACCAGCTGAAGCCCGATTCCGGCGAAGAACCAGGGCAGATCGGAGAACCAGGCGCCCGCCGGTCGGCGGATCAGGAGGCCGAAGTCGCTGGCCAGGGTGCCGGTGCCCTTGCGGCGGGCGACCAGCGCCAACCAGGCGATGATGGCGAAATTCTGCGCGCAGATGAGGACGATCAGCGTGTTGGGGCGGTTCGGATGGTCGGGATCGACCACGAACACCCCGGCCACGACCGAGACCGCGATGCCCACGGCGAACGCCGCGATGACGTCGCCGATCCCCCAACGCACCCGCCGGCGCGCGCCGGGCACCGCCGACGGTGACGACCCCGGCGGTGGGGGTGGTGGTGGCGGCGGGGGCGGAGGCGGAGGAGGCGGAAGGGCGCTGCTCACTCCCGGGCACGCTACCGGTGGGCCGATACCCGTGAGGACGCGGAATCCGCGACCGCTCGCGGCCGTTGACAGCACGGAGCACGATCTGCTCAGTTCCCGCTCCGTCGGACCCCCCTCCGGGCCGTAGCATGGGGCGATCGACGACGAGGAGCCGGCCCGAGGATGAGCCGCCGCCAGACCGATCTCGAGACCGGGGTCGAACCCGATGCCGGCGAGACGGAGCCCTACCGCGCGCCGAACGGGCCGAACGGGCGCCCGCCCACTCCCCCGCCGTCGTGGCGCCCCGACACCCGTCCCCCCGACACGCGTCCGCCCGGCACGCCGCCGAGCGGCGACGGGCCGCCCGGTGATCGACCTCCCGAGCGGCGACCTCCACCCACCTCCGGCGGCGGCAGCTCACCGTCGCTGCGCTGGGTGCCGTGGATCGTCCTCGCACTGATCGCGGCGGCGTTCATCGTCAGCAGCCTCGCGGGCAGCAGCTCGTCGAAGGCCGATCTGACCTACTCCGAGTTCACCAACGCGGTCGACAGCGGCAACGTCAAGAGCATCGACTTCAACAAGTCGAGCGGCGCGATCAGCGGCAAGTTCGTCGAACCGGTCAACGGCAAGTCGGAGTTCACGAGCTCGGGGCCGAAGGACAACCTCCCCGACACGATGCTCGCGACGATCAAGAAGAAGAACATCGACTTCAACTACGTCGACGACGGCAGCAACATCCTCGGCGACATCCTGCTGTGGGTGCTGCCCCTCGTGCTGATCATCGGGCTCTTCGTGTGGATGAGCCGCCGCGCGCAGGGGCAGATGGGCGCGGTCATGAACATCGGCAAGAGCCGGGCGAAGGTGTACAACACCGAGAAGCCGAAGACGACGTTCAACGACGTCGCCGGCTACGGCCCGGTGAAGCAGGAGATCTCGGAGGTCGTCGACTTCCTGAAGAACCCCGGCAAGTTCAAGGAGATCGGCGCCCGCATCCCCAAGGGCGTGCTGCTCGTCGGTCCTCCCGGCACCGGCAAGACGCTCATCGCACGCGCGGTCGCGGGTGAGGCCGGCGTGCCGTTCGTCTCCGTCACCGGTTCCGACTTCATGGAGATGTTCGTCGGTGTCGGCGCGGCGCGCGTACGAGACCTGTTCCAGACTGCGCGCAAGCAGGCGCCCGCGATCATCTTCGTCGACGAGATCGACTCCATCGGTCGCAAGCGCGGCGCGGGGCTCGGTGGTGGTCACGACGAGCGCGAGCAGACGCTCAACCAGATGCTCGCCGAGATGGACGGGTTCGAGGCGACCGAGGGCATCGTGATGATGGCGGCGACGAACCGCCCCGACGTCCTCGACCCCGCGTTGCTGCGCCCGGGCCGCTTCGACCGCCAGATCATGGTGCCGCTGCCCACGCAAGACGAACGCCGCGACATCCTGCTCGTGCACTTCAAGGACAAGAAGATGTCCCCCGACGTCGACGTGAACGTCGTGGCGCGCGGCACGCCCGGCATGGCCGGTGCCGACCTCGCCAACCTCGTGAACGAGGCGGCGCTGTTCGCGGTCCGTCGCGGCGACAACGAGATCCACGACAACGACTTCGACGACGCGCGCGACCGCGTGCTCATGGGTCTGCGCCGCCCGTCGATCGTGATGAACGACCTCGAGAAGGAGCACACCGCCTACCACGAGGCCGGACACGCGGTGGCGGCCTACGTGTTCGAGCACGCCGACCCGGTGCACAAGGTCACCATCCTCCCCACCGGCATGGCCCTGGGCATGACCCAGCAGATGCCGGTCGAGGAGCGCTACTCGCACGACAAGGAGTACCTGCGTGACTCGTTGGGCGTGTTCATGGGTGGTCGCGTCGCCGAGGAGATCATGTTCGGCACCAAGTCGACCGGCGCGCAGAACGACCTCGTGCGCGCTACCGAGATCGCGCGCCGGATGGTGCGTGAATGGGGCATGAGCGACCGCATCGGGCCGATGGCCTGGGGCTCCGAGGGCGCGGTGTTCCTCGGCGAAGACCTGGTGCACACCCGCGACTACTCCGACGAGACCGCACGCGTCATCGACGAAGAGGTGGAGAAGATCCTGCGCGACGAGGAGAACCGCACCCGGGAGACGCTCACCGATCATCGCCCCGGCCTCGTCGCGGTGGCCGAGGCGCTGCTCGCCCGCGAGACCGTCGACGGCCAAGAGGTGTCGAACCTGGTCGACATCGCGATGGGCCACAAGAGTGGCGGCCCGCGCCGCGCGCTGCCGCGCCGACGGCACCGAGGAGATCGTCGAGACCTCGGGCGACGGCGACTCGCTCTCCGACTACGTCGAGTAGTTACACCACTCCGAGATCGGGCTCGGGGGTGCTGCCCGGGTCGCGCAACTCGGCGACCGCGGCCCAGAGGTCGGTGGCGGTGAACGCACCGACGAACGCGCGGCAGACCACTCCCTCGTGGTCGGCGACGACCGTGGTGGGGATGGCGGCCAGCTCGTAGCGGCGGTGGAGCGCACCGAAGTGCTCGGCGTCGACGACACAGATCGCGACGTCACCCGACTCCAGTGGGGCGAGCTTGTCGTCGAGACCGCGGCACGAGTCGCACGCGGCTGACGAGAACAGCGCGACCAACCAGGCGGCTTCGGGCCGTCGGAAGTCGGCGCGGTCGAGCTGCTTCGGCACCGGGTAGACGTCGCGGGGCGGTGCGTCCGGCGGGCGACGCCGCATGACCAGCGCGACTCCGCCGACGGTGAGCAGGATCAGGACCGCGATCACGATGCGCACGGCCACCGCGTCAGCCAGCCCGATCGAGGTCGTGGGTCAGATCAGGGAGGGCCGTGCTCAGCGCGGCTCCGGCGTCGCCGAGCGTGGTGAGCCCGACGACGACGGGGTGGTCGGCGGTGACGACCATCGCTCGCGGCCGGGTACCGGACGCCAGCCGCACGATCTTCGCCGCCCCCGGCTTGATCGCCAGCTCGGGCTCGCTGGTGGCGCCGACCCGCCGGTCGACCTGGTCGGCGGGGAGCAGCGCGGCGGTGACCGGTTCGGGACCGGGGTTGAAGACGGTGACGGTCGTCTCGGCATCGACGTCGGGGTCGGGCACGACCCACCGGGTGGCGGCGAGGGTCGAGCCGAGCGTGCCGCCTACGCCGGTGCTCGACGACGACGGCGCCCACGAGGCCAGCATCTGGGCCACCACCGGGACGCGGTGGCCGTCGACCGCTCGCGCGGTGGCGACGACCGCGATGTCGGTGTCGAGCGGCACCCGCGTGGTGACGTCGACCACGGTGAGTCCCTGGGCCGGCACCCGGACGGTCTGCGCGGGGAGGTCCTGCCCACCCACGAGGATCGTCTTCACGTCGACCCGGGTGTCGTCACCCGAGAAGTTGGCCAGCGCGAGCTGCGCCCGACCACCGTCGCGCGTCGAACCCGCCGCGGTCCACCACGTCGGCGCGGGCGCGGTCGCGCCGGCCGAGAGCGCGATGCCGTTGCGGGTCGCGCCGTCGACGACCAGGTCGGTGAACGTCTGCGTCTGCTCGGCGATGACGCGACCGGTCCACGCGTGCACGTGTGTCGCGACGCGCGCCTGCCGCAGCACGGAGTCCTGCACGGGGATGGTGATGCGCGACCGCCGGGGCACGACCAACGCCTGCAACGCCGCGGGTTCCTGCGCACCGGTGTCGGTCACGAACGACACGTCGACGATGGCGTCGTCGCCGAACGGATTGAACAGCAGGAGGTCGAGTTGGCTGCCTTCGACGGTGGTGCCCGAGGCGAAGTACCAGTCGGACGCGGCGGTGCGCGTGCACGACTCGATCGCGACGTCGTCGTCGTGTTCGAGCACGTGGGACACCGCGACCGGTCCGCCGACGCTCTCGACCGCGACCCCGGGCTCGGGAGTCGCGAGCACGTCGGCCACCGGTACGTTCACTTCCTCACCGGGGGCCAGTCGCATCCGGTCGGTCGCGGGGGCGGCGTCGCCTCCCGGCATCACCGTGATCGTGACCTCGATGTCGTCGCGCGCCAGGCTCGCGATCACCAGCGTCTCGGTGGCGTCACCGTCGGGCGTCGAGGTGCCCGCCGCGCAGTACCAGGTGCTCGACGCCACGTCGGCCGCCGGGACCCCGATGCCCGCCCGAGCCACGACCGCGGCGGTCGACGCGCCCGAGTCGGGCGGCGCGTTCTGCTGCGCGACGACGGCGGCGACCAAGGCCGCGACCACGACGAACAGGATCGGACCGCGCCGAACCCTGCCTCGACGGTTCGCTCGCTGGTCGCCGGCGCCGGTCTCCGGAGAGGTGGCCGGCTCGCCATCGGCTCGCTCACGACGCTCACACCCGCTCCCACCAGAACGCTTCGTCGTCGAGCTCGGCCAGCGGATCGGGGCGGGTGCGTCCGCTCCCGCCGGGCGCGGGGCGTGGCCGTCCGGGTCGACGGGTCGCGCCGCACCCGGGTGCGCCGCCACCGCCAGATCACGAGGAGCCAGATCACCAGCGCGCCCCCGAGCATCGCCCAGCGCACCCACTGCGCCTCGTAGGCGATCGACACCTCGGCGCGCTGGTCGACGACGAACCCGTTGGCCCAGCCGAACGACTGCTGGTGGCGGAGCGCGTCGCCGTCGCCGGTCGCCTTCCACTCCGAGTCGTAGGCCTCACCCCAGAACGCGGTGCCGGCGCGAGCGGGCGCAGCAGTGAGCGGCACCGCGCGCGTGAGGTCGGTGACCAGCGCGGCCCGGTTGGGACGGCGCGAGTCGACCGGGAGCGGAGGCGGCGGCACCGCGGCGCGGATCGGCGCGTACGCCAGGTTCTCGTAGAGCACGAGACCACGGCTCGAACGCAGGCGAGCGAGGTCGAGCTGCTGGGCCATCGCCCGCCGCAGCCCGACCGGCACGGCGGCGTGCGCACCGCCGTCCCTCCCCTGCGTGCTCGGGACGACGACGTAGCGCACGCCCATCGGCGCGAGCATCCGCCCGAGCCGGTTGGTGCGACCCGACGTCGCGAGCAGGAGCGCGCGGTCGACCACCAGGTCGGCGTCGTGCTCGGGCGCGCGCCACTGCTCGGTGACGTCGCCGGGACCGTTGCGGGTGAGCACGTAGCCGGTGCCGTCGCGCAGGACGACCGGATCGAGGGGCAGCTCGGCCGGGTTGCCGGTCCAGAGCATGCGGAACTCGCCCTTGCTCGTGCTGGCCTGGGTGAAGGTGAGGTCGTTGGCCCAGCCCGCCGAGGGTGCGTCCCACCGACCGTCGAACACGTCGCCCGTGAACGCCAACGCGGGAAGCACGATGGCGAGGGCGCCGATGATCGCCGCCGGTTGCCGCCAGCCGAACCGGAAGGTGTGGATGCCGTCGACGAACACCGACACCGTGATGCCCACGCACAGGGCGAGTCCGAGGGCCGCGAGGGTGAGGCCCGCTTCGGGCGCGAGCACCGAGGTGTCGGGGAAGTACCGCGCCGGCACCCACACCACGGCCCACCCGACCAACGCGAGCACCCACCCGCGTGCGGTCCACGCCAGCCGGTCGCCGGTGGCGACGAACAGGGGGACGGCGGCCGCCACGATCAGGCCCCACATCACCCACCCGGCGGCGGCCGGTCCGCTGTCGAAGCGCAGCACCTGCGAGAGGTCGAGGTCGGGTCGGAACGCGAACCCGAGCGACGCCTTGTCGACGCCCGCGTGCGCAAAGGCGAGTGGCCACGGAAAGAGCAGCACGAGCGCGCCGACGGACGGCGACGATCGTGATCCCGAACGCGCGCAGCATCGTCCGCGCGGCGCCCGCGATGGGGATCGCGACGACGAACGCGAGCACCGCGAGCACGACGAGCCCGAGCCCGGCGGGAAAGAACGCGCCGAGGAGCGCAGCCGCCACCGCGAGCCGCAGCACGCGACCGCGCCGGGTGTCGCTGCGCTCACCGAGGCGCACCACGCGCAGGAGGAGGAACGGAAGGAGCGCGAACAACACGAGTGGTCCGAGGCGCCCCTGCGCGATCGCGTTGCGGGCGACAGGGTTGATGCCGTACACGAGCCCCGCCGCGAGTGCGGGGCCACGGAAGCCGATGGCGCGGCGTCCGAGCCGGTACGCGCCGAACGCGCCCAGCGGCATCGCGACGACGACGGTCAACGTCTGCGCGAGCCCGGTCGCCCCCAGGAGCGCCGTGCCCAGCGCGCCGATGGCCGCCAGCGCCGCCGGTGCCGGCGACGCCGAACCGAGCCCGGTGTAGCGCCAGGCCGAGCCGAAGCTGTCGAACACGTCGCCGACGCCGGGCCAGTGCGCGAACGTGCCGATCGCGGGGACACCGTGCGTGATCAGGGTGCGGGAGCCGACGACCACCATCACGAGGAAGCCGAGGAACGCGATGGCGGCGGGCGTGCGCATGCCGTCGGAGACGGAGTCGACCGCGCTCCGCGACGCGTCACCCAGGGTGCGCAGACGCTGGTCGGTGTGGAGGTGATGCGTGAAGAACGCGCCGAGGCGGGCGGTGCTCGAGACCTGCAGCTCACGCAGCTCGGAGTCGTGCACCGTGCGCCGGGCCTGGGCGCGACGGCGGGAGGCACGGAGGCGCCGCACGTGGAGCAGGTTCGAGAACCAGCTCCCGATCGCGGCCCGGGCCCGACGCGGCCGGCCGATCAGGAGGTCGCCCAGCGCTTCGACGAACCCGACCACGAACCCGATCGGCACCAGCCACAACAGCTTGCGCAACGAGTAGGAGGTGAACAGCACGCGCACCCGCGAGCGCGCCAGCGCGAACTCGTCGGGCCGGTCGTCGCGCAGACGGTCGGTCGCCGCCTCGCGGTGCGTGGCGCGCGCGTCGGGAACGACGAGCACGCGCGCACCGGCGAGGCGGGCCCGCCAGCACAGGTCGAGGTCCTCGGCGCCGGGGAACGTCGCGGGGTCGAAGCCGTCGAGCTCCTCGAACAGGTCGGTGCGCACGAGCATGACCGCGGTGGTCACGTAGAAGACGTCGCGCACGCCGTCGTGCTGCTCCTGGTCGACCTCGCCCGGCTCGATGCCGGTGTACGGCGCGCCGAAGCGGTCGATGGCTCGGCCCACCTCGAGCAGGACCTCGGGGTTCTCCGCGCTCACCAGCTTCGGACCGAGGATGCCCGCGTTCGAGCGGTAGCCCTCCTCGACGAGCAGCCGCAGCGCCGGCGGGTCGAGCACGACGTCGTCGTGGCAGAGCAGGAGGAAGGTGGCGCCCTCGACCGCGTGGAGCGCCTCGTTGGCGGCGTCGGCGAAGCCGGCACCGTCGTCGAGGCGACGGACGAACGCCCGCGGCAGCACCTCGGCGACCCGCGGCGTGAGGTCCTCCTGCGAGCCGCAGTCGACCACGAG
Source organism: uncultured Actinomycetes bacterium (assembly GCA_963835985.1). Classification (GTDB taxonomy): domain Bacteria; phylum Actinomycetota; class Acidimicrobiia; order IMCC26256; family DASPTH01; genus DASUAS01. The sequence goes on along the minus strand of CAWIHV010000007.1, from coordinate 867,927 downwards.
CACGGTGAGGTCGTCGTAGTCCTGCTGGCCGAGCCCGAGGAGCGTGTCCTCGAACCACGGGCCCGGGTTGCGGGTCACGACCACGGCGACGACCGGCGGGTACTGGGCGAGCACCTCGTCGCCGTCGTCGCCGTCGTCGGCGTCGTCGGTCGTCGGCGTTCGGCGATCGGGTCGGGCGCCGGTTCGGGGACCGGTTCGCGCGGCTCGTCCTCCCGAGGCGCCGCGACGGGTACGTCGGGCGGTTCGAGGACGCTCATGAGGGATGACAGCGTACCGTCGGCCTCCCGTGAGCCAGGGGCACCGCGGGGCCTCGGCCGGGGGTCGTCGGACGGGTTGCCCGGTACGCTCGACCGCATGATCACAGCGCTGGCGGGGGGTGTGGGCGCAGCCCGCTTCCTGCGCGGCCTGGTGCAGGTCGTCGACCCCACCGACGTCACGGTGATCGTCAACACCGCCGACGACGACTGGTTCCACGGCCTCTACGTGTGCCCCGACCTCGACTCGGTCACCTACACGCTGGCCGGGGCCCAGAACCCCGACACCGGCTGGGGGCTCGCCGGCGAGACCTTCGCCACCATCGAGGCCCTGGCCCGGTACGGCGAGGACACCTGGTTCCGCCTCGGCGACCGCGATCTCGCCACCCACCTGTTCCGCACCCGGCTCCTGCGAGAAGGGGCGACCCTCAGCGAGGCGACCGAGCGGATCACCGCCGCCTGGGACCTCGGACCGCGGCTGCTCCCCATGACCGACGACCGGGTGGCCACCCGCATCACCACGCCGGCACGGCGAGCTCGCCATGCAGGAGTGGTTCGTGCGGGAGCACTGCGAGCCCCCGGTCGTGGGCGTGCACTTCGCCGGCGCCGACGCCGCCGCGCCCGCGCCCGGCGTCCTCGAGGCGATCGCCGGCGCCGACACCGTGCTCGTGTGCCCGAGCAACCCGGTGATCTCGATCGGGCCGATCCTCGCGGTCCCCGGGGTGCGCGACGCGCTCGTCGCCCGACGCGACCGCGTCGTCGGCGTGAGCCCGATCATCGCCGGTCGTCCGGTGAAGGGTCCGGCCGACCGGCTCATGGGCCCGATGGGCATCGACGTGTCGTGCGTGGGCGTCGCGCGCGAGTACCGCGCGTTCTGCAGTGCGTTGGTGATCGACACCGGCGACGCCGCGCACGCCGGCGAGATCGAGGGGCTCGGCGTGCGAGCGGTCGTCGCCGACACGCTCATGACCGACGCGCGCGTCGCGGCCGCCCTCGCCCGCGACACGCTCGCCGCCGTCGCCTGACCGATGCGCGTGCGACCGCTCACCATCATCCCGGTGCACGGCATGCCCGAGGTGCGTCCCGACGATGCGCTCGCTCCGCTGATCGCCGACGCCGCCGCCGCGCAGGACACTCCCCTGCTCGACGGCGACTGCCTCGTCGTGACCCAGAAGATCGTGTCCAAGACCGAGGGTCGCCTGGTGCAGGTCGATCCCGACGACCGTGAGGCGCGCCGCGCGCTGGTGGAGGCCGAGTCGGTGCGCGTCCTGCGACGGCGTGGCGACCTCATCATCAGCGAGACCCAGCATGGCTTCGTCTGCGCCAACGCGGGCATCGACCTCTCGAACGTCGATGCCGGGTGGGCGGCGCTGCTGCCCGTCGACAGCGACCGCTCCGCCCGTCGCATCCGCGACGCGCTCCGGGCGACGCGCGGGGTCGAGGTCGCGGTCGTCGTGTCCGACACCTTCGGGCGACCGTGGCGCCAGGGCCTCACCGATGTCGCCATCGGCGTGGCCGGGCTCGCCGCCGTCGTCGACCTGCGCGGCACGGAGGACGCACTCGGGCGCGAGCTGCAGGTCACCGAGGTCGCGGTGGCCGACGAGGTCGCGGCCGCGGCGGAGCTGGTGATGGGCAAGTCGGCCGGGGTGCCGGTCGCGATCGTGCGCGGCCTCGATCCGGCCTGGTTCCGCGACAGCAGCTCACGCGAGCTCGTACGCCCGCCCGCCGAGGACCTGTTCCGATGACCCCGGGATCGCGAGGTTGCGTCACTCGACGGCGTTATACGCCGTCAGGTGACGCAACGTCGTGGAGGGGGCGGGGTGAGTCGGGTGCCCGGCGTTCCTGGAGGCGCGACGGTCGATCCGGGCGTTCCTCGACGAGCCGGTGCCGCGCGCCGCGCTCGACGGCTTCGTCGAAGCCGCGTGCACCGCACCGGCGCCGCACCACTCGCGCCCGTGGCGGTGGGTCGTCGTCGACGGCGCCGACGCCAAGGAGCACCTTGCCGACGGCATGGGCGACGCGTGGCGGCGCGACCTCGAGGCCGACGACGTGCCCAGGGCGCGCGTCGACGAGCTCGTCGACGCGTCGCACGCCAAGATCACCGGCGCACCCGCGCTCGTGCTCGGGTGCCTCACGTGGGACGGCCTCGACCGCTACCCCGACCCGACGCGTCAGCGGGCCGAGTTCGGCATGGCGCTGCTGTCGCTCGGTGCCGCGGTCGAGAACTTCATGGTCGCGGCGGCCGACGCCGGCTACGCGTCGTGTTGGGTGGCGGCCCCGATCTTCTGCCCGGAAGCCGCCCGCGACGCGCTCGCGCTCGACCCCGAGTGGCTGCCGCACGCGATGGTCGTCGTCGGTCGACCCGATCCCGACTACGTCGGCCGCCCGCGCCCGCCCATCCCCCTCGAGCAGCTGCGCGCGTTCCGTTAGTACGGCGCTCGGAGTCCGCCGGCCGTTCGCTGGGACGGAGCGAACGGGAGTGAGCGAGGGGGACTAGGAGCGGAACCAGTCGACGGTGAGGGCGAGACCGTCGTCGAGCGTGGTCCACGGCTTCCAGCCGAGGTGGATGGCCGCGCGTCCCGGATCCAGCGCCGAGCGTTGCAGCTCACCGGCGCGCGCGGGCGCCCGGTTCGGTGGTTCCCGGTAGCCGGTGAGACGCGCCATCGCTTCGTAGAGGTCGAGCACGCTGGTCTCGACGCCGGTGCCGATGTTCATCAGCAAGCCGCCACCCTTCTCGGTGGCGCGTACGAACGCGTCGACGGCATCGTCGACGAACACGTAGTCGCGCGTCTGCGCGCCGTCGCCGAAGACCGTCGGCTGGCGACCCGCGAGCATGCGGCCGGCGAAGATGGCGACCACCCCCGCCTCCCCGTCGGGGTCCTGGCGCGGCCCGTAGACGTTGCCCAGCGCGAGCTCGGTGTACTCCAGGCCGCGCACCTCGCGGTAGTAGTGCAGGTAGTCGCCCGCAGCCTTCTTCGACACGCCGTACGGTGAGAGCGGTCGCTGCGGATGACCCTCGCGCACCGGCACCGAGTCGGGGACGCCGTACAGCGTGCCACCCGATCCGGCGAACACCACCTTGCGCGTACCCGCCGCGAGCGCCGCCTCGCACACGTTGAGCGATCCGAGCACGTTGACCTCGGCGTCGAACAACGGCTTCGCCACCGAGACCCGCACGTCGAGCTGTGCCGCGAGGTGGAAGATCACCTCCGGACGACGGTGACCGACGAGATCAGCGAGCTGCGGCGATCGGATGTCGAGACGGTGGAAGCTGAACTTGCGGTTGCGTTGCGCGCGCGCCTCGGTGAGGTTCGCGAGCACGCCGGACGACAGGTCGTCGATGGCGTCGACGTCGCAGCCCTCGGCGAGGAGGCGGTCGACGAGCGTCGAGCCGATGAACCCGGCGCCGCCCGTGACCATCACGCGCATCGGGTCACTCCGCCGTCGGCTGGGGCGGTGGTTCGGGAGCTTCGGGTTCGGGACGGCGGATGCGCGCCCCGGAGGCGCGCGCACCTGCGTCGAGAGAGGCCGCCGCGCCGACGATCGTGTGGTCGGACGCGATCGCGCCCGACCCGAGCGACGCCCCCTTGCCGACGACGGAATCGATCGCCTCCGCTTCGTCGGAGATGATCGCGCCGTCGTGCACCACCGAGCGGAGCACGCGCGCGCCGGCGCCGACGTCGACACCGGCGCCGATCACCGTGCCGGCGATCCGCGCGCCGTCGGCGACGATCGCTCCGTCGCCGATCAGCGCGGGGGTTTCGATGCGTGCGTCGGGGTGGATCTGCGGCTCACCCTGCACCCAGACACCCGGCCGCAGCTCCCGCGCACCCGGTGCCGGTGCGCCGACGAACACGCCGGCCAACACGTCGGCGTGGGCCTGCAGGTACTTCTCGGGGGTGCCGATGTCGATCCAGTAGGCGTCGGAGGCCATCGCGTACAGGCGGCTGGGTTCCTCGAGCATCCGCGGGAAGGTCTCACGTTCGATCGAGACGGTCAACCGTTCGGGGATGCGCCGCAACACGGACGGTTCGAGCACGTACGTGCCTGCGTTGATCCAGTTGGTGGGCGCCTTGCCCTTCGGGCGGCTTCTCCACGAACGCCACGACCTCGCCGTCGTCGCGGGTCGGCACGACACCGAACGCCGACGGGTCGTCGACCTTCGTGAGGCAGATGGTGGCCTCGGCACCCCGCTCGTCGTGGAACGCGACCAGGTCGCCGAGGTCGAGCGTCGTGAGCACGTCGCCGTTGCACACGATGAGGCGCTCGTCGAGACCCTGCGCGGCGAAGCGGATCGCGCCCGCGGTGCCGAGCGGGTGGTCCTCGACCGCGTACCGCAGCACCAGGTCGCCGAAGCGGCCTTCGGGGAAGTGGGCCTCGAACGCGTCGGGCAGGTATCCGAGCGACAGCACCACCTCGTCGACGCCGTAGCGGGCGAGCCACGCGAGCTGACGTTCGAGGAACGGCTGGTTGGCGATCGGCAGGAGCGGCTTGGGCGTGGCGTACGTGAGGGGGCGGAGGCGCGTGCCCTCGCCACCCACGAGGACGATCGCCTTCACGACGCCGGCCGCCCGCTGCGCCCGTGGCTCACGGTGTCGAGGTGCTGGTGGCCGCGGGGACCGTGGTGGTGGTCTCCGCCGGCAAGGTGGTGGTGGTCGCGTCGATCGCGATGCACGGCGAGCTCTTGCTCAGGTTGGCGGTGGCGTCGTCGCTGATCTGGGCGAACGCGGTGCACGCGGCGGGTGGGAACGGATGCTCGGCGCCCTTGGGCAGGAAGTAGATGGCGAGCGTCTCGCCGTCCTTCATCTTGTAGTCGCTCGGGTTCCCGGTGCGCGTCTTGCCGTCGACCGCCCACGTGAGCACGCCCGGCTTGCCCTTGAACTCGCCGAAGCTGCACGTGTCGCCGTTCGACCACTCGGTCTGTTTGGGCTTCGACTCCGGAGCCGGTCCACGCGTCGATGGAGTCGGACGACACCGACCAGCCGCCGTAGTCGGCGAACTTCGCCAACGTGGCGTTGTCGCCTTCTTCGCTCACCACGAACGGGTGCGTGTGGATGAGGTTGTCGCCGTGGGTGTGGATGCCGACGTTGGCCGCCTGGCCCGGGTTGTCGGCCGGCTTCTCGAACTGCGGCTGCGGCGCGAGCCATTCACCGCAGACGTTCACCTGGAACGCGGTGTGCCAGTGGTCGCCGGGCACGTTCGCCGCCGCGTCGGGGCGCGCGGCGGGCCGCTCGAGCTGGTGCTCCCACCTCGCACCAGGAACACGGCCACGATGCCGACGATCACGAGAGCCCCGATCGCGACGTTCCAAGCGAAGGACCCGCCGCGCTTGCGCTTCGGCTTTCGGTACCGGGAGCGCATGGCGGCGCGCTGATAACGGGTCCGGGACTGGGGCATGGCGAGTGGCAGGTTACCCGCTGACCCTGGGCGGCTCGGGGCGGGTCCTCAGCGTTCGCGCCGCCATGTCGACGGCGGCTCGCACCGCGAGGAAGCAGGCTGCGGGGAGGAGCAGCAGGCGCCTCGGGCCCTGCCACCGCCGGGCCGCGAACCGGTACGCCGAGCGGTGGTGCTCGGCGATCATGCGGTACGGGTGCGACGCCGTGCTCGCCCCCTGCACGTGGGTGACGCGACCCGATGGCTCGTAGGCGACCCGCCAACCGATCCGCCGGAGCCGCCAGCAGAGGTCGACGTCCTCCAGGTACATGAAGTAGCGCTCGTCCCACCCCCCGACCGAGTCGAGCGCGCTGCGGCGCAGGAAGAGCAGCGCGCCGGAGACCCAGTCGACGTCGCGGGGTCGGTCCCACGCCGCGTCGAGCTGGCGGTACCGACGGGTGAAGGGGTTCCGGGGGAACAGGCGACCGAGCACGGCGTGACCGACGGCATCGGTGGTCGACGCGTGCGCTCGGGCCGACGGGTACTGCGACCCGTCGGGGTTGAACAGCGCCGGACCCACCGCCGCCAGGTCGGGTTCGGTCTCGAGACGACGCAGCAGCGCCGACCGCGGTGCCGGGCGCCACCACGAGGTCGGCGTTGCTGATCGCCACGTACGGCGCCGAGGTGGCGGCGATGCCCCGATTCGCCGCCGCGGCGTATCCGACGTTGCGGCCGGGATCGACGACCCTCACGTCCGGGACGGCGGCGCGCAGTGCGGCGACCGAGCCGTCGCGAGAGCCGTTGTCGACCACGACGATCTCAGGTGTCCCGCGCTCTCGTCGGCGAGCCACGACCGCACGCAGTCCAGCAGCAGCTCCCCCGACTCGAAGTTGACCACCACCACTGAGAGGCGGAAAGCCACCTTCAATCCTTGAATCGATACTTGACGAGGGTCCAGAGCGCGACGAAGCCGTCGCGCCAGGTGATCTTCTTGCCTTCGTCGAACTCGCGCCCGGTGTAGGAGATCGGCACCTCGTAGATGCGGATGCCGCGCCGCAGGATCTTCGCCGTCACCTCGGGCTCGAACTCGAAGCGTTCGGCGCGCAGCGTGATGCTGTCGAGCAAGGCGCGGTCGAAGAGCTTGTAGCAGGTCTCCATGTCGGAGAGCGTCGTGTTGTAGAGCACGTTGGTGACCAGCGACAGGAACCGGTTGCCCACCCAGTGCAGGAACAGCATGTTGCGCCGCTCGCCGGTGAAGCGGGAGCCGTAGACGACGCGTGCCTTCCCTCGCAGGATCGGCGCGAGGAGCTTGGGCCAGTCCTCGGGGTCGTACTCGAGGTCGGCGTCCTGCACCAACACGAGGTCGCCGTGCACGTGCGCGAGCCCGCTGCGGATCGCCGCGCCCTTCCCCTTGTTGGCGTCGTGCGTGATGACGCGCACCGTGCTGTCACCGAGCTGGCGCAGCACGTCGCGGGTGCCGTCGGTGCTCCCGTCGTCGACGATCACGATCTCGAGCTCCACCGGCAGATCGACCACGCGCATGCGGCGCACGATCTCCACGACCGTGTTGCGCTCGTCGAACACCGGCACGATCACCGACAGCTTGCGGTAGTCGTGCGTCTCCTCAGTTGACACCGAGCCTCCGGTACCAGTCGTGCGTGCGGGTGAGACCCTCGCGGAGGTCGACGCGGGGATGCCAACCGAGCACCCGCTCGGCCAGCGAGATGTCGGGACGCCGTTGACGGGGATCGTCGTCCGGGATCGGCTCGAACACGAGCTCGGCGGTGGCGCCGGTGACCTCGAGCACGAGCTCGGCGAGCTCGAGCATCGTGAACTCGTCGGGATTGCCGATGTTCATCGGCCCGACGTGGTCGGACTCGAGCAGCGCCACGATGCCGTCGATCTCGTCGCTCACGTAGCAGAAGGATCGGGTCTGCTTGCCGTCGCCGTAGACGGTGAGCGCCTCGCCGCGCATCGCCTGCGCGAGGAAGTTGGACACGACCCGACCGTCGGCCGGGCTCAAGCGGGGCCCGAACGAGTTGAAGATGCGCACGATCTTGGTGTCGACGCCGAACTCGCGGTGGTACGCCATCGTGATCGCCTCGGCGTAGCGCTTCGCCTCGTCGTACACGGAACGGGGGCCGACGCTGTTCACGTTGCCGAAGTAGCTCTCCGGCTGCGGGTGCACCAGCGGGTCGCCGTAGATCTCGCTGGTCGACGCGAGCAGGAAGCGCGCGTCGTGTGCCGCGCGCGAGATCGAGCGCGCGACGAGTGCCGGTTGATCCGACTTCGAGCGTGGCGATCGGGTGCGCGAGGTACTCCGGGGGGCTGGCCGGGCTGGCGAGGTGGAGCACCGCGTCGACGGCACCGTCGACCGGCAGCGAGACCGTCACGTCGTGCTCGACGAGTGTGAAGCGGGGATCGTCGGCGAGGTGCGCCACGTTGTCGCGGTGCCCGGTGACGAAGTTGTCGACCGCGACGACGTCCCAGTCGCGCGCGCGGAGGAGGTCGCAGAGGTGCGACCCCAGGAACCCGGCCCCGCCCGTGACGACCGCTCGCGGCATCAGCGCCCGACGCCCTGGTAGGCGAAGCCGCGCCGACGCATGGCCACCGGATCGAGGAGGTTGCGGGCGTCGACGAGCGCGCGCGGCGCGGCCATGGCCTCGGCGACCTGGCGGAAGTCGAGCCAGCGGAACTCGTCCCACTCGGTCAAGAGGGCGAGGAGCTGCGCGCCGGCCGCCGCGTCGTAGGGGTCGGGTACCACGTCGAGGCCGGGGAGCCGCGCGGCCGCTGCCTCTCCCGCGGCCGGGTCGTACGCACGTACGCGCGCGCCTTCCTCGAGCAGTCGACGGCACACGACCACCGCCGGCGAGTCGCGCAGGTCGTCGGTGTTGGCCTTGAACGTGAGGCCCCACACCCCGATGCGCACGTCGGTCAACGATCCGCCGGCCGCGTCGCGCAACTTCTCGATGATGCGTTCGTGCTGGTGCTGGTTCACGTCGACGACGCCACGCAACAGGCTGAAGTCGTAGCCCGCAGTGTCGGCGGTGTGGATGAGCGCGGCGGTGTCCTTGGGGAAGCACGAACCGCCGTAGCCGGGCCCGGGATGGAGGAACTCGAACCCGATCCGCGGGTCGTAGCCCATGCCGAGCGACACCTCGCGCACGTCGGCGTTCACCGCCTCGCACAGGTTGGCGATGGCGTTGATGAACGAGATCTTGGTGGCGAGGAACGCGTTCGACGCGTACTTGATCATCTCGGCCGACGCGGGATCGGTCACGAGGATCGGCGCCTGCACGTCGCGGTACAGCTCGGACACGCGCACCGCGACGGCGGTGTCGTCGCACCCGATCACGACGCGCGCCGGTTCGAGGAAGTCGCGCACCGCGGTGCCCTCGCGCAGGAACTCGGGGTTCGACGCGACGCCGACGTCGTTGATCGCACCCGCCTGGCTGAGATGGCGGGCGACGAACTCCGTGGAGCCGACGGGCATGGTCGACTTGTTGACCACCACGGTGCCGGCGCGTAGCACCGGCGCGATCTCGTGGACCACCGCTTCCACCGCGCTCAGGTCGGCGGCGCCCGTCTCGGACTGGGGCGTCTGCACGCAGAGGAACACGAACTCGGCCGACCGGGCCGCGTTCGGCGCGCCGACGACGAACCGCAGCCGTCGCGCCGCCAAGCCCTCGGCCACCAGCGCAGGGAGACCCTCCTCGAGGATCGGGATCTCACCCTTCGAGAGCGCGCGCACGCGCTCCTCGTCGAGATCCGCGCACGTGACCGAGTGCCCGAGACCGGGCGAGGCACGCGGCGGTGGTGAGCCCCACGTACCCCGCGCCGATGACCGCGACGTCGCTCATGGCCAGTCCTTGACGTACTCGGTGACCGCGTCACGCCAGGGGCGCAGCGACGGGAGGCCGGCCAAGCGCAGCGCGCGGTTGTCGAGCGCGCTCATCGCCGGGCGGGCGGCGGGCCGGTCGAGCTCGGCGGCGTCGATGGGCGCGATCCCCGACGGGTCGACGCCGCGGGCTCGCAACGCGGTGACGATCGAGCTCGTGGCGGGTGCACACCTCGCTGCCGCTGGTCACGTGGAACAGCCCCTGCCGCCGCTCCACCGCGAAGCGTGCGAGCAGCCGGGCGAGATCGGGCGCGTAGGTGGGGATGCTGACCTGGTCGGCGAGCACGCCGTCGAGCTCACCGCGGTCGAAGGCACCGAACGCCCAGCTCACGAGGTCGGTGCCGCGGCGGCCGAACACCCAGGCGGTGCGGACGGTCGCCCAGGTCGCGGCGTGCCGCTGGACCTCGAGCTCTCCGCCGAGCTTCGAACGCCCGTACTCCGAGATCGGGTGCACCGCATCCCACTCGTCGTAGGGGCGCGTCGCCTGGCCGTCGAACACGTAGTCGGTGGACACGTGCACCAGGTGGGCACCGCGGCGGGCGGTGGCCTGGGCGAGCGTCCGCACGCCGAGGGCGTTCACGGCGAATGCGAGCTCGGGGTCGCGCTCGCACGCATCGACGTTGGTCATCGCGGCGGCGTTCACCACCGCGTCGGGCGCGAACTCGGCGACGACCTGCTCGACCTGCTCGCGATCGGCCAGGTCGAGGGTGTCCCGGGCGGCGCCGAGCACCTCGTGCTGTCCCTCGAGGGCTTCCACGACGCGAGCGCCGACTTGACCGGCCGCGCCGGTGACGAGGATGCGCACGGATCGAAAGTGTACGGGGCTCCTACGAGCAGGGATCCGATGGGGCGGGCCCCAACGTGGTGGTCGTCGACGCCGGCGCGGTGGACACCGGCGCGCCCGGTACGGTCGTCGGAGCTGCGGTGCTGGTGGTGGTCGGCACCGTGATCGTCCCGGGGTACGACGACCCGAGCACGAGCTGCACCGCGTCCTTCGCCTTGGGGTCGGGGACGAACTTGGCGTCGGGGACGTAGGCGAGCAGGGCCTTCGCCTCCTCGGCCTGGCCGTAGCCGTAGCGGATCTCGGTCACCGGGATCGTGGTGCGCGACGTGCCGCCCGTCGCCTGGAACCCCAGGAAGGCCAGCGCCCTCACTGCCGAGGCTCCGACGTCGGTACCGGTGGCGTCGAGGACCTGCACCTTCACCTGCGACGGCTGCACCGTCGCGGGCTTGGGCGTGTCGTCACCGAACGTGCGCAGCTGCTCGACCACCGCGTCGGCGTCGGGTGACGCGATCAGCCGGTTGGGATCGGGCTGGTACTGCTCGACCGGCAAAGTCTCGAACCGCACCGAGCTGGGGTCGTTCACGTCGACGGTGCGGAACGCACGCACGAGCGCGTTGACGTCGTCGCGGCTCAGGTTCTGGTCGGCCTTGAGGTAGCCGAGCACGTTGTCGGCGAGGGACACCGCCAGGAACGGGTCGCCCAGCGCGCGCGAGATGGCGAGGCCGGCGAGCTTCCGGATGAACTGCTGCTGCCGGGCGATGCGGTCGAGGTCGGAGCGGACGTCGAGCGACCGCCAGTGCTCCCCGGTGTCGGGGTCGACGATCGGACCGTTGGGGTCGGAGATCTGCAGGTTGCGTGAGCGGACGTAGGCCAGTGCGGAGGTACCGTCGACCGCATAGCAGCCACCGCCGTAGGGGCTCAGCATGCCGAGCTCGCCGTCGCGCACGCGCCCGGGCAGGTAGACCGTGATGTTGCCGATCTCGTTGACGATCTCCTTGAAGCTCTGGAAGTCGACCTCGAGGTAGTGGTTGATGTCGATGTCGAAGTTCGCCTTGAGCGTCTCGACGACGAGCTTGGGACCGCCGTTGGCGGCTGAGTAGGCCGAGTTGATCATGCTGAGGCCAGACGTCCCCGGGACGTGGACCATGAGGTCGCGCGGGAAGCTCACCACGAACGTCCGTTGCGCGGTCGGCTCGACGTGCGCCACCATCAACGTGTCGGAGCGCTGCCCGTCGACACCGGCATCCGGATCGTTCGGATCGCCGAACGCGGCGGCGTCGCCCGCGTCGGACACGAAAGCGCGCGAGTCGGAGCCGATGATCAGGTAGTTCGCGCCCCCGGGGGGCGCAGGTGCGAGCTGCGGGATGACGACGCGTTGGATCTGGGCGACCCGGTCGGTGATGCCGCGGTCGACGAGCGCGACCGCGCTGGTCATGCACGCGCTGGCGATGAGCACCGCGATGACGAGCCGCCCCCAGAAGCCGCGCCAGCGCATCTGCTCGCTCGCCGCGTCGTCCGTGGCGCTCCCCGCGTTGGCCGCCGGCCCCGACATCTGCTCCGCTCCTCCCGGTGTCACACGCACGCCGCTTCGGGCGAGATCGTCGTGGTGGTCGCCGCCCCGGGCGCGCCGGTGGTGGCCGTGCTGCCCAGCCCGTGGAAGTCCTTGCCGAGGACCAAGACGATATCGGTGCCGGTCCGCGACGAGTCCTCGACCAGCTGGGCACCGGGCACGATGCCGGCGAGCAGCTGCGCCTTGGCCAGGTCGGACGCGGCGTACCGGATCTCGGTGTGATCGACGGTGCCGCGCGGATCGTTCTCGGCGCCGCCGTTCACGAACCCGCGCTGCTGGAGCTCCTGAGCAGTGGTGCCGGCGGCGCCCTGCACACCGGAGCCGTTGCGCACCAGCACCCGCACGTCGACGGGGCGGACCGCGGGCGTGGTCCCCCCGGCGCTGCCGGTGGTCGCCGATGGCGCGGTCGTGGTGGCGGGGATCGGCGCCTCGCCCCGCAAGATCGCGAGCACGGCGTCGGCCTCGGGTTGCTTCTCGACCAGGAACGAGCCGGCCGAATCACCCATCTTCCAGGGCAGGGTCTCGAAGGTGGGACCGCCCCCGTCGTCCTCCGACAACCCCATGAACGCCCGCACGAGCTGGTTGAACGACGCGCGGTCGAACGACTGGTCGGCGGTGAGGTTGGGGATCAGGTGGTCGGCGATGTCGGGTGCGATCGTCGGGTCGTCGGTGGCCTTCACCACCGCGATGCGGCCGAGCTTCTTGATGAACTCCTGCTGACGTTGGATGCGGTCGATGTCGGCGCGCCCGCTGGCGTCGACCCACTTGCCGTTCTCGTAGTACTCGAGGTGGCGGGATCGTACGTAGGCGAGCGCCGTCGCACCGTCGAGGGCGTAGCAGCCGGGTCCGTAGGGGAACGGCTTGAGCCCGGAGAGCTGGTCGCGCACCGGATACGGGAAGTACACCGGCACCGAGCCGACCGCGTTCACGATGTCCTCGAAGGACTTGAAGTTCACCTCGAGGTAGTGGTTGATGGGCACGTTGAAGTCCTGCTGCAGCGTGTCGATCACGAGCTGCGGACCCTTGTTGAACGCCGCGTTGATCTTCTGGCGGCCGAGGGTGGGGACGTTGACCATCAGGTCGCGCGGGAACGACACCACGTAGCTGGCGTCGCCGTCGGCGTGCAGCACCATCATCGTGTCGGAGCGCGCGGGGCCGTCGGCGGTGGTGTCGGCGTCGGTGAAGGCCTCCTTGTCCGCCTCGCTCTGCACGAACGACCGCGTGTCGGATCCGATGATCAGGAAGTTCGTGCTGGTACCGGTCACGGGCGCGGTCGTCAGCTGGACGCGCGGGATCTCGTCGATCCGGTCGTCGATGTAGCTGTTGATCCGGAAGACCGCGGCGCCCATCACGAGCGTGCACAGCACGATGGCGATGACGAACCGTCCGGAGAGCGCGCGCAGTGCGGCGAGGGGAGATCTCACGGTCCGGTCATGGTACCGATGGGGTCCCGGAACTCGGCGTCGGGTCAGACCAGAAACGGGCCGAGAACGGCCGGGAGCCCGCCTGTACCGTGGTCCGGTGGGACACGCCGATGTCGTCGCGTCGGGGCTGGTCGATCGCCTGCCACCGGGTGCTGCCGTGGCTGCGGTGCGGCGCGGGCGCTCCACCGTGGTCGGGGTGGCGCCGACCGACATCGTGGTGGCGACCGGGGCCGACGGCTTCGCCTGCCTCGACACCTTCACCCCCGGCTTCTGGGTGGGTTGGTGCGCGTTCGAGCTGGGTCGTGCGGCCGAGCGTGTCGTCAGCCGGGGCGCGTCGACCGAGGTCGCCTCGGTGCCCGACGCGGTGTTCGCCCGCTTCGACACCCTCGCGGTGGTGGATCCGCGAGGCGGGATCCGGGTACGGGGCGACGGACCCGGCCGCGCCCTGCTGGAGGACGCCTCCGCGCAGCCGGCACCGGGCCCACGCCTGCCGATGCCGTCGACGCACTGGCGCAGCGGCCTCGATCACGACGCCTACACCGAACGCGTCCGCGACCGTGCTCGACATGTTGCGAGCCGGCGAGTGCTACCAGGTCAACCTCACCCGCCGCCTCACGTGCGACGACGCCGTCGACCCGATCGCGTTGTACGGCGCGCTCGCGCACGCTCATCCCGCACCCCACCTCACGCTGCTGCGGCTCCCCGAGCTCGGTGCAGGCACCGCGGTGGTCTCGGCGTCGCCTGAGCGCTTCCTGCGGGTGCGCCACCGCGAGGTCGAGACGCCGCCCGATCAAGGGCACTGCAGCCACCAGCGCCGCGCTGCGCGCGAGCGCCAAGGACCACGCCGAGAACGTGATGATCGTCGATCTCGCCCGCAACGACCTGGGACGCGTGTGCACGCCGGGCTCGGTACAGGTTCCCGCGTTGTGCTCGATCGAGTCACACCCGGGCTTGCACCACCTCGTGAGCACGGTGCGGGGTCGCATGCGAGACGACGTCGGCCTCGGTGCGCTGGTGGAGGCCACGTTCCCGCCTGCATCGGTGACCGGTGCGCCCAAGCCGCGCGTGCTCCAGGCGATCGAAGACCTCGAGCCGGTGCGTCGCGGCGTGTACTGCGGCGCCCTGGGCTGGATCGACACCTCGGCCGGTGATCCCGATCGCATCACCGCCGACCTCGCCGTCGCCATCCGCACCTTCACCGTCCTGGGCGCGGCCGGCTCCGGTTCGACGCAGTTCTCCGTCGGCGGCGGCATCGTGGCCGACTCGCACGCCGAGGCCGAGTGGGCCGAGACCGAGCTGAAGGCGGCGCGCCTGCTCGCGGTGGCGGGCGCCGACGCCCAGATGGCGACGCGAGCAGCTTCGTGAGCGAGGACCCGGCGGCGTTCGTCTGGGTCGACGGTGCGCTGGTCGCCGTCGACGCCGCCCGCATCTCCCCGTTCGACCACGGCCTGCTCGTCGGCGACGGGGTGTTCGAGACCATCCGCGTGTACGGCGGCGAGCCGTTCGCCTGGAGCCGTCACCTCGACCGTCTCGCGCACTCCGCGTCGGGCCTCGGACTCCCGGTCCCCGATCGCGACGCGTTGCACGCGGCGGCCTGCGAGGTGCTCTCAGCCAACAGCCACGACGAAGCCCGGTTGCGCATCACCGTCACCGGCGGGGTTGCGCCCCTCGGGTCCGAGCGCGGGACGGCGGGGCCAACCGTGGTGGTCGCGAGCAGTCCATTGCGGGCATGGCCCGACTCGGTGCGCGTCGTCGTGGTGCCGTGGGTGCGCAACGACCGCGGCGCAACCGCAGGGCTCAAGACCACGTCGTACGCAGAGAACGTGCGCGCGCTCGCGTACGCGCACGAGCGCAACGCGAGCGAGGCGATCTTCGCCAACACGCGCGACGAGCTGTGCGAAGCGACCGGCTCGAACGTGTTCGTCGTCCACGACGGCGAGGTCGCCACGCCGCCGGGATCGTCGGGCTGCCTGCTCGGCGTGACGCGCGCGCTCGTGCTCGAGCTCGCGGCGGCGGCGGGCATCTCGATCGCCGAGAAATCGCTCCCCGTCGACGCGCTGCGCGACGCCGACGAAGCCTTCCTCACCTCCACCACCCGTGAGGTGCAACCCATCTCCCACGTCGACGACCGCGCCGTGCCCTCGGTCCCGGGCCCGGTCGCGGCCGCGCTCAGCACCGCCTTCAACGCCCTGGTCGCCCAACACCTCGACCCGTAGTCCTTGTTAGCGGAGGTGGTGGACGTCGGCGGCGACCACAGTGTGGTCGGTGCCCATGTCGTCGCGCACGATCAGCGCGCCGTCGTCGGTGACGCCGACGGCAGTGCCCACGACGTCGTCGTCGCGCACGTGCTCGACGCGCACGGCGCGACCGATCGTGGCCAGGCGGTCCCGGTAGTCGTCGACGAGCGCGTCGCCTGAGGCCAGGGTCGCCGCGAACCGGTCGAGGAACGCGTCGAGCAGGGCGTCGCGGTCGACGGGACACCCGGCCTCGAGGTTGCAGGCGGTCGCGGTCGCCTCGAGCTCGGCGGGGAACGATTCCCAGTTCACGTTGCACCCGGCCCCGACGACGAGCGCGTCGCCGTCGACCTCGGCCAGGAGCCCGGCCAGCTTGCGGTCGTCGACCACCAGGTCGTTGGGCCACTTGAGCCCGGCCTCGACCCCGGCCACGTGCTCGACCGCCTCCGCGAGCGCAACCGCTGCTGCCATCACCGCGCGGCCCGGCGCATCCGCCGGCCGCAGCAGCACGCTGACCAGCAGCGATGACCCCGGTGGCGCCTCCCAGGTCCGCCCCAGCCGGCCCCGCCCGGCGGTCTGCGCATCGGCGACGACCACCAGACCGTCGGCCGCACCGTTCCGGGCGGCGTCGAGCGCATGTCGGTTGGTGGAGTCGAGGGTGGCGAACCACTCGACCCGCCAGGGGCCCCGTTCCGAGGTGCGAGCGGGTACAGGCACCGCCGTAGGATACGGCGACCTGTCGCCAGAGCATCCCGAGGGGCACGTGTTCAGCAAAGTCCTGATCGCCAATCGAGGCGAGATCGCCGTCCGGGTCATGCGCACCTGTCGCGAGCTCGGCATCACCACCGTCGCCGTCTACTGCGAGCTCGACCGCGACGCCATGCACGTCCGGTACGCCGACGAGGCCTACGCGCTCGGCGGTCAGACCGCGGCCGAGAGCTACCTCAACACCGAGGCCATCCTCGACGCCATCGAGAAGAGCGGCGCCGAGGCCGTGCACCCCGGGTACGGGTTCTTCTCCGAGAACGCCGACTTCGCCCGAGCCATCAGCGAGCGCGGCGTGGCCTGGATCGGCCCGCCGCCCGAGGCGATCGAGATCATGGGCGACAAGATCTCGTCCCGGAAGTCCGCCGCCGCGTCCGACGTGTCGGCGGTGCCGGGCACCCTCGACCCCATCCAGGACGCGTCCGAGGTGGTGGCATTCGGCAACGAGTACGGCTGGCCGGTCGCGATCAAGGCCGCGTACGGCGGCGGTGGTCGCGGCCTGAAGATCGCGCACAGCGCCGACGACGCCGCCGAGGCGTTCGAGTCGGCGGCGCGCGAGGCCGTCGCCTACTTCGGTCGGGGCGAGTGCTACATGGAGCGCTACCTCACCCGCCCCCGTCACATCGAGCTGCAGGTGTTCGCCGACACGCACGGCAACGTCGTCTGCCTCGGCGAGCGCGACTGCTCCACGCAGCGCCGCCACCAGAAGCTCATCGAGGAGAGCCCCGCCCCCGAGCTCAGCGACGAGATCCGCGCCGCGATGAACGAGGCCGCGGTGAAGGTCGACGCGCGGCTGCGGCTACGTGAACGCGGGCACCGTCGAGTGCCTCTACCAGGACGGCGAGTTCTGGTTCCTCGAGATGAACACCCGCCTCCAGGTGGAGCACTGCGTCACCGAGGAGGTCACCCAGCTCGACCTCGTCGCCGAGCAGCTGCGCGTCGCCGCGGGCGAGCCGCTGTCGTTCACCGCCGACGACGTCGTGCACACCGGTCACTCGATCGAGTGCCGCATCAACGCCGAGAACCCCGCCACCGGGTTCTCCCCCTCCCCCGGCACCATCGCGCACCTCCGGCTGCCGGCCGGTCCCGGCGTGCGTTGGGACGGCGGCTACGCGCAGGGCGACACCGTGTCGCAGTACTACGACAACCTGATCGGCAAGCTCGTGGTCTGGGCTCCCGACCGCGAGACGGCGCGGAAGCGCATGCTGCGGGCGCTCGGCGAGTTCGAGATCAGCGGGCTGCACACCACCATCCCGGCGCACGTGGCGCTGCTGTCGACCGACGACTTCGCCAACGTCAACCACTCCACCAAGTGGGTGGAGGACGAGGTCGACGCGGCCAGCTTCAGCGAGGCCGCCGCACCCGAGGCCTCGGCGGCCGACGACGCCGACGAGGCCGAGCCGCTGCTCGAGCGCACGATCCCGGTCGAGGTCGACGGCAAGCGCTACTCGGTGAAGCTCTGGCTGCCCGAGGCCGCCGCGGGCACCGCCACGCCCAAGAAGCGGTCGGCACGTCCTCGACCCGGCGCGGGCGGCGTCGGGCGGCGGGGCCGGCAGCGGCACGATCTCGGCGCCGATGCAGGGCACCATCGTCAAGGTGCTCGTCGCCGAGGGCGACGCGGTCGAAGTCGGCCAGTCGGTGCTCGTGCTCGAAGCCATGAAGATGGAGAACCACATCAGCGCCGAGAAGGCGGGCACGTGAAAGAGGTGCGCGTGGCCGCGGGCGACACCGTCGGCACCGGTGACGTGCTGGTCGTCATCGAATAGTCATACGCGGGTCGCGTCTCTGGCGTGACCGCATCGGGTCGACCAGACTCCGCGTCATGAGCGAACTGATGGAGTACGAGGCGGAGCAGGTCGACGCGGCGAACAAGTCCGGGAAGAAGCCGGTCGTGTTCGTGCACGGTCTGTGGTTGCTGCCGAGCAGTTGGGACCGCTGGGCCGAGTACTTCCAACAGGCGGGCTTCTCCACCGTCACCGCCGGCTGGCCCGACGACCCCAACTCGGTCGACGAGGCCAACCGTCACCCCGAGGTGTTCGCGCACAAGTCGGTGCAGCAGGTCGCCGACCACGTCGAGGCGCTGATCCGTGCACTGAAGCAGCGGCCCGCCGTGATCGGGCACTCCTTCGGCGGGCTCCTCACCGAGATCCTCGCCGGACGTGGGTGCAGCGACGCGTCCGTCGCCATCTCGCCGGCGCCGCACCGCGGCGTGCTCCCGCTGCCGATCTCGGCGCTGCGGTCGTCGGCACCGGTGCTGCGCAACCCCCGCAACCACGGGCGCGCCGTGCCGCTCACCTACGAGCAGTTCCGCTACGCGTTCGCCAACGCGGTCTCCGAGGACGAAGCGCACGAGCTCTACAACACCTATGCGGTTCCGGCCGCGGGGCTCCCCCTGTTCCAGGCGGCGAGCGCCAACCTCAACCCGTGGACCGAGGTGAAGGTCAAGGTCAAGAACCCCGATCGCGGCCCACTCCTCATCGTCGCGGGCGCGGAGGACCACACCGTCCCGTGGTCGATCTGCAACTCGTCGTTCAAGCGCGAGCGTCGCAACCAGGACGCGGTCACCGAAATCGTCAAGGTGAAGGACCGCGGCCACACGCTGACCATCGACCACGGATGGAAGAAGGTCGCCGACACCGCGCTGAAGTTCATCCAGCGCTTCGTGAAGCCCTGACGCGAGACGTCAGGCGGAACTGCGGGCGAGGTAGGCGTCGCGCAACACCCGGGCTTCGAGGTCGGCGTCGTCGACGAAGCTCTTGATCACGTCGCCGATGCTGACGAGACCGCACAGTCGGTTCGCCTCCATGACGGGGAGGTGCCGTACACGTGCGCGTGTCATCGCGGTCATCGCCGAACGAATCGAATCACCGGGGGCACAGGTGACGACCGAGCGGTGCATCAGGTCGGCGACTCGGAGGTGCACGACCTCTCCACCGTGACGGGCCACGCCGAGCACGATCTCGCGCTCGGTGATGAGGCCGTCGAGGCGCTGCCCGTCACGCGAGACGACGAAGGCGCCGACGCGTTCCTCCCGCATCTTCTCCGCGACCCGCTCGATCATCGTGCCCGGGGTCACCTGCAGCACGTCGTTCCCCTTGGCATCGAGCAGGTCGCGCACCGTGCTCATCGGGATCCCTCCAGGGCGTCGACGTGGGCCACGACATGGCACACGGGCAGATCGGTGCGGCGAGCGAGCCGGTGCGGGAGGTCCTGACGGATCCAGCGCGACAGGACCGGCGGCAGGGTCGAGACGAGGATCTCGTCGAACTGGTCGCGCGGCAACGCGTCCACGACCGCGAGGACGGGGTCCGGATCCCCGATCGAGCCGGTGGTGAGTGCACCCTCGGCGTGCATCCACTCCAGCGCGTCTTCGAGCCGCTCACGGGCGACGGCGAGCGCCGCCCCCTCCGTCCAGAAGAGCTGGTCCTTCGGTGGCGTGGCGGGCACCACCACGTGGAAGCGACACGGTGGTGTGCCGAGGCGTTCCCGCACGGCGGCCTGCAGCTCCACGCTCCTGAGCGTCTGGTTCGCGACGACGAGGTACCGGCGCATGTGCCTCCCTCCAAACCACCACGTACCACCACGTACCACCACGTGACGACCGGAAGTCGGTGCTCTCCGAACTGTACGCCTCACGGCGCGACGAGCAAAGCGTTCAGCTGGCGGCGTCGGCGAGGAGCTCGGCGAGCGACGGGTGCACGAGCAGCGAGTCGACGATGTCGTCGACGCGCAGACCGTTGGTGACCGCCACCGCGAGCACGCTGATGAGCTCGGCCGCGTTGCGCCCGACGATCGACCCGCCGAGCACCACGCCGGTGGCGGGATCGGAGATGATCTTCACGAAGCCGCGCGGGTCGCCCTTGATGAGCGCCTTGGCGTTGGCGGTGAACGGCACCTTGGTCACGCGGATCTTGCGACCTTCCGAGAACGCCTCGGCCTCGGCCAGGCCGACGTCGGCGATCTCGGGGTCGGTGAACACCGCGGACGCCGCCTTGTCGTAGTCGAGGTGGCGGTGCGGCCGGTTGTGGAGGCCCATGAGGTGCTCGGCGATCTTGCGCCCCTGCATCGCCGCGACCGACGACAGCGGCAGCTTCCCCGACACGTCGCCCGCCGCGTAGATGTGCGACACGTTCGACAGGCAGTTGTGGTTCACCCGGATGTAGCCACCGGCGTCGACCTCGACCCCCGCGGCGTCGAGCCCGATGCCCTCACTGTTGGGGATCGATCCGACCGCGAGCAGCACGTGCGACCCCTCGACCACACGTCCGTCCTCACAGCGCACGCGCACGATGTCGCCGTCGCGCTCGACGCCACTCGCCCGCGCGCCCTTGAGCAGGCTGATGTCGCGCTGCAGGAACGCGTCCTCCAACACCGACGCCACCTCGGCGTCCTTGATCGGCAACACCTGCTGGCGCGACACGAGGAGCGTGACCTTCGAGCCGAGTGAGTCGAACAGGTGGGTGAACTCCACCCCGGTGACGCCCGATCCCACCACGATGGCGTGCTCGGGGATCTCGGGCGGCGGGTAGGCGTCGCGCGTCGTGAGGACGCGCTCGTGGTCGACGGGCACGAAGTCGGGCACACGTGGCCGCGACCCGGTGGCCACGACCACGAAGTCGGCCGACAGCTCCTCGATGACGCCGTTGGTGTCGACGACGATCTCGTGGGGACCCTTGAGCTCGGCGCGACCGTGGATCACTCGCACCTGTTGTGACGCGAGCTGCGTGGTGATCATCTGGTGCAGCCGGCCCTCGATCGACGACACCCGCTCGCGCAGCGCGTCGATGTCGAGCCGACCTTCGGCCTTCAATCCCATCGTGTGCGCCCGGTCGAGCTCCACCAGCTCACCACCCGTTGCGATCAACGCCTTCGACGGGATGCAGTCCCACAGGTGGGCCGCGCCACCGACGATGTCGCGCTCGACCAGCGTGACGTCGGCACCGAGGGTGGCGGCGACCGTCGCGCAGGTGTTCCCTGCGGGACCGCCACCCAGGATCACGACACTCGGCATGGCGAGCAATTCTAGGACCCCGTCCGAGCAGCCCCGTCACGGCGGTGTCCGCGTAACCTGATCGCAATGTCGCAGCTCCGCCACGATCCGCTGAGCGGGCGCGACGTGATCGTCGCCGCGGCACGTGCCAGCGCGTCCCACCACCTTCGCGGCGAAGGGCGACGAAGGCGCGGGCATCACCGAGTGCCCGTTCTGCCCGGGCGAGGAGGCGAAGACGCCTCCCGAGGTGGCCCGCATCGGGGAGCGGCGAGCCGCGACCAGCCCGGCTGGCAGGTGCGGGTCGTGCCCAACCTCTACCCCATCGTCGAGACCCACGAGGTCGCGGTGCTCTCGCCCGACCACCGGTCGTTCGGAGAGCTCGACGACGACGAGGCGATCGCCGTGTTCCGCGTGCTGCGTGACCGCGTGCACACCCACCTCGAGTCGGGACACGTCTACGCCGTGGCCATCATCAACCACCTGAAGGCCGCGGGCGCGTCGATCGCCCACCCGCACGCGCAGGTGTTCGCGCTCGACGTCGTGCCGCGCGCGGTCGACGAGGCGATCGCCCGGGTGCGCGAGTCCGGGGTCGACCTCGTGCAGGCTGACGCCGCGCACGACGAGCTCGTCGTCACCCGCCACGACGGGATCGCCCTCTGGTGTCCGTACTCGTCGACGTCGCCGTACCAGCTCCGGCTCGCGCACGCCGACGCCGGTGCGCGCTTCGACCGCGCCGCCGACCTCGTGCTCGACGCGGTCGCGATCGCCCTGCGCGACGCGCTCCACCGCCTGCGGCACACGCTGGGCGACGTGCCCTACAACGTCGTCGTGCACACCGCACCCCGCGACGCCGAGCCCTTCCACTGGTACGTCGAAGTGATCCCGCGCATCTCGGTACCGGCCGGCTTCGAGCAGGCCACCGGCATCTGGGTCAACACCGTGCCCCCCGACCAGGCCGCCGAGGTGCTGCGCAGCGTGAGCGTCACCATCCACATCTGCACGACCATCGCGGCCACGCCCGACACCGTGTGGCGCGCGGTCGAGCACATCGAGACCCACACCGAGTGGATGCTCGACGCCGAGCGCATCACCTTCCGCAGTGATCGAGCACCAAGGTGTGGGCGCGGAGTTCGACTGCTTGACAGCGCGTCGGCCCGTTGCGCACCACCGATCGATTCATGGTGACGCGTTGGGAACCGGGTGCGGTGATGGGCATCGAACACCGCGGCGCGGTCACCGGTGTCGGCGAGTTCCGTCTCCGACCACTCGCAGCCGGCGTGAGCACCCAGTTCTGCTGGGAGGAGACGCTCACCTTTCCGTGGTGGCTGGGCAGCGCCGCCGGGGAGCAATTCGGTCGTCCCGTGCTGAAACGGATCTGGGAGGGCAACCTCCGTCGGCTGAAGGTGAAGGTGGAGTCCGACTCGGTAGCTTGACCCGGTCATCCGACATGCGTGGGGGAACCGTGCGATGCCACGGTCGGCGTGATCATCGCCGTCGCGTCGCCGCCTCACTCGTCGCGACCCTGCCCTGGCCACGCAGCGTGCGCAGCCGCGCGCCGAACGTGCCCGCACCCACGTCGAGGGACCACGATCATGCCGGCGAACGGCACAGTCGTCGTTGCAGGCACCAGCTTCGACCTCGCGACGGTCGGCTACGAGCAGTCGCGAGTACCTCTTCGGCGGCACCGCGACGCGTACACGAGCGCGACGCCGCTCACGAGCGACGGCATGTGGACGGTCACGCCAGGCGTTCGACCGCGCCGTTCACGACCCGGCTGGTCGTGTACCGCCCCGATCGACCCGAAGAGATTCAACGGCACGGTCGATCGTCGAGTGGAACAACGTGACCGGTGGCCTCGACGCCGCTCCGATCTGGCGCTCGACGCACGACGAGCTGATCCGCGAGGGATACGCCTGGGTCGGCGTCACCGCACAGAAGGTCGGGTCGTGGGCGGCGTCGACAAGCGATCGTCCCCAACCTCGATCTGAAGCGCCGATCCCGGTCGCTACGGCTCGCTCGTCCACCCGGGCGATCGTTCTCCTACGACATGTACTCGCCAGGCCGGCGCAGGCGGTACGCGAGGATCCGGCCGAGCTGCTCGGCGGGCTGAAGCCGAAGCGACCTCATCGCGGCGGGCGAGTCGCAGTCGGCCTTCCGCATGACGACGCTACATCGACGCCATCGAGCCGCGGAGCAAGGGCGTGTACGACGGCTACCTCGTCCACAGCCGCGGCGACGGCGGCGCCGCGCTCTCGCAGGCTCCGCAGCCCGACGCGCCCGCGCCGGCGCCCACGTCGATCCGCACCGACCTCACCGTCCCGGTGATGACATTCACCACCGAGACCGATCTGATCAACTCGGCTACCTGCCTGCCCGCCAACCCGACACCAAGTGCTTCCGTGACTGGGAGGTCGCCGGCACGTCCCACTCCGACAGCTACTCGCTCGTCATCGGGACCCAAACGACGACGGCCGATCGACGCCGATGTGGCGTATTCCAGACACGATGCTCAACCCGTCGAGCTCGCCGTATCTACGGCGACATCATCGACTGCGGCTCGCCGATCAACGCCGGCGCCGAGACCTACGTGCTCCGCGCCGCCGATCGCGGCGATGAACCGGTGGGTCACGTCGACG
Source organism: uncultured Actinomycetes bacterium (assembly GCA_963835985.1). Classification (GTDB taxonomy): domain Bacteria; phylum Actinomycetota; class Acidimicrobiia; order IMCC26256; family DASPTH01; genus DASUAS01. Next base: position 843,999 of record CAWIHV010000007.1, on the reverse strand, counting down.
GCACGCCACCGCCGCGGCGCCGCGGCTCCAGACCGACGCCAGCCTCGGCAGCGTTTGTGCTCGACGCCGCACGGCAACGCGCAAGGGCGGCATCCGCACCCCGCACGTCGACGCGCCCGTCGCCTCGCTCTCGGGTCTCGGCCAGACCGGGAGCGAACTTCTGCTGCCTCTTCGGCACCACCACGCCGTTCGACGCGCGCCAAGCTGGCGACGCTGTACCCGTCGCACGCCGCGTTCGTCAAGGCGTGGAACGCGGCCACCGATCGGGCGGTGAAGGCCGGCTTCGTCCTCCCCGCCGACGCCAAGGACCTCAAGGCCGCCGCCGCGCAATCCACCGTCGGCGGGTAGCACCACACAGCAAGGTTGCGTCACTCAACGGCGTTATGCGACGTCAGGTGACGCAACCTCGGTCTTCTAGCGGCCGGAGAAGGTGGCTTTGCCGGGGCCGTCGTCGAGGAAGCTGCGGATGCCGAGCTTGGCGTCGTCGGTGTCGAACACCTCGATGAAGCCGGCGGCCTCGAGGTCGAGGCCGGCCGACAGCGAACCGTCGAGCCCGCCGTCGATGGCGCGCTTGGCCAGCCCCATGGCGACGACCGCACCCGACGCGAGCGACGCCGCCCACTCGAGTGCGGTGTCGAGCACGGCGTCGGCGGCGACGACACGGTCGACCAACCCGATGGCGAGCGCTTCCTCGGCGCGCATGTGCCGGCCGGACCACACGAGGTCCTTGGCCTTCGCCGGGCCGATCAGACGGGTGGCCCGCTGGGTGCCGCCACCCCCGGGAAGATGCCGAGCTGGATCTCGGGGAACCCGAGCCGCGACGACTCCGACGCCACCCGCAGGTCGCACGCGAGCGCGAGCTCCAGTCCGCCACCGAGCGCGAACCCGTTGATCGCCGCGATCACCGGTCGCGGGATCGCGGCCAGTGCGTCGAGCCCGGCGCGGATGCCGGCGCTGATGCCCGGCGCGGCGCCGTCCGCGGTGAACTCGGCCACGTCGGCACCGGCTGCGAACGCCTTCTCGCTCCCGGTGACGACGACCGCCTTCACCGACGCGTCGGCTGCGAGACCGGTGGCGATGCCTTCCAGCTCGCCCAGCAGACGCGGTCGACAGCGGGTTGAGCGGCGGACGGTTGAGCCGCAGCAGGGTCACGCCGTCGGGGCGCGACTCGATGAGCACCAGCGGGTCGGACATGGCACCTGCTCCTGGTTACTTGGTGTAGTTGAAGAACCCGCGCCCGACCTTGCGACCGAGCAATCCCGCCTCGACCATGCGCGAGAGCAGCGGCGGGGGTGCGTAGAGGGGCTCCTTGAACTCGGCGTACATCGAATCGGCGACGGCCTCGATGGTGTCGAGCCCGATCATGTCGGCCAGCGCGAGCGGGCCCATCGGGTGGGAGCAACCCTCGACCATGCCGGCGTCGATGTCGTCGGCCGACGCGAAGCCAGACTCGAGCATGCGGATCGCAGCGAGGACATAGGGCACGAACAGCGCGTTGACGATGAAGCCGGCGCGGTCCTGCGAGCGGATCACCCGCTTGCCCAGGCCGTCGACCATGAAGTCCTCGGCTCGGTCGGCGACCTCGGCGCTGGTGACGATCGACGGGATGAGCTCCACCAGGCGCATCACCGGCACGGGGTTGAAGAAGTGCAGCCCCACGACGTGCTCGGGGCGCTCGCTGGCGACCGCCAGCTTCATGATCGGGATCGACGAGGTGTTCGACGCGAGGATCGCGCGGTCGTCGATCACGATCTTGCCGAGGTTGCGGAACACGTCGAGCTTCTCGTCCTCGAACTCGCGCACCGCCTCCACCACGAGCTGCCGGTCGGCGAGCTCACCGATGTCGGTGACGAAGCGGATCCGCGCCGAGCGCGGCCATGGCCGCGTCGTCTTCGAGCTTGCCCGCCCGCACTGCGCGCTGCAGGGACGTCTCGATCCGCGAGCGGCCCGCGGCGACGGCCGCGTCGTTGATGTCACAGACGGTGACGTCGGTGCCGGACTTCGCCGCGACCTCTGCGATCCCCGCACCCATGAGCCCGGCGCCGACCACCCCGACGCGTTCGATGGACTCGCTCATGCTTCTCCTCCGTCGGCGCCCTCGGTCAGCAGGGTCGCCGCAGTGTAAGGATCTGATTCCCCGTCAGCTACTCGGCTGACCACCGTAGCGAAGCGCGTTCCGCTACAGAAATCATCTGCCTGCTTGATCAATCTATCAAGGACCAGTCCACGAATTTCGTCCGCTATGCGTCGTTCGCGGCGTTCCGCCAGGTCGCCGGAGCCCTCGGCCGACGGCCCGATGACGGCAGATCGCGTCGAGCAGGGTGTCGACCCCCCGGTCGTCGGTCGCGACGGTCTCGAGCACCGGGGGCCGCCATGACCGCTCCCCTGCGAGCTCGAGCATCGCCTCGAGGTCATGGACGGTTGCCGCCACGCCGTCACGGTCGGCCTTGTTCACGACGAACACGTCGCCGATCTCGAGCAGTCCCGCCTTCGCCGCCTGCACGCCGTCACCCCAACCGGGGTTGACGACCACGACCGTGGTGTCGGCCGTCCCCGCGATCTCGACCTCGACCTGGCCGACGCCGACGGTCTCCACCACGATCCAGTCGTGGCCGGCCGCGGCCAGGACGCGGATGGCTTGAGGGACTGCACGCGCGAGACCGCCGAGATGGCCGCGCGTGGCCATCGAACGGATGAAGACGTCGGGATCGGTGGTGTGGTCGTGCATCCGCACCCGGTCGCCGAGGATCGCGCCGCCGGTGAACGGGCTGCTCGGATCGATGGCGAGCACGCCGATGCGGGCGCCGACGGCCCGGAGATGGCGCACCAACGCTGCGGTCAGCGTCGATTTCCCCGCGCCGGGTGCACCGGTGATGCCGACGGTCCACGCGGTGTCCGCGGCCGTCACCGGGAGCGCGGCCATGGCGGCGCGTGCGTCGTCACCGCCCGCCTCGACCACCGAGAGAAGGCGCGCGAGCGCGGCTCGATCCCCGGACCGGACGGCGTCGACCAATCCCGTCGACACCATCCGCTCGCTCATGACCCCGAAATCAGTCGAGGCGCGTCGGTCAGGCGAAGGGGTCTTCGTCGACGAGGGAGTCGTCGACGACCGCGGTGACGCCGGGGGCGCGATCCATGATGATGCGCTCCACGCCGGCCTTCAGCGTCTGCATGGAGATCGGGCAGGTGCCGCACGCACCGACCAGGCTCACGTGGACGACGCCGTCGTCGTCGAGGTTGTCGAACACGATGTCGCCACCGTCGCTCTGGAGCGCCGGGCGGATGAGCTCGATCGCCTCGAGCACACGGCCTTCCAGCTCGGCGGGTTCGAGGTCGGTGTCGATCGGCATCACGGAGCTCCTGTCGCAGGCGTACCTGGGTGCAACACCACCAGTATCGCAGGCCTTCCCGCTCCTTCACTCCCCTGGGCCTTCATCCCTCGGCCGCGGCCTTGATCCGCTCCAGGGTGGTCTGCATGTTGCGAGCGTTGGTGCGGCCGCGGGCCTTGCCGAACAGCTTCCAGTAGAGCTTGAGGTAGGAGATCTCGGCGAGGTCGTAGAACTCGGTGACGTCCGTGCCGCCGTCGGCCGCCTCGAGGCGGTACCCCCAGGTCATGGGGTGGTTCTCGGGCGTGCCCACCACCCACGCGAACTCCCTGCCGGGATCGCTCGCCACCACCGTGCACTTGGTCCAGTACGTGGGGCCGCGTCCGTTGCGCTTGACGTGGCCCCGAAAACGGGCGCCCACCTCGGGGCCGGTCGAGCCGTCGATCCACTCCGCCTCGAAGGTCTCGGCGTTGAAGCGGCTGGTGTTGGTGATGTCGCTCACCAGCCGCCACACCTCGTCAGGCGGCGCGTCGACGTGGACGGTCACGGAATCGGTCGCCACGACGACGACGATATGCGCGACGATCCGCACGTGGCCGAGCTGTCGTCGCCCGTGTACGACGACATCGGTCGCACGTACGCGTCGACCCGGCGGGAGGATCCGCGGATCGCGAGCGCCATCCACGCGTGCCTCGGCGCGGGACGTTCGGTGCTGAACGTGGGTGCCGGCACCGGGAGCTACGAACCGCCGGACCGGTTCGTCGTCGCGGTCGAGCCGTCCGCCGAGATGGTGCGCCAACGTCTGCGGGACCGCGCGCCGTGCTCCGAGCGGTCGCCGAGGCACTGCCGGTCCCGGATCTCGCGTTCGACGTCGCCATGGCGGTGCTCACGATGCACCACTGGCGCGACGTCGACCGTGGCTTGCACGAGCTGCGCCGCGTCTCGCGCCGTCAGGTGGTGTTCTACTTCGAACCGCTGCAGAGCCACGGCTTCTGGATGGTCGACTACTTCCCCGAGGCGGCCGAGGCGGAACGTGACGCGCCGGGTGAGACCGAGCTCCGGCGCGCGCTCGAGGTGCGCGACATCCGACCCGTGCTCGTGCCGCGCGACTGCCTCGACGGCTTCGGTGCCGCCTACTTCGGTCGGCCCGAGGCATACCTGCGTCCAGAGGTGCAGGCCGGCATGTCGTGGTTGGCGCTGCTGGCGCCCGATGCTCGACGACGAGGCACCGATCGCCTCGCCGCCGACCTCGCCTCCGGTGCGTGGGACGACCGCTTCGGCGCGCTCCGCAGCCAGGAGTGGTTCGACGGTGGCTACCGGATCGCGATCGCCGACTGACGCGCGGTCAACCGAGCTCGTCGACCATCTCCTCGCACGCGCGGCACCAATCGTCCTCGGGCGCCCACGGCCAGTCGTCGAAGATGCGCAGCGACTCCGGGGTGCCGCACGCGACCAGGCCGGTGTCGGTGTCGACGGCGTGGCGCTTCCCCTTGGGCTCCCGTCCGCCGGCCGATGGCCGACCGATGCCCTTGGATCGCACCGGGCGGGATCCCAACGCACCGACGACCCAGGGCATGTGAGGCGATCAGCGCCAGTCGCGCGACGCGCTCGACGTCGGCGCCGAGCGCGCGCGCAGCGACGCGGCCAGGTCGGAGTAACCGCGGTCGACGTGGAAAGGATCGAGGACGACGGTCTCGCCGTCGGCGGCCAGACCCGCGAGCACGAGCGCGGCGCCGGCGCGGACGTCGAGCGCGCGCACCGGCGCAGCCGACAGGCGCGTGACCCCGCGCACCACGGCGTGGCGACCCTCGTGCCGGATGTCGGCGCCCATGCGGTTGAGCTCGGCGACGAAGCCGAGCCGGTTGTCGAACACGTTCTCGGTGACGATGGCGGTGCCGTCGGCGGTGGCGAGCAACGCGACTGCGAGCGGCATGAAGTCGGTGGCGAAGCCCGGGAACGGGAGCGTCGCGATGTCGATCGCACGCATGCGCTCGTCGGCACGCACCTCCAACCCGTCGGGCGTCGGTGTGATCTGCAGCCCCATCTCGCCGAGCTTCATCGCCACGGTCTCGACGTGGTCGATGCGCGCCCCGAGCAGGGTGGCCTGACCACCGGTGATGCCGACCGCCATCAGCATCGTGCCGGTCTCGATGCGGTCGGCCATGATCTCGCTCTCCACCGGGCTGCAGGGCCTCCGCGCCCTCGACGACCAGCGTCGACGTCCCCGCACCGTGGATCTCGGCGCCCATGCGGTTGAGCATGTCGGCCAGGTCGGTGATCTCCGGCTCGCGCGCCGCGTTCTCGATGACGGTCTCGCCCTTGGCCAGGACCGCCGCGGTGAGCAGGTTCTCGGTGGCCCCGACGCTCGGGAAGTCGAGCATCACCCGGGCGCCCGACAGCCGGTTGGTGCGGGCCTCGATGAAGCCGTGCACGACGTCGAGCTCGACGCCCATCGCTTCGAGCCCGCGGAAGTGCATGTCGAGCTTGCGGTTGCCGATGTTGTCGCCGCCGGGCATCGCCACGCGCGCCTCGCCGCAGCGCGCGAGCAGCGGACCGAGCACGTTGATCGACGCGCGCATCCGCGTCACCAGCTCGTAGGGCGCCTCGGCGTGCAGCTCCGCCGACGCGTCGATCTGCAGCTCGGTGGCGCCGCTCCACTCCACGTGCGCGCCGATCGCGCGCAGCACGTCGATCATCACGTCGAGGTCGGCGACCGGATCGACGTTGCGCAGCGTCGTGACGCCGGGTGCGAGCAACGCCGCGGCCATCTGCTTGGTGCCCGCGTTCTTGGTGGCGCCCGAGACGCGCACGGTGCCGCGCAGCGGACCGCCGGCGCGCACGACGAAGGAGTCGGTCACCGCGCGCTCATTCCGCGAAGCTCAGCGGTAGCTCGTCCTCCACCTCGGGCGCGGCGACGCGCCAGACCGGGATGGGAGTGACGATGCCGGGGATCTGACGCTCGCCCAGCGAGATGACGGGGAACGCGTCGCCCAGGGCGTTCGCGACCTCGTCGTTGACGATGATCTCCCCTGGGGCCGCGGCGTCGCACAGGCGCGACGCCAGGTTGATCGCCATGCCGATGAAGTCGTCGCCCTCGAACACGATCACCCGCCCCGCGGCGATGCCGATCCGCAGCGGGAGCACGATGCTGGCGTTCTCCATCCGCTCGGTGAGGTCGAGCACCGTCTCGACCACCGGCCGCACCTCCGTGCCGACGAACATGCACCCGTCGCCGAGCCACTTCCCCACCCGGATCCCGTGGTCGGGCGAGAGTCCGCGCACGATCGACCGGAATTCGGCGAGGACCGCGAGCGCCTCGTCGTCGCCGAGGGTGTCGTTCATGCGGGTGAAGCCACACATGTCGACGAAGGCGAAACACCGGAAGACCCGCACCGAGACAGTTTGGCCGATCGCCGGCCACGTTCTTGGGTTGTTGAACTAGTCCCCCGCGGAGACGTCGACGCTGTAGACCCGGTAGAGGAGGTCGGAGCCCCGGCGTCGGTGGTGGTCGACCAGCTTGGCGATGCCGGTGAGCGACAGGAGGATCCGGGTGTCGTCGGGTCCGGCGCCGGGCGAGGCCAGGAGCTGGCGGGCCCGCACGATGTGGGCGACGAGCACCTCGTGGTCGCGCCGGAGGCGATCGACCTCGGGCGCCACCTCACCGGACTCGTCCAGGAGCTCCTCGAACAGGCCGCCCGGGCCTTCGGTGAAGCTGACGTGCTCGTCCCAGGCGTCGGCCAGCCCCTCGAGCGCGACTCCGATGGCGACGAGCCAGGTCTCCCGATTGGCGTCGACATCCGCCGAGATCTGCTCGAAGACGATGGCCGCGTTGCGCAGACGCCCCCGCTGGGGGCCGATCCGAGCGTGGGCGCTGGAGGCACGGACCTCGGTACCAGGCATGGGATCCTCCGGGGAGCGGTGGGGGAAGGACGAAGAACCCGGCGCCGTTGCCGACTCCTCATTTGGCGCGCGTCAGGGCGCCGCTCGTCAAGGTTTCCCATCACAATTCCCGATCAAACCCATCGACCTGGGGGATCACACCAGGCTCACGAGGGGAGATGGGCCACCCAGGCCACAGCAGTTGCAGCAACCTCGGCGAGGACGTCGTCGGTGGTGCGACCGCTCGCCTTGAGCGGCCGGTAGCCGTGGTCGGCGGTGTCGACCCAGTGGAACGACGTCTTCCCCCTGACGGCCTTGGCTTCCTTGGTGAGCTCGTCCTTCCCGGCCATGGAGTCGCGGGTGCCGGACACGAACAGGATCGGCACCCGGATGCCCGGGAAGTGCGCGACCCGGGGCTGGTCGGGCTTGCCCGCCGCGTGGAGCGGATACGAGAGCATCAGCAGTCCCAGCGCCGGCAGCGGGTCGTCGGCGTCACCCACGACCATCGAGCAGTAGCGCCCGCCCATCGAACGGCCGCCCAGCACGAGCCGCCCGGGCGGCAGCTTCGCCCGCTTCGCCAGCTCGGCCGCGGCCTCGCGGGTGGCCGCGTCGAGCACCTTCGGCCGGTCGGGCGCGTTGCGTCCGGCGGTGCGGTAGGGATAGTTGAAGCGCAACGACGGAACCTTCGCCGCCGCGAGCGCGTCGGCCACCGCGACCAGCGCCGCCCCGTTCATGTTCGAGCCCGCGCCGTGCGCGAGCAGCACCGCACGGTCGGCGCCCCGCTTCGGCCCCTGCCACTCGTACTCGGTCACCAACGGCGTCGCGCTCGGGACCGTCATCGTTGGACCACCCATCGCGTCAGGAACGCGTCGATGCGTTCGAAGGAATCGACGATCGTGGCCTCCTTCGAGAAGCCGTGCCCCTCACCCTCGTACACGTGCTGCTCGACGGTGCCGCCGGACTCGCGCATCGAGTCCACGAGCAGCTGCGCCTGCGAGAGCGGCACGACCTTGTCGTCGGCGCCTTGGAGCACCAGGACCGGGGTGGTGATCTCGGACGCGCGGGTGACGGGTGAACGCGCCGCGTAGCGGTCGGCGTGCTCCGGCAGCGTGCCGACGAGCCGGTCGAGATAGCGGGACTCGAACCGGTGGGTGGTCGCCGCGAGATCGAACAGATCGGTGACGCCGAAGAGGCTGACCGCGGCCCGCACCACGGGCGGCGCATGCGCGGCGACGAGCAGTGCGGTGAAGCCGCCCGCGCTCCCGCCGATCACCGCCGCTCGCGTCGCGTCGACCCGGTCGTCGTGCGCGAGTGCGCGGATGCCGCAGACCGTGTCGCTGACGTCGACATCTCCCCAGGCGTGATCGAGTGCGTGGCGGTAGGCGCGCCCGTACCCCGTGGAACCGCGGTAGTTGGGGCTCAACACCGCCCACCCGCGCGACACGAACCAGCGGACTCGTGGCTTCCAGTCGACGGTCGACTGATCGGTGGGCCCGCCGTGCACGTCGACGAGCAGTGGCGGCGCGGCGCCGGTGTCGAGCGCAGCATCGGGCGGCAGCCAGAGGAGACCGTGCACCGTCTCACCGTCGGCGCCGGCCCACGTGATGGGGGTGGGCTCGGGCAGGTCGACACCGTCGAGTTCGGCGGGGGCGCCTCGCCGCCGAGCGTCGAGGGCACCGGTGACGGGATCGACCACCGTGAGCTGCGGCGCGGTGCGGCCACCCGAGCGGATGCATGCGATCCCGGCGGTCCCCCAGTCGAGACCGGTGTGCCAGCCCTTCGAGAGCTCCCGGCAGCCCCGGCCGCCGTCGAGCGCGACGACGACGAGGCGACCGAAACCGTCCTCGTTGCGACAGAGCGCGACCGAACGCCCGTCGGGTGCCCACGCGAACGAACGCTGGCCGGGACCCCACGACGGATCGGCGTGCTCGTGCGGCTCGGCGAGCGCACACGCCGGCGCCGCACCGGGCCGCGCGACCGTCCACACGTTCATCCAACCGTCGAGCTCGGCGACGAACGCCAGCGCGCTCGCCGACCGGCGCGAACCGGGGTTGGCCGACCGCCACGTCGTCGCCGCCCGCCACGAGCGTGGCGATCGCGTCGGGGTCGTCGACGGCGACGGTCATGATGCGCGAGCCGTCCCACGGCATGTTCGGGAGATCCCACTCGTGCCACGCGAGGGTGCGGCCGTCGGCCGACCACGACGGATCCCAGGCGTAGTCGGCGTGTGACACCCGTCGAGGCCACGACCGGCCGTCGACATCGACCAGCGCGACATCACAGGTGTCGTCGCGCTCGATCACGAACGCGACCCGGGTCCCATCGGGCGATGCCACCGGCGCCGCGGCCCTCCCGTCACGGGACAACACCGTCACCGGCCCGCCGGTCACGCGCGAGAGCGCGAGGAGACGACCGTCGGCGGCCGCGTAGACCAGGGTGTCGTCGTCGATCCAGCAGTAGCCGCCCCCGCCGTAGGCGCCGAGGCCGGTCACCGGCACCTCGGCGGTGAGGGTGACATCGGGGCCGCTACCGTCGGCCGGCCCCACGACCAGGTCCACCCGACCGCCGAAGGCATCCAGCCAGCCCAGGCGGGTCCCGCCCGGCGACCAGCGCGCCTCTCCCAGGGTGCGCGACCGCGCCACCGCAGCCGCCGAGATGCCCGTCACGAGGTCCGAGGCTACGAGCTGCCTGACCTGCACGTTCGTCGGATCGGGGTGCCGTCTGCGAGACTGATCCGCTCATGCCGTCTCAGCCCGACAGTCTCCGCATCGCCTGGTTGGTCTACCGGGGCAACCCGTACTGCGGCGGCCAGGGTGTCTACACCCGGGCCCTGGCCAAGGAGCTGACCGAGCTGGGCCACCAGATCACGGTCTATTCGGGCCAGCCGTACCCCGAGCTCGTCGACCCGTCGCAGCTCGTGCAGGTGCCCGAGCCTCGACCTCTACCGACCCGAGAACCCCTTCCGGGTCCCGTGGCCGTGGGAGTTCAAGACCACGATCGACCTGCAGGAGTTCGCCGTCATGTGCTCGGCGGGCTTCCCCGAGCCGTACACGTTCAGCCTCCGCGGCGCGCCGGTTGCTCGAGCCGCGCCGGGCCGACTTCGACCTGATCCACGACAACCAGTGCCTCGGCTCCGGGCTGCTCGGGATGATGGACGACGGCTGGCCGGTGCTGGCCACGCTGCACCACCCGATCACGGTCGACCGCGACCTCGATCTGGAACACGCGACCAGCGCCTGGCGCCGCTTCACCCTGCGCCGCTGGTACGGGTTCCTCGGGATGCAGATGAACGTCGCCCGCGCGATCCCGCGCGTCGTGACCGTGTCGGAGTCGAGCCGGCGCGACATCGTGCGCCAGATGGACGTCCGCGCCGACCGGCTGCACATCGTGCACGTCGGTGTCGATCCGGACATCTTCCACCCGATGCCGGAGATCGCCCGGGTGCCCGGTCGGCTCATGACCACCACCAGCTCCGACGTCCCGATGAAGGGGCTCATCCCGCTGCTCGAAGCGCTGGCCAAGATCCGCACCGAACGCGACGACGCCGAGCTGGTGATCATCGGCAAGCCCAAGGGCAAGAGCAAGATCCCGGGGATCATCGACCGGCTGGGCCTCACCAACGCGGTGCGCTACGTCTCGGGCGTGACCACCGAGCGCATCGTCGAGCTCTACGCCGAGGCCGAGGTTGCCGTCGTGCCCTCGCTCTACGAGGGCTTCTCGCTGCCCGCGGTGGAGGCGATGGCCTGCGGTGTGCCGTTGGTCGCCACCACCGGTGGCGCGCTGCCCGAGGTGGTCGGCACCGACGGCGAGACCGGGCTGCTCGTGCCCCCCGGCGACGCGGGTGCGCTCGCCACCACGCTGCTGCGCGCGCTCGACGACGCCGACCTGCGGGCCCGCGTCGGTGCTGCGGGCCGGAAGCGCGCGCTCGACAACTTCACCTGGCGCCAGACTGCGATCGGCACCGTCGAGCACTACCGCGCCCTGCTCGACGAACGACGGAGACCAGGCGGTCTCGCCTGATGTTGACCGTCGACTTCGACCGTCTCGACCTGCGCGAGGGGCACCGCCTGCTCGACATGGGTTGCGGTGGCGGACGGCACGCGTTCACCGCGATGCGGCGTGGCGCGACCGTCGTCGCGCTCGACTACGACGCCGGTGAGCTCAAAGAGGTGCGCGCCACCCGCGGCGCGATGATCGAAGCCGGCGAGATCCGCGAGGACGCGCCGGGGGGCGAGGTCAACGGCGATGCGTTGCGCCTGCCGTTCCCCGACGCCACGTTCGACCGCGTGATCGCGTCGGAGGTGCTCGAGCACCTCTGGGACGACGCCGGAGCGATCCGCGAGCTGGTGCGGGTGCTGCGGCCGGGCGGCCGGATGGCGGTGACGGTGCCCACCCGGTGGCCCGAGCGCGTCAGCTGGGCCATCAACTACCGCTACCACGACACCCCCGGCGGGCACGTGCGCATCTACCGCCAGCACGAGCTCGAGCAGCAGCTCGAATCGGCCGGCCTGTGGCTGCGGGGTTCGCACCACGCGCACGCGCTGCACTCGCCGTACTGGTGGCTGAAGTGCACCTTCGGGCTCGACAACACCGGCGCGTGGCCGGTGCGCAAGTACCACGACTTCCTCACGTATCAGATCGTGCGCCAACCGCGATGGGCCGCCACCCTCGACCGCACGCTGAACCCCGTGCTGGGCAAGAGCCTCGTCGTCTACACGCAGAAGGTCGGTTGACGTGACGCGAGAGCACGTGCTCCCCGATATCCATGACGTCGTCACCGCGTCGGAGCTGCTGGAGACGGTCGACGCCATCGCGTCGATCCAGCTGACCGACGGCAACATCCCGTGGTTCCCCGACGGGCACACCGATCCGTGGAACATGATCGAGGCGGCGATGGCCCTCGACCTCGGCGGGCGTCACGAGGAGTCGCGCGCGGCCTACGACTGGCTCGCGGGAATGCAGCGCGCCGACGGCGGCTGGCACGCGTACTACCTCGGCAACGAGATCGAGGACCCGACCCTCGACACCAACGTCACCTGCTACGTGGCCACCGGCGCGTGGCACCACCACCTGGTCACCGGCGACACGCCGTTCCTCCGGCAGCTGTGGCCGACGGTCGAGGCCGCGATCGACTTCGCGCTCGACTTCCAGCGCGAGACCGGCGAGATCGCGTGGCGCGGCGACGATCCCGACGACGGCGCGCTGCTCACCGGCTCGTCGAGCATCCACCACAGCCTGAAGTGCGCGCTCGCGATCGCCGAGCGCCTCGGCCACGATCGTCCCGACTGGGAATTGTCGCTCGGCTCGCTCGCCATCGCGATCGCGCACCGTCCCGACGTGTTCCTCGACAAGGACCGCTGGGCGATGGACTGGTACTACCCCATCCTCGGCGGTGTGCTGCGCGGCTATCCCGCCGACGCGCGTGTCGCGTCGAAGTGGTCGACCTTCGTGGTCGAGGGTCGCGGCGTTCGCTGCGTGTCCGACCGACCGTGGGTCACTGCGGCCGAGACGTGCGAACTGGTCATGGCCCTCGACGCCATCGGGTCGCACGAGCACGCCCACCGGCTCTTCAGCTCGGTCCACTTCCTGCGCCACGACGACGGCGGCTACTGGACCGGCGCCAACTTCGACGACGACGCGTTCCACCTCGACGGCGAGCTCTACCCCGTCGAACAGCCCACGTGGAACTCGGCCGCCGTCGTGCTGGCGGCGAACGCGCTCCGGGGCACCGGTCCCACCGCCGGACTTTTCCGCGGCGAGCGGCTTCCCGAGGGACTCAACGCCGACGAGCTGCTCGCCGCCGGCGTGGAGATCGCCGAAGAGCGCGCCAACGCATCCTTGACGTTCCGGCGTCGAAGTTGCGGAACTATGCCGCAAGTTCGACGCAGAGTTGGTTCAGGGGCGCGCGCAGGATGCGGAGGCTGCCGGTCGTCGAAACCGGGGTGAAGCCGTCGGCGACGGCGCGTTGCCACACGCGGAACGGCGCTTGACCACCGTCGGCAGGATCTTCGAACACGTCGTGGAACACGAGCGTGCCGCCCGCGGCGACGTGCGGAGACCAGCCCTCGTAGTCGGCGAGCGCGACCTCGAAGGCGTGACCGCCGTCGACGAACACCAGGCCGAGCGGCGTGGCCCAGTGCGCGGCGACGGTCGGTGACTGCCCGATCACCGCCACCACGACGTCCTCGAGCCCGGCGTCCTCGATGGTGCGACGGAAGACGGGCAGCGTGTCCATGCGCCCGGTGCGGGGATCGACGAGCCGCTCGTCGTGGTGCTCCCACCCGGCCTGGTTCTCCTCCGAGCCCCGGTGGTGGTCGACCGTGTACAGCACGCTCCCCTGCTCGCGTGCAGCGGCCCCGAGGTAGATGGCCGACTTGCCGCAGTACGTCCCGATCTCGAGCAACGGACCGTGCTCAGCGGCCTCACGACCCGCCTCGTGCAGAGCCAGGCCTTCGTCGTCGGGCATGAAGCCGACGGCGGCGCGCGCCGCGTCGAGCAGCCGTTCTTCCATGCCCTGCAAGGTACGCTCCCCCGCATGGAACCGGAGACCCAGGCCCCCGATCGCAACCTCGCGCTCGAGCTCGTGCGCGTCACCGAGGCCGCCGCACTGGCCGCCGGCCGTTGGCTCGGCAAGGGCGACAAGAACGGCGCCGACGGTGCCGCGGTCGACGCCATGCGCATCATCCTCAACTCCGTCTCGATGGAGGGCGTCGTCGTCATCGGCGAAGGCGAGAAGGACGAAGCGCCGATGCTGTTCAACGGCGAGGAGATCGGATCCGGCGGGCCCGCCTGCGACATCGCGGTCGACCCCATCGACGGCACCACCCTCACGTCGCTCGGGCGCAACAACGCCATCTCGGTGATCGCCATCTCGGAGCGGGGCACCATGTTCGATCCCGGTCCGTGCGTGTACATGGACAAGATCGCGGTGGGCCCCGAGGCCGCCGACGTGATCGACCTCGACGCGCCGGTGAAGGCGAACCTCGAGGCGGTGGCCAAGGCCAAGGGTGAAGACGTCGACGACATCACCGCGGTCGTCCTCGACCGGCCCCGCCACGAGGACATCATCCGTCAGTGCCGCGAGGCCGGCGCCCGCATCAAGCTGATCCAGGACGGCGACGTCGCCGCCGCCATCACCGTGGCCACGCCCGGGAGCGGCACCGACATCCTGTTCGGCATCGGCGGCACGCCCGAGGGTGTGATCGCGGCCGCTGCTCTCCAATGCATGGGCGGCGAGATTTTCGGGCGCCTGTACGCGCGGAACGACGAGGAACGGCAGGCCGCGCTCGACGCCGGGTACGACCTCGAGCGGGTGCTCACCAGCCACGACCTCGTCTCCGGCGACGACGTCTTCTTCAGCGCCACCGGCATCAGCGACGGCGATCTGCTGCAGGGCGTGCGCTACTGGGGCAACGGCGCGAGCACGCAGTCGATGGTGATGCGCTCGAAGTCGGGCACCATCCGCACCATCGACGCCACCCACAAGTGGCAGAAGCTGATGAAGTACTCGGCGCTCAAGTTCGACTGACGCTCTCACGCAACTGCGGCAGGGCCTTTGTGGATCTGATGTAGATCAACAAGCACCGCAGTGCATGAACATGCACGCGGGATGCGGTGATCGCTCAGTCGTCGAAACCTTCGTACTTGCGAAACTCGGCCTCGCCCATCTCGCCGTCGCCGTCACTGTCGCCGTAGTCGCGCTGACGCTTCATGGCGATGGCGCCCACGATCACGACGACCACGGCGAGGACGGCGAAGATTCCCAGTCCGATGTACATCGGTTGACCCTACCCGGAGACGCCGGACCCTCTCGGCGCGAACCCCGTACCATCTCCACGCCACGAGTTCAGAGGGAGACCATCATGACGACGATCGTCCACGACGCCGACGTCACGCTCGATCCGATTCGGAACGCCCGGGTCGCCGTCGTCGGCTACGGCAACCAGGGTCGTCCCTGGGCGCTGAACCTCCGCGACTCCGGCGTCGACGTCACCGTCTGCGTGCGGGCCGACGAGACCCGCGAGCGAGCGACCGCCGATGGCTTCGTCACCACTGAGCTCGACGCCGCGTCCGACTTCGACGTCCTGTGCATCCTCATCCCCGACGACGTGATCCCGTCGCTGCCGATCCGACCCCGTGAAGACGCACTCGTCGTCGTGGCGAGCGGATACACACTCGCCTTCGACCGCTTCGAGCCGGCGTGCGACATCGGCATGGTCGCACCGCGCATGCTGGGTCCGGAGGTACGTCGCTGCTACGAGGAAGGCATCGGGTTCATCACCGCCTTCGGCGTCCACCGCGACGTCACCGGCACCGCGCGCTCGCGCACCCTCGCCGTCGCCAAGGCCATCGGTGGTCTCCTGCAGGGCGCGATCGAGTTGACGCCACGCCAGGAAGCAATCCTCGACCTCGCCGTCGAACAAGCGCTCTCGCCCGCGCTCAGCCGTGTGTCGCAGTCGTTCACCCAGGTGATGCTCGAGCACGGCATCCCGATCGAGGCCGTCATCACGGAGCTCGTGCTGTCAGGCGAAGTGGAGCGCACGTACCGCTTGCTCCGGGAGGGCGGCTACGCCGCGCAGTTCGAGCACCACTCACCGACGAGTCAATACGGTCAGCTGTCGCGGCGCTCGCGCTTCGACCACTACGACGTCGCGGTGACGATGCGCGAGATCGTCGATGGCATCGACTCCGGCGCCTTCGCCGACGAGTGGGACGCCGAACGCGACGCCGGCTACCCGGAGCTGATCGCGATGAGGACGGCGGCCGCCGGTCCCGACGTCGCCGCCTTCGAACGCGACCTCCGCACCCGCTTGGGAGAGGGCGCCCGTCGCTGAACGTCGCTGAACTACGCGGGGGCGATCGTCGTCGTCGGCGGTGCGCTCGTCGTCGACGTGGCCGGTGGCGCGGTGGTCGGTGCCAGCGGTGGTCGGTGGCGCGGTGGTGGGCGCGGGAGTCGTCGGCGGCTGCGCGTCGTCGGGACCGGCACCTGGTTGCGCAGGTACGGCCACGCCCATGTGCCGGTGGTGGCGTAGTCGTAGATCGACCACCCGAGCGCATCGGTGGCGTTCGCGGCACGGGTCATGTCGAGGTAGTCGTCGGGGGTGCTCTCCTCGGCCAGTCCACCGATGAGGTGCACCGGCACGTCGGGATCACCCACCCGCTTCCGCAGGCGATCGACGCTGTCGACGGTGTAGAGGTACGCGCTCCGCAACCCCGACGCCGTGTCGCGGTACGTGTAGTAGCTCATGGGCATCCAGAGGTCGACGTAGCGATCGACGGCCTTGTAGGGGAAGTCCGGCCACAGCGTGGTGTTCAGCACCTCGAGCTGCACCGCGGGGTACACGATCGCGGAGATGGGCAGCGACGAGCCGACGATCTGCCGTGCCCGTTTGGCGAAGGCGACCGTGCGTTGGTTGCGCAGCGTGATGTCGGCCACCTCACTGGATTCGAGATCGAGCCCGATGCCGTCGAACGATTCGCCGCCCACCCGCAGCTTGACGATCTGCTTCATGGTCGCGACGTCGTCGGCGGGCGTGACCAGTCGCGGCAGGAACCACGGCACCACCGCGATGCCGCGCTCGTGCGCGCGCTCGAGCAGCGCGCCGAGCTCGGTGCGGTCGGTGAGCTGGCTCGCCGGCGCGCCATCGGGATTGGCCACCTGCACGTAGAGCGTCTTGACGCCCAGCGCCGCCATGTCGGAGATCGAGTCGGGCGTGACCCGCGGCTGGGCACCGGGCTTCTGCAGACGCGGCGCGTAGTCGAACACGTCGACCCACGCGCCGAGCCGACGGAACACGGTGAGCGACGGCTCCTGGGCACCGGCGCGACACGAGCGCGACCGCCGACGCGCCCACCGCGACGAGCAGCCGCGACGGCCACACTGGTCAGGCGCCGTCGCATGGGAGGAGGCTAGGAGCTGACGCCCGCCACTTTGAGGCGCGTCTCCGCCCGGGCCAAGGCGGCGTGCGCCTCGGTGTCGTCGGGATCGGCGGCCAGGGTGGCCTCGGCCGTCTGCTTGGCCTGCTCGGCACGCGGCACGTCGATCGCGTCCTTGAGCTCGGCCAGGTCGGAGAGCACGACGAGCTTGTCGCCGTTCATCTGCACGAACCCACCGTGCACTGCGGCCGCGGTTTCGACGTCGTTCGGTTGGATGATGCGCACCGCGTCGTCGTCGAGCACGCCCAGGTAGGGCACGTGGTCCTTGAGGAACGCGATGTCACCGTCGAGCCGCGGCACACCACCATCTCGGCCTCGCCCTCGAACAGGATCTGCTCGGGCGAGACGAGCTGCACCTCGAACGTCTCCGTCGGCAAGGTTCAGCTCTCCTGGAGCTGCTTGGCCTTGGCCAGCACGCTCTCGGCCCCGCCGACGTTGAAGAACGCCTGCTCGGGCACGTTGTCGAGCTCACCGTCGACCAGCGCCTCGAACGACTCCACCGTCTCCTCGATCGGCACGAAGATGCCGGGCAGGCCGGTGAACACCTCGCCGACGAAGAACGGCTGCGACAGGAAGCGCTGGATCTTGCGGGCCCGGGCCACCGTGACCTTGTCCTCCTCCGACAGCTCGTCGAGACCGAGGATGGCGATGATGTCCTGGAGCTCCTCGTAGCGCTGGAGCACCTCCTGGACGCGGCGGGCACAGGTGTAGTGCCGGTCGCCGACGATCTCGGGGGCGAGGATGTTCGACGTCGACGCCAGCGGGTCCACCGCCGGGTAGATGCCGAGCGCCGCGATCTGCCGGGAGAGCTCGGTGGTGGCGTCGAGGTGGGTGAAGGTGGTGAACGGCGCCGGGTCGGTGTAGTCGTCGGCGGGCACGTAGACGGCCTGCAGCGACGTGATGGAGTGACCCTTGGTCGAGGTGATGCGCTCCTGCAGCTCGCCCATCTCGTCGGCCAGCGTGGGCTGGTATCCCACCGCCGACGGCATGCGGCCGAGCAGCGTCGACACCTCCGAGCCCGCCTGCACGAAGCGGAAGATGTTGTCGACGAAGAGGAGCACGTCCTGGTTCTTCACGTCGCGGAAGTACTCGGCGACGGTGAGGGCCGACAGACGCGACGCGGAGGCGCACGCCCGGCGGCTCGTCCATCTGACCGTAGATGAGGGCCGTCTTCTCGATGACGCCCGACTCCTGCATCTCGAGCCAGAGGTCGGTGCCCTCACGGGTGCGCTCGCCCACTCCGGCGAACACCGACACACCACCGTGGTGGGTGGCGACCCGCTGGATCATCTCCTGGATGAGCACCGTCTTGCCCACGCCGGCGCCACCGAAGAGGCCGATCTTGCCGCCCTGCACGTAGGGCTCGAGCAGGTCGACGACCTTGATGCCGGTCTCGAACATCAGCGCCTTGGGCTCGAGCTGGTCGAAGCCGGGTGCGTCGCGGTGGATCTCCCAGCGGTCCTCGATGTTGCTGAGCTGCGACTCCTCGACGTCGAGCGGCTCGCCGATCACGTTGAAGACGTGACCGAGCACGCCGTCGCCCACGGGCATGGTGATGCCGTGGCCGAGGTTGCGCACGATGGTGCCGCGCTGCAGACCATCGGTGGGCTTCAGGCAGATGACGCGCACCCGGCTGTCGCCGATCTGCTGCGCGACCTCGGCGGTGATGGTGATGGTCTCACCCTCGAGCTCGGCGTCCATCTCCACCGCGAAGTTGATCTCGGGGAGACCGTCGGGCGGGAACTCGACGTCGACGACGGGGCCGGCGATGGCGACGACGCGCCCGTCTTTCAGCGAGCCGTCAGGAGGGGGCGCGGTGGAGGGGGTGTCGGCGGTGACAGTCATTTCCAATCTCCTACGAGTTGGATTCGGTGCGGGCTTCGAACAGGTCGGCGCGGCGCGCCTCGATGGTGTCGGCGAGGAAGTCGTCGGAGACCAGCTTCTTCTTGCGCCCGCGGAGGGCTTCGGCGCCACCGACGATCTCCATGATCTCGGTGGTGATGGAGTCCTGGCGGGCGCGGTTCATGACGCGCGTGAGGCTGACGATGAGGTCGTGCGCGTTGTCGGTGGCCGACTTCATCGCGCGCTGGCGGGAGGCGTGCTCCGATGCCGAGGCGTTGAGCAGGGCCGCGAACACCCGCGACTCCACGTAGCGCGGGAGGAGCAGGTCGAGGATCGTGTCGGGCGACGGTTCGAACTCGTACGACGCCGCGACCGGGCCGTTGCCGTCGGACGTTTCGACGTCGTCACGGACCATGGGGACGAGGGTCTGACGCTCGACCACCTGCACACCGGCCGAGACGAAGCGCGTGTAGATGATCTCGACGAGGTCGGTCTCCTCGGCGAGGAACGCCCGGGTGGCGGCTTGACCGATGCCCCGTGCGTCCTCGTAGGACGGCTGGTCGGAGAACCCGCTGAAGGACGCGTCGATGTCGTAGTCGCGGTACCGGAAGTAGCCCTCGGCCTTCCGGCCACTGGTGATCAGCGAGTAGCCGCGCCCGGCGGCGATGTCCTCGGCGACCGCGGCTTCCGCAGTGCGGAGCACGTTCGAGTTGTAGGCCCCGCACAGACCGCGGTCGGCCGCGATCACGATGTCCGCGACCCGCCGCACCTCGGGCCGGGGCACGAGCAGCGCGCTGCTGATGCCGCCGCCGCCCGCGGCGAGATCGCCGACCACCTCGGTGATCGAGTCGCTGTACGGCTGGGCGGCGTGCACACGACCCTGCGCGCGCACGATGCGGCTCGCCGCGATCAGCTCCTGCGCCGCGTGTGATCTTCTGCGTCGACTGGATGCTCTTGATCCGTCGGCGGAGCACCCGCTCCTGGCCACCAGCCATGAGTCTGCGCTACTCCGCCGCTACTGCGGCCGCCGCCACGACGGCCGCGGCGTCGGCGTTGGCCTGCTCGCCTGCGAGCGCGGCGGCAAAGGTCTGCTTGAAGTCCGCCATCGCGTCCGCGAGCTCGTCGCCTTCGGGCAGCGTGCCCGCGTTGCGGATCTGGTCGACCAGCGCGCGGTGACGGGCCTGGAACCACTCGTGCATGTCGACCTCGAAGCGGCGGATGTCGCTCACCTCGAGGTCGTCGAGCGCGCCCGAGGTGCCGGCGTACACCGACAACACCTGCAGCTCGACCGGCATCGGCGAGTTGAGGGGCTGCTTCAGCAGCTCGACCAGTCGGTAGCCGCGCTCGAGCTGGGCCTTCGAGACCGCGTCGAGGTCGGACGCGAACGTGGCGAACGCCTCGAGGTCACGGAACTGGGCGAGGTCGACCTTGAGCGTGCCGGCCACCGACCGCATCGCCTTGATCTGCGCGGCGCCACCCACGCGCGACACCGAGATGCCCACGTCGACGGCGGGACGCACACCGGAGCGGAACAGGTTCTCCTGCAGGTAGATCTGGCCGTCGGTGATCGAGATCACGTTCGTGGGGATGTACGCGGAGACGTCACCCGCCTTGGTCTCGATGATCGGCAGCGCGGTGAGCGAGCCCGCGCCGAGCGCGTCGCTCAGCTTCGCGGCACGCTCGAGCAGGCGGCTGTGCAGGTAGAAGACGTCGCCGGGGTAGGCCTCACGACCCGGCGGGCGGCGCAGCAGCAGCGCGAGCTGGCGGTACGACTCGGCCTGCTTCGACAGGTCGTCGTACACGACGAGCGCGTGCTCGCCGTTGTCCATCCAGTGCTGACCGATCGCGCAGCCCACGTAGGGAGCGAGGTACTTGAACACGGCTTCGTCGGCGGCGGGCGCGTTGACGACCACCGTGTAGTCCATCGCGCCGTGCTCCTCGAGGGTGGCGACGGTCTGCGCGACGGTGGAGCCCTTCTGGCCGATGGCGACGTAGATGCACTTCACGCCCTGGCCCTTCTGGGCGAGGATCGTGTCGATGGCGACGGTGGTCTTGCCCGTCTTGCGGTCGCCGATGATGAGCTCCCGCTGGCCACGGCCGACGGGCGTCATGGCGTCGATGGCCTTGATGCCGGTCTGCAGCGGCTCGTGCACCGGCTGGCGGCCGACGATGCCGGGCGCCTGGACCTCGAGCCGACGGACCTCGGTGGAGGCGATCGGGCCCTTGCCGTCGATGGGGCGACCGAGCGCGTCGACCACGCGACCGATCAGGGCATCGCCGACGGCGATCGAGAGGATGCGGCCGGTCGCCTTGACCGCGCCACCTTCCTCCACGTGACTCGCCTCGCCCAGGATGACCGCACCGATGGATTCCTCGTCGAGGTTCAGCGCGAGGCCGAGGGTGCCCCCCTCGAACTCGAGCACCTCGTTGACCGCGGTCTCCGGCAGCCCAGCGACGCGCGCGATGCCGTCGCCCACCTCGAGCACCTGACCGACGTTGGCCGAGTCGAGGGTCGGCGTGAACGTAGAGACGTGCGCCTTGAGCGCAGCGGCGATCTCGTCGACGTTGATGGTCAGTTCAGCCATCTGGTTCCTTCCAGCGTTCTTCTGGCTAGATCTGTTCGCGGAGTTGGTCGAGGCGGTGGCGCACCGACCCGTCGATGACGAGGTCGCCGATCTTGGTGACGATGCCGCCCATGACGTCGGGGTCGACCACGACCTTCACTTCCACGTTCTTCACGCGTGGCCTTGCTCAGTGCGTCACGGAGACGCTCGACGTCCTCGTCGCTGAGCGGCACCGCGCTGCGGACCTCGGCGACCTCGTGCGCACGCTCGGCAACCGCGAGCTCCACGAACTTGTCGACGATGTTCTCGAGCTCGCCAGCACGGCCCGCCACCACCACGGCGAGCACCAACGCCTGGGAGACGGCGAGCGCCTTGCGCTCGAGCAGGTCCTGGATCACCGCGGTCTTGCGCGCCAGCGGCAGCTGCGGATCGGTGAGTGCGAGGCGCAGTTCGTCGGAGGCGTTGTAGGCGCGCGCGAAGCGGAAGAGCTCGTCCTCCACCTCGGCCAGGTGGCCCTCCGTGCGGGCGACCTCGAGGAACGCCTTGGCGTAGGACTCGATGCGGTCGCTGGTCTCGCTCACGTCAGTTGCTCCCGACCTGCGCGATGTAGTTGTCGATCAGCGCGCGCTGCGTGTCGGCATCGAGGTTGTGCTCGACGACCTTCTCCGCGAGCTCGATCGAGAGGTCCTTCACCGACGCCTGGAGGTCGGCCTGGGCCCGCTCGGTGGCGAGGCGGATGTCGTCGTTGGCACGAGCCTTGATCTCGTTGGCCTCGGTCTCGGCCCGGGCGATGATGTCGGCGCGCACCCGCTCGGCATCGCCACGCGCGGCTTCCAGGATCTCGACCGCTTCCTGGCGAGAGTCCTGGATCTTCTGCCGGTACTCGTCGCGCTCCCGTTCGGCCTCGGTCTTGGCCGACTCCGCCCCCTCGAGGTCCTCGCGGATCTTGTCCTGGCGCTCCTGCATCGTCTTCTTCAGCACCGGGAAGGCGAACTTCACCAGCACGCCCAGGACGATCAGGAACGCGATCGAACCCCAGATCAGCTCCGGCGCCGCCGGGGTGACGATGCTCTTGGCCTTGTGGCAGTCCTCGACCGCGTTGGTGAGGTCGGAGGTGGGGCCGTCGAGTGCCTTCTCGAGGCACTCCTTCAGCTCCTTGTTGGCCTCGACCGACGGGTCGGCACTCGCGGGTTGGGCGAGCGCGAACAGCATCGCTCCACCCAGCAACGCTGCTGCCAGCAACCTACGGATGCGCATGGCGCGTCCCTTCCTTCACAGGTCAGTGTGCACCGTCGACCGGATCCGGCCGGCGGCGCGGCGGTCAGATGAACTTGAGGACGAAACCGATGAGGGCGAGCGCCTCGGCGAATGCGATGCCGAGGAACATCGTCGTCCGCACGTTGCCGGCCATCTCGGGCTGGCGAGCCATCGCCTGCACCGACTGACCGACCAGGTAACCGATACCGATGCCGGGGCCGATGGCGGCGAGACCGTAACCGACCGACCCGAGGCCGGACTTCAGGGCGTCCGCCTGCGTCACCGCCAGGCTCACGAACTCGTTCACGCTTGCTCTCCTTGGTTGCTGGTGCTGGGTGGATGGTGCGAAGGGACCGCGGGACTCAGTGCTCCGCGTGGAGCGATTCGTTGACGTACACCGCAGTCAGGATGGTGAAGATGTATGCCTGCAGCACCGCGACGAGGAACTCGAACGCGGTCATCGCCACCAGGGCGAAGAACGGGAGGATCCCGAGGGGGATCTGCCAGATGCCGCTGTTGTGATGGATGATCAGCTCGCTGGTCATGATGCAGAACACCGCGAGCAGCACGTGGCCGGCGGCCATGTTGGCGAAAAGTCGGACCGCCAGCGAGAACGGCCGGATGAAGTACTTCGAGATGATCTCGATCGGCACCACGAGGAGCAGCAGCGGCCCGGGCACACCCGACGGCACCACGTTGCGGAAGTAGCCGAGACCCTGGTGCTTGAACCCGACGAAGATGAAGATCACCCAGGTCTGCAGGGCGAGGTAGATCGGGATCGCGATGCGCGACGTCGCCGGGAAGTAGATGAACGGGAACGTCGACCAGATGTTGATGAAGAAGATCCAGAAGAAGAGCGTCGACAGGAACGGCGCCCACTTGCGACCGTCGTCGGGGCCCATGACCTCGACTGCGATCTGCTGCTCGACGGTCTCGTAGCCCATCTCGGCCATGTTCTGGAGCCCGCTCGGCACCATGGCCTTCTTCCGCGAACCGACGAAGAACAGGAGAATGCAGATGATGGTCGAGACGAAGGCCATGACGGCCGTCTTGTTGAACTCGAACCACTCGTGCTGCCCGAAGATGCCCCTGTATTCGAAGAGCTCGTTGACGTTGGGCAGGAGGTCGGCGAGAACCGGGATCACGCAGTGCTCCTAGGACTTCCGGGGCTTGAGCCCGGGGGACGCGAGACTGAAGCTGATCGAGCGCATCTCCCAGAACAAGAGACCGAGATGCAGCACGAGGACCGACACGACGAAGACGTCGAGGTTCACGGCGTCGATCTGCTCCACCAGCAGACCCATGCCGAAGATCACGATGAGCCACACGAGGAACCCGCCCAGCGCGACGGCCATGATCATCGCGGGCGAGATGCGCGCGGCCCAACCGAGCAGCGCGCCCGTGATGAGGAAGTTGGCGAGGACGACCACCAGCGCGAGCGCGACACCGAGCGCACCGCCGATCCCCTGCCAGATGCCGAGTACGAGGATCGCCACCGGCGCCACCCACAGCGCGTGCCGCGCGATGTCCTTGGCGATCCGCGACTCGATGCCGTCGGGATCGGGCACCGACAGATCGGGAATGGCGGGGATCTCGGGAACCGCGGGATCCGTCATCGAGCACCTCCCGAATTCGAGGCCGAGCGCGACCAGGGCTTGCCTTCGTCGTTGATCTCGCTGCGGGCGCGGTAGCGGTAGTACTGCGATGCGAAGGTGCCGCCCGCGCCGAAGATGAACCCGACGATCAGGAAGAGCGGCGCCGTGCCCCAGGCGCTGTCGGCCCAGAGGCCGAGCAGCGTGAAGACGACGGTGGGGACGACGAGTTCGAGGCCACTGGCAAAGGCCTCACCGCGGTACTTGTCTTCGCTGCCGCGCCGCCTTGGGCACGAACAGCCAACGGACGAATCGTCGGAGCCGGGGTTTCACCGGCGATTTCCTCCCCCGAGTGGACGCTTCGTTGCGACCCACTCCCGCTTGTGAATACAAGCACAAGCTAGTAGGCGCCTGCGCGAACCGTCAAACCGGAGCAGCCTCGCGAGCGGATTTTTTCAGCCGCCACCGCGAGATTCTCGCCGCGGTGCCAGCTCCACCACATCGGCGCCCGGCCCTTCGGCGGAGGCCTCGTCGACCGCGGCTTCGGCGGTGGCACCCGGCCGTCCGGCCCGGAGGCTGCGGACCCCGGGGTGGAAGTAGATGTAGAGGAGCAGTCCGAGCGCGGCGACCGCGAGAGGTACGAGCGAATTGCCGTGATTCGTGAACGTCGGGAGGAGCACGACGGCCGCGAGCAGGGCGGTCCACAGCCAGAGGATCACCACGGCGCGTCGGGGTCCGTGGCCCATCCGCATCAACCGGTGGTGCAGGTGCTCGTGGTCGGCCTGCGCGAACGACTGGCGGCGCCAGACTCGGCGGAGGAACGAGAAGGCGGTGTCGACGATCGGCACCCCGAGGATCACCAACGGGATGGCGAGCGGCGCGAAGTAGACGTAGGTCTGACCCGGGAACGGATCGGCGGTGCGCCCTCCGACCGTGATCGTCGTGGTGGCGAGCAGCAGGCCGAGGAACATCGCACCGGCGTCGCCCATGAAGATGCGGGCCGGGTTGAAGTTGTGGGGCAGGAAGCCCACGCAGATCCCGACGGTGATCGCCGCAACGAGAGGCCCCATGTTCGAGCCCTCGAGCAGGCCGGCCTTGAACAGTCGATCGGCGTAGAGGAACATCGCCGCGCCCGCGATCATCACGATGCCGCAGGCGAGGCCGTCGAGCCCGTCGATGAGGTTGACGGCGTTCGCCATGACCACGACCGTGAGCACGGTGACCAGTGGCGCGAGATCGGGCGACAACACCACGTACTCGTAGCTCGCGAACGGAACCCGGAAGTAGAGCATGGTCACGCCGAGCAGCGAGAGGACACTCCCGCTCAACACCTGCCCGGCGATCTTCGCGGGAGGCGACACGTCGCGCAGGTCGTCGATGGCGCCGACCACGAACATGATCGCGGCCGCGAGCAACAAGCCGAGCGTCTCGGTGTCGTCTGCGAAGATCTCGTGGAACTGGGTGAGCTGCGACGCCACCGCCATGGCCACCAGGAACCCTGCGAACATCGCCGCGCCCCCGAGCGACGGGGTGGGTTTGGTGTGCACGCTCCGAGGCCCGGGCATCGCGATCGCCCCGATGCGCGGCGCCACCCACCGCATCCCGAACGTCAACAAGAACGTGACGACGGCCGCGATCCCGGCGACGGTCAGGTAGCCGGGCACTGGCCCTCACGTCTCCGGCGTGGGTGAACTGGCGCCTCGTGCGGGAACGCACCCTTCACGCAGCCGAGCCCCTGCTCCCCTCGCTGGCGCTCGGGTCGGCACTTCGTGCCGGGTCTCGGCTGCCGGGTGCTACCTCCCGCACGAGTCACCTGTCCCCCCACGCCTGGTCCCCTGCCGCGCTCTCAGCTTTGGGAGGGGTAAGGGGTGAAAGCGGCGCAGAGGTCGGCGGCTTGGGCCTTGACTTCTTCGGCGATGTGGTCGTCGTCGACCTTTCGCAGCACTTGGGCGATGAGGCTCGAGATGGTCTGCATCTCTGCTTCCTTCATGCCGGCGGTGGTGACGGCGGCGGTGCCGAGGCGGAGGCCGCTGGTGGTGAAGGGCTTCTCCGGGTCGTTGGGGATGGCGTTCTTGTTGCAGGTGATCCCGGCGCGGTCGAGGGCCTCCTGGGCCACCTTGCCGGTGACGCCGAAGGGGCGCAGGTCGACGAGCATCAGGTGGTTGTCGGTGCCGCCGGACACGATGCGGAAGCCCTCGGCCGCGAGCGCCTCTGCCAGGGCATTGGCGTTCTTCACGATCTGGTGCGCGTAGTCCTTGAACTCGGGCTGCGCGGCTTCCTTGAACGCAACGGCCTTGGCGGCGACGACGTGCATGAGGGGGCCGCCCTGGAGGCCCGGGAACACCGCCTTGTCGATCACGGTCGTGTACTCCTCGCGACACATGATCGCTCCGGCGCGCGGCCCGCGCAGCGTCTTGTGCGTCGTGGTGGTGACGACGTCGGCGTACGGGACGGGTGACGGGTGCGCGCCGCCGGCGATGAGCCCCGCGATGTGCGCGGCGTCGACCATCAGGAGCGCGCCGCACGCGTCGGCGATGTCGCGGAACGCCGCGAAGTCGATCGTGCGCGGGTACGCGGTGGCACCGGCGATGATCAGCTTGGGACGCTCGGCCATGGCGATGGCGCGCACTTCGTCGAGGTCGATGCGCTCCGATTCGCGATCGACGCCGTAGGCGACGAAGTCGTAGAGGCGTCCGCTGGCGTTGACCGGAGATCCGTGGGTCAGGTGACCACCCTGGTCGAGGCGCATGCCCATGACCTTGTCGCCGGGCTCGAGCAGCGCGAGGTAGGTGGCCATGTTGGCGTTGGCCCCGGAGTGCGGTTGCACGTTGGCGTGGTCGGCTCCGAACAGCTCGCAGAGGCGCTGGCGGGCGAGCTCCTCGGCCTCGTCGACCACCAGGTTGCCGCCGTAGTAGCGCTTCGCCGGGTAGCCCTCGGAGTACTTGTTGGTGAGCACCGAGCCCTGCGCCGCGAGCACGGCAGGCGACGCGAAGTTCTCCGACGCGATGAGCTGGATGGTGGTGTTCTGACGCTCGGTCTCGCGCTCGATGATGTCGGCGATCGCGGGATCGGTGGCCCGCAGGGCTGCGAAGGACGAGTCGCGGTCCGTGGTCACAGGATCTCTCCGTTCTCGAGCTGGGTGATCTCGTCGATGCGGCGTTGGTGGCGGCCACCCTCGAAGTCGGTGGTGAGCCAGACCCGCAGGATCTCGTCGGCCAGGCCTTCCCCCACGACCCGCGCGCCGATCGACAGCACGTTGGCGTCGTTGTGTCGACGCGAGAACTCGGCGGTGTACAGGTCGTTGCACAGTGCGGCGCGCACGCCCTTGACCTTGTTGGCCGAGAGCTGCTCACCCTGGCCGCTGCCGCCGAGCACGATGCCGCGTTCGGCGTCGCCGTCGGCCACCGCTCGCCCGACTCGCGAGCAGTAGATCGGGTAGTCGACGGCTTCCTCGGAATGGGTGCCGAGGTCGTCGACGTCGTGGCCGTCGTCCTTCAGGACGGCGATGAGGTGCTCCTTCAGACGGAAGCCCGCATGATCGGAGCCGATGGCGATGCGCAATGGGTGCTCCCGCGACGGTGACCCGGTCAGTGTAGAGAAGGCGGGTCGTCCGAGCCGGGAAGGAATAGAGGCTCCCCGGGCCTGTCACACCCCGTCCGTAGCCTGGGCGGTGTGGAGGCCGATGATCAGCCCAAGGTCACCCCATCACTGCTTCGTGCCGCAGGCTCGATGTGTGGGCGCCGCCTGGCCAAGACGTTCACAGGCAGTGAGAAGTCACACGACCCGGTTCATCGTTCGCGCCTTCGAGACGCGTTCCTTGCAACTGCACGAGACATCCATGCCGAGCTCGCGGTTCCTCAAGAGCAGCACTTCGCGAACGTGGGCAATCTCCTCGACCCAGCGGTGCTCCCTGAAGAGCGTGCGGTCCTGGAACAGGCGGGGCGCTGGTACGTCGCCATGTTCGGCGACCGCCCGGCGCAATGGGACGACCCAGGCGCAGAGCTGCTCACCGAACGACATGGAATTCGCTTCGGTGGATGGATCGACCTTCCGCTCCGCACCGCGGACGGCGGTTTCGAGCTCCGCCAGTTCGAGCTGTGGGGGCGACGGACTCCGCCCGCCGACCCATTTGACGTCGACGCCATACGTCTTGCCTTCCTTCGACTCAAGCGTTGGCTCAACGGAGAACCGCTGCGTGCCGTCTGGGCCGATCTCTTGCAGGGTGTGCTCGTCGAGCGAGTCATCGAATCGAGCGAGCGAGCGGTGCAGATCGGGTGGTTCGACGAGCGACTGGAGATCGTTGCCCGCCGCTCCGAGGAAGGGATCGCCAAGAACGACCGATACTGCGGCGGCTGCGCGGTGGTTTCGCGATGCCCAGAGCACGAGAAGGGAGCGCTCTGGGGAAGCGCGCCGATCTGCTGCCGGGGATCCTCCATGTCACACCAACCGGGCTCGATACCTGGCGCCGGTGTCCTCGCGAATGGCGAAATCAACTTCTCATCGTTCCGGAGAGCGACCAGCACCCCGGCGGCGTGCACGGCCAGCAGCTGCACGACGCACTGCACATGATCCACGTGGAGGGGTCGTGTCACGACGTCGAACACGTCGGCGACGTCCTCGTGCGCCGCGGTCTCGACCACGACGACCGACTGTGGGGCGAGATCGAACGTCACACCACGCGCTGCCCGAGCCCCACGGAAGCGATCGGCCACGAGATCACCCGCGCCCGGTTCTCGTCGCATCCCACGACGCCGTTCATGGCCACCGCGCGCCTCGACGCGCTGTGGGTGCACGACGGCGTGCTCGACGCCCGTGACTTCAAGAGCGGCCAGGTGTGGAGCGACCGCGTCGCCGACGACAAGCAGGCGCGACTGCAGGCCTGGATCCTCGCCCCGCTCGCCGACGCACGCGGGCTGCGGCTGCGCGTCTCGTTCGAGCACCTGGCGGCCGAGGTCGTCGACGATCCCGAACCGTTCGAGCCCGACGCCGACGACCTGCTCGCGATCGAGGAGGACGTGCGCAGCGAGGTCGCGGCGATCCGGACCATGACCGAGTTCCGGGGCGTCGCCGATCCCGAGGTGTGCGCGCGCTGCCGATACCGTTCGATCTGCCCCGACTCGGCGACGCCCGGTGTGCCGGTGTGGCCGACGGTCGACAGCGAGGACGACGCATGAACCCGAGCCAGCGCCCCTCTCGAGGTCAGATGCTCTGGAGAGGGGTCACCAAGCGCTGCGCGCGCGCTGCGGCAGCGGGCACCTGTTCAAGCGCTGGTTCACGATGGTCGACGACTGCCCCCGCTGCGGACTCCACTTCGAGCGCGAGCAGGGCTACTGGGCTGGTGCGCTCGCGATCAACATCGGGATCGCGGCCGTGGTGTTCGTGCTCGCGTTCGCGATCGGTCTCGCGCTCACCGCGCCCGACATCCCGGTCGTGCCGATGCTCGCGGTGCTCGTCCCGCTGATGATCGTGGTGCCGACGTTCGGGTACCCGTTCTCGAAGACGATCTGGGTCGCCGTCGATCGCGCGCTGCTCCAGCACCTCGACAAGAACGAGTCACTCGACGAGCAGATGCGCCGCGAGCGCCACTGACCGTCCGGACCTCGAGCCCCCATCGACTTGAACGAGCTCGCCCAGGCTCTCCGAGCGGTCGTCGAGCACGGAGGCCACTGAAGCACGGATCGCCACGCATCTCGGCAGCTAGGGCGCAGGTGTGCGATTGGGCCCGGGCTGTGGGGGCTACGCGCGCAGTTCGAGGCCGTGAAGGAAATCGAGGACGGCGGGGGTGACAAGTTCGGGGTACTCGGCTTGCGGGTAATGCCCCGCGTCCGGAACGATGATCGCCTTTCCGCGCAGGCGATCGGCGACGATGTGAGCCTCGGCCTCGGGGTCAGGAAAATCGGGATCGCGGGCGCCCATGACGACCAGTGTGGGGGTGTCGACGTCGTCAAGTCGGGCCTCTGCCGGAGCATGCGAGGAATGGGTGGTCGCTCTGAATGCACGCGCGTGACCCGGCTTGCGCATGCTTGCGCGAATCTGTGCCCGGTGTTCGGCGAGGTCTGCGGGTGGTCGTCCAGGAAACAGCTTCGCGTAGTAGGTGTTCCAGGCGCCCGACGACCACGGCGGAAGCATCACCACACGAAACGCGAGCGTTGCCAGGAATCCGACGGGGACCTGGCGAACGAACGGGCCGATGAGCACCAGTCCGGTCACCAGTTCAGGGGCTTCGGCGGCTGCCCACACAGCACCGCCCGCCGACATCGAGTTGCCGATCAGAACCGCTGGACCGCCAAGTTGTCGTACGAGCGCGAGGAGGTCGGCTCCAACGGCTACGTCGTCATACGCGTCGAACGTGGCATCGCTGTCGCCGTGCCCTCGTAGATCCATCGCCGCGACCTTGTAGCCAGCACCGACCAAACCCGGGGTCAGGAAGCGATACGCCGAGCGCAGGTCTCCCATGCCGGGGGCGCAGACGACGAGCGGACCATCGCCGCTGACCTCGTAAGCGATCCGTCCTTGCTCGCGGTTCAGGAACTGTGTGGCGCATTGCGTCGTCCTGGGTTCCATCGGTACTCCTCTCTCGAGACAGTTGAACCCACGCTCACCTCAGGCGTTCTGCTCAACCGATTCGACTCGGGATGACACAAAGTCTCGGATGGCGCCGGCGTAGCGAGTGGGGTGCGAAAACCGGAACATATGGCCCGTGTGCTCCAAGGTCACTTCCGTCGCATCGGGAATGCCATCGAGCATGATCCGCGCGGCATCTTCTCCGATCAACGTGTCATGCGATGGCGTGACGATCAGCGTCGGGACCTGGATGCATGCGAGGCGATCGCGATAGTCCGCCGCGAGGGCCGCTCGAGCCCGGCTGATGTAACTGATGTACGGCGTGTTCTCGAGGAACAGCTCTCTGCTCTTGACCTTTGACCACGGGATCTCTCCGTCCGCGTCGTGCGGCGAAGCCAGCGACGCAGCATGCAGCCGAAGAGTGATCTCGCGGTAAAGGATGCCGGGCAGGAAACGCGCAGCCTTGATTCGTGCTTTGAGTATCGGGTTCGTGACGGGGTTCTCGGCGAAGCCGCCCGAAAGCACAAGAGCCTCCAAACCCGCCGGCTGCCTTGTTGCGTAGGCAAGAGCCACTACCGCGCCGAATGAGTCACCAACCAACACGTATCGACCAAGGTCATCGACCTGCGCATCGACAAAATCGGCGTACGCGTCAACGCTGTCGAGCGCTTCGGGGAGTCGCATGGTCCGGAGGGGCCAGTCGCGCAACGGGACGAGTTGATCGAGTTCCCAAGGGGCGCCGGAAAAGCATGGGACAGTCACGATTCCGGGCTTCATGACCGATCACCTCCATTGATCACCGATAGGCGATCCAAGCGAAGCCATCGAATCGATTCTTCCCGCCGAGTGTTGCCGTCGGATGACAGCCCCCACCCGAGTTGGAAAAGGCGCACGCAGCGATGCGAGAAGTTCGCTTCGCTCGGATCGACGGAGTTTGCGAACCTCGCGTCGGATTGCTCAGTCCGGCGTTGACGGCGAACGACGAGTGGCTGATCTGGCGGCGATCAGCTCGGCGGCGATGAACACGCGTCAGGATGCGGGCCCAAGACGAAGATTCCCGGCAACCGCCACCAGCCGTCCCCATCACGATCCGCATCAATCGATCGGCGGCGACCGGGATGACTCGCTGTTCCTTGATGACGAAGGCGCGCGCTTGCCAGGCGTTGAGGGAGAACGCCCGTGGCGCGCAGGCGCCAACGGAGTCCCACGTCAGCACGCGAGGCAGGAAGCGCGCACTAGCCGGGAGCAAGAAGCGGACACCGCTCTCCGCGACGACCAGATAGTTGAACGCGTAGCCGTAGCGCCAAAGGAATCGTGACGCGGCATCGGAAATCGCGCCGGCATCGGCAGCGAACGGGGCAAGACAAAGCAGGCCGCGCAGTTTCGTGGCGTGACGAGGCGCTCGTCGCCACGGCTCGACGTCGGCGGCGACGCTCGAACGGCACCTCGATCACGCTCCGCAACGATTGCTGCGACATGGAGCGCAGACTGTGCGGACCGGAGTCATCTCGCCACGCCTGCCCAGGGCGGCTCAGCCGCTGAGGTCGATCCTCAGCGTCAGGATGCCGTCGGTGAAGTCCCAGGTCGCGTCGCCGATGATGGCGAAGTCCTGGAAGTCGCGTTGCGCCTGCTCCACGAACCGCTGACGTTCTGCGCCGGCAACCGGAGGCAGTGGGCGTTCGCGCACGGCCGCCGCCCGCTCGCGGAAGCGGGCGATCATGGCGTCGACGTCGAGTGAGTCGGCCATCTCGATCAGCCGAGCACGCGCTCGATGAACGCGTCGATGCGCTCGTTGGCGCGCTTCGCGAGCTCGGTGGGGAAGGCCGGGAAGCCGTGGATGCAGTCGGGATACACCGCGAGCTCCGATTCGTTCTCGTAGGCAGCCCACCGCGCGGACATGAACAAGCTGTCGTCGAGCAGATGGTCGGCACCGCCCACGGTGAACAGCGCCGGCGGCAGATCGTGGAGCTCGGCGTAGAGCGGCGAGATGCTGGGCGCCCTGCACTCCTCCGGTGACAGCCCGGGGAGGAAGCACTGGTTGATGAACCGGGTGGGGTCGGCGGTGAGGATGTCGGGGACGTCCGAAGGACGGACGCCGCGCATCGACGGGGTGCCCGAGTGGTCGTAGACGCCGAACACGAGGTTGGCACCGATGACGCGGTCGATGGCGTCGAGCTCGTCACGTATGCGCAGCACGGTGAGCGCGGCGTAGTAGCCACCGGCCGACTCGCCACCGATCAGGATGCGCGGAGAACCGAACTCTGCTTCGCCGTGCTCCACCAACCAGCGCGCCACCGCGAGGCAGTCGTCAGACCCCGCGGGATGCGGGTGTTCGGGCGCCAGCCGATAGTCCACGGACACGACGGCCAGGCCGAAGCGCGACGACAGGTCGGCGTTCGCGGTGTCGTTCATCAGCGGCGAGCCGAGCATCATGGCCCCGCCGTGGAAGTGCAGGTACACGGCGCGGGCAGGACCGGCGGGACGGAACACGCGGCACGGCACGCCGTCGATCACCTGGTCGGAACCCGCCGGCGACGTGACCTCCATCGCCTTCATCATCTCCCGCTGCGAGCGCACGCGTTCGTCGCGGTCCTCCGACACTTCACCCGGTGCGCCGGCCCCGAACATGTCGGCGATCACCTGCGCGGTCGCGCGCGCTTCGTCGCGCAGTCCTTCGTATTCTTCAGGCCACAGCGTCATGCCGGCGACGCTATCGCGCTCAGGCGTCCCGTTCTCCTGGCGACTCCCCAGGGATGCGGGCCACCAGGATGCGGGCGCGACCGACCAGGTCGTGATCGACGCGTGCGTCGGCGAACCCCGCAGCCGCAGCGAGCACGAGCGCACGCTCGGCCTGCTGCGGAGCGAGCTCGACCACCAACACACTGCCCGCCGGGTCGAGCCACTCGGGCGCGCCGGTGATCAGCGTCTCGAGCGCCTCGTACCCCGTCGGACCGCTCACGAGCGCATGGCGCGGTTCCCACTCGGCGACGTCCCGCGGGAGGTCGGGCACCTCGTGCTCGGCGATGTACGGCGGGTTCGACACGATCACCCGGAACCTGCCGCGCCGGTCGTCGGGCAGCGCGTCGTACCAGGACCCTGCGTGCAATCGCACCCGCGTCGCCGCCGAACCGGTGCCGGCGACGTTGGCACGCGCGACCGCCAGCGCGTCGTCGCTCGCGTCGGTGGCCCACACCTCGGCGTCGGGAAGCTCCCGAGCGAGCGCGAGCGCGATCGCGCCCGACCCGGTGCCGAGGTCGACCACTGCGTACGAGGTGTCGGCCGCGAGCCACGCGTCGTGCTTTCCTCGCCGCGCACCCAGGCGCACCGCCTCGTCGATCGCGGTCCGCGCCACGACCTCGGTCTCGGGCCGAGGCACCAGCACCCGCCGGTCGACGAGGAGGTCGAGCCCGAGGAAGTCCCACCGCCCCAGCACGTACTGCAGCGGCTCACCCCCCGTGCGCCGCTCGAGCAGGTCGTCGAGATGCTGCACCGCCGGCGCGGTCGGCGAGCTCCTGCTCGTTGGTGACGAGCTCGGCGCCGTCGTAGCCCGAGACCCGTTCCACCATCCAGCGAGCCTCGGTGTCGGGCCGCAGCACGTGCGCGTCGCGGAGGTGCGCTTCGGCCTGCGCGCGGAGGTCGGCCCAGGTGGTCACCACGGCGGCCTCAGAGATCGTCGCCGAGTTGACGCTGACGTTCGTCGGCCATGAGCGCGTCGGTGAGGTCGTCGAGCTGACCCGCGAGGACCTGGTCGAGCGAGTGCAGTGTGAGACCGATGCGATGATCGGTGACGCGGTTCTCCTTGTAGTTGTAGGTGCGGATCTTGTCGGAGCGCCCGCCGCTCTTCACCTGGTCGCGTCGGGCCGACGACAGCTCGGCTTCCTGACGTTCACGTTCGATCTCGTAGAGCCGGCTGCGCAGGATGCGCATCGCCTTCTCCTTGTTCTGCAGCTGGCTCTTCTCGTCCTGGCACGTGACCACGAGGCCCGACGGCTTGTGGGTGATGCGCACCGCCGAGTCGGTGGTGTTGACCGACTGTCCGCCCGGACCGCTGGACCGGTACACGTCGACGTCGAGGTCGTTGGGATCGATGGTCACGTCGATCTCGGCGGCCTCGGGGAGCACCGTGACCGTGGCCGCGCTGGTGTGGACGCGCCCCTGGCTCTCGGTCGCCGGCACCCGCTGCACCCGGTGGGGACCGGCCTCGTGCTTGAGGTGCGCCCACGCGTCGTCGCCCTTCACGACGAAGGTGACCTCCCGGATGCCGCCCATGTCGGAGAGCTGGCTGGCGAGCGTCTCCACCTTCCAGCGGTGGAGGTCGGCGTAGCGCTGGTACATCTCGTAGAGGTCGGCGGCCCAGAGGTTGCCTTCCTCGCCACCCTCGCCCCCGCGGATCTCGACGATGACGTTCTTGCCGTCGTCGGGGTCCCGCGGGACGAGCAGCTCGCGCAGCCGTTCGTCGAGCGCCTCGAGCGCGGTCTGCTTGGTGCCGATCTCGCTCTCGAGGTACTCCCGCATGTCGGCGTCGGCTTCTCCGGCAAGCATCTCGCGGGCCTCGGCGAGCTCGGCCTCGGTGGTGCGCCGTTCCCGGTAGGCCTCGACCACCGGCCGGAGCTCGGCCAACCGCTTCCCCGCGGCCGCGGCCGCCTGTTGATCGCCGGACGCGTAGAGCTCCGAGAGCTGGAGCTCCAGCTTCTCCATCTCGGTCTCGAGCTCCGCGAGGCGGTCGAACACGCGGCTCAGGGTACCGGCGCACCCTCCGCTGCCCTCGGCGGAGGAGTCAGCGCGGAGGGATCAGCTGAGCGCGGGACGCGGCACGGCGCCGGGGTTGGCCAGACGCCGCGGACGGGCGTCGACCTCGGCCAGCTGCTCGGCGGTGAGGACCGCCCGCAACGACGCCACCGCCACCTCGACCTGGTCGAGCGACGGCTGGCGCGTCGTGAGCCGCTGCAGCAGGAGGCCCGGCTTCATGGCCACGCGCACCCACGCGCGGTCCATGTGCTTCGCCGCGAAGCGGATGACCTCGTAGCTGATGCCCGCGATCACCGGCAGCAGGACGACCCGGCTCAGGATGAGCAACGCCCAGCCCGGTCGACCGATGAACGAGTAGACGAAGATGGTGATGACCATCACCGTGAGCAGGAAGTTGGTGCCGCAGCGCACGTGCGAAGTGTCGAAGCGCTGCGCCGACTCGGCGGTGAGCTCGACGTCGTTCTCGTACGCGGCGATCGCCTTGTGCTCGGCGCCGTGGTACTGGAAGACGCGCTTGATGTCTTTCATCTGGCCGATCAGCAGCAGGTAGCCGAGGAAGATCGCGAGGCGCAGCGCACCCTCGGCGACGTGGAACCAGAACCCGTCGAGCCCGAGGAAGTTGCCGAGGCCGTTGGCCGCGACCGCGGGAAGCACGATGAAGATCGCGGTGAAGAACGCCAGCGCGACTCCGATCGTCCACCCCATCGCCTTCGAGGAGATCTGCTCCTCCTCCGGGATCTGGCGGTTGGCCGACCACGTGAGTGCCTTCATGCCCGAGCGTCATCGACTCGGCGAGCGCCATGACGCCGCGCACCAGCGGGATCTTCGCCCACTTCTCCGCCCAGTTGGGCGTGTCGTGGGTCTCGATCTCGATGTCGCCCTCGGGGGTGCGCACCGCGATCGCGTACGACCGTTCGCCGCGCATCATGACGCCTTCGACGACCGCCTGGCCGCCCATGTAGCGGGGGCTCGACGAAGGGGTCCCGTCGCTCATGCGATCAGGCCTCGGCCGTCGCCTTCTCGGCCGCGGCGTCGGTTGCCTTCTTGCCCTTGGCGCCCTTCGCCGGCGTCGCCTTGGCGAGGCGCCGGTTGAAGCGGTCGACCCGGCCACCGGTGTCGACGAGCTTCTGCTTCCCGGTGAAGAAGGGGTGGCACTCCGAGCAGAGCTCGACGCGCAGTGAGGGGACGGTCGAGCGGGTGGTGAACTCGTTGCCGCACGAGCAGTGCACCTTGCACTCGACGTACTCGGGGTGGATGTCGGTCTTCATGATCGGTCCAGTCTACGTGATCGGGGCACCCGGTTCCGACGGGCGATCGACAAGACAACACCAGCAGTGGGCAAATTCATGCCCGGACGCGAGTGGGCCGGCCCGAAGGCCGGCCCACTTGGATCAGTGTTGCAGTGGCTGAGTGATCAGCCGGTGAAATGCGGAGCACCGCGACGACGGGAACCGGCGTCGCCGTGACCTCGGCAGCTCGACAGTGATGTGGTCGCCTTCGATCACTGCACACGAGCTGTTCGGGCTCTCGTCGGTGGAGTTGCTGGCACCGGACGGGTCGCCCTTCACAACGAACGCGCAGTTGTTGAGGGTGACGCCCGCCTGACTGGTGCTGGCAATGTTCACCGTCACGTCGAGGCTGGCCGAGTCGCCGGCAGCCAGCGGGTCGTGGGTGCAATCGAGGAACGCAGCCACCGAACCGCTGCAGTCCCAGCCCTGGTTGCCGAAGGTGGTCAGGTCGAAGCTGCTGTACCCGGGAGCACCGTCGGTGATCTCGATCGTGTCGGAGTCCGACGGACCGTTGTTGGTCACCGTGATGGTGTACTCGACGGCGCCAGGAACGATGAGGTCCCCGCTCGCCGGGCTCACCAGCGTCTTGACGATCGACAGATCAGACGCACGGCTGACGTCGGTGTCACCAGCAGTCGGAGTCGTACTGCTGGTTGGTCGCGTCCGCGTCGTAGTCGTGGACCCGGTTCCCGTAGATGTCGGCGCAGTTCTGGATGGGGTTGTTGTCGGCCGTCGGCAGGAACGCCGAGTCGATGTGCGCGACCACGGTGATGGTCGTGTTGTCGACGACATCCGGGTCGGTGTCGTGCGCCCTGCAGTCGACCACGGGGTCGGTCCGAGTACGAGCAGTCCCAGGCGTCGCTGCTCGGCGTGACGCTCACCAGCGAGAGCGGCGCGCCGTAGTCGGTCAGGTCGTCGTACACCTGGAAGTCGCGGTTCCACTTGCCCCAGGCGTCGAGGTCGAGCGTGTAGGTGATGTCGGTCCCGGCGACCGCCGACTCCGGTCCCGTCTTGCAGATCTTCACGCCACCGTAAGTCTCGGAGACCGCTTCCTCCTGGTGGCACGACTTCTCTTGCTGAGCGCACCGCCGTGCGGTACCGGCGAATGCTGCGAATACCCCGGTGGCCATCAGTCCGAGCACCGCGAGCTGCGCAACCGATTTGCGCAGCAAGCCCGCCCGGCGCGTCGTGCTATTCGCCTCGCGGCGACGGATGAGACTCATTCCCTCTCCTCCCGAGATGCGCCCGACCCCCAATGGTCGGTCTGCCCGGGGGGACCTTACACGGAATGGGGACTTTGCAACGGTTCTCGAGTGAACGCCGCATGTCCTCACCCTCCGTGGTCGTCAGCCCCCGGGTGAGGGGGCCTTGCCGATCTCCCGGAGGAACTCGTTGTTGTCCTTGGTGGTGCGGATCTTCTCGAGGAGCAGCTCGACGCCCTTGCCCTCCTCGAGGGCGTTGAGCACCCGCCGCAGCTTCCACACCTGCTGCAGCTGGTGGCGGTCGAACAGCAGCTCCTCGTGGCGGGTGCTCGACGCGGCCACGTCGATGGCCGGGTAGATGCGCCGCTCGGCCAGGTGCCGGTCGAGTCGGAGCTCCATGTTCCCGGTGCCCTTGAACTCCTCGAAGATCACCTCGTCCATGCGGCTGCCGGTCTCGATCAGCGCGGTGGCGATGATCGTGAGCGAACCGCCTTCCTCCACGTTGCGCGCCGCGCCGAAGAACTTCTTCGGCGGGTAGAGCGCGGTGGAGTCGACGCCACCCGACATGATCCGGCCCGACGTGGGCGCGGCCAGGTTGTAGGCGCGGGCGAGTCGGGTGATGCCGTCGAGGACGACGACCACGTCCTTGCCGTGCTCCACGAGTCGCTTGGCGCGCTCGATCGCGAGCTCGGCGACCTGCGTGTGCTCGTCGGCGGGCCGGTCGAACGTGCTCGCGACCACCTCGCCCCGTTGCACGTGCCGCTTCATGTCGGTGACCTCTTCGGGCCGCTCGTCGACGAGCAGCACCATGAGGTGCACCTCGGGGTTGTTGCGCTCGATCGCGTACACGAGCTGCTTGAGGATGGTCGTCTTGCCGGCCTTGGGCGGCGAGACGACGAGCCCGCGCTGGCCCTTGCCGATGGGCGCGATCAGGTCGACGATGCGGCCGGTGACCTCGTTGGCATCGGAGCCGACCTCGAGGTGCAGCTTGTCGTCGGGGAACAGCGGCGTGAGGTCCTCGAACCGGGGGCGGGCGCGGGCGTCGTCGGGGGTCAACCCGTTGATGTCGTCGACCCGGAGCAGTGCGGGGTACTTCTCGTTGCTCGCCTGCGGCCGCGACGTCCCGGTGACGAAGTCGCCCTTGCGCAGCGCGAAGCGGCGCACCTGCGAGGCGGAGACGTAGACGTCCTTCTGCGCGGGGAGGTAGCCGTCGCCGCGGAGGAACCCGTACCCCTCGGGGCGGAGGTCGAGGAGGCCCTGCACCGGGATCGGTTCGCCCTGGTACTCACCCGGGCGGCTGTCGCCACCGGGCTGGTCCTGCGCACCGCGACCGCGACGTCGCCGTCGACCGCGTCGGTTGCCCTCGCCGAACGACTGGCGCTCGTCCTCGGGGTCGACCCCGTCGCCGCGACCGTCGTCGTCGCTGTCGGCGTCGGCGTCGCGGTCGTCGTCGTCCGCGCCCGTGTCGGTGTCGTGCGGTGCGGCACCGGTCGTCTTGCCGTCGACGTCGGTGCTGTCGGGCGCCTCTGCGGGCGCCGACGCGTTGCGGCGACGGCGGCGCGGCGTGGCATCGGCGGCTCGTCGTCGGGCGTGTCGCCGCCGAGCGCGTCCTCCTCGGCTGCCAGCGCGGCGAGATCGTCGGCGGGCGCCTGCGACGAGCGCGCCGAGCGCACGCGACGCGGCTTGGCCGCCGGTTCGGGCGCGCCCTCCTCGACGGCCGGCGGCTCGCCGCCGTTGGCGGCCGCCAGGATCGCGTCGATCAGGTCGGCCTTGCGCATGCGCGTCGCCGCCTTCACTCCGATGGCGCCCGCGATCGTGTGGAGCTCGTCGCGGTCCTTGCCGGCGAGCACCGACCGGTCGATCTGCTGCTCCGTGGCCATTCCCTCTCCCTCGACCCGACGCGCACCGCGCGCGCTGGCGCGGCGGTCGGACGGGCACGGTTGTCAGACCTCGACAGATCGGGGACCCTGCCGGGGCTTCGGCACCTGAAACCGGGATCTCGTCCAGTGAACTGGGCGAAGAATCGACCGGCGGCGGCAGCACTGTACCACCTTGCCCCCGCCGTCCGCGCGGTGCCGGCGAAACCGCTCTCGCCCGAGCGTGCGGACCATGGCACGGTCAGGCCAGCAGACGCGCCATGAGGTCGTGCGCGGGCACCGGCGCCCGTCCGGCGACGCCGCGCTCGGTGTACTCGCCACCGGCCGCGGGGAGGTCGGTGCCGTAGAGGAGGTAGGGCACCGGGTCCGACGTGTGCGTGCCCGACGCGGCACGGGCGTGGCGTGGTCGGGCAGGAGGAGGATGCGGTACGGCTCGCCGGCGAGCGCGTCGACCAGCGGTCCGATGATGTCGGCGTCCCAGCGCTCGAGCGACGCGACCTTCTCGTCGATCGCGCCCTGGTGGCCGGCCTCGTCGGTCGCCTCGACGTGCAGGAGGAAGAAGTCGTGGTCGGCGAGCGAGGACAGCGCGGCGTCGCGCTGGGCGACGTAGTCGTTGTCGAAGCCGGCGGTGGCACCCGCGACGTCGAGCACCTCGATGCCCGACAGCACGCCGAGCCCGCGCACCAGGTCGACCGCCGACGAGAGGCGACCGGTCACGCCATGACGTGCGGCGAAGTCGGGCAGCTGCGGTCGCGTGCCCTGGCCCCAGAGCCAGATCTGGGTCGCGACCGAACCGACGTCGGCCGCCGCCCGCGCGACGACGGGCTTCGACGCGTCCATCAACGCGGTGAGCTTCGCCGCCGCCGGGACCGGTGGGGAGCACGATGCGCTGACCGGTGAGATCGTGCGGCGGGACGCAGTCGGCGTCGCCGAAGTCGCTCGGCACGACGCAGAGGTGGCGGTACTCGACACCCGGGTGGAAGCGCACGCCGTCGCGCCCGTTGCCGAGCGCGTCGTCGAGCGCGGCGACGATCACGTGGCTCTGCTCGCTGGTGACGTGACCGGCGGCGAAGTCGACCATCACGTCACGCCCGGATCGTCGGTGATGACGGTCACGAGGTTGCACCGGAACGCGACCTCACCGGGCGCGAGGCTCGACGCCCATCGCCGCGGCCTCGATCGGCGCGCGCCCGGTGTGGTACTCCGCGGGGTCGTAGCCGAGGATGGCGAGGTTGCCGACGTCGCTCCCCGGCGGCAGTCCGGGCGGGATCACCTCGGCCAGGCCGACCTCGGACGATGCCGCCAGGCGCGCCAGGTTGGGCATGCGTGCCGCCTCGAGCGGCGTGCGGTCGTCGAGCTCGGCGAGCGGTTCGTCGGCGCAGCCGTCGGGCACGAGCACGAGGTACTTCATCACGCGAGGTTACGCGACGGGGTTGCCCGAGGCTCCGGCGGAGGCGCCAGACGGTACGGTGCCGGGCTGATGCGGCGACTCGCGATCGCGGGCACGATCGCCCTCGCTTCTCGTCCTCGGCGCGATGCCGCCGGCAACGTCGCGGCGCCGCCGCTGCGTCTGACCAAGGTCGCCGACGTCGAGGGCCTCACCGCGATGGCGGCGCGCTCGGGCACGCGCACGCTGTACCTCGGCGCAGCAGGACGGGCTGATCCAGAGCATGCGCGACGGCAAGGTGGCGTCCGACACCGGCGCTCGACCTGCAGGCGCGGGTGAGCCAGGACGGTGGCGAGCGCGGGCTGCTCGGGCTCACGTTCTCCCCCGACGGGACGTTGCTCTACGTGCACTACAGCGACACCGACGGCGACACCCAGGTCGACCAGTACGCGATGCGCGGCCGTCGTGGCCGATCCGGCGAGCCGGAAGTCGATCTTCCACACGAAGCAACCGCAGCCCAACCACAACGGCGGGCAGCTCGCGTTCGGACCCGACGGCTACCTCTACCTCGGGCTCGGTGACGGCGGCGCCGCGGGCGACAGCGGGCCGGGGCACGCGCCCGGCGGCAACGGCCAGTCCCTCGAGACGCCGCTGGCCAAGATCCTCCGCTTGGCGCCCGACACGTCGACGCGGGCGGATACACCGTGCCGCCGGACAACCCGTTCGTCGGCACGCCCGACGCCGAGCCCGCGATCTGGGCGTACGGCCTGCGCAACCCGTGGCGGTTCTCGTTCGACACGAAGAACGGCGACCTGTGGATCGGCGACGTCGGTCAGAACGAGTACGAGGAGATCGACCACGTCGCCGCGACGAACGGTCGCGACGCCGGGAAGGGCGACGACTTCGGCTGGAACCGTCTCGAAGGCGACCACGCGTACCAGGGGAAGGCGCCGGGGGACGTCGTCGCGCCGGTCTACGAGATCGCCCACGACACCGGCGCGTGCGCGGTCGTCGGCGGGTTCGTGTACCGCGGCACCAAGATCCCCGCGCTCGACGGCACCTACTTCTTCAGCGACAACTGCGACGGCACCATCCGTCTCCTCGAGCCCGAGGGCGACGGCGTGCGCGCGGTCGACTCCGGTCTCGAAGCTCCGGCGGTGTCGAGCTTCGGCCAGTCGAACAACGGCACCCTCTACGTCGTCTCCCTGACCGACGGCCTCTACCGCATCGACCAGGGCTAGTCGAAGACGACGGTGACGGCGGCCGTGGACGAGACACGCGGTGTTCGACGTGCGCACGCACGGCACGCGCGAGCACGACGACTTCGAGGTCGCGACCACGCCGCTGCAGGTCCTCGACCGCGTCACGGTGGCTGACCCGCACGACGTCCTGATCGATGATGGGACCGTCGTCGAGCACCGCGGTGGCGTAGTGCGCGGTGACGCCGACGATCT
This sequence comes from uncultured Actinomycetes bacterium, assembly GCA_963835985.1. Taxonomy (GTDB): domain Bacteria; phylum Actinomycetota; class Acidimicrobiia; order IMCC26256; family DASPTH01; genus DASUAS01. The sequence goes on along the minus strand of CAWIHV010000007.1, from coordinate 801,081 downwards.
TCACGCCACGCTCGTGAGCCTGGTGGTAAGGCCGCCCACCCATGAACGCGGGCAGGAACGAGTGGTGGATGTTGATGATGCGGTCGGTCCATCGCTCGACGAAGTCGGCGCTCAGGATCTGCATGTAGCGCGCCAGCACCACGAGCGTCACGCCGTGCGCCTCGAGCACCGCCTGCATGGCGCGCTCCTGCTCCGCCTTGGTGTCCGGCGTGACGGGGAGGTGCACGAACTCCACTCCGAACCACTCGGCGACCTCGGCGTGGTCGGCGTGGTTGGAGATGCACGACCGGGACGTCGATCTCGAGCTCGCCGCGGCGCGACCGGGCGAGAAGATCGACGAGGCAGTGCGCCTCCTTCGACACCAACACCCCGACCCGCGGGACGTCGTCGGAGAAGCGCACCGCGCACTGCATGCCGAAGCGGTCGACGATGGGACGGAAGGCGGGCTCGATCTCGTCCCGCCCGAGGTCGCAGCCGTCGAGCAGGAACTCGACTCGCTGGAAGAACACACCGTCGGTGCGGTCGGTGTGCTGTTGGGCGTCGACGATGTTGCCGCCGTGGCGGTAGACGAAGTCGGCGGTGGCGGCGACGACGCCCGGCTGGTCGGGACACGACAGCAGCAGGACCGCCGTCGTCGCGGGCACGCCGTTCACCCGGAGCGCTTGACGACCAGGCCGGCGACGCGCCGCGTGATGCCCGCCGGCGAGACGCTCGAGAACGCGGCGGCGGTCTGGTTGAGCACACCCGGGATCGACACCGAGCGTCCGCGGTCGAGGTCGCGCAGCGCGGCGGCGACCACGGCGTCGGCCGACTGCCACACGAACTCGGGCAGGTCTCGTCTGGCCGAGCTCGGCGCGCTCGTGGAACTCGGTGTGGGTGTAGCCGGGGCAGACGAGCATCACGTGTGACGCCCGTGCCCTTCGCTTCTTCGTGGACCGCGTGCGTGAAGCTGTGCACGAACGCCTTGGTCGCGGCGTAGGTCGCGCTGGCCGGCGCCGGGTTGGTACGCGGCGAGCGACGCGAGGTTCAGGATCGCGCCGGTGTGGCGCGGTTCCATCGCGCCGCAGCGCCGCATGGGTGAGGCGCAGGAGCGCGACGACGTTGAGCTCGACCTCCTGCACCTCCGTCTCGACCGTCGAGGTCGGCGAAGCGGCCGAAGGTGCCGAAGCCTGCGTTGTTGACCAGGAGGTCGACGGGGTTCTCGGTGTCGGTGAGCCGGTCCTCGACGGCCGCGAGACCGCCGGTGGTGAGCAGGTCGGCGGCGAGCACGTCGACCGCCACGCAGTGTGCAGCGGTGAGCTCGGCGCCCAGTTCCTCGAGCCGCGTCTCGTCGCGGGCGACGAGCACGAGGTCGTGTCCTCGCGCCGCGAGCGCGACCGCGAAGGCGCGGCCGATGCCCGCCGACGCGCCCGTGACCAGCGCGACACTCACGAAAGGTCCAGCGCGCTCGCGACCGTCGTCGCCGTGGCGTCGACCGGCTCACCCACCTGCACCTCGGCGATGGCGCGGTTGGGATCCTTGAGTCCGTGACCGGTGACCGTGCACACCGCGACGTCGTCAGCCGCGAGCAGGCCATCGGCCGCGGCCTGCAACAGGCCCGCCACCGACGCCGCGGACGCGGGCTCGACGAAGCACCCCTCTTCGGCCGCGAGCATGCGGTACGCCTCCAGGATCTGCTCGTCGGTCACGGCTCCGATGTGGCCGCCCGACTGGTCGCGGGCGTCGATCGCCCCCTGCCATGAGGCCGGGTTGCCGATCTGGATGGCGGTGGCGATGGTCTCCGGGTGCAGGACCGGCTCCCCCAGCACGAGCGGCGCCGCACCCGACGCCTGCCATCCGAGCATGCGCGGGGTGCGCGTCGCCCGACCGAGGCGCGCGTACTCCGAGTAGCCACGCCAGTACGCGGTGATGTTGCCGGCGTTGCCGACGGGCATGGCGTGCACCGTGGGCGCGTCGCCGAGCACGTCGACGATCTCGAACGCGGCCGTCTTCTGGCCTTCGATGCGCACCGGGTTCACCGAGTTGACCACCTCCACGCCCGGACGTTCTCCGAGCTCGCGCACGATCTCGAGCGCGCGGTCGAAGTTGCCGAGCACCGGGACGACGCGTGCGCCGTGGATGAGCGCCTGCGCGAGCTTCCCGAGCGCGATCTGGCCCTGCGGGATCACGACCGCGCACATCAGCCCCGCTCGCGCCGCGTAGGCCGCCGCCGATGCCGACGTGTTCCCGGTCGACGCGCAGATCACGACCTTGGCACCGCGCTCGATCGCGGTGGAGATCGCCATGGTCATGCCGCGGTCCTTGAACGAACCGGTGGGATTGAGCCCTTCGACCTTGAGGTACGCACGCGCCACCCCGGCCTGCTGCGCGATGCGCGGTGCCTCGAGCAGTGGCGTGTTCCCTTCGAGCAGCGTGATCACCGGCGTGGCGTCGGTGACGGGCAGGTGCTCGCGGTACGCCTCGATCAGCCCCGGCCACCCCTTGGCCACCACGCTCACTCTTCCTCCCCGATCACCCGCAGCACGGACCCGACCCGGTGCACCGGCTCCAGACCGCCGACCGCCTCGGCCGCGGCCCGGAGGTCGGCCTCGCGCGCCTTGTGGGTGACGAAGATGAGCCGGGCGTCGTCGCCGATGCCGCGCTGGCGCATCGACCGCACCGACACTTGCCGACTCCCGAACTCCCCGGTGATGGCGTGCAGCACACCGGGACGGTCGGCCACCTCCATCTGCAGGTAGAACTGCGACTCGACGTCCTCGATGGCGCGGATCGGGCGCGGCGCCATGGTGCCGATGGTGGCGCCCTTGCGCCCTTCGACCAGGTTCTTCGCCGCGTCGACCAGGTCGCCGAGCACGGCCGACGCGGTCGGCATGCCGCCCGCGCCCCGCCCGTAGAGCATGAGCTCACCGACGGCGTCCCCTTCGATGAACACCGCGTTGAAGGCTTCGCGCACCGACGCGAGCGGGTGGTGCTCGGGCACCATCGCCGGGTGGACCCGCACCGCGATCTCGCCGTCGAAGTCTTCGGCGATCGCGAGCAGCTTCACCACGTACCCCAGGTCGCGCGCCGATGCGATGTCGTCGGCGGTGATGCCGGTGATGCCCTCGCGGTACACGTCGCTGGCCACGACCCGCGCACCGAACGCGATCGAGGCGATGATCGCGGCCTTGGCCGCGGCGTCGAACCCCTCGACGTCGGCGGTGGGGTCGGTCTCGGCGAAGCCGAGCCGCTGTGCCTCGGCGAGCGCGTCGGCGAACGACGTGCCCAGCTCGGTCATGCCGGTGAGGATGTAGTTGGTGGTGCCGTTGACGATGCCCATCACCCGGCGGATGCGGTCACCCGCGAGCGACTCGCGCAGCGGGCGGATGAGCGGGATGCCACCCCCGACCGAAGCCTCGAAGAGGATGTCGACGCCCGCGCCTTCGGCGGTCTCGAACAGCTCGCGGCCGTGGGTGGCGACGAGCTCCTTGTTGGCGGTGACGACGGGCTTGCCGCCCATGAGCGCCTCGACGATCAGGCGCCGGGCCGGCTCGATCCCGCCGATGACCTCCACCACGATGTCGACGTCGGGATCGTCGACCACGGCACCGGCGTCGTCGGTGTAGCAGCGGGCCGGCAACGGCAGGTCGCGTTCCTTGGCGAGGTCGTGCACGGCCACGCGGGCCACCTCGAGCGGCACGCCGGCGCGGGCTTCGATCACGTCGGCGTGGTCGTGGATGAGACGCACCAGCGCACCGCCCACGTGACCGCAGCCGAGGATCCCGACTCGTACCCGCTCGTCCATCAGCTCTCAGTCTCCCTCACCGACGGTTCGTCCGTGACGCCCACTGCCACGTCGCGCGAGACGAGGTCGGCGATCGTCTCGCGCCGCACGACGACCCGGGCACGACCGTCGCGCACGAACACCACCGCCGGCCGGGGGACGAGGTTGTAGTTCGACGCCATCGAGTACCCGTACGCACCGGTGACCGGCGTGACCAGCACGTCGCCGACGGCGACGTCGGCAGGCAGGTGCGCGTCGCGCACGAGCAAGTCGCCCTGCTCGCAGTGCTTGCCGGCGACGGTGGCGACGAGCGGCCGAGACGCGGTGACGCGCGCCGGCAGCGCCGCTTCGTACGACGCGCCGTACGTGGCCGGACGCGGGTTGTCGCTCATCCCGCCGTCGACAGCGACGTAGGTGCGCACGCCCGCGATCTCCTTGATGGTGCCGACGGTGTAGAGCGTGACCCCCGCCGGCGCCGCCACCGACCGTCCGGCCTCCACCGTGAGCGTCGGCGCCGGGTCGAGCTCGAACGTGGCGCAGGCGTCGGCGAAGTTGGCGCGTGTCTCGCGACCGAACTCGGCGATGCTCGGCGCGTCGAGCTCGTCGGCGGTGTACGGCACGCCCAGCCCGCCACCCAGGTTGATCTCGGGCACGGGTGCGCCGGTCGCGCGCGCGACGTCGGCCGCCAGCTCGGCGACGACCACCGCCGCGCGTCCGAACGACTCGAGCACCAGGATCTGCGAGCCGATGTGGCAGTGGAAACCACCGAACTCCATCGCGTCCGACTTGGCCACGCGCAACGCCGCGTCGCGTGCGCTGCCGTTGGCGACGGTGAACCCGAACTTCGAGTCGTCGGCACCGGTGGCGATGTACTCGTGGGTGTGCGCCTCGACGCCGGGCGTCACCCGCACAAGGACGCGCGGCACGGACGCACCCACGGCGACCAGCGCCTCGATGCGGCCGAGCTCGTCGAACGAATCGGCGACGATCCGCCCCACGCCCGTCTCGAGCGCGCGCCGCAGCTCGTCGTCGGACTTGTTGTTGCCGTGGAACACGATGCGTGCGGCCGGGAACCCCGCGTGCAACGCGACCTCGAGCTCGCCACCCGTGGCCACGTCGAGGTGGAGGCCTTCGTCGGCCACCAGGCGCGCCATCGCCGTGCAGAGAAAGGCCTTCCCCGCGTAGGAGACGGCGTCGGCGCCGAACGCGTCGCGGTACTCACGGGCGCGGGACCGCAGTTCGGTCTCCGAGTACACGTAGAGCGGGGTGCCGTGCTCACGCGCGAGGGCCTCGAGGTCGCACCCATCGATCGCCAACCGACCGTCGCCGTCGACGGTCGCGGTGCGCGGCAGGAGACCGAGCGCGAGGGGCCCGTCGTTCACGGTTCGGGCTCGTCGTCGCCGGCTTCATCGAGCCGGGTCATCTCGTCGGGTGCGTGCACGCCGAGGATGGCGAGCGCGCTGGCAAGTCCGAGGCGGCACGCTTCCGCCAGCCACAGGCGAGCCTGCGTGAGCGCGGCGTCGTCGGAGATGACCCGGCAGTCGCGGTAGAAGCCGTGGAACTCCTTGGCGAAGTCGCGCACCCAGGTGGTGACCCGATGCGGTGCGCGCAACGCGGCTGCTTCCGCGAGCATCCCGGGGTAGGCCTCGAGCGCGCGGAGGAGCTCGACCTCGCGCGGGTGGACGAGCGGCGCGAGTGACGTGTCGAGCACCGGCAGCCGGCTGACACCGACTTCGACGGCCTTGCGGCCGATCGAGGCGATGCGCGCGTGCGCGTACTGCACGTAGTAGACGGGGTTCTCCATCGACTGCGCGGTCACGACGTCGAGGTCGAACGTCTGCGTGGTGTCGATGCCCTGGAGCAGGAACGTGAGGCGCGCGACATCGGGATCGACCTCGTCGAGGATGTCGGCGAGCGCGATCACGTTGCCGGTGCGCTTGGAGATGCGGATGGGCTCCCCGCCCTTCACCAGCTTCACCAACTGACCGAGCAGCACCTCAGGCTCGCCCTCCGGGTACCCGAGCGACGCCATGCCCGCCTGCAACGACTTCACCTGCCCGTGGTGGTCGGCACCCCAGATGTCGACGAGGTGCTCCCACCCGCGGTCGAACTTGTCGCGGTGGTATGCGATGTCGTTGCACAGGTAGGTGGTCGAGCCGTCGGACTTCACCAGCACCCGGTCGCGCGGATCACCGAAATCGGTGGTGCGCAGCCACGTCGCGCCTTCGTGCTCGAACACCACGCCACGAGCGCCGAGGTCGTCGAGCGCGCGCTTGACGTTGCCCGCCTCGTGCAACGTGCGCTCCGAGAACCAGGTGTCGAAGTGCACACCGATACGGGCGAGGTCGTCATGCAGGGTGCGCAGGTTGTACCGGTAGCCCCACTCGCGCGCCTGCTCCTCGGTGACTGCGTCGCCCAGCTCCGCCCGCATGGTCGCGGCCATGTCGACGAGGTACTGGCCCTGGTAGCCGTCTTCGGGCGGTTCGCGGTCTTCGTAACGGGCGACCAACGACGCCGCGAACGTGTCGAGCTGGTTGCCGGCGTCGTTCAGGTAGTACTCGCGGTGCACGACGGCGCCCTGGGCGGCCAACAGGTTGGCGAGCGCGTCACCCACCGCCACCCAACGACCCCCGCCCGCGTGCAGCGGGCCGGTCGGGTTGGCGGACACGAACTCGAGGTTGATGCGCAGGCCGTCGAGCGCGTGACCGTGGCCGTACCCCTCTCCCTGCGCGACCACCGCGAGGAGCACCTCGTGGAGCCAGCTCGGCAAGAGGTGGAGGTTGAGGAAGCCGGGCCCCGCGATCTCGACCCGTTCGAGATGGCCGGGCCGGGCCCGGTCGAGCTCGTCGCAGAGCTTCGCCGCGATCTCGCGCGGCGACATGCCGAGCGGCTTGGCGAGCTGGAGGGCCACGTTGGTGGTGAAGTCGCCGTGCCCCGAGTCCTTGGGGGGCGTCAGCTCGATGCCACCGCCGGGCGCGGGGAATCCGCACGCGTCGAGCGCGGCCTGGACTGCGGCGAGGAGCTGGTCACGGATCACGAGGGAGGCGGCGCCCGGCGCCCTTCGCCGCTCGCCGTGCTCGCGCATGGTAGTGGGGCGTTCCGGACCGCCTCGGGCCGATTCTTCCCGGTCTCGGGACGATTCGTCCGCCGCTTACGCGCGGAGGGTCGTTCCGAGCGCGCTCCGCGTCGCGGTATCGTCGCGCGTCCGGAGCCGGGCGGGAGGGGCATGCACACCACGAACGAAGCGGTCGTCGCAACCGCCCGAGAGTCGACCGGCCTCGCCACCGTGTACCGCGCGCTCGACGATCTCGTCGACCTGTATGCACTCACCGACGCGGCCGTCGTCGTCGACGTACCCGGTTTCGGGCGCCAGGTCCTCCACGCAGGCCGTCGACCGCTGCGCAACGACGAGCAGGGGTTCCACACCGCCGAACCCGGTCTCTACCTCGATCCGCCGCTCGACGATCCCGTGCTGTCGCGCCTCATGCTCGCGCTCGGCACCCTCGCGCTGCGTCACGACGCGGGGGCCACGTCCCGGCCGTGAGCATGGTGAGCCTCGACGCGCTCGAGTTGCAGCTCCGACGCCTGGCCGGTGTGGTCGCCGTCGGCTTCGTGGAGACCGACGACCTCGTGGTGATCGAGGTACAGGCGGGTCCGGACGCGTACGAGGACCTCGCGCGCGATGCCACGGTGCTCGCGGCCGAACACGTGCGGGGCCCCGTCGCGGTCGAGGTCGTGCGCTGGGGCGACGGCGGTCCGCACGTGGCCGAGGCTCGGCTGCAGCTGGTCGACGTCACCACCGATGCCGCGGCCGGCGAAGTCACCGTGCGCCTGGCGCGCGGCGACGACGAGGCCCAGGGGCGAGCATCGACCGCGGGCGGACTCCCCGCGGCGGTGGAGGCCACGGTGGTCGCGGTGCGCAGCTTCGTGCCCGACCTCCCCTACCTCCCGGGCTGGGCCCGCACCGTCGAGACCACCCCCGACCGGCGGTTCCTGGTCGTCGCTTCGATCACCGACCCGCTCACCCGCACCCATCGCCGCGGCGCCGCCGAAGGCGCCACTCCCATCGAGGGGGCCGCCCGCGCCACCCTCGCCGCGCTCAACCGCACCATCAGCCGCGACCTCTGACCCCTTGCGCACTGCGAGGTTGCGTCATCTGACGTCGTTATATCCCCCTCGAGTGACGCAACCTCGTTCTAGGCGGGGTCGAGGAGCTCCTTGAAGCCGTAGCGGGCGTGGGGGCCGAAGGCGATCTGCTCGAGGACACCGATGCCCACCTCGTCGCCGCACGTGGCGCGCACGACCTGCTGGAGGTGTTGGTTCTGCCAGGCCATGGGGTCGAGGTCGGCGACCTTCCAGGACTCGCCCGCGTACGCGAGCTCGCCCTTCCACATGCCGTGGCCCCACTCGGGGTGCATGTAGCCGATGCCCTTCATGCGGAAGCAGATGAGGGGCTCGAGGTCGATGTCGTCGCGCCGGCCGTCGGCGTGGACGAGCGCGATGCGCGCGTGACCGGCGCGCCGGGTGCCGGGGATGTAGTCGAGCTCGTGCTCGCAGCCCGCGAGCAGCTCGAGGTCGGGGTCCTCGGCACCGGGGATGTCGTCGGGTGACGCGTACACGGGGAGCACCGCGCCGTCGGTGTGCCAGCGGTTGGCGTTGGCGTCCTCGAACACGCCGAAGTGGGTGCAGCGATCTTCCCAGTGCAGCGGCGCCCACAAGAAGAACGCCTGTGTCGACCCTGGAGCGCTCGGCGCGAGCCCGGGATCGGGGCTGCCGACGCCCCGGAAGCCCCAGCTCCGGTCCTTGGTGCCGTACACGCGCGTCGCGTCGATCGGCACCGTCTTGCCGTCGTACTGGATCTCGCCCTCCCACTTGCCGAACTGCGCGAAGCGGGTGACGTCCATGATCGGGCGGCGGCCGTGGGTCCGGATCTGGCGACCCTCCTCGACGCACGCGGTGCGGGCGGTGAACGTCAGGTCGGCGCTGATGCCGGTCTCGTTGTCGTCGATGCCGACGCGGATGCGGCGCATCGGTTCGATCACCTCGATCTCGAACGGTCCGATGTGCAGCTCGGTCGGTTCGTCGGGGGCGCGGCGCGACGCGTGGAACGCGTGCTGCTCACCGTCGCGGACGATGCTGAGACCGCAGTCGAGGATGCCCAGGTTCGGGTACAGCGCGGCGCCGATCCCGAAGTAGAACTCGCCGTCGTCCTGGTAGCCGTTGAACCAGTAGCGGTCGTAGGTGTTGCGGTCGCCGCTCACCGGTGTCGCGACCGGCTGCGACGTCTGGTGGATCGGGTAGTCGTCGAACTTGCTCAGCACTCTCGGCCTCCCGGATCGCCGTCGGCTCGCGGGCAGCGTAACCCCGCGCTCCCGACCGCCGTTCACGGCGAACTCCCAGGAACGCCTGAGGATTGGGCAACCTGGCTGGCGGACCATGGCCCGGTGACCGAGACACCCCTCGCCGCGACGCTGCACGATCCAGACCGTCCCGACACCGCCAGCACGGTGGAGATCGTCGTGCCCGTGCACGACGAGGAGCGGGACCTCGAGGCGTCGGTCCGCGCGCTGCACGACTACCTCCGCGACCACTTCACGGTGACGTGGACGATCACGATCGCCGACAACGCCAGCACCGACCGCACCTGGGCCATCGCCCAGCGGCTCGCCGCCACGCTCGACGGCGTGCGCTGCCTTCGTCTCGACGAGAAGGGCCGCGGCCGCGCCCTGCGCACCGCATGGTCTGCGAGCACGGCGTCGGTCGTCGCGTACATGGACGTCGACCTGTCGACCGATCTCGACGCGCTGCTCCCCCTCGTCGCACCATTGCTGAGCGGGCACAGCGACGTCGCCATCGGCTCCCGCCTCGCGTCGAACGCGCGAGTCGTGCGCGGTCCCAAGCGCGAGCTCATCTCGCGCGGCTACAACTTCATCCTCCGCACGACGCTGCGCGCCGGATTCTCCGATGCGCAGTGCGGATTCAAGGCCGTGCGCGCCGACGTCGCACGCGAGCTGCTGCCCCTCGTCGAAGACCAGGGCTGGTTCTTCGACACCGAGCTCCTCGTGCTCGCCGAGCACAACGGGCTACGCATCCACGAGGTGCCGGTCGACTGGGTCGACGATCCGGTGTCTCGCGTCGACATCCTGCGCACCGCCACCGACGACCTGCGCGGTGTGTGGCGGATGATCCGTCGTTTCGCACGCGGTGACGGCGAGCTCGAGAACGCTCGCACCGCACCCACGGTCGATCCCCGCCTCGGCCCGCAGGTCGTGAAGTTCGCGTCGATCGGTGTGGTGAGCACGGTGGTGTTCGCCGCGCTCTTCGCTTTGCTCGACGGGCCGCTCGGTGCGGTCGGCGCGGACGTCGTCGCGCTGCTGGTGTGTGCGTTCGCCAACACTGCGGCAAACCGCCGGCTCACGTTCGCGTTGCGCGGGCGCGCCGGACGCGTGCGGCACTACGCCGCGGGCACCGCGCTCGGACTCCTCCCGCTCGGCCTGACCTTCGCCGCGCTGGCGGTGCTGTCCGCGCTGGGTACGACGTCGCTCGCGGTCACGCTGGTGACGCTCACAGCAGCCAACCTCCTCGCCACCGCGGCGCGCTTCCTGCTGCTGCGGAACTGGGTGTTCCGCCCGTGAGTCGCCCATTCCTCAGCCGATGGCGACAGTGGGTGCGCTACGGCACCGTGTCGATGATCGCGACCGCGACCAGCCTCACCGTGCTCGGCGCGCTCGTGAGCACCTCCGCGATGCCGGCGGGCGTCGCCAACGTCATCGCCACCGCGATCGGCACGGTCCCCTCGTTCGAGCTCAACCGGCGCTGGGTCTGGCAGCGCACCGGTCGGCGGTCGATGCGCGCCGAGCTGGTGCCGTTCTGGATCCTGTCGTTCTCCGGTCTCGCGCTCTCCACGCTCACCGTGAGCCTGGCCGCGGCCTGGGCCGACTCCGCCGGGCTGCACGGGCTCTCCCGCACGGTCGCCATCGAGGTGGCGAACGTCGCCGCCTGGGGCTCGCTGTGGATCACGCAGTTCGTGATCCTCGACCGCTTCCTGTTCCGCACCGAGTCGGCGCCCGCGCCGGCCGTCGCCCACTCCCTCACCGACGAGGCCGCCTGATGACGACCACCCTCGACCCCACCGCTCCCGAGCGATCCCCCGCCGTGCCGGAGACGCCGGCGCGCCACGACGCGAGCCGTCGCGACGCGAGCCGCGCCCGGCGCGGCGGGCTCCAAGCGTTCCTGCGTGGGCGCGAGCACGACCCCGCGTGGGTGCGGCCGTGTGTCCTCGTGCTGCTGCTCGGTACCGCGGTGCTCTACCTGTGGGGCCTCGGCGCATCGGGGTGGGCCAACACCTACTACTCCGCCGCGGTGCAGGCGGCGACGAAGAGCTGGAAGGCGTTCTTCTTCGGCTCGTTCGACGCGTCGAACTCGGTGACGGTCGACAAGTCGCCACTCTTCCTCTGGCCGATGGCCCTGTCGGCGCGCGTGTTCGGCCTGAGCTCGTGGAGCATCCTCGTGCCGGAGGCGCTCGAAGGCGTTGCGGCGGTCGGCGTGCTCTACCTCGCCGTGCGCCGGTGGTTCTCCGCCGGCTCGGCACTCCTCGCGGGTGCGGTGCTCGCGTTGACGCCGGTCGCCGCACTGATGTTCCGCTTCAACAACCCCGACGCCGCGCTGGTGCTGCTGCTGGTCGTCGGCGCGTACGCGATGATCCGCGCGCTCGAGCGCGGCAGCACGTGGTGGTTGGTGCTCGCGTTCTCGATGATCGGGTTCGGATTCCTCGCGAAGATGCTCCAGGCGTTGCTCGTGCTCCCCGCGTTCGGGCTCGTGTACCTGATCGCCGCACCGGTCTCGCTGTGGAAGCGCGTGTGGCAGCTGACCCTGGCGTGCGGCGCATTGCTCGCCGCGGCCGGATGGTGGATCGCCATCGTCGAGCTCTGGCCGGCATCGTCGCGCCCGTACATCGGCGGCTCGCAGCACAACAGCATCCTCGAGCTCGTCTTCGGATACAACGGCTTCGGTCGGCTCACCGGCAACGAGACCGGCAGCGTCGGCGGCGGCGGCGGTCAGACCGGACAGTGGGGCCCCACCGGGATCACCCGCATGTTCGGCGCCGAGTTCGGCAGCCAGATCTCCTGGCTGCTGCCCGCGGCCCTGATCCTGCTCGTCGCCGGCATCGTGTGGCGGGGCACGCGCCCGCGCACGGACCGCGTGCGCGCCGCCTTCGTGCTCTGGGGCGGCTGGTTGCTCGTGACCGGGCTGGTGTTCAGCCTCGGCAAGGGCATCATCCACCAGTACTACGCGATCGCCCTCGGCCCGGCGATCGGCGCGCTCGTCGGCATGGGTGCGGGCATGCTCTGGAAGCGCCGCCACGACATCAACGCGCGGGTCGTGCTCGCGGTCGTCGTCGCCGCCACCGCGATCTGGAGCTTCGTGCTGCTCGGGCGCACACCCGACTGGAACCCGTGGCTGCGCGGTCCCCTGCTCATCGCGGGACTCGTCGTCGCCGCAGTGCTGGTCGTCGCGCACCTCGTGCACGGACGCGCGGTGGTCGCACTGGCGATCGCCGGCGTCGTCGTGATCCTCGCCGCGCCCGCGGCCTACACGCTGAACACCGTGAACACGGCGCACACCGGCGCGATCCCGACCGCCGGTCCCGCGGGCGCGAGCACGATGGGCTTCGGTCGTCCCGGTGGCGGACCTGGCGGACCTGGCGGGTTCGGCGGACAGTTCCCCGGAGGAAACGGGGGCCAGCTCCCCGGCGGCGGCACCGGCGGGCTCGGCAACCGTGCCGGCGGTGCCGGCGGTCTGCTGAACGGAAGCGAGCCCGACTCCGCGCTCACCGCGCTGCTCGAACAGGACGCCGACTCTTACGCCTGGGTCGCCGCGACCACCGGGGCCAACCAGGCCGCCGGCTACCAGCTCGCCACCGACGACCCGATGATGGCGATCGGCGGCTTCAACGGCACCGATCCGACCCCGACCCTCGCGCAGTTCCAGCAGTACGTGCGCGAAGGCAAGATCCACTACTTCATCGGTGGTGGTGCCTTCGGTGGCGGTCGATTCGGTGGCGGGGCCACGTCGAGCACGTCGTCGGCCATCTCGACGTGGGTGAGCGAGAACTTCACCGCACAGACCGTCGGCGGCGTCACCGTGTACGACCTCACGCGGGCGTCGACATGACAGGCGCAGCTAGGTTCCGCGCATGCAGCCGCACCTCGAGCTCCGCGCCGTCCTCGACGAGATCGTCCCGCGCCACCGCGACCGCTGGGGTGACTCCGACGAGTGGGAGGCCCTGCTCGAGTTCCAACGCGAGCTGGGTGCACGCGGCTGGTCCGCACCCGCGTGGCCGGTCGAGATCGGTGGACGCGCCCTCGGCGTCGAGGATCAGATCGCGTGCGACGCCGAGTTCGGTCGCGCGAAGGCACCGCGACGCATCGCCGTGTTCGGCACCAAGAACGTCGGGCCGACCATCGCGGCTGCGGGCACGCCCGAACAGAAGGTGCACCTCCAGCGCATCCTGAGCGCCGAGGAGGTGTGGTGCCAGGGGTTCAGCGAGCCCGACGCGGGAAGCGACCTCGCGGGCCTGCGCTGCCGCGCCGTGCTCGAGGGCGACCACTTCGTGGTGAACGGCACCAAGGTGTGGACCTCGATCGGCATGTGGGCGACCCACTGCATGCTGCTCGTGCGCACCGATCCCGACGCCCCCGCGCACCGAGGAATCTCCGCGTTGCTCGTGCCCCTCGACACCCCGGGCATCACCCGCCGGCCGATCATCCAGGCCACCGGCGAGAGTGACTTCGCCGAGGTGGTGTACGAGGACGTCATCGTCCCCCAGGACGCGCTCCTCGGTCCGCTGCACGGCGGTTGGGGCGTCACCATGTCGACGCTCGGCTACGAGCGCGCCGGCGTGATCGAGATCGCGGGCAACCTCATCAGCGAGATCGAGTCGTTCCTGCACGTGGCGTCGGCCCACGAGAAGCTCAGTGCGCGTGACCGCGATCGTGGCGCGCAGCTCTACACCCGCGCGCGCATCCTCGGCTGGCTGGGAGAGCGGTCGCTCATCGACGATGGCGGCGGTCCCAACGGCGCGGTCGCCGGACTCATCAAGCTCGCGTGGTCGACGCTGGGTCAGTCGTTCGCCGAGTACACCGCGGACGTCGACGGCCTCGCCGCCATCGCCGGCGATGACATGCGCAGCGGTCGCCGCCTCGTCGGCAGCCGTTCCAACACCATCGCCGGCGGCACCACCGAGGTGATGAAGAACATCATCGGCGAGCGCTCCCTCGGCCTCCCCCGCGAACCGAAGGTGTAGCTCGGGTTCAGAGGCAGCGGCAGTAGCGGAGGAAGAGGAAGCCGGCGTCGTCGAGGAAGCCGTGCGCGAGCTCCCAGAGCGACGCGTCGGCGTCGGGGCCGTGCGCGACGCGCGCCGAGCCACCGGCGATGACGCGGGGCGCGATGGTGACGAAGAACTCGTCGAGGAGATCCTCCGCGGCCAGGAGTCCGGCGAGCGTGGGGCCGCCCTCGGCGATGACGATCTGACCGGCCAACGCGCGGGACACCACCCCGAGGTCGACGAACGGGCCCGCGCCGGCCCGGAGCTCGGGCACGCCGTCGGGAACCGGGCCCACGCTCTCGGGCACCACCAGCGTGGCCCGACCCGACGCGAACAGCTCTTCGGCACCGGCGACGTCGTTGGTGTCGGAGACGACATGGAGCTGCAGGTGCGGCGGTGTCGGAACGCCGTAGCCCTCGGCGACGACGGTGCCGAGCCCCACGAGGCACGCGTCGGCCTGCTCGCGGAACGCTGCGAACACCGCGTGGTCGTCTCGGTTGCCAAGACCACCGGACACGCCGCCGACCGCGGTGCCGCCGTCGACCGACGAGATCATGTTGAGCCGCACGAAGGCGCGGTCGCTCGGGATCGACGCCGGCAACGCGACGTGCGCTTCGACCGCCGACTCCGGCGTGGCCCGTCGGTCGAGGTCGAGGATCCGCACCCCGCCACCCTACGAGGGAACGGCCTCCGCTGCCCCCACCTTCGCCGCGGGCGAGAACGGATAGGCCAGGTGGCGCAGGTAGCCGTCGGCGGGCACGGGCGAGCGCGTCCCGAACCCGCGGGGCCGCTCCCCCTTCGGCAGATACGCGGTGCCGAAGAGCTTGTCGACCACCGGCAGCCCGAAGTTCTTGTCGAGCGCTTCGTCGTCGATCGCGTGGTGCCAGTGGTGCCACTCGGGCGTGTTGATCACCCACCGCACCCCGGGGAAGCGCAGCCGCACGTTGGCGTGTTGGAACAGGGCGAGCAACGTGATGAACACTGCGACGCCGCCGAACACCCCCGCCCCGTACCCGAGCAACACGAGCGGGAACACGGTCACGGCCTGCGTGAACGCCTGGTCGAAGGGATGGAGCCGGCCCGAGGCGACCCAGTCCATCTGCTCGATGCTGTGGTGCACCGAGTGGAACCGCCAGAGGAACGGCACCTGGTGGGTGAGCCGGTGACCCCAGTAGTTCGCCACCGCGACGACGGCGGCGGCGAGCGCGATCGCCATCCACGCAGGCAGTCCGCCCACCAGGTTCATCCGCCGCACCCAGAAGAACGGGATCGCGGCCGCGATGACCAGCACGATCACCGCAATCGTGGTGAGCACATTGTTCACGAGGATGTGGGTGAGATCGGTGAGCAGCCCCGGCCGGAACGTCTTCTGACGCCGGAGCGCGAACAGCTTCTCCAACGGGACGAACAGCACGAAGAGGAGGGCGATCCCGAACACGGCGGTGCCGCGGGTCAGCAGCGCGAAGACCAGGGCGGCCGCGAACGTGAGTCCGGTGAGGTGGCGGCGCACCCCACCAGTCCACACCATGACGGTCAGGAGCGTGCGCCGCGAGTGTGAAGGTTCGGCCAAGTCACCTCGACCGAGGCGCCTGGACAACCGGGCCGGCGCTGGACGTAATCTCCCCTCATCAATCCACTTCCGTGACTTCCCAGGGGGAGACCGCGTGACAGAGGTCGTCCAGGCCACGATCCAGTTCCCGTACAAGCGATCGCTCGGGCCGGTGGTGGGTGCGTTCATGACCGCGCTCACCGACCGGCGGATCATCGGCATCCGCAGCGGCGACCGCGTGATCGCGCCACCACTCGAATGGGATCCCGACACCGCCGAGGAGCTCGCTCACGACTTCGTCGACGTCGGTCCCGCCGGGACCGTCGAGTCGTGGTCGTGGATCGCGTCCCCCACCGAGCAACACCCCCTCGACGTGCCGTTCGCGTTCGCGCTGGTGAAGCTCGACGGCGCCGACACGTCCTTCCTCCACGCGGTCGACGCGGGCTCGATCGATGCCATGAGCACCGGCATGCGTGTCGCACCACGTTGGCGCGCGACCCGCATCGGTCACATCACCGACATCGAAGCGTTCGTCCCCGGCGAGGAGCCGGTGGTTCCGTCCGACGATGGGGGCGCCGCAGCCGAGCCGGTGACGATGATGGACTACAACGCGTCGATCACGTACACCCTGCCGGTCACGCCCAACGCCAAGCGCGCCGAAGAGGCGAACGACCAGGGTCGCTTCCTCGGCCTGAAGTGCCCGGTGTGCAGCCGCACCTACACCGGCGGCAAGGGCTACTGCCCGGTGGACGCGCTCGAGCTCACCAGGGAGCACGAGGTCGACCTCCCGCAGCGCGGCACGATCACCACCTACACGATCATCACCCCGGTGCAGTACCCGGGTCAGACCGAGACCGAGCCGTTCTCCCGGGTCCACGTGTGGCTCGACGACACCGACGTGATCCTCGGCTACCAACCGTTGCTCGACACCCCGAACGACGACGTGCGCGTCGGCATGCGCGTCTCCGCGGTGTGGGCGTCGGAAGCCGAGAAGGGCGACCTGGCGTCCACCGCCGAGGGCAGCCTCCTCGGCTGGATGCCCACCGGTGAGCCCGACGTCGAAGACCCCAGCCTCGTGAACAGGATCCAGTGATGCCGAACTCCGACGACATCGCGCTCATCGGCTGGAACGTCTCGCCGATGGTGCGCAGCACCAACAAGACCGAAGCCCAGATGCTCCTCGAGGTGATCACCGGCGCAGTGGAAGACGCCGGCATCACCCGCAAGGAGGTCGACTTCACGTGCGCCGGCAGCTGCGACTACGTGGCCGGTCAGGCGTTCTCGTTCGTGCAGAACATCGACGCCATCGGCGCGTGGCCACCCAAGCGCGACTCGCACGTGGAGATGGACGGCGCCTGGGCGTTGTACGAGGCCTGGCTCCGCCTGCAGATCGGTGACATCGACGTCGCAGTGGCGATGGGCTCCGGTCGTTCGTCGACCGCCGATCCCGCGCTCATCTACCCGATGGAGATGGACCCGTACTACCTGGCGCCACTCGGCACCGACGCGGCGTCGTTCGCGGCGCTGCAAGCGCGGGCGCTCATCGACGCCGGCAAGGTCACCGAGCGCCAGATGGCCGAGATCGCCGCTCGGTGCCGACGCGACGCGCAGGGCAACCCGCACGCGCAGGTCACCGGCGACTTCGATGTCGACGCCCTCCTCGCCGAGGACTACGTGCGCTCGCCGCTGCGCCGGCACGACCTGCCGCCCATCACCGACGGCGCGGTCGCAGTGGTGATCGCCCGCGCCGACAAGGCTCGTGAGCTGTGCGACAACCCGGTGTTCATCACGGGCTTCGCGCACTGCAGCGAGCTCCACTACCCGGGCATGCGCGACCTCACGTCGTCGCCGTCCACCACACTCGCCGCCAAGGCCGCGGGCCTGGAGGAGGCGCCGGTCGAGGTGGCGGAGCTCCAGAGCGCGTTCACCCACGAAGAGACGGTGCTGGTGGAGGCGCTGGGTCTCGGCGCGGACGTCGCGGTCAACCCGTCGGGCGGGCCGCTCGCGGCCAACCCGATCATGGCCACCGGCCTGGTGCGCATCACCGAGGCCGCCGCAGCCATCCGCGACGGCGACAACCAGCGCACACTCGCGCACTCGACTTCAGGACCGTGTCTGCAGCAGAACCTGGTCTGCATCCTCGAGGGCCAGCCTCGTGAAGGGAAAAACAAGTGAGCCACCAGCCGTGCGCCATCGTCGGCATCGGCCAGACGCACCACAAGAAGGCGCGTCGCGACGTGTCCTACGGGGGTCTCGCCCGTGAGGCCGCATTGCGCGCGCTCGACGACGCGCAGATGACGTGGAGCGACATCGACGCGGTCGTGGTCGGCAAGGCCCCCGACCTCTTCGAGGGCGTGATGAAGCCCGAGCTGTACCTCAGTGATGCGCTCGGCGCGAACGGCAAGCCGATGTTCCGGGTGCACACCGCGGGCTCGGTCGGCGGCACCACCGGCATCGTCGCCGCTCACCACGTCGAGACGGGCCGCCATCAGCGCGTCCTCGCGGTCGCGCTCGAGAAGCAGTCCGAGGGCAACGCGCAGTTCGCGCTCGGATCCGGCAAGGGCGCGTCGATCGGCGCGGGCGGCGCGTTCGCTCCCTACATGCGCTCGTACATGTTCCGCACCGGTGCACCGGACGACATCGGACCGATGGTCGCGGTGAAGGACCGTCAGAACGCGATGAAGAACGAGTACGCCCACCTCAAGCTGGCCGACATCTCGTTGGAGACCGTGAAGGCGTCGCCGATGATGTGGGACCCCGTGCGATTCCTCGAGTCGTGCCCGTCGTCTGACGGCGCGTGCGCGGTGATCTTCACCGACGAGGCCGGCGGCAAGGCCGCCGCGGCCGACGGTCGTCCGCCGGCGTGGATCCTGGGCTCGGCGGTGCGGTCGGAGCCTTCGTCGTTCCCGGGTCGCGACCCGGTCCGTCCGCAAGGGGCGATCGACTGCGCGGCCGACGTGTACGCGCAGGCCGGCATCACCAACCCGCTCGAGCAGATCGACTGCGCCGAGCTCTACGTGCCGTTCAGCTGGTACGAGCCGATGTGGCTCGAGGGCCACGACATCGCCGAGGTCGGCGAGGGCTGGAAGATGGTCGAGCGGGGCGACACCGCGCTCGACGGGTCGTTCCCCGTGAACATGTCGGGCGGCGTGCTGTCGTCGAACCCGATCGGCGCGTCGGGCCTGCTGCGCTTCGCGGAAGCTGCGCTGCAGGTGCGGGGCATGGCCGGCGAGCACCAGGTCGACGGCGCGAAGGTCTCACTGGCCCAGGCGTACGGCGCGTCGGCGCAGTACTTCTCCATGTGGGTCGTCGCCAACTCCCTCGACCCGTTCGCGAACTGATCATGCGCGGGATTCACTGCTACTTCGTCGCGCTCGCGACCACTTCGCCTTCGGTGACGCGCGGCGGGTTCGGGAAGAGCCCGGGGGCGTTGTCCTCGATCCACTGGTGCGCGAGCCGCACCGACTCGTCGGCTCCGGCCTGGTCGTCGAAGACGCTGAGCGACGCCATCGTGCCGTCTCCGGCGTCGATCCAGTAGTAGGCGACGAAGCCCGACACGTGCTCGAGCAGCGGCACGAAGCTCTCGCCGACGAGGCGCCCGGCTTCGGCATCGTCCTTGATGCCTTCGTACCGACGGACTGCTGCATACATCGTCAACTCCAGTTCGCTCGTCTTCGGCGGCCTGCCCGATCGCCATCGTCCGTCGCTCGCGAGCGGGCTGTCAAAGTTGTGGCCCATGTGCGCGCGCGAACGAAGTCGCGACACACTCCGTACACCGGATTTCCGAACATGGGAGTAGACGCCGTGGCGGTCATGGTGACGTTCACCCTCAAAGCCGACGAAGCCACCTACCAGAGCCTGCACGGCCGGATGCTCTCGATGGCGCGCCCGGCCGGCATGCTCTTCCACTCCAGTCACGCCGTCGGCGGAAAGGTCGGGATCGTCGACTTCTGGCCCAGTGAGGAGGCCTGGCAGACGTTCGCGCAGGGGCCGCTGGCCGAGGGGATGAAGGGCGCGGGCATCGCACCGCCCGACGACCTGAAGGTCACTCCTTTGCTCAACGCGGACGGCTCCTAGGACGGTGTTGAGGAATCGACCTGGTGGTGCTCGCGATTCTGTCGTGATCGCTTCAGACTGGAGGGATGCAGGGACGTAGCGATCCTGCGGCTCGGTCCCGTCCTCGTCGGCCCCGCGCTGGGCTTTGTTTGGCTTCGGCACGCTGAGGGAATGTCGTCAAGATGCCGTTGCCCGAATCGGGCAGCGGGACATCGTGGAGTGACATCGCGGAGGGACAGGATGCACAGAACGGTGAAGCTCGTCTGTGGTCTTGCGGTGGCGGCGATCGCGCTCGCCGGATGTCTCGGCGCCGGCACCTATCCCGTCACGGAGCACGTGCAGAACGGCACCGCCGGAGTCGGCTTGTGGCGGACGCTCGGAGGCGACGCGTGCTACTGGGCACGGCTGCGCGCGTTCAGTGGGCAGCCGGGCGATGTGATCGCCGACGACCTCTCCCATGGTGGGCCGCGGTACGTGCAGATCTTGCCGACGGACGCTGGGTTCAAGCAGACAGGGTGCCTCACGTTCTGGCAGGAGCCCGGTCCCTGGGCGCAACCCCTCGCCACTCCGGGTCAGCCGTTCGGCGCCGGTGACTTCATGATCGACTACGAGGTCGCCCCCGGCGTCTATCAGGCCCCTGGTGCCGATCCGGCGACTCCGAAGCGGGTCTGCTACTGGGCCCGGCTCAGTGGGTTCACCGGCACGCTGGGCGACATCATCCAGAACAAGGTGTCGACGAGTGGTTCGGAAACCGTGACGATCGATCCCGGCGACACGGGGTTCACGTCGGACAACTGCGGCACCTGGACCAAGATCGGCTGAGGGTCACCTCCTGTGGAGCGGTCCCGCGGAACCACTCCACAGGTGCTGGTTCGGTGCCGGATCGCGATGTCAGCGCCGCGCCACGAGGCCGCGGAGGTCGCCGTGGTCGTCGTGCCAGACCTCGGCCATCGCGAAGCCGTGATGCGCCAGATCGGGCGCGAGCTGCTCGTCCTGCACGCCGCCGACCTCCAGCAACAGATGGCCATCGGGGCGCAGGAGCACCGCTGCGTGCTCAACGACCCGCCGCACGATGTCGAGTCCGTCGGTGCCACCGTCGAGCGCGTGCGCCGGCTCGTGCCGCTGCACGTCGACGGGGAGGAGGTGTCGTTCACTCGTGGGGACGTACGGGCGCGACCGCGGTGACGACGTCGATCGCTCGCGGTGCGTGCACCGGCGTTGCGAGATCGGCCACCACGGCACGCACGCCGTTGCGCGCCGCGCACCGCGCCGCGCGTGGATCGACGATCGATGCCGACGACGCGGGCGTCGGGACATGCGCACTGCAGGAAGGCGGCGACTGCACCGCTAGCCCGTGCACAGGTCGAGCGCGTCCCCGCGTCGGGCCAGTGAGCGCAGCGGCACGCCGGGCGAGGTCGCCGCTCTGCGCCCGCGGCACGTACACGCCCGGCGTCGATCGCGAGGACCAGACCCGCGAACTCGACGCGCCCGACGATCCACGCCAGTGGCTCGCCCGCCTCACGTCGTCGGATCCGCGCCTCGAGCTCAGCGGCGTCGGGACCGTCGTGCAGCAGTTCCCGCGCTTCGGCCTCCGCTGCGACACAACCCGCGGCCGCCAGGCGCGTGACGACCGACGCGCTCAAGCAGGCAGCGGGATGTTGTAGAGGCGGGCCGCGTTGAGGCCCATGATCCCGGCGATGGCGTCGGCGTCGACGCCCTCGAGCGCGGCGTCGGCGTACTCGAGCCCGTCGGGATAGATGCACGTGGGGTGCGGGAAGTCGGTCTCGAACATGAGGTGGTCGGCACCCACGCTCTCGATCGCCTCCTTGATGCCGCTGCGCTCGAACCAGAAGCACGAGTGGATCTGGCGGCGGAAGTAGTCGGACGGCGCCATCGAGAGGTTGTCCATCGATCCCGGCGTCATCTCACCGACCTGGTAGTCGAGCGCCTTGAGCAGGAACGGGATCCAGCCGACGCCGCTCTCGACCGACACGAACTGCAGCGTCGGGTACCGCTCGAGCACGCCCGAGTAGATGATGTTGCCGATCACGCCGGCGTTGTTGAGGTACATCATCGCCGAACCGAGTCCGAGCTTCTGGTCCCCGTTCAGCGACGGCCACGGCACCGAACCGAACCACGACAGCGACGAGTCGCTCGCACCGATGTGGAAGTTGATCGGCAGGTCGTTCGCCGCCGCGGCTTCCCACATCGGGTTCCAGTGCTCGTCGCCGAGGTCGGGCAGGTCGTGGTCGTGCGGCGCGGTCGTGGTGTTGAGGCCGCGCAGGCCGAGCGTTGCGATGCGCTCGATCTCGGCCACTGCGAGATCGACGTCCCACCACGGCACGATGCCCATGGGGAACAGGCGTTGGCCCGAGCGGTCCTGGATCTCGGCCATGCCGTCGTTGTACAGCTCGACCGAGAGGCGCCGCAGCGTTTCGTCGTCGATGGTGAAGAACTTCTGGCCACCGAACCCGACGGTGTTGGGGTACACGATCTGCGCCCAGATGCCCTGCGCGTCCATCAGCGCGAGGCGCGCGTCGACGTCGTAGGCGGCGGCGTGCACGTCCTCGATGTTCCACTGGAAGAAGGTCGTGCCGGGGACCTTGACGCCGTCGGCGCCCACGACCCCGGAGGCACCGGCACGAGCCAGCGTGTGGCCGTCCATCGTCCACATCGGGAACGCCGTCGATCTCGTGGACCTGTGGCACGCGGTCCTCGTAGCCCTTGGGGGCCCGGGCGGTCCAGAGGTCGTGGGGTTCGGTGAGGTGGGTGTCGGCGTCGATGATGCAGAGGCCGTCGAACCGCGTGGTCGTCATGCACATCATTCAAGCATCAGGTCTAGATTCCGGCCATGCCGCTCGGACCGTTCGACGAGTACCTCGCCCACCAGACCAGCGACACGTTCGACCACGTCGCGACGTCGGACCGCCACTTCTACGACCGGTACTACTTCAACATGCACTCGAGCAGCGACGAGCTGTTCGTGATCACGGGTCTCGGTCAGTACCCCAACCTCGGCGTCACCGACGCGTTCATCACCGTGTCGCTCGGCACCGAGCAGCACACGGTGCGCGCGTCACGCGAATTGGGCGTCGACCGCATGGACACCTCCGTGGGGCCGCTGTCGGTCGAAGTGCTCGAAGGGCTCCGCACGCTGCGCATCCGCTGCGACGAGAACGAGTGGGGCATCAGCGCCGACCTCACCTTCACCGGCACGGTCGACGCGCTCGAGGAGCCGCGCACCTTCATCCGCCGGTACGGGCGCGTCATCCAGGACGTCACCCGCTACGCGCAGGTCGGCGTGTGGGAGGGCACCATCACCGCCGCGGGCCGCACCTTCGACGTCACACCCGACGTGTGGAAGGGCGCGCGCGACCGCTCGTGGGGCGTGCGCCCCGTCGGCGAGCCCGAGCACCCCGGCATCAAGGTGCGCGGCGCGCAGGACGGCTACGGCTTCAGGCACGACTGGCTGCCCATGCAGTTCGACGACCACATGCTCAAGGTGCAGATCGACCAGGACGCCGACGGCAACCGCCTGGTCGAGGAGTCGATGCGCGTCTGGAACTCCGACCAGGGGCGCGACGAACCCGTCGACCACCTCGGCCGGCCCGAGGTCGTCATCGACTACCTCCCGGGCACGCGCGAGATGCGCAGCGCCACCGTGACCGTCCCCGACGCCACATCAGGAGGTGATGGCGGAAACACGATCACGGTGCACAACACGCCGCTGCGCACGCTGTACCTCGCCGCCGGTTCCGGTTACGTGAACCTCGACGGCTGGGGCCACGGCGTGTACCAGGGCGAGCTCAAGGTCGAGGGTCTCGTGCACGACCTCTCCGACCCGGAGGAGCGGCGCAAGTACGCGTACCTCAACGAGACGCTCTGCCGGTTCGAGACCGACGACGGCCGGGTCGGGTACGGGATGCACGAGAACATGCTCATCGGCATCCACCACCCCACCGGGTTCCACACCCCCGACGCGCAGGCGCCCTGACTACTCGGCGCTTGGTCACCCCGGCGCGGCCGGATTCCTTTCCCTCACGAGTGATGCCGGCGCGCTTGGCCAGGTTCGTGTAGGGCACGAGCACGCCGGTGCCCGCCACCGCGATCTCGCCCCGTGCGCGCACCTCGAACTTCGCCTTGTACTGCTCTCCGTCGGGCGTGCACACGCCCCACAGCTCGACCTCCTCGTCGAGCGGAAGCGCGCGCAGGTAGCGCACGGTCAGCGACTTGGTGACGGTGCGCACACCGATCGCCATCGGCGCGGCCGCCACGAGCTGGTCGGCGAGCATGGCACTGATCCCGCCGTGCGCGTGGCCGGCGGGACCGACGAATCGACGCGTGAACGTCGCCGTGCCGACGACCGCGTCGGCGGTGATGCGCAGCGAGACGTCGGGTCGCGACGGGCTGCAGTCGCCGATGATCGGGTTCAACGGCATGTACGTCTCCGGCCGCACCGGATCGACCGGCAGCACCAGCAGTCCCGAGTAGCCGTCGTCGTCGGTCTCCACCGCCAGCCGGTGCGTGAGCAGCTCGATCGCGCCCGACACCTCGTCGAGGGTGGCGCGGTCGACCGCGGTCACCGCGACTGCGTCCGCCAACGCGCGCGTCGCCGCCGCCAGCCGTTCCACTCCGTCGCGCCGCAGCTCGGCGTCGTGTCCTTCTCGCGCTTCCAGGGTGACCATCGCCGCACGTTATCGAGCCTCAGTCCCAGACGAGCGATGAGGTCCTTCACGTGGCGCAAGTCCGGGCGGGTACTCGAGCTCCTCGTGACCGGGTTTGATCCGGTACTCGGGGATGCGCCGGTGCCACTCGCGCAGCGTGATGCGCAGCTCGCGCCTGGCCAGGTGTGACCCGAGGCAGCGGTGCACGCCGCCACCGAACGCGATGTGACGGTTCTGCTCGCGGTCGAAGCGCACGTCGAACGCGTCGGGGAACTCGGTGGGGTCGACGTTGGCGGCGCCGTAGCTCACCATCATCGCGGTGCCCTCGGTGACCTTGACGCCGTTGGGGAGCTCGACGTCCTGGGTGGCGACCCGCGGCACGCCGTGGGGTACCGGCGACTCCCACCGCAACAGCTCCTCGACCGCAGACGGAATGAGGTCGGGATCTTCCACGAGCTGGCGCCGGTGCTCGGGATGCTGCGCGAGGTAGGCGTAAGAGCAGGTGAGCGTGTCGCTCACGGTGTCGAGGCCGGCGATGAGGAACAGGAAGCAGGTGTCGAGGATGTCCTCGCGCGTGAGCTTCTCACCGTCGATCTCGGCTTGGAGGAAGTGGGTCAGGATGTCCTCGGTCGGCGTCGCCTCACGCGCGTCGAGTTGGGCGTTGAAGTAGTCGTAGATGTCGATGCCGTTCGCGTCCATCACCGCCCGGCGCGCGTCGACGTCGTACAAGGCGTTGGGGTCGATCTTCTCGGGGTGGAGACAGCCGTCGCGCAGGTCGAGCATGGTGCGCAGGTCGCTCTCGGGCAGTCCCATCAATCCCAGGAACACCGACGAGGGAAACAGCTCGGCGAACTCCTCGGTGAAGTTGCACTCGCCGCGGTCGACGAACGCGTCCATGAACTCGTTGACGCGCCGCGTGATGTCGGCCTCCTGCTCGTCCATGCGCTTGGGCGAGAACAGTGGGTCCATCAGCTTGCGGTACTTCGAGTGCTTCGGCGGGTCCACGTTCAGCGGAATCAGCGGACGCACGTTGCCGAGCGGCATGTCGATCCGCGACGAGAACCACTCGTGGTGGCGCAGGACGAAGTCGTTGAGCTCGCGATTGAAGACCATGACCATGCCGTCACCCGGAGACGCCATGCCACCCTGGTCGATCATGTCGCGGTACATCGGTTGCGGCGACGCCAGGTTCAGCAGGGTGTCCACCTGCATCTGCGCGTAGCCCTCGACGGCGGCGATGTCTGGCTGGTCGGTCATGTCGGTCCCCCTGGACGCTCGACTGGGGGCGACGATAGGGACCCGACGCCGCGGCCGCAATGTCGGGCGTGCTCAGTGGTGCCGTTCAGGGTCCGGTTCGTTGACGAGGCGCGACACGAGCTGCCTCGAGATGCCGTAGCTGCGGCCGATGTCGGCCAGCGTGTGACCTTCCGAGTGCAGCACCTGGAACAGCAGGCGCTGCGCGTCGTGGCGGGTGCGCTCCAGCTCGGCGAGCGCGTCGACCACACCGGCGCGCAGCGGTTGCGGTTCCATGACGTGTTCGAGTTCGCCCAGTGGCCGACCGCTCTCGACCAGTTGACGCGCGGCGTCGCGCGCACCGCGCGTCTCCACGAGGACGGCGATGGTGCGTTCACTCGCGCGCTCGACCTGGTCGAGCGCGCTGAGGTATCGCTGTTGCAAGTGTCCGACCTCGGTGCCGATGGCTTCGATGCTCATGGCGGTCATTCTCGCGAACGACAGCCCGCGCGCACCCGTCCGCGCCAGCGAGGGCGCGCAACCGCGGTGGCGCGACTAGTGCGCCCGCACGCCGTCGAGCACGAAACCGAAAAGCCGCTCTGCCGTAGCGGGATCGTCGCTCTCCTCCGCCGCCAAGGTGACTGCTTGGACCATTCGGACGAGGTCGTCGATGTCGACCCCCGTGCGCACCTGGCCGGCGTCCTGCGCCCGCGCCAGCAAGGCCGCGCCGGCCTGCCGCATCGACTCGCACGGCGACGGTGCGTCGCAATCGGCGAGCATCGTCAACATCGCCTCCGCGGCGAGCCCGCGGCAGGTGGACGCCTGGTCGAGCTGCGCGTGCAGCCAGGTGGCCAACGCGTCGCCGGGCGTGTCGGACGTCAGCAGCTGTTCCGCCAGCGCCTCGAGCTCGTCGATCCGATCGTGGAACACCGCGGCGACCAGGTCGTCGCGCGTCGGGAAGTGCCGGTAGAGCGTGCCGATGCCGACGCCGGCGCCCGGGCGATCTCCTCCAGCGACGCATCCGCGCCTCGCAGGGCGAACACCTGGCTCGCGGTCTCCACGATCCGCGCCCGGTTGCGCACGGCATCGGCGCGCGGCCGACGGGCAGGGGGCCCTTCGAAAGTTGCCTCGACGATGGGCGTGCGAGCGGTCATGGCGCTCCCGGAGGATTCGGACGGCTGACATATCCGAACTGGCACTTGCAACCGGAGTGTACCTCCGTTTAGTATCCGGAGGCAGCATCCGTCTCTGACGAGTGTACCCATCCCCGGCCGCATCCCCCCGCGGTCGTCCCCGAGGAGCAGCCCGTGATCGAGCAGTCGCTCGCGCCCACGCCCACGTCCGCCACCACGCGAGTACCAGCACCGGGGCTGGATCCTGGCCGTGATGTGCACGGCCCTGGTGATGGTCGTCGCCGGCGTGTCGATGCTGGCCAACGCCATGCCCAGCATCGCCGCCAGCCTCGACGCCAGCCAGTCCTCACAGCAGTGGATCGTCGACTGCGTACGCGCTCGTGCTCGCCGCGCTCCTGCTGCCCGCCGGCGCGATGGGCGACCGGTTCGGACGACGCGGTGCGCTGATCGCCGGCACCGCCATCTTCGGCATCGGCTCGCTCTTGTCGGCGTTCGTCGGTTCCGCGGGACCGCTCATCGGGTTGCGCGCACTCACCGGCCTGGGCGCCGCGCTCCTCATGCCGGGCACGTTGTCCACCATCACGAGCGTGTTCCCGCCCGAGGAGCGCGCCAAGGCCGTCGGCATCTGGGCCGGGTTCGCCGGAGCGGGCGGAACGCTCGGCATCCTCGTATCGGGCGCGCTGCTCGAGCAGTTCTGGTGGGGCTCGATCTTCCTGGTGACGGCGGGCCTCGCCGCGCTGTCGTGCATCGGCGTGATCGCGGTGGTGCCGAGCACGCGTTCGGAGGAGCACGTCGGCCTCGACCCTCGCGGCGCGGTCGTGTCCGCGCTCGGGATCGGCCTGCTGGTCCTCGGGATCATCGAAGGCCCCGAGCGCGGCTGGACCAATCCGCTCACGCTCGTCGGCTTGATCGGCGGCGTGAGCTTCCTGGTCGCGTTCATCTGGGTGGAGCTGCGCACCGACGAGCCGCTCCTCGATCCGCGCCTGTTCTCGCACCGCGGCTTCGCCACCGGATCGGCGTCGCTGTTCCTCCAGTTCTTCGCCATGTTCGGCTTCTTCTTCGTGTCGCTCCAGTTCCTGCAGCTGGTGCTCGGGTACAGCACGTTCGAAGCCGCGCTGGCGCTGTTGCCCATGAGCATCGTGATCCTGCCCATCTCCGCGGTGGCGGGGACGATGTCGGAGAAGTACGGGCACCGGCTCATCGGTGGCGTCGGCCTCTTGGTGTCGGCGATCGGATTCGCGTTGTTCGCAACCCTCGGGACAGGCAGCGGCTTCCTGGCCTTCATGTTCGTCACGATCGTGATCGGTGTCGGTGCCGCGCTGGCGATGACGCCCGCGACCAACGCGATCGTGGCGTCGCTGCCCCGCGCCAAGCAGGGCGTCGCGTCGGCAGTGAACGACACGTCGCGCGAGCTCGGCGCGGCGTTCGGCGTGGCGGTGCTCGGCAGCGCGTTCAACACCGGCTACCGCAACTCGATCGACGGCCATCTCTCGGGTCTCCCGGGCGAGATCGCGCAGCAGGCACGCGAAGCTCCCGCCATCGCGGTGCAGCTCGCGGGCCGCGTACCGGGCGGCGAAGCGCTGGCCACTGCAGCACGCGAAGCGTTCACCACCGGGATGCGCTACGCCGTGCTCCTGGGCATGGCACTGCTCGCCATCGGTGCGCTGTTCGTGTGGTTCCGCGGCGCCTCCCGCACCGAGCAGGTGCTCGAGGACGAGCTCGACGAGATCGAACCCGCCGCGGCGTAGCGAACGGGTCAGTTCGAAGGTGCGCCGCGCGAGGAGCAAGGTGTGTCCGGTGGCGCCCTCGGGAACGAATCGGTGCCAGTCCACGGCGAAGCCGGCGTCTTCGAGCCACGTCACGGAGGTGGCGGCATCCGCGTGGTCCCAGAACATGGGCGCGCCCAGGTAGTCGTCGACTCCGGACCAGCGTTCGTGTCCGACGACGGCGAGGAGCGAGCCACCTGGCTTCAACCAGCGAGCCAGGCGCGGGATGAGCGCTCGCTGATCCGGGATCGGGACGTGGATCAGCGCGTACAGACAGACGACGGCATCGAACTCGTGGGATCCGGCATCCCACGTGGCCATGTCACCGACGATGAACTCCGCCGCCGGCACGAGGGTGCGGGCGCGTGCGATCTGCACGTCGGACACGTCGAGACCGGTCACCGAGAACCCGGCATCGGTGAGCAGGCGGGCGGCGGGAACCCCATTTCCGCAGCCGAGGTCGAGCACACGCGCTCCCGCAGAGAGCGAGGCACCGAGCTCCTGGATCCAGGCCCGGTAGTCGTCCGAGGTGTCGTCGTCGTCTCGGTAGCGGAGCGAGATCGCGTCGTATCCCCGACGGACGAGATCCCGCTGCCGCGCACGCACCTCGTCGGGCGAAGCCACCTGCGCGGTCAGAACCTGACCGGGACCGAGGTCGGGCCGCGCTCGTACATGCCGGTGATGCGCGGCGCGGGAGCGTCGGGATCGAGCCGCAGGTGCGGGAAGCGGTCGAGCAGCGCACCGATGGCGGTGACGATCTCCGCGCGCGACGTGGGAGCCCAGGCAGATGTGGGCGCCGGTGCCGAAGCCCAGGTGCGGCTGGAGCGGGCGTGCAGGATCGAACTCGTCGGGACGCTCCCACCGCGCCGGGTCGCGGTTCGCTGCGCCCAGGCACATGTGCACGACGGCACCCTCCGGTACCTCGATGCCGGCGAGCTCGCTGTCGCGCGCGACGAAGCGACTGAACATCGGGTCGGTCGGCATCCAGCGCAGCGACTCCTCCACCACGGGGCGGAGCTGACTGCGATCGTCGCGGACGGCTGCGAGCCAGTCGGGATGGCTGAACAGCGCGAGCATCGTGATGCCCATCTGCTTCCACGTGGTGCCCGAGCCGGCGGCGAGGAGGATGAAGGCGAAGATCAGCACCTCCTCGTCGGTGAGACGATGGGTGCTGCCGTCCTCTTCGGTGACCTCGGCCGCGACGAGCACGCTGATGAGGTCGTCGCGCGGCTCCTCGCGCCGGGCTCGCACGATCGGCGGCACGATGCGCGTGAACGCTTCGATACCGAGACCGTCGGACGTGACCGCCTCCCGGATGTCGAGCGCGTCCGCCACCGACACGCCGAAGCTCCCGGTGATGGTGAGCAACGGGATCGCGGAGAAGAACTCGACGTTGAGATCGGCGGCACCGTTGGGCTCCATGCGGTCGAGCAGGGCGTCGATCGCGCCCACCACCCAGCGTTCGGTCCACCACGACGCACGCTTGGGCAGGAACGACGGCTGCACGAGCGCGCGGTAGCGCCGGTGCTCGCTGCCGTCCATGTAGAGGATGCTGGCGTTGGTCAGGCCGGGTGTGTCCTCGGGCGGTGGCTTCGACACGAACGACTCGCCGTCGCGGAACACCGCGTCGCAGGTGACCCAGTCGAACGCCGACCAGTGCGACCGGTTCGGGTACGGGAGGCCCTGGAAGAAGCCGTCGCCCGTGAAGCCCACGAGCGGTCCGACGATGCCCTCGTGGACCGGTCCGCTCTCGCGCAGACGGTGGAACGCAGGGTACGGATCGGTCGCGAATCCGCCTCCGCGCGAGGCATAGACGGCGCTGGTGAGATCGAAGAGGCCCCGGAGCCGGTCGCCGTCGAGGGCGTCGTAGTCGCCCACCGGTTCAGCGTCGCTCGAGCACCACGACCGGGATCTCGCGGTCGGTGTTGGCCTGGTAGCCGGCGTACTCGGGCCAGGGCTCGAGCATGAGGTCCCAGAGCTGCTGGCGCTCGTCGCCCTCCGCGGTGCGCGCGCGCACCGGGATCACGTCGCCCTTCACCTGGACCGTGGCGTCGGGGTGCGCGACGAGGTTGAGGTACCAGCCGGGGTGCTCGGGCGCGCCGCCCTTCGAGGCGACCAACACGAGATCGTCGCCGCGCTCGCCGAAGATCAGCGCGAACTTGCGCAGCTCACCGGTCGTGCGCCCGGTGGTGTGCAACACGAGGCAGGGCGCGCCGTTCCACAGGTAGCCGACCTCGCCGTCGGTCGCTTCGTACTTGGCGATGTGCTCGTCACCGAACAGCGAGTAGTCGCGTGCTGCTGCCTCGGCCATGGGGGAACTCCTCGGGATGGTGCGCGTCGCGGCGGCGATAGGGTCCACCGCATGGTATCGACGTCGGACCGATTGTCGTTCGGAGTGATGTCCGGTGGCGCCGACAGCGACGTCGAGCACCTCGAGTCGCTGCCCATCGAATCGCTCTGGGTCGGTGGTCACGTGGCGTCGCCCAACCCGTCACCCGAGGCGATGGTGGCGCTGGCGTGGTTGGCCGCTCGCGCGCAACGCGTGCGCGTCGGCACTGCCATCCTGCTCCTCCCGCTGTATCCGCCCGCGATCGTCGCCAAGCAGATCGCCGACCTCGACCGCGCCACCGGAGGGCGCGTGACCCTCGGCGTCGGTGTCGGTGGCGAGTACCCGGCGGAGTTCGAGGCCTGCGGCGTGCCGATCGGCGAGCGCGGGCCGCGCACCGACGAGGCGATCCCGCTGTTGCGCCGCCTCTGGTCGGGCGAGCCGGTGTCCCACCACGGGAGCTTCGCGGCGTTCGACGGCGTGCGCATCCACCCGGCTCCCGTCCAGGGTGCCGACCTCCCGATCGTGGTGGCGGGCCGACAGCCGGTGGCCATGCGGCGAGCCGCGCGGCTCGGCGACGGGTGGATGCCCTACCTCTACTCGCCCCGTCGCTACGCCGAGTCGGTGGCGACCATCCGCGAGACCGCGGCCGTCGACGGGCGCGACCTCAGCACCTTCGAGTGGTTCGCGTTCGTGTTCGTGAACGTCGACGACGACGGCGACCGTGCGCGCCACGATGCCGCGCGCTTCCTCGGCGGCACGTACACCAAGGGCGACTTCGCGGCGATGATCGACCGGGTGGCGGCGGCGGGCACGGTCGACCAGGTGACGACCACCCTCCAGGCGTTCGTCGACGCCGGCGCGCGCCACCTCGTGTTCACTCCCATGGTGCGGGGCGACGCCCGTCCGCTGCTCGACCGTCTCGTGGGCGAGGTCCTGCCGCGCCTCAGCGTCGCGTCACCGCGTCGGTGATGCCTCTGCGGGTGCACGGCCCACCACCGCGAACTGCTTGCCGAGCACGTGCCAGGCGAGCGGGATCTTGAGGTAGAGGCGCGTGAGCTCGGGCCAGGCGGGGAGCCGTCCGGTGAACGAGTAGGGCAGGAATCGCGGTGAGACCGACTCGATCTCGAAGCCGATCGCGGCCAGGTGCTCCATGACCGTGATGTGCGTGAGCGCAAGGCGATGGTCGGCGAAGTCGAAGTACTGCTTCCACGCGTACTTGAAGTTCGGACCCATGACCACGATGCGGCCACCGGGCGCGATCGTCTCGCGCATCTGCACGAGGAAGTCGGCGATGTCGTCGGGCGTCGCGAGGTGTTCGAGGAAATTCGAGACGAAGATGCCGTCGAAGTACGACGCCGGGAGCTCGACGTCACGGATGTCGGCGAAGATGGTCTTGACCATCGGATCGGCGTGGTGTTCCGGGAACTCGACCGCGTCGACCATCCACCGTTCGGGTGCGGGCACGGCGTTGATGAACTCGCCCCATCCGGCCGCGGGATCGAGCACTCGCTCCGGTCGACCCATCAGGTCGTACACGTAGGCCGCGATCTCGTTCCAGACCGCCACGCGGCTCTCGCGGTACACGCGACGGTGCCGGTACTCGTACAGCCGTTGATGATCGAGGCCTCGCCGTGTCGGCTGGCCGGGGACGTCGAACACCAGAAGGCTCCCGCCATCGGCACCGGAGAACGCGCGCATGGTAGCGGTCGGACACGGTGACGCTCCGGTTCGTCGCGCAACGCGCGTCCCACGCCGAAGCCCGCGGATAGGGTCGCCCGCATGGCACGGACGGCGCCGGTCGACGAGTCGGTCGGCGTCGCCCTCGGTGACACGAACCCGCGAGCGGGCGTCGGTCCCTGGCTGTGGGTGCACCTCGGCACGCTGGTCATGGCGGTGCCGGTCCTGGCGTGGGTCAACCGCGACCAATGGTTCGCCGGCGACGAGTGGCAGATCGTGACCACCAACGGCCTCGGTTCGAACCCGACGCGCGCCAACCTGGTCGCACCACACTTCGAGCACTGGGCAAGCCTGGGCATCCTCGTGTACAAGGCGCTGTACGGCGTGTTCGCGCTGCGCAGCTACGTGCCGTACGTCGCGGTGTTCATCGCGGTCATCCTCGCGGTCGCGCACCTGTCGTGGCGGCTGCTCCTCCGCGTCGGCGTCGTCCCCTCCTACGCGACCGCCGTCGCCGCGCTCACGATGGTGCTGGCGGTCGGTTGGGAGAACCGGTCGACCGCGTGGCAGATGGTGGTGATCGCGCCGGTGGCGCTCGGGTTCGGCGCGCTGCTCGTCATGCCCGCGAGCGGTCCGCTCGTCCGGCGCGACGCGGCGGTGGCTAGCACTGCTGCTCGTCGCGCTCACGTGCTCGGGCACCGGGGTCACCATGACCGCGGTCGTGGCCCTCGCGGCGCTGTTGCGACGCGGCTGGCGGGTCGCGCTCGGCATCATCGCGGTGCCGGCCGCGGTGTACGCGCTCTGGTACGCGCTCGAGGGTTCGTCGGGACAACGCAACGACACGTCGCTGTCCACCGCGCTCGGTGACCTCCCCGGGTTCGTGTGGCGGGGCCTCACCGAGGCGTTCAGTGGGCTGACGCGCCTGCCCGACTCCGGTGCGGTCGTGCTCGCAGCGGTCCTCGTCTGGTTGGTCTGGCGGGCGCGGCCCCGGGTCGAACCGTGGCCGCTGGTGATCGCCACGACCGCGGGCGCGGTGTTCTCGATCGCGCTCACCGGCATCCGCCGGGCCGGTGCGGGCCCCGAGTCGCGCTACGTCGACATCGTCGTGCTGCTCGCGCTCCCTGCGCTTGCGCTCATGACCCAGGAGCTCGGCCGCGGGATCGTGCGCCGGTTCGGACGGCCCGCGGTCGCGGTCTGCAGCGTGGTCGTCGTCGCGTTCCTCGTGGTGCAGGTCGTCGCACTGAACGACGAGGTGAGCGGCGAGGCATTCGTCGGCGAGATGCGCCCGCGCGTGCTGGCCACCGCGCGGATCATGCGCGACGGTGAGCCGCTCGCGACCACGAACATCTTCGGGATTCCGTATCTGACCGAGCCGTCGACGACAACGATCGCGCGCCTCGACCGCCACGGCGAGCTCCCCGCGCTCGATGTGTCCGCCAGCGACGTGCTGACCGCGCGGGAGTACGTCGAGACGGTCATCGGCGACGCGTCGAAGTACCCCGAGGGAGTGGCGACGTCGGTGCTCGTGTCCGGCGGGACGGTCACCGCAGGTGCGCCCGGGTGCGTCGTGATCTCACCGAACCCGTCGGGCGCGCCACCGGCCGCGCTGCTGGAGCTGCCGGCCGCGGGGTCCTTCCAGGTGGCGACCGACCGGATCGACGACGCGTCGCTCGTCTTCGTGGACGGCGCGGCTCGCGGCAGTCCTCGCGGGTTCCAAACCGCACCCGGCGACGGCACCGGCGTGGGGGTGTCGCGGGCGACCGACGTCGAGCTGACGCTCCCGCGCGTGACCACCACGATCTGCGGCCTGGGCACGGCTGACGTTCGGAAGCGCTGACCACGACGGTGGCAGACTGCGACCGTGGGTGAACGCGACGAGCTGCTCGATGACGATCAGGCGCTGATCGCGGACGCGATTGCCGACCTGTGCACAGGGTTCGACGACGACTATTGGGCGCGCTGCGACCGCGAACACGAGTTTCCGTGGGACTTCTACGGCCGGCTCGCGGAAGGTGGCTGGCTGGGACTGGCGATTCCCGAGGAGTACGGCGGCGGCGGGCGCGGCATCACCGACGCCGCGGTCATGCTCCACGAGATCGCGCGGAGTGGCGCGGCGATGAACGGGTGCTCGGCGGTGCACCTCACCGTGTTCGGACTGAATCCGGTCGTCAAGTTCGGCAACGACCGTTTGAAGGACACGTTCCTCCCCCGCGCCGCCGCCGGTGAGCTGCACGTCGCGTTCGGCGTGACCGAACCGGACGCCGGGACCGACACCGGTCGCATCACGACCCGCGCCGAGCCCGACGGCAAGGGCGGCTGGCGCATCCACGGCCGGAAGATCTGGACCAGCAAGGCCCTCGAATCGGAGGTCGTGCTCCTCATCGCCCGCACCGGTGGCAAGGACAGCGGGCTCAAGGGCCTGTCCCTCTTCCTCGCCGATCTCGATCCCGACTACGTCGACATCCGCGCCATCCCGAAGGTCGGCCGCAACGCGGTCGCGTCGTGCGAGGTCGCGTACGACGGGCTCCCGGTCGAGCATTGGCGGCTCCTGGGCGAGGAGGGCAACGGCTTCCGACTCCTGCTGCACGGGCTCAACCCCGAGCGCGTGCTCCTCGCCTCGGAGGCGTGCGGTATCGGCGAGGTCGCGCTCGACCGGGCGATCGCCTACGCCAAGGACCGCATCGTGTTCGATCGGCCGATCGGCGCCAACCAGGCGATCAGCCATCCGCTCGCGCACGCCCACGCGAACCTGCGTGCCGCGTGGATGATGGCGCTGCACGCGGGCCGGCGCTACGACGCCGGACTCGAGTGCGGCGAAGCCGCCAACACCGCCAAGTACCTCGCGGCAGAAGCGTCGTTCTACGCGGCCGATCGCGCGGTGCAGACGCTCGGTGGCATGGGGTATGCATCCGAGTACCACGTCGAGCGCTACTGGCGTGAGGCGCGCCTGCAACGCATCGCGCCCGTCACCCAGGAGATGACGCTCAACTACCTCGCCCAGAACATCCTGGGCCTCCCGAGGAGCTACTGACCCCCTCTCTCGTTCAGGTGATGCTGTCGTCGAGGGGGGCGACTGCCGGCGCGCACAAAGAGCCGACGTGGGGGGTCATGAGCTCCTCGCGCCACTTGACCGCCCACGTGCGGGCGTGCTCGTGCCACGCCTCGAAGCGTGCGTCGCCCGCGGTGTCGGTCTCCGACGCGAGTCCGCGCGCGACGTCGCGCGCCTTGCCCGCGCGCACGTGGTCATCGGCGTCGGTCGCCCAGATGGTGCACACCTCGTAGTCGTTCATCAGCACCTCGTAGAGCCCGACCAGCTGGTGGCCGTACTCGGCAAGCAGCGGCGCGCGTTCTTCGCGCACCGCGGCGAGGTAGTCGAGCGCGCTCCCCGGTCGCACCTCGGTGAGCTCGTGCACGAACAGCGACCCGCGCACCTCGTCACGCGTGAGCGACTCGATGTTCGGGCATCCCGGCACCGCGCCGAGCAACCGGTCGAAGCCGCCCGAGCGGTACTCGAACGCCTGCTTCCACCACGCGTTGAGCGTCACGTTGCTCGACCGCTTCAGCCCCAGACGGTCGACCTTGCCGAACCAGCCGTCCCACCCGCCGGGGATCTCCCAGACGTTCACCACCTGCGGCCAGCGGGCGGTGATGCCCATCGTGTACCAGGTGCCGAGCAGCTCGAACTCCACCTTCTCGTCACCCGACTGCTGGAGCGTGTGCTCCATGTAGTCCCACTGGTGCATGCCGTTGATGTCGATGAACTCGTGCAGGAAGAGGTCGCGGTCTGCTGGCATGGTCAATCCTTGTCGAACAGGTGCTGGAGGCCGGCTTTGTCGACCTTGCCGGTGGTGGTCATGGGCACGTCGTCGGCCCCGATGATGCACCACCGGGTCGGCACCTTGAACGAGCTGAGCCGCGCCTTCGCGTCGCGCTGCAAGTTCGTCGACGGTGACCTCCTCGTCGCCGCCGACCGGCACCACCACCGCGGCCACTTCGGCACCACCACCCGCCCCGACGACGTCGACGACGTACGCGCGCCGCACCGCGGGAAGCGCGTGCAGCGCGCTCTCCACCTCGCTCGGGTAGACGGTCGCGCCGCGCACCTTGAACATGTCGTCGCGCCGACCGGTGAGGAAGAGGAAACCGTCGGCGTCGAGATGGCCGACGTCGCCCGTGGGATAGAACTCGTCGTCGGTGAACACCTCGGCGTGGGTGCGCCCGCAGATCCCCCGCATCAGGTTGGGGCCGCGCAGCTGGAGCTCACCGGTCTCATCGGCGCCGAGCGGCGCGCCGGTGTCGAGGTCGGCCACGCGCAGCTCGATCCCGTCGAAGACATGACCGCAGCTCCCCTCCTTCCCCTGCGGGAGCTCCTGATCGAGGCGGTACCCGCTGTAGGGCCCGAACGACTCGGTCATGCCGAGGAGCCCCGCACGCCGGCCCGGCCCGGCCTGCTCCGCGAGCGGCATGACCGCGTCGAGACTGCCCGGCCGCAGCGACGAGAGATCGGTCGACGCGAAGCCCGGGTCGCGCGCCAGCGCTGCGGCCTGGTCGGGCCACCCACGGAACAACGTCACGCGTTGCCGCGAGATGAACGGCAGCGTGCGTGCCGGTTCGGGTCGCGCTTCGGTGAGGAGCGTCGCACCCGTGAGCAAGGTCGAGAGCAGCCCGGTGCCGAGTCCACCCACCCAGAAGAACGGCATCGGGATGTAGAGCCGGTCGTCGCGCGTGAGCCGGCGGACGTCGAGGCCGGCTGCGGTCGCCGCCAGCGCGCCGCCGTGGGTGTGGATCACGCCCTTGGGTGTCCCGCGGCTGCCGGAGGTGAACACGATGGCGAGGTCGTCGGCCGGCCGTACCGACGCGTCGAGCGCGGCGACGACGTCGGGATCAGTCGCGTCGCCGGCCGCGGGACCGTCGTCGTCCCACACGGTGATCGTGCGCAGTCGCGGCAGGGCATCGACGAACAGACGGGGCCCGGCGACCAGGCTCGGGTGAGATCGCCATCAGGTCGGCCACGTAGTCGCGGCCGAGGAACTCGCCGAGCAGCACCAGGTGCTCGACACCCGCGGTGCGCAGCTGCGCCGCGAGCTCGGGTGGACGCAGGAAGGTGGAGAGCGGCACGACCGTCGCGCCCGCCGCGACTCGCCCCGAACGCCACCACCGGCCACGCGGTGCCGTTCGGCATCAGCACCCCGACGCGCGTGCCCTTGGCCACGCCGAGCGTCGACGAAGTGGCACGCCAGCGCGGCGCTGCGGCGCTCGAGCTCGCCGTACGTCAGGGTGTCGTCGTCGGTGACGACGAACGCGTGGTCCGGCTGCTCGTCGGACCACCGACGCACCAGCGCGGGGACGGTGAGGCGCTCGCTCACTCACCGAAGAGCTCCTCGATCGCCTTCAGGTCGGGCTTGCCGCTCGACAGCATCGGCAGGTCGGCCGGCGCGAGCACGAGGAAGCGACGCGGCACCTTGTACGCCGACAGGCGCGCGCGCAGCTCGGTGCGGAGCGCGTCGAGGTCGGGCGCGGTGTCGGCTTCGGCCAGGATCACCGCCGCCACGACCTGGTCGCGCTCGGGGTCGGGGACGCCGAGCACCATCGTGGCGAGCCCGCCCGTCGCGTCGCTCAACGCCGCTTCGACCTCGAGCGGCGACACGTTCGCGCCCGCGGTCTTGATCATCGAGCCACGCCGACCGTGGAAGTAGAAGAAGCCGTCGGCGTCGACGTGGAACATGTCGCCGGTGCGGTACCAACCGTCGGGCGTGAAGATCTCGGCACCGCTCGCGGCCGTAGTAGCCCTCCATGAGCGACGGGCCACGGAACCACAGTTCACCGATGACTCCGACGGGCGCGTCCTCGAGCGTCTCGGGATCGACGACGCGGGGCGTGAGCCCCGGAACCGGGCAGCCCGAACGAGCCGCGCCGATGCTCGGGCTGGTCGGTCTCGTCACTGCTCATCAGGCAGACGCTGCCGGTCTCGGTCGTGCCGAGCATGTTGTGGCGCAGCTCGAGGTCGGTGGGACGAATGGCTTCGGGCAGCAGCGGATGGAGGTTGCCCGAGCGGATCGAGGAGAAGTCGCGGCGTCGCGAAGCTCGGGTGCGCGACCAGCGCCGCGATCGAGGCCGCGTACCCGTTGGTGAGCTCGGGGCGCTCGCGCTCGATGAAGTCGAGGGTCTCGACCGGATCGGTGGCCGCCGAGCACAGCAGGGTCGCGCCCGCCACCAGCACACCGATGATGTTGTAGGCGAGGCCGCCGATCCAGAACATCGGCGAGTTCGAGAACAGTCGGGTCTCGGCCCCGAGGCCGCGGATGCCGTTCAAGCGTGTCGAGGTGGCCGAGCAGCGCGCCGTGCTGGTGGATGACGCCCTTCGGCGCGCTGGTGGACCCAGACGTGTGGACGATGACCATGCGGTCGTCGGGGGTGATGTCATCCTCGACGGCGTCGAGCAGCGAGTCGGGCACGCGGGCGCCGAGCTCCTCCAATTCGCCGAACCCGTCGAGCCACACCCGGCGGAGATGCGGCGCGCCGACGGCATCGTCGAGCGCGGCCGCGTAGTCGTTGCCGCGATAGTCGGCCACCCCCATGACCAGGTCGATGTCGGCGCGCGGCGAGCAGGTCGTGCAGCTCGCGGCGCGTGGAGAACGTGCTGATCGGGACGGCGATGGCGCCGACGCGCACCGCCGCCAGCCAGGCCAGGACGTAGTCGAGCCCGGTCGGGTACAGCAGGCCGATCCGGCTGCCGCGCCCGGCACCGGCCGCGAGCAGCCCGCGCGCGAGCACCCGGCTCCGGCGCTCGGCGTCGAGGTACGTGAGCCGGTCGTCGTCGCACACCACGAAGTCGGTGTCGGGGCGCTCGTCGACCTGGCGGCGCAGGACGCGGCTGACGGTCTTCGGTGTGCTCATGCCCGACGCGCCGACACCGTCGGGAGCGCGGCGTGCTCCCCCTTGGCCGCGAGCAGGTGCGCCTCGCACAGCAGGTCGTCACCGAGGAACAGCTCCGCGTGCGCGGTGATCCGGCGGTCGTCGACGACCCGCTCGGCGTGGTACGCGAGCGCGGTGACCAACGGCGTCGGGCGGCGGTACCGGATGGACAGCTCCGCGGTCTTGCCCGCGAGGCCGAGCGCGCAGTTGAGCTCCTGGAGCACGCAGTCGAAGAACACCGCGAGGAAGCCGCCGTGCACGATCCCGGGCGGTCCCTCGTAGCTGATCGGGAACTCGACGGTGCCGTGCGCGCCCTCGTCGTCGTCGAGCTCGAGGGTGTACTGCGGGAACGCACGGGTTGTAGGCCCCGACGTCGTAGCCGTGGTCGACGTACACGCGCCGATCGCCGTCGTCGGCGTGGTCGCCGACGCGCGGGCGCGGATCCGCCGGCGCCTGCGCCGCGAGCGTGCGCTGCGCGTCGCGCACGGTCTG
Organism: uncultured Actinomycetes bacterium; assembly: GCA_963835985.1. GTDB lineage: Bacteria > Actinomycetota > Acidimicrobiia > IMCC26256 > DASPTH01 > DASUAS01. The sequence goes on along the minus strand of CAWIHV010000007.1, from coordinate 761,180 downwards.
CACCAACGCTTCGAGCTCCGGGCTCGTCCGTTCCAACGACAGCGCGGTGTCGGTGAGGTCGCGCAGCGCCGCAGCCAGCTCGACCATCGTCGGCAGCGGCGGTTCGCCGAACACCCACTTCCGTTCGACGCTCACGAGTCGACCCGTTCGGCCACCAGCTCGCGCACGGCGGCGAGGTCGGCCTTGCCCGACGCGGTGCGTGGGAGCGCGTCGACCACCGCAACCGCGACCGGCACCTCGTACCGGGCCAGGTGGGCGCCCGCGGCCTCCAGCACGCCCGCTTCGTCGAGCTCGGCCCCCGGACGCCGTTCGACCGCGGCCACCGGCACTGCACCGAGGCGCTCGTCGTCGATCCCGACCACCGCGGCCTCCGCCACCCCGGGGACGCGTTCGAGCGCGGCCCGCACCACCTCGGGCTGGACCTTGTAGCCACCGCGCAGGATCGTCTGGTCGGCCCGCCCGACGATCCAGAGGAACCCGTCGGCGTCGACGCGCGCGAGGTCGGTGGTGCGCACCCACTCATCGGTGCCGAGCTGCGCGGCGCGCACCTCGAGGAGCCCGACGACGTCGAGCCCGAGATCGGCGCCGTCGTCGGGATCGACCACCCGCAACGTGCACCCGGCATGCGCGCGGCCGACGCTGCCGCGCTTGGCCTGCCGCGAACTGCTCGTGGTCGGCCAGGTTCCAGCCCGCCACGCCACCGCCGAACTCGGTGGCGCCGTACGAGGTGAGCACCGGCACGCCGTAGCGCGCGGTGAACGATTCGGCGAGGTCGGGATCGAGCGGCGCGGTGCCCGACACGACCGAGCGGATGCTCTCGAACACGTCGTCGTCGACGTCGGCGTCGAGCACCATGCGCAGCGCCGTCGGCACGAGGCTCACCGTCTTGGGCCGGTGCTCGCGCACCGCCGCAACCCAACCGTCGACGTTGAAGCGCTCGAGCAACGCGATGCGCCGACCGTCGAGCACCGCCTGCACCACGCGGAAGACACCGCTCACGTGGACGAGCGGCGCGTTCACGATGACCACACCCGAACGCAGGCGCACGTCGCTGCCGGTTCCGGTCTCGTAGTGCTTGGCCCCGCGCATCACCTGGTCGAGCATCTCGTAGCGCAGGTCGATGCGCTTGGGCGGCCCGGTGGTGCCGCTGGTGAGCATCCTCACCGCGACGCCCGGCGCGTCGGCGACGACCGGGGGATCCGATGCCGCCGCGAGCGCGATGGGTGCCCCGAGTCGCGGCGAGCTGCCCGCGCGCGGTCGCCCGGAGCTCCTCGGGCGGGAGCAGCGCGAGGTCGTCGGGCGCACCGAGCAGCAACGGAAGGCCGAGGCCGGGGACGTCGGCGCGGAGCCGTTCGGCGCCGAGCAGTGGGTTCACCGTCACCACGCATGCGCCGGCACGGAGCAATCCGAGCAGCGTGCCCAGCGCGACCGGTCGGTTGCGGAGCATCAGCCCGACCGGGGAGCCCGCGCCGAGCCCACAGTCGCGCAGCATGGCGTCGACCGCGTCGGCCGCCGCCGCCAGCTCGCCCCACGTGGACCAGGCGCCCTCGAACTCGAGCGCGGGCGCCGACGGATCGAGCGCCATCACCTCACGGAGACGCTGCGGGATGGTGTTCGTGGGGGCGGTGCTCATCGAATCGTGGGCGGCGTGCGGTCGACGCCGCGCTCCTCGATCTCGGCCAGCCCGACCGGGTTGCCGAGGCGCGTGTACATCAACCCCTGCTCCATGGCGGCGCGGTACGGCTTGTCGAGCGACTCCCAGATCGCACGGACGGTGCCCTGCGTGGCGACCGCCGGATACGACGCGATCGACGCGCGCGCGAGCTCGTGGGCACGTTCCCACAGCTGGTCGCGCGCCACCACCTCGGTGACCAGGCCCAGGCGCAGCGCCGTCTCGGCCGACACGCGCTCGCGGTTGCCCATCAGCGCCATCCGCAGCGTGTCGCCGAGCCCGATGCGACGCATGAGCCCGATCGGCTCGATCGCCGACACGTAGCCGTAGGTGACGTGCGAGTCGAAGAACGTGGCGTCGTCGGAGCAGATGACGACATCGGCCTCGTTGACGAAGTACAGCGCGCCGGCGGTGCAGATCCCGTGCACCGCGCAGACGACCGGCTTCCAACACTTCTGCCATTTCGGGCTCAGGAACTCACCGGGATCGTCGTGGTTCCACACGAGGTCGGGCTGCCCGAACGACTTGGCGGTGTCGAGCCCGGCCGAGAAGGCGCGCTCGCCCGCGGCTCGAAGCACCACCGCGTTGACGGCGTCGTCGGCCTTCACGACGTGCCAGACCTCACGCATCTCCTCGCACATCTGCCGGTCGAACGCGTTGAGCACGTCGGGTCGGTTCGAGCGTGATCGTCGCGACGCGGTCAGCGGCGGCCACCTCGTACAGGAGGGTCGTCGTAGCTCACTCGGCTCTCCACTGCGGCTCGCGCTTCTCCATGAACGCGCGCGGGCCCTCCTTGGCGTCCTCGGTGTGCAGCACACGCTCGCGGTACGCCTCGGCGAGCAGCTCGGCTTCGTAGAGCGGGATCCCCAGACCCTTGCGGATGGCGAGCCGGGTGCCGCGCACGGCCAGCGGTGCGTTGCGGTTGACCATCGCGGCCAGCTCCTTGCAGCCGGTCGGCGAGCGAGTCGTGCTCCACCACCTCGGTGATCAGACCGAGCTCGTACATGCGCGCTGCGCTCAGGCGCTCCTGACGGCCCATGATCGCCATGCGCATCGCCACGTTGAGCGGGAGCGCCCGGGCGACGCGCACCATCTCACGACCGGACACGAGGCCGATGCTGACGTGCGGGTCGAAGAACTCCGCCTGCTCCGACGCGATGGCGATGTCGCCGGTGGTCACCAGGTCCATGCCCGCGCCGCAGCAGATGCCGTTCACGCCGACGATGATCGGCTTGGCCATCTGCCGGAACGGGGGTGTCGCCTCCTGGGGCGCGTCCCACTCGTGGAAGCGCGAGAGGTACCTGCCGTCGAAGGGGATCTTGCCGTCGTCGCGCACGGTGTCGACGTCGGCCCCGGTGCAGAACGCGCGTCCCGTGGCCGTGATCACGATCGTCCACACGTCGTCGTCGGTCTCGGCGCGCGCGTAGGCGTCGGCCAGCTCCTTCTCCATCACCCGGCTGATCGCGTTGAGCTTGTCGGGTCGGTTGAACGTGATCGTCGCGGTGCGATCCTCCACCTCGTAGAGGATGGTCTCGTACGTCATCGCACCACATACCCTCCGTCGACGATCACTTCCTGACCGGTGATGTAGCCCGCTTCGTCGCTGGCGAGGAACAGGATCGCGTCGGCGATGTCGTCCATGGCACCCATGCGCTTCATCGGGAGGTGCGCGGCGAAGCCGGCGACCCGCTCCTCCTGGGCGGCCTCGTCGAGGCCGTCCCGCTCGCCGGTGGTCATCGGCGTGCGCATGAACCCCGGGCGAGACCGCGTTCATGCGCACCCCACGGCGGGCGAGCTCGCGCGCGGTGTGCCGGGTGTAGCTGAGGATCGCACCCTTCGACGCCGCGTACGCCGCCCCGCCGGTGCACACCGACGCCGCGATCGACGCCACGTTCACGATCGACCCGCCGCCGGATGCCAGCATCGCCGGGATCGCCGCCTTGGAGCACGCGAACACGCTCCGCAGGTTGACCTGCAGCACCCGGTCCCACTTCTCCTCGGTCGTGTCCCACGTGTCGCGGTCGTCGCCCTGGACGATGCCGGCGTTGTTCACCAGCACGTCGAGCCCGCCGAGATCGTCGACCGCGACCGTGACCGCTTCCTGCGCCACCTCGAGGTGCGAGACGTCACCGACGAGGAGCCGGGCGTCGGATCCCACGTGCCGGACCTCGTCCACCACCCCGGCGCCGCGCGGCTCGTCGAGGTCGGCGACGACCACCCGGGCGCCCTCGCGCGCGAACCGCAGCGCGGTGGCACGCCCGAAGCCCGACGCCGCCCCGGTGACGATCGCGACCTTGCCGTCGAGTCGCCCCATGTCAGCCTCCACGTTCTCGGCCGGTGACCACGAAGTCGTCGAGCACCGGTTCCCGGGTCATGCGCCAGTAGTCGATGAGCTTCCACGGCATGTTGGTGGTGACCCGGCCGGCGTCGTTGTTGTAGTAGCTGTGCACGCGCGGGTGCCGCCACACGAGCTGCTCGTGCTCCGCGTCGACGCGTCTGGTTGTAGGCGTCGTGCACGTCGCTCCTGCACTCCATGGTGGACCACCCGTGCTCGAGCATGGCACCGATCGCCTTCACGACGTAGTTGACCTGGCATTCGAGCACGAACACCACGCTTCCGACCACCGGGTTGGTGTTCGGTCCGTAGAGGCAGAACAGGTTCGGGAACCCGGGCATCGTGATCCCCACGTAGCGCGCGTGGATCGTCGCCCCACTCCTCGTGCAACACGCGGTCGCGGCCGGTGATCTCCATCGGCCAGAGGTACTTGTTCGGGTGGAACCCGGTGCCGAGCACCAGCACGTCGGCCTCGTGGCGCACGCCCGACTCCGTGACCACCGCGTGCGGCTCGACTCGGACGACCCGCTCGTTCACCAGGTCGACGTCGTCGCGCAGCAGCGTGCGGAACCAGCCGTTGTCCTGCAGCATGCGCTTGCCGAGGGCCGGGTAGTCGGGCAGCACCTCGGCCACCAGCTCGGGACGCGCCCCGAGCTCGCGTTCGGCGTGGGCGGTCATCACCCGGCGCATCTTGTCGTTCTGCCGGCTGATCGCGGACTTCCTGGTCGGCCCACTCCGGGTCGACGCGGAACGCCGGGTACATGCGGTCGGCGCTGTTCCAGAACTGCAGCACCCGGTACCACGCCAGGTAGTGGGGCACGTTGCGGAACAGCCACTTCTCGGCGTCGTTCACCGGTCGGTGGTAGTCGGGGTTGGGCGTGACCCAGTGGCGCGATCGTTGGAAGATGGTGACGTGTGCGGCCTCGGGCGCGACCGCGGGCACGAACTGCATTGACGCTGGCACCGGTGCCGATCACCACGACCCGCTGCTCACGCAGCTCGACGTCGTGGTCCCAGCGGGACGAGTGGAAGCACGGCCCCGCGAACGTGTCGAGCCCCTCGATGTCGGGGACGGCCGGGCGGTTGAGCATCCCGACCGCGCTCACCAGCGCGTTGACCTCGACCTCGGAGTCGCCCTGCGCGTCCCGGAGGGCGACGCGCCAGGTGCCGCTCCCCTCGTCGAAGGTCGCCGACCGCACCTCGGTGCCGAACCGCACGTGCGGCAGCACGCCGAACTCCTTGGCACAGCTCGCGATGTAGTCGAACAGCTCGTGCTGGCGGGCGTAGAAGTGCGACCAGTCGGGGTTGGGACGGAACGAGTACGAGTAGAAGTGGTTCGGCACGTCGACGCGGAGGTCGGGATAGGTGTTCTCGAACCACGTGCCGCCGACGTCGGGGTTCTTGTCGAACACGGTGTAGGGGATGCCGGCCTGCTCGAGGCGGATCGCCGCGCACAGGCCGCCGAGCCCGGCGCCGACGATGCCGACGTGGAAGTTCGACAGCACGTCGTCGGTCGGGACGCTGGCTCCACTCGAACCGGCGCCGGTCGGTGCCGTCGAAGTCGGCTTCCTCCTCGACCAGCGGGACGTACCCGGCGTCGACGTTCTCGCCGACCACGAACTCGATCAGGCGGTGCATCTCGACTGCGTCCGGACGACGCTCACGCGCCGCGTCAGGCGCCGCGGTCAGCGTGGTGAACGCCCACGCGCGAATCGCGTCGGCTTCGTCATCGCTGAGCGTGCCCGGACCGCGGCCGTGGTCGAACGCGCGCGGCTCGGGATGAGCATCCAGCACCGACAGGTCGCCGCGGCAATGAGCGACCGCGGCCACGAGGACGGCGAGGTTGGCCGCGGGCAGCGCGGCCGCGAGCTCCCCCGCGTCGATCCGGTTCACGGCAGGCCGTCGACCCCGAAGTGCTCGTCGCGTGCCTTGAACGCCTCGCTGGTGCCGATCTTCGACCGCGTCTTCACGAAGTTGAACTCGTCACCCTCGAACCGGAGGTTGGTGGCGAACGCGTGCACGAGGAACCCGCTCGCCTCCTCGCCCACGAACGCGGTGCTCTGCTCGACCAGCGCGAAGCTCGTCTTGGCGATGGCGATGCCGTCGGCCGGCATGCGCGCCGCCTTGGTGGCCCACAGCTCGGCGCGTTCGGCGACCACCTCGGGATCGCACACCTCGGTGAACAGGCCGAGGTGTTCGACCTCGCCGCCGGTGATGGTGTCGCCGGTGAGCAGGAGGCGGCGGGTGAGCACCGGCCCGAGGCGGTGGAAGAAGAGGTGCAGGTTGCCGAGCGCGGGTCCGAGGAGCCGGGCACCGGGCATGCCGAGCTTGGCGTCGCGGGCCACGACCGCGATGTCGGCCATCGAGCGCGATCTCGAAGCCGCCGCCGAGCGCGTAGGTCTCGACCTGGGCGATCGTCACCTTCGGGTACGCCATGAGCTCGTGGTAGAAGGCGAAGCTCTCGCGGTCGACGCCGAGGCGACGACGCTGGCTCGGCCGGCGACCGTTGGGGTCGTTGCCGTACCACGCGTACGAGTTGGCCATGTCGGCCCCGGTGCTGAAGACGCCCTCCGTGCCCCGCAGCAGCACCACCTTGATGTCGTCGTCGGTCGCCAGGTCGTCGAGGTGCATGCGCATCGCTCGACGCATCGGCGGGTCGTACGCGTTGCGCCGTTCAGGGTTGTCGATCGTCAACCGCGCGATGTGCGTCGCGGGATCACGATCGCAATGGACCCGCGGGTCGTGTTCGCTCGTGTCGGTCATCGGCTGAACAGGAAGTCCTGTGCGTTCTGGTAGAGGTAGTTGTCGAGCACGTCGTCGGGGAGGTCGAGCTCGGACGCCTCCTTGATGCAGCGGGTGATCGAGAGCACCGGCGAGTCGGAGGCGAACATCACCCGACCCTTGCCGCGCGTGCGCATGAAGTGCAACAGCGCCTCGGGGAGGTGGCGCGGCGCCCAGGCCGACGTGACCAGCCGCAGGTTCTTGTACTTGATCATCAGCCGGATGGCGACGTCCCACCACGGGTCGGCGCCGTGCATCATCGCCAGCCGGAGCTCGGGGAACCGCACGCACACACGGTCGAGGTGGATCGGGTTCTGCACCTCGCCGGGGATCGGCGGACCGGGCAGCCCGGTGTTGAGGAAGAGCGGGAGGTCGAGCTCGCAGCACTTCGTGTACAGCGGGTAGTAGACCGCGTCGCTGGGCGGGTACATGCCGTCGCCCCAGAAGCTCGGCCCGATCACCGTGTACGCCACGGGGTGGTCGGCGACGAAGCTGGTGAGGTTGCGGATGTTCTCCATCGGGCGCAGCAGGTTGTGGCCGCCGAGACCGAGGCTGAAGCGGTCGGGCCGGGCGTCGACGAACGACAGCACCCGCTCCGACGAGCGCGTCATGTTGGTCATGAGCACCGAACGCTCGACGCCCATCGCGTCCATCTCGTCGAGCAGCTCGCCGAGCTCGCGGCTCTGGAACATCGACTCGCCGGCCTTGAAGTAGTCCTCCTTGACCCGCACCATCCACTCGGGCTGCTTCATGTCGCCCATGTCGGTGTTCACCAGCAGGTCGTGCGCGGTGCGACGACGGCCATCGAATCGCTTCCTCTCGTCGGGACCGCTCGCGAGCGGTGTCGATCAGGCGGACGGGCCCAGCAGGCCGCACGGCGTTGTCGCGCATCACCAGACGGATCTCGTCGTCGGAGAACGCGTGCAGCTCCTTGACGAAGTCGAGCGGGTTCGCCAACGCCTCGCCGTGCGGCCAGTCGGAGCCGAACAGCACCTTGTCGACCCCGATGAGGTCGGCCAGCTTGCGCATGTCCTCCTCGTAGTACGGCGTGACCCACACGTGCTCGCGGATCGTGTCGAGCGGGCTCTCGGCGAACACCCACGGCGTCTGGTTGGCCTGCTTGAGCAGGCGCTTCACCAGCAGGGCGGCCCAGTCGGAGCCGTTCTCGATGCTCGCGGCGCGCAGCTTCGGGTGCCGATCGAACACGCCGTCGACCACCATGCTGCCGATGGTGTCGTGGATCGGTCGGTCGGACACGACCAGCTTGCTGAGCACGTCGACACCGCCGCGGAACGGCTCGAACCAGTCGCGGGCACCCCACGCGCCGGCGAACATCTCGTAGCCGCTGTCGCCGAGGTGGAACGCGACCGGCACGTCGGCCTCGGCGAGGCGCGCCCACACCGGGTCGTGGTCGGGATGACCGAAGGAACGACCCTTGCCGTTGGCGGTGGGGATCGGTGCGGGACGCAGGTGCACCATGCGCGCCCCGCGCTCGAGCACCCACTCGAGCTCGGCGATGGCGGCGTCGGGATCGGCCAGTGTCAGCATCGGCACGCCGAAGATGCGGCCCTGGTGGGCGAAGCCCCAGTCCTCGTCGAGCCATTGGTTGAACGTGTGGAGCACGGCCACGGTGGCTTCGATGTCGTCGCGCAGCACCTGCTCGATGCCGACCGCGAGCGTCGGGAACATCACGACCGCGTCGAGGCCCTGCTCGTCCATCACGGCCAAGCGCGCGTCGCGGTCCTGGTACTCGGCGCGCAGCGGCTCGAGCTTCATCAGCGTGCGTGGGTCGACGCCCTCGGGGATCTGGCCACGGAACATGAGGTCCATGCACCCCGCCACGATGATCGGGTCGAACGTGGGGTTCGGGATGAACTTGAAGAGCTTGCCCCCCACCAGCAGCAGCGAGTGCGTGCCCTGCTGCACCACCTGCACGCCCCGCTGGCGGAACTCCTTCGGGAGGTGCCGGGTGCACGCATCGAGGGTCTCGTAGTAGTGGTTGTCGGCGTCGACGGCGCGGTATCCGAGCTCCATGGCGTCCTCTCCGGTTCCGGCAGCGCCCTCGCGGGCGCCTTAAACGTTATAACCTTTCGATCACCGCGGCCAGCTGTGCCCCTCCGGGTACCGTGTCGGCCCCGAGGCGACACGGAGGCGGTCGTGCCCACCACCAGGCCCACTCGATCGCGTGAGAAGCCCGAGCAGATCGCCGACGAGCTGCGCGCCCTGATCGTGGCCGGGGAGCTCGAGGAGGGCGAGTCGCTCGGCCGCGAGCCCGACCTGGTCGAGCGCTTCGGGGTGTCACGACCGTCGTTGCGCGAGGCGCTCCGCATCCTCGAGGCCGAGGGACTCATCACCGTGGTGCGCGGCGTCCTCGGAGGCGTGGTCGCGCACCAGCCCGACGAGCGCATGACCGCGCGCACTGCGGCCCTGGTGCTCCAGGCTCGCAACGTCACCCTGGGCGACGTGCACCAGGCCCGCAGCATGATCGAGCCCGCGGCGGTCCGCGTGCTCGCGACGTCGCCGAGCAAGAAGGCGATCGAGGAGCTGACGTCGCTGGTCGAGGCGCAGCGCGCGGTGATCGACGACCCCGAGGCGTTCGGCCACGCGAACGCGCGCTTCCACGAGCGACTCGTCGAGCTCTCGGGCAATCAGACGATCGGCATCGTCGCCGAGATGCTCAACGAGATCATCGCCCGCGCGGTCACCGCGGTCAGCCAGGCCCCGTCGAAGCGCAACTCGCTCCCCACACGCCAACGCGGGATCCGTTCACAAGAGCGGCTCATCGAGCTGATCGCGATCGGCGCCAGCAACGACGCCGAGGTGCACTGGCGTGCGCACATGGACGCGGTCGGCAAGGTGATGATCGGTCACATGGCCAAGACCGTGGTCGACCTGCTCAACCATTACTGAAGACATCCAAGTTGACCTGAGGCCAACGCATGACCTCACGCCCACTCGAAGGCATCTCCGTCCTCGACCTCTCGCAGGTCGTGTCCGGTCCGATCTGCGGGCGCATGCTCGCCGACCTCGGCGCCGACGTGGTGAAGCTGGAACCTCCGGGCGGCGACGTCATCCGGTTCCTCCAGCCCAAGGTCGGCGAGGACCCGGTGAGCGTGTACTTCACCTGGGTCAACGCGGGGAAGCGCTCGATCTCACTCGATCTTCGCACCGAGCGCGGCGCCGCCCTCGCCCGTGAGCTCGCGCTGGGGAGCGACGTGGTGCTCGAGAACTTCCGCCCCGGCGCGCTCGAGCAGTACGGCCTCGATCAGGCGTCGCTCCTGGCCGCGAAGCCGAGCCTGATCTACTGCTCGATCAACGGCTGGGGTGGCGACAACTCGTGGTCGCAACGGCGCGCGTACGCGGCGATGGTGCAGGCGGAGGTGGGTCGCGTCGAGCTCGACGCGAGGCTGCGCGAGGCGCCGCCCGAACAGAGCCCGCACGTCGACGGTGACATCACGCCCGGCCTCCTCGCGGTGACCGCGATCGTGAGTGCGCTGTTCCACCGCGAGCGCACCGGTGAGGGCCAGCACCTCGACGTGTCGATGGCGGAAGCGCTCGTGTACACCGACGAGTGGACATCCACCGATCTCGCCGGCTACGAGGGGCCGCGCATACCCGACACCTGGAACTACCCGATCTTTCGCGTCGCCGACGGCACCGACGTCGCGTTCATGGGCGACCCGACCGGCCGGCTGGTCGAGATCGCCGCCGCCATCTCCGACGAGACCGTCGAACCGACGAAGTCGCGCAAGGAAGCGTGGGCGATCTTGGCTCGGCTCGTCGCCCAGGTGCCCGACTTCCCCACGCTCGAGGCGCGCTTCGAGCTCTTCGGCTTCCTGGTGTCGGAGGTGCGCACCGTCCAGCAGCTCGCCGACACGCCGTGGGCCGACGAGCGCGGCGTGTTCGTCGAGGTGGAGCCGGGGGCCCGGGTCGCCGGCGCACCCTTCCGCTCCGACCGAACCACGATCGGGGTGCGCGGTCCCGCACCGCGGTTCGCGCAACACACCCGTGCGGTGCTGGCCGAGCGCCTGGGCTTGTCCGACGATGAGCTCACTCAGCTCGAGCACGACGGCGCGATCCACACGTCGGGCGACATCGACACCGCCGCGCCCGGACTGGAAGTAGGCGCGCTCGTTCCGAGCGGCAGTGGGAGTTGAGGCGAGGCGCTGTCGGACGTCGCTTCATGGTGCCGGATCGGGCGTGACGTCACAGCCCCTGCAGGACGTCCGCTGCCGGGCGGCAGTGGTGATTCGGGCAAGGGACCGGTACCGTCGAAGCGCATCCGGCCGACGAATCGATGGGGAGCCACCATGTACACCATCCGGTCCACCACACCGATGACGCCGATCGACGGACACGTCGACATCGACTTTGCGAACCGGGAGGGCTGGACGGAGAACATGCGCGCGATGATCCTGCCGATCATGATCGGCGACGATGACTGCGGCCCGTTCGTCGCGCTCAGCTATGTCGAGCCGACCAGCGAGCAGATGCCGCTGTCGTTCGCGCATGCCCACGCGAGCGACAACTGGCGTATCTCGGTGCGGGGCACCACCAACATGGGCCGTGACGCCTACGAGCAGGGTCAGTTCCGGTTCCATGACGGTGGGGTGCCGTACGCGAGCGACAACTTCGCCTGGGGTCCCGACGGCGGCTACGGCATCATCATGTTCGCCGACCGGCGCGGCTTCGTCATCCGACCGGTGAAGGCCGAGCTCGCCGAGCAGATGATGCCGGCGCAGGAAGTCGCCGGTCGAGCCATGGGCATCGACGTGCAGGATCCGTGCCCGGGTGCACCCGCGATCATGACGACGCTCGGCCCCACGACGCGGGCGCACCTCGACGGCGGCTTCGACACCTCCGAGCAGTGGGACGAGATCTCACCCGGTGTCCGGATGGCCGCCGGCCTCGCCGGCGAACCGACGCGCGGCCCGGTGCTCGTGTTCGTCGACTGCGCCGCCGGCACCGAGGCGGTCCCTGTGCGCTCGATCGGTTCCGAGACGGTTGTCGCGCCGGTGTCCGGATCGATCGACGCCGCGGGCGTCACGATGAGCCAGGGCGACGTGCGCGTGGAGGAAGCCGAGTTTGACCATCCCGCGCTCGTCGCCGGTCCCGACGGCGCGCAGGTCGTGATCATCTTCGCCGATCGGCGTGAACTGCGATCGGCGCTCGACGACGGGAGGATGTCCGGTGCGCTCGGCGCCGCGTTGTCGCCGGTGCTCGAGGATCTCCAGCGCCGGCTCCCCCTCGCTGACTCCGCGTCCTGACTTCGGAGTGGTTCGCCCGCTGCCATCGTCGGCGCGCCACGTTCGCCGCGTGCGCCGCTCTTGACGTTCACCGAAGCCTGGACCAGCGGCCTTCCTCGCCGCTCGTTCTGTCATGCCGGTGACGGCATGGCGTGGAGCGAGGGAAGCAAGAGGTTTCTGTCCACAGGCTTAGGCTGGGTCCATGCCTGGCGTGCTCCTGCTCGTGCTCTTGATCAACGGGCTGTTCATCGGTGCGATTGCGGCCGGGTGCTATCTCTGGGTCAAGTCGAAGGAGCGACGGGCATGAGCGATCCGAAGGACGACGAGAAGGACTGACCGCCGTGTTTCGACGCGTGGTTGTTGTCGCGGCGCTCAGCGCTGTCTCTCTCGGCCTCGCCGCGTGTGGTGGCGACGGGGATGTGGTGCTTCCGTCGGACACGAAACCGAAGCCGCCCGCAACGACGGCTCAGAATCTCACGTGCGATCAGATTCGCGCTACGACCACGACCAGCGAGAATGCGACCCAGATCGTGCTCTGTGCGGAGCGTAGGTAGTCCGGACTCGTTGAAGCCGGGAGTCCGCTGACCCCGTTCCGAGAAGGAGACACCCATGAGTGAACTTCAGGGCATCGTTCGATTCACCTTCCACCCCGACAAGGTCGATGAGTTCAAGCGTCTCTCCGCCAAGTGCCTGGAGATCGTGCGGACGAAGGATGAGGGCACGCTGCAGTACGACACCTACTTCAACGACGACGAGTCCGAGTCCATCGTCCTCGAGCGGTTCCGCGACTCCGACGCGCTGATCTTGCACTCGCAGAACATGGCCCCCCTCATGGAGTCGATCATGGCGACGGGGACGGTCTCCGGCGAGCTCCTCGGCGACCTGAGCGAGGAGCTCGCGGCACAGATGGCCGACAGCCCGGTGGGACTGTTCACGCTGTACCAATCGCTTCAGCGTTCAGGCGACCCGTAGCGGTTGGCCTCGACCCACCCGCGCGCCGAGCCCGTCCACCCGGACACCGTGGCGTCCACGAGGATGCGCCAGTAGAGCCAGTGCTCGGGGACCTCACAGGTGTGGGCCATGTCGAAGCTGATGCTCGGCGACGCAGGCACGACCTCCACCTCGAGCTCGTCGCCGTCGGCGGTCTCGAACCGCAATGTCGCCGGCGCGATCGTGCGTGCCGAGTCGTCGTATTCGATCGTGCCGGCCGTGCAGCGCAGTTGACGCACGCCCGACGCGTCGCGCAGGTACCCGCCACCACGCTCGGACAGCTGCGGTGCCCCGACGAAGTAGAGCTGCGCGCCCTCAGACTGCAGATCGCCGAGGATGAAGGTGACCCGCCAGTTTCGCGGGCCCCACGACCGGTCGCGATGGCCGGCGGCGCGCACCCGGCACTCCTGGTCACCGATCCGCACCGTGCCGGTGACGCCCATCGACTGCTCGAAGCGGCTGGCCGGGTACTCGCTCGGTGCCGAGGTCGTTGCCAGTGCCGGTGCCGAAGCGCTCGGTGGTCGGTGTGGCCACGAGATCGACGGCGACCGGCACGAAGCCGCCGGCGCCGGCACCGGTGACCTCGCGCACGATCCCGTGATACGTGAAGCTCGCCGCGGGATCGGCGGGCTGCCAGCCGAAGCGCAGCCCGTAGCGGTCGTAGGCCATGCCGGCGGTGAGGTCGAAGTCGTCGTAACGGAGTCGGGTCTCCTCGGTACCGAACCACACGCCGTCGTGGAACACGTACGACCAGATCGAGCGCGCGCTCCTGGTTGGGGAGCAGGCCGAGCCGGAAGAACCCTGCCGGTCCACCCTCGACGTCGATCCACGAGAAGTACCAGGACTCGTTCCACGACCACACCGCGGGGTCGAACGGGTGCACCAGCTCGTCGTTCACTGCGCTTGCTCCACAGACCGACTCCCACAGCGGGAGCAACCCCTGGTGGTCCTCGGAGAACGAGTCGGGCGGTCCCCACATCACACTCGCCCGCGTGGCGGTGACGACGATGACCGTGGCCGCGAACGCCATCCAATAGTCGAGGTCGACGAGCTCACGCCCGGTGGCGGCGCTCCAGCGCGCCCACGTCTCCTCCTCCGACGGCAGGCCCGGCAACGGCGCGGTGTGCCCGTGCGAGCGCTCGAGGAAGAGGCTGTAGCCGACATCGCCGATCGGGTTGCCGACGTACGCGACCTCGAAGTCGACCAGCGCCTCGACCTCGGAGCCCGCGACGATCGCGTTCACCAACCGCGCGTCACCCATGCACAACGCCGGCGGCGCGCCGGCCGACGCGGGGACGTTGGCCTGCAACCAGTCGAACACCGCGAGGTGCCTCGGCACCAACGACTCGTCCACGACTGCGAGCAGCGCGTCGCGCCAGTACGCGAGCACGTCGAGCGCGCCGCGGGGGCCGTCGTACGCGGATCCGAGCGCGTCGAGATCGACGCGGTGCACCGCGGCCAGCGCGTCATGGAACGAGTCCCACGTCGCGCGCTGGGCGTCGGCGCCGGCGTCGAGGAACCAACCGTCGTGGTACGCGTTCGGCCACGCGTCGGGCACGCTGCGGCCTTCCACCCACTCCATCACGAAGCACGGACGACCGACCGCGGTCGCGCCGGGATCGATCGCCACGACGGCGGGTACCGGTGCGCCGGCACGTCCGAGCGCGTCGACCACACGCGCCTCGCGGCACGGATCGAGTGCGTGGACGATGCTCGGCACGCGTGGCGCCTTGAGCACCATGCGGCGAGTGCTCTCGGCGGGCCCGGAACCGATGGTGGCCACGATGCGCCACGCACCGTTCGCGTGGCCCTGGGGCAGGAGCTCGAGCTCCACGCGCTCGATCGGCTGTCCGATGGCGTCGCTGAGCCACCCCTGCAGCACGTCCGGGTCGATGATCTCCGTCGCGGTCACACGCTGCCGATCCACGTCCCGGCGTCGTTGATCAGCACCTGGCCGCTCATCTTCGAGCTCTCGTCGGCGGCGAGGAACAGCACCACGCCGGTCATGTCCTCGGGCTCCAACGCCGACTTCAACACGGAGGTCTCGACCAACGTGTCGACGATCGCACCGGGCACGACTGCCTTGGTCGCGGCCGACATGGTGACGCCCGGACACACCGCGTTCACGCGGATGTTCCGCGAGCCGAGCAGCTGCGCCATCGTCTTGGTCTGGCGGATGATCATCCACTTGGTCATGCCGTAGCCCTCGGGCGCGAGCGTCGGTGCCGGCGCGTCGTCGGGCAGCGTGAACAGCATCGGGAGCGACAGCGGGAACGCCGCGTTCGACGAGATGTTCACGATCGAGCCGCTGCGCTGCTCCCAGAAATACGGCAGCACGCGCGTTCGACGCGTGGATGATCCCCATGAAGTTCACCGCGAGGAAGTCGTCCCACGACGCGGTGAGCTGGTCGAACATCAACCCGGCGTTGTTCACGAGGACGTCGACGTGCCCGAGCTCGGCGACGACCTGCTTGCCCATCGCCGCCATCTGGTCGGCGTCGCTGACGTCGGCTTCGATCACCAGCGCCCGACGGCCGAGGGCCTCGATGTCATCTTTCACCGGCCCGGCCTGGTCGATGCGCTTCAGGTCGATGATCGCGACGTCGGCTCCCTCGCGCGCCAGTGCCCGCGCGTACGCGGCGCCGATGCCCTGCGCGGCACCGGTCACGATGCACACCTTGCCCTCGAGTCGCTCTCCCACCGGTTCCCCCTCGCGCCTTGTCCGGAATGGCCACGCCTTGACACGGCGACGATACATCTGACATTTTGCCGACGCCGGGCGAGCCCGCACCCGCCCGACACGCAGGCTCGCCGGATGTTCCGGACCCTTGGAGGCCCCGCATGCCAACCTCACCCGTGCGCGTGGCCGTCTGGTCCACCGGCGGCATCGGCACCATCGCCATCCGCGCCATCCAGCGGAGGCCCGACCTCGAGCTCGTCGGCGTGTGGGTGCACAGCGCCGAGAAAGACGGCCGCGACGCCGGTGAGCTCGCCGGCATCGACCCCATCGGCCTCGCCGCCACCAACGACGTCGACGCCATCCTCGGGGCCGGCGTCGACTGCGTCGTGTATGCGGCGCAGGGTCCGGAGCAGGACGCGGCGTCGGTGCCCGACTACGTGAAGTTGCTGTCGGCGGGCGTCAACGTGTCGACCACCAGCTCGTGGGCGCTGCTCCACCCGTCGACCTACGAACCGACCTGGCGTGCGCAGCTCGAGGCGGCCGCCACCGAGGGCGGCGCGTCGCTCTACGCCACCGGCATCGAACCCGGGTTCGCCGCCGACCAGCTGCCGCTCCTGCTCACCACCATGTCGAACTCGATCACCTCGATCCGCGCGTCGGAGATCGCCATGTACGACACGTACCCGGTGGAGTTCATGATGAAGGAGGTCATGGGCTTCGGGAAGCCGATCGACGACGAGAACGCGATGCTCGGGCTTCCGGGGTCGATCCTCTCGGCGTGGGCGCCGGGCATCAACCTCATCGCCGACGCGCTCGGCGCGCAGCTCGACGGCATCCGCGAAGAGTTCGATCGTGCGGCCACGCCGCGCACGCTCGAGGTCGCGTGCGGCACGCTCGAGGCCGGCACCGTGGGCGCCATCCGCACCCAGGCGATCGGCATCGTCGACGGCCAGGACGCGATCGTGATCGAGCACGTGAACCGCATGGCGGCCGACCTCGCACCGGAGTGGCCCACCGCATCGCGCGACGGCATGTACCGGATCACCATCGAGGGCGATCCCGACATCGTGTGCGAGATGGCGGCCGGCGATCCCGAACACGCGAGCCCGGGCGCGATGGTCGCCACCGCGATGCGGGCGGTGAACGCAGTCCCGTACCTGGTCGACGCTGAGCCCGGACTGCGCACCGCCCTCGACCTGCCCATCACGGCGCCGAAGCACGCATTCGCATGAGCGAGCTCTTCTCCATCCACCCCGACATCAAGGTGACGGCCGACGGGCACGTCACCACCGTCACCATCGACCGACCTGAGACCAAGAACGCCTGCACCGGCGACATGTGGGTCGCGATCGGCGAGACGTTCCGCCGCCTCGCCTACTCGGGCACGCGCCTGATCGTGCTCACCGGTGGCGGCACCGACTTCTGCGCCGGCGCCGACCTGAGCGGGAGCGGGAGCTCGGCGAGCAGCAGCGGGCCGATGGGAAACCAGCTCGCGGGCATGCGCGTCCTCGGTGACGCGGTGGTCGCCGTGCACGGCTGCCCGGTGCCGACCATCGCTCGGGTCGACGGCGTCGCCGTGGGCGCGGGCTTCGGGCTGTCACTCGCCTGTGACCTCACCGTGTGCTCCGACCGCGCCCGCTTCTCGGCCATCTTCGCCAAGCGCGGCATCAGCCTCGACTTCGGCACGTCGTGGCTGCTCCGCCAGCGCATCGGGGTGCACCGGGCCAAGGAGCTCGCGCTGACCGCGCGCATGGTGCACGGGCCCGAGGCGTACGAGCTCGGATTGGTGAATCGCGTTGTCCCCGTCGACGAGCTCGATGCCGCCACTGCGGAGCTGGCCGACGCCATCGCCGCCGGACCGCCGCTCGCGCTGTCGATGACCAAGCGCGAGCTCGACAACGCGGGGACGTCGTCGCTGGCGCAGGCGCTCGAGACGGAAGCGCTGGCGCAGAGCGTGAACGTCGGGACTGACGACATCCGCGAGGCGATGACCGCGTACGTCGAGCGTCGACCGCCGGAGTTCAAGGGCCGGTGACCACAGAATGGTCGCTGACGGGCGTCTTCGACGTCGTCGGCAGCACGATCCCCGACCGCGAGATGATCGTGTGGGGCGACGTGCGCCGCACGTTCGGCGACGCGCTGACCCGCGCCGACGCCCTCGCCGCACACCTGCGCGCGCAGGGACTCGGCCAACACCGCGAGCGGTCCGAGCTGGCGAACTGGGAGTGCGGTCAGGACCGCGTTGCGGTGCTCATGCACAACCGGCCCGAGCACGTCGAGACCATCCTCGGCTGCTGGCGGGCGCGCACGATCCCGTGCAACGTGAACTACCAGTACACCGCGGCGGAGATCGCCGAGCTGTTCCGCATGCTGGGCACCCGGGGCGTGGTGTACGAGCGGGGGCTGGCGCCGCTGCTGCGGGAGGCGCTGCAGGAGCTCGACGCGATCGATGTCCTCGTGGAGCTCGACGACGGCAGCGCCGAAGTGTCGATCGCAGGTTCGGTCGACCTCGGGACGATCGTCGCCATGGGCGGGCACGTCGAGGACGAGACGTCACCCGACGACATCTACATCGCGTGCACCGGTGGCACCACCGGTCGTCCGAAGGCGGTGCTCTGGCGCCAAGGTGACCTGTTCGTCGCCGCCATCGGTGGCACCGACGAGACGGACGAGGCGGCCCTGCGAGCGCGCGCCGAAGGCGGGGCCGGCGTGTGGTTCCCGACCTCGCCGCTGATGCACGTGGCCGCGCAGTGGACGGTGTTCCTCGCTGCCAGCATGGGTGCCACCGTCGTGCTCCACGACGACCGCAAGCGCTTCGACGCGCCCACGATCCTCGGCACCGCGGCCCGCGAGCGCGCCAACATGATGACCATCATCGGCGACGCCTACGCGCGCCCGCTGCTCGAGGAGCTGCGCAGCAAGGAGTACGACCTCTCGGCGCTGGCCGTGCTCGGCACCGGCGGCACCCCGACCAGCGCCGGAGCGAAGGACGCGCTGGCCGAGATGCTGCCCGGCGTCACCATCCGCGACGGGTACGGCGCGTCGGAGATCGGCGTGATGGGTTCGGGCGACCAGGCCGGCCGGGTCGCGCAGACGCAGCGCTTCCAGGTCATCCCCTCGGCGCGCATCCTCGCCGACGACCGGAGCCGATTCCTCTCGCCCGACGACACCGAGGTCGGATGGATCGTGCGCACCGGCCATGTCCCACTCGGCTACCTCGACGACGAGGCCGCGACCAACGCGACCTTCCCGGTCGTCGAGGGCGAGCGGTTGGCGGTCGCCGGTGACCGCGCGCAGTTCGCCGACGAGGGGCAGGTGGTGCTGCTCGGGCGCGACTCGCTGGTCGTGAACACCGGCGGCGAGAAGGTGTTCGTGGAAGAGGTCGAGGACGTGCTGAAGCGCCACCACGCCGTCGCCGACGTGCTCGTCACCGGGCGTCCCGACGACCGGTTCGGGCAGGCCGTCGTCGCGGTCGTCCAGCTCACGAGTCCCGAGGCCGCCTCACCCGGCGAGCTGCGCGCCTGGTGCGGAGAACACCTCGCCCGCTACAAGGCACCGCGCGCGATCGTGTTCGTCGACGAGGTGCGCCGGCACCCGAGCGGCAAGGCCGACTACCGCTGGGCGAAGGAACAGGCCGCGACCGCCGTCGACGCGACCGGCTGAGGCGCGTCGGTCAGGCCGCGAGGGGAACGAACGGCAGCTCGAGGTAGCCGCGCACGGTGCTCGTGTAGAGCGGCACCGCGTGCTCGCGGTCGACCGTCCACTCCGGCCACCGCTTCAGCGTCTCCTCCAGCCCGATGCGACCTTCCATCCGCGCGAGCGCGGCGCCGAGGCAGAAGTGGATCCCGTACCCGAGCGTCATGTGCAGGTCGAAGTCTCGGTGCACGTCGAACTGGTCGGGATCGGGGTACGCGCGCTCGTCGCGCCCCGCCGCGCCCGTGACCAGCACGACCTTCGATCCCGACGGGATGGTGACGTCGTGCAGAGTGACGTCGCGCGTCGTGAAGCGGGCGTTGACCGGTGACGGCGGTTCGTACCGCAAGCTCTCCTCCACCGCGTTCGCGACCAGCGTCGGGTCGGCCGCGAGCTCGGCGCGCTGGTCGGGGTGGCGGTCGAGCAGGTCGACCGACCAGCCCAAGTGGCGGGCGACGGTTTCGGTGCCGGCCGAGAACAGCACGGTGACGAACTCGGTGAGCTCGGAGTCGGACAGCCGCCGGGTGGTGCCGTCGTCATCGACGATCTCGGCGTGCAGGAGGTCGGTGAACATGTCGTCGCGCGGGTGCCGCTTGCGGTCCTCGAACTGCTCGGCGAGGTAGCGGTTGATCTCGATCAAAGCGTTCATCGAGACGTCGTTCACCATGCCGACGGCGCCTTCCTCGATGTGGAAGATGTCGTCGACGACCTTGCGGCAGTAGTCGCGGTCGCCCTCGGGCACGCCGAGCAGCATCGAGATCATGGTGGGCGGCAGGATCGCCGAGAAGTCCTGCACGTAGTCGAACTGCGGCTCGCCGACGTGCGGGTCGAGCAGCTCGCCGCACACCTCGCGCATGCGGTCCTCGAGCGACGAGACCCGCTTCGCGGTGAAGGCACGTGACACCAGCTTGCGCAGGCGCGTGTGCTTCGGCGGGTCGGTCCAGATGATCATGCCGGTGTCGAGGTGAGGCTCATCGGTCATGGTCTCGACCGTCGTGCCGTGCGACGACACGTAGGTGTCGTGGTCCTTGTTGGCCGCCTCGACGTCGTGGAAGCGGGTGAGGGCCCAGAAGTCGTAGCGGTCGTTGTGCCAGACCGGCGCCTCGTCGCGCATCCGCTTCCAGAGCGGATACGGGTCGTTCCGCAGCTCGGGCGTGAAGGGATCCCAGTACAGATCGCTCATGTCGCTCCCCCAGGAAGACTGCCCGCACTCTACCGACGCGAGATGCCGCGGCCAGGAGATGTCGAGAGCCCTGCCGGATACAGTCCCGCGGAGACGAAGGGGACGCGATGTTCGTGGACGGCAAGGTGGTGATGATCGTCGGCGCGGGTCCCGGGTTGGGGGCCACGTTGGCGCGTCGGTGCGCGGAGGACGGCGCCGAGCTCGCGCTGGCGTCGCGCACCGCGTCGACCCTCGACCGGATCGCGGCCGAGACGCGCGACGCCGGTGCACGCGTCCTCGCAGTACCGACCGACGTGTCCGACCGCGACCAGGTGCGGGCGCTCGTCGAGCAGACCGTCGCCGAGTACGGGCGCATCGACGTGCTCGTGAACGCGGCGTTCCCACCCGCGCCGGGCGGTCCGGTCGTCGAGATGGACGACGACGCGATGGACGCGTGGCGGAGGAGCATCGACGCCGGCGCCTACGGAACGCTGCTCACCTGTCGCTTCGTCGCTCCGCACATGATCGCCGCCGGTGCAGGCGCCATCGTCAACGTGACGTCGATGACCAGTCGCATGGCGCACGGCGGCCGCAGTGACTACGCCGCGGGCAAGGCGGCGATGCACCGCCTCGGGTGGGCGTTGGCCGACGAGCTCGGCCCGTTCGGCGTCCGGGTCAACGCGGTCGCGCCGGGTGCGATCCTCGGCGCGGGCGTGCGGGGGTGGATCGAGGGCAACGCGGCCAAGAACAACGTGACCTTCGAGGAGCAGCTCGTCGCACAGACGGAGCACATGGCGCTCCGCCGCATCGCCACCGAGGACGAGGTCGCCAACGCGGTGCTGTTCCTCGCCTCCGACCTCGCGTCGGGCATCACCGGCGCCACCATCGATGTCAACGCCGGCCAGCTCTTCGGCTGAAGCAACCCCGTTTTGGCGCCCCTACGGCGTCACATACACGCAAGAGGGGCGCCAAAACGGACTTAGGTGGAGAGGATGCTGACGCCGGCGGTGCCGGGGGCGCCGTAGAGCTGGGTGTAGCCGACCTTCGGGTTGCCGGGGACCTGGCGGTCGCCGGCCTGGCCACGGAGCTGGCGGACCACTTCGTGGATCTGGCGCAGCCCCGACGCGCCGATGGGCTCGCCGTTGGCGATGAGGCCACCGTCGGTGTTGACCGGCAGTGGCCCGTCGATCTCGGTGGCGCCGTCGGCGAGCAACGCCTCCTGCTCCCCGTCGGCGCAGAACCCGTTCTCGGCCATGTGAATCACCTCGGCGCCGGCATCGGTGTCCTGCAGCTGGATGACGTCGACGTCCTCGGGCCCGATGCCCGCCATCTCGTAGGCCTGGCGGGAGGCGTCGACCGTCGGCCCGACGGTCTGGTCGATCGGCAGCCACGGGCTGTGCACCTCGAACGCACCGAGCCGACGGGTGCGCACGGTGGTGGCGCGCAGGTAGACGGGCGTGTCGGTGTAGCGGTGCGCGTGCTCCGCCTTGCAGAGCACCACCGCGGCCGCGCCTTCGTCGGGGCTGCAGAACATGTACTGCGTGAGCGGGTAGTTGAGCATCGTCGAGTTGAGGATCTCGTCCTCCGACAACGGCTTCCGACGGAACACGTTCGGGTTGCGCGATCCGTTGCGGTAGTTCTTCGCCGCCACCTTCGCCAGCGTCGACGCCGAGATACCGTGATCGGTCATGTACTTGTTGATCTTCATACCGAAGAACTTGGTGGTGACGAACTGCCCGAGGTCGCCGTACCACGACGGGCACGCGTAGAGGCGCGGGTCCGCCCCGAACGCGCCGGGCGGATGCTTGTCCATACCCACCGCGATCCCGAGGTCGTGGTCACCGAGCCGGATCGTGTTCGCGGCGAGCGTGAGCGCGCTCGCCGCGGTGGCGCAGCCGTTGTACACGTCGGTGAACGGGATGCCGGTCAGCCCCAGGAGCGCGACCACCGCGTCGGGGTTGTCGATCTCGTAGCTGCCCGCGAACGCGAACTGGATGTCGTCCCACTTCACCCCCGCGTCGGCCAGCGCGTTGCGGATGGCGACGGCACCCATCTCGATGCCGGTGGTCTCACCGAAGCGGCCGAACGGGTGGAGGCCCACCCCGACGATGGCGACGTCCATGCTCATGATGTCTCTCCCTCAGGCGACGGGCCGGAACGCGAACGTCACGACCTCGTTGCCGTCGTCGTCGGTACGGAACGGCACGATCACCAGTTCCATCTCCATGCCGTTGGCGAGCACCGCCGGATCGCTCTCCGTGAGCCGCGACTCCACCTTCACCTCACCCGGCAGCTCCACGTAGCCCACCCCGAACGGCACGAAGTCCTTGCCGTTCGGCCCCGAGTACGGCGGCGGCGGCGGGAACGACTGCGTCGTCCACGCCCACAACGTGCCGCGCCGGGCCAGCAGCGCCTCGTCCATCGCGGTCGACGCGCACCGCGGGCACGAGTCCTGGGTCGGGAACGTGACCATCCCGCAGTCGGCGCAGCGGCTGCCGATGAGCTGCGGGTCGTCGGTCGGCCAGGTGAACACACCCTCGGCAACTGGCACTTGCATGCGGAGCTCCGTTCGTCAGGACGAGTAGCGGATGCGGATGCGGTCGTACGCCCGGGCGAAGGTCCCGGGCACGATCTGCGGCTCGGCGGGATCGACCAGCTCCCACGCCGGGATGCGGCGTAACAGCTCTTCGAACATCACCCGTAGCTCGAGGCGCGCCATCCAGGCGCCGAGGCAGAAATGCGTACCGAAGCCGAACGCGACGTGGCGGTTGTCGGGCCGGGTGACGTCGAGCCGGTCGGGATCGGTGAAGGCGCGCGGATCGCGGTTGGCAGCCGCGTACATGAGCACCACCTGGTCACCCTCGCGCAACGTCTGCCCGTGGAGGTCGTGCTCCTCGGTGACGGTGCGGCGCATGTTGAGGATGGGTGACACCCACCGGATGAACTCCTCGACCGCAGTCGTCCCGAGCAACTCCGGGTGCTCCACGAGCAGCCGGCGTTGGTCGGGCTGCAGCGCGAGCTCCCGGATCATCGATCCGATGACGGTCCGCGTGGTCTCGGCGCCGCCGTCGAGGAGCAGCAACGTCTCCTCGAGCACGTGGCCGGTCTCCCACCCCTGCGCCGCCCAGATCGAGATGAGGTCGTCGCGCGGTTCGGCGCGCCGGGTCTCCACCAACCCCGCGGTCTGCTGGAAGAAGTCCATCATCACCGGGACGACCTCGGGGTGCGAGACGTACGGCGGGCCGTCGCTCATGTTGAGCCCGCCGAGGGTCATGGTGCGCTCCGACCAGTGGCGCAGCAGCTCCCACATGTCGCGCGGGTAGCCGAGCAGGTCACCGATCATCATCGCGGGCAGCCGCGACGCGATCGCCTCGACGACCTCGCACTCCCCGAGCGGCACGACCGGATCGAGGATCTCGGTCACGAGCGCCCGCACGTGGTCCTCGTGCGCGCGCACGCCGCCCGGGTTGAACCGCCGCGCCACCAGCTTGCGCTGCTCCTGATGCGACGGGTCGTCCATGTTGATCATCGAACGATCGGCGCTCTGGTCGATCTGCGGCCGCGATCCCTGGAACGACGAGTAGCGCGCCCCGTCCTTCTCGATCGCCATCACGTCGTCGTACCGGGCGACGACCCACAGCATCTGCACCGGGTCCCAGAACACCGGCGCCTCGTCGCGCAGCCAGCGGTACGCGTCCCACGGGTCGGTGTAGAAGTCCGGATCGAGCACGTTGACGTAGGGCGCTTCGGTGCCGAGCGCATCGGTCGTGGTCACGCCGTCCCCTCCTCACGTCGCGTCACCCCGTAGAGGAAGGTGTTCGCGAACACGTCGGCGATCTCCGCCGCGGTGAGCGGGCCGTCGGCCCGATACCAGCGTTGGAGCCAGTTGGCCATGCCGATCACCGTCTTGGTGAGCACGTGCGGCGCGCCGGGAAGCGCGAAGTCGCCCCGCTCGGCGCCCTCGGCGATCACCGCGGTGATCGCGCGCTCGTACCGCCGGCTGAAGTCGTTCATCTCCCGCGCCCAGTCGTCTTCGGGATCCTCGGTGAGCTGGTTCACGTCCTCCTGGAGGAAGATGAACATGTACGGGTAATCGCGATCGGTGTACGACGCGAGCAGCTTGTGCACGATCTCGGTGAGCTTCTCGGCCGGCGATCCGCTCCCGTGCGCGATCGCCTCGGCCTCGGCGATGTTCCGCGTGACCGCCACGCTGGTCGCGGCGCGGAACAGCTCGTGCTTGCTCTCGAAGTAGTAGTAGAGCGACGCGCGGTCGACGCCGACGGTGTCGGCGATGTCGCGGAACGACGTGGCGCGGTACCCCTTGGCCAGGAAGGCCTGACCGGCAGCGGCGATGATCTCCTCGCGCCGAGCCCGGTACGCGGGCGCGGGCGCGGCCCGTGCAGTCGACCGTCGCGCGCCGAGCTTGGTGCCGCTCTCGTCGGTGGCGCGTCCGCTCATGGCGACTCCATGGGCGGCTCGCTCACGCTCACCAACCGCAGGTGCGCGAGCGCGGCGACGTCGGCTGCGGTCATCGGGCGGAGCTGGTCGCCGCGCCCGGGGCGCCAGCTCACCGCCGGCGCGTCCCACCCCTCGCGGCGCAGCCGGGTCTTGTCGATCTTCATGCTCGCGAGCTTGGGGAGCTCCGGGGCGACCCGCACGAAGCTCGGCACCCACTTCGGGCCGAGGTCGGGTTGGGCCTGCACGAACTCGTCGAAGGCCGCGAGCTCGAAACCCGCCGATTCGTCGACCTCGACCGCGACCATGACCCGATCGCCCACCGGGTCGTCCGGTACCGCGTACACCGCCGCCGAGCGCACGCCCGGCGCGCGCAGCACGATGCGCTCCACCGGCGCGGCGGCGAAGTTCTCGCCGTCGACGCGGAGCCACTCGTTGGAGCGGCCGGCGAAGAAGAACCAGCCATCGGCGTCGCGGTAGGCGAGGTCGCCCGACCAGTAGATGCCGTCGCGCACCTTCGAGACGTTGGCTTCCTCGTTGCGGTAGTAGCCCTCGAACGTCTCACCCGGTTGCGTGTTGACGATCTCGCCCACCGCATCGTCGGCGTTGACGAGCCGACCCGCGGTGTCGAACACCGCGCGTGGGCACTCCTGACCGGTCTCGGGATCGAACACCCGGATGTTGTCGTCGGCGGTCCCCAGCGCGCCGGGGGGCATCGACGCGTCGCGGCGGATGATGATGAGCCCTTCGGTGGAGCCGTAGCTGTCGCGCACGACGCAGTCGAAGCGCCGGGCGAACTCACGGATGTCACCCTCCGATGCTTCGTTGCCGAACGCGAACGTGAGCGGGGAACTGGCGTCGTCGGGTGACTCGGGCACCGCGAGGATGTAGTTGAGGACCTTGCCGGTGTAGGCGAGCATGGTGGCGCCCACGCGCCGGATGTCGGGCATGGTCTTCGAGGCCGAGAACCGCGCCCGGGTCGCGAACGGCACCTCGGCCTGGAGCGCGCTCGAGAGGCCGGTGAACAGCGAGCTCGAGTGGAAGAACGGCAACGGCGCGTAGACCGCCGCGCCGGGTCCGAGCTCCGCCACCGTCTTCACGTGCACACCCGTGCGCGCCAGGCGACCTTGCGTGCACCGCACCGCCTTCGGGAAGCCGGTGGACCCCGACGTGAAGATCAGGAGGTAGAGATCGTCTGGTTCGGCGGCCGGGCGCGCCACCGACGGGTCGACCGCGAGCAGGCGCTGTGCGTACTCGTCAGTGTCCGTGTGCAGCACGCGCGTCGCCGGCACCTGGCTCGGTGCGTCGGCGAGCAGGTCGGCGTATGCATCCGAGGTGACCAGCGCCTGGCAGTCGGTGTAGTCGATCAGCTGCGCGAGCTCGGCGCCGCGGTACGTGGCGTTGATGCCCACGATCACCGCGCGTGCGAGCGCGGCGGCACCGAGCCAGAAGAGGTACTCGGCGGTGTTGTCGAGGAGCACACCGATGTGCGGCGGCGCCTCGGGGTCGCGGGCCTGCTCCCAGAGCGCGGCCCGCCGCTGCGACTCGAGTGCGAGCTCGCGCCACGACCACGAGCGGTCCTCGAAGTGCGCGGCGACCTCGTCGCGCTCGGCGTTGCGGACGAACAGCTCGGCGGCGGTCTCGGCGGAAACAACGGCCTCGGGTGGCACAGCGGCATTCTGCGGTGCGCCGGCGCCCGCGGTCAACACGAGCGTGGAATCTGCTCAGCGGCCGACCTCAGCGGGGAGTGTCGCCGGCGAGGGTGATCCGGTGCATGCGGCGGGTGAAGCCGTGGTAGTCGTTGATGGGATTGTGCATCGCGCAGCGGTTGTCCCACAACGCCAGCGATCCGACCTCCCACCGGAAGCGGCACGTGTGCTCGGGACGGATCGAGTGCTGGAAGAGGAACTCGAGCAGCGGTCGGCTCTCGTCCTCGGTCATCCCGGCGAACGACGCGGTGTGCGCGCGGTTCACGTAGATCGCCTTGCGACCCGTCTCGGGGTGCGTGCGCACAACCGGATGGGTGGAGAGGAAGTGCTGCTCGTCCTCGGCCGACCCGTGGTCGCGGATGCGGTCCTCGCGCGTCTTCGACACGTCGGCCAGCGCGGAGCTGTTGACCGCGTCGAGGTCGTCGAGGACCGCGCGCATGGCCGGCGAGAGGGTCTCGTGGGCCGCGTACATGTTGGCGAACATCGTGTCGCCGCCGAAGGGGGGGATCTCGCGCGCCAGGAGCATCGTGGCCATCGGGGGCTGCTCGAGGTACACGGTGTCGCTGTGCCAGATCCCGCCGAAGTTCACCGTCTCGTGCGGCAGTTTGGCCACCTCGATGATCTCCGGGTGGGTGTCGAGGCCCTTCACGAACGGGTAGCGCACCGGCGTACCGATACGACGCGCGAACGCGAGGAACGCGTCGGCGTCGAGCTCCTGATCACGGAAGAACACGACGAGGTGCTCGAGCCAGAGCCGGCGGATCTCGGCGACGGTGGCGTCGTCGACGTCGGCGAGATCGACGCCGGTGATCACCGCGCCGATCGCGCCCGCGAGGGGCTCGACCTCCAGCGACTGGAGCTGCGTCGAGGCGGCTGCGCTCACCGTGCCCTCATCGGCACCGTCTTGTAGCCGCGCACGGTCGCGGTGTGCACGAACTCGAGGCGCGACTCGTCGACCTCGAACGAGGGGTAGCGCTTGAGCGTCTCGGTCAGCCCGATGCGCGTCTCCATGCGGGCGAGCGCGGCGCCGATGCAGAAGTGCGCCCCGTACCCGAACGCGAGCTGGCGGTCGATGTCGCGGCGCACGTCGAACACGTCGGGGTTCGGGAAGTGCCGTTCGTCGCGGTCGGCGGCCCCGTTGAGCAGCGAGATCTTCGAACCCGCCGGGATCGTGACGCCGTGGTACTCGACGTCGCGCGCGACCCACCGCGACTGCGTGGGTGACGGCGCCTCGAACCGCATGAGCTCCTCGACCGCGTTGCTCATCAACGAGGGGTCGTCGAGCAGCAGCTGCCGCTGGTCGGGGAAGCGTTGGAGCGTGACCACCCCGAAGCCGAGCAGCCGGGCGACGGTTTCGGTACCCGCCGACGAGATGAGCTGCATGAACGCGAGGATCTCCTCGAGCGTGAGCTTGCGGGTCTTGCCTTCGTCCTCGATCTCGGCGTGCACCAGGCCGGTGAGCAGGTCGTCCTGCGGATCCTTCAGCCGCATCTCCATGAGCTCGGGGATCATGGCGAAGGCCTCGTTGTTGATCTCGCCGTTCTCATTGACGATCTGGCGGTTCTGCTGGCCGTGCGTGGAGGTCGAGCCTTCGTCGACGTGGAGGCTCTGGTCGGTGAGCTCCTTGAACTCCTTGGCGTGCCCCTCGGGGTAGCCGACCAGAGACAGGATCACGGTGGGCGGCAGCATTCCGGCGAAGTGCTCGACGTAGTCGAACTCGTCCTGGCCCTCCGCGGCGTCGAGGAACTCGTTGGCGAGGTCGGCGATCTTCTGCTCGAGGTCGGCGATCCGCCGCGGCGTGAAGGCGCGGGCCACGAGCTTGCGGAGCTTCGTGTGCTCCGGCGGATCCATCATGATCATCATCGGGATGCCGTAGGGCTCGTCGGTGATGATCTCGAGCATGATCCCGTGGCTCGACACGAAGGTCTCGTGGTCGAGCAGCCCCCGGAGCACGTCGTCGTACCGGCTGAGGGCCCAGAAGTCGAGCTGCTCGTTGTGGTACACGGGGGCCTCGTCGCGCAGGCGCCGCCAGACCGGGTACGGATCGGCGTCGATCACGTAGTCGTAGGGGTCGTAGTAGACGTCGGTGGCCGTCATGCGCGGGGCTCCTCGAACTCGGAATATATCGTATCCAGAATTGGTGCCGGCGTTCCGCTCAGACGGGTGGCACGCCGTGAATCCTGTCGCTGAACGAGCGGTCCTTGCCACCCGCGAGCGCGAGGCGGGCGATCAGGTCGGCCCGCAGGCCCTCGGGCTCGACGATCGCATCGATGACCAGCTCCGACGCCAGCCGCAACAGGTCGACGTCGGCCGCGAACTCGGCTCGGCGCTCGTCGACGAATGCGGTGCGCTCGTCGTCGTCGTCGATGGCGGCGATCTTGTTCGCGTACACCGCGTTGATCGCAGCTTCGGGTCCCATCACCGCGATGCGCGCGGTGGGGAGCGCGATGCAGGCGTCGGGCGCGAACGCCGGCCCCGCGAACGCGTACAGGCCCGCGCCGTACGCCTTGCGCACGATCACCGACAACTTCGGGACGGTCGCCTCCGAGACGGCGGTGATCATCTTGGCGCCGTGGCGGATGATGCCCTGACGCTCGACCTCGGTGCCCACCATGAAGCCGGGCACGTCGGCGAGGAACACCAGCGGGATCCCGTACGCGTCGCAGCACCAGATGAACCGCGCCGCCTTGTCGGCGGAGTCGACGAACAGCGCGCCACCCTTGTGCACCGGATTGCTGGCGACGATGCCGACCGGTCGACCTTCGAGCAATCCGAATCCCACGATCACCTCGGGCGCGAACAACGGCTTCACCTCGAAGAAGCTGTCAGCGTCGAGCAGCCCGGCGAGGAGGTCGTGCATGTCGAAGGCGACGTGCTCGTCGGGCGGCACGACGTCGGCGGTGAGCGGCACGGCCGGTGCTTCGGCCGCGTACGCCGGGAGGTCGGAGCGCCAACTGCTCGGCATGTACCCGAAGTACGCCTTGGCCTGGGCGATGGCGTCGGCGTCGTCGACCGCGAGGTTGTCGCCGCTGCCCGACACCGTCGCGTGCATGCGCGCGCCACCCATCTCCTCCAGCGTGGTGCGCTCCCCCACCACCATCTCGACCATTCGCGGTGACCCCAAGTACATCGACGCGTTGCCCTCGACCATGATCACGACGTCACAGAACGCGGGGATGTACGCACCACCCGCGGCCGACGGCCCGAACAGGCAGCAGATCTGCGGCACCTTCCCCGACAGCCGGTTCTGGTTGTAGAAGATCCGACCAGCGCCGCGTCGACCCGGGGAACAGCTCGACCTGGTCGGTGAGGCGCGCGCCCGCCGAGTCGACCAACCAGAACACCGGGACCTCGTGCTCGAGCGTGTACTCGGTGAGGCGCACGATCTTCTCCACCGTGCGCGCACCCCACGAGCCCGCCTTCACGGTGGAGTCGTTCGCCATCACGCACACGGGACGACCGCCGACGGTGCCGACGCCGGTGACCACGCCGTCGGCCGGGAGATCACCCGCGAGCGCGTTGGCGAGGAGCGAGCTCTCGACGAACGAGCCCTCGTCGAGCAGGAGGTCGAGGCGGTCGCGCACGAACAGCTTCCCCTGCCGTGCCAGCTTGGCCGCCTCCTTCTCGAGGTTGCCCTGGAGGGCCCGCTCGGAGGCGGCCCGCAGCTCGTCGCTCACGCCCACCATCCTGTCGCCCCCGACGTGCCTCCCGCGCCAGAACTTGAGAATTTGTACCGACCGTTCGAACTTTGCGAACGGGCGGCAGCACACCCGGGGGGAACCTTGCGATTCTCACGTCTCTTGGCGGTCGTCCTGACCGTCGTCACGGCCCTGCTCGGCGTCAGCGCGGTCGGCGCGGGCGCGCAGAGCTCGAAGCCGAAGGCCGACGACGTCGGCATCACCGCCACCGAGATCCGCCTCGCCGTGATCGCCGACGTCGACAACTCGCTGGCGCCCGGGGTGTTCAAGGCGTCGGTCGACGCCATGAACGCGTGGGCCAAGGTCGTGAACAAGGCCGGCGGGATCGCGGGGCGGAAGGTCGTCATCGACTTCATCGACTCGAAATTGAACCCGAACGAAACCCGCAACGCCATCATCAAGGCGTGTGCCAACGACTTCGCGATGGTCGGCGGTGAGGCGCTCTTCCTGAACAACGTCGACGACATGGTCGCGTGCAAGGACAAGTCCGGTGCCGCCGTAGGCCTGCCCGACCTCCCGGGCCTGGCCCTCGACCCCGCCCAGCAGTGCTCGTCGGTGTCGTTCCCGATCATCGGTCGGGGCCCGGCGTGCACCACTGCCAACGACAACCCGCAGACCTACCTCGCCGCGCAGGGCGACTACCGCTACTTCCTGTCGAAGAACAAGGACCTCCACGGCATCTTCATGGTGCCGGCCGACCTGAAGTCGACGAAGAACTCCTTGCTGCCGTCGTACAACGCGGCCGTCGACCTCGGCATCAAGAAGGACGGCGAAGGCTTCTACGACGTCTTCCAGCGTGACCCGGAGACCGCGCTCACCCCGCTGATCCAGGCGATCAAGGACAACAACTCGACGTTCGCCTACAGCGGCAGCGACAAGATGGCTTCGATGCGTAAAGAGGCCAAGCTCCAGGGCGTCACGTCCGTGAAGGTGTGGGGCTGCACGCAGGCGTGCTACTCGAAGCCGTTCCTCGAGCAGGGCGGTGCCGACGTCGAGGGCACCTACAGCGTGATCACGACGCTGCCCTTCTACACGGAGTACAAGTCGAACCCGACGCTGAAGAAGCTCGTCGCCGCGGTTGGTGGCATCGACAAGGTCGACTCCAACGCGGTGGCGTCGTGGCTCGCCGCACTGCTGTTCGAGGACGCGGTCGGTAAGGCCACGGCGAACGGCGGCACGCTCAGCCGCACCACGCTCTTCGACGCGATGAAGCAGGAGACCAAGTTCGACGCCGCGGGGATCATGGGCCCGACCAACGTGGCCGATCACCTGCAGCCCACCTGCATCGTGGAGACGCAGGTGAAGAACGGCAAGCTCGTGCGTGCCTACCCGACGAAGCCCGGCACGTTCGACTGCAACAAGAAGAACGTGGTGGAGATCAAGCTCGACCTCAGCTGAACGACTTCAGCTGAATCGGGGGACCACCACACCGAGGTCGGCGCTCGTCACCAGGCCGGGCGCCGCCTCGCACACCGGGACCACCGCGTTCACCGCTGGGTGCGCGGTGAGCCCCGGCGTGACCGACGCGAGGTGATCGAGGTCGACCGGGAACGCGATGTCGATCTTGAGCGGCGCGTCACCTTCGACGGTGACGTGCCAACCGGTGTCGCCGAGCTCCCAGTCGTGGTCAAGCTCGGTGCTGCAGTACCAGGTGGCCTGGAACACGAGTCGCTCGCGGTCACCGTCCATCGCCGCCACGATCGTGCGCTGGGCGGCGACGCGGCCCTCGTCGATCTCACCGGCCGCGATCGTGACGGGCTTCGTCGTTGCCGCCACCACGGCGCGCGCCTCCACCCGGTCGATGGGGATCCCGACCCGCTCCGCCAACGCCTCGAGGGGTGGGCCGAAGTTGAAGCGCATGTGGTGCGCGCGCCGCTCGTCGACCGGGCCGGGTTCGCGACCGAACCCCATGACGTCGAAGAGCAGCTTCGGTGAGGGCCGCTGCGACATGTTGGCGAACTCCTCGATCACCACTCGGTCGATGCGTCGCTCCAGGAGCAGCAGCGCGATGGGCAGCACCTCGCTGATGAAGCCGGGGCTGCTCCCGGTGGCGAACAGCGAGACGCCGCCCTCGGCGCAGGCCTTCTCCAACTGC
This sequence comes from uncultured Actinomycetes bacterium, assembly GCA_963835985.1. Taxonomy (GTDB): domain Bacteria; phylum Actinomycetota; class Acidimicrobiia; order IMCC26256; family DASPTH01; genus DASUAS01. The sequence goes on along the minus strand of CAWIHV010000007.1, from coordinate 728,664 downwards.
TCGACCTGGTCCGCGGGCAGAGCGCGCCGGGCCCAGAGCAGCTCGGAGCACGTGCTCACGACGTTCTTGCCCGAAGCCAGCAGCCGGCAGAGCTCGTCGAGGTCGAGGCGACTCGGCATGTACAAGACGCAGTCGGCATCGAGCGCGACCAGCGCGTCGACGTCGTCGGTGGCGAGCACACCGATCGCGGTGCCGGTGTCGGCGATGACACCGGCGTCGACACCGAGCTTGTCGGCGCCGTACACGCGCAGGCCAACGACCTCCAGGTCGGGATGGCGGATCGACGCGGCAAGGGCGCGCTGCCCGATGTTGCCGGTGGCCCACTGGATCACGCGGTACGCCAACGGAATCCCCCTTCAGAATCGGCTTGGTACCGTAGCCCCGCCATGTTGACGCTGCCGGAAGTGCTCGCGCAACGCGCCGCGCGTGACGGCGATCGTGTGATGTTCGACTTCGCCGAGCAGTCGTTCACGTACGCAGAGGTCCACGCGCGCGCCGAGGAGTGGCGTGGCCTGCTCGCGGCTGCGGGTGGTGCCCAGGGCACGCGTGTCGCGCTGCTGTCGGCCAATCGGCCGGAGTTCGTGTTCGCCGTCTACGGCGTGCTCCAGCTCGGCGCGGCGGTGGTCATGTGCAGCCCGGCGTGGAAGGCGGGCGAGATCGCGCACGCGACCGGCATCGTCGAGCCCGCACTGGGTGTGGGCGATCCCGCCGGGTGCGCGATGTTCGGGGAAGCGGTCCCCGCACTCGGCACGGTCTCGCTCGAGGTGCCCCCAATGGAGGTCGTCGATGCGCCGGTCGCCGACGACCCCGACGCCGACGCGGTGCTCGTGTTCAGCTCGGGCACGACCGGCTTCCCCAAGGCCGTCCGCCACACCCACCGCTCGATGGGGCACGGGGTGCAACACTGGATCACCGCGCTCGGGCTCACCGAGACCGACCGGTTCCAGATCGCGACCCCGCCGGTGCACATCCTCGGCCTGCTGAACATCTTCACCGGGGTGGCCGCTGGCGCGCGCTTCCGGCTGCACCCGCGCTTCGATCTCGACGCGTCGCTCCGCACCGTGCAGGACGAACGGCTCACGCTCGACCAGGCGGTCGCGCCGATCGCGCTGGGCATGGCCAACCACGCTCGGTTGGAGGAGTTCGACCTGTCGTCGCTGCGCTACGTGATGTGGGGTGCGACGCCGGTGGCCGAGGAGGTCGCGCGGACGGTGACTCGACGTTCCGGCGTGCGCTGGCTCCCCGCGTACGGCACCAGCGAGGTACCGGTGATCGCGTGCAATCCCGTGCAGGAGCCCGATCGTTGGCGCCTCGACACCGTGGGCCTCGCGGTCCCGGGTGTGGAGCTGCGCATCGTCGACCCCGAGCGCGGCGAGGTGGCGCCGCCCGGCGACACCGGGGAGATCGAAGTGCTGAGCCCGTCGGCCATGGCCGGATACCTTCCGGCGACGGAGACCGCGGCCGCCTTCCGAGACGGTTGGTACCGCACCGGCGACATCGGCTGGCTCGAACCCGAAGGGTGGTTGCACATCACCGATCGCCTGAAGGAGATGGTGAAGGTGCGCGGCTTCCAGGTCGCGCCAGCCGAGCTCGAAGCGGTCCTGCACGCCGACGCGCGGGTCCGCGACTGCGCGGTGTTCGGAGTACCCGACCCCGAGCTGGGGGAAGCGATCGTCGCCGCGGTCGCGCTGGTCGACGGCGAGACCGCGACGGCCGAGGAGTTCCAGGACGCGGTCGCGTCACAGCTCGCGGGCTACAAGCGCGTGCGTCACGTGGTGTTCGTCGACGAGATCCCGCGGTTGCCGTCGGGCAAGGCCCTGCGCCGGACGCTCAAGGAACATTGGCTCGCGGACAACGGGTGAGCGGGGTGAGCGCACGACCCCTTGACGCGACGACGGTGAACAGCCACGCTCGCGCGACACCGCGGTGACGACGAGTGGGGGTTGCGAGATGTATGCAGCAATGGCAACCGTCTCCATCAGCGACTACGAGCACGCTCGGCGCGTGCTGCACGACGACGTGCTCCCGACCGTCACCGACATCCCCGGGTTCGTCTCGGGCCACTGGTTCGCTCCGGTCGACGGCACCGGGCTCGAGATCCTGATCTTCGAGACCGAGGACGAAGCGCAGGCGATGGCGACGCAGCTCCCGCCGGGGCGACAGGTGAACGAGTACGTGACGATCGAATCGGTCGAGGTCCGCGAAGTCGCAGGCAGCGTCCACCAGCTCGACGACGTTCCGCTCCAGATGACGCCCGAGTCGTAGCCGCGCGGCTACTGGTCGTCGAGGCGCGCTCGCATGTACGCGATCGCGCCGTCACACGTGGACCAGCCGCGGTTGGTCAGCGTCTCGTCGTGGCCGTCCCAGTGCCAGCGCATGTGGGAGCGATCCTCCCGTGCGACGAGTTGCACGTGCAACACATCCATCGCGCGCTGGATCACCTCGACGTCGGCGTTGTCGGCTCGCGTCATGGACTGGGGGTCGGTCGATCCGAGCGGTACGGGTCGGATGCCCTTCGATCGCGTCACCGGTGTTCTGTACCCCACCGAACTCTCCCCGGACCGTGGTCGGCTGTGTGCGGAGGAGTCTCCTGCAACCTGCCGCGCCCGACAAGGGCCAACTATCGCGAGCGCGTGCGTGACACATGCATCACTGGGTGAGCTACGCGGCAAGCGCTCCTGAGCGGATCGACACGACAACGAGCGATGCAACCTCGTCGGGCGTCCCGCTGGCGTCGACGACGTGCCGTTCGCGCGCGCCCAGGGCGTCGAACCGGGCGTGAACCTGCTCGAACTGCGACACGCTCGGCGCGTCACCGTCGCGTGCGGTCGCACGCGCGATGCAGGTCGCACGATCGGCGCGTAGCACCACGTAGTGGAGGGGGACGTCCAGATCTCGGCACGCGACCGCGAGCTCTTCGAACGCGTCCGGGAACACGGTGCCGTCGAGCACGACCGTGTAGCCGCCGGCGAGGTACTGCATCGCGGCCGCCACCGCCGCACGCCCGACGATGTCGTTCTGGCGGCGCGCCTCGGGGCGCCACGGGTCGACCCAGCCCCCGACGACGGAGAGCAGGAAGTCGTCCATCCGGAGGTGCACACTCGGTTCGAACGACGACGCCACGATCCGGCTCACCGTCGACTTGCCGACGGCGCCCGGACCGGTCACGACGAACAGCTCTGCCACATCTCCAGCTTGCCAGCTACGCGGCTGCACCGACCACCGGATCGGTGTCGCTCTCGCCACCGCCGTGCACGAACATCACGATGCTCACGATGACGATCCACGCGAGGAACGCGACGAACCCGGCGAGCGCAAGGTAGAAGAAGGTGTCGCGGGTCGAAGAGACGACTGGGCCGCCGACGATGCCGAGCACGGCGACGACGAGCCCGAGCCAACCGAGGATCGGCGGCAACACGTGACGGCGGATGATGAGCAAGGAGAACGCGCCGACGAACGCCGCCGCACCGAACATCGTCGCGACGGCGATGTTCGAGCTGAGGATGTAGAAGTAGCGGATCGCCGACTTGCCGAAGGTGTGCGTCCCGATCACCGGGATCACGGCGAGGCTGACCGCGCCGATCGTCGCCATCGCGGCCGCGAAGACCGCACCGGCGATCGCAGTGACCGCCAAACGCGGTGACCCGCCTTCACCTCGTCGCATCAGACGCCAGACCGACCCCAACCACCAGAACAGCGCGATGACTGCGAGACCACCGGTGGTGGCAGCCCAGCGGATCTTGTTGCCGTTGTCACCGATGAAGTCCGCGATCTTGGCCGCGGAGTCTCCCGTCTTCGGCGGGTACCCGGGCAGGATCGCAGTGACCGCCACGAGCACCACGAACAGAATGCCCCCGAGCGCGCCCCATCGCTCCCAATTGCGGTCGTCCATGAATCCCCCTCCGCCCCGCGTACGACTCGTCAGGGCATGGTGCGCCGCCGACCGCCCGATTTCAAGAACTGTCAGAGCAGGCCGAGCTCCGCCTCACGCCGTGGGCAGGCCGAGGATCCGGGTGGCGATGATGTTCTTCTGGATCTGCGCGGTGCCGCCCATGACGCTCTGCGCGCGGCTGTAGAGGTACACCTTCAACCAGGTGTCGTCGGCGTCGAGCACCGATGCGCTGTTGCCCACCGCGAGCGCGGCGTGCCCCACAGCCTGCTCGGTCGCGGTCATCAGCAGCTTGTCGATCGAGCCGTCTGAACCATGGGTGACGCCGTCGAGCCGCTCCGAGAGGCGCCGACGAACGTGGAGGCGCAGCATCTCCGACTCGACGAACGCGCGCTCGAGCGTCGCGACCTGATCGGAGCCGTACGACGACGGATCATCACGCACCCGCGCTTCGAGCTGCTTCACCGACTTGCTGTAGCGCGCCACGTAGCCCAGCTCGGCCGGCTCACGCTCGTGGCTCACGACGGTCATCGCCAGCGCCCATCCCTCACCGGGTTCACCGATCATGTTCGCGGCAGGGACGCGTGCACCATCGAAGAGCACCTGCCCGAACTCGCTGGTGATGCCGTTGATCATCTTCAACGGCCGCTGCTCGATCCCCGCCTGGTGCATCGGGACCGCGAACGCGGAGATGCCCTTGTGCTTCGGCGCGTCGGGATCGGTGCGGGCGAGGAGCATGCACCAGTCGGCGACGTCGGAGTAGCTGGTCCAGATCTTGTGACCCTCGATGACGTATTCGTCGCCATCGCGCACGGCGCGGGTGCGCAACGACGCGAGATCGGAACCGGCGTCGGGCTCGCTGAAGCCCTGGCACCAGCGATCGCGTCCGCTGATGAGCGCGGGCAGGAAGCGGTCGCAGATCTCCTGGCTCCCGTGACGGGTGATGCCCTGGATCAGGTAGCCGAGACCAGGCTTCGGCGGCGCGCCCGCCGCCGCGAGCTCCTCGTCGACGATCACCTCGTACACCGGCGGCAGCTCCTGGCCCCCGATGCGTTTGGGCCAGGTCAGCGCGAAGAACCCGCCGTCGAAGAGCGCGCAGTGCCACGCCGCCTGCTTCGCCCAGTACTCGTCGTCGGTCGACGATGCGGGCAGGCCCGGGTTGTGGTCGACCAGCCAGGCACGGAAGCGCGCCCGGAACTCCGCTTCGTGCGGGGAATCGTCAAAGTCCACGAACGTCTCCCAAGCGACGGTGCGCGAGCGCGCGCAGGTGATGTCCCTCGTCGCCGAGGAGCGCGCTCGACAACAGCGCGCGGCGCAGGTACACGTGCACGAAGCACTCCCAGGTGTTGCCGATGCCGCCGTGCACCTGGATCGCGGTCTCGCAAACGGTGCGGGCGGCCTGGGCGCAGTACGCCTTCGCCACCGATCCGGCTTCGAGCGCGTCGGCCGCCGGCAGCGAGTCGACGGCCCACGCCGCGTACTGCGACACGCTGATCGAGCCCTCCACCAGGACCTGCGCCTCGGCGAGCAGGTGCTGCACCGCCTGGAACGAACCGATGGGCACGCCGTACTGCTGACGCTCCTTGGCGTACTCGGTGGTGGTGGCCAGCACGCCTTCCATCGTGCCCAGGAGGTCGGCGATGGTGATCGTGAGCGCGAGCGCCCACGATCGGGCGATCGCATCCTCGCCCACCGGGACACCTTCTCCATCGGGCGCGACGTCGCCGAGGGCGACCGCCGCGACCGCTCGCGTGAGATCGGTCTCGGGCGACGGCTCGGGCAGGGCCACGTCCACGACGTAGGCGGCTCCGGGCGCGCCGCCACTCGCAGCCGAGCTGTCGGTCACGAGGGCGAGCGCGCGGGTCGATCCCGCGCAGTCGACGGCGACGCCGTCGGCGACCGTGGGGGCGATGGCGAAGTCGAGCAGGGAGGGGTCGAACACCGCGCTGGTCGCCGCGTCCTCCACCTCGAGGCCGGCATGGCGGGCGAGGTCGACGGCGACGACCGGTCCGAGATACGCGGTGTCGGCGGCGCCGCGTCCGAGCTCGCGGGCGATGATGGCGACCTCCACCCCGGACGCCAGGGGACCGTCGCCCTCGCCGGGACCCCGCAGCTCGTACCAGCCCGACCGGCGCGCCGCGTCGGCAAGCCGGTCACGCCGGCTGGCGTCGTCGAGGTCGTCGACCGTCTTGGGGCCGAGGTCGGCGACGAGCGACGCCGCGCTGCGCTGCAGCTCGACCTGCTCGTCGGAGTACCGGGTGTCCATCTACGTCGTCTCCGTCGCGGCGTTCCGTGCTGCGGCGCGTGCTCGCAGCGTGTCCTTCTCGACCTTGCCGGCGGCGTTCACCGGCAGCTCGTCGACGAGCTCCACCGCGCGCGGCACCTTGTAGTTGGCCATCGCGTCGCGCGACCAGGCGATCAGCTCCTCGGGGGAGAGCGTCGACCCCGAGGCGACCACCACGAACGCCATGCCGACCTCGCCCAACCGCTCGTCGGGCATGCCGACGACGGCCGCCCGCGCCACCGCAGGGTGGCCGAGCAGCAGGTTCTCGATCTCGGCCGGGTAGGCGTTGAACCCACCGACGATGAACATGTCTTTGATCCGACCGACGATGCGGAGGCATCCGCGCTCGTCGATCGTCGCCAGGTCACCCGTGTGCAGCCAGCCGTCGGCATCGACGGTGGCTGCAGTCGCGTCGGGATCGTCGAGGTAGCCGCGCATCACGCTGTAGCCCCGCACCAGCAGCTCGCCCGCCTCGCCGGTCGGGAGCTCGGCACCGTCGTCGGCGACCACGCGCATCTCGAGTCCCGGGCGCACGCGCCCGACGGTGGTGGCGATGGTCTCGAAGTCGTCGTCGGGCGCGGTGGCGGTGACCGTGCCCGCTTCGGTGAGCCCGTAGCCGGTGACGATCAGGCGGAACGGCAGCTCCTCGTGCATCCGTCTGATCAGCTCGACGGGGATGTCGGCCGCGCCGGTGACCGCCAGGCGCAGGCTCGACAGGTCGTGGCGGTCGCGGTCGGGGTGGTCGAGGATCGACTGGTACACCGTCGGCGGTCCCGGGAACACCGTCACCGATTCCTCGGCCACGGTCCGCAGGAGGTCGTCGACCTCGAACACGGGCTTCGGGATGATGGTGGCGCCGCGCATGAGCGACGCGAGGCAGCCCGCCTTGTACCCGAACATGTGGAAGAACGGGTTGACGATCATGTAGGTGTCGCCCTCGACCAGGCCGGCCATGTCGCACCAGTCGGAGAACTGCCGGAGCGTCTGCGCGTGCGTCATGAGCACGCCCTTCGGGGCGCCCGTCGTGCCTGACGTGAACAGCACGTCGCTCACGTCGTCGCCGCCGACCGCACCGATGCGCGCGTCGACGACCGCGCCGTCGACCGCGTCACCCGTGGCCTGGAACTCACCCAACGACTGATCGGCTGTGGTGCTCTCGTCGAAGCCGACGACGGTCACCAAGTTCGGTAGGTCGTCGCGCAGCCCGCGCAACGTCGCGGCGTAGTCGACGCCGAGGAACTCGCCGACCGTGAACGCGACTCGTGCGCCGCTCCGGTCGAGGATGTACCGCACCTCTTCGCCCTTGAAGCGCGTGTTGACCGGCACGACCGCGCCGCCGGCCCCGAGGATGCCGAGGGCGGCGACCAGCCACTCGTACCGGTTGGGCGACCAGACCGCGGCCCGCTCCCCCGACTCGAGGCCCGTGGCGACCAGCGCGGCGGTGACGCGACGAGCGTCGGCGAGCAACTCAGTGAACGTGATGCGCCGGCTGTGGTCGATCACCGCCACCGCGTCGCCGAAGCGCGTCGCGGCGTCGCACGCCATGGCCGGGATCGACGGCCACAACAAGTCGCCCCGCGTCGCGGCCACTCCGCTCACGTGAACTCCGGCGCCAGCGACGACAGGAACTCGCGCGTGCGACGCGACGACGCCACGATCTCCTCCTTGCCGCTCCCTAGCGGCAGGATGCGGGCCGAGAAATCGGTGGCGCCCGCGTCGCGGTACGACCGCAGCCGCGCCTCGATGTCGGCTTCGGTACCGATCGCCGACATGTCGCCGACGTCGTCCGATGCGCCCTGTTCGAGCAGACGTTCGTAGTTCGGCGAGTACTCGGCGTGCCCGAGCGCGACGTTGGCGCGCTCGATCGCGCCCTCCACCTCGCTCGCCCCGCACAGGCACACCGCGACCCCGGCGACCACACGCGGCCCGGGCCGTCCCGCGCTCTCGGCCGCCTTCGTGATCTTCGGAACGACGTGTTCGGCGATGGCACGCTCGTCGGCCAGCCAGAGCACGGTGCCCGCGGCGCGCTCGCCTGCCAGCCGCAACATCACCGGGCCGAGGGCGGCGAGGAAGACGGGCACCGGCAGGTCGGTGACGTCGAGCGGGTTGTGGATGCGGAAGCGGTCGTTCTCGACGTCGACCGCGTTCGGACCCGCGAACATCGCGTCGAACACGTCGAGGTAGTCGGCAACGAGCTTCGCCGGCTGGTCGTAGGGCAGGCCGAGCATCGAGTCGATGATCCAGTGGTGCGACGGCCCGACGCCCAGACGGAACCGACCGTCGCACGCTGCCTGCACCGACAACGCCTGCTGCCCGAGCGCGATCGGGTGGCGCGGCTGGAGCGGAACGACCGCGGTGCCTATCTCGATGCGGCTGGTCTCGCGGCCCATCAGCGCGGCCGCGGTCATCGCGTCGAAGTCCTGCGGGAGCTGGGGGACCCACGCGGTCGCGAAGCCGAGCTCCTCGGCGGCCCGCGCGTCGCCGACGAGCTGATCGACCTTGGCGTGGTAGCGGCGGGTCTCGGGTCCCACCATGATGCCGATGCGCACGGGGTGACGTCCCTACTCGATCTCTTGCCCGGCGACGAAGCGCGCCGGGTCGTGCGCGTTGCCGTGGTCGAACCCACCGCTGCGCCGCATGAAGGTGGTGGAGCGCGACCGGATGCGCCAACCGTCGGCGGTGCGGACGTAGTCGTCCTCGTACCAGGCGAGGCGCATCTCGTGCGACGTCTGGTCGATGAACACGTAGTGCTGCACCCCGGTCGCCTTGTCCCCCGAGAACTCCACGACCGGCGGGTTGCCGATGTACTGCCCGGGAGGCGCGCTCTTGAGCAGCATCGGGAAGTGGTCGAGCGTGTACGGCGTGCCGAAGGCGTTGTAGGTGCCGTCTTCGGTGAAGACCTCGCGCCAGTGGTCGTTGTCCTTGCGCGCCGACAGCATCATGTAGCGCGCGCGCAGAGCTGCTGGATCTCGATCTGATCGCTCAGCTGCTGGTGGTCCATGCGTAGCTCCTCGTCAACGTTGGTGTTGATCATGCCGCACGCGCCGGTGGGGACTCCGGTTCAGGTGACCCGGCCGCCGTTCACGCCGATGATCTGGCCGGTCACGTACCCGGCCTCGTCCGACACGAGGTAGGCGCAGGCGGCCGCGATGTCCTCGGGGATGCCGATCCGCTTGACCGGCAGGTGCCGACCGACGTCCTCGAGCGTGCCGCCACCGAACCGACCTTCCGCCGCCGCCCGCCGGCTCATGGGCGTGTCGATCGCACCGGGTGGGATCGTGTTCACGGTGATCCCGAGCGGACCGAGCTCGAGGGCCAGCGTCTTGGTGAGCGCGATCATGCCGCCCTTCGACGCCGAGTAGGGCGCCATCATCACCGCGCCGGTCTGCGCGCTCGACGACGAGATGTTGACGATGCGCCCCCACTTCGCGTCGATCATGTCGGGGAGCACCGACTGGGTGACGTGGAAGGTGCCGGTGAGGTTGATGGCGATGATGCGCTCCCAATCCTCGGTCGTGACGTCCATGAAGCGCTCGAACGAGTCCTTGCCCGCCGCGTTGACCAGCACCAGCACGTGTCCGAGCTCGCTCCGCACGCGCTCGACCGCGGCGTCGACCGCGGCGCGGTCGGACACATCGACCGAGTAGGCGGCCGCGGTCTCGCCCTCGTCGGTGATCTCCTTCACCGCGCGCTCGGCCGCGTCCATGTCGAGATCGAAGATCGCGACCTTGGCGCCGTCGTCGGCGAGACGCTCGCTGATCGCGAGCCCGATCCCCGACGCACCTCCGGTGACGATCGCAGTGGATCCGAAGAACGACATCAGCAGTTCCCCCCGTGCTCTCTCATGCGACACCAGTGCCGCGCGTGTCGACGGCGTCGGTGCCGCCGTCCCAGTAGCCCATCTCCTGCAGGATCTCGACCGCGAGCTCCCCGCTCTCGGTCACGTGGTGCTCCATGATCCGCTGCGCCTCGTGCGCGTCCCGCTGCTCGAGCGCCGCCAGGATTCGGTCGTGGTGCCGGCCCGACGCCTCGGCCCACCCCGGCACGAACTCGAAGTAGCGCACCGGCAGGCTCCGAGACAGCAGGGCGAGCACCGACACGAGGCGCCGCGAACCGCCCGCTCGGTTGATGCGTCTGTGGAACTCGTGGTTCCACGTCGCCTGCGCGTCGGCGTCGGTGGCGGCGAGGAACGACTCGTGCACCCCGCGGAGCTCGACGAGCTCGGCGTCGGTCAGCGACGTCGCCGCGCGGCTGGCCGCGAGCCCGGCCACCAATCCGAAGATCCGGTAGTGGTCGACGATGTCGGCGCGCTCGAGCCGGGCGACGAACGCGCCGCGCCGGGGCACCGCGTCGACAAGTCCTTCGTTGGCCAGCTCGATCAGCGCCTCGCGCACCGGCAGGCGGCTGATGCCCAGCGCGTCGCTGATCTCGTCCTGGTCGATCTTCGTACCGGGGGTGAGCCGCCCGGTGAGGATCTGCTCGCGCAGGTAGTCGGCGGCCGAGTCCTTCAGGCTCGGGTGACTGACCGGGCCCCGTGGCGGGAGCGGGGTCGGTGGCTGCGTCACTCGTACACCACCTTGGCCGTCGGCGAGGTCGGGAGGCCCTGGCACGTCAGCACCCAGCCCTCGTCGACCTCGTCGGGCATGAGCGCGTTGTTCACCCGCATCTTGGCCTCACCGACCTCGAGCCGCGCCATGCACGTGGCGCAGCTCCCCGCTTCGCACGAGAACGGCGCCCGCAGCCCGGCCCGCCGAGCGGTCTCGAGGAAGGTCTCCCCCGCCTGGTACTTCACCTCGGTCGCCCGACCGCCGAGGACGATCGTCACCGTCTCGGTGGCGACGGCCTCGGCCGGCTCGATCAGGGCCGCGACCAGTGGCGTGGAAGGCGCTTCCTCGCGGGCGCTGGCGGCGAACGCGAACCGCTCGACGAACACCTGCTCCGAAGTGGCGCCGGCCAGCTCGAGCGCGTCTTCGACCACGTCCATGAACGGTGCGGGACCGCAGAGGTAGAAGTCGGCGTCGAGCTCGTCGCCCACGAACGTCCGCACGAGATCGGAGTGCACGAAGCCCTGGTCGGTGTCGAGGTGGTGCACCACCTCCAACCGGTCGCCGTGCGCCGCGACCAGCGCGTCGAGCTCGGCGCGGAAGATCACCGAATCGGCGCCGCGGTTGGCGTACAGGAGACGCACGCGCCGGTCGGTGGTCGCGAGCGCGCGCTTGACCACCGAGATCACCGGCGTGATCCCGCTGCCGCCGGCGAAGGCGACGAGCGGCGTGGGATGGTCGCGCAGCGTGAACACGCCGGCCGGCAGCGTCAGCGAGAGCTCGTCACCCTCGTCGACCTCGTCGAGCAACCAGTTCGACACCCGGCCGCCGGGCACGCGCTTCACCGTGAGCTTGAACTCGTCGTCGACGTCGGGCGCGCTCGACATCGAGTAGCAGCGCAGCAGCTCGTCGTCGCCGATCGGGATGCGGAACGTGCAGAACTGACCGGCTTCGTACGCGAAGGCATCGCGCAGCTCGGCGGGGACGTCGAACACGAACGACTTCGTGTCGGAGGTCTCCTGCACGACCCGCCGAACGCGCAGCGCGTGGAAGCTGTGGTCTCTGCTCATGTCATGCCGGCGTCTTGTAGACGACGCCGCCCTTCATCACGAAGTTCACGTGCTCGGTCACGGTGATGTCCTCGGTCGGGTCGCCGGGGACCGCGATCACGTCGGCGAGGTACCCGGGTGCGAGCCGACCGAGCGAGTCCTCCCGCTGCACGAGGTCGGCGCTCGTGACCGTGGCCGCGACGAGGGCGTCGACCGGACGCATCCCGCGCTGCACCAGCGCCCACAGCTCCTTCCAGTTCTGCCCGTGCGGGATCGCGGGCGCGTCGGTGCCGGTGGCGATCTTGGCGCCGGCGTCGATGAGGCGGGAGATGGTCTTCTTCGCCACCGGGAACACCGCCGCCGCCTTGGCCTGCGCCTCGGGCGGGGCCTTCGACGTGTCCATGCCCTCCGAGAGATAGGAGGTGGGGACGATGAAGGTCCCGCGCTCGAGCGCGAGCGCCTGCGTCTCCTCGCTCATCAACGACGCGTGCTCGATGCAGTCGATGCCTGCCTCGATGGCGGCTCGGATCCCGTCGTCGCCGTGGGCGTGCGCAGCGACGCGGCATACCGCGGCGGTGGGCCTCGTCGACGATCGCGCACAACTCCTCGTCGGAGTAGTGCTGCGCACCCGGAGGACCGGTGAGCGACATGACACCACCAGACGCGCACACCTTGATCTGCGTCGCGCCGTACTTGATCTGGTAGCGCACCGCGCGCCTGCACCTCGCTCACCCCATTGGCGATGCCCTCCTCGACGGTGAGCGGCATCATGCCGGGTGCGATGCCCGCGAACATCGTGGGATCGAGGTGGCCACCGGTCGGCGTGATCGCGTGACCCGACGGGAAGATGCGCGGCCCCGGGAACCACCCGGCGTCGACGGCGCGCATGAGCGACACGTCGAGCAGGAGACCACCGGTCTGGACGAAGATCCCGAGGTTGCGGACGGTGGTGAAGCCGGCGAGCAGCGTCTTGCGACACGCCGGGACCGCCCGCAGCAGCTTCATCGCCGGGTCGTCCTGCACCGCGCTCATGTGCGTGGAGCCGGCACCGCCCATGAGGAAGTTGAGCTCCATGTCCATGAGCCCGGGGAGCAGGGTGACGTCGCCGAGCTCGATGACCTCGGCGTCGTCGGGAACCCGCTCGGGCGCGACGTCGCGGATGTGTTCACCCTCCACGACGACCACACCCGGCTCGACGAGCACGCGTTCCACGACGTCGACCATGCGCTCGGCCTTCAGCACCACCGGGTGCGAAGGTGGCTTCGGCCGCTCACCGGCGTAGATCGTGGCGGTCATCGCGCTCCCCCTGAGGTCGTCGGAAATACTGTATTTCTGGCCGGCTCGAGCGTCACCGGGTAGCCGTGCGAGAGCGGATGCTCCTCGTCGACGTCACGGAGTGATCCCGTGCACCAGCAGGTCCCACAACACCTCGTCGCCGGTGCCGACCGGCGACGCGCTGATGGTGGCCGCGAACGCGTTGAACATCGTGGCCTGGAGCACGACGCCGGTGATCCGCGGTCGGTCGAGACCGGGGCGGAGCGCACCTGCGACCTCCGCCTCCTCGAGCAGGCGCCCGAACAGCGCGACGAGCGGCGCGAACGCGTGCGCGGCCTCCTTCGGGTGCGACGTGAGCAACTGCTGCCCGAACTCCACGAGCGCGGGCGCCGGTCCGCTCGGGGGCTCGCCGGGCGCGCTCGCTCGGCACATGCGGTAGTACTCCGTGCAGAACGCGTGGAGGCGCTCGAGCGGATCGTCCTGCGTCGTGACGATGTCCTCGAGGTGCGCGGCGGCGCCCTCGATCGACTCGTCGAACAGCGCGAGGAGCAGCTCGTACTTGCCGGCGAAGTACTGGTAGAAGGTGCGCAGCGACTGGCCGGAGCGTTCCACCACCTCCTGCACGGTGAATTCGGTCGCATTCGTGTTCATCAACTCACGCGCCGCGTCGAGGAAGAGCTCCACTCGGTTCTCGGCGCGGGATCGCGCCGAGTCGAGCGCACGGGCGACCGCCAGCTCGCGACGCGTCGTGGGAGCGGTCGGATCGGCGGGGACCTCGTTCACGCTCATCAGGCGGGCAGGTCCTCGTCGAGCTCCACGCCGAACGACTTGAACGCCATCGCCAGCAGGTCGTACGCGCCGACGGTGAACACCAGGTCCATGAGCTGGTGGCGGTCGAGCTCACCGGCCAGCACCGCCCACGTGCCGTCGGTGATCTCGGCGTCGGCGACGAGCTCGTCGACCGCGCGGAGCATCGCCGCGTCGAGCGGTGACCACCCCGCCGCGTGAGGGCCTTCGGCGATGCGTTCGATGTCGGCGTCGGTGAAGCCGAGGTCGCGCGCGATGTACACGTGCTGCCGCCACTCGTACTCGGCGCCGCGGCGCGCCGCGACCCGGAGCACCAGCAGCTCTCGCTGACGGGCGTCGAGCGTGTTCGTGTAGAGGATGTGGCCGTTGAACGTGTGGTACGCCTGCATCAGCGCAGGGTGCTGCGCGAGCGTACCGAGCACGTTGAGACCTTTCGGTCCGCCCTTCGAGCGCCGCAGCTCCTGCGTGGCGCCCACCGGCCGGAGCGCGGCGAGGCCGGCGCGCACGTCGTCGCCCCACTCCTCGGGTGGCAGTGGCGGGATCCGCGGCGCGCCGACGTCGGTCACTGCACCGCCTCGTTGCCCGCGATCGTCGTGCGGTGCATGTCGCGCGCCGACGACGCGTCGTCAGCGCGTGGCCCGGTGGAGCACACCGCGGTTGTCCCAGATCACGAGGTCACCGACAGCCCACTCGTGCCGGTACACCCGCTCGGGCACCGTCGACCGGTCGAGCAGGTCGGCGAGGTAGGCGCGGCCCTCCTCCTCGCTCATCCCCTCGACGTGGTCGGTCGTCGCGCCGAGCACCAGCGACTTCCGCCCGTTCTGGTGCTTCCACACGAGCGGATGGGTCTTCGGCGGCCGCTTGCTCCAGAACTCGATGTCGGCCTCGGACGCGTTCGGATGCGACAGCTTCTGTGCGGCCAGGAACGAGTGCACCACCCGGGTCGACAGCGCCCGCTCCTTCTCGTCGTCGGAGAGGTCGTCGTACGCCGCGTAGGTGCTGGCGAACTCCGTGTCGCCACCCTTGGCGGCAACCTCGTGCGCGCTGAGGACCGTGGCCATGATCGGGATGTCGTCGGTCATCCCGTCGATGTGCCAGTCGAAGGTGCCCTTGAGGTAGTCGGCGGCCGGGTTCTTGGCCGGGTCGAGCGTCACCCGGAAGATCTCGGCTCCGTCGGCCTGACGGCCGACCCGCTCCACGGTGCCCAACTTGCGACTGAACGCCACCTGCGTCTCGTCGTCGAGGTGCAGCTCGCGGAACACGAGCACCCCGTGCCGGTCGAGCAGCTCCAGACACTCGTCGGCCAGTGCGTCGTCGTGCAACATGCGGTCGACGTCGACGTCGAGCACCTCGGCGCCGACGGAGTCGCTGAGCGGCTTGGTGTTCACGGTGGTCATCGGGCCTCCTCGACGAAGGGATAGATACGGGTGAAGTCGACGCCGGGTTCCTGCGTCGCGAAGCTGTCCCACACCGCGGCCGTGACCGCGCCGACGGTGGCGGGTCCGTCCTGCTCGGTGACCGCGCGCAGGTAGAGCTGCACGTCTTTCGCCATCAGCGAGTTGGTGAAGCCCGACGCGTAGCGGCCGGTGAGGACGTGGTTGGGGAACTTGTCGCTCGATGCCGCGCTGCGACCGCTGGCGCCGTTGAGCACGTCGAGCATGGTCGCCATGTCGAGCCCCTCGCCGACGCCGAACGCGATCGCCTCGCTGGTCGCGACCAGCGCCGTGGCCGAGAGGAAGTTGTTGGCCAGCTTCATCGCCTGCGCCAATCCGGGCCGGTCACCGACCCGGTGCCGGCAGTCGCTGAGCCCGGCGAGCACCGGCTCGACGCGCGCGCACGCGTCGTCGGTGGCGGCGTACATCACCGCGAGGGTGCGGGCCCGGGCGCCGGCGACGCCACCCGAGACCGGCGCGTCGACGTAGGCGATCCCCGCATCGGCCAGGCGCGCGTCGATGGCGCGCGCCGCCGCGACCCCGATGGTGGAGGTGTCGACCACGTGGGTGGTGACCCGGCCATCCGCGGCCACGAGCTCCGACGCCACCACCTCCGATGCGGTGCCGTCGGGCAGGCTGCACACGACGACGGTGGCCGCGCGCGCGACGTCGGCAACGGACGCGACGTGGGTGACGCCGTCCGGCGCGCGCTCGGCGCCCGCCGCATCGTGGCCGACGACGGCGTGTCCCGCGCCCACGAGGTTGGTGGCCAGCGCGCTCCCCATGTTGCCGAGGCCGACGAACCCAACCGTCGCCATCGTCATCGTTCCTCGCGCAGGGCGCGGATCACGCCGTCGAGCCGACAGACCCGCCGGACCACCGGCGTACGCGACGAGCTGGAAGATGAGCTCGTCGATCTCGGCGTCGGTCACCCCCGCGCGAGGTGCGGCCTGCGCGTGGAGGCGGAACTCGTCCATGCGCCCGAGCGTCGCGGTCATCGCCAGCACGAGCAGGCTCCGGTCCCGCGTCGACAGCGCGCCTTCACGCGTCCACACGCCCCACGCGGTCGCGGTGAGGTAGTCCTGGAACTCGATGGCGGTGGGATCGGTCTCGGACGTGACCGAGTCGACGTACTCGTCGCCGAGCACCGAACGCCGCTTGGCGTAGGCCGCTTGCAGTGCTTCGTCGTCCATCGGACGCTCGCGTCAGACCGCGGGTTCGACGACGACGTCCATCCGGGCTGCGCCGCTGTCGGGCACGTACGGCTGACGCCACACCTCGACGGGGAACGAGACGTTCACCAGTGAGTAGCAGAGCCACAGCAGGTGGCGAGCGTCGTCGGGCAGCGCGTCGAGCTCGGTGCGGTCGATGTACGCCATCGCCGCCTCGAGCCGCGGGAACGCAGCGTCGTAGAACGCCTGCATCTCGTCCATCGAGCTCGACAGCCGCTTCGCGTACCGCTCGTGTTCGAACTCGAGACACCAGTCGGCGTACGGCTCGAGGTCGGCGAATTCGGTGGGCAGGGTGGCCATGTCAGTGCGCCTTCTCGTAGTCGTCGACCCACTCGTGCGTCGTGTGGTGGAGCTGACGGAGGAGGATCTCCTGGTCACCCAGCGGGAACTGCGTGACCGCACGCGACTCGAGCATCGTCTGGGTGGCCTCGAGCGTGTTGCCGTCCTGCAGCGCGTACTCCTTGAACGTGACCGCGGCGAGCTCCTGCGCGAGCCGCTCCCGGGCGGTGCGCGGCGGGACGAAGTAGAGCGTGCCCTCGAAGATGTGCTTGTTGTACGCGGTCGGCCAGTAGTGGTAGGTGAGGTACCAGTTCGGCTTCCAGACCAGGATCATGAAGTTCGGGAAGAAGAGGAACGAGTCGGTGCCCCACTGCTTGGCGCGCGCCGGGTTGACCGCCGGTGGTAGGTCGAACTCGATCGGTGCTTCCCACGGACCGAACAGCCCGCTGTGCAGCACGCGCTCGATCGGCTTCACCATGTTGAGGTCCTTCGGCGGCGACATCCCACCCCACGACGACACCATCGCGTGCGGCCCGTCGAGCTCGTACGCCAACGCTTCGTAGCCGTAGCCCTGGAGCTTCGCCGATTCCTCCGACACCGCCTGGCGCGCGTGCAACACCGGTGCGTGGTAGAACTCGGTGAAGGCGTCGATGAAGAGCTTCCAGTTGCTCCCGACCTCCGCTCGGTACTTGAACACCTGCGTCATCTCGCCGAACGGGTAGCCCTCGAGGCCGCGTCCGAGCTCGCCGAGGTAGTCGCGCAGCGGTGTGGAGTCGCGTGCTGTCGAGGTTCACGAAGATGAACCCCTCCCACGTGTCGACCCGCACCGGCGCGAGCCCGTAGTCGGCCTTGTCGAGGTCGAAGAACTCGCCCTCCTGCTGCACGAAGTTGAGGTCGCCCTCGAGCCCGTAGCGCCACCCGTGGTACTTGCAGGTGAACTGCCGGCAGACCCCCGAGGTCTCCTCGCCCGGGTAGTCCTGCCACACGAGCTTGTTGCCGCGGTGGCGACAGATGTTGTGGAAGGCGCGCACGCCGTCGGCGGTGCGCACGATGATCACCGAAGTGCGGGCGGCGTCGATCTCACGGGTGAAGTAGCTGCCGACGCGCGCGAGCTGCTCGACCCGGCCGACGTTCAGCCAGCTGCGACTGAAGATCGCGGCGCGTTCACGCTCGTAGTACTCGGGTGAGATCGAGTCCTCGTACGACACCGGCGCGGTGCCGAGCTGCGGGTAGTGCTGGGTCCAGGAGCCCTCGGCGGGCTTGGCGAAGTGCGGCATGCGGGTTCCCCCCATTCGGCTGACGCGCGGACTCTAACACGCGTCTCCCGAAAAGAGAACCCCCTTCTACCTGAGATGCACGACCGTGCGGCGCCCGAGGACGCCGTCCCGGACACCCCGCGCAGCGCTCGTGCCGTACGGCAGATTCTGCGCCGAATCTGCAACGGGGTCGGGGCGAGATCGGTCGCCCGGCGTCTGCAGAATCTGTGCAGATTCTTTCCTACCGCGGGTGACCACGGGGTCGCGAGCAACTCGATCAGCGGAGCGCGGCGGTGTTGCCGCCGTCGACCGGGATCACCGCGCCGGTGATGAAACTCGACCGATCGGACGCGAGGAACGAGGCCAGCTCGGCGACCTCCTCGGGCTGGCCGGCGCGCTTCATCGCCGCGCCCTCCACGAGCTGCGGGAAGTTGTCGATGGCGGCCTGGCCGCCCGACAGCTCGGTGACGATGAGTCCGGGGCAGATCGCGTTCGCACGGATGCCCTTGGCGCCGTACTCGACCGCGGCCGCCTTGGTGAACGAGATGACCCCGGCCTTCGCCGCGCTGTAGACGCTGGTGGGCATGTCCGACGCGTTGAGGCCACCGATCGACGACCAGTTGATGATCGAGCCACCACCGGTGGCGCGCATCGCCAGGATGCCGTGCTTGGTGCCGAGCAGCACGCCGCGCAGGTCGACATCCATGATGCGGTCGTACTCGGCCATGGTGACCTTGTGCACCGGCTCGGCACCACCGATGCCGGCGACGTTGAGCACCGAGTCCACGCGCCCGAACGCCTCGAGCGCGGCGGCGAACATCGCCTCGACCTCTGCCTC
Organism: uncultured Actinomycetes bacterium; assembly: GCA_963835985.1. GTDB lineage: Bacteria > Actinomycetota > Acidimicrobiia > IMCC26256 > DASPTH01 > DASUAS01. Next base: position 709,778 of record CAWIHV010000007.1, on the reverse strand, counting down.
CTTGGTCACGTCGACGTGGAACGGGACCACCGCGTCGCCGAGTGCCGCCGCGGTCTCCTCCTCGCGCCCGCTGATGTCGGCCGCGAGCACGCGCACGCCTTCGCGCACGAAGACGTTCGAGCACGCGCGGGCCATGCCCGAACCTGCGCCCGTGATCACCGCGACCTTGCCGTCGAGCTCTCCCATGGTTTCTCCTTCGGTCAGACCTGATCCATTGCGAGCAACGAGACGATTGCCGAGGGGCTCAGCGGCAGCGTGGTGGCGCGCACGCCGAACGGCGCGAGCGCATCCGCCACCGCGTTGACCACCGCCGGTGGCGCGCCGATGGCGCCGCCCTCCCCCACGCCCTTGTACCCACCGGGACCCGGGCTCGGCGTCTCCACGTGCCCGTACTCGAGCATCGGAACCTCGGCCGATGTCGGTGCCAGGTAGTCCATGAGCGTGGTGGTGACCGGGTTGCCGGCGTCGTCGTATTCGAGGTGCTCGTAGAGCGCGCCGCCGATGCCCTGCACCGTGCCGCCGGCGATCTGCCCCTCCACGACGTTCGGGTTGATCATCGGGCCGCAGTCCTCGCTGACGATGTAGCGGAGCAGGGTGACCTTCCCGGTCGCGACGTCGACCTCGCAGGTGCAGACGTGCGTCGCGTTCACGAAGATGGATCCGGTGCGCGCCGCGTACCGCGCGCTCGCCTCGAGCCCGGCGGGGACGCCTTCCGGGAGCGACTGGGGCTCGAAGTAGGCCATGCGGGCCAGGGTGGCGAACGAGACGTTGACGTCGGGCGTGCCGCGCACGCTCGCCTTGCTCGCGGCGAGCTCGATGTCCTCGGGCGCGGCTTCGAGCTTGTGCGCGGCGATGGCCACCAGCCGCTCGCGCAGGATCGCGGCGGTCTCACCGATCGCGCCTGCCGTCATCGAGCCGCTCCGGCTGCCCGCCGCGCCGGCGCCGAAGCCGGTGAGCGCGGTGTCGCCCTGGATGGTCGCGACGTCGTCGATATCGACCCCCAGGGCGTCGGCAGCCAGCTGCACGACCGTGGTCTCGATGCTGTTCCCGGTCGAGCCGCCGGCGATGTACACGTTGACCGTGCCCGACGGTTCGATCCGGATGGTGGCGCCCTCGGTCCCGTAGTACCCGAAGCCGGGCGTCGAGGGTTCGACGTAGTTCGAGATGCCCACGCCGAGGTAGCGACCTTCGGCGCGCGCGGCCACCTGCTCGGCCCGGAACGCGTCGTAGTCGAGGAGCTCGAGTGCATGCTCGAACGTCTCCAACGGCGAGATGCTGTCGTAGGTCATGCCGTTCGGGCTGGTGTACGGCAGCTCGTCGGCGCGCAGGAGGTTGCGGCGCCGCAGCTCGGCCGGATCGAAGCCGCTGTCGCGCGCGGCGATGTCGAGCAGCATCTCGCGCGGCGAGCGTCTCGAACTGCCACGGGCCGCGGTACGCGGTGCGCCCCGCGGTGTTCGTGTAGACGGTCTTGCACGAGAAGCTCGCCTTCGGCACGCGATACGGGCCGGGGAACAACGCGCCCACGGCGGCGGCGGTCATCACGGGCCACGGTGTTGGGTACGCACCGCAGTCGGAGGTGAAGTCGATGCCGACCGCCTGGATGATGCCGTCGTCGTCGAGGGCGATGCGCACGTCGGCGGCTTCCCGGCGCGACTTGCCGGCGGCGAGCAGGTTCTCGCGCCGGTCCTCGACCCACTTGAGCGGCGCGCCGAGCACGTACCCGGCGATCATCACGACCATCTCGTCGCGCTGCACCATGATCTTCTGCCCGAAGCCCCCACCGGTGTCGCGCATCACGACGCGGATGCGGTGTTCGGGCAGGCCGAGCAGACGCGAACAGAACGCTCGGACCTCGTGGGGCGACTGCGTCGCCGCGTAGATCGTGAGTTCGCCGGTTCCCGTGGCGTGGTCGACGACGAGGCCGCGACCTTCCATGGGGAGCGCGACGTACGCCTGCTGCGAGATCGTCGTGCTCACCGCGTGCGGCGCCGCCTCGAACAGCTCGTCGAGCGCGGCAGCAGGAAGGCCGGCGAGCTCGCCGATCAGGTTGGAACCGTGCTGCTCGTGGACGAGATCATCTCGCGTCGGGCGCGGCGAGGTAGTCGACCACGGCCGGGAGTGCTTCGTAGTCGATGTCGACGAGCTCGGCTGCGTCCTCCGCGAGGTACAAGGAGTCGGCGACCACCAGTGCCACCGGATCGCCGGCGAAGCGCACCTCACCTTCGGCCAGCGGAGGGCGCGGCGTCTCCGGACCGCGGGGGCCGATCGACGAGTGCCACTGCTCCTTGACGTGGGAGTTGAGATCGGCGGCGGTGAACACCGCCCGCACGCCGGGCGCCGCGAGGGCCGCGGCGGTGTCGACTCCTCGGATCGCGGCCCGGGCGAAGGGACTGCGCACGAAGGACGCGTGCAGCATCCCCGGGAGGCGGATGTCGTCGACGTAGGTGCCGTGGCCGGTGAGCAGGCGGGCGTCCTCGACGCGCGCGACGCGCATCCCCGAGTACCGCGCGGCACCAGTCATCGACGCGCCCCCTTGTGTGCTCGTGCCTCGCGTGCCGTCGGTGGAGTTGGGCGACCGCCCAAACCACGTACCCTAGCGGCGTGGTCGCCACCCGTCGCCTGGGCGCCGAGACGTCCGAGACCCGCACCGCGCTGCTCGACGCCACCGAACAGCTGATGCTCGATGCCGGATACGCGGCGGTGAGCTCACGGCGCGTCGCGGCCATCGCCGACGTGCGTCCGGCGCTCGTGCACTACTACTTCCGCACGATGGACGACCTGTTCCTCGCGACGTTCCGGCGCCGCGCCGAACAGGGCATCGTGCTCCAGCAGCGCGCGTTGCAATCGCACCAGCCGCTCTGGGCGCTGTGGGAGATCGAGCCGCGACCCACGCGGCACCGTGCTCACGATGGAGTTCGCCGCGCTCGCCAACCACCGGCCCGCGATCCGCGACGAGATCGCCGCCGTCGCCGAGCGACTCCGCGCGCAGCAGGTCGAAGTGCTGACCGACGTGCTCGACCAGCACGGCATCACCCTCGACGAGTGCCCGCCAGTGGTGGCCGCGATCCTCATCGCCGGGATCTCGGTGCTCCTCGCGCTCGAGCAGGGATCGCTCGGCATGTCCGCGGGACATGCCGAGACGATCACCTACGTCGAGGAGTTCCTGCGCCGCCTCGAGGGCGAGCGCAGCAACTCGTGATCAGCCCCCTGCGAACTTGGGCAGGACCGGGTACGTCTTCTTCGTGCACTTGAACGGCTGGACGATGTCGAACGCAGTGCCGTCCGCGTCGTAGTAGAGCGTGGAGCACGCCTGCGTGCCCAGCTTGAACGAGGCGGGGTACACGGTCGGACCGATCGTGTCCTTGATCTGGTAGGTCATCTGCGACGCCGCCTTCTGCACTGATGCGGAGGTGAGCGTCTTCGACGTCTTCAGCGAGGCCTGGACCGCCTTGATGAACATGTCCGCCGAGAAGTACCCGGCTGCGAGGGTCAGCGAGGGCTTCGTGCCCGGCTTGAACGCCTCGATCTGCTCGTTCATCTTCTTGATGCCCGGCGAGTCCGCTTCGAAGCCGGCGAACTGCACGAACACGTAGGCGCCCTTGAGCGGCCCGATGAGCAGCGGCGAGTAGAACGGCGACAGGTACGTGCCGGTGTAGCCGTTGCTGTTGATCAGGCTGGTCAGCCCCAGCGCGCTGGTGGGCGCGATCGACGAGTAGATCACGTCGGGCGCCTGGCCGTCGTTCGACTCGAGCAGGGCCTGCGCGTAGGGCGTGTAGTCGCCGACGACCGCGGGCGGTCCCGGGAACGCACCCTTGGCGTACACGACCTTGAAGCCGACACCCTCGGCCGCCGAGGCCGAGTTCTGCACGCTCTGCTTGCCCGACGTCGTGTCGGTGCCGAGCAGCGCCACCGTCGGCTTCGCGATTCCCTTCGAGGCGAGCTGCGTCTTGAGCAGCTCCCAGTTCACGCCCGAGATCTTCTTCGGGTTGGTCGGGATCAGGCAGCCGAAGGCGCTGAGGCCGAACCCCTTGGAGCCGTTCGTGCAGTAGCTCACGTCGTAGCCGGTGCCGAACCACGGGATCTGCTGCTGGGTGAGGAAGTCGCTCGGGGTGACCACGGAGACCGCGGGCACGAGCGCGAGGATGCCCTCCTGGGTGACGAGCCGTCGCGCTTCTCGAGAGCGCGGTGTTCGGGTCGTTGTTGTCGTCGGCGAATTCCTTGTAGTCGAAGGTGTAGCCCTTCACTTCCTTGTTCTCGTTCGCGGCCTGGAAGCGGGCCGCCGCGCCGATACCGGCATCGGCGAAGTTCTTCGCGTACCCCATCCCGGCGATGGTGATCGTGCCGCCGGTTGCCGTGGCGACACGTGGTGTGGACGCCCCACCGACGGCCGGCGTGAGCAACGCGGCGACGAGCCCCGCGACGACGGCGGTGACGAGCACGGCACCGACGCCGCGCTTCTTTCTCGAAAGTTGCATGTTCCCCCCTGGGTCTCGATCGAGCCGAACAGGAAAGTTCTACATCATTTGCGGTCCCGCTAGTGTGCAGGCCGTCCAGCCACCACTGGGGGGAACCACCGGTGACTGCCACGTCCGTCAACGGTCAGCCGGCGCCCGCGCCGACCGACGAGCTCATGCTGAGCCTGTCGGACATCACCGTCCGCTTCGGCGGGATCACGGCCCTCGACCGCCTGGGGTTCGACGCGCGCGCCGGCGAGGTGCTCGGGATCATCGGCCCGAACGGGGCCGGCAAGACCACGCTCTTCGACGTGATCGCCGGCGTGCGCCCACCCAACGAGGGCCAGGTGCTCCTCGCCGGTCGCGACATCACCTCGACGTCGAGCACCTCCCGCGCCCGCAGCGGGCTCCGCCGCACGTTCCAGCGGGTGCAGGCGTTCGGCTGGCTCACGGTGGAGGACAACGTCCTCGCCGCGCTCGAGTGGCGGGGCGGGGGCGGCGGGTTCATCGCCGATCTCGCGTACTTCCCCACCCGGCGCCGCCGCGAGCGCGAGCGTCGCCAGCGCGTCGACGCGGTGCTCGAGCGCTGCGGCCTCACCGCGGTACGGCGCGAGTTGGCGGGTTCGCTGCCGATCGGCGTCGCGCGGATGGTCGAGCTCGCGCGGGCGATCGTCGACGACCCGAAGCTCCTCCTCCTCGACGAGCCCGCGTCGGGACTCGACGAGACCGAGATCGTGCGGCTCGGCGAGCAGATCCAGTCGGTGCGCGCGGAGACCGGGTGCACGATCCTGCTCGTCGAGCACAACGCCGGCTTCGTCATGGAACAGAGCGACCGGGTGATCGTCCTCAACCTCGGCACCCTGCTTGCGCAGGGGCTGCCCTCGGAGGTGCAGCGAAACCAGGCCGTACGCGACGCCTATCTCGGCGAGACCGAGCTCTCCGCGCCGACGCCTCCGGCCCCTCCGGAGACCAACTCCGAGGACGGGGACGCATGAGGGAGTTCTGGAACCTCGCGTTCTCCGGCCTCGTCACCGGCGCGATCTACGGGATCATGGCATCGGGGCTCGTCCTGACGTACACGACGTCGGGCATCTTCAACTTCGCCCACGGCGCAGTTGCGTTCGCCACCGCGTACCTCTACTACCAGCTGAACACCGGGCTCGGTGTACCGATCGTGCCCGCGCTCGTCATCGCCGTGTTCGTCTTCGCACCGCTGTTGGGGCTTCTCCTCGACCGCATCCTGCTGCGACGGCTCGCGAGTGCGCCCGTGTACGCCCGCATCGTCGGCACCATCGGACTGCTCGTCGCGCTCCCCGCGCTGATCCAATGGCTCGTGATCGCACTCGGCAACAACGTGCTCGACCTCGGGTTCGAGGGCAACGAGGCGGTGAACGAGGGGCTCCATGTCCCGGGCGTCTACAAGACGCCGCACGACACGTACAAGATCGGTGGCGTCGTCCTCAATTCCGACCAGATCGCGGTGTTCGTGGTCGCCGCGCTCGCCGCCATCCTCCTCTGGTTCGTGATCCGGCGGACGCGAGTCGGCCTCGAGATGCGCGCAGTCGTGGACCGCGAGGGGTTGGCACAGATCCGGGGCGTCAACGCGGCTCGCACGTCGGCGGTGGCCTGGATCCTCACGATGATCCTCGCCGGCCTCGGCGGCGTGCTCATCGCACCGCTCTTCCAGCTCCAGGACTTCGTCTTCACCCTCGTCGTGCTCGGATCGCTCGCCGCCGTGGTGATGGGCGGACTTCGATCGATTCCCATCGCGTTCGCGGGCGGTCTGCTCCTCGGCGTGATCCAGAACCTGGTCGCCGGCTACAGCGACGACATCCTGCCGAAGTTCCTGGCCGATCTCGGCGGCCTCCGCTCGTCGGTGCCGTACCTCCTCGTCATCGTGCTGCTCCTGTTCATCGGTCGCGACCGCTCGCGGCGCGCGGGATTGATCGCCGACGACGTCCCGCCACCCGATCACCGCGAGGGCCTCTCGAAGCTCCGCCGCCGGCTGCCGTGGGCGATCTGGACGTTCGTCCTGGTCGCGTTCTCCCTCGGCTGGTTCGGCTGGGATTGGCTGCGGGCCGACGCGTACGACCAAACCGTGATCGCACAGAGCCTGGTGATGGCGATCATCTTCCTGTCGTTCGTCGTCGTCACCGGGATCAGCGGTCAGGTCAGCCTCATGCAGGCGAGCTTCGTGACCGCGGGCGGCTTCGCCGCGGGATGGGCGCTCACGCACGACTTCGGCGTGAACATCCCGGGGTTCGTCTCACACGGGCAGATCAACTTCTTCTGGGCGGTCGTGATCGCGGCGCTGGCCGCGGCTGCGCTCGGCGCGCTGCTCGCGCGGCCGTTGACCCGGTTGGGCGGCGTGAACTTCGCGCTGGGCACGTTGGCGGCGGCGTTCTTCTTCGCACTCGTGCCGTTCTCGGTCGACGAGATCCGCAACGGACAGAGCGGTTGGTCGATTCGCGCACCCTCGCTCGACGTGCCCGGACTGAACTGGGTGAACGACTTCCTCGTGCACAAGCTCGAGTGGACCGGCGACGTCGCGCACCTGCCCAAGGTGGACTTCACGATGTTGCAGGAGCAGATCCTGCTGTTCCTCGTCGTGTTCGGCGTGCTGACCCTGGCGATCCACGCGGTGATGCGATCCGCCTCAGGTCGAGCCGCGCTCGCAGTGCGCAGCACGGAGGTCGCGGCCCAGGCGTCGGGCATCAAGGTCAACCGGTCGAAGGTGTTGATGTTCGCCCTGTCGGCCGCGATCGCCGGCATCGGTGGCGCGCTCCTCGGCATGTACTCGTTCGCATTCACCGACACCACCGCGTCCGTACTTCCCGGGCTCATCTGGCTGGCGTTGGCGGTGACCTTCGGCATCCGGCGTCCGGGCGGCGCGCTCCTCGCCGGCTTCGCGTTCGCCGGCGGCACCGCCGTCTTCCACTGGATCTCGTCGTGGTCGTTCCTCAGCGGCGGCGACGTACAGGCGCTGATCACGTCCATCTACTTCATCCCGATCCTCTCGGGTCTCGGCGCGATCCAGCTCGCGCAGGAGCCCGACGGCATCCTCTCGCTGGCGGGCCAGCAGAAGCTGCGCAAGAAGCGCGAGAAGGCGCGGCTGGCGCGCATCGCCGAGGCCGAGGCGGCCTCGCACGGTGGCGTGGTCCCGGCGCACGAGGTGCAGCACTCGATCGACGGCGAAGAGCCTGCCGCCGCGGTGGTCACCGACCGGCTGTCCGACGCAGCGGTGGCGGAAGCCGCGTTCGCGGTGCGGGGTGTGGTCGCGGGCTACGGCGACGCCGAGGTGGTGCACGGCGTCGACCTGGTCGTCGAACGCGGCAAGGTCACCGCGCTGCTCGGCGCCAACGGTGCTGGGAAGTCGACGCTCTGCGCAGTGGCGGCCGGCACCGTCGACGCTTCGCTCGGTGCGGTGTACCTCGAAGGCAAGGAGATCACCGACACCGAGCCGTTCCGGCGCGCCCGTGCGGGGATCCTGCTCGTGCCCGAGGCACGCGGCATCTTCCCCGGTCTGACCGTGGAAGAGAACCTGACCGTGCTCCTGCGCGACGACCAGCTCCGCAAGGACGCCTACGAGCGCTTCCCGATCCTCTTCGAACGGCGCAAGCAGGTGGCCGGTCTGCTCTCCGGTGGCGAGCAGCAGATGCTCAGCCTCGCACCCGCCCTCGCCGACCCGCCGATCGTGCTGATCGCCGACGAGCCGACGCTCGGCCTGGCGCCGCTCGCCGCCGCCGCCGTGATGGACGCGATCCTGGAGCTGCGCGATCGTGGCTGCGCGGTCCTGCTCGTCGAGGAGCACGCGCAGAACGCGCTCCGTGCCGCCGACACGCTCGCGTTCATGGAGCTCGGCACGATCGTGTGGACCGGCTCGCGCGAACAGGCCGACGTGGGACTGCTGACGAGCGCGTACCTCGGCGGGAGCGCCTGAGGAGCGTGATCGAACGAATCGACTACCAGCTTCCTCCCGGGGTCCTGACCGAGGACGCCGACGGCTTTCACGTTCCACCGAACGACGACTGGTTGCAGCTCGAGACGAACTGGGTCTGGTTCTTCGTCCCCGAGCGCAAGCTCGGGTGCTGGGTGTACCACTTCATCCGACCCACCATCGGACTCGACGCGGGCAGCATCCAGGTATGGGACGACTCCGCCTGGCACCACACCGAGATCCCTTACTACCGCCAGTCATTGGCCGGACGGCTCCCCGCACAGCGCGACCTTCACGACTACACCTTCAGCACCGGGTTCCGATGGACCGTGCTCGAGCCGCTCGAGCGCTATCGCCTCCGGTACGACGACGAGGGCGTCTGCAGCTTCGACCTGGAGTGGGCTGCGATCATGGATCCCTGGGTGCCGCCCAAGGGCGACCCACCGGCGTTCACGCACCTCGACCAGTGGGGTCACGTCACGGGCGTGTTCGTGCTGCACGGCGAGACGATCGCGGTCGACTGCTACGCGATGCGCGACCGGTCGTGGCAGATCACCCGGCCCGAGGGAGGAACCACGCCCTTCTGGGGCGGCGAGATCAACAACGGCTGGATGGCGGCCGCGGCCGATGCGAGCACGGCGTTCTTCGGCACGAAGTGGATCGTGCTCGACGGCCACCTCAGCCAGGTCGTCGAGAGCGAGGTCCGACGCGAGCGCGACCGCGACCACGGCTTCCTCCGCCGGATCATCATCACCGCCCGCGACGAAGACGGCCGCGACTTCGAGGCCGTCGGCGACTCGGTCAGTCGGTTGATCGCGCCGGTTCCGAACACGCACGTGGTGTCGGTGAACAGCTTGATGGACTACCGGATCAACGGGATCCAGGCCTGGGGCGACGACCAGGACTCGTGGGCGCTCGGCACCTGGGCCGCGATGCGCCGCAAGCAGATGGGGCTGGCCGACGTTCGTCCCACGCCGCCGAACAGTGGAACAGAGGTCTGATGAAGTTCGACAAGGGTCGCGACCTTGCCGAGGCCGGCGAGGGCCTCGAGGAGTGGATGTGCGATCGGCTGGATCTCGCGAGCGCGAAGGTGAGCGACCTGATCCTCCCCGACCGCGCCGGGTTGTCGAACGAGACGATCATCTTCCGGGCAGAGCTGACCGCCAAGTCCGACGACGGCGGCACGAACACGACCACCGAGGACCTCGTCCTCCGGGTCAGCCCCGCGCCCGAGAACCAGCTGCTCCGCGACACGCTCTTCGAGTCGCAGGCACGGTTGCTGCAAGTGCTCCACGACGAGCGGAACCTCAAGGTCCCCAACGTGCGGTGGTTCGAGTCGGATCCGAAGTGGTTCGACCGCCCGTTCTTCGTGATGGACCGCGCGCGGGTCGGGTCCCGATCAGCGACCCGATCTACAACGCCGCGGGATGGTTGCACGACGCGACGCCGGCGCAGCAGCGCACCGCGTGGGAGGGGGCGCTCGACGAGCTCGTCCGCATCAACCAGACCCCACCCGATCTCGTGCGCTTCCTCCCCGGGGGCACGTCGGGGTTCCCGGAAGTGCTCGACGAGATCCGGGCCGAGTACGCGTGGGCGTGCGCCGGAGGCGAGCACCCGATCGTCGACCGGTTGTGGGAGTGGCTCGAGGCGAACGTGCCGTCGGCACCACCCATGGGGCTGTCGTGGGGCGACGCACGCCTCGGCAACACGATGTTCGACGACGACTTCCAGCTGGTCGTCGTGATGGACTGGGAGCTGGTCTCGCTCGGCACGCCGATCATGGATCTCGGCTGGTGGCTGTTCTTCGACGACGTCCACAGCGAGACGTTCCCCCGGCTCCCGGGCCTGGGCAACCGCCAGGACACCATCGAGCGCTGGGAGCAGGGCACCGGCCTGAGCGCCGACGGCGTCGAGTGGTACGAGATCCTCGCCGCAGTTCGCCTCGCGACCCTGGTGATCCGGTCGATGGTCCTCTTGGAGGTCGACGAACCGAACGACTGGATCCCGTTCACACGCCTCGCGTACGACCGACTGGGGTGGCGCCCATGAGTCCGCCTCAGGCGGGCTCGACGACGATGCGCAGGGACTTCTGACCCTGCAGCATGCCGAGAGGCAGCGAGTCGTAGTGCTCGTCGACGAGGCGGAACGACGCGATCCGCTTCGTGAACTCCCGCATCAGCGTTCGGACTTCGAGCCGGGCCAGCGTCGCACCGGGACAGATGTGGGGGCCGGATCCGAACGAGAGGTGGTCGCGCGAGGCGCGATCCAGGCGGAACGTGTCGGGGTCCTCGAACTTCGACGTCGTCGTGGTTCCCGGAACCGATGCACATGAGGACCTTGGTGCCCTCCTCGACCGGTTCGCCGACCAGCTCGGTGTCTTGCCGGCAGTTGCGCACCATGAACTGCGCGGGCGCGTCCATCCGCAGTGATTCCTCGATCGCCACGTCGATGAGCTCCGGATCTTCACGGAGCGCCGCGTACGCCTCCTGATCGAGACCGAGGCGGTAGATGAGGTTGCCGATGACGTTCTTGGTGGTGTCGCTCCCGGCGCCGATCATGAACATGATCTGCGCACGGATGTTCCGCGGGTCGAGCGTCTCACCGTCGACCTCGGTGGTGAGGAACCGGGTGATCGCGTCCTCGGGCCACTCGTCACGTGGCAGCTCGAGCCGTTCCTGGATCTTCTGGTCGACATAGTTGCGCTGCTCGGGGTTGAGGTCGGCCATCTTGATGCTCTCGCCCTTGGCCAGCGCCTTCTCGTACCGCTCGCCCCCCAGACGAGACCACTTCTCGTACTCCTTGGCGTCGGATTCGGGGAAGCCGAACAGGCGCGACATCGCTGCGGGCGGGATCGGCGTGGCCAGGCGCCGGACGACATCGACGCCCTCGTCACCGTTGACCGCGGCCTCCGCCATCATCTCGTCCATGAGCCGGTGCACCAGGTCCTGGAGGTACGGCTCGATCTGCTGGCTCTTGTGGAACGCGACCACCGAGTTCATGATGCGCCGCACCTTGCCGTGGCGCGGTTCGACCATGGCGGCGATGTTCTTGTCGATGTCGGGGACGTCGTCCTGACCCGCGCTCCCGCCGAAGTCGTCGACGGTGGCCAGACCGTTGGACGACGGCCTCGTAGGAGACCGCCGCGAGCGCACCCTCGAGGCCGGGCATCGGGACCACGGGGCCTTCGGCGCGGAGCCGGCGATACGCCGCCGCGCGTCGATCGATGTCGCTGTCGAAGGGAGTGGGGAGCTCCTCGTCGGAGCGGGTGGTGTCAGCAGTCATCGACGAGCCATTTCATGAATCGTTGGAGTGGATAGAAGCCGTCGTGCGGGAAGCCCGACGCGACCTGGATGACCTCGCCGAGCGGCACCAGACGCTGCATCCCGCGGGCGGCGAGCTTGTCGCGCAGGTCGTCGGCGCGGGCCTTCGGGTAGAGGCCGATGGTCTGGGTGGCGACGTTGACGTACGCGAGCGGCGTCGTCGAGGGTCGGGACGCGCACCACGTTGACCGTCTTCGCCGACGGGTGGAAGTCGACGGGGTCGTCGGAGAGCACCACGAGACCGGACCCGTCGTCGCTCCCGAACACCTGGTACTCCGGCGCCATCGCCCGGAGCACGTCGACCTCGGCCTTGATGTCGGCGGGCAGGTTGTTCACCACGGCATCGGACCACTCGCGTTCGATCGCGAGCTCTCGCGCGAGCAGCTCGCACCACTGCGTCAACTCGTGCTGCTCGCCCTCGGCGTAGACGAACCGGCTCGCCGCGCAGACCTCCTGGTTGTAGAGGCTGCAGTCGGTCGCCGCGGCCGTCGGCCGATTCCTGCATCGCTTCGGCCGACGCGAGCGCCTCGCGTCCGAGCAACGAGACCGACACCTTCGGGTCGAACGACACGAGGTCGAATCCCGGCGCCATGTACTTGATCGCGCTCTGGATCGCGGCGTCGCCGCCCCAGGCGACGAGGCGGTCGAAGTACTGGGCCCGGAACAGCGCGCCTTCGACCTCGGGATCGCCGCCCCGCCAGTAGACGCACGAGAACGACTGCGTCACCGGGTGGTCGGGGTCGACCTCGGCCATCGTCCGCAGGATGGCGGTGCCGGTGAACAGGTCGTTCGACGGCAGCTTGAGCAGGTGCACGCCCTTCGAGAGCGCGCCGCGGGCGATGGTCCCGCCGGTGACACCGGGGGCGTTGCCGGCGAGCACGTGCACGAGGCGCGGCGGGAACGCGCGCACCCTGCGCACGCGACCCTGGAGGTCGGGGATCTCCTTCCAACCGTCGAGCACGTCGCGGCCGACCTCGCGGTCGACCTGGAACCACAACGACTCGGCGTTGAACCCGTGGGCCAGCGCCTCGTACGCCTTGGTGAGGATGCGCGGACCGAGATCGCTGCACGCGACGCTCTGTTCGAGCGCGTGTTGCAGGTGCTCGTTGTCGTCGAGCGTCAGACGCTCGCCCACCGCGACGAGGAAGTCGATGATCTCGGCCAGCGGGAGATCGAACGCGGGTCCGGGCTCGCTCCGCGGCCACACCAGCTCGTCGAGGTCGAGCTCCGGGGTCGCGAAGTCCTTGTACTCCGTGAAGTGCTCGGGCGTGGGTTCGGACACACGCCCGCGAACGACGTGCGGCACCGACATGCGGATCGTGTCGAGGCTCATTCCATGACCCCCCTCACGTAGGAGTCGATCGTGCCCGCGCAGGTGAGCTTGTCGTCGCCGCCCTCGAGCGCGCTGTAGCGCTCGATGCTCCCGGCGACGACCGTCGGCGTCCTCGTGGCGAAGTCGACCGTCACGTGGTCACCGGTGATCACCCCGCCCCAGCGGCCTTCGAGCGAGGCGTCGAAGAACGCGAACCGGCCGTCGGCCTGCCCCGCCTCCTGGTCGATCAGCTTCTCGCCGGTGTCGTCCAGCAACAGCGGGATCACCCACGGGGCCGGCCGGTACCGACCGTCGACCTCACCGAGCGCGGTGGACACCTCCGACATCCCGTAGCCGCCGGTCACGTGGTCGGAGGAGATGCCGAAGAAGCCGAGGATCTGCTCCTCGTAGTCGGGCGGCATGACCGCCCCCTTCGTGCCGCCGCCGCCGGTGATGACGGTGTCGGGGTGGAACTCGCCCGCGGCCACGCCGCGCGCCCGGGCCCGCTCGACGATGAGCCAGTACTGCGCCCAGAAGCCCACGACGTACATGGGCTCGTGGCGGTGCTCGATGAGCGCGTCCATCAGCACATCGAGCCGTTGGGCGTTCGCCTCCTGCTTGGCTGCCGTCTCCCGCTCGAACGCCGCGATCTCGCTCGGCATCGCGGTGCCCTCGGCGATGCGCTTGCGCAGGTCGCCCATGCCGGGTGATCTCGGCGATGCGCATCGGCTCCTCGGTGAGGAAGTAGCTCGCGTCGGGACGCCCGAACGTCTCGACGAGGGTCCGGAAGTGGAGCGCGGCCCGGTGGTGACCGTGCTTCGGTCCGAAGATGAAGATCGGACGGCGCTGCCCGTCGGCGAAGAGCGGCTGGCGCTGCGATCGACTGGATCAGCATCTTCAGCGACAGATCTTCGTCGGACTGCGTCTGCGGCAAGAAGGAGTTCTTGCCAGTGGTCCCGCTCGTGACGTACGCCTTCTGGCCGACGGTGTGGAGGCGCTCGACCCAGTCGTCCTGGTCGTTGACGCCCTCGACGTCGACGTCGTCGAGCTGCATCGACGACAGCGTGTCGAGCCACTTGTTCATGAGGTTCCAGCGGCCCTTGGCGATGAAGCCCTCGGGATACGACTTGTAGTTCGAGTGCGCGAAGAGCAGCGGGATCAGGTCGTCGAAGCGCTCGATCCGGGTGATGCCGACCTCGTCGGCGAGACGTCCCGAGCACCGGGATGCGCTCGCGCTGCTGCGCGAGCCGTTCGTTGGCGGCCTGCAACCAGAGCGGCTCGAGGTCGGCGCGACCCGGCCACTCGTCGGGTACCACGTCGCTCAGCGCGACCAGCTCTTCGTACGCGGTGCTCATCGTCGACTCGTCCTCATCCCAAGGGTGACCACGGCACGTTCCGCAGCATGCGCGTCGCGCCGCGGACACCGTCCGGGAGGGTCGGTGTGAGCGACCCGGTCCAGTCGTTCCATCCCGTGTCGGTCGCGAAGGCACCTTCGAGCGCGTCGGCCGAGGCCACGCGGTACAGCACCGTCACCTCCTCGGCCTCGCCCGCCGGCGCGAGGAACGGCCGGAATCCCGCGATGCACGCGAGGACGTCGCCGGCGGCGGCCTTCGGCTCCGCGATCGCCGCTTCGATGCCTGGACCGGTGAGCGTGTCCTCGCGGTAGACGCGCACCGTCGTGGTCCGCCGGTCCCACCGGCAGTGCGTCGAGGTCGAGGGCAGCGGTCGGCGACCATTCGGTGGACACCAGGAGCGTGCTCTGGCTCCAGTAGGTGATCCGGTCGACCTGCAGGAGCCAGTCGGCGAGGTCGCCGTAGCGGAGCCGACGTGAGAGACGCTCCCAGGCCGCGCCGTCGCGCAGCGCGGTGAACACGTTCACGATGTACGCGTCACCGGCACCGTGGGTCGAGTAGAGGTACCACGCGAGGCGGGCGTCGTCGTCGGCGATGGTCGGCGCGTAGACGTCGCGGACGGCCTCGTCCAGTTCGATCTCGTGCTCACCGATCGCTGCGTGCACATCGTGCAGGAAGAGCACGTGTCCTCCTTTCCCGGCTCGCCGGCCGGCATTGTTAGCCAGCAGTCACTACGTTAACGCGCGAGGTACCCACCGTCGACCGGGAGCGCGACCCCGGTGACGTTCGCGGCCAGGTCGGACGCGAGGTAGAGCGCCGCCTCCGCGCAGTCCTCGGGGGTGATCGGCTGGCCCGAGCGGATGCAGCGCCTTGACCATCTCGAGCTCTTCGGCGGTGCGCTCCCGGAAGGCCGGCTCGCCCTCCGCCAGCCCGAAGTTCGTGGACATCCCGCCGGGGCAGATGCAGTTGGCGCGGATGCCGAACGGCGCGCCCTCGATGGCGAGCGCCCGGGTCAGCTGGATCACCAGGGCCTTCGTGCCGCCGTAGACGGCGCTCCCCCACGACACCATCCCGGCCACTGATCCGGTGTTGACGACGACTCCGCCGTCGCCCTGCGCCTTGAACCGCCGCACCGCGGTTCGACATCCGTTGAACACACCGCGCGCGTTCACATCGACCAGACGGTCGAAGTCGGCGTCGGTGTGCTCCTCGAGCAGGATGCCCCGCCGGGGCGACGCGATGCCCGCGTTGTTGAACATCACGTCGAGGCGGCCGTACGCGTCGACCGCAGTCTGGACCGCGGCGTCGACGTCGCCCGGACGGCCGACGTCGCACGACACGGCGACGGCGGTGCCCGACGCGGCCTCGACCCGGCGCACGGTCTCCTCCGCCCATTCGGTGCGGAGGTCGGCGCACACGACGCTGCGCGCCGTGCTGCCGCGAACAGCTCCGCGCTCGCGCGTCCCACGCCGGAGCCCGCGCCCGTGACGACCACGCTCTTGTCGGCGAGCAACTTCACCTCGGTCCCTCCCGCCGCCGTCGACCGGTGCGCCACGCAACCACAAGACAGTGGACACTGTCCAGTTGCGGCTCCGCAGCTTCTGCAGTAGACACGTGCTTGTTCGCGAAGGACGCCTGGGGGATCCATGTTCTACGTGCACGAGATCCACGCGTTGAACGCGGCGCGTGCGGACAGCTTCGAGACCACGATCCGCGACCAGTGGGTCCCGGCGCTCGCGGCGGAGCCGGGCATGCGCCTCGTGTGGTGCGTGCGCTCGATGCCGGGGACGGCGTCGTACCCCGAGCTCATCACCATGACTGCGGTCGAAGACGGTGCGGCACTCGAGCGGCTCGGGGCGCGGTCTCGCAGCGGCGACCTCCGCGAACTGTCTTCGGAGCTCGGACGGCATCGGGAGGGTGTCACCACGCGGGTCCTCGCGTCGATGGAGGAGTTCAACCCCTACTCGGTCGAGCTCGACGAGGTGCCCCTGGTCCGCGACGGCGCGCCGAGCCAGATGTACCTCCACGACTTCGTCGTCCCGCAGCCGGGGATGCAGCGCGTCTACGAGGTGCAGATGCGCGAGGCGTTCATGAAGATGCTCGAGATCGACGCGCTCCCCATGAAGACGTGGGCGGGGTTCGAGACGGTTGCCGGCGGTGGCCGTGTCCCGCTCAGCCTCATGGTCACGTGGATCGCCCACCCGCCGGCGATCTCGAACCTGCTCTCGCAGGGGAACCCGAGGGTTGCGCCGGAGCCGGGCTCGTGGATGAGCGAGGGCCTCAAGCTGCGCGACACGTGGGTCTCCCGCATCGTCCGCAGCGTCCCGTGGTCACCCACGAGCTGACCGTCGCGCGAACGGTCGAGCTCAGTGCTCGCGGTACATCCTTCCGTAGAGCACCGACTGCGTGAGCTCCTCGACGATCGCGTTCCGCGAGGGTGGGCGCTTGCCGTAGAACGCCTTCCCGAACACGGCCATGCCTGCGACCATCGCGAGCATGGAGCGGGTCGCGAGGTCGTGGCGGTACAGCGGGTTGCTCTGGCGCCGCACCGTTTCGACCTCACCGAGCTTCGCCAGCACCTTGAACTCGCGCTCGATCTCGAAGATGCCGGTGCCCGCGAGATCCTTGGCGCTCTCACCGTCGGCCGCCCACAACATGACGACCAGACCCCGGTGCTCCCGGAAGAGGTCGAAGAGGTCGCCGACGAGCTTCGCGCGCGAAGCCCTCGTCGCTCAACTGGTCGAGCTCGCCCGACTGCCAGTTGGCGTTGAGCGTTTCGACGTACTCGACGAACGGTTCGACGAGTGCCTCCCGGAACAGCCCGGCCTTCGACCCGAAGTAGCGGAACATCAAGGTCTCGGAGACGCCGGCGTGGTCGGCGATCTCACGGGTGCTCGTGGCAGAGAACCCCTGGCGCGAGAAGAGCTCGCGGCCGGACTCGAGCAGGAGGCGGCGGGGTTCGCCACGCGGCCGACGCGTCGCCTTGACGCGCCCATCTTTTGCGATCGGCCTGCTTCTCTTGGCAGCGGTCGCAGTCGCCAATGTCAACCCTCCTGAGTCGGACCAACGAGAGTAAGGCCTACCAGCCGCGGGGCTGCTTCTCGTAGTACTTGTCGGCGTCCGGAGACGGTGTGTCCATGTCGCGCCACATCCGCCACTCGCCGTCGATCTTGCGCATCACCGAGAGGTACCGGCCGCCGTGGTCGAGCGCGGCGACGCCCTCTTCGGGCGCGCGCGTGACTCGGAACGTCCCGACCACGACCGCGATGTCTCCGACGATGTCGATCGAGTCGACCTCGCTGATCGCGTTGCGCTCGTAGCCCTCACCGGTGCGCTTCGCGTACCACGACCTGATGTCGTCGTGGCCGAAGAGCGCGTGGTGGTTGCACGGCATCGAGATGGCGTCCGGTGCGTACCACCGCAGGATTGCGTCGAGGTCGGCCTGGCGGTAGTCGTCGCTGTCGTCCTGGAAGGACGATCGGGTCATCCGTGCCCGCAGCAGTGCTTCGTCGTTCGAGCTCGCTTGCGACATCGTGTCCCCCAGAAGTCGGTGACCTGCTTGCACCCGGTTCCCGTCGACGTTAGACAGTAGACGCTCCACAAAACCCCGGCGTCGGAGGAGTCCAGGTGACGTACCGCATCATCCAATGGGGCACGGGCAACGTCGGGAAGCACGCGCTCCGGACCATCGTCGAGCGTCCGGACTACGAGTTGGTCGGGCTCCGCGTGTACAACCCCGACAAGGTCGGGAAGGACGCCGGCGAGCTGCTCGGCCGCGAGCCGCTGGGTGTGCGCGCCACCGACGACGTGGACGAGATCCTCGCGCTCGGCGCCGACTGCGTCTGCTACTCCGCGCTGGGTTCGACGCTGGACGACAAGGAAGGGCCGCTCGACGACATCTGTCGCCTGCTCGCATCGGGCAAGAACGTCGTCTCGAGCGCCGTCGAGTACCACGCGTACTTCCGACCTGACATGCAGCTCAAAGGCGCGGGCAAGAACGCCGAGGCCCGCCTGCGCGCGGCGTGCGAGCAGGGCTATTCGACCTTCTTCCACGTGGGCATCAACCCGGGGTTCGCCCTGGACTTCTGGCCGACCGCGCTGTCGCGGGTCTGCCGGCGCATCGACAAGCTCACCGCCACCGAGATCGTCGACATGACGCGCTACTCGTCCATCCACATGGTCAGAGACGCGATCGGCTTCGGCGTACCACCGGATCAACCGGTGCCGGTCGATGCGCACAACCAGGACGTGTACGAGTCTGCGTACTACATCTCGATGCGGATGTTGGCCGATGCGATCGGCATCGATCTCGACGAGGTCCGCTACCACCGCGACGTGGCCACCACCGACCGGGCGTTCGAGATCGCCGCCGGCACGATCGAAGCGGGCACGGTCGCAGCCATGAAGTTCGTCTTCGAGGGCATCGTCGACGACCGACCGGTGATCGCGCTCGAGCACGTGTGGCGGGTGAGCAACGACGTCGCACCCGAGTGGCCGATCGGCGACAGCCGGTGGCTCCTCCACATCGACGGCGATCCGGTCGTCGACTCGGAGTTCGTCATGGCCACCGAAGAGGACGCCGGGCGCGCGGTGTCGCTGTCGGTCGCCACGCTGTGCCTGAACGCGGTCCCGACCGTGGTGGCGGCCGCCCCCGGGCTCCTCGACAACCTCACCCTCCCGGTCCACGGCGGGGGTTACGTCGACCGAAAGGACGCGTCATGACCGACGACGACCGGACCGCAGTCCTCGAGACCTCGCTCATCATCGGCGACCGCCGCATCGACGACTCCAAGGGCGGGTGGATGGAGCACATCAACCCGGCGACCGGGCGGCCGAACCCGAAGAAGATCTCGGTCGCGTCGGTCGACGAGGTCGACGACGCGGTCACCGCCGCGCGCGAAGGCTTCAAGGTGTGGCGCAGCTGGACCCCCGACAAGCGGCGCGACGCGCTCTTCAATCTCGCCGACGTGCTGGTCGAGAACAGTGCGCTGCTCGGGACCGCGGGCGCGCTCGAGACCGGCGCCCCCTACAGCGGTTACGGCGGGGTCTACTCGGGCGACTGGATCCGCTACTACGCGGGCTGGGCCGACAAGATCACCGGCGAGAGCATCAACGCGTACCCGTTCCCCGGCATCGACTACACGAAGCCCGAGCCGTACGGCGTGGTCGCGGTGTTCGTGGCGTCCAACGGTCCGACCGGCTTCTTCGGCATGGCCGGCGCGCCCGCGCTCGCGGCCGGCTGCTCCATCGTCATCAAGCCCCCGGAGCTCGCGCCGTACACGTCGATCATCTTCGGGCGTCTCGCGCTCGAAGCGGGTCTGCCGCCGGGCGTGGTCAACGTGGTGAACGGCGGCGGCGACGTCGGCAACGCGCTCGTGACCCACTCCGGCGTCGACAAGGTGACGTTCACCGGCGGTACCGCGACCGGCAAGCGCCTCCAGGCCGCATGCGCCGAGACGCTCACGCCGCTGGTGCTCGAGCTCGGCGGGAAGTCGGCGAACATCATCTTCGCCGACGCCGACATCGACGCCGCCATCACGCCCTCGGCGCGGTTCACCAACAACGCCGGTCAGGGCTGCTCGATGCCTTCACGACTGCTGGTGGAGCGGTCGGTCTACGAGCGCGTCATCGAAGGAGTGCACGAGGTGACCAAGCAGGTCGTCGTCGGGCGCCCGTTCGACGAAGGTGTCACGATGGGCCCGGTCATCAGCGAGGCGTCGGCGAACCGCATCGTCGGCCTGATCACCGAGGCCAAGGACACCGGTGCCGCGCAGGTCCTGTGCGGAGGAGGACGAATGGGTGGCGATCTCGCCGAGGGCTTCTTCGTCGAGCCGACCATCCTCGTCGACGTCGACAACTCGGCGCCCATCGCCCAGACCGAGATCTTCGGGCCGGTGCTGTGCGTCATGCCCTTCGACGACGAAGAGGAGGCGATCGCGCTCGCCAACGACACCGGCTACGGGCTCGCCGCGTACGCGCAGACCTCGAACATGAACCGAGCGCACCGCCTGATCGACGGGCTCAACGCGGGCACGGTGCAGATCAACAGCACCGGCCCCGGTCCGGTGTCGCCGGCCTCGCCGTTCGGTGGGATCAAGCAGAGCGGCTACGGGCGCGAGGGCAGCCGCCTCGGGCTGGAGGAGTTCCTGATGATCAAGAACGTCTACCTCAACATCTGACCGGGGATGTGTTTCAGTCCTGGCCGTAGCGTCCGACGAGCGACGACTTCCAGTACTCGCCGCGTTCCTTGCCGTCGGCGTCGAGCGACCGGGCGACGAGGTAGCCCGCGCCCACCCAGCCGCGATGGAGCCACGGGCCGAACGAGATGCGCGTGCCCGGCGAGCCACACGCCGCCGGCAGCATCTTGACCCGCTCGAGTGACTCCTTCACGCCCATGGGCGAGAGCGGCGCGGCGTCGGCGAACGCGTACAGGAGCGCCATCGCGCAGTCGCGCCAGAGCAGCGGGCCGTAGTACTCGGGTCGGTGACCGTACGCGGCCTGGTACTCGGCGAGGAACTGCTGGCCGACCTGGTTGGCCTCGTCGTACTGCTCGAGCCCGATCCAACCGCGGTACGCGTCCCACAGGTGCTCGTTGAAGCCGGTCTCGAACGCGGTGCCCATGTAGCGCGGCGGATCCCAGTCGAGCGCTTCGAGCGCGGCGTTGATCTCGGCGACGCCCAGGCCGAAGCCACAGTGCACGATCGCGCTCGCGCCCGCCTCGTGCAGCGCGGCGACCGCGGCCGAGATGTCCTGCCCGGTCTGCGCGATGGCTTCTTCGGCCACGATCTGGATGCCCTCGAACTGCGCGGCTCGGCGGAAGTTCTTGAGGTACTCGGGACCGATGTATGAACGCTCCACCAGTACACCTGCGGTCATCTGGCCGGATTTGGCCATGAGGTGCGCCCAGAGGATCGGCTCGTCGGTCATCGATCCGTTGTTGAGCAGGAACGTCCACTCGCCCAGCCAGTGCTCGGAACCGCAGACGCTGATGGCGGGCACCCGGAACTGGCGCTCGATCTCCGGCCGCACCGTCACTGCGTTGTCGCTGATGTGCGGGCCCAGCACGGCAACGCATCCCTGGTCGACCAGGGCGCCGAACGCGTCGATCACTGCCTTCGTGTTGCCTCGCGGCAGGCCCTGCGCGCTGCCGTAGACGATCTCGACCGGCCGATCGATCAGACCGGACTCCTGCCCCTGGCGGAACACGAGGTCGAGCGGCTCCGAGAAGTTGCTCAGGTCGTCCATCGAGCGGCTGTCGCTGAGGTAGTCCATCAGGAACCCGACCTTGATGGGTTCGGCCTGGCTCATCGCGTTCGCCATCCTCGTGCGCTCTCCCTCGGTTCGTGAAGGCGGCGCCGCGTGCCCGTCCTCAATGAAGTGGATACTGTCCAATGGTCGGACCGATCGTCAAGAACGCAAGAACGAAGGAGCACGACCATGCGGGGCGCAGTCGTCGACACCGTGCCGGGCGTTCCGACGGTACGAGACATCGAGATCGATGAACCGGGGATCGGCGAGGTCCTGGTGCGCGTGGTGGCGTGCGGGGTGTGCCACAGCGACATTCACGCCCTGCACGGTGTGGGGATGGTCCACCCCACGCCGTTCGTGATGGGACACGAGCCCGCGGGCATCGTGGAAGCGGTCGGCGACGGCATCAAGCACCTCCGACCCGGCGACCACGTCGTCGCCTGCCTCTCGGTGTACTGCGGTCACTGCACCCACTGCTTGACCGGGAACTCGTTCCGCTGCTTCACCGACGAGTTCCTGCGTGCGGACGACGCGCCTCCGCGCCTCAGCAACGACGACGGGCTGGTGCACCAGTTCGTCGGCCTGGGCGGGTTCGCGGAGCACATGTTGGTGAGCCAGCACCATCTGGTGAAGATCGACGACACGCTCCCACTCGAGCGGGCGTGCCTGTTGGGCTGCGGTGTCCTGACGGGCGTCGGCGCAGCCATGCGCACCGCCCAGGTCACGGCCGGCTCGAGCGTCGCGGTGATCGGATGCGGTGGCGTGGGACTCTCGGTCATCCAGGGCGCGCGTCTCGCCTACGCGGATCGGATCGTCGCGGTGGACATCGACGACGAGAAGCTGGCGCTCGCCCGCAAGAACGGTGCCACCGACGTGGTCAACAGCGCGAGCGACGAGCCGGTCGCGGCAGTCCAGTCGTTGACACGTGGCGGTGCCGACTTCGTCTTCGAGGCGATCGGCCGCGCGCCGACGATCCAACAGGGCATCGCGATGACCGGCTTCGGTGGCCTCTTCACCAGCGTCGGCATCGTCGACCTCGGCGCGCGGCTGACGTTCGGCGGGCTCGACCTGCTGTCGGGCAAGCGCATCCAGCAGTCGCTCATGGGCTCGAACCGCTTCGCCGCCGACATCCCGGCTCTGGTCAAGCACGTGCTCGCCGGGCGCCTCGACCTGGATGTCATGGTGAGCGCGGAGCGCCCGCTCGACGACCTGCCGGCCACGCTCGAGGATCTCGAGGCCGGCAAGGTGCTCGGTCGATCCGTGATCGTGCTCTGAGCGGTCTGGCACGCAGACCTACTTCTTCGCGGCAGTCGTCGTGGTCACGATGTACTGCGGGTCCACCGACTCCTCGATGAGCTCACCGGTCCAGTACGTCGTGTCCGAGTCCTTCGGCTTCAGCACGACGAACTTGCCGTTCTTCACCTGCAGCGCCCACGTGCAGATGCGCCGGCCGTTGGCCTCGTCCCCCAGCACGATCTTGCCGTACGTCTCGAGGCTCTGGCTGGAGTTGGAGCAGCCGAGTCCACCACCGGCGTTGTACGTACCGATCGAGCGCAGATCCTCGGCGAAGGTCGTCGGGTCGAGATCCTTCCCCTGCTTCTCGAGGCCGAGGATCGCGAGGTCGCAGTCGATGTAGCCGGTGTAGATCCCGAAGTCGGGCACGTCGGTGAATCCGGCGTACTTCTTCAGGTCGGCTTGGAACCGCTTCGACGCCTTGGTCTTCAGCTCGACCGGCGCCCACCCGGTGGTGAAGACGATGTCGGGACCGAGGGTCTTCGACACCGGCTGGTCGAGCAACTCGTGGCCGTAGCCGGTCGCCATCAGCTGCGCCTTCATCTTCACGCCGTTCTGGATCAGGCCCTGCGCGAGCGCGAGGTTGGTGCTCAGGTCCATCGCGTACCACGCGCCGTCCGCGCCGGCGTTCTTCATGCCGAGCACGAGCGGACCGACGTCGCTGGTTCCGAAGTCGACCGATGTGTTCGTGTAGACGGGTTCGAGCCCGAGCGCAGGCACGGCGAACTCCTGGAGACTCTTCACCGCCGCGCTCGACGACGGCGACACGCCGTACCCGATCCCCGCGATCTTCGACGCACCCAGCGACTTCATGATCTTCGGCGTCAGCGTGGTCTGGATGCCCGAGATCGGCGGCGAGTTGCCGAACGCCGAGATCACCTTCTCGTTGCCCGGTGCTCCGTAGTAGTTGCCGTCGAAGCCACCGCCGATCAGCGGCACGTCGTGGTCGAGCAACCACCGGTAGGTGAGGAACGCGAACGCCGAGTCGTTGATGACCAGGTAGACGTGCTCGTTCTGCACCAGGCTCTGCGCCTGCGTGAGGTTCGCCGCCGACGACGCGTCGTCGACGTACTCGACCTCGAGCTTGCGCCCGTTGACGCCGCCTGCCGCGTTCTCGCGGCCGACGCGCGCCTTGCACCCGATGTCGGAGCTGCCCGACGTCGACGCGGCGACGCCGGTCTTCGACGAGATGAAGCCGATCTTGATCGCCTTGTCGGTGACGCCCTGGTCGGAGCCGGCGGTCGCGGCACCGCTGACCCCCGACGACGCGAGCGCTCCGACCGCGAGTCCGACCGCGACGACCGCCAGCCAACGAGTCCGGAACGAGGACATCGGCACCCCCCGACGCTGAGTCCTGTCACCACGAGTGTGGGTGGCACACCCTGACACATCGAGACGCCGCGTGCTGGGCGGTCGCCCAGCACCCCGATCAGCAGCCCGATCAGCGGCGTGCCGGGGATGGCGCCGGTGGGCCAGCTCTCCTCGTGGCCGCGAGCGGTCGCGCGCTCGGGCCGGAGGCTGCGGAGCGCGGGATGGCGCAACATCAGCGACGTGGGCGACGCCATGGAGAGGTGCGTGCGCTGCACGCGGGCGTCGAGCAGCCGGACCAGTGCCTCTTCGTGTTCCGGGCCGGCCGTGCCGACGAACTCCACGAGCTCGGCGTCGGCGTCTGCCGGATCGGGACGGTGGCCGAGCAGGTCCGCCAGCGCGTCGAGGTCGTCGGCGTCGAACTGCGCGCCGATCTCGTCGACCCGCTTCAGGTGGTTCGCGATGCGCCCGAGGCCGGCGAGCTCGTAGTCGTCGCGGTGTCGTCCAGCGGCCGCGCGCATGCCGTCGACCACGTACCGCAGCGCAGGCGCGTGTCGCGTCGGCCGCGCCTCGGGGATCTCGACGGCGTCGAGCGCGTAGCCTCGGATCTCCGCGATCGACTCGAACGCCCAGCGCGCGCCGTTCACGTACCACGCGAGGTACGAGATCCAGTCGGTGCCCGGAACCGGATCGGCGAGCGGTGGGCCGACCGACACGACCGACAGCGCGTTGTAGAGGACGGTCTGGTACTCGACGACGTCGTGGTCGACCGCCACTCCGGTGACGGCTTCGTAGCGGTCGGTGAGCTCCGCGAGATCACCGAGGTTCTTGAGCGTGTCGCGGATGCGGAGGGCAGCGAGGTCCATCATCGGATCACCCACGTGCGCGTGCTCGAAGTCGAGCAGCCCGGTGATGCGCCCCTCGTCGAACATGAACTGGAACGAGTCGTAGGTGATGAAGCGCGCCGCGGCGAGCCGGTCCTGGGGCACGTGTTCGCGCAGCCAACGCCGCAGGAACACCTCGACCGGATCGGCCGGCTGCCCTTCGGTACCGGCGTCGTAGAGGTCCTCCATCCTTCGGAGGAATGCGAGCTCGGTCGTCGCGGAGTCGGTCGGGACCGCGAACCCCGCCGCGTCCGCCGACACGAGCGGGATGGCGTAGATGCGGGCCAGCACCTCGAGGTACTCCTCGAGCACCTGGTCGCGCTCGGTGTCGTCGGTGGCACCCGCGAGGTCGACCAGGCCCGTCAAGCGGTCCATGACCAGCGCGTACGGGTCGTCGCACAAGCCGTACGCATGCGGCACCGGGAGGCCGTGCGCCTCCAGCAGGTCGTGCACCGCGACCTCGTCGGCGATGCGATTCGGCATCGCGATGCGCGGTTCGCGGTCACCGCGCGCGTGCAGCGGCAGCACGCGACCGTCGACCTCGACGTCGACGTCCCACGCCGGTCGCCACCGGGCGATGGGCTCGACCCGGGTCACGGACCCGCCCACGGTGCGCTCGACCCATGAGGCGAGCCGCGCGCCCTGTTCGTCGGTGGCTGCATCCATGGCCAGGAGAATATCTAGATGTTTAGACTGCCGTCATGACGACGAACATCGTGTGGATCACCGGGGCGACCTCCGGCATCGGCGAGGCGTTGGCGCGCACGTGCCCATGGCCCGACACCGAGATCATCAGCGTGTCGCGTCGCGAGCATCGCAGCCATGAGACCGTGCTGTTCGACCTCACCGACATGGATTCGTGGGGCGCGGTCGGTGACCACGTGACCGAGCGCCTTGCGGAGTTCCGTGGTGAACGCGCCGTGTTCATCCACAATGCCCTCTACTTCTGGGGCGGTCGCGCGTTCATGGGCGAGGGCGACCCCGCGAACAACAGAGACGAGATCATCGCCAACACCGTCGCACCGCTCGTGCTCGGCGACATGTTCATCCGGGCCGCGCAACCGGCGGTCGATGCCGGCGTCGACTGCGGACTGGTGCAGATCTCGTCGGCGTCGGCGCGCATCGCGTACCCCGGGCTGGCGATCTACGGCGCGTCCAAGGCGGCGATGGAGCAGTGGGTGCGCGCGGTGCGGGCCGAACGCGAGGAGCGCGGCAAGGGCCCGTGGGTGAGCGCGATCCGTCCGGGTTTCGTCGACACGCCGGCGGCGCGCCGCGACGCCGCACTCCCGGAGGACACCTACCCGGGGGTCGCAGGTATCGCCGAAGCCGTGCGCACAGGCAACTTCCTCACCGCTGAAGAGTCGGCCGAGAACATCTGGAACTCGATCCCCGACGACTGCATCGCCAAGCCGGTGCTGCTGTTCGGCGAGGCGGTCGGCGTCACGACCTGACGGGCGGGTCGACGCCCTATCGTCTTGGCCGGCACAGCAACGGTGGAGGACGACGACATGGCCGACAGTGAGATCGTGATCCGTGGCGGTGAGGTCGTCGACGGCACCGGTGCGCCCGCTCGTCGCGCCGACGTGCGGGTGCGCGGCGACGAGATCGTCGAGGTCGGCCCCGACCTCCCCGTCGACGGCGCGACCGAGATCGATGCCGGCGGCGCGGTCGTCACACCCGGGTTCATCGACACCCACTGCCACACCGACCCGCAGGTGTTCTGGGATCCGTACGTCGATCCCGATCTGCTCCACGGCGTCACCACGATGCTCGTCGGGAACTGCAGCCTCTCGCTCTACCCCGTCACCGACGCGACGCGCGGTGACGTCTCCGACCTCTTCTCTTACATCGAGGACGTCCCGCGCCATCTCTTCGACGACGCGGTGCCGTGGACGTGGTCCGACTACGCCGGCTACCGCGACGTGGTGAACGCGACCGGCACCGGGATCAACCTCGCCGGCCTCGTCGGGCACAGCATGCTCCGGCTGGTCGCCATGGGACGCCGACGCGTGGACGCGCGCCGTCGACCGACGACGAGACCGCGGCGATGGCCGCGATGCTGCGCGCCGCGATGGACGAGGGCGCGTGGGGTCTCTCCACGTCGTTCCTCGACGTCGACCAACAGGGTCGACCGGTGCCGTCACGGGTGGCCGAGGGTGCCGAGTTCGACGCGCTGTTCGACGTGCTGGAGTCATCCGGACGCGGTGTCGTCGAGGTGGTGCCCGACCTGCTCGGCCCGACGGCGATGGACACGCTGCGCGACCTCGGCCAGCGCTGCGGCAAGCGCGGCATCCCGATCACGTGGACCGGGTTCACCTACGTCGACTCGGCTCCCCAACGCACGCAGCGGTGGATCGACGTCGCGAGCGAGCTCGCCGAAGAGGGCGTGACGATGTACCCGCAGCTCTCGCCGCGCACCGTCGACATGCGCCTGAACTGGGACTCGTCGATGATGTTCATGTCAATGCCCGAGGGCTGGCACAAGGTGGTCGCGGCACGCGGCGACGACATGCGGGCGCTGCTCGAGAGTCCCGAGTGGCGCGCCACCGCCCGGGAGGAGTGGGACCGCACCAAGATGGCGATGTTCCCCATCGGCCGGCTCGGCGTCGTGCGCATCGTCGAGGTCGTCGGCGCCGACAACGAGCGCTGGCTCGGTCGCACCATCGCCGACGTGGTCGAGGAACGTGGCGGTCATCCGTCCGACGTGCTCGCCGACTTCGTGCTCGAGAACGACTGCCGTCCGGGACTCGTCGCGGTCGGCATGGCGAACGCCGACGTCGAGGGCGTGGCGCGCACCCTGCAGGACCCGCGCGTGCTGATCAGCTCGTCCGACTCCGGCGCACACGCGCAGATGATGTGCTCGTCGGGCGACACCACGCTGCTGCTCACGCGCCACGTGCGCGACCGCAACGACTTCACGCTCGAGGACGCGGTCTACCAGCTCACCGGCCGGCAGGCCGACGTGTTCGGCTTCCACCGACGCGGCGTGATCGCACCCGGCAACGTCGCCGATCTCAACGTGTTCGCGCTCGACGAGCTCACCTACGGCGGCGACGAGTTCGTGCACGACCTGCCTCAGGGCGGCGTGCGCATGCGTCGACCCACGGGCGGCTACCGCTCCACCATCCTCGGGGGAACGGTCGTGCAGGAGCACGGTGAGCGCACCGGAGCGCTTCCCGGCCGCGTCATCAGCTCGATCGCCTGACTCCGACGAACGTCAACCACCACGCGCTTCGACGAGCCGCCCGCGGTTGACCTTCATCGCCTCGCTGCGCGGAATCGAGTCGAGGATCTCGATCGACTTCGGCACCTTGTAGGCGAGCAGGCGGCTCTTCGCGTACGCGCGCACGTCGTCGAACGACGGCGGGTCGTCGGCATCGACCGGCGCGATGATCGCGTGCACCCGTCGACCCCACTCCGGGTCCTTGAGCCCGATCACGACGACGTCGGCGATCTTCGGGTGGTCGATGAGCGCGGCCTCCACCTCGGCGGGGAACACGTTGGCGCCGCCGGTGATGATGAGGTCGACACGACGGTCGACCAGATAGAGGTACCCGTCGGCGTCGAGGTAGCCCATGTCCCCCACCGTGCCGAACCCGTCGTCGGTCATCGGGATCTGTGGGGCCTTTCCGAGGTAGGTGGCGCCCTTGTAGTTCGGTGACCGCACGTAGACGTTGCCGATCTCGCCGAGGGGGAGATCCTGGTCGTCGTCGCCGAGGATCCGGATCTCGGCGCCCATGAACCCGCGGCCGACGCTGCCCTGGTGGTGCATCCACTCGTCGCCGGTGAGGACGGTGAGCCCCAGTGCCTCGGTGGATCCGTAGGCCATCACGATCTTCTCGGCCCCGATGAGCTCGTCCCAGCGGTGCACCAACGACGGCGGGATCGGCGCGGCACCGATCATGATCCACTCGAGGCTCGACAGGTCGTGGTCGTCGACACCGGGGAGATCGGCGATCCGTTGGAGCATCGTCGGCGTGCCCGTGAACGTGGTGATGCGATGGCGCTCGATCGCCGAGACGATCCGCGCCGCGTCGAACTTCTCCGACACGAAGAGCTGGTCGCCGGCGAGCATGCTGCTGATCGTCGCGAACGCGTTGATGTGGTACATCGGCGCCAGCACGAGGATGCGCTGCGGCGACGACACCGGCATGAACATCGCCGCGATCGGCGTGCCCATCATCTCGTTGAAGAGCGCGGGGTTGTCGGCGAGGATCACCTTCGGCGTGCCGGTCGCACCGCTGCTGCAGATCCCGTTGCTGTTCGGGGAGAGGACGTCGGGGAGCTCGGGCACCGGATCGCCGGCGGTCGCCGCGATCCACGCGAGATCGTCGGGCCCGATGTAGATCGTCGGCTCGATCACCTCCTTCAGGCGATCGAGCTCCCAGTCGGGCACGTCCCACCGCACCGGGATCGGCACCCCGCCGACCTTCCACGTCGCCAGCACTGCGAACACGAACTCAGGCGAGTTCCGGATGCCCAACGCGACCGCGGTCGCCGATGCCCACGCCCCGGGCGGCGAGCGCGGCCGCGAGCTGGCTCGAGCGCGCGTCGAGCTCTCCGAAGGTCACCGACGCCTCGATGCCGTCCATCGCGAGGTGCACGTACGCGATCTCGTCACCGCGCGCTGCCGCGAGGGCACGGATCCGCTGGACGTTGCTCGTTGCTTCCTCGGTCACTGGTGCTCCTGCGTCACGGGAATCCGGGCGGGCGACGGTCCGCCCACGGCATTGCCGTCTCGAGTTGCGCGGCGAGCCGGAACAACGTGGCTTCCTCGAAGGGACGTCCGGCGCACTGGACCCCGATGGGTAGCCCACTCGTGCTCCACGCCAGTGGAAGGCTGAGCGCGGGCTGGCCGGACAGGTTGCACGGCTGCGCGAAGTTCGCCAGCGTCATGAACGTCGCCATGTGCTCGTCGGGCGTCTGGTCCCACGGTGCCCAGTCGACCGACGGCGGCAGCATCCCCATCGTCGGGCTGACGAGCACGTCGACGTCGGACCAGAACTGCAGGAACTCGCGCGACGCGGCGCGGCATTCCTCGACCCAGGCCGCATGGTCGACCAGGGTGGCCGCGGCGCCGCGCTCCACGAGCGGTCGGTTGCGCGGCTCGACCAGGTCGAGACGGTCGAGCGTCACCAGACCGGCCGGTCCCGGGACGTCCATCGGGCCTGCCGCCGCCGCCAGGATGACCTCCCAACGGGGCGTCGCCTCGACCACGTGGTGGCCGAGCGCTTCGAGGACCTTGCCGGTTTCCCGCGCCGCGTTCGCGCACTCCTCGTCGACGTCACCGACCAAGTACGACGTGGTCACCGCCACGCGCAACGGGCCCGGCTCCACGCTGCCGGTCGTGCTGAGCGACGCGACCGGACGCCCCGGCCACCACCCTTCCGGTTCGTACCACCCGGCGAACGCGTCGAGGGTCGCAGCCGCGTCGCGCACGCTCCGGCTGAGGACGCCGTCGACACTCGACCGGTAGTACGAGCTCCCCTCGTCGGGACCGAAGGACACGAGGCCGCGCGTGGGCTTGGTGCCGACGAGGCCGCAGAAGGAGGCGGGGCTGCGCACGGAACCGGCGCCGTCGGTGCCGTGCGCGACCGCGCACAGCCCCGCCGCGAGCGCGGCGCCGGCACCGCCACTCGAACCGGAGGGCGTGCGTTCCAGATCCCACGGATTGCGGCAGATGCCGTTGAGATCCGACGACGTCATGCTCGAGCAGAACTCGGGGACGTTGGTCTTGCCGAGGATGACGAATCCGGCCCGCCGCAGGCGCGCCACCAGCGGGCCGTCGCTCGCGCGCACGTTGTCGGCGAGCGCCCTGGACGAATGGGTCGTGGCGAGACCGGCGACGTCGATCACGTCCTTGATCGAGATCGTGACCCCCAGGAACGGCGGCACCGACTCGGCGCCGGCGCGCACGAGGTCGTCAGCTCGGCGGGCATCCTCGGTGGCGCGCTCGGCGTCGACCGCGACGTAGGCGCGCAGCTGTGGGTCGTACCGTTCGATGCGGTCGAGGTACGCGTCGAGGATCTCCGCCGCACTGACCTCGCCCGCCCGGATCCATGCAGCTTGCGCCGAGGCGTCGGCCCAGATGATCTCGGTCATGCGAAGAACCTAACGGTGACATCAGGTCGCGAGCAGGTCCGCCTCGTCCGGATGACCGGCGATGTACTCACGCACGTACCAGCACGACGGCACCACGGTGCGGCCCTGCGCCCGGACGTCGTCGAGCGCGCCCTGCACGAGGATGGCGCCCAGCCCGCGTCCCCGTTGCGCTCGGTCGATCTCGGTGTGGGGCAGGATCACCACGTCGCCGTCGACCACGTAGTCGGCGATGCCGACGAGGCGGCCGTCGACCTCGAGCTCGTAGCGGCGCTGTTCCTCGTTGCGTCGTACTTCCTTGCTCATGACGGGGGTCGTACCCACGGCGACGCTGCTCGGAACGTCGCAGCCGCGCGCGTCACAACCCTTCCCGAGCGAAGTCCGCGAGCAACGCCGCGTGATCGGACGGGCGGTCGGCGCCCCGCTCGAGGTGGTCGATCCAGGTGGTGTCGAGGTGCGCCGCCAGTGCTCGATCCACCGCGATCATGTCGATGCGCATCCCCAGATTGCGCGAGTAGCCGAAGCCCGGCTTCCACCAGGTGAAGCGACGAGCGCGTGCGCCCCACCGCAGCACGTCGACGTCGACGAGGCCCGCGTCGAACAGCTGACCGAGCGCGGCACGCTCCGACGGCGTGACGTGCGTCGCGCCGACGAAGGCGTCGGGATGGAAGATGTCGCTGTCCGTTGCCGCGATGTTCACGTCGCCCGCGACGACCAGGTGTCCCTGCTCGGCCCAGTCGGCCACCCGCTCCGCCAGCGCGGCGACGAAGTTCAGCTTGTAGGCGAAGTGCCAGTGGTCGACGGTGCGCCCGTGGGGGACGTACACGGAGACGACGCGAACCGCGGTCGGCACGTCGACCGTCGCGGCGATGACGCGCGGTTCGCGGTCGAGCACATCGATGCCCAGATCGCCCGAACCCCTGACGTCGCGGAGGGGATGGCGGCTCGCGATCGCGACACCGTTGAAGCCACCCGTGCCGGCGTGGGCGATCTCGTAGCCGAGTTGCGCAAGCTCGGCGCGCGCTTCGTCCGACACCTGTGCTCCACGCGTCTCCTGCAGGCAGACGACGTCAGGCCGGGTGCGGTCGAGGAACCGGAGCAGCGCGGCCAAGCGGACGCGCAGCGAATTCAGGTTCCACGTCGCGATCCGGAGATGATCCGGAGCCGGAGCCGCGGGCGTCATCTCCGGCCGAGCCGCCAGTGCCCGTTCGCGCCGCTCTCGTCGAGCCGCTTCCTTGCTGGTGTCGCTCATCCGGCGCTCCCCGTACCCCGCTACACGCTCGACGTACCCTGGACCGTCGACTCCGCACCGAGCCAGGAGGTCGAGGCATGGCGTTCGACGTCGTCATCCGCAACGGGTCCGTCGTGGACGGTTCGGGGCTCGGCGCGTTCCGCGCCGACGTCGGCGTGCGCGGTGACCGCATCGCGCACGTGGGCCGCATCACGTCACGGGGCGCGATCGACATCGACGCCGACGGCCTCGTGGTCACGCCGGGGTTCATCGACGTCCACACCCACTTCGACGCGCAGATCTTCTGGGACGCGCCGGGCACGAACTCGTGCTGGCACGGCGTGACCACCGCGGTGATGGGCAACTGCGGCTTCACGCTTGCACCGGCGTCCGCCGAAGAGGCGATGCTGGTGGTGCGCAACCTCGAGCGAGCCGAGGACATCTCCGGGATCGCGCTCGCCGAGGGCATCGACTGGAGCTGGACCACCTACCCGGAGTTCCTCGACACGGTCGACCGACTCCCCAAGGGCATGAACTACGCGTCGTTGCTCGGACACTCTGCGCTCCGCACGCACGTGATGGGCCAACGCGCGTTCGAGGACGAGGCCGACGACGACGACATGCGCGCGATGACCGCGCAGCTCCGTGAGGGTCTCGACGCCGGAGCGGCCGGGTTCTCGACGTCGCGGACCGTGCAGCACCAGACCTCCGACGACCGGCCGGTCGCGTCGCGACTGGCGGCGTGGAGCGAGGTCGACCAATTGGTGCGGATCGTCGGCGAGCAGGGCGGCGGCGCATTCCAGTACGTCGAGGACCCGCTGTCCGGTGAGCGCGCGCAGTCGCACCGACAGGAGCTGATCGCACTCTCGGCCGACACCGGCGTGACGTTCATGATGGCGGCGATGCGCCGACCCGCGATGCAGACGCTCGACCTCGCCGCTGCGGCGGGTGCCCGGTTCGTCGGTGTGTGCCATCCCCGCGGGCATCGGCGCGATGTCGTCGTTCCGCACCCAGCTGCCCTTCGACCGGCTCCCGGTGTGGAAGGAGCTCCGGGCGCTGCCCCTCGAGGAGCAGCGCAGCCGGCTCGAACAGCCCGACGTGGTCGCGGCGCTCGTGCGGAGCGCGAACGAAGCGACCTACTCGGAAGCGTTCGGGGCCGAGGCCCGGCCACCCGAGTTCGATCGGTTGCAGGTGCTCCAGGCGCCGGTCCCACCGAATCCGTCGGTGGCCGAGGTCGCCCAGGCGCGCGGCCTCGATCCGGTCGAGTGCATGATCCAGCTCGCGATCGAGACCGATCTCGACCAGTTCTTCGTGCAGTCGTTCATGCCGTTCGACCCCGACGAGGCGGCCGAGGTCATGCGCCATCGGCACGTGGTGATGGGCTTCTCCGATTCAGGTGCGCACGTCAGCCAGATGTCCGACGCGTCGATCCAGACGCATCTCCTCGCACACTGGGTGCGCGAGCGCGAGGAGTTCTCGTTCGAGGAAGCGATCCGCATGATGACGCTGGCGCCCGCCCGCGCGTGGGGCTTCCACGATCGCGGCATGGTGCGCGAAGGACTCGTGGCCGATCTCAACGTCATCGATCCGGCAACCGTCGGTCCGATGATGCCGACGGTCGTCCACGATCTCCCGGGCGGTGAGACCCGGATCTCGCAGACGTCGACCGGGATCGCGGCGACGTTCGTGCGCGGGCGGATGACCATCCGCGACGGCGAGCACACCGGCGAGTTGCCGGGCGAGCTGATCCGCCGGCGCGTGCCAGCCGCCTGACGCCGGGCCGGGCCGGGCCGGGACGGGACGACTGGAGCGGGGGCTCCCAGGTAACCTCCAACCCCTCGCCCCCGTAGCTCAGCGGATAGAGCATCGGCCTCCGGAGCCGTGTGCGCAGGTTCGAGTCCTGCCGGGGGCGCTGATGGCGACGTTCGTGCTCGTGCACGGTGGTGGACACGGCGGTTGGTGCTACCAGAAGGTGGCGCGCCTGCTGCGCGACGCGGGCCACGACGCCTACACGCCCACCCTCACCGGCCTCGGTGAGCGGTCGCACCTCCTCCACCCCGACATCGACCTCGACACGCACATCACGGACGTCGTGAACGTCCTCACGTTCGAGGGTCTGCACGACGTCTTCGTCGTCGGCCACAGCTACGGCGGCATGGTGATCACCGGCGTCGGCGACCGAGCCGCCGACCGCATCGCCGGACTCGTGTACCTCGACGCCGCCAACCCGACGAACGGCCAGTCGCTGATCGACGTCGCCGGGCCGATGATCAACATGACGCGACCGCTCGGCGCCGTCGTCGACGGCGTCGAGCTCGTCCTGCTCCCCGCGCCCGGCGCGGCCGCGTTCTACGGCATCACCGACCCCGACGACATCGCGTGGACCGACGAGAAGCTGACCGGTCACCCGTGGAAGTGCTTCGAGCAACCGCTCCGACTCGAGCACGAAGACGAGCTCGGGGCCATCCCGCAGTACCACATCGTGTGCACGGAGAACCTGCGCACGCGCGACAAGGAACTGATGGACCGGGCGCGCGCGGAGGGCCGCTTCTGGGAGATCGACACCGGCCACGACCTGATGATCACCGAGCCCGACGCGGTCACGGCCGCCCTTCTGGAGATCGCCGCGTGCAGCTCGAGCTCCTGAACTTCCCGGTCGACCGCTTCCAGCGCGCGCTGCAGCACGCGGCTGCAGTCCAACGCGAGCTCGACGTGCTGCGGGTCGAAGGCGCGCGCGCCGGGCACCTGTCTCGCCGCAGCGACGAGATCATCGCCGACCTCGACACCCGCTTCACCGGGTACCGGGCGACGATGGACATGCTCGACGGCCTGGTCGCGCAGGGCACCGACCACGCCGACGTCACGATCCCGGTGCTCGGTGATCCCGAGGAACGTGCCGACGCGATTCAGGCGCTCGCCGACCTCCTCGACGAGATGGACGCATACTGCGAATCGGGCGACCAGCTTCTCACCGTCGTGACCCCACCCGACCTCCGGGAGTTCCGCGCCTGGCTGTTCGCCGAGGTCATCGGGCAGCTCCGCGGCGCCGCGCCGTCGGCATGGCGACCGAGCGACTCGGAGATGGACGACGTGCCGATCGCTACTGCACACGCCGATGGCGAGCCGGAGATCGTGCGCGAGTCCGGCGCGCTCGACCTGGGTGACGCGGCGCGCGTGCGCGAAGCGCTGCAATCTGCGTTCACCACGACCTCCTCCGACGTGATCGTCGACCTCACCGAGGTGGACTTCGTCGATTCCGTGATCCTCAGCGTGTTCGTCACCGCCCACAAGCGGTTCGCGGCCAGCGACCGCAACCTCGCGATCGTCGTACCGCCCGACCTGCGGCGGGTCTTCGAGCTCACCGGCCTCATCGGCGTGCTCGACGTCCGCCCGGCGTGAGGCGCATCGCGCTCGCCGCGATCCTCGCGATCGCCGCGACCGGTGTCGGCGCGTGGCCGACCGGAGCTGCGGTCGAGCTCGAGGGCACGGTCTGCGACCGCTTCGCCGCCGTGCCCGATCAGACCGCCGTCCTCACCGACCCGATCCTGAACGAGGTCTCCGGCGTCGCCGCGAGCCGCACGCAACCGCCGTTGTCGTGGGTGCACAACGACTCGGGCGGCGCACCCGCGGTGTACGCGCTCCGTCCCGACGGGACGCTGGTCGGCACGTACACGATCGAGGGCGCGACCAACACCGACTGGGAGGACATCGCGGTCGGACCTGGTCCCCAACACGGCTCGAGCTCCCTGTTCGTCGGGGACATCGGCCAGAACGGGGGTGCGCGGGATAACGTGACCGTGTACCGGGTCGCCGAACCAGCGGCTCCGATCGCGGCGAGCGGGAACCTCACCGGCGCGGCGGTCATCTCGCTGCGCTATCCCGACCAACCGGTCGACGCGGAGGCGATGTTCGTCGACCCCCGCACCGGCGACCTCTTCCTGATCGACAAGCAGTACCTCAGCGGGGTCGGACACGTCTTCCGCGCGCCCGCGAAGTCGCTGGTCGACGGGGCCGACGTCGTCATGCGCGAGGTGGCCTCCTTCACCATCCCGCCCGGCGCGGCGAACGCGCCTTCCG
Organism: uncultured Actinomycetes bacterium; assembly: GCA_963835985.1. Taxonomy (GTDB): domain Bacteria; phylum Actinomycetota; class Acidimicrobiia; order IMCC26256; family DASPTH01; genus DASUAS01. Next base: position 673,263 of record CAWIHV010000007.1, on the reverse strand, counting down.
CGGTCGCCCGTTTCCCGGGCACGATCATCACCGGCGCCGACATCTCTCCCGATGGCAGCACCATCCTCGTGCGCACCTATCGACGCGTCCTCGCCTTCTCGCGAGGCAAGCGCGGCACCGTGGCGGCGGCATTCCGACGGCCGCCGTGCGACGCGCCGCAGATCGACGAACCACAGGGCGAAGCGATCGGATTCACCGCGAACGGCGCGAGCTACGTCACCATCAGCGAGGGCGTGGGCGCCGCGGTGCACCGGTTCACGGTGCGCCCGCCGTTGCGGGGCTGAGATGCGACAGCCGCGCCGGGTGGGAGGTGCGTGATTCCGAGGACCTCGCTAGAGTCGCACCGAGAACAACAACGATCAGCCTCATCGTCATGACGGCGAGTCGGCGACCGGGCGTCCAGTAGGAACCAGGGGGGTTTCACCGGTGCTGCAATTCATCGTCGTCGGACTCGTGTTCGGGAGCATCTACGCGCTCGCCGCGTCCGGCCTCGTCATCACCTACGTGTCGACCGGCGTACTCAACTTCGCGTTCGGCGCGTTCGCCTTCTTCATCGCGCGCTTCTACTACTTCCTGCACGTGGAGAAGGAGTGGGGCATCCTTGCCAGCGTTGCGGTGAGCCTGCTCGTGCTCGCCCCGTTCATGGGGATCTTCTTCTACATGGCGATCTTCCGCTTCCTGCGGTTGTCGTCGCAGTTGATCAAGGTCGTGGTCACCATCGGTCTCTCGGTGGTGATCCCGGTGCTCGCCGAGATCATCTTCGGGAACGACGAGATCTTCCAGGCGCCCGGTCTCGCCCCCCAGCCGGTCTCCGTCTACAAGGTGTTCGACACCGCGGTCACCCTCGACCAGGTGATTGCCTACGCGTGCGTGATCGGCATCGTCGTGTTCGGGTTCCTGATCCTGCGCTTCACCGAGGCCGGCCTGAGCGTGCGGGCGATGGTCGACTCCGAGGCGATGACGTCGCTGTCGGGCAGCAACCCGTCGCGCATCGCCGCCGGCGTGTGGGTCGTCTCCACCATGCTGGCCGGCCTCGCGGGCATCCTCGCCGCGCCGGTCATCGGCCTCGACCCGAACAAGTACACGCTGCTGATCGCGGCGGCCTTCGCCGCGGTCATCGCCGCTCGCCTCCGCAGCCTCCCCATCGCGGTGGCCGTCGGACTGCTCATGGGCATCGCCGGCAGCCTGGTGCAGTACTACCTGCCCCCCGACAGCGAGATCACGGCCAACATCGTGCCGTCGATCCCGTTCGCGTTCGTGGTCATCTCGCTGATCGTCAACATCGTCCGTTCCGGCCGGGTCAACGAGGAGGAGGGCGTCGGTGGCGCCCTCGACCGGGCGATCACACCGAACGGTGGCAGTCGCCTCGCCGCGTCGGCCGACTCCGAGGACCTCTACCCGAAGCTGAACTTCACGTTCCCGATCGTGCTGTTCGCGGGCATCTGCGTCCTCCCGCTCATCTTCGCCCCGTACTGGCAGGCGTTGATGGTCACCGGCGTCGCGCTCGCAGTCATCTTCCTCAGCTACACGCTGGTGACCGGTGAGGGCGGCATGCTCTGGCTCTGCCAGATCACGTTCGCCGGTGTCGGCGCGCTCTCGTCCGCGCAGTTCGCCACGGTGCACCACTGGCCGATCATCCCGGCGATCCTGATGGGCGGCCTGATCGCAGGCCTGATCGGCGTGGTCATCGGGCTGCTGACCATCCGATTGGGGAACCTCTACATCGCGTTGGTCACACTCACCTTCGGGCTCCTCATGGAGCGCCTGGTGTTCAATCTGCAGGACTTCGCCAACTTCGGGGCCGGCGTCGCGGTCGCCCGTCCCGAGTTCGCCAACACCGACAGGGGCTTCATCTACTTCGGGCTCGCGGTGTTCGCGATCTTCGCGATCCTCATCGTGAACCTGCGTCGATCCACCACCGGCCTCGCGCTCAACGCGGTCCGGTGGAGCGAGAACGCGTCGCGCACGATGGGCCTCAGCGTCATTCAGATGAAGATGCTGGTCTCCGGGCTCGCCGCGTTCGTGGCCGGAGTCGGCGGCGGCATCTACGCGTTGTCGTTCAAGCAGGCGATTCCTCTCGACTACGCCACCATCCTCGGGCTCGTGTGGCTCGCGATCCTCGTGACGTTCGGCGTGCGGTCCAACATCGCCGCGCTGCTTGCAGGGCTGCTCTTCGTCTTCTCCCCCGCGTTCATCCAGACCGTGCTCAAGCTCGACGCGCCGTGGTCGTCGCTGCCGATCCTCCTCTTCGGTCTCGGTGCCATCGCCCTGGCCAAGAACCCCGAGGGCACCGTGCACCAGCAGGCGATGGGCTTCCAGCAGATGCTGCACAAGGCGACCCGTGGAGGTGCGCGAGCGGTACCGGCGGCCACTGCCTACTCGGGGCGCCACGACCCACGGCTGCACGAGGACGACCCGCCGCCCCCGCCCGAACCGTCGCAAGCCGACGGCACGACCGCGGAGGTGGCCGGCTCGTGAGCGCGACCGAGACCTCCCCCACCGCCGAGACCGTCCCCACCGATGTCGACGCGGCGACGCCCGCGATCGAAGCCAAGAACGTCACCGTCCGCTTCGGTGGTCTCGTGGCCCTCAGCGACGTGAGCGTGTCGGTGCCGCCGGCCACGATCGTCGGCCTGGTCGGCCCGAACGGTGCCGGCAAGACCACGTTGTTCGGCGTGCTGTCCGGGTTGCTCCACCCGAACGCCGGCGAAGTGTTCCTCGGTGGCCAGAAGATCAACGGCAAGTCGCCGTCGAAGCGGGCCCGTCTCGGGCTTGCGCGCACCTTCCAACAGCTCGAGCTGTTCATGGGCCTGACCGTGCGCGAGCACGTCGTGCTCGGCTACCGGGTCCGCAACCAGCGGCGCCGGCTGTGGTCCGACCTCGTGACCGCGGGCGCCCTGCACACGGAGTCCGACGACGAACGGGCTCGCGTCGACCACCTCGTCGACCTGCTCGGCCTCACGGGTGTCGCCAACACTGCGGCGTCGGTGCTGCCTCTCGGCACCGCACGACGGGTCGAGGTGGCGCGGGCGCTCGCCACCGGTCCGTCGGTCGTGCTGCTCGACGAGCCGTCATCGGGCCTCGACGGCCACGAGACCTCACAACTCGGCGCCGCGCTCCGCACCGTGGTCGAGGAGGAGCGCGTGTCGTTGCTGCTGGTCGAGCACGACGTCGCCATGGTGCTCGGGCTCTCGAGCGAGGTCGCGGTCCTCGACTTCGGTGTGCGGATCGCCTACGGCAGTCCCGACGAGATCCGCAACAACCCCGAAGTCCGCGCCGCCTACCTCGGAGACGACGAGGCCGTCGAGGGCACCCACGAAGGAGCTGAGTCCTGATGGCCGACGCATTGCTCTCGGTGCAGGGGCTCAACGTGAACTACGCCTCGGTGCAGGCGCTCTTCGACGTGAGCATCGACGTTCCCCAAGGTGGGATCGTCGCGGTGCTCGGCGCCAACGGCGCGGGGAAGAGCACGTTGGCCCGGGCGGTGTCGGGGCTCGTGCCCTCCACGTCGGGCAAGGTGTTCTTCGACGGGCAGGACATCACCAAGGCCCACCCGCACGAGATCCGCCGCGCCGGGCTCGTGCACATCCCCGAGGGCCGCGGCATCTTCCCCGGCCTCTCCGTGGCAGGAGAACATCCGCATGGCCGTCCGGCGCGTCGGCACGCCCGAACAGCGCAAGACGGCGACCGAGCGCGCGTACGAGATGTTCCCGCGGCTCGCCGAGCGACGGAACCAGCGCGCCGGCACGCTCTCCGGTGGTGAACAGCAGATGCTCGCCCTCGCCCGCGCGGTGTCGGTGCCGCCGAAGCTCATCATCGCCGACGAGATGTCCCTCGGCCTGGCACCACTCGTGGTCAACGCGGTGTTCGAGAGCATCGAGCAGGCGGCCCAGAACGGGGTGACCATCGTGCTCATCGAGCAGTTCGTGCACCGCGCGCTCGGCCTCGCCAGCCAGTGCGTGATCCTGAAGCAGGGATCGGTCGCGTGGACCGGCCCGGCCGACAACGCTCGCCAAGAGGTGCTCGACCGCTACCTCGGCGAATCCGCTGACGCAATGGCGTGAGCCCAGACTCGATGGCGTAAGAAACGAGGGGGGTGACCTGCGCTCCTGCTCCCTCGCGGGTTAGGTTCAGCCCGTCCGTGCTCGACGGACCGATTTCCGGGGGGAGAATCGCGATGAAGCACCACTCCAGGCGCGGCCTGCAGGCAGTCGCCGCGATGGCAGTCGCCGTGACCGCCAGCATGGCGCTCGTGACGACGACGGCAGTCGCGCAGAGCGACAAAGTTCCCGGCGTCACGGACAAGTCCGTGAAGTTCGGCTTCATCTACTCCGGCTCCGGTGTCGCCAGCTCGACGTTCCAGGGCTCCGACAAGGCGTGCCAAGCGCGCGTGGATCGCCAGAACCGTGAGGGCGGTGTCAACGGCCGCAAGATCGAGATCGAGGTCATCGACGACAAGTCGAGCGGCGCCAACCTCACTGCGGCGCAGGACCTCGTGCAGAACCGCGACGTGTTCGGCGTGATCAACAACTCGTCGTTCGCGTTCCTGTCGTACCGCTACCTCAAGGACGCCGGTGTGCCCATGGTCGGTGGGGGCTTCGACGGCACGTACTACGGCGAGAAGGGGAACGAGGGCATCCTCTCCGCGCTGGGCAACTCGGCGCCGTTCTCGGGCCTCGCCTACGACAACCTCACCAAGCTCATGAAGAAGGCGGGCGCGAAGAAGCTCGCGGGAGTGGCGTACGGCGCGTCGGCGTCGTCGTCCGCGTCGGCGAAGACGACGGTGAACATCGCCGGGCCGGCGCAGGGCCTCGACCCGGTGTACCTCAACACGACGGTCGAGTTCGGCACGTCCGACGTCGGTCCGCTCGTGCTCGGCATCAAGAACGCCGGCGCCGACGCCGCGTACATGCCCATGGTGGCGTCGTCGAACATCGCGCTGGTGCAAGGGCTCGAGCAGAACGGCGTGGACATGAAGTTCAACGCGCTCATGACCGGCTACGGGCAGCCGCTGCTCGACTCGCCGGCCGCCAAGACCCTCAAGCCGAACACGTACTTCATGCAGACCTACAAGCCGGTAGAGGTGAACGACAAGGCGACCAAGCAGTTCCAGGCCGACCTCAAGAAGGTCGGGATCACCGGTGTGCCCGACTACGGCAAGTACACGGGCTACATCACCTGCGACCTCGCCATCACCGCACTCGAGCAGATGGGCAAGAACGTGACCCGCGAGGACTTCGCACCGAAGTTCCGTGAGCTCGGCAAGTACGACGCCGCCGGCCTCAACTGCCGTCCTTACGACGTCGGGCTCGACACGTTCGGCAAGTTCCCCGAGACGGGCTGCATCTACGGGACCCAGGTCAAGAACGGAAAGTTCGTCGTGGTCAACAAGGGCAAGCCGGTGATCGGCAAGCTGGTCGGCGACCCCGACGCGCTCGAGGCGAACCGCACCGGCAACCCGCTGGTGACCACCACGGTGCCAGCGGCCTGAGGTCGCGGAGCATCGAAAGGTCTGAAGCATTAGGGTGCTGACCGAGCACAACTTCGGCCCGCGGGCCACTCCCAGGGGGGACACAACATGAGGAAGCGCAAGTACGGCCTCCGGGCCGTCGCCATCGTGGCCGCGCTGGGCATGGCCACCGTCGGCGTCCTGTCGACCGGCGCCGGCGCCCAGTCGGGCAGCGATCCCGGCGTCACCGCCAAGGACGTCACGCTCGGCTACATCTCGTCGCAGACGGGAGTCGCCGCGGCGACGCACAAGAACGCGCACAAGTCGTGTCAGGCGCGCGTCGACGCCGAGAACGCCAAGGGCGGCGTGAACGGGCGCAAGATCAAGCTCGAGATCATCGACGACAAGTCGAGCGGCGCGAACCTCACCGGCGCGCAGGACCTCGTGCAGAACCGCAACGTCTTCGCGGTGATCGACAACTCCGCCTTCGCGTTCCTGGCCTGGCGGTATCTGAAGGACCAGGGCGTCCCGATGATCGGCGGCGGCTTCGACGGCAACTACTACTACAACGAAGGCAACGAGAACATCATCTCCGGCCTCGGCAACGGCACCCCGGTGCCCGGTCTCACGTACGACACGACCACGAGGGTCATGAAGCAGATGGGGGCCAAGAAGGTCGCCGCGGTCGGCTACGGCGCGTCGCCGTCGTCGAGCGAGTCGGCCAAGGCGACCGAGACGTTCGGAGCCGAAGGCGCAGGGTCTCGAAGGTGTGTACCTCAACAACACCCTCGAGTTCGGTGGCACCGACGTCGGCCCCGTCGTGCTCGGCATCAAGAACTCCGGGGCCGACGGGCTCTACCTGCCGCTCGACTCCGACACGAACTTCGCCATCGTGCAGGGTCTGCAGCAGAACGGCGTGAAGATGAAGGCCAACATCCTCGCCACCGGCTACAGCCAGGACCTGCTCGACCAGCCCATCGCCAAGACCATCACGCCCAACGACGTGATGTTCAGCGCGTACCGGCCGGTCGAGCTCGGCGGCAAGGCGGTCAAGGCGTTCCAGGGCAACCTGAAGAAGTACGCCGGCCTCACCGGCGTGCCCGACTACGGCACGTACACCGGCTACATCGTCTGCGACATCGCCATCCTCGGGCTCAAGAACGCGGGGAAGAACCCGACCCGCCAGAGCTTCGTCGACGGCATCCGCAAGACCAACGGCGGCAAGTACGACGGCGCCGGCCTGCTCTGCAAGCCGATCGACCTCAGCTACGAGAGCTTCGGCACCATCGCCAAGGACACCTGCACCTGGTTCGTGGGTGTGGAGAACGGCAAGTTCAAGGTGCTCAACGGAGGGAAGGTCGAGACCGGCAAGCTCGTCGGTGATCCCGACCTGATCAAGCAGTACACGGCCACAGGCGGCACGGGCGTGACCACGACGACGGCGGCGCCAGCCTCGTAGTCAACGCGCACGTCGAACGAACACTTCGAGGGGGGAGCCGGTTCGCCGGCTCCCCCCTCGCCTCGTGTGCGTCAGTTCCCGGGCGGACCCTTGGGGACGTCGCGGAACGGCATGTTCTTGTCGTGGGTGATCTCGCGGGGCATCTTCAGCACCTTCTCCGAGATGTTGTTGCGGGCCATCTCGGTGGTGCCGCCACCGATCCCCGACGACTGGCGCTCGAGGAAGTTGAAGCCCTTCTCGGCCCACGGGTCGCCGGCGAGCGTCGCCGCCGCGTTGGCGCCGGCGAGGTCGAGCGAGATCGTGCTCTGCCGCTGGAACGCCACCGCCGAGATCAGGCGGGCGATGGCCGCGCTGTTGTCGGGCATCTGGCCGGTCTGCATGCCGACGGTGATGCGGGCCGACAACGCACCGCGGGCCAGGCCGAGCATGTGCGCCTCGCCGACGAGCTCCTGCGCGCGCGGATCGTCGACCCGACCCGTGCCCCGGACGAGATCGACATACGGGTCGCGGCTCTCGATCAATCCCGTGTGCAGCGACCCGGTGACGAAGGGCGAACCACCACCCATCGCGTTCTTCTCGTGGAACATCCACCGCGTACCGACGGTCCAGCCCTGGTCGACCTCGCCGACCCGATCGAAGTCGGGCACCCGTACGTCGGTCATGAACTCCTGGCAGAACTCCTTCGAGCCGTTGATCATCTCGATCCGGTGCAGCTCGATGCCTTCCTGGTGGATCGGGATGATGAACACGCTGAGGCCGCGGTGCTTCGGAACGTCCCAGTTGGTGCGCAACAGACACAGGCCGTAGTCGGAGAACCATGCACCCGTCGTCCACACCTTCGAGCCGTTCACCACCCACTCGTCGCCGTCGCGCACCGCAGTGGTGAGCGCGGCCGCGACATCGGACCCGCCGCTCGGCTCGGAGAGGAACTGCATCCAGATCGCCTCCCCCTTGAGCATCGGGGGGATGTACTTCAACTTCTGCTCCTCGGTCCCGAACTCGAGCAGCACGGCCATGCACGGCACGAACGTGGGCACCTGGATCAGGAACGGGATCTCGTAGCCGACCGACTCCTCGTTGAGCGCCCGCTGGTGCTCGGGTGTGAGACCGAGCCCGCCGTACTCCTTCGGCACGCAGACGCCGGTGAAGCCGCCGTCGAACAGCAGGCGCTGCAGATCGCGCTGGCGCTGGATGTCGGCGAGCTCCTCCTCGTCGCTGTCCGCGGCGCGCAACAGACGGCGCATCCCGTCGGAGCGGGGGAAGTTCTCGGCGAGCCAAGTGCGCGCCCGAAGGCGAAACTCCTCGACCGGTTCGAGGTCGGTGCTGGTGGTGTCGGTGATCGTCATGGATCCTCGGCTCGGTCAGGCGGCCTGCGCGATGCGCAGGGCGCCGATGCGGCGGTGGTGGTCGGCGGGCGTGCCGTAGGTGAGACGGTCGACCGTGATGCGACGGAGGAAGAGGTGGAGGTCGTGCTCGTAGGTCACGCCGATGCCACCGTGCAGCTGCACGCAGTCCTGGACCAGCTCGGCCAGGTACTGACCGGCATAGGCCTTGGCCGCGCTGACCGCGATCGCGGCATCGGCGTCGTCGCGTGACACGTGACGGGCCGCGCTGTCGGCGAGACCGTGGCTCGCTTCGAGCCACATCTTCATGTCGGCGAAGCGGTGCTTGATCTCCTGGTACGACGCGAGCGGCCGCCCGAACGAGTAGCGGCTGAAGGCCCAGTCGAGGGTGATGTCGAACGAGGCGTCGGCGGCGCCGACCATCTCCGCCGACTGCACGACGCCGGCGACGCGCAGCTGGTGCTCGAGATCGTCGGCCGCGGCGCCCGGCGTGCCCACCACTGCCGACGCGGGGACGCGCACGCCGTCGAGCTCGATGCGGGCATACCGGCGCACGAGGTCGACGCTGCGGAGGGGCGTGACGGTCACACCGGCCGCGTCGCGCGGGACGAGCAACTGGGCCAGCCCGGCATCGGTGGCCGCGCTGACCAGCAGCTGGTCGGCCTCAGCACCCGCCTCCACCGGCGACTTCACGCCCGTGAGCACGAACCCGTCGCCGTCGGACTCGGCCCGCACGGTCACGTCGTCCAACCCGTCGTGGGGCGGGAGCTCGGTGTGGGCCCACGTGGCGATCTGCGCGCCGGAGATCAGATCTTGCAGGAGCCCGTTCTGCTGCTCCTCGCTGCCCGACCGCGCCAGGGCGGTGGCGACGACGTTGCACGGGATCAGCGGTCCCGGGGCCACGTGCACGCCGAACGCGTACGCCACCAGCGCCAGGTCGTTGGCGCCGTTGCCGCTGATGCTCCCGCCGCCGAGCTCCTCCGGCACGAGCAACGACATCCATCCGAGCTCGGCACCCTGGCGCCAGTAGTCGGGCTCGAAGCCGGCGGCGTTGCCCCGCAGCTCGCGCACCTTGGGGAGCGGGCACTCGCTGCCCAGGAACTTCTGCGTGGTGTCGCGGAAGAACTCCTGGTCGTCGGTCAGCACGAGCTCCATGGGGTCCTCTTCTGGTTCGGGGCGGGGATCAGGGCCGGCGAGCCATCCTCGCCAGTTCTTGGGCTCTGCGCAATTTCAGCGGACCGGGGCTCCGGGACACCAACCGGGCGTCAGAGGGTTAGTTTTCTCCCCCGTGGGGGTGGTGTCGCGCGACGAGGACCAGACGCTGAGCCAACTGCAGCGCTGGCTCGCCGAGGTGGCCGGACTCGGCGGCATCACCGTCGACCACCTCGAGATCCCCGCCAGCACCGGCTTCTCCAACGAGACCATCCTGTTCGACGCGACCTGGGACGACGGTGGGAGGCCGACCGTCAACCATCTCGTGGCGCGCATCGCCCCGCAGGCGCACACGGTGTTCATGGAGGCCAACTTCGAGACGCAGTTCCGGGTGATGCAGGCCCTGGCCGAGCACACCGACGTCCCGGTGCCCGAGATGCTGTGGTTCGAGGGCGATCCGTCGTGGTTCGGCAGCCCGTTCTGGATCATGCGGCGGATCGACGGGATCGCACCGTCCGACGCTCCGCACTACTCGGTCGACGGCTGGTTGCGCGACGCCGATCCCGATGCGCAGGCGACGGTGTGGTGGAACGGCATCGCCCAGCTCGCTGCCGTGCACAACCTCGACTGGCGGGCGCTCGGCCTCGAACGACTCGACGATCCCGACCGCGGCGAGCCCGCGCTCGAGCAGCAGCTCACCTACTACGCCGAGTCGCTGACGTGGGCGGAGGACGCCGAGCAGGGCCGGCCCCACGACGGCGCACGCGCCGCGCTGGCGTGGTTGCAGGCGAACCGTCCCGCGTCGGACCCCGAGCAGGTGACGATCACGTGGGGCGACTCGCGGCTGGCCAACCAGATGTTCCGCGAGGGCGAGGTGGTCGCGGTCCTCGACTGGGAGATGGTCGCGCTCGGCGACCCGCGCATCGATCTCGGCTGGTGGCTCTTCTGCGACGACGTGCTCACCCGCGCCGCCGGCCAGGAGCGACTGCCCGGCTTCCCGTCACGCGAGGAGACGGTGGCGCGCTGGGAGGAGCTCACCGGTCGCAGTGGCGCCGATCTGCACTGGTTCCTGGTGTTCGCCGCGCTGCGCTTCACCGTGGTGATGCTGCGCCTCGGCACGTTGCTGCACGACATGGGCATCCTGCCCGAGCCGTTCGGCTACGACAACGACATCAGCCGCGCCCTCGACGAGCTGATGGAGCACGCCTGAGCGAACATCTCGAAGTTCGCGTGCGTATATGACACCCAACTTTGAGATGCTCGGAGGAGGGGACCAATCAGGGCGTGATCGCGACGCGCGCGACGGGCTCGGCTGCGACCTGACGCTGGTTGAGCGCGCGCTCGAGCGAGTGCAGCAGCACGTTGCGGGTCTCGCGCGGGTCGATGAGCTCGTCGAAGCCGAAGCCCTGGGCCGAGCGGTACGACGCCTCGAGCTCCATCTTCTTGAGCAGCTCGGCCTCGTCGAGGTCGGAACCGCGCGAGCGGCTCATCGCCGCCGCGCCCATCGCGCCCATCGTGGCGCCCGGGAACGCGAACACCGCCGACTGGTTGTCGAAGCCGATCATGCCCATGACCATCGAGCCGAAGCCGTAGGCCTTGCGCATGGTCACCTCGAACTTGGGTGACGTGGCCATGGTCTGCGCCGCGAACATGCGGGCGCCGGCACGCAGGATTCCCTTGCGCTCCGACGCGGTGCCCGGCAGCACCCCGGGGTTGTCGGCGAGGAACACCAACGGGAGGTGGAACGAATCGGCGACGGTGATGAAGTGCGCAGCCTTGTCGGCGCCGTCGACGTCGATGGAACCCGCGAACACCTGCGGCTGGTTGGCGATCACCGCCACGGGGTGGCCACCGAGGTGCGCCAGCGCAGTGACGACCGACTTGCCGAAGTCGGGCTGCACCTCGAACCACGACGACTGGTCGACGACCACGTCGATGACGTCGCGCACGTCGTAGACGCGCTTGCCGTCGCGCGGCACGATGTCGAGGATCTCCTCGACAAGTCGGGGCGCGGTGTCGTCGTGCGTGTAGTCGGGTGGGTACGACCACGCCGACGACGGGAAGTAGCTCAGGTAGAGCCGCACCAGCTCGAGCGCGGCGGCGTCGTCGGGCGCGACGTTGTGGATCAGACCGCTGTTGATCGCGGTGACCGGTCCCCCGAGCTCCTCCTTGGTGACCTGCTCCCCGAGCGACTCGGCCACCACGGGCGGGCCCGCGGTGAAGATCGCCGCGTGCGAGCTCATCACCGAGAAGTCGGACATCGGCGCCACCGAGCGCGCCGTGCCCCGCCGACGACCCGAGCACCGCGGTGATCAGCGGCACGTAGCCCGAGCAGCGCGACTGCGAGAGCAGGTCGGTGGGAGCGCGACCGTAGGCCTTGCCGTCGGCGCGGAAGCCGGCACCGTCGAGCATCATCACCAGCGGCACACGATCGCGCAGCGCCAGCTCCGCGGCGCGGTAGCGCTTCGAGTTCGCGGTGTGGCTGATCGTGCCCGCCATCACGGTGAAGTCCTCCGCCGCCACGATCACCGGACGTCCGCTCACCTTGCCCGAGCCGAGCACGATCGCCTCGGCCGGGGCCTCGTCGCCGCCGGTGAGCGTGCCCAGCTCCATGAACGAGCCCGGGTCGACGAGCTCGTCGATGCGGGCGCGGGCGTCGAGCTTGCCCTGCGAGTGGTGCTTGGCCAGCCGCTCGGGACCGCCCATGGCACGGCCCGCGGCGCGGCGCTCCTCCAGATCGCCCAGGGACGACTCCCAGTCGTCGCGCAGCCTTCCGTCAGGCATCTTCCCGTACTCCGTCTCGCGCGCCGGTGAGCTCGGCGATGAGCTCGAGCTCGTCGGGCCGGTCGGCACCGATGATGGTGCCGGTGACCCCGGGCGGCACCACGCCGCCCGCGTCCCACTGTTGCCGGATGCTGGCCGGCGTGCCCACCAGCGTGCCCTGCAGCAGCGCCTCGTCGGGCATCGCCGCGATGGCCTCCTCGCGCCGCCCGGCGAGGAAGAGCTCCTGGATGCGCGCCGCGTCGGCCGCGAAGCCGCGCTTGGCCATCGACTCGACGTGGTAGTTGTGCGATTCGCTGCCCATGCCGCCGACGTAGGTGGCGCGGTAGGGCCGGATGCTGTCGAGCCAGCCCTTGACGTCGTCGGTGATCTTCACGGTGAGGCCGTTGAAGACGTCGAAGTCGGCCGCGGGGCTCACGCGCGTCGGTGCGCCGGCTGCGAAGCCCTGCGCCGAGCGCGCTCGCCACGTCGGGATCGTCGGTGCCCTTCGGTGGGAGGCCCATCGGGAGCCAGCCTTCGCACAGCTCGGCGCACAGCGCGGTGTTCTTCGGACCGACCGACGCCAGCCAGATCGGGATGTCGGACGGCGCGTGCAGGATCGTCTTCAGCGGCTTGCCCTGTCCCAGCGCCCCGGCGCCCGTGAACGGCAACGAGATCTCGGGCCCGTCGTGCGTGACCGGACCCTCGCGGCGCAGGACGTCGCGCAGGATCTCCACGTAGTCGCGCAACCGGGCGTTGGGCTTGCCCCACGGCTGGCCGTACCACCCTTCGACGATCTGGGGCCCCGACAGGCCGATGCCGACGATCATCCGCCCACCGCCGGCGATGGCGTCGATCGTCATCGCCTGCATGCCGAGCATCGCGGGCGGTCGACCGGCGAGCTGCACCACCGCGGTGCCGAGCTTGATGCGCTCGGTGCGTGCCGCGATGGCGGCGAGCGGGGTGAGGGCGTCGGCGCCGTAGGCCTCGGCCGTCCACACCGAGTGGAACCCGAGCTCCTCGGCGCGTTGCACCAGTTCGTACGGCACCTGCACCGTCGGCGAGCGGTACAGCTCCAGTCGCAGTCCGAGCTTCAGCACAGGGGCGACGCTAGACGAAAGGTCAGACAACTCACCTGCCGCCACGCCGGTACGATGCGGGCGACGACCAGCGCCGGGCACCCCCGTGGGCCCGAGCGGAAACGAGGACCGAGTGCCTGAACCCCGCGACCCGCGGCAGGGTCCGCACAACCCCACCACGGGCACACCCGCCGCGGCGACCGGGATCGGTACGTCGCAGCACGTCGATCACCTCCATCCGGCCCGACGGGCTGACCGGTCCCCTGCACCAACACGGGCTCGGCCGTGATGTCGTCACCGCCGCCGACGGCCGCGCGATTGCGGTGGCGGAGTCCGAGACCCAGCTCGTCATCGACTACACGCTCGGCATGGTGGTGCGCGAGGTCTCGGTGACGCCCGGGGTGCCGGGCGGCGACGGCTTCGTGGGCGCTCGCGCCGGGGGCGGCTTCCGCAAGGTGCTCGACCTCCACACCGGGGCCGAGCGCGGTTCGCTCCCCTACCTGCTGCTCGACGACGTGCCGGGCGCGTCGCTGGTGTCGGGCATGGGCATGACCATCGCGGCCGACGAGGGCGCCGTCGACCTCGCCGACTGGCGTGGTCGCGTGAACAAGGAGGTGCGCCTCCAGCAGGCCGACATCTGCGCGGGCTGGCAGACCGGCGGCGCGCTGCTCGCGAACCTGGAGGACGGCCGGCCACCCGTCATGCTCGGTCCCGACGCACCCGACATCCGCGACCACGACGACGCCGTCGGCTGGGTCGCGTTCGACGACCTGCCCGCGTATTCGACCCGCCGCATCCGCCGGCTCGACGTGTGGCGCGACGACACCATTCACGTCGACGCCTTCTTCCGCGACACGTGCACCGACGGTGGTGCACACGAATACGTGGTGCACGAGTACACCCTCGACGCCGAGGTCGATCCCGACACCATGGTCATCACCGCGTGTCACGCCGACGCGCGCGTGCTCCCGTGGACCGAGTGCCCCCAGGCGCTCGGCAGCGCGGGACGGGTCGTCGGCTGGAAGGTCGACGACCTCCGCCCCGAGGCCCGCACCCAGCTCGTCGGGCCGAGCACGTGCACCCACCTCAACGACGTCCTCCGCGGCCTCGAGGACGTCCACTGGCTCACCGACCTCCTCCCCCAGTCATAACGAGGTTGGTCAGGGAGAGCTTGGCGATGATCTCGTCGCCGAAACGGGCGATGCCGTCGAGGGCCTCGCGCGACGACACGAAAGGGCGCACGAGCACGCGGTCGACGTGCGCGTCGCGGTAGCGGTCGACGTCGGCGAGGGTCTCGATGCTCCCGCCGATCGTGAGGGTGGTGGTGCCCTCGCGGCCGGCGGCGGCGCGCGCGGCGTTGATCTCGGCCAGCGCGCCCGGCAGTTGCTCGAGCGAGTGGTTCATCGGCAGCCACGCGTCGCCCACCAGCGCGGCGCGACGTTTGGCGGCGGCCCCGTCGCCCCCGATGAGCAGGGTCGGCTGCGGCTGCTGCACCGGCTTGGGATTGAACATCACCGGCGCGAAGTCGAAGAACTCGCCGTGGTGCTCGACCACGTCCTCCGACCAGAGACGACGGCAGATGTCGATGGTCTCGTCGACCCGCCGCCCACGCGTCGAGAAGTCGAGGCCGGTGACCTCCCACTCCTCTCGGAGCCAACTGGCACCGATGCCGAACTCGACCCGGCCCTGCGAGATGACGTCGAGGGTCGTGATCGCGCGAGCCGTGACGAACGGGTGGCGCAGCCCGATGTTGTAGACGTCGGTGCCGAGCCGCACCGTCTTCGTCGTCGCCGCGATCGCAGCCAGGGCCATCAGCGCATCGAACGCCGGCGTGTTCGACGGGATCGGCGGGTGCTCGTCACCGGCGTGGGGGCTGCCCTTCATCTCCACCGGGAACACGAGGTGCTCCGGCAGCCACACCGATTCGAAGCCGGCCTCCTCGGCCGCTTGCGCCGCCGTCGTCCAGAACTTCGTGTTGACCCCTGCGAGCATCACACCGATCTTCATGGCGCGAGACCGTACGGGTATTGTCGCCATCCTTCCAGTCGAAACCGGTTGGGATCTCGGGGGGATCGCATGAGCATCGAGCGCTTCTCGTTGGACGGCAAGGTCGCGATCGTCACCGGCGGCGCCGGCGGTTGCGGCGAAGAGTACGGACGGGGCCTCACCGCCGCGGGCGCGGCGGTCGTGCTCGCCGACCTCGACGGCGACCGCGCCGAAGCGCACACGACCGAGCTGCGCGCACAGGGGCACCAGGCGATCGGCGTGCGCGTCGACATCACCGATCCCGACGCGGCGGAGGCGATGGTGCAGCGAGCTCGCGACGAGTTCGGTGGCGTCGACATCCTGATCAACAACGCGGCGTTGATGAAGGAGATCCCGATGGGATCCCTCCTCACGCTCCCCCTCGACTGGTGGGATCGCGTGATGCAGGTCAACGTGAAGGGTGCGCTGGTGTGCACACGTGCCGCGGTGCCGTCGATGCTCGAACGGGGTGGCGGCCGCATCATCAACCAGGTGTCGGGAGGTGCGTTCATCCCCGGTGGCATCTACAGCATCAGCAAGCTCGCGTTGGTCAGCCTCACCGCCTCGCTCGCCACCGAGCTCGGCCCTCAGGGCATCAACGTGAATGCGATCGCGCCCGGCTTCGTGGCCGACGAGGCCGGCTACGAGTCCCTGGGCAAGGACAGCCCGATGCGCACCGCGATCCTCGCCGGCGTGCCGGGGAAGAAGGAAGGTCCGCCCGACGACCTCGTGGGCACGATCCTGCTCCTGGCGTCGAGCGCCGGCGACTGGATCAACGGCCAGACGATCAGCGTCGACGGCGGCTGGATCATGAGGGTCTGAACCGACATGCCGGAGATCAGCGACTACCCCGCGACGTACTGGGAGTTCGTCACCCAGCGCGCCGAAGCCACGCCCGACCAGGTGGTGCTGGGCGACGAGCACGGTCGGCGGCTCACCGTCAACGAGTTCCGCGACGCGGCCGAGCGCATGGCCGCGGGGCTCTACGCCGATGGCATCGGGCCCGGCACCGTCGTGTGCTGGCAGTTGCCGACCGGCATCGACACGCTCGTGCTGCTCGTCGCACTGGCGCGCCTCGGCGCCGTGCAGTGCCCCATCATCCCGATCCTGCGCGAGCGCGAGGTGCGCTACATCACCAACGAGGCGAAGTGCGACGTCCTCATCGTGCGTCCGCAGTGGCGCGGCTTCGACTACGAGGCGCTCGCCCGCGGCATCGCCGACGAGGTCGGCTACCGGGTGATGGCCACCGACACCCTGCCGACGGGCGACCCGGCCACACTGCCCGATCCACCCGCCGACGAGTCGGACGCGCGCTGGCTGTACTACACGTCGGGCTCGACCGCGGATCCCAAGGGCGCGTGGCATGTCGACCGCGCGCTCATGGCCGCAGGCAACACGTGGCTCAGCAAGATGCAGCCCACCGCCGACGACATCTATCCCGTGGCCTTCCCCGTCGGTCACATCGGTGGTGCGTCGATGCTCGTCGTGGCGCTCATGACCGGGATGACGATGATCCTGGTGGAGGCGTTCGACGCGGCCGAGTCGCCGAAGTTCATGTCTGAGCAGGGCGCGACGCTCCTCGGCACCGCGGTGCCGTTCTTCCGCGCCTACCTCGCGGCCCAGGCCGCGCACGGGAGCGAGAAGCTGTTCCCGAACCTGCGCGCCTGCGTCGGCGGCGGTGCGCCCACGCCACCCGCGCTCCACGAGGACGTGAAGCGCGAGCTCGGCGGCATCGGCATCGTCGGCAGCTGGGGCCTCACCGAGTTCCCCATCGCGACGTGCGGCGCGGTCACCGACACCGACGAGCAGCTGGCGACGAGTGAGGGCACGGCCGGTCCGGGCGTGGAGGTGCGCGTCGTCGGGCTCGACGGCCTCGAGAAAGGACCCGGCGAGGAGGGCGAGCTGCGCCTCAAGGGTCCGCAGCTGTTCCAGGGCTACGCGAACCCCGCCCTCAACGACGGCGCGCTCGACGACCAGGGCTTCTTCCACACCGGCGACCTCGGCATCGTCACCGACACCGGCCACGTGATGATCACCGGGCGGGTGAAGGACATCATCATCCGCAACGCGGAGAACATCTCCGCCAGCGAGATCGAGGACGCCCTCCACCTCCACCCCAAGATCGCTGACGTCGCCGTGATCGCACTGCCCGACGACCGCACGGGTGAGCGGGCGTGCGCGGTGGTGAAGCTCGCCGCTGGGGTCGACACGATCACGCTGGTCGAGATCGGCGAGCACTGCCGCGAGCTCGGTCTCGCCCGGCAGAAGGTGCCCGAGCAGCTCGAGCTGGTCGACGAGGTCCCCCGCAACGCCATGGGCAAGATCCAGAAGCCCGAGCTCAAGAAGCGTTTCGCCAGCACCTGACCCCACGAACATGCGTCGAACTTGCGGGGCTACGCCGCAACTTCGACGCCGAAACCTCGGGGTTGTCGGGGGTCAAGCGGTGACGTCGATGAGGACCTTGCCGGTGGCGGTGCGCTCGAGCATGGACCGGAGGGCGACGGCGGTGTCGGCGAGCGGATAGACCGCGGACACGTGGGGGTGGATCTTCCCGCCCACGAACAGCTCGTTCAGCTCGCGCTGGTCGCGCAGGACGAGCTCGGGCACCGCCTCCATGATGCTGCGCATCTCCATCCCGCGCACGATGACGCCCTTGAGCAGGATCAGGTTGAGCGGGATGCGCGGGATCTCGCCCGCGGCGAACCCGATCACCACGAAGCGGCTCCCCCACTTCGTCGCTCGCAGCGCCTGCTCCGAGTACGGACCGCCGACGGGGTCGACCACCACGTCGGCGCCCCCTCCGGTGAGCTCCTTGGCGCGCGTCTTGAGGTCTTCCTTCGTGTAGTCGATCCCCGCGACCGCGCCGTACTTCGCACACAGCGCGAGCTTCTCGGGCGAGGACGCTGCCGCGATCACCGTCCCACCCATGAGCGTCGCCAGCTCGACCGACGCCAACCCCACGCCGCCCGCCGCGCCCAGCACCAACACGGTCTCCCCCGGCTGCAGGTCGGCGATCGTGCGCAACGTGTGCATCGCAGTGGTGTGCGCCACACTGAACGCGGCCGCGTCGCGCAGGTCAACCGAATCCGGGATCACGTGCACGCTCGCCGCGTTCACCGACGATCTTCTCCGCGTACACGCCCACGAAGCTGGCGCCGTACACGTGATCGCCAACCGTGACGCCTCCCGGACCACTGGCGACGCCGTCACCCACCGCTGCGATCACGCCCGAGAACTCGCTGCCGGGGACGAACGGTGCGGGCACCTGCACCTGGTACTCGTTGTTGACGATCAACACGTCGGGGAAGTTCACCGCTGCGTACGCGATGTCGACGAGGACCTCACCCGGTCCGGGCGCGGGGTCGGCAAGCTCCTGCACCACGACCGCCTCGGGCGGCCCGTGCTCCAACACGTACGCGGCGCGCACCGCTACCGGCTCTCGGTGACGGCGTAGTCGCTCGACTCCGCGAGGTCGGCCGCGCCCTGCATGAGCTCGAGCACGATCGGACCGAACGCGTTGAGCTTCTCGTCGTCGCCGCGGCGCTGGTAGCCCTGCTCCAGCACCACCGCGAGCTTCCACTTGGCGAGCACGATGTAGTAGTCGACGTCGTCGACCTGCCGGCCCGAGATCTTCGCGTAGTGCTGCACGACCTCGTCGCGCGACGGCATGCCGTACATGTTGGCGTAGCCCGCGGTCTCGGCCTCGACCGCCATCGTGTCCTCGGGCCAGCTCTGCACCACCCAGCCGAGGTCGAGCTTCGGGTCGCCGACCGTGCCCATCTCCCAGTCGATGAGCGCGGCGAGCTTGGCCGGCGCGCCGTCCTTGAACATCACGTTGGCGAACTGGTAGTCGCCGTGCATGAGCCCGGGGATGAAGTCGATCGGCTTGTGTGCGCGCAGCCATGCCGACGCCTCGTCGAAACCGGGCAGCTCGCGGCCCTTGATGCGCTCGAGGAACGCGGTCCACCGGTCGACCTGGCGCTCGTGGAACCCGTCGGGACGGCCGAGGTCCTGCAACCCCTTGGCCTGCCAGTCGACGTTGCCCAGCAGCGCGATCCCCTCGACCAACTGGTACGCCAATCCCTTGCGGGCGTCGAGATCGGTGTCGAACGGCGCCGGCCAGCCGTCGGTGTTCATCGGCGACCAGCCGTCGACCCACCCCATGAGATAGAAGGTGCGGCCCAGCACGTCGGGGTCCTCGCACACCCCGATGGCGGCGGTGTGCGGCACCTCGGTGCCGTCGAGCGCCTCGATGATGCGCCACTCCCGGATGATGCCCTTGTCGCGGTCGGCCGGCGCGGTCGCCGGTGGGATGCGGATCACGCCGTGGAAGTCACCGCGGCGCAGCTCGTAGATCTCGTTCTGCGAGCCGCCGGACACGAACGAGTGCTCGAGCGGTTCCCCCTTGCCGTCGAGGCCCTGGTCGTCCATCCATGCTGCGAGCCGGTCGAAGTCGATCACAGGTTCCCCACCTCGTGTTCCAGGTACTCGGCGTACTTCGCCTTCGCCGCCGCCAGCTTCTTGGGCAGATGCTCGGTCGGCCACAGATCATCGGTCGCCTTGTACTCACGGAGCAACTGCCGGGCGACGGTGACCTTGTGCACTTCGGTGGGTCCGTCGGCGAGCCCCATCGACGCCGCCCCGTGGATCATGCCGTTGAACGGCATCTCGTTGCTGACGCCCAACGCGCCGTGCACCTGCATGGCCCGCCACGCGATGTCGTGGAGCACCGTGGGCATGACGACCTTGGCGGTGGCGATGTCCTTGCGCACCCGCTTGTAGTCGTTGTACTCGTCGATCTCCCACGCCGTGTACAGCACGAACAGCCGGAACTGCTTGAGCTGCGCGTACGAGTCGGCGATGAAGCCCTGCACGAATTGCTTGTCGCCGAGCAGCGAACCCTGCGTCTGGCGCGACAGCGCGCGCTCGCACATCATGTCGATCGCTTTCTGCGCCAGACCGATGGTGCGCATGGCGTGGTGGATGCGGCCGCCGCCGAGTCGGGTCTGCGCGATCGCGAACGCCTGGCCTTCGCCGCCGAGCAGCGCATCAGCCGGCACGCGCACGTCGTCGTAGTGGATGAGCGCGTGCATGCCTTCGCCGAGTGGCTCACCCGCCAGGCCGATGTTGCGCTCGATCTTCACGCCCGGCGTATCGGTGGGCACGAGGAACATCGACATGCCCTGGTACGCGCTGACGTCGGGATCGGTGACGACCATGACGATCAAGAACGACGCGGTGCGCGCGTTCGACGAGAAGAACTTCCAGCCGTTGATCACCCACTCGTCGCCGTCCTTCACCGCTCGCGTCGTGAACATCGTGGGATCGGCGCCGGCGTGCGGCTCGGTCATCGAGTAACACGAGAAGCACTCGCCGTCGAGCAGCGGTTGCAGGTACTGCTCCTTCTGCTCGGGCGTGCCGTAGTGGGCGATGATCTCGGCGTTGCCGGTGTCGGGCGCCTGGCACCCGAACACGATCGACGCCCACAGCGACCGACCGAGGATCTCGTTGAGCAGCGCGAGCTTGAGCTGGCCGAAGCCCTGACCGCCGAGCTCGGGACCGAGGTGCGTGGCCCACAGGGCGCGGCGCCGCACCTCTTCCTTGAGCGGGTCGATGATCGCCCGCCGGGTCTCATCGAGCGGGTGGAACTGCAGGTCGGGGAAGAGCATGTCGAGCGGCTCGACCTCCTCCCGCACGAACGTGTCGACCCAGTCGAGCTGGGCCTGGTACTCGGGATCGGTGCGGAAATCCCACGCCATCGTCATGTTCCTCCGTCTCGGCTCCGGTAAGAATAGGATTCTGGACGTGCAGAACACAATTCCAAGCGCAGCCCAGGAAGCGCTGGCCCGCCGGGAGGCGGCCTATGCCGAGGAGGTGCGGCGATTGCTCGACGCCGCCCTCGACGTCATGCGCCGGTGCGGCACCACCTCCCGCCCCCGGGTGGCCGACATCGTGGCCGCGGCCGGGCTCTCCAACGACGCCTTCTACCGCCACTTCCGGTCGAAGGACGCGCTGGTGGCGGCGCTGGTCGACGACGGCGCGCTCCGGCTGCGCAGCTACCTCGAACACCAGATGACCAAGGCGTCCACCCCCGACGCCCAGGTGCGCATCTGGGTCGAGGGCGTCATGTCGCAGGCGGAAGGCGAGGTGGCGGCCACCACGCTCGCGGTGATCTGGAACGGCGACAGCGTCAACGGCGGGTCGACGCCCGGGCGTCAGGTCGCCAGCGCCGCGCCCGGCACGCTGTTGGAGGAGCCGTTCGCCGCGCTCGGCAGCGCGCTTCCCCAGCTCGATGCCGCGCTCGTCGCGCACGCGGTGTTCGGTCGCCTGGCCGAGCTGTTGTGGCAGGGCGCGCACGCCGATCGCACCGAGGTCGACCACCTGGTCGACTTCTGCCTCGGTGCAGTCAGTCGCGCGCGCTGAGCTCCTCCAGCACCGCGTCGGTGTCGCGCCCGGCAGCGCGCATGTGCGCGCGCGTGCGCGGCGGCACGCCGTCCCATTGCGAGTAGTCACGCATGACCTTCACCTCGCCGAGGTCGTCGTCGTCGACCATGAGCCAGCACCCGGCGTCGGCCAGCGCGTCGCTGGTGTACACCTCGTCGCGCCCGAGCACCGCGATCGCAGGGATGCCCGCGGCACGGCACGCGTCGACGACGTCCGCGACCGTCTGCTCCGCGAGCATGGCCCGGATCGTTGACCACGCGGCGCGCTGCCCGTCGGTGGTGGCCGCCACCGCGAGCCAGCCGTCGGACGCTTCCACGAAGCAGTGGTCGGGTTCGTCGCCGACGTAGTCGATGTACCCGAGCACGGGATCGGCGAGGTCGGGCGAGGTGGTGTACTCGCCACCCTGGAACGCCACCGAGGTGCGACTCAGCGCGACGTCGACGTCCTGACCCTCGCCGAGGTGGGTGCGCGCGTACAGGCCGGCGATGGTGCCGAAGGCGGCGAGCGTGCCGGTGCCGATGTCGTGCAGCGACATCGGCTGGATCACCGGATGGTCGGCGCCCCCCTGCGCCACCATGATGCCGCTCCGGGCCTGCAGCAGCGGGTCGAATCCCGGCGTCTCGGCCAGCGGCCCATTCCCCCACCCGTCGATGTGCGTGTGGACGAGCCCCGGGTTGCCGGCGCGCAGGAGGTCGAGATCCAGCCCGAGCTCGTCGGCCACCTGGCGGGACATGTTCTCGACCAGCGCGTCGGCGCGGTCGACAAGTGCGGTGAAGGCCTCGCGCCCGGCCGTGTCTTTGAAGTCGAGGCAGACCTGGTCCTTGTCGCGGTTCAGCGCGGAGTACGACGCGGCGGCGACGGCGCGGAATTCCTCACCGCCCGGTGGATCGACCTTCACCACGCGCGCGCCGAGGTCTTGGAGCACGAGGCAGCCGAAGGGTCCGGCGAGGAACTTGGTGGCGTCGACGACGAGCATGCCGTCGAGCGGCAGGGCCGCACCCGGCGCCGAGGCGTCGCGCGCGCTCGGCGCGGACGCCTCCGACGCGATGAGCGAGCCCGGCGTGCGCGAGAGCACCACTGGCATGCCCGGTCCGACCGTCTCTCCTTCGCCGGGCACCGGCACCAACAGGTCGTTGGCTGCGACCGTCTCGCTCGCCGCCCACTCGGCTCGGGTCTGCACCGGCGCGTAGGGAACCCCCATCTCGTCGAAGCGCGCCGACCACTGGTCGGAGTCCATCTCGGCCATGCGTGCCGCGAACCGCTCGTTGGCGATCGCCTGCACCGGCGGGGTGACGAACTTGGCGAACTCGCCGTCGACCTCGGGGATCAACATGATGTCCAGCTGGTCGACTGCTTCGAGCAGCTTGAAGAAGAAGGACGGCGTCAGCGCGCACACGAACAGCCACACGCCGTCGCGGCAGCGGTACATGCGGAACTGCGGCGACACCCCGGTGCCGTCCTTCTCGCGCGCCGAACGGTCGGAAGATGCCGGGGAAGTCGATGCGGATCGACGTGTTCATCGCGTTGACCGCATGGAGCCCCGACACCGTGCACGCCCGCGCGGTGCCGTGCGTCGCCCGGTCGACCAGTGCCGCACCGATCGCGCACGCGCCCAATGCGCCCTGTTCGTAGGTGATGATTGGCACGACCGAGGCCACCGGGTGGTCGCGGGTCGCGCCGGGCTGCTGGGCGGCGAGACCGGCCCACGCCCAGAGCAGCAGCTCGTCGTACGGCAGGTCGGCCGTCTCGCCGGTCGGAGCGTGCGGCGGCATCCAGACGTGGAGCAGCGCCAGGTTGTGCCGCCGCAGCTGCTCGCGAGTGAGCCCAGCGGCGTCGAGCTCACGCGCAGGAAGGTCGACGATCACGACGTCGGCGCTCGCCGCGAGCTCCTCGACCAACCCGACACGCGCCGGTACCACGTGCTTGGTGCGGTTGGCGTAGCGCCAGAGGGCAGAGTCGTGGACGCGCTGCTCGACGCGTGTCACCTCGGCGCCGTACTCCCCGAGGTGCATGGCCGCGAGCGCGCCCGGCGGCGCCACCGCCAGGTCGAGCACGCGGATGTTCGCGAACGCGCCGGTCAAGAATTCCCGATGGTGTGCTCGAGCATGTTGGCGATCTTCCGGCGCGCTTCCTCGCGCTTGGCCGGCAGCCACTCCGACGGCCAGAGGCCGTCGACGGGCTTGTAGCCCTTCAGCACTTCCTTGGCCGCGGTGATCTTGTGGACCTCGCTCGGGCCGTCGACCGCGGCCATGATCGGCACGCCCGACCACATGCCGCCGAACGGCATCTCGTTCGACACGCCGAGGGCGCCGTGGAGGTGCATCGCCTTGAAGACAATGCTCTCCTGCACCTTGGGCGTGAGGAACTTGATGGTGGCGATGTTCTTCCGCACCCGCTTGTAGTCGTGGTACCGGTCGATCTCCCACGCGGTGTAGAGCACCAACAGCCGGAACTGGATGAGCTCGGCGTAGGCGTCGGCGATGTCGGACTGCACCATCTGCTTGTCGGCGAGGATCGAGCCCTTGGTCTCGCGTGACAGCGCGCGCTCGCACATCATGTCGAGCGCCTTCTGGCACACGCCGACGGTGCGCATGGCGTGGTGGACGCGCCCACCGCCGAGACGCGTCTGCGCCACTGCGAACGCCTGACCTTCGCCTCCGAGCAGTGCGTCGGCGGGCACGCGGCAGTCGTTGTAGTGGATGAGCGCGTGCATGCCCTCGTCGGGACCCTCACCCATGAGCCCGATGTGGCGCTCGACGTCGAGCCCCGGGGTGTCGGTCGGCACCAGGAACATCGACATGCCCTGGTAGGCGCTCACGTCGGGATCGGTCACCGCCATCACGATGATGAACCGCGCCGTGCGCGCGTTCGACGAGAAGAACTTGTAGCCGTTGATGACCCACTCGTCGCCGTCCTTCACCGCGCGGGTGGTGAACATCGTCGGGTCGGCACCGGCGTGCGGCTCGGTCATCGAGTAGCACGAGAAGCACTCGCCGTTGAGCAGCGGCTGCAGGTACTGCTCCTTCTGCGCCTCGGTGCCGTAGTGGGCGATGATCTCGGCGTTGCCGGTGTCGGGCGCGGCGGTGCCGAACACGATCGGCGCCCAGCTCGACGTGCCCAGGATCTCGTTGATCAGCGCGAGCTTGAGCTGACCGAAGCCCTTGCCGCCGAGCTCGGGACCGAGGTGCGCGCCCCACAGGCCCTGGTCCCGCACCTCCTGCTGCATCGGCCGCACCAGCGGGCCGGTCTCGTCGTCGAGCGGGTGGAACGAGCGGTGCGGGTAGATGAGGTCGAGCGGCTCGACCTTCTCGCGCACGAACTGACGGATCCACTCCAGCTTGGTCTCGAACTCGGGCTCGGTCTCGAAGTCCCACGCCATCGCGTCGTCTCCTCTTGTCGATCTCGCCTACCGACCCACGAACCGCGGGGGCCGCTTCTCCACGAATGCCAGCGCGCCTTCACGGGCGTCCTCGCTCGCGAACACCGCGCCGATGTCCTTGGGCGGCGGCCACGCCGCTCCTCCACCCTCGGTCGCTCCCTTGCGCACCAACTTCTTCACCACCCGCACCGCGAGCGGGCCGTTCTCGGCGATCTTCTGCGCGAGCGCGACCGCTTCGTCGACCTCGCGGCCCTGCGGCACCACGCGGTTGATCAGGCCGAGCTCGAGCGCGCGTGCGCAGTCGATGGTGTCGCCCGTGAGCGTGATCTCGAGCGCGATCGCCATCGGGATGCGGGTGGCGAGCAGCGTGCCGCCCCCACCAGGCATGAGGCCGCGCTTCACCTCGGCCAACCCGAACACCACGTGCTCGGCGGCGACCACGAGGTCGCAGCACATCATGATCTCGAAGCCGCCGGCAACACACGCTCCGTTCAGCGCGGCGACGATCGGCTTGGGGTACTCCCACGAGATGATCTGGTGCTTGGTGATGTCGATCTCGTCGTCCTCGGTGCGCTCGGCCACCGACTGGCCGCCCCCGCCGCCCGACGCGAACTCGGCCAAGTCCATCCCCGCGGAGAAGGCGCGGTCGCCCGCACCGGTGAGGACGACGACGCGCACTTCGTCGTCACCTTCGAGCTCCGCGAACGCCGACGCCAGCGCGTCGAGCAGCTCGCGGTTGAGCGCATTGCGCTTCTCCGGCCGATTGAGGGTCAGGACCTCCACGCCCCCGCGACGCTCACGCAGCAGGACGTCACTCACTCGCGGCCTCCACCGTGTCGCGCTCCGACAGCTTGAGCTTGGTGCCACGCCAGTCGGGCACGTCCTCGCCGAGCTTGGCGACCATCGTCCCGTCCTCGTGCACGACGGCCCAGTGCGCGTGGTTCAGCTCGTGCATGGTGAAGCAGGCGTGCAGCGCGTTGTAGAAGCCCTGGTTGTCCTGGGTCTGGTTCACCGACTCCTTCACGAGCAGCGCGGCCATGGTCGGGATCTTGGCGATGCGGCGCGCGAACTCGAGCGTGCGGTCGTCGAGCTCGGCCTCGGGGAAGATCTTGCTGACCATGCCGAGGCGGTACGCCTCGTCGGCGTCGATCGAGTCGCCGGTGAGCATCAGCTCCTTGGTCTTGCGGGCGCCGAACTCCCACGGGTGCGCGAAGTACTCGACGCCGCACATCCCGAGGCGCGTGCCCACCACGTCGGCGAAGATCGTGCCCTCGGCCGCGACGATGAGGTCGCACGCCCACATGAGCATCAGGCCGGCGGCGTAGACCCCACCATGCACCTGGGCGACGGTGATCTTGCGGAGGTTCCGCCACCGCAGCGTGTTCTGGAAGAAGTAGTGCCACTCCTGGAGCATCAGGCGCTCGGCGCCCTCACGGGTGCCGCCGTTGGACGCGGTGGTCGGGTGCTGGTTCGGACCGGGATGCATCTCGTCCCACATCTCCTTGCTCCCGGTGTCGTGACCGGAGGAGAACATGGGGCCCTCGCCGCCGAGGATCACCACCCGGACGGTGTCGTCGGCCTCCGCGGCGAGGAACGCCTCGTTGAGCTCCACCAGCATCGAGCGGTGCTGCGCGTTCCGCATCTCCGGCCGGTTCAGCTTGATCCGCACGATCGTGCCGTCGTCGTACGACTCGACCTTGACGAAACGGTATTCGGACTCGGACATGGCGTACCTCCAGACGGAACAACCACCTGACGCTACACAGGGCGCCCATGAGGGCACCACCAGCGGGAGCGGGCACCGGGCGCTTGTAGGGTCCGGACGTGGCCGACTACGACACCCTGCTCGTCGAGCGACACGGTCCGGTCGGCTGGCTGGTCAACAACCGCCCCGACCAGCTCAACGCCATGAGCAGCCGAATCCGCGACGAGCTCGCCGACGCGTGGCTCGAGCTCGACCGTGATCCAGCCGTGAGGGTCATCGTGCACACCGGCACTGGCCGCGCGTTCCAGACCGGCGTCGACCTTCAGGAGCTCTCGGGCGACGGTGTGGGCGTCGAGCGCTACCGCGACTCCGTCGAGCAGTGGGACCTGCACTTCACCGCCTGGCACCAACACGTGCAGAAGCCGGTGATCACCGCGCTCAACGGCATCTCCGCGGGCGGCGGGCTCCACTTCGTGGCCGACGCCGACATCGTGATCGCGGCCAGCGACGCGCAGTTCGTCGATCCGCACGTGTCGGTGGGCCAGGTCACCGCGCTGGAGGCGATCGGCCTCGCCCGCAAGATGCCGTTCGAGGCGGTGATGCGCATGGCGCTGCTCGGCCGGCACGAGCGGATGTCGGCGACACGCGCCTACGAGCTCGGCATGATCTCGCAGGTGATCGACCCACCCGAGCGGTTGCGCGAGGCCGCGCAGGAGCTGGCCGAGACGATCGCTCGCAACTCCCCGGCCGCGATGCGTGCCACCAAGCGCGCGCTGGAGGGTGCGCTGGAGCACGGTCTCACCGACGGCTGCCGCGCCGGCACGCGCGAGCTGGTGTCGATGTGGGGTCACCCCGACCAGACCGAAGGCCCGCTCGCGTTCGCGGAGAAGCGCGAGCCCCGCTGGGCCAACCTCGTCTGACTCGCCTCGACCGCGACTTCCAGTTGGGGTCACGCTTCTCGAGAAACGCGCGCGCACCTTCCTGCGCGTCGTCGGTGATCGCCACCTTCATGCGGTACCCCTCGGCGAGGAGCTCGGCCTCGTAGGTGGGAAGCGACAGCGTCTTGCGGATCGCGAGGCGCGTCCCCCGCACCGCGAGCGGCGCGTTCTTGTTCACGATCTCCGCGATCTCCCACGCGCGGTCCAGAAGCGCATCGGTCGCGACGAGCTCGCTCACCAGGCCGAGGTCGAACGCCCGCTGGGCGGACAGCCGGTCGTGCTTGCCCATCAGCGCCAACCGCATGGTGATGTTCAACGGCAGCACACGCGCCAGGCGCAGCGCCTCCCGGCCGGACACCACGCCGATGCTGACGTGGGGATCGAAGAACGACCGCGTCCTCGGACGCGATCACGATGTCGGAGGTGGTGACGAGGTCGAGCCCCGCCCCCGCGCAGATGCCGTTGACCGCGCAGATCACCGGCTTGGTCATCTCGAGGTAGGGGAACGTCGCCTCCTGCGGCACGTCCCATTGCCGCATCGAGCTCAGCATGTCCTCACCCTGGACGTCGATGCCCTGGGTGTAGTTGCCGCGCTCCTCGACCCCCGCCTTGTTGACGTCGGCGCCGGCACAGAAGGCGCGACCGGTGCCGGTCACCATCAGCGTCCACACGTCGGGATCGGCTTCGAGCTCGCGGACGACGTCGCCGATCTCGGCGATCATCTCGTCGTTGATGGCATTGAGCACCTCCGGCCGGTCGAGCCGGATGCAGGCGGTGCGGTCACGCCGCTCGACCGCGATCGTCTCGTAGCTGGCGTTCACTCCGCCCCCCGGTACTTCGCGAACTCGGCCTCGGCTTCCGCTTCCACGACGGTACCGGCGAAGAACGACGGGTTCATGCCCCGGTACAGCTGTACGACGTTCGAGAACGTGAACTCGCGGAAGTTCTGTTCCGTGATGTGGCCGTCCTCGACCAGCTCGTAGGCCTCTTCGAGGACCTCGGTGGCGTCGATGACGTCGAAGTCCGCGATGTCGGAGCCGAGCAACGGCTTGAGCCGCAACCCCATCTTCTCGTTGAACGCGATCGACGTCATCGGGTCGTCGGCTTCGCACCCGAAGTAGAAGTTCTGCGTGAACAGGCGTCGGATGTCGTCGGGGCCGTCGATGTGGACGCGAGCGAAGTCGTCGCTGTCGAGGTCGCGATCGGTGAGCTCGGCCTGCGACGTGTCCGACTCGAGCGCGTCGAGGTTCTGGGCGATGATGTCGTCGATCTTCCCTGCGTAGCGGGGGTTGCCGGCCGTGTACTGCTCGTAGAGCCGCCGGAACTCCGCGGTGTCGAGGTTCGTGGGCTTGAGGTGCTCGTCCATGAACTTCCGGTTGCGCTTCGCCCAGTGACCGAAGAGGTCGCCGTAGAGGTTGCACGCCCACCCGACTCCACCCTCGAGGAACCCGAAGTTGAGCGTCGGGAACCGCTCGGTCACGCCGCCGAGGAACAAGCTGCGGGCGAAGGTGTGGTGGCTCTGCGCGAAGTGCCCGAGGTGGTTGCCGACGAAGTTCGACGAGAGGCTGCGGTCGGGCCAACCCATCGAGCCGCTGTGGCTGGTCACGGGGATGCCGAGATCCACGAACTTCTGCCACACCGGGTCGTAGTCGTAGGGGCTGTCGACGCCCAGCGCGTCGACATAGACGCGCCGCTTCGCCGGGTCGGGCTGCCACTCGGCGTCGGCCTCGATGGTGCGCACGACCGTCCCGCCGGTCACGAGCACCTTCAGGCCGAGACCGTGCGCGTGCTCGAGCTGCTCGATCGCTTCCGCGGGTTCGGCGAGACTCAGCACGCCGACCGGCACCATGCGGTCGAGGTAGGGCGCGAACAGGTCGGCGACCATCGTGTTGTACGCGCGGATGGCGAGGTTGCTGAGCTCGGGGTCGGCGATGTCGCGACCCAACGTGAGCCCGACGCTCGGGAACACGACGGCGAGGTCGATACCCCAATCGTCGAGGCTGTCGTAGAAGAGCCCTGGGAGCGCAGTCGCGGCGCGGTCGCGCACGTTGATGGGCACACCCCAGTACGACGGGCGCCGGAGCCGACGCTGGCGGCGTTCCTCGATGGTCAGCTCGTACCAACCGTGGAACCGGTGGCCGTATCGGGCGCGGAAGGTGTCGACGTCCGCCGGGCTCCCCACCTCGGCGAGGTAGTCGAAGTAGATCGGGAACAGCTCCACCCAATGGCCGTCGGCGTCGATCACCGGATGGTCGAGCTGCTCGCGCACCTTCGCGGCCTTGGTCGTGGGCGGCGTGGTCACCTTCGCTCCTCGGGGCGCACGCCCAAGACTGCTTCGAATCGATCGGCGTAGACCGGCCAGACCTCGGGATTGATCAGGCGCGGTGGCACCTTGCCGGCGAAGATCGTGACCCACTGCTCCGCGCGTCGCCCGCGCGATGTCACGCGTCGCTTCGACCGTGATACCGGCGGTGTGCGGGCTGGCCACGACGTTGTCGAGCGAGAGCAGCGGATGTGCCGGATCGGGCGGCTCGTCGTGGAACACGTCGATCCCGGCGCCGCGCGATCGCGCCGTCGACCAGCGCGTCGTAGAGCGCGGCCTCGTCGTGCACCGGCCCGCGCGCGGTCGTGATGAAGAACGCGGTCGGGCGTCATGCGTGCGAACTGCTCGTGGCCCATGAGGCCCTCCGTCTCGGGCGTGAGTGGGCAGTTCAGGTGCACGAAGTCGGATCGCTCGAGCAGCTCGTCGAGCTCGACCTTCTCGGCGCCCCGCGCCGCGTGCCTCGTCGGCCGTGAGGTACGGGTCGTACGCCAGCACCGTCATCGCGAACGGCGAGCACAGCTCGATGAGCCGGCTACCGATCTGGCCGACACCGACGATCCCGAGCGTCTTGCCGAGCAGCTCGGTGCTGCGCAACGAGGCATGCGGTCCTGCACGATCTCGCGGCGGATCATCCGGTCGGCGACGACGATCTTCTTCGCCAACGCGAGCATGAACCCGAGCGCGTGCTCGGCCACGGCCTCGCGACCCGGGCCCGAGTTGTTGCACACGATCACCCCGGCCGCGGTGCATGCATCGACGTCGATGATGTCGTATCCCGCGCCGGCCGAGCACACCGCGAGCAGGTCGGGACACCGGGCGAGCAGGTCGGGACCGCAGATCCACTGCTCCGCGACCCCCGGATTGCGCGCCAGCTCGGTGCGGATGAGCGACTGGTACCCGTGCGCACGCTCGAGCGCATCCCAGTTGGCTTCGACCTCACCCGCGATCTCGAGGCGCGTCGAGCTCCAGGTCGGACGACGCGAGCAGCTCATCCGCGACGGGGTCCGTCCATTGATCGAAGTACACGAGCCGGGGTTGCACGATCAGCCGAGTTTGGGCTTGACCTGCGCGGCCTTGAACAGGTTCGCGAGGTCCTCGTCGACGTTGCTGTAGTCGTTGATCGCGATGCGACCATCACGCCCGGGCACGGGGTCGTAACCGAGGCGTCCACCCTCGTTCTCCATGTGGAAGAACTCGCGCCCGACGGGCAGTCGACGGTCCTCGGTCGGCACCTCGTTCCACGCCCGTAGGACCAGTCGGCGATGCTCCGGGTCGGCGCCGTCGACGAAGTCGGAGCGCGAGTGGCACAGGGCGTAGTTGTTCGCCATCGACGCGTCACCCGGTTGCATCCGCAGCTCGACCTGTTGCTCCACGAGCACGCGGCGCAGGATCTCGAGCGCTTCGGCTTCCTCGGCGGTGAGCTCACGGCCGAGCGTGTGGAGCGCCGGCAGGATGCTGCTGTAGGTGAAGTTGATGGCGATGCGTCCGTCGACGTCGGAGAAGATCGGCACGTCGTAGGGCGTCACGTCGGGCTGGTGGTCGGGCTGCTCGCTGCGACGGTGCTGCGGGAACCCTCGGTAGAGGATCGGCAGGATGTCGGGACGCGTCGCCCGGATCGTGTCGTGCGCCGCCGGCCCGCTCGAGAACTGGCTCTCACCACCATGTTCTGCCTGCTGCACCCAGAGCAGGGAGAAGATGTCGGCGGAGTCGTTGTGCATGGCAAGTTCGGCCGCCGACTTCGTGCCCCGCGCCGGCTGCACCCCCCCGGGGAGCACCTCCTGCTGCACGCGCACCATCCGGTGCCCGAAGGAGTTGTTCGACAACAGCTCGCCGAAATGCGAGAGCCAGCACCAGAAGAGCCGCTCGTTCTCCTCGATCGTGTGCTCGGAGACGGGGAAGCCACGCACCACGACGAGGCCGCGGCCCCGGATGATCTCCTCGTAGACCTCGCGGGCGGGGGCGTCGACGTCGGGGTGCCCGACGTGCTCGCGTCCGATCGCGTCGCGCGGGAGATCGCGCACCCGCACGAGGATCTCCTCGAGCCCGGCGAGGGTCGCCGGAGCGAGCTCGTACACCAGGTCGTCGTCGCCCGAGAAGTCGGCGCCCACCCACGCCATGGGGTCGCTCATCGACCGCCCTCCCCCGCCGGGATCGCGCGCAGGCGGCCCGCCTGTGCGCCGGCGGCTTCGGACAGGAAGCCGGCGTCGGTTCCCGCGCTGATGAAGCGCAAGCCGAGCTCGACGAGCTCCGTCGAGCAGATCCAGATCGCGGATGCCGGCGATGCCGAACACGGTGTCGTGCGCGCGACAGGCCTTGGCGACGGTGCGCACCGCGTCGAGGAGTCTTTCGTCGCGGAACTGGCCGAGGATGCCCATCTCCGCGCTGAGGTCGTGCGGGCCCACCATCACCATGTCGACCCCATCGAGCGACGCGATGGCGTCGGCGTTCGCGCGATCGCGTCGGGCGTCTCGAGCATCACCGCCACCGTGGTCTGGGCGTCGAAGAAGTCGAGCAGCTCGCGTTGCGGCATGGGCTGGAACCGGTTGGCCGCGTTCGGCCCCGAGACCGACCGGTGGCCCCGCGGCGGGAAGCGGCACGCGTCGGCGATGGCTTCGGCCTCCTCACGGGTCTCGACGTGAGGGACGATCACCCCCATCGCACCGATGTCGAGTGCACGAGTGAGGTCGTGGTGATCGTGCGACGGCGCGCGCACCAGCGGCGTGATGCCGGCACCGATCGCGGCCGAGCAGAGCAGCGCGGTGGTCTCGAGCGACGTGGCGGTGTGCTCGAGGTCGACGTACACCGCGTCGTACCCGGCCGCCGCCGCGAGCCAGGGCACGTCGGCAGTGCGGGCCTGGGTGAGCGCCATGCACAGCACGAGCTCCCCGGCGTCGATCCGCGTCGCGCATCGAGGGCATGCCCTCCATCATTGCCCGTCGGTGCTGACCGGCACCTTGATGCCGCGCAGGGCGTACTTGAAGATCTCGGCGTCGCGCTCGGTCGCGAGCCGGCCGACCCGGGTGACCGGGTCGACGTCGGGCGACTCGGCTCGGAGCGCAGCGGCGGTGCACTGCTCCTTCGGACGGGTCGCGAACGGGTCGAACTGGTAGTGGCGCATGGCGTTCTCGTGGGTGATCTTCGCCACCTGCTCGGCGGACAGGGGATCCATGACCCTCGCGACCACCTCGGGTGCGTTCGGCCAATCGCAGTCGGAGTGCGGGTAGTCGGACTCCCAGCAGACGTTGTCGATGTTGAACCGGTCGATCAGCTCGATCCCCACGTCCTCGCTGATGAAGCAGCACAACATGTGGTCGTTGAAGATCGTCGTCGGGCTGCCGTCGTCGGGAAACGTGTGGCGCGTCCACCCCGAGTGACGCTGCTGCACGTGCTCGGCGCGGGCGAGGAAGTACGGGATCCAGCCGATGTCGCCCTCGGTGAGCGAGAACTTCAGGCTCGGGAAGCGCTCCCAGAACCGCGCCCAGATCAGCTCGCCGAAGGTGGCGAGCACCGAGGCCGCGCCGAGCGCCATGGTCACGCTGGGGGGCGCGTCGGAGGACACCTGCGCGCCGCGGGACGACGACCCGACATGGGTGCACAACACCGTCTCGGTGTCGCACGCCGCCGTGAACACCGGATCCCAGAAGTCGGTGTGGATCGAGGGCATGTTCAGCGCCTCGGGGTTCTCCGAGAACGTGACCGCGTGCACGCCCTTGGCGGAGAGGCGGTGGATCTCACCGGCGGCCAGCTCGGCGTCCCACATGGGCAGGATCCCGCAGGGGATGAACCGCTCCGGGTAGGCGCCGCACCACTCGTCGACGTGCCAGTCGTTGTACGCCTGGATCATGACCATGTTCACGTCGCGGTCGGGACCCTGGTTCAGGACCTGCCCGGCGAAGCCGGTCCAGTTGGGGAAGTTGAGCCCGGCGAGCTGCCCACCTGCGTTCATGTCGCGCACGCGCTCGTGCACGTCGAAGCAGCCCGGACGCATCTCGTCATAGCGCGACGCGTCGAGGTTGAAGTACTCGCGCGGCTTGCCGGCCGCGGCGTTGAGTCCGATGTTGCGCCCGCGGAGGTTGCCATACCACCACTGCTCGACGCCGTCGTCCTCCTCGACGACCCGCGGTGCCTGGTCGCGGTACTTCGCCGGCACGTGGCCGTCGAACATGTCGCGCGGTTCGCAGATGTGGTCGTCGACGCTGATCAGGATCAGCTCGTCGGGGTCGATCATCGGTTCCCCTCGCGGAAAGCACGTTCTTGTGAATCGGGAAGGAGCCTACCGTTCGCTCCGTCCGGCAGCCAACGGGCCGCTACGGCGTACGCTCTCGCACCATGTCCAACGTGATGGAAGGCATCCGCATCCTCGAGGTCGCCGAGCACACCTTCGTACCGGCGGCATCAGGCATCCTCGCCGACTGGGGTGCAGAGGTGATCAAGATCGAGCACGTGACCCGCGGTGACGCCGCTCGTGGGCTCGGTTCCACCGGCATCGCCGGCTTCAGCGGCAAGGTCGCCGTGCTCATGGAGCACGCGAACCGCGGCAAGAAGAGCCTCGGGCTCGACCTGACCAGTGACGCAGGCCGCCAGATCCTCTACCAGCTCGCCGCCGTCTCCGACGTCTTCCTCACCAACAAGATGGCGGGCGTGCGCGAACGACTGCAGATCGAGGTCGAGCAGATCAAGGCGCACAACCCGAACATCGTCTACGTGCGCGGTACGGGCTACGGCAACCGCGGTCCCGACGCCGACGCGGGTGGCTACGACTCGCTGGGGTTCTGGGCGCGGTCCGGCGTCGCGCACTCGGTGACACCGTCTGACCTGCCGCAGCCGATCAACCAGCCCGGCCCCGCATTCGGCGACTCGATCGGCGCCATGACCATCGCCGGTGGCATCTCGGCTGCGCTCCTGCACCGCGAGCGCACGGGCAAGGCTCCCGTCGTCGACATCTCACTGCTGTCCACCGCGATGTGGGCGATGGGCGGCACCATCGCGGTGTCGCAGGACATGGGCATGGCGTGGCAGGCACCGCCAGCAGGCCAGCCCGCGGCGCCGTTCAACCCGCTCATCGGGTACTTCGGGACGTCCGACGGGCGTTTCATCATGTTCTCGATGCTGCAGGGCTTCCACTACTGGCCCGAGGTCTGCGAGCGGCTCGACCGGAAGGACCTCGTCACCGACCCGCGCTTCGACAGCCACGAGAAGCTCATGGAGAACGCCGGCGCCGGCGCCGACGAGATCCGGGGCGAGATCAAGAAGTACACGCTCGAGGAGATCAAGCAGAAGCTCACCGGCATGCGCGGCCAGTGGGCCATCGTGCAGGACACGATGGAGATCGCCGAGGACCCGCAGGTGATCGCCAACGGCTATCTGCCGCAACTCGAGTACGACGGCTACCCGTACAAGCTGGTCGCGACCCCCGTGCAGTTCGACGAGGAACCGAACGCGCCGGGCAAGTCGCCCGACTTCAACGAGCACGGCGACGAGATCCTCACCGGGCTCCTCGGCCTCGACTGGGACGCGGTGATCGACCTGAAGGTGAAGGGCGTCGTCGCCTGACGGTGGCCGGACCGCCTCACACCGGCTTCGCGTTGTGCTCATCCGCTTCGAATCGGCACGGTCGACACTGACGACATGCAACCGCACCGGATCCCACGTCGGACGAGGTGGTCGGCACCCGTCGTCGCCTGCGCGACGATCGCGGCGATGGCCTTCGGTCCCGGGAGGCCGGTAGCCGCGTTCGGCGCGGCGCGAGCACGGTCGGTTGCCGCCTCGATCACGACCTCCGACGGCCAGACCCGCACCTACCGGATCTACGTCCCGCGCTCGCTTCCCCGCCACCGGCCGGTGCCGCTGCTCGTGGCGTTGCACGGTGGCTTCGGATCGGGCATGCAGTTCGAGGCCAACAGCGGCTTCGACGCGCTCGCCGACGCCCACGGCTTCATCGTCGTCTACCCCGACGGCACCCCGATCCGGGCTCAGGGCGCGCTCGCCAACGCCAGGGTGTGGAATGGTGGACGCTGCTGCGGCCCCGCCGCGCGTCAGCAGGTCGACGACGTCGGGTTCATCCACCAGCTCGTCGACGTGATCTCGCGCCGGCACGACATCGATCCGACGCGCGTGTACGCGACCGGTCACTCGAACGGGGCGATCATGTCGTTCCGGCTCGCGTGCGAGCTGTCCGACACCATCGTTGCGATCGGCGTGCAGTCGGGCACGCTCGAGGTCGACGGCTGCGATCCCGCCCATCCGGTCTCGGTGCTCCAGATCCACGGTTCCGCCGACCGCAACATCCCCATCGACGGGGGACGGGGCGACGGTCTCGCGGGCATCGCGTTCAACCCACCGCACGACGCAGCAGTCACCTTCGCGAACCTCGATGGCTGCGCAACCACCAGTTCGACGGCCGTCGCACCGGCCAACCCCGACGTGTCGGTCGACACGTGGCATCCGTGCAACGGGTCCACCGCAGTGGAGTTCGTGACCGTCGCCGGCGCGTCGCACGCGTGGATGGGGCACGCCGGCACGCGTGCGGGCCGATCGCTCACCGGCGCGCCGTACATGAAGTACGACTCCTCGGCCGCGATCTGGGCGTTCCTTGCCGCCCACCCACGAGCCCGAGCCGACGAGATCAGCGGCGGAAGACCACCGGCATCGTCTTGATCCCCGGCGTCATGTGTTGTCGGACGCGACTGGTGTCGCCCGCCAGTTCGTAGTTGGGGAACCGCGTGAGCAGCTCGCTCAGAACGATGCGGGCCTCACGCCGCGCCAGGCTCGCCCCGAGGCAGAAGTGCTCGGCGAACCCGAACGCGAGCTGCGGAGGATCGGGCTCGCGTCGCACGTCGAGCTCGTCGCCGCGCTCCCACGCATCCTCGTCACGGTTGGCCGACGCGTAGAGGAGACACAGGAAGTCGCCCCGGCGGATCTGCTGTCCCCGGATCTCGACATCGTCGAGCGCAGTGCGACACATGTGGGTGACGGGCGTGACGTAGCGCAGGAACTCCTCGACCGCGCCGGGCATCAGCTCGGGTGACTCCACGAGGATCGCCCGTTGGTCGGGATGCTCGGCGAGCGCCTTGCCCGCGCCGGCGAGGAGGCCACGGGTGGTCTCGTTGCCCGCGATCAACAGGACCTGCGCCATCGAGAGCTGCTCTTCGAGCTCGAGCGGCTTCCCCTGCCATTCGGCCTGGGTCAGCTTGGTGAGGAGGTCGTCGCGAGGATTCGTGAGCCGGTCCTTCAGCTGCTCGGCGAAGTAGTCGCGGAACTCGATGATGTCGCCGACCTTCGCGGTGACGTCATCCTCGTCGCGGAACTGCGGGAGCGTGTCCTCGGACATCTCGATGAACGAGTCGGACCAGCGCCGGAAGTCGGCCAGGTGCTCGAGCGGCACGCCGAGCATCAACGCGATCATGATCATGGGCAGGGGCGCGGCGACGGTGTCGACGAAGTCGACCTCCTCGCCCTCGGGAATCTTGTCGAAGAGCTCGACCGCGATTCGCTGCACCTCGGCTTCGATGTCGTTGATCGCTTTCGGCGTGAACGTGTGGCCGGCGATCCTGCGCAGGAACCGGTGCCGCTCGCCGTCGGCCATCACCAGGTTGTCGACGTACAGGGGTCCCATGCCGGCGACGCGCCGCAGCTCCGCTTGACGCGGCATCCCCGTGTCGTCGGGAATCTCCTGACCGTGGTCTTCGACCTTCGCGCCCGCGACGTAGATGTGGTACCGGTTCGAGAACAGCTCGGGCTGCTTCGAGATCCAGCGGATGTCCTCGTACTTCGAGATCGCCCACACCTCGTCGCGTGGCGACCAGTAGACCGGCGCTTCCCGCCGCAAGTGTGTGTACACGTCGTGGGGATACGACATGAACCACGCCGACTCCATGAGGCGGACCTGGTCGTCGAGCGTTGCCGTCATCCGTGCTCCTCTACGCCCGACCCGACGAGAAGGGTCCCTCCGTTTTCCGAGAAGGATGTTATCGCCGTCGGGGAGAAAGGAAGTCAGAGTCCGAGCGGACGGTCGCCGATGATCGACGTGTCGACCAATCGCTGGTAGGTCACGTCGTCGACACCGAGGTCGTCGACGAGGATCTCGCGGTTGTGCTGCCCCAGCGTCGGTGCGGGGGTGCGCAGCCAGCGGTCGACCGACGCGAAGCGAAAGGGCCACGTGGGGGTGGGGAGCACGCCGACGACCGGGTGGTCGATCTCCTCGTGGAACCCACGCGCCCGCAACTGCGGATGGTCCATCAGCGAGCGCGGGTCGCGCCCGAGCGCGGCGGGTACGCCGTGCGCGACGAGCTGCTCCGCGGCCTCGCCCGGTTCGCGCTCCCGGCTCCAGTCCTCCAGCCGAGCGTCGAGCTCGTCGTGGCGAGCGCGCCGCCCGGCATACGTCGCGAGCTCGGGATCGAGCGCCCACTCGGGACGGCCGAGCGCGTCGACCAACGCCTTCCACTCGGCGTCGCCGGTGACCGAGATCGCCAGCCACGTCTCGTCGTCGCGACCGCGGTAGAGCCCCTGCGGCGCGACGTTCGGACTGCGGTTGCCGTCGCGCTCGAGGAAGTTGCCGTACGCCGTCGCCTCGAGCACGAGCTCGGCGGCGGCGTTGAGCGCACCCTCCACCATCGTCACCTCGAGCAGGCTCCCCCGCCCGGTGGCCTCCCGCTCGGTGAGCCCGACGATCAGCGCGAACGCGGCGTGCATACCGGCGTTCGGGTCGCTCGGGCCCTGCTGGATGCGCGGTTGGTCGTCGACGTGCCCGGTGATCCACGCCATGCCCGTCACCTGTTCCATGGTCTGCGCGAACCCGACGTTGTCGCGCCACGGTCCCGACAGCCCGAACGCCGGCATGCGCACGAGCAGGCAGCGGGGGTTGATCGCCCGGATCTGCTCCCAGTCCAACCCGAAGTTCCCGAGCACGCGCGGCGAGAAGTTCTCGAGCACCGCGTCGCTCTCGGCGATGAGCCGGCGCAACATCGCCAGTCCCTCGTCGGTCCCGAGGTCGAGGGTCAGGTCCCGCTTGTTGGTGTTCGAGCAGAGGTAGTGACCGCTCCGTTCCCACCACGCGCCGTCCATGCCCGTGATGGCACCGGTCTGGCGCATCCCGTCGATGCGACTGACCGACTCCACGTGGATCACGTCGGCACCGAGTGCGGCGAGCGCTCCCGCCGCGATGGGACCGGCCCACCAGGCAGTGAGGTCGAGCACCCTGACCCCCGCCAGGGGCAACTCGGAGGGACCGGTGACAGGCGGCGCGACGCGCGTGTGCGGCTCGATCGCAGCCGTGTGCTCACCCAGTCGCGGCGCCGGGCGCGGGAGCGGCGGATCGTCGTCGTCCATGCGCCACGGGCGTCGCGGCATCTTGAAGGATCCCGAGGCGTCGTCGACGAACACGTTGCGGGCGACGAACTGGTCGCAATCGAGGATGTTCTCGCCGCCGTGCACCGGAGCCACCGGGATGCGCAGCTCGCTCGCGAGCTGCACGATCTCCGCGGTCGAGTGCTTCGGCGTCCACGCGTGGACGATGTTGTTCCACTCGTCCCAACCCTTCTGCCGGTCGGCCTGCAGGCTCCACGGATCGCCGTCGATGAGGTCGGCACGGTCGATGAGCAGCAGGAAGCTGTGGAACTGCGCACGGCTGTTGGTGCAGAAGCCGACGTAGCCGTCGAGCGTGGGCTCGATCGAAGGCGTCTCGATGGTGCGACGGGCGCCGACGATCGGCGGGTTGCCCATGAGCGCGCGGATGTACTCCGCGTAGCTGCTCGCGGCGATGGTCATCACCTCGGCGATCGAGAAGTCGATGTGGTCACCGTGACCCGAGCGCGCCGCCCGCCGCGCCGCCGCCGCGACCGCCATCCCGGAGAACGTGCCGGCCAACCACTCGCTGGTGCGCCCACCGGCCTGGAACGGGATGCCGCGCACCGAACCGCGCCCGACCAACCCGCCCGACTCCGCCTGCACGATGAACTCCGACGTCGGGCGATCGGCGTAGGGACCGGTGCGACCGTACGGGGTGATCGAGCACACGATCAGGCCGGCATGTGCGTCGAGCCACGGCTGCGGATCGAACATCGACGCCGCGAAGCTCTCGATGACGACGTCGGCACCCGCGACCAAGTCCTCGACTTCCGGGTCCCCCGGCACGCCGACCACCGAGCGCATCCCGTGGTGCAGGAACTGGAACAGCGCACCCCCGAGGTCGGGATCGACCGTCGCGTCACTCTGCGACCACGTCCGCCATGGGTCACCGCCGGGCGGTTCGACCTTCACCACGTCGGCTCCCGCGTCACACAAGAGGCGCGCGCAATACCCGCCGGGGATGCCGGTGCTCAGATCGACGACGCGCAGCGCCGCCAGCCCCTGCTGCACGGCTCAGACGGGTCGGAAGTACGGCAGCGTGAAGCCGCCTTCCATCTCGTGGAACTCGACGGCGACGCGCATGCCGATCTCCACCGCGTCGTGCTCGCATCCGATGAGGTTGGAGAGGATCTGCCAGCCCTCGTCCATGTCGACGATGATCGCGACGTAGGGGACCTCGAACGACGGCATCTGCGGGCGCCACACCGTCGTCCAGCTGTAGACCTCGCCCGTGCCCGCGCTCTTCTCCCACCTGAGGTCCTGAGAGGTGCAGTTCGAGCAAAGGTACGCGGGTGTGTGCGTGGCGTGTCCGCACACACCGCAGCGCTGGAAGAGCAGTTCGTGCCGCGCGCAGCCGTCCCAGTAGGGCTGCGTGAGCGTCCCCGGATGCGGGACCGGAACCTTCCCCGTCTGCGGTTGGAGCACGGTCATGGTCTCTCGACTCCCAGCAACATCACGTCGTTGAACAACGCTCCCGATCCACCGTTCGAACACATCGCGACCTCGGCCCCCTCGACCTGGTTCGATGCACACTCGCCCCGCAGCTGCTCGACGCCGCGGATCACGCGCTGCAGCATCTGCGCCGACGCCCCTGCGTGGCTGTACGACATGACCCCACCATCGGTCGTCACGGGGTACTGACCACCCGGTTCGATCGCGCCGCTGGTCACGAAATCGCCCCCTTCACCCTCGCCGCAGAAGCCGAACGCCTCGTACTGGCGGATGATCTCGAACGAGAACGGATCGTAGAACTCGCACACGTCGACGTCGGTGGGACCCAGTCCGGCGGTGCGGAAGCAGTCCTCCGCGGCGCGCCGGCCGACGGTGCCGTTCACGAGGTCGGGGCGGCGGTGGCCGCCGAGCTCCCACGTGGGCGGGTTCTTGTATGCGGTGCCGCCGCTGTCGCCATTGCCCCCGAGCACGTACACCGGGCGACGCGGCGCGTCGGCCGCGAGATCGGCGCGTGTGAGCACCAATCCGCACCCGCCTTCCGACGCGGTCGCGCAGTCGAGGAGGTGGAACGGATCGGCCACCATGCGGCTGTCGAGGATGTCCTGCGGCGTGAACGGGCCCCGGCCGCGGTAGATCGCGCCCGGGTGGACATGCCCGTTGTTGCGGATCACCGACGCGACCGTCGCCAGCGAGTCGGGTTTGGTGCCGTAGCGATGCATGTGGCGACGAGCCACCAGGGCGAACTCGGCGGCGGTGAACATGCCGAACGGCGCCACGAACTCGCTGCTCGGCCGGGTCCACGGTGCGGTCGACCCCCGATCGACGTACACGCCCGCGGTCCCTGCGAGCACGAGCACCTTGGTGGCCATGCCCGCCGCGATCGCAGTGGCGGCCTGCAGGATCGCAGGGATGCCCGACCACGACGAAGTCACCCATGCGGGCGAGAGCCGCGCTTGGTACACGTAGTCGTTGGCGAACTGGCCGACCACGCCGTCGACGTCGCGGATGCCGAGCCCGGCGTCGGCGAGTGCGCCGAGCCCGCCCTTGAACGCGATCGACATCGAGTCCTCGCCCTCGAGGATCCGAGCTTGCTCGGTGTTGAAGATCCCGGTGATCGCGACGTCGTGGTACGGGTGCTGCGGCATGGACCGGCCAACGTACCGGCTCGGTGCAGGTGCGCGCCCACCCGTGCGGGGGGTACGTTCCGCGCATGAAGTTCTCGATGAT
The DNA here is from genome assembly GCA_963835985.1 of uncultured Actinomycetes bacterium. Taxonomy (GTDB): domain Bacteria; phylum Actinomycetota; class Acidimicrobiia; order IMCC26256; family DASPTH01; genus DASUAS01. Next base: position 631,183 of record CAWIHV010000007.1, on the reverse strand, counting down.
CTTCGAGGCCCAGGTCGAGTTCGGCACCCCCGACGTGGAACGCCAGGCGATCCGCAACTGCGTCGAGCAGGCGGTCTACGCGGAACAGGTGGGCTTCGACGGGGTGTGGGCGGTCGAACACCACTCGCTCATCGAGTACTCGCACATGAGCGCGCCCGAGATCTTCCTCACTGCGGTCGCGGCGAAGACGTCGCGCATCCGGGTCGGTCACGCCGCGGTGTGCATGCCCTTCGGCTACAACCACCCGGCCCGCGTCGCCGAGCGAGCGGCCATGCTCGACATCATCTCCGACGGCCGGCTCAACCTGGGCGCCGCTCGCGGGGGCACGGTGCAGGAGATGTCGTTGTGCGGGGTCGATCCGGAGCTCACCACGCCCCAGGTGAAGGAGGCGCTCACCTTCATCGGGCACTGCTGGCGCGAGGACACCATCCAGTGGGACTCGGAGCTGTTGAAGATCCAGCACCCGCCCGGCCGGCCGCCGCACACCGTGGTGCCCCGACCCGTGCAGCTCCCCCACCCTCCGCTGTTCCTCGCGTGCACCAACCCCGAGACCGTGCGCCGCGCCGCGCAGTACGGAGTCGGGCCGATGGTGCTGGGGTTCGGCGGACCCGAGGTGATCGGCGAGATGCGGCGGATGTTCGACGAGGAGCGGACCACGCGCGATCCCGACGCGGTCGTCTCACCCGGGATGATCAACGACGAATTCGTCGCGCTGTGCCCCACGTTCCTCATGGACGACCGCGAAGAGGCGTTCCGCAAGGGCTGTCGCGCCTTGCGCTTCTTCGCCGAGGCGATCTCGCACTGGTCGGCTCCCAATGGCGTCGCGCCGACGCGCGACACCGAGCAGGTCGACAACGCTGCGTACATGGCCGAGCACCTGCGCAAGGCACGTGAAGCGATCGAGCGGGGTGACGCGCCCCCGACCGCGGCATCACCGCTCTACAACACTGATCACGCGCTCGGTGACGCCGACACCGCCATCGCCTACGTGGAACGGCTTCGCGCCGCGGGCGTCGACAACGTCATGTGCCTCATCCAGATGGGCACGCTCACGCAGGACGAGATGCTGGAGTCGATCCGCATCTTCGGGGAGCAGGTGATCCCCCACTTCCGCGCCGACGAGCGCGAAGCCGCGGCTCAGTCGGCCTGAGTGAGCTGATCCTGCAGGACGCGTTTGTCGATCTTGAGCATCGCGGTCATCGGAAGCTCCGCGACCACCTCGAGCCGATCGGGCGCCTTGTAGTCGGCGAGTCGCTCGCGCACGAACGCCCGAATTTCGTCCAGCGTCGGCGGATCGTCGAGATCGATCGGCTCCACGAACGCGACGCCGATCTCGCCGATGGTCGGTGCCGGCGTGCCGACGATCGCCACCCGCGACACCTTCGGGTGATCAGCGACGACGCGTTCCACCTCCAACGGATGGATGTTGAACCCGCCGCGTATGTACATCTCGCTGGTGCGACCGCGCAGGACGAGGTTGCCGTCGTCGCGGAGCAGTCCCAGATCGCTGGTCGTGATCCACCCGTCGGGTGAGAGCGTGTCGGCGGTGCGTTCGGGGTCGTTCCAGTAGCCACTCATGCTGCACGGCGACCGCAGCGTGACGACACCGACCTCGCCCTGCGGTACCGGCGTACCCGACTCGTCGCGGAGCACGAGCTCGATGCCGTCCTGGGGCCGACCGACGGTGTGCAGCAGCACCTCGGGTGGATCGTCGACGCGCGTGCCGGTGATCGACGACGACTCGGTGCACGCGTAGCGGACCACGATCGGGCAGCCGAGGCGGAGGCGCATCTTGTCGGCGAGCTCGGGCGTGACCGGAGCCGAGCCGGTCGAGGCCAGGCGCAACGACGAAAGGTCCGCGTCGGCGAGCTGCGGCAGGTCGACGAACTTGCTCCACTGGGTGGGCACGCCCTGCCCGACGGTGACGCGCTCGCGCACCATGTTGTCGAGCATCGACTCGACGGTCCACGGGGTGCCCGTGAGCACCGAGTTGATGACGAACTCGACCTGGTCCCAGAGCTTGTTCATGTAGCCCGCGTGCGGGAACGGCACCGGCATGAGCCGCACGTCGTGGTAGGCGCTGAGGATGTTGCTGAGCCGAGCCGAGGCCTCCATCGCGCGATGGTCGAACCATGCGCCCTTGGGCAGCCCGGTGGTGCCGCTGGTCCAGACGATGCAGACGGGGTCGGCAGGATCACGACGGGGGCGGTCGGTGAGCTCGGTCCCTGCAGCCCAGGCAGCCGCCACCTCCGTGCGCGGCATCAGGACCTTCGGGGTCGGCGCGTCACCGGGCACCGCGAAGGTCTCACCCTCGTGCAACAGCGCGACTGGCTCGCACCGCTGCAGGATCGCCGTGATCTCCGCCGGACCGAGGCGCGTGTTGATGCCGGTCGCCACGGCGCCGAGACGCGTGCACGCGGCGTAGGCAATCGCGTAGTCGATGCAGGACGAGAGCCAGAACGCGACGACGTCGCCGGGCGCGACACCACGCGCCCGCAACTCCGCCGCGAGCGAGTCGGCGCCCGTGAGCCACTGGCCGTACGTGAGGCGATGCTCGCCGTCGACGTAGGCGAGCGCATCGGGCTCGCGCGAGCCGATCTCCTCGAACAGGTCGCCGAGCGTCGTGCTCGTGATCGGCGGTGGCGCGCGAGCTCGCTCACGCCAGCACCGCAGCCCAACCGTCGGGATCGACGCCCTCGGTCGTGACCGTGCGCTTGGTGATGAGCCACTCACCGTCGACGACGCCGAACTCGTCGAGGTACCGACCCCAGTGGTCGAGACCGAACGAGGACAGCACCGCGTAGTAGGTGCGTACTTGCGCGCGGGTGTCGGAGTAGAAGTCGATGGTGGGGTTGCTCGTGTAGTGACGGATCGACGGCTGCTTACCGGGCGGGAGGTACCGGCCGGTCGCGCCGGGGTGCAGTGTCGGACGGCGCTTTGCTGTCACGCACACCGAGCAACGACTGCAGCACCTCGTCGCGCCCGTGCATGAGCTCGCCCTCGCGAACGCTGAACTCCACGTCGGGCGCGAGCACCTTCACCATCTCGGCCATGCGGCCGGCGTCACCGTTGGAGTTCCACCGCGCGATGCGATCGCGGATGCTCTCGCGTGCCACCAGCTCCCACAGCTCCATCGGGTCGACACTAGGTGGAGAGGCGGGCAACAGATCAGGACGGGGGCTGGATCCCGCCGAGCCAGAAGGCCCAGACATCGTCGGGCGACTCGTTACCGGTCTGCAGGATCGTGGTGTGCACGGCTGCGTTCCCGGTGTGGAGGAGGATCTCCGAGAGGCGGCGGGCATCGATGTCGTCGCGGACCTGGCCCGTCGCGACCCCGCGTTCGACCGCCTCGTGCAACACGTTCAGTTGGGGTTCGAGGGCGTGCGCGAGATCGCTGGGCCGGGTGGCCGACAGCGTGAGGTTGTACAGCGAGAGCGCGCGCACGACCTCCGGACTGAGCTGGCCGATCCAGAGGCTGGTGAGGAACTCCCGGATCTGCTCGATCGGGTCCTCGTGCTTGACCATCCTCCCGCGTTGCCACTCGGCCGCCGTCGCCACGCATTCCTCGAAGAGGGCGAGCAGCAGGTCGTCCTTGCTCGCGAAGGTCTGGTAGAAGCTGCGCAGCGAGAGCTTCGACCGGTCGACGACGTCCTGCACCGTGAAGTTGAGCCCGCCGGTGGTGTCCAGCAGTTCCATCGCGGCCTCGACGAAGCCGTTGCTCTTGTTGAGCGCGCGGCGCTTCGCCTCGACGAGTGAGCGGTCGAGCGCGCGCTGCTGCCAACCGCTCAGGTTGGTGTCGTCGCCCGCCGTCGTGGTGTTGCTCGGCTTCTTCGCGCTGCTCGACTTCGGAGTGGTCCTCGCCACGCCGCCCTTCCCTCTCTCGTGACTCACCGCGTGTTCTCGTCCTGCGCGAGAGTTGCGTACCTTCGGCGGGAAGCGCAATTCGGCCGAGCCGGAAATGGGACCACGCAGGATCGGATTTGTAGTCTCCGCCCCATGGATCCTCTCGGCTACGACGGCCAGGTCGCGATCGTCACCGGTGCCGGCGGCGGCCTCGGACGCAGCCACGCGCTCGAGCTCGCCCGGCGCGGCGCGCGAGTGGTGGTGAACGACCTCGGCGGTGCGGTCGACGGCACGGGAGGCTCCGCGACCGCAGCGGAACGCGTGGTGGCCGAGATCGTCGACGCGGGCGGCGAGGCGATCAGCAACGCCGATTCGGTCGCCACTCCGGAGGGCGGTGCTGCGATCGTGCAGAGTGCGGTCGACGCGTTCGGGCGCGTCGACGTGGTGGTGAACAACGCGGGCATCCTGCGCGACGCCGCGTTCAAGAACGTCACGCCCGAGCTGCTCGATCCCGTGATCGACGTGCACCTCAAGGGCGCGTTCAACGTGCTGCGTCACGCCTGGCCGCTGATGCGAGAGCAGAACTACGGGCGCATCGTCAACACCACGTCGGGCTCCGGGATGTTCGGTAACTTCGGACAATCGAACTACGGCGCGGCCAAGGCGGGATTGATGGGCTTGACGCGCGTCCTGTCGATCGAAGGAGCGCGCAACAACGTGCGCGTCAATGCCATCGCGCCCATCGCCCACACGCGCATGACCTCGGAGCAGATCGACGCGGCGATGGTGCCGGAGCTCATCTCGCCGCTGGTGGCGTACCTCTGCCACGCATCGTGCTCGATCACCGGCCAGGCGTATTCGGTCGGGGGTGGTCGCGTCTCGCGCCTGTTCCTCGGCATGACCACCGGCATCACCGAGCCCGAGCTCTCGGCGGAGATGATCGCCGAGCGGATCGACGAGATCGAGAGCACCGACGCCTTCGTCATCAGGTGGTAGGCGTGACCCGCTGGTAGCCGCTCAGCGCAGGCGCGGCGCAAAGACGCGGGGACACCCGGCGCCCTCCTCGTCGAGCCGGTTGCGTTGCACCTTGCCCGAGGCCGTCTCGGGGAGCGGCTGGTCCCAGGTAACGAGCTCCTCGGGGATCTTCCACTTCGCCGCGCCGGCGGCGACCAACGCCTCGACCATCGCATCGAACTCGAGCGACGCACCGGATGCGAGTCGCACCGCCATCGCCAGCCGCTCACCCGTGGCCTCGTCGGCCACGCCGTAGCCCGCGCACTGCACGACGCCCGGGAGCGCGGCGACCATGCCGTCGATCTCCGCGATGGGGATGTTCAATCCGTTGCGGATCACGATGTCCTTGATCCGGCCCGTGATCTTGAGGCGCCCGTCGCGCAGCTCGGCGAGGTCGCCGGTCGGGAACCAGTCGTCGTCGCCGCCCGCATCATCGAAGGCGCCCGCGTCGTCGTCGGGATCGACGTAGCCGAGGAAGAGGTGCGGGCCCGCGAGGCAGCACTCCGAGGGATCCGCCTTCGACCCGATGCGCACCTCGACGCCCGCGAGCGGTGAGCCGTCGTCGGCCAGGCGGACCGCCTCCGGCTCGTCGCGCGCGCTCGCGGTGGAGACCGGGGCTTCTGAGGAGCCGTAGGCCCGGAGGACCACGATCCCGTACTCGTGCTCGGCTCGGGCGAGGATGCGCGGATCGAGCATCGAGCCACCGAGGAACACCGAGGTGATCGGCACGTCGGTGACTCCGCGGGCCTCGGCCTGGTCGAGCACGCGATCGAGCAGGAGGTCGGGACCGCCGAAGAAGGTGCCGCCGGTCGCCACGAGGAACTCGAAGGTGGCCGCGTCGTCGAAACGCGCCTCGACGGTCACCTGCGCGCCGAGCGACGGCGCCACGGTGGTCGCCTGCAGCATCCCGGTGACCGACGCCAGCGGACTGATCATGAAGATGTTGTCGCGCGCGGTCAACGCGGCCGGGTTCACGAAGTTCTGCGTCGCCGCGAGCAGGGTGTTCAGGGAGTGCACCACACCCTTTGGTCGCGAGGTCGTGCCCGACGTGAAGATCACGATCGACGGTGCATCGGGATCGCGGCTCACCAGTGCCGGCTTCGGCGCCGGTGGCGCGTCGCCGATCGTGCTCACGGCGACCCAGCGGGTCGGGCCTTGATCGTCGGCGGCGGGCAGCATTGCGTCGGGCGCGATCGTGATCGCGGGCGCGGTCGCGACGACGATGTCCTGGATCTGGGCACTCCCCGCGCTCGTGGGCGCCACCATGGTCAGCGCGCCCGCGCGCACCGCACCGTGGATGGCGACGACCGACGTGACGTCGTTGCCGGTGAGCAGCAGCACCGCATCGCCGACCCGCACTCCGTGTGCGCGCAACGCCGCGACCGCGCCGTCGACCGCGCCGTCGAGCTCCCCGTAGGTGAGCGATCGCCCGCGGTCGACGAGCGCCACGCGCGCTGGGTCGCGACGCGCCGCCTCGGCCACCAGGTCGACGGATTCCGCTCGCCACCACCCCGCGGCGCGGAACCGAGGCGCACGCGCCGCCGCGCGGGCAGCGGCGTTGGCGGTCAGTTCGTGCACGGATCCCCCCGAGAGTGCAGCACGCAGATTCGGAGAATCATGTTACGGTCACGGGCTCGTGGAAGGGATCCCGCCGTACCCCGCGACCGTATGGGCCCTGGTCGAGCAGGGCGCCGAGCAGTGGTCCGACCACGTGCTGCTCGCCGACGACCACGGGCGCTCGCTGACCGGACGCGAGCTCCGGGACGCCGCCGAAGGCGTCGCCGCCGATCTGGCGACGCGCGGCGTGACCGCCGGCACGATCGTCTCGTGGCAGCTGCCGACGACCCTGGAGACGATGATCGTGATGGTGGCGCTGGCGCGCCTCAGCGCGATCCAGAACCCGCTCATCCCGATCCTGCGCGAGCGCGAGGTTCGCTTCATCACGAACCAGGTCGGCACCCAGATCTTCCTCACCACGGAACAATGGCGCGGCTTCGCGCACGGCGAGCTGGCACGCACGCTGGCCGCGGAACAGGGCTTCGACGTCGTCATGACCGACCTCGACACCGATCCCGCGTCGATCGGCAACTCGCTCCGACTCGCCGCGCGGATCCCTCGACGCTCCCTCCGCCGGAGACCGACGGGTCGATCATGCGGTGGATCTACACGTCGTCGGGCACGACCGCGGATCCCAAGGGCGTGCGCCACACGGACCAGACGGTGATGCACGGAGCCACCGGGCCGATCCAGGGTCTCGGTTCGTCCCGCGACGACGTCAACGCGGTCGCGGTCCCGGTCTCGCACATCGGCGGGATGCTGATGCTCACCGCGTCGTTGATGACGGGCATGCGACTCGTCCTCTTCGAGACCTTCGATCCCGCGACGTCGCCGGAGCGGATGGCCGCGCACGGCGTGACGCTGCTCGGCAGTGCGGTGCCGTTCTTCCTCGCCTACTTCGACGCGCAACGCCGTCACGGAGACCAGCCGCTGTTCCCGCAGCTGCGGACGCTCACGGGAGGAGGGGCGTCGACCCCGCCCGAGATCAGCCGCATGGCCCGTGAGGTCCTGGGCGTGCGCGGCATCGCCAACTCCTGGGGGCTCACCGAGTTCCCGGTCGCCACGTACGGGCTGCCGGATGCGCCGCTCGACATTCTCGACACCACCACGGGACCCGCGGTTGCGGGCGTCGAGGTGCGCGCGGTCACCGACGAGGGGCGTGTGTGCGCACCGGGCGAGGAGGGCGAGTTGCGCCTGCGGGGACCCCAGTGCTTCCTCGGTTACGTCGACGCCTCGCTCGACGCCGACGCGTTCGACGCCGATGGGTGGTTTCGCAGCGGCGACCTCGGGATCATCGACGCCGACGGCAACGTGACGGTCACGGGACGGATCAAGGACATCATCATCCGCAACGCCGAGAACATCTCGGCGCTCGAGATCGAGGACGCGCTCTACCAGCACCCCGCGGTCGCTGACGTGGCGGTGGTCGCGGCGCCCGACCCGCGCACCGGTGAGCGCGTGTGCGCGTTCGTCGTGCCCGCGGCCGATGCCGATGCGCCGACGCTGCAGTCGCTGGCCGAGCACTGCCGGGCCCTCGGGCTCGCGATCCAGAAGTGCCCCGAGCAGCTCGAAGTGGTCGACGTGCTGCCGCGCAACTCCTACGGCAAGGTGCTCAAGCAGGAGCTGCGGGCGCGCCTCACCTGAGTCACGCCTGCGGCGCGAGCACCACCTTGCCCGCGACCCGACGTTGCTCGAGATCATCGAGCGCGGTGGCGGCGTCCTCGAGCGGGTACGCAGTCGGTTCCGCCGGGCGGATGCGCCCCTCGGTCGCGAGGACGAAGAGCTCGTCGAGCAGCGCGGCGCGCTCGGCCGGTCGGCTCCGGCCCCAGAGGTCCCAGTCGATCCCGATCACCGTGCGATCGTTGAGCAGCACCTGGTTCAGCGGTACCTGCGGGATCTCGCCGCTGGCGAAGCCGACCACCACGTGACGGCCCTCGAACCGCAAGCCCCGAAGCGCCTGCGTGGCGCGGGGGCCGCCGATCGGGTCGACGACCACGTCGGCACCGCCGCCGGTGCGCTCGCGGATCACGACCTTGAGGTCGAGCGCGGGGTCGGAGTAGTCGACGGTGGCTTCTGCACCGGCGCGCGTCGCGAGCTCGAGCTTGTCCGGCGTCGACGCGCACGCGAGCACGCGCGCTCCCATGGTCGTCGCGAGGTCGGTGGCGGCGAGGCCGACCCCACCACCCGCACCCAGGACGACGACCCACTCGTCGGGCATGAGCGTCATGCGCCGCGTGAACGCGTAGAGCATGGTGCCGTACGAGGCGACCAGGCCCGCCGCCTGCCCGGCGGTCAGGTCCCCGGGTACGGGTGCGAGCTCGCCCTCGCGCAACACCGCGTGAGTCTGGAAGCTCGCGGCGAACGACGTACCGAGCACGCGGTCGCCGACCGCGAACCGCGTCACCTCGGCGCCGATCGCGGCGACCGTGCCGGCCAGCTCGCAGCCCGGCACCCAGGGAAGGGCGGGCAGCGCCTGGTATGTGCCGTGGACGCAGAGGGTGTCGACGTACCCGATGCCCCCGGCCTCGATCGCGACGACCACCTCATCGGGCGCGGGCACCGGATCGTTGCACTCCTCGAGCTGCAGGTTCGAGTACGGACCGAACTCGTGCAGGATGACGCGCCGCATCAGCGCACCAGCTCCGGCAGGCGCGCGAACTCCTGGTCGATGAGCACGGCGAGCTCACGGGAAGGCGGACCGTCGAGCCAACGTCGCAGCGCGCGCTGGTACAGCGCGAGGGCGACGATCCCGAGCGTGGTACTCGCGTCGTCGACGGCGCGCTCGCCTCGACGACGCGCGATCGCTTCGCTCACCGTGACCGCGTGCTCGGCCAGGTGCTCCTGCTCGCGGCCGAGCAGCACCGACGACGAGTCGACGGCGGCGCGGTACGTCTCGATCCGCGCCCGCAACTCGCCGAACCCGTCGGCCTGCTCGACGAACGTCGTCCGCAACGCGGCGTAGTCGCCGAGCCCGGCCGGTTGCTCGAGGTACGCAGCCGCGAACGACCGCATGAACCAGTGGTCGCGGTGGAAGACCACCGACTCCTTCGTGGGGAAGTACCGGAAGAAGGTGCGCGGCGACACCCCGGCCCGCTCGGCGATGCGGTCGGAGTGGGTGGCGTCGAAGCCGTCGCGGGCGAAGAGCTCCAGCGCGGCGTCGATCAGGGCCTCCCGCACCCGGGCCGTGCTCACCGCCCTCGGCGTGGACGCGGTGGTCTGCACCATCGGGCGATGCTACCGTTTCTGACAGTCGACTGTCACGAGATGCGAGGGCCATCATGGGCACGAAGCTCGACTACGCCGTCTGGGACGCCGACAACCACATGTACGAGGCGGTCGACTCGTACACCCGCCACCTGCCGAAGCGCTACGAGGGCGCGATCCGATTCGTCGACGTGAACGGGCGCGACAAGCTCGAGATCCTCGGCAAGGTCAGCGAGACCATCCCGAACCCCACCTATGTCGTGATCCCGACCCCGGGCGCGTGGACTGAGTACTTCCGTGGCAACAACCCCGAGGGCAAGAGCCTGCGCGAGCTCGCCGAGCCGATCCGCTGCCCCGATGAGTTCCGCCGTCCCGACCTCCGACTCGCATTGATGGACGAGCAGGGCATCGACGGCTGCGTGCTGTTCCCCACCACGGCCGGCCTGCTCGAGGAGCACATGAAGGCCGACCTCGAGCTCACGCACGCCGTCGTGCACGCGTACAACGAGTGGTTGCTCGAGGACTGGACGTTCTGTTACGAGGGTCGGATCGTCCCGACGCCGGTGGTCACGCTGCCCGACATCGGCAAGGCGGTCGAGGAGCTCGAATGGTGCCTCGACCGCGGCGCCAAGACGGTGCTCATCCGTCCCGCGCCGGTCCCGCAAGCCGACGGCTCCTCGATGTCACCGGCGCTCCCCCACTTCGACCCGTTCTGGGAGCTGTGCGAGAGCTCCGGCATCTCGGTGATGATGCACAACGCCGATTCGGGCTACGACCGCTACGCCGCCGACTGGGAACCGGGTCGCGACGAGTTCCAGGGCTTCAACCAGACGGTGTTCCGCTCGTTCCTCTACGAGGAGAGCCGCCACATCTTCGACACCCTCGCTGCGTTCGTCGGCCACGAGCTCTTCACCCGATTTCCTCGTCTGCGCATCGGCGTGGTCGAGAACGGCGGTGCCTGGGTCCCGCGCCTGCTCGACTGCTTCGACCGCGTCTACAAGAAGATGCCGGGCCGCTTCGACGAGCACCCCAGCGACACGTTGCGCCGCCATGTCTGGATCAACCCGTTCCACGAGGACGACATGAGCTACCTCGTCGACGCGCTGGGTGCCGAGCGCGTGCTCTTCGGCTCCGACTTCCCGCACCCCGAAGGCCTCGGTGACCCGCTCGAGTTCTTCGACGAGCTCGCCGGACTCCCCGAACCGGTCATCGAGCGCGTCATGGGCGCGAACTTGCAGGAGCTGCTCGCCCTCGAGACCGCCGGCCGCTGAGTCAGGAGCGCGGGATCTCGGCCCAGGGCTTGCCCAACCAGGCGTCGGGTTCGCGCGGGAGGCCGAGCACGCGCTCGCCGAGCACGTTCTTGTTGATCTCGGTGGTGCCGCCTTCGATGGTGTTGGCTCGGCTGCGCAACATGCCGCTCACCTCGAACGGCAACGACTCGTAGTAGCCGTCGCTGTCGTCGGGCACGCCGCCCTCGGCGTCCCACGCGATCGCGTCGAGACCGAGCAGGTCGACGGCGGCGAGTTGCACGCGCTGGTTCAGCCCGGCCTGGTGCACCTTGCCGATCGACGCGGCCGGGCCTGGCGTCTGACCTGCCGCGAGGTTCGACGCCACGCGCTGGTTGGTCCACGCACGGATGCGTTCCTCACTCCACAGCGCGGCGAGACGCTGACGCACGTGCGGGTCGTCCGCGATGCCGCGCGCACGCGCCAGCTTCAACAGCCGATCGACGCCCGAACCCCCGACCCGACCGCTCCCGCCCGAGCCGGCACCGGCGACCATCTGGCGCTCGCTCGACAGCGTCGCGCCTGCCACCCGCCAGCCGTCGTTCACGTCGCCGAGGCGCTGGAACTCGGGCACGCGCGCCCGGTCGAGGAACACCTCGTTGAACTCGACCTCGCCGCTGATGTGGCGCAGCGGCCGCACGTCGACCCCCGGCTGGTGCATGTCGATCAGGAAGTACGTGATGCCCTTGTTCTTCGGCTGCGTCGGGTCGGTGCGCGCCAGCAGGATCGCGAAGTCGGCGTCGGACCCCCACGTGGTCCACACCTTCTGCCCGTTGACGATCCACTCGTCACCGTCGAGCACCGCGCGCGTTGCCAGCGACGCGAGGTCGGAACCGGCGCCGGGCTCGCTGAAGAGCTGGCACCACTTCTCCTCGTTGCGCACGATCGGACCGAGGAACCGCCGCTTCTGTTCCTCGGTGCCGTAGGCAAACAACGCCGCGGCGGTGTTGTTGAGCCCGAGCGGATTGAGCGCGCGCAGGTTGAACGGGGTCAGCACCGCGCGCATCGCGCTCGCGGTCTCCGGCGCGACCCCGAGGCCGCCGTACTCGGGCGCCCACGTGGGCATGACGAGTCCCGACGCGCCGAACACCGGGTACCACGCCTCGTAGTCGGCCCGTCCCCGCACCTCCCGGATCGCGGCGTTGCCACCACGGGCGGCGGCATCACGCCACGAGGCGGGGACGTGCTCCTCCACCCACGCCTTGGTGAGCGTGACGCAGTCCTCCACCGACGTCGACGCGTCGACTGCGAGGCGTTCGTTGCTCATGGTCACCAACGTACGTGTCCTGCTCCCCTCGGGTCCCTCCGGAACGCTGGGTATGCTCCCGGAACTGCGAGAGCCGCTCAGCGAGAACCACGTTCTTGCACCGGGGGACAGACCGGACGATGGGACGATCACTGAGGGGTGCGGCCGCGATCGTCGGCGTCGCCGACGCGGCCTCGCCCACCGGTGAGCTCCAGACCCGCGGGCGCGCGCTCGAGGCGGCGATGATCCGCGAAGCGCTCGACGACGCCGGCCTCACCCTCGACGACGTCGACGGCGTGTGCTGCTCCGGCATCGCCACCGGCATCGCCGAGTACCTCGACCTGCACCCGAGTTACGTCGACGGCACGTTCGTGGGCGGTTCGAGCTTCGAGGTGCACGTCGAGCACGCGGCGGCGGCGATCGCGGCCGGGCTCTGCGACGTCGTGGTCGGGGTCTACGCGTCGACCCCGCGGCAGGACCGGCGGCTCGGCGCGTCCCCCGCCTCGTTCGGCCCGATGGGTCCGGACGTCGCGGCCGAGTGGGAGACGCCGTACGGGCCGATGATGCCGATGACCTCGTATGCGCTCGCCGCCGACCGACACATGGCGCAGTACGGCACGACGCCCGAGCAGCTGGCGCAGATCGCGGTCGACGCCCGCCGATGGGCGGCGATGAACCCGCGCGCCCGCTACCGCGATCCCATCACCGTCGACGACGTGCTCGCGTCGCCGGTCATCGCGTCGCCGTTGCACCAGCTCGACTGCTGCCTGCGCACTGACGGCGCCGGCGCGTACGTGCTCATGTCGGCCGAATCGAGCGCGCGACCTCGCGTCGCCGCCGGTGTACGTGCTCGGCGCGGCGACCGCCACCGACCACTGGGTCATCTCCCAGATGCCCGACCTCACGGTCACGCCGGGCGCGGTGTCGGGTCCGGCTGCGTTCGCGCACGCGGGGATCGGCACCGACGACGTCGACGTGCTGCAGGCCTACGACTCGTTCACCATCACCGAGTTGCTGCACCTCGAGGATCTCGGCTTCTGCGCCAAGGGCGAAGGTGGCGCGTTCGTGGAAGACGGCAAGCTCGGCCCCGGCGGCACGCTGCCGACCAACACCAACGGCGGCGGGCTCTCGTACACCCACCCCGGGCAGTACGGGATCTTCCTGCTGGTGGAGGCGGTGCGCCAGCTGCGCGGGGCGACGGGCGAGCGTCAGGTGCCGAGCGCGGAGATCGCGGTGGCCCACGGCTGCGGCGGGGTGCTGTCGGCCACCGGCACCGTCGTGCTCGGCACGGAGGCGACGTTGTGACCGCACGGCGGGAGCCACCGGCGTCCGACGAGGCGCGTCCGTTCTGGGACGCGACACGCGCGAGCAGCGGTTCGTGCTCCCGTGGTGCACGCGAGTGCGACGCCGCGATCTGGTACCCGCGCCGCGACCTGTCCCGCAGTGCCTCGGTGATGCGATCGAGTGGCGCGAGGACGTCGGCCGACGGCACGGTCTACGCCGCGCAGCGTCCACTCGAAGCCCGGTCCCGGTCGTGACGCCGACGACGGGCCGTACGTGGTGGTGCTGGTCGACCTCGACGCGGGAGTGCGCATGATGAGCAACGTGGTGGGATGTCCGCCCGAGCGACGTGCGCGGCGGGCATGCGACGTCGCGCTCGCGTGGGAGCCGCTGTCCGACGGCCGGCACCTGCCGGTGTTCCGCCCCGCCTGAGGTACCGATGCCGTTTCCGGACTTCACGCCGACCGTTCCCCGAGCTGGTGCCGACGCGCCGCGGCCCGGTTCGGCGACCGCACGTACCTCGTCGCCGACGGTGAACGCCTGACGCTACCGACGACGCCGACGCGCCGGTCGGCGGCGCTGGCGCAAGGGCTTCCTCGCCGAAGGGATCGGCAAGGGATCGCGGGTCGGCGTCCTGATCCCGAACAGCGTCGACTTCGTCGTCGCGGCACCTCGCGGCTGCTGCGCATCGGCGCGGTGCTCGTGCCGATGAACACGTTCCTCCAGACCCGCGAGCTGGGATGGTCGATCCGCCACGCCGACGTCACGCACTGTCATCGCGCACCCGCGCTTCCTGAACAACGACTACCTCGAACGGCTCGAGGCGGCGCTGCCCGGGCTCGCACGGGCAACGCCGCCGACGAACCGTTGTTCCTGCCGACGCGCCGTTCCTCCGCGCCATCCACGTGTGGGGTCGGCTCGAACCGCGCGTGGTCGCGGGCGACGAAGCCGACGATCGTCGCCGCAGGCGAGCGCGGCTCGGCATCGACGACGAGTTCCTCGCGCGCGTCGAGGCGTGCGTCGTGCCCGCCGACCCGGCGGTGATCGTCTACAGCTCGGGCAGCACCGCCGACCCGAAGGGCGCGGTCCACTCGCAGGGCGCGGTCGTCCGCCACTCGTGCAACGTCTCGCTGGGCTACCCGATGGGTCCGGACGACGTCGATGTTCTCGTCGATGCCGTTCTTCTGGATCGGCGGGCTCGATCACCGCGCTCTTCCAGGTGCTGCACGTCGGCGCGACGCTCGTGACCCAGAGCTCGTTCGATCCCGGCGACCGCCCTCGACCTCATCGAGCAGGAGCGTGCGACCATCGTCACCGGGTGGCCGCAGCAGGGCAAGACGATGTCGCGAGCACCCGTCGTACACGCCCGAACGCGTCGCGAGCGTCGTGCGCACGAGCATGGCCGACCTCGTGCCGCCCGAGCAGCGCCCGCCCGACGTGAACTCGACGTCGCTGGGCATGACGGAGATGTGCAGCGTGCACACGCTCGTGGGACCAGTACGACCCGCTCCCCGAGTCGCGCCGCGGCACCTTCGGCAAGACGCTGCCCGGCATCGCGCACAAGGTCGTCGATCCCGACACCGGCGCCGAGGTGCCCGCCGGCGACGACGGCGAGCTCTGGGTGCGCGGCTACTCGCTGATGCAGGGCCTGCACCGCCGCGAGCGCGAAGAGGTGTTCGAGCCCGACGGGTGGTACCGCACCGGCGACGCCGGCCACTTCGACGAGGACGGGTGGTTCTACTTCACCGGTCGCCTGGGCGAGATGGTGAAGACGCCTGGTGGCGCCAACGTCACCCCGGCCGAGGTGGAGTCGGCGCTGCATGGCATATCCCGAGGTGCTCGAGGCCTACGTCACCGGCATCCCCGGCGACGGCGGCGGCAACTCGTCGTCGGCGCAGTCGTCCCGCGCGGCGACGCAGCGCTCGACAGCGACGAGCTGCGCGCCCGGCTGAAGGGCGACCTCTCCGCGTACAAGGTGCCCAAGCACCTCTGGGTGTGCGCCAAGTCGGACCTCCCGTTCCTGCAGTCGGGGAAGATCAAGAAGCAGGAGCTGGCCGAGCTGCTGGCGGAGCGGTTCGCGAACGCGGCAGGCTGAGCGCGATGGCGAAGACGCTACCCGGCGGTCACCGAAGCCGGCCCCGTCCACGACCAGCGCGAGATCGACGCCGTCGTGCGGGTGCTCCAGGCACCCGGTCGACTCGCCATCGGCCCCGAGGTGGCGGAGTTCGAACGGCGCGGCGCCGAGCTCCTCGCCAAGCAGCACGCGGTGATGGTGAACAGCGGTACGTCGGCGCTGTGGCTCGCGGTCGACCTGCTCGGCTGCGAACCCGGCGACGAGGTGATCACGTCGCCGCTGACCTTCTCGAGCGACATCGCACCGCTGGTGCGCAACGGCATCGTCCCGACGTTCGTCGACGTCGATCCCGAGACGTTGCAGATCGACGTCGACGGCATCGAGGCGATGATCGGGCCGCGCACCAAGGCGATCCTCACGCCGAACCTCGTCGGCAACTGCCCCGACTGGGACGCGATCCGCGCCATCGCCGACCGGCACGGCCTGCTCGTCGTCGAAGACAGCTGCGACGTGCTCGACTCGTACCTGCGCGGCACGCGCACGGGGACTCGCTCCGACATCTCGGTGACCAGCTTCGCCCGGGGTCACTCGATCACCGCCGCGAGCCAGGGCGGGATGATCGCGGTCGACGATCCCGAGTGGTTCGACCAGACCCTCGTGCGCCGGCGGTGGGGTCGCCACTCCGAGCGCTACCTCTTCGGCAGCAAGCAGGGCGACGACGACCGCTTCGGCACGCTCGCCGACGGCACGCCCTACGACATGGTCTTCCTGTTCGAGGACACCGGCTACAACTTCGAGCCGTCGGAGATCAGCGCCGCGTTCGGCAACGTGCAGCTCGACCGCCTGCGTCGAGTTCAACGAGCGGCGCCAGCAGAACTTCGCCCGACTCGACGAGGTGCTCGCGCTCCACGAGGACAAGGTCGTGCGCGTCCGCACGACCCCCGAAGTCGACACCACGTGGATGCGGTTCCCGTTCCTGCTCGCGCGAGGGCATCGACCGCACCGCGATGCAGGAGTTCCTGCTCGAGCGCGGCATCCCGTCGCGCATGGTGTGGACCGGCAACATCCTCCGCCAGCCCGGCTTCGCCGGCATCGCGCACCGCGCGCCAGAGCGGCGGTCTGCCCCAAGCCGACCTGGTGATGGACCGCGGCCTCACGCTGCCGTCGCACCACGGTCTCAGCAGCGACGCGGTCGGGCACATCGCCGAGTCGCTGTCGGAGTATCCTGCACGTCCGTCGGCTGACTCGGTAGGGTTGTCGTCGCCGAGCGAGAGCCACGTTTCCGCTTCCTTCGGAGGACCCATGGCCGACTACATGTTCGTCGACGCGGACAACCACTACTACGAGGCCGAGGACGCGTTCATCCGCCACGGCGACCAAGACGTCAAGCGCTACGTGCGCTGGGTCAGCGAGGGCAAGCGCCGCTACCTGGTGTTCGGCTCGACCATGATCGGGCTGGCCAACACCAGCGTGCCCAACCCCACGTTCAACCCGATCGCGACGCCGGGTGCGTTCCACGCGCGGTTGAAGGAGCTGCAGGAGCGCAGCCACGGCGTCACCGGCATTCCGCTCACCGACATGCAGAAGGCGTACGGGCAGCTCGAGGAGCTCCCCGACGGCTACCGGGTGAATCACGCGCGCATCGACATGATCGACGAGCAGAACGTAGAGCGGTGCATTCTCTTCCCGACGCTCGGCGACTGCGTCGAGGGCCTCATGCACGACAACGTGCCGATGGCCTACAAGGTCTTCCACGCGTTCAACCTGTGGCTGGAAGAGGACTGGGGGTACGCGTACAAGGACCGCCTGTACGCGCCGCCGTACATCCCGATGCTCGACCCCGACCTCGCGGCCGACGAGCTCGAGTTCCTCTTGAACAAGGGCATCAAGGTGGTGTCGATCCGTCCGGGGCCCGCGAACGGTCGGTCGCCCGCCGACCCGTCGTGGGACCGGTTCTGGTCGCTCCTGAACGAGAGCAAGGTGCTCGCGGCCTACCACGGCTATGGCGGCGTCACGAGGTACAGCGAGGCGTTCGACAAGATGTGGGGGCAGTCGTTGACCGACCCCGGGTACAACGCCACCTTGTCGCAGGCGCTCACGTCCGATCGCGGCATCCTGGAGCTGACCGTCGCGCTCGTGCTCGGCAACCTGTTCGGCCGGTTCCCGAACGTGCGCATCGCCGCGATCGAGCTCGGCTGCGCGTGGACGCCGTACGCACTGCACATGGTCGACCACGCGGGTTCGCTCCTCGAGCGCCGGATCCAGGCGTTCGGCCAGACGATGCAGGACCTGCCGTCAGACGTGTTCAAGGAGCACATCTACATCTCGCCGTTCCCGGAGGAGGACGTCGTCGGCCTCACCGAGATGATCGGCGTCGACCGCGTGCTCATGGGCTCCGACTGGCCGCACCCCGAGGGCAACATCATGCCCGGCGACTTCGCCGACAGCATCCAGAAGCTGCCCGAGGCCGACATCAAGAAGATCATGCGCGACAACCTGCTGGAGCTGCTCGCCCGCCCCAGCTGACCGCCTCACGAGTTCGCGCCCGGCCTGATGGAGCTACCCGACCACCCCTGGTTCCCGAACGATGTGATGGAGCAGGACAACGCACTGCTCGACCGACTGGTGGAGGCAGAACCGGGCCCGGTCGAGCGTCTCCTGTTCGGACGGATCCCGCTGCGCGTCTTCGGTGACGCGCTGACTGCCGACGTGACGACGCTGCCGCTCCCGGGCTTGCTCTGGATCATGCACCTCTCCGGGTACTTCGGCGGCGTCTGGTTGCGGCGCGAGATCGCACGCGCGCAACCGGAGGCGCCGCTCCTCGGCGTCGACGTCGTTCCCGACGCGGCTGGGTTCGCCGAGCTCACCGCCGCGCAGTCGGCCGCGCTCGACGCGGTACGAGGTGACGACCCGTCGGCGCTCGCGTTCGCAGCCGCACGGTTCGAGGCTCACCTCGACAGCTACGGATACAACCGCGGGTACCTGACGGAGATCCTGGAGGCACCCCCAGCCGGTCTCGCGTCACCGCCCGGGTTCCTCGTCGCTCCCGGGCTGCTCGACGCTCGCTACTCGGTCGACGAGATCCGTGGGCTGCCCGAGCTCGTCGAGCGGTTCGCGACGGAGGTCACGAGCGGACGCGTCGACGTCGACGAGCTCTCCGCGAGGCAGGCCGAGGCGCACGCCCGGGGCCGTTCGGTGTGGAGCACGGGTCTGAGCGTGCAGGGCTTCCCCCAGGAGGAGTACGAGCAGCTGCTGGAACTGAGCGCGTACTTCTTGCAGGGGACGCAGGCCGCCGCCCTCGCTGCGATCCTCGCCACCACGACGGGCGACGCCGCGCTGGCGCGTCGGGGCGCCATCGTCGATGCGCTCCTGGAACCGTGGTCGGTCAGCTACCGGATGGGGCTGCTCGACGGCCGGAGCGACCGCCGCCTCCCGAGCCTCCGCTGAACCTGCACGTCCCTGGCGTCAACCGAACGTTCCGAGCACGAGCCCGCTGTTGAGCGAGCTCACCAGGCAGTGCTCCACGTCGGCGACCTGGTTGACCGCGGTGCCGCGCACCTGCCGCACGCCTTCCTGGATGCTGTTGATGCCGTGGATGTACGCCTCGCCCAACAGACCGCCGTGGGTGTTGGTGGGCAGTGCGCCGTCGATGTCGAGGTTGCCGTCGCCGATGAACGAGGCCGCCTCGCCCGGCCCGCAGAAGCCGTAGGCCTCGAGCACGTAGAACACGAGCGGACTGAAGTTCTCGTAGATCTGGGCGACGTCGATGTCGGAGGCGGTCAGCCCGGAACGAGCGAACAGCAGCTGCGCGCACTGCGCGGCCTCGGGATACGTCGCGAGATCGTCGTAGTAGTAGTTCGCAGTGATGCTGGCATCGGCATGGCGGGCATCGGCGACCGCACGGATGGCCACGGGCGCGTCGACGTCGCCGGCGCGGTCGGCACGCGTCACCACGAGCGCGACGCCGCCGTCGCTCTCCTGGCAGCAGTCGTAGAGGCGCAGCACCGGCTCGACGATCCAACGCGAGGCCTGGTGGTCTTCGAGCGTGATCGGCCGGTCGTGGAACCACGCCTTGGGATTGGTCGCCGCATACCGGCGCGCCGACACCGTGTAGCGACCGAAGTCCTCGTTGGTCGCGCCGAACGCGTGCATGTACCGACGGAACCAGAGCGCGTACATCTTCGCCGGCGTGTCGACGCCGAAGTTCCGATACCAGTCGAGCCGCGGCGGCCCTGCTGTCGCGTGCGGTTGCCCGTAGCGGTATCCAGAACGCTCGTTGAAGGCTCGGTACACGAGCACGTTGTTCGCCAGGCCCGAGGCCACCGCCGCCACCGCCTGCTGCATCGCTGCGCACGCCCCGGTGCCGCCCCCGGGTGCGCGCGACCACCAGGTGACCGGGCCCGCGCCGAGGTTGCGCATCAGCTCCTGCTCGTCGTTGGCATCGACGGTGAAGGTGACCATGCCGTCGATGTCGGCGGGCGTGAGACCGGCGTCGAGGATCGCGGCGCGACTGGCCTCGGCCGCGAGCTGCATCTCGCTGCGGCCCGACTCCTTCGAGAATTCGGTGGCGCCGATGCCGGCGACGAGGGTGCCGGTCACGAGGCAACCCGGAAGAACGGGGTGAGTGCGCCCCGGTCGTCACGGAAGTCGACGATCACCGGGAGATCGTCGTAGGGCCCGTCGTCGGTCACGTCGACCAGGTTCGACACCAAGCGGGTGCCCTCCTCCAGCTCCACCAGGATGACGATGCGGGGTTGCTCGTCGGGGCGGTTGGGGTGCAGCGACGAGATCCACGACACGATCCGACCCCGGCCCGACGAGTCGGCGGTGTCCCAGCGCAGCGATCCGCACGTGCCGCACATCGGCGCGGGTGGGTGACGCAGCGTGCCGCAGTCGGCGCACCGCTGGATGACGAGCCGTCCCTCGGCGGCTGCGTCCCAGAAGAACTGGTCGTCCTGCGACGCGCGCCGCACCTCGGGTCCAGTCATGGGCCCGAACCTACTCAGGCGGCGAGGGCCGCCGTCAATGTACGTTCTGATATCCGAGAACCACGTTTACGAGGGGGACGGCATGCGAGTGATCCTGTGGGGCCCGGGCCAGATGGGGATCGGGGCGTTGCGGGCGCTGATCCAGCACCCCGGACTCGAGCTCGCCGGACTCGTGGTGCACAGCGAAGCCAAGGAAGGCCGCGACGCCGGCGACCTCTGCGGTCTCCCGCCGACCGGGATCATCGCCACGCGCGACATCGACGCCGCGTTGGCGATCGACGCCGATGCAGTCGCCTACTACGCGAGCGGCGACTACCGGTACCGCGAAGCCGTCGACGACATCGCCCGCTGCCTGCGCGCGGGCAAGAACGTGGTGACGACGTCGATCGTGCCGTTCTGCCATCCACCTGCCGCCGAGCCCGACCTCCGCGAGATGCTGGAGCACGCGTGTCAGGAGGGTGGCACCACGCTGTTCAACAGCGGCGTCGAGCCGGGCTGGATCAACGACATGGTGCCGTTCGTGTTCAGCGCGACCTGCTCGCGCATCGACAAGATCACGATGCAGGAGATCCTCGACTACGCGCCCATCGCGCAGCCCGACATCATGTACGACTTCATGGGCTTCGCCCATCCGCCCGAGTACGTCACGCCGCTGCAGGAACCGGGTCGGCTCAACAGCCTCTGGTCACCCGTCGTGTGGGGCCTCGCCGACGCGCACGGACTCCAGCTCGATCGCGTCGACGACACGCTCGAGAAGTGGATCGCCCCGGAGTCGTACGAGACGGCGTCGGGACCGCTCCCCGCCGGCACGGTCGGTGCGATGTGGTTCCGCCTCGTCGGCATCAAGGACGGCGAGGAGCGCATCGTGCTCGAGCACATCACCCGGATGGGTGAGCACTCGGCGCCCGACTGGCCCCGGCACCCATCGCCGCTCGGCGGCTACCGCGTCATCCTGGAGGGCATGCCCACCTACACCGTCGACATCGAGATGCACGGCCGCGGGAGCAACATGCGCGGCCTGAGCTTCGCCACGTTCATGCGGCCGCTCAACGCGGTGCCCGCGGTCGTCGCCGCCGCGCCCGGCATCGTGTCGTCGCACGACCTCCCGCTCGTCGCCGGCGTGATGACCGGGGCCGAGTGGACCGGGGTGATCCAGTGAGCGGCGTCACCGACGACCTCGACGGCAGGGTCGTCGTGGTCACCGGCGCGAGCAAGGGCGTCGGACGTGGCATCGCGCGCGTACCTCGCGGGTCGCGGCGCCAAGCTCGTGGTGTCGGCGCGCGGTGCGCCCGCACTCGACGAGCTGACTCGCGAGCTCGACGAGCTCGGTGCTCAGCACGTCGCCCGCACCGCCGACGCCGCGGATCGCGACGCCACCTTCGCGCTCGTCGACGCCGCGCTCGAGGCCTTCGGCACGGTCGACGGCGTCGTCGCCAACGCGGTGACGTCGAACGCGCCGGTCGGCGGTCGAAGACCTCCTCGATGCCGACCTCGACGTGCCGTATCGCCGCGGGCGTCAAGGGCACGGTGTGGCTGATGCAGGCCGCGTTCCCGGTGATGCGGGAGCACGGGCACGGGCGCATCGTGACCTTCGGATCGAACGCCGCGCTCGAAGGGGTCGCCACCTACGCGGCGTACTCGGCGGCGAAGGAGGCGATCCGTGCCGTCAGCCGCACCGCCGCGACCGAGTGGGGACGCTTCGGCATCACCGTCAACTGCATCTGTCCGGTGTCGGTGCGCCACCACACGCCCGGCCTCGACGACCCCGAGCTCCTGGCCAAGTTCGAGCGGAGCTTCTCCCGCCAGCCCGTGCCACGCGACGGCCGGCTGGAGGAGGACATCGCGCCGGTCGTCGGCTTCCTGCTGTCCGACGCGAGCGCGTTCGTCACCGGGCAGACGCTGATGGCCGACGGCGGTCGGATCATGCTCCGGTGAGCACCATCATCGTGCTCGCGTCACCCGACGCCTCGACATTCACCACCGGCCTCGCCACCGCGCTCGGCGCCGACACCGCGCCGGTCGGTGCATCAGCAGATGGACACGCGGGCGCGACCACGGTGGTGCACGTGTGTGGTGACGATGGCCTCGTCGCCGAGTCGATCGACGACACGGTGCCGATGGACTGGGACCGGCGCTGCGAGCAGATCCTGCGCAATGCGCTGCTCGCGTTGCAGACGGCACACCGCCTGCTCGCGCCGACCGGCGGCGACATCGTGCTCGTCACCGCGGCGACCGGCATCAGCGGTGCCCCGTCGATCGTGCCGTTCGTCGACCGCGGTCGAGGGCGTGCGCGCCATGGCCAAGTCGGCTGCTCGCCAGTGGGGTGGCCTTGGCATCACCGTGAACACGGTGCTCGTACCGCTCGAGCTCCTCGCGCCCGGTACCGCGAGCCTCACGTCGTTCCTGCCGCCGCCCGCCCTCGGCGGTCTTCCCGACATCGCCGACGTCGCGTCGGCGGTGACCGCGTTCCCGGGTGGCACCACCGGCGCGACCCTCGTGGTCGACGGCGGATCGGTGATGGCACCGTGAGCACCACCGTCGACCTCTCCGGGCGCACGGTGATCGTCACCGGCGGCGCGGCGGGCGTCGGGCGCGGCATCGCGCTCGCGTGCGGCGCGGCCGGGGGTCATGTCGTCGTCGCCAGCCGCCGCGACAACGGCCAGGAGGTGGTCGACGAGATCGTCGGGCGCGGCGGAACGGCTACTTGGACGGCGTGCGACGTCGCCGACTTCGAGTCGGTGCAGCGGACCGTATCCGCCGCGCGCGAGACGACGGGGTTCGTGCACGCGATCGTGCACAACGCCACCAGCAACCGTTCGAGCGAACCACACCGACTCGAGGACGTCTCACCCGAGCTGTTCGACGAGCACGCCGCGGTGTCGCTGCGTGGCGCCTATCACTGCGCGCGCGCCGGGCGCGCCGAGTTGGAGAAGTCGCACGGCACGCTGCTCGTGATGACGTCGCCCGCCGGCATCGAAGGCAGCGCGACGCTGCCGATGTACGCGACCATGAAGGGCGCGCTGCGGGGGTTCGCCAAGAGCCTGGCGCGGGAGTGGGCTCCACTCGGCATCACCGTCAACGTGGTGTCGCCGTTGGCGTTCTCTCCCGCGATGGTCAACGCCATCGCCGAGGATCCCGACATGGAGGTTCGGCTCAACCGGCGGGTACCACTCGGTCGCGTCGGCGATCCGGAGACCGACGTCGGACGCGGCGTTGCCTTCCTCGTGGGGCCCGACGCCGGCTACATCACCGGCCAGACCCTCGGGATCGACGGCGGCCACTTCATGAGCCTGTGACCTGTGCGACCATGCGCCCGTGATGCTCGAGGGCAAGACGATCGTGGTGACCGGCGTGGGTGCCGGACTCGGCCACGCGGTGGCGGAAGGCGTGCTCCGGGACGGCGGTCGCGTCGTGCTGGGCGCGCGAGACGGCGATCGGCTCGCCGACCTCGCGACTGCACTCACCACCTCGTTCGACGGCGACGGCGAACGCGTTGCTCACCAGGCGACCGACGTCACCGACGCGGCGCAGTGCCGCGCGCTGGCCGAACTGGCGGTGTCGCGCTTCGGCGCGATCGACGGCGTGGTCCAGGTCGCGGCGCGCGAGGTGATGGGCGGGATCGGCCGCACCAGCGACGACGACTGGCACGCCGTGCTCACCACCAACGTCGTCGGCACCATGCACGTGCTCGCCGCCACGACCGACGCGATGGGCGCCGCGGGCGGTTCGTTCGTGATCATCGGATCACAGACATCCCGCACCTCGGGACGGGCAGCCCAGCAGACCGCGTACGCGGCATCCAAGGGCGCGCTCCACTCGGCCATGTTCCACGCCGCGTGGGAGCTCGGTCCGCGCCGGATCCGGGTGAACATGATCGTGCCGTCGTGGATGTGGGGCCCGGCGGTACAGGGCTTCGTGCGGGCACAGGCAGACCGCCGGGGCGTGCGCGAAGAGCAAGTGACCGCGCCGATCCGCGCCGCGATGCCCCTCGGGGAGATCCCCACCGTGCACGACATCGCCGAGTCGGCGTTGTTCCTCTGCTCGGATCGGGCGCGCATGATCACCGGACAGACGTTGTTCGTGAACGCCGGGAACTTCATGACATGAGCCGCACCGTGCTGATCACCGGGGCGACCCGCGGCGTCGGGCGCGGCATCGCCGACGCGTTCGCCGCGCCGCGGCGATCGCCTCGTGCTCGTGGCTCGGAGCACCGACGCCTCGCCGAACAAGGTCGGCCTCCCGGGGACGCTCGAGTCGGTCTCCGGAGAATTGCGTGAGCTCGGCAGCGAAGACGTGCAGACGATCACCGCCGATCTCGTGCAGGTCGCGGAGGCGGAACGCGTCGTGCACGAGGTGCGCGCGTCGTGGGGCACCCCTGATGTGCTCGTCAACAACGCGGCCGCCACCTTCATCGGGCAGTTCCTCGAGATCCCGGTGTCGCGCTGGAAGACGGCGTTGGGTCTCAACCTCCTGGCGCCGGTGACCCTGATCCACGGGTTCCTCCCCGACATGCTGGAGCGCGACGCGGGCCGCATCATCAACATCACCTCGGCCGCCGCGAGGACGCGCGACCTCCCGTCGAAGGATGTCCCGCAGCTCTCCTACGCCTCGAGCAAGGCCGCGCTCGACGCCTTCTCCTACGGACTGATGCACGATCTCGAGTCGACCGGCATCGCAGTTGACCTCGTCGCACCGGTCGTGCTCACCGAATCGGTCGAGTACCACCTCACGGGTGCTCGGTTCGACGACCTCAAGCAGCGGATGGCGCCCATGGGGCCGTTCGGCGAGGCCGTCGCCCGCATCGCCGACCAGCCGTCGTCGTTCCGGGGCCACTACCTGGAGAACCACGACCTCGAGGCCCTGGGGTTCCTGTCTTGACAACCTGACGCGGGTCGCGTGATCCTCCGCCGCCATGGCCATCGAACGCTTTCCCATCGAGGCCGGGCACGTGTTGATGTTCGCCCGCGCCATCGGAGACCCGAACCCGATCTACGCCGACGCTGACGTCGCCGCCGCTTCCGAGGTGGGGGTGATCCCGGCCCCGCCCACCTTCGTCACCGCCAGCGCGCAGTTCGACCCCGACTACCCGCTGCGGCCCAAGCCGGGCGAGCCCTGGTTCGGCTCCGGCCGGGAGGCCACGGGAGCCAAGCCGACGGTGCCGTCGGGCGGCGGTGGCGGCGAAGGAGGTGGCGGCGGCGGCACGTCGCTCCACGCCGAGCAGCACTACGAGTACCACCGCCCGCTGGTGGTCGGCGACGTGCTCCACGCGCGCGGCCGCAAGGGTGAGACGTGGGAGAAGCAGGGACGCTCGGGCACGCTGAAGTTCACCGAGCTCATCACCGAGTACCTCGACGCGAACGACGAGGTCGTGATCACTGCCCGCACGGTCGCAGTGCTGACGGAGGGACCCAAGTGAGCATCAGCGCCACCAGCCTGAAGGTCGGCGACTCGAAGGAGCAGCAGCTCGTCGACGATCTCACCCGCACCCAGATCGTGATGTACGCGGGGGCGTCGGGTGACTACAACCCGCTGCACAGCGACGAGAAGTTCGCGCGCGAGGTCGCCGGCTACCCGGGCATCTTCGCCCACGGCATGCTCACCATGGGCATGACCGGGCGCGTCGTCACCGACTGGTTCGACGTCGGTCGGGTCACCAAGTACGGCGTGCGCTTCGTGCGCCAGGTGTGGCCGGGCGCCACCCTCACCGCCACCGCGGTGGTCGACGCCATCCGCGAAGACGACGGCACACAGTTCGCCGACGTGTCGATCACCACCGTCGACCAGGACGGCACCACCGTCCTCACCGGCACCGCCACCGCGAGACTCGACCCGTAGCCACCACCCCGTTTTGGCGCCCCTACTGCGTGCATGTCACGGCGTAGGGGCGCCAGAACGGTCAACCCACCGTCACCCGGCGCCGGACCGCGAGCGGCAGTGCGCCGAAATCGCCCGTCGTGGCGACGTGCTCCCGCACCCCGTCGAGCAGCGTCGGCGGTTCCCATCGCGCGGTCACCGCACGGATGACCTCCTGGATCTCCATCCGCGCCAGCGCCGCGCCGAGGCAGAAATGACGACCGATGCCGAACTCGAGCTGCGGCGGTCCCGAGTCGCGGTGCACGTCGAACCGGTCGGGATCGGGGTAGGCCACAGGGTCGCGATGCGCGGCCGCGACGTGGACGGTGACGAGCGTGCCGGCTGCGATTGCCACCCCTTCGATCTCCGTATCGCGCTCAGCTACGACAGTCGTGTGTCGCACCACGGGTTCGTACCGCGCGCACTCCTCGACGATGCGCTCCACACCCACGTCGGCGTGTGCGGCTGCCTCCCACGCGTCCGGATGACGAGCGAGCAACCACACCGCCACTCCGATTGAGTTGATCGTGTTGTCGACCGACGCGCTGAGCAGCTCGGTCAGCAACGCGCGCGACGTCGCGCCGGTCGAGCGCTCCGGAATCGAGTGCGGCAACCAGCCCGGTCGCAAGGTCGTCGCCCGGCATCGACTGCTTCTCGTCGATCAGCGCGTCGGCGAACTGTCGGAGCAGACCGATGGCCGCGACGACGTCGTCCATCACCGCGGGATCTCCCGAGAAGGCCTGCAACGCGACCCGCGACCAGGCGGCGAGGTCCGGCCCCGCTTCCACGTCGCTCCCGACCATCCAACAGAACACCGCAGGCGGGAGCGGGTGGGCGACGGTCTCCATCACGTCGACGTCGGTCTGCCCAACGAGATCCTCGAGCAGCGCGTCGACTGTCGACGCCGTGTGGACTCGCATGTCGTCGATGCGGCGCGGCGTGAACCAGGGCACGAGCAGGCGTCGGAGTTCCTGGTGGTCGATTCCTTCTGTCCCGAGCAGCGTGCGCCCGCCCGGGGCTGCGGCGCGTTCCCCGCGGCGCGACGCACCATCTCGAACACCCCAGGGCGGAATGCGGGCGCGAGGAGGACGCGCGTGCACCCCGCGTGGGTGAGCACGCCGAACCCGTCGGGCGTCTGCACAACCGGCGACTGCTCTCGCAGGGCGGCGAGGTACCCGTGCGGATCACGCACGTATTCCTCGGAGGTGTGGTCGAGGATCGGCAGCGTGGCCGCCATCAGCCGAAGACGACGTTCTTGCGGCGCACGAACTCTTCTATCCCTGCACGTCCACCCTCACGACCGAACCCGCTCTGCTTCACCCCGCCGAAGGGCGCGCCCGGCGACATGCCCGGGAAGCCGTTCACGATGACCGTCCCGACTTCGAGCGCGCGGGCCATCCGCTGCCCGCGCTGCGCCGTCGCGCGTGTGCACGTACGCCGACAGACCGAACGTGCTGTCGTTGGCCTTGGTCACGACCTCGTCCTCGTCGTGGAAGCGCAGCACCGACAGCACCGGCCCGAAGATCTCCTCGCGCGCGAGCGAGCTGTCGTGGTCGACGTCACCGAAGACGGTGGGCGCGACGAAGTACCCGTCGGCCAGCTCACCGCCGAGGCGCTCGCCGCCGGTGAGCAGCTTTCCCGCGCCTTCGTCGACCGCGCGTGCGATCACCCCGAGGATGCGTTCGCACGCGGCGGCGTTCACGACCGGGCCCATGAGCACCGCCGGATCGAACGGGTCTCCCACCTTCACCGCCTCCACCTGCGCGACGACGCGCCGCCACGACCTCGTCGTACACGTCGTCGTGCACGTACAGACGAGTCGGCAACGCGCAGCCCTGCCCGCTCAGCAGCACCGCGCCGAGCATGGCGGCCATCGATGTGGCGACGTCGAGATCCGCGTCGGCGAACACGATGTTGGCGCTCTTGCCGCCGAGCTCGAACGTGAGCGGGGTGAGCGTTTCCGACGCCGCGGCCATCACCGACCGCGCCGTCGCGCACCCACCGGTGAACGACACCTTGTCGACGTGCGGATGACGCACCAGCGCGTCGCCCGCCGCGGCACCGCCGACGACCACGTTGAGCGCACCCGCCGGAAGGCCGACCTCGAGCGCGAGCTCGGCGAACCGCAACGCACCGAACGGAGCGAGCTCGGGCGGCTTCACCACCACGGTGTTGCCGGCCGCCAGGGCGGGGACGGCCTTCTGACCCATGCCCATCATCGGGCCGTTCCACGGGACGATGGCGCCGATCACGCCGTAGGGCTCGGGCAGGACCACGTCGAGCACATCGCCCGCGACCGGCACGACCTCGCCGTCGAGCTTGTCGATCCACCCCGCGTAGTAACGCGTCCACGCGGCGGTGTACGCGCCCGAGCGCATCCCGCTGACCGGCGTGCCGTTGTCGAGGGCGTTGATCGCACAGGCCTCGTCGTCGCTCGCCTCGAGCAGATCGGCAAGACGATGCAGGATCGCCATCCGCTCGGCCATCGGCACCGCGCGCCACGTCGCACGCGCCGCACGCGCCGCCGCGACCGCGTCGTCGACCTCGGCAGCACCGCCGAGCGGCACCTCGGCCTGCAGCACCCCGGTGGCCGGGTTGTGGTGCGCGTACGTGCCCCCCGATGCGCCGGTGCTGTGGCCATCGCCGATGATGTGACCGCGCGCGGTCAGCTCCTTGACCCGCGCGGTCGCTTCGGCCGCGTTCACTTGCTACGACGCCGCGCGGGGGTCGGAGATCATCGGTGGCGAGTAGCCGGCGTCGGCCCACGTGAAGTTGGTGCCAGGCGGCACGATCTCGTCGATGCGGTCGAGCACGTCGTCGGTGAGGTCGACGTCGGCTGCGCCGAGCTGCGTGGTCAACTGCTCCATCGTGCGGGGCCCGATGATCGCCGACGTCACCGCCGGGTTGCGCAGCACCCACGCGACGGCGAGGTCGACCAGCGTCAGCCCCGCCTCGTCGGCCAACTTGCCGAGCGCGTCGGCTGCTTCCAGCTTCTGCTGGTTGCCCGGCTCGTCGAGGTCGTAGCGCGCGGGCACGCGGTTGGCCCGGTGCGTGGTGAACGGCTCACCGCCGACGCGCCACTTGCCGGACAGCCACCCACCGGCGAGCGGGCTCCACGGGATGACGGCCATGTCGTGCCGCAGGCAGGTGGGGAGCACGTCGGCCTCGATGCCGCGCACGAGGATCGAGTACGGCGGCTGCTCGCACACGAACCGCTCGCGCTGACGGTGCTCGGCCACCCACTGGCCCTCGACGATCGCCGACGCCGGCCAGGTGGAGCTGCCCAGGTAGCGCACCTTCCCCTGGTGCACGAGATCGCTCAGCGCGCCGAGGGTCTCGTCGATGTCGACGTTCGGGTCGGGCCGGTGCACCTGGTAGAGGTCGATGTGATCGGTGTTCAACCGGCGCAGGCTGCTCTCGCACTCCCGCATGATCCAGCGGCGCGAACCACCCATCATGTTGCGGTCGGCGCCCATCGGCGCGAAGAACTTGGTAGCCAGCACCACGTCGTCGCGCCGGCCGACGAGCGCCTTGGCGACGATCTCCTCCGACTCGCCCGCGGAGTACACGTCGGCGGTGTCGATGAAGTTGATCCCGGCGTCGAGCGCGGCGTGGATCACCGCGATCGACTCGTCGTGGTCGGGGTTGCCCCACTGACCGAACATCATGGCTCCGAGGCACAGGCGACTCACCTGCACGCCCGTCCGTCCGAACGCCCGGTATCTCATCGCGCCTCCTCGAAATGGCGGCCTCGCGTCACACCCGGTCCTTGCGTCCGACGTTACAGAACGCTGAGGACCGGGTGGACGGGAGCCGTCCCTGGGGGCAGAGGCGGTCGTATTCAGCCGATCTTGTCGGTGACCGGGCGGGCGCCGGTGCTCTTGGCGAACGAGTCGGGCACCGGGTACTCGCCGAGCAGGAAGTGCAGGATCGCCGCGTGCTGGAGCTCCACCGGCTGGATGGTGGCCGCGGTCTTGATCCCGGCCGGGTTCTTCACCACGTCGATGGCGGCGATGTACGTGGCGGCGGCGACGTTCTCGAGATCGAGCGCGAGCTTGGCCAGCCCGGGCACGTCCTTGACGCTCGCGAACGTCTTGTCGACCGACTTCTTGACCGTCGTGTCGACACCGCTGATCGCCTTCTTCCCCGCGCCGGTGAGCACGCCGTTCCACGCCGCGGCGTGATCCTGGTGCTGGCTCTGCGCGGTCTGGGCGAAGGTGACCACCGCCGGCGGGACGTCGCCGAGACTGCCCTTGGTCGCGGCGTCGATGCCGGCCTGGTACGTGCCGACGGCGAGGTTCTCGAGCGACGCGGCCAGGGCCACCACGGCGAGGTCGCCGCTGAGCTTCTGCGCCGACTTCGCCGCCGGACCGCCCATGCGACCGCTGCGGGTCGCGGCGGCGGCGAGGCCGTTGCCCATCCCGCTGCCGACGAGCGCGACGCCACCGAGGACCGCGCCCCCGCCGAGCAGGAACGCCCGGCGACTCGACGACGTCGACACCAGGCGGGTGATCCCGGCGCGGATGTCGCCGTCGGACTCGCTCCACTCGGTGAGGCTGTCACGCATCGAGGGCAGCGACTCGTGGTGCGCGTCCTCGAGGTCGCGCGTCATGGCGACGAGCTCGCCCTCGCTGATCGCGAGTTCCTGCTTGCGGTTGCGACGCCTCACTGGACTGCTCCTTCGGTCGCGGGACGGGCATCCGTCGTCGGGTAGAACGCGTTCGGGAAGCCGATGCTCCCGGCTGCGGCGGGGAGCTTCGTGGCGTCGGGCGGCAGCGCGATCAGGTCGGCGGCACCGCCGGCGAGCAGCGCCTTCACCGCGTAGAGGATCGCGACGTGCTGGGCCTCGACACCCATGATGCTGGCCGCGACCGAGCGGGCGTTCTTGTTGGAGTACGTGCCGGTGTTCGCCACGTACGTCTGCGCCGCGCCGTCCTCGAGCTCGATGGCGAGGTCGACGACCTGCGCGGGCCCGGTCAGCGACGGCTTGGCGTTGTTGACGACGCCGAGCAGCACGGGGTCGGGCTGGTCCTGCGCCTTGCCGCCCAGACGGGTGGCGGCCGCGTTGAACGCCTCGGCGTGCTGCTGGTGCTGCTCCTTCGTCTTCTGGACGAAGGCCTTGACCACGCCGTTCGCGCTCCCGCCGCCGATGAAGTCGAGGGTGAGCGCGGTGTCGTAGGTGGCGACCGCGAGGTTCTCGATCGACGCCGCGGTCTGCAGCATCTGCACGTCCATCGTCTTGCCGGCGAACGCGGGCGACGCCAGCAGCGCCACCATCGCGGTGCCGAGGCCGGCGGCGGCGAGCACACCCGACTTCGGCAGTCCGCCGAGCAGCGTCGTGCGTCGCGTCACAGGATCGACGTCGTGCCAGCTGTCGTCATGCAGTGGCTCGTCGTGCGCGCGCTCGACGTATTCGTCGAGCGCGACACGCGTCGTCGTCATCGCGTCGGTGTGGAGATCGTGCGACTGCTCGAGCAGTGCGCGCAATCTCGTGTCGTCGAGTGCCATGGGTGTCTCTCCTCCGAGTTGGCGGGGAACTCGGAGAGTGTTCGACGTCGTGCGCGACGCGGATGGAACGACGCGGAAGAATCCGCGCGTCAGGCGATGTCGCCGACTGCGTCGGGCGCGTTCTTGCTCACCGGCACACCACCCGCGACCTCGGTGGTGATGGCGAGGCTCGTCGTCGGCGCCGCGGCCTTGAACGCGATCGTGCTCGGATCGCGACCGAGCACGCCGAGTGAGATCGTTCCGGTGCGGGTGATGCCCCAGAGCTGATACGTGTGTCCCGCTGGTGCAGGAGGTAGCTCGGACGTGAGATAGCCGGACCCGTCGCGCGTGACGACCGCCGTCGGCGAGCGCGTTGCCGCTCTCGTCGGCGAGGGTCACGTGACGCGACCCCGGAGCCGTGGCCGCGGTGGCCGCGAGCGCAGCCGTGTCGGCCGCGCCACCGCCCCCGTCGCCGCGATCGGCGAGCCAGAGCCCGCCGAAGGCGAGGGCGACGACTGCGGCGGCCGCGGCCAGCCACCGCCACCGCCGTTCGGGGTGTGCCCGTTCGGGTGCCGCCGTGCTGCGGGGGGTCAGCACGGTTGGCGGCACGATCCGCTCGGGTGACGGTGTGGTGGCGATGATCGATTCGAGTCGCTCCCACACACCATCGGGCGGCGGACCACCGGTGTGAGCGAGCATCGACGCAGTCACCCGCAGCTCGGCGACGGTGTCGTGCTCCTCGGGGTGCGATGCCAGGTACGCGTCGATGGCCGCGCGCTCGTCGTCGTCGACCGCGTCGAGCGCGTACGCGGGCAACAGCTCGGCGATCTCCTCGGGCGTCAGTTCACGATCCATGACCCGTCGATTCCTCGTTCGACGAGCTGTGCGCGCAGTCGCGTCAGCCCGGTGCGAATCCGACTCTTGATGGTGCCTTCCGGTTGTTCGAGGATGCGAGCCACCTCACGGTAGGTGTGCCCGCCGAAGTACGCGAGCTCGATCGCGCGTCGCTCGGCGTCGGACAGCGTGGTGAGTGCCTCGCGGACCTGCTCCGCGATCTCCAGGTCGTGGGCTTCGAGATCGAGGTCGTAGTCGGCGACCAGTTCGGCGCGCGCGGAGCGCTCCTCGCGCTCCTTGCGCCGCGAGTCGGACCGGATGCGATCGACGCACCGCGCGTGCGCGTCCATGAGCAGGAACGACCGCAGCGATCCGCGTGCCTGGTCGAAGCGCTCCGGGTGCTCCCAGAGCCGGAGGAAGATCTCCTGCACCATCTCCTCGGCCAGCGCGCGCTCCCAGAGCAGCCGCTGCGCGAGCCCGAACACGGCGCCGGCGTGGCGGCGGTACGCCTCCGCGAAGGCGTCGCCGTTGTAGCGCGCGATGGCGATCACGAGCCCGACGTCCTCGGTGCCCGCGTAGGGAGAATCGACCGCCACGCTGATTGTTCGCCTCCGACCCGGGTCGGGGATGACAGAAATCCGAAATCGGCACGGGACATCCGCCGCCGATCAGGCGGCGAACACCTCCGGAACCGACTTCGAGCCCAATCGATCCGAGGAGGCCCCGATGGCGACCGACCGGCTGGGCCGCCTGCCCACGATCGTGCTCGCGCTGGTGGTGCCGCTGGTCGCGTTGGCCACGGTGCTCGTGACTCTCAACGTGACCGACGACACCACCGGCTCTGCAGCACCATCGGGCACTGCCATCTCGATCAAGAACTTCCAGTACTCGCCGGACCCGTTCACGGTGAAGGCGGGTGCGACCGTCACCGTGACCAACGACGACGGGACCGTGCACACGCTCACCGCCGACACCGGCCAGTTCGACACCGGCGACCTCGACGGTGGCGCCCAGGGCACCATCACGATCGACGCGCCGGGCACGTACACCTACCACTGCGCGATCCACAACTACATGACCGGCACCGTCAAGGCGACATGAGCGTCACCGACGCGACCCTCGAACCCCCGCACGACGGCGCACTCTCGAGCGCGATCGTCGCCGCGGTGATCGGGGCCACCGCGCTCCTCGTGAGCGGGTGGGTGCACTTCTACCTCTACTTCCGCGGCGGTTACCGCGGCATCGCCATCGACTCCGTGCTCGGCCTCACCATCAGCCGGTCGTTCGCGCTGCACGCGATCGCCGCGGTGATCATCGCGGAGGCGATGATCCTGGGGCTGCGCTACCGCGGGCTGCTCCTGCCGGCCGCGGCGGTGGGCGTCGGCTTCGCGGTCGCCACGCTGGTCGCCTACTTCCTGTCGCGCACCCGCGGCCTGCTCGGTTTCAAGGAGACCGCCACCACCGCCGAGGCGGTGATCGGCATGGTCGCGGAAGCCGTGGTCGTGCTGACCCTGGTGCCGGTGACGGTCACGGAACTGCGAGCGCGGCGACGTCGAGCACACTGAACACGTAGGCCACGATCTCGTCGAGCGAGAGCTCGGCCCCGCGGCCCAATGCGGTCATGTACTCGTCCTCGCCGAGCGCGGCGCGTGACTCCTCGAGCGCGTCGGCGACGCCCAGGTCGGCCACCAGCCCGCCCGTGACCGAGCGCGGCATCCCGGTCGCGACGCCGGCGAGGAGCCCTCCCGCGAGCACCGCCGCGGCTTCGTCGCGACCCATCGCGTGGAGCACCGCGACCGAGCACTCCAACGCGCTCGACAACATCGGCCGGTCCCCGCGCTCGTGGCCGTGCTTGACGGCCTCACGCGCGTCGCGGCGCGCGCCGGCGAAGTCTCCGACGTCGGCGCGCAGCACCGACCGTCGCGCCAGCGCGAACCCGAGCAGTCCGCCACTGGTCCCCTTCCGCCCGATCTCGATGCTCTCGTCGAGCGCGCGCGCCGCGGCCACGGGATCATCGTGCGCGAGCGCGACCGCGCGCGCGAACTGCGCGCTCGCCGTGGCGGTCGGGTTCTTCGACCGGCGTGCGGCTTCGAGCGAGCGCTCCGCATCGGCACGCGCCGCGTTGCTGTCGCCCATGAGGTTGTGGAAGTTCGCAGCCGCCGAATACAGGAAGGAGAGACCGCGCGGGGAGTCGCCCGCCGCGGTCAGTGCCGCCTCCGCCTCCTCGATGGTGCGGATCGACGCGGCGAAGTCGCCGGTCATGCTGTGACCTGCGGCGATGGCGATGTAGGCCCACACGGCCGCCGGGCAATCGGCCGGCACGCCGTCGCGCAGCGCCGCCTGGGTGAGCTCGCGCATCGTGTCGGCGTCGTTGCGTCCCTGGGCGCTGAACGCGGCCGCAGCCAGTACCGCGGTGCGGACTGCAGGTGGCGCGAGATCGACGCGTGGGGTCAGGTGCTCGGCCCACGCACCGATCCCCAGACCACGGTCGTTGACGGCTTCGAACGCGAGCGCGGCGACGATGCGCAGCGCCCGTCGCACGTCGTCGTCTTCGCCGAGCATGAGGGAGCGGATGAACGCGGCGCGCAGGTTGGCGAGCTCGAGGTGCACGCGCTGACGCCAGCGCACCTCGTCGGCGCCGGCCAGCCCCGCGTCGGCATCCTCCGCGAAGCGGGTGTAGTGGTCGGCGTGACGGCGGAACATCTCGTCCAAGGTGCCCGACGCCTCGAGCCGCTCGCGCGCGAACGTCCGCAGCGTTTCGAGCATCTGGTAGCGGATGGTGCCGCTCGCTTCGTCGGCGGTGAGCATCGACTTCGCCACCAGTCCGGCGCCGGCGTCGAGGACGTCCCAGACCTCGAGGCCGTCGTACGCCGCCACCGCGGCCGCCGCCTCGCCGTCGAAGCTGCGCGGGAACACGGCGAGCCGCTCGAACAGCGTGCGCTCGCGGGGTTCCAGGAGGTCGTACGACCACTCGATCGCGCCCCGCAGCGTCTGGTGGCGTTCGGCCGCGCTGCGCCGACCGCCGGTGAGCAGTTGGAAGCGCTGGTCGAGACGGGCGGCGATGTCGACGGGCGTCATGATCGTCACCCGCGCCGCCGCCAGCTCCACCGCGAGCGGGATGCCGTCGAGCCGGCGACAGATCTCGGCGACGGCCTCGGCGTTGCTCTCGTCGAGCACGAAACCCGGCTGCACCGCGCGCGCCCGTTCGGCGAAGAGCTGCACCGCCTCGCTGGCCATCACGGTGTCGACATCGGCCGTGTCACCAGGAACTTCCAGCGCGCTCAGTGGCCACACCTGCTCGCCGGCGACGCCGAGTGCCTCGCGGCTGGTGGCGAGGATGCGCACACCCGGACAGTCGCGCAAGAGCCCGTCGGCCAGCTGGCCGACGGCATCCACGATGTGCTCGCAGTTGTCGAGCACGAGCACGAGCTCGCGCATGCGCAGCGCGTCGATCACGCTGTCGGCGAGCGAGGTCGCGGGCCGGGCGAGCACCCCCAGCGTCGCCGCCACCACCTGGCCGAGCTCCTCCTCGTCCTGCGCGGTCGCGAGCTCGCACAGCCACGCACCATCGGGGAAGCGCGCGGCGATGTCGAGCGCCACCTGGATCGCGATGCGACTCTTCCCCACACCTCCGACGCCGGTCACGGTCACGAGCCGCGACGCGAGCAACGCGTCGGCGATCGCTTCGCGCTCGACCGCGCGACCGACGAACGACGTGAGTTGACCCGGCAGGTTGCCGGGCGCCGCGTCGAGTGAGCGCAGCGGCGGGAACTCGCGCGCCAGTCCGGCCGCCACCACCTGGAAGATCCGTTCGGGTCGGGCGAGGTCGGGTAGCCGGTGCTCGCCGAGGTCGACGAGCGCGATGTCCTCGGGGAGGGCGTCGCGCAGGATCTCCTCCGTCGCGTTCGACACCACGATCTGACCACCGTGCGCGGAGCTCATGACGCGCGCGGCGCGGTTGGTGGCGGGTCCGTAGTAGTCGCCGTCGCGCGCCACGGCGTCGCCGGTGTGGAGGCCCATGCGCACCCGGAGTCCGCCGGGCACCGCCCAGGTCTCGGCGGCGAGGTCCCGCTGGGCAGCCAGGGCTGCGTCCAGCGCGGCCCGGGTCGTGGTGAACACCCCGTGGAGGCCATCCCCCGTCGTCTTCACCACCACGCCACCGGCGTCCTCGACCGCGGCGCGCAGCACGGCGTCGTGGCGTTCGAGCGCAGGGACCATCGCCGCCCGGTGCTGCTCCCAGAGCCGGGTGGAACCCTCGAGATCGGTGAACAGGAACGTCACCGTTCCCGACGGCAGCTCCGCCACGGTCCCCCCTCGCCTCCGGACGCCCGCATGATCGCACGCTCCGGCCCGGTCCGGCGCCGAATCCGGTGCCCGAGGTCCTCGCGGCACCCCCTAACCTTCAGGTCATGCAGGAAGGACCCACGACCGACCGCGCGAGCGCGTGGAGCCGGAGCTGGTCGACGGTGCAGCCGAGCAGGCCGCGGTGTCGGCAGGCGCGGCGTCTGGCGATGGATCGGCCGACGAAGCCGGCGAGCAGATCTCGAGTCCCACCAAGCTGATCCGCATCGCGTCGATGGTCCGGACCATGCTCGACGAGGTGCGGAGGGCGCCGCTCGACGACGCCGGTCGCCGCCGGCTCGCCGAGATCCACGAGCGCTCGCTCACGGAGCTCGAGAGCGTGCTCTCCCCCGACCTCCAGCAGGAGCTGGGCGAGGTCATCCTCCCCCTCACCAGCGAGGCTCCCACCGAGTCGGAGCTGCGCCTCGCGCAGGCTCAGCTCGTCGGCTGGCTCGAGGGTCTCTTCCACGGCATCCAAGCCACCTTGTTCACGCAGCAAGCCGCGGCCCAGGGTCAGCTCGAGCAGATGCGCCGCCGCGCGATCGACCCCGGCGCCCCGTCGGCCACCGGACCGAGCGGGTACCTGTGAGCGCCGGCCCCGGCGCCACCGCTCCGGAGCCCTCCTCGTCCGCCGAGTCCGTCGAGGGGAAGCTGTTCCCCATGAAGCAGTGGACGCCCGACAGCTGGCGGACCTTTCCCGCCGACCAGCAGCCCGAGTGGCCCGACGACGACGCGCTGAAGCGCGCGCTGGCGACGCTGCGCGAAGTGCCGCCCCTGGTCTTCGCCGGTGAGGCGCGCAACCTCACCGACTCCCTCGCCGCGGTCACCGAGCGACGCGGCTTCGTGCTGCAGGCCGGCGACTGCGCGGAGTCGTTCGACGCGTTCTCCGCCAACGCCATCCGCGACAAGCTGAAGGTCATCCTGCAGATGGCCGTCGTGCTCACGTACGGAAGCGGCGTTCCCACCGTGAAGATCGGGCGCATCGCGGGCCAGTTCGCCAAGCCTCGTTCCTCCCCCACCGAGTCACGCGACGGCGTCGAGCTCCCGTCGTTCCGCGGCGACATGGTCAACGACTTCGCGTTCGAAGCCGACGCCCGCCGGCCCGATCCCGACCGGCTCGTGCGCGCGTACCACCAGGCTGCGTCCACCCTCAACCTGCTGCGGGCGTTCGCCAAGGGCGGCTTCGCCGATCTGTCGCGCGTGCACGCGTGGAACCTCGAGTACGTCGACGCCAGCCCCGAGGGTCGCCGTTACGACGCCCTCGCCAACGAGATCGACCGCGCCCTGCGGTTCATGGCCGCGTGCGGCATCGATCTGAACTCCGAGCACCAGCTGCACGAAGTCGACTTCTACACGTCGCACGAAGCGCTGCTCCTCGGCTACGAGGAGGCGCTCACGCGCCGAGACAGCCTCACCGACCTCTGGTACGACTGCTCGGCCCACCTGGTCTGGGTCGGGGAGCGCACCCGCCAGCTCGGCGGTGCGCACCTCGAGTTCCTGAGCGGCATCGGCAATCCCGTCGGCGTGAAGCTCGGCCCCAAGGCCACCCCCGAGGAGGTCGTGAGCATCTGCGACCGGCTCGATCCGGCGCGCACCCCGGGCCGACTCGTGTTGGTGAGCCGCATGGGCGCCGACGCGATCGCCGACGCGCTGCCGCCGCTCCTGCGTGCGGTGAAGCTCAGCGGTCATCCCGTGGTCTGGATGTGCGATCCGATGCACGGCAACACGTTCCAGCACGCGAGCGGCTACAAGACCCGTGAGTTCGACGACGTGATGCGTGAGCTCCACGGGTTCTTCGCCGCGTGCGACAGCGCCGACGTGTGGCCGGGCGGTGTGCACATCGAGCTCACCGGAGAGAACGTGACCGAGTGCCTCGGGGGCAGCCACGAGGTGCTGGGCGACCACCTGGAGCAGCGCTACGAGACCAGCTGCGACCCACGCCTCAACGCCCGCCAGTCGCTCGACCTCGCGTTCCAGGTCGCCGAGCTCCTGCGTCGCTGAAGGCAGACCAGCTCCCACGCGCGAGCATGGAGGCGCAGTGGCGCCGTGCTCGGCGAGCGGGATGGTGCCACGGAGTCGACCATTGAGGGAAGTCCCGTGAGCCGCTTCGAAGATCTCGGTCCCAACTCCGGCCTGGCGGAGGAGCTCTACCAGCGCTACCTCGAGAACCCGGCCGCGGTCGACGCCCACTGGCGCGACTACTTCGACGGTCAGTCGGCTCCCGCCAACGGTGGTGCGCCGGCCGCGCCGGTCGAGACCACGCCGGCTCCCGCCACTCCGGCTCCCGCTCCTCCGCCTGCCGCCGCACCCGCACCCCCCACGCCCCGACCGGGTCCGTTGGTGCTCGACGGCGACGAGCCCGAGCCGCTGCGCGGCGCGGCCGCCCGCACCGTCGAGAACATGGAGGCCAGCCTGGCCGTCCCCACCGCCACGTCGGTGCGGGTGATCCCGGCCAAGCTGCTCGAGGTCAACCGCCAGATCCTCAACAACCAGCTCGCGCGCACCGGCGCGGGCAAGGTGAGCTTCACCCACCTCATCGCCTACGCCGTGCTGCGCGCCCTCGCCGACTTCCCCGCGCTCAACTCCGCGTACGCGATCGAGGACGGCAAGCCCGTCGTCGTGCGTCACCAGCACGTGAACCTCGGGCTCGCGGTCGACGTGCAGAAGCGCGACGGCACGCACTCCCTCCTCGTGCCCAACGTGAAGGAAGCCGAGTCGCTCGACTTCGCCGGCTTCTGGCGCGCGTACGAAGACCTCATCGTGAAGGTGCGCGGCAACAAGATCTCACCCGACGACTTCGCGGGCACGACTGCGTCGATCACGAACCCGGGCATGATCGGCACGGTGCACTCGGTGCCGCGGCTCATGCCGGGGCAGGGCTTCATCGTCGGCGTCGGCAGCATCGGCTACCCGGCCGAGTTCGAGGGTGCCGATCCCGCCGCGCTCGCGCAACTCGCGGTGAGCAAGGTCACCACGCTCACCAACACCTACGACCACCGCATCATCACCGGCGCCGAGAGCGGCGAGTTCCTGCGGCGCATCCACGAATTGCTGCTCGGCCAGGACGAGTTCTACGACCAGGTCTTCGCCAGCCTCGCCGTCCCCTACGAGCCGGCGCGCTGGCACGAGGACCGCAGCGGCTTCGCCGACCCCACCACCCAGCACGAGAAGGTGGTGCAGGTCCACTCGCTCATCAACATGTACCGGGTGCGCGGCCACCTCATCGCCAACCTCGACCCGCTCGGCCGGCGCGCCCCCGAGACGCATCCCGAGCTCGACATCACGCACCACGACCTGTCGATCTGGGACCTCGACCGCGAGTTCCCGATCGGCAACCTCGGCGCGGGTCGTCTCCCGCGCCGGGTCATGCCGCTGCGCGACATCCTCGGCGTGCTGCGCGACGCATACGCGCGCACCGTCGGCGTCGAGTACATGCACATCCAGGAGCACGACCAGAAGGAGTGGCTCCAGGAGCAGATCGAGGTGCCGCACCCGGTCGTCACCGCGTCGGAGAAGCACCGGATCCTCGAACGACTCAACGCGGCCGAGGCGTTCGAGCGCTTCCTCCACACCAAGTACCTGGGCCAGAAGCGATTCAGCCTCGAGGGCGCCGAGACGCTCGTCCCCATGCTCGACGCGGTCTGCAGCTTCGCCGCCGACACGGGGATGACCAACGTCGTCCTCGGCATGGCGCACCGCGGTCGGCTGAACGTGCTCGCCAACGTGATCGGCAAGTCGTACTCGCAGATCTTCCGCGAGTTCGAGGGCGAGCTCGACCCCTCGAGCACGCAGGGCTCGGGTGACGTGAAGTACCACCTCGGCGCGGTCGGCAAGCACCAGTCGCCTGAGGGCAACGAGGTGCACCTCACGCTCGCGGCCAACCCCAGTCACCTCGAAGCGGTGGGTCCGGTGGTCGAGGGCGTGGCCCGCCGCGGTGGGTGATGCCGTCGGCGACGACACCCGGCGCTCGGTGCTGCCGGTGCTGCTCCACGGCGACGCCGCGTTCGCAGGCCAGGGCGTCGTGGCGGAGACGTTCAACCTGTCGGAGGTGCCCGGGTACCAGGTGGGCGGCACCATCCACGTCGTGGTCAACAACCAGCTCGGGTTCACCACCGCACCCGAGCTCGGCCGCTCGAGCGTGTACCCCACCGACGTCGCCAAGATGGTGCAGGCGCCCATCTTCCACGTGAACGGCGACGACCCCGAAGCCGCGGTGCGGGTCATGCGCCTCGCGTTCGAGTTCCGCAACCGGTTCAAGAAGGACGTCGTCGTCGACCTCGTCTGCTACCGGCGCTACGGACACAACGAGGCCGACGAGCCCGCGTTCACGCAGCCGCGCATGTACGAGCTCATCGACGAGCATCACCCCGTGCGCGCGCTGTACACCCAGCAGCTCGTGCAGCGCGGCGACATCACCGACGACGACGAGCAGGCCGTCGAGTACGACTTCAAGGCCCGCCTCGACCGCGCGTTCGAGGAGACGCACGCCGGTCGCGTCGCCCGCGCCCGACGACGACGACACCGGTCTCTCCGACGGCGACGACGACGACGATCTCCCGCCCGTCGACGACCCGGTGGCCACCGCGGTGCCGACGGCGACGCTCGAGCTCGTGGTCGACGGGTTGACCCATGCCCCGGACGGCTTCGAGGTGAACCCCAAGCTCCAGCGCCAGCTCACCGCACGCGGCGGGATGCTCGACAAGGACGAGATCGACTGGGCGTTGGGCGAGGCGCTGGCGTTCGGCTCGCTCGTGCTCGAGGGCACACCGGTGCGACTCGCGGGCCAGGACACTCGGCGCGGCACGTTCAGCCAGCGTCACGGCGTGCTCGTCGACCAGGCCACCGAGCGCGAGTTCGTACCGCTCGCGCACCTGTCCGACGACCAGGCGCCGTTCATGCTCTACGACACCGTGCTGTCGGAGTACGCCGCGCTCGGGTTCGAGTACGGCTACTCGATCAGCTCCGACACATTGGTGTGCTGGGAGGCGCAGTTCGGCGACTTCGCCAACGTCGCGCAGGTGGTCATCGACCAGTTCATCTCCACCGCCGCCGACAAGTGGGGCCAGCGAAGCAGCCTGGCGATGCTCCTCCCCCACGGCCTCGAAGGTCAGGGGCCCGAGCACTCCAGCGCGCGCATCGAGCGCTACCTCACGCTCTCGGCCGAGGGCAACCTGCGGGTCGTGTACCCCACCACCTCGGCGCAGTACTTCCACGTGTTGCGCCGCCAGGCCGTGTCGGCCCGGCACGTGCCGCTCGTGTGCTTCACCCCGAAGCGCTACCTGCGCATGCCGCACACGCGCTCGCCGCTCGCCGCGTTCACCGACGGTGCGTTCTCACCGGTGCTCGACGACCGCGAACGCGCCGGACATCGTGAATCGCGTGATCCTCTGCACGGGCATGATCGCCCACGAGCTCATGGACGAGCGCGATCAGCGCGGTGCACCCGCCGCGATCGTGCGCGTGGAGGAGCTCTACCCGTGGCCCGAGGCGCAACTGTTCTCGATCCTCGACCGCTACCCCGACGCCAAGCAGGTGTGGTGGGTGCAACCAGAGCCGGCGAACATGGGCGCGTGGAACTACATCCACATCCGGCTGCACCGCGTGCTGCGTGATCGGGCGAAGCTCAAGCACGTGGCGCGCGCACCCAGCGCCAGCCCTGCGAGCGGGAGCTCGAAGGTGCACGACGCCGAGCAGCGCAGCCTGCTCGCCGCCGCCTTCGCCAAGCTGTAGCTCCCGATCAAGGTTGCGTCGCTCAACGGCGTTCTACGACGCCAGGTGACGCAACCTTCATGGAGTGTGTTGGCCGTGTGACGACCGGACGGGGGCTCGTCGGTAACCTACGGCCAAACAGGGGGGAAACATGAGCGCCCGCACCTACGAAGGCCCACCGCTCTACAGCCCGGGGACCTATGCGCACGGCTTCCCGTACGAGGTGTTCCGCGAGCTGCGCAACGACAACCCGGTCTCCCATCAGGACCACCCGCTCTGGGAGGAGGGCTACTGGGCGGTGACGCGCCACGCCGACGTGCAGCGCGTCTCGCGCGACTGGAACGGGTTCCACAACGCACCCAACCCGTTCCTTCCCGGTGACGGCGAGCTCG
Organism: uncultured Actinomycetes bacterium; assembly: GCA_963835985.1. Lineage (GTDB taxonomy): Bacteria > Actinomycetota > Acidimicrobiia > IMCC26256 > DASPTH01 > DASUAS01. The sequence continues at coordinate 588,074 of CAWIHV010000007.1, read as the reverse complement.
TCGACGCGTCGGGTTCCTCGCTGTTGATGATCAGCCTCGACCCGCCGGAGCACACGAAGCTGCGCAAGTTGATCTCGTCGGGCTTCACGCCGCGGCGGATCAACGATCTGGCCGCGCAGGTGAAAGCGCGCGTCGACTCCGTGATCGACTCCGTCGCCGACCGCGGCGAGTGCGACCTCGTCCGCGACGTCGCGCTCTGGCTCCCGTTGCACGCGATCGCCGATCTCGTCGGGGTCCCCGAGGAGGATCGCAAGCAGGTCTTCGAGTGGACCGAGCTCACCTTCGGCTTCGACGCCGACACCACGGCCGAAGAGCGCGGCGACGCCGCGCAATCGATGTACGCGTACGCCGACGCGATGTGCGCCGAGCGCCTCGACGACCCGCGCGACGACCTGATGTCGGTGTTGCTCCACGCCGAGATCGACGGCGATCGGCTCGACCAGATGCAGCTCGCGGTGTTCTTCATGCTGCTCCAGAACGCCGGCTCCGAGACCACCCGCAACCTCATCACCACCGGCATGCTCACGTTGCTCGAGCACCCCGACGACCTGGCTCCTCTGCGCGACGACCTGTCGATCCTGCCGATCGCCATCGAAGAGCTGCTGCGTCTCGCGACGCCGGTGATGTCCTTCACACGCATGGCCACCAAGGACACCGAGATCGCCGGTCAGGCCGTGGCCGAGGGTGACCGCGTGCTGATGGTCTACGCGTCGGCGAATCGCGACGAGCGGGCCTTCGACGACCCCGACGGCCTGCACCTCACCCGCGACCCCAACGACCACGTTGCGTTCGGTGCCGGCGGCCCGCACTTCTGCCTCGGTGCGCACCTGGCCCGGCTCGAGAGCAAGCTCATGTTCGAGGCCATCCTCACCCGCTTCGAAGGCCTGGAGATGGCGGCGGATCCGGCGTCGCTCCCCCGGGTGAACTCGAACTTGATCGACGGGCTCGCCGAGATGCCGGTGCGCTGGACGGGAGTGCGCTGACCCGCGCGTTCACTCGAGGCCGCGTCGCTCGGCCAGCCCGCGGACGTACACCGCTTGGCCCGCGTGTTCGAGATCGTCGTCGATCACGCTGACCAGGCGAACCCCCAGCGACACCGGCGGGTCCCATCGCTCGTCGACGATGCGATCGAGATCGTCGGCAACGAGGTCACGGACGTACGAGATCGTCGCCTCGTGCACCGAGTCGAAGTAGTCCCGCAGCAGCGAGCCATCCACCTGGACGCTTGCGACCTCCTCGCTGCGCTGGCCGTAGCCGGTGGCCCTCGCAGGAAACGGCAGGGCGAAGCGTTCGTACCAACCGCCCGCCAACCAACGTTGTTCGACGCCCGCAACGTCCGCGACGTGGTCGTCCTGGATGCGGGTGAGGTGCCACACCAACCACGCGATCGAATTGGCGTCGGGATCGGGGCGGAACGTCAGCACCGCGGGCGACGCGCCCTCGAGGACACCGTACGTCGCCTCCCGCACACGCCCGAACGCGTCGACCATGAGCTCACCGATGTCCATGTGCGTCACTCCTTGTTGCTCGGTAGCGAGCGATCCACTCGCCGGTGGTCTCGTCCGCAAGTCTGCGGTGACGGACCCGAATCGCAGTGTCATGAGAGTCGAGACCGAGGAAGTCGAGCACGCCTCGAGCGACGCCCATCGGGTCGCGGTCCAGCTGCTCGTAGGTGACGACGTACGGCTCGGTGCCCGCGGCCGCGAACCACTGCTGCCACGCGAGGTCGTGCTCGGTGATCGTCCGGCACAGGGTGTCGAGGGCGCCCTGATCGAAGTGCGCGCGGCGAGGGTGCGTCACGATCGCGGCGTCGCTCATCGCCACCCACACGTCGGTCTGCTCGGCCTTCAGCCACGAGACCGCCTGGGCGACGATGTCGAGCCTCCGAACATGGACGAAGCGAGTGCGACCGAACGCACGAATCAGCACGTCCAGGTCGCTCGCTTCCGGAGTGCAGTGGATCGTTCGCAGCGTGGCGGTCAACTCCTCCAGGGTTCCCCACATCACCCGGGCGGCGAACACTCCGTTGTCGGTGCGACCGGCCGCGAGCGCGGCCGCGAGGTAGTCGGCGTCGTCGAAGGTGCCGTCGGCACCGCTGATCCCCCAGGTCGACGCCCACGCGGTCTCGTCGGCTGCGCGGAAGTAGGACTCGGGCATCCCTGCGACCTTGGTCGACCCCAGCATGCCGCAGAGGAGGGAGCTCCCGGTCCGGGGCGTCGCGCAGATCAGGAATGAATCCACGAACACACCCTGCCCGACCACGCCGCTACGTCGCCTTGCGCCAGACCGAGATGTGCTTGCGTGACGTGCTCTCGAACGGCGAGCGATCCCAGTCGGCCCACCGTTGCACCAGGGACATGTTCGCCATGCGGGCCATGAGGTCGAGCTCGGCGGGCCAGACGTACCGGAACGGTATCGAGGACATCTCGGTGCGCTCGCCACGGAGGTAGTAGTGGTGCGACGTCAACGATTGCGTGGCGAGATCGATCTCGTCGAACCCGATGTGCGTGGCGTCGATCTCGGACGGACGGATCGTCTCACCGGGCGGCAGCCGCTGGAGGTCGGGCACCAGGACCTCGATCACGAAGTGGCCACCATCGGCCAGCTGATCAGCCGCGTTCAGGAAGCACTGCACCTGTTGCTCCTGGGTCGTCAGGTTCATGATCGTGTTGAACACGAGATACACGAGCCGGTAACCACGGCCCACGCGCTCGCTGGCGAAGTCACCGATCGTGACGGCGATCGATCGACCTCCGACCTTCTCGCGCATTCGCTGCACCATGGACTCCGACACGTCGATCCCGTGGACCGCCAGGCCTCGCTCACGCAGCGGCAGAGCGACGCGCCCCGTCCCGATGCCCAGCTCGAGGACCGGGCCACCGTCGGCCAGGTCGGTCAGGAAGTCGACCGTCGGACCCAGCACCGATGGTGCGAACGCGTTGGCCACTTCGGCGTCGTAGGTACCGCGCGACGCGCTCGTCGAAGTAGTTGGTCACCATGCCAGAACTCTGTCCGCTCGCCGCCGCCCACGCTTCGGCTTTTCGGACCCCGGCGCAGCACACGCACCGCGCGCCCGGAACGTTCCCCGACTGGCCACCGCGAGTTCACTTGCGCGTCGCGTCGACGTCCGATGCCTTCCGTATGTTCGGGCGGTCAGCGGAACCCCGAGCCAGCCGAGCGCAGCCCCCGCGAAGCGAGGCCGCTCGGGGATCCGCTGCAGGACGCACCGTGGTGGACAGCGGTCGCCAGGAGGATCGAACGATGCGAGAAGGCAGCACGACCCCGACGCTGGACCGGAGCGCACTCGAGGCGCGGGAGCGCGACCTCACCCGCAGCGTGCTCTCCCTGATCTGCCGCACGACCGGACGGCGACGCACGCCCGACGAATGCCGTCACCTCGACGCGCTCGTCGGGGAGATCCGCGACGTGCGTCACGCCCGCCGCGAAGCCGCGCGCCTGCGCTGACGGACGTCGGGCCTCGGCCACGGTTCCGCGGGACCGCATGAACCCTTGCGGTGCAACGGGTCGGGCGGTAGGCTACGAACACCAGTTCGATCACTTCCCCGCCGAGATCGACGAGTCGAGTCCGAGGAGGCTCCGATGTCGCGAGGGGAAGCGTCGACGATGCAGGCCATGCCGCTGGAGCGGCTCGAGGCCGAGATCACCGAGTTGGCGGGCCAGCTGGCCACCGGTGAGTGCCGGTGGCTCGAGCTCGTGGCCGAGTACGACCGTCGGGCCGGCCACGAGACCTGGGGCTGTCGAACCATCGCCCACTGGCTGAGCTGGCACTGCGGGCTCGACCTGCGCTCCGCGCGGGAGAAGGTGCGGGTGGCGCACGCGCTCGAGGAGCTCCCGCTGGTCGCCGAGGAGTTCAGAGCCGGACGCTTGAGCTACTCGAAGGTTCGGGCGATCACGCGAGTGGCGACCCCGGCCAACGAAGAACAGCTGGTCATGTACGCGCAGCACACAACCGCGGCTCAGGTGGAGCGCATCGTGCGCACCTATCGCGGGTACCGCTCGCCGAAGGAGGAGACCGACGCCGCCAACCGGCTCCACGAGGAGCAATACCTGCAGGTCGAGTACGACCTCGAAGGTGCTGGCGTCGTCAGCGGGCGGATGCCGCCGGAGATCGCTGCGGCATTCTTGCAGGCACTCGAGTTCGCCCGCGCGCACATGCCGGTCGACCAGCGCGGGGAAGGCGGTCCCGCGGGACCGCCTCGGCCGCGCGGCGCGATCAACGTCGACGCCCTGGCGATGATCGTCGAGAGGTTCATGGCTGCCCAGCCCGCGGCACGCAAGGGATCAGACCGTTGAATGGTCGGCGTCAACGTCGACGCCGACGTGCTGGTCGACGACGATCCCGACGGGACCTGCGAGCTCGGCGACGGTCCCGCGCTCCCGGTCGAGACGGTGCGGCGACTGTTCTGCGACTCCTCGACGGTAGCGATCATCCGACGCCAGAACGGCGAGCCACTCACGGTGAGCAAGCGATCGCAGACGCTGCCACGCTCAGCCCGCCGGGTAGCGAGATTCCGCGACAAGGGATGCCGCTTTCCAGGCTGCGGCGAACGCATCTTCATCGACGTCCACCACATCCACCACCAGAGTCGTGGCGGCGGTCACGAGGTCACCAACGTCGTCGAGCTCTGCTGGTTCCACCACCGACTCGTCCACGAAGGCGGCTGGACGCTCCGCTTCCTCGAGCACGACGAGGTCATCGCCATCACACCCAGCGGCAACGTCATCTCGAGCACGATCGAGCCGCCGAACCGGGTCGCCTCCACCATCGAGCAACGCAACCATGGCGTCGGCGTCGCCATCGACGGCACGACGATCACACCGAACTGGTGGAACGACCCACTCAACCTCGGCGACATCATCGGCGGTCTCGAGTGGCTCGACGAGCGGGGCGACTCGAGGTAGCTCGCCCTCGCCGCGGCTTCTGGGCACAGCGCTCAGCGCGGTACCGTTCGGTCCGTGGCCGACCGGGACGAGATCAGCGCGCTCGTCTACCGCTACGCCGAGCTGCTCGACGGCGGAGACCTCGACGGCGTGACGGACATGTTCGCCGACGCCACGTGGCGCTCCGCCGCCACCGGCGCCGCGTTGACCACCCGCGAGGAGGTGCGCGCGGTCTACGACCGGATCATCCTCTACGACGGCTCGCCGCGCACCCGCCACCTCATGGACAACCTGATCATCGACGTGACCGAAGGGTCCGACGACGCGACGGGACGCTGCTACTACACCGTGCTCCAAGGCGGTGAGCCGGGCACGCCGATCGAGCCGATCCTCTCCGGGCGTTACCTCGACCGCTATCACCGCGGACCCCACGGCTGGCGCTTCGTCGACCGCGAGTTCCACATCAACCTGACCGGCGACCTCTCCCGCCACTTCCGTACCGGCTGACGTCAGACGCCTCGTTCAGCGGAAGACGGCGATCAGCAGCGGGTTGAAGATGTCGGCGCGCTCCCACTGGAGGAAGTGACCTGCGCCCGGGATGAGGAGCGGACCGATCCGGTTGGTGAAGGCGCGCTCGCAGAACGGCACGAAGTCCTCGTCGACCACGTGGTCGTCGGTGCCGTAGAGCACCAGCGTCGGCACGTCGACGGTGCCCGCCAGCAGCGGCGCCTCGCTCATCGGGCGTCCGTGCCCGAGCTGATACGCCGACCACCCGGCGCGCAGACGAGCTTCGTCGGCGAAGGGCTCGGTCATGAAGTCGAGGTCGGCGCGTCCGAAAGTTCCCGGAGACGCCCACAGCCGGCTCGAGTACATGCCCGCGATCCACTGCCTGCGCGCCGCGTCGTTCGGCAGCATCGCCGCGAGCTCGTCGGGACGCGCGCCCTGGAGCTCGCGGTAGTCGCCGGTCGGACCGTCGCGCAGCGCACTCAGCGACCCGTAGTCGAGTCCCGCGGCCGCGTACTCCTCGATCGCTGCCGGCGGCACGGTGTTGAAGAAGCAGAAGCGCTCGACGAAGTCGCCGAAGCGGTGCACGAGGTCGACTCCGACGACACCACCGATGTCGCCTCCCGCGACCATGCACCGATCGTGACCGAGCACGTCGTGCACGAGCGCGTGCACGTCGCGCGAGTACAGCGCGAGGTCGTACTCGTCGTCGGGTGAGAGGTCGCTGTCGCCGTAGCCGCGCAGGTCGGGGACGATCACGTCGAAGCCGGCAGCTGCGAGCGGCTGGATGTTGCGCCACCAGATGCGCTTCGTCTCCGGGTAGCCGTGCAGCAGGAGCAGCGGCCTGCCCCCTTCGCCCTCGCGCACATACGCGAGCGCGAGGTCGTCGCGCACCACCGAACGGTGCATGGTGAACGCGTCGGGCGCCGGCGTCTCCGGTTGCGGCGGTCGGAAACGTGGGTCGTACGCCACCTCAGACTTCGACGTCGCGGCGCAGTCGCGTGAGCACCAGCGTCTTGATCTTCCACTCACCGTCGATCAGCTGGTAGGTCTCGGTGTAATGACCCCACCCGACCAGGGTCTTGACCCCGAGCGGTGAGCCTTCCGGCATCTTGAGGAAGTCCTGCATCGCCCACACTCCGCGCGTGGTGGTGGGCGACGTGATCTCGATCTCGGGCATGTGGCCGTGGTGCACGGTGACGACCGGCCCCACCGAACCCTCCACGAACTGCCGGATCTCCGGCGCACCCGTGACCACCTCGATGTTGGGCGCCTCCTGGGTCGTGTCCATGGTGGCGTCGGCCGCGAACACGGCCTGGAAGCCGTCCCAGTCCTTGGTGTCCATGCACCGGAAGTACCGGGCCTTGAGCTTCTTGATCTGCTCGATCGCGTCGAGCTCGTCGTGGGTCGCCATCAGGGCCTCCAGGGTCGGGGCCAGTCGTCGGCCCGGAACTGCGCGTCCATGCCGCCGTCGCAGAACAGGATCGATCCGCAGAAGAACCGTGCGTCGGGACCGAGCAGGTACTGCAGCAGCGCCGCGATCTCGTCGGGTCGGCCGTTGCGGCCGAGCGGGGACGCGAACGCGTCGATCAACGGACCGACCGTCGGATGGTCGCGTCCCTCCTGCAGGAGCGGCGTCTCGATCGCGCCCGGCGCGACGGCGTTGAGCGTGATGCCCGCACCCGCCCACTCGGGAGTAGGCGCGTGACGGCGCACCCACCAGCTGAGCGCCGTCTTCGTGACCGGATAGGTGCTGAGCGATTCGCCTTCGCCGGCGAGCGCCCGAGTGGCGTCTTCGTCGCCGGCGAGACAGCTGGCGATGAGGTCCTCGTCGAGGCCGGGCTGGCACGTCGTGGAGTTGGAGCTGATCGCCACCGCCGCCGGATCGGTCCCGTTGGCCAGCAGGGGCCGCAGTCCGGCCAGCAGCTCGACGGTGCCGAAGTAGTTGACCGAGATCAGGAGCGACGCCGGCCGTTCGGGCAAGCCGGCGAGTCCCGCCAGCGTGACCAGGCCGTCGAGCGCGCCGCCGGACAGATCGGTGACGAGCTCGATCGCCTGCGCGCGACCGGCGGGAGTGCCCAGATCGGCCTCGACGTCGGCATCCCTCAGGTCGACGCCGATCACGCGATCGCCCGCATCTTCGAGGCGTTTGCTCAGCGCGGCGCCCATGCCCGACGCCGATCCGGTGACTGCGATGATCCTCATCGGTCGTTCATGCGTTCATGCGCTCCCGTCGATCTTCTGCGGCAACGAACTGGCCCGGATGTCATCTGCGAACCCGTACTCGAACGGCACGATCACGCGGAACGGCGCGTCGAGCAGCACGTCGGTGTCGTCGCCGTACGGTGCCGCAGCACGCGCGGCGCGGGTCACCGCGATCGGATCGCCCTCGAGCAGGTACAGGTCGAGGTCGAGCGACGCGTCGGTGATCGAACGGTGCCCGAGCACGGCGTGCACGCCGTCGACCAGCACCGCGGCAGCCGCGACTTCGTCGCGCGCGGCGCCGTCGCCTCCGCGTCTCATCACCGCCCGGATCGCCGTGTGTTGCATGTGCGGCACGTCGATCGGATCGGCCTTCAGCGCGGGATCGGCCACGCCCCACGACAACGTCATCGCGTCACCGGCCCGCACCACCTTCTTCTCGGACGCGAACATGCGCCCGGCATCTTCGAGCACGTCGCGCGTGCTGGTCATGTCGGCCAGCACCTGCGCGGGGTCTCCGGAGAGCGTGTACACGGTGACGTGCACGCCCCGACCGCCGGCGAAGCCCTCCATCCGGTCGGTTGGTTCACGAACCTCGTGCAGACGCGGGCGGCGCCACGTAGCGCTTGCCCGACATGATCCCCGGCAGCGCGATGTTCGGGGGCAGGTGCTCGAGGTCGTACCAGCGGTTCCAATCCTCGACCGCGTCCGCGTCGCAGTCGACCGACGCGAAGATGATCCCGGAGACGTCCACCGCGAGTGCCTCCGATGGTCAGGCGGAGCGGAGCTCGACCAGGCGCACGAGCGGGATCTGGCGGTCCGTGCGACTCTGGTAGTCGTCGTACCAGGGACGGTCAGCGTTGAGCGCCGCCCAGGTCTCGGCGTAGTCGCCACCGTCGAGCACCTGCGCGTCGGCCCAGAACACGCCGCCCTGCACCCGGATCTTCACCTCGGGGTTGGCGTCGCGGTCGCTCAGGTTCAGGTACCACGACGGGTGGTCGGGCGCCCCGGAGAAGGAAGCCACCACGATCCGATTGCCGTCGGGGTCCACCCAGTACGGGAGGGCGACCTTGTGCTCGTTGCCGCTCTTGCGCCCGATGGTGTGGAGGATCACGTGGTGCATGCCCGCGATGCACCACACCTCGTCGGCGTCGGACGATTCCATGTACTGCACGTGACCACGGCTGATGCCCGGGATCTCTTCCCGGGGCGGCTCGTCGAACGCTTCCGCGGCTTGCGACTCGGGCTGTTCGGGCATGGGCGAAACCTACACCGATGCCACGGTCCCACTCCGGGGCATGAGCCACCTAGTAACTACTATGCTCCCGTCGATGGAGCTCTCCCCGGCGTCATCCGCGCTCGGCACCGTCGTGCGCGACGTCGATCTGCGCGAGGCGCTCGGCGCCGACGACCTCGCCGTGCTCCGGGCCGAGTTGGCGCGCACCTGGCTGCTCCACTTCCCCCATCAGACACTCGACGACGACCAGCACGCCGCGGTGGTCGGCCAGTTCGGTCCCCTCGCCCTCGAAGGTGGCAACGCGGTCGGGTTCGTGTCGAACGCGCCGAACGGCGTGCTCGGATCGGGCGCGGCGTGCTTCCACATCGACTACGGGTTCACCGATGACCCTTACCTCTACCTGTCGCTGTACGGGCTCGAGATCCCGGCCGGAGGCACCGAGACGCACTTCTGCAACACGGTCGCGGCGGCGCGCGACCTTCCGGCAGACCTGCGCGGCCGCGTGGAGCAGCTGCGCGCCCGAGCCGCGGTCGACGTCGCGTCGGAGGCACGAGAGGCGGTCGTGCGCATCGAGCTCGGCCGGCTCGACGAGACGTACCCGCACGCGACGCGGCCCGTACTCTGGCCGCACCGGTCGACGGGCGATCCGATCCTCGCGGTGTGGGAGCAACAGACCGACGCCGTCCTCCCGCTCCCCGACGACGAGAGCGATGCGCTCGTCCGCGAGTTGTTCGCGCACCTCTACCGTCCCGAGCACGTGATGGTGCACCAGTGGCAGCCCGGCGACCTGCTCATCTGGGACAACCACGCGGTCCAGCACGCCCGCCCCGAAGTGGGATCGGAGCCCCGTCGCGTCCTCCGGCGGGTGTGCCTCGGCGTCGCCCCCGATCTCTCGATCTTCGCGGCCCGCATGGCCGAGCGCGGTGTGCAGGCATGAGCAACCTCGACACCACCCGGCACATGCTGGCGTGCTTCTCCGCCGGCGATCCGCAGGGTCAGCTCGACCACTGCGCCGACGACGTCGTCTACGAAGCGCCCTACTACGGCCTCGAACGACACGGAAAGTCCGAGCTGGCGACCATGCTCACTGCGGTGCAGGAGCGCTTCGACGAGATCTCCTACGTCGTCGTCGACGACTTCCCGACCGTCGACCCCGACCTCGTGATCGTCGAGGTCCGCGGTGACAACAAGGTGCGCGGCGCCGAGCAGCGCTACCAGAACCACTACATCATGTTCCTGTACTTCCGCGATGGTCTTGTGGCCCGCTGGCGGGAGTTCTCGAACCCCGACGTCTACCGAACGGCGGTGCCTTCATGATCGGAAGACTGGTATGACCGGCGTGCTCGACGGTGTGGTGGTGCTCGATCTCACCACCGGGATCGCAGGCCCGGTGGCAGGCGATGCTGCTCGCCGACCACGGCGCGCAGGTCACCAAGATCGAGCCGCCGGGTGGCGACCCGACGCGCGCGTACAGCGGCGCGCAGGTGTGGCACCGCGGGAAGCGCAGCGCGGTGTTCGATCCCCACGATCCCGCAGATTGCGAGCGCGTCGCCGCCTTGGCGTCGCACGCCGACGTGCTCCTCGAGAACTTCGCGCCCGGAATCGCGGCGAAGCTCGGGATCGACCACGACACGCTGCTGGCGCGCAACCCGCGCCTCGTGTACTGCTCGATCACCGCGTACGGCGACGACGGCGCGCATGCCGACCGTCCCGCGGTCGACGCGCTCGTCGCCGCCCGCACGGGACACCAGTGGGAGAGCCGCGGTGTCCCCGGTGGCACGCTGGCGCGCCTCGCCGGCGTGCCGCCCGCATTCCCCGACCTCGTCGTACCGGACGACTGCTGGGTGGCGGCGCCGCGCCCCGGCCCACTGCACTCGGGCGTGCCGTGGGTGAGCATGGCGTCGGCGTACCTCGCCACGCTCGCGATCAGCGCCGCGCTGCGCGTGCGCGAGCAGACCGGGCGCGGGCAGCGGGTGTCGACCTCGTTGTTCCAGGGGGTGCTCGCCACGACGCTCTCGGCGTGGCAGCGCGTCGAACACGTCGACACGCCGAACTACCAGAGCTGGATCAGCGACCCGCGCGCACCCAAAGGCGTGTTCCGCTGCGCCGACGGCCGCTGGATCCACCAGTGGGTGCCCCTCCCCGACTTCGTCCTCAGCGCGGCCGAGGGCGATCGTGTGCAGCGCACCGAGAAGACGACCCGCCCACGCGACGCGACCACCCGCATCGGGATGGACGTCAACGAGATGCTCGTGCTGCACCACTACCAGCCGCTGATGGCCGAAGCGATCGCCAAGTTCCCCTCGGCACCGTGGGTCGAGCTCGGCGCCGAGGTCGGCGTGCCGTTGCAGCCGCTGCGCTCACCGGAGGAGGCATTGCACGACGACGCGTTCCTCGCCGACGGCTGCGTCATCGAGGTCGATCGATCCCGAGCTCGGCGCGGTGCGCCAGGTCGGGCGGGTCTACGACCTGCACGGGTGCCCCACCGACGCACCGACCGCGCCTCCGACCGTCGGCGCGCACACCGACATCGTGCGCGCCGAGGCCGACGCCTTGGCCGACCGCGCGCCGATCGCGCGTACGACGACATCGGCTCCCGCGTCGCCGCTCGCCGGCGTGCGCGTCGTCGACCTCGGCCTCGCCGTCGCCGGACCGTGGGGCACGATGATGCTCGCCGACCTCGGCGCCGAGGTCATCAAGGTCAACCCCCTGCACGACTTCTACTGGATGAGCACGCACATCGCGATGGCGTGCAACCGCGGCAAGCGGAGCATCGCGTTGAACCTCAAGGACCCCGCCGCGATGGCGATCCTGCACGAGCTCGTCGCCACCGCCGACATCGTGCAGCACAACATGCGCTACGACGCCGCGGTGCGCCTCGGGGTCGACGACGAGAGCCTCCGCGCGATCAAGCCCGACCTCATCTACTGCCACACGCGCGGCTTCGAGCACGGCGCGCGGGAGGGTCTGCCGGGCAACGACCAGACCGGCGCCGCGCTGGCGGGTCCCGACTGGCTCGACGGCGGCCTCGACCACGACGGCATCCCGCTGTGGCCGGTGGTGTCGCTGGGCGACACCGGCAACGGGTTCCTCTCCGCCATCGCCATGGTGCAGGCGCTCTACCACCGCGACCGCACCGGCGCGGGCCAGTTCGTCGACACGTCGATCATGTATGCGCAGCTGCTCAACGCGTCGATCGCGTGGAGCCTCGCCGACGGGAGCCGGCACGGCGACCGACCGAGTCTCGACGCCATGCAGCTCGGCTACCACGCGACGCAACGCCTCTACGAGACGGTCGACGGCTGGCTGTGCGTCTCCGCGACGACCGACGAGCAGCGCAGCGCGCTGGCGTCGGTGCTCGGCGTCGACAAGGTCACCGACGGCACCGTGTTTGCGGCGCTCGAGCCCGCATTTCGCACGCGCAGCGCGTCGCAGTGGTTCGCGGCGCTCGACGATGCCGGCGTCCCGTGCGAGGTGTCGAGCCCCGACTTCGTGCTCGACCTCTTCGACGACCCCGAGATGATCGAGAAGGGGTGGGTCGCGAAGTACCGCCACCCGATCGTCGGCGACATGGAGCAGTTCGGGCTCCTCTTCGACTTCGCCGAGACCCCCGGCGTCGTGCAGGGGCCACCGCTCGTGCCCGGCCAGGACACGCGCGCCATCCTCCACGAGCTCGGCTACGACGACGCCCGCATCGACGAGCTCGCCGAGGCCAAGACGATCCTCGACTGGAGGCCGTGACGTGCCCTCGGTGATCCCCCCGACGCCGACGCTCGACGACCAGTTCTTCTGGGACGCGATCGCCGAGGGCCGGCTCGTGTTCCAGCGCTGCTCCGCGTGCGGCGTGGTGCGCCACCCACCGGCACCGATGTGTGGCGAGTGCCACTCGGTCGAGTGGGACACCCAAGAGTCAGCCGGGCACGGGCACGTGTACACCTGGATCGTGTCGCATCACCCCACCAAACCCGACGCCGAACCGCGGGTCGTGGTGCTGGTGGAGCTCGACGAGGGGATCCGCTTCGTGGCCAACCTGCTCGGTGTCGACGCCGCGTCGGTGCAGAACGGCATGGAGGTCGCGTTGAGCATCGAGGACGTCGACGGTGTCGTACTCCCCCAGTTCCGACCGGTTGACGGAGGAGGCACCTGATGGCGCTCTCGCGCGAGACGGCCGTCGTCGGCATCGGGCAAACCGAGTTCTCCAAGCACTCCGGCCGCAGCGAGCTCCAGCTCGCGGGCGAAGCGGTCGCGGCCGCGGTCGCCGACGCCGGTCTCACCCCGGCTGACATCGACGGCGCGGTGACGTTCGCGATGGACGTGAACGACGAGCTCGCGGTCATGCGCTGCGCCGGCATCCCCTCGCTCCGGTTCACCGCCCGGACGCGCGGCGGTGGCGGCGGGGCCTGCGCGACGGTCCAGCTGGCATCGGCCGCGGTGGCATCGGGAGCCGCGAATGCAGTCGTCGTCTACCGGGCGTTCAACGAGCGCTCGGGTCGCCGCTTCGGCCAGCCGATCTCCGAGAACAACAAGTCGCGCGTGGTGCCCCCCGGTTGGAACTGGTACCTCCCGTTCGGGCTCGACACACCGGCCAAGGTGTACTCGCTGTGGTACCAGCGCTACATGCACCGCTACGACGTCACCAACATGGACTTCGGGCTCTATCCGGTGGTGGCGCGCAAGCACGCGTCGACGAACCCGAACGCGTTCTACTACCAGCAGCCGTTGACGCTCGAGCAGCACCAGGAGTCGCGCTGGATCGTCGAACCGATCCTGCGCAAGCTCGACTGCTGTCAGGAGAGCGACGGTGGGGTCGCACTCGTCGTCACCAGCATGGACCGCGCCCGCGATCTGCCGCGGCGTCCCGTGCGCGTCGATGCCGCCAGCCAGGGCCACCTGCGCGACGGCGACGAGATGTTCGGCTACTACCGCGGCGATCTCGCCGGCTACGAGGAAGGTGCCTTCCTCGGGAAGCAGCTCTACGAAGCGACGGGGCTGACGCCCGACGACATCGACGTGGCGATGATCTACGAGAACTTCACGCCGATCGTGTTCATCCAGCTCGAGGCGTTCGGGTTCTGCGGACCCGGTGAGGCCACCGACTTCATCGCCGGCGGCAACATCGAGGTGGGCGGGAAGATCCCGGTGAACCCCAACGGCGGGCTGCTGGGCGAGGCCTACATCCACGGGATGAACAACATCCTCGAAGGCGTGCGCCAGGTGCGGGGCACCGCGGCCAACCAGGTCGACGGCGCCGAGCACGTGCTGGTGTCGGCCGGACGCAGCGGTCTGGTCCTCGCTCCCTGACCCGTCGTACGGTGTCGCGATGCCGTACCGCGACGCGGCACCTACGTCCGTGACCGTGGATCCCTCCGCATGGCCGACGACCGCGGCCGACGTCACCCCCGAGTGGCTCACCGCGGCCCTGGCCGAGCGTCGTCCCGGCGTCGAGGTCGGACGCGGTCGAGGTGCTCGAGGAGAACGAGGTGACGAACGCGCACGCCCGCCTGCGCGTGACCTACGTCGTCGGCGACGACCCGCCGGAGGTGATGTTCTGCAAGCTCCCGCCGAACGACGACCGGCGCGGCGCAGATCATCGCCACGGGGATGGGTCATCGTGAGGCGCGCTTCTACGCCGAGCTCGCGCCGTCGATCGCGATGCGCGTTCCCGATGCGTACGTGGCCCGCACCGACGAGGACGGCCGCTTCGCCCTCCTCCTCGAAGACCTCGTGACCGCGGGCTGCCAGGTCTCCGACGGCACCTGGGGCATCCCGGTCGACTCCGCAGCCGGCGCGATCGAAGACCTCGCGGCGTTGCACGTCCGGTTCGACGATGCCGGGCGCCGCGCCGCCGAGGCACCGTGGGTGCACGTGAGCCGACCCACGAGTGACTACGCCGCGGGGATGCTGCGCGAGGGCATCGACCACCACCGAGACCGGTTGACCGACGCGTTCGTCGACATCGCCGAGGTCTACATGGCTCACCACGACCAGCTCCAGCGGCTCTGGCACGAGGGCCCGCACACAGTGATCCACGGCGACGTGCACATCGGCAACTTGTTCCTCGACCAGGGCCGCGTCGGCTTCCTCGACTGGGGGATCATCAACGTCAACACGCCGATGCGGGACATCAGCTACCTGCTGACGATGGCGATGGGGATCGACGATCGCCGCGCGAACGAGCGTGACCTGTTGCACTTCTACCTCGATCTCCGACGGCGCAGCCGGCGCCACCGAGATCACCTTCGACGAGGCGTGGCGGGCGCATCGCATCCACGCCTCGTACAACGTGGTCGCGTCGTGTCAGGTCGTGCGCTTCCCCACCGACATCTCGGAGCAACGGCGCATCTTCGCCGACCACTTCCTCGAACGGGCGCAGGCGTCGCTCGACGATCTCGACGCACGCGCCGCACTCCGCGAGGCAGGACTCTGAACTCCACCCGATCCATCGCCGGCTGGACGACGTCCGGCGTGTTCAACTCGGCAATGAACGAGCGAGCACCCGCACCAGCTCGTCGCGCTGGGCGTCGAATGCCGCCGCGCCGGAGTGCTCGACCGGCATGGCGTCGAGCAGTTCCTGGTCGAGCGCCAGCCCGCGCACGACGTTGTAGAGGAACCGGGACGTGTCGGCCACCTCGGCATCGGTCGGGCCATCGCCGAGGACCGCACGCCCGAGTTGCGGCAGGCGCGCGCCGACGTGCTCGTGCGACGTCTTCAGCGCCAGGCGGGTCGAATCCGCGGTCGTCGGGTCGTGGCTGAGGTTGAGCACCACCTGCATGTAGGCGAGGAACTCGGGGCGTCGGTAGTACGACCACAGCGCATCGACGAAGCACGACAGGCGCGCCTCGAGCGTGTCGCCCACGATGACCGCGTCGGCGAGAGCTCGATCCAACTCCTCGAGCCCGCGTTCGTGCACCGCGACCATGAGGGCCTCACGCGTGCCGAAGTGGTACTGGATGACACCCCACGTGACCCCCGCGCCCTTGGCGATCTTGTTGGAGCTCGCGCGGTAGAAGCCCTCGTCGAGGATGCAGGCGATGGCGGCGTCGACGACGCGGGCGCGGGTCGACTCGTCGCTCATCGCTGCTGCCGGGCCGCGGCCGCGGCGCCGGCCGCGCCGAACGCAGCCGGATCGACCCGCTGGGTCGCCGCGTGTTCGGCTTCGAGCCGCAACGCCTCGTCCATCGGGAGACCTTCACCGCGGCGGTACAGGTCGAGCACCTGTGCGACCGCCGCGGTCGGGGCGATGTCGTCGACCAACCAGCGGGTGAAGGCCAGGAGCTCGTCGTGGGGCACGACGTGGTTGACCAGGCCGATGCGCAACGCCTCGGCGGCGTCGACGAAGTTGCCGGTGATCGACAGCTCGGCTGCCTTGCGGACGCCCACCGCCCGCGGGAGCAACGCGGTGAGACCCCACGCTGCGACCACCCCGAGGCGGGCGTGGGTGTCGGCGAAGCGGGCCCGTTCCGATGCCACGATGAACGTGCAGCTCAGCGCGAGCTCCAGCGCGCCGGTGACGCACGCACCGTTGACCGCGCAGATGACCGGCGTCGTCGCGGCCCGCAAGCGCCGCGCCGGGGTTCGACGTGGGCGGCGCCATCGGGATGGCTGGTGCTCGCGCTCCCGACCCCGAGCCCGATGCGACCTCCTTGAAGTCGACGCCGGCGCTGAACACGGGGTCGACCGCGGTGACGATGACCGCGCGCACGTCGTCGTCGGCGTCAGCCTTCGCGATCAGCGTGCAGAACTCCGCGCGCATCGCTGCGGTCAGCGCGTTCTTGACCTCGGGTCGATCGATGGTGATCGTCCGGACGCCGTCGGCATCGTCGACGATCAGCTCGTTGGCCAAGGCGAATCCATCTACTTCGTGATGCCGAAACGCTCCAGCCCGAACGCCTTGATCGCGTTGCCCCGCAGGAGCTTGTAGGTCTCCTCGTCGTCCAGGCCGGCCTGGGTGCAGATGTCCTCGACGACCTTCTTCGAGTGCGGGAAGGTCGAGTCGGCGTGCGGGTAGTCGGTCTCGAAGCAGATCTGGTCCATGCCGATGACGTCGCGGTTGGCGAGGCCGATCTCGTCGTCGAAGATGCACCCGTAGATGCGCTTGACGTAGCTCGATGGCGGCTGCGGCAGCGACGTGCCGAAGCTGTTGGCGGCACGCTCGGCGGCGAGCTTGTCGGCCCGCTCCATCACGTAGGGCATCCATCCGACCTGGCCCTCGGAGTACGCGAGCTTCAGTGTCTGGAAGCGCTCGAGCGTGCCCGAGAAGATGTAGTCGCACATCGAGCCCATGGCGTTCGAGAACGTCAGCGTGGAGCTCACGATGAAGGGAGCCTCGGGCGAGGTCGTCGGCATGCTGGAGCTGGATCCGATGTGCATGCAGACGGTCGTCTCGGTGTCCTCGCACGCCTGGAAGAACGGATCCCAATAGCGGTTCTTGTCGTGCACGGTCGGCAGGCCCAGCGGATAAGGGTTCTCCGGGAACGTCACCGCGAAGCTGCCCTTGTCGGCGCAGCGGCGGATCTCGGCTGCGGCCAGCTCGACGTCCCACAGCGGGACCATGGTCAGCGGGATGAGTCGACCCCTGCCCTCACCCGCGCACCAGTCGTCGATCATCCAGTCGTTGTAGGCCTTCACACAGAGCAGCGCGAGCTCCTTGTCGTCGCGCTCGAGGAAGGTCTGGCCGCAGAACCGGGGCAGCGTGTTGGGGAAGCAGATCGACGCTTCGGTGTGGTTGGCGTCCATGTCGGCGAGCCGCTCGGACTTCTTCCAGCAGCCGGGTCGGATCTCGTCGAACGTCGTGGGCGTGACGTCGAGCTCCGGGAAGCCGACCGCGGCCGACAGCTTCGGGAACGGGTAGATGAGGTCGTCGTAGAGCCACCAGTCGCAGGGCTCACCGCCCTCGACGCCCTTCTCGTACGAGAACACGCCGCCCTCGAAGTGGAACACCGCCGAGTCGCGCTCGACGCGCGGGGCGCGGTCCTTGAACTTGGCCGGGATCCGATCGGTCCAGAGATCCGGCGGCTCGACCACGTGGTCGTCGACCGAGATGATCAGCGGTGTGTCCATGACGGAACTCCTTCGTCGGTCCCCAGTATCGCGGCTCGAGCCGGACCGGGCGCAGCCGTCGACGTTAGTTGACCAGGGCAACCAGTCGACCCGCCCGACGGCCCCTGATCAGTCGAGGAGGAGCACACGGGCGATGGCGTCGTTCAGGGCGTCGAACGCCTTGGTGTGGCTCCAGCGCCGCTCCTCGGTGAGGTTGCGGTAGAAGGCGTTGTTCCGGGCCAGGGCCCACATCACGTCGGCGGCCTCCCGTTGCGTCATCCGCAGCGCACCGACCTCGGCGAGCAGGCCGACCAGCCGGCGGACATCGCGGAACTTCTGCGCATCCTGCTCGCGGGCCAGCGCCGCGATCTCGGGATCGCTCGCCGCCGCCGCCCGCACGACCTCTTCGAGCGGCCCGAGCCGCACGACCATCTCCCGGGTCGCGTCGCCGATCAGGACGAGGCGCCGGCGGGCGTCGGGCTCGGCGCGCACGCGCTCGATGACCGACGGACCGACCACCTCCTGCCCGTCGGTGATGTCGCGCACCGCGGCGTCCATCACCTCCCGGAGGAGCTCCCGCTTCGATCCGAAGCTCGCATAGATCGTCTCCGGCGACACCCCGGCCGCTGCGGGCGATCTCGGCGATCGAGGTGGCGAGATAGCCCTGGGCGAGGAACCGGTCCTCCGCGGCCGCGATCACTCCCGCGCGCGTCGCGGCCCGCTGCTGGTCGCGGAGCGGTGATCGGTACGTGCGTCCGCGTTTGCGGGCCTCAGCCATGTTCGTTACAGTAGTGCTGTAGTGAATATATCACGTGTGCATCAACAGTAGGAGGCGTCCGTTGTCCATCCACCACCTGGCCCTGGCCACGACTGATCTCGACGCGACCCATCGCTTCTACACCGAGGCGATGGGCTTCGAGCTCGTCCTCGTCGAGGGCGCGGCGACCGAGGTCGAAGGCGGTTGGTTGCGGCACGTGTTCTACGACACCGGCCACGGCTCGCTCCTCGGGTTCGTGGAGCTGCACGACGACCGTTGCGTCGAGTTCGACGCCGCCATCTCGCGGGGCCTCGGGCTCCCGAGTTGGGTGAACCACTTTGCGTTCGCGGTCGACGACCGCGACGCGCTCGACGTGGCGCGTGACCGCTGGTTGCGCACCGGGCATGACGTCGTGTTCATGGAGCACACGCACGGGCCTTCCATCTACACCGAGGACCCGAACGGGAACACGGTGGAGTGGTCGTGCACGGAGCGGCCCATCAGCGCCGACGAACGGGCCGCGGCCAGTGCACTGCTTGTCCGTCCCGACCTCCCGCTCGACGCACCGACCGACATGGAGTTCTTCGTCGCCACCGTCGACGCGTAACGTCTCCCGCGTGCGCGCCTTCGTGATGACGTGCGGCGAACGGCAGACGGTCTACGCCGAGACCCTCGCCGGGATCGCCGCGACCGACTGGGGCGAGTCGCCCGTCGTCGTGATGGACGACAGCTCGAACCCACGGGTCCTGGAACGGATCCTCGACAACGGGCGTCGCCTCCTCCGACGGGCGGTCGAGGAGACCGACGACCTCTTCCTCGCCCTCGAGGACGACCTCGGGTTCAACCGGTGGTTACGCCACAACCTCGAGCGTTGGGCTCCGCTCGCGGAACGTGCGACCGGGCGATCCCTTCTTCGGGTCCCTCTACAACCCGAACATCGTGCCGCCGGGGCGACCCCCGGATCGCGATGCGGCGACCGTCGTCGACCCGCGCCAGTTCTACGGATCGCAGGCGATGGTGATCTCGGTGACCACGGCACGGTTGGTCCTCGAGCAGTGGGACGACACCGACGGTCCGCTCGATCTCCGGGTGTCGCGTCTGGCGGCGCGGTCGTCGCCGATCTGGTTCCATCGCCCGTCGCTGGTGCAGCACCGGTCGGTCAGCAGCGCCTCGGGCGGCAAGCACCACGAGGCCATCGACTTCTCGCCCGACTGGCGCGCCTGACCGATTCGGTAGCGTGCCCACATGGACACCGCAGCCATCCAACAGTTCCAGATGCACAGCCAGGACATCCCCTGGCTGCTCCAGCACTGGGCCGAGCAGAAGCCCGACCACGACGCGCTGGTGTGGGCGCCGCGCGAGGGCGAGCCCCGGCGGTGGACCTACGCCGAGTTGCTCGGCGACGTGCGCCGACTGGCCGCGGGGCTCGTCGCCCGGGGCATCGCCAAGGGCGACAAGGTGCTCGTGCACTCGGAGAACTGCCCCGAGATGGTGTTGTCGTTCCTGGCCTGCGCGACCCTCGGTGCGGTCGCGGTCACGACCAACACCAAGTCGGTCGGCGCCGAGGTCACCTACTTCGCCGAGCACACCGGCGCCGTCGCCGCGATCACGCAACCGCAGTACGCGGCGATGGTCGCCGCCGCCGCGCCCGCGCTGAAGTGGATCGCGGTCACCGACGACAACAGCGGCGAGCCCGCCAGTGCGGAGGAACGTGCGCACGGCTTCGACGCCTTCGACACACTCGTCGGTGACGAAGCCGACTACGAGGCGCGCGCCCCGAGCCGATGCTCCCGTTCGGGATCATGTTCACGTCGGGCACCACCAGCCGCCCCAAGGCCGTCGTGCACACGCACGCGAACGCGATCTGGGCCAGTCGCACGGGTCCGCGCAACATCGACCTCACCACCGACGACACGTACATCATCTTCCTGCCGTTCTTCCACGTGAACGCGCAGAGCTGGAGCATGTTCTCCGCGTTCGGCATCGGGGCGACCGTGGTGCTGATGCCCAAGTGGTCGCAGAGCCGCTTCTGGCCGATGGTCGTCGAACACGGCGTCACGCACACCTCGGTGATGCCGTTCGTGATGGGTGCGCTCGGCAGCCCCGACAAGCCGAAAGAGCACACCCTCCGCACGGGCGTGTTCGGACTGATCATGCCCGACCTCGACAAGATGTTCGGGATCGACGTGTACGCCGCGTACGGCATGACCGAGACGGTGACGCACTGCATCACCGGCAAGTCCGCCGAGAAGCTGCCGACGCGCTCGATGGGCCACGTCACTCCGGGCTACGAGATCGCGGTCGTCGACAAGGACACCGGCGAGCTCTGCGCCGAAGGTGAGACCGGCGAGCTCTGGATGCGCGGCACCCGAGGGATCCAGCTGTTCCTCGAGTACTACGACAACGACGAGGCCAACGCCAAGGCGTTCGAAGACGGCTGGTTCAAGACCGGCGACATGGTGAAGATGGGCCCGGGTGGCAACGTCTTCTACCAGGAGCGCGACAAGGACCTGCTCAAGGTCGGCGGCGAGAACGTGTCGGCCAAGGAGGTCGAGGATCTCGTGGTCGCCCATCCCGCGGTGCAGGCCGTCGCCGTCGTCGGCAAGCAGCACGAGTTCCTCAGCGAGGTCGCGGTGGCGTTCGTCATCCCGGCGGCGGGCGACCACGATCGCGATGTCGTCGTGGGCGAGATCATCCAGACGTGCACCGACAACCTGGCCTCGTTCAAGGTGCCGCGCGCGGTCTACTTCGTCGAAGAGTTCCCCACCGGCACCCTCGACAAGATCCTCAAGAACAAGCTCCGCGAGATGGCCGACGAGCAACCCCCCGTCGACTGATCACAAGGTTGCGTCGCTCAACGTCGTTCTACGACGTCAGGTGACGCAACCTTGTTGGTTCGCTAGGCGACGACGCCGGATTCTCTGAGGCGGGCGATGTCGTCGGCGCGGCCGAGCTCGCTGAGGATCTCGTCGGTGTGCTCGCCGAGGCCCGGTGAGTGGTTGGTGAGCTCGGCCGGGGTGCCGCGGAAGCGTGTGGGATGGCGCGGCATCCGCGTCTTGCCCACGATGTGGTGGTCGTCCTCCACGAACAGCCCGATGGCAACCGCGTGCTCGTCGCGCGTGAGCTGGTCCGGACTGAGGATCATCGCGAAGGGCACCCGCTGTGCCTCGAACCGCTTCGTCGCCTGGGCCTGCGTGAGGTTGGCCGCGTTCGGCGTAGACCATGTCCATGATCGGCTCCATGACGTCGCGGTTCTCGCGTCGCTGCGTCATGGTGGCGACGCGCGGGTCGTCCCATCCCTCCACGTCGAGCGCCTTGCACATGCCCTGGAAGTCGGCGTCGGAGGTGGGCGTGACGATCCCCCAACCGTCCTCGAACCGCATCGGCTGGAAGCCGGCCACGAACGACGAGTTGAGCGAACCGTCGGATTCCGTCAGCACCTCGTTGCCGGCGGCGTCGGCCCACAGGAACGAGACCACGGAGTCCATCATCGACAGCTCGAGGTGCTGGCCTCCGTCGCCGTTGGCGCGCGCGAACAACGCCGCGGTGATGGCCTGCGACGCGTAGAGCGCGGTGACCTTGTCGGCCGCGGTCTGCCGCAGGAACACCGGCACGCCGCCGTTGGTGGGGTCGGCCTGGTTGATGGCGAAGCCGCCGTAGGCCTGGATCACCGTGTCGTACGCGCTGCGGTCGCGGTACGGGCCCTCGGATCCGAAGCCGGTCAGTGACGCGTAGACGATCTCGGGGTTCAGCGCGCGCACGGCCTCGTACCCGAGACCCAGCTTCTCCATCACGCCCGGCCGGTAGTTCTCCACGATGACGTCCGACTCCGCCGCCAGGCGCAGGGCGATCTCGACGCCCTCCGGGTGGTGCAGGTCGAGTGCGATCGACCGCTTGCCGCGGTTGCAGGTGAAGTAGAGCGCGCTCATGCCGTTGACCGCCACGCCGACCCAGCGGCCGAGGTCGCCGATACCGGGACGCTCGACCTTCACCACGTCGGCGCCCTGGTCGGCCATCAGCGCGGCCGCGTACGGACCGGTCAGCGCGATCGAGAAGTCGAGGACGCGGATGCCGCGGAGCGGCCCACTCCGGCGTTCACTCATGGGCTCAGCCGAGCGCGCCGGCATCGCGCAGCGACGCGATCTTGGCGTCGTCGTAGCCGAGCACGTCGTGCAGCACCTGGTCGGTGTGCTCACCCAGCTCGGGCGCCTTGGTGGGCACCGGCAGCTCCTCGCCCTCGACGTGCAGCGGGAACAGCAGCATGTCGGCACCGGCCTGGTCGAACGACTGCCACCGGAACCGGTCTTGGAACTGCGGATCGTGCCGCACGGTCTGCGCGGTGTTCGCGGGCGCGATCGTCGTGTTGTGCTCGTCGGCGAAGTCGATCCACTCCTGGCACGTGCGCGTGCGGAAGATGTCGCGCAGCTCGGCCTGGAGCTCCTTGTTGCCGCGGGCGTGATCGGCGATGGTCTTGCCCGGCCACTTCTCGAAGAGGTCCATCCGGTCGATGCCCTCGCAGAAGTTCTTCCAGAACGACTGCTCGGACGCCATGAACAGGATGTGCCCGTCGGACGCCTCGTAGTACTGGTAGCGGACGCCCTCCCACATGCCGCCGAGGCCGGGTGCGCGCCGCTCGTAGTCGTCGCTCGGGTTCCCGGTGACGACGTCGTCGGGATAGTCGTCGTAGCCCTTCCACGTCTCGATGCGGTACCAGTCGAAGTACGCCGAGCTGTCGGACTGCGCGATCTCCATGCACGCGCCCTCGCCGGTCTTCTCCGCGCGCACGAGCGCGCCGAGGATGCCGATCGCACCGAACGCGGGTCCCGCGGTGATGCCGATGTTCGCCTGGTCGGGGATGCGGCAGAAGCCCTCGTCGTCGACGACGGGCTGGATGGTGCCCGACCACGCGTCGTACGCGATGCCGTGGCTGGGCAGGTTCTGGTACGGACCGGTGGCGCCGTACCCCGAGATCGTGCACATCACGATCTTCGGGTTGAGCTCCTTGAGCCGGTCGTAGCCGAGACCCATCTTGGCGAGGAAGCCGGGGCGCATGGCCTCGACGACGACGTCGGCGCCGCGCACCAGGTCCTCGAACACCGCGATGCCGTCGGGTTGCTTCAAGTTCAGCACCAGCGACTGCTTGCCCCGGTTCACGTGGAGGTGCAGCAGCGACGTGCCCTCCATGAACGGCCAGGTCATCTTGCGGCCGTAGTCACCCGCGGGCGACTCGACCTTGATGACCTCGGCACCGAGGTCGACGAGGTGCGACGTGATGGCGGCGGGGCCGAGCAACGAGCACTCGATCACCCGCACGCCGTCGAGCATCGGCCTTTTGTTCGTCATGCGGGCCACACCACCGACTGCATCTCGGTGTAGGCGTGGAGACCGAAGTCGCCGCCGTCGCGTCCGATGCCGCTCATCTTGAAGCCGCCGAACGGCGTCTCCATGTTGCGCTGCGCGGTGTTGATGCCGACGTTGCCGGAACGCAGGCGCCCCGCGAGCCGGAAGCCACGCTCGGTGTCGTCGGTCATCACGTAGTCGTAGAGACCGAAGTCGGTGCTGTTGGCGATGGCGACCGCTTCCTCGTCGTCGTCGAACGGCAGCACCACCACCACCGGTCCGAAGATCTCCTCCTTGACCGGCTTCATCTCCGGCTTGCACCCCGCGATCAGCGTGGGCGCCACGTAGTACCCCCGCTCCATGTGCGCGGGTCGACGACCGTCGACGACGATTTCGGCGCCCTCGTCGGCGCCCGCGCCCACGTACGCCTCGATGCGCTCGCGTTGCACGGCGGAGATCACCGGGCCGACGATCGTGTCCTCGTCGAGCGGGTCACCGACCTTCATGTTGCCGGCGACCGCGGCCAGGCGGTCGACCATCTCGTCGTACTTGCTGCGGTGAACGATCGCGCGCGTGGGCGCGGTGCAGATCTGGCCGCTGTGGAAGCCCCACACGCTGCCGATGGCGGTGACCGCGGCGCCGACGTCGGCGTCGTCGAGCACGAGTGCCGCACCCTTGCCGCCGAGCTCGAGCAGCATTCGCTTCATGGTGGGTGCCCCGGCCTCGTAGATCTTCGCTCCGATGGCAGTGGAGCCTGTGAACGACACCATGTCGATGTCGCGGCTCGACGACAGCGCCGCCGACGGCTCGGGCGCCACCGACGTGATGAGGTTCACCACGCCCGGCGGGAACCCGACCTCGCGCAACACCTCGGCCAGCACCACGATCGCGAGCGGGTCCTGCGGGGCCGGCTTCATCACCACGGTGCAACCCACCGCGAGCGCAGGCGCGATCTTGCCGACCATGTTGGTGAGCGGGAAGTTGTAGGGCGAGATGCACGCGACCGCGCCCACCGGCTGACGGTTGACGTACGCGCCCATCAGGCCGCCCGGTGCGAGGGGCGTGGCCTGCACGGGTTGCGGCGGCATGGGGATCCCGATGCTCTTCGTCGCGTCGCGTGCGTAGCGGTGGAAGCGCTCGAGCGCCACCGGCACCTGCATGCGCGACCCCGACGGTCGCGGTCGCGCCCGTCTCGGAGATGATCAGCGGCACCAGGTCGGGGCCCAGCTCTTCCAGGCGCGACGCGGCGGCCTTCAGCAGCGCCGCCCGCTCCTCGGCCGGCTTCGCCGACCACGCCGGGAACGCCTCCTGCGCGGCCCGGGCCGCCTCCTCGGCCTGCGCCACGGACGCCTCGGGCGCCTCGGCCACGACCGCTTCGGTGGCAGGGTTCACGATCGGCTTGGTCCCGGCTTCGCCGGCGACGAGCTCACCCCCGATCAGGAGCTTCCACTCGTGCTGCTGCCAGTCGGCCATCGCTTCCCCCATTTGGTCGGGTCGACTCCGCGGCGCCGTCCCGCCTCCGGCAACGGCTCTGCTTCGTCTCGTCTCGTCGGTGTGGGCCCAGGTTGTCCGAGCGGCGCCAAGGCTACAATCTGACGCTCCGTCAGACTTCTTCGACGGCTGCCCCGCCCGAGCGCGGCAGCCGGAGATCGGGGGACCCAGTGCTCGACGAGATCATCAAGGGCGCGACCGTGGTCGACGGCACCGGGGCACCGGGCGTGGTCACCGACGTCGGCATCGCCGACGGGCGCGTCGTCGCCATCGGCACCATCGACGACGAGGCGAGCGTCGTCACCGACGGCACCGGCCTGGTGCTCGCCCCCGGGTTCGTCGATCCGCACACGCACTACGACGCCCAACTCCTGTGGGACCCGACTGCAAGCCCGTCGAGCATGCACGGGGTCACCACCGTGGTCGGCGGCAACTGCGGCTTCTCGCTCGCGCCGTTGCACGACGGCGACGCCGACTACCTACGCCGGATGATGGCGCGGGTCGAGGGCATGCCGCTCCCCGCACTCGAGCAGGGCGTCGACTGGAAGTGGGAGACCTTCGGTGAGTTCCTCGACAAGTTCGAGGGCTCGATCGCGGTGAACGCGGGCTTCCTCGCCGGTCACTGCGCGATCCGTCGCTACGTGATGGGCACCGACGCGATCGGCAGCGAGGCCACGCCGGAGCAGATCGCCGAGATGCGCGCCGAGCTCGGCCGCGCACTCGACGAGGGTGCGCTCGGCTTCTCGTTCACGCAGTCGTCGTCGCACAGCGACGGCGACGGCCAGCCGGTGGCGAGCCGCTGGGCGACGCCGGAAGAGCTCATCGCCATGAGCGAGGAGACCGGCGCGCACGCCGGCACCACGCTCGAGGGGATCGTGCAGGGTTGCCTCGACCAGTTCTCCGACGACGAGATCGAGTTGCTCTCCCAGGTGAGCGCAGCCGCAAACCGCCCGCTCAACTGGAACGTGCTCACCGTCGACGCGCGCGAACCCGAGCGCGTCCCGCGGCAGCTGTCGGCCGGTGACCGCGCCACCGAGGTCGGCGGTCGGCTCGTCGCCCTCACCATGCCGGTGCAGGTGCCGATGAACATGAGCTTCCTCAACTTCTGCGGGATCTGGCTCATCCCCGGGTGGAGCGACATCCTCGAGCGCGCCGGTGCCCGAGCGCATCGAGCGCCTGCGCGACCCGGAGATGCGGCTCAAGATGCTCGAGCTGTCGCAGTCGCCGGCGGCCGGCGTGTTCCGTCGCCTCGCCGACTTCGGCGACTACCGCCTCGGTGACGTGTACGCGCCGGAGAACCAGCCGCTGCGCGGTCGGATCGTGCGTGAGATCGCGGAAGAGCGCAAGCAGTCGAACTTCGGGACTCTGCTCGACATCGTGATCGCCGACGAGCTGCGCACGGTGCTGTGGCCCATCCCGCAAGACGACGACGGCAGCTCCTGGGATCTGCGTCGTGAGGTGTGGAACGACCCGCGCGCCCTGATCGGCGGCTCCGATGCGGGCGCGCACCTCGATCGCATGTGC
The DNA here is from genome assembly GCA_963835985.1 of uncultured Actinomycetes bacterium. Lineage (GTDB taxonomy): Bacteria > Actinomycetota > Acidimicrobiia > IMCC26256 > DASPTH01 > DASUAS01. The sequence goes on along the minus strand of CAWIHV010000007.1, from coordinate 561,078 downwards.
GGCGCGCCGTACACGACCCGCTTCCTTGCCGACTGCCTGCGCGGCCGTCAGCTGATCTCGCTCGAGCGCGCGGTCGAGCTCATCACGAGCAAGCCCGCGGCGTTGTTCGGCCTGCGCGACCGCGGTGTGATCCGCGAAGGTGCCATCGCCGACCTCGTGCTGTTCGATCCTGAGACCGTCGCGTCCGACGACGCCATGCTCGTCGCCGATCTCCCCGGCGACTCGGCCCGGCTCACCGCCGGCTCGCAAGGCATCGTGCGGGTGCTGGTCGGCGGCGTCGCGGTCGTCGAGGACGGTCAGGCGACCGGCGCGACCCCGGGCGTCGTCCTGCGCTCCGGGCGCGACACCGACACCGTCACCGCTCGCTGACCGCCGCGTTCCTGGCGCCCGTGATGCGCAAGCGGGTCGTCGTCGAAGGACGCGTGCAGGGCGTGGGCTACCGGGCTTCGTGTGCCCGACGGGCGCGCGCGGCGGGCGTGGGCGGGACGGTGCGCAACCTGGTCGACGGCCGGGTCGAGGCGGTCTTCGAAGGCCCCGCGACATCCGTCGACGCGCTGGTCGCGTGGTGCGAAGACGGCCCGCCGATGGCCCACGTCCGCCGCATCGTCGTCGTCGAGGAGGACCCGCTCGGCGAGTCTGCGTTCCGCGTCAGCTGGCACGCGGCGAGCGCTACGGGAACTCGGCCCCCTGGGTCCTCCCGTGGTCGGTGTCAGCGTCGTAGGTCAGGTCCCGTTGGGCAGCCGCATCGGTGACCTGCTGAGCCGCCTGGTTCGCCAACGCCTGTGCCTCGTCGCACGTGGCGGCCGGGGCGAGGCTGCTCATCGCCGCCTCGGCTTGGTTCGCCGCGTCGATGCCGTTCTGCACGTGCCCGTTCTCGTGACCGAGCAACGCCGTCTGGTACGGGGCCCACGGCGATGCCGCCGGGGCGCTCGCGTCTGCGTCCAGTCGCGGGACGTACATGTCGACCAGCAGATGGACCTTCACCCCATCCACGCGGCACCCGTTCGAGCGGTCGAAGCCGAACCCCCAGCTCACATACCACTTCGTGTACGCGTCGTGCCGGGAGCCCGTCTCGTCGTGCGGGCCGCACGCGTCGAGCTGCGCTCGGACGTCGGCGATCGAGGGACCCTGGACCGAGTACTCGTGCACGACGATGGTCTGGGTGACCGGCTGGTCCTGAGCGGACGAGTCCTCGATGTGCGGGAGCGCGACCACGGCCGGGCAGTCCGCGGCCACGAACGTGGCACCACTCGGGTACCCGTTCGGTAGGGCTGCCGTCGTCGTGGTCGGCGCCACGGTGGACGTGGTCGTCGTTCGTGCCGCTGCACGAGTGCTCGAGGATCGCGGCTCGGCCGTGGTGCTCGTACCGCCACCGCAGCCCACCAACGCGGAGCCGAGTAGTGCGAGTGTTGCCGCGGCCGTCGTCGCCCTCCTGGGGTTGCGTTGCAGCGGCACGAGCACATCGTGCCCGATGCAGAGCGAGCGAGGACGTCGGTGGCGTCTCGGTCGGGACCTGACCTACGTTCCGGACATGGACTCCTCGCTCATCCTCGTCGACGACCCGGCGCCGGCGGTGCGTCGTATCACCCTCAACCGCCCGGAGAAGCGCAACGCGCTCAACGCGACGCTGCGACGCGAGATCCTCACCGCGACGCGCGAGGCCGACCGCGACGACACCGTGCGCGTGACCGTGATCCGCGGCGCGGGCAAGTGCTTCTCCGCCGGCTACGACCTCTCGGGCGATCCCGCCGCGCAGGGCGAGCCGCTCGACTACAACGCCGAGGGCGAGGGCTCCTACATGCGGGGCGTCACCAACGGCTGGATGAGCATCTGGGACCTGGCCAAGCCGGTCATCGCCCAGGTGCACGGCTATTGCCTGGCCGGCGGGAGCGAGCTGGCCACCGGCTGCGATCTCGTCTACGTCGCCGAGGACGCCAAGATCGGCTACCCCGCGGTGCGCTTCGGTACGCCCGACATGCAGTACCACGCATGGCTCTTCGGGATGCGCGCGGGCATGGAGTCGATGCTCACCGGGGATTCGTTCTCCGGCGTCGAGGCCGCGCAGCTCGGATGGGCGAACCGCGCCTACCCGGAGGCCGACCTCGAGGAGCACGTCCTCGCCATCGCCGCGCGCATCGCGCAGATCCCCACGGACCTCGTGCAGATCAACAAGCGCACGGTGCACCGGGCCATGGAGGTCATGGGGTTGCGCTCGTCGATCCGTGCCGGCACCGAGCTCAGCGCACTCGCCACGCACACCGAGTCGATGAAGAAGTTCGTGTCCGGCATCCAGTCGTCCGGGCTGCGCAGCGCGCTCACCGAGCGCGACACGCCGTTCGGCGACTACCGCACCGCCGAACCGCGCGACGACGCCTGACCGCGACCTCATTCGAAGCGCGGGACGATCTAGCGTTCCCCTCGTGCACCGGGGGGTCAAGGTCCTGGTGGTCGTGTGCGTCGCCGCGGCCACACTCGTGGTGGCGGCGCCGGGCGGCGCCGGCGCGCAGAGCGACGCAACCGCGAACCCGTTCGCCCCGAAGGACGGCTTCTGCACGAAGTCGGGTCCGCCACCCACCAAGGATCCCATCAAGGTCGTGCAGATCCGGTCGCAGCTGGAGAAGTACGAGCCGCTCGGCTACTCGCTGCCGGTGGGCGACGTCAACGACATGTTCCAGGTCTTCACCGACCAGATCAACCAGTGCGGTGGGATCCGTGGTCGCAAGGTCGTGCTGCAGAACGAGGAGTACGACCCCACCAACCCCGCCAGTCGCGACGCCGCGTGCATCGCGGCGACGGAGGACGACAAGGCGTTCGTCGTCGTCAACGCCAACACGCTCACCGGTACCGGTCCCTTCTGCGTCGCCGGCGACCACCAGACGCCCCTCGTCTACGTGGGCGGGGCCACCGACGCGCAGTACAAGGCGACGAAGGGTCGGTTGGCGTCGTACGGGCCGTCGGCCAACGGCCAGGTGCGCCTCCTCGCGGCGGACCTGCTGCAGAGTGGCGCGCTCAAGGGCAAGAAGGTGGCGATCGCATCGACCGACCTGCCCGACCAGGTCGACGTCGTGCAGCAGTCACTGATCGCGCCGCTCAAGAAGGCCGGTGTGAAGGTCGTCGCCTACGACGTGCTGCCCTGCCAGGGCAGCATCGTGTGCACGCAACCGATCCCGCAGTCGGTCATGAAGATCGCCGGCACCAAGCCCGACGTGGTGATCCCGGTGATGACCGCGACGACGCTGCCGGTGTACATCAACGAGATGCAGAAGGCCGGCATGAAGGCCGACATCTACGAGACGTCGTACAACGCGCTGGGCACCGACCTCGTGCAGAGCAAGGTGCTGCAGGTCGGCGGGCCCGACCTGGCGAAGTACTACGACGGCGCCACCGTGGTGTCGTCCACGGTCGCCGGCGACTGGCGCCTGCCCGGGTTCTCGCCACCGCCGATCGGCTCGATGTGCAACGACGTGTACTCGAAGCACACGAAGACCGGCGACGCGTTCGAGCCGAACACCGACGGATACACGAAGTGGGGCATGGTCGGCCTGGCGTGCACCAACATGCGCATGGTGGCGCGCGCCATGTACGACGCGGGCCCGAAGCTCACGCAGCAGTCGTTCGTGAACGCGCTGCGCAAGCTGCCGGCGGACCCGATCGGCGGCATCGGCGGTGCACCGGTGGTCGTCTACATCGACGGCAGGACGACGGTGAACACCGCGTTCGAGAGCGCGACGTCGTACCCGTGCGAGCAGCCGAGCCCACCCGAGAACACCATCTGCCTCATCCCGAAGAGCACCAAGGCGCGCGCGATCAAGCCCTGACCGATCCTCACGAGGCGGGCCGTCCAGGACCGCGCGAGACTCCCGCTCGAGAGGCACGGTGCCGCACCGTGTCACCCGACCCGACGGGGGGACAATGGGCAAGCTCGAGGACGATCCGCGCATCGATCCGCGCATCAAGGCGATCGCGGCGGTGATCCCCGCGATCACGCAGACCGACGTCGCGAGCCGTGACGAACTGCTCGCGGAGGTGAACCGGCCCGAAGCACTGGCGGAGGCCGAACAGGCGAAGGCCATGTTGGAGCTGCTCGACGACGAGTCGATCGCGCCATCCGACGGACTCGTCACTTCGACCGTCGAGTTCACGTCGTCGCCCGACGGCAACACGGTGAAGATCCAGCTGATCCGTCCGCAGTCCGAGTCGCCGCTCCCCTGCGTCTACTACATCCACGGTGGCGGCATGCAGGCGATGTCGTGCTTCGACGGCATGTACCGCGCGTGGGGCCGGATCATCGCCCAGCAGGGGGTGGCCGTCGCGATGGTCGACTTCCGCAACTGCGTGATGCCGTCGTCGGCGCCCGAGGTCGAGCCGTACCCCGCGGGCCTGAACGACTGCGTCAGCGGAGTGAAGTGGGTCGCGGCACAGGCCGACGAACTCGGGATCGATGCGGCACACATCGTGGTGGCAGGCGAGAGCGGTGGCGGCAACCTGACGCTCGCCACCGGGTTGAAGCTGAAGGCCGACGGCGCCCTCGGGATCATCCGAGGGCTGTACGCGATGTGTCCCTACATCGCCGGATCGTGGCCGCAGGATCGCTTCCCGTCATCGACCGAGAACAACGAGATCTTCATCGATCTGCACAACAACCGCGGCGCGATGGCGTACGGGATCGAGGCGTTCGAGGCGCGCGATCCGCTCGCGTGGCCGTCGTTCTCGACCGAGGAAGACGTCGCCGGACTCGTTCCCACTGTCATCAGCGTCAACGAGTGCGACCCGCTGCGCGACGAGGGCATCGAGTTCTATCGCCTGCTGCTGCGCGCCGGCGTGCCGGCGCGGTGCCGACAGGTCATGGGAACGATCCACGGCACGGAGGTGATGGCCATCGCGTGTCCCGACATCAGCCGCGAGACCGCGGCGAGCCTCGCACAGTTCTGCCGTGAGGCCTGACGCACTCAGCGGAGCTTGCTGATCACTTCGTCGCCGTGGCGACGGAGGGTGTCGATCTTCTCCTGCAGCGACTCGGGGTCGGCCTCGATCCCGTAGGGGTTGAACCGTCCGAACCCGCCGGCGGTGTGGGTGACGCCGAGGTCCTCGAGCTGCTTGATCCCGTCGACGGTGAACGACTCCGGCGTGGTGACGTAGATGTCGAACCGCTCGCCGGTCCGACCGTGCTCCTTCCGGAGGTCGTTCATGCGATCGATCATCGGGATCAGATCGTCGAGCATGCCGCCCGCGCCCATCCAACCATCACCGAGGCACGCGGCGCGTCGGAGCTGCACGTCGTTGTGACCACCGATGAGTATGGGAATCGGTTGCGTCGGCACCGGCTCCATCTTGATCGCGGGGAAGTCGTAGAACTCGCCGTGGTACTCGAAGTAGCCACCGGCACCGAGGCCGCGCACGATCTCGATGCACTCGTCGAACCGGCGCCCGCGCCCCTCCCACGGAAGCTGCACGATCTCGTAGTCGTCCGGCCACGGGCTCGAACCGACACCGAGCACGAAACGGTTGTCGCTGAGGACGGCGAGCGACGTCGCCTCCTTGGCGTACAGCACCGGGTGGCGAATCGGCATCTTGAGCACGAAGGTGTGGAACTCGATGGTGCTCGTCACCGCGGCCATCGCCGAGATGGCGACGATCGGCTCGATGAACGGCTTGTTCTCGAGGAACTCGCGCGTGCCGTCGAAGTTGTAGGGGTAGGTCGACGACGACTCCTTCGGGTACGCGATCGAGTCGGGTACCGCGATGGTGTCGAACCCCGATTCCTCCGCCACCTGTGCCAGCGGCACGTAGAACGTCGGGTCGCACATCGAGATGTTGGCGATGAACTTCACGCGCGCGCTCGCTTCACTTGACGGCCATGGGGACGACGGGGGCGCCGGTCCCACCGGTCACCGGTTCCGGCGTGGCCGCGAGCAGGAACGTGGCGCGGCCGTCGGCGGCACAGTCCTCGGCCAGCGCCTCGAGGTTCCAGTTCTGGCCCTGCATCATGCCCATCTCGACGAGGTGCAGCGCGTGCACCGGCAACGGCACCGAGCGCTCGAAGTCGACGCACTCGAACGTGGGGTTGTCGGTGGCGACCGCGGCGACGTCGTGGTCGTGGAACCAGTCGACGCTCTGCAGCGACGGGCCCGCATTGGTCGACGCGTAGCCCTCGCGGTCACCGGCGAGGAACAGCGACATCGCCCCCGTCCGCAGCAGCACGACGTCGCCCGGCTCCACGGCGACGTTCGCGGCTTCGCACGCGGCGTCGAGCATGTCGCCGGTGAACGGCGTACCCGCGGGGATGACGTCGACCCCCTGCAGGCGGGCGATGTCGAGCAGCACGCCGCGTGTGACGATCGACGTCACCAGGCCGATGCCGCACTTCGCCGCGCCCGCCTCGGTGATGGCGTCGGCAGGGTGCCCGTTCCAGAGGTTGCCGCCGTAGCTCGAGTGCGACAGTGCGTCCCAATGGGTGCAGGCCTGCAGTGCCAGATCCATCTGGTCGTCGGAGAAGCGGGTGCCGTCGGGATCACCGATGGTGACTTCGTTGATCTGGAACACCTTGTGGATCGGGTTGTAGCGACCGGGGATGAACCCGATCTGCGGACCGTTGTCGTCGAGCGGGATCGCCAGCGAGAAGGTCTTCCCCGACTGCACACACGCGACGCCGCGCTGCACCGCTGCCGCGTCGATCAGGTTGAGCGTGCCGAGCTCGTCGTCGTCACCCCAGCGGCCCCAGTTGCGGACGCGCGCGGCGAGCTGCACGAAGTCGTCGTCGAGCGGCATGTCAGGCGAGCGGGAGGCGCAGCATGCGGATGGCGTTGCCGCGCGCCAGCTTGTAGACGGTCTCGTCGTCGAGGTGCTCCACCTGCTCCTCGAACAACTTCTTCGTGTGCGGCCACGTGGAGTCGGTATGGGGATAGTCCGTCTCGAACGTCACGTTGTCGACACCGACCCGGTGCAGGTTCTCGAGCCCGGTGCGGTCGCGGAAGAAGCAGCCGAAGATGTGCTGGTAGTAGTAGGTGGACGGCGGCTCGGGAACGATGTCCTTCACGCCGGCCCACGCCCGGTGCTCGAGCCACACGTCGTCGGCGCGCTCGAGCACGTACGGGATCCAGCCGATCTGGCCCTCGCTGTACGCAAGCTTGATCGACGGGTGGCGCACCAGCACGCCCGAGAACAGGAAGTCGCTCATCGACGACATCGCGTTGCCGAAGCTCAGGGTCGCCGCCACCGCGGGCGGCGCGTCGGCCGACGTGAACGGCATCTGCGACGACGACCCGATGTGCATGCAGATGAGCGTCTCGGTCTCGGCGCACGCCTCGAAGAACGGCTCCCAGTAGCCCGAGTGCAACGTGGGCAGGCCCAGCTTCGCCGGGATCTCCGAGAAGGCGACCGCGTGGACGCCCCGCGCCGCGTTGTGCCGGACCTCCGCGGCCGCGAGCTCGACGTTCCACAGCGGCACGATGCACAGGGGGATCAGGCGACCACCCGAGTCACCGCACCACTCCTCCACCATCCAGTCGTTGTACGCCCGGACGCAGGCCTGCGCGAGGTCCTTGTCGTTGGCCTCCGCGAACGTCTGCCCGCAGAAGCGCGGGAACGTCGGGAAGCACAACGAGGCTTCGACGTGGTCGACGTCCATGTCCTCGAGGCGCGCCTTCGGGTCGTAGCAGCCCGGACGCATCTCGTCGTACGTGATCGGCGACAGCGTCATCTCGTCGCGCGGGAACCCGACCGAGGCGACGTGGCGCTTGTGCGGCGCGACGAGCTCCTCGTAGAACCAGGTGTCCGACTTCGGCTGGGTGTCGTCCCACTCGATCTCGTACGTGGTCCCGCCCTTGTACTCCATCTTGCCGATGCCCTTGCGCTCGACGCGGGGCGAGCGCGGATCGTCGGCCCACTTCTTGGGCAGCCACCGCTGGAACAGATGGGGCGGTTCCACGACGTGGTCGTCGACGCTGACGAAGCGGGGGATGTCGCGTGCCATGGGTCGTCCTCCTGGATCAGCTCGGGTGGCCGGTGACGGTCTCGTAGAGGATGGCGGCGAGGGTGGCGGCCATCGCCTCCTTGGTGACGCCACGTCGGCGAAAGACCGAGCGGTAGGTGAGCAGACGTTCGAGCATTGCCATCGCCGCGGAAGCCGCGGCGTAGGAGTTGAGCTCCTTCGAGACGCGGCCCGACGACTGCGCCGCCTCGATCTTGTTGGTGAGCTCGGGGATGATGGCCCCGTAGCCCCGCCGGCGGGCGGCCCAGAAGCGCTCGTCGCCTTCCTCCGCCCGGAGGTCGCGCACCCGCAGGATCACTCGGTGCTGGTCCCAGTAGTCCATGAACGCGGCGACGAACTCCTGCACGTGCACGACGCCGTCCTCGTCGTTCCATGGGGTCTGGATGAACGGATGGAGCGCCTCGATGTCGTCGGTGGCCTCGTCGGCCAGGACGAGGATCGCCTCCTCGACGTCGGGGAAGTACTGGTAGAAGGTCGCGGGCGAGGTACCGACCTCACGAGTGATGTCGACCACGCGCAGGCCCAGCGCGCCGCGCTCCTCGAGCAGCTTGGCAGTGGCGTCGAGCAGACGTCGACGGGTGCGGTGCGCACGCGCGCCGATGATCCGGCCGTCGGATGCGAGTGCGGGCTCCGTCACTGACTCGGTCACTATGGGCCGACGCTAGCTGAGTTCTCGGGAATCTGACGACCTGTCAGGTTCCGTGGACCGCCTCCGGCGCAGGCGCGTCGGCCACCAGGCGGCGCAGCACCGCGCCCACCTCGGCGGGCTCGAGCCGACGACCCTCGTCGACCGACGGACCCCGACTCCAGCCGTTCATCACGCACACGTCGCCGCCCGCCATCTCGAACGCGCGCCCGGTGACGTCGCAGTCGCCGCTGCCGAGCCACACCACGAACGGCGACACGTTGGCCGGGTCCATGACGTCGAAGCCGGTCTCCGGCTTCTTCATCATCTCCGGCATCCCTTGTTCGGTCATGCGGCTGCGCGCCGACGGGGCGATGGTGTTGGCGAGCACCCCGTACCGACCGAGCTCCGCGGCCGCGTTGATGGTGAGTGCGGCGATGCCGGCTTTCGCGGCTACGTAGTTCGACTGCGCGATCGAGCCACGCAGCCCCGCGCCCGACGACGTCGTGACGATGCGCGCGTTGCGCGGACGCTCGGCCTTCTGCTCCTCGCGCCAGTACCCGATCGTGTGGCGGATCGGGCAGAACACGCCGCGGAGGTGCACGCGGATCACCGCGTCCCACTCCTCCACCGACATGTTCACGAGCATCCGGTCGCGCACGATGCCGGCGTTGCACACCACCGTGTCGAGTCCGCCGAAGGTGTCGATCGCCTGCGCCACCATGCGCCCGGCGCCGTCCCAGTCGCTCACGTCGTCGCCGTTCACCACCGCCTCGCCACCCGCCGCGACGATCTCGTTCACGACCTCCTGGCCCGGTGACTCGTCGGTCGGATCACCGGAGAGCGACGCGCCGAGGTCGTTCACGACCACCTTGGCGCCCTCGGTCGCGAACGCCAGCGAGTGCGCGCGCCCGAGGCCGCGTCCCCCGCCGGTCACGATCACCACGCGTCCGTCGCAGATCCCCATTCGTCAGCTCCCCCTGCTCCGGTGTGTCAGAGCATCGCGGCGACGGCCTCGGCGTGGTCGTCGCTGTTGCCGAAGTGGGTGTCGAGCACCGTGGCCCGCTTCCAGAAGCGCTGCGCGTCGACTTCCCACGTGAACCCGATCCCGCCGTGCACCTGGATGCCCGCCTTGCCGTTCGCAATTGCCGCGTCGCCGGCGAGGATCTTGGCTCCCGCCGCGGCACGGACCGGGTCGTCGTCACTGCGACCGTCGAGCGCGACGGCCGCGGCGTACACCGCGGCTCGCGCGACCTCGGCCCGCACGAGCATGTCGGCGCAGAGATGCTTCACGGCCTGGAAGGATCCGATCACGCGCCCGAACTGCTCGCGTTCCTTGGCGTAGCCGGTCGCGAGCTCCGTGGCCCGCAATGCGAGACCGAGTTGCAGCGCACTGGTGAGCACGATGCCCACGAGGCGAGCGCGCTCGGCCACCTCCGGGTCGGCGATCAACTCGCCGGCGGGCACCTCGCCGTCGACGATCGACAGCGGCGTCAGCGCGTCGACCGGACGCTCGACCGGGATCGTCGAGATGGCGTCGAGGTCGAGCCGGCGGACGCCGTCATCAGCCAAGATGACCAGCGCATCGAGATCGGACGGGTGCTCGATCACCGACACCGGAGCTCCGGGTTCGAAGCGACCGACGATCGTCTCGCCGACGGACGCGCCGTCGATCCAGGGCGCGGCAAGAAAGGTCGCGACGAGCGGGCCGGGCACGAGCGCGCGCCCGAGCTCCTCGAACACCAACGCGGCTTCCGACACGCCGAGCTCGAGACCGCCGTCGGTCTCCGGCAGCGTGAGGGAGAACACGCCGGTCTCCCCGAGCTCCTGCCACCGGTCGCGGTCGAGGTGGCCGGCGGCTTCGATCGCGCGCACGTCGTCGAGTGAGAAGCGCCCGTCGAGGAAGGCGCGGACACCTTCTTGCAGCGCGACCTGGTCGTCGGTGAGCTCGAAGTCCATCAGCGGTCGCTCAACGATCCTTGGGCAGACCGAGCACGCGCTCGCCCACGATGTTGCGGTTCACCTGCGACGTGCCCGCGGCGATGGTCATCGAGATCGCGTAGAAGCGTGCGTGCACGTGCCGGCCGGTGGGAAGCTCGCTGACGTCATCGAGCGAGAGCGATGCGCGGTCGAGGAGGCGCATGGTGACGTCGCCGAGGTGTTGGCGCAGGTCGGACCACGCGATCTTGAACACGTTGCCGCCTACCCCGACCAGACCGGTGCGCTGCGCCTGCGAGATGTTGCGCTTGGTCAGTGCCCACAGCGCGTCGAACTCGGCCGCGATGCGACCGATCTCACGACGCAACCCGGCGTCCTCCCACCGTGTCGCGCCGTTGCTGGTGATCGTCTTGGCCAGCTCGGCGAGGTCGCGCACCAGCTCCATCGACTCGAGCACGTCCGACACGAACGCAGTGCCGCGCTCGAAGCTGAGCGTCACCATGGTGACGCGCCAGCCGTCGTTCTCGTCACCGACCCGGTTCGCCACCGGGACGCGCACATCGTCGAAGAACACCTCGCAGAACTCGGCGGTGCCCTCCATGGTCTCGAGCGGGCGGATGTCGATCCCGGGCGTCTTCATCGGGACGATGAGCCAGGTGATGCCCTTGTGCTTCGGCACCTCGGTGTCGGTGCGCACCAGCATCTCGCAGTAGTCGGCCATGTGGCCGTAGCTGGTCCAGATCTTCTGACCGTTGATCACGTAGTCGTCGCCGTCGCGCACCGCGCGACAGCGGAGGCTGGCGAGGTCGGAGCCGGCGTTGGGCTCGGAGAAGCCCTGGCACCAGACGTGCTCGCCGTTGAGGATCCCCGGTAGGTGGAACGCCTTCTGCTCGTCGGACGCCTCGGCGATGAGCGTGGGTCCGGCGTGGAGCAGGCCGACGAAGTTCATACCCACGTAGGGGGCGCGGGCGCGTTCGGTCTCCTCGATGAAGATGAGGTGCTCGGCGGGCGTGGCCCCCCGACCGCCGAACTCCTTGGGCCAGTTGATGCCCGCGTAGCCGGCGTCGTAGAGCATGCGCTGCCAGCCGGTGTCCCAGGCCCGGCGCGCGTCCCAGTCTTCGCGGTGCGGCTCGGGCCCGAGGCCCGGGAGCACGTCGCCGAGCCAGGCGCGCAGGTCGGCGCGGAACTGCTGCTCGGCGGCCGTGTACCGGAGGTCCATCGGCCCGGGAGCGTATCTGACGCGCCGTCAGGAGCCCTCAGTCGCGGGACTCCTGCACGGCACTCGTTCAGTCGCCGCCGTCGTACTTGAACGAGACGCTGAGCTTGGCCCGGAAGGTCCTCGCGCCGCCGTCGTCCAGCGCCACGTCGAGCTGCTTCACCTCGGCCACGCGCAGGTCGCGGAGCGACGCCGACGCCTGGTCGAGCGCCGCCGCCGCGGCTCGTTCCCAGGAATCCGTGCTGGTGCCCACGAGCTCGATCACCTTGTAGACGCTGTCCGCCATGAGCTTCTCCTCTGGTCGGCGCCTGCGTCCCTGCGCGCGAGGCGCCCACCGATCCTCGACCTGAAAGGACCACTGGTCAAGAGCGAGGGGTAGAAAGGCCCCATGCAGTACGTGAAGCTCGGTCGCACCGGTCTCGACGTGTCCCGCATCTGCCTGGGGTGCATGAGCTACGGCGAGGCGGCTCGCGGGAACCACCCGTGGGCGCTCGACGAAGAGACGTCACGCGCGTTCTACGTGCAGGCGCTCGACGCCGGCATCAACTTCTTCGACAGCGCCAACGTCTACTCCGGTGGAACCAGCGAGGAGTTCCTCGGTCGTGCGTTGCGCGACCTCGGCGTGAACCGCGACGAGGTGGTCGTCGCGACCAAGGTCTTCATGCCCATGCGCAAGGGCCCGAACAGCATCGGTCTCTCGCGCAAGGCGATCCTCGCCGAGATCGACCACAGCCTGCGGCGGCTGGGTACCGACTTCATCGACCTGTACCAGATCCACCGCCTCGATCGCGGCACGCCGATGGAGGAGATCCTCGAAGCGCTGCACGACGTCGTGCGCGCGGGCAAGGTGCGCTACCTGGGCGCGTCGTCGATGGCGGCGTGGCAGTTCGCCAAGATGTTGCACCTGGCGGACGCGCACGGATGGACGCGCTTCGTGAGCATGCAGAACTACTACAACCTCGCGTACCGCGAGGAGGAGCGCGAGATGCTCCCGCTCTGTCGCGACGAAGGCGTCGGCGTGATCCCGTGGAGCCCACTCGCGCGCGGGCGTCTGGCGCGACCGTGGGACGAGACGACGAACCGGTCCGAGAGCGACGCCTTCGCCCAGACCCTGTACACCGAAGCGGCCGACCGGGCGGTCGTCGAACGCGTCGGCGAAGTCGCGGCCGCACGCGGCGTGCCCATGGCGCAGGTCGCAACTGCGTGGATGCTGTCGAAGCCCGGCATCACCGCTCCGATCATCGGGGCGACCAAGCCGCACCACATCGACGACGCGGTGGCCGCCGTCGACGTCACGCTTTCCGACGAGGAGGTGGCGCAGTTGGAAGAGCCGTACACCCCGCATCCCGTCGCCGGGTTCTAGGTCGCCTCAGCTCGAGGACTCATCCTTCTGGCGGCCGGCGAGGAGGGCGAAGCCACGCCACTTCCACATGCAGTCGACGTGTTCCAAGCCGGCGGCCCGCATCCATCCGAGCTGGGTCTCCACATCGACCAGCTTGTCTTCCGGGTCGTCGGCCTCACGCTCGATGGCGCGCCGGAACTCGCGGTGCAACTCCGGCGTCGGCGACGCGACGACTTCGAGGTTGGCGTAGACACCACCGGGCCTCAGCTGCGCCGCGATCTCGTGCAGGAGTGTGATCTTGCGGGCGGCGACGAGGTGATGGATGGCGAAGGCGCTCACCACGACATCGAACGATCCGAGCGACGTGATCGGGTCGGCGAGATCGCGCTCGAGCACCTGCACTCGACGCTCGTCCCGGAACCGATCTCGCGCCCGGGCGAGCATCGCCGGCGACGAGTCGACCGCGGTCCCGTGCTGCACGCTGGGCCGGGCATCGAGCACCAACGCGGTGAGGCGGCCGTCGCCCAGCCGAGGTCGAGGACTCGCTCGGGCGTCGAGGGCAGGAGCTCGACCAGCGCCGCTTCGCCGGCGAGCCGTGGCGCGAGGCGGCCCACGCGACCGACGTACTCGTCGACCTTCGCCGGATCACTCCAGGTCACGTCCGCAGCTTGTCCCGCCGCAGGCGTGCACCACGAGTCGGAAGTAGGTTCCCGCCATGATCGAGAGCACGCCCGACGGCACCCTCCACCTCGAGCGCACCATTCGGGTCCCCCCGACCGTGAGCCCGCACGCGCAGGCGGTCATGGCCGCGGGCCAGCAGATGGTGGTCGACCGGCTCGTGAACCCACCGTCCAGCCCGCCGCTCGATGACGTCGAGGCATGGAAGGCCCACATCGCCTTCATGGACGAGGCCATCGTCACCGGCTTCGCCGCGAGCGCCCTCGACATCCCCGCCGGCGTCGAGTCGCGCGCGATCGCAGGCGTGCACGTCAACCTGATCACGCCCAAAGGTGTCGACGCGAGTGACACCGCACCGATCCTGCTCGACATCCACGGCGGTGCACTGGTCGCGGGAGGGGGCGAGGCGTGCAAGCTCATGAACACGAGCACGGCCGAGCGCGCCCGCATGTACACCTGGGGTGTCGACTACCGCATGCCGCCCGACCACCCGTACCCGACGCCCCTCGACGACTGCGTCGCGGTGTACCGCGTGCTGCTCGAGCAGCGCCCGCCGGAGAAGATCGTGGTCGGTGGTGGCTCGGCCGGCGGCAATCTCGTCGCCGCGATGCTGCTCCGCGCCAAGGACGAAGGCCTCCCGATGCCGGCGGCCCTGCTCCTGTTCACCCCCGAGATCGACCTCACCGAATCGGGTGACTCCTTCGACACCAACGCCGGCGTCGACTACGTGCTCGTCGACCGGCTGACCGACTCGATCGCGCTGTATGCGGGCGACCACGACCTCACGCACCCGTACCTCTCCCCGATCTTCGGGGATGTGACCGGCTTCCCACCCACCTTCGTGCAAGCGGGGACGCGCGACCTGTTCCTGTCGAACGCGGTGCGCATCCACCGCAAGCTGCGCGACGCGGGCGTCGACGCCGAGCTGCACATCTGGGAGGGGATGCCGCACGGTGGCTTCTTCGGCGCGCCGGAGGACGCGGAGATGGGCGTCGAACTGCGGCGGTTCCTGGCCAAGCACGTCTGAGCGCGATTTCTCGATCCGCGGGGTGATCGGCTCCGAACACCTGGCATGAACCTCGGTGTCACTGAGCTCCTGATCGTGCTGGCCGTCGTCCTCCTGCTCTTCGGGTCGACCCGGCTCCCCGCGCTCGCCCGTTCGCTGGGCCAGGCGAAGCGCGAGTTCCACCACGGCGAGGACGGGTCGGCGACAGAGCACGCGCCGGGCGTATGAGCGCCGACTGACGCCCGCTCGGGACCTTGGGCCCTGGGGTCGATCCGGCCGGGAGCGCAGGATTGATCCATGTCCGTCATCGACGAAGCACGTGTGCCGACTCCCCGTGCGGCCCCACCCGGTCGGTCCTCGAGACGACGGGGCTGGCGTGACCTGCGCGGCATGCTCGTCACCGTGGTGTTGCTGCTCCTGGCATCGGCGGTCGCGGTCGCGATCGCCTACGCGACGAAGGGGAGCTCCGCCCCGGCCGGTGACGTGCAAGCAAGCACCATCGACTTCAAGGTGGTGATGCCGACGACCTTGAAGGCCGGCAAGCACCTGATCGGGTTCACGAACAAGGGTGCCGTACCGCACGAGTTCGTGATCTTCAAGACGAAGGTGCTCTCGAACCGGTTGCCCCTGGACGCGAACGGGGACGTGAACGAGGATTCTCCGCTGCTCACCAACGTCGCCGACAGCGGCGACGAGCTGAAGCCCGGCGGGACGAAGAGCGTCCCGACTGCGTCGCTCGCGCCAGGCCACTACGTCGCGCTGTGCAACCTGCCCGGTCACTATCACCTCGGCATGCGCCTCGACGTGACGGTGCCCTGAGCGACGTCCGCGCTACGCGCCGAAGGGCTTGCCGGTCGCGCGTTCGATGGTCTCGGGGATCTTGAACACGCGCAACGCGTTCTCGCGCAGGAACTTGGGCCACACGTGGTCGCGGAACGGCACCTTCGGCATGTCCTCGAACTGACGCTCGAGCGTGAGTCCAGCCGGGAAGTAGCCGCAGAACATGATCTTGTCGGCGCCACGCGTGTTGGCGAAGTCGATGATGGCCTTCGGGTAGTGCTTGGGCGCGAACGCGCTGGTCATGTAGTGGAGACCGGGCCACTTGAGCATCAGCTTGACCGCCAGCTCCTGCCACGGTTCGGCGCCGTGCATCATCACGATCGTGAGGTCGGGGAAGTCGTAGCAGACCTGGTCGAGACGGAAGACCTCCTGCGGCCAGCTCGGCATGCGCGGCCCGACGATGCCCGCATTGATGCACATGGGGATGTCGAGCTCCACGCACTTGGCGTAGATCGGGTACATCAGCGGACTGTCGATGCCGACCTGCGGCACGCACCCGGACGGGAACACCATCGAATTCACGACGTCGTGCTCGGCCTTCGCCTCCTCCATCTCACGGAGTGCGCCCATGATGTCGTTCGGGTTCACCGACATGCCGATGACGAAGCGATCGGGGTAGCGCCGTTGCGCCTCGAGCCCGTTGGGTGAGAGTCCCACCCGCGCGACGCGGATGTTGAACGCGTCCATCTTCTCGAGCACCCACTCGACGACGTCGGTGTCCTCGTCGACGACATCAGGCACGCCCTTGAAGATGTACTGGACCGGGAACTCCATCTCCTGCTGGCTCTGCGCGTCCTTGAGGTTGGCGCGGAAGAAGTCGTAGGCGTGCATCTTCTGCTCCACCGACGTGTAGGGGAACCCAATCCCCAGGTCGACGATCCCGATGTCGGTGGGCATGGTCATGTCCGGTTCTCCCGTCGGCGTGCGGATCAGGTGGGGCGAGCCCACACCACGAAGCGGTCCCAGAGCAACTCCCGGCCGGGCGCGACGTTGTGGTTGTGACCGGTGCCGGGCAGCACGAACAGCGTGAAGTCGCGGCAGCCGGTGAAGCAGGCCGGGATGGCGTGTGGATCGCCGGCGATGTCGTGCTCGCCGAGCGCCAGGAACACAGGCACGTCGACCGCGGCCATCTCGGCGTCGACGCTCCCCGGGATCATCGAAGTGAGCCCGACGACCCCGAGCAGCCGGGTCTTCACCGCACCGAGTGCCTCGAGCGCCTCGGACGGGACCTCCATGCCTCCGAGGAGGAACGGCGACGTCGTGGTGGAGCCACGGCCGGGCAACGGATCGCCGAATCGGGTGCGCGTGAGCTCCACGATCCCGCCCGCCTGTTCGCGCTCCTCGGGCGTGAGCGCGAACTGCTCGTGCCCGCCCCGACCGAACCCGAAGAGTCCGAGCGCGTCGTAGGTGCCGTGACGAGCCTGCTGCACGACCGTGACCAAAGCACCCGCCGAGTGACCGACACCGATGCGGAACGCGTCGGGCCACTCCGCGAGCACCTGGTCGAACGCGTGCGCGTTGACGTCGGCGACGACGTCGGGCGTCAGCGTGTAGCCGTCGTCGGGAACATCGCTCTCCCCCACCCCCGGGTGATCGAGCGTGACCACCACGAACCCGCGGTCGACGAGGTGCCGGACCATGCTGAAGTTGCCGGCTGCCCGCGGCGCCTGGATGTCGAAGTATCCGCGCGACATCCCACCGCCCGGAACGCAGCAACACACGATCGGACGCGGGCCGATGCGCTCCGGCAGGTGGATGTCGACTGCGACGGTCCGCACCCCTGCCGGTGCGACGTCGCCGACTGCAACTCTCTGCGTGTGGCGGTGCTCAGGCAGGTTCGAAGCCTTGCGGCAGGACGATGGTCTTCGATTCGAGGTATTCGACGAGACCCTCGGGGCCGAGCTCGCGACCGAGACCGGAGTCCTTGAAGCCGCCGAAGGGCGACGAGAAGTCCATGCCCATGCCGTTCACGCCGTAGGTGCCGGTGCGCACGCGGCGGGCGACGTCGACCCCCGCCTGCGGGTCGCCGGTCCACACCGAGCCCGAGAGGCCGTAGTCGGAGTCGTTGGCGATGCGCACGGCGTCGTCGACGTCGTCGTAGGGGATGACCGACAGGACGGGCCCGAAGATCTCTTCCTGCGCGATCGTCATCGTGTTGTCGACGTCGGCGAAGATCGTGGGCTCGACGTACCAACCCTTGTCGAGGCCCGCCGGGCGACCGCCACCGGTGACCACCCGTGCCCCTTCGTCACGACCCTTGGCGATGTAGCCCTCGACCCGGTCGCGGTGACGCGACGCGAACATGGGGCCGACCGCGGTCTCGGGGTCGAGCGGATCGCCCACCTTCATCGCTTCCGCGGCGGTCGCGATCGTGTCGACGACCTCGCCGTAGCGGGCTCGGGAGGCAAGGATGCGGGTCTGCGCGACGCAGGCCTCGCCGTTGTTCATGATCGCGTTGGGCATGAGGCCCCCGACGGTGGCCTCGAGATCGGCGTCATCGAGGATGATCGCAGCCGACTTGCCGCCGAGCTCGAGCGTGCAGCGCTTGAGCTGCTCACCGCAGATCGCACCGATCTTGCGGCCCGCGACGCCCGAACCGGTGAAGGAGATCTTGTCGGTGTCAGGGTGCCGCACCAGGTACTCGCTCACCTCGCGGTCGGCCTGCACGATGTTGAGCACGCCGGCCGGTAGTCCGGCCTCCTGCGCGATCTCGGCGAGGAGGTACGCGTCGAGCGGCGTCTCGGGCGACGGCTTCAGCACCACGGTGGAACCGGACGCGAGGGCCGGACCGAGCTTGAGCGACGTGACGAACAGCGGCACGTTCCACGGGATGATCGCCCCGACGACGCCCACCGCCTCGCGGCGCACGAGCGTCGGTCCGAGGACGCCGGGCCGGCGCTCCTCGAACGGGTACTCACGGGCGAGGCCCGCGTAGTAGTCGAGCACCATGGTGGCGGCGAAGACCTGCCCCATGATGGCCCACGCGATGGGCGACCCCATCTCCTCGGAGATGGTGCGGGCCATCTCTTCGTAGCGCGCCTGGATGCCGGCGGAGATGGCGGCGATCACGTCGGCGCGCTCGGTCGGGCTCATCTGCGGCCAGGGCCCGTGGTCGAACGCCTGCCGGGCGGCGGCCACGGCGCGGTCGACGTCGGCGGTGGTGGCCTCGGGGACCTTGGCGATGACCTCTTCGGTGTGCGGCGAGATCACGGCCAGGGTGTCGCTGCTGGCAGGGTCGACCCAGTCGCCGCCGATGAAGAACTTGTCTCGGTTCACCTTTTTCTCCTCCGGATCGGGCTCGATCACGTCTCGGGAACGGTAGCTCTCACAGCCTGAATTCGGGAATGTCGGCCACGCTGACGGTGCCGTCGCGGCCGACGGGCTCGCCGCCGTCCGTGAGCGCCGCCAACGTGTCGCGGTCGTGCACTCCCGCCGACACTCGTTCGCCGTGCGCGCCCGTGCAGATCACTGCACCGCGCTCGGGTGCGCCGTCACGATCGAACATGACCATGCACGTGAGCACGGTCGCGGCTCCGGCGTAGTCCTCCACCACGGGGACAGGTGGCGTGACCGGTGGACGGGGCACGCCGACGTCGTGCTCCGGTGCCGGATACGCGCCGTCGTCACGGGCGTGGTCGCGCAAGACGAGGGCGTGATGCTTGGTGTTGAACATGCCCACGCCGTGCACGAATCCGGTCCCGCCGTCGGCGCGGATGCGCTCGACCATGGCAGCCAGCGAGTGCGTGAGGTAGTTGCTGCCGGGTCCGCCGAAGAACGAGAGACCTCCGGTCACCGAGATCGAATCGGTGGCGGCACGGCCGAGTGCGCGCCGCGTGAGCTTCGGCATCGCGGGGAAGCAGCTGTACAGCTCGACCACGTCGTAGTCGCCCGTGGTGGTGCCAGTGATCTCCTGCACATCGCGCACGGTGACGTCGACCGCGGGAACGTGGTGATACGCGGCGCGGGTGCGCGGGTCGGTGGGTTCGTCGGCGCCCGCACCCCCGAGTGGATGCACCCACCGGTCTTCCGGGATGCCGAGTGAGCGCGCGCGGTGTCCGTGTCGGTGACCAGCAGCGCCGCGCCCTGGTTCACGAACGGATTCGCGGTCAGTGACCTGGGATACGGGAACGACACCATGCGGTTGTCGGGCCCGACCTCGGCGACGTCCGACGCGCGGCGCGCCTCCCGCGACCACGCGTACGGATTGGCGGCGGCCACCGCGGTGAGCCCCGACCACAACACGCCCGATTCGGACTGCGCGTCGGACAGGCTCGCACCCTCGTGGGCGCGCAACGCATGCTCGTACAGCGGGAAGCAGTGGAGGGCACGCTCGATGCCGACCCTCGCGGCGCGCTGGAGCTCGGGCGCCATGACCGGGATGGTCGAGCGCGAACCAGGCGGGGTCCAGGGGAGCTCGGCGCCGGCGCGGCGAGCACGCGTGACCGCGCGGGTCCCTTCGGCGCCGGCGAGCAGCACGACGCGGGCGTCGCCGGCTGCGATGCGCGCGGCGGCGGCGTCGAGCGCGCGGATCGGCGTCTCGCCGCCGACTGGATGTTCGCGGCCTCGGACCCGTGAGCCTTCGAGCCCGAGGCGCTCGATCACCAGACCCGGGAGGTCGTCGTAGGGCCAAGCGCCGATCGGCATGAGCTCGATGGCGTCGACGCGATCGAGCAGGCGGGCACCCGCGTCGGCCTCGGCTGCGCGCGCGGCGTCGAGCAGGAGCTCGAGCGGTTCGGCACGCGCCACGTCGTCGTCGTCACGTCGGGTGACCTGACCGACGCCGACGACGACGGGGAGCGAGGGATTCAAGAGGTGGCGCCGCCGTCGAGCACGAGGATGGCGCCGGACATGTAGGCGGCGTCGTCGGACGCCACGAACGCGAACGTGGCGGCGATCTCGTCGGGCGACGCCGCCCGCACCGGCTGGCCCCGTCCGAACTCGCTGAGATCGATGTCCTCGTTCACGAAGAAGTCGGTGAAGCCGGCGCTCAGGTCGGTCGCGACCATGCCCGGCGCGATGCCGTTCACCCGCACCCCGCGGTGTCGGTACTCCGCCGCCAGCGCCTTGGTGAGCATGAGCACGCCGCCTTTCGACGCCGCGTACGCCGCGTTCCACGGGTTGCCGACGATGCCCGACACCGAAGTGGTGTTGACGATCACGCCGCCACCCGCCTCGAGCAGGTGCGGGAGGGCGAATCGGCACACCAGGAACGTGCCTCGCAGGTTCACCGCGATGATGCGGTCGAACACCGCGGGGTCGAGTGACTCGGTCCGGTAGAACTGGCCGATCCCGGCGACGTTGCACACGACGCTGAGGCCGCCGAGCTCGGAGAACGCGAGGTCCACGGCGCGCTGCACCGCTTCGGCGTCGGTCACGTCGCACTCGTAGCCCCAGGCATGGCCGCCGGCGGCGACGATCTCTGCGGCGGTGTCGTCGTGCGCCTTCACGTCCAAGCAGGCGACGCGCGCACCTTCGGCCGCGAGCCGCACCGCGGTGGCCTTGCCGATCCCGGACCCCGCGCCGGTGACGATGGCGCACGTGCCTTCGTGCCGCTGCTGTACGTTCACACCCGCTCCCGCAACTCGTACTTGAGCACCTTGCCGCTCGCATTCACCGGCAGCGCGTCGACCACGACCGCCCGGCGCGGCACCTTGTAGTTCGCCATCCGCGGCGCGCACCAGACCAGCAGCTCGTCGGCGTCGACGTTCGAACCCGCTCTCGGTACCACGAACGCGACGCCCACTTCTCCCATGCGAGCATCGGGCGCACTCACCACCGCGACCTGCGCGACGTCCGGGTGACCGAGGATCGCGTTCTCCACCTCCGCCGGATACACGTTGAATCCGCCGACGATGAACATGTCCTTCTTGCGATCGGTGATCTGGAGGTAGCCCCGCTCGTCCATCACCCCGATGTCACCGGTGTGAAGCCAGCCGTCGGCGTCGATCGCATCGCGGGTGGCGGCCTCGTCCTCGAAGTACCCGATCATCACGTTGTAACCCCGGCACACGATCTCGCCCGCGTCGCCGCGCGGCACCTCGTTCCCGTCGTCGTCGACGATGCGCACTTCCAGGCCCTCGATGGCGCGCCCGGACGTGTGCGAGATCGTCTCGGGATCGTCGTCGGCTCGGCAGATCGACACCGTCCCGCACGACTCGGTCAGTCCGTACGCGGTGACGATGGTCTGGAACGTGAGCTCCTCGCGCATGCGACGGATCATCTCGACCGGGACGGCGGCCGCACCGGTGACGGCGAGGCGCAAGGACGAGAGGTCGAACGTCTCGCGGTCGGGATGGTCGAGGATGGAGAGGTACAGCGTGGGCGGTCCCGGCAGCATCGTGACGCGCTCGACGGCGACGTGCGCGAGCACAGCCGGAACGTCGAACACGGGCTCGGGGACGATGGTCGCGCCCTGGATGAAGCAGGCGATGATCCCGGCCTTGTACCCGAAGGTGTGGAAGAACGGGTTCACCACGAGATAGCGGTCACCCCGCGTCAGCCCGACGGTGTTCGCCCACGCGTCGAACGTGCGCAGCGTCTGCGCGTGCGTGGTCATCGCGCCCTTGGGCTTCCCGGTGGTGCCCGACGTGAAGATGATGTCGGAGATGTCGTCGGGTTGCACCGCGTCGGCGCGGGCGCGCGCGTCGGCGCTCGACACCTCGTCGGCACGCGTGAGGAAGTCGGTGAAGGTGCTGGTGCCGTCGGGCGCGTCGCCCTGGAGCACGACGACGTGTTCGAGCGATTCGGGCATGCCGGCGTCACGCAGCATGGCGACGTAGTCGGTGTCGAGGAAGCCGGTGACGGTGCACAGGAACCGTGCGCCGCTGCGCTCGAGCACGTACGCGGCCTCGGCCCCCTTGAACCGGGTGTTCAGCGGCACCAGCACCCCACCGGCGCCGATGGCGCCGAGCGCGGCGAACACCCACTCGGCGATGTTCGGGGCCCAGATGCCGACCCGGTCGCCCGCCTGCAGGCCGGCGGCCATGAACGCGCGCGACGTCGTCTCGATGCGGTCGGCGAGCTCGGGGAAGGTCATGCGCAGGTCGCCGTCGACCATGCCCTCGAGGTCCGGGAACCGTTCGGCACTGGCGCGCACCAACGCAGGGATGGTGCCGAACTCCAGATCGGCACGCGTCACAGGACGGCCTCGGCGACCCGGCGGCGGTGGAAGGTGGCGTCGCCCCATGCCCGTTGGAGCGCCCACGCCTTCTTCATCCAAAGCTGGAGATCGGCTTCCCACGTGTACCCGATGGCGCCGTGCACCTGCATCGCGCTGCGACTCGACCGGTAGGCGGCGTCGCTGGCGAACGCCTTGGCCATCGAGACGTCGCGCGCCCGGGTGGGCTCGCCTTCGGCGATCGACCACGCGGCGCGGTACACCGCAGGCTTGGCGAACTCGACCTTCAGCAGCGCGTCCGCGAGGAGGTGCTTCACCGCCTGGTTCACGCCGATGGGACGGCCGTACTGCTCGCGCTGCCGGCGCGTACTCGGCGGCGACGTCGATCATGTGCTCGCTCAGCCCAACCAGGTACGCGGCGGCCGCGAGCGCACCCCGGTCGAAGGCCAACGCCTCGTCGTAGGCAAACGGTTCGACCGGACCCTCGACGGTGAACAGCCGGCGGCCACCGTCGATGGCGTCGACCGCGGTGAGCGTTGCACCCTCGGTGCGCAGCACGCCCCCAGGTACCAGCACGAGAGACGCGACGTGCGCGTGCGGGACATATGGCGAACCGTCGAGTGCGGCGGTCCCGACGGTGGCGCCGTCGCCGAACGCCGGTGCGACCACTGCCGCGGTCTCGAACACCGGTCCGGGCACCGCGGCGCGACCGAGCTCCTCGAGCAACAGGACGAGGTCGACCTCCGTCCCGCCGAGCCCGCCCGCCGACTCGGGGACGAGCATGCCGAACACGCCCATCTCCGCGAGGTGGTTCCACAACGTGAAGTCGTGGCCGGCCCCGTCGTCCCACGCGGCGCGGCACGCGTGCCGGCGTGCACTCCTTGTCGAGCAGGTCGCGGAGACCTTCGGCGAAGAGCTTCTGATCATCGGTGAACGCGAAGCGCATCAGGTGCTGCCACGAGGAAGCTGGAGGACGCGGTCGGCGATGATGTTGCGCTGGATCTCGTTGGTACCGGCGTAGATCGGACCCGACAGCGAGAACAGGAACCCGTCGACCCAGCGCTCGAACGATCCGTCCATGCGCTCGGCCTCGGGTCCGGCGATGTCGAGGGCGAGCTCGTGGATGCGCACGTCCATCTCGCTCCAGAAGATCTTGTTGAGGCTCGCCTCGGCGCCGATGGTCGCCGCCCTCGATCATGTGCGTGACGGTCATGTACGTGTGCAGCTTGTACCCCTCGGCCTGCATCCACGCGTCGGCGACCGCGTCGCGCAACGCGGTGTCGGTACGGGTCGGCGTGCTGCTGCCAGAGCGCGACCAGGCGGTCGGCGGCGGCGCTGAAGCGCGCGGGGCTGCGCAGGCTCACCCCGCGCTCGAAGCCGGCGGTGGCCATGGCGACCCGCCAACCCTGGTTCACCTCGCCGAGGGTGTTCTCGACCGGCACGTGCACGTCGTCGAAGAAGATCTCGGCGAAGCCGGTGTCGCCGTCGAGCTGCGCGATCGGGCGCACGGTGACGCCGGGCGAGTCGAGGGGCACGAGGACGAACGTGAGGCCACGGTGACGCTCGGCCTCGGGATCGGTGCGGAAGATGCCGAAGCACCAGTCGGCCCACACCGCGCGCGACGCCCAGATCTTCTGCCCGTTGAGCACCCACTCGGCCCCGTCGTCGCTGAGCACGCCGGTGGAACGGATGGCGGCGAGGTCGGAGCCGGCGTTGGGCTCGCTCCAGGCCTGCGCCCACACGATCTCGCTCGACGCCATCGTCGGGAGGAACCGCGACTTCTGCTCGTCGGTGCCGACCTCCATGATCGTGGGACCGAGGAGGAAGATGCCGTTCTGGTTCACCCGTCCGGGCGCACCGGCGCGGTAGTACTCCTCCTCGAAGATCAGCCAGTGGATGTAGTCGGCCCCACGACCGCCGTACTCCTCCGGCCACGACACCGCCGACCAGCGCCCTTCCGAGAGCTTGCGTTCCCAGTCGCGGTGCCGCGCGAAGCCTGCTTCCGTGTCGAAGCTCGGGAGCGGCGCACCGGGGACGTTCGCCTCCAGCCACGTCCGCGCCTCGGCCCGGAACGCGTCCTCTTCAGCCGTGTACCGAAGATCCATTGACGGGGACCGTACCCCTCTCCCCCGAACATCTCAGAGTTCGACGTGCATATGGCACAGCCAACTCCGAGATGCTCGGGCGACAGGGGTCAGACGCGGTTGGCGGAGGGGGCCTTGACCGGGGCGTCCTCGCGGATGGCGCGGAGACGTTCGAGCGCCGCGCGCTCGGCGTCGGTGCCGCGGGGCGGGAGGCGGAACCCGGTGTAGAGGACGCGCCGCTCCCGCTCGACCGGAGGCACCGACTGGTGCAACGTGCACGACAGGTGCACGGTGATGTCGCCGGTGCGGGTCGGCAGCGGCACCGTCGGCAGGTCGGAGCGGTGCTGGTCGTGCAGCGACGGCCACATCAGCGCGCGATGCGATCCCGCAACCGTGCGCAACTGGCCGGACACCTCGTCGGCACCGCTGACCGAGATGCCGACGGTCATGCTGCAGCAGTCGTAGCTGTGGCGACCGAGCGCGCAGTCCTTGTGCCACGGCAGGTCGGAGATGCCCTCGACCACGTCGAACGGCTTGAACAACGCCTCGATGCGGTTGTCCTTCATGCCGCCGTACACGTGATCGTCACCGGTGAGACCAGCGAGCCGTTGCAACCGATCATCACCGACGAGGCGCTCGACCGCCGGTGACACCTGGTCGAAGTACTGCATGCGCACGAGCAGGTCGTCGCCGGCACGGTTGCGCGCCCACCACGACCGTCCGTCACCCCGCGAGTACGTGGGCGCGGCGGCGTCCATGTCGCGCGACACCGCGTCCATCTCACCTTCGTCGAACACGCCGGTGATGTGCAGGTAGCCGGCGCGCTGGAGCTGGTCGCCCATCTCGTCGAGCGGCGCGTCGACGGCGAAGCCGCGGTCGAGCGCGAGCGGCGCGCCGTCGGCGTCGACCAAGTCGATCGCGCCCGCGGTGTGCGGAGCGCGCGCGTCGAGTGCGCCGCGAAGCAACAGCCACCAGTCGAGCAAGGAGTCGAATCGCCCGACGGGTTGGTCGAGGCTGCCGTTCGTCTGCATGCCGACGACGGTCACCTGGTCGTTCACCAGATCCTGCAGCTGCGCAGCATTCGTACGCAGCGCGGTCGGCGCGTCGTCGTCGCGCCCGGCGAGGACCCGCACCGCGCCGTCGTCGACCTTGAGCGTCCACGCATCACCGTCGACGTCGATCACGAGTGGTTGCGGTGCATACTCGGCCACCGCGGCGCGCGAGCAGCTCGCGCTCGCGCTCGAACGCCGCCGGCAGCACCTCCTCGAAGCACGTGGTCGGGTCGACTGCGTCGACCTCACCGTCCACACGGGTGCGCTTGTCGATCGACATGTGATTCCCCCCTGGTGTGTGTCAGAGCACGGCGAGCAGTGGATCGGAGAACGCCGGGCACTTCTGCGAGCCCTCGGGGAAGTCGGCCGGCGACAGCGGCCGCTCCACCTCCCCCACCGTCGGGCCGACCCCGGCCGCGAACTGCCGCAGCGCGTCGAGGTCGAAGTCGTACAGGTCGGCGGCGTTGCCCCCCAGCATCATCTGCACCTCGACCGGGTCGACGCCCGCGAAGCTGAGGCGAATCGCCTCCTTCGAGAACGGGTGGCTCGACTCCTTGTGCGGGTAGTCGCTCCCCCACATGATCCGGTCGATGCCGACCTGCTCGCGGATCGGCACCTCCGAGGGCCGCATGAAGCTCGCACCGATGTGGCACTGCCGCGCCCAGTACTCGCTGGGCTTCAGCGACATCTTCTCCACCACCGGGAGGCCCCATTCGCGTTCCTGCGAGCCGACCGCGTTGAGCATGCGGTCGAAGAAGTAGTCGAGCTGACCGAGGAAGTCGGGCACCCACGCGGTGCCCTGCTCGGTGAAGACGAACTGCAGGTTCGGGTGACGTTCGAGCGCGCCGCCGACGATCAGGTTGGTGAGCACGTTGTGCGACCACCAGGTGACCTCGAGCAGGAACATGACGATGTCTTCCTGCTCCATGCCGCGGGGCGGACCCGCGCTGCCGCCGTGGTGGTTGACCGGCATGCCGAGCTCCTCGCACACCGTCCAGATCGGGTCGTAGTGCTGGCTGTGCAACGGGAGCAGTCCGACCCCGGGGGGCGCGCCGGGCAGGAGGATCCCACCGCGCAACCCGTTCGCGTGCGCCCAGCGGATCTCCTCGACCGTGCGGTCGACGTCGTGCAGCAGGATCTGCGCGACGCCGGCGCGACGCCCAGGTGTGCGCGCGCAGAAGTCGGCCAGCCAGCGGTTGTGCGCCTGCAGCCCGGCCCAGCGCAACTCGAGGTCGTGCGCGTCGGCGGGCGGGATCTGCGTGACGAGCGCGCCACCGGGAAAGAACGGCGGGATGGTGTTGGGGAACACCACCTCGGCGACGACGCCGTCGGCCTCGAGGTCGCGCATGCGCCGATCGGAGTCCCAGTTGCGCTTCCCGAGGTCGCCGAGGAGGTCGGGGAACATGATCTGGTACCCGTCGACCCAGGCGTCGAACTCGTCGTGGTACTGCGACGCGAGGAAGTCGCGGTACTCGTGGATCTCCCCACCACCGTGGCAGTCGGCCGAGATGACGACGTAGTGATCGTCAGCGTTCATGACGGCTCCCCCGGGGACGACGATTGATGAGTCCACATTAGAACCTCGGCCTCAGAACCCGGCCGGCACCTCGTAGCCGCCGAGGACCGCCTCGACCATGCGGGCCGCGCCCACCGCCCGCCGGTCGTGGAGGTAGGGCGCCACGATCTGCATGCCGACCGGGAGCCCGGCTGCGGTGCGCCCGATCGGCACGACCGCCGAGGGCAGGCCGACGATGCCGATGAGCCCGAGCCAGTCGATGGTGCTGATGAGCGCCCGCTGATCGCCGTCGATCTCGATGGTGCGCTCCATCAGCTCACGCTCGTGGTCGTGCGGGAACGCCGCCCTGGTCATCACGGGGAGCAGGAGCAGGTCGTGACCGGTGAACCACTCGGCCCAGGTGCGCCGGAGCGCGGCACGCTCCTGCTCGTTCCGCAGCCACGCGCGGTGCGAGCCACCGGCGATCTCGGCGGCTTCGTCGGGCAGGCTCGGTGAGATCGCGGGGACGATCATGCGGGTGAACAGCCCGCGCTGCTCGGCGAAGTCGACGGCCGGACGGTCGTCGTCGACCCGAGCGCCGGCGTCGGCGAGTGCGATCGACCGCCGCGCGCGAGCATGCCGCGCGTACTCCGACTCGATGGGCGACGCGGGATCGTCGAGCCAGGTCCCGATGCGCAGCTCCGACAGCTCGTTCGCCTCGCATGCGGGCAGGTCGAGTCGCCACGCCTCGGCCCGCTCGGGTTCAGGGCCGGCGAGCACGCCGAGCAGGAGATCGAGGTCGGTAGCGCTCCGCGCGATCGGACCGAACACGTTGATGTCGGCGTCGGTGGTGCCACCACCGACGTGGTCGAGGTAGCCGCGCTGCGGGATCACGCCGTAGCTCGGCTTCAGCCCGAACGTGCCGCAGCAGTGCGACGGGATGCGCACCGATCCGCCGATGTCGGTGCCCACCTCGAAGCTCGTGAACCCGGCCGCGACCGCGGCCGCGGCGCCACCCGAGGAACCGCCGACGGTGTGCTCCAGCGACCACGGATTGCTCGTGCGCCCGAAGATGTCGTTGAAGGTCTGGAAGTCACCCGACCACCGCGGCAGGTTGGTCTTGCCGAACACGATCGCGCCGGCGTCCTTCAGGCGCGCGACCGCAGGCGCGTCGGCCGAGGGCACGTGATCGGTCAGTTCGGTCGCGCCGCCGGTCGAGCGGATGCCTTCGGTCTCGATGGCGTCCTTGATCGTGACCGGCAGTCCGTGCAGCGGCCCGACCGCGTCGCCACGCGCCGAGTGCGGCGTCGGCGGTGTCGGCCGCGGTGCGCGCCCGATCGACGTCGAGCGTGACCACCGCGTTGATCGGGCCGTTCAGGCGGTCGATGCGGTCGAGGTAGAGGTCGAGCAGCTCCCGGCTCGACCACTGCTTCTCGCGGATGCCGGCCGCGAGCTCGGTGGCGGAGAGGGTGGCAATGCTCTCGTCGATGCTGGCGTCGGCCACGACTGTTTCTCCTGGGACGGCGTAGTCTGACGATGTGTCAGAAACCGTAACGCGCGTACCGGCCATCGAAGGTTGGTTCACCACCGACGACGGGGCGCCACATCTCATCGGCGGCAAGTGCACGAAGTGCGGGACCATCGTGTTCCCGCCACGCGAAGGCGCGTGCCCGAACCCCGACTGCGACTCCGACGCGCTCGAGCCGACGGCGCTCTCGCGCCGAGGCCGGGTGTGGTCGTACACCGAGAACCACTACGCACCGCCACCGCCATACGTCGCGGCCGATCCGTTCGAGCCGTACGCGCTCGCCGCGGTCCAGCTCGCCGACGAAGGCATCGTCGTGCTCGGGCAGGTCGCCAAGGGCGTGCGCGCCTCCGAGCTGCGCGTCGGCATGGAGATGCAGCTGGAGATCGACACGCTGCACCGCGACGACGAGCACGAGTACCTCGTGTACGTGTGGGCGCCGGCCGCACCGGAGGGAGCCGCGTGAGCGCCGAGCGCGACGTCGCCATCCTCGGGGTGGGTATGCATCCCTGGGGGAAGTGGGGTCGGGACTTCACCGAGTACGGCATGGTCGCGGCTCGCGCTGCACTCGACGACGCCGGACTGGCGTGGCGTGACATCCAGTACGTCGCCGGGGCCGACACCATCCGCAACGGCTACCCCGGATTCATCGCCGGCGCGACCTTCGCCCAGAAGCTCGGGTGGACCGGTGTGCGGGTGTCGTCGAGCTACGCCGCGTGCGCGTCGGGCGCGCAGGCACTCCATCAGGCGCGCGCGCAGATCCTCGCCGGGTACTGCGACGTCGCCCTCGTCATCGGCGCCGACACCACCCCGAAGGGCTTCTTCGCACCGGTCGGCGGCGAACGCAAGACCGACCCCGACTGGCTGCGCTTCCACCTGCTCGGCGCGACCAACCCCGTGTACTTCGCGTTGTACGCGCGCCGACGCATGGACGTGTACGGCGCGACGAGTGACGACTTCGCCCGCGTGCAAGGTGAAGAACTCGAAGCACGGCCTCGAGAACCCGAACGCGCGCTTCCGCAAGGAGAACACGGTCGACGACGTCGTGAACAGCCCGATCGTCGCCGACCCGCTGCGCCTGCTCGACATCTGCGCCACGTCCGACGGCGCGGCCGCGATCATCGTGTCGAGCATGGACTTCGCGAGGAGTCGACTCGACTCGGTCGACGGGGTGCCGCGCGTGAAAGCCGTCTCCACGGTGACGCCGCGGTACCCGCAGACGGTGCTCGAGCTGCCCGATTTCGCCACCGACTCGAGCGCGGTGGTGCCGCCGCCCGACCGCACGTTCAAGGACTCGATCGCGGGCGCCGCGTACGAGGAGGCGGGCATCGGTCCCGACGACCTGTCGCTCGCCGAGGTCTACGACCTGTCGACCGCGCTCGAGCTCGACTGGTACGAGAACATCGGGCTCTGCGGCGAGGGGGAGGCGGAGGCGCTCCTGCGCTCCGGCGCCACCGAGCTCGGGGGGCGCATCCCGGTGAACCCGAGCGGCGGCCTGGCCTGCTTCGGCGAGGCCATCCCCGCGCAGGCGATCGCGGAGGTGTGCGAGGTCACCTGGCAGCTGCGGGGCCAGGCGGGCGGGCGCCAGGTGGAGGGCGCCCGGGTGGGAATCACCGCCAACCAGGGATTGTTCGGTCATGGGTCGTCCGTGATCGTCAGCAACTGATCGACAGGAGCAGTCATGGCCGAGGCCTACATCGTCGAAGCGGTCCGCACCCCCGTCGGCCGGCGGGGCGGCGGCCTCTCGCAGGTCCACCCCGCCGACCTGGGCGCCCACTCGATCAAGGCCCTGATCGAGCGCACCGGCGTCGACCCCGCCGCGGTCGAGGACGTCGTGTTCGGCAACGTCGACAGCGTCGGTCCGCAGGCCGGTGACATCGCCCGCACCTGCTGGCTGGTCGCCGGGTATCCCGAGTCGGTCCCCGGCACCACCGTCGACCGGCAGTGCGGTTCTGCGCAACAGGCCATCCACTTCGCCGCGCAGGGTGTGCTGTCGGGCACCCAGGACCTCGTCGTCGCCGGCGGCGTGCAGAACATGAGCCAGATCCCGATCATGTCGGCGATGCTCGCGGGCGTGCCGTTGGGCCACGAGACGCCGTTCTCCGAGTCGCCGGGGTGGCAGGCGCGCTACGGCGACCAGGAGGTCTCGCAGTTCCACGGCGCCGAGATGATCGCGGAGAAGTGGAACATCTCCCGCGACGACATGGAGGCGTTCGCGGTCGAGTCGCACGAGCGAGCCCTGCGAGCGCGCGCCGAGGGTCGGTTCGACAACGAGATCGTGCCGCTCGGTGAGTGCACGTTCGACGAGGGCCCGCGCGAACCCAATTGGGAGAAGATCCGGTCGCTGCCCACCCTCGTCGAGGGCGGTCGTCTCACTGCCGCGGTGGCGAGCCAGATCAGCGACGGCTCGGCCGCGCTGCTCATCGCCAGCGAGCAAGCAGTGAAGGATCACGGGCTGACGCCGCGGGCGCGCATCCACCACCTCAGCGTGCGGGGCGACGACCCGGTGATGATGCTGAGCGCGCCGATCCCCGCGACCGAGTACGCGTTCCAGAAGACCGGGCTCGGCGTCGACGACATCGACCTCGTGGAGATCAACGAAGCGTTCGCGTCGGTCGTGCTCGCGTGGCAGAAGGAGACCGGCTTCGACCTCGCCAAGGTCAACGTGAACGGCGGCGCCATCGCGCTGGGTCACCCGCTCGGCGCCACCGGCGGCCGCCTCATGACCACGCTGCTCAACGAGCTCGAGCGCACCGGCGGCCGCTACGGCATGCAGACCATGTGCGAGGGCGGCGGCCAGGCCAACGTCACCATCATCGAGCGCCTGTAGCCCACCCGATGAAGGTTGCGTCACTCAACGGCGTAGAACGACGCCAGATGACGCAACCTGGAGCTATTCGTCCAGCAGGTCGCCGGTGAGGGCGGCTTCGGCGGCGAGCGCGCGCTCGGCGCGCTGTCGACGGAGGATGCCGCCGAGCGCGGCGAGCACGACGACGCCGCCCGCCATCTGCGCGGACGTGAGGTCCTGGTCGAAGATGATCCAGGCGCCGACGATCGACACCACGGGGTTGGCCAGCGTCATCATCGACGTGACGGTGACATCGACGTAGTGGTGCGCCCACGTCATCAGGCCATGACCGACCATGCCCGGGATCAGGACGAGTCCGAGCAGCAGGAGCCAATCGGTGCCGTGGATGGCATCGAGGTCGTGCGACGTGGCGAGCGACCACGGCAGCACGACGACGAGTGAGCTGATGAACACCGCGGCCAGGAGCGACCAGGCGTGCACGTCGGTGGCGCGGACGCGCTTGCCCAACATGAAGTAGACGGTGAACACCACCAGGTTGAGCACCGCGAACACGTTGCCCTCGAGCGATGCGCCGTCGGAGCTGGCACCGGCGACCACGACGAACACACCCGCGAACGCGAGCGCCGCGAACGCGAGCTCCACTGCCGGTCGGCGTTCGCCGAACAGACGCGAGGCCAGCAACAGGATGAGCACCGGCTGCAGCGCGGGGATGAGCGTGGCGTTGACGATCGAGGTCTTCTGGAACGACTCGAACGCGAAGATGAAGCTGAGACCGAAGGCCACACCGACAGGGAACGCAGTCACGATCAGCCGCCAGGTGATGCGCCCACCCACGAGGTACGCGAACGCGATCGCGATCACGGTGCCGATCGACACGCGCCAGAACACGATGGTGGGCGCGGACGCGTCGATGCCCTTGACGAACAGCGGGCCGAAGCCCCACGCGAAGACCGCCAGCGCGACCCGCGAACAGTGGCAGGCCACTACGGCGGTGCTGCACGGTCATGCCCGGACGCTAACCGGCTGCGTCATCTGACTGCCCGTCAGATTCGCGGCTACCTTCTCGCCATGATCGAGATCCCGAGCGGTACGCGCGTCTACGGCATCCAGCTGCCCATCCAGTCGAAGAGCAAGACCTTCGTCGCCGACTGGGAGCTCTCGGCCACCCCGGCCGACCTGGCCCGGGTGACGCAGCACCGCCGACGAGCACGGCTACTTCTACGTGGCGGTGTGCGACCACATCGCGATCCCCGAGTCACTCGGCTCGACCATGGGCACCTACTGGCAGGACTGCATCACCACGCTCTCGTGGCTCGGTGCACAGACCGAGCGCACCGCGCTGCTCTCGCACGCGTACGTGCTCCCCTACCGCCACCCGCTGGTCGCAGCCAAGGAGTTCGCCACGCTCGACTACCTGACCGGGGGCCGCGCCATCGTCGGCATCGGCGCCGGCCACGTCGAGGCCGAGTTCGAAGCCTTGGGCGTCGACCACGCGTGGCGCGGCAAGCTCGTCGAGGAGAAGCTGCCGACCCTGATCGAGGCGCTCGAGCACGAGTGGGTCAACGGGCTCGGCGCCAGGCCCCGACCCGTCCAGAGCCCCCGCCCGCCGGTGTGGATCGCGGGCTCGAGCCCGGCCGCCATCCGGCGCGCCGCCACCTACGGCGACGGCTGGCTGCCGCAGGGACCGTCGAACGCGGAGATGGTGGCGAAGCTGCAGGCGATGCGCGCCGAGCACGGGCGCACCGACCGGCCGATGATGATCGGCGACATCACGCCGTTCCTCTACGTCGGCACGCCGAGCTGGGACGTCGGCGCGGACACCCTCAGCGGCGCCCCGGGCGACATCGCCGAGCAGATCCTGGCCGACACCGCCGACGGGGTGAACCAGCTCCAGGTGCGCTTCCGGTCGCGCAGCGTCGACGAGCAGTGCGACCAGATGGCGGCGTTCGCCACCGAGGTCGCGCCCATCCTCACCACCATCTGAGGGCCGGTACCGGGGCGTTCACCGCGAATTTCGACGGCGCTGATGCCCGTGTGACACCCGCCATGGAGCGACACTGTCCACATCAAGTTCTCAGGTAGGCCCGACGATGCTCCGGCAGTGAACCTGCGGACGGGTTGGACGCCCGCGGATCCTCGGCGTCGGTGCTCGCCCTGTTCGTGGGCTGGTTCGTCGTCTCCCACGCCGACGACTTCCTGCCCGCCCTCGGCAAGGTGGTGTCGCTCGGTCCCGCCGCGCTCCCGATCGGCCTCGCGCTCGTCGGCCTCGGCGTGTTGAACCGGGGCCTCCAGGCGCGCGCCTCGTTCCAGCTCGTCGAGATCGATGCGCCGCTACGCGCCGATGGTGAAGCTGAGCGCGATGTCGTACGCCACCAACAAGGTGGTGAAGTCGGCGGGCACCGCCGGGCTCGTGCCCTACCTTGCGTACGCCGATCGCACCGGGAACTGCCGCGCCCGCACGACCGCCGCGTACCTCTCGGCCAAGCTCGCCGAGACCATCTCGCTCTGCGTGCTGATCGCGGCTGCGCTGACGGCCGGCGCGACCACCGGCAGCCTGCACGGTGCTGCGTTGTTCGGAGCCATCGGTTCGGGCGTGTACGCGCTGGTGGTGGGCGTCGGCCTGGTGCTGCTGGCGAGCCGGCGAGGGCTCATGGTCACGATCGCGGGACGGTCGCGACAACTGCGCGCTCGTCTGCGCGCCCGGTTCGGGCGTCCGACTCGTGACGTCGACGGGTGCGCCGGGCACGAGCTCGCGTGCGCGATGGCGCGCCTGCGTGCGGACTGGCGGGCGACGACCGCGCTGCTCGGCACCGCGGTGATCGGCAAGCTGCTCGGCTGCGCCGGTCTGTGCATGGTGCTCACCGGGCTCGGGATCCACCTCGCCCCGGCGACGGTGTTGCTCGTCTACACCCTCACGATCATGGCCGCGCTCGTCGGCCCACTCCCGGGCGGCATCGGGGTCGCCGACGCCTCGCTCGGCGCGCTCCTGATCGCCAACGGCGTCTCGGGCCCGGCGGCGGCGGGCGCGGTGATCGTGTTCCGCCTGCTCGACCTCTGGATCCCGCTCTTCGTCGGCGCGGTCGCGGGTGCCCACCACTGGCACCGCCGCGAGGCCGCGGTCAGCTCGCCGCTACCGGTCCCGGTTCCGGTGCCGGTGCCGTTCCGGCGTTGGTCGCGGTCGGCGACTGACGTCACCGTCGCGGGTCCGCAACCACACCATCACCAGCGCGAGCACCACGAGCGCGCTCAGCCCGAGGTGTGACCAGGCCCACACCTCGTACGTCGACGGCGACACCTGCCGTCCGTCGATCGCGATCACGAACACCGACGGATCCAGAGCACCGTCGACGCCGGCGACGTCGGTCACCACTGCATGAAGCCCGAGGCCGTCCCACGCGAGCAACCGCCCGAGCACGTACGCGGCACCGGTGGTGACGAAGACTCCGACCGCGGCGACGACGCCGCTCACGCCCGTACGAGCCCGACGCGCGATGGCCAGGACGAGAAGCGCGACCGCGACCACGAGCAACGCGAGCGCGGCGATCTGGTGCACCGTCCGGATCCACTGATCGCGGTCGGGGCGGTAGTTCCACCACAACCATGCGCCCGACGCGCCGAGGACCACCAGCAGGAAGCCTGCCAGCGCGACCCCGGCGCGCGCCGCGCGCGTCAACCGACGGGCGTGTCGGCGATGAGCGCGCCCAGGTGCACGAGCGTGGGCGTCTCGGATCCCAGATCGAGTTCGAGCTGCTTGGCCAGCAGGAAGTAGCGGTACAGCGGGTAATCACGGTCGACACCGACACCACCGTGCAGGTGGTGGGCGGCGAGGAGCACGTCCTGCCCGCCTTGCGCGGCCCAGTACTTCGCCGCGTCGACCTGCGCCGCTGCCGGCACGCCGGCGTCGATGCGCCACGCGGCCTGCCACGCGGTGAGCTTGATCGCTTCCTTGCGGATGTAGGTGTCGGCCGCGCGCTGACTCACCGCTTGGAACGTGGCGATGGCGCGATTGAACTGCTCGCGCTCCTTGACGTAGGTGGCGGTGAGGTCGAGCGCGGTGTTGGCGACGCCCGACATCGTGACGCACTCCGCGGTCAGCGCCCGTTCCAGCAACCAGGTGAGGCCCTCGGGACCGGCGAGCTTGGTGGCCTCGGCGTTGCTCAAGACGAGGCGCGCCGTCGGCGCACCGAGCATCGTGTCCTCGCGTTCGACGGTGACGCCGGCCGCCGACGGATCGACGAGGTAGAGCCCGTCGATCGCCGACACGACGATCGCGGCGGCGTCGAGCCCCGCCGGCACGCACACCTTCTCGCCGGTGAGCTTGCCGCCCGTGGCGCTGGTGGACGGTGCGTACGCGTCGCCGACCGCTTCGGTGAGCGCGGCGGTGACGATGCGGGTGCCGGCGGCGACACCTTCGAGCGCGTCGGTGGCTCCGAACTCCGCGAGCGCGGGCGCGGCAAGCCCCATGACCGCCAATGCCGGGATGGGTGCGGCCGTGCGGCCGACCTCCTCGAGCACGATGCACGTCTCGAGGAAGCCGAGGCCCCCGCCACCGACCGACTCGGGCAACGAGATGCCGACGATGCCGGCCTCGGCGAGCGCGGCCCACAGGTCGCGGTCGAACCCGTCGCTGTCGGCGACGACCTGCTTCGTGCGCTCGAGCGTGGTGGCGTCGGCCAGGATCTTGGCCGCGAGCTCGCGGAGATCCTGCTGGTCGGAGGAGAAGGAGAAGTCCATCAGCGGTCAGCCCTCGGGAAGCCCAGCGTGAACTGGGAGATCAGGTCTCGTTGCATCTCGTTGACCCCACCGCCGAAGGTGAGGATGATCGAGCCGCGCGTGCCCTGCTGGATGCGCGACTTGAGCACGGCACCGGGTGCGTCAGGCTCGAGGTACGACACCGGCCCCAGGATCTCCATGAGGAGCTGGTAGCCCTCCATGTTGAGCTCGCTGCCGTAGACCTTGAGCGCAGAGCAGTGGCCGATGTCGAGGACGCCCTGGGTCGCCTCCCACGCCACCTGCCAGTTCATCAGCCGCACGACCTCGACCTTGGCCTGCAGCTTGGCCAGGTTGTACTGCACCCAGGGCTGGTCGATCACGCGCCGGCCGTCAGGGAGCTTGGTCTCCTGCGCGTACTGGGTGACCTCGGTGAGGGCCCGGTCCATCACGCCGCTCGCGAACAGCGTGACCCGCTCGTGGTTGAGCTGGTTGGTGATCAGCTTCCACCCGTGGTTCGGACCGCCGACCACGTTCGCAGCCGGCACCACGACGTCTTCGAAGAACACCGCGTTGATGTCGTGGGTACCGAGCAGGTTGAGCGGCGACAGGGTGATCCCCGGCGTGTCCATGGGAACGAGGATCATGGAGATGCCCTTGTGCTTCGCGGCGTCGGGATCGGTGCGCACCGCGAGCCAGCAGTAGTCGGCGTCGCTCGACAGCGACGTCCACATCTTCTGGCCGTTGATGACGTATGACTCGCCGTCGCGCACCGCCCGCGTCTTCAACGACGCCAGGTCGGTGCCCGCACCCGGCTCGGAGTAGCCGATGCAGAAGTGGATGTCACCGGAGAGGATGCGCGGCAGGTAGTCGGCCTTCTGCTCGTCGGTGCCGAACGCCATGATCGTGGGGCCGACGCTGTTGAGCGTGAGCATCGGCACCGGCGCACCGGCCCGCATCGACTCGTCGAAGAAGATGAACTGCTCGATCGCCGAGCGTCCTTGGCCGCCGTACTCCTTGGGCCACCCGATGCCGGCCCAGCCGTCGGCGCACATCTGCTTCCAGATGCGGCGGGGCGCTTCGCCCACCGCGTGCGACTCGTGCAGCTCGGCCACCGTGGCCGGATCCAGCAGCTTCTCGTAGTAGGCGCGCAGCTCCTGCTGCATCCCCAGCTGTTCTGGCGTGTACCCGATCTCCATCGACGGACTCCGGTGTTCTGAGAGGAAGAGGGCGTTTCTGACGGACCTTCAGATTGTGGTCTACTACACGCGATGGCCACCACTCCTGCCCCGCTCACCGGCAAGCGCATCCTCGTCACCGGCGTCACCGGCATGGTCGCCGGCCCGATGGCCGCACAGCTGAGTGCCGCGGGCAACACCGTGTACGGCGCGGCGCGCTTCGCCGATCCCGCGCAGCGCGAACCGCACGAGGCCAACGGCATCGCCACGATCCGCGTCGACCTCGAGCACGGCGACCTCGACGAGGTGCCCGGTGGTCTCGACTACGTCCTCCACTTCGCGGTCGCCAAGACCAACGACTTCGGGCGCGACCTCACGGCCAACGCCGACGGCGCCGCCAACCTCATGGAGAAGGTGCAGGGCGTCGACGCCTTCTTCCACTGCAGCTCGGGCGGCGTGTACCAGGAGCACGACGCACGACCACTTGAAAGAAGACGCCGCGCTCGGTGACAGCCACCGCGCCGCGGGAATGGAGAGCTACTCCATCTCCAAGATCGCGGCCGAGACGATGGTGCAGTACACGTCCAAGCGCCTCGGCATCCCCACCGTCATCGCGCGCCTGAGCGTGCCCTACGGCGACACCTTCGGCTGGCCGTTCTTCCACGTGATGATGCTCGAG
Organism: uncultured Actinomycetes bacterium; assembly: GCA_963835985.1. GTDB lineage: Bacteria > Actinomycetota > Acidimicrobiia > IMCC26256 > DASPTH01 > DASUAS01. Next base: position 522,794 of record CAWIHV010000007.1, on the reverse strand, counting down.
CACGGCATGGCGATCCCGGTGCACACCGACGCGCCGTCTCAGTACAACCCGCTCAACCTCGACGACATCGTGGCGTCGCTCCCCTACCTGCTCGCGTCGGCGTCGACACCGGCGAACGTCTTCAACTGGGGCGGCGACGAGATCGTCAGCGTCGAGGAGTGGTGCGGTCTGATCGGCGAGCTCATCGACAAGCCGGTGAACTTCGAGTTCACCGACGCCAGCGTGCCGCCGCTGATCCTCGACGTCGGCAAGCTGAACGACCTCGGCTTCCACTCGTCGGTGACGTGGCAGGAGGGCATCACCCGCTTGGTCAAGACGTCGCGTCCCGACCTCGTCGCGACCTGACCCACGCATCAGCGGATGAACGCTGGGAGCGCGTCCCATCCGCGCAGCGTGGACGACGATGCCATCCGCGCGTTGTCGGCGTCGATCTCCCACTCCGGGAAACGACGCAGGATCTCTTCCGAGCGCGACGCGGCCCTCGAGTCGCGCGAGCGCGGCGCCCAGGCAGTAGTGCACACCGTGGCCGAAGCTGAAGTGGTGGACGCCGGTGCGGTGGATGTCGAAGCGATCGCCGTCGGGGACCACGCGATCGTCGCGGTTGGCGGACGCCATGATGGCCATCATCACACTGCCCTCGGGCACCGTCGTGCCGTGGAGCTCGACACTGGTGCGGACACACCGGCAGAACTGCTGCGCCGGGGACTCGAACCGCACGACTTCCTCGATCGCGCCCGGGATCAGTGAGGGGTCCGTGACCAGCTCCCGCCGCTGGTCCGGGTGATCCGCGAGCACCTTCCCGGTCCAGGCGATGAGGTGGCCGGTCGTCTCACTGCCCGCCGCGGCGATGAGCGACGTGTACGTGAGGACCTCTTCGCGCGTCAGCCGACGAACGGTCCCGGTCTCGTCCTCGAACTCGACGTGGAGCAGCTCGGTCATGAGGTCGTCGGATGGGTGGTCGGCGCGCCAGTCGATGTACTCGACGAACATCGCGCCACTGCCGAAGTCGGCATCCGGCTTCATCGGCTCGCCCGGATCGCTGCGGACGCCCCGGTCGGACTGCTCCCGGATGGCGACCTGGTCGGCTTCGGGGATGCCGAGCAGCATGCCGATCGTTCGCATCGGCAGCTCTGCGCCGAGGTCGGCGATGAAGTCGAACCGTCCCGAGCCGATGATGGGGTCGAGGCTCCGGGCCGCGTACGCACGGATCTTCGGTTCGAGCTCCGCCACCCGGCGGGGCGTGAACACGCGCGAGACGATCTTGCGGTGCCGGGTGTGGACGGGTGGGTCCTCGAAGATGAGCATGCCCGGTGGCATCGCGAGATCAGCACGGATGAAGTCGAGGATCGCTCCGCGACCCGAGATGAAGGTCTCGTGGTCGGCGAGGACGCGTTCGACGTCGTCGGCGCGGCTCACCGCGAAGAAGTCGTGCACCGGGTTGCAATAGAGAGGTGCTTCGTCGCGGAGCCGCCGGTAGACGGGATACGGGTCGGCGGCGATGTCGACGTCGTACGGGTCGTAGTAGACGCGTTCGTCGATCTCGGAACGAGTCATGTCGTGGCCGGGGCCTGCACGCCGAGCAACCCACCGAGCGTGCCACCGAGGATCGCGCGACGCTCGTCAGGTTCGACGTCGCGGAACTGGTACTCGATCGCTGTCGCGGGTGTGCAGGAACGTGCCCTCCGCGTGCGGGTAGTCCGCGCCCCAGAGGAGCGTGGACACGCCGGTGACGTGACGGCAGGCGATCGCCACCGGATCTTCCTGGAACGACACGTGGATCTGGCGCTGCACGTACTCGCTCGGCATGAGTGGATACGGCCAGCGTTCGTTCAGCCGGAACAGCTGCGCCATCCCCGGTTGATCGTCGGCGGAACGACCGTCGTCCCACGTGCCGGCCCACCAGTCGCGGAACTGCCCGACGCCGAGCGTCCACGCCTTGTCCATCGCCGCCATCAACGACACCAGCCAGTGAGCGTTGAACTCGACGAGCAGGAAGTGGAGATCGGGGAACCGCTCGAGGACGCCCCCGCCGACGAGTGACGTCACGATCCGCTCGGGGGCGATGGGCGCCATCACGGCGGAGCCGGTCAGGCGGTCGACGATGAGGTCGTCGTCGAGCACCTCGTGGTTCTGCGTGCGGGCCGCGTCCATCATGCCCTTCAACGTGGGCGAGGCCTCCTGGCTCACCTTGACGCCGCCGGTGGCCACGTGGAACGCCACCACCATGCCGTTGGCCTGCGCCGCCGCCCAGAGGCGATCGAGTGCCCGCGAGCTGTACGGAACCGGTGACGTCGCGGGCAGGATGATCGCCCGAGCCCCGAGCGCAGCCACGCGCTCGACCTCGGCGACCGCGTCGTCGACGTCGCTCAACGGGATCGGCGACGTCGTGTAGACGCGATTCGCGGTGCGGTGCGAAGACCTCGAGCACGTAGTCGCTGTACACCCGGGCGTGCGCCATCGAGAGCTCATGGTGGTCGTGCGTGTACAACCCGAACAACGCGTGGTTGGGATGCAGCAACGTCGCCCAGATGCCTTCGTGATCGAGGTCGTCGACGATCCGCTCGGGATCACCCGTCTGCGGCGATCCGTCGTGGTGCCGGTACCGCATGTAGGTCCAGCCCTCGAAGCCCGGCGTGTGCAGCTTCCGGAACCAGGGATACGCGGCGCCCCCGAGCGACTCCGCCTCGAAGTCCTCTTCCCAGACCGCGAGCTCGCGCAGATGCTTCGGGAGGCGGGTGACGAACAGGTCCGTCGGTTCGACGTAGTGCCCGTCTGCGGAGATGATCAGATCCTCGGCCATCGGTGCTTCCCTTCCCGCCGTCACCCGGCGTTCGCCGCGATCACCTGTGCGTAGCGATCCAGCAGGGGCAGGATCTCGTCCTTCTCGGCGGTGTCGAATGCGACGACCACCTCATCGACGCCCAGCGCGGTCAAGCGCTCCAATCTCGTCCGGAGCTTCTCGCCGTCGACGGCGTCCTGGATGAACCAGATGATGGGGCCGGACTCGGCGCGCCCCGCCTCGCTCCACCGCTGCCGGAGGTCCGTCAGCCGTTCGGCCACCCACTGGATGCTCCCGCCGGGCATCCAGCCGTCCGCCCACTGGACGATCGCTTCCATCGCACGCTCACGCCCGGCTGCACCCAGGAGCACCGGGATCGACGCGCCGCCGGCTTCGGCCACGACCAGCTCCGCTCGAGGTTGGCGTGCACGCCGTGGTACTCCGCCTCGGTCTCGGTCCAGAGCGCGCGCATGAGCTCGACGTGTTCCTGCACGATCGCCCGACGGTCGCTCCACTGGCGTCCGTGGTTGACCAGCTCGTGGGGGTTCCACCCGTAGCCCACCCCGAGGGTCAGGCGACCGTCCGACAGGTGATCGAGCGTGGCGAGGGTCTTCGCCAGGGCGATCGGGTCGTGTTGTGCGGGGAGCGACGTCGACGTCGCGATCTTCAACGAGGTCTCGGCGGCGACGAATGACAGCGCGACGTACGGGTCGAGCAATCGTGGATACGACTCGGGGATGCGCTCGCCGCCGCCGGGGAAGCACGCGGGATCGGAGGCGACCGGGATGTGCGTGTGCTCACCGACGACGAGCGACGAGAAGCCCCGCTCGGCGGCCGCGCGCGCGAGCTCGAGGAATCGCATCTGGTCGGTCGCGCGGTAGAGCACGCCGACGCCGGGTGAACGCGCCGGACCGCTCATGGCGTGTGTGCTCGACGGGCGCGCACGTACTCGCCGATCCGGGCGACCGCGTCGTCGGCCTCCGGCATGTTGCCCGCCCACATCTGGTGTGCGTGCAACATCTCGGGGAACAGGTCGAGCCGGACCTCGACGCCCGCGGCCCGCGCGCGCTCGGCGAGCCGATGCGCATCGTCGACGAGCACGTCCCAGTCGCCGGCCTGGATGTACAGAGGTGGCAGTCCGGAGAGGTCCCCGTAGAGCGGCGAGGCGTACGGATCCCGCGGGTCGTGGCCGGCGAGGAACTGCTTCGCGCACCACGCGGTGCTCACCGGATCCTGGCGCACGTCGACGTCGGCGCGCGTGGTCAAGCTCTCGGCGGTCATCGCCAGGTCGACCCAGGGTGACAGCAGCACGCCTGCAGCCGGGAGCGCGAGTCCCTCGGCCTTCGCCTTGAGCAGCACGGCGACGGCGATCCCGCCGCCGGCCGAATCACCGGCGACGACGACGTCGTCGGGCCGATGGCCGTGCTCGAGGAGCCACCGGTACGCGATGAGCGCGTCGGTGACGGCGGCTGGGTGGGGGTGCTCGGGTGCCAGCCGGTAGTCGACGCTCAGCGGCGCGACAGCCCGCCGCCCTGGCCAGGTGCCCGACCAGCTTGCGGTGCGAGCGGATCGAGCCGAAGCAGTACCCCCCACCGTGGAAGTAAAGGAGCACCGGGCTCGTCTCCGCGCCCGCCGGTGTCGCGCACTGCGCCGCCACACCTCCGGCATGGACGTCGCCGTACGCGACGCCGCTCGCTTCGGTCGTGCTGTCGCCGATCCGCTCGGCCATCGCCAGCTGCTCGGCACGCGTCGGGACCGATGTCGCGCGCGCCGCCTCGGCGCGCTGCTCGCGCAGTATCGCGGTGGACCGCCTGCGCCTGCGCGCTGCTCGTCGCCGTGGCCATCGCGCGTGTCAACCTGCGCTCGGCGCCGCTCGGGTCGGCCGCCCCGCAGTGCCGGGCATGTGCGCGAGCAACCCGCCGTTGACATCGATCGTCGCGCCCTGCACGTAGCGAGCGTCGTCGGACGCGAGGAAGGCCACGACGGGCGCGATGTCGTCGGGTCGTGCGAGCTCCGGCATGCACACGTCGTCGAGCGCCCGGTCGAAGAACTTCCGTTGGGCATCGCTGAAGTCGTCGGCGCCGGTCCACCCGGTGCCGATCGTCCACCCGGGCACGATCGTGTTGCACCGGATCCCGCGCTTGCCGTACTGGGTGGCCACGTACTTGGTCAACGCGACGGTGCCCGCCTTCGCCGCGCCGTACGCCGCCGCGCCCGTGCTCCCGGACAGGCCGTTGCCCGAGGACACGTTGATGATCGACCCGTTCGCGTGTTCGAGCATGTGCGGGAGGACGGCCCGGCAGCACAGGAACTGGCTCGTCAGGCACGTGCGGATCGTCCAGTCCCAGGCTTCGAGGCTCGTGGAGAGCAGGTCGCCGGCCGCGCCCGGATGGACGGCGTACGCGTTGTTGTGCAGCGCGTGCACCGTCCCGAAGCGCTGCACCGCGGCATCGACGAGGCCGTTGACGTCGTCTTCGACGGTGAGATCGACGACCTGGGCCAGCGCCGCACCACCGTCGGACTCGATCTCGTCGACGAGCGCGACGACGCCGTCCTTGTCGAGGTCGGCGGCGACCACGGATGCGCCGAGCGCGGCGCACCGCAACGCGCTCGCCCGTCCCATGCCCGACGCCGCCCCGGTGACGACGACCACCTTGCCCCGCAACGCCCCTGCAACCGGTTCCAACATCACCTCGAGGCCCCCTCGTCTCGGCCGACGAGCGGTACACTAGTGTCAGATCTCGTGAGCGACCAGCCCAATTCCCTGCCGTCGGACTGCTCTACCGCGAAGCACGTTCGGCCATGCCCCTCCTCGATCTCGCGCTGGCCGCCGAGGAGCGCAGGTTCGACTGCGTGATCATCGGCGAGCACACGCACATCCCCGTCTCGCGGGAGACGCCGTGGCCGGGCGTGGCCGACGAGCTGCCCGAGGAGTACTGCGAGTTCCCCGACCCGTACGTGGCGCTCTCGTTCGTCGCCGCCCGGACGTCGCTGCGGATCGCCACCGGTGTCGCGCTGGTCGCGCAACACGACCCGATCGCGCTGGCGAAGACCGTCGCCACCCTCGATCACCTCTCCGGCGGACGCTTCACCCTCGGCGTCGGGTTCGGTTGGAACCGCGAGGAGCTCGCCAACCACGGGAAGGAGTTCGGGAGTCGCCGAGCCGTCGTCCGTGAGCACGTCGAGCTCATGCGCACGTTGTGGTGCGACACCGAGGCGGAGTACCACGGCGAGCACGCCAACCTCGCGCGCAGCTGGTCGTGGCCGAAGCCCGTGCAACCGACCGTGCCCGTGCTGCTCGGCGCGCAAGCCGGTGTCCGCGCCTTCGATGCCATCGTCGAGTGGGCCGACGGCTGGATCCCGGGCGGCAGTCAGGGGACGTGGCTCGCGTCCAAGCTCGGCGAGCTCCGCAGTCGTTGGGTGGATGCCGGACGTCCCGAGTCCGGCCCCGTCGTCTGGCCCATGCAGGAGGTGGTCGACGACGACCGACTCGCGCTCCAGTTCGACCGCTTCCAGACGCTCGCGGTCGACCAGATCGTGCTCGACATCCCGACCGCGCCGCGCGACGAGATCCTGCCCCTCCTCGACCGGTACGCCGCGGTGATCGCATCCCGTCGGTGACCCCACGCGCCTGCCGGTACGCGGGCGTCAGATCCAGCGTGCCAAGGGCTCACTAGCCTGCGGGCATCGCCACGAACCACATCCGGAGGGCCAGCTACGGGCCCAACAGCCCCGTCGTCGGGGAGCGCGGGGCGCGCACGCGTCACGCGGTGGTCGACGCTGCGCTCGAGTGCTTCGAGCAGCGTGGGCTCCACGCCACGAGCGTCGACGACATCGCCGAGGCCGCGGGCGTCTCGAGGGCGACGCTCTACCAGTACTTCGGGAACAAGGAGGAGGTCTTCGTCGAGCTCCTCCGCACGGCCGCCGCTGACCTGCTGCGGGTGATCCACCGCCTCGGTCGCATCGGCCCGACGGTCGAGGGCTACGACAACCTGTACTGGTGGCTCGGCGAGTGGGCCTGGGTCCAGGACAAGTACGAGGCGCTCTACCTGCAGTGGGCCGTCACCGACTCGCCCGAGGCATCGCTGCGTCCGCTGGTCGCCGAGCAGATCGTGTCGTACGTGTCGTCGCTCTCGCCTCGGCTCGCGGCGGCGAGCGACGACGGCTCCGACCGCGACGGCGTGGCGACCGTGCTCCTCCCCCTCCTGTTCCGAATGAACGACTACCGCCAGAAGGGGATCACGCGAGGGTTGAGTGACGAGCAACTGCTCGACGCCACCGCCACCTTCGTCCAGCTCGCGCTGTTCCCTTCGACGCCGACCGCCGTCCTCAGCGCCCGGCAGACAGCACCGCACGCCCCCGACCGGCGCACCAACCGCGTACGGCAGCCGCCCGACGCTCCGCAGCCGCGCCGGCGAGCCCGAGGTGGTCGCGCCGACCGTCCGGCGCATCCTCGACGCCGGCGCGACGACCTTCGCGACCCGAGGCTTCCACCACAGCAGCGTCCAGGACGTGCTGGAGACCGCGCGAGTCGGGCGCGGCACCTTCTACAGGTACTTCGACGACAAGACCGACCTCCTGGTGAGACTCGCCGAGGACTGCCTGGCGCGACTCGAAGAGCTCGCGGGCCGATTCGCCGGCGCCATCGATGCCGACGAGGGCGGGCGCGCACTCCGCGCGTGGCTCGAGGAGTGCCTCACGTTGCACCGCGCAGTACGGGGGTGTCCTCCGAGCGTTGGTGCACGAGGAGTCCCGCCATCCCGTGCTGGAGGAGCTGCGCCGCCGGAGCGGCGGTGCGATCCTGCTCACGTTCGATCGACGCGCTTTCCGGCGTCGTTCGTCCGTACCCCTTCGACGTGCGTGTCGGGTCGTTGCTGCTCCTCGCGCTGCTGGAGCGCGGTCCCGAGTACTCGTTCGGCACCGACTACGACCTGACCGAAGCGCGAGTCGTCGACATCCTCGCGTCGCTGGTCGAGCGCGGGCTCCTCGACCGGACGCCGACCCGCGCTTAGCCGAAGGTGGCGCCCCCGTCGAGGTGGATCGTCTGGCCGGTGATCCAGGAGGCCTCGTCCGAGGCCAGATAGACGCAGCCGAAGCCGACGTCTTCCGGCGTGCCGGTGCGGCCGACGGGGATCTGCTTCGCCAGGGCGTCGACCGGACCCGAGTTCTCCGGTTGCATGAGCCCGAGCGCGAGTGAGTTGGCGGTGACGCCGAACCGTGCGTTCTCCATCGCGAGGTGGCGCATGAACGCGATCGCGCCGCCCTTGCCTGCGGCGTAGGGCGAGACGCCGATGCGGAGCCCGGTGATGCCCGCACCCGACGAGATCGTGATGACGCGTCCGAAACCGCGCCCGCACATGCCGTTGATCACCGCGCGAGCAGTGCATGACGCCGAACAGGTTCACGTTGATCGCGCCCATCCAACCCGAGGGCTCACTGTCGCGGAACTGGGTGAGCCCCATGCCCTCGGCGCCGCCGTTGCCGGCGTTGTTGACGAGGATGTCGACGACGCCGATGGCATCGATCGCATCGGTCACTGCGTCGTAGTTCGTGACGTCGAACGCCGCGGTCGCGGCCTGACCGCCGGCCGCCGCGATCTGGTCGACGGTCTGCTGCGCGCGCTCGTCGACGATGTCGTTCACGTGCACCGTTGCGCCCTGTGCGGCCAACGCCCGGGCGATGCCGGCGCCCACGTTCTGCCCCGCGCCGGTGACGACTGCGACCTTGCCGCTGAGATCGAACATGCCGCGGACGGTAGCTCGCTACCGACCGAGGATGGAGATGAAGCTCACCATCTCGCCGGGGTAACCGCCGAGGTTGTGCGTGAGCGCCAGGTCGCGGTCGCCGCCGGGCTTGGCCGCCTCGATCTGGCGCTCGGCGGGCGCCTCACCGCGGAGCTGGAGCCAGGCTTCGAACATCATGCGCAGGCCCGACGCGCCGACCGGGTGACCGAACGACTTGAGCCCGCCGTCGGGGTTCACCGGCAGGTCGCCGTCGAGGTCGTACACACCGTCGAGCTCGTCGCGCCACGCGGCGCCGCGCTCCGAGAAGCCGAGGTCCTCCATCAGCACGAGCTCGGTGATGGTGAAGCAGTCGTGCACCTCGGCCAGCGCCAGCTCCCGACGGGGGTCGGTGATACCGGCCTGCACGTACGCGTCACGCGCCGTCGCCGCGATCTCCGGGAAGTTGGTGTAGTCGTAGGCCGGGTCGGTGACACCGCTGCCGTTGCCGGCGATGAACGAGAGCGCCTTCACGAAGATCGGCGTGTCGGTGTACTTGTACGCATCCTCGGCACGCACCACGATGGCGGCGGCGGAGCCGTCGGCCACGCCCGCGCAGTCGAAGACACCCAGGTCGCCGGCCAACTTCGGCGAGTTGCAGATGGTCTCCATCGACACCTCGCGCCGGAACTGCGCCCGGGGGTTGCGCGCACCGTTGAAGTGGTTCTTCCACGCGACGTGCGCCATGGCTTCGCGCATCTTGTCGGCGTCGACGCCGTACTTGGCCGCGTACGCGGGCGCCACCATCGAGAACATCGCCGCCGCGGTGAGCGTGCGGCCGGTGCCGTCGTTCGGCGGCGGTACTGCGTTGAGGCCTTGGAAGCCACCGTCCTTGGTCTTCTCGACCCCGAGGGCCATGGCGACGTCGTACGCGCCGGATGCAACCGCATACGACGCCTGGCGCAGCGCCTCGGAACCGGTGGCGCAGAAGTTCTCGACGCGAGTGACGGGCTTGTCGATCAGCTGCAGCGGACGCGCGAGCGTGATACCGCTCATGCCGCCCTGGGCGGTGCCCAGCCAGTACGCGTCCACGGCGTCCTTGTCGATGCCGGCCGAGGCGTACGCGGCGTTGGCGGCGTCGACCTCCAGGTCGTCGAGCCCCTTGTCCCAGTGCTCGACGAAGTTGGTGCACCCCATGCCGACGATCGCGACCCGGTCCTTGATGCCGTGGCTACCCATCGCGCACCAACCTTCCCTTCCAGAAGTAGTTGACGATGCCGTCGGCCGCGTACAACCGACGGAACGTCATCTCTATTCGCTGGCCGATCTCGATCTCGTCGGCGTCGGCGTCGGTGAGCTCGACGGGCAGACGCCCGCCACCGTCGAAGTCGACGACCGCGAACACGACCGGCGGGCTCGGTGAGTACACCATGCGATCGACCGTGAACGTGACGATCGTGCCCTGCGCGTCGGCGAGCGGCGCGGGGTCCATCTCGTCGGTGTGCTCGCCGTCGCGCGACACCCGCGCCGGCGGGAGGTGCACCACGCCGGTGTCGCGTTCCTTCGAGCCCACGAAGCCGAACTTCCAGTCTTCGCTGCGGGCCGCGGCGGTCGCGGAGACGCGCTGCGGCTCGGGGCGCCGGGGCGGCTCGACCGGGAGCATCCCTTTCCACGCCAGGAACTTGCCGTACGGCAGCACTGCGCCCGCACCCACCTGCGCGGCGAGGGCGCGCGCCGGTCGGTACGACGCGAGCGCATCGGTGGCGCGGAACAGGAGGACGTCGGCGCCGTCGGCCAGCACCACCAACGCGACCACCTGGCCGGGCTCGGCCTGTTCGAGGAGCGCGGCCAGGAGCAGGCCCGGCTGCGCGGCGGCCGCGTTGCCGACGGTCTGCGCGAGGTCGTCGATCACGTGCACACCGTCGAGCTTGCCGCCGACCGAACGCGCCACCCGTTGACCAGGTGCGACCACCGCGGCGGCGCTCACGTCGTTGGCGGTGAGGCCCGCGGCGGCGAGGGCCGCGTTCCACGCCTGCACACCGAGCGGCACGTAGCTGATCTCGCTGAACTTCTCGTCCCACACCTTCGTGCGCTGCTCACCGGGCGCGCGCCAGCGCTCGACGAACTCGTCGGTGACGCTGGCCGAGCCCAAGAGCTCGGCGACGACCGGCGCGGTGGCGTCGGAGCCGACGACGAACGCGGTGGCGGCGTCGCCGCCTGCGGCCTCCTCACCGCTGCCGGGGAGGCCGGTGCGCACGTCGCCGGCGACGACCAGCGCGGGATCGGCCCCGCCCGTGAGCGCGAGCAGGAGCGCGCCGACCGAGGAACGGACCGAGGCGCCGAAGTCGAACGCGGGCACGGTGTCGGGGAGCCGCAACGCAGCGTGGATGGCGGTGGCGTTGGTGCGGTCGGCGTAGGCGGGGAACGTGGTGGCGAAGAGCAGCTGCGCCGGCACCAGGTCGCGGCCCTGCAGGGCGAGGCGCGCCGCCTCGACGCCCATGGTGGTCGAGTCCTCGTCGAACGAGGCGACCGTGCGCGTCCCCTTGCCGCCGCCCTGCCCGACAAAGGGGGCGATCTGCGTGCGGTCGAGCCGCCGGTAGGGCAGGTAGGCCGACCAGGACTGGATGCCGCGCATGACCCGAGGGTACCCCGTGCCCGCGTGCACCTGACGGGCCGTCAGATCGGGTCGGATACCCTGCTCGCGCTCGCAACGAAGGGGTACCGGTGAAGCTGGGCGACGTGGCCAACGAGGATGCGGCGAAGTATGGGAAGCCGCTCGACGGCGTGCGCGTGCTCGCGCTGGAGCAGATGCAGGCGCTGCCGTACGCGACGCAGCTGCTGGCGCGACTCGGTGCCGACGTGGTGAAGATCGAGGCGCCGACCGGCGAATCGGGGCGCGGGTCACAGCCCGGCATGACCGACCCCGACGGTCGCTTCATCGGCGCCACGTTCCTCCGCAACAACCTGTCGAAGAAGAGCGTGACCGTCGACCTGAAGAAGGACGCCGGCCGCGATCTGGTGCTGTCGCTGGTCCCGCACTTCGACGTCTTCGCCGAGAACTTCAAGTCGGGCGCGCTCGACCGCCTGGGGCTCGGCTACGACGCGGTGGCAGCTGTGCATCCGAGCGTGATCTACGCGTCGCTGTCGGGCTTCGGGGCCAGTGGCTCGCCGTACACCGACTGGCCCGCGTACGCGTCGATCGCCGAGTCGATGTCGGGGATCTACGACTACGTGCTCGTCGGCGACGAAACCCCCCGGCCCAACCCGGTGGGCGCGCTCGGCGACATCTCCTCGGGACTGTTCGCCACCATCGGCATCCTGGCTGCACTCCGCCATCGCGACGCGACCGGCGAGGGCCAGCGCGTCGACATCGCCATGTACGACGCCACCGTCGCCATGACCGACATCGTCACCAACTTCGCCTCCATGGGGAAGTACCGACTCAACGAGCCGAGGAACGCGATCCTCGATCCCTTCCGCGCGTCCGACGGCTGGTTCGTGATGCAGCTCGTGCGCGAACACCAGCTCGAGCGCATCGCCCAACTGGTCGGGCACCCGGAATGGCCCACGGATCCCCGCCTCGCCACGCGTGAAGGGTGGGCCGCGCACCTCGAGGACATGCTGCGCCCGGCGATCGAAGCATGGGCGTCGCACATGACCAAGCTCCAGGCGGTCGAGCAACTGTCCGCCGCCGGCATCGCGGCCGCACCGGTGCAGACCGCACAAGAGGTGCTCGCCGACCCGCACCTCGATCAGCGCAACATGCTCGTGGAGATGGAGCGCTCCGACGACGTCGAGCGGCCGGTCGTCATCCCCGGCAACCCGGTCAAGATGTCGAAGGTGGCCGAGGGTCCCGAGTCGCGCGTGCCCTGGCTCGGCGAGCACACCCGTTCGGTGCTGCACGACGAGCTCGGTCTCGACGACGCGGCGGTCGACCGGCTCGTCGCGGACGGAGTCGTGACCGACTGATCTCGGTTGGCGCTCCGCCGGATATGCATGTATTATGCATGCATGCCGAACGTGCAAGTGCGCGGTGTCCCCGACGAGGTCCACGAGGCACTCGTCCGGCGAGCGGAGCAAGCAGGACAGTCCCTGCAGCAGTTCCTCGCCGCTCAACTCGCCCTGATCGCGGCGACCCCCACGATCGACGAGGTACTGGAACGGATCGAGCGCCGGCCGAAGGGTCAGCTGTCGGCCCGGAACGCCATCGACGCGATCGACGAGGAACGTGCTCGTCGTTGATGCATCGGTCCTCGCGTCCGTCGTCGCCGACGCGGGCAGCGATGGGCAGCGCTTCAGAGCCCGACTCCACGGCGAGACCGTCATCGGCCCGGACCTGTTGCGCATCGAGGTCGCCGCGGTCCTCCGGCGCCACGCCCACCGCGGGCAGCTGACCGGCGAACAAGCGGACAGACGCGATCAGCGATCTGCTCGCATTCCCGATCACGGTGTTTCCGACCGCAGGACTTCTCCGGCGAGTCTGGGAGCTGCGACCGAACCTCACCGCGTACGACGGCTGCTACGTCGCGCTCGCCGAAGCTGTCGACAGCCCGTTCGTCACCGCAGATCGGCGCCTCGGTCGCGCGCCCGGCCTTCGCTGCCGGATCGAGATCCTGTAATCCACGACCCGGCGTTTGGGGTCGCTCGATGGAGGTTGCCTGACTCGCGACCGCTGCGGAGCTCAGGACTCTACGAGGGCGACCGCATTCTCCTCGACCCAGGCGATCTCGGCTGCGGCCTCGTCGAAGAAGCCGCGGCGAGCGAGCTCGACCTCCCACTCAGAACCCCGGGCGGCAAACTGCAACTGGTGCTCGAGGAACTGGCGTGACCGCTCGATCCCGGCGTGGACGATGTTGAGGTCGCGCTCGATGCCGTAGGCGTCGAGCAGTACTCGGAAGCGGCGTGCCTTGTCGGCGACGCCGATCGGGAGCCCGATCGCGCGGCACTTCTCGTCACGGAAGAACGGCACCCATCGCCACGCCGTCCACCCGAGCTCCCAGGCGCGCGGTCCCGGCGCGGCGGTGTCCCAGTCGATGAGCGCCACCGGAAGGCCATCGCGGAAGACGGTGTTCGACGGGAACACCTCGTTGTGGCAGATCGTCTCGGCCGGCTCTCGAGCTTCGTAGCACCACTCGCGGCCCGCCCACCGGAACGTCGCCGCCGCGTCGTGATACGCGCGGAGCAAGGCACCGAGATGGACCAGCACCTCATCACGCCACACAAAGTCCGGGACCCGAAGGTCGAACCGGCCGCCTTCGGCTGGGACGAACTCCGTCCCGCGCGCGACCTCGCCCTGGATGAAGGTGAGCACTTCACGGCCTTGGTCGTCGAAGCCGCGCGCCCGCGGCGCGCCGTTGAATCCTTCTCGCTCGACGTGCTGCAGCAGATCGATGACGGCAGGCGACCATGCATAGCTGGTACGCCGGACTGTGTCACCGACGCGAACCCGGACGCGCGGCGGTTTGCCGTCCGCCATGCTGCGCGGCGGGACCAGGTGGATCTCCTGCTCAGTCATCGTGTGCGCGGTCCTGAGTCGCTACTCGCCGACTTTCTAGCCGAGCACAGCGATCACGACCCTTCGCAATTCCCTTCGACGTGACGAGCAGATGTCTCTCGAAGCCGGCGTTACCTGTGTGAGGGGCGCGCGTCCAGGACGTCGCGTCGGGGCGATCGGCGTCTGGATTCGCTATGGCTCGGCTCGCGGCGGCGTGGGGGCGCCCAGCGTTACCTAGGTGCTCGACGAGGTTGGTGTCGTCGGCGACAACAATCGTGATTGGGTGTCCCCCGGTGGTTGGGAGCGCGGTCGCGTCAGTGTTCGAAGGCCGTCCAGCACGGATGCTGGCGGGCACGCCGGTTGCAGGAGCTGACCGCGGTTGACCCTGATGTCGTGGTGGGCGATGCCATCCGTCGCGGCTGAGAGCAGTGCTCAGTCGGGCATCGCGTACACGACGTCGGGGTCGAGGTTGCGCAGCACGTGATAGCAACGCCGCGCGAACTGTCGTGCGACGGAGATCGCCGCGATCTTCCCATCGTGACGTTTCTTGACCTCCGCGTAGTAGTCGTGGTCGGGACTGCGCAGGTGCGAGGAGTTCTTGGCTGCTTCGTAGAGCGCCCAGCGCAACGTCTGGGGCCCCTGACGGGAGAGGAACCCGCCGGCGCGACGGCGGTCCGACGAGTCGACCGTCACGTCCAGGCCCGTGTGACGCACCACTTGTTCGGAACGCGTGAAGCGGCGGCAGTCGCCGAGCTCGGTCCACACTGCCACCGCGATCAACCCGCCGATCCCGTACTGCGCGTCGACCAGCGCCCGACACGCAGGCTGGTGGGCACCGAAGCGTTGCAACTCCCGCTTGAGTGGCTGGGCCTCGAGGTCGGTCGCGTCGATCATCCGATACCCGGCTGCGATCCGCTCCCGCCCCGCCACCGACAGGCCCAGCGACTCGTCGGCGAGCATCGCCCGGGTCTTGACCGTGCGGATCGCACCCTCGGGCACCGCGACACCGTGGTGATAGAGCTCGGCGTGGATGCGTTGACACCACACCGTGCGCTGGTTCACCAGCGATACGTACAGCCGCACCCGTTCGCGCCACTCCAACACCGGCTCGGGAGGGATCCAACTCTCGGGCAACTCGTTGGCCGCGAGCAGATCGCGCAACAAGCGAGCGTCGGTGCGATCCGTCTTGGCGCGACGCTTGCGGCCCCGAGCGGCTTGAGTATCGGCTGGCTCCGCCAAGTGCGCTTCGAACCCGGCGGCCTCGATCTCCTCGACGACATACCGCCAGCCGGTGCAGCCCTCCACCGCCAACGCGACCGGCCCGCCATTCGCTCGGCGCGGCACCTCGACGCGCAGCCAACGACGGAACCGATCGCGGTCGGGCTGCCACACCCGACCCCGCCACTCCTCGCCGGACTCGAGCTCGACCACGTCGAACGTGATCTGGCGTCGATGCAGATCCAACCCTCCTACCATCACCATCAAGGACCTCCTCACTCGTGCACGGATTGCAGACGAACCACATGGTTCTCCACGCACGAGCCGAGGAGGTCCTCACACATTGAATGTTCGGGGGCGCGGTGCGCGCTGGGTACGCTCGGCCCGTGCGCAGTGTTCGGATCTCGTCATGGATCGTGCCGTGAGCCGCGCCTGGATGAGTTGGAGCAGCGGCAAGGACAGTGCGTTCGCACTCGATGCGGTGCGAAAGGAACGCGACGTGGAGGTCGTCGGTCTCCTCGTGACGATGAATGCATCGGCGGATCGCGTGTCGATGCACGCTGTGCGCCGAGCCCTGCATTGCACATCGCGGCGTTCGTGTCCAAACACTGCGAGCTTCTGCACCATGGTCACGAAAAGTTGACTTGACACTCGACGTGACTGAGCGCACACTTTCCGTGAGTTGCATGCGAGGCGGGTCGCAGTGCTCCGTCGTCCTAGATAAAGCATGGCGAGCCCAGCGTCGCTTCCAGCGATTGAGAGGATGAAGCGTCGCTCGTTCGCGCCTTTTCAAGGGAGAGCGAGAGTGCCCACGAACGCCGACTTCACCTCACCGCTGCAGAACCTGCACCCCGAAGATCATGCTCATGGAACGGTGGTCGTCCATGGCTAGTCGTTCTGCAACCATCGATGCCGCGAGGCAGGGGCTCTACGAGCGAGTCGCCGACGTCTCCGAGGCGCGGCACGAGGACCCACGCATGCAAGCGGTGTTGGCGGAGTTCCTCTCCGCCATCGACTTCTCGGACGGAGCTCGCGTGCTCGAGATCGGCTGCGGAGTCGGTGCCGTGACGCGTGCTCTCGCGCAACGCCCGAACGTCGCGCACGTGACAGGCATCGACACGTCCGAGGTCTTCATCGCACGTGCCAACAAGCTGGCCGGCCGCGTCAAGAACGTCTCGTTCGAGGAGCGGGATGGTCGTCGCACGGGCTTCGATCCCGGGACGTTCGACGTCGTCGTTCTGCACACCGTTCTTTGTCACGCGCTCCAACCGGAACAGATGATTGTGGAGGCCTTTCGCGTGCTGCGACCGGGCGGCTGGGTGGCGATCTTCGATGCCGACTACGCAAGTGTCGCCACCGGGAGCTGCGATCCGCTGCAGGCATGCATCGACGTCTTGCCGGTCCAGAACCTCGGCCTGATGCGACGAGTGCCGTCGATGGTCGAAGCCTGTGGGTTCGATGCGTTGCCGATGCGTAGCCATGGCTATGTCGAGGATCGAGACGGCGGGCTCATGCTCGGTTGGGTCGATCGAGGGGCGGATGCGCTGGTCAAACTCGGCCGCATCGGCAACGACCTCTCGAAGGCGCTCCGCGAGGAAGCCCAGCGACGCAGCGCGTCCAAGTCGTGGTTCGGGCAGATCTCATTCTTCAGTGCGTTCGGCCGCAAGCCGTAGCGGTCGCCCGCTCGAGCGATCAATCAGTGAACGAGGAGCCGAAGGTGACAGAGAAATTCGATCGTCCCGATGCCGAGAAGCAGCTCGTGACCGGAACCCACATGGTGACGGGAGCACGCGACCTCCATGGGAACATCGTCAAGATCCAGGACCTCTACACGGTGCCTGCAATCGACGATGTCGTCGACATCGAGACCTACTACTTCCGGCACTAGTCGTTACACCGCCGAGAACGAGGTCGGGCTCTGGGCCCCTGTCGCGCGGGAGCGGAGGAGTGCCGAGCGAGCGGTGTGGCCGCTGTGATCCGACTACGGCTGACAGACACGCGAATCGATCGTGACGGAGCATCCAGTGGAAGGCAGTGTGGACGCTGAGCGCGCGCAGGCTGGTCCGGTCTTCGTCGTTGGATTGGTCCGCTCCGGAACCACTCTGATGAGCATGATGCTGTCGGCGCATCCCGCGATCGCGATCGCACCCGACATGCACTACATCCACCGGTGGGTGCAGCGCAATGGCGAATTGCAGCTCTCGCGACCGGCCGACTTCGAGCGCTTCTGGAACGCATTCAGCAGCGACGAGCGCTTTGCCTACATCGGGATCGATGCTGGCGCCGCACGCCAGTACATCGTGGACAATCGCCGTTGCAGCTTCCGTGGTGTGTATCTCTCGATTCTCGAGCTCTTTGCGGCGAACATGCAGAAGCCCCGGTGGGGCGAGAAGACACCGTTCACCGCAAACCACCTCGAGACGCTCTTCGGGTGGTTCCCTGATGCGCGGGTGATCTACATGCTGCGCGATCCGCGTGCGGTGGTCAGTTCGCTCCGCCAAATCCCCTGGCTCGCCGACGTGGGTGTGCGTGCGCATGCACGCTCTTGGGCCGACGGAGTTCATCGCGCACTCTCCAACGAACCGGATCCGCGTGTCTTCCAGATCCGCTACGAGCATCTCGTGTTCAGACCAACCGAGATACTCGAAGAGGTCTGCCGGTTTCTCGAGGAACCGTTTTCGCCTGACATGCTCGACGGCCGCGATGTGCTCGAAGCCGCGACGCTTCGAGGCCGCGAGGGATGGGAGAAGGACCACATCAGCGCCGCGTTGGGCCCGGTGCATGAGATGTCCGTCGACAAGTGGCAGCGGCAACTTACGCCGGCGGAGATCGCCGTGATCGAACATCGCTGTGGACCTGTGATGGACCGAGCGGGTTACCCCCGCAGTGTGAACCTGCCCCCCGCTGGCATGCGAGCGCCTCTGTAGGAGGTTGGTTGACGATCGCGCGAGCGAGGAGCGCCCGGGAGCGATCGTTCGTGTCGGAGACGGCTTTCCAAAGGCTGTTCAGCCAGGAGGGATCGCGTGCGTGTAACTGTTCTGGGCCACGCGAGCCTGCTCTTCGAAGCCGGAGACGAGCGCATACTGCTCGATCCGGTGTTGCGCACGACGAGCCTGCTCGGCAGCGTCGTGCATCAGTACCCGCGAGCTCTGCGCATCGATCGCATGCCGACTCCGACGGTGCTCGTCGTCACCCACGATCATTACGATCACTGTGATCCGGAGACGCTGCAAGGGTTGCCGAAAAATATGACGGTCGTGATTCCGCCGAGTCGCGCACTGGCAGACCAGCTCAGCGCACTGGGGTTCACCGAGCTCCAACATCTCGATGCCTGGGAGCAGGCGACGTACGGCGCGCTACGTTTGACCGCAACGCCCTCGGAGGCTGACGTCACAGAATTCGGCCTTGTGGTCGAGGCCGACGACGCGCGGTTCTGGCACATGTCAGACGCAGAGCCTCCCGTGGGCACCTCGGAGAGGATCGTGTCCGATCTTGGGCCAGTGGACGTCGCATCGGTCAAGTATCAGCCGCCGGATCCTCTGCTGAACTTCCTGCACAATCTCGGTTCGAGCTTCGAACCGTCGTCCACTGCTCGATGGCTGGAAAGTGCGTGCGCCTGTCGGCCGAAGCTCGCGTTCCCATATGCGTCGGGACTGTGCCTCCTGTCTGACTACGCATGGATGAATCGATATGCGTACCCGTTCTCGCCCGAGTACGTCTCGTCGCTCCTTGGCGAACGGCTTGCGGGCGTAGGGAAGTCAGCGGTCGTCAGGCCAGGAGATGTGATTGCGATTGAGCGCACGCGGGTGCAAATCGAGAAGCAGGCGAGCGAGTTCGTGCGCCAATGCGGTGAGGAGAGTTCGATCGAATGGGAACCGATCGAGGCAGATGTTCTGCGCCACTGCTCTCGCCTCGAAGACAAGGAGAGCCTCAAGTCTGAGTTGACGAGAATTGTAACCGGGGGCGAGTTCGCCGCGTGGCTGCAGCTTCACGCCGCGCTGCTGCAGCCGTTTCGCGACTGGCGCGTCCGATGCCAGTTCACTGTGCACCTCGACGACACGGAGCGCATGAATTTCCAAACCGACTTCGCCGATGGCAATCCAGAGGTCCGACTCGGAAAGCACCCGGCAGCGAACTACTTCTTGCACCTCGCCGGCGAAGCAGGAAGGCGACTGCTCGCGGGGGAGGCGTCCTCCGCAGAGGTCATGTACCAAGGGTGCGTCCGTCTCTTCGAACGCATCGTTTCGGTTCGAGATGGTCAAGTAGCCGCGCCAGACATCGAGCACCTATACGGCGAGTTTCCCGACCCGTTCCTCTGCTTCCTCAACGCCCGAGCTCGAGTCTTGGGCTTACGGTAGGAGCACATTCTTGGGGCTCTGCGTGACGGAGTAGGGAGCAGACTCGGGCCCGCATTGAGCGACCGAGTCGATCGCTGACGATCTTGACATCGACGCTATGGCAGCCTTGCGAAGGCGCAGCGCGGCACATCGGCTCTCAAGCGTTGCAGTGGATAGCGGGCCGCTCGGGCGTGTTGATGCAGTGCTGAGGGTACCAACGCGCTCCGAGCGCGCGGCGTCCAATCTCCAGACCCGCTCGCGCAGCTCGGCATGATTCTCATCGCGCTCGAGATGGGCCACGCCTCCACCGGCTCATCGACCCAGACTCCACCCCCGCCGACGCGTTCTACGACGCCCTCGACGCACTGCAACAGCTCGCGGCACCACCTCCGAGCTGACCGCATCCCAGAAGTGCCGTTCGAAGACAGGGTGAACGTTGGCGACAGCCCCAACTAACCTGACGGGTCGTCAGATCTTCTGAGGGGGCCCGGTGGACTTCGACTTCTCGCCCGACCAGCTCGCGTTCCGCGATCAGGTCGAAGCGTTCCTGGACGCCAACGACGACCCGATCGTCTTCGACGTCACCCGGGAGAACATGGCCCAGGTCGCCGACATCCCCGAGCGGCGCGCGCTCATGGGGAAGGTGGCGGAGCAGGGCTGGCTCGGCATCACCTGGCCCAAGGAGTGGGGCGGCCAGGAGGGTGACGGCGTCTACGAGTACCTGCTGAACGAGGCGCTCGCCCGCCGCGGCGGCCCCCAGATCGGCAAGGGCATCGGCATCATCGGCAAGACCATCCTGCGCCACGGCAGCGAGAAGATGCAGAAGGAGTTCCTCCCCAAGATCCTCCGCAACGAGATCGACTTCGCGGTCGGCTACAGCGAGCCCGATGCCGGCTCCGACGCCGCGTCGATGAAGCTCAAGGCCACGCGCGACGGCGACGGCTGGCGCCTCAACGGCCAGAAGACGTGGACCACCTCTGCGCACTTCGCCGAGTGGTACTGGGTGGGCGCCCGCACCGACCCCGAGTCACCCAAGCACTTCGGCATCACGCTCTTCCTCGTCCCGCTCGACGACCCCGGCATCACCGTCAACGGCATCTGGACGATGGGCGACGAGCGCACCAACGACGTCTTCCTCGACAACGTGTTCGTGCACGACGACTACGTCGTCGGCGAGGTGAACCGCGGCTTCCAGTACATCTCCGAGGCACTCGACCTCGAGCGCTTCACCATGTTCACGTACTCCCCCATCAAGCAACGCCTCGATCTCCTGTGCGACTACGTCGCCACCGAGGAGATCGACGGCGAGCCGATGCGCGACGACCCGGTGGTACGCAAGCAGATCGCGCGCCTCGCCACAGACGCCGAGGTCGCGCGCGTGCTCGGCCTGCGCTTCGTCGCCAAGTCGATGAAGGGTGGCGCCGCACCGACCTCGGAGGCATCGGAGTACAAGCTCTTCGCGACTGAGTTGTCGAAGCGGCTGGCGAACGCGTCGATGGACCTCGGTGGTCCCGGCTCGCAACTGCGGGTGAAGACCGAGGAAGCGCCCATGAAGGGCCGCGCCGAGTCGACGTACCGCTACACCGTCATCGACACCGTCGGTGGAGGCGGTTCCGAGATCCAGAAGAACATCATCTCGCGCCGCAAGCTCGGCCTTCCGAAGAACTTCTGAGCGCGGTCCACCTTCCATGACGGAGATGCTCGAGGGCGTCACGGTGCTCGATCTCGCCAGTGTGGGCCCCGCCGCGCGTGCCTCGCGCTGGCTGGCCGACTACGGCGCGACCGTGGTGAAGGTCGGACCGGTACCGAAGGACACCGGTGTGCAGATCACACCTCCCTTCTACGCGTACAGCGCCCACCGGCGCATGCAGCGCGCGCTCGTCGACATGAAGGCCGCGGAGGGCCGCGAGGCGTTCCTGCGCCTGGTCGAGCAGGCCGACGTGCTCATCGAGAGCTTCCGGCCCGGCGTGGTCGAGCGCCTCGGCATCGGCTGGGACGCGACCTCGGCGCGCAACCCCGCGACTCGTGTACTGCTCGACGAGCGGGTTCGGGCAGACCGGTCCCCGATCGCAGTGGGCGGGGCACGACCTCAACTACCTCGCGGTGGGTGGGTTCCTGCACTGCACCGGTCGCGGCGCCGATGGCCAACCGCCGGTGCCCGGGCTGACGCTCGCCGACAGCGCGGGCGGTGGGATGCACGCGGTGATGGCGATCCTCGCTGCGCTCGTGCGGCGCGCGACGACCGGCGAGGGTGCGTTCCTCGACGTCTCGATCGCCGACGGCGTGCTCGGGCTCATGGCGCTCGCGGTCGACGAGTACCTCGCGACGGGCGAGGAACCCGCGCCGCGCCACGGACTGCTCACCGGTCGCTACGCCTGTTACGACACGTACCCGACGCGCGACGGCCGCTGGCTCACGGTGGCCGCGATCGAGCCGCGCTTCTGGGCGAACCTGTGCGAGCGCGTCGGTCTGCCGCAGTGGGCCGGGCACCAGGAGGACGACGCAGTGCAGGACCAGATCCGCGCCGAGCTGCGCGGTGTGTTCCTCACCCGCGACCTCGACGACTGGATCACCGAGCTCAGCCCCGCCGACACGTGCGTGGCGCCGGTGCTCACCGTCCCCGAGATCGTCGCCGACGAGCAGTTCCTCGCGCGCGACGACTACGCCGACGCGCACGACGCCTCCGCCGGCGACTTCCGGCAGGTGGGTCCGGTCTTCGCCGGCATGACCCGATCCACGGAACCGTACGAGGCCCGCGACATGACGGTCACCGACACCGACGCGCTGCTGCGCGCCGCCGGCCTCGCCGACGACGAGCTGGCGAAGCTGCACGAGAGCGGGGTGATCGCGTGAGCGACCTGCCGGCCGACGTCGAGGCACTGATCGGAGCACTGCAGTACGAGGAAGTCGGCGAGTTCCCGGTGGAACGTGGCTACTTCTGGACCAGCGCGGCCTCGGTCGAGAACGGCAACCCGCTCTTCTGGGACGACGCCGTCGCCGATGAGATCACCGATGGTCCGGTGGCGCCGCTGATGCTGCTGTCGGCGTGGTTCCGTCCGCATCACTGGGCGCCCGGGCGCGCGGTCGAGAAGCTGCCGCTGCAGATCCACTTCGACCTGAAGGCGCGCTTCGAGCTGCCCGAGGCGATCATGACCGAGAACACCACGATCTTCCACGAGCCCGTGCGGCCCGGCGACCTGATCACCAGCGCGCAGCGCCTGGTGTCGGTGAGCGAGGAGCAGACCCGCCGGCTCGGCACCGGTCGCTTCTGGGTGATCGACGTGGAGTACCGCAACCAGCGCGGCGAGCTCTGCGGCGTCGAGCGGTGGGAAGGCTTCGGCTACCGGAGAACGGACTCGGCGGAGAAGTCGGACTCGGCGGAGAAGTCGGCATGATCAGCCTCGACCAGATCAAGGCAGGAGACACACTGCCGGCCCTGGAGTACGAGGTGACGTCGACGACGGTCGTGCTCGGCGCCCTGGCGGCGCGCGACTGGCGGCCGATGCACCACGACTACCACTTCGCGGTCGATCGCCAAGGCGTGAAGGACATCTTCCTCAACTCGCCCAACCAGGGTTCGTGGCTCGAGCGCTTCGTCACCGACTGGACCGGCCCGAAGGGCCGTCTCGGCCGACTGCGCTTCAAGATGCGCAAGCCGATCTTCCCCGGCGACACCATGGTCCTCGAAGGCGTCGTGCGCGACGTCACCGTCGACGACCGTGGGTGCGGCTGGGTGGAGCTCGACCTCACCATTCGCGTCGGTGACGTGACCTGTACCGAATCCGAAGCGAGGGTCGCAGTGCCGACCTCGCCCGCCGACAACCCGTGGCAGCGCCACGGCGACGACTGGAGACCCTGATGGATCTCGACTTCTCTCCCGAGCAGGAGATGCTGCGCGACGCGGTGGCCGGCGTGTGCGCCCGCCACTGCGGGCTCGACGTGGTGCGCGCCATGGAGGACGACCCGGTCGGCTACTCCGACGCGTTCTGGAACCAGCTCGGCGAGCTCGGTCTGCTCGGCATGCTGTTGCCCGAGCAGTACGGCGGGAGCGAGATGTCGATGCTCGACGGTGTCGTCGTCTACCAGGAGCTCGGGCGTGCGCTGGCGCCGTCGCCGCACTTCGTCAGCTCGGTGATGAGCGCCGGGGTCATCCTCGCCGCCGGCTCCGACGCGCAGAAGGACGAGTGGCTCACGCAGATCAGCTCGGGTGAAGTCATCGTCGCGCCGGCGTGGTTGGAGCCCCACGGCGGGTTCGGGCCGGAGGGCATCCACCTGACTGCGACCGCCGACGGCGACGGCTGGCGGCTCGACGGCGTCAAGCGCCACGTCTACTTCGCCAGCGCGGCCGACTGCCTGCTCGTGCTGGCGCGCACCGACGCGGGCCCGACGTTCTTCCTCGTCGACCCTGCCGCGGCCGGCGTCACGCTCACGCAGCTGATGTCGATCTCGTCGGACACTCAGTACCGGGTCGACTTCGACGACGTGCGCCTCGGTGCCGACGCACTCGTCGGTGAGGTCGGCGACGCCTGGACCACGTGGGACGCGGTCATGCACGACGGCATCATCCTGCTCGCCGCCCAGGCCGTGGGCGGCGCGCAGTACGCGCACGCGATCACCACGCAGTACGCCAAGGACCGCTTCCAATTCGACAAGCCGCTGGGCGCGTTCCAGTCGCTCGCGCACTACTTGTCCGACGGCATCACCGCGGTCGACGGCGCCGAGACGCTGGTGTGGGAAGCGGCGTGGGCCTACGACGAGGGTCGTGACGTGAGGTCGCTCGCGCCGATGGCGAAGCTCTTCGCCTGCCAGACGTTCCGTGACGTGACCGCGACCGCCCAGCAGATCTTCGGCGGGGTCGGCTTCACGCTCGAGTACGACATCCAGCTCTACTTCCGTCGCGCCAAGCAGCTGCAGATCTCGTGGTGGAACGACCGCTACCTCGAGGAGCTCGTCGCCGCCCAGGTGCTCGACGACCGCAACGTCGTACCCACCCTGGTGAGCGGTCAGCCGCTGAATTCAGTCGCTCGTGGCCTTGCTGCCCGGATTCGCCGCGTCGACGTGATGGCGAACCCACTGATCGAGACGAAGCTCCGCGTCCCGTCCCCGCGGCGCACGCTGGTCCCGCGGCCGCGTCTGCGCCGCCGGCTCGAGGAAGCCGCCGACGCGAAGCTGCTGCTCATCTCTGCCCCCGCCGGATTCGGGAAGACGACCGTCGTGACGGAGTGCCTGAGCCTCGCCGCCGCGCGCGGCACGGCGGTCGCCTGGCTCGCCCTCGACGAGCGCGACAACGACCCGGAGATGTTTTGGTCGTACGTCGTCGCGGCGCTGCAGACGGCGATGCCCGGCCTCGGCGCCGGCGCGAGCGCGCTGCTGGATGCGGGGAACGCACCGTCCCACCTCGTCGTGGCGACGCTCGTCAACGAGTTGCAGGCCGTCGACGGTGACGTCGTGCTCGCAATCGACGACTTCCACGCGATCGACCGGATCGAGATCCACGACACGTTCGCCTCGTTCCTCGAACATCTGCCCGAGCACGTCCACCTCACCATCGCCACCAGAGTCGA
Organism: uncultured Actinomycetes bacterium; assembly: GCA_963835985.1. GTDB lineage: Bacteria > Actinomycetota > Acidimicrobiia > IMCC26256 > DASPTH01 > DASUAS01. The sequence continues at coordinate 497,682 of CAWIHV010000007.1, read as the reverse complement.
TCCTGCGTTGCCGCTGGCCCGGATGCGTGCCACCGGTGAGCTGGTGGAGATCCGGGCCGCCGACCTCCGCTTCACCCCCGACGAGGCCGCCGACTACCTCAACGGCGCCATGGGCCTCGACCTGACCTCGGCCGAGGTCACCACGCTGGACGCTCGCACGGAGGGTTGGATTGCCGCGCTGCAGCTGGCAGCGCTGTCGATGCAGGGACGCGACGACGCCGCGAGCTTCATCGCCGGCTTCGCGGGCGACGACCGCTTCGTCGTCGACTACCTCGTGGGCGAGGTGCTCCAACGCCAGTCCGAGCCGGTCCGACGCTTCTTGCTGCAGACCTCGATCCTCGACCGGCTCCAGGGGTCGCTGTGCGACGCGGTCACCGGCACGACCGGCGGCAAGGACGGGCTCGAGGCGCTGGATCGCCAGAACCTCTTCGTGATCCCGCTCGACGACAGGCGCGAGTGGTACCGCTACCACCACCTCTTTGCCGACGTGCTGCGAGCGCGTCTCGTCGACGAAGACCCCGACGCCTCGGCGACCCTCCATCGCCGGGCGAGCGGGTGGTACGCCGGGCACGGTGAGCCCACCGCCGCCATCCGCCACGCGATCGCGGCTGATGACCTGAACGACGCGGCGTCGATCGCCGAACAGGCGCTGCCGGTCATGCGGCGCGACCGCCAGGACGCGACACTCCGGGAGTGGGCGCGGGTCATCCCCGAGGAAGTGGTGCGGCGCCGGCCAGTCCTCGCGATCGGCCTCGTGGGCACCTGGATCTCTGCCGGCGAGCTCGAGCAGGTCGATCTCCTCCTCCGCGAGGTCGAGGAGTGGCTGGCGCTGGGACCCGAGGCACGTGAAGCCGCGGGCAAGGAGGTCGTCGACGAGACGCAGCTGCCGATGTTGCAAGGCGCGATCGAGATGTACCGCGCCGCGTTGGCGCTGCTGCGCGGCGATGTCGTCGACACGGTGACCCACGCGCACCGCGTGCTCGCGGTCGCGCCCGACGACGACGAGATGGGACGGGCCGCGGCACACGCCCTGCTCGGGCTGGCCGCGTGGTCCGAAGGTGACCTCGACGGCGCCTTCGCCGAGTACACCGCCGCCATCGCCGGGATGCGGCGCGCCGGTCACATCGCCGACATCCTCGGGTGTTCCATCGCGATGGCCGACATCCGGGTCGCGCAGGGACGCCTTCGCGACGCGCAACGACTGTACGAGCAGGGTCTTGCGCTCGTCGCCGACCACGCCGCCGGTCCGTTGCGCGGCACCGCCGACATGCACGTCGGTCTGGCCGAGATCTTTCGCGAGCGCGACGACCGCGAGGGGCGCGCAGGAGCACCTACGTCGCGCCGAGGAGCTCGAGCTGTTCGGGACACCGCAGTACCGCTATCGGTCACTCGCAGCGCGCGCGGGGCTCCGCTTGGCGGACGGCGACATCGCGGGGTGCCTCGCGCTGTTGGAACAGGCTGAGCAGGCCTACGACACCGACTTCTCCCCGGCCGTTCGCCCGGTGGGCGCGCGACGCGCGCGCACGTACGTGCGCCAGGGCGACATGGCCGCGGCGCGGGCGTGGATCCGCGAACGCGAGCTGTCGACCGAGGACGAGCTCCGCTACGTCACCGAGTTCGAGCACATCACCCTGGCGATCATCCTCGTCAACGACCAGCCTGACGACCGTCAGCTGCAGAGGGTCATCGCGATGCTCGACCGGCTCCTGGCCGACGCGCTCGCTGGGGACCGCGGCAGCAGCGTCATCGAGATCCTCGCCGTGCAAGCCCTGGCGTATGACGCGCGCGGTGACACCGTGAAGGCGCTCGACGCGCTCCGCCGAGCGACTGCACTCGCCGAGCCCGAGGGCTACGTCCGCGTCTTCACGTTCCTCGGACCACGCGTGCAGGAGCTGCGCGACGCCCTCGCGACCGGGGCCGTCAGGCCGGCCCTGCAACAGACGGCGCTGGTCGACCCGCTCAGTGACCGCGAGCTCGACGTGCTGCGCCTGCTCCGGAGCGACCTGAGCGGCCCCGACATCGCCCGTGAGCTCACGGTCTCGCTCAACACCATGCGCACGCACACGAAGAACATCTACGCCAAGCTCGGCGTGAACAACCGCCGTGAGGCGATCCGGCGGGCCGACGAGCTCGGTCTCTGACTGCAGGGCGAATCACCACCTGAATCACCACATGTGGTGATGTCGGCTCACCACATCGATCCGTACGTTCCTCTCGTGCAGTACGAGATCCGAGTCACAGGACACCTCGACGCCCGGTGGGAGGGCCGCTTCGACGGCCTGACCGTCACCCCGGCCGACGACGGCACGACCGTCATCCGACTCCCGGTGCTCGACCAGTCCGCGCTGCACGGCGTGCTCCAGATGCTGCGCGACCTCGGCGTCCCGCTGATCTCCGTGACGCAGCTCCGATCCGAAGGGGAATGACATGAAGACCATGGACACCACCCGCAAGCTCGCCCTCGCGGCGGGCGTGCTCTACCTCGTGACCTTCGTCGCGTCGATCCCGACCCTCGGCCTCAAGGCGCCGGTGGTCGACCACGCCGACTTCGTGCTCGGCCACGGCAGCGACACCGGCGTGATCTGGGGCGGGCTGCTCGACTTCGTCTGCGCGATCGCCGGCATCGGCACCGCCGTCGCGCTCTACCCGATCACCAGGCGGTACAGCCGGACGTCGGCCATCGGCTTCGTCACGACGCGGACGTTGGAAGCCGCCATCCTCGTGGTCGGCGCCATCAGCCTTCTGTCGATCGTGACCCTCCGCAGCGACGTCGTCGGTGGCGACACCGCATCCCTCATGACGACGAGCCGGTCGCTGCTCGCCATGCACGACTGGTCGTTCCTGTTCGGTCCTGGCTTCATGCCCGCCTTCAACGCACTGTTCCTCGCCACCGTGCTCTACCGGTTCCGCCTGGTTCCGCGCCTCATCCCGATGATGGGATTCATCGGCGCTCCGCTCCTGCTGATCTCGAGCCTCTCCACGATGTTCGGCGGCCACGGGCAGGTCTCCTCGAGCGCATTCGTGTTCGCACTGCCGATCGCCGCTTGGGAGTTCTCGCTCGGCGTGTACCTGACCGTGAAGGGCATCAAGCGCTCGGCGGCCGCCGACGACGCCCCCGTTCCGAGCCCTGCGCTCGCCGCGTGACCGTCATGGAGCAGCACACCTACGACATCGTGATCGTCGGCGGTGGTGCGGCCGGCCTGAGCGCTGCGCTCGTCCTCGGACGAGCGCAGCGCAAGGTCGCGGTCGTCGACGCCGGCGAACCCCGCAATGCACCCGCCGCCCACATGCAGGGGTTCCTGTCCCGTGACGGCATGCCGCCCGCGGAGCTCCTCGAGCTCGGTCGGGCGGAGGCCACCGGCTACGGCGTCGAGATCGTCGACGGCTCGGTGACGCAGATCGAGCCCGGGTTCGTGGTGCGGCTGGCCGACGGCGACACGCTGAACGCCCGTCGCATCCTGCTCACCGTCGGCGTGACCGACGACCTGCCGAACATCCCCCGAGTGCGGGAGCGATGGGGACGCGACCTGCTCCACTGCCCGTACTGCCACGGGTGGGAGGTCCGCGGCCAGCCCCTCGGCGTGTTGGGCACGCATCCCGGCGCGGTGGCGCACGCGCAGCTGGTGCGGCAGTGGTCCGACGACGTCGTGTTCTTCGCGAACGGGATGGAGGTGTCAGGAATGGAACGCGCGCAGCTCGCAGCACGAGGTGTCCGGGTCGTCGCCGGCGACGTCACGCGTCTCGTCGTGGAGGACGACCGGTTGACCGGGGTCGGGCTCGCTGACGGCACGGTCGTCGAGCGGCGCGCGGTGTTCATCCGTCCGCGCAACGTGCAGCATCCGGGCGCGTTGTTGACGGAGTTGGGTGTCGAGGTCGGCGCCGACGGGTTCGTCGTGGTCGACCGCGACGGTCGCACGAGCGTCCCCGGGGTGTCTGCGGCCGGCAACGTCGTCGATCCACGCGCGCCGGTCATCGCCGCTGCCGGTGCCGCGGCGACCGCGGCGATGGCGCTGAACGCAGACCTCGTCCAGGACGACCTCCGCCGGGCGCTCAGCCCGGCCATCGCCCCGTCGCGATGAACGCGGCCGCTACCGGACGCCCTACAACTTGGTGTGGTCCCAGCTGGCGACGCGGGTGTGGTGCACCTTGATGCCGACGCGCTTGTTGAGCATCATCTCGACTGCGGGGAGCATGTCGTCGGTGTAGGGACCGACGTGGCGCGAGAACACCGACTTGCCCATCTCGAGCATCCGGTCGCGGTCGTCGAAGATCTCGGCCGTCCCGATGATCTGCACACCCTTGAGCTCGTTGTAGTCGTCGCCGGTCTCGACCATGCAGGTGATGTTGGGGTTGCGCCGCAGGTTCGCGACCTTCTGCGACTTCGCCTTGGTCTCGAACGCGATCTCACCTTCGAGGAAGCCGTACCACATCGCCACGAGGTGGATGCTGCCGTCGGCGTTGATCGACGCCAGCGACATCGTGTGCTTGCCGCGCAGGAACTCGGCGATCTCGTCGTCGGTCATGCGGATCTTGTCGCGCTGCTTGACGCCCTTGCCCATCTGCGCGGCCGCGCCGCCTGCGCCTTCCGTCGCGCGCCATTACGGGATCCACCGGGAGATCGACTCGATCACGCAGGCCGGCTTCTCGCTGCCCTCGATCTCGATGGTGATGAGCACCTTGGTCTGGATGCCACCGCCCTTGACGTCGGTGACCTCCATCATCTCCGCACCGGCGCGGATGCGCTTGCCCACGAGCACCGGCGCGACGAAGCGCACCTTGTCGACGCCGTAGTTGATCGCCATCGCGAAGCCCTCGTAGCGGGCGATCTGGGGCAGGAAGAAGCTCGCCATCGACAGGGTGAGGTAGCCGTGCGCGATGGTGCCGCCGAACGGACCCGACTTGGCCCGCTCGACGTCGATGTGGATCCACTGGAAGTCACCGGTGGCCTCGGCGAACGTGTTCACGCGCTCCTGCGTGATCTCGAGCCACTCGCTGTAGCCGAGGTGCTCCCCCACTGCAGCCTTCACGCTGTCGACGCCGTTGAACACCCTCGGCTCAGGCATTGGTTCCCTCCAGGTTCTCCAGGGTCTTCGTCGCTTCGGCGACGATGCGGTCGATCAGTTCCTTGCAGGTTGGCAGGTCGTCGATCACGCCGACGACCTGGCCGCTCGGCAGCACGCCCGACTCCACCTTGCCGTCGACGAGCGCGGCCTTGGTGAGCATCGGCGCGTTCGCCGCCATCATCGTCTGGGTCCAGGTGAGGCCGAGCGACTTGCGCATCGCCAGCCCCTCCTTCGCCATCGCCGGTAGCGAGATCCCCGACAGCTTGTGGAAGCGCCACGCGTTCGCGGTCGCACGGGGCAGCGCCCACACCTTGCCCCGGCCCGACTCCACCTCTTCGACGAGCTCGGTGTCGAGCATGCGATGCGGCACGCCGTCGATCTGCTTGGTGACGACGGTGTCGGTGACTGCACGACCGAGGTAGTAGTCCTTCACCGACTGCGGCACGGCGCTGTCGGCGCTGAGCAGGAAGCGCGTGCCCATGGCGATGGCGTCGGCGCCGTACGCGAGCGCGGCGACGAGGCCACGGCCGTCGAAGAAGCCGCCCGCCGCGATCACCGGGACCCGACCCTGGACCGCGTCGACCACCTGCGGGAGCAGGATCGTCGTGGGCACCGAGCCGGTGTGGCCGCCGCCCTCCCCGCCCTGCACGAGCACCGCGTCGACGCCCCACTCGAGCACCTTCTCGGCATGCCGCTTGGCGCCGATCGACGGCACGACGAGCACCCCGCCGTCGTGCAGCTGGCCGATCAGCGCCTCCTTGGGCGCCTGGGCGAAGCTCGCCACCTTCACCTGCTCGTCGACCAGCAGCTTGATGCGGTCGCCGATGTCGGCGGCGTCGGCGCGCAGGTTCACGCCGAACGGGTTGGACGTGCGTCCCTTCACCTGCGCGATCGCCGTGCGCAGCTGACCGAAGTCCATGGTGGCGCTGGCGATGAGCCCGAGCCCGCCGGCCGCGGCGGTCGCCGCGGTGAGGCCGGCGCCCGACACCCAGCCCATGCCCGTCTGCACGATCGGGTACTCGACCCCGACCAGGTCGCAGAAGCGGGTGTGGAGGCGACGGTGCGCCGGAGTGCCATCAGCTCGGGACTTCCTGGTTGCGCATGCCCTTGGGGTCGAGACGAGCGATGACCTCGGTCTCCTCCGGCGTCGGTGGGCGCGTCTCCTCCACCGGGTCGGCGCCGTCCACACCGATTGCGAGCTCGAAGCCGGTGGCGGCGACGACGTCGTCGACGGTCACACCCGGGTGCACACTCAGGAGCCGCATGCGGTGATCCGGACCGCCGAAGTCGAGCACGGCGAGATTGGTGACCACGTGCCGCAGCTCGTGGTGCTCCTTCACCCAGTCACCGAGCTCGGCGGCGCGGTCGTAACCGATGCCGGAGACGACGTCGATGCTCTCGACGAACACGCGTGGCGAGTGCGCGGGGATCCAGTAGCTGGTGACGTTCTGCACCGTGTTGCCGGGCGCGCCGCGCATGCCGAGCAGCTGCACCTTCGGCTGCGCGGGGTCGCCGATGAACGCGAAGTTCTGGTTGCCGAACGGGTCGAGCTGCGACGCACCCATCATCACGTGGCGCCGACCCGACCACACGACGTCGAACATCGTGCGGTACGGGTTCCACGCTTCGATCGTCTTGTCGGGCGCGTCGACGCCGACCGGGATGCCGTTGCTCACGAGCAGCGCCTCGCCGTCGGTCATCACCAGGTCGGGCTCGAACACCTCGCGGCGCAAGGCGACCACCGATGGCAGGGATGGTCCCGATGGGGTTGGCCATGATCTCGCCGTCGCCGCGGAAGCACTCGGCGACGCCGATGGTGCAGTAGTCGGCACGGCTCACGTCGCTCACAGGCCGACCACCTTCCGGTACTCGGCGTGATCGCCGCAGTCGAGGTACTTCGCCTTCCACGTCGCCCACTCGTCGGGACCCTTGGCGCTGGCCGCGTACTCCTTCTGGAACGCCTCGTCGCGGCCGTAGTCGGGCACGCACTCGGTGAAGTGCGCGCCCTTTGGCGCCTCGACCACACCGTGCGTCATGAGCCGGCTGATGAGCTGGGTCTGCACCGGACCGTTGTTCGCCAGCTCGTCGGTCGGCACCAGCTGCTCGACGCTCATGAAGCACGTGGGCGAGGCCATCGCCACGAGGTTGTCCATGTAGGGGTCGACGTTGAGGTACTGCCCGTTGCCGCGCGCGTCGCCGCGGTGCATGTGGATGATGGCGACGTCGAGGTTCAGCGCCGGTGCGGCGACGAGCTCCTCGCCGTCGTCGTAGGGCGACACCACCGTCTTGATCTCGGGCTGGCGGTCGACGACGAACGAGCCGAGGCCGACGCGCGTCGGCAGGAACGGCACCCGCCACGCCGCCGCCTGCAGGCCGAGGAGGAACATGCCCTCGTCGAGCTCGAGCGTCTGCACCGACCCCGATTGGCGCGCGTTGCGGAAGTGCGGCTCCAGCGCGATGGAGTCGAGCGAGCAGAACGGGTAGATCGCCTTCTTCACCTTGCCGGTCGCGGAGAGCAGGCCGAGGTCGGGGCCCGCGTAGCTCGCGATCGTGAGATCCTTCACGTCGGAGTTGGCGATGGCGCGCACGATGCTCATCGGCTTGCGGCGCGAACCCCATCCTCCGATGCCGATGGTCATGCCGTCGCGCAATTCCGCGACGACCTCCTCCTCCGTCATGCGCTTGTCGGCCACGCTGCTCCTCTTCCCCCAGAACTACTTGGAAGTGTCGGCGTCGCGCTTGTCGACGAACGCGTCGCGCAGCTCGTCGGAGACGCCGGCGAGGTTGAGCTCGAAGGTGAAGCCCTGTTCGAACCGGTAGGAGCGCTTGACGTCCCACAGGTCGATGCCGTTGAGGCTCTCCTTGGCGGCGCGCATCACCGTCGGCGACTTGGCCGCGATGTCGGCCGCGACCTCGAAGGCGGCGGCGCGCAGTTCGGTCACGGGGCACCACTCGGAGCACGGACCCGAAGGCGTGCAGCTCGTCTGCGGTGGCGGTCGCGCCGGTGTACACCATCGCCCGCATCTTGTGCTGGGGCACCAGCCGGGCCAGGTGGGTGGCAGCGCCCAGTGCGCCCCGGTCGACCTCGGGCAGGCCGAAGAAGGCGTCGTCGCTCGCCACCACGATGTCGGCGTTGCCGGCCAGACCGATCCCGCCGCCCACGCAGAAGCCGTTCACCGCCGCGATGAGCGGCACCGGGCAGTCGTAGACCGCGGCGAAGGCGGCGAAGCACCCCTTGTTGGCGCCGATGAGGGCGGTGAAGCCCTCGGTGTTCTGCATCTCCTTGATGTCGACGCCGGCATTGAAGCCCTTGCCCTCGCTGCGCAGCACGACGACGCGGGTCTCGGGGTCCTTGCCCGCCGCGGTGATGGTGTCGGCGAGCTCGAACCAGCCCGCCACCGTCAACGCGTTGACCGGCGGGACGTCGACGACGACCTCCGCGATCCCCTGTTCGTCCCGCTCACACGTGATCCCCACGGCCGGGGAGCCTACCGGTGACCTGACGAAGCGTCAGATTCCGAGCGAACCTGGGCCCGCTACGGTGACCGCCGACGGAGACGAGGCAATTCTGTGTGCTTCTCGGCCGAAGCGGACTTCGTGAGCGGAGCCGTGATCGGCGCGATAGGGATCGCGACGCTGACGAAGGTCGAGCAGCCACGTGAGCTCCCCCTGGCGGTGCTGCCGCTCGCGTTCGCGCTCCACCAGATCGCCGAGGGCTTCGTGTGGCGCGATCTCGACTCGGGAGCCGCCCACGCCACCGGGGTCGCGGTCTACCTCTATGTGGCCTTCGCCTGGGTCGTCCTTCCGGTCTTCGCGCCGTTCGCCATCATGGTCCTCGAGCCGCCCGGCCGGCGCCGGCGCGCCATCGGCGGGTTGGTCGTGCTCGGCGCAATCGCGGGCGCCTACCTCGCGGCTGCGATCGTGCGCGGCGACGTGTCGGCCCACGCGGTTGAGCACACGATCCAGTACGGCGGTGCGGGTCGGTTCGCCACCGCGGCCACCGTGCTGTACATCGTTGCGACGTGCGGGGCGCCGTTGCTCTCGGGGTTCCGCGCGATCGTGTGGTTCGGCCTGGCCAACGTCGTCGCCGTCGCCGCGTTCGTGACCATCCAGGCGGAAGGGCTCACGTCGCTCTGGTGCACGTGGGCCGCGGTCGTGAGCGTGCTGATCTTCCTGCAGTTCGTCTTCTGGCGCCGCGGCGACGAGCCCACCGACCCGCGAGTGGGCGCGACGGTCACGACCGCGTGACGACCCATCCGGGTGTGCCTCCGAGTGACGTGTTGACAACCGACTCCGCGAGACGCTTCCGCGAAGCTCTCTGTGTGTCGATCTGTGCCCGCGTCGCCACGGTCGGCACCACGACACCAACTCTCGGTCAGTTCGCGCGAGGAATGGACGAACCGCGGCGTCGAACATGGAAGCGGACTCGAGGAAGCACTCGTGGCCCAGTCCCGGCAGCATGCTGATCGTCGAGTCCGGGATGCCGCGCTGAATGGCGCGGACGACGTCAATCGACGAGCGTGCGTCGGCGGTGCCGTGGACCAGAAGTGTCGGCCTCTCGATCGTCGGAAGCGCGACGCGAAGGTCCGCCTCGGCGAGTGCGTGGGCCATCGTCCGGGTTCCGGCCGGGCGGATCTGCGCCATGAGGCCGGCGAGCTCTCGCGCTCGGGCTTCGGGCATCGCGTCGGAGAACAACCCTGGCATCGACATGGGATCGAAGTCAGACGTGGCAGCGGCAGCGGCGAGCGCGACCCGGAGTCGTTGCTGGACCTCGCTCGGCGGTAGCGATCCTGCCCATCCTGCGTACGCGCCGACCAGCACCAGTGTCCGCACCAGGTCGGGTCTGCGCCGACCCACTTCCAATGCGAGGGTCGAACCCCACGAGTGGCCGAGCACGTGCGACGGACCGAGGTCGAGAGCCTCGATGAAGCCGATGAGGCAGTCGGCGAACTCACGCATCCGAAAACTCGCGGGAGGGTCGTCCGAGGCGCCGCATCCGGGCGCGTCCCACGCGATCACCGTGAATTCATCCGCGAAGGAGTCGAGCTCGACGCGCCACACCCGGCTGTCACAGACCGCCCCGTGCAGGAGCAGGAGAACCGGGCCCTCCCCACGCCGTCGGTAGCCGACGTGCAGGTCACCGACCCCAACCTGCATTGCGTGACCGAGGTCGTGATTCCCGAGCTCCATCTCACACCAGCGTGCCCGATCGAACGACGCAGTTCCAGACGCAGCCCCACCTCTCTCGGCACCGCGCTGGAGGTGCCGTTGGCGACGGGATCTAGGCTCGGCGCGACGAGCGCGATGATCGTCCCATGACCTCGGTGTGCGCGCCCTCGGAGAAGGAGCGAGCGATGGCGAAGCTGGCGGAGGGCGTTCGCATCGTCGACGCCGACGCTCACATGACGGAGCGGCACGACCTGTTCACCTCGCGAGCGCCCAGTGGCTACGAGGACAAGGTGCCGCACGTCGAGAAGATCGACGGGATGGACATGTGGGTCCTCGACGGCCACACGTTCGGCAAGGCGGGTTCGGGCGGCACCATCGACCTCGACGGCAACAAGCATCCGTGGACGGATTCTCAGGGCGGCTCATGGGGCATCGACGACGTCCACCGCTCAGCGTGGGATCCGGCAGCGCGGCTCGAGATCATGGACGAGTTCAAGATCGACTTCCAGGTGATCTATCCCAACTCGATCGGCCTGGGCGGGCAGAACCTCGTGAACACGGTGCAGGACCACGCCCTCGTGCTGCTGTGCGTCCAGTTGTACAACGACGCCCTGGCCGAGACGCAGGAAGCGTCGAACGGCCGCCTCGTCCCCATGCCGATCATGCCGGCATGGAGCATCGACGAGTGCGTGCGAGAGGCGAAGCGCTGCGCGGCGATGGGATACCGCGGTGTCAACATGACGTCGGATCCGCAGGACTCGGGATCGCCCGACCTCGGCAGCCCCGAGTGGGATCCGTTCTGGGACGTGTGCGAGCAGCACCAGCTCCCGGTGCACTTCCACATCGGCGCCAGCCAGACGTCGCTCACCTACTTCGGCACCACGTACTGGCCGAGCCAGGACGAGTACGTGAAGCCCGCGATCGGCGGGGCGTCGCTCTTCCAGAACAACTCGCGAGTGCTCCTCAACAGCGCGTACTCGGGGATGTTCGACCGCCACCCGGATCTGAAGATGGTGTCGGTGGAGAGCGGCGTGGGGTGGATCCCCTTCATGCTCGAGGCGATGGACTACGAGCTCGAGGAGAACGCGCCCGAGTACGCGAAGAAGTTGAAGAAGCTGCCGTCGGAGTACTTCCGCGACAACTGGTACGCCACGCTCTGGTTCGAGCAGGGCCGAGGCGGCCTGCAGAACCTGATCGACACCGTCGGCGAGGACAACATCATGTTCGAGACCGACTGGCCGCATCCCACGTGCCTGTACCCGAGCCCCCTCGCCGCGGTCGAGGAGAAGATCGCCGCGCTCCGGCCCGAAACGCAGCGCAAGGTGATGGGCGACACCGCGATCGCGCTGTACCGGCTCGCCGACTGAGCAGCCGATGCCGAGGACCGACGTCGCCGGAGTGTCGATCGCGTACGAGATCGTGGGCGAGGGACGACCGTGGGTGCTCACACCCGGCGGTCGCTTCAGCAAGGACTATCCAGGCGTACGCGAGCTCGCGGTCGCGCTGGCCGACCACGGCAACCGCGTCCTCATCTGGGACCGCCCGAACTGCGGCGAGTCGGACGTGTGCTTCCGCGGCGATTCAGAGTCGGAGATGCAGGCCGACGTCCTCGCCGGGCTGCTCCGGAAGCTCGACCACGCGCCCGCGGTGGTCATCGGAGGGTCGGGCGGCGCGCGCGTCTCGCTCCTCGCCGCCAACCGACACCGCGACGTCGCCCGTGCGCTCGGGATCTGGTGGATCAGCGGCGGCGTGTACGGCCTGCTGTCGCTGGCCTCCTACTACTGCGCGCCCGCAGTACCGGCGGTGTGGAACGAAGGGCTGGAGGCGGTGATGTCGATCCCGAGCTTCGAAGAGACGTTCACCCGCCGTCCGCCGAACCGCGAGCTCCTCCTGGCGCAGGACCCGAAGGAGTTCATCGCCACCATGGAGCGATGGATGGAGGCCTACTGCAGTTGCAGCGGTGAGCTCGTCCCCGGATTGCCCGACGACGAAGCGCGCGCGCTCGACCTCCCCGCGCTGGTGTTCCGCAGCGGTGCATCCGATCCCAACCATCCTCGCGAGACGTCCGAGCAGGTGGCCGAGCTCCTCCCGAACGCGCAGCTGGTCGAACCGCCCTGGCCCGACACCGAGTGGATCGACCGGGCCGCCGGCATGTGGCAGGGCTTCGAACGCTGGCCGCTCCTCGCACCCCAGCTCACCGAATGGGCCAGCTCGACCCTCGACTGACGGCTCGGGCTACAGCGCGGAGACGTCGAGGTAGGGGGGCGGTTCGCCGCCGCCGTGGACCGCGAGGTTGGCGCCGCTGACGTAGGCGGCGAGGGGCGAAGCGAGGAAGACGCACGCGTCGCCGATGTCCTCGGGGTTGGCGATGCGCCCGAGCGGCACCGTCAGGCCGACCTTGGCGATGCCCTCCTCGTCACCGTAGAAGAGGTGCGACTGCTCCGTGCGCACCATGCCCGCGGTCACATGGTTCACCCGCACCTTGGGTGCCCACTCCACCGCGGTCGTCTGGGTGAAGTTGACCAGCCCCGCCTTGGCCGCGCCGTACGCCGCGGTCTGGGGCGTCGGCCGCTGACCGCTGACGCTGCCGATGTTGACGATCGAACCGCCAGTGTCCTGCTGCTGCATCCAGTGGTTGGCTCGTTGCGAGCAGAAGATCGCAGCGAACAGGTTCAACGCGATGATGCGCTCGGTGAAGCGTGGCTTCGCGGTGGTCGAGTCGGCCGGCGGCGCGCCGCCGGCATTGTTCACCAGCACGTCGACGCGGCCGAGCCGCTCGACGACCTGGTCGACCATGCCCCACGCGGCGTCGCCGTCGCGCAGGTCGACGCCGAACCACTCCCAGCCGTCGGGCAGAAGCGACTCGGGCTCGCTGCGCGAGCACACTGCGATCGACGCGCCCGCGTCGGCCAGTCGCTGCGCGATCCCCCGCCCGACGCCCTTGGTGCCGCCGGTGACCAGCGCCACCTGACCCGCCAGGTCGATGGTGATCGCCATCAACCCACCTGCGCCCCACGCTGGCGTGTCGTCGAGCACACCGGGTCCTTGTCGAACTCGGGGATCACGTACTTGCCGAACGTCTCGACCGATTCGACGGCGGCGTCGAACGGCGTGTCGTCGGACAGCACGCCGAACGACACCTGGTCGGCACCGATCTCCTCGTAGACGCGCATCGTGTTGATCGCCTCGTCGGGCGTTCCCACCGCGACCGCACGCGCTTCGATGGCGCGGTTCACGTACTCGAGCGGGACGGGCGGCTTCAGCGTGGGCACCTTGTCGATGCCCGCAGTCTGTGGGAACGAGTCGAGGTACTTCGCGACCAGCGACGTGTGGTAGTCGGACTGCGTGTTGCGGAACACTTCACGCGCGCGGTCGCCGTCCTCCATGCACATCATCGCGGTGGTGACCATCACGTTGTTGTTCACGTACCCGCCGACGGGGTCGGCGTCCTCGATCGTGTTCTTGTAGATCTCGATCAGCGGCTTCAGCGCCTCGGCGCCGGCGAAGCTGAAGCACAGCACGCCGATACCCAGGCGGGCCGCCTTCTCGAACGTGCCCGGCGAACCTGCGGCGACCCAGATCGGCGGGTGCGGCAGCGTCACCGGCTTCGGCAGCACCTGCTGGCGCCGCGGCATCGAAAAGAACTTCCCCTCGTAGGGCCCGTACTCGTCGGGGCCCATCATCTTCACGATCTCGGGCAGCGCTTCGTCGAACATGTCGCGCGTCGTGTCCATCGAGTCGATCCCGAACCCGAGCACCTCGACCGACGACGAGCCACGCCCGGTGCCGAACTCGAAGCGTCCGGGCGCGAGCTGGTCGAGCATCGCCACCTTCTCCGCGACGCGTGCGGGGTGGCACACCGGCGGCGTGATGTTGATGATCCCCGACCCGATGTGGATGCGCTCGGTGATCGCGAGTGCGTAGGCCATCCACGCCTCGTTGGCCGACAGGTGCGAGTACTCCTCGAGGAAGTGGTGTTCGGTCACCCAGACGTACTTGAAGTTCGAGCGATCCGCCGCCTGGACGACGTCGAGCTCCGCACGCAGGACGTCCTGCTCGGTCTCCCCCGCCTCGCGACGGTGGTTCGGGTGGTACATGCCGACGAAGACACCGAACTCCACAGTTGCTCCCTACGGATGTTGGCTCGAGACCGCCACGACCTCACCGGTCATGTAGCCCGAGTAGTCGGACGCGAGGAACACGATCACGTTGGCCACCTCCCACGGCTCGGCGTGGCGACCGAACGCTTCGCGCTCCGTGAGCTCGGCGAGCAGCTCGTCGGTGGTGACCTTGGCCAGGTTGGCGTGCATGGCGAGGCTCGGAGCGACGGCGTTGACCCGCACGCCGCGGCGTCCGGCTTCGATCGCCGCGCAGCGGGTCAGTGCCATCACACCCGCCTTGGCCGCCGCGTAGTGCGCCTGCTCGGCCTGCGCGCGCCACCCGACCACCGACGCGTTGTTGACGATGACGCCGTGCCCGTTGGCGTACATGTGGTTGAGCGCGGCGCGCGTGCAGCGCATGGTGCCGTTGAGCGTGACGTCGAGCACGACGTTCCACTGCTCGTCGGTCATCTCGTGCAGCTCGGCGCTGCCGCCGAGGCCGGCGTTGTTGACCAGCACGTCGATGGTGCCGAGCTCCGCGGTCGCCGCCGCGAACAGCGCCTGCACCGACTCCTCGTTGGTGACGTCGCACGGGATGCCGGGAACTCCGAGGCGCTCCGAGGTCTCGCCCAGGCGACGCTCGTGCTTGTCCGACACCACGACGCGCGCGCCCTCCTCGATGCACCGCTCCGCGACCGCCGACCCGATGCCGGTCCCCGCGGCCGCGGTGACCAGGACGGTCTTGCCCTCGAGCAGCGAGTGGCCGGGGACGTACTCCGGAACGGTCACTTGCCGGGGAAGATCCGCATGTAGACCTTGTCCTCGACCCGCTCCTTGATGCGCCAGCCGTCGGCCGTGCGCACGAGCTTGTCGACGTACCAGAGCCCGCACACCATGAGATCGGGGTGCTCGGCGTTGCCCATCGTCATCGGGTTGTGGCACTGGGTCCGGGTCTCGGCCCCGTCGGGAAGGTCGGTGTCACCCGTGAACGTGATCGTCGTACCCGACACCATGTGCTGCAGCGTCGTGAACATCGGCATCGCGCCGGTGAGGAACTCCTTCGTCTCGGCGAGGTTGCCGACGCTCCCGCCGAACACCGAGTAGTCGATGTGCGCGTCGGGCGTGAACACGTCGTCGAGCCCGTCCCAGTTCCGGGAGTCGATGGCGTAGCTGTAGCGCACCATCAGGTCCTGGATCTCCAGACGGTCGGAGATCTCCTGCATCGACATGGTCATGACGGGATCCCCCTTGCCGCCTAGAACGGCGACGGCGACTTCGACAGCACGGCCATGGCGAAGTATTGCGCCATCGCGCCGTAGGCGTGGCCGAGCGCGACCTCCGCCCCCTCGACCTGGTGCTCGCCGGCCTTGCCCTGCACCTGCAGCGCAGCTTCGACGAAGCGGATCATGCCCGACGCGCCGATCGGGTTGCTCGAGAGCACCCCGCCCGACGGGTTGACCGGGAACGAGCCGGTGATCTCGGTGGCCCCGCTGTCGGTCATCTTCCAGCCCTCGCCGAGATCGGCGAGATCGTGGCCCTCGAGCCACATCGGCTCGTACCACGAGAACGGCACGTAGAGCTCGGCCACGTCGATCTGCTCGCGCGGGTTGGTGATGCCCGCGTCCCGGTAGAGCGCGGCGCTGCAGTCGACACCGGCCTGCGGCCGCACGGTGTCACGGCCGGGGAACTGGCCCAGCTCCGACCGCATCGCGGTGGCGAGCACCCACGCCGCCGACGAGTGCGTCTTCGCGGTGTCGTGGTCGGCGACGACCATCGCGCAGGCACCGTCGGACGACGGGCACGACTCGAGGAAGTGGATCGGATCCCACAGCATCATCGAGTCGCGCACCTTCTCGATGGTGATGTCGGGGAGCTTGAGGTGCGCGTACGGGTTCTTCACCGCGTTCAGGCGGTCCTTCACCGCGACCTTCCAGCCGATGTGCTCGGGCGCGCCCGAACGGCTGATGTAGGCGCGCACCCAGGGGGCGAAGATGCCGCCCGCGCCCATGCTGCCGCTCTTCCCGCCGCCGAGGCCCCACTGCGCGTTGCCCTCGGCCTGCTTCTCCCACGCGACCGCGAGGACGCGCTTGAAGCGGCCGCCCTTCACCGCGTCGGTGGCGACGTTGGCGGTGGAACAACCGACGCTGCCGGCGGTGTGCACGCGCAGCATGGGCTTGCCGTTCGCACCGAGCGCGTCGGCGAGGAACAGCTCGGGCTGCATGACGCCCTCGAAGATGTCGGGCGCCTTGCCCATCACCAGCGCGTCGATGTCACCCCAGTCGAGACCGGCGTCGTCGAGTGCGCGGCTCGCGGCCTCGCGCACGAGCCCCGGGATGGAGACGTCGGTGCGGGCCTTCGAGTACTTGGTCTGGCCGATGCCGATGACGCCGGGAGGCTGCGTGCTCATGACCGCGATCCCTCCAGGATGCAGACGAGGTTCTGTTGGAGCGCCTGACCGCCGGTGGCGTGCGCGAGCACGCGGTCGCGGCCCTGATCGGTGACCTGGCGGGCGGCCTCGATCACGCGCACAAGGCCGGTGACCATCACCGGATTGGCGGCGAGCGCACCGCCCGACGGGTTGACCTCCACCGAGTCGTCGAGACCGAGCGCGTCGCGGAGGATGACCTCCTGCGGCGAGAACGGCGCCGACAGCTCGGCCACCTGCACCGGGCCCGACCCGAGGCCGGCACCTTCCGCGGCCAACGTGGTCGACGGCGACACCGTGAGGTCGCGCATGCCGGGCTGGTGGATGTCGATGCGGTGGTCGATGCCGGTGATCCACGCCGGCCGCTCGACCAGCGACGCCGCCGTGTCGCCCGCGGCGAGCACGACCGCAGCCGCGCTGTCGGAGACCGGCGGCAGGTCGTGGCGCCGGAGCGGCTCGCGCACGTAGGGCTCGGCGAGGAGCGCGTCGACGTCGAACTTGCCGCTCACCTGCGCGTACTCGTTGCCCACCGCGTTGGCGCGGTTGCGGGCGACGATCTCGGCGAAGTCGCGCTCGGTGGCCTTGCCCGCGTCGAGCAGCGCTCGCGCCTGCAGCGCCGCGAGCGACCATGGGTCGAGGCCAAGCGGCGCGAGGTGGTACGGGTCGAGCTGGAGCGGATACACCTGTTCGGGCTTGCCCGGTGACGAACGCCCGTGGCAGTACACGAGCACGAGGTCGATGTCGCCCTCCTGCAGGCGCGTCCACCCCTCGTACATCGCCCACGCGCCGTCCATCTCCACGTGCGACTCGGAGATCGGCGGCCACGCGCCGATGGCCTCGATGGTCTGCACGAACGCGAACGTCTGACCGGCGAGGTAGTCGCAGCTCCCCGACACCGTGAACCCGATGTCGTGGCGGTCGATGCCCGCCATGGCGACCGCCTGCTTCGTGACCTCGAGCACCATCTGGGTCTCGGTGATCTCGGTGCTGCGCACCGAGGGCATCTGCCCGTACCCGACGACCGCGACGTCGACCATCAGTAACCCTTCCCCTGCAGTGCGCTCACGTCGGCGTCGGGTTCACCGCTCGGCATCCATCCTTCGATGCCGCCGCTGGTGCTGCTCCAACCACCCTGCGCGAGCTCGTCCATGTTGCGCTCGGCCTCGGGACGCCACACCGCGGCGACCCGCATGCCGACGCGCACGTCGCCCACGGGCGTGTCGAGCACGTCCTGCAGCTGCAGCATCCCGCCGGGACCGTCGAGCGCGACCGAGACGCGGGCGAATGGCTCGGTCTCCTCCTGGCCGGGGTACTGCACCGGGGTGACCACGGTGAAGTTGACGACGGTGCCGGTGTCGCCGAGCGCGACGTCGTCGTCGTTCGTGAGCTTGATCACGTCGATCGGACAGAAGTCACGCGGCGGCACGTAGATGAGCCCGCAGTCGCCGGTGCACCGCTGGCCGATGATCCTCCCATCGAGCAGCGCTTCCGCGTAGCGGGTGAGCGCCGGCGCGGCCGGCATCTCGTAGTGCAACGCGACGGGGAACGGCATGATGCGCGGTCCGTCTGCCTTGGTGTCGGGGCTCATGTGATCACCTCGAAACACTCGACGTCGGTCACGTAGCCGGTGCGCTCGGCGCGCCACTTGGGTCGCACCCGCACACCGGTCGCGATGCCGTCGCGCGGTCCGTCGACCACGTGGACCATGGCGGTGTCGGCGCCGTCGAGCTGGATGAGGGCAAAGGCGAACGGCCGGTCGAGCGGGTGGTTGGGGTTGGGCGTGTCGATCCACGTCCACGAGGTGACGACGCCCTCGGGCCCCACCTCCACCAGCTCCGGTTCCACCGACGCGCCGTTGGTGGGGTCGTACTCGAGCGGGGGCGAGAGGGTGCGGTCGCCAGCGCGCGAGGCGAGCAGTCGACCCTCCTCGAGACCGTCGAGGTACGCGCCGATCACCGGTCCGACGCTGCGCGTGTACGGGAACTCCAGGTCGATCTTCACGAGCGGGGCGGGCATCACGTCTCCTGAGTTACTTGACCAGGGCAAGGAACCTATCCGGAATCCGGACGGCGACTCACGTCGTGGACGACCCGCTCGAGGTAGTCGGCCAGCGTGCGCAGCTCGGCGGCCTTCCATCCCACGAACGCCTCGACCACGATGTCGTCGGTGGCCCGGCGGTACGCCGAGTACGCCCGGCTGCCCTTGGCGCTCAGGGTGACGATCGTGGCGCGGCCGTCGGTCGGATCCGACGCTCGCTTCACGTAGCCACCTTCGCAGAGGCGGGCGATCTCCCGGCTCACCAGGGGTGCCTCGAGGTCGGTGAGGTCGGACAGGCGCGAGAGCCGCATCGGCCCCGATGCGTGCAGCGCCGAGATGAGGTTGATCGCCGGACGGGAGAGGTGCACGCCGGAGCGCTCGGCCCGGTTGCGTGCCGCCTCTCGACCGGCGCCGATGCGCGAGATGCGCACGATCGCCTTCTCCACGCGTTGCAGGTCGTCCAGCCGGGCCACGGCGGGAGACCGTATCAGCGAGACCTCTAATTGTTTGGGGTGACGACGGCGCGACTCTTGAGGTCGTTGTTGCGGAAGCGGTCGTACGCGAGCGGCGCGTCCTCGAACGCGAACAGCTCCACCTCGACGCGCAGGTCGCCGGTCTCGGCCAGCGCGATCACCTCGTGCAGGTCGGCGATCGTCGCGGCCATGGGGATGAACAGATCGCATTCGAGCGGCAGGACGCCCCACGACACCTTGGCGGCACCGCCGCCGGCGCCGACGATGCCGACGGTGCCGAGGTTCGCCGCGCACGCGAGCGCCATCGCCATCGTGGTGTCGTCGCCGACGAAGTCGAACACTGCGGTCGCGCCCTTGCCGCCGGTGAGCTCGCGCACCTGCAACGCGGTGGTGTCGTCGGAGCGCAACGCGTCGTGGGCACCGAGCTCGCGCGCGAGATCCAGCCGCTGCGGCACGATGTCGACCGCGATGACGTGCGCACCGGAGAGACGGCGCAGGAACTGCACGGCGTAGGAGCCCAGACCACCGGCCCCGATGACGACCGCGCTCGAACCAGGGACGAGCTTCGGCAGCGCGCGCTTCACCGCGTGGTAGGAGGTCGCGCCGGCGTCGGTGAGCGGGCCGACGCGCCGGGGGTCGAGCGTGCGGAGCGGCACCAACTCGCGGCGCGGCACCAGGAGGTACTGCGCAAGTCCGCCGTTCTCGCCGTAGCCGCGCCCGCTCGCGCCGCGCGGGCAGTAGTTGTCCTGACCGCGGAGGCAGAACTCGCAGCGGCCGCACGAGTGGATGCCGGCCACTGCGACCGGTTGGCCGGGTTCGAGGTCGTCGACGCCGTCGCCGAGCCGCTCGACCCAGCCCGCGCTCTCGTGTCCGAGCGTGAACGGCAGCTCCCACGGGATGATGCCGGGCGGCGTGTCGAGGAACAGGAAGTCGCTGTGGCAGAGGCCCACGCCGGCCACCTTGATGAGCACCTCGTCGCGCCCCGGTACCGGGACGTCGATCTCGCGGAACTCGGGTGGCTCGCCCCACGCGACGAGCTGGTACGCGGTCATCGTCTTCGGGCTCATGCTGCTGGCCATCCTTCGAGGAGCTGTCGACGCTTGCACAGCGGTTGTGAGTGGACGAGCGTGCCCGCGAGCTCGAGCGCGTCGTCGGACGTACAGAGCCACGCGATCGCGGCGCCGGTCACCTCGGGCGGTGCACCGCGGAACCGTTGCGCGAACTGCTCGTCGCTCGGTTTGTCGTTGGTGGTGAAACCGGGGTCGACGTTGAACGCGACGATGCCCTCCGACGCGAACTCCACGTGCAACTGGCCGACGACGCGGAGGAACGCGGCCTTCGACGCCCCGTAGCCGAGACCCCAGCCGCCTTCGCCGGCCGGCGCGGGCGGGTCCATCGTCGCGGTGGCGGACGCCATGTTCACCACTCGTCCGCCGCCCCGTTCGAGCATGCCCGGCACCACGAGCTGGATGAGGTGCAACTGGTTGACGTAGTTCCCGACGACGAGCTTGGTCGCCGCATCGAGGTCGAGGTCGAGCACGCGGTCCATGCGGCCTGCACCCTGGTAGATCGCGTTGTTGATCAGCGCGTCGATGCGTCCCCACTCGCCCAGCACGGTGTCGACCATGGCGTCGATGGACGGGCGGTCGAGGAGGTCCATCGCCACCGGCAGCGCCCGCTGCCCGCGCTCCTCGATCGCCGCCGCGGTCGCGTCGAGGCTGCCCTCGATCGTGCGGGTCTCCTGGGCCTCACGCACGGAGCCCGGCGCCATCCGGCCGTCGCCCTCGTGCACCGTGCGCGCCGCGATGGCCACGTCGTAGCCTGCGTCAGCGAGCGCGAGCGCGGTGGCCCGTCCGATGCCGCGACTCGCGCCGGTCACGAGAGCGATGGGAGCGGTCATGAGCGCGGACACTAGTGAGATGGAGTGGAGCCGTGCCCGGAGGGCGGGACGGCGGAACGGCATCGACCAGTGAACGGCGGGGACGCGGCACTCCTCCTCGTGGACGATCCCGCACCCCGGGTGCGGCGCCTCACCCTCAATCGGCCGGAGAAGCGCAATGCGATCAGCAACGCGCTCCGCACCGAGCTCTACGACGCCCTGCACGCAGCCGACCGCGACCCCGACGTCGGCGTCACCGTGATCCGCGGTGCGGGACCGTGCTTCTCCTCGGGCTACGACCTCAAGTCCAGCCTGTCGGAGGGGCAGCCCTTCTACACGCCGCCCGGTGACGGCTCGTGGTCACGGCACGTCGCCGACGGGTGGTCACGGATCTGGGACCTGGCCAAGCCGGTGATCGCGCAGGTGCACGGGTACGCGATGGCAGGAGGTACCGAGCTCATGGCCGCGTGCGACCTGGTGTACATCGCCGAGGACGCGCAGCTCAGCTATCCGGTCGTGCGCGTGGTGAGCCCGCCCGACTTCCAGTTCCACGTGTGGTTGGTGGGCATGCGGACGGCGATGGAGCTCATGCTCACCGGCGACGCCATCGACGGCCGGGAGGCGGTGCGCGTCGGCATGGCCAACCGTGCGTTCCCCGCGGAGGATCTCGAACGCGAGACGTTGGCGATGGCGGCGCGGGTGGCATCGATCCCGAGCGACCTGCTGCAGATCAACAAGCGCACGGTGCATCGGGCGATGGAGTTCAAGGGGGTGCGCACGGCGACGCGCGCGGGCTCGGAGCTGCAGGGACTGGCGAGCAACCTGGAGACGTCGAAGCAGTTCTTCGGCGGCGACCTGTCGGCTGCGGTCAAGCAGGCAGCCCAGCAGGACTAGAAGCGGGAACGCAGGTACTTCCTGAACGCAACGGGGCTGTAGTTCTCGTGTTGCTCGCCCCACGCCTCGACGCCGTCGATGTCCCAGCGCACGAGGTGGTTCCAGCCGACCAGGTTCTCGTTGCAGAAGTTGACGAACTTGCTGAGCGTCTCGCCCTCGGCGTGGAATTCGCGGCCGAGCTCGTCGGTACCCTCGACGAGGACGCGGGTGGCGGTGTCGGTCGCCGGATCGCGCTCGAGGATGGCGCGACGGCCCTTCGTGATGCGTGACACCTCGCCGTCGCGCAGGTGGAAGCCCATGATCACCGGGAAGTCGTCGGTGACGTTGGCGGTGATGGTGAGGAACGAGACAGTGTCGGACGTGGCGTGGCTGTACGGCATCTGCGTCGCCGTGTACTCCCCCGCCGACATGAGGTGCGGGCCGTAGGGGTTCCGCGATCCCCACGAGCGGTCACGAGCGCCGTAGGTGTCGACCTCGATGGTCTCGCCGTCGAGCACGAGGGTGCCGGTGAACCGGCCGAGCTGGTCGAGGTGGCCGCCGTCGGGACCCGACGTCTTGGTGTGCAGCGGATCCATGATCGCGGTGAACGTGAGATCGAACGACACGTCGTCGGCGTCGGGGTCGCGGTAGCGCAGGTCGTAGACGCGCTGCGCCTCACGCGCGGTGTAGCCGAGGCCGTTGGGGAGGTCGAAGTCGCTCAGCCGCTCGGGGACGGGCAGATGCCAGATCTGCTTGTAGTAGCGGCAGTCGAACGGCGAGTCACCCCGGTCGTCCCAGAGGAACACCGCGGCCGAGCACGTGCCCTGGTTGGTCCGGAAGAAGGGGTAGGTCCAGCCCGCGAGCTTCCGCTCCGGCACCGAGAACGCGAACCACGCGGTCTCGCTCCAGAACGGGTCGTCGTTCGTCGGCGGGTGGAACTCGTCGTCGGGATGGCTCATCGGCATCTCTCCAGGCAACATGCGTCGACGTTGCGGCCATGTGCCGCAACGTCGACGCCGGTACGGGGTCGGGCGAGGGTCAGCGGGCGCCGCGGAGGAGGCGGCCGGGGCGGGCGCCGGTGTCGACGCCGTGGCGACGGGTGATCTCGCCGCTCACCATGGTGGCGACGT
Organism: uncultured Actinomycetes bacterium; assembly: GCA_963835985.1. Lineage (GTDB taxonomy): Bacteria > Actinomycetota > Acidimicrobiia > IMCC26256 > DASPTH01 > DASUAS01. The sequence continues at coordinate 474,533 of CAWIHV010000007.1, read as the reverse complement.
AGCCGTCGGCCTCCTGCAGCAGGCGGGCGCCACCAGCCGGGAGATCCCTCGCGACCCGCGGCATCCGGAGCGTCAACCCGTCGAAGTCGATGACGTTGACGTCGGCCTTCTTGCCCGGTGCGAGCACCCCGCGGTCGCCGAGCCCGTACAGCGCGGCGGTGTCGGACGTCTGCTTCTTCACCAGGTACTCGAGCGGCAGGGTGTCGCCCCGCACGCGGTCGCGCGCCCAGTGCGTGAGCATGAACGTGGGGATCGAGGCGTCGCAGATCAAGCCGCAGTGCGCGCCACCGTCGGACAGGCCCGACACGCCACCGGGGTGCAGCAGCATCTCGCGGATGGCGTCGTGGTTGCGCTCCGCGTAGTTGAAGAACGGGAGCATCAGCAGGTGCTGCGCGCCGTGCTCGAGCATCACGTCGTAGAGCATCGCCAACGGGTCGACGCCCGCGGCCTCGGCCATCGCCGCGATCGTGCGCTCGGGCGTGGGTTCGTACACCGGCGGGTCGCCGAGCGCGTACAGCCGGTCGAGCGAACCCTGCACCAGCTGGAAGAAGCCGTCGAACAGCACCGTCGGGTCGGGCGCGACGTCGTCCTCGGCGAGGATCTGGGCGCGCACCGCGGGCTTGGCCAGCTCGGCGAGGAGCTCGTCGGGTGACAGCCGTGCCGCGAGCGCCCGGTAGGTGGGACGACCGGTGAACCCGTGCCGGGTCGGGAAGCCGAGCAGCATGCCGAACGGGCGCGCCGCGACCTGCGGCACCACGTGCGCACCGGAGTCGTACGCGCGCAGCGACTCGTCCATGAGACCGCGCCACGTGTCGGGCGCGGCGTCGATCTGCAGCAGCGTGAACGACACCGGCAGGTCCGAGCTCGTCGGAGAGCTTGACCATCCAACCCATCTCCTGTTCGGGCGCGAGCAGGTCCTCGCCCGAAGCGCCGAGGGGTGCGAGCTCGAAGACCGCGCGCCCGCCACGCTGCATCGCCCGTCCGAGCGCGAACAGCTCGTCCTCGGCCGCGAACGTGCCCGGCACCGGTCGGCCGTCCATGGCGCGGTGACCGAGCGTGCGCGACGTCGAGAACCCGAGCGCACCGGCCTCGACCGCTTCCTGCACGATCGCCGCCATCGCCGCGATCTCGTCGGGCGTCGCCGGCTCGTTGGCCGCACCTCGCTCCCCCATCGCGTAGGCGCGCACCGCGCCGTGCGACACCTGCACACCCACGTCGATGCCGAACTGCCGCGCGTCGAGGGCGTCGAGGTACTCGGGGAACGTCTCCCAGCTCCAGTCCATGCCTTCGGAGAGCGCGGTGCCGGGGATGTCCTCCACGCCTTCCATCAGCTTGATGAGCCACTCCTCGTCGCCGGGGCGCACCGGCGCGAAGCCGACGCCGCAGTTGCCGGCGACGACCGTGGTGACGCCGTGCCCCGACGACGGCTCGAGCAGCGGGTCCCACGTGGCCTGGCCGTCGTAGTGCGTGTGGATGTCGACGAAGCCGGGCGTGACCAGCAGTCCGGTGGCGTCGACGGTCTCCGCCGCATCGCCGTCGAGCGACGACTGCGACACCTCGACGACCACGCCGTCCTTGACCGCGACGTCGCCGACGAAGCGCGGCGCGCCGGTGCCGTCGACGATGGTGCCGTTGGTGATCTTGACGTCGTACATGACGTCTCCTGTCGCTCAGCTCAGCCGAGGACGAGCTCGACCTCGGCGCGGTTGACGCCGTTCACGAACGCGTTGGGCAGGAAGTCGACGCTGCCGGGCACGACGTGGATCTCGCGCACCCGGCGTACGAACTCCTCGAAGAACATCTTGATCTCGAGGCGGGCGAGCGCGGCACCCAGGCAGAAGTGGGTGCCGAACCCGAACGCGATGTGGTGGTTGGGCGTGCGGGTGACGTCGTAGCGCTCGGGATCCTCGAAGTGCATCGGGTCGCGGTTGGCCGATGGGTACATCAGGACGACCTGTTGGCCCTCCCGAATGGTCTGACCGCCGATCTCGTAGTCACGGTTGGCGACGCGGCACATGTTGAGCACCGGCGTGACCCAGCGGATGAACTCCTCCACCGCGACGGTCATGTCGGCACCGTCGCGCAGCAGCTGGTACTGGTCGGGACGCGCCGCCAGCTCGAGGATCGTGCGCGCGATCACGGTGCGCGTGGTCTCGGCGCCGCCGTCGAGCAGCAAGCAGGCAGTCGCTGATCACCGGGTCGAGACCGATCGGCTCGCCGTCGATCTCGGCGGTCGTCCAGACGGTCATGATGTCGTCGGCCGGGCAGCGCTGCTTCTCCTCGTAGAGCTCCGCGCACGCACCAGCGAACTCGAACGCCGCCATGATGACGTCGTCGTCGGCGTAACGAGGACCGCCACCGCCGACGATGGTGCGCGCCGACCACTCCATCAGCTTCGGCCACATCTCGTGCGGGTAGCCGAGCAGCAGGCCGATCATCTGCGCGGGGAGCGGACCGGCGAGGTCACCGATCAGCTCGACGCGGTCCTTGGTGGCGGCGGCGTCGAGCAGCCCGGTGATCGTCGCCTGGATGTGGTCCTCCCACGCCAGCACCGTGCGCGGGGTGAAGCCGCGGTTGACGAGCTTGCGGCGCTTGGTGTGGAGCGGGTCGTCGAGGCCGATGATCGACGGGTCGGACGGCAGGTTGGGGCGGTAGCCGCCCTTCTTCTGGTCGGAGTTGATGAAGACGTCCTTCGCCTTCTCGATCTCGACGATGTCGTCGTAGCGGGCGATGCCCCAGAGCTCGTTCCCCGCGTCCCAGTAGACCGGCGCGTGCTCGCGCATCCATGCGTACGTGGCGTACGGATCACCCGCGTAGAGGTCGCCGTCGAGGAGGTCGATCACCCGGTCGCTGACGCTGGTCATGTGCGCGAACGCTACCCGGCGCTCGAAGGACTGCTCCAGGGGCCGCCCGCGTCCAGCGTCATCACCGTGACGCCGCGGTCGGCGATGAGATCGAGGCTCACGAACACCTGACCGGTGGTCTCCTCGTCGCAGTCGCAGAGGTAGACGGCGGCCTCCACCATCTCCTCCATCGACTCCTTCTGGTCCTCGCGGATCACGTGGCCGGCGAGCACCTCCGCACCCTCGCTCATCACGGCCGCGCGGGGCTCGACGGTGTTGACGCGGATCCCGCGGCCCCACAGCTCGTGGCCGAGCACGTTCGTCTCGCGGTTCAGCGCCGCTTTCGACGACCCGTACATGCCGGTGGTCGCGCCGAGGCCGGCGAGGTTGTACGGCGGCCCGGCCGAGAGCTTGCCGGTCGCGCTCGAGAGGTTGACGATCCAGCCTTCGCCGGCCTCGAGCATCGCCGGGAGCGCGGCCTGGGCGAGGTCGAGCGGCGCGTGCACGTTGACCTCGAAGGTGATGCGCCGCCGCTTCAGTGGCATCTCCGACGGCTGCGCGTACATCGCCGCCGCCGCGTTGTTGACGAGCACGTCGACGTGACCGCCCAGCTGCTCGGCGGCTTCGGGGACGATGCGGGCGCGGTCGTCGCCGTCGGTGAGATCGGCCGCGATGATCGCGACCGGGTTGCCGTACGTGCGGAGGCGGTCGGCCGTGGCCTCGAGGCTGCCCGGCAGGTTGGCCCGATCACCCTCGGCCAGCGTGCGGGCGACGATGGCCACCGCCGCGCCTTCGGCCGCGAGTCGTTCGGCGATGCCGGCGCCGATCCCCCGACTCGCGCCGGTGACGACGGCACGTCGTCCGGTGAAACGACCGCTCATGCCGGGACACCCCCGGCCGGTGGCGTAGCCGTGCTCCTGCAGGAAACGGCCGGCGGTGACGCAGAGATACTCGATGTCGTCGTCGTCGAGCCCGTGGTTCAGCGGCAGGATGAGTCCCTGCTCCATCACCCGGTCGGCGTTGGGCAAGCCCGCCCTTCAGGCACGCGGTGCGGCACCTTGCGCGAACGCCGGCTGCCGGGTGACGTTGCCGGTCCACACCATGCGCGTGTCCACGCCGTGGCCCTCCATGTGCTCCTGGAACTCGGCCCGCCGGATCCCCGACTCGGGATTGATCAACACCGGGAACATGTGCCACCCGGTCTCGAGCTCCGCGGTCTGGCGCGGCAGCGTGAACACCTCGGGATAGGTGCCGAAGAACGCCGACAGCAGGTCGAAGTTGCGCTGCCTCCGTGCGAGGTTGATCGGGCAGCTTGCGCAGCTGCACCACGCCGAACGCGGCGCTGATCTCGCACGGCTCGAAGTTCCAACCGACCTCGTCGAAGATGAAGAGGTTGTCGTACTCGATGCCGTCGACCTCGGTGAAGAAGCGCTTGTCGCCCTTCTTCGAGCCGTAGAACTGCGGCTCCGACCGGCGGCCCCAGCGGCGCAGCAGCACGCACCGGTCGATGAGGTCGTCGTCGTCGAGCAGCACCATCCCGCCGGTCGCGGCCGCGGTGATCACGTGCGCGAGGGCGAAGCTGGTGACGCTGATGTCCGAGCGCGTCCCCGTGGGCGTGCCCCGGAGCTTGGCGCCGAGCGCGTCGCACGAGTCCTCGATCACCTTGAGGCCGTGGGCGTCGGCGATGGCGCGGATGCGGTCCCAGTCGGGGCAGTTGCCGATCAGGTTGGGCACGAGGATCGCCTTCGTGCGCGGCGAGATCATCTCCTCGATGCCGTCGACGTCGATGTTGAAGGTGTCGGGCTCGACGTCGACGAACGCGGGCACGAGCCCGGCGCGCACCAGCGGCGCGACGTCGGTCGAGAACGTGACCGCCGACGTGATCACCTCGTCGCCCGGCTCGCACCCGAGCAGTTCCACCGCGAGGTAGAGCGCCGACGAGCCGGAGTTGACCATGATCCCGCGCCGCTTGCCGAAGTACTCGGCCACGCCCTGCTCGAACGCCTTGACGTTCTTGCTGATGCGCAGCGCGCTCGGGCCCGCCGCGCAGCACCTCGACGACGGCCTCGATCTCCTCCTCGTCGTGGACGCTGCCCGAGTACTCGATCCGGCGCTGGTCGGGCCTCATGACTCGTAACGCTTCGCGTCGAGGTTGAACACGCGGATCGCGTTGTCGCGCAGGAACTTCGGCCACACGTGGTCGCGGAACGGCACGTTGGGCATCTCGGTGAAGATGCGCTCGAGGCTCAGCCCCATCGGGTAGTAGCCCGCGTACATCACCTTGTCGGCACCCCGCGTGTTCGCGTACTTGATGATCGCTTCGGGGTAGTGCTTGGGCGCGAACGCGCTCGGCATGTAGTACAGGTTCGGCCACTTGAGCATGAGCTTCACCGCGAGCTCCTCCCACGGTTCCGCGCCGTGGCGCATCACGATGCGCAGCTCGGGGAAGTCGTAACAGACCTGGTCGAAGAGCATGACGTCCTGACACTTCGACGGGAAGCGGGGTCCCGCGATGCCCGCGTTGGAGATGATCGGGATGTCGAGGTCGATGCACTCCTGGTAGATCGGGTAGTAGCGACGGTCGTCGACCGGCACCTGCGGGTTGCAGCCCGCGGGGAACGTGGTCAGCGCTTTGAGGTCGTACTCCGCCTTGTACTCACGGATCTTGCGCACCGTGCCGGTGATGTCGTTGGGATCGATCTCGAGACTGGTGATGAAGCGTCCGGGGTAGCGCTCCTGCGCCTGCTTCGTCAACGGACCCGCCCCGACGAGCCCCATGTCGACGCCCCACTTGTCCATCTCGCCGATCGTCACCGTGACGCCGTCGTCGCCCTCGTCGAGCTTGTTCGGCACGTCCTTGAACATGTAGCCCGCGGGGAACTCTGCGGTGGACGCGTCGTCGCCGTGGGTGGTCTCGCGCAGGTAGTCGTAGGTCTTCGACGCGTTCGACTTCGGGAAGCTGATCATCAGGTCGATGGCGCCGATGTCGCTGGGCATGGTCATGCAGTGCTCCTGACGTTGCGGAATTGGATGTCGCGAAAGTCGTCGACCAGCCGGGTGAGCAGCTCGCCGAGCATGTGCCGGTCCGCTTCGGACCACCGGCCGAGCGTGTCGCGCAGGTGCGCTTCCAGCACGTCGGCGATCCGCCGGCGCGCGTCGCTCCCCGCGTCGGTGATCGAGACGGTGACGACGCGGCCGTCCGACGCGTCGGGCGCACGTTCGACGTAGCCCAGCTCCTCGAGCCGACGGACCTGGCGCCCGGTCGACGCCGCGTCCATCCCGGTGGCGCGGGCGAGGTCGCCGAGCGTCGCCGGACCGTGCTCGTCGATGCGTCGCAGGAGCGCGTAGGCGGGACGGGACAGGTCGATGCCGGTGGCCGCGGTCAGCCCCGCGTGGCCGTTGCGGCTGGCCCGGAGCCGGTCGAGCTGCTCGAGCCCCCGCTGGATCGCGGCCACGTCGTCCATCGCGCGGACCCTAACTCACTTGTTTGAGTCCAGCAACTAGCCCAGGATGGCGAGGTTGCGTCACCTGAGGGCGTAGAACGCCGCTGAGTGACGCAACCTCGTCAGAAGTCGAAGGTCTGGCCGACCATCTCCTCGGAGAGGGTCCAGAGCCGGCGGGCCGACTCGGGGTCGCGGGCCCAGGGGGCGTGCTGGTCGGTGACCTCGGCGTCGGCGAGGTAGGTGCCGCCCTGGTCGTCGAGCTCGGGGGCGGTGGCGGCCCACACGCTCGTCGCCGCGCCCTGCTCGACCGATTTCGCCGGCGGCAAGCCGCCTCCTCCCTTCGCCATCTCCATGAGGTGCTGCATGTCGTCCTCGGTCATGTACCGGCTGAGCTCGGTGTAGATCAGGCCCGGGTGCACCGCGTACGCGTGCACGCCGCGGTCGCCGAGCCGACGGTCGAGCTCCACCGAGAAGAGGATGTTGGCGGTCTTCGACTGCCCGTACGACGCGAACTTGTCGTAGTCGCGCCGCTCGAAGTTGATGTCGTCCCAGACCACGTCCGACGTCATGTGTCCGCCCGAGCTCAGATTGACGACTCGCGACGGCGGATCCGCCAGCAGCAGCGGCACCAACAGGCACGTGAGCAGGAAGTGCCCCACGTGGTTGGTACCGAACTGCAGCTCGAAGCCCTCGACGGTGTGCTCGAACGGCGTGTACATCACTCCGGCGTTGTTGATCAGGAGGTGCAACCGGTCGTGACCGTCGGCGTACCACTCGGCGAACGCGCGCACGCTGTCGAGCGACGTGAGGTCGAGCAGCCCCTGCTCGAGCTGCGCGTCCGGGACGCGCTCGAGGATCGTCGCGGCCGCGGCGTCGATGCGCGACGAGTCGCGGCCGGCGACCACGACCTCGGCACCGACTGACGCCAACGCGCGTGCGGTCTCCAAGCCGAGCCCGGTCGACGCGCCGGTGACGATCGCCACCTTGCCGTGCAGGTCGACGCCTTCCAGCACCTCGTCGGTGGTGGTCTCGAAGCTCATTCCGCCTCCTCCCCCGGCCACACCTCGGGCCAGTTCTCGGCTCACGCTCCCCTGCCACTGGGGGGACCGACGTTCGAGGAACGCCATCACGCCCTCTTTGGCGTCGGGACTGCCCATGAGGTGGTGGTGCAGCACCGTCTCCAAGTGGTTGATCTCGTTGCGGTCGAGGTCGAAGCTCGCCCACAGCACGCGCTTGCTGAACGCCACCGACATCGGTGCGGTCGTGACCGCCATCTCGCGCGCGTACTCCCACGCGGCTGGCAGCACCTCGTCGGCCGGGAGCACCCGGTTGGCGACGCCGAGGCGCTGCATGTCGTTGCCGTCGAAGGTCTTGCCGGTGAGGAGGATCTCGGCCGCGTTGGCCATCCCCACGATGCGCGGCAGCGACCAGTGCACGAACGCGTCGCCCATCACCCCGCGTTGCGTCTGCACGACGCCGTACTTGGCGTCGGCGGCCATGAAGCGCAGGTCGCACTGGATCGCCAGCGTCATGCCGACGCCGATGGCGTGCCCGTTGATGGCGCCGATCACCGGCTTGCGCACGTCCCACGGCGGGAAGCGCAGCCCCGCCGCGTTGAACGTCGTGGTGTCGACCTTGCCGAAGGTCTCGCCACCACGCGCGAGGTCGGCACCCGAGCAGAACGCGGGCGGCGTGCCGGTCAGCACGACGGCGCGGATGTCGTCGTCCTCGTCGCAACGCCGGAACGCGTCGTCGAGCTCGGGGCCCATGCCGGCACCGAACGCGTTGCGCACGTCGGGCCGGTTGAGGGTGACGGTTGCGACCTGCTCGCGCACGTCGAACAACAGCGTCTCGTACGTGTCGCTCACGCGTCCTCCTTGGGCACGTCGTAGCGCTCCGTGTAGCGGGCGAAGCGCTCGTCGAGCGGACCGCGCTCCACGCCCACCTCGGCGAGCGAGTACGTGTGCGTGCCGTACTTGTGTTGCGGATTGGCCGCGTGGAACGTCCGGAAGTACTCCTCCTTCTCGGCGTTCCACTCGATGCCGAAGCGCTGGTAGATCGACCCGACGACCGTCACCGGGTCGCGCACGAGGTCGGCGTAGGCGACGTCGAAGAACGAGTCCTCGCCGATGCGGTCGCGTGCGTCCATGGCCCGGTCGAGCAGCGTGGAGAGCGTGTCGGGCCAGTGCGAGACGATGTACTCGGTGTGGTCGTCGTTCGGTGAACGTGCCGGTGAGGCAGCGCAGCAGGCTGAACGTCGACGCCGCGATCTTCACCGGGTCGCGGTGGGTGACGACGAGCGCGCGCGTCGGGATACGTCTCGAACAGCTCGTCGAGCAGCAAGCCGTACTGCGGCGACTTCAGCTGCCACCGTCCCGGGCACTCCGACTGGAGCACCTGCAGCACCTGCTCGTGGTAGCGGACCGCGCCGTGCCACTTCGAGGGGAGCAGCCACTCGTCGTACGCGGGCAGGTTGAACACCGTCGAGTAGATGAGGCTCTGGAAGTGCTGCGCGTGCAACACCGTGCACTCCATCGCGTCATCGGGTTCGTCGTGGTGGATGGCCTTGAACTCGGGGTTGAGCAGCTCGGTCGGGACTGGTCGTGTTCCGGGCGGTCTCGAAGCGCGGGTCGGTCTGGTACGTCGCGGTGGTGGGCGGCGGGATCGACTCGGTCGCCTCCCACGCGAGCAGCGACCGGTTGTCGGGATCGGCGGCGAGCAGGTGGCTCAGCGCGGTCGTGCCGCTGCGGGGCATGCCCACCAGGACGAGCGGCGCCTCCACCTTCGTCGCCGCCAGCTCCGGATGGGTGCGGTGCCAGTCGAGGACCCGCAGGCGGTTGGCCAGGTTCATCCGGATCTGGCCCTCGAACGCCAGCATCCCGATCTCGGTGAGGTCGCCCTCGTTGAAGCCCGACCACCAGAGCGGGTTCGAGGCCGTCGCGGAACGTCGGGATCGCCGTAGTCGTCGAGCCCGACCTGGCCGGCGACGTCCTCGAGCAGGCCGTCGACGTCCGGCATGCTCATGGGGTGCTCACAGTCCGAGCGCGTCGCGGGTGCGCGCGAGCTCGTCGGGATCGGAGGTGCTGGGCACGAGGAAGAACTCGTCGGCACCGGCGTCGCGTGCGTTGTCGACGGCGCGCCGCAGCGCATCAGCGGTGAAGCACGTGACCGCGCCCGCCGCCCACTCACCGACTCCCTCACCCATGATGTTCATGTAGGTGCGCGTGTAGTCGCCGCAGGCGCGCCTCGGCGTCGTCGCCGATCGCGTACCAGATGCTCGACGACAGGTGCGGTGCTTCGGTGCGCCCCGCTTCCTCCCACGCGGTCGCGGATCTGCGCGAACGCGGCGGCCATCGCGTCGCGGTCGCCGTCCATCGTCCACGCGCCGTCGACCCCGTCGGCCCAGCGCGCGGCGCGTGCGATCGCCTTCGGGCCCATCACACCGGCGATCACCGGCAGCGGATCCTGCACCGGCCGCGGTCCCACGGGGTCGGCGCCCTCGAACGGCGGCTCGCCCGCCCAGATGCGGCGCATGCGCGCCACCTGCTCGTCCATGCGCTGCCAGCGGCGCTCGAACGAACCGCCGATCGCCCGGTAGTCGTGCTCGCGCCCGCCGACACCCACGCCGACGGTGAGCCGCCCGTCGGACAGCACGTCGATCGACGCCAGCTGCTTCGCCACCGCCACCTCGTCGTGCGCGGGGAGGATGACGATCGTCGTGTAGAGCCGCACGCGTTCGGTGAGCGCGGCGACCGCGCTGAGGTCGACCGTCCAGTCGTGGCTGGTGTAGGTGATCCGCTCCGGGACCGCGAGACCGGCCCACGGTCCGGCGTCGACCTCGCGACACCAGGCGAGCGTCTGCGCGCGCGAGTGCGGCAGCATCGTGGGCAGGGTCATCGAGAGCTCCATCGGCGAGGAGGGTACGCTCCGCCGACGCATGGAGGCCTGTCATGAAGCTGGGTGTGGTGTTCGGGTATTGGGGGGCGGGGCCGCGGCCCGGGCTTCGTCGAGGAGGCCCAGGCGGCGGAGCGCCTCGGGTACGACTCGGTGTGGGTCGCCGAGTCGTGGGGCAACGACGCGTTCACCTACGCGGCGTACGTCGCGGCCCACACGTCGACGATCAAGATCGGCACCGGCATCGTGCAGATGGCCGCGCGCACACCCACCGCGACGACCATGGCCGCGGTGACGCTCGACCACCTGTCGAACGGCCGCCTCATCCTCGGGCTCGGCGTCTCGGGACCGCAGGTGGTCGAAGGCTGGTACGGCCAACCGTCGAACCGGCCGCTCGCCCGGACGCGCGAGTACGTCGACATCATCCGGCGCGCGCTGCGGCGCGAGGGCCCGCTCGAGAACGACGGCGAGTTCTACCCGTTGCCCTACCGCGGTGAGGGCAGCCAGGGCCTGGGCAAGCCGCTGAAGATCATGACCCACCCGCTGCGCGCCGACATCCCGATCTTCCTCGGCGCCGAGGGACCGAAGAACGTCACCCAGACCGCGGAGATCGCCGACGGCTGGCTGCCGCTCTACTACTCACCGTTCCGCCAGGACGTGTACGCCGACCAGATCAAGGACGCCAAGCCCGGCTTCGAGATCAACGCGATGGCGAACGTGACCGTCACCGACGACGTCGCGGCGGCGCTGCTGCCCGTGAAGGGCATGCTCGGCTTCTACATCGGCGGCATGGGCGCCAAGGGCCAGAACTTCCACACCAAGCTGATGCAGCGGATGGGTTTCGAGGAGGAGGCGCTCAAGATCCAGGAGCTCTTCTTCGCCGGGAAGCGCGACGAGGCGATCATGGCGGTCCCCGACGACTTCGCCGACGAGATCTCGATCGTCGGACCTCCGTCGCGCATCAAGGAGCGCCTCGAGGCGTGGCGCGACAGCCCGGTGACCACGCTGATGGTCGCGGGGCGCGATCCCGAGCAGCTGGAGGTCGTGCGCGACCTCGTGCTCGGCTGATCACGCGTGGCCGCGCACCCGTTCCACGACGTCGCCATCGTCGGCGTCTTCAACACCGAGCAGGCACGCGTGCTGGAAGGGCACGACTCGCGCGAGCATCACGTTCGCGGCCGGCATGGGTGCGCTGGCCGACGCCGGGCTCGGACCGCGCGACATCGACGGTGTGGTCGGCCAGACCGGCTCCGATCTCATCTACCAGGCGCGCAACGGTCCGGTGTGGCGCTCGTACTCGGGCATGGGCATCCCCGCGGTGCTCGAAGTCGCGAGCGCCATCGCCACCGGGCTGGCGTCGACCGTGCTCATCAGCGCGGGATCGGCGGGCGTGTACACCGACCGCGCGTCGACCGCGCCGTGGACGCGCCCGTCGAACGAGTTCGTGGCGCCGTTCGGCATGTTCACCGCCGCGGAGTTCGCGCTGATCGCGCGTCGACACATGCACCGCTTCGGCACACCGCCCGAGGCGCTCGCCACCGTCGCCGCCACCATCCGCAACAACGGGCACGTGAACCCCGAGGCCTGCTACTTCGGGCGCGGGCCGTTCAGCGTCCAGGACATCCTCGACAGCCGCATGGTCGCGGATCCGTTCCACCTGCTCGACTGCTCGATGACTGCCGAGGGCGGCTGCGCGCTCGTGCTCGCCCGCGCCGACATCGCGCGCGACCTCGCGCGGGATCCGATCTGGGTGCTCGGCGGCAACACCGACCACTTCGGCCCGTCGTACCAGCACCCACCGGCGTGGGACATGGGCGGCAACGTCCGCGCCGATCTGGTCGACGGGACCGTCGGGCGGCGGGCGATGGAGACCGTGTGGTCGATGTCGGGGCTCGGGCCCGACGACGTCGACGTGTGCGAGCTGTACGACCCCTTCTCGTTCGAGATCATCCGCCAGTTCGAGGCGTTCGGGTTCTGCGCCGAGGGTGAGGGCGGGGACTACGTGATGAGCGGCGCGATCGAGCCCGGCGGCAAGCACCCGTCACCACCGACGGCGGCCTCATGTCGTTCAGCCACGGTGGTGCGACCGTGCAGCTCCTGCAACGGGTCATCCGCGGCGTGCAGCAGCTGCGCGGCGGGTGTCCGACCATGCAGGTGGAAGGCGCCGAGGTCGCGCTGTGCAGTGGTGGCGGCGCCGGTGCGCTGTTCACCGACGTGATGTTGTTGGGGAGGGAGCAACCATGAGCTCGAGTGGGATTCCGGACGCGATCGCGATCACCAACCTGCTGTACCGCTACGCCGAGCTCATCGACGCCGGCGACTACGAGGGCATCGGCGAGCATCTCGCCCACGCGGTGATCACCACCGACGGCTCCGACCACGAGACACGCGTGGTGCCGACGCGGTGGCGGCGATGTACCACGCACACGACGCGCAAGTACGAGGACGGCACGCCGCTCACCAAGCACGTGATCACCAACCCGATCGTCGACGTCGCCGACGACGGGCTCACCGGCACGTGCCGCTCGTACTACACCGTGTTCCAGAAGGCGGGCGACGAGCCGCTGCGACCGATCATCAACGGTCACTACCGCGACGAGTTCGAGAAGGTCGACGGCGAGTGGCGCTTCAGCCGTCGCCACATGGGCGTCGACCACATCGGCGACCTGTCGCTGCACCTGCTGATCGACCTGGGTTAGCTCGCCGCGGAGCCCGGCGCAGGGCGTCGCGCATCTGCGGCGAGGAACGCGTTGGGGTCGGCCGCCTTGGTGGCCGAGGTGTCGGCGTCGCGCGCGGTCGCGTACGACACGAACTGGTCGCGATCGCGTCGTCGCTCACGCTCGCCACGATCGCCGCCGCCACCTCCTCGGGTGTCGCCGCCGTCGGCCCGGGCGGCAGCGGCGGGTCGTTGCCTTCGCGCGGCGTGCTGAACTCGGTGACGGTGGTGCCGGGGATGACGAGGTGCGCGCGGACGCCGGTGCCTGGCAGCTCGACGTACAGCGACTCGGTGAACAGCTCCAGCGCCGCCTTCGACGCCGAGTACGCGCCCACGCCGAACGCGACCAGGTGCACACCCATCGACGAGACGTTCACGATGTCGCCGCGGCCTCGCTCGATCATGCGCGGCAGCAGCGCGAGGGTGAGCCGCACCGGCGAGAAGTAGTTCATCGCCATGACGCTCTCGACGTCGTCGGCGGTCATCGTCGTGGTACGACGGCGCTTGGGGATGCCGGCGTTGTTGACGAGCACGTCGATGCCGCCCATCTCCGCGTCAGCTCGCGCGACGAACGCGTCGATGCCGTCGAGATCGGCGAGGTCGACGACCCAGCTCCGCCCGCCGGGCAGATCGGCCACCACCTCGGCGAGCCGCTCCTCGCGACGAGCGCAGATCCCGACGGTCGCGCCCCGTCCGGCGAACGCGCGCGCGGTCGCAGCCCCGATGCCCGACGACGCCCCGGTGACCAGGACGTTCATGCGGTACCTTGCCTCGTGCGCGGCGCGGAGTCCGTCCTTCCACCCCACCGTGCACGGTCCGGTGATCGCCTGCCGCGCGGTGGGGTCGGCGATGGAACCGCGCAGCGTGCCCGGGGTCTCGACGACGTCGACCGGCACGTCGTGGCCCGTGAGCTCGGCGAAGAACGCGCACCACTCCTGCACGCTCACCGCCTCGTCACCGCCCCAGTTCACGATGCGCGCCGGCACCGTCGCGGCATCGAGGAGCGCGGCGGTCTGCCGGTTGATGTCGTCCTCGTGGATCGGCATGTACGGGCACGGGTCCCAACGGGTGATGACCCGCTCCCCCGCCATCGCCGCGTCGAGGTGGTACACGGGGAGACCGCCGTTGGGCCCGTACGACGCGTTCATGCGGGCGATGGTCACGGGCAGGTCGTAGAGACGGGCACACGTGCGCGCCACGGCCTCCTGCGCGATCTTCGACATGGAGTACGGCGGCGACAGCGACGAGTTGACCTCGCCGAGCGGGTCGGTCTCGACGTACACGTGCAGCGGGTCGTCGTGCGGGCGGTAGACCGAATGGGTCGACATCACCAGCGCGGCCTTGGCGCTCCGGCAGTGTGCGAGCAGCAGCCCGGTGCCCTCCGCGTTCACCGCGATCGCGTGGTCGAAGTCGTTCCCGGGGCCCTGGAACGCGGCGAGGTGCACGACGTACGTGAAGTCGTCGGGCACGCCCGAGAAGTCGCCGGTTGCGATGTCGCAGACCGCGCGTGGTGACCCCGAGCGCGTCGACCTTCGCCCGGCTCTCCTCGTCGGAGAAGCGCGCGATGCCCCACACCTCGTTGTCGGCGGCGAGGTACCGAGCGAGCGGGAACGCGATCTGCCCCGCAGGTCCGGTGATGAGGATCTTCTCGCCCGACAGCACGTCGCGGACGCTACTCGTCGCATCGCACTAGCGTCCGCGGCATGTCACGCCTCGGATCCTGGCAGCCCACGACCGCCGACGAACGTCTCGACCGGCTCGAGTCCCTGGCCGAGATCCAGCAACTCCCGGTGCGCTACGCGTTGGCGCTCGACTCACGCGACATGGACATGATGGTCTCGTTGTTCACGCCCGACGTGCGCGTCGGCCGCGAGGAACGCGGTCGCGACGCGCTGCGCGCGTGGTTCGTGAAGACGCTCAGCGAACCGAAGGTGTCGGTGCACTTCGTCGGCAACCACATCGTCGACTTCGACGACGCCGACCATGCGCACGGGATCGTCTACTGCCACGACGAGCTCGGGCGACCGAACGGCGGGTGGGACGAAGGCATGCTCCAGTACTGGGACACGTACGTGCGCGTCGACAGCCCTGAGGGACGGGCGTGGTGCTTCGACCGGCGCAAGTTCCTGCGCTGGTACATGGTCGACGCCCTCGAGCGGCCCGCGCACGGCGCCGGCGTCGGTGCCGAGCACGATGCGCTGACCACCACCCAGCTCCCCGACGCGTTCGAGTCGTGGCGCCGGTTCTGGGACGAAGTCGGCATCGATCCCCTCGCCGGCTAGAGCACGGGCGCGCAGTCGCTGCCGCCGCCGGGCGCGGGCCGGTGGAGGACCGCGCGAGTGGGGGCGAGCCAGACCGCTTCGGTGTCGTCGTCGACGCGCGTGGCGTCCGCGTCGACGATCAGACTGAAGCCACCGCGCCGGGTGGCGGCCAGAGCAGCGCGACAAGAGGGCGCGCCCGCGCGTTGCGCCTCGTGGTACGGCCGGCGGGCACGACCAGCGCGTCGCCATCCCAACGCACGGGCACCGCGACGCTGTGTGCGCGGTCGTCGTCGCTCACCGTCAGGAGGTAGGCGTCGGTGGTGAACTCCTCGATGCGCGCCCGCAGCTCGTCGAGACCGACCGCGATGCTCACGCGGGCTCCCAGGGCTGCATCCACGGCGTCGCCGGCCATCCCTCGGCCGCGGCCATGAGCGGGAAGGCGGTGGCGCCGTCGACGGCCTCGCGGATGATGTCGGCGTGCCCGGCGTGACGGGCGATCTCGGCGACGAGGTGCATCAGCACCCACCGTACCGACCAGGCGTCGAGATCCTGCGGGTACCAGGGCACACCCTGGGGCACCGGCACCCGCTGACCGAGGTCGGGAATCGCGTGGACCACGCGCTCGGTCTCCTCGCCGACCGCCACGGATCGCGCCAGCAGATCGGCAAGCGTCTCGTCGGCCCGCATCGCGAAGGCGTCGGCGTAGTCGGCCTCCGCCGTCGCCGGACGCGGACGCTCGAGGATCATGTCGATCCAGCTCTGCTCCACGAACGTGACGTGCTTGAGCAGACCGCCGACGCTCAACGGGCTCGGTGGCACCGCCGCCTGCCGGGCCTGGTCGTCGGTGAGGCCGTAGGCGGTGAGGCGCAGCACCTCGCGCTGCTGCCTGACGTACCCCAGCAGGAGGTCGTGCTCGTCGGTGTGGAAGGGCGCTTGACCCGGCATCGGTGCGGTCCTTTCGCTGACCGGTTCGGTGGTTCCTCGACCCTCGCGAACATTGCGGTCAGATCCCGGCCGCAATCACGCCGAATCCCCGTACGGACAGTGCCGGCAGCCGGAACCACAGCACTCGCCCCGCTCGGCCAGGGCCACGGCAGTGAAGACGAAGAACCCCGTGTCGGGATCGAGGTAGCCCGGCTCGCCGGCGGCGACGGCGCGGTCGTGCGCCTCCCGGATCCGTTCGTCGGTCACCCCGACTTGGTCCCGACGACCGCGTAGAGGCCCACCGGCAGCTCGTGCTCGCCGAACGAGCGCCGCGCCTCGGCCGTCACTCCCTCCGCCGCCAGCAACGGCGGCACCGCGGTGATGTCGAGCAGCACGTTGTCGTGACGTTCGTGGTCACGCCGGTACGTGCCGTCGTCGTTGCGCACGAAGGTCGTGATGTCGCGGATGTGGCAGTCGGGCGTCGGGTTCTCGTAGCGCGTGATGATCGCCCAGTCGTCGCCGAGGCGCGACTGCTCGTGCACGTCGATCCGGGCGCGTCCCCACTCGAAGTCCTCGAGGTCGGTCGCGAACACACCACCGGGACGCAAGGCGCGCGCCAGCGCGACGAGCGCGCGGTCGATCGCCTCCTTCGTCGGCAAGTAGCACAGCGGGTGACCGACACCCACCACCGCTTCGCAGTCGGGCACCGGATCATCGGGCAAGGACAACCGCGCGAACTCCTTTGCACCCGGGGCCGTCTCGCGCGCCAGCTCCAGCATCGAGGGCGATGCGTCGGTCGCGAGCACCCGGTACCCCGCATCGACCAGGTAGCGGGTGAGCAATCCGCTCCCGCATCCGATCTCGAGCACCAGCCCGTCGCGCTCGCGCACCGGTGCCAGCAGCTCGACGAGATCGGGCCCGCATCCGTCGGCGTGGAACCCGAACCCGCGGTGGTGCACGAGCGCCAGGTCGTCCCGGTAGTACGGCTCGTTCTCCGTCATGCCAGCTCCAGTGCCAAGTCGACCGCCGCCACCGCGTCCGGCGCGTCGATCACGTCGTCGAGGTCCCAGGTACCGATGCCCACGACCGGCACGCCGGTCCGCAACGCGAATGCGATCTCCGAGAGCGTGCCGTACGCGCCGCCCACCGCGATCACCGCGTCGACCGCCCGCACCAACAGCGCGTTGCGCATCTCCCCCA
Organism: uncultured Actinomycetes bacterium; assembly: GCA_963835985.1. Lineage (GTDB taxonomy): Bacteria > Actinomycetota > Acidimicrobiia > IMCC26256 > DASPTH01 > DASUAS01. The sequence goes on along the minus strand of CAWIHV010000007.1, from coordinate 457,252 downwards.
TGCCGGTGGTGATCGCCACGGTCACATGCTCGTTGGCATGGGTCCGGTCGGACCCCGGAAGAAGACCCAGCACGGTCCCCCCGCCTCCCGCTGCGCCGCGCGAGACCGCCTCCATCACGCCGCCGAGTCCGCCGCACACCACGACCACACCCCGCTGCGCGAGCAGTCGCCCGACGGCCTCGGCCACCTGCGCCTCCTCGGGCGTCGCCTCACCGGGCCCGATCACCGCGACGTAGGGCTGCTCGGTCACGCTCCGACCCTACGCCGCTCGCCCGTCTGCCATCCCGGGGCGGTGAGTGGACGTGCATCGCGGTCAGGTCGGTGCGACCGCGGTCGTGCCGCGCACGAACGCGGTGTCGTTGAGCTGCACCAAGAGCGCGCGGAGCTGCTCGAACGAGCGGTCTCCGAGCTCGCCGGCGAGCTCCCCCTCGATGTCGGCGACCGTGGCACGGATCGTCTGGCGCACCTGCTCGCCCCGGTCGGTGAGCTCGACACGACGCGAACGGCGATCGTCGGGATCGTTGGCGCGGCGCAGGTAGCCGGACTGCTCGAGCGCGCCCAGCAGGTAGTTCACCGCCTGCTTGCTCATGCCGAGCTCGGCCGCCAGGTCCGACGGCCTCCGCCCCTGCGGGCCCGGGTACCGCAGCACCGCCATGTGCGCCTCGCCCAGGTCGGTGAACCCAGCCGAATTGAGGTCGTCGAAGATCCGTCGGCGGACGGCGTCGACCGGCATCCGCATCAGCGCGCCGATGAGCGGGGGTGGGAGGTCGGGACCGGCTGCGGACATGATAAAGAGACTTTACAACCTGATCCTGGGCTGGTACGTTGATCAAGTCCCTTTACCACTTTGGGAGGCAGCCGTGAGCAGCAACCGGACCACCATCCCGCTCGGCGACATCGAGATCCGCTTCCTCGTGGAGGCCGACGACTCGCACGGCGCGGCCACCGTGTTCGAATGCGCAATCCGTCCCGCCGCCAAGGTTCCCGCGCCGCACAGCCACGACGGGTTCGAGGAGACGGTGTATGGCCTCGCGGGGGTCACCACCTTCACCGTCGACGGTGAGACCCGCGACGTCGGCGTCGGCGACGCGCTGGTCATCCGCCGTGGGCAGGTGCACCAGTTCGTGAACGCCGGGACCGAGGACTCGTGCTTCCTGTCGGTCGCGACGCCCGGCGTGTTCGGACCCGACTACTTCCTCGAGATCCGCGACGTGCTCGCCGCCGCGGCCGGTGGACCACCCGATCTCGCGGCGCTGATCTCGGTGATGCAGCGCCACGGCCTGACACCCGCCGCGCCGGCACCGGTGAGCTGATCAGCTCGGCAGGCGCGGCTCGGGCGCCACGACTCAGTCGTGCAGCTCGACCTGCGCGGGCCGGATGCGCACCGCCACCCGCGCCTCGGCGTCCATCTGCGCCTCGAGGTCGTCGGGTGCGGGCGAGATGCCGAACCCGGCGAGGATCGCGGCGTACGCGGCGACCCGGTCCGGACCCTCCTCGAGGAGCGCCGCGTCGCCGTACACCGTCAGGGCGCGCCGGCCGTCCGGCACCAGCACCGCGACGCGCGGCTGGCGCACGATGTTGTGGCGCTTCGCGCTGCCGCGGCGGAAGGTGACGAGCAAGTGCTCGCCGTCCCACACGTAGGCGATCATCGAGGCTTGGGGGCTCCCGTCCTTGCGCCCGGTGGCGAGGACCGCCCACTGGTGACCGCCGAGGTACTCCTGCTGCTCCGGGGTGACGTCCATCTGGTGCTCCTTTGCGTGGCGCCCGTCAGGATGCGACGGCGAACGCCTCGAGGTGGTCGGCGACCTCGTCGAGCAGCTCCGGCTGCCCGCTGAGGTAGTGCGTGGCGCCCTTGACCGCGTGGTACTGCTCCCGTTCACCCGCGGCGCGGGACCATGCTTCGATGTCGCTCGGGAACACGGCCTGGTCGGCCGTGTACTCGAGCTGCAGGACCGGCACCGACGTGGCGGCGAGGGTGCCGGGCCCGTCGGCGCGGCTCTCCGACGACCACTGGCTGAGCCAGCTCGTCAACGTGCTGTACCGGCCCGAGGCAGTTCGGTCCGTAGTTGACCGTCCGGGGGTCGCCGCGGTTGCCTCCCGGCGCGCGGTCGTTGGCGTCGAGTGTGACGTCGACGAACCGCGGGTCGGCGTAGGTGCGGTGCACGACGAGCGCCTCGTCGCGGGACCATCGGGTCGGGCGCGCAGGAACGCCAGCCGCCGTCTGACGTACGCAGTGATCGCGTCGTGCCGGGCGCGCTGGCGGCGACGAACCCGTTCGACGAAGGCGCGTTCGAACGGGAGCGATCGTCCGGCGTCGTAGATGTCGAGCTCCGGCAGCGCGGCGAGCGGATCCCGCTCGTCGACGACCGACGCGTCGAGCCAACGGTCGAGGAGCTGCGCGCGCCCCGGATGCGCAGCGGCGAGCGCGATCGCATCGGCCGGCGGCAGCTGCGACGGGTCGAGGGCCACCGGGTCGCCGGCGGGGGTGGTCTCGATGGTGAGCCGCTCAGCCTGCGACTGGTACAGGCACACGAGCGCGGCGCCGCCCGAGTTGCCGACGAGGGTCAGGCGCTCGACGCCGCGTCGGCGCATGAGCGCGACGCCCGCGCCGAGGTCCTGGATCACCCGCTCCATGATCAGCGTCGTGTCGTTGTTGACGTAGCGCGAATTGAGCGCCAGCACCTGGATCCCGCGGCGCGCGAACGCGTCCAGCAGGTAGTGACCCATGAAGTTGCTCGCCGGATGCATGACGATCATCCCGACGTCCGACGTCGGCGGACCGACCAGCGCGCCGTAGATGCGGGGCCGTGCCATCTGGAGCCCCGACTGGCTCTCGAGGGCCGAGCCCTGCGGGACGTCGATCACGACCAGCTCGCGGTCGGCCGTCACCCGACGACCTCGTGCACCGACCGCGCGTCGCGCAGCGTGTCGTGGGCCACCGCGGCCATGCCCGCCAGCTCGTGCGTCCGAAGCCGTGACGCTCACGAGCTCGAGCCGGATGCCGTTGGGGTCCCAGAAGTAGATCGAGTCGAACCAACCGTGGTCGACGATGCCCACCGTCTCGACTCCCTCACCGTGCAGGCGTCCCTGCGCGGACTCGAGCGCGGCGCGACTGTCGACGCGCAGCGCGAGGTGGTTGACCCAGGGCGGGGTGGCCGGGTCGGGCACATACGCGCGCCCGTCGAACAGGTCGAAGAACGCAAGCATGGAACCATCGCCGAGCTCGAAGAAGATGTGCACGTACGGGTGCTCGTCGCCGGTGCTGGGCACACGGTCGTGCGCCACCGCGACGACCATCGGGAGGCCGAGCACGTCCTCGTAGAAGTGGCGGGTCTCCTCCGCGTCGCGGCACCGGTAGGCGTGGTGGTGCAGCCCTGCCAGCGACGGGAACGACGTGCGCGAAGTGAGGTCGTTCACCGCTTCACCACCGCGCGTCGGCCGACCACGTGCCGCGGCGGAGGTCGAGTCGCTCCTCGGGGGCGGTTTCGTCGGGATGGAGGTAGATGCGCACCCATTCGAGGAGGTCGTCCTCGACGCCGTGGACGGTGAACGTGGTGACGAGCACAGGCGCGGAGAGCGTGATGCCGAGGTGCTCGGCGACGCCGACGGGCGCGTAGGTGGCGTGCACGCGGCGGCGCAGCGACGCCACCTCGACGCCCTCGGCCGCGAAGATGCCGGTCATCGGCAGGGACTCCAGCCGTCGTGCGGTGTGGCGCCGGCCCCGCTCGACCAGCTGCACGTTGTGGGTGACGCTGTGCGGACGCCCTTCGAACGTGCGCAGGCGCCGGCCCTGCCAGAGCTCCGTGCCGGGTGGAAGGCCGAACGCACGGCACGCGTCCGCGGGCGCGGTACCCACTGCCGCATCGAGCACCGAGTAGCGATAGGGCCGGTGCCGCCCGAGCGACAGGAGCGGCGGACCGGGAGCGCGCGGTGATTCGGGCTCCACGATGACGCGTGTGCCGCGGCCACGGGCACGGACGACCCAGCCGTCCTCGACCAACCGGGCCAACGCCGCCCGACTGGTGACGACGCTGACGCCGAACCGTGCGGCCAGCTCCGCCTCCCCGGGCAAAGTGCTCTCCGGCCACAGGCCGTCGGCGATCTCCCGCCGCAGCTGCAGGTACACCTGATGGTGCAAGGGGACGGCCTCGTCGAACGCCGTCGTGAGACTCATAGACATATGAGTATCAGTGATCTACGGGCACGTCAAGCGGCGCCGGCACGGGCCGCCTCGATCATCTCGGTGTGCGCTGCTCGGGGCAGCGGGACAGCACCCGCGCGATCGCGTCGTGCTCCGCTTTGGTCACGGAGAGCCGCCACTTCGCCTTCACCGCGACCTGGCGGGCGACGAAGCGGCACCGGTACGACCGCTGCGGCGGGAGCCAGGTGGCGGCGTCGCCGTCGCTCTTGCGCAGGTTGGTCGGCCCGTCGACCGCGAGCAGGTTGAGGGGATCGTTGGCGAAGGCCCGACGGCGCGTCGCGTCCCACTGTGCCGCGCCCTTCTGCCAGGCGTCGGAGAGCGCGACGACGTGGTCGATCTGCACCGCGTCGGCGTGGGCCTTGGCGAACACGAGACGTGCTCCCGTGTACGGGTCGTGCAGCACCCCCGCGATCACGACGCACCCCCGCGTGCCCGGCCGCCATTCCTTCCGACCGAGGTCGCGGTTGAGGATGTCGTTCCGCGTGTCGCATCCGTTGCGGTCGACGTCGGCCCACGCCGCGCCGAACTGTTCGCGCGAGTACCCCGTCTTGGGCCCTCGGCCCTGAACGCTGAGGCTGTCGAGCACGTCCGCGGCGCGCGCGATGCCTGCGATCCTCCGGCGCCGAAGACGACGAGCAGCGCGACCAGGAGGGTGCGCACGCTCAGGTGAAGTCGGAGCCGCCGTCGACGTTGATGTTGGCGCCGGTCATGTAGCTGTTGCGGCGCGAGCCCACGAACGCGATCACCGCACCGATCTCCTTCGGATCACCTGCCCGCGGCATCTGTGCGGGGTGACCGAAGTCTTCCGAGATCGCGCGCATGGCGTCGTAGAGGTTGGTGGGGTCGACGTTGCGTTCGGGCGGCAGGGACTCGATGTACGTGAGCAGGCCCTCCGACAGGAAGGTGCCGGGCGAGACCGTGTTGACCAGGATCTCCTCCGGCGCGAGGTGGAGCGACAGGTTCTTGCTGATGCTCGTCATCGCCGCCTTCGCCGCGGTGTACGCGATCAGGCCGGCAGTCTGGCGCTTGGTGGAGTGCGCCGACACGTTGACGATGCGACCCCACTCCGCGGCGCGCAGCATGGGAAGCGCGGAGCGCACGCACCGCACCGCGCTCGAGCGCGCCGATCTCCATGGCTTCGAACCAGGCCTCGTCGGTGACCTGCTCGACGTTGCCCTGACTCCCGGGACCCACCGCGTTCACCAACGAGTTGACGACGCCGCCCCAGTGCTCCCCGATCGTCGCGAAGGCGGCTTCGATCGACTCGGCATCGCTCAGGTCCGTCGGGATCGCGAGCGGGTCGGGGCTGCCGAGCGCGCGCAACGATGCGAGCGCCTCGTCGAGGGGCCCTTGCCGGCGCGCGAGCACCGCCACGTTGGCCCCGTCCTCGGCGAAGCACTCGGCGGCGGCGAGGCCCATGCCCTTGGTCCCCCCGGCGATCACGACGTTCGCACCTGCAAGTCCCAGATCCATGTGGTGAACCTAGCTGGGCTCCGCTGGACGTTGCCCGGCCGGCGGGCAACACTCCCGGATGCGACGACGCAGCAACGAGGTCGAGGTCGAACGCGACGTGAAGGTGGAGATGCCCGACGGCGTCGTGCTCCTCACCGACGTGTACCACCCGGTGGGCGTCGACGACGCGCCCACCCTGCTCGAACGCACGCCGTACGGGCGCCAGGCGATCGCGTCGGCCATGGGGCCGGAGTTCGCGGCGCGCGGCTACCGCTACCTGATCCAGGCCTGCCGCGGCACCGACGGGTCCGGCGGTGCGCACAGCTACTTCGCCGAGGCGCCCGACGGGCGCGCCACCGCCGACTGGATCGCCGAGCAGTCGTGGTTCGACGGACGGCTCGGCAGCTACGGCGCGAGCTACATGGGCTTCACCCAGTGGGCGTTGGCGTCGACGCGCCCGCCGCACCTGCAAGCGATGGTCGTCGCGCTGTCGACCTCGGTGCGGAAGTTCTCGTGGTACCCGGGCGACTCGTACGCGCTCGAGGTGATCATCCCGTGGGACCTCGGCGCGGTGAACTTCAACAAGCCGACCAGCGGCAACATCGTCGACGACGTCACGCCCGAAGCGGTCGAGCGGCGCATGGCCGAGCTGCGCGCGGGCTTCGATCACCTGCCGCTCGGCGACGTGATCCGGCACATGACGGGTGAGGACCTCCCGCTCTACCAGGACCAGCTCGCGCACGGCTCGCCCGACGATCCGTTCTGGAACGCGGTCAACTTCCGCGAGATGCTCACCGACTGGGAGATCCCGATCCTGCTCGTCGACGGTTGGCACGACTACCCGCTCCCCGGCGTGCTCGCCGACTACGCGATCCTGCGCGACGCGCCCGCGCCCGGTCCACCTGCGTGTCGGTGCCGGCGGTCACCTCGGAGGTGGCGGTGAGGGCGGCATGACCGACGCGCCGCTCGACTGGTTCGACACCTACCTCCGTGACGAGCCCGACCTGTTGTCGGACCAGCCGGTGGCACTGCACGTGCAGGGCGAGGGGGGATGGCGCGAGTTCGACGACTGGCCGCCGCCGTCCACCCCCACGTCGTGGTACCTCCACCCCGACGGTCGACTCGCCACCGATGCACCCACCGTCGCCGCGGAGCCCGATCGCTACCGCTACGACCCGGCCGACCCCACGCCGTCGATCGGCGGCATCGGCATGCTCACCGGCGGCGCGCTCGACAACCGCGGGCTCGAGGCGCGCGACGACGTCCTCGTGTACACCAGCGATGCACTCACCGACGGCGCTCGAGCTCGTCGGGCCGGTGTCGGCGACGGTGCAGCTCGAGTCGACGCTCGACCACGTCGACGTGTTCGTACGCGTGTGCGACGTGCACCCCGACGGCGCGTCGTACAACGTGTGCGACGCGCTGCAGCGCTACACGCCGGCGACGATCGCACGCGACGCCGACGGGGTGTTCACCGCGCAGTTCGACCTCTGGCCCATCGGCCACCGCTTCGCGCCGGGCCACCGGCTGCGGGTGCACGTGGCGAGCGGATCCCACCCGGTCTACGCGCGGAACCTCGGCACCGGCGAACCAGTGGCAACTGCGGTCGACATGGTCGTCAACGACGTCGCCGTCCACCATGCGCCCGGCCGGGCGTCGCTGGTGGTGCTTCCCCACCTCGCCTGAGCGGGCGGGCGATCAGGCAGCCGGGCAGGTGGGGATCTTGGCGTTGCGCAGGTCGTCGCCGACGGCGACGAACGCGGAGGAGACGTAGCCGCTCGGGCCGAGGCCGGTGATCTTCAGCCACTGCGAGTTCGTGCCGGTCGGTGCGTTCACCGGCTCGCCCTCCACGACGCAGATGACCAGCACCGTGCGTCCGGTCTCGACGGTGCCGACGGCGCGCGAGGTGGTGCCCGCGCCCTCGCGCACGTTCACGCCGGTCGTGACCTTGTAGGAGCCGGCGAAGGGCGCCACCGTCGTCGTGGACGCGCCGGCCACGGTCGTCGTGCTCGCGGCGTCGTCGCTCGAGTCGTCGTCGCCGCTGATCGTGAAGTACGCCGCCGCGAACACCCCGGCGGCGACGAGCAGGAACAGGAGCGTGCCGATCTGGCGACGGCGCCGGCGACGGCGCGCGCGCACCTGTCGCGAGTTGCGGGCCGCCGGTGCCGGCGCCGCGGCTGCTTCGGACTCCTCGCCCGCGTCGTCCACCACTGTCAAATGGTACGGCGCTAGTGGGGCACCATGCCGCCGTCGGCCAGGACGACCTGGCCGGTCATGAAGCTGCCCGCGTCGGACACCAGGAACATCACCGGCCCGATCATCTCGTCGGCGTGCGCGGCCCGCTTCATCGGGCTGGCCGCAGCCATGCGCGCCTGCGCCTCGGGCGGGTTGTTGCGCACCATGTCGGTGTCGATGGTTCCCGGTGCGAGCGCGTTGACGCGGATCCCGAACTCGGCCCATGCGCTCGCCTGCGCGCGCGTGAACGCCATCAGCGCGGCCTTGGCCCCGCCGTACATCGACTGCTGCGTGGACGCCAGGAACGCGCCGGCGGAGATCACGTTGACCACCGCCGCATGCTCGCTCGCCTTCAGGTACGGCAGCGCGTACTGGACGAGGAAGACCGGACCGCGGAGGTTCACGTCGTACGACTTGTTCCATGCGTCGACGGTGAAGTCCCCGAGGGGCTGGGTCAGCGCGTTGGCCGCGTTGTTCACGATGATGTCGATGCCACCGAAGCGTTCGACGGTGGTGTCGACCAATGCCTGCAGCGCGTCGAGGTCGCCCATGTGGGTGGGCACACCGAGCGCCTCCCCGCCCATGGCCGTGAGGTGGGCCTCGGTCTCGGCGCATGCCTCGGCCTTGCGACTCGCCACGACCACCTTGGCGCCCGCGCACACGAAGCCCTCGGCGAGCGAGCGGCCGATGCCACGGGTCCCTCCGGTGACGATCGCCACCCGACCGGTCAGGTCGAAGAGCTTCGAGAATTCTTCGCGGTTCACAGCTGTCTCCTCACAGGGGTCTCCATTCGGGCGGGCGTCCCTCGCGGAACGCCTCGGCGGCGGCGGACAGCTCGCCGGTCTGGGTGCACATCACCTGGGTGCGGTTCTCCATGTCGAGCGCGTGGCGGAAGCTCGGCGAGTCGATCGTCTGCCACATCGTCTCCTTGGTCATCCAGACCGCGAGCGGCGAGTGGGCCACGATCTGGCGCGCCGTCGCCAGCGCCCGGTCGACGACGGTGCCGTCGGGGACGACGTCGAGCACGAGCTCCATCGAACGGGCTTCCTCGGCGTCGAAGATCCGGCCGGTGAGCATGAGCTCCGCCGCCCGCGACGCGCCGACGAGCCGTGGGAGCAGGTAGCTGGTGCCCATGTCGCACGACGACACGCCGAGCGTGATGAAGACGGAACCGAAGCGCGCCGACTCCGACGCGAAGCGGATGTCGCAGCGAGAGCGCCATCGCGAACCCGCCCCCGACCGCGGCGCCGTTGACCGCGGCGATCACCGGTTGGCGCAGCCGGTGGATGCGTTCGTGCAGCGACGCCAGGTGCTCCTGCGTGAGGTAGATGAGCGGGATCGGGTTCATCCCCTCGGTGCCGGGCGCACCGTGCTCACCTTCGACGCCTTTGAGGTCGTCGCCAGCGCAGAACCCCCGTCCGGCGCCGGTGAGGATGACGGCGCGCACGTCGCGGTCGCCGTTGATGCGATCGAAGGTGTCGTGCAGCTCGGCGATCAGCCCTTGGCTGAGCGCGTTGAGCCGCTCGGGTCGGTTCATGGTGACGAGGAGGATCCCGGGTTCGAGCTCCTCGGTGAGCACCACTGACATCAGGTGTCTCCCTCCAGTGCAGCAGCGACGAAGTCGATCAGGATGGCAGCCCGAGCGGTGAGCGGCATCGGGAGGTGCACCGCGTCGGCCCCCGGCGCGCGGGTCGGCGTGCGGAGCCCCACGATGATCGCCTCGATCGCGAGCTCGAAGCGCGCCGCGAACACGTCGTCGGGCAGGTCCGGGAGCGCGGCGTGAGCGAGGCGCGCCCAGTCGCGCTCGTCGCCGGCGTGCTCGCTCATGAACGCGAGCGCCGGTGCGCGGTCGAGCCAGAGCGCGTGCATGAGATCGACCCAGCGCTGCGCGTCGGGACCCTCCGCCTCCACCATCCCCACGTAGGCGCCGACGAGGCCGCCGACGACGTCGCGGATCGTCGGCGCGGTGGGCGCGTCGCGCAGCGCCTGGAGCGCGGCGCGCCGGCGAGCGGCGAGGTCGCTGGCCCGTCGGGCGATGACCGCACCGACGAGGGCGTCGCGCGAGCCGAAGTGGTAGTGGATGGCGGCGCCGTTCTGGCCCGCGGCCTCGGTGATGTCGCGGACCGAGACCCCGAGGCCGCTGCGCAGGAAGAGCTGCTCGGCCACGTCGAGCAGCTGCGCTTTGGTGTTCGACGTGGCCGCGACCGTCATCGGTTGCACCCTAACCACGAGTCGTGGAAGAGTTCAAACACTGTTTGAATCCGAGAGGAAGCGGGACCCATGGCCGAGCTGCGGTTCGAGGGCAAGGTGGCGATCGTGACCGGCGGCGGCCGGGGGCTCGGGCGCGCGTACTCCCGCCTGCTGGCCGCACGCGGCTGCCAGGTGCTGGTGAACGACCCCGGGGTCGCCACCCACGGCGTCGCCACCGACGAGACCGCGGCCGACGACGCCGTGGGCGAGATCGTGTCCGACGGCGGGATCGCGGTCGCCGACCGCAACAGCGTCATCGGCGACGGCGCCGCGGTGATCGTCGAGCACGCGCTCGACGAGTTCGGCCGCGTCGACATCGTCGTGAACAACGCCGGCATCTCCGGCGGCGGACCGTTCGACGAGATGCCGGCCGAGTACTTCGACCTGCTCGTCGACACGCACTACGGCGGCGCGGTGCGCGTGAGCCGCGCCGCGTGGCCGCACCTCAAGGCGTCGGGCGCGGGCCGGATCGTGAACATGTCGTCGGCGTCGGTGTTCGGCACGCCGTTCACGAGTCCCTACGTGTCGAGCAAGGCCGGCATCTTCGGCCTGACGCGCGCGCTGGCCGCCGAAGGCCGCTTCTCGGGCATCAACGCCAACTCGGTGATGCCGTCGGCGTTCACGCGCATGACCGCGCAGCTCCCCGACGACGACGGATTCCGCACCTTCCTCGAGACGTACTTCCCACCCGACAAGGTGGCACCGTTCGTGGTGTTCCTCGCCCACGAGAGCACGACGATCACCGGCGAGACCTTCTCGGTCGGCGCCGACCGCGCCGCCCGGGTGTTCCTCGCCGAGTGCCCGGGGGTGCACGGCGACTCGCCGGAGAGCTACGCGGCCCAGGCCGACGCGCTGCTCGCGATCGAAGGCTGGGAGATCCCGTCGGACATGATGGACGAGGTGCGATACCAGACCGACCACCTCGGTGCCGAGATCCAGGCCGCGTACCGCGCGGGTCGCCGCGCAGCACGGCCATTGAGCCGCGGATGAGCGACTTCGACGCGGTCCTCTGGGACTACGGCGGCATCTTCACCGCCTCGCCGTTCGCCGCCGCGCACGCGTACGCCCGCTCGCAGGACGTCGACCCGGCGCAGATGGTCGAGATCGTCTTCGGCGCCTACGACGCCGACACCGATCACGCGTGGCACCAGCTCGAGCGAGGTGAGATCTCGTTCGTCGACGCGCTCACGCAGATCAAGGCCGCGGCCGAAGCGAACGGCTTCCGCTTCGACACCGGCGAGATGTTCTCGATGATGGTGACCGACGAGATCGACCGCGGCCTCGTGGTCGAGGCGGTGCGCATGGTGCGGGCGAAGGGGCTCCGCACCGCGATCGTGACCAACAACATCCGCGAGTACGGCGACGCGTGGCGCGGGCAGTTCCCGCTCGACGAGCTGTTCGACGCGGTCGTCGACTCGTGCGAGGAGGGCGTGCGCAAGCCCGATCCCACGATCTTCCGCACCGCGCTCGAGCGCGTTGGTGTCGCCGACCCGACCCGCGCCGTCTTCCTCGACGACTTCCCGGGCAACATCGACGCCGCCCGCGCCATGGGCATGCACGGCATCCTCGTCGGGGAGGACCCCACCCCCGCCCTCGACGAGCTCCTCTCCCTCGTCTGACTCCACCTCAGAAGTCGTTCCTCCGGCGCAGGTGACGCGGGCGGCCGTCGGGGTCGAGGAGGGTGGCGTGGACGAGGCCGCGGCCCCAGCGCCGGGCGCCACGCACGCGCTCGAACGGGTGCTCGCGGAGGTGACCGGGCGGCCTCTCGCCCACCCCGTCGAGGCGGTGCCAGCTGTCGAGCGCGTTGGCACCCTTGCGCAGCGCTTCGAACCACGACGCGGGGTCGACCAGGTCGGCGGTGTCGTCGGGTGCACGCTCGAGGTGCTCCGCCGCGAGCCGCACCCGCGTCTCGCGCGCCAGCACGCGTGCTCCGTCGCCGAGGCCCGCGGGATCGGTCGGCGCGCGTCCGTCCCTCCGGCTGTCGATCACCGCACACGACAACTCCGAGTCGTGCGTCCAGGAGCGCCGGTTGAGGTTGTCGGAGCCCACCGCCATCCACACGTCGTCGACGATGCAGACCTTGGAGTGGACGTAGATCGGCGTGCCCTCGGCGTTCTCCAGGTCGTACACCGCGACGCGGTCGTGGCCGACCGCATGCAGCGCGTCGAGCACGCGCTCCCGACCGATCCGGCTCGCCTCGCCCGCGATCGCGCCGTCGGGGTCGGGGAAGCGTGGGATCACGATCGCGATGTGGAGCTCCGGGTTGCGCGCGAGCGCGTCGCGCAGCGCCTCGGTCGCGGCGAGCGACCACAAGTACTGATCCTCGAGGTACACGAGGCGACGGGCACGAGAGAACGCTTTGAGGTACGCGCGTGCGATGCTGCGCTCGCCTTGGGGCGCGAACGGATAGGCGCGCCGGCGAGCGGGGTACGTGCGCAGCACCTGCACCGCGAGCGGGCCGTCGGATGGTGCCGCACGCGACGGCGGGAGCGCGCCCGGCGTGTCGGGATGGGCAGCCACCCGGTGGAGCACCGACCGCAAGGGGTTGCGGGAGTCGAGCGGGTTGGGATCGCGCCAGCGCTCGGCGAACGAGAAGGCGAGATCGTCGACGGCGGGACCGCGCAGCTCGAGCTGCACGTCGTGCCACGGCGGCTGTTCGCCGTAGTGGTCGTCGTCGAGCTCGACGACCTGGGGGTCGCCGAGGTGCTGGTGGTCGTCGCGCCGTCCGTGGCAGAGGTCGATGCCGCCGACGAACGCGACGTCGCGAGCGGGATCGACGTGTTGCGTGACCACCAGCTTCTGGTGATGGCTGCCGCCACGTCGGACCCGTTGGTCGAGCAGCACCTGACCGCCGGCTTCGTTGATCGCGCGCGAGAAGGCGAGGTTCTTCGCCTCGCCGAAGTTCATCGCCTCCGGGTGCGAGCGCCAGAGCAGGCCGCGCACGTTCACGCCGTCGGCCGGCGAGTCGGGTCAAGACCTCCCCGATCTCGGTGCCCGCACCGTCGAGCAGCTCGTCGGGATCGCCCTGCCAGTCGGTGAACGACACCCAGTCGCCCGCGGACGCAGTCGCGCAGCACCTCGTACAGACGGGCGAAGTACTCCGCCCCGTCGACGAGAACCGTGCCGGCGTTGCCCTCGGTCCAGGACGAGCCGTCGGCGTGACGCCGGTCGAGCTCGGTGGCCGGGTTGCCGCGTTCCGGCGCGGTGAGGAACCAGTCGCTCAGCGGCATCGTCAGGAGGTACCGGCGAGCGCCGGTGAGCCCTGCCCGGAGCCCAACTCGACCTTGCGTTCGTCCTTCGGCGCGGCCGCGCCGGCGCGCACCGCCTCGAGCTGCACCGCGATCGCAGCCCCGAACAGGATGGCGATCGACGACAACAACGACCACAGCAGGATCGCGATCATCCCGGCGAGCGGACCGTAGGTGGTGCTGAACGTGGTGCTCGACTGGAAGAACAATCCGAGACCCAGCGTGGCGAGCGACCACAGCAGTACCGACACCGTCGACCCGAACGCCAACCACGACCACGCGGGCTGATGACGCCGCGGCGACCACCGGAACAACAGCGCGATCGCCGCCATCATGAGGACCAAGGCCAAGGGCCAGCGGACGACGTTCCAGATCCGCGTCACGGTGTCGTCGTTGAGGCTCTGGCCGATGCCGTGCCCGAGGGCGAACATCGCGAAGGCGGCCGTCGACAACACACCCGCAGTGAGCGCGAGCACCAGCGCACGCCCGTACTTCTGGAGGGTCGGCCGGTCCTGCTCGATCCCGTACTGCCGGTTCAGCGCCCGTTCGATCTGCCCCATGAGGGTGGTGGCAGTGATGATCGTCGTGACCGCGATGACGACCAGCACGAGGTTCTGACCGGAGGAGCCGGTCTTGTACGCGTGGAAGACCGCGTCGGTGAGCGCCTTCCCTGCGGGACCCGGCACCGCCTCGCTGATGGCGCGAACGATCGAGGCGCTCAGGTCGGTGTCGCCCAGCGACGCCGCCAGCCCGACCAGCAGGATGACACCTTGCACGAGCAGGAGCGAGGTCACGAACGCCAACGACCGCGCGTGGCTGAACCCGTCCGACGCGCGGAACCGCACGAAGGCGTCTCTCGCCAGCTTCTTCCGTCCGGTGTCGCGCAGTGTCTTGCGGGCGTCGTCGCCCGTGAGCTCCCACGTCTCGGGAACGAACCGTGCTGCGCTCATGCCGCCTCCTCGGGGCGCTCGCTCCTCGCCGGGTTACCCAGCTCGCTGACGCTCACGCCGTCTCCTCCGGGACACAGATCGTCACTGCTGCCGGCTCGACCCTGATCTTGAGCCGATCGACCGGCTTCTCGTCGCCGCCGTCGAGCTCGTACGGCATCTTGCGATCGAGCTTGATCTTGATCTTCTTGGCCTTGGTCGTCTGCACGAACTTGGAGCGGTCGGCGCTCCCGACCGCGGTGCGCACCAGCGCGCGCGTCCACTGGGTGATGCCCTTGGCCGTGACGACACCGAGCTCGAGCAGTCCGTCCTCGGGATTCGCGTCGTCGAAGGCCTCGACCCCGCCGAGGACCTTGCCCACGTTCCCGACCAGGATGCATCCGGCCTTGCCGTCGAACCACGGGGTCCCGTCCACTTCGACGCGGGCGCGGAACGGCGGCATCTTGAGGTTCTTGGCGCCGGTCCACACGTAGGCGGCGCGTCCGAAGCGATCCTTCATCGATCGGTCGGCGTCACGGATCATGAGCGCGTCGAGCCCGGCGCCCGCCATCACCGCGAACCGTTCGCCGTTCACGCGCCCGACGTCGATGCGTCCGGTGGGCGCCGTGCAGGCCCGACGTCGACGGCCTGCGCGAGGTCGATCGGGATGTCGAGGTTGCGGGCGAGGAGGTTGCCGGTACCGGCGGGGAGGATGGCGAGCACGACGGGCGCGTCGCCGACCGCGTCGATGCAGCGTTGCACGATGCCGTCGCCGCCCCAGACGAAGATCAGGTCGGCACCGCTCGTCGATCGCGTCGCGGACGCAGTCGGGGGCGAACTTGCTCTTGGGGACCTCGAACCAGGCCGGGTCTTCGAAGCCGGCGTCCGCGAGCACGCGCCGCAGCTCGACCAGGCCCCCGCCGAGCTTCTTGCGGGCGTGCGCGACCACTGCGATCGAGGTCATCGGGACACCTCCTGTACGAATCGCATCGACGGCGCAGTGGCCGTCGGGTCCGTCTCGAGTCTGCGCTGGTGCGCGGCAGCGAGCCCGGCACGGACGGCGACGTAGCCGACCGTGATGCACCCGGCGCCGATCAGGAGCCCACAGATCACGTCGGTCGGGTTGTGCATCCCGCGGTAGACGCGCGAGGTCGCGACGATCAGCGGACCCACGATCGCGAGGGCGAGGAAGAGCCCGCGCCACAGACGAGACCGGGTCATGGACCAGACGACGATGCACAACGAGCCGTAGAGCGCCATGGCGGCGGCCGCGTGGCCCGACGGGTAGCTGTCGGCGACGATCAGGTCCTCGAGTCGCGGCACCGCCGGGCGGTTGCGGCTGATGACGTACGTGGCCGTCACGTACACGCCGCCCTCGGCCGCCATGGCGATGGCCAACAGCCCGAACTGCGGCCATGCCCGCTTGAACGCGAGGACGACCAGCGCGATCGCGATCACGACGAATACGGTGACCGTCTCGGCGACGTACGAGCCGACCTTGGACAAGGAATTCCACGTGTCGGTCCGCCGTTCGGCGAACCAGCGCGCCACGTCGAGGTCGCCGTGGCCCAGACTGTGGCCGACCACGAAGTGCGTGACCAGCGCACCGAGGCCGAGCGCGAGTGCAACGAGGACGAGCCAACCGAGGAAGCCCACCAGCACGGTGACCACGACAGGATGGACACGATTGTCCGAGGTGATGCGTTCATCACGGATGATCACACTCTCGGTGTTTCACCGTTCGGAACGACGGTAAACATCACATGAACGACGTCACGTCAGCGGGAGACCAACGATGCTCATCGTGATGGTGCTGCTGTTGCCTGCGCTCGTCCTCGGAACGCTGTTCGGGATCGCGGTCCGACGCCACCCCGGCATCGACCCGGCGTCGCCGCGGGCCGCGAGCGCCGTGGCCCACGAGCTCGAGCGCAAGGAAGAACGCAGTCGCTTCACCTGGCCGACGCGCCTCGACCCGAAGACCGAGACCGGTCTCCTGCTCGTGCTCGCGCTCGCCGTGATCATCGTGGCCGGTGTCGTCCTCGCGTTGCTGGCGTTTCTCGTGCGTTCGAACTCGGGCCTCCTTCACTTCGACCGTTCGGTCGCGCCGTGGGGCGAGGAGCACATGACCGACTTCGCGCAGTGGATGCTCGACTTCGTGACGTCGTTCGGCAGCACCGGCGTGATCGTCGGCTTCACCATCGGCGTGTTCGTGGTGGAGATGATCCGGCGCCCCAGCCGGTGGCTCCCGGTGTTCCTGATCACGGTGACGATCGGGCAGACCCTGATGAGCAACGGCATCAAGGAGCTCGTCGACCGCATCCGCCCGACGGCCAACCCGATCGCGCACACCCTCGGGCCCTCCTTCCCGAGCGGACACACCACCGGTGCGGCCGCGTGCTTCGCCGCGTTCGCGCTGGTGCTCGGCCGCGGCCGGTCGCGCAACGTGCAATCACTGCTGGCCGGCGCCGCGGTGTTCATCGCGATCGCGGTGGCGGCGTCGCGGGTGCTGCTGGGTGTGCACTGGCTCAGCGATGTGATCGGTGGGCTCGCGCTCGGCTGGGGCTGGTTCGCGCTCTGCTCGATCGCGTTCGGCGGGCGTCTCCTCCGCCTCGGTACGCCGGTCGAGGCGGCGACCCGAGTCACCGAGGCAGGAGCGAGAACTCCGGAACCCGCGCCACCGGATCCAGTGCGTCGAGCCTGACCGTCACCGATTCGCCCAGTGGCCGGTCACCCGGCACGGTCGCCACGACCGGCACTTCGGCGAGGAGGACGACCATGCCGCGGCGGTGGCGATCGACGACGGTGGCGGGGAACGTCGAGCCCACGTGCGGTCCGAGCACGGCAACCTCGACCGCGTCGATGCAGGCCCGGTCGACTGAGCCCGCGTGGCGGTCGGCACGGGGCATCACGTCGACCAGGCGTGGCAGCGCGTCCACCGCCCATGCCGGAGGCACGTCGCCGTTCGCGATCGCGAGCACCACTTCGTTGGCGAACCGGTCGGCCAAGCGGCGCAGTGGCGCGGTGACGTGCGCGTACGGCGCGCCGACGGCCGCGTGCTCGGGTGCCGGCGAGCCGGGGACGACGACCGCGTACCCGGCGCCGCGCAGCGCGTGCAGCGCCTGCAAGAGGAAGGTGGCGTGGGCCCGGGTCGTGGGCCGGAGACGGCGCACGGCGTCCCCGTAGACGACCCCCGCCGGCCAGTCGACGCCGAGCGCCCACGCGGTGCGGCGGAGTCGGGCGACGATCCTGTCGTCGGGCGGTGGGAGCGTGCGCAGCAACCCGACGCCACCCTCCGCCATCAGCCGCGCCGCCTCGCGTCCAGTCAGCAGCGAAATCTGCGCGTTCCACGTCTCGACCGGCAGGGGCGCCTCGAGCTCGAGGGAGTACGCGCCCGCGGCGTCGCGTACGACCTCCTGACCGGGGGCGGCGATGCTCACCCCACCCCGGTCGCGCTCCCGGTCCAGCAGGCGCTCCCCGAGCTCGCGGAGCAGCGAGAGCGATGGCGACGCGTCACCACCGTCGAGCTCCGCCTGCACGTCGACGTACGAGCGCGCGGCACGGCTGCACACGGTCGCGCGTTCGCATCGGGTCGCGACGGGATTCGCTTCGCCATCGAGGTCGAACGTCCACAGCACCGCGGGACGGTCGACGGTGGGGAGCAGGCTCGCGGCACCTTCGCCGAGCACGTCGGGATACAGCGGCGCGCGGCCGTCCGGTAGGTACAGGGTCTCCCCGCGCGCGAACGCTTCGCGGTCGAGCGGACCGTCGGGCATGACGAAGGCCGCTACGTCAGTGATCGCGTAGTGCACGCGGTATCCGTTCCCTCGGCGCTCGGCCTGGAATGCCTGGTCGAGATCACGGCTGCCCGCGGGGTCGATGGTGGCGAGGTCGATGGCGCGTGCGTCGCGACGCGCGCGCTCCGGCACACCCGGCGGGAGCACCGGACCGCGCGCGGCGGCCGCGTCGGCCTCCGCCTGCACCTCGGGTGGGAAGCCAAGAGGCACGTCGAGATCGGCACGGACGCGGGCGAAGTCGTCGGCGAGGTCGGCGGCCGACGCGGCGAGGCGCAGCGGCGCGGTCGTCATCGGTGGTCGGGCCGGCGGCGGCGGGGCGCGGCGACGTCGTCGGGGGTCACGCCACCGTGGTCGGGATCGTGCGCCAGCAGGAACGCCACGGCCTCGTCGACGTCGTCGACCACCTTCACGAGGTCGGACCATCCGAAGCGCGCCGCCTGTCGCTTGACCCCGTCGACGAGCTCCGGTTCGGCGCGTTCGTGGAAGTCGCGGTCCAGGAACACCATCGGGCTGCGAACTTCGTAGAGCGTGTTGGTGTTCTGCGCGGCGTCGGTGAAGATCTCCTGCGCGGTGCCCGCACCACCGGGTGTGTAGACGATGCCGGACCGCGCCAAGGCGAGCAGGCCGTCTTCGCGGATGCTGTTGGTGAAGTACTTCGCGATGTGCGTGGAGAACGCGCTCGGTGGGCTCCTCCGCGTAGACCCACGTCGGGACGCCGAGGCTCGCGCCACCAACCGGCCAACGGTCTCGCACCTGGCGCGCGACGTCGACGTACGCGACCGGATCGTGCTGGTACGAGGGTGCGGCGGCGAGGACCTCGAGCGCCGCGTCGAGGTCGGCGTCGGGCACGGGCGCGAACCAGCCGCCGAGGTTGGCTGCTTCCATGAGTCCGGGGCCGCCCCCGGTCGCCACGTGGTACCCCGCCCGGCTGAGCGCGCGTCCGAGGCGCGCCACCGCGACGTACCGCTCACCGCCGCGGGGGTCGGCGTGTCCGCCCATGACGCCGATGACGGCGCGACCGACGAGGTGGGCGGCGAGGGCAACGTCGATGGTGGCGTCGTGGAGCGCGCGCGCGATCGCGAAGTCGAGGCCGTGGCCGGGCCCGTGGAACCAGTCGCCGATCGCCTCGTCGACGGTCGGCCCGAGGGCCGTGCGGGCGGTGAGCTCGTCCTGGGTGTAGAGGCCCTCCCGCAGCGGGACGAACGGCAGCGGTCCGGGCGGGTCGGGGACGATCACAACGGCGTGGACCGTACCCGGCGCGTCTCACCCCCGTCAGCGGTTCACCTCGTCGCAACATCCACGAAACCGTCGTCGGGCAGGCTGCTGCGATGAGCCGATACCGCCTCCGAGTGGAGCTCCCCGACCTGCCCGGCGCGCTGGCCAAGGTCGCGACCGTGATCTCCGACCTCGACGGTGACGTGGTGTCGATCGACGTGCACGAGCTCGACGGCCACCAGGTGGTCGACGAGCTGGTGGTGGAGGTCCTCACCGACCTCGACGGCCGCGTGCTCGGTGCCGCGCTCGACGCGGCCGACGCCGGCATCCTGCTGTCGTGCGGCCCCGCCACGGCGCGTCCCGAGCCCGTGGTCGACGCGCTCGGCTGGGCACGCGAGCTGGCGGCCAACAACGACTCGTCCACCGTGGGGCGGATCTTGGCCGCGGCGTGCCCATCGTCGAAGGTGTGGGTCGCTCCCATCGACAAGGCACGCGAGGTCGCGGCCGGACGCCTGGCGTTGGCGCGTGGCGCGCCGCTCGTGCAGCGGTCACACGACCTGCCCGACCAACTCGGAGGCCGTCCGGCCTCGACGATGTGGCTCCTCGCGGTGCCGGACGAGCGGCCCCAGACGCGCTGCATCGCGTTCCTCGCCCGCCCGGGATCGCTGCGCTTCACCGCGTCCGAGGTGGCGAGGGTCGACGCGATCATGGCCCTGCATACGGCTCTGGCCGACGGCACCGCTCGCCGCGAACACCCGGCCTCGCAACCCTGACGTCAGTCGTCCATCGCATCCAGCAGCGCGCCGAAGTCGGACGTCTCGCCTTCGCGGGTCTGGCCGCCGGAGTCGAGGAACCGCTGCATCCGCACGATGTGCAGCCCGCCGGCCGTCAGCGCACCGAACGCATCGGTCTCGGCCACGAGTCCGTCGTCGAACGACGCGAGCGAGCGGTCGACCACCCGCTTCACCGCCGCCACCGACGCCGGCGGCATGGCGGCGACGCGCGTCGCGAGGTGCGTGCACGACGGTGACCAACTCCTCGCGCAGGTGCACCGCGTCGAGCCAGCCGATCTGCAGCGCCTCCTCGCGCGCCGACGTCGCGTCCGGAGAGGATCACCTCGAGTGCGCGCCCGCGGCCGAGAAGATGCGGGAGTCGGGCGGTCCCGCCGGCGCCGGGCAGGATCCCCATCGCGACCTCGGGCTGGCCGAGCACCGCCCGTTCGCTCCCGTAGCGGAGGTCCAGTGCCGCGAGGAACTCGGCACCACCGCCACGGGCCGCGCCGTCGACCACGCCGATCGACACCAGACGACTGCGGTGCAGGCGCTCGAACAGTGCCGCGGCGACGTTGGGTTCGGTGGCGGGCACGTGCTCGCCCGGCGGGATGGCGAGGATGCCGTGCACGTCACCGTGCATGAGGAAGAAGTCGGGATCGGCGCTCGAGAACACGACGACGCGGACGCCGTCGTCCGATTCGAGGTCGTGGAGCAGTGCCATCAGCGCGCCGATGAACGGACCGTCGACCAGGTTGGTTGGCGGGTGGTCGATCACGACCTCGGCAACACCCGATGACACCGCGCAGCGCAACAGTTCTGGAGTCACGCTTCCCAGTGTCGCACTACTCGATGGACGGGATCGCCAACTGCGCGAGCAGCTCGACCTCGTCCCAGTACTGACGGAACGAGGCGATCCGGTCACCCGTGAACTCGGCGATCGTCACGCCGTGGAGCCTGACGCGCTTGCCGGTAGGTTCGATGACCGTCTCGTCGTCGATGGCCAGCGGTCCGGAGTGCGTGAGGGTGACGACCCACTCCACGCACGCGCGTTCACCGACGACGTCGACCGGCGAGACCGCGAGCTCGATGTCGGAGAACGCGCCGTCCCGGTCCTCGAACTCGACTGCGAGCTCAGCCGCCGACGAGACCGAGAGCGCGGGCGCCCGCCCCTTCACGTCGTCGACGTAGAGCTCGGCGATGACACTGCTGTTGCCGGTGACACTCGCCTCGAGCGCACGGACCAGGGTCGCCGTCCGTTCTGCACCGGTCGCCATGTCGTCCCCTGCGTTGCGTCGTGAGCCAACCGCTCGTTCCGGCGCCCGCGGCAGGCGGGCGCCGGAGCGGCGAAGGCGGGAATCCACAGGCAGTCGGCCTCAGGAATCGGCCATGAGGCGTCCGCCGTGGACGACGATGCCCCAGATCACCAGAACGTCGATCAAGATCATCGTGAACGACCAGAACGGGTAGTGCGGCAGGTACGCGAGCTGGACGATCGTGTTCGCACCCGCGGCCAACACACCGATCACGCGGCCGAACATGTTCCCGGCGAAGATCAGGAACCCGGACAGGATGAGGATCGCGCCGAGGATCAGCACGACCCACCCATAGGTCTTGATGTTGTTCGTCAGCGGCAACTCCACGTTGCCGCCGCCGAGGTTCTTGAAGTAGTTGACGTTGGTGATCGCCACCAGCCCGTCGATCACATTGAACGTGCCGACGATGATGATCATGATGCCGGCGAACAGCTTCCAGCCCATCCCACTGGACTCGTAGCTGTCGTCGTAGGTGCTGTCGGTCATGCAGGGCCCTCCCGCTCGTGGTTACCTGCGCCGAGGATGCGCGAATTCGCGGTGTAGCGACATCATCCAATCGGGATGAACAGGATCTGATGCCTCCGTCGCACCGTTCGACACCACCCTCCGGATGCGGCGAGGATGACGCCGCGTCGGATGGCGGAATCGGAGGCGTCGTGGCGTACGGAGACCGGACGAAGCCGTCCAGCATCGAAGCCTGGCTCGAGGAGCACTCGCCCGGTTACCAGTACGGCTGGGTGCTGCTCCTGCTCGGGTTGACCTTCGTCGTGATGGCATCGGGGCCGCCGGATGCGTGGGTCCGCGTCCTCACCGTCTTCCTCCAGGGCCTGACGCTCCTTGCCGCGCTCCTCGCGTCACGTGTGAGCCGCCGGCTGTTCCGAGCGGCCGCGATCGTCGCCCTGGTCGCGCTGCTCACCGCGATCGGGTCGGTCATCCTGAGCTCGTCGAGTGATGCAACGGGAGCGTTCTTCCTGTTGAACATCCTGCTCGTCGCCACGACGCCGATCGTGATCGCACGCTCGCTCTGGCGGCGCCAGCTGATCGACATCCGGACCGTGCTCGGCGCGGTGTGCATCTACGTGTTGCTCGGCATGATGTTCGCCTTCGTGTACGCGGCGATCAACGGCATCGGCGACGCCCCGTTCTTCGTGCAGACCGCGCACGCCACGACACCGGATTTCCTCTACTTCAGCTTCATCACCCAGACGACCGTCGGTTACGGCGACTTCACAGCCGCGGGCGACCTCGGCCGCGCACTCGCGGTGATCGAGGCGCTCACCGGCCAGCTCTACCTGGTGACGATCATCGCGGTGCTCGTGAGCCGCTTGAGCGCACGCACCATGACAACAGACGTCACCGAGGTGACCGCGAACGAGAGCGACGACGCCACGTCGGCCTGAGTCATTCGGTGGGCTCGGCCGTGGTCTCCAACAGGTCGCGCTGGTCGAGGTAGTAGAGCAAGCCGAGTGACGGCAGGATCACGATCGCGGCGATGACGAAGACGATCGTGACCGACCACAGCGTCGGGTCGGGCGCAGCCGCCGCCGACAGCTTCAGGCTCGTCGGCAGGATGTAGGGGTACTGCGCGACACCCCAGCCCAGGACGACGGTGGCCACCGCGCCCATGGCGAGCACGCGCGCCACCGAGTGGTTCGCGCGGATGAGCACCGCCAACGACCCGATGCCGCAGAGCGCGGACAGGATGACCAGCGGCAGCGCACGCGACGTCAGCCCGTGGAACACGTACGTCGCGTCGGCGTGCAGCACGAAGATGCCGGCGAAGGCGATCAGTCCGGCGACGACGCCGGAGATGATCGCGCGTCTGCGGAAGTAGCCGACCATGGACTCGTGCCCGAGCCGGCGGGCGTCCCACACCATGTAGACGGCCGCGAGGTACGCGCACACCGTGACCGCCAGCACCCCACCGAGGATCCCGGTCGGGTTGATCCAGCTCGACCACGGATCGCCGGCCTTGCCGCCCGCGGGCACCTGCCCCGACGCAATGGCTCCCGCGACCGCACCCATGCAGAACGGTACGAGCACCGATGAGATCGCGAACGCGGCGCCGAAGTTGCGCTGACTCGACGTGCGGGTCACCTCCTTGCGGAACGCGAACGACGAGCCGCGGAACACGATGCCGAGGGCGGCGATGGAGAGCGGCACGAACAACGTCAGCGTGATCGACGCAAAGGCTTCGGAGAACGCCGTCCACAGCACGACGAGGCAGAAGATCAGCCACACGTGGTTGGCCTCCCAGACCGGGCCGATCGAGTGGCTGATCACCGAGCGCGGCTCGGCACCCCGCTCGGCCCCGCCCGCGGTGAGGTCCCAGAACCCGGCGCCGAAGTCGGCGCCTCCGAAGAGCGCGTAGGCGGTGATCCCCACCATCAGGATCACGGCCACGACGTCGCTCACGGCACGAGCTCCTTGGGCTCGGTGGGCGCCGGTGTCGGCCGCGGGCCGTAGGGTCCGCCCGTCTCGACCTCTTCTTCACCTTCTCGGAAGCGGCGGCTCATGAGCCGGAGCACCAACACCAGCGTCACGCCGACGCCGGCGTAGATCACGAGCACCGCGAGGAACGTGATCCAGACCCCCGTGTTGCCGGTGGCCGCATCCTCGACCTTCATGTAGTTGCGGACGATCCACGGCTGACGACCGACCTCGGTGACCACCCACCCGGCCTCGAGCGTGATCACCGAAAGCACTCCGGCCGCCGCCGCGATCCAGAGGAACAGCTTGCTCTGCGGCATGCGCCGCTTGAACACCCACGACGCGAAGTACCAGAGGGAGAGGAGGAACAGGAACGTGCCCACCCCGACCATCACGTCCCACGCGAGGTGCACCACGTCGACCTGGGAATTGGTGGGCCGTTCGTCCTTCGGGAAGCTGTCGAGACCCTGGATCTGCGTGCTCGTACCCTCGGACGGGTCGGAGAGGATCGACGCCAACCCGGGGATCGGAATCCCCCCGACCACCTCTCCCTGGGCGTTCAGGTGCCCGAACAACGTCTCCGGGACGTCGGTCGACGTCTTCGGGACCATCTCGATGGCCGCGAACTTCACCGGATCGTTGTTGTAGACCCAGCGCGCCATCTCGTCGCCGACGAGCATCTGGATCGGCATGGCGATCGCGGCGATGGTGAACGGGATGAGGAACCCGATCCGGTGGTAGCGGTCGCGCCGGCCGCGCACCATGCCGAACGCGTACACCGAGGCGACCAGGAAGCCGCCGACGAGGTAGGCGGCGACGAGCATGTGCAGCGATTGCAGCGGCATCGCCTTGTTGAAGATCACAGCCCACGGATCGACGTCGACGACCTTGCCCGCCGAGTTCAGCGTGAATCCGGCCGGCTCGTTCATCCACGCGTTGGCAGCGACGACCGAGACCGTGCCACCGATGCCGGCGATCACGATGGGAACGCCGGTCCAGAAGTGCGGCCAGGGCTTCAGGCGCTTCCAGCCGTAGATGTAGATGGCGAGGAAGATCGCCTCGAGGAAGAAGAACAGCCCCTCGATGGCGAACGGGATGCCGAACGCGTCACCGAAGCGCCCCATGAACTTCGGCCAGAGCAGGCCGAACTCGAAGGTGAGCACCGTGCCCGTGACCGCGCCCACGGCGAACGTGACCGCCATGTACTTCGACCACCGCTGCGCGAGCAGCAGCGCGTCGGCATCGTCGTGCTTGATCGCGCGGTAGTTCGCGACGAGCGTGATGAAGGCCCACGCGACGCCGAGTGGCACCAGGATGATGTGGAACGCGAGCGTGAACGCCATCTGCGAACGCGCCCACGGCACCGGGTTCACGGCGAGCACCCACGTGAGCGCGCTCGTCACGATGCTCCCCTACTGCGCAACCGAGACCTCCTGGCTGGAGACGTCAGCTTCGCGCGGTTGGAGCCTCCGCAGGAGCTTTCAGCGCTTGGGCGACCGCCTCGTAGTCGCGCTCGTTCTGGTCGGCGTAGGCCGCGCTGTAGGCGACCATCGCCTGGTCGAACGCGTCGTTGGAGCCGAGGTACGCGGCGATCGCCAGCCGGTCGCCCGATCGGGCGTGGCCCCGAGCCAGCGTCCACCCGCACAGACGGGCATAGATGTCCAGTGATGCCGGCGTCATGACGTCGATCGCGGCCGAGAACTTCCCGTCCCAGAGCTGACGCAGGTAGAAGTCGCGCTCGACGCCGTCGATCCCGGTGGTTCGGACCCAACCCAGCATGATGTCGCTCGCCGCCTGCAGGAGCCGTTGACCTTCCACAACTCGCTGCCCGTGGTTGGCGAACCCGCTCCGACCCGCGTGAGCCTCGAGCACCGATGCCTCGGCCTCCTTCACCTGGATGAAGAGCGGATCGTCGTCGTCGCGCCCGAGCATCAGCGCGATCCAACAGCGCGTGCCGACGCTGCCGACGCCGACCACCTTGCGGGCGAAGTCGACCAAGCGGTAGCTCTCGAGCAGGTGCCGACGATCCGGCTGCAGGCTGCGGCGGTACACCCGGATGCGATCCTCCAGCCAGCCTTCCGTCTCCTCGAGCTCCTGGGCCGAGAGCAGGTCGCGCAGGGCGACGACGATCGGCGGATCGCTCTTGATCCGGTACTCGCCGTCGACCTGTTCGGTGAGCTTCGCGAACGCCTTCAGGTTGCCCTTGGCCTGCGCCTTGGCCAGGTTGCGTTCGAAGCGCTTGATCTCGTCAGGGGTGGCTCTCGACCGGTACTCGTTGAACACCTTCTCGACGTCGAGGCGCGCGTACCAGACCTCGAGGTTCGACATGCCGGCGAAGGTGGCCATCGCCTGCCGGTAGCTCTTCGCCACCCGGGCGACGAGACCGCGCGTCTCCTTGGCCGAGAAGGAGCGGGAGCGGGCCGCGATCTCGAAGCTCGCAGCCAGGCGCTTGACGTCCCACTCGAACGGACCGCCACTCGTCTCGTCGAAGTCGTTGATGTCGAAGAGGAGGGCTCGGTCGGGTGCCGAGAATCCCCCGAAGTTCGAGAGGTGGGCGTCTCCGCACGCCTGGACGCGCAACCCGGTGTCGGGCGACGCGGCCAGATCGGCCGCCATGATCACCGCCGCGCCCCGATAGAAGGTGAACGGCGAGACCAGCATGCGCTCGTGGCGCATCGGGACGAGGTCGGGGACGCGGGTCGTCTCCTGCGCGGCGAGGAGCGCGGCAGGGTCGGCCCGGTCCGGCCCCGGTGACCACTCCGCATGCGAGGAACGGGGCACCGCGGCGCGGGCGGCTCGTCCGATCCGCGCGCGCTGGGCGAGATCGAGGTGGACGACGGGTGTGCCACCGCTGCTGGATTCGCTCATGGTCCCATCCTGACGCGTCTCGGGCCCGATGTCGTCACCCGATGCGGATGACCGTCACCGGAAGGGCGCGGCGTCACTCGTCGAGCAGGCCCAGCGAGCGCGCCGCGACCACCGCCGGGTTGCGGGAGCTGACGCCCAACTTCCGGTAGATCGCGATGGCCTGCGTCTTCACGGTGTTGCGCGACACGAACAGCTCGTCGGCGATCGCGCCGAAGGTCAGGTGGGTGGGGAGGTAGCGGAGCACGCGCATCTCGGCCGGCGTCATCGGGGTGACCAACAGGCCCGGCGGCGCGTGTTCGGATTCCGTCGCCCGCTCGATCTCGGCGAGTCGGGCTCGGAGCGCTTCGCCGTCGGGGATCAGCGCCAGCATGTCGATCCCCTCACGGGTCAGCGTTCGCGCGAGGCCGACATCGCCCAGCAGCAGGAAGGCGCGGGCAAGGAAGATCCGAGCTTCGACGTTGATCCAGGGCGCGACGGTCGCCAGCATGGAGACCAGGAAGAGCGCGTGCTTGGCCTTCGCCGCGTGCCTCGATCGAGTCCCCGGAGTGCGCGTGCACGAGCGCCGAGATCGCGAAGGAACCACCCAAAGCAGGACGCTCGCGGAGTCCGAAGCGATCGACGACGCTGTCGAACTGCGCGACGAGGCGCGTCGCACGATCCCAGTCGCCGTCGTCGAGCGCGAGCGCCGCGAGCTGCGCCAGACAGTGCGCCTGGGCGGCGGGAACGCCCATTCCACCCAGCATCTCCCCGTCCTGCAGGCGCTCGCGCGCTTCGGCGTTGCGATGCTGGATCCGCAAGCGCCGCGCCCTCGAGGTATCGCGCCACCGAGCGGTACGGGCTTCCGGCGCGGTCGAGCTCGTAGGCCCGCGCCGCGTCCTCGCGCATCCGGTCGATGCCGTCGGCGCCCACGACTGCCCGGAGGAGGGCAGCGGCACCATCGAGCGGAGATCCGTCGGGGAGTCGCGCATCGGCGCCCATCTCGGACGCAACGGTCGTCCAGTGGCGCAAAGACGGCATGTCCCCATCGGTGAGGGCACACCACGCCTTGGCGACGGTCAGCGCCGGGCGGGTGGCGATCTCCTCGAGCGGGAACGTCTCGAGCCAGCGATCCACCGTTGCGGTCATCCCGGCGCCGGCAAAGCCCGGTGTCGCGCGCCAGATCGTCGCCTCCAGGCGCTCCCGATCACCCGCGTGCAGCAAGTGCTCGACCGCTCGGTCGACATCGCCAGCCGCTTCGTACCAACTCGCCGCACGCGCGTGGAGCAGTCGTTCGAGGTCGGGCTCGCGGCGGACGAGCTCGATGCGCAACGTCTCGCGCATCAGCTGGTGCATCCGGTAGGAAGCGCCACGACGGTCGAGCGGAATCAGCAGCTGGAGCGAACGGGCCGCGTCGGCGAGCAGCCGGGCCGAGTCGTCGCGTTCGAGCACCGAGTCGCACACCTGCGCCGAGAGCTCGTCGAGCACCGACGCCTGCAGCAAGAACTCGCGCGATCCCCGAGGGAGCACCGCGAGGAACTCCTCGCGGACGTAGTCGGCGACCAGACGGTCGTCGCCCGCGAACGCTTCGGCTGCCTCGATCGGGTCGTCCTGCTCCGCGATCGCGAGCGTCGCAAGGTAGAGCCCGACCGGCCATCCCTCGGTGCGGCGCCAGAGCCGGTCGACCGATGCCGCGGGGAGGTCAACGCCGGCCGCATCGAACAGCGTGCCGGCCTCGGCGCGGTCGAACGCCAGGCTCGCCGACTGCCGACCGTGTGCACTCGCCGGTCGGCCCGCATGCGTCCGAGGGCGAGGTCGGGCTCGGTGCGTGAGATCAGCACGAGCTGCGACCCGAACGGCACGCAGTCGGCGAGCGCCTGGACCAGCGCCCACACCGGTTCGTCGCCGCAACCGCTGGACGTCGTCGATGACCAGCACGAACGGGCGCGCCCGCTCCGCCACCGTCCGCTCCAGACGGGGGACGAGCACGCTGCTGAAGTCGAGCGCGACGCTCGCGAGCTGTTGCTTCGTGCGGGGCTCGAGCGGCTCGAACTCGTCGAGCGCCCGGACGATCTCGGCGAGCAGGACCGCGGGATCGTCGTGTTGGCGGGTCGCCGACGTCCATGCGACCGACCGATGGTCGTCGAGGAGCCACTGCGCGACCAGCGTCGTCTTGCCGAAGCCAGCGCCGCCCACCACGAGGACGACCGGCACGTCGGATGCCGCCCGGAGCTCGTCGAGCAGACGAGTACCGGGCACCAACCCGGCTCGAGCGCCGATCCGCAACGGGCTGGTCGCGGCGGCCTGCCCGCCTCTCGGCCATCGTCTCCACGTCGGTCATTGAACCAACTTCCCTGGACCGGCGGGAGGGCCAGAGGGCCTGAACCGGACGAAACCGTGCTGAAAGCCATGAACGATTGATCGCCGGACGCACCACCATACGAGAGACATTGGGTGTCCAGGTCTTCCCGGTAACGTTCGCCGCGTGACGGCCGCGGACGCGATCCGCCCAGGGCGAGCCGGACGGCGCGCCGGACACGCATCGATCGTCCTCGTCGCGCTGATCCTCGTCGCCGCGGTGGCAAACCTGAACCTCGCGGTGGCGAACGTCGCCCTTCCCGACATCGGCAAGGCGTTCGATTCGTCGCAGACGACCGCTCGACATGATCGCTGATCGGGTACTCGCTGGGGCTCGCGGCGTCGGTCCTCTACCTCGGCGCGCTGGGCGACCGCTACGGCCGCAAGCTGATGCTCATCCTCGGGGTGAGCCTGTCGATCCCCGCGTGCATCGTCGCGGCGTGGGCACCGACCGACGGCGTGTTGGCGTTGGCGCGGGTCGTCGGCGGCCTCTCGGCCGGCATGGCCTTCCCCACCACGCCGTCGATCGAACCGTCTGCATTCTTCTGGAGGATCAAGAGGTCGAGCACGCGGATCGTTCCTGCATCGACGAGCGCCGCGAGATCCTTCGCCATCTCGCCGGTGAATCGACTCTCACCGGGCGGGAACTCGACCACGAGGTAGTCGACCGGCCCCAGTTCGTCGATCTGCTCGGTACTCATCCTGATCGCCTCCAAGGGTGACACGACATACGACTCGGCGTTCCGTTGCTCCCGAATATCGTCTCCGGTGCCCGTCGCCGCATCACCCTGATCGGATCGAACGATGCGGTCGGACCAGTCCGCACCCTCGGCACCGGGAGATCCGATAGCGTGCGCGTCGTGGTGAGCGGCATGACTGGCGCGCCGGCTGAGCCCGACGCTGCACCGGAGCACGCGCCGATCGTCCTCGTCGCGCTGATCCTCGTCGCCGCGGTCGCCAACCTGAACCTCGCGGTCGCCAACGTCGCGCTGCCCGACATCGGCAAGGCGTTCGACTCGTCGCAGACGACGCTCGACATGATCGCGGTCGGCTACTCGCTCGGCCTCGCCGCGTCGGTCCTCTACCTCGGCGCGCTCGGCGACCGCTACGGCCGCAAGCTGATGCTCGATCCTCGGCGTCAGCCTGTCGATCCCCGCCTGCATCCTCGCGGCGTGGGCACCGACCGACGGCGTGCTGGCGCTCGCGCGGATCTTCGGCGGCCTCTCGGCCGGCATGGCGTACCCCACGACGCTGGCGCTCATCACCGCGCTCTGGTCGGGCCAGCCCCGCACACGCGCCATCGCGCTCTGGTCGGCGATCGGCGGTGGCATCTCCGCGCTCGGGCCGCTCATCGCGGGCTGGCTGCTCGGGCACTTCTGGTGGGGTTCGGTGTTCCTCGTGACGCTGCCGCTCGCGGCCGTCGCGCTGGTGATGGCCATCCGGTTCGTCCCCGCCCACGTGAACGAGGCGACCGACCCGGTCGACAACCTCGGCGGCATCCTCTCGGTCGTGATGGTCGGCGGGCTGGTGCTCGCCATCAACTTCGCCCCGGTGCCCGACCTCGACACTGCGGCGCTCGGACTCGCCGTGATCGCAGCTGCCGCGCTGATCGGCTTCGTGATCCGCCAGCGGCGGGCGCGCTTCCCGCTCTACGACCTCGACGTCGCGGCGCGGCGGATCTTCTGGGTCGCCGCGCTCGCCGGCATCATCGTGTTCGGCTCGCTCATGGGCGCGATGTTCATCGGCCAGCAGTTCCTGCAGAACGTGCTCGGCTACTCACCGCTCGAAGCCGGCGCCGCGATCCTGCCCGCCGTCGTGTTCATGGTGCTCGCGGCACCGCGCTCGGCCAAGCTCATCGAGTCGCACGGCGCGCGCTTCACGCTGCTGCTCGGCTACGTCTTCTGCCTGCTCGGGTTCCTCACCATGCTCGCTGCTCTGGGAGGACGGCAGCGCGTACTGGCAGGTCGGCCTCGGGCTACGCGTTCATCGGCCTCGGCGTCGGCCTCGCCGGCACGCCGGCGTCGCACTCGCTGACCGGCTCGGTGCCGGTCCGGCGCGCCGGCATGGCGTCGGCGACCGCCGACCTCCAGCGCGACCTCGGCGGAGCGATCATGCAGTCGATCCTCGGCGCGCTCCTCGCGGCCGGGTACGCGACCGCGTTCACCAAGCAGATCGCGGCGTCGCCGAACGCCAGCCAGGTCAACAGCGAGCGTCGAGGCCCAGCTCACGAAGTCGTTCTCGAGCGCGGCCAACACCGCGCAGCAGTACCCGCAGTACGCGAAGCAGATCACCAGTGCGGCCGAAGACCTCGTTCGTCGACGGCGCCAACTGGGCCTACACCGCCGGGATCATCGCGATCCTGCTCGGCGCGGCGCTTGGTGTTCTTCATGTTCCCGAAGCACGACGCCGAGATCGAGCTGCTCGCCGAGTACCACGCCGAGGACACGGACAAGGGAGCAATCACCCCATCGGGGTGATCTCACACGCACAGGAACTCCGTTAGGGTTCGCCCGCAGTGGCCTGGATCCGCGACACCGACGAGACGGCGCAGCGACGACCCGCCGACATCGCGCTCCTGGTCGTCGCCGGGATCATGGCGGTGCTCACCGGAATGTGGGCGCAGACGCAGTCGAGCGTCAACGTCAACCTCTTCAACACGCTCAACAGCCTGGCCGGGAACATGGTCGGACTGGCCAAGGCCATCTATGCGCTCGGGTCGATCTGGGCCGCCCTCGCCGTCACCATCGTGCTGCTCGCCACCCGGCAGGTCCGACCGGCGTGGCACGGAGCGATCGCGGCCGCGACGGCGTGGGGCATCGCCGAGGCTGCTCAACGAGCTGCTCGGCACCCACGACATCCAGGGCCTCGGCGTCAACGTCCGCATCGGCGACGGGCCCGTCTACCCGGTCGTCAACGTCGCCATCATCACCGCGCTCGCGTTCGGACTGTCTCCGTACCTCGTCCGCCCTCTGCGGCGGATCTTCGCGGTCGTCATCCTGCTGGTCTGCGCGTCGGCGATGTACCTCGGTGCCGGGTTCCCGGCCGACGTGCTCGGCGGCCTCCTCATCGGATTCGCGGTTGCGGCACTGGTGCGGGTGGTCTTCGGTTCACCGGGCGGACAGCCGTCGATCGCGGAGGTGCGGAGCGCGCTCGTCGACCTCGGGTACGACGTCGCGTCCATTGCACCGGCCACCGCAGCACATCTCCCGCGCGTCCGTGATGGACGTCGAGCTCGCGACCGGCGAGCACTACCGGGTCGACGCGTTCGGTCGCGACCAACGCGACGCACGCATCGCCGCCAAGGTCTGGCACCGCGCGATGTACCACGACCCCGGCGTCCCCGTGTTCGGCAGCCGCATCCAACAGGTCGAGCACATCGGCTTCACGCTGATGCTCGCCGAACGCGCCGACGTGCACGCGGCGCGCCTCGTCCGCACCGGCGTCGGCGGCGCCGACGCCGCCGTCCTCGTCACCACGTCCACCCGCAGGCAGCTCCGCTGGGCGCGCTCGACCCTGAGCGGGTCACCGACGCAGTGCTCGCGGCGCGCGTGGCAGCAGCTCGACCGGCTGCACGCGGCTGGCATCGCCCACGGGAACCTCGACGGGCTGCGTGTGCTCGTCGCCGACGACGGTGAGGTGGCGTTCGACGACTTCAGCGCCGCCGACGCCAGCGGTGAGCAGTACTGGCGCGACCGCGACGACGCCGCGCTCCTCGTGCTGACCGCGCAGCTCGTCGGCAACGAGCGCGCCATCGCCGCCGCGATCGGCGGTGCTGGGCAAGGAACGGGTGGGCGCGGTCATCCCGGTGGTGCAACCGGCGGCGCTCCCGGCGGGGCTCACCAAGGGCGTCAAGCACCAGGGCAAGACCCTGAAGGCGCTGCGCACCGACCTCGCCACCGCGACCGGCGCCGAGGACGTCCCGCCGCTCAAGATCAAGCGCCTGAGCCTGCTCAACATCGGGATGCTGATCGGTGTCCTCTTCGCGGTCGGCATCGCCTTCCACAGCATGGAGGGCATCGACTGGGCGTCGGTGAAGGGCGAGTTCGAGAACGCCACCTGGGCGTGGGCACTCCTCGCCCTCGCCATGTACCCACTGGTGCCGAGCTCGTGGGCCACCGCGCTCATGGGCTGCGTGAACAAGGACCTGCCGTTCGTGCCCACGGTGCTCACGCAGCTGGCGTGCTCGTTCCTCAACCTGATCACGCCCAACGGCATCGGCGGCACGGCGTTGCAGATCGACTACCTGCACAAGCAGGACGTCCCGGTGGCGTCGGCCGGCAGCGCGATGGTGCTCAGCACCGGCGTCGGCGGCGCGATCCAGATGATCCTCTTCCTGACCGCGGCGGCGATCACCGCCACCGCGGTCGACACCAGCAGCAGCAGCGACTCGTCGAGCAGCAACACCCTGCTGATCATCGCGATCGTCGCCGCGCTCATCGGCGTCGTGCTGTTCATCCCCAAGATCAAGAACAAGGTCGTCCCCGCGGTGAAGCGCGCGGCGAGCGACATCTGGGCGGTGGTGCGCAATCCCGAAGAAGGCGCTGCAGCTCGTCGGCGGCGACACCGCCGGCAACCTGATCTACCCGCTGATCCTCGGCGTCTGCATGCTCGCGTTCAACCAGCACCTCGACTTCGCCCAGCTCATCGTCGTGCAGGTCGGCGCGGGCATGGTCGGCAACGTCGCCCCGGTCCCCGGTGGCATCGGCGTCACCGAAGCCGCGCTCACCGCCGGCCTCACCTCGTTCGGGATCCCGCCCGCGCCGGCGCTGGCGTCGGTGCTCCTGTTCCGCGGCATCACGTTCCTGATCCCGCCGATCTTCGGCTTCTTCACGCTGCGCTGGCTGCGCGCCAAGGGCTACGCGTAGGCCTCTCGGCGCGCGACGCCCGCCGTGAACTCGGTCCCGCTCCAGGTCCTCCTGTACGCGTTCGTCGCCGGCGCCAGTCCGGTCGCGCTCGGCGCGACGCTGGTGGTGCTCGGCAGCCGAGGCGGACGCTGGAGCGCCCTCGCGTTCGCAGTCGGCGTGGTGCTCGGGCAGGCTCGTCGTGTGCGCGCTCGCGTACGCGCTCGGCGCGGCCGCCCTCCCCGTCGGTCAGCACCCGCACGAGACGGCTCGCGCCATCTTCGAGCTGGCGCTCGGCATCGCGCTCCTCGTCGCCGGCGCGTACGCATGGCCACAGCCCGACGGCGCGACCGCCGAACCCGAACTCGCGCTCGAAGGCGGTGCTCGAGCGGCTCGCCCACCTGAACCTCCCCGCGGTGTTCGTCGCCGGCGCCGCGCTCGCGCTCGGACCGAAGCGCCTCAGGCTCACCGTGCTCGCCGCCGCGACCATCTCGGCCGCCGACCTCGGCGCGACCGAGGGGTTCGGCGCTCGACGGTTGCCTACGTCGTCATCGCGACCGCGCTCGTGACGGTGCCGGTCGTGCTCGCGATCGTGTTCGGTGACCGCGCCGAGGCTGGATGACCGACGTTCAGCACTGGCTCGCGGCGCACAAACGCCCGCTGACCTTCTACCCGGTGACGATCCTCGGCGTGCTCGTGACGCTCGACGGCATCGTCTCGCTGCTCGCGTGACCGACGTCGTCACCTGGTTGGTTTGCACGCACACGAATCACACCGAACGGTAGGTCAATGAGTCGGCAGCCTGGCGAGGCGGATGCCGCCGTAGACCAGCAGCACGGCACCGATGCCCAGGATGAGGAGACGCATCGGCAGCCACGCGAAGCGCAGCGAGATGCCAGCGAAGAACAGGACCATCGCGAAGAACACGGTGACGAACACGTAGTCGTCGGCGTGCTCGGTCGCCGCCTTCCCCTGTTCGAACCGCACGTCGCCGAGCCTCTCGAGCTTGTTCGGCCTTCACCGCGTCCGCGAGCACGTACGTCTTCTCCATCAACGGGCTCGGGATCGCGCCCTCGTCATCGAGCGGATCCGAGGCCAGCCACGTCTCGAACGCGGGCCGGAACTCGTCGCGGAACCGCCGCTCGTAGAGGTCGGCGAGCTTGGTGTTGCCGCGTGGTGAGCTTCGAGCCAGCGGTTGAAGTTGAGGAGGTCCTGGGTGCGGTCCTGATCGGCCAGCGTCGCCGCGCGATTGGCCAGGCACCGCGCCGCGCTGGCCTGCGTGTAGCGACGAGCCTGGAGCCCGCTCCACTTCGCGGCCTGGTACCCGCTCCACGCGATGCCGAGCGTCGCCAGCGACAGCATGAGCGCCGCCGCGATCTCGAGCCACCGCTCCCGCGTCGACGTCGCTTCACCGGCTCGCCGAGCTCGTGGGGCGCGTGGACGTGGACGGGTTCCGGCATGACCGGGGATCTTACGGACGTCAGACCGGTACGCTCGCTGCGTGAGCGACGCGTGTTGCATCCCGGACGACGCGTCACGACGACGCACTCGGCCCCGAGCTCGACGTCGGTGCCCGCCGGCGCGGGGCGCACCCCGACACGTTCGTCGCCATCGCCGCCGGTTCGTTCCGCATGGGCGACGACTCGGTCTGGGCCTACCCGGGCGACGGCGAAGATCCGGTCCACGACGTCGACGCTCGATGCCTTCCGCATCGACCGATACACCGTGACCAACGAGCCGTTCGCCGCGTTCGTCGGACGCGACCGGATGGCGCACCGACGCCGAGCGCTACGGCTGGTCCTTCGTGTTCGCGGGCCTGCTCCCCGACGACTTCCCGGACACCCGCGGCGTGGTCGGCGCCGAGTGGTGGCGCCAGGTGGACGGCGCCGACTGGCGACATCCCGAAGGGCCCGAGTCGGACGTCGACGACCGCGCGCGACCATCCGGTCGTGCACGTCTCGTGGAACGACGCGCGTCGCCTACTGCCGGTGGACCGGCACCCGGCTCCCGACCGAGGCCGAATGGGAGTGCGCCGCCCGCGGCGGGCGGGTCGGGACCGCCTTCCCGTGGGGCGACGACCTCGAGCCCGGCGGCGAGCACCGGATGAACGTGTTCCAGGGCACTTCCCCGACGGCAACACGGGCGCCGACGGCTACCTCGCCACCGCGCCGGTCGACGCGTTCCCGCCCAACGGCTTCGGTCTCCACAACGTCACCGGCAACGTGTGGGAGTGGTGCGCCGATTGGCTCGACCTCGGCTACTACGCGCGCAGTCCGAGGTGCAGAACCCGCAGCGGTCCGGCGGCGGGCGAACGGCGCGTGCAACGCGGCGGCTCGTACCTGTGCCACCTCTCGTACTGCCGCCGCTACCGCGTGTCGGCGCGCTTCGGAAGCGAACCAGCCAGCTCGGCCGGGCACACCGGCTTCCGCGTGGCCGCCGACCTTTGAGTCGACACACTCCACGAAGGGCGCCGCCTGGAGTCTCGTGAACGCTCCGTGACCTAGCTCTGTCCTCCTGCTCGGCCATCTTCTGCTGGGCGTCGGCGAGCGCGCCCTTCAGCGCCTTCACGTGGTTGCCCTCGGCTTCGCCGACGACCTTCTGCACCGCGCGCGTCACGGCCGGTTCGACCTTCTCGGCCGCCGACGTGCGGATACGCCACGATCAGGCCCGCGCCACCGATGGGGATCGTCTCCTCGGCCATCTTCTCGATCCCGCTGCCGATCTTCTTGTGCAACGCCTTGCCGCCGACGGCACCCATGCGCCGCCCCGATCGCGGTCGCGGCGAGCAGCGGGGCGCGAACAGACCGACGACGAGCCCGACGCCGCCGAGGCCGGCCGCGCCCTCCTCGACCGTGTGGTCGGTCTGCTCCAGCGAGACGTTGCCCTCGAGGTCCTTGCTCACGACGACCGCGCCCCAGAGGTGCGCGCCGCAGCCGAGGACCGCCTCGTAGTCCTCGTGCGCGGCCTCGGTCGACAGGTAGCCGCCGATCAGGACGTCGGTCGTCTCGTCGTCGATCGTCATCGAGTTCTCCTCGCGTCGCTGGTCATGCCGACAGGGCGTGCGCGGCGCTGGCCGTGCTGCTCGGCGGTGTGCACGTTGAGCTCGTCCTGCGCGGAGAGGTGCGGCTTGATGTCGAACACCACCTTCTTCACCGTGCCGGTGAACGCGAACGGCTTCTCGTCCTCGTAGGCGAGGTCGACGACCCCGCCGTTGTCGCGGCCGATGTCCATCCCCGCGTAGCCCGAGAAGCGGATCGGGCACCGTGTGGTCCATCCGCCCCTTGCCGACCGGTCGGTCGTCGATGTACAGGGTCACCGCGCCGCCGGTCGCCGGCGTGGCCCCGTCGGCCTCGAACTCCATGCGCACGGTCACCTCACCGGACGGGAGGTTCTCCTCCGCGACCTGCTTGAAGACGAACACGCCCATCATCGAGTAGGTGTGGGTGAGCTTGCCGTCCTTGACGTAGAGCGTGAAGCCGCCGAGGTGGTCGGCTTCCGCGACGATCACGCCTTCGGCACCGCCTTCGGGGACCACCAGGTCGGCGCTGATCGAGTACGAGCGGTTGTAGATCCGCGGGATCATCCCCGACAGCACGTTCTGGACGTCGCCCCGGAACTCGAACGTCGTCTCCTCCGGGATCGGGGGCACCAGGCCGAAGAACGTCGAGAGCGTCGCGAGCAACGGCAACACCTTGTACCGCTCCGCCTCCTCCCAGAACAGGTCCTTGAGCTCCTGGACCTTCTCGGGGTGGTCGGCGGCGAGGTCCTTCGCCTGCGAGAAGTCGTCGGGCAGGTAGTACAGCTCGGCCGGGCCCGCATCCGGATCCCAGACCCCGGGCGCGTACGGCTTGAGGGCATCGGGCGTGAGCACCCACGGGATGCGCTCCGTCTTCATCGCGAGCCACCAGCCGTCCTTGTACATGCCCCGGTTGCCGATGGTCTCGAAGTACTGCTGGGTGCGATGTTCGGGCGCGGCGCCGTCGGTGAGCGACGCCGCGAACGAGGTTCCGTGCATCGGCTCCTGGTCGATGCCGTCGACCGTGTCGGGCTCGGGGATGCCGGCGAGCTCGAGGATGGTCGGGGCCGAGGTCGATGACGTGGGTGAACTGCGAGCGCAGGCCGCCGGCGTCGTGGATGCGAGCGGGCCAGTGCGCGACCATCGGGTTGCGGGTCCCGCCGAGATGCGAACCGACCTGCTTGCCCCACTGGAACGGCGTGTTGCCTGCCCACGCCCACGCGGCCGAGTAGTGGGGATCCATGATCGCCGCGCCCCACTCGTCGAGCCCGCCGTACCGTTCGGAGAGCTGGAGCTGCATCTCGTCGGTGAGCGGGATGCCGTTCTGCATCGTGAGCTCGTTGAACGAGCCGGTGATCGTGCCCTCCATGCTGGCGCCGTTGTCGCCCCAGATCCAGAGGATGAGCGTGTTGTCGAGCTCGCCCAGCTCCTCGATGGCGTCGATGACGCGGCCGACGTTGTGGTCGGCGTTCTCCGAGAACCCGGCGTACACCTCCATCTGGCGGGCGTAGAACGCCTTCAGGTTGTCGGGGAGGTCGTCCCACGCGGGGAACGCCGCGTCACGGGGCGTGAGCTCGGTGTCGGCCGGGATCACCCCGAGCTCCTTCTGGCGGGCGAACGTCTCCTCGCGGAGCTTGTCCCATCCCTGGTCGAACTTGCCCTTGTACTTGTCGGCCCACTCCTTCGCGACGTGGTGCGGGGCGTGGCTGCAGCCGGTCGAGAAGTAGACGAAGAACGGCTTGCGTCGCGTCCTGCGCGCGGATCCCGTGCATCCACTCGATGGTCCGATCGGCCATCGCGTCCGGGAAGTAGTACGGATGCTCCTCGTCGTAGAACTCGGGCGGGGTGCCGATGATCTTCTGGTTCTCGGCCAGGCACGGGTCCCACTGGCTCGAGCCGCCGCCGAGGATCCCGTAGAAGTAGTCGAACCCCCACCCGTTGGGCCACCGGTCGAACGGGCCCGGCCGGACCCTGCTGCCCGTCGGGCGTCAGGTGCCACTTCCCGAAGCCGGCGGTGCTGTAGCCGTTGTCGCGGAGGATCCGCGGCAGCGGCGCGCAGTCGCGGGGAAGCGTGCCCGAGTAGCCGGGGAACCCGCCCGAGAACTCGCCGACCGAGCCGAAGCCCACGCGGTGGCTGTTGCGCCCGGTCAGCAGCGCGCACGCGTCGGCGAGCACAGCGCGGTCACGTGGAACCGGTTGTACCTCACGCCGCCATCGGCGATGCGGGTGTAGTTCGGGGTCTGGATCGGACCGCCGAACGTGCTCGGGTTCCCGAAGCCGGCGTCGTCGATGAGCACCACCAGCACGTTCGGCGCGCCGTCGGGCGGCGTGGGGTGCCCGATGAGGTTCCAGTCGGGCTGCGATCCGTCGAGCGTCTTGTTGACCTCGCCCGAGAAGGTCGGACGCCGGATCGGGAGGTGACTGCGATCGACTTCGCTCATCGTCGGTTCCTCTTCCTGCAGGGCCGCGTCGAAGCGGCACGTCCGACGACCATCGCGCTCGGGGGTCGCTCCGGCTTCACCCCGTTGGGGTGATTCGCCGGGTCGACATCCGGCAGCAGGATCCGTGCGACATGGACCTCTCCCCCGACACGCTGCTGCAGCTCGCGCCCGGGCTCCGCACGCGGCTCGACGCGACGGGCATGTCGTCGTCGACTCGAACGTCGGGACGATCATCGACATCGGGCCGAGGGGCTTCGGCATCCTGTCGCGCTTCTCGCAGCCGATCCGGCTGGGCGACGCGATCGATTCGCTCGAGCGCGAGCAGGTCACTCGACCGACCTCGCGCCGACGTTGAGCGTCGTGAACATGCTCATCGAGGAAGGCGCGCTGGTCACGCCCGACGCCGGACGCGCGCCGCACGAGCGGCTGGGCCGACCCCGTGGAGCACGCGCGCATGCTCCACGACGAGCGCCGGACCGGCGACTACCTCGCGGCCATCGCCGCGGCCGTGCGTCCCGACGACGTCGTGCTCGACATCGGCACCGGCAGCGGCGTGCTGGCCGTCGCCGCGGCCCGCGCCGGCGCGCGGCACGTCTACGCGGTCGAGGCCAGCGACATCGCGGAGGTCGCCGAGCGCGTGTTCGCGGCGAACGGCGTCGCGGACCGCGTGACGCTGCTCCCCGGGTGGTCGCGGCACACGACGCTGCCGGAACCGGCCACCCTGCTGGTCGCCGAGGTCATCGGCAACGAGCCGCTCGAGGAGGAGATCCTCGAGACCACGCTCGACGCCCGCTCGCGCCTGCTGGCACCGGGCGCTCGCCTGATCCCGCACGCGCTGACGCTGCTGGCCCGCCCGGTGCTGCTTCCCGAAGCCGAGAGTCAGACAGCGCGCGTTCGGACGCGGCCGCGGTCGAGCGGTGGCGGGAGCTGTACGGCATCGACTTCACGCCGCTCCTCGACGCCGCGATCCCCGGCCCGACGCACACGATCACCGAGGGAGAGGTGGTCGCCACGTGGCCACAGGTCGGACCGCCGGTCGAGCTCGCCACGATCGACCTCGCGACGTTCACGGAGCCGACGGTGCACGCGTCCTCCGACCTCGTCGTCGAGCCGCCCGGGATCGTGAACGCGGTGGCCCTCACGTTCCGCGCCGGGCTCTTCGAGGGCTCGTCCACACGATGGATCCGTGGACCTGGCCTGCATCCAGCTGGGCGACATCGGTGTGGGTGCTGCCCGACCCGGTCGAGGTGGGCGATGGATGCGCCCTGCGCGTCCGGTACCGCCGCCGCGTCCCCGGCCGCCCGACGGACTCACGTGTGAAGTGGTCAGCCGCTGATCACGGATCGTCCCATGTGGATGATGCCGCACCACCGAGCCATCCGTACGTTCCGGCGAGGACCACGAAGGTGCCCGGCACCGCGAAGACAGGAGCCACCCATGGGAATGGTGCGTCGACGGACCCGCCGCCGGACGATGATGGTCGCCGGTGGACTCGCGTACGCGCGAGGCAGGAACCAGGGCGAGCAAGAAGAGGCGCAGGGCGAGCAGGCGTACGCGGCCCCGCCGCCGGCCGCGCCGCCGCCCCCGGCGCCGGCCGCCGACGACGCCACGAGCGAGCTCGAGCGCCTGGCGTCGCTGCACCAGTCGGGTGCGCTCTCCGACGACGAGTTCGCCGCCGCCAAGCAGAAGGTTCTCGGCGCCTAGCGCGTCGACGACCACGAACGAGGAGCAGCAGCCATGGCTGAGCAACCCCGCGGCACCGTCCTGCGCCGCGCCATCGAGACGTGCATCGCGCCGGACGACGACACCATCGCCGCGCTCGGCGATCTGTTCGCCGAGAACGCGACCGTCTGGTCACCGAACATGCTGGCGGTCGGTCGTCGCCGACCTCGCCGAGAACCTCGCGTTCCGCGAGGCCGCCTTCTCGGACGTGGAAGTCCACTTCGACTCCCTCGACATCTTCGGGAGCCGCGGACTGGCCGAGTTCCGCGTCGCCGCGACCTTTTCGGGTCCGTTCGTGATCGGCGAGGCGGCGGTGATCGATCCCAACGGGCAGCAGCTCCTGCTCGGTGCCGCGGCGGTGGCCGACTTCGAGGGCGAGAAGATCTCGGCGCTCCGCGCGTACTTCGACGACGCCAGCCTCCTGGAGCAGATGCTCCACGCGTAGCGCTCGCAGTCGGGAGCAAGCCGATGGACCGGTCGTACCAGTTGGTCGTCGAGGAGGCGCCGGATCCGCGCGATCTCGCGTTCCTCGAGGAGCGGATGGCCGAGGCCGCGGTGTCGGCGGCGGGAGTCGGCGACGAAGAAGAGTTCGCGGTGGTCGTGCGCGACGGCGGCCGAGTCGTCGCCGGCGCGTCGGGCGCGATCTGGGGCGGGGGCTGCCAGGTGCACGTCGTGTGGGTCGAGCCGTCCCTTCGTCGTCACGGCCTGCGCCCGGACGCTCATGTCCGAGGTCGAGCACGAAGCCCGGCGGCGGGGCTGCCGGCTGGTCATGGGTCTGACGTACGACGTCCTGACCGGCGACTACTACGACCGACTGGGCTACCGCACCGTCGGACTCATCGAGGACTGCCCCGCAGGCACCACGACCCGCTGGTACCGCAAGGACCTGTGAGGCTCGACGTGGCGGAGCGAAACCGAGCTTCCGAGATCGACGCGGTCGTGCAGGCACCTGCACGCGGGTTTCGGATCCACGGCCTTGCGTCCCGCACGCGTCGCCGCCGCGGGTCATCGGAGCTCCCGTGGCGC
Source organism: uncultured Actinomycetes bacterium (assembly GCA_963835985.1). Classification (GTDB taxonomy): domain Bacteria; phylum Actinomycetota; class Acidimicrobiia; order IMCC26256; family DASPTH01; genus DASUAS01. The sequence goes on along the minus strand of CAWIHV010000007.1, from coordinate 415,167 downwards.
GGACCGCGCGGTCATCGGTACCGCCGCCGTCCTCAGTCATGGCGTCAACCGTCGCCAGGATCGGCGAGAGGATCGTCGCGACCGACGGTGACCCCGCGGCACCGCTACCGCCCGTCTGCCTCGGACGACGTCAGATGAGGGCGCGGGCGATCTCTCGCGTTCACGGGACCCGCTGCACCGCTGAGCCGCTGGCGCCACGATCACCCTTTTTGGGAGGATTCGACGGGCGCATCTCTCGCGGACGATCACCGCGAGAGATCCGAGACCGGGCTGGAGGAGTGACGAGATGAACACCGAACCCGCCGACGCCGGGACGCACGAGCTTGCGCCACCGGTGTCGCTCGCGCTCTCGCATCTGGGAGACACGTTCGAATCCCTCGAGGCGGTCTTCGAGAACTTCGAGGATCCACGACAAGAGTGGCGCCGGCTGTTCTCGGAGCTGCTCGGCACGTTCTTCCTCGTGCTCGTCGCCGCCGGTGGCGGCATGATGGGTCAGGCGTTCCCGAACACCATCAGCCGCACTGCTGCCGTCGTCGCGCCCGGGCTCATGGTGATGGCGATCATCCTGTTCATGGGCAAGGTGTCCGGCGCGCACCTCAACCCCGCGGTCAGCGTCGCGTTCGCGCTGCGTCGCGACTTCCCGTGGTGGCGGGTGCCCGGCTACGTCGTCGTGCAGCTCGCGGGCGCGGTCCTGGCGGCCTGGTTCCTGCAGGCCGTCGTGCACGTGTCATCGTCGTACGGCGCGAACGCGCCCGCGGCCGGCTTCTCCTCAGGCGACGCATTCTGGATGGAGCTGATCCTCACGTTCGGCCTGGTGAGCGTGATCCTCGGCACGGCCTCCGGCGCCCAGAACCTGGGCGTCATCGGCGCCCTGGGCGTCGGCGCGTACATCGCCCTGGCCGGCCTGTGGGGCAGCCCGATCTCCGGTGCCTCGATGAACCCGGCGCGCACGTTCGGTCCCGACGCGGTCGCGGCGAACTTCCCGTCGTACTGGGTGTACGTGGCGGGTCCGTTGGCCGGTGCCGTGGCGGCGGTGGGCATTGCGTTCGTCCTGCGCGGTCGTGGCGGTGGCCGCGCCGGATCCGGAGCCGCGCAAGGGGCGCTCGAGACCGAGGTCGCGAATCCCCATCAGTCCTGAGCTGCCGCTCCCGGCGATCGATCAGACGAGGTCCCGGACGACCGCGGCGCGGCGGGAGATGCCGATCATGTGGCCCTCGCCCGCGTAGGTCGTGAGCGTCGCGCCGGCGATGCCGGCGACGAGCTCGTCGGCCCACTTCGGCGGGACCAACGTGTCTGCGGTGCCCTGGTGGACTGCCGTGGGCACGGTGATCTCGGCGAGGGTGAACCCCCAAGGCCCGACGAACGCGCGGTACTCGTCGACCATCCCCGCCCCGTCGCGCGCACCTTCGCCCATGGCGAGTCCGAGCCACTCGCCGTGCTCGTCGATGACCTTCGCGTCGCTCGCGGATGAGTGCTTGGCCTCGAAGCGCGCGAGGCGCAACGGCGAGCGACGTCCCATCCGGGCCAGGAGCCCGAACGTCATGCGGGCCGCGACCGCGGACCGCTGCGACAGGCGCGCCAGCCGACGGTCCATCGCATTGAGCTCGCCGAACCGGTCGTGATCGTCGAGGGGCGGGCACCCCGCGATCAGCGCGAGCTGCGTGACCCGGTCACCCAGACGCGCCGCGACCGCGGCCGCGTACTGGCCTCCGAGCGACCAGCCCACGACCGGCAGGCGGTCGATGTCGAGGGCGTCGAGCAGCTGGCGCGCGTCATCGACCCAATCACCGGTCGAGTGGCCGGGCGCGCGGTCCGACCGGCCCACGCCCGGGCGGTCGGGCGACAGCACGCGCAGCCCGGCCTCGGCGAAGTCCGCCGCGCACGGCTCGACGTCGAAACGGCACAGCAGACCGCCGTGGCAACTCAACACCGGTGTGCCGTCGGGCGCGCCGAACTCCGACCACTGCAGGCGACGGCCGTCGGCGAGCTGCAGCTCGCGGTCGGTCGCGTCGTCGTGTCTGAATCCGTCGCTCACCGGTCGATCTCCACTTCCTCGAGGTGCAGCGCACCGTCGACGAGGAGCCGGAATCGGCCCCGCCCGGTCTTCTCGATCCGAATCGGTGCGTCGCGCTCGTCGAGGCGACGCTTGAGGAGGATCAGGCGACTCTCGAGGTTGTCGCGGAACTCGGGGAGCTCCAGCGACGGGTCGAGGCGCACCTCCTTGTTGGTGAAGTCGATGCGCCCCTCGCGCGCATGGTGCGTCGAGCAGGACCCACAACACGCGTCCGGCGACGCCCTTGATGAGGTAGTCGCCGTCGAGGAACGTGCTGCCGTCGACGGCGAAGAACCGCACCCGCGTCGGTGCCGCGACCGCCGCCGGACGCGTACGTCCGCCGTGCGGCTCGGAGGGCGCCGCGTCGGCGGCGGCTCGCTCGTGCGCCCAGTCGATCTCGATGGCGCTCGCGACCATGGTGGCCACCACGGTGAGCAGCGCCTCGTCGTCGGGGCCGTACCGTCCCGGCTTCGAGCTCTCGATCACGACGACGCCGACGAGCTGGCCGAGCACCATGGCGGGCGCGGCGACCTGGCTCTGCGCGTCGACGAGACCGGGCAGCGGGATCTCGTGTCCCGGCGCCTCGCCGCCGCCCTCCTCGTAGGTACGCCGCACGGTGCGTGCGTACGCGAGCATGCGGCCGAGGTTGCCCACCCGCATCGACTCGGCGCGCTCCGCGGCCATGCCGATGATGCCGTCGCCCACGCGCACCTCGGAACCCACGCCTTCCTTCGGGTACCCGTGGCTGGCGATGGTGAAGAGCTGCTCGCCCCGCTCGTCGAGGAGCAGCAGCAGCGAGTGCTCGTAGTCGAACAGCTCGGCCAGGCTCGCCAGCGTGGCGCCGACCAGCGTGTCGAGGTCGGGACTCCGGGCCAACCGCTCGCTCAGCCGCGCCAGGCCGCCGGACGCCCTCGCCGCCCGGCTTCAGCTCGCCGGTCATTCGCCGGTCACGCGTCGGTCACGTGGATGGCCGCCGGGACGTGCTCCAGCTCCACGACGCGGTAGATGTCGGCGCTCCGCAGCTTGAAGATGTCCGCCATGCCGGTGAGCGCGGCGATGGCGTCGACGTCGCGCCGCAGACGCTCGAACACCGGGCCGCGCCGTTCGGTTCGCTCGTACACGAGCATCATCCGGTATGCCTCGTACGTGGTGGGATCGACCACGACCACGCACGCGTTCGGGTTCTCGGCCAGGTTGCGCGTCGTCTTCGAGAAGAACTGGTTGGAGAGCGCGACGCGCTCGTCGTCGACCATGTGCACGCGTGACAGGTGCGTGACGTTGGGAACTCCGTCGGCCGACGCGGTCGCGATCTCGGCGGGGATCAGGCCCTCGAAGCACGCGGCGATGTCCGAGAGCACGATGCGGGACGCGTCGGCGGACGTCACGTCGGCTCCGGCGCCAACTGCGTGCCCGCGGACCGACCGGGCGTCTGGTCGAACACCGACTCGACGGTGACGAGGCACGCGTACACGTCGGCGGTCATGAACCGTTCGACGAGCTCCTCGGGAGTGCCGTCCGACTCGGCGATCGCGCGCGTCGCGCCCGAGCAGTAGCGCTCGAAGCGGATGCGATCGGCCGGCGTGGCCTCCTCGACCTGGGTGGCGTGGCCCTTCAGCTGCATCGACTCGAAGGTCGAGAAGTGGGTCGCGGTCAGGGCGAGGGCACCGCCGCGTTCGACGTTGCTCCGGGTCACCGGCGCCTGGGTCGACAGCAGCACCCGCAGTTGCCGGTCGCCGAGCACCTCGACCCCCCACGCCCGGCTCGCGTCGGGCAGGCCACAGGCGTCGACCGTGCCCACGATGAGCGAGCACGGCGACTCCAGCAACTCCGCGAGCTCGGGACCGATCACGCACGCCTCTCTCGGCAGGAAATTCGGAAGTAGCGAATTCTTAGCGTTCGCTCACGCGCCTTTTGGGAGCGGGGGTTCGGTCATCACCCGAAGATGGTGACACGAACCGCAACGGTGACGCCGAGGGCGCACCGGGAAGCCCTGGGAGGGGACATGACCGCAATCGCACCGACCACGCCGCTCTTCGCCGAGACCGCCGCCCTCGACGCCGTCGTCGTGGACATCTACCGCGACATCCACAAGGGCATCCGCCACGAGCTCTTCGGCGTGACCCTCGACGCCGGTCGCGTCGACCCCGGCGACCCGCAGGCCGTCGGCGGCGTCGCCGGCCGCTGGGCGAACCTGGTCAACCTGCTGGTCGCCCACGCCGACCACGAGGACACCTTCCTGCAGCCGGTCATCGAGGAGTTCACCCCCGTGTACGCGGAGGAGATCGCCGAGACCCACGCCCGCCTCGAGGGCCAGATGGCGCAGCTGGAGCTGCTCGCCGACCGGGCCGCCGAGTCGTGCGACGAGCAGCGCCGGCTGCTCACCCACCGCCTCTACCTCGGGCTGGCGTCGTTCACCGCGGCCTACCTGGAGCACCAGGAATTCGAGGAGTTCGAGGTGATGGTGATGTTGGCGGAGCACGTCTCCCCCGACGAGCTGCGCGCGCTCGACAACGCCATCGTGGCGAGCATCACCCCCGAGATGATGGGCCAGTCGCTGTCGATCATGGTGCCGGCGATGAACATCGAGGACCAGGCCGAGCTGTTCGGCGGCATGCAGGCGGGCGCGCCGCCCGAGGTGTTCGCCGGTGCGATGGGCCTGGTGCAGTCGGTGCTGGAGCCCGGGCGCTACGAAGCGCTCGCTCGTCGTCTCGGAGTCTGACCTCCGGTCAGTCGTCCGGCGGTCAGTCGTCGGGCAGCAACGCGGTCACGGCCGTGCGCATGCGCTCTGCGTACTGCGCACGGCTGAGGCCGCGATCGAGCACGAGCATCCCGTACACCTCGTGGCTGAAGATCCCCCAGAACAGGTCGAGCGCGACGTCGTCGAGCTCCCGTTGCCCGATGACCTCCAGGCTGCGTCGCGTGTCGAGGCGCCGTCCCTCGTCCCACTCCGACCGCCACCCGTCGATCTCCGCGTCACTGGCGGCGGCCTCCATGGCGGTGCGCCAGAGCTTGGCGATGCGCTCCTGGATGTCGGTGAGCATCTCGATCCCGGCGCTGATCCGCTCGTCGCGGTCACCGGTGGCGAGCGCCGCGAACACCTCCCGCTCGACCAGCGGAATCGGTTCGGCGTCGCCGACGACGGCGAAGTCGAGCACCGCGCGCAGCAGGTGCTTCTTGGACCCGAACCCGGAGTAGACGGTCTCCACCGCGACCCCGGCCCGCTTCGCGATCGCCGAGACCGTGGTGCCCGACCACCCCGACTCCGCGAACAGCTCGGCGGCCGCGGCCAGCACCTGGGCCTTGGTGTCGGCCGCATGCCGGGCTCGCAGGCTGGACGAGTACTGCCGCTTCGTGGGGCTCTGCTTCGCCATGGGTTGCATTCTAGAACATCCTATGATTCAATCCAGTCTCATTCCAGTGAATATGCCAGACGGGAGGACACCGCCATGAAGCCCGACCTGCTGCCCACGACCCCCGAGCCGATCGCCCCCGACACCTGGCTGATCCCGACCCTGGCGGCCGACCCCGCCGGCGGCTTCCTCGGCGCGCACAGTGCGGTCATCCGGGGCCGGGAGCCGATCGTGATCGACACCAGCGTGCTCTTCGGTCGCGACCAGTGGCTGCAGAACGTCTTCTCGGTCGTGGAGCCGGAGGACGTCCGCTGGATCTTCCTCTCGCACGACGACCACGACCACCTGGGCAACCTCGACCCGATCCTCGACCTCTGCCCGAACGCGACCCTGCTGGCCAACTACGCGATGACCGGGCGCCTGTTCGGCGACGTCGAGCTCCCGCTCGAGCGGATGCGCTGGATCAACGTGGGCGAGTCCATCGACGTCGGCGACCGCGAGCTCGCGATCGTGCGACCCCCGATGTTCGACTCCCCCGCGAGCCGCGGCCTCTTCGACACGAGCACCGGGATGCTCTGGGCCGCCGACAGCTTCGGCACCTCGTTCCCCGGCGCGGTCTACGACGCCGACGACATCCCCGCCGAGGTCTACGACCCGAGCTTCGAGCTGCTCAACCTCCTCAACACGCCCGTGGATGGAGTGGGTCGACCAGGCCCGCTTCGACGCCCACGTGCACACCACCGAGTCGCTGCCGCTCACCGTGGTCGCGAGTGCGCACGGTCCGCGTGCACCGCGGTGATCGCATCGCCGACGCCTTCGCTCGTACGCGGGCGCTCGTCGGGCACGCGCCGGCCGAGCAGCCCGGGCAGGACGTGCTCGAGCTCCTGTGTGCGATGCTCGCGGCCACGAGCGTCTGAGGAGTTGATCATGGGGACCATCCCGCGACATGTGAGCGTCGAAGTCGTCGTCGACGCACCTCCCACCGCGGTGTGGGAGGTCGTCGGCGACCCTCGTCGCACCGGTGAGTGGAGCCACGAATGCCTCGAGGTCGCGTTCGTCGACGGCTCGACGGAACCCGTGGTCGGCGCTGCGCTTCCGGGGCCGGAACAAGGTCGGCCGAAACGGCTGGACCCGCACGTGCGAGATCGTCGGGTACGAGCCCGGGCGCGAGATCAGCTGGCGGACGATCCCGACCGGGGTCTACCGCGACAGCACGATCTGGACGATCACGGTGGAGTCCGAAGGCGGCGGCACCCGGGTCACGCAGCGCTTCGACGTGGTCAAGCTCGGACCCGTCTTCGACCGGTTCATCTACCAGTTCGTGCCCGTCCACCGAGACCGCAGCGCAGCCCTCCGGGAGGACCTGCAGCGCATCGGCGAGGTGGCCCGCGCTCCGGAATCGCGTCCCGCCGGGTAGGTTCGCTCCCTTCCGAATTTCGAGGGGAATCTCTCGTGCGTTGTTTCCGATCGGCACCACTGGCGGCACTCGTCCTGACCGCGCTCGTCAGCGCGTCGGTCGCGAGCGCGACGCCCGCGTCGGCGGCCAAGGCGAAGAAGCCCGCCACGATCACGGTGCTGGTCACCAACGACGACGGCGTGGGCGCGCCGGGCATCGACGGGTTGGTCGAGGCATTGCGCAAGGTGAAGAACACCAAGGTCGTCGTGGTCGCGCCCGCGGCCAACCAGAGCGGCAGTGGCGGAGCACCACCCCGGGCACCCTCATCACCCAGCCGGCGACGACCGCCAGCGGGTACGACGCGACGGCGGTGCAAGGATTCCCGGCCGACACGATCAACGCCGCGCTCGACCAGTTGGGCGTGAAGCCGAACGTCGTGATGTCGGGCATCAACTCGGTGCAGAACCTCGGGTCCGGCGCCGTGCTCTCGGGCACCATCGGCGCGGCGAAGATGGCAGCGAAGCGCGGGATCCCCGCGGTGGCCTTCAGCCAGGGCGCGGGCACCGATCCGCAGTACGACAGCACCGGCAAGCTCGCGATCGAGTGGTTGGCCAAGCACCGCGCAGCGCTGGCCAAGAAACCGAAGACCGCGCCGACGACGATCGACAACTACAACGTGCCGAACTGCCCGTCGGGCAAATCGCGCGGCGTGCTCGTGGTGAAGACCGCGCCTGACGTGAACGGCGCGATCGCCGGGGTCGACTGCACGGCGACGCGGTCCCAAGCCGACCACCGACATCGAGGCGTTCAACGCAGGGCTACGCGGCGGTCGCGCCAGCTGCCGCTCGGCTAGGACGAGGTCAGCTCGCGGGAGCACGAGCTCCGCCAGGAGCTCCATCGAACGCATCCAGCTCGTCGGGATCGTTGCGCCACGGCGCGCTCACCACGTGTTGGATCCCTGCGGCCTCGAACTCGTCGTATTCACGCCGGATCACGTCGGGATCCATGCCCTGCGGGATCCCATCCGGTGCGCAACGAGATGGTGAACGTCTCCTCCGGTCGGTCGCGCCGCACGCGCTCGACGACGACGCGCCGCGCCTTCGGGGTCGAGGCCGATGGCGTGGAACCCGTCGCCCCGGGCCGCGGCGCGACGGTAGGCGGGCTCGCTGCTCCCGCCGACCCAGATCGGGATGCGATGCGCGGGCTTGGGTTGGACCTTCATCGCGTCGAGGCGCACGAACTCGCCGTGGAAGTCGACCGGATCGGGACCCCAGCACGCGCGCAAGACGTCGAGCATCTCGTCCATGCGGCGACCGCGGTCGGCGAACGACTGCCCGAGTGCGGCGAACTCCGCCTCCGACCAGCCGACGCCGGCACCGATGGTGAGGCGACCACCCGAGAGCGCGTCGAGACTGGCGAGCGCGTTCGCGAGCGCGAGCGGCGTGTGCTGCGGGCACCACCAGCACGCTCGTCCCGAGACCGACCCGCTCGGTCGCGGCGGCGGCCCACGTGAGCGTCAGCAGCGGGTCGTAGAGGTAGGGCGACGGATAGTCCTGCGCGGCCGGGATCGCGATGTGATCGCTCACCCACACGTCGGCGAACCCGAGCGATTCGGCGAGACGCGCCGCCTCGGTGATGGAGCTCGGACTCGCGGCCCGGCCGAACTGGGGCAGGTGGATCCCGACGCGCACGGTCGGTGACACTACGACGTGGAAGGACAGCCCCGTAGGCTGCGCCGGCATGGCGGCGGAGATCGACCTCGACCAACGACACGGACCGTTCCCGGGCACGCTCGACGCCGGCGGCGATCGCGCGAGTACGCCGCCGCGACCAACGACACCAGCCTGTCCGTCGTCGGCGGCACGGCGGTGCCGGCGACGTTCCCGGTCATCCTGATCTTCGACGCCCAGTGGGCCGCCAACGCCGCGGTCCCGAAGTCGGTGTACCGGAGTGGACGCAACGGCGTGCACGGCGAGCACGAGGTGCTCCTGCACCGACCCCTCGTGCCCGGTGAAGTGCTCGACACGTATGCAGCACCGTTCGCGGTGCGCAACACGCGCGCCGGTGCGCGCGTCGTGCTCCACATGGAGCAGTTCGGTGCCGACGGCGCGCTCGCGGCCGAGCACTGGTGGACGATCTTCTTCCCCGGCTGCGAGGAACTGGCCGATGTGGGGCCGGAGCCACCCGACCACACGTTCCCCGAGTCCGCGCGCGAGCACCCGGTCGGCACCACGACGCAGCACGTCGACCTCGACGCGGCGACGCGGTACGCGGAGGTGTCCAACGATTGGTCGGCGCACCACTTCGAGCTCGACGCCGCGCGCGAACGCGGGCGTCGACTACCTGTTCGCGCACGGCCTGTGCACGATGGCCATGTGCACGCAGGCGGTGGTGGCGTTGGTCGCCGACGGCGATCCGTCGCGGCGTGCGTCGGGTCGCGGTGCGGTTCGCGTCACCCACCCGGCTCGACGCGGACCTGACCGTAGACGTCTACGACGCCAGCGCCACCGCAGGAACCGGGGTGTACGCGTTCGAGGCGACGTGCGCAGGTACGGCCGTGGTCAAGCACGGCCGACTCGAGCTCTTCAGCTGACGGACTCGACCAGCTCGTCCTCGTGGCCGTCGGCATGGCGAGCGAAGCGTCCGCGTTCCGCGGCGCCGTGCACCGGATCGTCCTGCGGCCACGGCCAGCCGCCGAATCCGGTCGCCTGGTAGTCGGCGAACGCCTGGCGGATCTCGTCCTGGTCGTTCATCACGAACGGCCCGTACTGCGCCACCGGCTCCGCGATCGGACGACCCTGCAGCATGAGCACCTGGGCGCCTTCCGGCCCGGCCGTGAGCGGCGCGTCAGATCCGGCGCGCACCACGACGCCGGTCGGCGCGCTGCGACGCGGGTGTCGCCGACGACGACTGCGCCCTCGTAGACGTACAGGACCCGAACCGTCGTGTCACCACCACGGGCCGCGGGGACCGACCACGACGCGCCCGGTTCCAGGTCGAGGTGCCAGATGGCGACGTCGGCGTCGGTGCGCGACGCCCACGAGTCGGGCGGGGGTACCGGCGGTACGTGCTCACCGAGCGCGCCCGCGACGACCGTGATGGTGACACCACCCTCGCTCACCACCGGCACGTCACGCGCCCAGAGCATCGAGAAGTGCGGATCCGCCCGCTTCGACGCGGCCGGGAGGTTCACCCAGATCTGGAACAGCTCGAGCGGGTTGGGCTGCCCGTCGTCGAGGAGCGGGAACATCTCGGAGTGCACGATGCCGCGTCCCGCGGTGAGCCACTGCGTGTCCCCGGCGCCGAAGCGCGCGGCTGCGCCGAGCGAGTCGGAGTGGTCGATCACGCCGCGGCGCACATACGTGACCGTCTCGAATCCACGGTGCGGGTGTTGCGGGAAGCCGGGCACCTCGGTGCCGTGGTACATGCGCCAGCCGTCGACCCCGGCGAAGTCGGCGCCCATCTCCCGGCCGTCGAGCGACGCGTCGGGCCCGAACCGCGCGTTGCCCGCGGGATACGCGTCGTCGTGGTGCACGCAGAACAGGAACGGGTCGACCGTGGGCCACGGGCTCCCGGTCAGAGGTACCGTCTCGAGCACGATCTCGTCCATTCGGGTTGCAACCTCGGACGGCGGGCGGGGATTCCCGCAGTCGATCGCCGGTAGTACGGTCCCCGACGTGAGCGACGCGCCCTGGCGGGAGCACTCCCCCGCTGCCTTCGATTGCTTCGACCGCATCGAGGCGTTGGCCGCGGGCACGGTGACGCCGGCGGTGCTCGATCCGGTGAGGGTGGCGGTGGCCGGAGCCCTCGCCCACCCGGAGGAGCTCACACGCACGCCGGTCTCGGTCGCCGCCGGCGACGATCCGCGCACCGACGCGTGCGTGGCGTTCGCCGAACAATTCGTGGTCGACGTGTCGGGCACCACCGACGCGCAACGAGCTGCACTGGGTGCGGCGATGGGCGCCAACACGTTCGCCTTCGTGCAGACGCTGTATGTCGTCGACGTGTTCCAGCGGGGCCGCATCGCGCTCGAGCGGATCTTCTCGACGCCCTTCGATCCGGCGCCCGCGGCGACGAACGGCGACCTCTGGCCCGCGCTCGAGGAGTTCATGCGCATCGTCGCCCTCGACACCGTGGTCGACCCCGTGACCACCGAGCTCGTGCGACTGCGCGGTGCACGCGCGCACAACTGCCGCATCTGTCAGTCACGTCTGAGCCTGAAGGCGATCGAGTCGGCCGATGACGACGCGCTCTTCGGCGCCGACGCCGACGACGCCGCGCTCACCACCCGGCAGGGCGCAGCGCTCGCGCTCGCCGATGCCGTGATCTGGCAACCCACCGCGATCGACGACTCGTTGGTGACGCGTGTGCGCGCGGAGCTGTCCGACGCGGAGATCGTCGAGATCGTGCTCGACCTCGTGCGCAACGCGGCCAACAAGATCGCGGTGTCGCTCGGAGGCGACGAGGCCATCGTGACCGACGGCGTGGAGTTCTACGACGTCGACCCCAGCGGCGAGGTCTTCGCCGACGTCGACCGCGACGTCGTGCGGGCCGCCACCTCCTCATGACCTGACCGGGTCACCTGCCCGGAGGCTGCAAGAATGCAGCCTTCATGGCTCGCGGGGACGGTCTGGGGCGTTGGGCGGTGCGGGGGCTCGCGGCCCTCGGCGCGCTCCTCATGGTCGCCGGCGCGTTCGGGTGGTGGCTGTCGACCCGCGTGCTCGAGGCCGACGGCTTCGCCGACGTCGTGGCCAAGTCGTCGCAGCAGCGGGAGGTGCGCGACTACGTCGCCGACCAGGCCACCTTGCGCCTGGCCCGCATCGTCGAACTTCGTGTCCGCGGCGAGGCCGGTCGTGTCCGACGCGATCTCTGCCGCCCTCGTCACCCCACCAGTCGAGGAGGCAATCCGCGACTTCGCGCAACGCGCGCACGAGCAGGTGTTCCAGGCTGCGCGGCGCGCGCCGGGTCGACGTCAACTCGCAGGAAGCCGCGGTCTCCATCCGCAGCGCGTTGGAGACGATCAACCCGAGGTTGGCGAAGAAGCTCCCCGCGAACGTGCTCGACGCGACGACGACCATCTCGCAGTCCGACACCGTGGACCTGCTCTTCCGAACGTCGAGCTGGGTGGAGAACCTCTACCTCCCCACGTTCCTGATCGGTGTCGGCATCATGATCCTGGCGATGGTGTACGCGCGCGAGCGCGTGCGCGCCATCCGCACCGTTGGCGTCACGCTCGCGGTCGCCGGCGGTCTGCTGCTCGGCCTCGGGTTCGCCACGCCGGCGTTCGCGAGCGTGGCTGGCACCTCCGAACCGTTGCGTGGTGACGCGGTCGCCGCGTTCATCGCCGTGCTGGTCGGACGGCTGGTCGGCGCGGGCCAGGCGTTCTTCGTCTTCGGCCTCGCGCTCGGCGCTGGCTCCCGGGCATGACGGTGGCGACCTGCGCGACCGCGTGGCGCGGGTGCGGGCGTGGTTCGCCGACAAGCGCACGAGCTCGCGGTGGCGCTTCGTCGGCGGGTTGGCGCTCATGGTGCTGGCCCTCGCTGACGCTCACTCGTCCGAGTGATGTGTTCCGGGCGCTGCTCGTCGTGGGTGCGGTGCTCGTGCTCTACGTGGGCATCGTGGTCTGCCTGCGCGCGGCCGGACTGATGTTCACCGACCATTCGATTCCCCGGTTGCACAAGCGGGAGGTGGCCGGCGCGTTCGCCGCCGTCGTGGCCGCGAGCGCGGTCACCGCGTTCGTCGCCGTCGGGATCGTGGCGAACACCACGACCCAACCCCGCGCCAACCCCAGCAACCAGGGGTGCAACGGCTACATCGAGCTGTGCCCGGAGCCGCTGAACCAGATCGTGTGGCCGGCGAGCCACAACGCGATGGCGTCGGCGGCGTACGACTTCCTGGGCGCCGAACAGACCGAGACCATCCCGGAGCAGCTCAACGCCGGGATCCGGTTCCTGATGATCGACGCCTACTACGGCTACGACGACAAGGGCCTGGTGCGCACCAACCTGGCCGGCGGCGCGAATCGCGACCAGCTCCGCTCCGAGCGCGGCGACGCCGCGGTGCACGAGCTCGATCGTCTGGGCGCGCTCACCGGCGTGGCCGACACGTCCGGAGAGAAGCAAGACGTCTACTTCTGCCACGACTTCTGTGAGCTCGGCGCCATTCCGTCGAAGCAGGTGTTCAACGACGTCGACGCCTTCCTGTCGCGCAACCTCACCGACGTGGTCGTCATGGACATCGAGGACTACGTGCAACCGAAGGATCTCAAGCGCGCGCTCATCGACGGCGGCCTGTGGGACCGCGTGTGGAAGCCGAGTCCGAAGCAGTACGGGTGGCCGACGCTCGAGCAGATGGTCACCCCGAAGGATGATCAGGACACCGAGAACCCGCGCCGGCTGGTCGTGACGAGCGAGAAGCACGCAGGCGAGGCCGGCTGGCTGATCGGCACCTACGAGATCTCGGGGGAGACGAGCTACGACGTCCCCACGTCGACGTCGCAGTTCAACTGCAACCCGAAGCGGGGCGGTACCGACAAGTCGTTCCTCATCGTCAACCACTGGCTGAAGTCCAACGGGCCCCCTGACCCCGTCGCCGCCAGCAAGACGAATTCGCAGAAGGTGCTCACGCAGCGATTCCAGCAGTGCATCGCGAAGCGCCACCAGATCCCGAACACGATCGCGGTCAACTTCACCTCGCAGGGCGACCTGTTCAAGACGGTCAACCGGTACAACGCCGCGATCGCACGACAAGCGCGCGTGACCCCGATGGTGACGAAGGTGGTGAAGCAGCTGCGCGATCGCGAGGGAATCACCGACGCGGAGCTGCGCGAGCTCAACGCGCTCCACCGACTCCCCAAGATCTCGGAGGCGACCGCCCGCAAGCTGCTCGGACCGATGGCCGACAGCATCCCGGTCCCGACCGCGCTCCGCACCTTCGCCTCGCCCTGTCCGCCGGGGACCCACGCCGCGAGCAAGAAGGAGCTCAAGGCGGCGAAGCAGGCGGCCAAGGAAGCGGCGACGAGCACGACGTCGAGCACGACCTCGACCACGATCGTGCCGGCCGAGACCGAAGCGGCGCCCGAGCCCACCCCCTCGACGGTGCCCTCCGGCACCGTGCGGGGACGGCTGCGCGGCCGACTGAGCGCCGGCTCAGCCGGCCGTGACCTCCGCGAGGCGGCGCTCCAGGTAGCTGCGTTCGGTGGTGGTCGTGGTGAGGTCGAGCGCGCGCGAGTACGCCGCCGCGGCCTCCGCCCGCCGTCCCAGCCTGCGCAGCAGGTCGGCCCGGGTCGCGTGGAGGTACGGGTAGGCGTCGAGCCGGTCGGCCACGCCGTCGGCGATGACGAGGCCATCCTCCGGGCCATCGGCCATGGCGACGGCCACCGCCCGGTTGAGCTCGACGACCGGTGAACCCGTCATGCGCACGAGCTCGGCGTAGAGCAGCGCGATCTCGTGCCAGTCGGTGTCGGCCGCGGTGGCCGCCGTCGCGTGGCACGCCGCGATCGCGGCCTGCACCTGGTACGCCCCGGGGCGTTCGCGACGCAGCGCGCGATCGAGCTGCGCCTGACCCTCCGAGATCATCGCCCGGTCCCACGAGCTGCGGTCCTGGTCTTCGAGCAGCACGAGATCGCCGTCGGCGTCGACCCGGCCGGCCCGCCGGGCGTGGTGGAGCAGCATGAGCGCGAGCAGCGCGTCGGCTCCGGCTCGTCGGGCATGAGCTCGGTGAGCGTGCGCGCGAGACGGATGGCCTCGGTCGGCGAGGTCGGCGCGCACGAGCTCGTCGCCGCTGCTCGCCGAGTACCCCTCGTTGAACAAGAGGTACAACACGGCGAGGACCGCGGCTGTCCGTTCCGGGAGCAGATGTGCCGGCGGCACGCGGTACGGGATGCCGGCGTCGTGGATCTTGCGCTTCGCCCGCACCAGGCGCTGCGCCATCGTCGCCTCGGGCACGAGGAACGCGCGGCGCGATCTCGGCGGTCGTGAGGCCTGCGAGCGTGCGCAGCGTAAGCGCCACCTGCGCCTCGACCGACAGCGCCGGGTGACAGCAGGTGAAGATCAGCCGGAGCCGGTCGTCGACCACGCCGCTGTCGTCGGACACAGACGGTGGCTCGTGGGTCATGAGGACAGCCGCTTCCCGCACCTTCTCCACGCCGCGTCTGTGCGCGCCGGAGCCGATCGAGCGCGCGGTTGCGGGCCGTCGTGGTCAGCCAGGCACCCGGGTTCGCCGGCACCCCGTCACGCGGCCACCGTTCCAGCGCCCGCGCGAACGCGTCCTGTGCACACTCCTCGGCGAGGTCCCAGTCGCCCGTGGTCCGGATGAGCGTGGCGACGATCCGCCCCCACTCGTCCCGGAACACACGGGCGACTGCATCCTCGGCGGGATCGTCCAACTACATCTCCCAGATCGGGCGCACCTCGATCGAGCCGTGCGTGGCGCCGGGGATCTTCGACGCCACCTCGATGGCCTCGTCGAGGTCCTTGCAGTCGACCAGGTAGAACCCGGCCATCTGCTCCTTGGTCTCCGCGAACGGGCCGTCGGAGGTGAGCACCTCGCCGTCACGCACCCGCACGGTGGTGGCGGACGCAGTGGGACGGAGCCGCTCGCCGCCCTGCAGCACGCCGCGGGCGCCCATCTCCTCGCCCCAGGCCATGTACGCGGCCATCTGGGCGCCGGCTTCCGCCTCCGACAGCTCGGCCTGGCGCTTGTCCTCGGTGCAGATCAGCAGTGCGTAACGCATGGTGCCTCCTCGGCAGTTCGTCGGTGCTTCCGGTACCACGACGAACGGAGATGTTCGAGATCGACACCAGCCTCGCAGAAATCGCGATCCGGTCAGGCCGGGTCGGCACCAGGGCGTTGCAGCTCGTCGGCGAGCAGGTCCATCAGCAGGCCGTCGTGCCAGGTGCCGTCGGACCCACGCTCGGAGACGACGCGTGATCCCGACGGGGCGGAACCCGACCTTCGTGTAGGCACGGATGGCCGCTTCGTTGTGCGCGGCGGGATCGATCTCGATCCGGTGGTGCCCGTGATCGGTGAAGAGGTGGTGCGCCATCGTCGCCACCGCGTCGGGCCCCACGCCCTGGCCGTGCACGGCCGGGTCGACGTAGACGTCGATCGATGCGTGCCGGTAGTCGGGATCGTCCTCGGCCTGCCACTGGATCCAGCCGACGACGGCGCCCGCGAGCTCGATGACGTACGGGTGGATCCCTTCCTCGGCGAAGTCCTCCTCGACGGCGGCGCGCAGGTCGTCGCCACCGCGCCAGTGCGCGTAGACCTCGGGCGTCTCCCGGATGCGAACCAGTGCGGGGATGTCGACAGGAGTCGCCGGGCGGAGCCGCACGCGTGCGCCGTCGAGGGGACCGTCGGTCACGCGGCGAGCGTAACGCTCCGCGTCAGTCGGACGGCAGGGTCACCTGCAACGTCGACGTCCAGAACGACACGGTGAGCGTGCCGTCGTCGTCGAGCGGTTCCAACCCCGTCGCGGCACCACCTTCGAGCTCGGCGCGCAGGGCACTCTCGGCCCCGTCGACGTCGGACTGCTCGGTGTACGCGATCGAGATCGGGAAGCGCGATTCGGTCGTCGCCGCGTACGTGAGCTCGGCCCCGGCCGGGAGCAGCTCGACCAGTTCGGCTTCGAAGTGCGCGCGGTGATGCGACGGATCGAGGCGTCGGTGCACGTCGTCGAAGCGGTCACGCGCGCTCGGGTACCGGCACGATGAGGTCCTGCAGCACGATCCGTCCCCCGGGCGCGGTGACGCGTGCCATCTCTCCGACTGCCGCGCCCGGATCACCCACGTGGTGGAGCGATGCGAAGCAGTAGACGACGTCGAACGAGTCGGCGACGAACGGGAGCGACTGCGCGTTGCCTTCCTGCAGGAGCACGTTGCCGACGCCGGCTGCCGCGAGACGCGCGGCACCCAGCTCGAGCAGGCTCGCGGTGAGATCGATGCCCACCACCTGACGCACCCGGGGCGCGACCACTTCGGCCGCGTGGGCGGCACCGCAGCAGACGTCGAGCACCAGCATGTCGCCGTCGAGCGGTTCGAGTTGCTCGACTGTGCCCGCGGGCCGGCGCACGAACGGCGAGTCGGGACCGGAGAACAGCCCCACCTGCCGGCTGAACGAGGCGCGGACGAGATCGTCGTGATCGCTCATGAGGCCACTGTTACAGTCCGGCGCCGTGGGCGTCACCGCCTCAGCGGCCAGGAACGAGGCCGTACCGGTCGCGATGCGCGCCGGGTCACCGGTGCGGGCCGGTGCATGGCCCGAGGACGGCGACGACCTCGTCGCGATCTGGCACACCCACGAGCTGCACCAACTCCTCTACGCGTTCGAGGGCGTGGCCGAGGTCGAGACCGACGGATCGCATCACCTGCTCCCGCCCCAGCAAGCCGCGTGGATCCCGGCCGGACTCCCGCACCAGACCACGTTGCGCAAGGTGCGCACGGTCGCCGTCTTCTTCGAACCGTCGATGGTGCCCGGGCACGACGACCGCGTGCGCGTGCTCTCGGCGGCGGCGCCGGTGCGCGAGATGATCGTCTATGCGGCCCGGTGGCGCATCGATCGGCCGGCGAGCGATCCGACCGCCGATGCGTTCTTCACCGCGCTGGCGCTGCTCACCGCGGAGTGGCTCGACACCGCGGAGGCACCGCTGCGGCTCCCGACCAGCTCGGTGCCCGTGGTCGCTGCGGTGATGCGCCACACGCAGGAGCACCTGGCGGACGTTGACGAGCGATCGGTGTGCGCCGCGGTGGGCGTCTCGGAGCGCGCGTTGAGGCGCACCTTCCGCGCCGAGACCGGCACCAGTTGGAGCGAGTACCGCACCACCAGCCGAGTCCTGCGGGCGATGACCATGCTCGCCGAACACGACCGCTCGATCCTCGACACCGCCACTGCGGTGGGATTCGGGAGCCTCAGCGGCTTCGACCGCGCGTTCCGTCGCCTCACGGGAGAACGGCCGGTCGACTACCGCCGCCGCATCAGGTGAAGACGCTCACACCGCCCGGCCCGACCAGCAACCCCACGACGATCAAAGCGAGGCCGGCGAGCACCGCGCCGCGCAGCAATGAGACGATGCCCGCGATCACGAGGATCACGGCGATGAGCCAGAGTACGAATGCCATGGTGCCGTGCTGCCCGCGCGTTCGGCGCGTCAAACCTGCGGCTGTTTCCATGCGTGCGTGTGCGGGTAGTTCGCGCTGACCGCAACCGATCGCAGGAGAGCAGACGATGACCGACGATCTCCAGGGCGTGCGCGTGGCGTTCCTCGTCGCGAACGAAGGCGTGGAGCAACGCGAGCTCACCGAGCCATGGGAAGCAGTGCGCCACGCGGGCGGCCGGCCGGTCCTGGTCGCGCCCGATGCCGGCAGCGTGCAGTGCTTCGAGCACCTCGACCGCGCCGACACCGCACCGGTCGACGTCATCGTGCAGGACGCCGATGCTGACGACTACGACGCGCTCGTGCTACCGGGCGGGGTGGCCAACGCCGACCAGCTCCGGCTCGACGACGACGCGGTGCAGTTCGTGCGCCGGGTGTTCGACGCGCGAAAGCCTGTCGGAGTGATCTGCCACGGACCATGGATCCTCGCCGAGGCCGAGGTGCTCCATGGGCGGACGCTGACATCCTGGCCGAGCCTGGAGACCGATCTCGAGAACGCCGGTGCAACCTGGGTCGACGAGGAGGTGCACGTCGATGGCCACCTGGTCAGCAGTCGCAAGCCTGCCGATCTTCCCGCCTTCTGCCGGGAGATCGTGCAGCGCTTCGCCAGCGCGCGGGCCGGCTGATCGACCCGCGCACTCGGCGACGCTGGCTACGCGACCTCGTCGACCTGCTCGGTGCGGCGCGACCGAACCGTCGTCGGTACGAAGCCGCTCACGAGTCCGGCGAGACCAGCCAACCCGGCGACGTACACACCGGGGTCGAGCGCGTCGCTGAAGCTCACGCCGAGCCGGTCGGTGAGCTCGTGCAACTGGTACGCGTACACACCGACCACGACCAGCGTGAGCAGACCGGCGATGATGCGCAGACCTGCCCCACCACGCATCAGCGAACCGATACCCAGCAGCCCCGCGAGCGGGATGAGGTACACCAGGAACGAAGGATCACCCGTCGCTTGCCGGTCCCACAGGAACGCGGCGGGGATGTCGCTCGGGTGGACGCCACCGGCCCGCCACGAGATGAACATCGACACCACGAGCGCGATGGTGGCGACGACACCCACGACCATGCCCGGACCCACCACGACACCACGGCGTGTGCGCGTGCGGACGGCTCGATCCTGGGGAACGGTACGAGAGACTGCCATCGGTTTCCTCCGGGTTGGGCTGCCCGCACCGAGTGGTGTGCCCGATCCTCGAAGTGGCGAACCTCGTTGCGCTTGCCGATTGGGAGCGTTCATGCCGTCGTGACTGGTGGTTCCTGCTCGGTAGGATGCCCGCTCACGCCGCAGGCAGCACGCGGCTCGATCCCGGAGGAACAGCACAGATGGCCGGTGAATGGGGCCCGCTCGAGGCATTGGCAGGAGATTGGGAGTCCGACCAGGGTGGCCTCGACGCCGCGTTCTCGCACTCAGAGGGTGAGGTGCTCCAGACGCCATACCTCGAGAAGCTCTCGCTGAAGCCCTTCGGGCCGGTCGACAACGGGAACCAGCACCTCTACGGCCTCGACTACAAGTCGGCGATGTGGCGCGGCAGCGAGGAGAACCCGTTCCACACCGAGGTCGGCTACTGGCTGTGGGACGGCGCGACCGGTGAGGTCATGCGCGGGTTCGTCGTGCCCCGGGGCATCACCGTGCTCGCAGGAGGAGTCGCCGCCGCCGACGCAAAGTCGTTCGCTCTGTCGGCCCGGCCGGGCGACCCCAACTACTCGATCGGCGAGAACAAGTACCTGTCGCAGCACGCATCGACGCTCAGCTACGACGTCACGATCACCATCAACGACGACGGCAGCTGGTCGTACGACGAGACCACCATGCTGAAGATGGACGAGTTCCCCGAGCCGTTCGCGCACACCGACCGCAACACGTTGCGCAAGGTCGGCTGAGCGTTCCGGTGGCCGACGACGCGGTGGTCGTCGACGCGCTCGCGCTCGGTACCGCCACGCTCGGCGAATCCGGCGCGCGGCGCATGCACCCGCGCGTGAAGCCGGTGTGGACCGGTGCGCGCGTCGCGGGGCCCGCGTACCCGGTGCGCTGCAGCGCGGGTGACAACCTCGCCATCCACGTGGCGGTGACACGCGCGCCGTCCGGATCGGTGCTGGTCGCCGACATGGCCGGCGCGCGTGACTACGGCTACTGGGGCGAGGTGCTCACCACCGGGGCCGAGGCGCGCGGCATCGTGGGACTCGTGATCGACGCGTGTGTGCGCGACGGTGACGCGCTCGAGGCCCACGGTTTCCCGGTGTTCTCCACCGGGCTCGCGCTCACCGGCGCGTCGAAGGTGCTTCCCGGTGCGATCGGCCAACCGGTGACCGTGGGCGACGTGGAGGTGGAACCAGGCGACTGGGTCGTGGGCGACGTCGACGGCGTCGTCGTCCTGCCCGGTGCCGAGCTCGACGCGGTGCTCGCTGCCGGACGCGCTCGCGCGGCGAAGGAAGCGGCTCTGTTCGAGACGCTGCGCGCCGGCGGCAGCACCGTCGAGGAGTTCGGCCTCGACGCCGGTCTCGTGGAGGGCTCGTAGCCTCAGTGGTTGGTGTAGTCGATCTCGCCTGCACCTGGGACCGCCACCGCGAAGCAGAAGCAGTGGATCGGCGCGTGGTCGGACACCGGGCGGAGGCTGTGGACCGCGTCGGGCGGGATGTGCACGAGGTCGCCCTGCGCGATCTCACGGGTCTCGTCACCGATCGTCATCAACCCCCTACCCGCGGTGACGTAATAGAACTCGTGCGTCGGGTGCGAGTGCGGATCGACGAAACCGCCACCCGACACCTCGAACTCGCTCACCAGCTCGAGGTGTCCTCCGGCGGTGATCTCCTGCATCTCGCGCGGCGAGACGAGCCACCAGACGGGTACCGTCCCGTTGTGCTCGACGACCGGCGCCACTTCCTCGATCGAGCGCACGTCCATGCCGTCCAGCGTAGAGGAACGCCGTGACCGACAAACCTGCGTGCGTCGTCGTCGCCGAACCGATCACCGCGTCCGCGTGGTCGCCGTTCGGGTGGCTCCCTGTTCCCGACACCGATCCGACCGACGGTGAGCACACCCTCCACTACGAGTGGGACGACGCGCACCTCAACACCATCGAGCACACCACCGAGGAAATCACGGTCACCGAGCACGGACTCCGGTGCTCGACGATGTACCGCCACGAGACGCACACGCAGGTGCTCACGCCGCTCGACGCGGCGTCAGTCGTCGCGGTCGCACCCGCCGCCGCGACGTTCGACGGACGCGACCGACCTCGACGCGATCCGCGCCTTCGTGCTCGAGCCCGGTCAGACGGTCGTGCTCCACCAGGGCACGTGGCACTGGGGCCCGTTCCCCATCCGCGGCGCGAGCTCGGTGCGCCTGCTCAACGTCCAGGGCCGCCGCTACGCGGAGGACAACGCGGCGGTCGACCTCAGCGGGTGGGTGGTCGAGGTGGTCAGTCCGTAGCCGGCACCGCGCCGGGACCGCCGGTCCCGAGGCGTCCCTCGAGCGCAAGGGTGGCCAGATAGGCGACGACCACGCCGACGATGATCAACGGCCCGGCGGCGAGGCCGGCGCTCACGGTGAGCGACGTCGCGATGATGACGGCGGACAACGGCAGTTTCAAGAACGACACCACCATCACCCCCATCCCCACCGCGACCGCGGGCGTGAGCGACATTCCGGGAAGGTGCGACGCCGCGATCCCGCCGGCCGCACCGAGGAAGATCGCCGGGAACGTCGGGCCCCCGCGGAAGCTGCCGAGGCACGCGCTCCACGCCAACCCCTTGCAGAGGATCAAGAAGAGCAGCGCGCCGATCGACCAGGCCCCCGGATTGTCGACGAGCCCGGGCAGCTGGTCCTGACCCGAGAAGAGCACCTCCTCGACACCGTGCGCCGTCGCCGATGCGAACAGCAGCGCGAACAGCGCGACGACCAACCCCGCCGCCGGAATCCAGAGCCAGTGGTTGCGCTGCACGAGGCCGATGCCCTTGAGCCCGAGCTGCCGGATGACGAACGTGATGAGCGCACCGGCCGCGCCCAGCGCGAGCGTCCAGCCGATCTCGCCCCATGTGGGGTGCGCGAAGTGCGGGAGCTCGAGTGGCTGCAGCGCGTAGGCGCTCGTGCTCAACGCGGTCCAGTTCGAGATGCCGATGAACACCAGCGATCCGACGCCGGCGGCGATCAGACCGGGAACGAGGATGAGCGGCAGCGTCGCGCCACCGAGCCCGCTCGCCTCGATGACCAGCACCGCGGCCACGATCGGCGAACCGAAGATCACCGAGATGGCGGCGAAGCTGCCGGCGGCGGCGAGCACCATCAAGAGCTGGGGCGGCGCGTCGCGCTTCGCGAGCTTCACTGCGAACACGGCCAGACCACCACCGATCGCGATCAGCGGGGCCTCGGGGCCGAGCACGAGACCCAGACCGAGGGTGGCGAAGGCCGCCAGCGCGACGCCGGGCACCTCGTTCGGTTGCGTGCTGCCCACCTGGAGGCCGTGGGCGGGGATGTGACCACCGTTGCCGGGCAGCTTCACGACTGCGAACGCAACCGGGATGCCCGCGAGCACCAACACCGGGATGGGCCACCAATCGGGCATCGTGGCGTAGCCCATTGCGTCGGGCAGATCGCTGAACACCGCGAGCTGGACCTGGTGGACGAGCTCGAGGAACGCCCACGACGCGAGCGACACGAACAGCCCGACCACCGCCGCGAACACCAGGAGCACGACGAAGCCGCGGCTGCGCAGCATCGCCTCCGGATCGAGCGGCGCGGGCGCGCCGCCGTCGGGAGTCGTGTCGGCCATCGGTTCCCTCCCTCAGCCGCCGCGCGTCCCCTGCGCGGCGCGAGCGCCGCAGCCTACGACTGCCCGACGAGCGAGAACGAGTTGACGTACATGATGCGCAGCGCCGGGTGCACGGCCCACGCCTGACACTCGGGTGTCCCCCACGCGCCGATGCGCGCCTCCACGAGCGGCCGCATCCGTTTGAACGTGATCTCGGCCTCGGGGTCGTCGAACTCGTAGAAGTGCAGGTAGCGCGGATCACCACCGGTGACGTTCTCGTACGGCGTGATCATCGTGAAGCCAGGGATGCCGGCCTCGACGATGTAGTTGAGGTGCACGAAGTCGCCCCAGTCGCGCAGTGCCTGCGCTTCCCCGGGGGTCGTCGGGCTGATCAACACCAGCGAGAGGGAGACCGTGGGCTTGCCGGTGAGCCGACCTTGGCCGGGGCGAGGCGTGCGCAGGAAGTGGTGGCCGGTGATGCCGTCGGGCGTCGCGGGCGCGACGAACGACGGCTCGCACTCGTACACCCCGAGGGTGTCGAACTCGGGCAGCTCACGCGGCAGGTCGGGGCGATCGCGGTAGACGTTGCGCCACCAGGTGGCGCGCTGGACCCCCGGGAGCTCGTGCACCTCCTTCACCCGGTCGCGCCGCGTAGTCGTCGGGTGTCGCCTCGGTCATCTCCAGGTACAGGACCGGTGTCTCACGGTCTTCCATGTCCCCTCCCCTCCTCACGAACCTTCGAGTGCAGCGCACACCGCGAGCGTGTAGATCTTCCGCAGCTCGGCAAAGCGCTTGGGGTTGCGATCCGGCGTCAGCTGCGAGTTGATCGACACCACTGTGGAGCGCGTGCCGTCGCGTGTCGACGCCATGAACTGCGTGTAGCCGGCGGTGTTCCCCGTGTGCCCGAACACCACACCGCAGCGCGTGCGGTAGCGGAAGATGGCGAGTCCGGCTGAGTTGGTACCCGGGCCGGGGGGCTCCGACGAACCGGCGCGGAACCGGAACTGCGCCGACTGTGTGGCCTGGTTCGTCGTCTTGCCCGACGCGTAGCCCCGCACGAAGCGGTTGGCGTCCTGCGGCGTCGAGACGATGCCGCCCGACGCCCACGTCCATCCCGCGGCGAGCACCTCGCTCTCATCCTCCGGGGGCGCGGGCGGATCGATCCCGTAGCCGTGGACGAACGGCGTCGGCATGTCGACCCCGGACGGCAGGCTCGTGTTGAGGAGCCGCAACGGCTCGTACACCCGGGCCACGAGCGCGTCCTCGTACGTCGTACCACCGGCCGCCTGCACCATGAGCCCGATGAGGACGTTGTCGGAGTTCGAGTACTTGTACTTCGTGCCCGGCGTGAACGCGAGCGGCTCGCCGGCGACGTACGAGATCAGCTGCGCGGGCGGCGGCGCGACGGTGAGCGAGGCGCCCAGCGCCTCCCGGAACTCGGCGTTCTTGCTGAAGTCGGGTACCCCGCTCGTGTGCTGCAGCAACTGCGCGAGCGTGACGTCGGCCCACGCCGCGGGTTGGTCGGGCAGGATCTCACCGATCGTGCTGTCGAGCTTCAGCTTCCCGTCGGCGACGGCCGAGACCGCAGCCGCACCGCTGAACGCCTTGGCCACGCTGGCCAGGCGCATGGCGTCGCTCGCGGTGATCGGCTGCTTCGTGGAGACATCGGCGACACCGGCGGTGTGGAGGATCGCGGGTTGCGACCCGCGCTGCACCACGACCGCGATGCCGGGCGGGCCGTCGTCGCGCTTCACGATGGCGTCGAGCGCGCGCTGGAGGTTGGCGTCGGCCGTGCTCGTCGCCGCACCGCTGCTGGGCGCGACGAGGGTGAAGCCGGCCATCGCGAGGCACGCGACCAACGAGAACCGTCGGGGGAAGCCGCGGGTGGGAGGCATCTGCGAGACCCTACCGGTGTCGGCGACGCGTACCGCGCCAGCCGTGTCGTAGGGTCCACGCATGACGGACGTCGTCGTGGTGACCGGGGTCGGCGGTATGGGTGTCGCGTGCGCGCGCGTCGCCTCGGAGGAAGTGCGCATCTCGTCCTCGCCGACTTCGACGAGACGAAGCTCGGCGCGGTCGTCGACGCGTTCACGGGCGACGGCTTCACCGTCACCGGCTGTCGGGTCGACGTGTCCGACCGCGCGTCGGTCGACGATCTCGTCGCCACCGTCCGGGATCTCGGGCCATTGCGCACGCTCGTGCACACGGCCGGTCTCTCTCCCACCCAAGCCTCGGGCTCGCGTGTGCTCGAGGTCGACATGCTCGGCACCGAGCACGTGCTCGACGCGTTCCTCGACGTGGTCGACCAGGGCACGGTCGCGGTCTGCATCGCGAGCATGGCGGGCTCGATGGCGAATCTGTCGCCCGAACTCGAGCGGGCAATCACCGCGGCGACCACCGACGGGCTCATGGACGCGCTCGGCGACATGGACCTCGGCGACTTCGGCGCGACCTACGGCGTCGCCAAACGCGTGAACCAGCTGCGCGTCGAGCGGGCCGCAGTCGCGTGGGGCCCGCACGGTGGTCGGGTCGTCAGCATCAGCCCCGGCATCATCTCCACCCCGATGGGGCGTCAGGAGCTCGAGCAGGGTGCGGGCGAGCAGATGCAGGGGATGCTCGACATGTCGCCGGTGCCCCGCATCGGCACCGCCGAGGACATCGCGTCGGCAGTGCAGTGGCTGGCGAGCCCGGCGGCATCTTTCGTCACCGGTTGCGACCTGCGCGTCGACGGCGGCGTGGTCGCCGCCATCCACGGCCTCATGGCCGGAGGCTGAGAGCTACTCCCACTCGATGGTGGCGGGGGGCTTGCTCGAGATGTCGAGCACGACCCGGTTGACGTCTTCCACCTCGTTGGTGATGCGGGTGGAGATGCGTTCGAGCACCTCGGTGGGTAGGCGCGCCCAGTCGGCGGTCATGGCGTCTTCGCTGGTGATGGGGCGCAGCACGATCGGGTGCGCGTAGGTGCGCCCGTCGCCCTGGACGCCGACCGAACGGACGTCGGCCAGGAGCACGACCGGGAACTGCCAGACGTCGCGCTCGAGACCCGCCGCTTCGAGCTCCTCGCGCGCGATGGCATCGGCCTCGCGCACGGTGTGCAGGCGCTGCGCGTCGACCGCGCCCACGATGCGGATCGCGAGTCCGGGACCGGGGAACGGCTGCCGCCACACCATCGACTCGGGAAGGCCGAGCTCGAGGCCGACCGCACGCACCTCGTCCTTGAACAAGGACTTCAACGGCTCGACCAGCTCGAACTGCAGGTCGTCGGGGAGACCACCGACGTTGTGGTGGCTCTTGATGTTGGCCGTGCCGGTGCCGCCACCCGACTCGACGACGTCGGGGTAGAGCGTGCCCTGCACGAGGAACTCGACCTCGTCGTGCCCCTCTTTGGCGATCACCTCCGCCGCGACCTCCTCGAAGGTGCGGATGAACTCGGCGCCGATGATCTTGCGCTTCGCTTCGGGGTCGGTGACGCCCGCGAGCTTGGCGAGGAACTTCTCCGACGCGTCGACGGTGACGAGGCGGATTCCCGTCGCGGCGACGTAGTCACGCTCGACCTGCTCGCGCTCACCCTTGCGGAGCAGACCGTGATCGACGAACACGCACGTGAGCTGGTCGCCGACCGCGCGGTGCACCAGCGCGGCGGCGACCGCAGAGTCGACGCCACCGGAGAGGCCGCACAGCACGTGGTGATCGCCCACGCGCTCGCGGATCTCGGCGATCGAATCGTCGATGATGTTGGCGGTGGTCCACGTGGGCGGGATCCCTGCGCCTTGGTGCAGGAACCGCTCGAGCATGGTCTGGCCGTGCGCGGTGTGGAGCACCTCCGGATGCCACTGCATCCCGTAGAGGCGCCGGTCGGGGTGCTCGAACGCCGCGATCTCGGCACCGTCGGTGCGACCGGTCACCGCGAAGCCGCTGGGCGCGACCACCACGGCGTCGCGGTGCGACATCCACACCGGTTGCTTCGTGGGCATGCCGGCGAAGAGCACGGCCGACGGGTCCACGGTGGCGGTGGTGCGGCCGAACTCGGCTCCGTCGGTGCGCTTGACCGTGCCGCCGAGCGCCTCGGCCATCGCTTGGAACCCGTAGCAGATGCCGAACACGGGGACGCCGGCGTCGAAGAGCGCAGGGTCGACGCCCGGCGCACCGTCGGCGTAGACGCTGGCCGGACCGCCCGAGAGGATCACCGCCGCGGGCTCACGCGCGAGGAGCTCGGCGACGGGGAGGTCGTGGGGCACGATCTCGCTGTAGACCCTCGCTTCGCGCACCCGGCGTGCGATCAGCTGCGCGTACTGGGCGCCGAAGTCGACGACGAGGACCAGCGGCGGTTCGGCGCCGCCGTGCGGGTGACTCATCCGACGATTCTACTCCTGCACCCTGCGCGTCGACCCTCTGCGTTCACTGGTGTCCGAGGAGCCCGGTCCGCGGCATACCCTCGTGTCGGACCGCTGACCAGAGGTGAAGTCATGCCCAACCCCGCGCTCAGCCAGAAGCGCTTCGACGACATCGCCAAGGATGACCAGGCCGGATGGGCCGCGCCGGTGGCGCTCGCCCACTCCGAGGCCGACGGGGCGCCGCCGCCGCCCACGCGCGTCTCCCACATGACCGCGAACGGCGCGTTCCTCAAGACCTTCGTCCTGTTCCTGATCGTGCTCGCGGGCGGTGCGTTCGCCTGGTCGCAGACACCCGATCCCACCACCAGCATCAGCAGCACCGGCGTGGTGACCCAGAACATCGACTTCCCCGTCTGGACGTGGATCGCGCTGTTCGTCGGGTTCGGCCTGGCGATGGTGTGCATCTTCAAGCCGAAGGCGTCGCCGATCCTCGCGCCGCTCTACGCGCTCGCGGAGGGCATCTTCCTCGGCGCGCTCTCCAAGGCGTTCGAGAGCCAGTGGGACGGCATCGTGTTCCAGGCGATCCTCGCCACGATCGCGGTGTTCTTCGCCACCCTCGCCCTCTACACGTTCGGCGTGGTGAAGGTCACCCGGAAGTTCCAGATGATCGTCATCGGCGCCACCGCGGGTGTGTTCGTCTTGTACTTCGGCACGTTCATCTTGTCGCTCTTCGGGGCCGACATCTCGTTCTGGAACGACCCCAGCCCGCTGGGCATCGCGATCAGCGTGATCATCTGCGTCATCGCGTCGCTGAACCTGTTCCTCGACTACGAGTTCATCGCCCAGTCCGCCAAGGCGGGCGCGCCCAAGTACATGGAGTGGTATGGGGCGTTCGGGCTGATGGTCACGCTCGTCTGGCTCTACCTGGAGATCCTGCGCCTGCTCGCCAAGCTGCGCAGTTAGCGCGTCAGGTGTACTGCACGCGCACGTGCCTGCGCGTACTCCGCAGCGTCGATCTCGACGTCCTCGAGCACGTGGAAGAACTCGGACGACGTCATCATGAACCGGCAACCTTCCAGCTCCAGCACCGGCAGGTCGGCCACCGGCGTGCCGGGGAGGTCGCGCAGCACCAGCTTGCCGTCGACCCGCTCGCACGTCTCGGGCTTCATCGTCTGGTGCAGCGTGACGAGGAACGGCCCGGCGTCGAACCCCTCACCCGACACCGCGGGCAGGAACTTGTACCAGAACTGCCGCACCGTCGTAGGGCGCCGGCACCGGCAGTGTCGCCGCGACGTCGCCGACGACCTCGATGATGGTGACGCCCTGGCGGGTCACGCTCGCGTGCACGTGGTCGCCTTCGCGCTCGAACTCCAGCTGCGCGAGCTTCTTCGGCTCGCCGTAGGTCTCCCGACTCGGCGACACCGCGGTCTCGAGGTCGATGGGCATCACCGCGCAGAACTGGCCGAGCCGCCGCCGTACATCGCGTCGAGCAGGAACGAGCACACGATCTCGTGCAGGTGGCCGTCGACCTCGATGCGGGTGAAGTGCACCCGGACGCGCGGCTCCGGCGGCGGCGCTGAGCGGCGGCGGCAGCACCTGCGCGTGGAGCTCGGGATCGGTGAGGTAGGTCACCTCGAGCCGCGCGTTGGCGGGATACGGCACGAGCCCGTCGTGCTTCGGTGGCGGCTCCTGGATCCAACGGTTCTGCGCGGTCGTCATGCTCGCGTCCTTCCGGTCAGGCGTCGGTGAGCGACGCGCCGGCTTCGATCCCGGTGAGCCATGGTCGGCCGGCCTTCCGGTACGGCTCCCACTTCGCGACCACCGACGCGTCGGTCTGGCCGAGGTCGGCGGGCGTCGGACCGATGCGGTCGGCGATCGGCCGCAGCCGGTCGACGTCGAAGCCGTAGAAGTCGACCTGGTTGAGCCCGAGGATCTGCTCGGTCTCGTCGATCGGGATGTCCCAGAACCGGTCGCTCAGGAACTCCCGCGTGTAGGGCCAGGTGCCCTCGGGATGCGGGAAGTCGTTGCCCCACATGATGTTGCCGACGCCGATCTCGTAGCGACGGCCGAGCTCGCGTCGACGCGTGTTCGACGCGCCGATCTTGACGTTGCGGTCGAAGTACTCGCTCGGCAGCATGGTGAGGATCCCGCGGGTGTTCACCATCTTGCGCATGCCGTGCTCGCGGCTCGCCATCATGTCGACCCGCCACAGCAGGTCGGCGGCCCAGAAGCAGCCGGCTTCGGTGACCGCCATCTTCAGCGCCGGGGAACCGCTCGAACACGCCGGTGAGCAGCATGAACCAGAGCGGGCGGGCGGTGAAGAAGATCGTCTCGTAGCCGTAGACGCTCATCCAGCCGCTGACCTCGCCGTAGTCCTCGCGCGGCGCGGGGCCGGAGTGGCAGTGCACCGGGCAGCGCGAGCTCCTCGCACACCGCCCACACCGCGTCGTAGCGGTAGCTCGTGTACGACTCGTGTCCGTCCCAGCGCGGCGGGATGATCACGCCGCCGGTGAGCCCGTCGGCGTGTGCGCGGCGGATCTCGGCGATCGCGCCGTCGAGGTCGTCGAGGATCGGGCGCGACGATCAGCCCGGCGCGCCGCTCGGGGCTCTCGCCGCAGAGCTCGCGCCGCCCAGCGGTTGTACGCGCGCGCACCGGCGAGCAGGTGGTCGGGGCTGTGCGTGACGACCGGGTTGAACCCGGCGCCGAACGGCGCGCCCATCGTGCCGGTCACCGCGTCGGGACCGGGGAACACCACCTCGGCGGTGACGCCGTCGCGGTCGAGCTCCTGGTCGCGGGTCGCCGCGTCCCAACCGCCGCGCAGGCCGACCTCGTGGAGGCTGTTGCCTTCCTCGTCCTCGCCGAACCACTCCTCCTGGAACTCGTCGTCGCCGACGAAGTCGCCCGCCGCCTCGGCCGCGGCGCGGCGCTCGTCGATGAGGCGCTGGCGTTCGGCGAGCTCGTCGTCGAAGTCGTCGCGGAACGACGGGATCGAGGAACTCGCGGTACGCGGGCGCGTTCGGGCCGGCGTGGCAGTCGGCCGAGATGACGAGGTACGGCTCCATCGGTGCTCCTCGCTCAGACGTTCGCCGGCGCGACGTCGCGGAACGCCATGCTCGCCGCGTCCGCGGGGATGGCGTCGAGCCCGGCGGCGACGTCGCCGACCCGAGGGCCGAACCGCGCCGCGAGCGGTTCGAGCTCCGCGAGGTCGAAGCCGTAGACGCGCGCCGCGTTCTCGCCGAGCATGGCCCGCACCTCGGGTTCGGGGACGCCGGCGAAGGTGAGGCGGATCGCCTCGTCGGAGTAGGGCGCGGTGCCCTCGAGGTGCGGGTAGTCGCCGCCCCACATGATGTGGTCGACGCCGATCCGGGCTCGGCGTTCGCAGTCGTCGCGGTGCAGGAAGCTCGCCGCGACCGCGCAGTTCGTCTGCCAGTACTCGCTCGGCATCCGCTCGAGCAGCTGCGGGTGCTCGAAGCGCATCACGCCGACGTTGCCCCGCGAGAGCTGGCCGTAGAAGTTGTCCATCACGTCGAGCGCGTCTCCGATCCAGCCGCTGCCCTGCTCGGCGAGCACGAGGCGCAGCTGCGGGAACCGGTCGAACACGCCGGAGAGGATGAAGGTCCACAAGCGGACGGTGCGAGAACCACGCCGCTTCGACGAGCCACAACGACAGCGACGCCGGGTGCTCGCCGTAGTCGGGCGAGCTGCTCCCGCCGTGCGCGTTGAGCACGACGCCGCGCTCCTCGCACGCGCGCCACACCGGGTCGTACTCGTGCGAGTGCAGCGGCGGGATCGGCGCATCGGGCGGCACGCCGGGCAGGAGCACACCGCCGCGGAGGTCGTGGTCGGCGATCCAGTGCACGTCGCGCACCGCCTCGTCGACGTCGTTGAGCAGGATCTGGCCGATGCCGGCGCGCCGCGACGGATACTCGGCACACCATTCGGCCAGCCACCGGTTGTGCGCGCGCAGGCCGGCGAGACGCAGTTCGAAGTCGTCGGCCGACGGCGCGGTGGCGACCAGCGATCCGCGGCCGTAGAACGGTGGGATCGTGTTGGGATACACGATCTCGGCGACGACGCCGTCGGCCTCCAGCTCGCGCATGCGGCGCGCGCTGTCCCAGTTGCGGTCGGCGTCGGGACGCACGAGGTCGCCGTACGGGCTCACGAAGTTGGCCGCCCACTCGTCGAAGGCGTCGTGGTACTTCGCCTCGAGGTAGGGCCGGTAGTCGAGCAGGTCCGCCCCGGCGTGGCAGTCGGCCGAGATGACGACGTACCGGTCCACGACGACCCCCTTGGTCCGTTGCGGCACTCGGATGATGCTCGTTACCGTACTGGCGTGCAGCACCTGGGGGGCAAGACGGCCGTCGTCACCGGCGGCGGCGGCGGGATCGGGCGGGCGCTCGGGGAGCGGTTCCTGGCCGAGGGCATGCGGGTCGTGCTGGCCGACATCGACGAACCGTTGCTCGACGCGACCGTCGCCGAGCTGTCGAGTCGGGGTGGCGAGGTGCTCGGCGTCCCGACCGACGTCTCGCAGCTCGACTCGGTCGAGCACCTGCGCGACGCCGCGCTCGAGCGCTTCGGCGCGGTGCACCTCGTGTGCAACAACGCCGGGATCCCGTCCGGCTCCGACGGGGCGCTGTGGCAGCACCACGTGAACGACTGGCGCTGGGCGGTCGACGTGAACGTGTTCGGGGTGATCCACGGGATCAACGCGTTCGTACCCGTGCTGCTCGAGCAGGGCGAGCCGGGCCACGTGGTGAACACGTCGTCGTCGAACGGCACGTTCGCACCGCTGAGCAACAGCGCGGTCTACTCCACGACGAAGGCCGCCGTCACCAACATCACCGAGTGCCTGTGGGGCCAGATGCGCTCGGCCGACCTCCCCGTACAGGTCTCGCTGCTGCTGCCGTCGACCCGTACGCCGGGCGCGCTGCAGACGGGCATCTGGCGACCGGGACGCAACCGGCCCGAACGCTACGCACGTCCGGGACAGGCGCCCGTCGAAGGTCGGGACGCGCTCACGCCCTTCGTCGAACAGCTCGAGCGCGTCGGCCAGGAGCTGGTGTTCGCCCCCCTCGAAGAGGTGGCCGACATCGCGCTCGAGGGCATCCTCGCCGACCAGTTCTGGATCTACCTCCCGAACGAGCGATCGGGCGCGACCATCGATGCGCGGCGCGGCGTCGATGCGCGACGCCACCACGCCGGGCTACCTCGTCACCGACTCACCCTGGAACGTCCCGAAGACCTGACCCCGCCGATCCAGCCGGTTCATCGGCCGAAGTGCGCGATCAGGACGCCCCGGCCCAGGGTGTTGAAGAACATGTTGAAGCCCACGACTGCCGGCGACGCCGAGGAGTCGATCCCGAGCGTGGGCACGCCCAGCGCGTGTACCGCGAACACGTAGCGGTGGTCGCCGTGGCCCTCGGGCGGCGCCGAGCCGATGTACTCGAGCCCGCCGGCATCGTTGCGGGCGTGGATGGCACCGGGCGGCAGCCCGACCTTGTCGCCGCTGCCCGCGCCGCGCGGCAGCTCGGTGGTGGACGCCGGGAGGTCGAACACCACCCAGTGCCAGAAGCCGCTCCCCGTGGGCGCGTCGGGATCGAAGCACGTGACCGCGAGCGATTGCGTGCCTTCGGGCACGCCCGACCACCGGAGGTGCGGCGAGAGGTTGTCGCCGCTCATCCCCATGCTGTCGGCGTGACAGGTCTCCGGTACCCGTCCCCCGTGCTCGAGGTCGTCGCTGGTGAGCTCGATCCCCTGCACCGGCGGGAAGTAGATGTACGGGATCGGGGGGCGGTCGGGATCCACGGTCAGCTCTCCGACGCGTACCGGCTCGGCGCCTCGTCGAGGATGATGGTCTTGATCTCGAGGAACGGCAGCAGTCCTTCCTTGCCACCCTCGCGACCGATGCCCGACTGCTTGAACCCGCCGAACGCCATGCCGAAGTCGGTCTTGAACCCGTTGTGCCCGACCGTACCGGCGCGGATCTGGCCGGCCACCCGACGGGCGCGGTCGACGTCGGGGGTGAACACCGAGGAGTTCAGGCCGTAGATGGTGTCGTTGGCGATGCGCACCGCGTCCTGCTCGTCGGCCGCGGGGATCACGCTCAGCACCGGCCCGAAGATCTCCTCCTGGGCGATGGTGGACGAGTTGTCGACGTTGCCGAACACCGTCGGCTCCACGAACCAACCGCGCTCGAGGTGCTTCGGCCGTCCGCCACCGGCGGCGAGCGTGGCGCCCTCGTCGACGCCCTTCTGGATGTAGCCCTCCACGCGGTCACGCTGGCGCCGCATGGCGAGCGGGCCCATCTGCGACGTCTCGTCGAACTGGTCACCCACCTGCACTTGGGCGAAGCTCGCCGCCAGCGCCTCGACCATCTCGTCGTGGTTCTTCTGGGTGACGACGATGCGCGTGAGCGACGAGCACACCTGGCCGGTCATGAGGCACTCGGCGCCCGCGATCGACGCGGCCACCGATGCGATGTCGGCGTCGTCGAGCACCACCGCGGCCGACTTGCCGCCGAGCTCGAGCGTGACGCGCGCGATGCGCTCTCCGCACAGCGACGCGATCTTGCGACCCGCGGCCGTGGAGCCGGTGAAGGTGATCTTGTCGACGCGCGGGTCGGTGACGAGCAGCTGCGACACCTCACGGTCGGCGGTCACCACGTTCAACACGCCGGGCGGCAGCCCGATCGCCTCGGCCGCCTCGGCGAACACGTAGCCCTCGCCGGGCGCCTCGGGCGACATCTTGAGCACGATCGAGCAGCCCGCGAGCAACGCGGGACCGATCTTGTGGGTGATGAGCTGCACCGGCGCGTTCCACGGGATGATCGCACCGACGACGCCGACCGGCTCGCGCACGAGCAGCCCGAAGCCGGGACCCGACGGCTGCGCCTGCTCCTCGAACGGGAAGGTGTCGGCGAGGGCGGCGTACGACTCGAGTCCGCTCGCGGCCATCATCCCGGAGTACTGGGCGATGCTGTGCAGCGTGCCCGACTCGCGCGGCCACAGCTCGCCCAGGGCGTCGTTGCGCTCCATCAGCGCGGCGGCGAACGCGCGGATGTACTCGGCCCGCTGAGCGTGGGTGAGCGTGGGCCACGGGCCCTCGTCGAACGCGGTGCGGGCGGCCCCGACGGCCCGGGCCATGTCGGCGGCCTGCGCCTCGGCGACGCTGAACGCGATCTCCTCGGTGCCCGCGTCGATCACGTCGATCTTCGCGTCGGACGACGGCGCCACCCACGACCCGCCGATGAAGAACGACTCGGGGTGGGTAAGGGGGACGGTGGTCGAGCGGGCCATGGCGGATCTCCTCGAACGGGTGACGAAACGCCTCGACGCTAGTCGCCTCCCCGTTCTGGCGCCCCTGAACCGCCCATGCCGCAGGCGAGCGGCGCCAAACGAGAGTGGGGGCTACTCGCGGCCGATGGCGTCGAAGATCTCGAGGCGCGAGGCCCGCCACGCCGGGATGACCGCGGCGATCGCGCCGGCCGCGAGCGAGAGAAGCGCGAGGAGGACGATGCGGCCGACGGGCACGCTGAGCAGGAAGAGGTCCTCGGTCTCCAGCGCCGACGTGAACGCCCACGCCCACACCAGCCCGAGGGCGAGACCGACGGTTCCGCCGATGGCGGCGATGATCACCGATTCCCAGCGCACCGACCGGCGGAGCTGGCGACGGGTCATCCCGACCGCGCGCAACATGCCGATCTCGTGGGTGCGCTCGTACACCGACAGCGCAAGCGTGTTCACGATGCCGAGGACTGCGATCGCCTCCGACAGGAACAACAGCGCAACGAGCACGCCGAGGAACTGGTCGACCAGCTCGGCCTCTGCGTCGCGCGCTTCGTCCTGGGTGAGCACCTCGAGGTTCGGGAAGTCGCGCCCGATCTCGCGCTCGACCGCCGCCTTCGCCGTGCGTACGGGTACGCCCGCCGCCACGTTCACGTAGGCGCGGTAGTCGAGGTCGGCTTCGGGGACGGACGTGCGGAACAACTCGCGCGACACGAAGATCGGCGAGCCGAACGAGATGTCCTCGGCGCCGTACACCCCGACGACCCGCACCGCGCGGTCCCCGAGCGGGAACGACAACGTGACGGTGTCACCGACCGCCCAGCCGAGCGCCGCGGCCTCCTCGCGATCGACCAGGATCCCGCCGACGCCGATGTCGGCCGTCGACCCGGGCGTGAGCTGGAGGTCGAACGCGTCCGCGAGCCCGCTGCCGTTCATGCCGATGATCCGCTCGCGCTGACCCTCGATCGGGATCCGGCCGAAGTGGAAGCCGACCGCGCTCTTCACCTCCGGCAGCGATTCCACCCGATCGATCACCGAGGGCGAGAACCCGGTGAACGCGGTCGTGTCGAGGACGAGCTCGGCCCGGAGGTTGTCGCTGGAGGCGTCGATCTGCGCCTTCGCCGACTCGCCGAGCACCGCGACCATGGCCACGAGCGCGAGGCCGATCACCAGCGCGCTGGCGGTCGCCGCGGTGCGGCGTGGGTTGCGCATCGCGTTGCCGCGCGCGATCGCACCAGGAACACCCGCAGCAGCACGTACGGGGACGCCGAACCCGCGCGCCAGCGGGCGCGCGAACACCGCGAGGAGCACCACGATGCCGAAGAAGAGGAGGAGCGCGCCCAGCCCGACCAGCGGCAACTCGTCCAACGCGTCGTCGGCATGTTGCGCACGGGAGATGCCCACCAGCAACACCGGGATGCCCACGCCGAGGAGCAGGAGTCCGACGACGGTGCGCCGGCGAAACGTCTCGACCCGGGCCTCCGGGAGGTCCCCGATCGCCGCCACCGGCGGAATGCGCGACGCCCGGATCGCGGGCCAGAGCGCCGCGCCGACCGTGACCAGCAGCCCCACTCCGGCCGCGAGCACGACAGTTCGCGGCGCGACCACCACGTCGCCGCTCGGGATGCTGAAGCCGAGGGAGTCGACCAGCGACATGAGCAGCTGCGCCACCACGATGCCGAGCAGCACACCCGCGGCTGACGCGAGCGCGCCGACGACGCCGGCCTCGACGACGACCGACGCGATGACCTGGCGGCGCGACGCACCCATGGCGCGCAGCAACCCGAGCTCGTGGGTGCGCTGGGTCACGAGGATGGTGAAGGTGTTGAAGATGATGAACGCGCCGACGACGACGCCGAGCGCCGCGAAGCCGAGCAGCAGACCGGTGAGGAGGTTGACGAACTCGCCGACGTCCTGGTTGTCGCTCTGCACGATCTGCTCCGGGTCCACCACCTCGTACGCCGGACCCAGACCGGCGCGCAGCGAGCGCCGGAGCTCCGCGACAGGCACGCCGGGATCGGTGCGCACATAGACCGCGTCGAGGCGGCCGACGGCGGCGGCGATGTCCTGGGACGTGGGCAGGTCGAAGGCGAGGAACGCGAACGGACCGGTGTCGGCATCGCCGAGTCGGAACAGGCCAACCAGGTCGAACGTCCGGCGCGGGCCGGCCGACAGCACGTCGACGGTGTCCCCGACGTGGAACCCGGCCTCACGCGCGGTGTCGACGTCGACCACCAACTCGTCGGCGCCGCTCGGCGCACGGCTGCGCGTACCACCGTCGTCCACGAGCAGCATCGGCCCCCGTTCGCGCCCGCCCACGAAGGTCACACCAGCCGAGGACACCCCCTTGTCGACGGCTTCGCCGTCGCGCCCCACGAGCTGCGCATAGCCCTGCACGAAGCCGCGCGCCGATGCCACGCCGTCGATGTCGCGCACCTGGTCGACGACGGCCTCCGGCATGCGGGCGCGATCGTCGTCGCCGCGCACCGGCGCGCCTCGCACCACCACGTCGACGTCGGACAGCGACTGCTCGAACACGCGCTCGAACGACTCGTCGAGCGTGTCCGTCAGCACGTAGGTCGTGGTGACGAACATGACGCCGAGGAGGACCGCGGTGGCGGTCAGCGCGAGTCGGAACTTGCGCGCGAACACACCGCGCAGCGCAACCTTCAGCACGACGAGATCCGTGGCACCGTGCCGATGTCGCTCAGCGCGTCGCTGCCTTCATCCGTCCAGTCGGCTGCAGGTCGTCGAGCGCGAACAGCCGGTGGAGCTGCTGCACGGCAACGGAGCCGTCGCCCACGGCCGACGCCACCCGGCGGACCGCGCTGTGG
The DNA here is from genome assembly GCA_963835985.1 of uncultured Actinomycetes bacterium. Taxonomy (GTDB): domain Bacteria; phylum Actinomycetota; class Acidimicrobiia; order IMCC26256; family DASPTH01; genus DASUAS01. The sequence goes on along the minus strand of CAWIHV010000007.1, from coordinate 378,013 downwards.
CGGAGGTCGCCGGCCGCGAACACACCCGGAACGCTGGTCTCGAGCGAGAGCGGGGCCCGCTCGAGCGGCCACGCCCCCTGCTCCACCACGTCGGCGCCCGTGAAGACGAACCCCTGGTCGTCACGCGCGACCAGGTCGGGAAGCCAGCCGGTGTGGGGCCGGGCGCCGATCATGAGGAAGAGGCCATCGGCGGGCACCGTCTCTTCCTTCCCCGTCGCGCGGTCCCGCAGCACGAGGTGCTCGAGTCGCGCCTTGCCCCCGCCGCCGACGACCTCGGTGCCGACGCGCGACGTCGAGTCGCGGGGTGGCATCGACCTGGTGCACCAGGTAGGTCGACATGCCCGCGTCGAGCGATTCGGCGCGCACGACCAGCGTCACATGGGTGGCGTAGCGGGCCAGGTGCAGCGCGGCCTGTCCCGCGGAGTTGGCCCCGCCGACCACGTACACCTCGCGGTCGGTCATGCGCGACGCCTCCGACGCGGTGCCGCCGTAGAACACCCCGGCCCCGTTCAGCGCCTCGATCTCGGGGATGCCGATGCGCTGGTACTCGGCACCGGTGGCGAGCAGCACCGCGCGGGTGCGGATGCGCCCGCTGTCGGAGAGATCGACCCACAGGCCGTCGTCGTCGCGGCCGAGCATGGTGACGAACTGCATGAACGCGAAGTGCGCGCCGAACACCCACGCCTGCTCGTACGCCGACTGCGCGAGCCGCCGGCCGCTCACGCCGCGCGGGAACCCGAGGTAGTTGCGGATCAGCGAGCTCGACGTCGCTTGACCACCGATCCCACCGCTGTCGACGACCAGCGTGTTGAAGCCCTCCGACGCGCCGTACACCGCAGCCGACAGACCGGCCGGTCCCGCGCCCACGATGACGAGGTCGAACTCGGTGCTGGGTGGGTCGACCGGTGATCCCGAGGCCTCGACCAGCTCCGCGTTGGTGGGGTTCCGGAGCATCGTGCCGTCGGGGAAGACCACGAGGGGGAAGCCACCCTCGAGGTCGCCGGCCTGCTCGACGAACTCCCTTCCGGTCGGCGAGTCGGCGAGCTCGAACGCGTGCGGCATCGCGCACCGGCCCAGCAGCTGGCGCAGCTCGTAGGCCCGCCCCTCCCACGACTGGCCGATGACGTGGATGGTGTGCGGCGACTGCCGCTGCGAGTCGGCCCACTCGAGCAGCATCCCGGTGATCGCCGAGTGGAACAGCTCGTCGGGCGCTGGCGTGGGCCGGATCACGTAGTGGTCGATGCGGGCGCGGGCGATGGCGTCGAAGATCGCCTCGCCGGTCGCGGGATCACCCCACTGCCCCCAGTGGAGGATCATGGCCCGCTTGGCGTGCGGGTGGAACCGGCGAGCGCTGTCGAGCAGGTCGCTGCCGGTCATGCCGTCGAGCCACTGACCCGCGAGCACGACGGCGACGTCCTCGTGCGCGACGGCGAGCTCGTCGAGGCGGTCGCGTGCCTCGAACGGCGACCGGATGCACTCGACGCGGTAGTGGCTCGCGTACCGGTCGCGCAGCGTCTCCTCGATGTCGCGCAGGGCGTCGACGTCGTCGTCGACCGCGAGGATCACCGGGCCGGACACGGGCGAACTCTACCGTCGCACCCGGGCGATTCCCCCGGGATTCGGTGTCACATTCGGGTCCCGCGGTACGACATGGGGATGGACGATCGAGCCCGGAGCGAGGACCCCATGCACGACGACGACTGGCTGACGGCACGATTCGAAGCGAGTCGGCCCCGGCTCCATGCGCTCGCCTACCGGATGCTCGGATCACACGCCGAAGCCGACGACGCCGTGCAGGAGACCTGGCTGCGGCTCCAGCGCAACGACCCCGCCACGATCGAGAACGTCGGCGGCCTGCTCACGACCGTCGTGGGGCGCGTGTGCCTCGACCGCCTGCGGGCGCGCCGTGCGCGTCCGGAGGACCCGGTCGACGACTTCGTGAGCAGTGGCGTGGCCGACGCCGCTCCGAGCGCGGACCCTCTCGACGAGGCGTTGCTCGCGGAGTCGGTGGGCGCCGCACTCATGGTCGTGCTCGACCGCCTCGGTCCCGCCGAACGGGTGGCCTTCGTGCTCCACGACGTGTTCGGCGTCCCGTTCGACGACGTCGCCGAGATCCTCGGGCGCACCCCCGACTCGTCTCGTCAGCTCGCGAGCCGCGCCCGCCGCCGGCTGCAGGGCAGCGTCGCCGGAGAGATCGGTTTCGACCTCGTACGCCAGCGCGACGTCGTCGACGCGTTCCTCCGCGCCGCTCGCGGTGGCGACCTCGACGCGCTCATGCAACTCCTCGATCCCGACGTCGTCTTGCTGCCCGACTCCGCCGCCGTGTCGATGGGGTCACTGCGCGAGATCGCGCGGCGCCGAGGCGGTCGCGAACGCGCTGTCCGGCGGTGCGCGCGGTGCGACGCTGGCGATCGTCGACGGCGTCGCCGCATTCGTGTGGGCGCCAGGCGGTGAGATCCGCGGGGTCGTGCGGTTCACGCTGCGCGACGACCGCATCGTCGCCATCGACGTGACCGGTGACGCCGAGAGGATCAGCGAGCTCGACATCGTCACGTTTGAGCTGACGCGCGGTGTCACATCTCTTCCTCCGCGTACCGACATGGAGGTACACACACACTGAGGAGGAACCATGGAGCAGTTCGCGTTGATGATCTACCAGGGCACCACTCCCCTGCCCGGCACTGACGAGTGGGAGGCGATGCCGCAGGAAGAGCAGACGCAGGTCTACGCCGACTACGCGGCGCTCAACCAGACGCCCGGCGTGACGCCCGGTCCCCCGCTCGGTCTCCCCGCCGATGCCCGGACCGTGGTGGTGAAGGACGGCACCATCGACGTGCGCGACGGCGCGCACCTCGGTCACGACGGCGCGGTCGGCGGGTTCCTGGTGCTCGAGGCCGAGGATCTCGATGCCGCGGTCGCGCTCGCGGCGCGCATCCCTGCGGCGCGACTCGGCGGGGCCATCGAGATCCGGCCGATGGCGAAGTACTGGTAGCCGGTGCCGCATCGGCAGCGCGGCGACGACGCTGCGCTGCCATGCTGCAGTCCGTGCCGACCGCTTCGCATCCGATCGATCGTCCGCTCGCCGCGACCCTCGCCGCGGGACGCGTGCCCGGGCTCGCGGCTGCGGTCGTGGCCGACGGCACGGTCGTCGCGACCGGCGCCGCAGGGGTGGCCGACGTCCGCACCGCGGCGCCGGTCACCACCGACACCGCGTTCCTCTGGTTCTCGATGACCAAGATCGCCACCGCGACCGCGACGATGCGGCTGGTCGAACAAGGCCGGCTGTCGCTCGACGACGAGGTCGCCGCGCTGGTCCCGGGCGTGCTCCCCCACGTCGACGGCACGACCGTCCGCGTACGCCATCTCCTCCAACACAGCTCGGGCATCCCGAACCCGCCGCCGATCCGCTGGGTGCGCCCGGCCGATGCACCCGCGCCGGATCCCGACGAGTTCCTGCGCCAGCGCTTCCGGCGAGTCCGCAAGCTGCGCTTCGAGCCCGGTACGCGCGCCGCCTACACCAACCTCGGGTACCTGCTGCTCGGCGCGGTGGTCGAGGCCGCGGCGGCGCGACCGTTCACCGACGTCGTCCACGATGAGGTCCTCGCACCGTTGGGGATGCGGGCAACTGCGTTCCTGCTCCCTCCGGCACCAGCGGCGACCGCGATCGGGCACCAACGTCTGGTGCGCGGCGCCGCTCCGCTCCTCGAGCTCGCACTCCCGCGCGGGATCGTCGGCGCGCGCGCCGGGCGATGGGTGACGTTCCGGCCGTTCCTCGTGAACGGCGCCGCGTACGGCGGACTGGTCGGTCCGGTCACCGACGCCGCTCGCCTGCTCACGATGCACGCGCGTGGCGGCGAGCTCGACGGCGTGCGCGTGCTGTCCGACGACACCGTCCGCGAGATGCAGGTCATCTCGGTCGAGGGCAAGCCCTTCGACCACGGGCTCGGCTGGTTTCGCCCACCCGCCGACCGCGCCAGCGCGCACCCGTTCGTCGAGCACTACGGCGGGGGCGGTGGCTACCACAACCTCCTCCGCTTGTATCCGGAGGCAGGCATGGGTGTCGTCGTGATGGGCAACAGCACCGCGTACGACGTCGACGCGACGGTCGACGCGATCGCGGCCCCGTGGCTCGGGTGACCGGAACCGCTACATGTTCTCCATGAACTCCACGGCCATCGCCGCGGTCTCGTAGGCGCCGGTGACGCCGGAGCCGGTGAAGCCGGCGTCGACGATGAGGATCTCACCGCTCACGTGCGACGCCGCGTCACTGCAGAGGAACACGAGCGGGCCTGCCTGCTCGTCGGGACGCGATGCCTCGATCCCCGCGTCCTCGCGGTAGTCGGTGCCGAAGCCCAACCAGGTCTCGGCGTTGGCACGCGCCAACGGCGTGTCGGTCGGACCGGGCAGGATCGCGTTCACGCGAATGCCCTGCTTGAGCAGCTCGAGTGCGCGGCTCTGCACGTAGACGTTGATCGACTGCTTGCTCCACGTGTAGCTCGCCTTGTCGGGGTTCGCCTCGATCCACGCGACGGCGGAGTCGAAGTCGGGCGCGGCGTCGAGGTACGCCTTCACCTCGTCGAGGTGCTTGCGCCACCCGAGACCTGCCGTCGACGAGATGAAGCCGATCGCGCTCCCACGACCGAGGGATCCCTGCGCGATGGCGCGGTCGATCAGGTGCCGGTGACCGATGAAGTTGATCTTCTCGATGCCGGCGGTGCCGTCGGCGACGCCCGCGCACGAGAACAGCGCGTGGATGGGACCACCGCACTCGTCGAGCGCCTGGTCGATGCTCGCCTTGTCGCGCAGGTCGAGGTCGATCGCCTTGACGCCCGCGAGGGTGACCGGGGCGAAGTCCATCACCACGACCTCGGCGCCGAGGTCCTGCACCAGCTCGGCGACCGCCGCGCCCATGCCCGTCGCGCCACCCACCACCAGTGCGCGCTTGCCGTCGTACCGGAATGCATCAGCTCGCATGGTCGTGCTCCTGTCGTCTCGTTCGTCGACGCCTCTTTATCACGCTTCGCTCGTCACGAGCCGAAGCGACCGACGAGGCGGGAGGTGACGCCGTCGGGATCGAGCTCGCGGGCCACCAGGTAGCCCGCGCCCATCCACCCCCGCCGAGTCCACTGCCCGAACGAGAGGTGGGTACCGGGTGCGCCGGACGCCGCCGGCACCATCTTCACCCGTTCGAGCGCCTGCTGGACGCCGCGCGGCGTCAGCGGATGGGCGTCGGCGAACGCGTGGAGGAACACGGTGGCGAGATCACGGTTCACGACCGGCGCGCAGTACTGCGGACGCCGGCCGGTCGCCGCCTCGAACCGATCGAGGAATTCCTGCCCTACCGGGTTGCTCTCGTCGTACTGGTCGAGCCCGGTCCACCCGACGATCGCCTGCCACATCACCGGGTTGATCCACGCGTTCTCGAACGCGGTGCCCATGAAGCGCGGCGGATCCCAGCCGAGCTCGCGCAGCACCGGGTTCACCTGCACGAGGCCGAAGCCGAAACCGCAGTGCACGATCGCGGTCGCCTGCGCCTCGCGCACGCGTACCACTGCTTCCCGGACGTCCTGCGCGGTTTGCGCGATGCGTTCCTCGGCCACGACGCGGATGCCGTGCGCGGCGCACACCTTCCGGAAGTTCCGTGCGTACGACTCGCCGATCAGCGATCCCTCGATGAGGACACCGACCTCGGAGTGCCCGCGCTCCGCGAGCAACTTCGCCCAGTAGATCGGTTCGTCGGTCATGGAGCCCTGGGGCAGCGCGAACGTCCATTCGCCCAGCCACTCCTCTGCGCCGCAGACGCTGATGGCCGGCACCCGGAACCGCTGTTCGATCGCCTCGCGGGTCGGCACCGCGTTGTCGGTGATGGCGGGACCGAAGACGGCGAGACAACCCTCGTCGACCAGCTCGGCGAACCCGTCGATCACCGCCTTGACGCTGCCCTTCGGGAGCCCCTCGACCTCGCGGAACACGATCTCCACCGGACGATCGAGCAGGCCACGCTCGAGCCCATCGGCGAACACGAGCTGGAACGGCAGCAGGAGATCGTCGCGCTGCTCCTGCGGGAAGCCGTCGGGCAGCTTGAAGTCGAACAGGTAGCCGAGCTTGATCGGCTCGACGTGGCTCTCGTAGCTCACGCGGCTACCACCGCCTCATCCATCGGTGAGGTACTCCCAGTCGTAGTCCCGGAAGACGGGCTCCTCGTCGAGCACGGCCCGCATCGCGGCCGCCGTCGCCTGCGTCTCGGGACGCTCGTTGTTGCGCGCCGCTTCGTCGGCCGCCGAGACGTCGGGATCCACGACGCCGAAGTCGGCGACGATGAGGTACTGATGCGGGTCGGCGCGGTCGGCGAGGATGCGGAGACCCATGTAGCCCATGATGTCGGCGTTCGCCTGGTCGCGGTCCCACTGGCGCAGGATCTCGACCAGTCGGGCGAACCGATCAGGATCCGAGCAGCGCACCGAGATGGTCTGCGTGAAGTTCCGGTTCACCCGGCACCTCCCCTGCGTTCGGTGAACACCTTGCGTTGCGTCTCCGACATCCCCTCGAGCGAGAAGAGCGGTGCCGATCCCGCCTCGAGCGCAACCGCCGACTTCGGGGGTACGCCGAGCATCGCTCGCACCTCGTCGACCGGCCGAGCAGCGTGGTCGTGGTACGGAAAGTCGAACAGGTCCTCGTCGTGTCGCTGCCAGATCATCTTCCCGCGCCGGATGGCGTCGGCAACCCGGAGATGCATGCCGGGAGCCTGGATCACGGGATCGCGGAGGTCGCGGTCGAAGAACCCCGTCGTGGTGATGTAGCCGGTCTCGAACAGCCCGACGAGCGTCGCCAGCCACGCGAAGCCCTTCGGATCGGGGTCGGCGCGGCCGATCAGCGCGAACACCTCCACCTCACCGCGCAGGTTGGTGCCGTAGTCGGCGAGCACGTGCACGAAGTCGTGCTGCGCGAGGTACGGCGGCGCACCGCCGGGCGCGCCCGGGAGCGCGAAGCCTCGACTGTCGTACATGTCCCAGACCGCGAAGCCGAGCGAGTCGGGCGGGAGCTCGGCGAACGCCTGCCACCGCGCTTCCAGCGCCCGGTCGGTGTCGGCCGGTGCGATCGCCGGCGCCGGCGTGCCGCCGTCGGCCTCCTGGACGTGCTCGACGAAGCCGCTGCGCTCGAGGTCCATCCAGGCGAGGCCGTACGCACCCTGCGCGTAGCGGCGCGCCACCCGCACGAAGTCGTCCTTGATCCCGAGCGCCTCGGCGTACTTCGCGACGCGATGCGCGACGACGACCGGGATCGGCCGCAGCACCAGCTCACCCAACACCATGTGGTGCACGATGCGCTGTCGGTAGTCGAGGTCGTGGGGGGCGAGGACGTCGGCCAGCTCGGTCGGTCCGAGCGGGTCGAGGGTCCGGTAGTCGACCCGGTGCCCGGTGAGCGCGGCGGCGATCGCCTCGAGCAGCTCCGCCTGCACCGCGGTGAGGCCGGTTTCGGGCGCGACCGCAGTGGCGATGCCGCGTGCGACGAGCGTGACCTCCTCGATGTCGTGCTCCTCGATGCCGGTGTCGAACCGACCGTCCATCGCGCCGTTCCCCGTGTCGTCGCGCGGCGATGCTAACGACCTCAGGCCTTCACCGCAGACGTGACGATCGCGGCGGTGCGCCCGGTCAGGTCAGTGGCCCCGAAGCGGTCGGCGAGGGCGCTGGCCGCACCGGCGATCGCACGCGGGAGGCGGTCGGCACCTGCCTGCAGCTGGTCGCGCAAGCGGCGTCCCGCCGCAGAACGCGCCGGCGACGACCTCGGGCGACTCGGCGCGGGCTCGGTGCTGGACTCGCTCGACCGGGTCCGGCGCGGTGAAGCCACCGGCGACGAGATCGGCGACGATGACGTCCGGGGCGTGGTACGAGTACGGCATCCGGTCGAGGAACGCCGGAGGGTCGTCGGGGAACAGCTCTCGCATCGCGGCGGCGACCGCCGCGCCGAAGTCGTTCGCCTCGATGCGGTCCCACACCGCGAGCTCGAGCCGACCGCCGGGCCGTAGCACCCGCGCCGCCTCCGCGAATGCGGTCACCTTGTCGGGAAAGAACATGGCACCGAACTGGCACACCACGAGGTCGAACGAGCCGTCGTCGTACGGCAGCGATTGCGCGTCGGCAACGTCCCATGTCACCGGCGCGTGAGGCGCCGTGTTGCTGCGCACGCTCGACCATCCCGGGGACGATGTCGGTCGCGGTGATGCCCACGGCCGGCGGGAGCGCATCGGTGAGGACGCGCGTCTCCACGCCGGTGCCGCACGCGACCACGAGGACGTCACCTTCGCGCAGCTCGTCGACGCGCGCGGCGAGGTCGTCGGCATAGCCCTGGAAGCACAACGGCACGAGGAGCTCGTCGTACACGTCGAAGACCGATGCGCGTTCGACGTCGAGAGAACGCGCCAGGGCGCGGTCGTCGTGCATCGGGCCATCTTGGTCCAGGTCGTCGCCCGTCGAACCAAACCGAGCGGATTCATCGGTGAGCTGCACACGCTGGGCGTTGTCCCGCTGCTTTGTACCGTCCGGTCCAATAGCATCGCGGTGATGGACTTCTCGCTCACCGAGGCCGAGCGCGACCTGGCCGGCCTGTGTCGGGACTTCGCGCAGAAGGAGATCGCGACGCGGCGCGCCGCAGGCGTGGGACGACGCGGTCTGCCCCACCGACCTGCTGCGGGAGATGGGCGCGCTCGGGCTGCTGGGCGTGCTGGTGCCGGAGGAGTGGGGCGGCATCGGGATGTCGACCGTCGGCTTCGTGGCCGCGATGGAGCAGATCGGCCTGGCCGACCAGTCGGTGGCGGCCGCGTGGCAAGCCCACGTCACCATCGGGTCGCTGCCACTGCTGCTGTTCGGCAACGACGAGCAGCGCGAACGGTGGCTGCGGCCGCTGGCCGAAGGGCGGGTGCTCGGCGCGTTCGGTCTCACCGAGCCCGACGCCGGTTCCGACGCGCGCGGCATCCAGACCCGCGCCGTCCGCCACGAAGGCGGGTGGCTGATCAACGGCCGCAAGACGTTCATCTCGAACGCAGGTACCGACATGTCGTTCGGCGTGACGCTGCTGGCGCGCACGGAGACGGACGACGGACCCGACGCCAGGTCCACGTACGCGAGCTTCGTCGTCGAGAAGGACACGCCCGGGTTCACGATGGGACCGAAGATGCGGGGTATCGGGTGGAAGGGCCTCGACACCCGTGAGCTGTGGTTCGACGATGTGTGGGTGGCCGACGAGCACCTCGTCGGTGACCCGGCGATGGGACTCAGCCAATTCCTGCAGACGCTCGAGGTGGGCCGCATCTCGATCGCCGCGCTCTCGTTGAGCCTCACCCAGGCCGTGCTCGACCTCGCGATGGACTACGCGGGGCAGCGTGTGCAGTTCGGGCAGCCGATCTCGAAGTTCCAGGCCACGCAGTTCAAGCTCGCCGACATCGCCACCGAGCTCGAGGCGGCGCGCTGGCTCACGTACCGTGCCGCGTCACTGCGTGACAGTGGGGAGCCGTTCCTCAAGGAAGCGGCGATGGCGAAGCTGAAGGCGAGCCGACTGGCGACGTGGGCCGCCTCGGAGGCGGTGCAGATCCACGGTGGGATCGGCTACATGCTCGAGTCGCCGGTGGCGCGCTTCTACTGCGACTCGAAGGTGCTCGAGATCGGCGAGGGCACCAACGAGATCCAACACCTCGTCATCGCTCGCGCCCTCGGCTGCTGAACGCGCGCTCCACTTTGAACGTGCGAACGCTGAGTGGTCGCGCGGGATCAGCGTTCGATGGTGCGGTAGTCCTGCCCGAGTGCCGACATCGCTCCTCGGATCCCGGGACCATCATCCCCCGACCAGACGCACAGCGGCACGCCGAGGCTCTCGGCTGCTGCGATCGCTTCCGCGCCCAGGGTCGAGACTCGGTACGCGCGTGCGAGCTCGGCCATGCGGTACGCGAGAGCTCGCATCGGAACCACCTCCACGTCGACGGGCAGGGCAACGAGCTGGGCACCCAGTGCTCGTCGCTGCTCGGCGCTCCACGAACCAGTGAGCGCGCCGCCGGCCGCCGCTACCACGCTCCTGCACAGGCGGTAGAGGTAGTAGTTGGTCGTCGCGGGTTCGTGACCCCCGAGGACCTCGTCGAGCTCCGTCGGTACGTCGCCGACGAGCAGGTCGCGCAGCAGGTGATCGTCGAGGAGTACGCGGGTCACGTCGTCGCGAGATCCGAATCGTCGGAGAGGGACCGGACGAATGCGGCGTGATCGTCGCGGCTCACCAGATCGTCGAGCAGGCGGCGGCCGGTTCCCTTCGGGACGGTCAGGACTCCGAATCCGAGGTCGATGACGTCGACGGGACCGCCATCGTCGAGATGCCACCGATGACGAACACTGGCCGGAAGCGACATCTGCCCGGATGACGACACCAGGTACTCCTGTACGCCCATGCCGCCAGGATACTTGGTACGGAACCGCAGGACACCAAGTATCCATCGTGGCGATGGAACCGCGGCATCCGAGCGCCGTCGCCGCGGACGACGACTACACGGCTGCCAAGCGCTTGATGGCATCGGCGATGGCGTCCGCGTCGGGCAACCACGCCCGTTCGAGCTCGGGCGCGTACGGCGGCGGCGTCGCCGCGGCACCGATGCGCTCGATCGGCGCATCGAGGTTCCAGAACCCGTCGCGCGCCACTGTCGCCGCGATCTCGGCACCGATGCCGAACGGCACGACCGCTTCGTGCGCGATCAGCAGGCGACTCGTGCGGGCGACCGATTCCAGGATCGTGGTGGTGTCGAGCGGCGCGACGGTGCGCAGGTCGATCACTTCGGCCGAGATCCCCTCCGCCGCGACGAGCTCGGCGGCGGCGACGGCGTCGTGCACCATGCGCGACACCGACACCACGGTGACATCGGTGCCCGGCCGCACGATCGCGGCGCGGCCGATCGGGAGCACGTGGTCGCTCGGCGGCTGCGGGCCCTTCATGCCGTAGAGCAGCCGGTTCTCGATGAACACCACCGGGTTCGGGTCCTGGATGGCGGCGCGCAGCAGGCCATAGGTGTCGGCGGGCGTCGACGGCATCACCACGGTCAGCCCGGGGATGTGCGCGAGCAGAGCCTCCAGACTCTGCGAGTGCTGGCTGCCCGACGAGCGTCCGGCGCCGAACTGCGTGCGCACGGTCAGCGCCATCTGGGCGGCGCCGCCGGTCATGAACGGGAGCTTCGCCGCCTGGTTGAGCAGCTGGTCGAGGCACACGCCGAGGAAGTCGAGGTACATGAGCTCGACCACGGGCCGCATCCCCGCCATCGCCGCACCGACGCCGAGCCCGACGATCGCGCTCTCCGAGATCGGGGTGTCGCGCACGCGCTCACCGAACTCGTCGTGCAGCCCACGCGTGAGCCCGAACACGTTGCCGCCTGCGGCGACATCGATGCCGGCGACGAAGACCCGTTCATCGGTCGCGAGCTCGACTTCGAGCGCGGCGCGGATCGCGTCCATGGTGCGGAACACCGGCGCGTCGTCGGGCACGCGCGGCGGTTCGCTGCGCTCGGGACGCGTCCTGATCACGAAGTCGTGCAGCGTCGTGACCGCTGGTGCAGGCAATCGCCGGGCTGCGACCACCGCGGCGTCGAGCTCCTGTGCCACGTCGGAAGCCATCGCGGCGACCGTGGCGTCGTCGATTCCGGCGTCGTGCAGGTGACGCGCGTTGATCACCAGTGGATCGCGCGCTTCCCACTCCTGCTTCTCCTCCGACGTGCGGTAGCGCTCAGGGTCGCCCTCGTAGTGACCGTGCCAGCGGTACGTGGTGGCTTCGACGAGGACGGGCCCGCCGCCGGCGCGCACTCCGTCGACCACCTTCTGCATCAGGGTCGCGGTGGCAACCACGTCGTTGCCGTCGACCGCGACGTGGTCGATGCCGTACCCCGCGGCGCGCGCCGCCAGCGACGCCGCGTGTTGCGTGGATGCCGGCGAGAACTCCGCGTACCCGTTGTCCTCGCAGAAGAAGATCACCGGCAGGTGCCACACCGCGGCGAGGTTCACCGCTTCGTGGAACGTGCCGTGCGCGACGGCACCGTCGCCGAAGAACGCGACCGCAACGGTGCCGTCGTGGCGGAGCTCGGCGGCGGTCGCCGCACCCACCGCGATCGGCAGCCCTGCACCCACGATGCCGTTGGCGCCGAAGATGCCGAGCGTCGGATCGGCGATGTGCATGGAGCCGCCGCGCCCGCGGTTGGTGCCGTCGTCGCGCGCCATGAGCTCGGCGAACATCCCCGCCGGGCCGAGGCCCTTGGCCAGACAGTGCCCGTGGCCGCGGTGCGTCGAGGTGATGACGTCGTCGAGCCCGAGCGGCCAGCACGCGCCGACCGCCGACGCCTCCTGCCCGATCGACAGGTGCACGAAGCCGGGTACCTCACCGTCGCGGTAGAGCGCGGCGACCCGCTGCTCGAAGCCGCGGATCACCAACATCCGCCGGTGCAGCTCGAGCAGGTCGGCGTCACTGAACATGGGCCGTGTATTGTACTGATCGGTACAAACGAGGGAGCGAGATGCCCGACGTGGCCGGGAAGCGGACCGGCGAGATCGCCGGCAAGAGGGTGGTGATCACCGGCGCCAGCCGCGGGCTCGGCCGGGTGCTCGCGACCGCATTCTCGCACGGTGGCGCGCACGTCGCGCTGGTGGCCCGCACCGAGGCCGACCTGAAGGCGCTGGCCGACGAGCTCCCGGGCCCGTCACTGGTGGTGCCGGGTGAGGTCACCGACGAGGACTTCAACGAAGCCGTGGCCGACGCCACCGTCGCCGAGTGGGGCGGCGTCGACGGCTGGATCTGCAACGCCGGCATCTCCCCCGTCGTCGCCGGACCCCGCAAGACCTCGGCCGCGGTGTGGCGCGAGATCCTCGACGTGAACCTCACCGGCGCGTTCCTCGGTGCCCGCGCGGCTGCGCGGGTGATGCAGGAAGGCGGTCGGGTGATCTTCACCGGGTCGGTGCTCGGCGAGCGACCACGCGAGGGTCTGGCCGTGTACAGCGCGTCGAAGGCGGGGCTGGTGGGGTTGGCGAAGGCGCTCGCGCTCGACCTCGCCGCGGCCGGTATCACCGTCAACGTCGTCGCCCCGGGCTGGTTCGACTCCCCGCTCGTGGAACCGTGGAAGCACCACCCCGAGCTGGGCGCGGGCGTGCTCGCGCACACCGCGCTGAAGCGCTGGGGCGCGCCCGCCGACCTGGTGGGCGCCTACGAGTTCCTGGCGTCCGACGCGTCGGCGTTCGTGACCGGCACCGTCCTCACGGTCGACGGCGGATACCTGCTGGTATGAGCAGGGTGGTCGCGATCACGGGTGCCGGCGGCACGCTCGGCGCCGCACTGTCGCGACGGTTCGTCGGCGAACCCGACACCGACGTCGTCCTCAGCGACCTGAGCGACGACATGCTCGCCGCCACCGTCGCGTCTCTCCCCGAGACGCGCGGCGAGGTCGACACGCTGCGCGCCGACGTCAGTGAGCTCGCCGACGTCGAGGCAGTCGTCGCGCGTGCGGTCGAGCGCTTCGGTCGGCTCGACGTCCTCATCAGCAACGCCGGCGTGCTCGCGCCCAACGGTCGCATCCACAACCTCACCACCGCCGACTGGGAGCGCTCGTTCCGCGTCAACGTGCTCGGCGCGGTCAACGGGATCACCGCCGCGGTCGCGGTCATGCGGCCGCAGCACTCGGGCTCGATCATCCTCACTGCGTCGGTCGCGGGCATGACCGCGTGGTCGCACGCCGCGCCCTACTGCGCCACCAAGGCCGCGGTGATCCAGACCGCCAAGGTCGCCGCGGTCGAGTACGCGCGCGACGGCATCCGGGTGAATTGCGTGTGCCCCGGTACCTTCCTCTCCGGCATCCACGAGGGCCTGCCGCAGGAGGCGATCGACGCCATCGCCGCCAAGCACCCGCTCGGGCTCGGCGACGCCGACGACCTCCTCGGCGCCTATTCGTACCTCGCGGGCGACGGATCGCGCTGGACCACGGGCGCCGCCATCGTGGTCGACGGCGGCTACGCCGCGCCGTAGTGATGGGACATCTCGAGCCCGACGTGAGCTGGTGCGGTGTGCTCGATCACCACGCGGTGCGCACACCGTCCAAACCGATCGCGGTGCACGGCGATCGGGTCGTCACCTACGCCGAGATGCAGCGGTGGTCGGCCGACGTCGCCGGCGGGCTCGCCGCCCGCGACGTGAGCACGGGCGACGTCGTCGCGCTGCTGTCGTACAACAACCTCGAGTTCCTGGCCACGATCTTCGCCGCCAACCACCTGGGCGCGATCGCGATGCCGATCAACTGGAGGTTGGCAGCACCCGAGCTGCGCTTCATCCTCGAGCACTCCGGTGCGCGGGCACTCGTGTGTGGTCCCGAGCTCGTCGAGCTCGCCGACGCCGCACTCCGTGACCTCGCCGGCGACGTCGCGCGGATCCGGGTCGGCGACGACGCAGTTGTCGACTGGGAGCGGTTCGCCGACCTGCGCGCCGACGGTGCTCCGCCGGCGCGAGTCCCCGCGGCGGCGGACGATCTCCATCGGCTCATGTACACGTCGGGCACGACGGGTCGACCGAAGGGCGTGATGCTCACGCACGCCAACCTGGCGTGGAAGAACTTCGCGCACGTCACCGAGTTCGGCTTCACCGCCGACGACGTCGGCCTCGCGTGCGGGCCGCTGTACCACGTCGGTGCGCTCGACCTCGTCACCACCACGATGATCGCCGTCGGCGCGACCACCGTGGTGCACACCACGTTCGACGCCGAGCAGGTCGTCGACGAGATCGAGCGTTCGAAGGTCACCACCATCTGGGCGGCGCCGGCGATGGTGCGCGCGGTGCTCGACGTCCCGGGGATCGATTCGCGCGACCTCTCGTCGGTGCGGGTGATCATCGCCGGCGGCGAGAAGATGCCGATCCCCACCATCGAACGCATCCGCGCCACGTTCCCGTCGGCGTGGTTCGCCGACGCGTACGGGCTCACGGAAACCGTGTCGGGCGACACCTTCCTCGATCGTGACCACACGGTCAGCAAGCTGGGCAGCGTCGGTCGCCCGTGCCAGTACCTCGAGCTCGAGATCTGGGACGAGCACGGTGCACCGGTGCCGTCCGGTGCGCGCGGCGAGGTCGTGCTGCGCGGCCCCAAGGTGTTCGCCGGCTACTGGCGCGATCCCGACGCCACCGCGGACGCGTTCGCCGGCGGCTGGTTCCACACCGGCGACATCGGTGTGCTCGACGACGACGGCTTCCTCTCGATCGTCGACCGGCTCAAGGACATGATCGTGTCCGGCGGCGAGAACATCGCCAGCTCCGAGGTGGAGCGCGTGTTGTACGAGCACGATGCCGTGGTCGAGGCCGCGGTGGTCGGGCGGCCCGACGACCGTTGGGGCGAGGTGCCCGTCGGTTACGTCGTGCTGCGCGACGACGCGTCCGTGGGCGCCGACGAGCTGATCGAGCACTGCCGCGGCCAGCTGGCCAAGTTCAAGGTGCCCAAGGACGTCGTGTTCATCGACGAGCTCCCGCGCAACCCGTCGGGCAAGGTCCTCAAGCGCGAGCTCCGCGACCGCCTCTGACCCACCCCGACCGTGGGGTCAGGAGAGATGGGCCATGAAGGCGGCGGACCAGGCCATGAGGTCGGCGGGAACGGTGTAGACGGACTCGTCGTTGATCTGCGCCCAGTGCGCGGCGACGTCGTCGACGGTGGGCGCACCGCTCGGATCGACGTAACCCTCGGCCTGCGCCATGAAGATGCGTGCGAACCGTCCCGCGCCGGCGGCGTAGATCTCACCGGTCACCGGGCACCGCTCGTGGGCGAGGAACGCGACCATCGGTGCCACCAGCTCGGGGGCCATGGCCTGTGCCATCGGCGAGTCGTCGTCGACCGCGCCCGCCATGCGCGTGAACGCCGCCGGCGCGACCAGGTTGCAACGGATGCCGTGTTCGGCGCCGGCGGTGGCCAGGCTGCGCGTGAGCCCGACGACCGCGGCCTTCGCCGTCGCGTACCCGACGTTGTTGGGCAGGCCGAACATCCCCGACGACGTGGTGTTGACGATGCGGCCGTACCCTTGCTCGACGAAGTGCGGCCATGCGGCACGCGACGTGTGGAACGACCCACGGAGGTGCACCGCCAGGTGGCTGTCGACGTTGTCGATGTCGGCCTCCGGAAAGTGCATCCAACGGATGATCCCGGCGTTGTTGACGACCACGTCGATGCGCCCGAACTGCTCGACCGCGGTGGCGATCAGGGCCTGTGCGCCCTGCTCCTGCGAGACGTCGTGGGCGTCGGCCATCGCGACCCCGCCCGCGGCGACGATCTCGTCGACGGCTTCGTCGGCGGGCCCGGCATCGGCGCCCCCGCCCACCATCGACCCGCCGAGGTCGTTGACCACCACGCTCGCGCCCAGCTCGGCGAGCAGCCGGGCGTGCGCCCGGCCGATGCCCCGCCCGGCACCCGGTGACCACCGCGACGCGTCCCTCGAAGCCGTACCCGTCCATCGCCCACCGTGTGCAGTCGGTTTGTACTGACCAGTCACTCTACATTTGGGGCCGTGGCACCCGTCCTGTACGAGACCTCCGACCGCATCGGCGTCATCACGCTGAACCGGCCCGAGGCGCGCAACGCGGTCGACCGCGAGCTTGCCCTCGGGCTCGAAGCGGCCGTCGATCGGGTCGAGGATGACCCCGAGATTCGGGTCGGGGTGCTCACCGCCCGCATCGACGGGCAGGACCGGCCGGTGTTCTGCGCCGGCGCCGACCTCAAGGTGATCCGCGAGACCGGCACCGCGGCGACGCTCGACACCGAGCGCGGCGGCTTCGGCGGGTTCGTCTACCGCGAGCGCGAGAAGCCGATCGTGGTCGCGGTCGACGGGCTCGCGACGGCCGGGGGCATGGAGCTCGTGCTCGCGGCCGACGTGGTCGTCGCCACCACGCGCTCGTCGTTCGGCCTCGCCGAGGTGCGTCACAACCTCATCGCGGCTGCGGGCGGCCTCTTCCGGTTGCCTCGCGCCATCGGTCGCGCGCCGGCGATGGACGCCATCCTCACCGGCGAGCCCATCGACGCGTCCGCGCGCGTACCAACTCGGACTGGTGAGCCGACTGGTCGATCCCGGTGGCGCGCTCGACGCCGCGATGGAGGTCGCCCGGTCGATCGCCACGGCCGCACCCCTCGCCGTGCGCGCCAGCCGGACCATCGTGCGCGTGGCCGCGCTCGCCGACGACGACGATCTGCGCGCGCGTTCGCGCGCGTTGCTCGACGAGCTGCTCGAGTCCGACGACGCCGCCGAGGGGCTGCGCGCGTTCGCCGAGAAGCGTCCACCCGAATGGAAGGGACACTGATGACCAGCGCGCCTGTCGACGACTCCAAGCGCAGCGCGAAGTGGAAGGAGCGGCGCGACGTGATCATCGACACGTCGGCGACCGTGTTCGCCCGCAGCGGCTACCACGCCACCGGTATCGCGGAGCTGTGTGACGTCAACGGTTTCGGCAAGGGCGCGTTCTACTATTACATCGGCTCCAAGGAAGAGCTCCTCGCCGCCATCCACGACCGGGTGATGGACGAGGTCATGCTCGGCGCCGACCGCGTCGCGGCTGCAGGTGGCTCACCCTCCTCGCAGCTCGAGATGCTCGGCACCGAACTGCTCGACGTCATCCACCGCTACCCCGACCACGTGTGGGTGTTCCTCCACGAGTTTCCCGCGCTCACCGACGAACGCGCCGAGCAGTTCCGCACCCGTCGTCGCGGCTACGAACGTCGGGTCGAGGGAGTGCTCCGAGCCGGCGTCGAAGCCGGCGAATTCCGCGACGTCGATCCCTGGCTCACCGCGCGCGCCTGGCTCGGCATGCACAACTACACGTACCTGTGGCTGAAGTCAGGTGGCGCGATCTCGGCCAACGACGTGGCCAAGCCGTTCGCCGACATCTTCCTCCGCGGCATCGCCTCCAACTAGTTCGGCTGCACGAGTTGCGAGAGCGACCCGTGCGCGTACATCCCGCGACTGTCGCTGTACGTCGCCACCGTCATGCTGCGCCCCATGGCGTGGTCGACGAACGTCTCACCGGTGACCGCGACCCACTCGTCCGTGGGCGGTCGCAGCACGTGCGCGGTCACATCGGGGTTGATCATGGTGACGTTCGCCATCGGATTGTCGATGCCCATGACGTTCGCACAGTCGAACGCGAACGTGATGCGCGTGGTCGCGGTGTTCGGCTCTCCGGCGACGACTGGCGTGTCGAGCCTCGCCCAGTAGCCCGACCCCTTGCCGTCCAGCCTCGGTGCGCGCCAGAGGTCGATCGCGTGGAGGAAGCCCGGCAGGTTCGGATTCGCGTCCCGCATGCTGGCCAGTTCCTCACGCGGTACCAGGAGCGCGTCGGCCGTCGGGGTCGTGGCGCTGCTCACGGGAAGTTCGGGCCGGGCGGAAAGATCGTCGACGCGCAGGCGCAACGCCGTGGCCCAGGCGTGCTCGACGTCGTCGACCACGATCCGCAGCTGCACCACCTGCAGCTTCTTGCCTTCCCGGACCACCTCGGGCACCACGTGGAGCCGGGGGCCGATCGGCAATGGTCGCGCCAGATCAGCGGTGAACCGCGCGAGCACCATGGGCACGAGCGTCGGCACGTCATCGAGGCAGTGCCCCAGGAGCGCCAGCACCGCCGCGCCGTTCATGTGGCGCCGGTCCCATCCCCCTTGCGTCAGTGTGGTGCCGACGAACGCGTCGCCATCTCGCACGAACATCGCCCGGGCTTCCATGTCCACCTCGTTCTCATGCAGTCCCAGCCGGGCATGCTGGCAGGGTGACCGATCCGGCTCGCGTCCTCGTCGGCACCTGTTCGTGGACGGACAAGACGCTCACGGAGGAGACCGACTGGTATCCCCGACGGTCCATGACCGCCGAGGAACGGCTCAAGTTCTACGCCAGCCGGTTCCCGATCGTCGAAGTCGACAGCACCTACTACTTCCCGCCTTCGCCGCAGCTCAGCCGCACGTGGGTAGAGCGCACCCCGGAGAACTTCGTGATGAACGTGAAGGCGTACTCGCTCCTCACGGGTCATCCGACCCGCCCGGCGTCGCTGTGGCGCGATCTCCGGGACGAGCTTCCGGCCGACGTCGCCGCCAAGCGGAACCTCTACCCGCACCACCTCGAACCCGACGCGCTCGACGAGGTGTGGTCCCGCTTCATCGATGCCCTCCGGCCGCTCGTGCGCGCCGGGAAGCTCGGCGCGGTGCTCATGCAGTATCCCCAGTGGTTCACACCGAAGCGCGAGAACCGCGCCGAGCTGGCGCGTTTGCGGGAGCGCCTCGGAGACTTCCCGGTATGCGTCGAGTTCCGTTCGCCGATCTGGTTCGGGTCGCGTGATCGGGAGCGCACGCTCGACCTGCTGCGCGAGCTGCGACTCGCGCTCGTCGTGGTCGACGTGCCCAAGGCGTCGAAGCTGCCGACGGTGCTGGAGGTGACGACCGACAACCTCGCCGTCGTTCGGTTCCACGGTCGCGCCGACGACACGTGGGACGCGCGCACCGCCAGCGCGGCCGAGCGGTTCAACTACCTGTACTCGAAGCAGCAGCTGCGACCCTGGGCGAAGAAGCTCGAGTCGCTCACCGACCAGGCGCGCGAGGTCCACGCGCTCGATGAACAACTGCTACCAGGACAACGGCGTCCGCAACGCGGCGGACCTCCAGGCGATGCTGGCCGACTGAGCTCAGGCCGGGACGCGCGCCGAGAAGCCGAGCAGATCGCCGAGCGTGCCGCCGATCATCGCCGCCTTCTCGTCGTCGGGGACCCCGACGAACTGCTTGGCGATCAGTTCGCGGCTCCCACGGAAGGTGCCCTCGGCGTGGGGGTAGTCGTTGCCCCACACGATGCTCGACACGCCGGTGATGTGCCGGCACGCGACCGCGACCGGGTCGTCCTGGAACGACACGTGGAACTGACGCTTGACGTACTCGCTCGGCGACAGGGGGTAGGGCCACTTGTCGTTGAGGTGGAAGAGCTGCGCGACGCTGGGCTGGTCGTTCGCGGGACGGGTGTCGTCCCACACGCCGATCCACCAGTCGGCGTCCTGGCCGATGCCGGTGACCCAGCACTTGTCCATCGCGCCCACGAGCGACCCGAGCCAGTGCGCGTTGAACTCGACGAGCGAGAAGTGGAGCGTGGGGTGGCGCTCGGCGACCCCGCCACCGATGAGCTCGCACATCACCTGCGAGGGGACGATCGGCGCGTAGACGGCCTGCGTGATCATGCGCTTCGACGCCGTCTTCTCGGTCATCGGCTGGTTGACCTGCCTCGCCTGGTCGACCATGACCTTCAGCGTGGTGGACTCGGGGTCGTTCACCTTCACGCCGCCGGTCTGCGTGTGGATGAACACCTGCACGCCGTTGGCGACGGCGGCGTCCCACACCGGGTCGAACTCGCGCGAGTAGTAGGGCTTGGGTGGAGTCGCGGGAACGAGGATCGCGCGAGAGCCGAGGGCGGCGACGCGCTCGATCTCCGCGACGGCGTCGTCGATGTCGGTGAGCGGAATCGGCGCGGTCGGCGCGATGCGGTCGAAGTACGGGGTGAACCGCTCGGCGATGTAGTCGTTGTACACGCGCGTGCGCCATCGACAGTTCGTGGTCGTCGGAGTAGAGGCCGAACAGCGAGAGATTGGGGTGCATCACCGCCACGTCGACGCCATCGAAGGTCAGGTCTTCGAGGATGATCTCGGGATCGCCCTCCGGCATACGCCCACCGGTCTGGCGGTAGCGCGACACCGTCCAGCCCTCGAAGCCCGACGTGTGCAGACGACGGAAGATGGTGGCACCGCCCTCGACGAAGGGCTCGATCTCGAAGTCCTCTTCCCACACCGCGGGTCGCGCAGGTGCTTCGGCAACCGGGTCTTGAACAGGTCGGTCGGCTCGAGGATGTGGCCGTCGGCCGAGACCACCAGGTTCTGTGAATCTGTCATGTGCGACTCCCCCGTGCGACCCCGCTGCAGCGCCTGTAGTGTACCGATCGGTACAGAATCGAGCAAGAAGCTCGGAGAGACAGGGGGAACCGTGACCAAGCGCTGGACCCAGCGTCCCGAGGGCTCCACGTGGGGTGACTTCGGCGACGACGACGAGCTCGGCCGCATCAACCTCCTCACGCCCGAGAAGGTGCTCGAGGGCATACGCGAGGTGGAGCACGGCATCACCTTCTGCCTGAGCCTGCCGCTCGACTTCCCCGGCGGCACCGCCCTCAACCAGCGGCGTTACCCACCCCGGCTCGCGCCGACCGAGGACATGGACGGCACCCCCGAGGTCTTCTACAACAAGCCGATGCGCGAGATGCGCGAGGGCGACGACACGTTCACCGACGTGTGGGCCGACGACCAGGTGACGCTCTGGTTGCAGTACTCGACGCAGTGGGACGCGCTCGCGGACGTCGGCGGCGAGTTCGACGCCGACGGCGACGGCGTCGCCGAAGCCGTCTACTACAACGGCTACCGCGCCGGCGTCGACCTCGTCGGGCCGAGCGACGACGCGCGTGGCGACGGCGCGGGGCACGCGTGCTTCGCGCACCACCTCGGGCTCGAGCACATGGCGTTCCACGGTGTGCAGGGGCGCGGGGTGCTCGTCGACCTCGCGCACCACCTCGGCGACAAGGCGCAGGCGGTGAAGCTCGCGACGCTCCAGGAGATCATGGCCGCCGACGGCGTGGTCGTGGAACCCGGCGACATGCTCCTGCTCCACACCGGCTTCGCCACCCAGGTGCTCGCGTGGAACAAGGACCCCGACCCGGTCAAGATCCACAAGATGTGCCCCGCGCTCGATCCGCGCGACGAATCGCTGCTGGAGTGGATCGCGGAGTCGCGGATCTCGGCGCTCGTCGCCGACAACTACGCGGTCGAGGCGATGCTCGGTGGGAGCCCGATCGTCGACGGCAAGCGCACGTTGCTGCCCATCCACCAGCTCTGCCTGTTCAAGCTGGGCGTCCCGCTGGGCGAGATGTGGTACCTGCACGAATTGGCGACGTGGCTGCGCGAGCACCAGCGGAGCCGCTTCTTGCTCACCGCGCCGCCGCTGCGGCTGCCCGGCATCGTGGGGTCGCCGCTCACCCCGATCGCGACAGTGTGAACGCGCGGTAGTCGTCGGCCACGACCTGGTCGCGGATCTCGAAGAGCTTCTGGCGTCCCCCCGTGTTGAGCAGGTAGCGCCGCGGCTTGCCCGGGATGTTCGAGCCGACGTACTGACCGACGGTGCCGAACGTCGTGACCGCGGCGCCCTTGTCGACCATGCGCGTCCAGCGCTCCTCCGACTCCTCGCTCACCTCGATCACGTCGAACCCGTGCTCGCGTGCGTAGACCAGGACGTCGATGACGATCTCGACGAGGTCGCCGTTGTACCGCGGGTTGTTCCCGGCCGCGGCGTGCGGGCCACCGGGGAAGAAGAAGTTGGGGAAGCCGCGCGTCTGCAGGCCGAGGAACGTCGAGGGCCCGTCGGCCCAGTGCTCGGTCAGCGCGAGGCCACCACGCCCGACGATGCCCATGCGGTTCAGCGCGCCGGTACCGAAGTCGAAGCCGGTCGCCCACACGATCACGTCGAACTCGCGCAGACCATCCGTCGTCTCGATGCCGGTCTCGATGACGCGCACGATCGGCGTCTCCCGCAGATCGACCAGGGACACCTTGGGATCGTTGAACGCCTCGAAGTAGCCGTTCACGAACGGGGGCCGCTTCCCGCCGAAGCGGTGGTCCTTCGGGATCAGCTTCTCCGCGGTGTCGGGGTCGTGCACGATGCCGCGGATCTGCTCGGCGATGAACTCGCACCACTCGTCGTTGACCGCGTCATTGAACAACAGGTCGTAGTAGTTGCTCGTGAGCTTCATGAAGCCCGGGCTGTTCCAC
Source organism: uncultured Actinomycetes bacterium (assembly GCA_963835985.1). Classification (GTDB taxonomy): domain Bacteria; phylum Actinomycetota; class Acidimicrobiia; order IMCC26256; family DASPTH01; genus DASUAS01. The sequence continues at coordinate 355,162 of CAWIHV010000007.1, read as the reverse complement.
AGCTCCTCGAACAACTCACGCCGCTCCTCCGGGGTCGCGTCAGCGCCGGCGCGCTCGTTCACCGGATGGGCGAACCCACTCAGCGACGTGTTCAGGGTCTCGCGGAGGTCCTCGAAGCCCTCGCGGAGCTGTACCTGCTCCTCGGGCGTGATCGGTCGGTTGTTGAGCGGCGTACACCAGTTGGCGGTGCGCTGGTACACGGTGATCGACTCGACGTCGTCGAGGATGGTGGGCACGACCTGCACACCGCTCGACGACGTGCCGACGACCGCGACGCGCTTGCCCGCGAAGTCGACCGGCTCGGCCGGCCAGTGACCGGTGTGGTGCTGGATGCCGCGGAAGCTCGCGCGTCCGGGGATGTCAGGCGTGTAGGGCACCGACAGCACGCCGGTGGCGGCGACGAGGAAGCGCGCGCGGTGGCGCGACCCGTCGGCAGCAGTGACGTCCCACGTGCCGGTGGCGTCGTCCCACACCGCGGCGGTGACCGCCGCGTGGAAGCGCATGTCGCGTCGGAGATCGAACTTGTCGACGACGTGGTTGAGGTAGCGCTCGATCTCGGGCTGCCCCGCGAAGTGCTCGTCCCACTCCCACTCGTCGAACAGCTCCTCGGAGAAGAGGTAGCCGTACGTGTAGCTCTCGGAGTCGAAGCGGGCGCCCGGATACCGGTTCCAGAACCAGGTACCACCCACCCCGCCGCCGGCCTCGAGCAGCAGGGCGGAGAACCCCGACTCGCGGGCGCGGTGCAGTTGGTAGATGCCGGTGATGCCGGCCCCGACGATGAGGACGTCGACGTCGGATGTGCTTGCGTCCATTGGTGTGTCGGCCCCCGGAGATTCTTGTACCGACCGGTTAGTCTGACGACGCGACAACGTACTCTCAGGGGGAGAGGAGCGCCGCATGGCGGTCGTGCAGGACAAGACCTCGGCGCTGGCGGTGCCGTACGCGATCGAGCAACCCGACCGCATCCCCAAGCAGCGCTACTACGACCCGGACTTCTTCGCCCTCGAGGTGGAGCAGCTCTGGTCGCGCACGTGGCAGATGGCGTGCCGGCTCGAGGAGATCCCCGAGCCGCGCGACTTCGTCGAGTACCAGTTCCTCGACCAGTCGGTGATCGTCCTGCGGACCGACGACATGGGCGTCGTCGCGTTCGAGAACACCTGCCGCCACCGGGGGGTGAAGCTCGTCGAGGGCAGCGGCATCTGTGCGGGTCGGTTCCGGTGCCCGTTCCACGGGTGGAGCTACGGACTCGACGGCAAGAACATCGCGGTCACGCAGCGGCGCACGTTCGCCGAGCACAACCTGGTGGAGTGCGACCTCGACCTCACGTCGGTGCGGTGCGAGACCTGGGGCGGGTGCGCGTGGATCAACTACGACCACGAGGCTCCGCCCGTGCGCGAGTCCCTCGAGCCCGCGGCCACGAACCTCGACGCGTGGAAGCTCGAGTCGATGCGCGCCGAGAAGTGGTACGCCGCCCGCCTCCCGGTGAACTGGAAGCTCGGCATCGAGGCCTTCGTCGAGATGTACCACGTCGTGCAGACACACCCGCAGCTCGTGATCCCCACGCGGTTCGGGATCCGTGAAGACACGCCGTTCGATCCGCAGGCCTACATCGACGCCGACATCCAGTACTTGCGCGCGATGAGCGACGGCATGGACGGCATGTGCCACGCCGACGACGTGCGCGTCGGCGGAGAGCCTGCGCGACCTCGAGCTCCCTGCCGACGCATCGCTGGCGAGGGCCACGTGGAACCGGACGCTCAACGACGCGGTCCTGCGGTGGCACCAGGAGCAGGGGCACGACATGCCCGACCTCAACGAGCTCGACGAGCAGGGCATCAACCTGACGTTCTTCCACGGGTTCCCGCACTTCTTCGTGCTGCCGATGTACAGCGGCGCGTCGGCGTACCGGTTCCGTCCGTTGGGACCGGAGGAGACGTTGATGGAGATCTGGTCACTCGCCCGGTTCGCCGAGGACGACGAGCGGACGCGGCCGACGCCGCCCGAGGTGTGGGAGTGCGACGACCCGCGGTGGCCCGCGATCCCCGCACAGGACTTCTCGAACCTCCCGCGCCAACAGCTCGGCCTGCACGCGGTGGGGCTTCGAGTACATGCGGCTGTCGCGCGGGCTCGAGGGGCACATCTCGAACTTCCAGCGCACGATCGACGGCTACCTCGCCGGTCTCCCCCACGAGCGGTTGCTCCCCGCGGCACAGGCCGTCAACGTGTACCCGTTCGAGCAGCCCGCGCGCGACCTCGGGTTCTGAACGGCTACTCGCCGGGCATGGTCCCGGCCATCACCATCCACGGGGTGCCGAAGCGATCGATGCACATGCCGAACGCGTGCGAGAAGAAGGTCTCGCCCATCGGCATCTGCACCGTGCCGCCCTCGGCCAGCTCGTCGAAGACGCGGTGCGCCTCCTCCTTCGTCGGCAGTTCGACGTTGACGCACATCCCGTGCACCGGATCGGTGAGCGCACCCGCGGGGTGGTCGGCACCCATCAGCAGCGCGCCGCCGTCGGTCGTGAGCGCCGCGTGCATCACCAGTTCGGGATCCACGCCCTCCGGCGGAGCTCCCGGTGCCTCGGCCATCGTCAACAGGTCGAGCGGCCCGCCGAACACCTCCTGGTAGAAGGCGAACGCCTCGCCACAGGTGCCGCCGAACGAGAGGTACGGGTGGAAGTGCATGGCCAAGGCCTACCACGGCCGACCGGGCGCGATCCGAGCGTTGTATCTAATATACGAAGCATGGATCCCATCAAGATCGGTTGGCTCGGGGCGTGCCTCGACGGGCCCGACGGCAGCTTCGACAAGATCCACCGGATGGCGTTCGACGAGGCCGTCGAGTCGGGCCTGCTCGACCGTCCCTACGAGTTCGTGCTGCACGCCGAGAAGGGTCTGCCGAACGGGTCGGCGAAGAACGCGACCGACGGCTTCAAGTACCTGGTCGATGAAGGATGCATCGGCGTCGCCGGCGCGTACAGCTCCGACAACGCGATCACGGTGGCGCCGCTCGCCAACGAGCTGCAGGTGCCGCTGATCAGCTGGGCCGGCACGGAGCGTCTGCAGGGCGACTACTGCTTCCGCCTCGGCAACGGTGACGTCGGTGGTGACGCCGCGCTCGTCGTCGCGTGGCTGGCGAAGCAGGGCCACACGCGCGTCGCGGTGCTGAGCGAGATCTCGCCGAACGGCGAGGAGTACTTCCGCTACTTCCGCCAGGAATGTCGCAGGCGTGGCATCTCCATCGCCGCGGTGGAGACCGTGTCGCAGACTCCTGAGCACCTGGCCGACAACCTCGACAACCTGCGCCAGGTCAACGCGGACGCGCTCGCGTACATGGGCTACGGAAAGCTCGCAGCCGACGGGCTGCTGAGGGAAGCGCTCGACGAGCTCGCATGGGACCCGCCGCGCATCATGGGCACCGCGTTCATGTTCTACCTGATGGGGTACGAGAAGTTCGAGGGTTGGGTCGGCATCGACCAGCTCGACCCGCGCAACCCACTCGTCGACGGCTTCATCGAGCGGTACCGCGCTCGCCACGACTCCGATCCCATGATGTGGCCGAACGCGATCCCGGTGCTCGTGTACGACACCGCGCGCGTGCTGACCGAGGGGCTGTTCCGGGCGCCGATCTACTCGGGCCCCGGACTCAAGGACGGCCTGGAACGCATCCGGTTCATGCCGAGCAGCACCGGCGGTGTGCACACCCACATCGTGTGCTCGCCGTACGAGCACGGCATGTTCCGCGGCGACTGGCTGCTGTACGGCCGCGTCACCAACGGCAAGCTCGAGTTCGAAGGCCTGTTCGAACCCTGGGAGTAACCCCCTCTGGGAATCAGGCGGGGGTGAACTCGAGGTGCAGCCCGGTGAGGCCCCGCAGCACCCAGGTGGGCTCGTAGTCGAAGTGGTGATCGCCGGCAGAGCCGTGGTGCTCCTCCGACAGCCGGATGTCGTGCATTCGCTCCAGGATGCGCTCGACGCCGATCCGGCCCTCCGCCGCGCGAGCGGTGCTCCCGGACACGAGTGGTGACCGCGCCCGAACGCGACGTGGTCCATCGTGTTGGCGCGGTCGATGCGGAAGTCGGCCGGGCAGTCGAAGCGCGCCGGATCACGGTTGGCCGCGCCGTTCAGCAGCATGACCGGTGTCCCCGCGGGCACTTCGACGTCACCGATGGTCGTCGTGTGGCGCGCCATGCGGAAGTCGGCCTTCACCGGGCTCTCCACCCGTAACGTCTCCTCGACGAAGTTCGGGATGCGGTCGTGGTGCTCGCGCAGCTCGACCTGCAGCTCGGGATGCAACGCGAGCTCCTTGAGCGTGGACGCGAGCAGGCGGGCGGTCGTCTCCTGGCCCGCGGCGAACAGGAACGTCGCGGTGCGCACCACCGCGGCGACGTCGGGAGTGGTGCCGTCGGGGTACGTCGCGAGCGCGAGATCGGTGAGCACGTCGCCGCGCGGCGTGCGCCGACGATCTTCGACGTATTCCGCGAACCACTCGTCGAGCCATTCGAGTGCGTTGCCGCTCTGCCGATCTTCCGCTCCTGCCCCGACCTCACCGACGGTGCCGAGCAGACCGAAACCCTCCCGGAAGCGCTGGTGGTCGGCTTCCGGCACGCCGAGCAGGTCGGCGACCACGAGCATCGCGAACGGTTGCGAGAACTCGCTGATGAACTCGCAGCGACCGTTGGCCACGAACTCGTCGAGCTGCTGCTCGGCGAGGCGCCACATGAAGTCCTCGTTCTCGCGCAGCCGCTTCGGTGTGATGAGGCGCATGAGCAGTGCCCGCTCGCGGTGTGATCGGGCGGGTCCATGGTGACCATGTGCTCGGCCATGGGGAGCTGATCGCGGTACTGGTCGATGATCGCCCCCACGTCGTCACCCTCGAGCGGGACAGGGAAGCTGGCGAAGGGCCCGATCACGGAGTTGCACGACGAGAAGGTGACCGGATCGCGGTAGACCTCGGTGGCCTCCTCGTAGCCCGTCACCGCCACCACACCCAGGTGCGGCAGCGGCAGCACGGGGCACTGGGCCCGCAGCGCCTCGAAGTAGGGGTAGGGATCCTCGACCAGCGACTGGTCGGCGAAGAAGTCGATCGAGTCGATGCTCTCCATGGCCGACGGACCTCCCGGTCGAGTTTGGGCGACCGCCCAAACCTAGGACACTTTGGTGCCGTACATCTCGCCGAGGGTGTCCTTGATCAGCTCCAGCCGTTCGCCGTCGGGGCCGGCGAAGTAGATCGACGACCCGCTCATCTCCTGCGTGGCGACCCCGGCGGCGGCGAGGTTCTCCCGCAGGTGCTCCCAGCGCTCCGGTGTGACCGAGATCGCGAGGTGGTGCAACCCGCCGAGCACCTCCGCGTACGGACCGAGCTCGAGACCCGGGAAGTCGAAGAACGCGAGCAGGTTGCCGTGCCCGATGTCGAAGAAGAAGTGCGTGGAACCCTGGTAGTCGCGGTTCTCGAACAGCTCCGTGAGCGGGAACTCGAGCACGTCCTGGTAGAAGCGGATCGTCGCTTCCACGTCGCTCGACAGCAGCGCGAGGTGGTGCACCCCGCGCGCCGACGACTCCGGGCGCGCGTCGTGCGGTCGGAGGTGCTGGGCGCGCAGCGCGGCCCACTCCTCGGTGCGGTCGACGTCGGCACCATGTCGGTTCACTCGGTGCTCCACGGACCGCGCCACGGCGCGCAGTCGCCGAGCAGCGCGGTGGTGTCGGGACCCCACGAACCCGGCTTGTACGAATGCACCGGGGGCGGCGCGTCGAGGAGCGGTTGCATCACGCGCCACTCCTCCTCCACCGTGTCCTGGCGCGTGAAGCGCACGGTCTCGCCGTTCATGGCCGCGAGCAGCAGCACCTCGTACGGCGTCGCACCCTCTCCCCCCTGGTCCTTGAAGTCCATGTCGAGCATGATCGGACGCGCCGTCCTCGCACCCGCCTGCCGGGCCTCGAGGTTGAAGCGGATGCCGGTCTCGGGGTCGAGCCGGATCACGATCTGGTCGGGTTCCGACTTGGCGTCGGACAGGCCGAACCCGAGTCGGGGCGGCTCCTTGAACACGATGCGCATCTCGGTCTCGGTCACCGCAAGACGCTTCCCGGTGCGGATGAAGAACGGCACGCCGTACCAGCGCCAGTTCTCGATCTCGAGCCGGAGGGCGGCGAAGGTCTCGGTGCTCGAGCTCGGCGCCACCCCGTCGATCTTCTGGTAGCCGTCGTACTGGCCTCGCACGTAGTGCTGCGGGTCGGCGGGACGGATCGCCCGGAACAGCGTCGTCTGCGCGTCCTTCAGCGTCGCGGTGTCACCGCCCGCGGGAGGTTCCATCGCGGCCGCCGCGACCACCTGCATCAGGTGGTTCACCACGACGTCGCGCAACGCACCCACCGGGTCGTAGAAGTGGCCCCGGTCCTCGACGCCGAAGTCCTCGGCCATCGTGATCTGCACGCACTGCACGTAGTTCCGGTTCCACACCGGTTCGAGCAACGTGTTGCCGAAGCGCAGGTAGAGGATCTCCTCGAGTCCCATCTTCCCGAGGTAGTGGTCGATGCGCAGCAGCTGCGACTCGTCGAGGTACTGGTGGATGTCGTCGGCCAGCGCACGCGCCGACGCCTGGTCGTGACCGAACGGCTTCTCCACCACGACGCGGGCATCCTTGGTGAGACCGGCGCCGGCGAGGCCCTTGATCACCATCGCGAACAGCGACGGCGGGATCTCGAGGTAGAACACCGGTTGCTGCTTGCCGGTGATCGCCTTGCCGACACGTTCGTACGTCGCGTCGTCGGCGAAGTCACCCGACACGTACGACATGCGCTTGGCCAGGCGGGTGAAGACCTTCTCGTCGATCTGCTCTCCACACGCCACGATCGACGTCCGCGCCCGGTCGACGAGCTGTTCGTGAGTCCAGTCGTCGACCGCCACTCCGACGATCGGGCAGTCGAGCAGCTTGCGCTGTTCGAGCCGGTACAGCGACCGGAAGGTCATCACCCGGGCCAGGTCGCCGGTGATCCCGAAGATCACGAACACGTCGCAGGTCATGCAGGTTCCCTTGTGGTCAGGCTTCGTCGATGAAGTCGAGCAGCGCGGGCGCCGCGAGCACCCACGGATCGAACAGACTCCCACGACCCTCGTTGGTCGCCTCCACCGCGCGCTCCCACGCGTCCTCGGGCCACGGAGGCTCGATCGAGACGCGATCCCCTGATCAGCGCGTGCACCTCGAACGAGGTGCGCTTGGGGTGGTCGTAGTCGTTCTCGCCGCCGCGCACGACGAGGGTCGGGCACGAGATCGTGGCGAACTCCCAGTCGGGCACGCCGGGAATCGCCTCGTTCGGCTTGGGGACGAACGCGTCGAGCCATCGCTCCATCACGCGCTCGAACCCCTCGGTGCCGAGGGCGAGCAGGCGGTCACGGTTGCGCGGGTTCTGCCGGATCATCGCCGCCCAGCTGAACGGTCCGTCGTCCATCTCGATGACGCCCTCGATGCCTTTCGACCGCACCGTGCCGAGCTCGTTCAACACGTAGGCGGTCGAGAGCAGCATCGTGCTGTAGGTGCCGCCGACGATCGACCACACCGCGAGCTTGCGCACGAGCTGCGGCCACATGATCGTGAAGCAGATCGTGTCGCGGGCGCCGCCGGACCCCCCGGTGGCGACGACCTGCTCGATGCCGAGCTCCTGCACGAGCAGCCCGAGCGTCTCGGCCCGCATGTGCGACTCCGAGCGGCCGTATACCTGCACGTCGGATCGTCCGCAGTTGGGCCGGTCCCAGAGGAGCACCCGCTTCCCGCCGTCGGCCAGCGCGTTCGCCAGCTCGTGCACGCCGCCATAGTCCTTGCTGAAGCGCCCGCCCGGCGTGATGACGACGACCTCGCCGTCGTCGGGACCGACGAACTCGTACACGACGTTGCCGCCGTTGATCTCGATCTCACCCTCCGCCATGACATTCCTCCCCTGTCGTACCTGCGTGGCTCAGCAGCTCGTCCTCGAACCCGAAGTCGAACGCGACCCGCTCCGCGACGCCTTCGCGCGTGAACCACTCGTAGGTCTTCTCGACCGTCTCACGGAACGTGCGGCGCGGTCGCCAGCCGACGTCACGCGCCAGCTTGTCGATGCCGAACAGCACGCTGTCGTCCCAGTGGTGGATGTGTGGCGCCAGCTTCTGCACGATGTTGGTGAGTTGGTAGCGCTGGCGAATCGCCATCTCCTGCATCCGCTGCTCGGCCTGAGTGGTGCGGATGTCGATGTGCGCACCGGTCGGGCGGGCCAGCCCGAGCTCGAGTCGGCCGTGCCACACGTCGTCGACCACGTCGGCGGGCACGAAGACCTTGTGCGCCTCGGCGCCGACGACGTCGGCGCCGACCACATCGAAGAAGGTGTCGACGTACCCCTCGTCGCTGAAGTACTGCCCGCCGGTGAGGTTGTAGCGCTCGCCGAACGTCACCGACTGACCCATCACGTCGCACAACGCCTCGGCCTGGTCGTCGACGTCGCCGATCTGCCCCAGCGCGGTGCCGCGGCCGAGGATCAACACCGGACGTCCACGGAGCAGCCGTACGAACATGCGCTGCTCGCGGTCGGGCACGATGTTGCGCGGTCCCATCACCATCGACAGCGCGACGGTCGTCGCCGGGAAGCCCGACGACGCGAACTCGTCCAGGAGCCGGTCTTCGCACAGCAGCTTGTGCATGCCGTATTCGATCTGCTGCCTGCTTCGGTCGACCGCCGACGTCTCGGTGATGGGGAGCAGCGTGGAGCGGGCATAGATCACGGTGGAGCTGACGAAGACGTAGTGACCGACTCGTCCTCGGAGGAGGTCGATCATCAGCTCGACGTCCTCGGGGTGGTACGCGCACATGTCGTGCACGCAGTCGTACTCCTCCGTCCCGAGAACCTCGACCATGCGGTCACGGTCGGTGCGATCGGCGGTGAGGCGTCGCACACCTTCGGGAAACGGTGCTTCGGTGCGGCCGCGGTTGACGACGGTGACGTCGTGCCCGCGCCGCACCAGCTCCTGCACCAGCGCGAAGCCGTTGAACTGCGAACCGCCGACGACGAGGACCTTCACTCGGGATCGGCCGCAGCGGGACGGTCGGTGTAGATGCCGCCGAGTCCGGAGTGGATCTCGATCCACTCCGCGCCGTCGTCGCCGGCGCGCCACGAGTACAACGCGTCAGGCGAGAAGTAGCCCATGCCCGGGCCCACGACGCGATTGCCGAAGTGCAGCTCGCCCTTGAGCACGTAGTTCACCTGGTAGGTGCCGTGCCGGTGCGGCTTGACCTGCTCACCCGGCTTCGCGCTCTCGTGGTACACGCACAGCTGCTCGGTCTGCACGAGCACCTTGGTGACGAGGTCGCGACCGAGGAGCTCGTAGAAGAACTCGGCCTCCGGCGCGTCGCGCATCATCTCCTCGTTGGTGTGGCCCTCGATCTCGGCGACGTCGAAGATGAACGGGCGTGGTGCCGCAGCCCGGTCAGAGCTGCTGTCGGACTCGGTCGCGGTCATCGCGCACCCCCGTGCGGTCGTCGGTCGCCCGGACTGTACGCGCGGTCCGCGGCCGTCACCAGCGGGGCGCGGTACCTTCGTCGACATGAGCAGCCTTGCCGACGCCTCCCGCCTCGACGACCGGGTGGCCGTGGTCACCGGAGCCGCGAGCGGGATCGGGGCCGAGACCTGCGAAGTGCTGGCCGCCGCGGGCGCGTCCGTCGTCTGTGGTGATGTGAACGCCGATGGCCTCGACGCCACGCTGAAGCGGGTGCACGAGGTCGGCGGGCAGGCGATCGCGGTGACGACCGACGTGACCGTACGTTCCGACGTGGAGCACTTGGTCGACGCGGCGATCAACGAGTTCGGCCGTATCGACGCGATGTGCAACATCGCCGGCGCCATGTTCCCCGGGCTCATCGAGGATCTCGACGACGACACGATCGACCGAGGCATCGACCTCAACCTCAAGGGCGTGCTCTACGGCACCCAGTACGCGATCCGGGCCATGAAGCCCGCCGGGCGCGGTTCGATCGTCAACGTGTCGTCCGCGGCGATCGACCGGCCGTACGTCGGGATCGGTGTGTACGCGTTCACCAAGGCGGCGGTGGCGATGCTCACCATGACCGCTGCACTCGAAGCCGGTGAGCACGGGATCCGCGTCAATGCCATCGCGCCCGGCGCGACCCTCACGCCGTTCACCACGTGGCGGCTCCACAAGCCCGACGGCACCCTCGACCAGGAGGCATACGACGCGTTCGTGGAGATGTCGAAGGAGCAGTCACCGCTGGGCGTGCTCGGCGAGCCCGACGATCAGGCCCTCCTGATCCAGTACCTCGTGTCCGACGCCGCCCGCTTCGCCACCGGCAACATCTTCCGCGTCAACGGTGGCCAGACGATGGTCTGGTGACGTACGCCGCGAGGTGCTCGCCGGTGAGCGTCGCGCGCGCCGACACGAGATCGGCGGGGGTGCCCTCGAAGACGACCCGACCGCCGTCGTGGCCGGCGCCGGGACCGAGATCGATGATCCAGTCCGCGTGCGCCATCACCGCCTGGTGGTGCTCGATGACGATGACCGACCGGCCACCGTCGACGAGGCCGTCGAGCAGCGCGAGCAGCTGCTCGACGTCGGCCAGGTGGAGACCGCTCGTCGGCTCGTCGAGCACGAGCACGTTGCCCGGTTCGGCCATGTGCGTGGCGAGCTTCAACCGCTGACGCTCACCGCCCGAGAGCGTCGGGAGCGGCTGGCCGAGCCGGAGGTAGCCCAGGCCGACGTCGGTCAGGCGCTGCAGGATCGTGTGCGCGGCCGGGGTGCGCGCGTCACCGTCACCGAAGAACTCCTCGGCTTCGGTCACCGGCATCTCGAGCACTTCGCTGATGTCCTTACCGCCGAACCGGTAGTCGAGCACCGACGCGTCGAAGCGCTTGCCGCCGCAGACCTCGCACACCGTGGCGACACCGGCGATCATCCCCAGGTCGGTGTAGATGACGCCGGCGCCGTTGCAATTGGGGCACGCGCCCTCGGAGTTGGCGCTGAAGAGCGCGGGCTTCACCCCGTTGGCCTTCGCGAACGCCTTGCGGATGGGATCGAGCAGGCCGCTGTACGTGGCCGGGTTGCTGCGGCGCGAACCCCGGATCGCGGCCTGGTCGACCGACACGACGCCCTCGAGGTCGGCGACCGAGCCGTCGATCAGCGAGCTCTTCCCCGACCCGGCCACTCCGGTGATCACCACGAGCACCCCGAGGGGGATGTCGACGTCCACCTTCTGCAGGTTGTGGGTGTCGGCGCCGCGCACCTCGAGTGCACCCTCCGGAGCACGCACCGTCTCCTTGAGCTTCGCCCGATCGTCGAAGTGGCGACCGGTGATGGTGCTGCTCTTTCGCAATGCGGCGACTGTTCCCTCGAAGACGACCTCGCCACCGCCGGTCCCGGCACCGGGACCGAGGTCCACGACGTGGTCGGCGATCGCGATCGCCTCCGGCTTGTGCTCCACGACCAGCACCGTGTTGCCCTTGTCGCGCAGTTGCAGCAGCAGCTCGTTCATGCGCTGGATGTCGTGCGGGTGCAGGCCGACGGTCGGTTCGTCGAAGACGTAGGTGACGTCGGTGAGCGACGACCCGAGTTGGCGGATCATCTTGGTGCGCTGCGCCTCGCCGCCCGAGAGCGTGCCCGACGGACGGTCGAGGCTGAGGTAGCCGAGACCGATCTCGACGAACGAGTCGAGGGTCTCGCCCAGTGCAGTCAGGAGCGGCGCCACCGACGGCTCGTCCAGACCCCGCACCCACTCGGCGAGATCACTGATCTGCATCGCACACGCGTCGGCGATGTTGAGCTTGCCGATCTTCGACGATCGCGCCTCCGGGCTGAGCCGGGTGCCGTCGCACTCGGGGCAGGTGGTGAACGTCACCGCGCGCTCCACGAACTCGCGGATGTGCGGCTGCAGCGCGTCGACGTCCTTCGACAGGAACGACTTCTGCATCTGCGGGATCAGGCCCGCGTAGGTCAGGTTGATGCCGTCGACCTTGATCTTCGTCGGCTCCCGGTAGAGGAGGTCGTCGCGCTCCTTCTTGGTGAACTTCTTGATCGGCTTGTCGGGGTCGAAGTAGCCGCAGCCGCGGAAGATGCGGCCATACCAACCCTCCATGCTGTAGCCCGGGATCGTGATCGCACCCTCGTTGAGCGACTTGCTGTCGTCGTACAGCTGCGTCAGGTCGATGTCGTTCACCGACGCCGCGGCCCTCGCAGCGCGGGCACATGCCGCCGAGGACGTTGAAGCTTCGCTTCTCCCTCGTCGTCCGGCCGCCACGCTCGAAGGTGACGGCTCCCGCGCCGCTGATCGACGCGACGTTGAAGGAGAACGCCTGAGGTGAGCCGATGTGCGGCTTCCCCAATCGGCTGAAGAGGATGCGCAGCATCGCGTTGGCGTCGGTCGCGGTCCCGACCGTCGAGCGCGGGTCGGTGCCCATGCGCTCCTGGTCGACGATGATCGCGGTCGTCAGTCCGTCGAGCACGTCGACGTCGGGTCGCCCCGCCGTCGGCATGAAGCCCTGCACGAATGCGCTGTACGTCTCGTTGATCAGTCGCTGCGACTCGGCCGCGATCGTGCCGAACACCAACGAGCTCTTGCCCGATCCGGAGACGCCGGTGAAGACGGTGAGCCGACGCTTGGGCAGGTCGACGCTGACGTCCTTCAGGTTGTTCACCCGCGCGCCGTGCACGCGGATCAGGTCGTGCTGGTCGGCGACGTGCGCGGTGGACGGCGATTTCTTCCTCGTGGCCATGCCGTCGTTCAGGCCTGCGCGCCTCGGACCAGTGTCATGCCGACGACGCTACGCGTCGGTTGCCCGGGGCGACGGATGTCGCACCTCAGCGCCTCCGCGAGAACCGGGAGACGGCGATCGTGCTGAAGACGAGGAAGATGCCGCCGCACCACACGAGGCTCAGGACCACCCAATGGGTCGTCGTGTGGCCGATGCCCACCTTGTCGGTGCCTCCGAGCGTCAGGCTGCGCAGCGCGTTGCTGAGGACCGTGAACGGCTGGTTGTCGGCCACGGGTTGCAGCCAGCTCGGCAGCGAATCGGCCGGCACGTACGCCGCGGAGATGAACGCGACCGGGATCACCAGCAGGGTCGCCATGCCGTTCGCCGCCTGCGCGCTGCTCGAGACCAGGCCGATGGTGATGAAGACCCACATGAACGTGTACGTCGCGATGATCAACAACGCGACCGCGAGGAGCACGTCGAGCGCATCGGCGTGGAGGCGGAACCCGAAGACGAACGCCAGCACCCCAGTGATGAGCAGTCCCCACAGGGTCAGAGCCGTGTCGGCGATCGACCGTCCGAACATCACCGAGGACCGCGGGATCGGGAGCGACCGGAGCCGGTCGTGCACGCCGGTCGTCGCGTCCTCCGCGACGCCGGAGCTCGCCGGCATGCCGAGCCACAGGATCCCGGTGACGAGGAATCCCGGCACCAGGAAGTCGACGTAGTCCAACCCTCCACCCGGGTTGATGGCGCCTCCGAAGATGTACCGGAACATGAAGAGGAACAACGCGCCCTGCACCGTGCCCAACATGAGCAGCTGTGGAGTGCGGAAGAACTGGAGGATGGTGCGCTTCGCGCTCTGGAGCGAAGCGGTCACCCAGTTGGCGCCGGTCGCGGGCGCGACCCTGGTCGCGGTGGAGCGGTCGGTGGTGAGCGTGTCGGTGGTCGTCATCGGAGCTCCCGGGATCAGGCCGCGTCGGCGGTGGCCGACTGCGAGTCGGGGTCGGTCGGGTCGAGGTGCTGGCCGGTGACCGAGAGGAACACCTCGTCGAGGCTCGGCCGCCGAAGGCCGACGTCGTCGACCTCGATGCCGCGTTCGTCCAGCAGGCGGACGACGTCGCGGAGCTGCTCCCCACCCCCCTCGACGCGCGCGGAGACGCGTTGCGTGTCCAGGTCGGTGTGCGGTGTGTCGCACCCGATCCGGGCGAGGGTCTCCTCGACCGCAGGCAGGTCGCCACCCGAGCGCGGCCGCACCTCGATCACGTTGCGCCCGGCCTGGTCCTTCAACTCGTCGGGCGTGCCCGCGGAGATGACGCGGCCGTGGTCGACGATCACGATGTGGCGCGCCAACTGGTCCGCCTCCTCGAGGTACTGCGTCGTCAGCAGGACGTCGGTGCCGTCGGCGACCAGGTTGCGGATCGCCGCCCACAGATCCATGCGGCCACGCGGGTCGAGTCCCGTCGTCGGCTCGTCGAGGAGGAGCAGCTGGGGTCGCCCGACCAGGCTGGCGCCGAGGTCGAGACGGCGGCGCATCCCACCCGAGTACGTGCGCACGAGACGGTCGCCGGCGTCCGCGAGATCCAGTCGCTCGAGCACGTCCGTGGCCGCGATGTCGGCGTCCCGGCGGCTGAGGCCGAAGAGACGCGCGACCATCCGCAGGTTCTCGATGCCCTTCATCGCCGGCTCGATCGACGCGTACTGCCCGGCGAGCCCGATGATCTTGCGCACTCGCTTCGGCTCGGTGGCCGCATCGATGCCGGCGACCCGGATGCGGCCGCCATCGGGACGCAGGAGCGTCGCGACCGCGCTCACGAACGTCGTCTTGCCGGCTCCGTTCGGTCCGAGGAGCGCGGTGACCTGGCCCGACTGGGCGGTCAGGTCGAGGCCATCGAGCGCGCGGACGTCGCCGAAGCGCTTGGTCAGACCCTCTGCCTCGATGATCGCTGCCATGAGCTTTCCTTCCTGTGCTGCGCGCCGCGGGGGGACGGTCGCTCTCCCCTACGACGGATCAGCGGCCCGCGATGTGACAGGTCGGGGTTCGAAAGGACACCCGACCGGGGGGTACAGAACGGGCATCGCGGACAAGGGCCCGGAGGGCCCAGCTCTTCGTGGAACCCGATTCAACCCATCTCCAAACATCGCCGCCGGACGTTCAGCTCGATTCGAGGATCGCCTTGATGCGCGCGAGGTCCTTCCGATTGGCGCGGCGCATGGCCGGGACCATGAACGGCGCGAGCGCCTTGGAGAACCCCGAGGGTCGACCGCGGTTGCGCAGCGTCATGTGCGTCGATGTCGCCCCCGCCTCGGACCAGGTGTAGGTGGTCTCCATGGGAAACGGACCCTCCGCGGTCCGCATCACGAGGCGCTCGCCGGGTGTGAACTCGACGAGCTCGTACGTGTACGCGAGGCGACGGCCGAGGAACCGCGCCACGAACGCAACACGACTGCCCACCGCGGCGGGCGGTGGTGTCTCCCACTCGACCGAGTCGATCCGCTCGTACCACTCGGGTGCGTTCGACGGATCAGTCGCATAGGCCGCGACGACGTCCACAGGTCGCTCGATCACGATCTCGGTCTGGACGTCGACGTCCATGCACCAACGAGTCTGGCACCGATGGTTCGGCGCGTCAGTTGCCGGACGCTCGCGGTCGTCTCACCGTCGATCGGCGGAACGCCGCCGCGCGGCGACGACCTGCTCGCCGACTGAACACGATCAGTTCACGCGACGGCGGCGCGTGGGGGTATCCCGCAGTCGAACCGCACCTCGTCGAGCGGATCGTCGGCCCGCGCCAGGTGGTCGATCGACGAGAAGTCGACCGCGCACCCCGCGCCGCGGTGGAACGCCTCCGCGAGCTCCTCGCTCGCGCCCGGACGGTCGAGCGCGCCGACCCGCCCCTGGATGTCGAGGATGTCGAACTTCCCCGTCTCGTAGAGGGCCAACGAGGCGACGAGACCGGAGAAGTGGTGCTCGAAGCCGGTGGCGCTCACCAGCATCGCTTGCAGCGCGAGCTCGCTCGGTGCGTCGGTGGCGTAGCCCGCGATCACGTGACTGAAGTCGTGGGACACGAGCGTGGCATCGCCCCCGCCCGCTTCGCCGGGGAAGGGGATCCCGTGGCCGTCGAGGAAGTCGAAGTACGCGCGCCCGAGCGTGCCCGGGGCGCAGGCGCTGAGCGCTCGGAGCCGACCGGCGAGCTCGGCGTCGGTCGGAGGCAGACCCGGTTCCATCGGCGACGCCTCGCGGAATCGGGCCCAGTCCGTCATCACCCGTTCGTGACCCTCGGTCAGCGCGTCGCGCGCGACGAGCACGAACGGCTCGTCGACACCGAGCGCCCGCGCGTAGTGCTCGGTGCGCGCCGCCTGCGCCGCTTCGTCACCGTGTCGGCAGAACTCGACCACCACCAGGAGATCGACCACCCGTTTGGCGTCGGCGGCGTCGACGTGACCAGCCAGCTCCGACGCCGACGCCGGCGAGAGCGTCGTCACGTCGACATCGAGGCCGAAGTACCCGTGGGCCAGGCTCTGCACGAGGCGGAGCTGCTCGGTGGTCGGGCCCCGCCCGACCTGCGCCGCGCCCAGCAGTCCGCGCGTGATCGCGACGCCGTCCCCCACGGGTGGTGAGCGTATCGGTCGAGCGCACCTCATGGTTGCGCGAATGGTTCAGGTGAGGCACTCTGCTCTTCGCGGCAAGGAGGCACCTATGCCTGGTATGCCCGACCCAGTGGAAACGTCGACGAGCAGAGGCGGTTCGGCCCGGTTCTTCAAGCAGGTCGAGGGCTGGTTGAACGACCCGAACAACAAGCAGGCCAACCGATCCGCTGCGCGCAATGCCGTCGCCGGGAACCTGGCCGGCGTCAGCACCGGCGGCAACCTCACGGGCCCTACCGCCCCGACCTTGGCTCACAATCCAGGGATCAACCACTTCAACAAGCACTGGCGCGGCGGGAGCTCCGGGTGGTGGCCGAACATCACCAGGGAGAGGATCAGCTCGGAGATGGCGCGGGCGCTCGCAGCCGCGCTGCAACCCGCGAACCTCGATCGCAACATTCGCTTGAAGTGGGACTGCACCAACCTCAACGTGAATGCGGGCAACTCTGCGTTCTACACGTCGGTTCGTCTCACCCAGCCGGGCGAGGTCTGGATCGACATCACCTCGCCGTGTGCGCCATGACCGGCCCGTCGATCGACCCCGAATCCGGTCTGCCGAACTATGGCTTCTCGTTGTCCGACTTGGAGCCCGGATCGCTCGGCCCGTTCACCGTGCTCGGACACTCGCTGGTCGCCAACTACGACAGCACCCAAGGGAGCGACACTTCGTTCGACAACGATCGCAACGAAGTCGCGCACAACGAGGGCTTTCGAGAGTCCTGGTCGTTCTTTCCGCTCCCGGAGCCCGTCGAGAACGGACCCCAGGTGCTCGACGGGTTGAGTTACACGCGCGACTCGTGGAGACGCCGCGAGCCCACCGATGACGAGGAGCCACCCGTCTTCGAGGACAAGGCTCTGCATCGGGAGACGGGATACCTGTTGTGGGACGGCGACGCGCAGCAGGCCTATCGGGTCATCGCGCTGCCGAGAGGGGTGACCGTGCTCGCGGCGACGCAGGAGATCCGTGTCAACGACGACGCGACGGAGTTGGTCTTCGTCGCCGTCGCTTCGGACGATCCACAGACCGGTGGCATCGTGTCGAACCCGATCCTGTCGGGGTCGGCGCAGACGTTCCGGTTCGAATCGACGATGGTCATCACCAAGGACGGCAGCTCGTTCTCCTACGAGGACACGGCGCGGCAGACTCGCGCGGACGCCGAGGTTGAGCACGTCGACACGAACACCCTCGAGCGCGTCTGAATCATCCGGTCAGTGCCGGCAGCAAAGGCGCGTGTCCGGTGAAGAGCAAGATGCCGTCCACGAGGCTGAAGGCCGCAGTGAACACTGACGTGGTGGCGTAGAGCACGAAATTTTCTGAGCCGACGGACTACGGAGTGGTTGCGTTGGACGGCGCGTGCGTTGCGCTGCGCCCGAGGAGCTCGAGGACGACGAGGTAGACGACGAGCAGAACTCCGATCCCGAGGACGGTGAGCGCGGTCGGGTGGTTCCAGAGGATCAGCACGATGAAGGCGATGGCCGCGCCGATGCCGCGCAGCAGGGGCTTGGAACGAGCGACGAAGGTGGCCACGGGACCCGGCGACGTGGCCTCGGAGCCGGATGCGCGCGACGTCCCGAGTGTTCGGTTCCACCAGCCGCGGAGGCTCGTCGCCGACGACGACGGTCCGACGACCCAGGCGACGAAGGCGATCACCAGCGCGAGGGCGATCGCGGCGAGGCCGGCGGTGCGCAGGAAGCTCGTGAGCTGGTCCCAGACGGATCCAGCCGCGCCCGGTGTCGACTTCTTGGTCGTCACCGCGTCGAGATAGAGGTTCCGACCTGCCTTGAGGAGGACCAGCTGGACCGCAACCGCGAAGGCGACGCCGAGTGCACCGCGCTGGACGGTGCGGCGTCGGTTCCCCGACAGCGCGATGGCGCCGGCGAAGCAGGCCGAGCGCGACGAACGGCAGGACCCAGGCGAGCGTCTGGAGGAGATCGACCAGCCCTTGCACCTGTGCGAGGTCGTTGGACTGGAACAGCACGAACTGCTCGTGGCGCGGTTCGACGTCGTCGAAGACCGTGATGCCGCGAGCGTCGAGCTTCGCCTTCACGTTCTCGACGATCTGGGCGGTGTCGATGGCCACGGTGCCGTTCTCGGTCGTGACGCGGCTCCCGCCGCCGGTCAGCACGTTCACGACCGCTTCGTGCGCGCGCCGGTTCGCCTTGTCCCAGAGGGTTCCGAACCGGTCCGACTCCGCCAGTCGCAGCGTGGCGGCTTCGACTGCGGTGCGGATGCCGTTCGCGACCGGCGTGGCGAGGAACCCGGCACGCGCGGGGAGTGCCTCGGAGACCTTCTCCTCGACGTCGACGTTGGCGAACAGGGCGTCGGTGACCCGGTTCGCGATCGCTTGCTGGACGGCTGGATCGTCAGCGAGCGGACCGACCGTCGAGACGTAGTTGTCGGTGTCGAGCAGCGTGTTGCGCACCCACACTGCGCTCAACGAGACCGGCACGAGCACGCAGCCCACGACGAGTAGGACTGCGCCCACGATCCGACGCCAACGAGGCGTTCCATTCGAGCTCATCGACCCCTCCCAGGTACGGGTCGGTCGATCTCACCACGACGACCCCGCCCGTGCATCGTCCCATACGAATGATCCATGCGAGTGATTCACGCGAACCGCATGCTGCGGGGCCGGTGGGGTGCCCGTACTGTCCACCGAGACGACCGACGCTCCCACCACCGGGTCCGCCGCGACCAGATCGACGCTTCTGGCGTGGTGACCCTGCGGGTCAACGGCGCCGTGAGTGACGGCAGCTGACCGCGTCTGGCTTTCCGTTGTGGTGCACGTGCGGTGCGCGCGCTCGTCGTCGCGGCTCACTCACCGTCGGCGGGAACCATGACGACCGGCACCTGGCCATGATGGAGGACCTTGAGCGCGGTCGAGCCGAGACGAAGCCCGCTGATCCCACCCAGCCCTCGAGAACCCACCACCAACAACCCGGCCCCTTCCTGGAGCGCGGCATCCGTCAGCGCGTCGACTGGACTCCCAGCAGCGACGAGGACACGCACGGCGACCCCGGCACGGCGCAGCGGCGCGACCCACGCGTCGCAGTGCTTCCGAGCTACCTGGTGCCAGCTGCGCGGATCCGAGTGCGGCACCCACTCTGCCAGTGGCTCCTCGGCATGCACTGCGATCACCTCCGTCGCGACCGCCGAGCCCACCGCCTCGCACCAGGCCACGGCGCCGAGACTGCCGTCCGATCCGTCGACACCCACCACGACCGGTGCCGGCCATGCTGACCGTGCCGACGCCGGGATGGCCGCGATGGGCCGTCTCGTGTGGTGCACCAGGTGGTGGGTCACACTCCCGAGATGTAGCGCGTGGGTGTGGCCGCCCATCCCGCGAGCCCCGACGACGAGGAGATCGGCCTCCTCGGCCTCAGCCGCGGCCAGCAGCTGTTGACGCGGATCACCGTCGAGAAGAACACTCCTGAACGCGACGTCGGCCGCGCGCGCCGGTCCGCACCATGCATCGAGGTGGTCGGCCGCCTCGGCGCGGAGGGCGCCGAACTCCTCGTTCGAGACCTCTGCGAATGTCGGCTGCCACGCCGATGCCACCACCAGCTCGCCGTCGAGTGCCTCGGTGAAGCCGACGGCCCACCGTAGGGCGGACTGCCCGCCGATCGATCCGTCTGTGCCGACGAAGACTCGCATCTTGCACCTTCTCTCAGCCGCATCCATTGTCGGGTGTCGCAAGCTCCCACGTCACGCGCCACCCCAGCTCCACGACCGGACGGATCATCTCGACGAGAGATCCTGAAGGGCGACGGTCCGGTCGTGGCCCGGTTGACGCCGGCGTGCTCACGACGTTGGACGAAGGACCACCTTGAGTGCGCCGGTATCGCCTGCTCGGGCGAAGACGTCGTAAGCGTGTTCGAACTCGTCGAGGCTGAAGTGGTGGGTGACGAACCTGCCGGCATCGAGCTGAGCGCTCGCGGTCAGGCGAAGCAGCGTCGGGGTTGTCGAGGTGTCGACGAGACCGGTGGTGATGGTGACATCGCGGGTCCAGAGCTCTTCGAGATGCAGCGTCGCGGGTCCGCCGTGGACACCGATGTTGGCGATGTGGCCGCCCGGGCGAGCAAGGGCAGCAGCGAGCTCGAAGGTCGGGGCGACCCCGACCGCTTCGATCGCGACGTCGGCCCCCAGACCGCCCGTCAGAGCGCGCACGATCGCGAGGGCATCTTCGCGGCCGTTGTTGATCGTGACGTCCGCCCCGAACTGCTTGGCGGCTTCGAGGCGGCTGTCGGCAAGGTCGATCGCGACGATGTGACTGGGGCTGAACAGCCGGGCGCCCATGATCGCCGAGAGCCCGATCGGGCCGGCGCCGACGATCGCGACGACATCGCCGGGTTGCACGTGGCCGTTGAGGACGCCGACCTCGTAGCCCGTGGGGAGGATGTCGGCGAGCATGAGGACCTGCTCGTCGTCGACGCCGTCGGGGACCGGATACGTGGAGGTATCCGCGAACGGGACGCGAACGTACTCGGCCTGGGTGCCGTCGATCGTGTGACCGAGGATCCATCCGCCACCGCCGAGGCACTGGCCGTATCGGCCCTCACGGCAGTAGCGGCAGGCACCACACGCGGTGATGCACGAGACGAGCACCCGGTCACCGACGCGCACGTTCTTCACCCCGACGCCGACCGATTCGACGGTACCGACCGCTTCGTGGCCGAGGATGCGTCCATCGGTGACTTCGGGGACGTCGCCTTTGAGGATGTGGAGATCGGTTCCGCAGATCGTCACCGCGTCGACGCGCACGACCGCGTCGGTGTCGTCGATGACCGACGGCTTCGCCACCTCCTCCCAAGCTTTCTGGCCGGGTCCGTGGTACACGAGTGCTCGCATCGGAGTGCCTCCTCGACGGATGCTGACGTGTCGACGGTAACGACGACGAGGTCCGACGACTAGGGCACGAAGTCCTCTCCCGCGGCATTGCCCGGTTCAGTGCCGATCCGCGAGTCTGCGAATGGTCGGTCGTCGGGAGAGGGTCGTTCGGCCCTGCCAGCCGGATCTGCAGTGGTCGTACCGTCAGAAGCGCATGAACTCACACATCGTGATCCTCGGTGGCGGCACCGGCGGGACCTTGACCGCCAACCGGTTGCGTAAGGCACTCGCGACCTCGGAGGCGTCGATCACGGTGGTCGATGCCGACGACCGTCACGTGTACCAGCCGGGTCTGCTGTTCGTCCCCTTCGGTCTGGCGGACCCCGACGACATCGTCCGGTCGCGGTCACGCCAACTCCACTCGGGCGTCGACTACCACCAGAGTGGGATCGACCACGTCGATCTCGACACCGACCAGGTCCACCTCGCCGACGGGACGGTTCTCGACTACGACGTGCTCGTCGTCGCGTCGGGATCGCGGCTCGTACCGGAGGAGACCGACGGCCTGACCGGTCCCGGCTGGATGGAGAAGGTGTTCACCTTCTATGACCTCCCGGGCGCGAGCGCGTTGGAGTCCGCGCTCGCAAGGTTCGATCGTGGACGCGTGGTCGTGAACGTGATCGACATGCCGATCAAGTGCCCGGTCGCGCCGCTCGAGTTCTGCTTCCTCGCCGACTGGTATCTCCACGAGCGCGGCGTGCGTGACGAAGTCACGATCACGTTCGTGACGCCCCTCGACGGCGCGTTCACCACGCCGACCGCATCGCAGACGTTGGGCGGGATGCTCGCGGAGCGGAACATCGAGCTGGTGACCGAGTTCAACACTGGCGAGGTCGACGGCGACGGTGGGCGGCTCGTCAGCTACGACGAGCGCGAGGTCCCGTTCGATCTCGCGGTCGTGATCCCTGTCCATAGCGGCGCTGCCTATGTCGGCGCGTCACCAGGGCTCGGCGACGCACTCGACTTCGTGCTCACCGACGAGCACACCCTGCAATCGATCGCGAAACCGAACGTGTTCGCGATCGGCGACGCGGCCGCACTGCCGATCTCCAAGGCAGGCTCGGTCACGCACTACGAGGGCGAGACCCTGGTCGAGAACATCCAACGCTTCCTGCGCGGCGAGGCGCTCGACGCGTCCTACGACGGGCACTCGAACTGCTTCATCGAGACGGGCTTTCACAAGGCCATGCTCATCGACTTCAACTACGACCACGAACCCGTCGGCGGTCACTTCCCCGCCCGGGTCGGCCTGCCCCTGCTCAAGGAGTCGCGGCTCAACCACCTCGGCAAGCTCATGTTCCAGTGGTTCTACTGGCACGCCTTGCTGCCCGGCCGCGACATCCCCGGCATCACCGCCGACATGCCGACCGCCGGCAAGAACACCCCGCCTCGAACACCTGAAAGGAGTCCATCGTGACCACCGCAACGATCGCCGGGGTCGACGTCACCCTCAACGACGAAGGCTTCCTCGAACAACCCGACCAGTGGACCGAAGACATGGCCGTCGAGATCGCCAAACGCGAAGGCATCGACCCGCTCACCCCCAAGCACTGGCAGGTCATCAATTTCATGCGCAAGGAGTACTTCGAGAAGGGCACCGGGCCCACGGTCAGGGCGCTCGGCAAGACGTCAGGGGTGTCGGTCAAGGAGCTCTACCAGCTCTTCCCGAAGGGCCCGGCCAAGCTCGCCGCCAAGATCGCCGGGATCCCCAAGCCCCGCGGCTGCATCTGACCGGAAGGCGACCTGATGTCGGACAGCATCGAGAAGGTGTCGATCGTGATCTCGAAAGGATCACTCGAAGGGATCTATCCCGGGCTCATCATGGCCAACGGCGCACGCGCCGAAGGGATCGACGCCAACCTCTTCTTCACCTTCTTCGGCCTCGACGCGGTCCACCGTGAACGGATCGAGCACATCAAGGTCGCGACGGTCGGCAACCCCGGCATGCACATCGCGAGCCTGATCGGCGTGCTCCCCGGCATGTCCGCGATCGCCACGAAGATGATGGAGAAGAAGATGTCCGACCTGGACATCCCGCCCGTGCACGAGTTCATCGAGATGATCGGCGACACCGGCGCCGGCATGTACGCCTGCAAGGCGTCGGTCGACATGTTCGGGTTCACCAAGGACGACTTCGTCGACCAGATCGAAGACATCATCACCGTCGGCGAGTTCTACGAGAAGGCCGCCGGAGGGCAGATCATCTTCACCTGAACACCCGCCGCGCTGAAACTCACTGGCCTCACGTCGTGGTGCATGTGGACACCCCGAGGACCTCCGCAAGCACACGCGACACCGCCGACGGACCGTCGTTCGAGGCGGTTCCGTCGGCGTGAGAGGCGGGTTGCGTCGACAACCCATGGTGGAGGACCTGATGAGACAGCTCTCAAACCCTTCCGACGGCACTGGTTGATGGCGGGCGGCGCGATCGACGCCACGCAGGCGTTCAGCGGGGAATCGTCCGGCCGGCCAGCGCCATGAAGCGCTCAGTTTCGGTCGCATCCCCTGGCGGCTCGGTCGCCGGGCGGATCAGCCCGAGTTCGCGCGCCCCGTCGGTGCAGGTGGCATCCACGATCGCCGAGATCGCCGGAATCTCCTCGGCCCTCCCACGCCGCGAGCGCGTCGCCGTCGAGACCTTGCCTCCGTCACCCTCCGTGCTCGCACCGCACCCGGTCAGCGGCGAGCTCCTCAGCCAGTGAACTTCGGCGCGACCGGCACGGGGGACGGGGCTGGCGGAGCGGGAGGTGCCGGCGGCTCGGGCGGAACCGGCGGCTCGGGCGGAACCGGTTGCACCTCGACGGCGCCGATGTCGCAGGCGCCGCCGGACTCGCCCGGCCGTGCGAGGCTGCGCTCGTCGACGGTGATTCCCGTCCCGAGCGGCGCGGTCTGGCAGTCCTCGTTCGGGATCGCGTCGATCAGCGGGCTGCCCGACTCGGGGAGCAGCGTCGGGGCGGGACCCCCGTTGTCGGCGAGCGCGGCGAGCATCGGGAGGTTGCCGGTGTTCGCGTCGTCGGTCGTGTCGGTGAAGTCGCACGACGTGTCGTCGGCGTAGTTGTAGCCGAACGACTGCGTCGTTGTGACGTCGCAGTTACCACCGGTTCCTGCCGCGCCGGTGAGCACCGACGCGAACGACGCGAGCTCGTCGCCGGTCACGTTCGCCGCGTCGCCGGCCCCGTTGCCGTTCACCGTCGTGTACGCGAGCGAGACCGTCGCCCCCGAGAGGACACCATCGCTGATGCTGCCACCGCTCACCGTGTTGTCGGCCACCGTCGAATTGACCAAGGTCACGGACGACGCGAGCAGGCCACCATGACTGGTGCCAGAGGACGCGGAGCTCGTGTTCCCGCCCATCGTCGACCGGGTCAGCGTCGCGTCGCCGTTGACGTCGGCAAACCCGTAGGCGTCACCGCCGCTCGTCGTGTTCGTGCTGTCGAGCAACGCCGAGTCCGTCATCTCCAGCGGGCCGTTCACATCCAGGACGCCGTAGGCGTTGTTCACCGCCGAGTTCGTGGACGTGGTGACGGTGCTGCGCGTCATGGTGAGCTGTCCGTTCGCATTCACCACACCGAACGCGCTGCCGCTTCCTGAGGTGACGTTCCGCCCCCGAGAGAGCATGGTGTCGGTGAGCGTCGCAGCACCGTTCGCGTTCAGCACGCCGAACGCACTGGAGGTGCCGACGTTGTCGAGATCGTCGAGCGTCGAGTTGCTGATGGCGAGCGATCCGTTGGCGTTCACCACGCCGAACGCCGAGTTGGAGGCGCTGGTCGTCGAGTTCTCGAGACCCGTGAGGACGCTGTCGTCGATGGTGACCGGGCCGTTGGCGTTGAGGATCCCGAAGACCGAGCCGCCGGTCGACGTCAACGTGTTGTCGATGATGTTCGAGTTCGTGATCGCCACGCTGCCGTTGGCGTTGAGGATCCCGAAGTTCGAGCCGCCCGAGGCGGAGGAGTTGCCGGTGACCGTGGCCCCGGACAGCGTGAGCTGGCTCCCTACGTTGACCACTCCGAACAGGGATCCCGCGCCCGTCATGTGCGCGCCGGTGAGCGTCGGCCCGTCGAGCGTGAGCGGAGCAGTCCCTTGCACGATGATGGCGTCGTTACAACCGCCTGCCATGGCGATGGTCGCTGCGCCCTGGATCGTGAGCGGTGTGTTGGCGTGCTCGAGCGAGCCACCGGCCCCGCACGTCAGCGTGTAGGTGGCGCCGTCCTGGAGAATGACCGTGTCTCCGCCGGGGCTCGTCGCCTGCGTCTCGACTGCGTAGCGGAGTGACCCGGGACCGCCGTCGGCGGTGGTGTTGACCACGATGTTCGCGGCGGCGTTCACGTCGTCGGCGACGGCGACCGACGGCAACCCGAGCCCGAGGGCGCTTCCGACCAGGGCGATCGCCCCGACGAGCGCCGCGATTCGACCGTACCGAGACACCGTGCGCAACCCTCCTGACGCGGCCCTCGCCAGCGCACGGGAAGAGTACAGCCAAAGTTGTGGGTGGGCCCGTGACCGTCATGCATCGACGTCGGTCATCACCGACGGGCACGCCACCGGACGCGGCGCCGTCCGCGTTCTTGCAGCTGGCCGGCCATCCGCTGCGCTGGCAGCTGCTGGGCGTCGAGATCGAGGAGTACGACTTCCCGTCCAAAGCGTTATCAGATTCGCCTGAGCCCTGAGGAAGTGGGCGCCCTCGTAGCGGACACGAGGTCCCCCTTGAGCGCGCAATCGCTTGGGCTCGGAACCTTCCGGAGGCTACCGAGCCGCTGACGCTCACGGACGCGGTCGCCTGAACCAGGCGGCGTTCAACGCCCAGGTGAGACAAAACCGCTTGCGGATCATCTTGTCGGTCGCGGTTTGAACGTCTCACATTTGGTGGAGGTGATGGGACTTGAACCCACGACTTCTACGTTGCGAACGTAGCGCTCTACCGGGCTGAGCTACACCCCCGCGGGACCCGAGAGCGTACCACCGCGCCGTGCTCACCCTTCGGGTCGAAACGGGGTCAGACCAGCTTCGCGAGCAGCCGCACGAACGTCGTGCGCTCGGCGGTCGACAGCGGTTCCAGCACCGCGTCCTGCACGTCGTCGAGCGCGGTGTCAACCCGTTCCAGGGTGGTCCGCCCCCGCTTCGAGATGGTCACCACGTTGCGGCGACCGTCCTCGGGATCGGGCTCCCGGCGTGCCAGACCGTCGTCGACGAGCTCGTTGAGGGCCGCGACCACATCGCTGCGATCGATGTCGGTGTGGCGCCCGAGGTCGGCCTGGCTGCTCGCCCCGTACTGGTCCAGCGCTGCCAACAACCGGAAGTGGTACCCCCGGAGCCCCTCGGCCGTGAACGCGGCGCTCAGCAGCTCCTGGGCCCGGAGGTTCGCCCGGCTGAGCAGCCACGTGGGGCGACCGGCGACTCGTTCCAATGGCACGAGGCCGAGTGTACCGAGATTGTTGGTACGACCAACGACTCTGCGTTATCGTTGGTGGCACCAACGATTCTCCGAGGAGGACGTCATGACCACGCCATTCGGCCCTCAGCTCATCGGCGAGACCGAGAAGACGCTCAACGCGCTGCTGCTCCGAGACTTGCGAGGCACCGGGCTGAGTGAGCCCCACTGGGTGACGCTGCGCGTCGCGAACATGCTCGACGGCACCGTCGACCACGACGGACTCGCCACTGCGGTTGCAGATCGCGCTCACTTCCTCAACGCCGCGCAGCACGTCGACGACCTCACCGTGCGCGGACTGCTCGATGACGGGCGCCTCACCCACGAGGGCCGCGAGCTGCTGGCCCACGTCCAAGCGATGATCGCCGACGACGCGAGCGCGATCTTCGATGACCTGGCGCCCGACGACGTCGCCGCCACCGAGCGCGTGCTCAACGAGCTCCTCAGCCGTGCTCGCGTCGTACTCGCGACCTGATGTGTCAGGTCAGAACCCGATGGGTCCCGGTGAGCTGCTTCCCTCGATCGCGGCCTGCAAGCGCGCCGCGACGATCGCGGTCGTCACGTCACCGCGTGTGCGCTCGAGCACCGCGCGCAGCGCGTCGGTCGAACGTCGCAAGCCGCCGGTGAGACCGTCGGGGTAGTCGATGGTGACGAGCATCCCGTACACATCGTCCATCAGCGCGAGCAGCCGCTCGGCCTCGCTGCCCTCGTCGCGCCGGAGGCAGTCGAGCACCTGGCGCCGCAGCTCGCTCGCCGCCTCCGCCATCCCGTTGAGGTACGGCTGGACGTCGACGCCGAGCTCCGCCGCCGTCGGGAGCGGGTTGTCCTCGACGAAGGCGAGCGTGAGGTTCGCCTCGGCGAACTCTTTCTTCGCGTCGTTGAGGAATCCGGCGTAGCGCACGTCGGAGTGGGGACCGAGCGCACCCTCGGCTTCGGCCAGGTACGCGGCCGCTTCCGCGATCAGCGCCCGCGCTTCACGGAACTCGCGCCGGTGCACGGCGCGGATCGCCGATGCGCAGGAGCGGATCGCTCGACGCGACGTGGAGAGCGTGATCTCACGCGCCGTGTGCTTGTCCTCGAGGACGGCACGCGCCGCCTCGCCCGCGGCAGCGATCTGACCCGGGGGATCCAAGGGTCACACCGCCGCGGTGCTCAGTTCGACGCAGTCTGTCGGAGCGGCACGAGCCGAGGGCGCGCTCGCGTCGCTCGAGGCCGAGCCGTACCGGCCGTTCATGTACGGCGCCGGCGCGCGGTACCCCGCACCGAGGTAGCGCACCTTCGAACGCGACTCCTGCGCGCGCTGCTTGTACTGCAGCAACAGGTAGACGTAGCCAGCGAGGGCAACGTCGGCGACCAGCTGGAGCGCGATGAACGCCATGGAGCGGGTGAGGACCGCGAGGAAGAACGTGAACGCCACCAGGCCGAGCAGCACGAACAGCACGTCGCGCCGACGCTTCTGCTGCGCGCTCATGCCCCCAGGACCGGTGCTCATCGGCACGAAGATCGCGCTCGACGCGCTGGTGCGGCGCGGCCGCATGCGATGGCCGTTGGCCTGACCCAGCGAACGCAGCTTGTGGTGGAAGTCACCGACGGAGTCGGTGCGGCTCTGCGCGCCGCGTGCCCGGAGGATCGGCGGCACGAGCACCGCGACCCACAGGATTCCGAGAACCAGGATGACCGCAATCGTCAAGGCAAACGCCCCCGTTGTGCCGCCCGTACAACGAATGTAACTGGCTGTTTCCCGGGTGTTGTGGACCCAGCCACTTCGACCGCCCGCTTCGCGGCCTTGGCCACCCTAGCGGGGTGGTCCCGCGGCCGTCGAGGCGACCCGCTGATCAGAGATCGAGGTCGTCGAGGTCGGCGCCGGGCCGGCGGTAGGTGCCCGAGCGCCCGCCGGTCTTCTCCCACAGGGCGACGTCGCTGATGGTCATGCTCCGGTCGACCGACTTGCACATGTCGTAGATGGTGAGGGCGGCGACGGAACAGGCGGTGAGCGCCTCCATCTCCACCCCGGTGCGGTCGACGGTGTCGACCTGGACCTCCACCTCGACGTGCGCGTTCTCGATCCGGAAGTTCACGTAGACCGAGCCCACGAGGAGTGGGTGGCAGAGCGGCAACAGGTTCGGGGTCTGCTTGGCGGCCTGGATGCCCGCCACCCGGGCCACCGCCAGCACGTCGCCCTTGGTGATGGCGCCGGAGGCGATCTTCGCCGCGGTGTCGGCCTCCATGAGCACCCGGCACCGGGCGACGGCCCGGCGGTGGGTGACGTCCTTGGCGGTGACGTCGACCATGCGGGCACGGCCCAGCGGGTCGAGGTGCGTGAACTCCGAGGCCGACATGCCCGCAGAGTCTAGATGGAAGGGAAGGCCGAAAAGCCTGGTCAGCCGCCGATCTGGCTCATCGAACGGTTCGGGCGGACGAAATCGACCTGACCGATGCGGTGACCGGCCCATTTGGTGCCGACGGCGCGCACGATCTCGTCGGCGAGCAGGTCGTCGAGCTCGTCCTCGGCCGTTCCGCCGCGGAGGATCGCCCGCAGGTCGAACTCCTCGAGCGCGAAGAGGCAGGTTCGCAGCTTCCCCTCGGCGGTCATGCGGATTCGATCGCACTGCTCGCAGAACGGCTCGGTGACGCTGGCGATGACGCCCACGTCGCCGATGCCGTCGGCGTAGCGGAACCGCTCGGCCGGCTCGACGTGCTCGCTGTGGTTCGCGCCCGCCACCGGCAGGTGCTCGAGCGGGAACACCGCATCGATGCGTTCGAGGATCTCGTGGGCGGGGACGACCCGATCGAGGCTCCACTGGCCGTCGGCGTCGAGCGGCATGAACTCGATGAAGCGCACACCCACGCCCCGTTCGCGCCCGAACCGGGCCAGGTCGACGACCTCGTCGTCGTTGACTCCCCGCATCACGACGCAGTTGACCTTCACCGGAGCAAGGCCGGCGTCGAGGGCGGCGTCGATCCCGGCGATCACCCGGTCGAGGTCGTCGCGGCGGGTCAGCTCCCGGAACACCTCGGGCCGCAGCGAGTCGAGCGACACGTTGATGCGACGCAGGCCGGCGTCGGCGAGATCGTGGGCCATCTCGGGGAGCTTCACGCCGTTGGTGGTCATGGCGATGTCGATCCCGAGGGGGGCGATCATGGCGATGAGCCGAGGCAGGTGCGCGCGGACAGTGGGTTCGCCACCGGTGATGCGCACCGAGTCGAAGCCGAAGCGCTCCACGCCCACCCGGACGATCCGCGCCTGCTCCTCGTAGGTGAGCAGCTCCTCACGCCCCAGCCAGGGCATGCCCTCCTGGGGCATGCAGTAGGTGCAGCGGAAGTTGCAGCGGTCGGTGATCGATACGCGGAGGTCGGTGACCCGCCGTCCGAAGGGGTCGATCAGTGGCTCCACCGGCCGGTCTTCGGGAGGCGTCACCCTCCGATCGTATGCGACGTCCGCCACATTCAGTCCGGGCCGAGTTGACGGATACCACTCTGTGTGGTTTTATTGCCACTGCTTGTAGCGGGGCTGGGAGCCACCGAGGAGACACCACAAGCACAGGGATCCAGGCAATACCGAGCCATCCATCTCTACGGGGAGGCATCGATCCGCAGGCGCCGAATTGGTCGCTTGAGTCTGCGGGGAGCCAGAGCGAAACCGGCCCCACTTCCGGCGAACGTGTCGGGGGGGCCGGTTGCTTGTTCCCGGAAGGGACATCGAGATGGCGATTCGTGAGCACAAGATCCGTGGACCAGCGTTGGCGACTCCTGGTCGGTTCCGTGGCGCTCGGCGCCGCAGCGCTCGGCCTGTCGAGCGGCGGCATCCAGGCGGCATCGGCTTCGGCCGACGAGGCACCGTCCAGCACCGCGGTCGTGGAGTGCAGCAGCGGGACCGTCACGAACGGCGACGTCCAGATGTCGTCGGCGTACGTGACGCGGATTCCCGCGGGCGAGCACCCTGACCTCCCCGGGGGCTGCGTGCAGACGGGCTGATCGTCCGGTCCGGCGAGCCGCGCGCACGTGGGGGCGGCGCGGCTCGCCTGGGGCGGGCTGGGAGACGAGCGCCCGGAGGCGAAATGCCTCCGGGCGCTCTCTTCTCCCCCGTCGCTCACTCCCGTTCGCTCCGTCCCTCCAGGCGATAAAGTCAGTCCAGGAGCATGACGGTGACGGGGTCGCCGGCGTCGACGCCCTCGCCGTCGGGCAGCAACGCGAGTGCGTTGGCCGCCGCGCTGGCCGCGAGCGCGTTGCTCTCCTGCGATCGCACCCCGGTGGCGACGTAGGCACCGTCGACGACGTCGACGACGACGCGATCGAGATGGAGCTTGCCGTCGACGCGACGGCGGAACGGGGCCGCCGCGGTGGCGGTGACCTCGCGACGGAACGGGCGGTCGTGACCCATCATCATCCGGAGCGCGGGGCGGGCGAAGAGCTCGAAGCTGACGAACGACGACACCGGGTTGCCGGGCAGGCCGAACACCGGCGTGCCCTGCAGCATGCCGATGCACAGCGGCTTCGCCGGCTTGATCGCCACCTGGTACCAGTCGACCCGTGACGCGCCCGACGTGTCGTCGCCGGCGATGCGTTCGAGTGCGTCGCTCACGTAGTCGAAGTCGCCGACCGACACTCCCCCGCTCGTGATGACCGCGTCGCACTGCGCGACCGCGTCGGCGAGCGTGCGCGTCATGACATCGGCGTCGTCGTGCGCGGTGCCCAGATCGAGGGGCTCGGCACCCGCGTCGGCGAGCTGCGCGAGCAGCATGGGCCGATTGGAGTCGCGGATCTTGCCGGGCTCGAGCGGACCGTTCTCCACCAGCTCGTCGCCCGTCGAGAGCACGCCGACGCGCACGCGCGGATGCGCGCGCACACGGCGGCGCGCCGACGGTCGCGAGCACGCCGATGCGCGCGGCCGTGAGCACAGTGCCCGGCTCGAACACCACGTCGCCCGCTTCGAGGTCGCCACCGGCGCGCCGCACGTGGAGCCCGGGATCGACCGTCGAGCGTGACGAGCACGCCGTCACCGTCTTCGCCGTTGGCGTCGCGTTCGGTGCGCTCGACCATCACGATGGCGTCGGCCCCGTCGGGCATGGGGGCGCCGGTCATGATGCGGATCGCTTCGCCGTCGCCGACCGCGACCGTGGGGGCATGCCCAGCCGCGAGCTCACCGACGACCCGCAACCGCACCGGCGCTCCTTCGGCCGCGCCGGCGGTGTCGGCGGCGCGCACCGCGTAGCCGTCCATCGCGGTGTTCGGGAACGGCGGCACCGCCTCGGGCGCGGTCACCTGCTCCGCGAGCACGAGGCCGCGGGCTTCGCGCAGATCGACCTCGACCGGCTCGAGCCTGCGCACTGCGGCGAAGATCGCCGCCTGGACCTCGGCGAGCGGGATCATGCCTGCGCCGTCATCGTGGTCGGTACGACAACCGGTCGCGCACGAGCGCGCGCAGGTAGTCGGCGAGCTCAGGCCCGAGATCGGGACGGTCGAGCGCGATCTCGATGTTGGCCCGCAGGAAGTCGAGCTTCTGGCCGATGTCGTAGCGACCGTGCGTGAACACGCGCCCGAACACCGCCTCCGACTGGATCAGCAACTCGATCGCGTCGGTGAGCTGCAGCTCGCCGCCCACGCCTGGGGTGATGCGCTCGAGCGCGTCGAAGATCCCGGGCGTGAACACGTAACGGCCGATCACCGCGAGGTTCGACTTCGCGTCCTCGGCCCGCGGCTTCTCCACCACGTCGCGGACTCGTCGGAGCCCGTCGCCGAGATCGTCGCTCTCCGCGCAGCCGTACGCCGAGATCTCCTCGCGGCTTCACCTCGAGCAGCGCGAGGCACGACGCGTGCTCGCGCTCGTGCACCGCGATCATCGAGCGCAGGAGCTCACCGTCGTCGACCATGATGTCGTCGCCCAGGATCACCGCGAACGGCTCGTCCCCACGTGCTCGCGGGCCACGCTCACCGCGTGACCGAGGCCGAGCGGATCGCGCTGGCGGATGTAGTGGATGTCGGCGAGCTCGTTGACGTCCTGCACCTCGGCGAGCAGGTCGTGCTTGGCCGACTGCTCGAGCGAGTGCTCCAGCTCGAAGTTGCGATCGAAGTGGTCCTCGATGGCGCGCTTGCCGCGACCGGTGATGATGAGGATGTCGGTGAGACCGGCGGCCACGGCCTCCTCGACGACGTACTGGATCGACGGCTTGTCGACGACCGGCAGCATCTCCTTCGGCTGACTCTTCGTCGCCGGGAGGAACCGCGTGCCGAGACCGGCCGCGGGGATGACCGCCTTCTTCACCGTCTGCTTGCACCTCGCCGCCCATCACCAAGGTCCATTCCGCTTCGGCGTCCCGGCCATCCGGCCACGCCTCCGCTCCATGTCCATGCGCTCGACGCTACCCGTCAACTCGCAGCGCGCTCGTCGCCGACGTCGGGCGGTTCGTCGCGTTCGGTGCCGGGATCGAGACCGAGCTCCTCGCCCTTCACGAGCCGACGCAGGTTCGACAGGTGGCGGGCGACGACGAGCCCGGCCATCACCGCGATCACGATGATGTCGCCGGCTTCGTGACCAGCGAGCGCGACCGCGATCGGGAACACGATCGCGGTCGTGATCGACGCGACCGAAGCCTTGTGCGTGACGCGCGCGAGCACCACCCACAACGCGACCATCACCAGGGTGAGCACGGGGAAGATCACGAGCATCACGCCCGCGCCGGTGGCGACGCCGCGCCCGCCCTTGAACTTCCGGGTCACCGGGAGCACGTGCCCGAGCACGGCGGCGACGCCGAGGACGTAGGCGCCGCGATGGCCGTCGACGGCGAGCCCGGCGAGGGCCGCGAGAGCGCCCTTCAGGACGTCCATGGCGAAGACCAGGGCGCCGGCCTTCCAGCCCAGGAGGCGGAACGTGTTCGACGCCCCGGGGTTGCCGGAGCCCTCGGCGGTGACGTCGACACCCCGGCGGCGCGCGACGAGCGTGGCGCTCGGGAAGGTCCCGAGCAGGTAGGCCACGGGCACCAGGAGTGCCACCTCGACGCCGGTGTTCATCGCCCGTCCATTCAAGTGCCAACCGGGGTGGGCCCGCATTCCGTCACGGAATGAACGCACGTGCGGTAGAGTTAGCAGTCGCGTCGTACGAGTGCTAACTCGTGTTCCGACGGAAATCCCGAGAGGTTTCGATGCCCACCTACGTCTACGAGTGCTCGAAGTGCGGTGACGAGTTCGAGCTCTACCAGTCGTTCTCCGACGACCCGCTCAAGAAGCACCCGGGCTGTGGCGGCAAGGTCGCCAAGGTGTTCCAGCCGGTGGGCATCGTGCTCAAGGGGTCGGGCTTCTACAAGAACGACAGCCGCAGCGGGGGCAAGAAGTCCAAGGGCGCCGACGCCACCAAGGTCGACTCGGGCTCGAAGACGGAGTCGAAGTCCGACGCCTCGACCGTCGGCAGCTCAGAGAGCACGAAGTCCGACAACGGCAAGAAGTCCGACAACGGCTCCTCGTCGTCGGCCAAGAAGTCGGAGTCGTCGACGTCCGGCGCCAAGTCGTCGTAGTCTCCGTCCAGCTCTCCGCCCGCCCCTTCTCCCCCGCCTTCCCCTGAACCCCGTCCCGCGGCGTCGCCGTGGTGGACGATCCCGGGAAGGACCCGTCATGTCCCGACGCTCTCCCCGCGCGCTCGCGCTCTGGGGCGCCGCGGCCGTGGTCGCAGTGGTGACCGCCGCGGTCGTCGCCGGCGACCTCGCCGCGCTCCACCGACGGGCCGCGGATCTCGGCCCCGAAGTCGACGCCGTCGTCGCCACCCGCGACCTCGCGGTCGGACGGAGGCTGGCCGCCGGCGACCTGTCGACCCGCTCGGTGCACCGCTCGCAGCTCCCGGCCGGCGTCGTCACCGATCGCGAGCGCGGTCGTCGGTCGGGTCGTGGCGGTGCCCGTGCTGCGGCGGCTCCTATCTGGTGCGACGCAGCGTGGCGCCGCGGCGGCGCACCGGGCTCGACGGCGTCGTCCCTCCAGGGATGCGGGCCATGCGGGTGGTGGTCACCGACGCGCTCACACCGCGCGCCGGCGCCGCGGTCGACGTGCTCGCGACCTACGACCCGTCGACGTCGGGCGAGGACGGCGGCACGATCGTCGATCGCCGCGGGCGTGACCGTGCTCGGCACCGACCGTCGCGGTGGCGCGGGCGCGGGCCGCACGGGCGCCGCTGGCGTCACGCTGCTCGTCGATCCCGACCAGGCCGCCGCGCTGGCCGACGCCCAGGCGAACGGTGTCGTCACCGTCGCCCTGGTGCCGCCCGAGGACGCCTCGCACCCGTAGCATCGGCGCCTTGTCGGTGCTGCACGCGATCATCCTCGGGATCGTCCAGGGGCTCTCGGAGTTCCTGCCCATCTCGTCGAGCGGGCACCTGATCATCGTGCCCGAGCTCTTCGGGTGGACCGAGCTCACGTCGAACGACTCGCTCAACAAGACGTTCGACGTCGCGCTGCACGTCGGCACGCTCATCGCGGTGCTCGCGTACTTCCGCCACGAAGTGTGGTCGTACGTGGTGGCAGCCTGGCATTCGCTGCGCACGCGCTCGATCACGACGACCGACGAACGGCTCGCGTGGTTGCTGCTGCTCACCGCGATCCCCGGTGCGATCATCGGCGCCCTCTTCACCAGCGTGATCGAGGACAACCTCGGCGACCCGATCCTCATCGGGATCAACCTGATCCTGTTCGCGCTGGTGCTGCAGTGGGCCGACGGTCTCGCCGGCGCGCGACCCACCGAGGAGTTCCACCGGCGCGACGCGTGGCTGATGGGTGCCGCGCAGGCGCTTGCGCTCGCGCCGGGCGTCTCGCGCTCGGGCGCGACGATCTCGATGGGACGCTGGCTGCGCTTCGACCGCGCGTCGGCGGCGAAGCTCTCGTTCCTCATGAGCATCCCGATCACCGGCGGCGCGGCGCTCTACAAGGGCGCCGAGATGTTCCGCGACGGCGGCATCCCTGCCGGGTTCGGAGGTGCCTTCTTCTGGGGGATCGTCGCCTCGATGGTGAGCGGCTTCCTCGCCATCGCGTTGCTGCTGCGCTACGTGCGCACGCACTCGTTCCTGCCGTTCGTGATCTACCGCATCGTGCTCGGGGTCGCCGTCATCATCATCTTCGCCACCGGCATCCGCTGACGACCCCTCCCGCTCCGTGACGGGTCAGGCGCCGCTGACGGACATGTCGCCGATCAGGAGGGTCATGCCGGCGGCGCCGCCGGGGAGCCAGGTGAGATCGGCGCCGACGACGGTGATGTCGTGGAGGATGCGCTGCAGCGTGGACGCGATGGTGACCTCGCGCACGGGTTCCGCGAACGCGCCGTCGCGGATCACGAGGCCCACCGCACCGACCGAGAAGTCGCCGCTCACCGGGTTGGTTCCGGAATGGAGGCCGCTCACCGACTGCACGTAGAGCCCGTGGTCGACCGACGCCAGGATCTCCTCGGGACCGATGGCGCCCGGAACCAGGTGCAGCGCCCGCGCCCCGACGCCCGGAGGTGACTTGAACCCGCCGCGCACCGCGGAACCCGTCGTCGTGCCGCGCCGGCGCGCTTCGCGGTGTGCACGTTGTGCAGCACCGCGTCGAACCGTCCGCCGGCGATGAGCTCGACTCGTCGCGTGGGTACGCCCTCGGCGTCGTGCGTCGCGGCGCCGAATGCCTCCGGAAGCGTGGGGTCGTCGACCAGCGTGATCCCCGGGCCGGCCACCGCTTCGCCTTCGCGCCCCACGAACAGGGAACGGCCCTTGACGATCGCCTCACCCGACAGCGCACCTCCGATCAGCGCGAGCAGCGAGCGCGTCACCAGAGGATCGAGCACGACCGGCAGACGCCCCGACGGGATCGGCGCGGCGCCGAGCAGTCGCACCGCGCGCTCGGCCGCGTCGCGCGCCGCCTCGTGCGGATCGACCTCGGCGAAGCTGCGCGCCGCCGAGAAACCGCTCCCGGTCTGCGTGAGCGTGCCCTCGCCCGCCATCGCGAACGCAGCACACGACGCGGAGGTGCGCCGGGTCGACGCCTCCACCCCGAGTGAGTTCGCGACCGCGGCCTCGACCGCGGCGTCGCCGTACGACGCCGACTCGACGCCACGCACGAGCGGATCCGCGGCGCGCACTGCAGCTTCGAGGTCGAGCGCGAGCGCGACCTTGTCGGTCGTCGACGTGGACAGCACGTCTTCACGCCACAGGTCGAGCACCGGTGCGGTTGCACCGTCGACCTCGGACGGAGACGCGAGCACGTAGGTGTCGTCGGGCGAACCGAACGCGGCGTTGTCGCGTGCCTCCGCGACCGTGTCGGCGATGACGTCGTCGTCGAGTGAACCCGCCCACGCGTATCCCTGGCGGGCGTCGACGATCACCCGCACGCCGACGCCTTCGATCTCCGCGACGGACAGCGACTCGACCTCGCCCCCGAACACCTTCACGTCGACGTCGCGCGAGCGCAGCGCGTAGGCCTCGATCTGCTCGCCGGGTCGGGCGTCGCCGGCCACGCGGCGCGCGACGCCCAGGAGATCGACGTCAGTCACCGGCGGTGCCACCGACGGTGAGCTCGGCCACCCGCAGGGTCGGCTGGCCCGGACGACACGGGCACGCCCTGACCGTCCTTGCCGCACGTGCCCGCCCACGTGTCGAAGTCGGATCCCACCGCGTCGACGAGGCGCAGCGTCTCCGGTCCGTTGCCGATGAGCTGCGCCGCGCGCACGGGCTCGGTGATCTCGCCGTGCTCGATCATGTACGCCTCGGTGATGCCGAAGACGAAGTCGCCGGTGGCGGTGTCGACCTGGCCACCGCCGAGCGCGACGCAGTAGAGGCCGTGCTCGGTGTCGCGGATGATGTCGTCGGGGTCGTCGGCGCCCGGCATCAGGAACGTGTTGGTCATGCGCACCATCGGCAGGTGCTGGTACGTCTCGCGCCGCCCGTTGCCGCTGCTCGCACGCCCGTGCTTGCGGGCCCGCACGAGGTCCCACATGTAGTCGGTGAGGACGCCGTCTTCGATGAGCACGTTGCGCTGCGCGGGCGCGCCTTCGTCGTCGATCGCGTAGGTCCCCCATTCGCGCGCGTAGGTGCCGTCGTCGACCAGGGTGACGAGCGGTGACGCAACGAGCTCACCGACGTGACCCCGGAACACCGACGCGTCCTTGTCGACGAGATCGGCCTCGAGCCCGTGGCCGCAGGCTTCGTGGAAGAGCACGCCGCCCGCGCCGCGCTTCAAGACGACCGGCAGGCGGCCGCTGGGTGCGGGCCGCGCTCGGAGCATCACCAGCGCGCGCTCGGCGGCGGTGCGGGCCACCGCTTCGGGGTCGATCTCGTCGAACAGGTCGAAGCCGAGCGTGCGCCCGGGCGCCTCGGTACCGGTCTGCATCCCGGTGTCGCCGACGGCCACGCAGTTGACGCCGAAGCGCGTGCGCACGCGGTCGTCCTCGACCAGCAGCCCGTCGGAGTTGGCGATCAACACCCGGCGCCGGGAGTCGGCGTAGGTGGCGCTCACCTGACGGATCGAGTCGCTCACCGAACGAGCGGCGTGGTCGGCGCGCTCCAGCACCTCGGCCTTGCGGGCCTTGGCCACCGATTCGGGCAGGACACCCACCTCGTGCGTCGGCGGCGCCGTCCGGCGCTCGAGCGGGGCGACGTGCGTGCCGCCCTCGGTGCCCGCGAGCCGCAGCGGCCGCCGCCTCGGCTGCCGCCTGGAGCCCCGCGTCGCTCAGATCGGCGGTGTGCGCGAAGCCGGTGGTGTCGCCGCGCACGACCCGGATCCCGGCACCGCGCTCGCGACCGGAGACGAACTCCTCGACCTTGGCATCGTCGAGGCGCGCGGACGCGCTCCGACGGTCTTCCGCGAACACCTCGGCGAAGTCGCCACCGTGCCGCAATGCGGTCTGGAGCGTGCGTTGGAGTACCGATTCCTCGATCAAGTCGCCTCCTGCGGGGGTTGTCTATCGTAGGCCGATGCCGTTGCGCCCCGGTCTGTCCGCTGCAGTCGAGTTGGTCGTCACCGACGACGACACCGCGCTCGCGCTCAGGACCGGCGACGTGCCCGTGCTCGCGACGCCGACGCGTCGTCACCCTCGCCGAAGAAGCGACGGTGAACGCGGTCGAAGGTGAGCTCGCGGAAGGCACCACCAGCGTCGGGTACCGCGTGCAGCTCGATCATCTCGCCCCGACCGCGGTGGGTGGCCACGTGCGCGCGGAAGCGACGCTCGAGGCCATCGAGGGACGCCGGCTCAACTTCCGGGTGTCGGTGAGCGACGGCCACGGTCTGGTCGCCGCCGGCCGCATCACCCGGGTGATCGTGGAGCGCACCCGCTTCATGGAGAAGGCCGCGGGAGACTGACCTCAGAGCGACTCGAGGAACTCCATGACGGCCGCGATCCAGGCGTCGGAGTTCTCGAATTGGGGTGAGTGACCGGCGTCGGGCACGACGACCAGCCGGGCACCGGGCACCGTCGCGACGATCTCGTCCATCGGCTTGAGGAACATCGTGTCCTGGTCGCCCACGATTCCCAGCGTGGGCACCGTCAGTGCCGCCAGCTCGGCGAGCTGGTCGGGCTGGGTGACGATCTCGTGCATCAGCGTGGTCCACATCACCGGCGATTGCGCGTGCCACTTGTAGTCGGCGTACTCGGCGAAGCCGGGCCGTTCGGCCAGCACCCGCTGGTACGACTCCGACCCCAACAGGTCGAGCTCGTCGGAGAGCTGCTTGAGCGCGGCGAACCCACCCGTGCGCACGACCTCGCTCGCGGCGACGACGAGCTCGGTGTCGGACCCGGGCGGCGCCGCCGCCGACGTGTCCATGAACACGACCGCGTGCGCCCGGTTCGGCTCCGCGAGCAGGAACCGTCGCATCACCATGCCCCCCATCGAATGACCGAGGATGCGCAGGTCGCGCAGCTCCGTGCGCCGCGGCCACGCACGAGGTGTCGACGGCCATGCGGTCGAGTGAGTACGCGCGTGGGTCGTCGGGCTTGTCGCTCTCGCCGTGCCCACGATGGTCGAAGATGACGACCCGGTGCCGCGTCGAGAGCGCAGCGAGATGGTGCGCGAAGTCCTCCTTCGCGCCGCCGATGCCGTGGAGGAGCAGCAGCCCGGGCGCCGCCGGATCCCCCTCCGCGACCGTCGCCAGGCTCACGCCGTCGTCGGTCGTCACCCGCATCGCGTCAATCTACGACCGCCCGGAACAGCCGGTGGACAAACCCGTAACATGAGCCGCATGGCGGCTTCCGAGACTGCTGGCGCGCGCAGCGCCCGCCGCCACTTCCGACTGTCCGGTGCGGCCA
Source organism: uncultured Actinomycetes bacterium (assembly GCA_963835985.1). Lineage (GTDB taxonomy): Bacteria > Actinomycetota > Acidimicrobiia > IMCC26256 > DASPTH01 > DASUAS01. The sequence continues at coordinate 315,233 of CAWIHV010000007.1, read as the reverse complement.
AGCTCACACTGCGAATCGTCGTGAGCGTGGCGCTCCTCGTGCTGCTGATCACCAAGATCCCCGCCGACGAGGTCCAGCCGAAGGACACGCACACGGGAACCCTGTTGTTCCTCGCCTTTGGTCTGCTCTTCACTCTGGCCGGATTCGTGCTCTCGGCGTGGCGCTGGCAGCGCGTGTTCGCGGTCTTCGACCGGCACGTGTCGCTACGCACGCTGCTGAACCACTACCTCGCGGGCCAGTTCGTCGGCAACGTGCTGCCGTCGACCATCGGCGGCGACGTCCTGCGCGTCAGCAGAGCGGCCAAGACCACGGGTACGAGCGATGTGGCGTTCGCGTCGGTGGTGATCGAGCGGCTGAGCGGCTTCGTCGCGCTCCCACTCCTCTCGCTCCTGGGGTTCGCGCTCGAACCGTCGTTGCTCGAGCTCGACCGCTCGTGGATCGCGGTGATGATCGCGGCGGCGACGATCACCGCGCTCGTGGTGATCGTGCTCCTTGCCGGCAGCCCGCGCCTCGCCGGACGCTTTGCTGACCACCAGAACTGGATGCGGTTCATCGGCGCGGTCCACGTGGGGATCGACCGGATCCATCGCGAGCCCCGCCGCGCCCTGGGGGTGTTGGTCGCGGCCATCACGTACCAGGCCGCGGTCCTGATCTCCGTGTACTGCGCCATCCACGCCCTCGGGGTGTCGATGCCCAACGGCGCAGTCCTGGCCTTCCTCCCTGCGGTCGCCGCGGCCCAGGCACTGCCCATCTCGCTCTCGGGCCTCGGCGTCCGCGAAGGTCTCCTCGTGATCCTCCTCCACCCGCTCGGGGTCCCGACCGGAAAGGCCATCGGCATCGGGTTGCTCTGGTACGGGATGACGCTCGTCGTCAGCCTCCTCGGTGCGCCGGCGTTCGCGGTCGGGCATCGCCGCGACCGCGACGAGGTCGACCACCTGACCCCGACCGGCGCCGGCACGCCGACGTCGTCGCCGACCTCATGAGCGTCGTCGAACAGGACGAGCCCACTCCGCCATCCAGCGTCCCGCTCCACCGGAGGCTGCCGGGTGGGCGGACCCTCCAGGACGGTCGGCGCCTCTACTGGTGGGGCGAGATCATCGCGGTGCTGGCCTTCTACGGCGTCTACTCATTCATCCGGAACCTGCACCACGGGAACCCGCAGGAGGCGTACGACCACGCGCTCGACATCATCCGCTGGCAGAAGTCGCTCGGCATCAACCACGAGCAGGCGATCCAGGCGTGGGCGCTCGGATCGCGCACATTCATCATCGCTGCCAACTACTTCTACGGATCGCTGCACTTCATCGTCACCGGTGGCGTGATGATCTACCTGTACCGGAAGTGGACGAACGACTACCCGCGCTGGCGCAACACGCTCGGCATCGCCACCGGCCTCGCCCTCATCGGCTTCGCGTTCTTTCCATTGATGCCGCCCCGCCTGCTCGAACCGTCGACGCTGTACCCGTTCATCCACCACGACTTCGGCTTCGTCGACACGCTGGCGAAGGACCCGGCGTTCTGGTCGTTCAACTCCGGCGCGGTGAGCAAGATCTCCAACCAGTTCGCGGCCATGCCCAGCGTCCACTGCGCGTGGGCGCTCTGGTGCGCGTGCGCGCTCGTGCCGCGCGTCAAGCACGTGTGGGCGAAGGCGCTCGCGGTCATCTACCCGATCACCACCGTGACCGTGATCGTCGTGACCGCCAACCACTACCTCCTCGACGCCGTCGCTGGCTTCTTCGTCTTCGGCGTCGGCTACGTGGCCGCACGCATCTTCACCCGTGCCGGTCGGGGCCCTGCGGTCAGTCGTCCGAGCGACGACCGGCCAAGTGCCCCCGTGTGAGGAAGCCGAGCGCGAACCCGATCAACGCCGAGATCGCGATCACGAGGATCAACGACGTGCTCCAGGTGTTGAGGAGGAAGTCGACACCCACCTCGTGGGTGTTGAGCAGCGCGAACAACACGAGGATCGCAGCGAGCAGTCCGAGCACGATCAGCTTGACGTTGACCTTGCGTCCATCATCGTGCACGGGCTGTGCAGCCATGCTGTTCCCCCTCGTCAGCCCCGCTTGGCCCGCGACCGTACCTGCTTCTTGGGACGCGCCCGCGTCTGCATGTGCTTGGCGACCAGGCTACGCACGCTGTCGCGGACGGCCAGATCGGCGAGCGACATCTGCACGTCGCGCGCCGACACCATCGCGAGCCGGCGTGGTGGCAGCCCGGCGATCCGCACCGTGCGTACGTTGGTGATCTCGGGCGGGATCGCGGTCTCGGGCAGGATCGACGCGTAGTCACCGGCCACCACGAGGTCGGCGATCAGGCGGATGCCCTCCACCTCGAGCGGCACCGTGAGCGAGAGCCCGGCTTCCTCGGCGGCGCGGTCGACCTCGATGCGCAGCGGATTCGGATCGGGCGGCAACACCAGCGGGAGCTTCGCGAACGCGGCGAGCGACACCGGCTCGCGCGGCAGGTCGACGTCGTGCCCGACCAGACCGATGAGGTCCTCCTCGAGCAACGACTCGACCAGGAGCCGGCGGTCGTTGACCGGCTCGGTGACGATGGCCTGCGCGAGCTCCCCGTCGACCAGCTCCGCGAAGAGGCGTTCCGATGCACCCTCGTTCACGCGCAGGCGCACTCCGGGCGCGCGCTCGCGCAGGTCGGCGACGAGCGCGGGCACCAGCCAGCGGCTCGCGGTGCCGACGACGCCGAGGCGCGCGTACCCGGCCTCGAGTCCTTGGAGGAGCGCGAGGTCGACGCGCATCGCCTCGAGCTCACGTTGCACGCGGCGTGCCCGCTCCAGGACCACGAGGCCGAACTCGGTGGGCTCGGCCCCGCGCCGACTGCGCACGAGCAGCGGCACGCCGAGCTCCCCTTCCAGCTGACGCACCTGGTCGGACACGTTCGACTGCACCGTGGCGAGGGCGTCGGCCGCGGCGGTGAACGAGCCCTCTTCGGCGATGGCGAGCAGGGTCTCGAGGTGTCGGAGCTCCATCACGTGCCCTCTCGTGAACATCGTTGATGCCGATGGATACCATCGAGTCTAACTGTTGGACAGATTCTCGTGGAACGGGCAACATGGGTCACGCAGGACGACTCGGGGAGCCGGTTCCCCCCACCGGCTCCCCGAATCTCCCGCATCCGCGCACTCACGGGGGTTTCCTGGTGTCCGTAACCGAATCTGCAAGCGTCTCGAGCCTGATCTTCACCGGTCCGCTCACCTGGACCGGGACGGCGGCCTGCCAAGGCCAGAACGATCTGTTCTTCGCCCCCGCCGGCGAGCGTCCCGAGACCCGCAACGTGCGCGAGGCCAAGGCCCGTGCCGTCTGCAACAACTGCGAAGTGCTCACGCCGTGCCGCCAGTGGGCACGCGAGCACCGCGAGTACGGCTTCTGGGGTGGCGAATCCGAAGAGGAGCGCGCCGCTGCCGGGTACCGCGTCGACATGCCCGTCGGCCGGGTCGCCCGCTACCCCAAGGGCAACGGCACTCCCGTCCAGCCCCGCACGCCCCGCGTCGCCTGAGCCAGCAACGCCGCGGCGAAGCCGCTCCTCAGTCCAGTCCAGCGAGCCGTCGTGCGTATGCGACGGCTCGTCCTGGTTCGTAGGCCCGGTAGATCTGCATCTTCTCGGCCTCGATCGAGCCCTCGGCGTGCACCGCGAGCACCGCGTGGTAGCCGCCGAAGTCGCGAGCGGTGAGGTCGCTGATCGTGTTGAGCAGGCGGAGCCGCTCCTCGGCCGGCGCCTTGGCCGCGTAGAACTTCTCCAACACCGCTCGCACCTCGGGGTTGGCCCAGTCGGCGCCACCGGGACCCGTGACCAGCAGCCCGCCGGCGCAGTCCTGCACCAGCTCCAAGGCCGCGTGGTACTGCGTGGCGAAGGTGTACTTGGCCAGGTTGGTGGTGAGCGGGTCGGGATAGGCGAGGCCCCGCTCGTCGATCGGTGCGCGGAGCGCAGCCATGTCGGTGAGCGCGCGCACCGTCTCCGCGTAGGTGATGAGCCGCGTGAGCTTGTCGCGGATGTGACCGGCCTTTCCGACGCCGTTCATCTCGGCGACGAGGGCAGCGGTGCCGATCAGCGCGTCGAGCAGCGGCAGCTTGTACGACACCGCGGTGAAGCGGTGGTACTCCACGAAGGCGTTGGACACCGTGCCCGCCCGCTCGGGTTCGCGGCAGAGGAACACGCGCTCCCACGGCACGAACACGTCGTCGAACACGGTGAGGGTCTCGAGCATCTTGTGCTTCGACGACACCGGGAACTCGAACGCGTCGTGGTCCGCGCGCGCCGTAGGCGGAGACGAACAGCGACAGTCCGGGCGCGTTCACCGGCACCGCGAACGACACCGCGTAATCGGCGTCGTCGGGGCCCATCGCCCGCGTCGGCAGCACGATGATCTCGTGGGCGTTGGCGCTGATGCTCGTGTGGCACTTCGCACCCCGCACGACGATGCCGTCGGCGCGCTCCTCCACCACGTGCACGTAGTGGTCGGGATCGGGCTGGGCGTGCGGCGGGAGAGAGCGATCGCCCTTCACGTCGGTCTGGGCCACGGCGACCGCGAGATCGCCGTCGCGGCAGTGCTCGTAGAACGCCTGCGCGCGCTCGAGCGGCTCACCTTCGAGGACGCGGAGGAGCCCGAACAGCGCGTCGGACCCGATCTCCTTGACCAGCGTGACCATCGTGCCGCCGAGTCCCGTGACGGTCTCGATCAGGCGCGAGCGCGCCAACAGGTCGTCGCTCGAGCGAGGAAGCGCATAGTACGCGCTGTACTCCTCGCCGGTGTCGGGATCCTTCGCCACCGCGAAGGTCGCGGTACAGCGGATCGTGCCCCACCTCGTAGTCGAGCGCGGCGTGGTCGACCGCGACCCGCAGGTCGGGTTCGGCCAGGATGTCGGGTACGCGCCGCCCGCGGTACCAGAGCACACGGCCGTCGCCGAGCGATGCGCGGTACTCGTCAGCGGTCGCCAAGCCCATCGCGGCACTGTAGACGGGCCCGATCAACGCTGGCCGTAAGCTGGCTCGATGACTGACGGCCTGGTTTGGGAACGGCATCCGAACCTCCGCCGGCCCCTGCTCGTCGCCGCGTTCTCGGGCTGGAACGACGCCGGCGATGCCGCCACCGGAGCCGCCGACTGGCTCATCCGCCAGCGCGATCCGCTCCGGATCGCGGGCATCGAACCCGACGAGCACCTCGACTACCAGTCGCACCGTCCCCAGATCGACCTCGTCGACGGGGTGGCGCGCTCCATCACCTGGCCGGCGAACGACTGCTTCGCGGTGACCTTCGACGAGCGCGATCTCGTGGTGCTGCGCGGCGTCGAGCCGAACCTGCGATGGAAGTCCTTCTGCCGCGCCGTCGTCTCGGTCGCCGAAGAGGTGGGGTGCGAGATGGTCGTGACCCTCGGTGCGCTGCTCGGCGACGTGCCGCACACGCGGGCGGTGCGCGTCACCGGCACCGCGTCCGATCCCGAGCTCGTCAACGGGCTCGAGCTCCAGCGATCGCAGTACGAAGGACCCACCGGGATCGTCGGGGTGCTCCACGACGCGTGCCGCGCCAGCGGTCTTCGCTCGGCGTCGCTGTGGGCGCCGGTGCCGCACTACGTGTCGTCGCCGCCCAATCCGCCCGCGACGCGTGCGCTGCTCGAACGGTTCGCGCAGCTCGCCGACCTCGACCTCGATCTGCACGGCCTCGACCAGCTCGTCGACCTCTGGCGCGTGCAGGTCGACCACGCGATCCGCGACAACGACGAGGTGAGCAGCTACGTGCGCGAGCTCGAAGGCCGCGTCGACGCCGAAGACGCCGAAGATCGCGGCATCGTCCTCGGTGGGCATCCCGCCGGTGGCGGCTCGGTACCCGATGCCGAAGAGCTCGCGGCCGAGGTGGAGCGCTTCCTGCGAGAGCAGGACGGCGGGACGTGAACGAAATGATGGACAAGGTCCTGCGACCGAGGACCAGCGGCGCCGCCGGGTGGATCACGACAGCGGTGCGCGTCGTGACCGGCGGGCTGTTCATGATGTTCTCGGTGGGCAAGTTCGTCGACCACGCCCAGGAGTCGTCCGACTTCGATCGCTACGGCATCCCGGTGCCGGACGTCGCGACCTACCTGGTCGGCACGCTCGAGCTGGTGTGTGGCGTGCTCCTCGTCGTCGGATTCCTGACCCGCCCTGCAGCGTTGCTCCTCGCCGGTGACATGATCGGGGCGATCGCGACCGCGGGACGCGTCGACGGTGGGAGCTTCCACCTCGGGGTCGCCCCGACGATGCTGGTCGCGATGCTCTTCCTCGTGTGGGCCGGCTGCGGGTACCTCGCGTTCGATCGGACGCTGCGCGTCCGACTCGCGACTTAGCCCACGAGATCGCGGGCGACGGCTTCCCAGAGCTGGGTCGAGAGGGCGAGCGATTCCTGGTCGACCTTCTCGTCGTTGCCGTGGAACATCACCGCGAAGTCCTCGTACGGCAGGCGCTGCGAGAACAGGCCGAATCCGTACCCCACCGCACCGGCGCGCCGGTAGAAGCGGTTGTCGGTGCCGCCGACCATGAGCGACGGCACCGAGCGCGGAGCCCTTGCACAGCGCCGCACTCGTCCGCGACAACGAGTCCCACAGCGGGGTGTCGATCGGCGACGACGTCGCGGGATCGTCGTTGGACTCGATCTCGACCGCATCGGCGAGGTCGCCGAGTGCGTCGCGCAGCAGCGCGGTCGCGTCGGCACCGCTCTGGCCGGGGAGCGTCCGGATGTCGACCTCGAGCTCCACCAGGTCGGGGATCACGTTCGTCTTGGTACCGCCGTGGGCGACGGTCGGCGCGAACGTGGTGTGCGTGCACGCGTGCCAGTGGCGCGCGACCCCGACCGGCAGCTCGGCGAGTGCGTCGGCGAGCCCCTCCTCACTGAGCAGTGCCTCGGTGAGCTCGGCCTCGTAGTGCAGGCCCTCGACGAACTGGTGCCACGACTCGTGGATCTGCGTCTGCGGTCGGTAGTCGGCGATGCGCCGCACCACCTCCGCCGCCGTGACCAGCGCGTTGTCGGTGCGGAACGGCTGCGACCCGTGTCCGGGCGTGCCCTTCACCCGGATCTTGGTCCAGAAGGTGCCCTTCTCCCCCACGACGACCGGCAGGCGCGGACCCGCGGGCGTCGGGATCTGGAAGCCACCCGCTTCGGTGAGCACGTAGTCGGCGTAGACCGCGTCACGCTCGTGCTGCAGCAACCAGTCGGCGCCCCAACGGCCGAGCGCCTCCTCGTCGGCGACCGCGAGGAAGATCAGTGTGCCCCGCGGCCGGAACCCGCTGTCGGCGAGGCGGCGGAACGCGACCGCCTGCGACGCGGTGAGGTTGAGCATGTCGACCGCACCCCGGCCCCACACGAAGCCGTCCACCACTTCGGCCCCGAACGGATCGCGCGACCAGCCGTCGGGATTCACCGGCACGACGTCGGTGTGGCCCATGAGCAGCAGCGCAGGCGCGTCGGGGTCGGTCCCCTCCATGCGGACCACCAGGCTCTGGCGTCCGGGCTGCGGCTCGTAGATCTCGTGGTCGCCGGCGCCGGCGAGGTAGCCGGCCAGCAGGTCGACACTGCGGGTCTCTGCCCCCGACGCGATCGTGCCGTCGTTCACGCACTGGTTGCGGATGAGCAGCTGCAGGATGTCGGTGACCTCGGCGGTCGGGTCCTCGGATCGGCTCACGGGTCGAGGCTAGACCTCGCGAGCCGCGAGCTCTTCGAGCTCTGCAACTGCGTCCTCGACGCCGCCGGCCAACCGTTCGAGGTCGCGTCCCGACTGGCCGTCGCCGATCAAGCCGAAGTGCAACTGCCCGCAGTACGAGAGGATCGCGACGTTCAGTGTGAGGTTCCGCGACAACGGAACCACCGGGTACACCTCGTGCATGAGCGCGCCCAGGCAATAGAGCGGCACCTGGGGGCCAGGGATGTTGGTGACGATGAGGTTGGCCAGCCGCTGCGAGTGCGCGACGCGCGCCGCGAGCCCGAGCAGCGTCGGCGCCGCGTACTCGGAGAGACCGATGAGCGCGGCGGCACCCACCGCCTGTCGTCGTTCCTTGAGGTCGACGGTGGTGGCCCGGACGGCGTCGAGTCGCACACGGGCATCGGGTTCGCCGACCGGGAGGGGCACCACCATGGTGGAGATGCGGTTGCCGAGCTGCATGCGCTGGCCGTCGTCGCGCACCGACACCGGGCAGAACACCTTCAGCACGAGATCGGGATGCAGTTCGTCGTGCGCATCGAGCACGCGTCCAACCGCACTCCCGACGACCGCGAGGACCACGTCGTTCACGGTGCACCCGAAGGCCTGCCGCACCCGCGCCACAGTGTCGAGCGGCACGCGTACGGTCTCGATGCGACGGCCCTTCCGCACCGGTCCGTTCAACGAGAGCCGCGGCGCGACGAACTGCCCCTCGAGCAGCGAACCGATCGAACGACCGAGGCCGGTGGCGCGATCGACCGCGTCGCGCGGTGCGTCGGTGGTCCGCCGCACCGCGCTCGCCATCTCGGCCGGGCGCGTGACCGTTTCGCGGACGGTGTCCACCACGAGCCGCGCGGGATCGGGCGCGGGTGCCGGCGTCCACCCGTCGGGTTCGAGCACGGTGGGCTCGGGCGTGAAGTCGAGCAGCACGGTCGCGATGTCGACGCCCGAGATGCCGTCGGTCAGCGTGTGATGCGACTTGTGGATCAGGCCGACGTGCTCGCCACGGTCGACCCCGTCGACGAACCACAGCTCCCAGAGCGGGCGCTCCCGGTCGAGCACCTGCGTCATGAGCCGCTCGGCGAGCTCGAACAACTGACGGCGGGTACCCGGTGCCGGCAACGCGGTGAGTCGCACGTGCTCGGCGATGTCGAACTCGTCGTGGTCGACCCACACCGGGCGACCGCGACCGAACGGCACCGACATCACCCGCTTGCGGAAGCGCGGGATCAGCTGCAGGCGTGACGCCACGAGCTCGCGGACCTCGTCGAGCCGGAAGCGACCGTCGGCGCCGTAGAAGGGTGCGCGCTCGAGGATCGCAACTGCGCCGACGTGCATGGGCGTCTCGGACCGCTCGAGGTGCAGGAACGTCTCGTCGAGCGCAGTGAGGCGGTCGTACCCGTCGTCGGCGGCCATCGGTGCGCAGCGTATGGGTCGCCGCGAGCGTATGGGTCAGACGGTGGGAAGCACGGGGCCTCGGCACGACGTCACGCGGAGTGGCGCCGCCAGCTCCCGGGCGCGGTCGAGGAGCGTCTCGGCCTTGTCGCCGTACGCCAGGGCCTCGTCGGCGTGGCCGGCTCGCAGGCGCAGGCCCATGAGCTCGAGCTCGTCGGCGCCCTGGTCGAGCAGGGCGATCCACTTCTGCACGGTGACGCCGAGGTGCTCGGGTGGTCGCAGCGCGGCGCAGCTCGTCGACGGTGTCGCGCTGGACCACGACGATCCGCGCCATGGCGAGCGACGCGTCCACGCTCCGGGTGAGCGGCGGGATCTCGACGCGCGCCACCGAACGGTTCGAGCGCCGGCACAGCTCGCTGGCTTCGCGCGATAGTCGGGGGCCGACAGGCGCTCGTGGCCCCCGCCACAACCCGTGACCACCATCACCAGCCCGCAGCACGCGGCGCCGAGCCTCGACCTCGTGAGCACCTCTGTCCTTCTGCCCGTTGGAGCGGCGCAGGGTACCGCGACCCGGCGGGTTCGGTACTCTGCCGCGGATGTCCCGCACCGCGACGTGCATCTGGCGCGTCGACGCCGATCTCGTGCTCGCACTCGACGCGCGGCTCGGTCCACCGGTCGACAGCTACCTCAACGGGTCGCAAACCTGGATCACCGACGACGGCCCGGGCGAGATCGGCCTCGAGTGGCGTCTCCATCCCGTCGCCGGGTACCGCCTGCCGCGTGATCTGTCGCACTACGACCTCTGGGAGCAGGTGGTCGGCGCACTGTCGACGGGCGTCGATCCCGACGCGCTGACCCTGGGAACCGAGCCGCGCACGTTGCGGTCGCTCTGGGACGGTCTGGAGTGCTTCGCGGCCTACGGCGACGACCTGGAACCCGCGCCCCTCGCCCAGGCGGCGACCGATGCGCTGGGCCGCGCGCCCGACGCCGCCGGACTCGTCGACCACGACGCGATCGGCACCGCGTGGGAACACGCGAAGCGCGCGACCTCGATCGTGGAGATGGTGTTCGCCCAATTGAAGACAACTCGCTGAAAGGGTGGAACGCGATGACGCGCGACCGAGGCGACCTGGCTGCGGCCATCTACGCGACCTCGCACATCACCGGCGAGTTCCTGCTCCGTTCGGGAGTGACGAGCACCGAGTACTTCGACAAGTACCGGTTCGAGGCCGACCCCGTACTGCTCCGCGACATCGCGGCCGCGCTCGTCCCGCTCGTGCCCGAGCGCACCGAGGTGCTCGCCGGGCTCGAGCTCGGAGGCGTCCCCATCGCCACCGCGCTGTCGCAGCTCACCGGCATCCCGGCGGCGTTCGTGCGCAAGGAGGCCAAGACCTACGGCACGTGCCAGCTCGCCGAGGGTGCGGCCGTCGACGGCAAACGCCTCACCGTGGTGGAGGACGTCGTGACGTCGGGGGGTCAGGTGGTGCTCTCGTGCGGCGACCTGCGCGAGCGGGGCGCGATCGTGGAACACGCGCTCTGCGTCATCGACCGCGAGTCGGGCGGCCCCGCCGCCCTCGCCGATCTCGGCGTGGAGCTCCGCCCCCTCTTCACCATGACCGAGCTGAAGTCCGCCGGCGAGCGCTGACGGACTCTCCTTTTGGCGCCCCTGCACCGCCACATGGGCGGTCGAGCGGCGCCAAAACGGTCAAGGGGTGTCGTCGCCGCGCCAGGGTGGGTCGCGAGGCAGGTCGAAGTCGCAGGGGCGGATCTCGCCGTCGATGGCGGCGAACGCGAGCTCGCCCCAGCGCTCGATGCCGGCGACGGGCCAGGGGAGGCTGTTGCGGTCGAAGAAGCCGACGGCCCGGGTCTCGAGAGGGTGGCCCTCGAGCTCGCCGCCGATCATGCGGCAGTGGAACAGCAGCGAGTAGAGCGGCAGGCGGGCGAAACCGAGGCGCAGGCCGTCGAGGACCGCGATCATCGACACCGGTTCCACCTCGATGCCGGTCTCCTCGTAGACCTCCTTCACCGCGATCTCGCTCGGTGAGTACCCGACGTCGGCGTACCCCACCGGGTAGAGCCACACGCCCGAGTCGGCGCGCTGGGTGAGCAGCAGCTCGCCGCGCTCGTTGGCGACGATGGCGGCCACCGCGAGCTTCGGGGTGACGTAACCCTGGACGCCGGGCGCGACGCTCGTCATCCAGTCGTCGAAGAGCGTCTCGGCCTCGGCCTCCTCGACCGCGACGTGGCGGATGTCGGCCGCGACCTTGAGCACCTCCTCGAAGCGCTCCCGCTCGTAGAGGCTCTGCGTGAAGCCGAGCCCGGTGCGGGCGACGGCCGACAACGTCTCCGCCCAGCGGAGCAGGTCGACGGCGGACGGGCTGAAGGGCGGCTCGCTCACGCGGAGGAGACTAACCGTCGTCCGCGAAGCGCTCGTCGAGGGTGATCGCGGCGGTGAGGCGGCTGAGCAGCGTCGCCCGCAACGACTCGACCGCATGACGTTGCTCGAAGCGGACACCGGTGGCGTCGTGCAGGTAGAAGACGTCGACCACTCGATCGCCGACGGTGGCGACGAGCGCCTGCCCCACGTCGAGCTCGAGGTCGACGAACACGCCGGCGACCCGGGCGAGGAGTCCCACGTCGTCGGGTGCGTGTACCTCCACGACCGTGGCCGATGCCGACGCGTCGGTGTCGACGAGCACGCGTACGTTCGCGATCGACACCCGCGTTCGCAGCGGGTCGGTATCGCCGGGCGCGGTCGCGGAGCTGCTCGTCGAGCGCGAGACGTCCCGCGAGCGCGTCGACGACGGTCTCCGTCGCCGCGACGCGACCCTCGTGGCTGTCGAGGCGATCGAAGTGGTCGCGTCCGGTGAACACCTCGAGTGCGACACCACTCGAATGGCTGTACGCCGTCGCGGTGTCGATGTCGAAGCCCACCAGCGCGAGGGCACCTGCCGCAGTCGCGAGCAGTCCGGTGCGGTCGGGGGCCACCAGCGTGCACCGCCACCGATCGTCGTCGAGCGCCTCCCACACCACCGCCGGCGTGCCCGCGAGCAGCAGTGCCCGGTGGTGGGCGAGGTGTTCGGCTGGGAACGTGCGCGCGTAACCGTCGGGCATGGCATCGAGGAACGCGGTCGCGTCGGGCTCGCCGATCAGTGCCGCCAACGCGGCCCGCGGGTCAGGTCCCTCGTCGACGACCGCGTCGGCGCCGAGGCGGACGTCGGCCTTGGCGAACAGCTCGCGCACCAGCGCCGCCTTGCTCGTGTTCCACGCCGCCGGACCGGTCGCGCGCGAGTCGCCGATCGTGAGCGCGTAGAGCAACGCGTTGCGCGGCGCGTCGCGCACCTCGTCGGCGTAGCGGGTGATGGTGCGATCGTCACCGAGGTCGCGCCGGGTCGCGGTGTCGGCCAGGAGGAGGTGGTTGCGCACCACCCAGGCGAGGTCGTCGGCACCAGGCGCGTCGACGCCGATGCGAGTGGCGACCTCCACGCGCGATCGCCTCCCCCACCACCGAGTGGTCGCCCGGCTTGCCCTTGGCGATGTCGTGGAGGAGCGCGCCCAGGAGCAGCAGCTCACGCCGTGCAGTCCGAGCCACGTCACCGTCGAAGCCCTGGCCCGCCGGATCCTCGGGGTCGAGGAGCGCGGCGCACTCGGCGACGGCCTCGAGGGAGTGCCGGTCGACGGTGAAGCGGTGGTACGCGTTGCGCTGGGGCCGGGCCCGCACGGAGGCCCACTCCGGGAGCAGGCGCACCAGCACCCCGACGTGGTCGAGCGATTCGAACACCGGGATGGTGCCCGGTCCGGCCGCGAGCAGGTCGATGAACGCATCGCGCGCGTCCGCGGTCCATTCGATGGTCGTGCACTCGGCCAGGCGCGCCAGTGCAGCGCGCTCGAACGGCGCGCGCGCACGCGCCGCGTGCACCGCGGCACGCAACACGGTGGTGGTGTCGAGCGTGGCGTCGGACCCGAACGCGACCCGACCGTCGCGCAGCACGACGCCGTCGCCGAGATCTCGGCTCCTGGTCGCGCGCATGGCGCTCGGCCCGGCCTCCGTCGCGAGCAGCCGCGACCAGAGGTCGCGGGTGATCCACACGACGGCCCGCGCCGCCTCGCCGAGCCCGCGCACCAGCTCGTCGGCGTCGCCCGCGCCGACGAGCTCGGCGACCGCGTCCTGGTCCTGGAGCGGCAGGCGGTCGGAACGTCCGCCCGTGACCCGGTGCAGCGCGACCCGAGCGTCGAGGATCCGCGTGCGGGCCTCGCGCAGACGGTCGGGATCTTCGGGCTGCAGGTAGCCGCGGGCGACGAGCAGGTCGACACCACCGTCCCAGCCGGTCCCGTCGAGCAGCGCCGGCTCGGCGTCGCCACCGGGAGGGAGGGTCCACGCCGCCCATCCGGGGGCCTGGACGTCGCGCAACCCGCCGCCGCCCTGCTTGAGGTCGGGCTCGAGCATCTCGGCGATCGGTCCCGGTTGCACCAGGCGCCCGGCGGCCGCCGTGGCCAACGCCCCGATCACCCGTTCCCGCCGCCGCGGCGCGAGCTCGCGCACCCGACGGGCGAGGTCGGTGGCGAGCTCCCGATCGCCGGCGACGAGCCGCAGGTCGAGCAGCGCGGTGAGCGCGTCGAGATCGTCGTCGGCGATCGCGAGCGCCTCCTTCACCGTGCGCACCGACTGGCCGAGCGCGAAGCCGGCGTCCCAGAGCGGATACCAGAGGGCACCGGCGTCGTCGGCGCTCGGCGTGCTCCTCCGGCCGCCGTGGTGGAGCAGCATCACGTCGACGTCGGAGCCGGGGGTCAGCTCGCGGCGCGCGTACGAGCCGAGCGCAACCACCGCCCACCCGGAGCTGCGGTCGAGGGTGCCCAGGCCCTCGCGCAGGACGCCGTCGACCAGATCGGTGAGCGCAGCACCGAACGCCGTGCCGCGCCGGTCGCGCTCGGCGACCAGTTCGGCGCGGCGCATCCCGCGCCGCGACGCTCACCACACGCGCACGCTACAGGGCGTCGGGCCCCGATTCTCCCGTGCGGATCCGCCACACGTTCTCGACCGGCACGACCCACACCTTGCCGTCACCGATCTTGCCGGTGTTCGCGGTGGTGAGCAGCTGCTGCACCACGCGGTCGACGTCACCGTCGTCGACCAGGATCTCGATCCGCACCTTGGGCATGAAGTCGACGGTGTACTCGGCACCCCGGTACACCTCGGTGTGCCCGCGCTGACGACCGAAGCCCTGGACGTCGGACACGGTGAGCCCCTGCACGCCGAGCTGCTTCACCGCCTCCTTCACGTCGTCGACCTTGAACGGCTTGACGATCCCGACGATCAGCTTCATGTCCTGCATCCCTCTCGTTGCGCGAGCTGTGCGTGCGTTGCTCAGACCCGGTCGTACGCGTACCCCATCTCGGAGTGCTGGGTGAGGTCGAGTCCGGTCTGCTCGTCCTCGTCCGAGACGCGCAGACCACCGGGGATCACGAGGTGCAGCACCTTGAGGATCACGAACGTGAGCACGCCCGACCACAGGAGCGTCGCCACGACCGCGATCAGCTGGTCGCCCATCAGCTCCCAGCTCCCGTTGACGAAGACGCCCTGGTGCACGACGGCCGGGTTGAACGCGCGGTCGGCGAACAGCCCCAGCAGCAACGAACCGATGAGCCCGCCGACGAGGTGCACGCCGACGACGTCGAGCGCGTCGTCGTAGCCGAACTTGAACTTCACGCTCACGGCGAAGTAGCAGATCGCCCCGGCGACGAAGCCGATGGCGATCGACGCCATCGGACCGACGAAGCCGGCGCACGGCGTGATCGCCACCAGCCCCGCGACCGCGCCGGACGCGGCGCCGAGCGTGGTGGCGTGCTTGTGCCGGATGCGCTCGAAGACCAGCCATCCGAGCATGGCCGTCGACGCGGCGAGCGTGGTGTTGATGAATGCCTGGGCGGCGACGCCGTTGGCGCCGAGCGCGGAACCCGCGTTGAACCCGAACCAGCCGAACCACAGGAGGCCGGTACCGAGCAACGTGAGCGGGAGCGAGTGTGGCGGCGTCGGGTGGTTGGGCCATCCCCGGCGGCGGCCGATCACCATGACCGCGACCAACGCCGCGATCCCGGCGTTGATGTGCACGACGGTGCCGCCGGCGAAGTCGAGCGCGCCACGGCGGAACAGCCACCCCGCGGGTGAGAACACCCAGTGCGCAACCGGCGTGTACACGACGAGGGCCCACAGCCCGACGAACCACACCCACGCCGAGAACCTCATGCGATCGGCGATGGCGCCGGTGATGAGGGCGGGGGTGATGATGGCGAACATCATCTGGAACGCGGAGAACGACAGCGGCGGGATCGGCACCACGCCGAAGCCTGTCGCCGCGGTGGTGTTCGCTCCGTCGAGGAACGCGAGGTCGAAGTTCCCGATCCACTTGTTGGTGCCGCTGAACGCGAGCGAGTACATGCACACGGCCCAGAGCACGCCGATGAGGCCCATGCAGATGAAGTTCTGCATGAGCATGGCGAGCACGTTCTTGGCCCGCACCATGCCGCCGTAGAACAGCGCCAGTCCTGGCGTCATGAGCAGGACGAGCGCCGCGCTCGTCAACACCCACGCGGTGTCGCCCGCGTTGATCCGCATGGACCCTCCCCCCAGCCGAGTCCGGACGCGTCGTCGTCCGGACGATCTCCGGTCAGGGAGCATACAGAGACGACAGCTTGCAGCCAATTGTGGTGACACGAAGCCGTCAGAGGCCGTTCAACTCCCGCGTCGGGCCCGCAGCACCTTGGCCTTGGCGAGTCCCCACGCCATCTGCAGTGGCGCGAGATCCTCGTCGCCGAGGTCACCGAGGCCGTGGACGACCAGCCCGTAGGTGTCGTCGGGCCACGCCCGCTCGGCGAACTCGTCGCGCTCGACCGGCGGGATGCCGGCTGCCGCGAGCACCCCGTCGGCTCGCGGTAGGCGCGCCGGACGACCTCGAGCGGGGTCGACCGCTGCGCCTCGGGATCGAGTGCGAACAGCGCCTGCAGCTCGCCCACCACCCGGGTCGTCGCCGCCCGGCCGGCGCCGACCGCGTCACGCTCGGCTCGCGCCCGCTCGTCGGGCGGGGTGCGCCCCCACGCGTCGAGGATGCGGGCCACCGACCGCTCGACCCATCCGGCGAGCTCGCGCTCGACGCCGGCGAGGATTGCGTCGCTCGCTTCCTGCAGCAGCGCGAGGCCGCGCTGCTCGTCGGCAGCACTCATCCCTCGATGACGTCGCCTTCCATCGTGTTCACGGTGCAACCGACCTCTTCGAGGTAGGCGATCGAGCCGTCGAGCTGTTCCTGGGCGCCGGTGAGCTCGAGGATCACCCAGCCCGAGTGCTGCTCGACGTTGGCGCGCCGGATGTTGGGCACGACGTCGTAGCGCTTCACCACTTCGTAGATCATCGGACGGTCGACGAGATCCTCGGGGAACGACACGAACAGCCGCACGTGCTCGGACATGTCGATCTCCTTCTCAGCGCTGCAGCCCGACGCGCTGCAGCGCATCGGCTGGTTCGAGCAAGCAGTCCGGTGACGAACGGCCCGAAGTCGGCGTAGTCGGCAGAGACCGGATCGAACCGCATCTCGTAGACGATCTCCTTGAGCGCGACCGGGTCGTCGGCGAGCAGCGTGACCCCCCACTCCCAGTCGTCGAGACCGGTGGAACCGGTGATGAGCTGCAGCACGCGACCCGCATACGTGCGGCCGACACGCGCGTGTCCACCCATGAGCCGCTTCCGCTCCGCGAACGGGAGCGAGTACCAGTTGGCCGCGGTCGCCCGCCGCTTCGACATCGGGTAGAAGCAGATCGTCTTCTTGAGCGGGAGCTGCGGGTGGATGCGCTGCTCCTGGTAGTGCGCCATGCGCTCGCGCCACGCGGCCAGACGCGCCTCGGCCGCCGGTCCCGCGAGCCCTTCCTCGGATTCGAGCCGGGCCCGCTCGTCGTCCTCGGTGCTCGTGTACTCCGACAGCTCGGTGAGCGACACGTAGGAGTCGACCAGGTCGAGCGGGGTGGCCGACAGCTCCTGCTGGAACTGCTGGAGCCGGGCGAGGTCGGGCCCGAGCGCCATCACGCCGAGGTCGGCCTTGTGGCCGAGCACGGCGAAGAGCAGCGCCTGGTGGCCGTCGTCGACGAGCGACTGCACCGCGTCGACGATGCGCTTCCCGGCCTGCGGATCGGCTTCGGCCCGCGCGCGGTCGACTCGGTAGAAGAGGTGGAGGACTCCCCACCCGACACTCGGTTCGACCGCATCCACGCCATCAGCGTACCGGTCGGGTCGGGTCCGGCTCGACGAGAAGGGAGCCCGACCTGTGCTGCTTCCTCGGGGGTGAGGTCGTCGATGTGGACGGTGCGCAGGCCGTCGGGGAGGTTGGGGTTGCCGACGATGGCGTAGGGCCCGTTCGGGATCAGCATCGGATGGTGCACGCTCGCGACCGCGACGAGGTTCGAGATCTCGTCGCTGCCGCCCCAGCTCCGGGGCCGGATGTGATGGGCCTGGAGCCCGTAGTTGAGATCGCAGTTCCCGCACCGGCAGTGCCCGTCACGCAGCATCACCGCTCGGAGGATCTTCGGCGAGAGGCTGCTCTTCCGTTGCCCGATCGCCATCGGGAAGCCGTCGTCGTCGACGAGCAACGGCTCAATCGACGCTGACGCACGTAGTTGTTCGACCATCGCGTCGGGCAACGGGATCCCCGCGACCGTCGCCGGTCCGTGCATCGGGACCTCGACCACCAGCAACGGAGGCGCCGCCGCCATCGGTGTCTCGATCCGCTCCGTCGCGTCGACCGCGTCGCACATCAGCATCAGCGCGTCGGCAGCGCGGCGTTCCCACCGCTCCCACGGCTGGCCCTTCGGGGACGCATCTGTCTCGATCAGCTTCTTGATCGTCGCTTCGAACTTCGCGCCCATCACATCAGGGAGCTCGAAGCGGCCACAGAACATCTTGCGGTCCTCATCGCGCCACGTACGCACCTGACGTGCCGCATGACGCGCCTGACCTTCCTCGACCGTGGGCTTCTTCTGCTCTCGTGCCATGCGCGCCAGATCCGCCGGCGTCATGTTCGGCGCCCGCTGCGCCCACTCCGCATCCGACTCCTCGTCGGCGAGCTTCACCACCTCACCGCAACTGCTCGGCGCTCAGCTCACCCGCCGCCGCGGCCTCCGCGATCGCCGGCAACGACTCCAACGCCCGCGCCGTCTCCACCTTCTCCCGCACCGTCCGCGCCGACTCACCATCGAGACCCACGCGACATGTCGACCCGGCCCCGCTCGTCGAGCACCAACAAGATCGCGTGCTCCTCCGACTGCAACCGCCGGATCTCCGCCACCACCTCGCGACGACGCGACTCCAACCACTCCGTGGAGTGGGAGCGCATCATCTCCAGGCAGTCGGTGGTGTCGAACACCCCATGATCAAATCACGGGGGTATGACAGTTAACGGGTGATCATGATGATCTGTGGCGAATTCTAGGGAAGATTCGTCACTCGGACGGCGTGGAGCGCGTGCCCTCGTACAGCGCGGTGACCTTCCCACCCGTGAACGCCCGTACCTCGTCCCTCACAGCCGGCTCCTGCAGATCCCACAGGCAATCGACGAGCTCGGGCAGCGCAGAGTTCCCTTCGGAGGTCGTTCCCTGACGAAAGGAAAAGGCGAGATCCTTTCGTAAGGGAGATGGCGCACCCCTGCACCGTTACGCACGGAAAGGCGATGATCCTTGCGCAACGTGACGCGACCGGCAAGGTTCCCTACCAGTCGGCTCGTCGTGGTGCGTCAGACGCTGAGGCTGCCGAGCTCGGAGAAGTCGACGGTCTGGTCGGCGGGGGGCGCCTGCACGTCGACCGGCACGCCGAAGTCGGTGATCTCCATGGTCACCTCGGCGGTGCCGGCGCCGACGCCGAAGCCGCTCGCGTCCATCGTGAAGTGCATCTTCACGACGCGGTCGTTGTCGTCGATCCAGACGTCGGCGGGCACGGTGCCGAGCTTGGCCAGCGTGTCGTGCGACCTTCGCCGAGGCGTTCGGCAACTCGTCGGCGACCTTCGTGTAGTCGATCGAAGCGCGGTAGTGCGTGGCGTGCTCGCCGGCGACGGTGTCGTCACCGACCTTCTCGACGTCGCCCGAGAGGCCCTGCAGGTACTCGAGGCCCTGGTTCGGCGAGTTCGACTCGGCCTGGTCGGCCAGGTCGCCGAACGTCCCGTCCTGCTGCTTCAGCTGCTCGGGGTCGAGCTTGACCCACTGCTTGCCGTCGAGCTCCGACGGTGCGCCCGGGAACGAACCGAGGTTCATGTAGATCACGCCGTCGACGATGCGCTCGCTCGATCGAGCCGACGATCGGCAGCGACACGGTCAGCTCACCGTTCTTGCCGTCGCCCGCCATCACGCCGTCGATGGTGAGGGTGGTCGGCTCGCCCGCCACGTCGAAGGTCATGTCCATCGTGAACCGGCTCGACTCCGCGGCCTGCGAGTTGCTCGCCGCGGCCTGCAGCGTCTTGATCGACACCGCGGCGTCGCCCGAACCGCCGCTGCCACACGCGGCCGCGCCCAGCGCCAACGCGATGACGAACCCGACCAGTGCTCCGCGCCGCTTCATGGTCCCTCCGACCCGCTGACTGCGAGCGCGCAACGCTACGCGCAAGTGGGGCGCCCCGGAAGGCGCCCCACTTGATCGACGTGCTGTTGCTCGGAGATTTAGAAGTCGCCCATGCCACCCATGTCGGGCATGCCACCGGGCATGCCACCGGGGACGGCAGCCGGCTCCGGCTTGTCGGCGATGACGGCCTCGGTGGTGAGGAACAGCGCCGCGATCGAGGCTGCGTTCTGCAGCGCCGAGCGGGTCACCTTCGCGGCGTCGATGACGCCGGCCTTCACGAGGTCCTCGTACTCGCCGGTGGCCGCGTTGAGGCCGTTGGCGCCCTTGAGGCTCCGCACCTTCTCCACGATGACGCCACCCTCGAGACCGGCGTTGACCGCGATCTGCTTGAGCGGCTCCTCGAGCGCACGGGCGACCAACTTGGCGCCGGTCGACTCGTCACCGTCGAGCGTGGATGGCGAGCTGGAGCACCTTCTCCTGCGCACGGAGCAGCGCCACGCCACCGCCGGGCACGACGCCCTCTTCCACGGCAGCCTTGGTCGTCTGCACCGCGTCCTCGATGCGGTGCTTCTTCTCCTTGAGCTCCACCTCGGTGGCCGCGCCGACCTTGATGATCGCCACACCGCCGGCCAGCTTGGCGAGACGCTCCTGGAGCTTCTCACGGTCGTAGTCGGAGTCGGTGTTCTCGATCTCGGAGCGGATCTGGGTGATGCGGCCGTTGACCTCGGTCTTGGAGCCGCCGCCCTCGACGATGGTGGTCTCGTCCTTGGTCACCACGACCTTGCGGGCGCGACCCACGAGCTCCAGCCCGATGTTCTCGAGCTTGAGACCGATCTCCTCGGACACGACCTGGCCACCGGTGAGGATGGCGATGTCCTGGAGCATGGCCTTGCGCCGCTCGCCGAAGCCGGGGGCCTTGATGGCGACCGACTTGAACGTGCCGCGGATCTTGTTGACGACGAGCGTGGCGAGCGCCTCGCCCTCGACGTCCTCGGCGATGATCGACGAGCGGACGGCCCGACTGCATGACCTTCTCGAGCACGGGAAGGAGGTCCTTCACGGCGGAGATCTTGCTGCTGACGAGCAGGATGTAGGCGTCGTCGAGCACCGCTTCCATGCGGTCGGTGTCGGTGACGAAGTACGGGGAGATGTAGCCCTTGTCGAAGCGCATGCCCTCGACGAGGTCGAGCTCCATGCCGAAGGTCTGGCTCTCCTCGACGGTGATGACGCCGTCGGTGCCGACCTTCTCGAGCGACTCCGCGATCATCGCGCCGACTTCCTTGTCGGCCGCCGAGATGGCGGCGACGTTGGCGATCTGCGCGTGGTCGGTCTTGACGCTCTTGCTGTCCTTCTTGATCGACTCGACGGCCGCCTCGACGGCCTTCTCGATGCCGACCCTCAGCACCATCGGGTTGGCACCGGCAGCGACGTTGCGCAGGCCCTCGTGCACCATCGCCCATGCCAGCACGGTCGCGGTGGTGGTGCCGTCGCCGGCGACGTCGTCGGTCTTCTTGGCGACTTCCTTGACCAGCTCGGCGCCGATCTTCTCGAAGGGGTCCTCGAGGTCGATCTCCTTGGCGATGGACACGCCGTCGTTCGTGATCGTGGGAGCGCCCCACTTCTTCTCGAGGACGACGTTGCGGCCACGCGGGCCGAGGGTGACGCGCACGGCGTCGGCGAGCTTGTTCATTCCAGCTTCGAGAGCGCGGCGTGCGTGCTCGTCGTAGGCGATCTGCTTCGGCATTCTGGGGTACCCCCTGGGAGTGGGTAGGTGGTGGGTGGATCCGGGACCGTGTCGCCGGTTGCGTCGTTAGCACTCAGAGGCAACGAGTGCTAACCATGTTGGCACTCGCGACCCGCGAGTGCAAATTCTGCCTCCGCGCGCCCCGTCCCCGTGCCGGGCGTACGCTCGGAGCATGACGACCGCGGCGCCCACCACTCGGGACACGATCCTGGTGGTCGCCCGGCAGCGCTTCTCCGAGCGGGGCTTCTCGGGCACCAGCCTGGCCGACATCGCCGACGAGGTCGGCATCCGCCCACCGAGCCTGTTCCACCACTTCCCCTCGAAGGTCGCCCTCTACCGGGCCGTGCTGCTCGACGCCTTCGACGACTGGTTCGCCCTCATGGACGAGACCATGGCCACGGCCCCCGTCGCGGGTTGGCCGCAGGTGGAGCGGGTGATCCGCACCGCGTTCCGCTTCTTCGTGGAACGACCCGACTTCGTGCGTCTCGCCCGCTGGGAGGCGCTCGAGGGCGGATCGGTCCTGGTGGAGGAGCTGGCCACCGTCCTGCGTCCGCTGTTCGAGCGGGGTGTCGGCTTCCTCGAGTCGGAGATGGCCGCCGGGCGCATCCGCCGCTGCGACGCCCGCCGCCTCGTGATCACCGCCTACGGGGCGGTGCTCTCCTACCTCTCCGATGCGCCCCTCGTCGGCTCGCTGCTCGGCGAGGACCCCACCAGTCCCGCGGCGCTGGAGATCGAGCAGGAGCACATCCTCGACCTGTTCCGCCACGCACTGGAGCCTCGACCCTGAGGAGCCCTTCCGTGAAGCCTCCCTCTCTACCTATCACTCGGTAGGCTGCGAGCCCGTATGACCGACGTCGAGACCGCCCCCGTCTTCGTCGGACCCGGACCTGGCCGCCACGCTCATGGTCGACCTCCTCTTCGCCCGGCGCCTGTCGGAGCGGATGTGGAACCTGCAGCGCCAGGGCCGCCTCACCACCGTCGCCCCGCTCGCCGGGCAGGAAGCTGCGGTCGTCGGCGTGGTGCGCGGCCTCGATCTCGCGACCGACTGGCTCGTCCCCTACTACCGCGACGCCACCGGATACGGCGCGCTCGGCGACGAGTTCGTCGAGCAGCTCGTCGTGTACTGGCGCGGCCATCCCGAGGGCGGACGGGTCCCCGACGGTGTGCGCGCGCTCCCGGTGCAGATCTCGCTCGCGACGCAGCTGCCGCACGCGACCGGCCTCGCGTGGGGACTCGCGCTGCGCGGCGACCCCGGAGTCGTGTGCACCTTCGTCGGCGACGGCGCGACGTCGGAAGGTGACTTCTACGAGGCGATCAACCTCGCCGGCGTGCAGAAGGTGCCGCTGATCGTCGTGTGCATCAACAACGGATGGGCCATCTCCACGCCGATCGAGCACCAGACCGCGGCCGAGACGTTCGCGGCGAAGGGCGCCGCCGCCGGAATCCCCGGGGTGCGCGTCGACGGCAACGACGTGCTCGCGGTGCTCGAGGCCACGCGCGAGGCGCGCCGGCGCGCCGCGGCCGGTGAAGGTCCAACGCTGCTCGAGCTCGTCACGTACCGGATGGGCGCGCACACCAACTCCGACGACCCGACCCGCTACGTCCCCGACGACGAGCTCGCCGAGTGGCGGTCGCGCGATCCCGTCGACCGGTTCGCGACCACGCTGCGGCGCTCGGGGATGTGGGACGACGCCCGGCACGAGGCGGCCGCCGCCGCGGTCGAGGAGCGGCTCGAGCACATCATCGAACGCGCGCTCGCGCGCGAGGTCGATCCTGCCTCCGCGCTCGACCACGTGGTCGCCGAGCCGAGCGCGCGGTCACGCGGCACAACGCGCCGACATCGCCGCTCGCAGCGGGACCGACGCACACTCCGAGCCGAGCGCGCCGCCACCGTCCGACGGCGACGGCGACGGCGACGGCGAACGCGAAGCGGAGACGGAGGATTGTCGTGGCGAGCATGACGATGCTCGCGGCGATCCGCGAGACGCTGCTCGACGAGATGGCACGCGACGACCGCGTCGTGCTCCTCGGCGAGGACGTCGGGAAGAACGGCGGCGTGTTCCGCGCCACCGACGGCGCGCTCGAGCGCTTCGGCGAGCGGCGCGTGTTCGACATGCCGATCTCCGAATCGACCATCGTCGGCGCGTCGGTCGGGTTGTCGGTCGCGGGCCTCGTGCCGGTGGCCGAGATCCAGTTCGGCGGCTTCACCATGCAGGCGTACCACCAGCTCGTCGGCCAGCTCGCCCGCTTCCGGTACCGCAGCCGGGGCCGCTACCCGTGCCCGGTCACGCTGCGCACCGCGTACGGCGGAGGCGTCCGCACGCCCGAGCACCACAGCGACTCGGTCGAGGCGCCGTACGCGCACGCGCCGGGCCTGAGCGTCGTGGTGCCGTCGAACGCGGCCGACGCCAAGGGTCTGCTCACGACCGCGGTGCGCAGCGACGATCCGGTGATCGTGTTCGAGCCCATCCCCTGCTACCGCACGCACGGCCGACGTCCCCGACGGCGAGCACCTCGTCCCGCTCGGCGTCGCGCGCGAGGTGCGCGCACCCGACGACGCGGTGATCATCACGTGGGGCGCGATGGTCGACGTGGCGGAGGCCGCGGCCGACGTCGTGCTCGAACAGCGCGGCGCACGCGTCGGGGTGATCGACCTCCGTTCGCTCGCGCCCCTCGACGTCGAGACCATCGTGCGCGCCGCGGAGCGGTGCGGGCGTGTGGTCGTGGTGCACGAAGCCCCGCTCACCGGTGGCTTCGGCGCCGAGGTGGTGGCCACGCTGCAGGAGGAGGCGTTCTACTCGTTGGAGGCGCCGATCCGGCGGGTCGCGGGCGTCGACGTGGGGTCCGCGCCGCCGCTGGTCGAAGACTGGTGCCGCCCCGACGTCGCGCGCATCGTCGCCGCCCTCGACGCGTCCTTCGATGCCTGAGGCTCCCTCGACCAAGCCCCTGCCGTACCTCCTCCCCGACCTCGGCGAGGGCATGACGGAGGCCGAGTTGGTGCAGTGGCGCGTCGCGGTCGGCGACCACGTGACGCGTGATCAGATCGTCGCCCACGTGCAGACCGACAAGGCGGAGGTCGAGCTACCGGTGCCTGCGTCGGGCACCGTGGTGCGCCTCGGTGCCGAGGTCGGCGATCTGGTCCCGGTGGGCGCGCCGCTCCTCGAGCTGATCCCCGACGAGGGCACCGCCCTCGGCGGCACCCCCGTGCGCGGCTCGTCGACCTCGACCGTTTCGGCGCCGCTACGGCCGCGACATGCACGCGGTCGAGCGGCGCCAGAAGCCGAGGGGCGGGCGCGCGCGCGTTGGCGGCGCCGCCGGTGCGGAAGCTGGCGCGGGAGCTCGGGATCGACCTCGCCGCGGTGGCGGGGACCGGGCCCGGCGGGCGGGTGACCGCGGCCGACGTGCGCGCCGCCGCGTCGGCATCCGCCGACGAGCCCGTCGATGGTCATGGTCGGCGCGAGCCGCTGCGCGGCGTTCGCCGGGCCATGGCCCGCAACCTGGCCGAGGCGTGGCGCGCGGTGCCGCACATCTCGCTGTTCGACGAGCTCGACGCCCGACCGTTGCTCGCCGCGCACGCCGCGCTGGCGCGCCCGCGACGACGGCATCACCCTCACCGCCTGGTTCGTGCGCGCCGCGGTCGTCGCGCTCGAGGCGGTTCCCGATCCTCAACTGCTCGCTCGACGTCGAACACGACGAGATCGTCTTCCACGACGCCGTGCACGTGGGCGTGGCGGTCGCGAGCGACGACGGCCTGGTCGTGCCCGTCGTCCACGACGCGCACGAGCGTGACATCGTCGACCTCGGCCACGAGATCGTCCGCGTCACCGAAGCGGGTCGGGCCGGTCACCTGCCGCCCGACGTGCTGCGCGGCGCGACGTTCACGGTGACCAACTTCGGCACCGAGGGCGGCCGCTTCGCCACGCCGATCGTCCTCCCGCCACAGGTCGCGATCCTCGGATTCGGCGCGGTGCGCGTGCGTCCGGTGGTCGACGGCGAGACCGTCGTCGCGGCGCCGACGTTGCCGGTCTCCCTGTCGGCCGACCACCGCGTCGTCGACGGCCACGACGCCACCGCCTTCCTCGAGCACGTCCTCGCGCAGCTGCGCGATCCGGCGTCGATGGACGTGAGCTGACTCGTCCCGACCGTCGGAATCGCGCCGAACGGGCAGTAGGGTGGGGCGCTGACGGCGGAGGAGCCTGCGCGTGGCCGAGTGGCACGACACGACCGAGGAGTACCTCGAAGCCATCCTCGAGATCGAGGAGGAGGGCACGATCCCGATCCGGGCCCGCCTCGTCGAACGACTCGGCCTCTCCGCGCCCGCGGTGTCGGAGACGGTGAACCGCCTCGTCGACCACGGCTACGCGGAGTTGCTCGACGACCGCAGCCTGCGCCTCACCGACGAGGGCCGCGAGATCGCGACGTCGATCGTGCGCCGGCACCGACTCGCCGAGCGCCTGCTCGTCGACATCATCGGGCTCGAGTGGGAGAAGGTCCACAAGGAGGCCGACCGCTGGGAGCACGCGATCTCGGCCGACGTGGAGGAGAAGCTCGTGCTGCTCCTCGGCGACCCGGCCACCTGCCCCCACGGGAACCCGATCCCCGGTTCCGCCCACAAGGTCGAGGGACCCGCGTCGATGCCGCTCACGCAGATGCAGCCCGGACCGGTGATCGTCCGCCGCATCAGCGAGAAGGTCGGAGATCGACGACGACGCCATCGCGTTCCTCGCCGGCGCCGAGCTGATCCCCGGCTCCAACGCGGTGGTCGTCAGCACCAGCACCGACGGCGTGCAGGTCACGAGCGCCGCGGGCGAGCAGACCGTCCCCCGCAAGCTCGCCCAGCTGATCTACGCCATCCCCGCATAAGGCGCGGTTCCTGCGTCGAACTTGCGGTCATGCGCCGCAAGTTCGACGCATGTTCGTGACGCTGGGGGTGAGCTTCGCTAGCCCCCGGCGACGGCGGGGACGATGCTGACGGTCGCGCCGTCCTTCACTTCGGTGCCGACCCCGTCGAGGAAGCGGATGTCCTCGTCGTCGACGAACACGTTCACGAAGCGGCGCAGCTCGCCCTGCTCGTCGAAGAGGCGCTCCCGGAATCCGGGGTGCGCGGTCTCCAGGCCCTCCAGGACCGACGCGAGCGAGCCGCCCTCGGCGGTGACCTCGGCGGCGCCGCCGGAGAGCTCGCGCAGCTGGGTGGGGATGCGGACGGTGACGGCCATCGAGCTACTCCTGGATCTGGTCGGGTGGGAACGCCTCGTGGAAGGCGTCGAGGGTGGGCGAGATCGCCGCGGTGGGACCGACGCTGGGCTCGACCGCGTCGAGCGTCTTGAGCCCGTGGCCGGTGACGTACGCGACGACGCGCTCGTCGGGGCGCACGATGCCTTCGGCGGCGAGGCGCTTGAGCGTGGCGATGGTGACGCCGCCCGCGGTCTCGGCGAAGATCCCCTCGGTGCGGGCGAGCAGCTTCATCGCGTCGACGATCTCGTCGTCGGTGACCGCCGCGAGCCCCCCGCCGCTCTGACGCACCGCGTCGAGCGCGAAGTAGCCGTCGGCGGGATTGCCGATGGCGAGCGACTTGGCGATGGTGTCGGGCTTCACCGGCTTGATGGTGTCGACGCCGTCGAGCCACGCGCGCGCCACCGGTGAGCAGCCCTCGGCCTGCGCACCCGACACGCGGATGTTCGGCTCCTGGTCGAGGAGCCCGACCTTGTGCAGCTCGTCGAAGCCCTTGCGGATCTTGGTGAGCAGCGAGCCGCTGGCGATGGGCACCACGACGTGGTCGGGTGCCTCCCAGCCGAGCTGCTCGGCGGTCTCGAACGCCAGCGTCTTCGAACCCTCGGCGTAGTACGTGCGCACGTTCACGTTGACGAACGCCCACGGGTACGTGCCGGCGAGCTCGGCGCAGAGGCGGTTGACCGCGTCGTAGTTGCCGTCGATGGCGACGACGTTGCCGCCGTACACCGCGGTGGTGACGACCTTGCCCTGCTCGAGGTTGGCGGGGATGAACACGAAGCTGCGCAGACCCGCGTGCGCGGCGTGGGCCGCGACCGAGTTGGCGAGGTTGCCGGTGGACGCGCACGCGGCGACCTTGAACCCGAACTCGAGCGCCTTCGACAGCGCGACCGACGTGACCCGGTCCTTGAACGAGTTGGTGGGGTTCACCGTGTCGTTCTTGATCCACACCTCGCCGAGGCCCAGCTCCGCGGCCAGGCGGTCGGCCCGCACGAGCGGCGTGAAGCCGGCGCCGAGGTCGACGGCCGGGTTGCGGTCGGACGGCAGCAGGTCGGCGTAGCGCCAGATCGACAGCGGGCCCGCGGCGATCTTCTCCCGGCTGACCGCGGCGCGGATGGCGTCGTAGTCGTACGCGACCTCGAGCGGGCCGAAGCACCACTCACAGGTGAAGATCGGCGCGACGTCGTACTCGCGTCCGCACTCCCGACATCGCAGTCCGTGCACGTGGGCCATGAGGGTCTCCTCCGTTCAGCCGGGTTCCCGGCGACCTCGACGCGCTCTCGAGCGCCTCGAGCGGAGGACCGCTCTCGGACTGCTCATCGTTCAGGCATTGGCACCTGGCACCCTCCCGACCCCGGTGGTCGGTCGTCGTGCTGGTTGCCGCGGCGTCACAGGGCCTGTCCCTCAACCGCTCTCGATGAACGCGTTCGGCGAAGACGTTACCACGCCCCGCTCCGCGGTCGATCGGCACGATTGGGGCGCCGGACGGCCCGCATACCCTGGGTGAATGGCCGTGCCGGACCTCGACGTCGCCGCCCTGGTCGACGCCAAACAGGCCGTCGGGCACCACGATCTCGGTCTGCCTCCCGGCCCGCAACGAGGAGGCCACCGTCGGCCAGATCGTCGCCACCGTGCGACGCAACCTCGTGGAGCACGCACCCCTCGTCGACGAGGTGGTCGTGATCGACGACGGCTCCACCGACGCCACCGCCGAGGCCGCGAGCTGGGAGGGCGCGCGCGGTGCTCGCGGTCGACGAGATCCTCCCCGACCTCCCCCGCGGCTCGGGCAAGGGCAACGCGCTGTGGATGTCGCTCTACGCGTGCGAGGGCGACATCGTCTGCTGGCTCGACGCCGACGTGCGCAACTTCGGTGCGCACTTCGTCACCCGGTTGCTCGCACCGCTGCTCACGACCCCGCGATCGGGTTCGTGAAGGGCTACTACCGCCGTCCGCTCCACGGTGAGGCGACCGGCGGTGGTCGCGTCACCGAGCTGATGGCGCGGCCCGTGATCTCGGCGCTGTTCCCCCACCTCGCGGCTTTCGTGCAGCCGCTGGCCGGTGAGTACGCGGGACGCCGCACGTTGCTCGAGACGGTGCCGTTCGTCGAAGGGTGGGGTGTCGAGATCGGGCTGCTCATCGACCTCGTCGCCAACTTCGGCATCGACGCCATCGCGCAGGTCGACCTCGACGTGCGCGAGCACCGCAACCGCCCGCTCGAGGAGCTCGGTCCGCAGGCGATGGCGATCCTCGTGACCGGGCTGCGGCGCGCCGGCGTGCCCGTCGACAAGCGGCTCGCGGAGCTCGTGCGCTACGACGACGACCAGCAGCCGGAACGCATCGCGGTCGAGATCCGCGAACGACCACCGATGCTCACCGTGCCCGCCTACCGCGCGCCGTTCGGACGCGAGCTGTCCGCATGACCGAGCTGACGGACGCCGATCTCGTCGCCTTCGTCGCGACCTCCGACACCGACCCGCGCCCGTGCGTTCTACGAGGGTGTGCTCGGTCTCACCGTGCTCGACGACGACGGCTTTGCCTGCGTGGTCGACGCGCACGGCACGACGGTGCGCATCACGGCGGTGCCCGAACGCGCCCCGGCCATGTACACCGTGCTGGGCTGGAAGGTCGACGACCTCGACGTCACCATCGACGGCCTCGTGGACCGAGGCGTGACGTTCCTTCGATTCGACGGCATGGAGCAGGACGAGCGGGCCGCGTGGACCGCACCCGGCGGCGATCGCATCGCATGGTTCGCCGACCCGGACGGCAACACCCTCTCGCTGCAGGCGCCGGCCTGACCGCCCCGCCTCAGGAGGACTCGGACGCGTCGGCCACCTTGCGGCCGGCCTCGAGCGCGGCTTCCTCGACCAGCACCGCGGCGCGGGAGAACGCCTCGGCGGACTGCCACACACGGTCGGTGAGCGCGAGGAGCTGCGCGTTCGCGTGGACCGCCATCTCCTCGCGCGCGTCGGCGGTGACCTGACCGGCGACGACCGCGACGTTCGGCACCCCGGCGTCGGCCGACCACTCGAGCACGCCGCCGACGACCTTCCCGGCGAAGCTGGTGGCGTCGAGACGACCTTCACCGGTGACCACGAGGTCGACGTCGTCGAGCGCGTCGTCGAGCCCGACCGCGTTGGCGACCACGTCGAAGCCCGGTTCGAGCTCGGCGCCGATGGCGGCGAGGCCGCCGGCCAACCCGCCGGCCGCGCCCGCGCCCGGCAAGCGCGCGCACGTCGACGCCGGTGCGCTGCTCGTACTGATCGGCCAGGCTGGCCAGGCGCCGGGTGAGCAGCGCGACCTGCGCGTCGGTCGCGCCCTTCTGCGGCGCGAACACCGCGGCCGCGTCGAGGAACGGCGTGGTCACGTCGCACGCCACCGTCACCGGCACCGCGCCGAACGACCAGCCGAGCGCCTCCAGGGCGGCGAGGCCGCCGTCGGTCGTCGCGCTGCCACCCACCCCGACGATCACGCGCCGCGCGCCGGCCCGGATCGCGGCGGCGATGAGCTCGCCGGTGCCGCGCGTCGACGCGCGCAACGGGTCGCGGACGCGCGGCATCGAGCGCGAGACCGCTCGCGCGCGCCATCTCGACGACCGCGACACCACCGGGCAGCAGCGCCCACTCGGCGTCGACGGGGTCGCCGAGCGGTCCGGTGACGGTCGACCTTTCGGCGCGAACCACCGCGAGCGGCAACCAGCGCGTCGAGGGTGCCCTCACCGCCGTCGGCGAGCGGGAGTGACGCGATCTCGTCGAAGCCCGCGCGCCGCAAGCCTGCAGCCATCGCGTCGGCCGCACCGGCCGCGCTGAGCGTGCCCTTGAACTTGTCGGGGCACACGAGAGCCGAGAGCATCACTCGATAGATTGACCGAGATTCCTGCCCGCGCCCACCCGGAGTGTCCGTGCTCGACCGCGTCCCCCTGCTCGAGAAGCACCTCGACGACTACTCGGCGGTGGTCGGGGCCGACGTCGTCGACCAGATCCGCGAGCTGGCGAAGCCGCTGCAGGGCGCGCGGGTCCTCCACGTGAACGCCACGGCGTACGGCGGTGGTGTCGCCGAGCTGCTCGCCACGCACGTACCCCTGCTCCGCAGCATCGGCATCGACGCCGACTGGCAGGTGATGCACGGCAGCGACGAGTTCTTCGCCGTCACCAAGGCGGTGCACAACGGTTTGCAGGGCGCCGACATCGAGTGGACGCACGCGCATGCAGCGCACCTACCTCGAGAAGGTGCTCGACAACGCGTTGCTGCTCGAAGGCCACTACGACTTCGTGGTGGTGCACGACCCCCAGCCGGCGGCGATGCTCAGCTTCCTGCGCGAGCGCCTCGGCGGCCAGATGCAGGACACCACCTGGATCTGGCGTTGCCACATCGACCTCACCGCCGCCAACCCCAAGGTGTGGGAGTTCTTCCGCCCGTTCGTGGAGCTCCACGACGCGTCGGTGTGGACCATGCCCGAGTTCGTCCCCGGCTCCCTCGACATGGCGCACGTGCTCTACGCGCCGCCGTGCATCGACCCGCTGTCGGTCAAGAACCTCGAGCTGGCGATGCCCTTCTGCCAGGAGCTCACCAAGCAGTACGGCGTCGACGTCAATCGACCGATCGTGTGCCAGGTCAGCCGATTCGATCCGTGGAAGGACCCGGTCGGCGTGATCGAGGCGTTCCGCATCGTGCGCGAGCGAGTGCCCGACGCGCAGCTCGTGCTCGCGGGGTCGATGGCCACCGACGACCCCGAGGGGTTCAAGGTCTGGGACGACACCGAAGCGGCGCGCGCCGGCGACCGCGACATCTACCTGCTGTCCAACCTCCACCAGGTGGGGTCGGTGCAGATCAACGCGTTCCAGCGCGTCGCCGAGGTGGTCCTGCAGAAGTCGCTGCGGGAGGGCTTCGGCCTGACCGTGAGCGAAGGGCTCTGGAAGGGCCGACCCGTCGTCGGCGGTCGTGCCGGTGGCATCAAGCTGCAGATCCGCGACGGCTTCGACGGCTATCTCGTCGACTCGGTCGAGGAGTGCGCGCAGCGCACGATCGACCTGCTCGCCGATCCGGTCGGCGCCGACGCGCTCGGCGCGCAGGGCCGCGAGCACGTGCGCGAGAACTTCCTCTCGACGCGCGAGCTCGAGGACTGGCTGACCCTCTTCGGGACGCTGCGCAGATGATGCTCGTCACGCATCGAGGGCCGTACCGGTTCTCGGTGCGCGACGACGGATCGTTCGCGTCACGGCGAGGGGCGGGCGGTCTGGTCAGCGCGCTCCTTCCCCTGGTGCAGCGCGACGACATCGGCGCGCCGCCGTCGTGGGTCGCGGCCGCCATCGACGAAGGCGATCGCGCCGCGGTCGACGCGCGCGTCGGCGACGGTGCCGGGCCTCGACCTCCACCTGCTCAGTCTCGATCCCGAAGTGCACCGCATGCACTACGACGTGATCTCGAACGCGGTGTTGTGGTTCCTGCACCATGGCCTCTTCGACCTCGCTCGCCGACCGCGGTTCGACCGCTACCTGCGCGAGGCCTGGGACGGCTACGTGGCGGTGAACGCGGCGTTCGCCGACGTGATCGTGGAGGGCGCACCCGAGGGCGAGCAGGTGCTGGTGCACGACTATCACCTCGCGTTGGTCCCGGGAATGGTGCGCTCCGTTCGGCCCGACCTGAAGCTCACCCACTTCACCCACACGCCGTTCTGCGGGCCCAACTCGATCCGGGTGCTGCCCACTGACATGGCCGAGGCGATGTGCTCGTCGATGGGCGCGGTGACGGCCGGCTTCCACACCACCCGCTGGGCGTCGGCGTACACCGCGTCGGCGCGCGAGGTCGGGTGCGGCGACATCACAGCCGCCCTACGCCGCGCCGCTCGGACCCGACCCCGACGCCCTGGCCGAGCTCGCCGCCAGCGACGGCACCGCGCGCGCGGCCGCCGAGCTCGACGAGCTGGTCGGCGACCGCAAGCTCCTGCTCCGCAGCGACCGCATCGACCTGTCGAAGAACATCGTGCGGGGGTTCCACGTCTACGACGAGCTGCTCGACACCCACCCGGAGTGCCGCGAGCGGGTCGTGTTCGTCGCCCTGCTCAACCGGTCGCGCTCCAACCTCGCCGAGTACCTGGCGTACGAGCAGGAGGTCGACCAGGTCGCGGCCCGCGGTGAACGAGCGCTGGGGGACGCGCGACTGGCAGCCGGTGGTGGTCGACACGCGCGACGACTACGAACAGACCATCGCCGGCTTCGTCCCGCTACGACGCCCTGCTCGTGAACCCGGTGAAGGACGGCCTGAACCTGGTGGCGAAGGAAGGCCCGCTCGTCAACCGGCACGACGGCGTGGTGGTGCTCTCGCCCGAGGCGGGCGCATACGAGGAGCTGCACGACGCGGTGCTCCCGGTCCACCCGTACGACATCGAACAGGGTGCGCACGCGCTGCACACCGCGCTGTTCATGTCCGCCGACGAACGCGGCCACGCGGGCGTCACGCCTGCGTGCACTCGCCGCCGTGCACACGCCGCGCACCTGGCTCGACGAATTGCTCAGCCAGGCCCAGTAGTCGAGCCAGTGATCGCGTCGGCGAGCGCGGCGAGGAGCGCGGCGAGACCCGCGGGCCCGTCGACCACGACGTCGGCGCGGTGGACCTCGGGCGGGCTCTCGTCCGACGTGACGCCGATGCTGACCGCGTGCGCCAGCGCGCCGTCGCCGACGAGCGTCGTGGAGAGCCGCGAACGCGGGAAGGTCGCCCGCGTCGTCACCGGCGAACGCGGCGGCGTCCATGCCGCGAGCGAGCTCGGCGACCGTCAGTGCCCTTGTCGACCGGCACCGGCGGCCGCAGCTCCACGGCCATGCGGCCGCGCAGCGGCGCGTCGAGGCCGAGGCGCGCCGCGGCGTCGGCTGCCCAACTCGCCGCCGCCTCGCCCCGCTCGGGCTGGTCGCGCCAGTGGATGGTGACCGCCACCTCGCCCTTGCGCTCGACGAGCAGCCCGGGGAGCGCCGCCTCGGCCTCGTCGGCGGCCCGCGCCACCGCGTCGACCAACGGCCGCACGCGGGCGTCGAGCTCCACCGATCCCGCCGACGATCCGCTCGAGCCCGTACGTCCCGACGTAGTCGAGGCCCTCGATCGCCAACGCGTCGACGAGGAACGCGGCCGGGCGACCGCTCACCACTGCGACCGTGCCGAGCTGCGGGACCAGACGGGCGAGCGCGGCCCGGGCCGCGGGTAGCGGCCGAGCGGCGGCGGGGTCGAGGACGATGGGCGCGAGCGAGCCGTCGAAGTCGACGAAGAACGCCGCGCGCGCAGGATCGTCGACGAACGGTCTCGAGCACGTTCGGGAGGGCCACGGTGCCTCCGCCCCGCCGCGCTACGCCGTGCCGATGACGACGATGCAGTCGGCCTCGGACGCGCCCTCGGGCGGATCCGACGGGTACGCGGCCATGGTGGCGCCCTGGCCGACGCCGTAGAGCTGCAACACCTTCCCCTCCGCGTCGAAGCCGGCCACGCACTCGACCACGGTGCCTTGGCGTTGGTTGCTGAGGTTGGCCGGGTCCTGCATGTTGTACCCGTCGGCCCGGAGCTTGTCGGTGAGGGTCTGGGCCTTCCCCTGCACGCCGGACGCGTTGTACACCTTGACCCGGACCTCGTTGTTGCCGCGGAGGGCGATGGTCGTCGCGGTGGCCCCGGTGGTCGCCGTGCCGGTCGTGGTCACGGTGGCGTTGCTCGATCCGCCGTCGCCCGAGTCGTCGAGGATCTGGAGGCCGACGATCCCGAGGATCACGGCCAGGCCGATCACGATCGCGCCACGTGCCCCGCCCGAGGCACCTGGGGACCGCGGTGGATCTCCTCCGCGCGGGCGCCGTCACCGCGTACCCGGGTCGGCCCGACGGCCCTCGAGGCGCTCGCGTCGGCGCCGGTCGCGCTCGCGCCGGACCCGCTTCACGGTGAGTGGGTCGTACTCGTAGGCGTCGGGCACGTCGACGAGGTGCCGGAGGATCTCGTAGTAGCGGGTCGCAGAGACCCCGAGCTCGGTGCGGATGGCCGCCTCCTTCGGTCCGGGACGACTCCACCAGTCCCGTTCGAAGTCGAGGATCGCGCGATCTCGCGCAGAGAGGCCCATCAGGCCCGCGATCCTGGCACCTCGAGCCGCCCGCGACGCGGATCTTCGGTGGTGTATCGCCCGGTATGACCCGGGATTTCACGTGATGACGCTGCGGATGACCTCGCCGGCCTCCATGGCCCGGAAGGCGTCGTTGACCTCGTCGAGGTGGATGTGACGCGAGACCATCGAACCGATGTCGAGCCGGCCGGTCTCGACCAGCTGCACGAAGCGCGGGAAGTCGCGCCGCACCTGGGCCGAGCCGTAGAGGCACCCGAGCAGGGCCTTGTTGCCGCCGAAGAGCCCCATGGCGGGGAAGGTCACGGTGTCGTCGAACCGGGACATGCCGACGACCACCGCGGTGCCGCCGGCCCGGGCGACCTCCCAGGCCTGGAGGATGGTGGCGGGGAGTCCGATGACTTCGAACGCGTAGTCGGTGCCGCGCCCGCCGGTGGCGGCGCGCACCTGCTCGACGGGGTCGCCGTCGCCGGGGTCGATCAGGTCGGTGGCGCCGAACTGCTCCGCGGTCTTGCGCTTCATCTCCACCGGGTCGACGGCGAAGATCCGCGACGCGCCGGCGATCCGCGCTCCCTGGATGACCGACTGCCCCACGCCACCGCACCCGATCACGGTGACGGTCGCGCCCGGCTGGACCTGCGCGGTGTTCAGCGCCGCGCCCACGCCGGTCGTGATGCCGCACCCGATGAGCGCGAGTTGGTCGGACGGGAGGTCGGTCTCCACCTTCACCAGCATCGACTCGTCGACGGTCATCTCGTCGGCGAAGGTGCCGAGGCCGCTGGCGCCGATCACGGTGCTCCCGTCGGCGAGCGTGCCCTTGGGCAGCATCATGTGCGACCCCATCGTCTCGCAGAGGAACGACTGGTCGCGCAGGCAGAAGAAGCAGTTGCCGCAGGCGGGCGTGAACGACGAGATCACCCGGTCGCCCACCTTCGACCCGCGACACCTCGCCGCCGACCGCGAGCACGGTGCCCGCGCCCTCGTGGCCGAGGATCACCGGCGGCGGGAGCGGCACGTTGCCCTTGGCGAAGCTCAGGTCGGAGTGGCACACGCCGCTGGCGTCGATGTGCATCAGCACGTCGCGCGGCCCGATCGCCGGCGGCGACACCTCTTCGATGACCAACGGCTCGTTGTACGCGGTGAGGATGGCAGCTCGCATGGTTCCCCCTGTGATCTCGTGTCGACCTTCTGCGAGCCGGGTGTCGGATTCGAACCGACGACATCTTCTTTACAAGAGAAGTGCTCTACCAACTGAGCTAACCCGGCGTGCGCGAAAGGCTATCCCGCGCGCCGTTGCGCGATCTCGGTGCACGCGACTGCGGCCGCCGCGCTCGACGTTCAACGACTCGATGTGACCGTGCATCGGGATCGACGCGATCACGTCGCAACGCGCGCGCGCGAGCCGCGACAGGCCGCGCCCTTCGGCGCCGAGCACCAGGACGAGCGGTGCATCGGCCACCGACAGGTCGAACAGCGACTGGTCGCCGTCGCGCGTCGAGTCCCGCGCACCACACCCCGGCGCGCTTGGCCCGGTCGAGGGCACCGGGGACACCCGACACGAAGGCGACCGGCAGGTGCTCGATCGCGCCGGCCGCGGCCTTCGCCACCGCCGGGGTGAGCCCGGCGGCGCGGTGCGTCGCCAGCACGATGCCCGTCGCTCCCGCGGTCTCGGCGCTGCGCATGACCGCGCCGAGGTTCTGCGGGTCGGTGACGCCGTCGAGCGCGACCAGGAACGCGCGCGGATCGGCGAGAAGCTCGTCGAGGTCGGCGGCTGGCACCGGCGCCGCGAACGCGATCACGCCCTGGGGCGCACCGGTACGGGCCCGCCGTTCGATCTGATCGGCGGGCACCTGCTTGACACGGACACCGGCCTCGCGAGCCAGCGACTCCAGCTCGCCCAGCTCGGGCGCGTCGGTGCCCGACGACAGCAGGAGCTCGTGCACCTTGCGACTGCCGGCGACGAGCAGCTCGCGCACCGCGCGCCGCCCCTCCACCTGCTGCCCGCGGTCGTCGCGCCCCGAACCCTTCTTCTGCGCCCTGGTTGGGACTGGCGTCGTTCACCTGGCGCCTGACCCCGGCGAGCGACGCCAGTTCGTGGTGGCTTGCGGGTCATCGGTGCCAGATCGTGCCGCTCGGGCGTGTCCTCGAGCTTGATGCCGCGCGCGGTGAGGTCGTCGCGGAGGGCGTCGGCGCGAGCGAAGTCACGAGCGGCCCGCGCTTCGTCGCGCTCGCGCACGAGGGCGTCGATCTCGGCATCGCCGTCGTCGGCGGCATCGTCGTCGTGGGCGACCAGTCCGAGGACGTCGAGCATCTCGCGGACCGCCTCGACCAGGGGGGCCGCCTCGGTGCCGCGCCCGTCGTCGATCATGCGGTTGGCGTCGCGCGTGGCCTCGAACACGACCGCCAGCGCGTGGGCGGTGTCGAAGTCGTCGTCCATGGCCGCACGGAAGCTGCTCGAGCGTTGCCGAGTCGGCGTCGACGTCGCGCGCGACGCCGGACGTCGTCGGCGCGGCGGAACAGCGCGTCGAGCCGTTCGACCGCCTTGGCCGCCGCGGTGAGCTCGGTGGTGCCCAGGTCGGCGGCGCGCCGGTAGTGCGTCTGCAGCATCGCCAGCCGCAGCGCCCGCCATTCGTAGTCGGCGAGCGCTTCCTCGACCGTGGTGAAGTTGCCGAGCGACTTCGACATCTTGTCGCCGCCGATCGTGACCATGCCCGAGTGGATCCAGTGCCGCGCGAACTGGTGGCCGGCGCCCTCGGCCTGCACCCGCTCGTTCTCGTGGTGCGGGAACGCGAGGTCGTCGCCCCCACCGTGCAGGTCGAACCCCTCCCCCAACAGGTCGAGCGACATGGCCGAGCACTCGATGTGCCACCCCGGACGACCGTCGCCCCACGGCGAGTCCCACGCCGGCTCGCCGGGCTTGGCCGCCTTCCACAGCGCGAAGTCCATGGGGCTGCGCTTGGCCTCGTCGACGTCGACGCGTGCGCCGGCCGACTCGCGCAGCTCGTCGAGCGTGCGGTGCGGCAGCGCGCCGTAGCCCGGGAAGGTCTCGACGTCGAAGTACACGCCCTGGCCCGGGACCTCGTAGGCGTGGCCGCGGTCGACCAGCTCGCCGATCAGCGCCGAGCATGCCGCTCGATGTACTCGGTGGCGTGCGGCACGGTGGTCGGCGTCGCGCACGTTCAGCCGGTGCATGTGGTCGAAGTACACGTCCTCGAACTCGGCCGCGACCTCGGGCTCCGTGCGCCCCTCTCGGCGGCACGGGCGATGATCTTGTCGTCGACGTCGGTGACGTTGCTGACGAAGGTGACGTCGTATCCCGGCCCACTCGAGGTACCGCCGGATCGTGTCGAACGCGACCGCGGTGCGGGCGTTCCCGATGTGCGGCGTGTCGTACACCGTCGGCCCGCACACGTACATCGAGAGCTTGCCCGGCTCGCGCGTCGTCAGCTCGACGGTGTCACGCACGAGGGTGTCGCGGATGCGGACCATGGCGGACCGAGGGTAGCGGTCAGTCGCCCGACGGCTCGGTGGATTCGAGCAACGCGACCGCCCAGCACTGGATGCCCTCGCGTCGTCCGATGGCACCGATGCCTTCGCCCCGCTTCGGCGTGATCGACACGTGGGCGCCGCCGAGCGCGTCGCCCACGTTCACGCGCGATCGCGTCGAGATGTGGCGCGAGCCGCGGTTCCTCGGCGTTCACCACGACGTCGACGTTGACCACCGACCAGCCGGCGTCGGCCACGCGCGCCACCACGTCGCGCAGGAGCGCGAGCGACGACGCGTCGCGGTACTGGTCGTCGGACGCCGGGAACAACGCGCCGAGGTCGGGCAGCCCGGCGGGGCCGAGGAGCGCGTCGGCGACGGCATGGCACACGGCATCGGCGTCGGAGTGCCCGACCAACCCCCGTCCGTCGATGGTGACGCCGCCGAGCACGAGCGGACGGTCCGCGTCGTCGGCGAACGGATGGACGTCGTACCCGAACCCGACCCGGATCATCGGGCCTCCACCATGCTCGTTCGCTGCTCGCCGGGCCATCCCCCGATGTGGCGGCCGGCTGACGCTCACGCTCACTCGCTGCTCACGAGGTCTCGAGCAGGGCGGCGGCGATCATCAGGTCGGCGGGACCGGTGACCTTGAGGTTGCGGGGGTCGCCGGGCACGACGACCACGGTGCCACCGAGCTCCTCGACCAACGCGGCGTCGTCGGTCGCGTCGGCGCCCGTGGCGTGCGCGGTCGCGGAGGATGTCGGCGCGGAACGCTTGCGGCGTCTGCACCGCGACCAGCCCCATGCGGTCGACGGTGGCAGTGACGCGGACGTCGTCGACGCGCTTCAGCGTGTCGGTGACCGCGAGGCCGGGCACCGCGCCGTCGGCGTCGTCACGCACCGCGGCGATCACCGCCTCGAACAGCGCCGCGCTGGCCAAGGGGCGCGCGGCGTCGTGCACCACGACGATCTCGGCCCCGGGCGGGACCGCACCCAACCCCGCCCGCACCGACTCCGCACGCGTCGCGCCGCCGGTCACGAGCGCGTCGACTTCGGCCCCCTGCCAATCGGCCGCGTCGGGCACCACGAGGACGACCGCATCGCACGTGCCGGCGGCGGTGTCGATCGCGTGATCGACGAGACGTGCGCCGCCGAGCTCCGCGAATTGCTTGGGACCGCCGAAGCGCTCGCCCCACCCGGCGGCGACGATCACCGCCCAGACGCGCGGAACCGCCATGGCGTCGTCTACTTCTTGGCGGCGGCCTTCTTGGCCGGTGCCTTCTTCGCGGGCGCCGGCTTGTCCTCGCTCTTCAGCACCTCGTCGAGGCGGGCCTCCGCGGCCTCCTCGTCGACGTTGAGCGCGAACGTGAGCTCCGACACGAGGATCTGACGGGCGCGCGCCAGCATCCGCTTCTCGCCGGCCGACAGGCCCTTGTCGGCTTCGCGGATCGAGAGGTTCCGCACCACCTCGGCCACCTGGTAGATGTCGCCGCTCTTCAGCTTCTCGACGTGGTTCTTGAACCGGCGCGACCAGTTGGTGGGCATCCGCGCCTCCTTCTTGCGAAGGACCGCGAACACCTCCTCGACCTCTTCGTCGTTGATGACCTCACGCAGGCCGATCTCCTCGGCGTTGTCGGCCGGGACCATGAGGGTGAGGTCGCCGTAGGCCAGGCGCAGCACCAGGTAGTCGCGCTTCTCGCCGAAGGCTTCCTTCTTCTCACGACGCTCGATGGTGGCCGCACCGTGGTGGGGGTAGACGACCTTGTCGCCGACGTCGAACGTCATGATGCTCCTTGCCGCTGCGGGGGGCCGTGCCGGTGCGGTCCGTGGGCGGACCCGGGGAAATCGGCCGGAGAGCCAGGATACCAGAGCCCCGGTCAGGGCCTTCTCGCGGGACCCGCGACGCTCACCCACCTGGCGTGTCGCCATGACTACGCTTCGCGGCACCATGGCGGAACGACGGATCCTCGAGACGACGCAGCTCCTGGGGGCGTTACCGCCGGACGCGCTCGAAACCCTCCGGCAGCAGGCGACGATGCGCACGGTGGCTCGCAACGAGGTGCTGTTCCGCCAGGACGATGCGGCCAGCGAGCTGTTCGGCATCGTCAGTGGACGCGTCGCCATCCTCACCCGCTCGCCCGACGGGCGCGAATCGCTCGTAGCGGTGCTCGACGAGGGGTCGCTCTTCGGCGAGTTGGGTCTGTTCGACAGCGGTCCGCGCTCGGCCGACGCTCGCGCGCTCGAGGAGACCCAGCTCATCGTCCTCGGCTACGAAGCCGTGCGCGCCGCCATCGATGCGCACCCGACGATCCTCTGGGTGATCGTGCGCCTCCTCGCCCGCCGCCTGCGGAACACCGACGAGTCGCTCGCCGACGCGGTGTTCCTCGACGTCCCCGCGCGCACTGCGAAGCGCCTCCTCGAGATCGCGGGCGACGCCGACCAGTTCCGTCTGCCGATGACGCAAGAGGATCTCGCCGGGCTCGTCGGTGCGAGCCGCGAGCGGGTGAACAAAGCGCTGTCGCTCTTCACCCGCCTCGGGTGGATCGAGGTCGAAGGTCGCAACCGCTACCGCATCCTCGACCGCCAGTCACTGACCGAGCGCGCGACCCTCTAGGCGCGCCTCGACCGAATCGCCACTCCCGAGCGAGAGCGGGCTCCGCCCGTCTCGCTCGCTGGGACGGAGCGAGCGGAGGCGAGCGACGGTGAAGAGCCGGTTTCAGTCGGGGTTCAGGAACGCGAGCACCCGGCGCCACGCGTCGGCGGCGTCGTCGGCCCGGTGGGCGGGGCGTTCGGGTGCGTGCACGAACCCGTGCTCGGCGTCGGGGTACACCACGATCTCGCAGTCGGGCCGGTCGGCCCACGCGGCGCGCAGCGCCTCGATGTCGGATGCCGGCGTGTACGGGTCGTTGCCGCCGAAGATGGCGAGCGTCGGGCAGACGTCGGCGATGGTGTCGAGCGGGAGACGGGTCTTCGGACCGACCCAGTCGCCGGGCGGGCGGATCATCCCGTAGAACGCGACCGCGCGGTCGAAACGCCCAGCTCGCGGCCGCCTTCAGCACCTGCATCCCGCCCATGCAGAACCCGAGGACCGCGACCTCGCGCACGTCGTCGTGCACCACGAGGTAGTCGGCCGCGGCCTCCAGATCGGCGAGCTGCAGCTCGTCGTCGAGCTCCTTCACGTAGCCCATGCGTGTGGTCGGGTCGCTGTCGCCGCGCACCTCGATCGGCGCGCGCACGAACGGCTCGGGTGCGCACACCGCGAACCCGTGGGTGGCGAGACGACGGCACAGGTCGTCGAACAAGGGGCGCACGCCCATGATGTCGGGGTGCACGACCAGTCCGCTCAAGGGCATGCCGTCGGGCCGGGCATGGATGGCGTCGACGGCCGCGCCGTCGGGACCCTTCAGCGTGATGTGCTCGACGTCGACCTCGTGCGTTCCGGTCTGCAATTCGGCCACTAGACGTACCGCTCCAGGATCGAGGTCTCGGCGAGCCGGGACAGGCCTTCCTTGATCGCCTTCGCCCGCACCTCGCCGACACCCTCGACCTCGGTGAGGTCGGCGAGTCCGGCGCGCATGATCTTCTGCAGGTTCGAGAAGCGGTCGACGACGTGATCGGACACCAACTCGGGAAGGCGCGGGATCTTGTGCAGCAGGCGGAAGCCGCGCGGCTGCAAGGCGCCGTCGATGCCGATGCTGGGATCGAGGTGCAGCACCCCACCCACGAGGTTGAGGTCGAGGAGCTCTTCGTCCTCGAGCTGGGCGAGGAGATGCATCACGCCGACCAGCTCGAGGTCGTCGGACGACTGGTAGTAGTCCTTCGCCACCAGCCGACGATCCTCCTCGACGCCGCCGACGAGCTCTTCGAGCTGCAGCATCACGAGCCGGCCGTCGGCACCGAGCTCGATGACGTACCCCTCGATCTCCTCGGCGATCCGGCGGACCATCTCGGCGCGCTGCAACACGGTGGCGACGTCGCGGACGGTCACGAGGTCTTCCACCTCGAGTGCCGACAACGACCCGCTCACCGCGTCGAGGCGCGCCTTGTAGCGGCCCAGGATCTGCAGCGCCTGGTCGGCGCGGGCGAGCACGCGCGGGATCGGCTCGAGGGTGTGCTTCTCACCCCGTCGGTGGATCGCGACCAGCGACATGTCCTCGGACGCGGTGATCACGGGCACGTCGAGCTGACGGCCGACGCGCTCGGCGGTGCGGTGGCGGGTGCCGGTCTCCGACGTGGGCACGTTGGGATCGGGGACGAGGTGCACGTTGGCACGCGCGACGCGCGACGTGTCGGAGGCCAGGATGATGGCGCCGTCCATCTTGGCCAGCTCCGAGAGGCGCTGCGGCGTGAATTCGGCGTC
Organism: uncultured Actinomycetes bacterium; assembly: GCA_963835985.1. Classification (GTDB taxonomy): domain Bacteria; phylum Actinomycetota; class Acidimicrobiia; order IMCC26256; family DASPTH01; genus DASUAS01. The sequence continues at coordinate 272,666 of CAWIHV010000007.1, read as the reverse complement.
GAGCAGGAAGCCGCCCGAGCAGACCGAGAGCACCTCGGGCCCGTCGCCCACGACGATCAGCGCGCCCATGCGGGCCTGCAGGATGCGATCGAGACCCTCACGCAACTGGGTCCCGGGCGCCACCAGCCGCAGGGCGACCATCATGGCTTCTGATCGCGCTTGGGCGGGCACGGCGGACTCTCTCTCTGGCTGCCGGCGAGTGACCCAAAGATACCGCAGGCCTTCCCTGAACCAGCTGGTGCTCAGCCCGCCGGGATGAGGGCCTCCCCCACCGCATCGCGCAGGCTGCTCACCTCGACCAGCTCCAGACCCTCGACCCGACCGGCCGGGCGCACCCCAGTGGGGACGACCGCGCGTCGGAAGCCGAGCCGCGCGGCCTCGGCCAGCCTGCGCTCGAGCTGTGGGACCGAGCGCACCTCCCCGCCGAGCCCCAGCTCGCCGATCGCCACCGTGTCACGCGTGGTGACCTGTGCGAGCTGCGCCCCGGCCACCGCCAGCGCGAGCGCGAGATCGAGCCCGCGCTCGGTCACGCGCAAGCCGCCCGCGACGCTGGCGTAGACGTCGGCGCCGGTGGATGCGACCCCGGCGTGACGCTCGAGCACCGCGAGCAGCATCGCCAGGCGACCCGACTCCATGCCCGCGGCGGCGCGACGCGGCATGGGTGCCGCAGTGCGCATCACCAGCGCCTGCACCTCCACCAAGATCGGTCGCGCGCCTTCGAGCACTGCGGCCACCGCCGAGCCCGGCACTCCGGGACGTCGATCGGTCAGGAATCGCGCCGACGCGTCGGGCACGTCGGCCAGACCGTGCTCGGTCATCTCGAACAACCCGACTTCGTCGGTGCCTCCGAAGCGGTGCTTCAGCGCGTGCAGCGCGCGGAGCGAGTGGCCACGATCGCCGTCGAAGGAGAGCACGGTGTCGACCACGTGCTCGAGCACACGCGGACCCGCGAGCGTTCCTTCCTTGGTGACGTGTCCGACCAACACCGTGGCACGATCGTGTTCCTTGGCGTGTTGCACGAGCCGGTACGCGCCGTCGCGCACCTGCGTGACCGAACCCGGCGCGCCCGGGAGATCGGGGTCGACCACGGTCTGGATGGAGTCGACCGCGAGCACCTGGGGCGCGGTGTGAGCGGCGTGGGCGAGCACGTGGGGCAGCGAGGTCTCCGCCACGACCAGCAGACCCGAGTGCAACGCGCCCACCCGCTCGGCCCGGAGCTTCACCTGCGCGCACGACTCCTCGGCGGTGACGAGCAGGCAGCTCGTGCCGCCGGCGGCGAGGCGCCCGAGCGCCTGCAACAGCAACGTGCTCTTTCCCATCCCCGGCTCGCCCGCGAGCAGGGTGACCGACCCGGCGACGAGCCCGCCGTGGAGCACCCGGTCGAGCTCCGCCACCCCGGTGGGCATCGGCGCGGCCGCGCGGGCGTCGACCTCGCCGATGGGCAACGGGCCGTCGACCGCCACCCGCGCCACCCGGCTGCCAATCGGCTCCATCGTCGGCGTGGCCTCGCCGAGCGTGCCCCAGGCGTCGCAGTCGGGGCAGCGCCCCAGCCACCGGGGCGTCTCGCACCCGCACTCGGAACAGCGATGGACCGTCTTGGCCGTCTTCGTCTTGGTTGGCATCGGCGGACCGTACGCCCGGGGTGTGACAGCGAAGCCGGCCGGTACCCTCCCGGCGTGCTGGTGGTGGGGTTCGACCTCGACATGACGCTGGTCGACTCGCGGCCGGGGATCATGGCCACGCTGGTCGAGCTCGAGGCCGAGACCGGTGCACCGGTCGCCACCGACGAGATGCTCGACGCACTCCTGCGGCGCAACCTCGACCTCGAGTTCCGGGAGCGCTTCGAGCCCGAGCTCGCGACGACGTGGTCCGACCGGTTCCGCGAGCTCTACGCGGTCCACGGGGTGCCCGGCACCCACCTCTTGCCGGGCGCACACGCGTCGGTGGCCGCGGTGCGCGAGCTCGGCGGTCGCGCCGTCGTCGTGACCGCGAAGTACGAACCCAACGCGCACCGTTGTCTCGACCACGTCGGGCTCGACGTCGACGCGGTGTTCGGGTGGCGTTACGCCGACGCCAAGGGCGACACGCTCCTCGACGAGGGCGCGTCGGTCTACGTGGGTGACACGCCCAACGACGTGCGCGCCGCGACGCGCGCCGACGCGCACATGGTCGCGGTCACGACCGGCCCGCACCCGGCGGCGGAGCTGCGCGCCGCGGGCGCGACGACGGTGCTCGACTCGCTGATGTCGTTCCCGGAGTGGCTGGCCCGTCACTTGGACGAGGGTCACGTCGCCGGTTAGCGCGACGGCGTCGGCGGCGTCCCGGCCACAGCAGGACCACCACCGCCAGGACGACGAGCACGACCGCGACCGTCACCAGGATCACCCGCGTGGTGTCGAGCACCGAGGTCGACGCCTCGACGGGCGTCGTCTGGCCCGGCACGCCCTTCACGACGGTCGTGCCGCCCGGCTGCTCGACCTTCACCGTGAGTCCGAACGAGTCGCGCAGGTCGGCGAGCAACGACTGGTCGACCGCGCCGGCGTCGACCGCCTGCACCAGCAGCGTCCCCACGACGTCCTTGTCGGTGGTGAGCCCGGTCTGGAGGTCCTTCAGGTCGAGCGTGCCCTTCGTCGCGTAGCTCGTGGAGAACGAGCCCGACTCGCGCGTCACGGTGACGTCGCGCAGTGGGCCGACGGTGCCGTTGAGCTCCTTGACGATCGCGGTCGCCTGCTCCGGCGAGCTGAACGGCTTGGAGAACGTGAGCTGCGCCGAACCGTCGGCGGCACGTGCCCAGGGCTGCAGCGTCCAGCCCGCCTGGGCGAGATCGCCGAGCCGGACGCGGTCCTCGAGCTTGCCGCCTCCCGATTCCGCCGCCTTCACCGCGTCGGGGTCGAGGACTGCGGTGACGCTGACGACACCACTGCCGTCGTCGTGCACGGTGACGGTGACGGTGGTGTCGACCTTGCACGCCGCCGCCAGCAGCATGACCGCCAACGCGACGAGGACCAGCCGAATCCGGCTGGTCCTCGAGCGGTGCGTGGCCGTGGTGAACGAGGAGATCGAGCCCTACTCCGTGGAGCCGGAGCCCGCGAGTTCGACCGGCGGAGGTTCGATGCCCTCGACGGCCCGGAAGACGATCTCGTCGTCGAGCGCGTCGACCATGATCGTCTCGCCGGCGTGGAACTCCTTCCACAGGATCTTCTCCGAGAGCGGGTCCTCGATCATGCGCTGGATGGCACGGCGCAGCGGCCGGGCGCCCAGTGCAGGGTCGTACCCCTTCGTCGCGAGGAGCAGCTTCGCGTCGGTGGTGAGCTCGAGGCCGAGGCCCTGGCTCTCCAGCTGATCCATGACCCGCTTGATCAGCAGGTCGACGATCTCGGTGACCTCTTCCTTGGTCAGCTCGTTGAAGACGATGATCTCGTCGATGCGGTTCAGGAACTCGGGCCGGAAGCTGCGCTTCAGGTCCTCGTGCACCTTCTCCTTCATCTTCTCGTAGGTCACTGCCTCGTCGACCTTGCCGAACCCGACCGCAGCCTTGCGGAGGTCGGCGGTGCCGAGGTTGGAGGTCATGATGATCACGGTGTTCTTGAAGTCGACCGTGCGCCCCTGGGCGTCGGTGAGACGACCATCCTCCAGGATCTGGAGGAGCGTGTTGAACACGTCGGGGTGCGCCTTCTCGATCTCGTCGAAGAGCACGACGGAGAACGGCTTGCGGCGCACGGCCTCGGTGAGCTGACCGCCTTCGTCGTAGCCGACGTAGCCGGGGGGCGAACCCACCAGGCGCGACACCGTGTGCTTCTCCATGTACTCCGACATGTCGAGCTGGATCAGCGCGGTCTCGTCACCGAAGAGGAACTCGGCGAGCGTCTTGGCGGTCTCGGTCTTCCCGACGCCGGAGGGGCCGAGGAAGATGAACGAGCCCGACGGACGCTTCGGGTCCTTGAGGCCGGCACGGGTGCGTCGGATCGACTGCGACACCGCCTTGATCGCGGGCTCCTGGCCGACGATCCGCTTGTGCAGCTCGTCCTCCATGCGGAGCAGCTTGGCGGTCTCCTCCTCGGTGAGCTTGTAGACCGGGATGCCGGTCCACAGCGCGAGCACCTCGGCGATCGACTCCTCGGTGACCTCGTTGAACAGGTCGACGCCCTCGGCGCGCCACTCGGTCTCCTTGGCCTCCCGCTGTTCGAGGAGCGCCTTCTCGTCGTCGCGCAGCTTCGCGGCGCGCTCGAACTGCTGCGCCTCGATGGCCGATTCCTTCTCCTTGCGCGTGGTCGCGATCTGGTCTTCCAGCTCGCGGTAGTCGGGCGGTGCCTGCATGCGACGGATGCGCAGCCGCGAGCCCGCTTCGTCGATGAGGTCGATCGCCTTGTCGGGCAGGTGACGGTCGGAGATGTAGCGGTCGGCGAGGTTCGCCGCCGCGACCAGCGCCTGGTCGGTGATGGTCACGCGGTGGTGCTGCTCGTAGCGATCGCGCAGGCCCTTGAGGATCTCGATCGTGTGCGCGACCGTCGGCTCCTCGACCTTGATGGGCTGGAACCGGCGCTCGAGCGCGGCGTCCTTCTCGAGGTGCTTGCGGTACTCGTCGAGCGTGGTGGCGCCGATGGTCTGCAGCTCACCGCGGGCGAGCATCGGCTTGAGGATGCTGGCGGCGTCGATCGCGCCCTCGGCGGCACCCGCGCCGACGAGCGTGTGCAGCTCGTCGATGAACAGGATGATGTCGCCACGCGTGCGGATCTCCTTCAGCACCTTCTTGAGGCGCTCCTCGAAGTCGCCGCGGTAGCGGGAGCCCGCCACCAGCGCGCCGAGGTCGAGGGTGTAGAGCTGCTTGCCGACGAGCGTCTCGGGCACGTCGCCACCGACGATGTCGGTGGCCAGGCCTTCGACGATGGCGGTCTTGCCGACGCCGGGCTCGCCGATCAGCACCGGGTTGTTCTTGGTGCGGCGCGACAGCACCTGCATCACGCGCTCGATCTCCTTCTCGCGCCCGATCACCGGGTCGAGCTTCTTGTCGCGCGCGAGTTGGGTGAGGTTCCGACCGAACTGGTCGAGCACGAGCGAGCCGCCCTGCGCGGTCTCGGTGGCGGCGCCGCCGCCCTGGGGCGCGCCTTCCTTGGCACCCGCGTAGCCGGAGAGGAGCTGGATGACCTGCTGGCGGACGCGCGAAAGATCGGCGCCCAACTTCACGAGCACCTGCGCGGCGACACCCTCGCCTTCGCGGATGAGCCCGAGGAGGATGTGCTCGGTGCCGATGTAGTTGTGTCCGAGCTGCAGCGCCTCACGCAGCGAGAGCTCGAGGACCTTCTTGGCGCGGGGGGTGAAGGGGATGTGGCCCGAGGGCGCGGTGCCTCCGTGACCGATGATCTCCTCGACTTGTGCGCGCACTGCTTCGAGCGAGATGCCGAGCGACTCGAGCGCCTTGGCGGCGACGCCCTCACCTTCGTGGATCAGTCCGAGCAGGATGTGCTCGGTCCCGATGTAATTGTGGTTGAGCAGGCGCGCCTCTTCCTGCGCCAGCACCACCACTCGGCGGGCTCGATCGGTGAAGCGTTCGAACACGGTGGGGATCCGCCTCTCGTTGCATTGTTCCTCGTTCGGAGGAACGTGGTTTTCAGTGTAATCGGCGTCGCTCGGGGCCCTCCCGCGCATCCGCGCCGCCTCCACGCCTCTGCTCAGGTCTGCCGAGGTCATCGGCACGGAGGATGCGGGCCGTGAGGGTGCAACCGCCGCCAGCTTGGAGATTGTTCCCACTGCTGCCTAGCGTGGGCGCATGACGGGGCCGGGAGAACCGCTACGGCCGCCCGGACCCGCGGAATTGGCCCGTGACCTGCCCGCTCTGCCGGACGACCTCGTGCGGGTCGACGCCGCGCTGCGGGAATCGGTGCAAACGCCCGATCCGTTCCTCGCCGAGGTGGCGACCCATCTGATCAGCGCCGGGGGCAAGCGGCTCCGCCCCACCCTGACCATCGTCGCCGCCTACGCCTGCGGCGACCGAGCGGGTGCCGAATCGCCCGCCACCGACGCCGCGCTCACCGGCTCGGTCGCCTGCGAGCTCGTGCACCTCGGGTCGCTGTACCACGACGACGTGATCGACGAGGCCGAGACCCGCCGCGGCGTCCCCAGCGTCAACGCGCGCTGGAGCAACATCGTCGCCATCCTCGCCGGCGACTTCCTCCTCGCCCGGGCGTCGTCGTTGGCTGCGTCGCTCGGCGCCGACGTCGCGTCGCTGCTCGCCGCCACCATCGGTGAGCTCTGCCGAGGGCAAGTGCTCGAGCTCCAGCACCTCTTCGACGTCGACCGCTCCGAGGAGGACTACTCCTCCGCGATCGAGGGCAAGACGGCCGCGCTGTTCGCGACGGCGTGCCGCATCGGCGGGATGGTGTCGGGCGTCGGTGACGCCACCCTCGACGCGCTCACCCGCTTCGGCCGTCATCTCGGCATGTGCTTCCAGATCGTCGACGACGTGCTCGACCTCTCGTCGACCGACGACGCGCTCGGCAAGCACGCGGGTCAGGATCTGCTCGAGGGCATCTACACGCTGCCGGTCATCTACGTGCTGCGCGAGTCGACGGAGCTGCGCGAGCTCCTGGGCGGTCCGCTCGACCCCGAGCAGCTCGACGCCGCCCGCACGCTCGCGCTCGGTCCGCTCGCGACCGGATCGACCGCGGTCGAGTTGGCGCTCAGCGTGGCCCGGGACCATGCCGTGAAGGCGCGCGACGCGCTCGATGGTGCCGACGGCCTCGATCCCGACGTGTCCCGCACGCTCGGACGACTCGTCGACGGGTTGGTGCACCGCGAACGGTGACGTCCGTCGGCGATTGATTCGAAGTACGTCCGAGAAACCGGCCTACCTTTTGCGGCTTCTTCCCCGAGCAGGAGGCAGTGCGATGGGACTCTTCGACAAGGCCAAGAACGCGCAGACAGAGCGCGGCCGACGCCATGGCGCAAGCCACCGCGATGCAGCAGCAGGCCGGCGTGCCCCTCGGCGCCGACATGCCGGGCATGGGTGGCCAGGACATGGCGGCGATGGCCGCCTACTCGGCGAAGGTCAACAAGCTGGCGCAGTCGGGCCTCGAGGCGCCGGGCGTGATCCACACCATCACCGCCACGGGCACTCCCGACGTGAGCGGCGCCACCATGCACGCCATCGCGGTGACCTACCGGCCCGAGGGCGCCGACCCGATCGAGACCACGATCGACCAGAGCCTCCTGCCGTTCCAGCTCGAAGGACTCGCCGAGGGCAAGCCGTGCACGGTGAAGTACGACCCGGACATGCCGACGTCGGCAGTCCTGCAGAGCTGGTAGGAGCGCGGACAATGGGCGTCTTCAAAGATGGCTTCAAGGCGGTCAAGGGGGCCAAGGAGCTCGGCGACTACCACGGCGGCATGCCGTCGATGCGCAGCTCCTTCAAGGACATCGCCAAGCTCACCGACGACCAGGGCCAGGGCGACATCCTCAAGCACGGCGTCCCCACCAAGGCCGTGGTGAAGGGCTTCCCGATGCAGGTCGACACCTTCTCGATGGGCATCCAGCTCGACGTGTTCCCGCCCGAGGGCGGCGACCCGTACCTCGTCGACTACACGTTCCCCTCGGCGCGGATGAAGGCTCCGTTGTCGATGGGGATGGAGGTCCCGGTCAAGGTCATGGCCGACGACCCGATGGCCGTCGCGGTGCAGTGGGACGCGCTCGAAGGGTTCGATCGCCGCGTCGGGTGGCGACATGGCGGTCGCCATGCAGGGCATCCAGAACACGTACGCGGGCACCGCCGACGCGGCGGGGCGCCAGTACCTCGCCGACAAGGCCGAGGCCGACGCCGAGGCCGCCGCGAAGGTGGCCGCCAACGATCCGGCCGAGCGGCTCAAGAAGCTGAGCCAGCTCAAGGACGCCGGCCTTGTCAGCGACGAGGAGTTCGAGACCAAGAAGGCGGAGATCCTCGCCGACCTGTAGCGGCTAGGTCGGCACGTTGGCCGCGGCCCACGCGCCCATCGCGTTCACCGTGTCCTCGGGCGCCTGCCCCAGCGCGGTGACGCGCGTGACGGCCGGGTTTGCCGCGTCCGATCGGAACGTGAATGCCATCCGGTAGAGGGTCTTGCCCATGCCGAACGTCGCCAACTTGGTGAACGTGGTGGTGACGTTGGACTCGTACACGAGCGACTCGTACGACTCGTCGACGCGCTTGTAGTCCTCGAGGAACGGTGGCGGGCTGGCGCGCCACGCCGCGACGTTGGTGGCGGGCTCGCCGGCCACCAGGAACGACACGTTGACCTGGTCAGCCATCGACGGAGCCTCGCCCGCGCACCGTCCGCTCGAGGATGCCGAGTGTGGCGCGCAACGCCGACTCGGGCACGATCGGAAAGCGATCCTTGAAGTCGCCGTCGACCTTGGACCAGTCGTAGTACGCGGTGACCTCGGTGACATCGTCGTCCCCGGGCGCCAGGCGGTACCCGTAGAAGTGGTCGACCGGGATGTCGGGACCGAGGTTCCAGGCGATCTCTCGGTCGCGCTCGAAGGTGATGATGTGGACGGTCACGTCGTACTTGCCGAGCGGGAAGTCGTTGAGCGACTCCCGGTCCATGTGGATCACGAACGTGTCGCCGACCTTCTCCGCCGGCACGCCGGTGAAGTCCTGCAACATTCCGGAGGCGTCGATGGCGACGTGGCCCGCGGGGCTGCGGATGATGTCGAAGATGGCGGACGGCGCGGCCGGGATCGGCCGGGTCACCTCGATGCGGTCCTGGAGGAAGACGGTGTCGGGCATGGGCAGACTCTTGCACACGCCCCTACGGGGCGTCACCGGGTGTCGCGAAGTGCGCGCGCGCCTGGCGCGCGGTGTCGAGGATCCGGTGCACGTCCTCGGTGGAGAAGAGCTCGTGGACCTCGGACTGGATGGCGCCGGTGCTGCTCACCGCGGCGCTCACGCCCGCCATCGTGATCGAGTCGGGCGCGTGGACGATCGCGATCCCGTCGTGGGGCCCGAACATCCAGTACATCGACTCGAGTCGACCACCGATGCTCTCGAGCACGGCCCGCACCGCCGGCTCGCGTTCGGCCGGGCTCTCGATCATGGCGGCCATGGCGTCGCCGGAGTACTTGAACATCGCCAGGTAGGTGGGCATCGCGTGCTCCTTTTGGACGCACCATGAACGGGGGAACACCAGAGTGCACCCGACCGAGGAGCAGCCATGCAACTGGGTGACCACCCCATGAACGCCTCCATCGCCGTCTCCGACATGGAGCGGGCCCGCGACTTCTACGAGGGGAGGCTCGGTCTCGTCGCCGCCAAGACCGGGGCCGACGGGAGCAAGATCTACGAGACCGGCGGCGCCGTCGGGCTGATGGTCTACCCGTCGCCCGATCACGCCGGTCGCGCGCGACCGCGACCATGGCGACGTGGTACGTCGACGACGTCGAGCAGATGGTCGATGCGCTCAGCGCGAAGGGCGTCGGGTTCGAGCACTACGAAGGCGTGCTCGACCGCGGCTTCGACTACGGGACCGACGACAAGGGGATCTCGCCGCGCGCGGGCGGCGGCCGGATCGCCTGGTTCAAGGATCCCGACGGCAACACCTTCGCCGTCGAGGGCGACCGCTGACGCTAGCTGTTGCGTTCGTAGATGATGCGCAGGCCCTGGAGGGTGAGCCAGGGCTCGAAGTGCTGGATCGTCTCGGAGTGCGGCATGATCAGCTCGGCCTGGCCACCGGTCGCGACGACCGTCGAGGGCCCGAGCTCCGACTCGAAGCGGCGCACGATCGCGTCGACTTGGCCGCTGTAGCCGTAGACCGCCCCCGACTGGATCGCTTCGATCGTGGACTTCCCGATCACGTTCTTCGGCGCGACCAGCTCGACGCTGCGCAGCGCGGCAGCGCGCTCGAACAGCGCGTCGAGCGAGATCTCGATACCGGGGAAGATGGCGCCGCCCAGGTACTCGCCCTTCGCGCTCACCGCGTCGACGGTGTTGGCGGTACCGAAGTCGACGACGATCGTCGGTCCGCCGAAGAGGTCGTACGCGCCGACCGCGTTGGCGATGCGGTCGGCGCCGACGTTCTTGGGTTCGTCGTAGAGGATCGGCATTCCCGTGCGCACGCCGGGCTCGACGACCAACGCCTCGTAGCCGAAGTAGCGCTCCGTCATCTCGCGCAGCGCGGCGGTGACCCGCGGCACCCCCGACGCGATGGCGACGCCCGACACCTGCGCGTCGAACGAGAACCCATGGAAGCCGAGGAACTGCTGGAACATGAGCGCGAGCTCGTCGGACGTGCGGTCGGACGCGGTGGCGATCCGCCAGTGGTCGACGAGCTCGTGGTCGTTGAACAGACCGATGACGGTCTGGGTGTTGCCGCAGTCGATCGCCAACAACATGTCAGTGCTCCTCCGGACGCAGATCGAACGCGAGGTCGAGCGCCGGCGCCGACTGCGTGATCACGCTGGTGGAGATCAGGTCGGCTCCCGCGTCGGCGTAGGCGCGCACAGTGTCGAGGGTCACGCCGCCGGAGACCTCCACCAGGAAGCCGGCGGGCGCGGTGGTGCGCGCCAGCGACACGCAGGCGCGCACGAGGCCAGGCGTCATGTTGTCGAGCAACACCATGGTGGCCCCGGCCGCGATCGCCTCCTGCACCTGTTCGGCGCGGTCGCACTCCACCTCGACCGTGCGACCGGGCCAGCGCGCGTGCGCACGGCGGACCGCCTCGGTGATGCCGAGCCCGGCGAGATGGTTGTCCTTCACCAGGATGAACTCGGAGAGCGATCCGCGGTGGTTCACGCCGCCACCCGCACGCACCGCGGCCTTCTCCACCGCGCGCAGGCCCGGCAGGGTCTTGCGGGTGTCCCAGATGCGGGCCGTGGGCCCCGCCGACTCGACGAAGCGCCGAGTGAGCGAGGCGACGCCGGAGAGGTGACACAGGAAGTTGAGCGCGCTGCGTTCGCCGGCGAGCACCGACCGGAGCGGTCCCGACACCTCGCCGACCTTCGTACCTGCGGCGAGCGTGTCGCCGTCGTCGAGCAGCCACTGCACGCGCACCGTGGGATCCACCTGCGCGAACACCTCGGTCGCGCACGCGGTGCCGGCGAGCACACCTTCGGCGCGTGCCACGACGTCGACCGCGGCACGGGCATCCGCCGAAACCAGCGCGGCGGTGAGGTCGCCGAGTGGACCGATGTCCTCCGCCAGCGCGCTCGCGACCAGTGCCCGCACGATGTGCACCGGCGCGTCGAACTCGCTCATACCGGCTCGCTCGCGGCCAGCGGGACGAAGCCCGGTGCCGAGCCCTCGGCGAACACGAGGTGGCCGAGGAGCTCGCTCGACGGTTCGGGGAAGTCGGCACGGGTGTGCGTACCGCGAGACTCTCGTCGTGCGGTCGCGGCGCGCACGAGTGCGATGCTCACGGTGAGGAGGTTCGCGGATTCGATGTCGGTGGCGGTCATCGTCGCGAGGCGCGCCGCGGCGCGCTCGAGGCTGTCGGCGCTGCGCACGACGCCGGCGCCGCGCGTCATCACCCGCTGCAGCTGCTCGCGGATCGACGGCCCCGTGTCGAGGTGCACCGGCACCGGACCGTCCACGGGCTCGGGGACGACGACGCCTCGGAGGACACCGGTGCGCTCGGGCCCGTCGCGCCCGTCGCGGATGGCCTCGACGGCGCGAGCCGAGAACACCAACCCCTCGAGCAGCGAGTTCGACGCCAGGCGGTTGGCGCCGTGCACGCCGGTACACGCGGCCTCGCCGCATGCCCAGAGCCCCCGGAGCGTCGAGGCCCCGTCGAGATCGGTGCAGACGCCGCCCGAGAGGTAGTGGGCGGCGGGCGCGACCGGCAACCAGTCGCGCGTCGGGTCGAGCCCCACGGCCTGGCACGCCGACCAGATGGTCGGAAACCGGTCCGGGAAGTCGTCGATCGCGGTGGCGTCGAGCCAGAGGTGGTCGAGGTCGCGTGCGATGAGCCGACGACTGATGGCCTTGGCGACGACGTCGCGTGGCGCGAGGTCGCCCAACGGGTGCTCGTCGGCCATGAAGGCCACGCCGCGCTCGTCGCGCAGGATCGCACCTTCGCCCCGCAGCGCCTCTGACAGGAGCGGACGCGGCATGGAGGGGTGGTGCAACGCGGTCGGGTGGAATTGCATGAACTCCAGGTCGGCGGCCGCGGCGCCGGCGCGCATGGCCATGGCGATGCCGTCGCCGGTCGAGAGCGTGGGGTTGGTGGTGACCGCGAAGCACTGTCCGGCACCGCCGGTCGCGACGAGCACGTGCCGGGCCCGCACGGTGGCGGGACCGTCGGGCGAGATCGCGTGGACGCCCGAGACCCGCCCGTGCTCCACCAGGAGCTCGGAGGCCAGCCAACCCACGCGGATCTGGGCGCCCGATCCCTGCACTGCGGCGACCAGCGCCCGTTCGACCTCGGCGCCGGTGGCGTCACCACCTGCGTGGACGACGCGGGCGACCGAGTGACCACCCTCTCGCGTCTTGGCGAAGTCGTCGCGCCCGTCCGCCTGGTCGAAGTGCGCGCCGAGCGCGACGAGCTCCCGCACGCGCGTGGGGCCTTCGCTCGCGAGCACGCGCACCGCGTCGATGTCGCAGAGGCCCGCCCCCGCGACCAGCGTGTCGGTGCCGTGCAGCTCCGGAGAGTCGTCGTCGGGGTCCAGGGCCGCGGCCACGCCTCCCTGCGCGTAGCGCGTGGCCGACCAGTCGAGCTCGCCCTTGGTGAGCACGGTCACGGACATGCCCTCACGACGCGCGCGCACCGCGGCCGAGAGCCCGGCGACACCACTGCCGAGCACCAGCAGATCGGAGATGGGTTCGGCCATGGAGAGCGACAACTCGAGGTGCGTGCGCCGAGTTACGGCGCGACCTCGCGGAGGGACTGCATCGTCGGCTGGTTGTGTTCGTCGACGTGCACGACGCGCGGCTCGTGGTTGGCGAGCTCGGCCTCGTCGTACTGGGCGTAGGTGATCACGATCACCTTGTCGCCCGGGTGCACGAGGCGGGCTGCCGCGCCATTCAGGATCACGTCGCCGGGACCGCCGGGGATCACGTAGGTCTCGAAGCGCGCGCCGTTGTCGATGTCGAGCACGTGCACCTGCTCGTGCTCGCGGATGTCGGCGAGCTCCATGAGCCGCGTGTCGAGGGTGATCGAACCGATGTAGTTGAGATCAGCACCCGTGATGGTGGCGCGGTGGATCTTCGACTTCATCATGATCCGTTGCATCAGTGATCTGCCTCCTGCATGCCGGACGCTGCGGTGAGCACGCCCAGGTCGGGGGTGGGGACGCCGCCGGGGAACGTGATCGTGACGTTGTCGATCAGCCGAGCCTTGCCCACGAACGCGGCCAGTGCAACCAGCGTGTCGGGCGCGATCTGGTCGATCGGCTCGAGCGTGGCCGCGTCGACCACCTCGACGTAGTCGACCCGAACCTGCGGCGCGTGCGCGAGCGTGTCGACGACCAATTGGCGGACGGCAGCGGCGTCGCGCTGCCCGCGGACGATCGCTTCCGACGCCATGTAGAGCGCGCCGGAGAGCATCGTGGCCGCTTGGCGGGCATCGGCGTCGAGGTAGACGTTGCGGCTCGACAACGCCAAGCCGTCGGTCTCGCGCACGAGCGGACATCCCACCACCTCGACCGGCAGATCGAGGTCGGTGGTCATGCGCCGGATCACCGCGAGCTGCTGCGCGTCCTTGCGGCCGAAGTAGGCGCGCGACGGCCCGACGATCGAGAACAGCTTGGCGACGACGGTGGTGACACCGTCGAAGTGACCGGGGCGACTCGCGCCACAGAGACGCTCGGTGAGGCCGTCGACGTGCACGGTGGTGCGTGCGCCCGCCGGATACATCTCGTCGATCGAGGGCGCGAAGAGCACGTCGACGCCCTCGGCCTCCGTGATCGCGCGGTCGCCGTCGGGATCGCGCGGGTACGCGCCGAGGTCTTCGTTGGGCCCGAACTGCGTGGGATTGACGAACAGGCTGACGACGACGAGGTCGTTGGCCGCGCGCGCCGCACGCATGAGCGAACGGTGCCCTTCGTGGAAGAAGCCCATCGTGGGCACGAACCCGACGCGCGCACCGGCGGCGCGCGCGTCATCGCAGGCGGCGCGCACGTCGGCGATGGTGGTGAGCGTGATCACGGAGCACCATCACGGTCGAGGGCGTCATGATCGAGGATGGCGCGCAGCGCAGCGTCGTCGCGGCCAGTGAGTCGCAGGGCTTCGACCGCCAGTGCCCGGTACGCGGCGCGCTCGTCGGGCGGCAGCGTCTCGAGGTGACGCACGACCGTGTCGGCATCGCCGCGTGCCACCGGGCCGGTGAGCGCATCGGGCGCGCCCAACGCGTCGACGTTGTCGACGCTCGCCCGCACGAGCGGCACCAGCGCCTCCGGCGGGATCCCCGCCGCTTCGGCGACCCGTGCCGCCTGGCCGAGCAACGCCACCAGGTGGTTGGAGGCGATGGTCGCGGCCGCGTGGTAGCGGGCCCGTTGACCTGCGGCGACGCGGAACGGACGCATGCCGAGCGACACCGCCAGGCGTTCGAGGGCGGGCGGGCCGTCGATCGCGCACCAGGAGCCCGCGAGCCGGGCCACGCCGAGGTCGGCCGACGGGAGCGACTGGAGGGGATGGAGGGCGCCGATCTCCACGTCGGGGCGCTCCCCCTGCAGCTTCTCGAGCTCCTCGAGCGGACAGGCACCCGAGAGGTGCACGACCAGGGCGCCGGGTTGCAGCCCGGCGGCCAGCGCGAGCGCGGCGTCGGCGATGGCGGCGTCGGGCGTGGCGACGAGCACGAGGTCGGCCTCGCGACCGGCGTCGCTGACGTCGACCGCGGGCGCACCGAGGCGTTCGGCGGCCGCCACGGTGGACGGGGCGTCGATCCGTCGGCCGGCCACGGCCACCGGGCTCCAACCCCGCGCCGCGAGCGCGACGGCCAGCGTCGTCCCCGCACGCCCGGGACCCACGAGCGCGAGTGATCCCGATGATCGATTCCATCGACTGTCGTGCGTCACGGACATCCCAGTTGCTCTCGCCGCTTCGTTCCAGCCCCGGTACGGGTGCCGGTCTACTCGGGCAGGACCAATGTTAGACCGGTCGCCCGCACCGAGTCACCGTCGGCCGGGATGCGCGACCGCCACGCGGGGTCGAGATCGGCGAGCGGTACCACGACGAACGCCCGCTCGGTCATCCGCGGATGCGGTACCACGAGATCGGGATCGTCGACGTGCTCGTCACCCACCAGGAGGACGTCGACGTCGAGCGTGCGTGGCCCCCAGCGCACCGTGCGCACGCGGTCGGCCTCGGCCTCGATGCCCTGGGCGACCCGCAACAGCTCGTGTGCACTGAGGGTGGTCTCGACGGCGACGACCGCGTTCAGGTAGTCGGGTTGCTCGGGACCACCCACGGGTGCGGTCTCGTACACCGGCGACACGTCGAGCACCGTGACCCCGGTCGGCCGCGGCGAGCTGGTCGACCGCGAGCTGCAGGTAGGCGAGACGCTCGCCGAGGTTCGATCCGATCCCGAGATACGCGCGTTGCGCGCCGGTTCGCGACGCGGGCGCGCCCGTCACTGCTCGATGCAGACCGCGACGTGGTCGACCATCGCCCGCACCGGCGGATGCAGCTTGCGCACCGTCACCACGACGCCGGTGACGCGGTCGTCGACCCGACACACCTCGGCGATGCGCGTGGCGAGCCGCTCGAGCAGGTAGTACCGCTCCGAGGTGACCACCCGGCTGACGGCCTCCGCCACCGCTGAGTAGTCGACGGTGTCGTCGAGCGAATCGCTGGCGCCCGCGCGGCTCAGCTCGACGGTGAGCTCGACGTCGACCTCGAAGGGCTGCGGCCGCGTCTGCTCCTCCGGCAACACGCCGTGCACGCCGAGCTCGCGCAGCCCCTTGATGACGATGGTTCCCATGGTCAGCTCCGCGAGACGATGCCCTCGTCGACGGTGACCGCGACGATCTCGCGCGCCACCGAGCCGAGTTGGCGTCCGGTGATCTTCTCGATGACGACGGTCGCGTGCGGGCCCTCGGTGACGAGCCCTGCGTACAGCAGGTACCCGGCGAGGACGCCGAGGAGGCGGTCGCCGAACTCCTCGTGGTGGATCAGCACCCGCTCCTGGGGGTTGGCGAGCCAGGAGCCGAGCGTGGCGTAGAGACGCGGCAGCGTGTCGGGCCACTCGTCGTGGCGACCGATGGGCACGTGCGCGTGGGGGATCCCCGCCTCGTCGTAGGCATGCAGGTTGTGGGGCGAGTCGAGCATCGACAGGATGTGCGTGAAGCCGTGGCCGATGAGCCAGATCAGCTCCTCCTGTCGGCGCACCTTCCGATGGTTGCGGGCGAAGCCGCCCGGACGCTCCGACGCCGCCAGTCGGTCCTTGATGATCCAGCAGAACGCGCGCGGCTCGAGACCCTGGGCCCATCGTCCCTTCACGCCACGGCCTCCGCGTCGATGGTGTCCATCACCGCGAGCAACCGCAGTGCGTCGGCCGCGGCGGCAGCATCGTGGACGCGGACGATGCGCGCGCCCTGGTCGACGGCCCAGACCGCGGTGGCGAGCGTGCCGTCGTCGCGCGCGACGAGGTCGTCGCCGAGCAGGCGCGCGATGAACGACTTGCGCGACGGTCCGACCAGCACCGGCACGTCGACCCGGGCGACCATCTCACCGAGCCGCGCCAGCAGTTCGACGTTGTGCGCCGCGGTCTTGCCGAACCCGAGCCCGGGGTCGGCGCACAACGCGGCCGTGGCGATACCGGCGGCGCGCGCGGCGGCGAGGCGATCGAGCAGGAAGTCGCCGACCTCGACGACCACGTCGTCGTAGTGCGGGTCGTGCTGCATGGTGCGCGGTTCGCCCTGCATGTGCATCACGACGAGCCCGGCACCGGCGGTCGCCACGACGTCGAACATCTCGGGAGCCGCGCCCGCGGCGACGTCGTTCACGACGGTGGCGCCCGCGGCGAGCGCGGCGGCGGCCACCGCGGCCTTGCTGGTGTCGATGCTCACCGGCACGCCCGCCTCGGCGGCGAGGCGCTCGACGACCGGCAACACCCGGCGCAGCTCTTCGTCCTCGCCCACCGGCGCGGCGCCGGGGCGGGTGGACTCGCCGCCCACGTCGAGCAGGTCGGCGCCCGCCTCGACCAATGCCAGGCCGTGGGCGACGGCGGCGTCGGGGTCGAGGAACCGTCCGCCGTCGGAGAACGAGTCGGGCGTGACGTTGACGATGCCCATCACGGCGGGGGCTTCCCCGCAGACCTCCGACCAGGCGAACATTGCGGGCAGGATATCGGGGCCGCGTCCCGGCCGGGACCGTCGCTTCCGCGCCGGTTCAGGCGATTTCGCCGGTTACAGGCGGTTCCCGGGGTAGGTGATCAGGCTCATGGCCTCGGCCCGGGTGGCCGCGTTGCTCTTGAACATTCCTCGCACCGCCGACGTGATGGTGAGCGATCCCGGCTTCTTCACGCCGCGCATCGACATGCAGAAGTGCTCGGCCTCGATCATCACCAGCACGCCGGCTGGATCCAGCACCTCGACCAAGGCATCGGCGATCTGGGTGGTGAGCCGCTCCTGCACCTGCGGCCGCTTGGCGAAGCCGTCGACCAGGCGGGCGATCTTCGACAGCCCGGTGATGCGGCCGTCGTCGCCCGGGATGTAGGCCACGTGGGCCCGCCCGGCGAAGGGAACCAGGTGGTGTTCACAGACGCTTGTCACCGCGATGTCGCGCACCATCACCATCTCGTCGTGGTCGGCCTCGAAGGTGACGGTGAGATGGTGGGACGGATCCTCGTGGATCCCCGCGAAGATCTCGTCGTACATGTGGGCGATGCGCGGCAGGCGTGCGCACGAGCCCGTCGCGATCGGGGTCTTCGCCGATCGCCTCGAGGATCTCGCGCACCGCGCGCTCGATGCTGCTCGGTGTCGATCGGCGAACCCTGCGGCTCGGGATCGGGAACCGGCTGCAACGGGCTGGCGTCGGTCACGCGTGGCCTCCGGGGCGGCGGGCGGAGTCGGACTGCGTCGCCGCGGCCGCAGGGTTGCGGCTCGGCGCGGGCGGCGAGCCGTCGGGACGCATGCTGGCGCGCTGCGCGCCGTCGAGTGTCGGCGTCCCACATCCGGACGTCGGCGAAGAGCTCCTCGACGCGCTCGGCATCGAGCGTCTCGTTGCGGATCAGCTCGCGCGCCAGGTTGTCGAGGACGTCGCGGTTGTCGTCGAGCACCTGGCGGGCGGCCGAGTGCGCGCTGTCGATGAGCATGCGCACCTCGGCGTCGATGGTGGCCGCGACCTCGTCGGAGTAGTCGGGCGTGCTGGTGAAGTCGCGGCCGAGGAACACCTCGCCCTGCGGGTGACCGAAGCGCATCGGACCGAGCGAGTCGCTCATGCCGAACTCGGTGACCATCTGGCGGGCGATGGTGGTGGCCCGATCGATGTCGTTCTGCGCGCCGGTGGTGGGTTCGGCGAAGATCAGCTCCTCGGCCGTGCGCCCACCGAGCAGCATCGCCAGCTCGTCGACCAGCTCGCTGCGGGTCACCAGGAACTTGTCCTCGGTGGGGAGCGTGAGCGTGTAGCCGAGGGCACGGCCGCGAGGGATGATCGAGATCTTGTGCACCGGATCGGTGTTGGGCAGCGCGTGCGCGACGAGCGCGTGGCCACCCTCGTGGTAGGCGATGACGCGCTTCTCGCGCTCGGAGATGAGGCGGCTCCGACGCTCGGGGCCCGCCATCACCCGGTCGATCGCCTCCTCGAGCTGCGGCAGGCCGATCAGCTCGAGGTGGAAGCGCGCCGAGAGCAGCGCCGCTTCGTTCATGAGGTTGGCGAGGTCGGCGCCGGTGAACCCCGGAGTGCGGCGGGCGATCACGTCGAGGTCGACGCCCGGGGCGAGCGGCTTCTCCCGCCCGTGCACCGCCAGGATCGCCTTGCGGCCCTCGAGGTCGGGCCGGTCGACGACGATCTGGCGGTCGAAGCGACCGGGCCGCAGGAGCGCGGGGTCGAGGATGTCGGGGCGGTTGGTCGACGCGAGCAGGATCACGCCCTGCGTCTGGTCGAAGCCGTCCATCTCGACGAGCAACTGGTTGAGCGTCTGCTCGCGTTCGTCGTGACCGCCACCGAGTCCGGCGCCGCGGTGACGACCGACGGCGTCGATCTCGTCGACGAACACGATCGCGGGCGCGGCCGCCTTCGCCTGCTCGAAGAGGTCGCGCACGCGTGACGCGCCCACCCCGACGAACATCTCGACGAAGTCGGAGCCGCTGATCGAGAAGAACGGCACGCCGGCCTCACCGGCGACCGCCTTGGCCAGGAGGGTCTTGCCCGTGCCGGGCGGGCCGTAGAGCAACACGCCCTTCGGGATCTTCGCACCCATCTGCTGGAAGCGCGCCGGCGACTCGAGGAACTCCTTGATCTCCTCGAGCTCCTCCACCGCTTCGTCGAGACCGGCGACGTCGGCGAACGTGACCTTGGGCTGGTCCTTGGTGAGCGTCTTGGTGCGCGCCTTGCCGAAGCCCATGACCCGACCGCCGCCGCCCTGCACCTGGCCGAGCACCCACATGAGCACCAGCGCGAGGAGCACGAACGGCAGCAGCCCGTAGAGGAGGCTCAGCCAGGCGCTCTGGCTCTGGTGGTCGGTGTCGAACTTGTCGACGCCCGCGTCGACGAGGTCCTCGGTGAGGCGCGCGGTGTACTGCGACGGGAAGCTGACCGTGTACTCGGTGCCGTTCTTCAGCTCACCGGTGACGGTGTGGTCCTTGTCGTGCACGGTCGCGGTGGCGACCTTGCCGGCGGCGACGTCGCGCGTGTAGCGGTCGAGCGAGATCTCCTTCGGCCCATCGCCCTTGGTGAGGGCGCGGAAGCCGAAGAAGGCAGCGATGACCGCGACCACGACCACCACGATCATCAGGCTTCGACGCTGCTTGGGCACGGCCCCTCCGAGAGAAAGACGGCAGCCGGACCAATCTACCTGCTCGTCGGGACGGCCATTTCCGGCCGGTTCAGACGGGCTCGGCGCCTGCGTACTCGGCGATGTACGGGAGATTCCGGTAGCGCTCGCCCACGTCGAGCCCGTAGCCGACGACGAACTGCGGGGGGATGGTGAAGCCCACGTACTTCAGGTCGAGCTCGACGCGCTGCAGGCCTTCCTTCACGAGCAGCGCGCACACCTCCATCGACGCCGGACCGCGCGCGGCGAGGTTCTTGCGCAGGTAGGCGAGCGTGAGCCCCGAGTCGACGATGTCCTCGACGATGAGCACGTGTCGATCGGTGAGATCGAGGTCGAGGTCCTTGAGGATGCGCACCACGCCACTCGAGCGCGTCGCCGAGCCGTACGACGAGACCGCCATGAAGTCGAACTCGACCGGCAGGTCGATCGCGCGCGACAGATCGCTCATGAAGACGAACGCGCCCTTGAGCACCCCCACGAGCAGCGGCGGACGCCCCTCGTAGTCGGCGGTGATCTCCTTGCCGAGCTCGCGGATGCGCGACTGCAGCTCGTCCTCACCGACGACCATGCCGCCGATCGCGCTCAGGTCCACGGTGGGTGAAGCTAGCCGACGGTCAGGACGAGCAGTCCGGCCGACCGCCGCACCGCGCGTCCACCGGCGAGCTCGGCCGCGCGCGTGTCGCCGTTCGCCACCGCGAGCACGCGCTCGACCTCCGCGATCGACGGCGGCGGCGCACCCACCCACCTGCGCACGGCCCGACGGGCCAGCGGTACCGGCAGCGCGGTGAGCGTCTTCGCACGCGGGCCGTCGTCGCCCGGCCATGCGTGCGCGGCCAACTCGTCGAGGTACTCGGAGTCTGAACGGAGGATTGCGGCCTGCCGGGCCAGGACGGGAACGAGATCGCGCTCGGCGAGTGACGAGAGGAGCGGCAGCACGTCGTGGCGGATCGCGACGCGCCGGAACGCGCGGTCGTCGTTCATCGGGTCGGCGAGGACGACGAGCCCGATCGCCTCGCACAGCTGCTGCGTGTCGGCGCGTCGCAGCTCGAGCAGCGGACGCACGAGCGAGCCGTGACGTGGGGCCATGCCGGCCAGGCCGGACGCGGCGGCGCCGCGCAACACGTTGAGGAGCACGGTCTCGGCCTGGTCGTCGGCCGTGTGACCCACCAGCACGACGTCGGCACCGTGCTCGATGCGCGCGGTGTCGAGCGCGGCGTAGCGCGCGTCGTGCGCGGCGAGCTTCGAGGTTGGGACCGGGTTCGACGGTCACGCGCGCGCTCGTGAACTGCGCACCCAACGTGGTCGCGATCGCGCGCACTCGCTCCGCTTCGTCGGCGCTCCCGTCCCGCAGTCCGTGGTCGACGTGGACCGCCACGGGCCCGAGACCGGCGTCGACCGCGAGTGCGAGCAGCGCGACCGAGTCGGCGCCACCCGAGCACCCCACGATCACCGGCGCCGCGAGGTCGCTCGTCACCGACGCGAAACGGGCGCGCCAGGGTTCGAGGGGATCCACCGCGGCGGCGGTGGCCGAGGTCACGCTCCAGCGACCCGCGCGAGCCAGTCGAGCGGACGGGAGAGCTCGTCGACGGTGGGCAGGTACTCGGGGCCGCGCCAGGCGGCGTCGATCCCCCGCGGACCGGCCTCCCGCTCGACCGCGGCGACGAACGCCTCGCCCACCTCGTACTGGCGCATCTTCGACTCCAACCCGACCAGCTTCTGCAGGAACGCGGCCATGCCCGTGCTCTGGCGCCGCGCCTGGAGCACCCGCGCCATCCGGGCCTGTCCGGCGACGTGCTCTCGGCCGAGCTGGTTCATCACCGCGTTGCCGTGCCCCTCGAGCAGCGACATGAGCGCCTGCACGTTGGCGAGCGCGCCGCGTTGCTCGTCGCTGGCGAGGAGCGCGACGAGACCGCCGTCGTCGAGCGGGTTGCGGCCGCTGCGGAACTCGTCGGCGGCGCGCGCGAGCGCCTGCACGAGGCGGCGCGGGTCGGGGTCGATCGACGAGAGCGCGCCTTCGACCAGCGAGAGGTAGTAGCCCTTCATCCACGGCACGCCGGTGAACTGCGCGCGGTGGGTGACCTCGTGGATCGCGATCCAGAGCCGGAAGTCGCGCGGACGGAACGCGAAGCGCTTCTCCAACGCGAGCACGTTGCCGCCGACGTAGTAGACGGCGTCGGCGGCGGCGTCGTCGTCGAGGACGAGCAGGTCGTACTGCCCGAGCACGCGCTGGGAGAGGTAGCCGAGGAGCACGCCGGTCTCGGTACCGGCGACCCGGCGGCCGATCGGCGCAACCCGACTCGACGCCATGCGCTCGCCCACGCGCGCGGTGAGCGGCTCCAGCAGGCGGCGCATCGACGACACGTTGGCCGACACCCACGCCGAACGATCGACGACCTCGGCGCGCGCAGGACCGGGCGAGCGCAGCCCGGTGTGCTCGGCCACGAGCGCCTCGGCCTCGGCGGTGACCGAGTCGAAGTCGTCGCGCAGCGAGCCGGCGAGGTAGCTGGCCGCCAGC
The DNA here is from genome assembly GCA_963835985.1 of uncultured Actinomycetes bacterium. Classification (GTDB taxonomy): domain Bacteria; phylum Actinomycetota; class Acidimicrobiia; order IMCC26256; family DASPTH01; genus DASUAS01. The sequence goes on along the minus strand of CAWIHV010000007.1, from coordinate 250,259 downwards.
GGCTCACGGCCGCTGAAGCGCCGCGCCACCTTCTCGGCCAGGCCCCAGTCGATGGGGTCGTGGACCGGTGCGGCCGACGGTGCTTCGGCCACCGCGACGGCGGGCACGTGCGTCACCGGCGGCGGCCCAGCGTCACGAGGTCTCGCGCCCCCGGTGCTTGGGGCGGATGACTCGGAAGTAGTAGCCGACCAGCGTGGCGAGCAGCCAGAGCACGAGGCTCGCCGCCAGCACGAAGCCGATCCAGTAGAACCACTTGAACTGGTCGTCGGCGAGGACGGCCGAACCCGAGATGGCCGGTGCGGCTGCGGCCGGCGCGGCCAACCCGGCCAACGTGACCAGGGAGAGGGTCACGACGTAGGCGACACGGGCACGGACCGAGTTCACGAACAACCTCTCTTGCCAGCTGGTCTCCGGTTCGGGACGCCCCGACCCTAGTTCCCAGCCGGTGTCGCGGCGCTACACGGAGCCGGACGCGGCACCGCCGTCCTCGAGCGAGGTCGTGTCCGGAGGGAGAGGGACGCCGAGCGCCTCGGCGATGCGCTGCTTGAGCTCGGGCGGGACGTCGTCGCGGCACTTCGTCGAGATGACCTGGCGCAGCTCCACCTCGAAGTCGAAGCCCTGCGCGCACGGAGGGCACTTGCCGAGGTGACGGCGGATCGTCCAACGTCGCCAGACGGTGAGCTCGCCGTCGAGGTATCCGTAGACCCGGTAGATCGCCTTGTCGCAGTCCATCGTGGTGCTCTATCCCCCAGCGTGACCGGCGGCTTCGGGCTCGGGTGCCGGCCCTGGCGGGGACGCCGGCACCGTCGGCAGCAGGCCGCGCTCGCGACCGAACTCCCACAACCGCTCCTGGAGCTGCTTTCTTCCGCGATGCAGCCGACTCATGACCGTGCCGATGGGCACATCCATGATCTCGGCGATCTCCTTGTAGGAGAAGCCCTCCACGTCGGCGAGCAGCACGGCCATCCGGAACTGCTCGGGCAAGGCCTCGAGCGCCTCCTTCACCATCTCGTCGGGGATGCTCTCGAGCACCTCGGCTTCCGGCGTGCGACTCGCTTCCACCGACTCGAGGCCGCCGAGGCGGCGGTAGAGGAAGAAGTCCTCGCTGGAGTCGAGGTCGACCTCGTCGGGTCGGCGCTTCTTCGCCCGGTACGAGTTGATGAACGTGTTGGTCAGGATCTTGTAGAGCCAGGCCTTGAGGTTCGTGCCCTCCTTGAAGCCACCGAACCCGCGGTAGGCGCGCAGGTACGTCTCCTGCACGAGATCCTCGGCGTCGGAGGGGTTGCGCGTCATGCGCAGCGCTGCGGAGTACAGCGCCGACATGAACGGCATCGCGAGTTCGGCGAACTGGGCCTGGTCGGCCATGCAGCCAGGCTACCCACCGTGGCCGTCGACAGTTCATCGAAGCTCGGTCACCGAGCCGCGAGCATCTCTGTCGATCCGGGCCGGACGCTCGGGACGGGCGAAGTGGAACCCCTGCGCGAAGTCGAACCCGACCCGGCGCGCGCGTGTGGCCATCTCCTCGTCCTCCACCGCCAGCGCGACGACGGTGGTGTCTGCCGTGTGCGCCGCCTCGATCACCGCGTGCACGCGTTCGTCGGTCTCGAGCCGGCGCACGAAGCGCGGGTCGAGCTTCACCACGTCGAGCGGGAACGAACGCAGTGTGGCGAAGCACTCGATCGCCCAGTCCCGCAGCGCATCCGGCGCGACGTCGGTTGCCGCCGCCGCGGCGCCGAAGTCGTCGATGACCACGTCGACGCCGGAGTTGTGGAGCATGGTCAGGCGGTCGCGCGTCGGGCGGTGCCCGGACAAGAGATGGTGCTCGCCCACCTCGAACGCGAGTCCGTTCGGGATGGGCACCTCGTGGTCGTGCATGAGGTACTCGATGCGATTCGGGAGATCGCGACGCTCGAGGTGGTCGTCGAACAGGTTCACGGTCACCGTGATCGGTCGCTGGGGATGGGCGTGTCGCCACTCGCCCGCGCGTCGGGCGGCCTCGATGATGACCGACCAGCCGATGCGCACGAGCAGGGAGCTGTCGTCTTCGTGGACGAGGAACTCACCGGGCGCGAGCAGCCCGCGCGCGGGGTGGTCCCAGCGCAGCAACGCCTCCACCTGGACGAGCGCGCCCGTCTGCAGGTCGATCACGGGTTGGTAGAGCCGGATCAACTCGCCGCAGTCGAGCGCGCGTTGGAGCTCCGACTCGGTGACGACCGTGGTCTGGACGCGGTTCATGGCAGCACCCTCCGACCGGGCTGCGCTCCCGGCACCAGAGGAATCGGCTGCGACGCGAGATTGCTTGAGCGGCCTTGCTCAGGCCTGCTCTTGCTTCTGGTCGAGATCGGCGAGACGCCGGGCGACGGTGGCGAGCAGCTGCTGCGAGAGCTCCGGGACCTCGGCCAACAGACCGGCGAACTCCCGCTGGCCGATCACCTCGATCGCCACCGGGGTCTTCGCCACCACGGTTGCGGTGCGCGGCCGGTGGTCGAGCAGCGCGATCTCCCCGACGTAGGCGCCGGCGCCGCGCTCGGCGACGACGTTCCCCCCTTGGCGGACCTCGATCTCACCGTCGAGCACGATGATGAATTTCGTGCCCGGGCTTGCCCTCCTCGGTGAGGACAGTCCCCGCCGGCTCTTCGAGGTAGGTCGCCAGCTGCGAGATCAGCCGGAGCTCCTTCTTGGACAAGCCCGAGAACAGCGGCACCTTCGCGAGCTGGTCCTCGATGCGTTCGTGGCGATCCATGACGGTTCCCTCCTCGTACCGGCCAGCAGTCTGCCCCAAAACCCTCGTGCTGCGCTGCGAACCGCGCGGGAGCAGGACGGTCAGGACGCGTCGATCTCGGCCGCCATCCCACTCGGGAGGTGCAGGACGCACACGTACTGGTACTTGCCCGGCGCGGGCACCGAGTAGGTGTAGCTGCGGGCCGACACCGGCGGACCCTGCTTCGACTTCGGCGGCAACCACCCGGTGTTGAGGTACACGCCCTGCGCCAGCGCCTGCGGTGACGGACCCGGTTGGGGCTGGACCACGGTGTCGAGGGTGGGAATGGTGGGCACCAGGTCACCACCGAAGCTGGCGGTGTGCGGTGCCGTCGAGTTGTTCACGAAGGTGATCTGGTCGCCGGTCTTCGCGTTGCGCACCGACGGCGAGAACGCGAGCACGTCCGTGTGCTTGGTCGACGCCCCCATCTCGACGGTGTAGGTGCTCGAGCCGTCGGCGTTCTTGGTCTGCTTGGGCTTGGCCGAGGTCAGCTTCTTCTTGGCCGCCTCGCCCTCCTTCAGGTACTTGGCCTTCTGCTGGTTGCCGGTCTTGGTGATCTTCTGCTGTGAGTCCTGCGTGTCGGCGGTGACCGTGACCGTGCCGACCATGTTCGGGTGCAGCACGCAGTAGTAGGTGTAGGTGCCGGTCTTGCCGAACGACATGGAGAACTTCTGCACCTGCGAGGTCGCCCCCAGCGGCTGTACACCCGAGTTCACGAGCGTCGTGCCGTCGTACGGAGCGGTCGCCGGCGTCGGCCCGAACAGCGACGGGTCGCTCTCGGTGCTCGGGGGCACCGTGGTGCCGGGCGGCACGAACGTCACCGAGTGCGGCTCGGGGCCGGCGATCTCCCAGGTGACGGTGGTGCCGGTGGCCACCTTGACCTTCTCCGGGAGGAACTCGAGCACCGCGATGTTGGGATCCTTGGGGTCGTTGACCCCGGCGACGAGGGACACCGCGGTCGGTGCCGCGGCGGCGCGCGGCGCGGCGGCCCGGACCGGCGCGGCGAGTGCGACCAGTCCGAGCATCGAGAGGGTGACGACCAACGATGCGCGCAGACGAAGCGAGCCGAACTTCACGAGACGAGACCTCCGCGGGGATGTGAAGTCCGGGAACCTACCGCAGCGCGCGAGCGCATTCGCGGCTAGCCAGCGGTGACGAGCACTGCGCGCAATGACGCGAGCACGTCGTCGGAGAGCCCCGCGTCGTGCGCCCAGCCCTCGGCGTCGCCGTGGGTGGCGCGCACGGCGGCGAGGAAGGTCTCCATCGACGCGGCCTCGGCGCGGCCGACACGCTCGAGCATCGGGGTGACCGGTTCGGGGAAGTCACCCGAGGCGCGGATGCGCTCCATCACCAGCCCCATGCGCGCATCGGTGAGCGTGTAGTCGTGCACGATCACGTCGTCCGCCACACCGACGAGCGAGAGCACCAGTGCCGCCACCATCCCCGTGCGGTCCTTGCCCGCGGTGCAGTGGAACACGGCAGGCAGGTTGTCGGGGGTCGCGAGGTGCTCGATCACCTCGGCGAGCGTCTCGGTGCGCTCGGCGAGGCTGTCGACGTAGTGACGTCCGAGATCGCCCTCGGCCAGCGCCGCCGGCAGCACCCGGCCGGCCGCGGCATCGCCGTGACTCAAGGGTGCGTGCACCCACTGCATGTCGGTGTCCTCGAGCGGGCCCCGGCCGGTGCGATCGAGCTCGACCGACGAGCGGAGGTCGATGATCGTGCGCATGCCGAGCTCGGTGAGGTGGTCGACGTCGCTCGGTACCAGGTGGTGCAGCGCGTCACTGCGGAACATCACGCCGGCACGGGTGACCGCGCCGTCGCGCGTCGCCAGTCCCCCGAGGTCACGGAAGTTGAAGGCTCCGTCGAGGGGCACGAAGCGATGCTCGTGTGTCGTCACACCCTCACGCTACGCAACCGGGGGTGCCCGGCGAGACGGCGCCGGATCAGACGGGTGCGAGCGCGATCAGCGGATCGATCGGAAGACCGTGGAGACGGACTTCGAAGTGGAGGTGCGGGCCGGTCGACATGCCGGTCGACCCCACGAGCCCGATCACCTCGCCGGCGGCGACGTGTTCGCCGACCGACACGAGCACCTGGCTCTGGTGCCCGTAGAGGGTCGCGAGGGACCCGCCGTGGTCGATCACGACGCAGTTGCCGTACCCGCCGCAGTCGCCGGCCATGACCACCACGCCGTCGGCAGCTGCGTGGATCGACGTGCCCGACGACCCTGCGAGGTCGAGGCCCGGGTGGAACCCTGCGCCCCCGCCGAGAGGATCGTTGCGGAGACCGAACGGCGAGGAGAGCGCTGCGCCCGGCAGCGGTTGCTCGAAGCCGCCGATGACGATCGGGTCGGCTTGGCCCGCTTGCGCCGAGAGGAGCGTCGCAGTGATGCCGTCAGCACGCGCGCCCACCGCACCCGCGCCGAGCTCGTCCTCGATGGCCGACTCCGCATCCTTCCGTTCCTTGGCCAACGCGTCGGCAATCGCCTTCGTCTGCGCGTCGAAGCGCTCGCTCAACGGCGCGAGGGCCGCTTCGGCGGCACCCGGGCCGCGTGGGCGCTCTTGCGTTCGGCCGCGAGGCGACGGCGCAGGGGACGCAGCGCGTCGAGCGCTCGTCGACGGCGGAGCTGGTCGATCGCTCGGCCGTCAGTGCGGCCGGCTTGACCTCGGTCTTGCCGTCGCTGGTGGTGCTGTCGTCGTGCGCGGTCCCGGCTTCGGCGAGACCGAGGATCTCGTTGATGATGGCCGTCTGCTCGGCCGACCGCGCCTGCGCGAGCGTGTCCTTGGCGGCCTGCACCTGTTTGCCCAGCTCGAACCATCCGAAGCGACGCAGCGCGTACACGTCGGTGGCGCGCTGCAGTTCGTCGACGAGTGAGCGCTGGTACGCGCTCAACGAGGCGAACTCCGGTCGCGACTGCAGTGCCTCGCCGGGGGCCAGCTTCGACAGCGTCGTTGTTGAGGAACGACAGGTCGGGTTCGCTGGTCGTCGTCGGCGGTTCGGTCGTGCTCGAGTCGGGTTCGGTGGCAGGCGTGGTGTCGGGCGGCAGCGTCGTGTCCGGCGGCAGCGTCGTCTCAGGCGGCAGCGTCGTCTCAGGCGGTACTGTCGTCTCAGGCGGCACTGTCGTGTCGGGCGCCGGCTCGGTGGTGGTCGTCGGGTCGCTCTCCTGGGCGAGCGCCGAGACGCCGGACACCGCGACGAGCGACAGCGCCACGAGGGCGAGGATGGTGACCCGCGAGGGCGCGACGCGGCCCAGGGCGCCGTCTGACCATCCCCTCGACCCGTTCGAGGCCGCCCAAACTGTCGTCTCCCGCTCTGCCCGGAAGGCGACAGTATTCCAGCCTCGGCGCCTCCCTGCGAGGCTGCACCCCGCGACCGGCCTGGGCATTGGGTTCTGGGGTGGGTCCGGGCGCCCAGACGGTCACAGAAGTGACCATGCCGCCACGCCCAGCGCGATCGTCAGGGCCACGCCGATCGCACCGACGACCAGGCCTGCGGCGACCACGAGTGCGTCGCGCAGCAGGAGCCCGATGCAGACGAGCACCACGCCCAGGGACGGCAGGGTGTCGAGCCCCGTGAACGGTGGTGCCAACAACGCGCCGAGCACGAACAGCAGCAACACGACCCCCAGGAGCGACACCACGGGCTTGGTCGCGAGCACCCACGCGCGCCGCGCGGACGCGAGTGGCGCTCGAACCACCGGAGGAACCGGAGCACCTTCGGTGCCGCCTTGTCGGTGAACGTGTCGCCGAGCTCATGGGCGGAGATCCGGCGCGGCAGCCAGAGCTCCGAGCGGCCGACGATCATCTGCAGCACGACGACGACCGCACACAGCTCGAGCACGTGCGTGACGCCGCCCGTCGGGATCGGCAACGCCGCCGGCATGAGCAGGAGCATGAGCACGAGCGCAAAGCCTCGCTCGTCGAGCGTGTCGTTCACGCGGCCGAGCGTCACGTCGTCCTCGTGGAGGCACGCCTCCAGGTCGTCGCTCAGCGCACCGTCACCCACTGCACCAGGATGCCGCCGCGGCACCGGGCAAGCTGGGGCACGACGGTACCGGCGAGCACACGACGACGGAGGACGCCATGGCCGACGACCTGATCACCGCGGACGAGGCGGGCGCGCTCCTCGAAGTCGATGCCGAGCGCTTCCAGGCGTTGGTCGACGAGGAGATGCTGAGCGGTGTCGAGTCGGACGACGGCCCGCGCTACTCGCGGGCCGAGGTGCTCGCACTGCGCGAGCTCGGCGGTTGAGCCGATGGGTTAAGCGCGCCGAACCGTTCGTGCAGCCGGGTACGGATCTCATCGGTGTCGTACTCGCGCCAGTGACGCCGGCGACGTTCCGCCACCACTGCGGTGCCGACCGCGATCGCCACGAGCGCGCCCAGCCCGAGCCACTTCCATCGCTTCGATCTCAAGGCTGCCGAGGCTACCCACGGTGACGGAGCCGACGAATGTGCGCGACGCGCTGGCGACCGCCACCACGTGCGACGTGTGGCTGTTCCGCGGCCGGACCGGTGCGGACCGCGCCATTCGGCTGTTCACGAATTCACCGGTCAACCACGTGGCCATGGTGGTGGCCTTCGATGACCTCCCACCCCTCTTGTGGCACACCGAGCTGGGGCAGAGCCTGGAGAGCGTGTGGAGCGGCGACCACCACCGCGGCGCGCAGCTCAACCGGCTCGACGAGGCGCTCGAGGTGTGGACCACCAAGTACCGACAGCGCGCGTTCGTGCGCCACTTCGACGGTGAGGTCACCCGGGACATGGAGGACGCGCTGCTGCGCGTCGTGAACGAGTACGAAGGCCGTCCCTTCCCACGTGCGCGACGTCTCGTCGGGAAGTGGTTGTCGGGCCGGCTCCGGCGCGACGCATCCGAGCAGGCCGTCTACTGCGCGGAGCTGCTCGCGATCACGTTCACGCGCATGGGTCTGCTCGACCCACGCACCCCGGCAAACTGGTTCGACCCCGGCAAGTTCTGGAGCGGCGATCGACTCGCCCTCGCTGGTGGAGCGAGTCTCGGGCCCGAGCTCGAGGTCGAGGCCCGTCAGAGCTGACGCAGGGAGGCCAGGACTGCATCGATCGGCGCGTGGTCGGTGCTGTCGGCGTCGAGGTGCTCGTAGCGGATCCGGTCGCCGGCCCCGATGACGAGGGTCGCGCCGATCTGCTTCACGCGCTTGCCCGACTTGTGGACGTGGTGGCCGCGCTTCGACGTCTCCCGCGTGGCCTTCCACGTGCGCGGGTGCATGAGCTGGAACCAGTTCAGGGTTCGCAGCGATGCCGCCCAGGCGGCGGCCGCGTCGTCGTCGACCAGGACCAGGAACGGGATCTGCTCTTCGCGGACGAACGCCTCGGCGTAGCGCTGGTCACCCGTCCCGACCGCGACGATGCTCGCGCCGAGGCTCTCGATCTCGTTGCTGTGCTCGCGCAACTGCGCGGCGTGCTCGCGGCAGTGCAGTCAACCGAAGTGTCGGAGAAACACCAGCACGATCGGCCGATCGCGCCAGAGATCACCGAGCCGATGTGGTGCACCGGTGCTGTCGACGAGCGACGCGTCGGACAACGCGGCAAGATCCATGGTCAGGTCGCCTTCGACCAGACTCCGCAGCCGGTCGACTGGAATCCGAAGTCGGCCCCGTCGATGGTGACGGTGGCGGTCGTGCCCTGCATGATGATCGCGCCCGAATCGCCGGTGAAATCTTTCAGGCGAGCCCAGTGACAGCTTCCCGCGATCGACGCCTTGTAGTCGCCCGCGTCGACGTCTTTCCCGATCCGGTAGTCGCCATCGGGGAAGGTGCCATCGGCCGCTTGGCCGATCCGCGCGTCGAACGGTCCGTCGGCCAACGCGAACGGCAAGCACTGCCGGCTGTTGAACGCCGCGTCGGTGTCGACGATCTCCACGTAGCGGGGACCGGAGGGTGACGAGAAGTTCGCGATGATGTCACTCGCGGCGCCCGACGTTCCGCTCAGCCGCTCCCAGTAGCAGTTGGTGCCGCCGAACGTGTGCCAGAGGCCGGCCGAGGCCGTGTTGTTCATCAGCTTCGGCGTGACCACGTGGACACCGGGCGTGAGGCACCCGGCCAACGCGATGCCGGCCACTGCCACGATGCCCAGAACGCTCAACGACCGTCGCATGTGCAACCCTTCCCGTCGTCCGTGATCGGCAACGTTAACCGGATCTCGTTTCCTGCGCAGTCGAGCGCGACCCCGATTGCGTTTGCCCGCTTTGCGCCCGCCGCCGTCAGCATCTCAGGAAATCAGGCAGGCGTCACCGACGCGAGCTCGTCGAACTCGAAGCCCTCGTACCCCGCGTGCGCGATCGCGTCGCAACGCATGCGGTAGCCGGGCAGCCCCCCTGCGTAGGGCATCACCACCCGGGGCTTGCCCGGAATGTTCGCACCCACGTACCACGAGTTCGCCTTGGCGAACAGCGAGGCTTGGCCGACCTCGGCGACGTGCTCCACCCACGCGTCCTGCGCCTCGGCGGTGGCCTCGATGCGGCTCCGACCGTGTTCGAGCACGTACTCGATGCAGTCGGCGATCCACTCGACGTGGTACTCGATGGCCACCGGCATGTTCGTCAGCACCGACGGGCTGCCCGGGCCGGTGATCGTGAACAGGTTCGGGAACCCGGCGATCTGGACGCCGAGCATCGTGCGCGGCCCGTCCGCCCACGCGTCGGCGAGGCGGAGCCCGTCGCGGCCGCGGATGTCCATGCGCACGAGCGACCCGGTCATGGCGTCGAAGCCGGTGGCGAACACGATGGCGTCGAGCGCGTACTCCGCATCCGCCGTGCGGAGCCCCGTGGGAGTGATCGCCTCGATGGGGTGCTCGTTGATGTCGACGAGGGTCACGTTGTCGCGGTTGAACGTCTCGTAGTACTCGGTGTCGATCGGCGGCCGCTTGGCGCCGTAGGGGTAGCCCTTCGGGCACAGCAGCTCGGCGGTGCGCGGGTCCTTCACCGTCGCCCGGATCTTGTTGCGGATGAACTCCGACGCGATCTCGTTGGCCTCCGGATCGATGAGGAGGTCGACGAAGCTGCCCCACAGGAACTTGAAACCACCCTCCTCCCAGAGGCCTTCGAGGATCGCCTCGCGCTCCTCGGCCGAGACGCTCATCGCAGTCCGATCGATGAGTGCGAACGGGAACCCGGCGAACGAGGTGCGCGCCGCGGTGAAGATCTCGTCGTAATTCTGTTTGATCTGCCGTCTGGTGCTCGGGCAGGAAGTCGCCGTGACGGGCCGGGATGCTGAAGTTCGGCGTGCGCTGGAAGACGGTGAGCTGCTCCGCCTGCGCGGCGATCGGCGGCGTGGCCTGGATGCCGCTCGAACCCGTGCCGACGAGCGCCGACGCGCTTCCCGGTGAAGTCCACGCCCTCACGCGGCCACGTTGCCGTGTAGTACACGTCGCCGTCGAAGTCGCCGAGCCCCTCGATGTCGGGCACGAGCGGGGTCGACAGGCACCCGACCGCGCTGACGAGGAAGCGCGCGGTCACCGCGTGACCGTCGTCGGTACGGATCTCCCAGCCGTTCGCCGAGTCGTCGAACGTTGCCGCGGTCACCCGCGTCGAGAGTTGGATGTCTCGGCGCAGATCGAAGCGATCGGCGACGTGGTTGAGGTAGCGCTCGATCTCCGGTTGTTCCGGGTAGCGGCCCGACCACTCCCACTCCTCCGCCAGCTCGGGCGAGAAGGAGTAGCAGTAGTAGTAGCTCTCGGAGTCGCAGCGCGCACCCGGGTAGCGGTTCCAGAACCACGTGCCGCCCACGCCGTCACCGGCTTCGAAGACGCGCACGCGCAGGTGCAGGTCGTCGCGCAGCTTGTGGAGCGCGTAGAGGCCGGAGAACCCGGCGCCGATCACGACCGCGTCGAAGTCGAATTGATCATCCATGCGCAGCCTCGCTCCGACGATCGATCACGCGCATGCTCCTACAGCTCCTAGGACCACGCAAGGAGGCGATCCCGCTCGAAGTGGGCGGGGTCTTGCGTGGCCAGCTCCCAGTAGACGTCCGCCAGTCGATCCGGGTCGTAGGCCGTACCTGCCTTGATCGGACCGCAGATCGTCACGACGCCGACATGCATCGAGGTCCCTTCGAGCTCGCGCTCGAGGCTCAGCGCGAGGTTCAGTTGTGCGCCCTTGCCGATGCTCAGCGCGGCGGACATCGCGTCCGGGGATCTCGCCAAGCTGTTCACCGTGAACAGGAGCACCCCGTGGTCGGCGCCGTGCATCGCCGCGATCGCGGACTGCGATGCGTTGAGCGCGCCGACGACATGGATGTCCAGCGCGAGCCGTAGCGCTGCGAGCGACAACTCGAGCACCGACTCGGCCTGGTAGATCGACGCGTTGTAGACGACGACATCGGGCGTCCCGACCGCATCGATGATCGATCCGAAGGCACGATCGATGCGATCACGGTCGACGACGTCGGCTTGGGCACCACACGTCTTCACCCCGAAACCCGCGAGCTCAGCCAGACCGGCGTCGATGGCCTCTTGGTGCAAGGCCACCAGCGCGATGGACCAGCCCTCCCGCGCAAAGCGTCGTGCGAGCGCCGCGCCGAGCCCGGGTCCCGCCCCGACGATCGCGAGCGTCTTCGGCTTCGCCACGTGAACGACGCTAGCTCGATGCGGTCGTTGCCTCACCGGCCTGCGCGGCGATCGCCCGCTCGACCGCTTTGGCGACCGGCTCCGCCATGCGATCAGCGCCCGGGCCGTCGAAGTGGGCGCCGTCGGGCCGGATCGCCGGATTGGTCTTCCCCTGCGGACAGAGCGTGGTGTCGAGATCGAGCAAGGTGACGTTCTGCTCGCGCGCGATCTTCGTCCACACGTCGGCAACCGCGCGGACGCGCGCGGGGTCCATGCGCTCGGCAATCTGCGCGTCGGTGCCGACGAGCGTGCTCTCACCCCAGCACGGCGGCTTGATCGCGACGACGGGCGCACCGCTCGCACCAAGGGCGCGCAGGAGCTGGCGCACGTCGTTCGAGTACATGGTGACCCATGCGGGATCACCCGGGTGCAGGATCGAACCATCGGGCTGCACGACGTCGAACACGTCCCAGGCACCGGCCATCGCGACGACCGCGTCGGGCGCGAACTGGGTGACGTCACCGGGCCACTGCTGCTGCCAGTAGCCAGCGCCACCGCACTTGTTCGTGATGTCGTTGCCGTCGAAGCGGAACGTCGGCGCGCTGATGATCGGGCACCCGAGGATCGCTCGGTTCCACACCGACCACCCCGGCAGGTGCGAGAGCCCGTACACACCCGGTGCGGCCTGCACTCCCTGCGCGAGGGTCGCGGCTTGCGAGTCACCGACGACGAGCACCTTCACCGGTCCAGGAACGGTCGGCGGTGCCGACACGTCGGCGAGCTGACCGCTCTGCCCGCTGAGCGCGGGCATCGCGCCGACGGTCGCGCCGAACACCCCCACACCCAGCGCGATGACCATCCCGGCCCCCGCGACCCGCGCGAGCCGCGGCGAGCGCAGGCGCACGCCCTTGCGGATCGGCTCGTCGACGAGGACGTGCGTACCCCACGCGAGCAGCACGACCGTGGCGATGCGCACGCTGAACAAGGTGCCGCCCGAGAGCCCGGTGCGGTCGGCCGTGAGCACGAGATACGTCGGCCAGTGCCACAGGTACATCTCGTACGAGATCCCACCGACCCACCGCATCGGTCCCCACGACAGCCCTGTCCCGAGAAGGCCGCTCGAAGGTTGGACCAGTCGCCACAGGACCACGCACGTCGCGAGGGAGTAGAGGAGGAGCCCGTAGCGCCCGTAGAAGAAGTCGTGGATCCACGTCGCATCGCCGGCGAACCACGGCGCGACCACGAAGAGCAGGCACAGCGGCGACGCGACGGTGAGCGCGACGCGCACGGCGCGCGAACGGAGCGGGCCGTGCACGAGCACGACGACCGAGAGCACTGCGCCCATCAGCATCGCCTGCGCGCGGGTGTCGGTGCCGTAGTACACGCGCGAGGGGTCACCGCCGGGTGTGTACAGGTGCACCATCCACACCGCCGACGCGATCGATCCCAGGAGGGCGACCGCACCCACGGCGACGTACGACGCGGTGGAGCTCATGCGCCGTCGGCAGAGCACGAGCACGCCGAGCACGATGGGTGGCCACAACAGGTAGAACTGCTCCTCGACCGCCAGTGACCAGAGGTGCAGCAGCGGCGAGGGTGTCGTGAACGACGCGAAGTACGACTGCCCCGACCAGATGAAGTGCCAGTTCACGACGTACCCGAGCGACGCGAGCAAGTCGCCGCGGAGCTTGTCGAGACCGAGCGAGGGTGCGAGCGTCGCCGCGTACACCAGCACGGCGGTGAGCACGACGAAGAGGGCGGGAAGCAGGCGACGCGCGCGCGACGCGCCCAGAACGACCCGAGCGCGATCCGGTCGGACCGGTTCCACTCGCGCAGCAGCAGGCCGGTGATCAGGAATCCCGACAGGACGAAGAACGTGTCCAGCGACAGCACGCCACCCGCGGTGAAGTACCCGGCGTGGACGCTGATCGCGAACCAGATGGTGAAGCCGCGCCATCCATCGAGGGCTGGCCAGTGCGGGCGCCCCTCGCGGGACTGGACGGTTTCGGGCGCGGTCACGTGGAGGCCTACTTCATTGGCGCCGGGCGCGCGCCAGTCGGTGCAGAGGGAAGGCGCAGATCACGGTAGCCACCCGAGCGGCGACGACGCGCGCGCCCGTGACCGACTGGCCGGGTGGATCAGTGCGAGCCGGTTTCTCCGGCGATCAGGGCGTCGAGCCACGTTTCCATGGTGTGGTAGTCGAAGTTGGTCATGTCGAGGTTGTGCCCGGCGTTCTCGGCGAGCTCGAAGTACACGCCGTGCGAGAACGGCGGCGTGCCCGAGGTGTCACCGCGCACCGCGGCCCATGGTTGTGCGATCGCCAGCCCCTGGGTGTCGGGGGGAATCATGGTGTCCTGAGCCCCGTACGCGAAGTATGCCGGCGGCGTCTTCCGACGGTGCAGGTAGGTCTGCGGCGACGCTTCCGCGGCGAGCGCTTCGCTGCAGTTCTCGAGTTGCATCCCTGGGCACCCGAGATAAGCGATGACCCCGTCCTTGGCGAACCCGATTGCGTTGTGGATGAGCCACACGAGATCTGACGGACCGACGAAGTCCATCGTCCCTTCCACGTCCGCCGACACCCTGCGGAGTTCCTTCGGCAACGAAGGGGAGACGAAATGGCCGGGATCTGCCCCTGCCATCTGGGCCAGATGCCCACCCGCCGACGCACCCGAGACGACGAACATCTTCGGATCGAGGTTCCACGTCGCCGCCTGCTCACGCACGAAGCGGATCGCTTGGTCCACATCCTCGTTCGGTATCGGGAACATGTTCACCGGCGACCCGTCGGGCGCGAAGGAGGACAGGCGGTAGTCGATCGACACCAACGCGACCTTGGCCCGCTGGATCTGGGCCATCAAGAAGTCGGGGACGTACTCGTTCGCACCACCGATCCAGCCGCCCGAGTGGAGGTACAGGATCACGGGGTACGGGCCGGGCCCTCCCGGGAAGTACATGTTCACGAACTGGTACGGATCGGGGCCGTACCGGTAGTCGAGGATCTCGTAGGGCTCCTCGCTGCCCTGGGGTGGTGCGGAGGCCGCGGGCTCGGCCTGAGCCTTCGGGGACGCCGCCGACCCCGGTCGGGCGGAGGCCATCACCGCGATGCACGCCACGACGACCACCACGAGGCAGGACCGTCGACCGACCTCCCTCCACCTCGCAGTCACGCCGAGCATCCCCGCTCTCCACGTCTGACGAACCGGTACATAGTGCCCGAGAAGGCGCCACTTTCCCGGTCATACTGCTGGACGTCACTCGACGGCGATCGTCAGGCCCAGGACTGGGGGAGGCACCAGGTGCGTAGGTTCGTGGCGATGACGGCGGGGATCGTCATCACGATGGCCCTGGTGGCAGCACCAGCGGTCGCGGACGAGAGCACGGACTCGGCCCGGGCGACCGCGGTCGCGGTGTGCAAGGAGCGTCCCAAGGCGAAGAACGTGACGGTCGCCATCAAGGTCGACGGCAAGACGACCACCCACCGGTACGCGTGCTCGCAGCTCTTGGCCGACCAGGCGAGCTCGCAGGTGCCGGCGGCGAGCGACTTCAAGGTCGGCATCGACGTGTTGAAGAAGCAGTGCTTCGCCTCGGCAGGCTGCAGCATCGCCTACCGGATCAACGCCAAGTACAACGGAGCGACTCCACTCGACCCATCGAAGGTGTACACGGTGGTCTACGACGTGGCCGGCGCCGAGTCACCGATCACCGCGAATTTCACGATGCAGGGGAACAAGGTCGGCACTCAGAAGGGGACCGCGTACTTGCCGAACAAGGACGCGACCCTGAGCGCGACGGTGACGTCCGTCCTCGAAGGCAACTAGCGACGGGAACCACATCGGCGCTCGCCTCGTTCTTGTCCTGATGCACAGACCCGAGCGCCCGCCGGGTCTCTGAGGAGGGACAGACGATGCCGGTACTACTCGATGACGCGACGCGCCACGCGCCACCCGAGGTGACGGTGCGCGTCGTCACCCAGGCGTCGCCGCCGATGACCCGGCGACGTCTCCCCCGTCCCGGCAACGTGATCTCGACGCTCGTCGCACTCGCCCTGGCCGTCGCGCTGTTCCTCGTCGTGGGCGTCGCCACCGGCCTGCTCAGCATCGGCAACCCGTTCGCCACGACCACCATCGATCGCTCGCCGCCCGCGGTGCTCAAGCAACTCACCAACCTGTCGACGTACTCCGCCGCGCAGGGCCGCTACCAGCAGACGATCGACGTCGAGGACGACGTGTCGATCCTCCCGTCGTTCCTCGCCGGTGAGCACACCGTGTTCTTGGCGCAGGGTTCCGTCGACGCGCGCGTCGACTTCTCGCGTCTGGCCACGGACGCCGTGCAGGTGCGCGGCGACTACGCGGTCACCGTGAACCTGCCCGAGCCGACGCTCGGCAAAGCCGTGATCGACCTGCACGCGAGTCGCGTGGCGACTCACGACCGCGGACTCTTGAACCGGGTCGGCGCGGTGTTCAGCGACAACCCGAACGGCGAGCAGCGCTTCTACGAGCTGGCACAGAAGAAGCTCGGAGCCGCGGCGAAGAGCAGCGAACTCGTGCAGCGGGCCGAGACCAACACCACGCGGATGCTGCAGGGCCTGCTCGGCAAAGTCGGGCTCACCGACGTACAGGTGCACTTCGCGAACTCGGCACCCGCGGCTTGATCAGGCGAGGATCCGTGCGACCTCAGCGCGAAGGTAGGCAACGACGTCGGTGATGTCCATCGCAGCACCGCGGGCCGTGAGCGTCGCGAGGTGTTGTTCACCGAGCGCTTCGAGAAGCGCGGCGTCGGTCGCCGTCTTGATGTCGAGGATCCACTCCGGCACCCATGGTTCGGTCATCGCGTTGGCGTTCCCGAGGAGGATGGCCGCGGCCTCGTAGGACCCGAGTGCGCACAACGCGACGCCGGCCCAGTAGAGGGACCCGCTCATGATCAGTTGAGCTCCGAGCTCGAGCTTCGCTTCAGCAGAGTCGACGGCCGCTCGGAGGGCTGTTCGCCAGTCACCACCGCGCGCGGCGATCCCCGCGACGTTCCCCAACGCGTTCGCGGCGCCCAGGCGGTCGCCGATCCGGGTGCTGACCTCGATGGCTTCGTCGAGCAGGGCTAGCGCGCGTTGCGACTCGTCGCTCGGGAGCCAGGTCGCGAGGGTCGAGAGGAGGAAGACGAGCACGGTGTCGATGCCAGCGGCACGGGCGACGAGCACACCTTCGTCGACGGTCGCGATCGCGGCGTCGCGCGTCGGTTCGGTGAATCGGAGCGCGCTGCTGAGCATGAGCAGCGCGCTTGCGAGCTCCTGAGGTTCCCCCGAGTCCCGGGCGAGCTCGACCCACTCGACCGCGTGCCGCCGCGCCTGTTCGAAGTCATTGACGAAGAACGCGCCCTGGGTTTGCGCCCGCGCCACGGACGGAAGCCGTAGACCCAGCGCCGCTTGGGCTTGTTCGGCAAGGGCGACGAGCGTTCCCGCCCGCTCGAACTCGCGACCCATCGTGGCGCCCCACGCGGCCCAGGCGACGACCACGGGGAAGAGCGGGTGACCGTCGCCGCCCGGGATCGCCATCGCGGTCGCGGCCCAGTCCATCGCGAGCTCGCCGGTCCTGCCTTGCACCGCGAGCGGGGCGACGAGGCGCAGCGCGTGCGTCGGTGAGGGTGTTTCGACTGCCCAGTCGAGCGCGGCCCGGAAGTTGTCGATGTCGCGCTCGATGACGCTGGTCCACTCGAGCTGGTCTCGGCTCCGCAGGTGGGGACCCGCTGCTTCTGCCCGCGCGACGTAGTAGTCGGCGTGGCGTCGTCGCACCACGCGCGGGTCGCCGCTGGCGTCGAGTCGCTCCCGGGCGTACTGGCGGATGGTCTCGAGGAGCCGGTACCGCACCCCGCCGTCCGCGTCGTCGACGACGACGAGGGACTTGTCCACCAGTTGACCCAACCCGTCGACCACATCGGCGCAGTCGAGCTCGTCGTCGGGGAGGATCGCCTCCGCGGCCGCGAGGTCACAGCCGCCTGCGAACACCGACAATCGCTGCAACCCCTGACGTTCCGGCGGGGAGAGCAGGTCATAGGACCAGTCGATGGTGTTCCGCAGCGTCTGGTGGCGCTCCAGCGCCGCCCGACTGCCGTGGGTGAGGAGCTTGAAGCGCTGATCGAGGCGGGCGACGAGATCCTCCGGTGCCAGTGACCGGACCCGCGCCGCCGCGAGCTCGATCGCGAGCGGGATCCCATCCAGGCGTCGACACAACACCCCAACCGCACCGACGTTGCGATCGGTGAGCACGAAGTCGTGCTTCGCTGCGCTCGCGCGATCCGCGAACAGACGTACGGCTTCCGCTTGCCGGAGCTCGTCGATCGGTGCACCACCGGCCGGCACACTCAGCGACGGCACCGCGACCATCCGCTCGCCCGGCACCGCCAGGCCTTCCCGGCTCGTCGCCAGCACCGATACCCGCGTACAGCGGCGTTCGATCGCGTCCACGAGGCGCGCGACCGCATCGAGGAGGTGCTCGCAGTTGTCGAGCACCAGGAGCAGCTGCTTGGTCGCGAGGTAGTCGAGCACCGACTCGTCCACCGCCCGACCCGGGAGCGGCTGCACCCGCAGCGTCGTTGCCAGGGTCTCCCACACGGCCTCCGGGTCGGTGACCGGCGCGAGCTCGCACAACCACGCGCCATCCGGGAACTCGCCGATGACTTCCGCCGCGATCTGGAGTGCGAGACGGGTCTTGCCGACACCACCGACACCCGTCAGCGTGACGAGCGACGACTGGCGTACCAACGCGACCAGCGACGTGATCTCGGACGCTCGGCCCACGAACGTCGTCACCTGACGCGGCAGGTTGCCCGCCAGCGCGTCGACCGACCGCAACGGCGGGAAGTCCGCGACCAGACCCGGCGCGCGGACCTGGAAGACCCGCTCCGTGGTCGTGAAGTCGCGCAGGTGGTGCTCACCGAGATCCACCAGCTCGACCGGCCCGTCGCGCACGAGCCCGCCCGTCACCGACGACACCACGACTTGACCGCCATGCGCCAGGCTCATCAGCCGCGCCGCGCGGTTCACCTCGCGGCCGAAATAGTCGCCGTCGCGACACTCGGCCTCGCCGGTGTGCAGGCCCATCCGGACCCGCAAGGGGCCCGTCTCCCCGAATGACTCCGCGCCGAGCCCACGCTGCATCGCCACCGCCGCGTCGAGCGCGTCGCGTGCGGTCCCGAAGACCGCGTAGACACCGTCACCCGTCGTCTTCACCACATGACCGTCGTGCGCGACGACCGCGTCCCGCGCGATCACGTCGTGACGCGCCAACGCCGACTGCATCGCGTCCGGATGTTCCTGCCAGAGGCGCGTCGAACCCTCGAGATCGGTGAACAGGAACGTGACCGTCCCAGACGGCAACTCGCTCACACACCGACTCCCTTCATCCCCGGCGGCAAGTCAATCAGACACACCGCGACCAACGCCTGACCACAGTCGACGAGTGGGGCCGTCACCCGCTTCGAAGACGCGCGCGCAGGTGCAGGTCGTCGCGCAGCTTATGGAGTGCGTAGAGGCCGGAGAACCCGGCGCCGATCACGGCCGTGTCGAAGTCGAACTGATCGTCCACGCGCAGCCTCGCTCCGACGATCGAACGCGCATGCTCCTACAGCGGCGGGGACCACGCAAGGTTTGCCGGGCGTCAGGTCTCGTCGGCGTCCGCGCGTCAGGGTCGAACGCCCTCCTCGAGTCGGTCGACGGTCTCGATGTACTCCTCGACGAGCTGGTACATCACGTCGCGCACGGAGTGGACCTCGTTCATTCGACCGACGATCTGACCGACGGGCGCGAACTGGAGGTCCTTGCGACCGGATCGCGCGATCCGAGCGTTGGCCTCCGATGTGAGGATGTTCTGCAGCGGCATGCCGAGCGGGCCCGGACCATCGGGGTCGCTCCACGCGTCGGTCCAAGTGTTGCGGAGCATCCTCGCGGGCTTGCCGGTGTAGCAACGCGACCGGACGGTGTCAGCCGACGTCGCGTCGAGGTACGCCTCGAGCACCGCGGGGCTCGCGCCGCTCTCGGCGGTGGTGAGCCAGAGCGAGCCGAGCCACACACCCTGCGCTCCGAGCGCGAGCGCGGCCGCGATCTGACGCCCAGTGCCGATGCCGCCGGCGGCAAGCACCGGCGCCGGCGCGACCGCGTCGACCACCTCCGGCACCAGCACCATCGTGGAGATCTCGCCGGTGTGACCGCCCGCCTCGTAGCCCTGCGCGACGACGATGTCGACGCCGTTGGTGACGTGACGTTGCGCGTGCACCGCCTTGCCGGCGAGCGCAGCAACCTTCACACCGTGCGCGTGTGCCTGGTCGATCACGTCCTTCGGCGGTGACCCCAGTGCGTTCGCGATCAACGAGATCGGATGCGCCAGCGCGATCTCGACCTGCCGGTGTGCGACGTCGTCGGTCCAGCCGAGCACCCCGCGTGCTCGCTCCCCTTCCGGCAAGGGCGGCAGCTCGAACCGTTCCATGAGCTCGTCGACGTAGCGCCAGTGGTTCGCGTCGATCATGGACCGGATCTGCGTCAGGAGCTCCTCCGGGTCGCCGCCGTGCACGTCGACCGACTTCTGGGGCATCACAGTGTCGACGCCATAGGGCTTGCCGTCGATGTGCTCGTCGATCCAGTCGAGCTCGACCTCCAGCTGCTCCGGGCTGAAGCCCACTGCGCCGAGCACCCCGAGGCCGCCGGCCTTGCTCACCGCGGCCACGACGTCACGGCAATGCGTGAAGGCGAAGATCGGATACTCGATGCCGAACTGGTCACAGAGCGGGGTACGCATCGCAACCCCCTCCTCGTCGTCCTGTGAGCTCGCACGAACGATGTCGTGTGGTCGCCTGGGACCGCGGGCTGTTGCCCCAGACACTCCCACAAACGAGTCGAACCTTCGAGGTGCACACCGAACGCGACCGTCACCGACGCCCCGCGACACGACCCGGCACTCGGCCGGGTCGACGTCGATGAGCGATGGAGCCGGAGAAGGGACTTGAACCCTTGGCCTGCTCATTACGAGTGAGCTGCTCTGCCGTCTGAGCTACTCCGGCGTGGCGGCGAGTGTACCGGTTGTCGGTCAGCGTCCCCGAAGGCCTTCCGGCTCTCCGCCAGCGGGTGGCAGGTGGAGGAAGAGGCGCTCGACGAGCAGCGTCTCGTTGGGATTGAACTCGGCGATGGCCTGGCGCGCATCGCGGCACGCGTCGAGCGCGCTTGCGGCGGCACGAGGACTGATCGCGAGCACGTCGCGGTCGATGTTGAGCCGCTCCTCGTCCGATCCGGCCAACGCATCGCGGTACACGGTCTCGAGCGCGGTGATGCCCTCGAACAGCGCGTCGATGCGCGCTCGGCGGTGCGCGCGCTTGTGTCGTTCCTCGAGGCGACGCAACTGCGCGCGGCGTGTGCGCTCCGGATAACCCGCCGCCTCGAGCTCCGCGCCGAGCTGCTCGGATTCCTCCACCTGTGCCGCCTCGATGCCCGTCAACGCGCTCTGCATCGCTGCTTGGACGCGCTCCGCCTGCTCCGCAACCGCGCCGCCGGTGCCGTCCATCGACGCGGCCACCGCGACGAACGCGTCGCGCACGGGCCCGAGGTGTCCGTCGAGCGCCCGGGCGCGGTCGATGCGCCCTCCCGCGAGCCGGGCGAGGAGATCGGCGCGTTCAGTGGAGACGCCGTCGGCGAGGAGCGCGACCGCGACCGCGTCGGCCCCGAGGTACGCGAAGTCGACGCGCTGGCAGCGTGACCGGATGGTGGGCAGCAGCTGGTCGGCGCCCGACGTGACCAGGATGATCACCGCGCGCGGCGGCGGTTCCTCCAGCGTCTTGAGCAGCTTGTTGGCGGCGGCTTCGTTCAGACGCAGTCGTTCGGCGTCGAAGAGCACGACGACCTTGCGCTCACCCTCGATCGGGCTGCGCGACACCTCGTCGACGACGGCCTGCGCGTCCTCGATGCGGATCTGGGTCGCCGGGGGGTCGATCTCGACCACGTCGGGGTGGACGCCGCGCAGCACGAGGTCCCACGAGCGCTCGTCGTCATGGTCGGTGGTGATCAGCGCGGCCGCGAAACACCGGGCCGCTTCTTCCACGCCCGAGCCGCGGGGACCGACGAGCAGGTACGCGTGCACCGGCCGGGTCGCGGCGCGCTGCAGCTGCGCCACCGCTCGCTCCTGCCCCGGGACCCGCGCCCAGTGCTCCGTCGCCACCATGAGCGTCATCCTGCCAGCAGCGGAGCGACGGCGTCGCGAACACGCTCGGCGACGTCGTCGACGGCGCCGTCGGCATCGACCACGATCCAACCCCGTGCGGCCGAGAGCTCGCGGTACGCGGCGCGCACCGATTCGTGGAAGGCGCTCCCCTCCCGTTCGAGGCGATCGCTCTCACCGGCACGGCGGGCGTCGGCGACCGCATCGGACACGTCGAGCAGCACCACGACGTCGGGCGCGAGTCCTGCGGTCGCCACCGCGCTCAGCTGTTCGACCACGTCGACGCCGAGCCCGCGCACGACGCCCTGGTACACGAGCGACGAAGGCACGTAGCGGTCGCACACCACCCAGTCGCCGCGCGCGAGCGCAGGTTCGATCTCGCTCGCGACGTGCTGGGCGCGGTCGGCCGCCATCAGGAGTGCCTCGGTGATGGGCGCGACCGGCTCGGGGCCGTGCAGCAGCACCTCACGCAGGACCGCACCGGTGGGCCCGGAACCGGGTTCGAACGTCTCGACCACGGTCAGACCCTGCTCGCGCAACCACGCCGCGAGTCGCGCCGATTGCGTGCTCTTGCCACTGCCGTCGCCGCCTTCGAGCACGACGAACCGGCCCCGGTTCACGGTGCCGCTCCCGCGTCGCGGTCGTCCTCGGCTCCGCCCGCGTCGCTGTCGTCCTGCGTGGGGTCGGTCTCGGGTTCTGCGATCGGCGACGGTTCGACCAGCCCGAGCGGGCGGAACTCGAGTGGTCCCTCCTCGGACACGGTCGGTTCGCCGGTCTCGGCTGCGTGGCGTTCCGCCCGGCGGATGGAGCGCCAGGCGAAGAAGCCGGCCACGAACGTGATGATGCCGCCGCCCCACAGCGCGATCCGGACTCCGGGCAGCGCGTACGTGTAGGGCCCGATCGACAACGACTGGTCGCTGCCCATGATCGCTTGGGTCACCCAGTCCCAGAAGTCGGCCCACAGCGGAGAGATGGTGAGCGACACGAGGAGGCACAGCCGCACGACGGTGTAGAGCGTGGCGAAGGTCCGCCCGCGCAGTTCGTCGGGCACGCTCTCCTGCAGCACGGTGAAGCCGGTCACGTAGGTGGTGCCCGCGCACGCGCCGACGCAGCCGATCATCAGCGCGGCCGGCGCGAGGGCGGAGAACGACGCGGCGAGCACGAGGAACCCGCCGGTTCCGATCACCGCGTAGCAGAACACGGTGATCCGCGGGAGCCGTCCTTGCAGCCAGAGCAGGGTGACGACGCCGATCGCGGCGCCGAAGCCGAGCGCGGTCATGAGCACGCCGAACGCGGCGGCGCCGCCGTTGAGCACCTCCTGGGCGAAGCTCGGCCCGAGTGGGATCATGGCGCCCGCACCGATGAGCCCGACGCCGAGTCCGAGCATCACGCCGCGCACCAGCGCGTGCTTCCCGACGAACTGCAGCCCTTCCTTGATCTCGCGGAAGGTCTCCGTCCAGTCGATGCGTCTGTCACCGGCGGGCCGCTCCCGGTGCGGGATCGCCAGCCGGTAGACGATCGCGGCCGAAACGAGGAACGTCATCGCGTCGAAGATGAGCGCCAGCGCTTCCTGGTCGACCTTGAGCGACGAGATGATGCCGAAGTCGCCGATGACGGTGGCCACCCCGGCGAGCAACGAGAAGATGATGGCCGCGATGGGGAACGTGCCGTAGCTCGCGGCGAGCGACAGGGAGTTCGCCGACGACAGGTGCTCGTCGTCGACGATGTTCGGCACCGTCGCCGCCTGCGCCGGACCCCAGAGGAGGGTCAGGATCTCGAGCCCGAGCGAGATCAGCAGGAGCCCACCCAGGTTGTCCACGAACGGGAGCAGCACGAGGAGACCGGCGCGACCGATGTCGCACAGCACCATGACCTTGCGACGGTCGAAGCGGTCGATGATGACGCCGCCGACGGTGCCGAGCAGGAACCCAGGGAGCACGCGCGTCGTCATGACAAGGCTCACCGCGGCGCCCGAGTTGTCGGAGACGCGCGCCGCGATGGCGAGGATGGCGATGAGACCGATCCAGTCACCCAGGCTCGAGACGCACTGCGCGGTCCAGAGCCGGAAGAACGTCTTGCTCCCGAACACGCGCCACGGCGCGTCGGGCATGGGCGGCTCCGAGGAGTCGGAAGGGATGAACGGCGCCTCGCGCTGAGGCTGCTGCTCGTCGTCCATCCGCGCCTACGACCCGGGAGCGGACCCGGGCGCGGGTGGTGTCGTCGCTTGCGTGGTCGCGCGCTTGGCGGGCGTCTTCTTGGCCGCGGTCTTCTTGGCCGCGGTCTTCTTGGTGGTGGCCTTCTTCGTCGTCTTCTTCGCGGCCGACTTCGTGGTCGACTTCTTCGCCGTCTTCTTCGCAGTGGTCTTCTTCGCGGCGCGCGTCGACGGACCACGCGCGGCGCGCTCGGCGAGCAGGTCCACTGCTTCGCCGAGGGTCACCGCCTCGGGCTGCACGCCGCGCGGAACGGTGGCGTTGGTCGTGCCGTCGGTGATGTAGGGACCGAAGCGGCCGTCGAGCACGCGGATCGGCGCGCCGTTCTCCGGATGCGGGCCCAGCTCGGCGATGGGGGGCTTCGCCACCCGACCGCGCCGCTGCTTGGGCTGGGCGAAGATCGCCTGCGCCTCGGGGAGCGTCACCGAGAAGAGTTGGTCCTCCGTCCCGAGGCTGCGGCTGTCGGTGCCCTTCTTGAGGTAGGGCCCGTAGCGACCGTTCTGCGCGGTGATCTCCTCGCCGTCGCCATCGACGCCGACGACGCGCGGCAGCGAGAGCAGTTGCAGCGCCTCCTCGAGCGTGACCGTGTCGACGTCCATCGACGCGAACAGCGACGCGCGCGGCGGCTTGTCCTTCGAGCCCGCCTCCTGCTCACCGAGCTGCACGAACGGACCGAAGCGGCCGGTGAGCACGAGGACCGTCAGGCCCGACGCGGCGTCGGTGCCGAGCTCGCGCGGACCACCACTCCCCTTTTCGAGCAGCTCCTCCGCTTTCTCGCGCGTCAGCTCGTCGGGCGCGAGGTCGACGGGGATGGGCGCCTTCTCGTCGCCGCGCTCGATGCGTGCGCCGTTGGGCCACACCCGCACGATGAGCTCGTTGCCCTGGAGGTCGTTGCCGATGTGCACCGCGTTGACCTCGGCCATGTCGATCTGCGCGAGGCGCTCGTCGGACACGAGCTCGCGCAGGCCGGCCTGGCCGTTGCCGAAGTAGAAGCTGTCGAGCCACTTCTCGGCTTCACCTTCGCCGCGCGCAACCGCGTCGAGCGCTTCCTCCATGGTGGCGGTGAAGTCGTAGTCGATGAGGTGCGCGAAGTGACGCTCCAACAGCTGCACCTTCGCGAACGCCTTCCACGTGGGGACGAGTGCGGTGCCCTTCTTGAACACGTAGTCGCGGGCGAGGATCGTCTCGATCACCGACACGTAGGTGGACGGGCGGCCGATGCCGCGTTCCTCGAGCTCCTTCACCAGCGACGCTTCGGTGAAGCGGGCGGGCGGTTGCGTGGTGTGACCAGCGGGTCGCAGCTCGGCGCAGCGGACCGACTCCTGCTCGGTGAGCGGCGGCAGGAGCGTTTCGCGGTCCTCGAGCTCGGCGTCGGGGTCGTCGGCACCTTCCACGTACGCGCGGAGGTAACCGGCGAACTCGATGGTGCGCCCGCTCGCCTGGAACACCACCTCTTCTCTCGCGCTGGACGTGGCACCGAGGCGGAGCGTGACGCGACGGATGCGGGCGTCGGCCATCTGCGATGCGACGGTGCGCTTCCAGATCAGGTCGTAGAGGCGGCGCTCGTCGTTGGAGCGCAGTTCGTTCCCGATGTCGTCGGCGGTGCGCATCCGGTCGCCGGCGGGACGGATCGCCTCGTGCGCCTCCTGCGCGTTCTTCACCTTGCTGCGGTATTCGCGCGGCTGGTCGGGGAGGAAGTCGTCGCCGTAGAGGCTGGAGATCTGGCGGCGGGCGGCGCTCACAGCCTGTTCCGACAACGTCGTGCTGTCGGTACGCATGTAGGTGATGAGCCCCCGCTCGTAGAGGCCCTGGGCGATGCTCATCGTGCGGCCGGCGCTGAAGCCGAGTTTGCGGCCCGCCTCCTGCTGCAGGGTCGACGTGATGAACGGCGCCTTCGGCTTCTCGGTCTGCGTGCGCGTCTCGACCGAGGTGACGGTGAACGCGGCGTCGTCGAGCCGAGCCGAGAGCGCGACCGCGCCGGCTTCGTCGAGCAGCGCGACGTTCGCGTCGGCGGTGAGCTGGCCGGTGTCGGCATCGAAGTCGCGTCCGAGCGCGAGGCGACGGCCGTCGAGTTGCACGAGCGTCGCGGGGAACGATTGCGCGTGCGCGTCGAACGTGCCCTCGAGATCCCAGTAGGAGCCGCTGCGGAACGCCATACGGGCGCGTTCGCGGTCGACGACGAGTCGCGTGGCGACGCTCTGCACGCGTCCCGACCGACGTGCCGCGTCCGATGCGCCGGAACGCGACGTTCGACACCTCGTAGCCCACGAGCCGGTCGAGGATGCGTCGCCCCTCCTGGGCCTCGACGAGCTTCATGTCGAGGTCGCGCCAGTTGGCGATGGCGTCGGCGATCGCCTCGTTGGTGATCTCGTGGAACACCATCCGCTTCACGGGCACGGTGGGCTTCAGCACCTCGAGCAGGTGCCACGAGATCGCCTCGCCCTCGCGGTCTTCGTCGGTCGCGAGATAGAGCTCGCTCGCGCCCTTGAGCGCCGCCTTGAGGTCGGCCACGACGTGCTTCTTGTTCTCGGGGACGACGTAGACGGGACGGAAGTGGTCGTCGACGTCGATGCCGAGGCGACGCACCTCGGGCTTGGTGACGTTCTTGGGTGCCTGCCTCGCACCTTGAGGCAGGTCGCGGATGTGACCGACGCTGGGCAGCACCGTGTACTGGTCGCGACCGAGGAAGCCGGCGATGGTGTCGGCCTTCGCTTTGGACTCCACGATCACGAGAGGTTTGGCCACGTGCGTGTCCTCGGGCTGGGTGGGATCGGCCGTCCAGTGTGGTCGGCGGGGGGCGTGGAGGAAGGTATCGGCGCCGGACAGTGGTGCGGCAAGCGGCCCCTGTCAACTCCGGGTCGTTCCTGGGGAGCGTGGGGTGGGCCGTCTATCCTGCGCCGTCGTGCACCTGCTCTCGACGATTCTCGCGCTCAGTCTGGATCCCAAGGAGATCCTCAACGACCTGAGCCCGTACGGCGAGATCGGGTTGATGCTCATCATCTTCGCCGAGACCGGCCTGCTCGTCGGGTTCTTCCTCCCCGGCGACTCGCTCCTCTTCACCGCGGGCATCCTGGCCAACCAGGGGAAGCTGAACCTGGCCGCGATCCTGATCGGGTGCTTCGTCGCGGCCGTGGTCGGCGACCAGCTCGGGTTCACCATCGGTCAGAAGACCGGGCCACGCCTGTTGCGTCGTCCTGATTCGAAGCTGTTCAAACGGGAGTACATCGACCGCACCGAGGACTTCTTCGACCAACACGGGGCGAAGACCATCGTCCTCGCGCGCTTCGTGCCCGTGGTGCGGACGTTCGCGCCGGTCGTCGCCGGCATCGGGAAGATGACCCGGCGCACGTTCATCAGCTTCAACGTGGTCGGCGCGTTCATCTGGGTGTTCGGCGTGACCCTGGCGGGTTACTTCCTCGCCGACGCCATCGGCGACTCGATCGACACCTACCTCTACCCGCTCATCGCCGCGGTCATCATCATCTCGCTGATCCCGCCCTTCATCGAGTGGCGCAAGGCGAAGCGGCAGAAGGCCGTCCACTTCACCGAGGCACAAGCCGAAGCCGAGGCCGCCGCCCTCCACGAAGTCGTCGAAGAAGACTGACCCGCCGGAAGAACGAGGTTGCGTCACTGGACGTCGTTATACGACGCCAGGTGACGCAACCTTGATGTGAGTGACGAGTTGGGAGTGAACTCGTCTTCTCGCGATGACCAGTCGCTCCGACGACGCGCTTGGATGCCTCGCCACGCGCCAGCATGGAATCTTCGCCCTCGAGCACGTCGACGCTCTCGACTTCTCGGACGGTGCGCGGAAGGCTCGGACCTCGAGTGGACGCTGGATACTCGTGTACGACGGCGTGTATCGGATGGGCGGCGCACCGAAGACTTGGCGAGGCGATCTCCTCGCCGCGTGCCTGGCTGCAGGCCCTGACGCCCTCGCGTCGCACCGCTCCGCAGCGGCCCTCTGGTCGTTGCCGTCGGGACGGACGGACCTGATCGAGCTCATGTGCTCGAGGTGGAGGCGATCACGTCATGACAGCCTCGTCGTCCACGAGAGCTTGCGGATCGACGACGACGACGACCGCGACGAGCGGGACTCCATCCCGTGCACGTCGGCAGCACGCACCCTGTTCGACCTCGCCCGGAGGTTGAGCCCCGTCATGCTCGACGCCAACATCGACGCCGCCCTCCGCCACAAGCTCGTGTCCCTCGACGAGCTTCGGCGCACGAGCACGCGGCTGGCGACGAAGGGGCGACCCGGCGGGCGGAAGTTCCGCGCCGCCGTCAGTGGCCGGACCGGGGAAGTCGCGCTTCCCGAGAGCGTCCCGGAGCGGCGCCTCGCCGAGTTGCTCGTCCGCCAGGGTCTGCCAGCACCCGTTCACCAGTACGTGATCCGCGACGAAACGGGCGGCTTCGTCGCTCGCGTCGATCTCGCCTACCCCGACGCGAGGCTCGTCATCGAATACGACAGCGTCGAGCACCATACGGGCACTGCTGCGCACTACCGCGACGCAGCTCGTCGCAACGCGATCTCGGATCTCGACTACACCGTGCTGGTCGCTACCGGGGCCGACCTGAAGGACCGCGCCAACCGTCTCGCCGCGTCCGTTCGACGACACCTTTGAACGCGAGGTTGCGTCACTGGACGTCGTTATACGACGCCACGTGACGCAACCTTGATTATTCGCCGGCGGAGGAGCCTTCGGGGCGACCGTGTTCGGCCATGGCCTCGGCGACGATCTCGGATTCCTCGCCGAAGGCGCCGGTCTTGCGCTTCGAGAAGAGGACGGCGCCGATCAGCACGAGCAGGCAGACGCCGGCGATGACGAAGCGGACGTCGTCGTTGCGCAGGCTGATGATCGCGGGGAGCACGAGCAGCGAGACCAGGTTCATCACCTTGATCAGCGGGTTCAGCGCGGGACCGGCGGTGTCCTTGAACGGGTCACCGACGGTGTCGCCGATGACCGCCGCCTTGTGCGCCTCGGACCCCTTGCCGCCCTCGTTGCCGTCCTCGATGTACTTCTTGGCGTTGTCCCACGCACCACCGGCGTTGCTCAGGTAGTTCGCCATGAGCTGGCCGGTGAGGATCACGCCGGCGAGGAACGCGCCGAGGGCGTAGAAGTTCACGCCGAAGCCGATGATGAGCGGCGTCAGCACCGCGAGCAGCGCCGGGCGTCGCAAGCTCACGCAGCGACGCGGCGGTGCAGATGTCGATGACCGGGCCGTAGTCGGGCTTCTTGGTACCCGCCATGATCTGCCCGTCGGCGAACTGGCTGCGCACCTCCTGCACGACCACACCCGCGGTGCGGCCGACGGCGCGGAT
The DNA here is from genome assembly GCA_963835985.1 of uncultured Actinomycetes bacterium. Lineage (GTDB taxonomy): Bacteria > Actinomycetota > Acidimicrobiia > IMCC26256 > DASPTH01 > DASUAS01. Next base: position 221,197 of record CAWIHV010000007.1, on the reverse strand, counting down.
GGCGAGCGCCGAGAACAGGAACGACACCGACCCACCGATCAGCAGGCCGATGAAGACCTTCGGGTTGGCCAGGTTGATCTGGGTGAGGAAGTTGTTGAACAGCGCGTTGCCGGTGAGGCCCTTGAGCGGATCGAGCTCACCACCGATCGTCTCGACGTAGGACGCGAACAGCGCCACCGACGCGATCACCGCCGAGCCGATGGCGAAGCCCTTGGTGACGGCCTTGGTGGTGTTGCCCACCGCGTCGAGGCTCACCATGATGCGCTCGGGCTCACCCTCGAACTCGCCCGACATCTCGGCGATGCCGGCCGCGTTGTCGGCGACGGGACCGAAGGTGTCCTCGGAGACGATGACGCCGGTGGTGGCGAGCATGCCCATACCGGTGAGGGCGACCATGTAGAAGGTGAACTGGATGTTGCCGTCGCCCAGCCAGATGCCGACGCCCAGGGCGAGGGCGATGCAGATGATGGCGTAGACGCTCGACTCGAGGCCGGAGCTGGTACCGGACAGCACCACGGTGGCGGGGCCGGTGCGCGACGCCTCGGCGATCTCACGGACCGGCGACGTCTCGGTCGACGTGAAGTACTCGGTGAGACGGCTCAGCGCCTGCGCGAGCACGAGTCCGGTGATGACGGCACCGAAGCACTTCCACCCGGCGTCGAACTTGTCGTTGCCGACGTAGGCGAACGCGACGATGGCGGTGCCGACGACGGTGAGCAGACCGGCGGTGATGAAACCCCGGTTGATCGGCGCCATGGCCGACTTGTCCTTGTCGGTGGCCCGCACCGCGAAGACGCCGCAGATCGAGGCGAGCACGCCGATCGCGCGAGCGGCCAGCGGGAAGATCAGGCCGAGCGCAGGGTTGAGGCCGATCGACTGGAAGGCCGCGACGCCGAGGATGATCGACGCCACGAGAGTGACTTCGTAGCTCTCGAAGAGGTCGGCGGCCATGCCGGCGCAGTCGCCGACGTTGTCGCCCACGTTGTCGGCGATGGTGGCCGGGTTGCGGGGATCGTCCTCGGGAATGCCGGCCTCGACCTTGCCCACCAGGTCGGCGCCGACGTCGGCCGCCTTGGTGAAGATGCCGCCACCGACTCGCAGGAACAGCGCGAGCAGCGAACCGCCGAACCCGAACCCGATCAGGATCGCGGACGCGGTGTTCTGGAAGATCATGATGATGAGCGTGGCGCCGAGCAGACCCAGGCCCACGGTGAACATGCCGGCGACACCACCGGTGCGGAACGCGACCTTGAGCGCGTTCGGCAGCGAACCCGAGCGGGCGGCCGCGGCGGTGCGCACGTTGCCGCGCACGGCGAGGCTCATGCCGATGAAGCCGGTGAGACCGGAGAGCACGCACCCGGCGACGAACGCGAGCGTGCGGAAGACGCCCGATTGCACGAAGGTCAGACCTTCGGAACCGAAGTCGATGCCCTTGGGCTTCACCACCTCGGTCGACGTCACGAACACCACGATCGCGAGCGGGATGAGGATGACGGCGATCGTCTTGAACTGACGGCGGAGGTACGCCATCGCGCCCTCTTGGATCGCACGCGCGATCTCGATCATCGTCGGCGTGCCCTCGTCGGCGGCCAGCACCCCCTTCATGAGGAAGAAGCCGATCGCGATCGCCAGCAGCGCGGTGACGGCAGAGAAGATGAGCCAGAACCAGGCCTCGTTGTTGAGGTGGAAGACCTGGTAGCCGCCCTCGGCAGCCAAGCTGATCATGGAATGCAGACCTCGGGATGGGTGTCGGAGTGGTGCGGGAAGTGGGCGCGCTGGTCAGACGACCGCCCCAGAGAAGCTAGGGAAAAGTAAGGGCCGAGGCTCGTTCGAGTCCAATCTTTCGGCAAGGTTTCCGTTGCGGGTCGGTCGTCACTCCAAGTGGTACGGGAGCGAGGTGACGACGGTGCCCTTGCGGAACAACAGACGGCCCTTCAGGAGCAACGCAGTCTGGTTGTGCAGGATGTTGCCCCACCAGTGCCGCACCACGAACTCCGGCAGCAGGACGGTGATGACGTCGTTCTCCCAGCGGGCGTCGAGCTCGTCGACGTAGCGCAGGATCGGACGGGTGAGCTCCCGGTACGGGGAGTAGACGATCTCGAGGGGCACCTCGATGCCGTACTCGTCCCAGAGCCGCTCGAGCTTCTCCTGCTCCTCCTCGTCGGAGACGACCGACACCGCCACGAGATGGTTGGGTGACAGCGAGCGGGCGTACGCCAACCCCTCCAGCACCCCGCGGTGCACGCCGCCGACCAGCACCACGACGGTGTGGTTCATGCGCCGGGGCTTGTAGTCGGGGGTGACCCGCAGGCCGTCGGCCACCGTCGTGTAGTGCCGGTGGATGGCCTTGAACCCCACGACGATCACGGGGATGACGATCAGCGGCACCCACGCGCCGCTCGTGAACTTCGTCGTCGCGACGATGAGCAGCACGATGAACGTGGCCACCGATCCCACGGCGTTGATCACGACGTTGCGCTGGTAGCCCTTCTCCTGCTCCTTCTGGTGGTGCCGCACCATGCCGGCCTGCGACAACGTGAAGGAGAGGAACACGCCCACCGCGTAGAGCGGGATCAGCGCGTTGGTCTTGCCGCCGAAGGCGATGATCAGTGCGCCCGCGGCGGTGGCGAGCACCAGGACGCCGTTCGAGAACACGAGGCGGTCGCCACGGTTCGCGAGCTGCCTCGGCAAGTAGCCGTCGTGGGCGATGATCGACGACAAGCGCGGGAAGTCGGCGTAAGCCGTGTTCGCCGCCAGCGTCAGGATCGCCGCGGTCGCGAATTGGAGCACCACGTACAGCACGGTGCCGCTCCCGAACACCGCGGTGCCGAGCTGCGACATGACGGTGACGTGCTCGCTCGGGTACGGACCGAGGTGGTGGGCGAGGATCTGCACGCCCATGAACAGCGTGCCGAGGATGATGCCCATCCACACCAGCGTCATGGCCGCGTTCTTCGACTCCGGACGCCGGAACGCGGGCACACCGTTGGAGATCGCTTCCACCCCGGTGAGCGCGACCGCGCCGGACGAGAAGCCCTTCAACAGAATGAAGATGCCGAGGGTGCCGCCGAAGATGTTGTTGCCTTCGGCCTTGAAGGGCAGCGGGTTGATGCGATGGATGTCGTCGAGCACGAAGCTGCGGAACAGGCCGTAGCTCACCAGCGCGCCCAGGATCGCGATGTAGATGTAGGTGGGCACCGCGAAGATGCGCCCCGACTCCTTGATGCCCCGCAAGTTGGCGAGGCTGATCCCGACGATCAGGATCAGGCCGAGCGCGACGCGGTGCTTCTGCAGATCGTGGAACGCGGGGATCGACACGATGGCGGCGACACCCGCGGAGATCGATACCGCGACGGTGAGGATGTAGTCGACGAGCAGTGACGCACCCGCGACGAGCGACGGGTTCTCGCCGAGGTTCTCACGGCTGACGACGTAGCTCCCGCCACCACTCGGGTAGGCGAAGATCGTCTGGCGGTACGACGTGATGACGATCGTGAGCAGGATCGCGACCGCTATCCCGATCGGGATCAGCGTGTTCAGGCCGAGGGCGAGACTCGATCCGCCGACCGCGACGACGAAGAGGATCTCCTCGGTCGCGTACGCCGTGGACGAGATCGCGTCCGAGGAGAACACCGCCAGAGCGATGGTCTTCGAGATGCGCTGGTGCTCCATCTCGGTCGTCGCCAGCGGCCGACCGACGAGTACCCGTTTGACGAACGCCACGTCGCAGTTTTCTCCGAGCCCCTGGAACGACCAGCCCGGGACAGCTTGCCATCCGGCGCCGGTCCATCACCGATCCGCAGATCCTCGTCAGCGATCGTTCAGCGATTTCGCGCTCACCGGGGGTGCTCGATAGCCTGCCCCGGTCCCGATGGGACGTTGGAGGGAGACCCGGTGCACGTCGTCGTCGTCGGATGCGGGAGGGTGGGCAGCGAGCTCGCCCTGAGCCTCGAGCGCAATGGCCACTCGGTGGCGGTGATCGACAAGAACGCCGACGCCTTCCGCAAGCGCCTGCCCGAGGACTTCGCGGGACAGAAGGTGGTTGGGTTCGGCTTCGACCGCGATCACCTCGTCGAGGCCGGCATCGAGCGGGCCGGCGCCGTGGCCGCGGTCACGAGCGGCGACAACTCGAACATCCTCAGCGCCCGCATCGCGCGTGAGAACTTCGCCATCGAGCGCGTGGTCGCGCGCATCTACGACCCCCGGCGCGCGCTCATCTACCAGCGGCTCGGGATCCCGACCGTCGCCACCGTGTCGTGGACGACCGACCAGGTCATGCGCCGGCTGCTCCCCGCCGAGGAGCAGCCGCACGAGTGGCTCGACCCGAGTGGCAAGGTCTGCCTGCTCGACTACCCCATCCCGGCGAAGTGGGCGGGCAAGAAGCTCGCGCCGCTGAGCGAGCCCGGCGTGTTCTGGCTCGTCGCCATCACCCGGCTCGGCGCCGCGCAGGTCAGCACGCCGAGCGCCATCGGCCAGGACGGCGACATCCTGCACTTCGCCGCCGACGTGTCAGCCCTCGACACGTTGCGCGATCGCCTCGAGCACGGAGAAGAGCACCACTGATGCGAGTTGCCATCGCAGGCGCGGGGAACGTCGGCCTGTTCATCGCCAACGACCTCCGCGCCGCCGACCACGACGTGATGATCATCGAGCAGCTGCCCGCGGTGGTGAAGCGGGCGCAGCAGCCGGGTGACGGCATCGACTGGCATGTCGCCGACTGCTGCGAGGTCAACTCGCTGCGCGCCGCCGGCCTCGACTCGTGCGACGTCGTGGTCGCCGCCACCGGCGACGACGAGGACAACCTCGTGCTCTCGCTGCTCGCCAAGCAGGAGTTCGCGGTGCCTCGCGTCATCGCTCGCGTGAACCACCCGAAGAACGAGTGGCTGTTCAACGAGAACTGGGGCGTCGACCTCTCGGTCTCGACCCCGCACCTCATCACCGCGCTGGTCGAGGAGGCCGTCACCGTCGGCCGTCTGGTGCGCATCCTCCAGTTCGAGGGCGGTCAGGCCCGCTTGGTGGAGGTCACCCTCGCCGAAGACTCTCCGGTCATCGACCGGGCGCTGAAGGACATCGACGTGCCCCGCAACGCCACCGTCGTGGCCATCGTGCGCGACGAGCACGTGGTGATGCCGCGCGGCGACTCGGTGTTCGAGGCCGGCGACGAGGTGCTGGCCATGGTCACGCCCGAGTCCGAGGACGAGGTGCGGCGCATCCTCACCGGCGCGGCCGCCTAGCTCAGCAGCTCGTAGACCGGGTTGAAGACGAGGTAGCGCTTGCCGTCGCGGGCGGCGACGCCCTCGAACGCGACCTTGCGGCCCGGGGAGAGCCCGGCGATCTTGCGCCGGCCGAGGAACACGCCGACGATCGAGCCGCGCCCGTCGCTCACCGTCACCTCCAGCGCAGCAGCACCGGCGCGGGGGACGATGCGGACGGACCGCACCTCACCGCCCACCCGGACGCGCGTGCGGGCCGCGATGTCGTCCATGGGTGACAATTGGCGCGCGTCGCAGAAGGCGGTGAGCTGCTCGCGGTCGATCTCCTCGACCGGCTTGGTGAAGCGCTCGACCATCTTCTTCAGGGCCATGAGTGCATGTTACGGGCCGGAATCGGTGCCCGAGTCGGCGAAGGTCGGTCTCCTACCCTGAGTCGACCATGGCCGCCGGTACCCCCACCCGCTCACACACGCGTCGCTCGCGCACGCGCCGTCGCTGGGTGATCGTGACGATCGTCGTGCTCGTGGTCGCGCTCGGTGGCGGGCTCGCGCTCGCGAGCTGTTCCGGCGGCGACGACTCCGACACCGCGTCGCCGTCCACGACGGCCGCGGCGCCGGGCACGATGGTCGACATCCCTCTCGGCGACGTGTCCACCGACAGCGCGGGTGCACCGGTCACGATCGCGCCCGACCAGTCGCAGCACGTGCTCGACGCGCTCGTCACGTACGTGAAGGGCGCCTCCGTCCAACCGTTGCGCACGGGCAAGCCCGCCACCGCCGACTTCGGCGCGATCTTCGATGCCAACACGTTGGCGTCGGCAACCACGACCGATCGCGGCGTGCTCCTCGACGAGGGGCTGCCTCAGGTCACCGGCGACCTCGACGCCACCGCACGACCGGTGGCACTGCTCGGCCTCGGCGACCAGGGGGGCACGCTCACGCTGATCTCGGCCGCGCTCCTCGTCGACGTGACCGGCGCGACGAAGGTGAAGGGCGCGCCCCTCCACATCGTCCGCAAAGCCGACTTCGTGCTCCAACCCGACGCGTCCGGCGTGTGGAAGATCACCTCGTACGACGTGGTCGTGGCGCGCGACGGCGCCGGCCTGTCCTCCACGACCACGTCGGCCGCCGCCCCCACGACCGGAGCCGCGAAGTGAACCCTCGTCGCCGCGCCTTCACCCTGCTCGTGCTCGGACCGCTCCTGTGCGGCGTGCTCCTCGCCGGCGTGGTCAGCGCCGCGTGGGTGGTCCTCGGTGAGCCCGTGCCCGCGCACGGCGCGGTGTGGTTCCAGGTCACGAAGCTCGGCACCGCGCGCAACGCGGGCGGACCGCAACAACCGTTCTTCGCGCTCGTGCTCGGCACCGGCGCGCGGTCCGACAACCCCGCGGAGTCGCCCGACGACCCGGGTCTCGCCGACGCCGTGCACGTGATCGGCGTGAACCCCGCGCTGAAGTCGGCGACCATCATCGACATCCCGCGCGACACGGAAGGCCCCGGTGGGGGCAAGATCAACTCGTACATCGTCAACAACCCCGGTGGCAACGAGCTGCGCGCTCGAAGCCGACGCGGTGTCGTCGATCGTCGGTGTCCCGATCACGTGGGTGATCCGGGCCAACTTCCCACACTTCCAGCAGATGGTGGACGAGATCGGTGGCATCGACGTCAACATCCCTGCACCGATGGACGACGACTTCTCCGGCGCGCACTTCCCGGCAGGACCCGCGCACCTCAACGGTGAGCAGGCCCTGCAGTTCTCGCGCGACCGCCACTCCTTCAGCAACGGTGACCTCAGCCGCACGAGCAACCAGGGGCTGCTCATCGTGTCGGCCCTGCAGACCATCCAGGCCAAGCACCCGAGCGCGGGCGACACCGTCCGCCTGCTCGCGACGCTCGGACGCCACACCAAGCTCGACGGTGTCGGCATGAGCGACCTGTTCCACATGGGCTCGCTCTCGTTGAGCTTCGACCCGGCCAACGTGAAGAACGTCGTGCTGCCCGTCGGAGCGGGCGGCGGGAGCAACCTGGTCAAGAGCGGCGACGCCGCCGGCCTCCTGGCCGACTTCGCCGACGACGGGGTGCTGCAGAGCCATTGAGCACGGTTGCGAGCGCCCCGGCCGGCCGGCAGGCCGACGCCTGCGACACGCTCGATGACCTCGCGCACGAGCACTTCGACCGCGTCGTCGCGAACACCGCGGTTCCCGCGCGTCCGGCATGTCCTGCCGCCGCGCCACCCCCGCTCTCATCGCTGGTGACCGCGCGACTCCAGGCTCGCGGTGTTGACACGCTGTGGTCGCACCAGGCCGCCGCGGTCGAGGCGCTGCGCGACCGACGCAACATCGTGGTCGCCACCGGCACCGCATCGGGGAAGTCGCTCTGTTACCAGTTGCCCATCGTCGACTCCATCGTCGCCGGGAGCCGCGACACCACGTTGCTCGTGTTCCCCACCAAGGCACTGGCGCAGGACCAACTGCGGTCGTTCCGCGAATGGTTGGTGCCCGACGTCGTCGCCGCGACCTACGACGGTGACACGCCCACCGACGAGCGTGCGTGGATCCGCACGCACGCCAACGTGGTCCTCACGAACCCGGAGATGCTGCACATGGGCATCCTCCCCGCCCACGACCGATGGGCCACGTTCCTGCTGCGCCTGCGTTACGTCGTGGTCGACGAGCTGCACACGCTGCGCGGCGTCTTCGGCAGCCACGTCGCGCACGTGCTGCGTCGGCTGCGCCGGTTGTGCGAGCACTATGGGTCGTCGCCGACGTTCTGCTTCACCAGTGCGACCATCGGCAACCCGGGTGAGCTGGCGTCGCGCCTGTGCGGTCTGCCGGTCGAGGCGATCGACGGCGACGGCTCACCCCAGGCCGAGCGCCGGTTCGCGGTGTGGCAGCGACCGCTGGTCGACGTGCACTCCGGCACCCGAGCGTCGGCCAACGTCGAGACCGCGATGCTGCTGTCGCGCTTCGTCGCCGACGGCCACCAGACGCTGGCGTTCACTCGCAGCCGCAAAGGGGCCGAGCTCGTCGCCACCCACGCGCGCGGCACGCTCGCGAAGGACGGAGACTCGACCACGGTGGCCGCATACCGCGCCGGCTACCTCGCCACCGAGCGACGCGAGCTCGAGGCGCAGCTCGCGAACGGCGAGCTCGGCGGGGTCGTCGCCACCAGCGCGCTCGAGCTCGGCATCGACGTCGGGTCGCTCGACGCGGTGGTGCTCAACGGCTTCCCGGGAACGCTGGCGTCGATGCGGCAGCAGGTCGGCCGCGCCGGTCGCACCCACCGACGCGCGGCCGCGGTGCTCATTGCCGGTGACGACCAGCTCGACCAGTGGTACGCCCGCCACCCGTCGGAGCTGCTGGACCGGCCTGCCGAAGCGGTGGTCGTGAACCCCGACAACCCGTTCGTCGCCCGGGCCCAGATCGCGTGCGCGGCGCACGAGCTCCCGCTGACTCACGGTGACGACCACTACTTCGGCGACGCGCTCGACGACGCGGTGCGCGACCTCGTGCTCGACGACGAGCTCAAGCCACGCAATGGGTCGATGTTCTGGGCGGGACGCGAACCACCGGCCACACGCGTCGGTCTGCGGACGGGGTCGTCGGTCGAATGCCAACTCGTCGACACCGACGGGCACCTTGTGGGCACCGTCGACTCGTCGCGCGCCTTTCACGTCGCCCATCCCGGCGCGATCTACCTCCATCAGGGCCGCCAGTACCGGGTGCGCGACCTCGACGTGGAGCACCAGGTGGCCGTGCTCGACTCAGCCGACGACGCCGACGAGCACACCCAGCCAGCGCGAGGAGACCGACATCACGATCGTAGAGACCGAGCGGTCGGTGCCGGCCGGGGTCGGCACCGCCCACCTCGGTGCGGTCACCGTGCTGCACGACCTGGTGGCGTATCAGCGGAAGCGGACGTCGACCAACGAGGTGTTCGATGTCGTCCCCCTCGACTTCCCACCGCGCGAGCTCACGACCCGCGCCTGCTGGTACACACTCCCGCTCGGCCCACTGCTGGCGGCCGGGCTCGAGCCGTCCCGGATCATCGGCGCGGTGCACGCGGCCGAGCACACGCTCATCGGCTTGCTGCCCCTGTTCGCGATCTGCGACCGGTGGGACGTCGGTGGCGTGTCGATGGCGCTGCACCCCCAGACCGGCGACCCCACGATCTTCGTGTACGACGGTTATCCCGGCGGTGCCGGCATCGCCGAGCTCGCGTTCGCCGAGCTCGCGCGTCACGTGCGGGCCGCGCACGAACTCGTGCGCGGTTGCCCGTGCGACGACGGATGCCCGTCGTGTGTGCAGTCACCGAAGTGCGGGAACTGGAACGAGTACCTCGACAAGGATGCGGCGATCGTCGTGCTCGAGGCGCTCGGCGCATCGGCATCGACGCCGGCATCCCCCGACATCGACCTCACGTCCCTCTAGATTCCGGCGCATGACGCGCAATCGATGGATCGCGCTGGTGGTGCTCGTCGTCATCGGCATCGGGTTGCTGGTCGCCGTGGTCGCGGTGCCGTGGAGCGACGACGCGCCCGCGGTACAGGCGCCGAAGGTGTACCACCAGGGCGACTCGATCGACGTCGCCGTCGGCGAGGAGTTCGTGGTCGCGCTCCCCGCGACGCCGAGCACCGGGTACACCTGGACCGCGGCCGGCAACCCCGACGTGACCTTCGTGTCGACCCACCAGGTGTCGGGCGGATCCCAGCCCGGCGCCGAGGGCACGCAGGAGATGACGTTCGAGGGACGACAAGCGGGCACCTCGCAACTGGTCTTCACCTACGGTCGCTCGTTCGAGAAGACCGATCCACCTGCGAAGGTCGCCAAGCTCCCCCTCACAGTGAAGTAGGTCGCTCCAGGGTCAGCATCCCGGCAACTCGACCACGCACTCCGGACGAAGCCATCGAGCCCGAGCGTCCACGACGTCGCGAACTTTGTTCGAGTCTTGGGTTGCGATCCGGCAATCGCGGGTTGATAACGGTCGTGCCGACATCGGGGCGGGCTCGCGAATGAGCGGAGGGCGATCCGATGCAGACACGGCACTGGCTGAAGCGAGGGATCTTCGCGCTCGTCGTCGGGACGGTGCTCGTCTTCACGACCGGCACGCTGTCGGTGGCGGCACCCGCAGTCGACCCGATCGGACCGGCGCCGGCGCAGCCATCCCCGACCTGGATCGTCACCCTCGCCGGCCATGCCAGTGCCCAGAACGAGGCACCGCAACTGGCTGGACGGCAGGGCGGTCGCCTGGTCGCCGTGTATTCGAACGTGCTCAACGGCTTCGCGTTCGCGGGCTCGGCCGCCGCCGCCGCTGCGCTCGCCCGCGACCCACGCGTCGCCAAAGTCGAGCTGGCGCGCACGCTCCACGCAGTGGAGATCGCGCCCTACGGCATCCTCCGCACGAGCGCCTGGGCCGCCCATCAAGCCGGGTACACGGGTGTCACCAGCGGCGGCACGCCCGTGCGCGTCGCCGTGGTCGACACCGGGATCAAGCCCGACCACGTCGACCTCGCCGCCAACCTCGCGCCTGGTCTCGGGACCAACTGCATCAACCCGGGCCAGCCCGCGAACGACGACCAGGGTCACGGCACCCACGTCGCCGGGACCGTGGCCGCCGCGTTCAACGGTCAAGGCGTCGTCGGGATGGCGACGAACGCCCAGCTCATCCCGGTCAAGGTGCTCGACTCGACCGGCTACGGCACCGACGCGCAGGTGATCTGCGGGCTCGACTACGTCGCGTCGCTCGCACAGTCGCAGCCGGGTCCGTACGTCGTGAACATGAGCCTCGGCGACTCCAACCGCGCGGGCGAGACCACCTGCGGGTCGAGCGCGCTCCACCAGGCGATCTGCAATCTGACCAACGCGGGCGTGACCGTGGTCGCGGCGGCGGGCAACGACGGCGGTGACGCGGCGAGCTTCGTTCCGGCGTCGTACGACGAGGTGATCGCGGTCTCCGCGTTCACCGACTTCGACGGCCAGCGAAGCTCGGCAGGCTGCCAGGCCGACTTCTCCGACTACGGCTACGAATGCGACGACACGCTGGCCAGCTTCAGCGACTACGGATCGGTGGTCGACGTCACGGCTCCAGGCGTGCACGTCCTCTCCGACACACTCGACGGCGGTCAAGCAACGCTGAGTGGCACGAGCATGGCCGCGCCCCACGTGTCGGGAGCCGTCGCGCTCATGCTCGGCGCGAACCCCAGCCTGACGCCCGCGCAGGTGCGCGCGCTCCTCGAATCCACGGGCGAGTGTCCCGACGGCGCCATCGCCAACGCGGCCACGTGCGCCGGTCACGGACAGTGGAACGTCGGAGGGCTCTTCGGCACCACGCCCGACAAGGACGGCATCCCCGAGCCGCTGATCAACGCACTGCGGGCCGCGCAGGCAGCCGGGGGCGCACCTCCGCCCCCTCCGCCACCTGCTGACACCCAGCCGCCGACCGTGGCCCTCACCGCGCCTGCTGTCAACGCCAATCTGCGCGGGACCGTGACCGTGTCGGCGAACGCCGGTGACAACACGGCGGTCGCGCGCGTCGACTTCTATGACGGCGCGAGCCTCATCGGCACGGATGCCACCTCGCCGTACTCGGTGTCTTGGACCCCGGCCGGCGACGGTCCCCACACGCTCACCGCCACCGCGACCGACACGGCCGGCCTCAGCACCAGCGACTCGCGCTCGGTCACGGTCGACAACACCGCCCCGAGTGCGACGGTGACGAGTCCACTCGGCGGCACGATCTCCGGAACGGTCTCGATCACTGCAGCCAGCGTCGACCCCACACCCGGGAGTGGCGTGACCATGGTGCAGTTCCTCGTCGACGGCAACGTCGTCGGCACCGACGCGGCCGCGCCCTACTCGACCGGCTGGAACAGCGCCACCACATCGAACGGCTCGCACGGGATCTCCGTCCGCGCGACCGACGCCGCCGGCAACGTCGCGACTTCACCGACGGTGCAGGTGACCGTAGCGAACACCACGCCCACCGTCGTGATGACGATCACCAGCCTCAATGGCTCCGGGCAGAACAACTTCTTCTCGTGGACATCTTGGGTGGACGTCAGCGTCGCAGACCAGAACGGGTCACCGGTCGCCGGAGCGACAGTCTCCTTCGTCGTGAGCGGAGGAGCCACGACGACCCGTTCGTGCACGACGGCCACGAACGGGAAATGCTCGACCGTCAACTCGAAGGTCAGCGCCCGGACGAACAAAAAGACCGTGACGTACACCACGTCCGACGTCACCAAGGCCGGAGCGACTTGGGACGGCGGCCGCTGGGCCGTGACCGTCCGATTGCGCTAGACGCGGTGGCGCCAGGGCGACGCGTCAGCAGTCGGGCAGATCGACCACGCATTCGGGCCGCACCTCGGCCTTGGCCTTGCCGCGTGCCGGGCCGAACAGGGAGAGCATCGCCGGCAGATCGACCTCGACCACGACGGCCGCGCTCGCGCCGGCGCAGTCGCACGACACGAGGCGGGCGTGGTTGCTCGCCGCAGTGCGGGAGGCGGCGCGCTGGGCAGCGCCGGCTCCGCCGCCCAGCGCCAACCGGTCGGCCGCGGCGAGCGCGGCGGCGTCGGCCGCGGATTCGGCTCGTGCCCGCCCGACCAGTGCGCCGCCGAGCCGGGCCGCGCCGGTGGCCAACACCAGGCCAACCACGAGCACTGCCAGCATCACCATGCTCACGGCGCCGCGCTCCTTCACTTCTCGACCCGCATGACCGACGTCGCGTGCAGATCGGGATCGGGGAAGAGCACACCGACGAGCGGGAGGTCGGTGTGCGAGGTGTAGTGCACCGTGACGCTGATCTCGCCGCCGACCTTCGGCCGGTCACCCACGTCGACGTCGGCCCCCGGAAGGGTTCGGTGCGCGGCGCGTACGGCACGGCCAGGATCAGGATCGACGCTCGCCGCCCGCGCCGCTTCACGCGCCGCGTGCACCACGCCCAACTGGTCGCGCACCACCAGCCCGACCTGCACCACCGCGAGCAGCGCGAGGACGAGCAACGGGAGGACGAACGCGAACTCGGCGGTCGCCTGCCCGCGTTCGCCTGAGGCGCGGACGGGGCGTCCGGTTCCCCCGCGCCACGCGCGGGGAAACCGGCAATGCCCGTTCACGACGGGAGGATCTTCTCGATCACGGAGTCGAACAGCTGCGAGATCGCGTGACTGCCCGTCGCCCAGGTGATCAGGAGCGTCGCGATCGCCACCGCGCCGAGGATCACCAGTGCGTACTCCGCGGTGGACTGGCCCGCCTCGTTGGTGGTGAGTCGCGACATCCGAGCGCGCAGGGGCGCGAGGAACCGATCTGACATTGCACAACCTCCTCGTGGATCCGACAGGGGGAAGCATCGGGGGAAGGTGAGCTCAGAGGCGGCCGAGCCCGGCCGCGAGCCCGGGCACCACGGTGAGGAGCACGAACGCGGGCAACACCAGGAACACGAGCGGGAACAACAACCGCACGGGGATGCGACGAGCGTGCGCTTCGGCGGCGCGCCGCAGCGCGGTGCGATCCTCCTCCGCGAGTCGGGCGAGCACCGGACCCACCGGCACGCCGAGTCGATCGGTGGCGAGCAGGGCGTCGGCCAAGGGTCGCAGCCGAGGTGTGGCACGCGCCGTCGCGTCGAGCGCGGACTCGAAGTCGAGGCCCAACGCGCAACTTCGCATGATCTGATCGAACGCGCCGGCAACCGGTGGCGGTGACCAGCGTGCGGCCACCTCGACCGCGAGGTACGGGGTGCATCCCGCCCCGACGGCCACGCCGAGGAGGTCGAGCGCGACCGGCAGCTCGCGCCCGAGGTCGGCGTCGACGGCCCGAGTGCGGCGGCGACGACGCAACGTGCGCACGACCCGAAGCACGGCCCCGTCGGCGTGGAGCCCTGACCAGGACGCCCACCAGGACGACAGCCACGGTGCGCGCACGCGCCGGGCCGACTCGGGGCGCATGCGCACCGACAGGACCGAGGCACGCTCCGCCACCCCGACTCGAGCAGCACGGCGCGCGAGCGGCCACGCGAGCGTTGCGCCCCATGCGGCCCCGAGTGCCCACGGGAGCCACGTCGCGTTCATCCCGCCGACCGGAGGATGCGCCGGATCCACAGGGCGGCCAGCGCCTCGAGGAGGAGCCCGACGAGGAGGCAGACCCGCCCGACGCCGGTGTCGATCAGCGTGGTCACCGCCTCCGGGTCGACCAGGGCCGAGAAGGCCAGGTAGCCGAGCGGCGCCGCGCCCACCACGACCGCGGACAAGCGGGCCTGGGCCGAGAGCGAGCGGGCCTCCGCCACCGCGTCGAGGCGGTGCCGCAGCGATGACGCGAGCCCGTCGATGGCGTCGGCCGCCCGTCCACCCATCGTGGTGGCGACCGCGAGCGCGCCGGCCGCGGCCCGAACGCCGGCGACGTCGTGCTCTCCTGGCCATCCCGCGAGCGCCTCGGCCAACGACAACCCGAGCTGCGTGCGCAGGTGCACGCGCTCGAGGTCGTGCGCGACGGCACCGCCGCCGGCCGCGAGGCGGTCGACCGCGGCCGCGACCGTTCCCCCGCCCCGGAGATCGGCGGCGACCTGCTCGAGCGCACCCGGGAGCCCGGCGGTGAACGCACGCTCGCGCCGGGAGCGCGCCAGGAGCAACGCGATCGGCCCCGCGGCGACGACCGCGAGGACCGCGGGCACGGCGAGGACCGGTGACAGCGCGGCGGCGAGCAGCGCGACCGCGGCGACCGCGATGCCCCAGTACTCGACGGCTGCCTCCGGCGTCGCCACCACGTCGGCGTCGTGCAGCGCGGTGACCAACGGCGCGCGCACTCGTTCCGGGACACGCCACCGCGACCGCGAACCGAGTGACCGTGCTCGGTCCGCGATCGCGGCGCGGCGACCCGCGGCGACCAACCCCGCACACGTGAGTGGCCCCACGACCACGAGCACGAGGGTCAGCACGACGGGTCGCGATTCAGGTGGTCGGTGCGATTCAGTGGTCGGTGCGATTCAGGCGTGCGTCGGTCGTACGTCCCTGGAGGACAGCTCGCGCGGCATCGTGCCGGCGAGGCGCGCGGCGTGACGCGTGCGATGGGGACGAGACGATCGTCGCGTCGGACGAACAGCTGACGAGCACCGTCGCGATGTCGACCGTCGACCTCGGCGATCGCCTCGACGCGCCGCTTGCCGTCTCGGCCGCGCGCGACGAACACGACTGCGTCGATGCTCGACGCCACCTGCGCGCGCACCGCGCCCAGCGGCAACCCCGAGTCGGCGAGCAGCACCAGGGTCTCCAATCGCGCCAGCGCGTCGACGGGACCGTTGGCATGGATCGTGCACATCGAACCGTCGTGACCGGTGTTGAGCGCCTGGAGCATGTCGAGTGCCTCGCCGGCGCGCACCTCGCCCACGACGAGGCGGTCGGGGCGCATGCGCAGCGCGGCTCGCACCAGGGCCCGGACCGTGACCCCGCCGGCGCCCTCCGCGTTGGGCGGGCGGGCTTCGAGCCGCACGACGTGCGGTTGCGCGAGCCGGAGCTCGGCCGTCTCCTCGATGGTCACCACCCGCTCCGCATGCGGGATCGACTGCGACAACGCGTTGAGGAGGGTGGTCTTCCCCGCGCTGGTGGCGCCCGCGACGAGGAGGTTCCACCCTGCCGCCACCGTCCAGCGGAGGAAGGTCGCCGCGGCACCATCGACGCCGAACTCGTCGAGCACGACCGCGCGCGCCCCGAACCGGCGGATGGTGACACACGGCCCGTCGACCGCGAGCGGCGGGATCACCGCGTGGAGACGGGAACCATCGGCCAGGCGGGCGTCGACCATCGGTGACGACCGGTCGAGCCGCAACCCGAGCGGTGCCACCACCCGCTCGACGAGATGGACGATCCCCGCCGCATCGAGCTCGAGCGCCACCGGCTCGAGGCGCCCGGCGCGCTCGACGTAGGCGCAGCCCGGACCGTTGATCATCACCTCGGTCACCGTGGCGTCGGCGAGCAACGGCTCGAGCGGCCCGAGGCCAGTGACCTCGTGCGTGAGCTCGTCGAGCAAGGCGTCGTATCGCGTCGCCGCGAGCAGGGGCTGCTCGTCGCGCAGGAGGTCGCCGAGCACCTCCCGCAGCGCCTCGGTGTCGGCTGCCGGGTCGTCGACGCCCTGGATGACGAGCCGCTGGTGGACCCGTTGCTTGAGCAGCCCGTCGTCGCTCGGCAGTGCAGCCGACGGTAGGGCGACGACGCTCACGCCGCCTCCATCGGGCGCTCGCTCCTCGCCGGGCCACTCCTGATGGAGTTGGCCGGCTCGCTCACGCTCACGCCGCCTCGTCGTGGCGGCCGGTCCGGATCCCGACCCGCCGGATAGCGTCGGTGGCCGCCCGAGCCAGCTGCTCGGGCAGCCGAGTGGGCAGGACACCGGCATCGACCGCCCGCGCGATCGTGTCCTTCACCGGGATCCGGGCGAGCACCGGCAGATCGAGCACCTCACCGATCTCGTTCGCACCCAACGACCGGCCCGGCTCCTCGAGCAGCACGACACCTGCCGTGTGCTCGAGCGGCGGGGCGAGGACCGCACGGCGGAGCGCGAGGTAGCAGCCACGCAGCACGACGATCGCGACGTCGGCCACCTCGACCACCGCCTGCGCGGCCGGCTCGCGCGCGGTGCCGCAGTCGACGAGCACCGGCGACGACCCGAGCCCGAGCGCGACCGCGAGCGCGGCGCCGCTCTCGGGTGCGGGCAGCGCGGTCGTGATCCTCGGACCGCGCCCACGCGGCAGCAGTGCGACGCCCGGTGCGACCTCGATCAACAATCGGTCGAGCGCCTCGGTGGGCGCTTCGGCTCCGGCGTCGAGCCAGTCGGCCAGGCCGACCTCGGGATCGGCACCGAGTCCGAACACGGCCGGCAGATCGCCGGCGAGATCGGCGACGCGCACGCCGGCCACGTGGCCGGCGTCGCGCGCCTGACGGGCGAGCACGAGCGCGCACGCGGTGGTGAAGACAGACGTACCGGAACCGCCGGTGGCGGACCAGAGGGCGATGAGCAACGGAGGCGACCTTCCTCCCGGGGCGCACGCGCGCCGGCAACAGGAGGAAGTGCACGAGGAAGAGTGGGCAACGTACGACGCGACCCTCCCGCCGTCAAGGGTCAACTTCGCGATCGACCGTCGCCTCGTAGGATTCCGCGTTCACCGTGTCGTCGCCGCCCGCTCCCGCCCGTCCCGTCGCGCTCCGGCCCGTGCTGCGCGACGCAGTGCGGTTCTGGCGTCTGCACTTCTGGTACCTCACCGCGATCGCCGCGTTGCTGTGGTTCCCACTGGCGGTGCTCGAGCTCACCGGGGTCGCGCACGGCGTCGAGATCGACACCGACCACTTCCGGGCGGCCGACGTCGTGGTCAACCTCTTCATCGTGCTGGTGTTCGAGATCCTGGTCGCCGAGATCCTCGCGGCCGCGTCCGAGAAGATCGTGGCCAACGACGTGCGCGGCGTCCCCCTGCCGTCGCGCCGGGAGTTCCTCGCGACGCGTGCCGTGGGGATCGCTCATCCTCGGCACCATCGTCTACGAGATCGGCGTGGGGATCGGGCTCCTCTTCTTCGTGATCCCCGGCGTCGTGATCGCGTCGTGGGGCGTCGTCACCGGCCCGGTCATCGTCGCCGAGCGCACGCGTGCGCTGCGCGCCCCGGGTCGGAGCCGGGAGCTCGTGCGCGGGTCGTTCCGACCGGTCCTGCTGTTCGTGCTGCTCGCGTTCGTCGTGAGCGAGACGATCTCGAGCACCGCGGGCGTGCTGCTCGACCTGCTGCCGCACACGTGGGCGGAGCCCACGGGCGAGTACTTCGTGCACGTGCTGACGTCGCCGCTGTTCGGCATGGCAACCGCGGTGCTCTACTACGCGCTCCTGGAACGCGAACGGGCCCGGGCGCGAAGCGAGCCCGCCGGAGCGGGCCCGCCTCAGTGAATTGTGGTAGGTCTGGCCTCAGGCTTCGCGGACCTTCTTGGCCACCGCGATCCCGATCGCAGCCAGGATGAGGATGATGAGCAGCTTCTTCATGATGTCCCCTTGGTCGACGCTACGGGCGCGGAGATTGTGAGCATCGTAGGCCGCGGAGCACCCCGGAGCAATCGAACGCTTGCGCCATCAGGCGGGGACCACTTCCACCGGGATGCCGTTGACCGCGTGGTTGTTCGACAGCGTGTCGTAGAAGTGCATCGGGGCGAGCAGGTTGTTGTTCACCCCGGCGTGCTCCCGGGCCACCGCCATGCGGGTGCCGGGACGATCGTGACCCCACCCGTGGGGCAATGACACCACCCCGGGCATCATCTCGTCGCTGACCTCCACGGGCACCTCGACGCTCCCCGCTTCCGACGTGACGCGCGCGCGACCACCGTCGACGAGACCCACGCCCGCGGCGTCCTCCGGGTGCACGAGCAGCGTGCAGCGATCCTTGCCCTTGACCAGGACCTTCACGTTGTGCATCCACGAGTTCTTCGAACGGATGTGGCGACGGCTCACGAGGCGGAAGCCAGCACGAGCATCGGCGTTGGCGGTCTCGGTGATGCGATCGCGCAGACGCGGCAGGTCGCCCACGATGTACTCCGGCGCGAGGTCGATCAGCCCGTCGGGCGTGCACACCATCTCGTCGGCGCGCGGCACCATCGGGCCGAGGTCGATGCCGTGCGGCTGCTCCTTGATCTGCTCGAGCGTCAGCCCGTCGGGCACCTCGCCGTACCGGTCGCCCCACGGACCGGTGCGCACCTGCAGATCGATGATCCGCGCCGGGCCGCCCTCGTCGTACAACGGGAGGATGTCGGCGGCGTCGAGCTGCTGCGATCGGCACAGCGCGGCGAACCAGTTGTCGTCGAGCGTCTCGAAGTCGAAGTCCTCGTTCTTCCCGCCGGTGCACAACCAGCCGAGCCGGGCGACGATGCGGCCCTCGTCGGGCCGGTCGGGCGACGGCGGGAACACCGGGTCGCTCCAGTTGGCGCCGCTGCGCGCGGCCCAGCCCCAGAGCACCTCGTCGAAGTGCGACGTCTCCAGTGGCGACGGCCCCGGCAGGATCACGTGCGCGAACCGCGTGGTCTCGTTGAGGTAGTTGTCGACGCTGATCATGCACTCGAGCTCGGGCAGCGCCGCCTCGAGACGGGCGGAGTCGGGCACGCTGATCACCGGGTTGCCGGCGACGGTGAAGAGCATCTTGATCTGCCCCTCCCCGGGCGTGCCGATCTCCTCGGCCATGAATGCCGCGGGCACCTGGCCCAGCACCTCGGGCACGCCGGAGACGCGCGACGTCCACGTTCCGAACGCACGCGGACCGTCCTTGGCGGTCGACGCCATCCACGCCATCGGCCACGCGATCGGCTTGCCCCACATGAGCCCGCCGGGACGGTCGAACTTACCCACGACGATGTTCACCACGTCGACCAGCCACGACGCCAGCGTGCCGAACTCCTGGTTGCACAATCCGATGCGCCCGTAGAGCGCGCCGGTGGGTGCGGCCGCGAACTCGCGCGCCAGCCGACGAGTGGTGTCGGCGGGCACCCGGCAGAACGCCTCGACCGTCTCGGGAGTGAACTCCGCGCACAGCTCGCGCACGGTGTCGAGGCCCTTGACCTTCTCCTCGAGCGCGCCGAGCGTCGTGAGCCCCTCGGCGAAGAGCACGTTGCACATCGCGAGCAGGAACGCGGCGTCGGTTCCGGGCAGGATCGGCACCCACTCGTCGGCGTGGTCGGCGGTGCCGGTGCGACGCGGATCGATCACCACGACCTTGCCGCCGCGCTCGCGGATGCAGTCGAGCTCACCGAGGACATCGGGACACGCGAGCAGCGAACCGCCCGACGCCTGCGGGTTGCCGCCCATGCAGATGAGGTAGTCGGTGCGCTGGACGTCGGGCGCGGGGATCTTCCACATGTTCCCGTACATCAGGATGCACGACACGTTCTTGGGCCATTGGTCGATCGTGCCCGACGAGTAGATGTGCGGCATGCCCGACTGTCCGATGAACAGCGGCATGTAGCGACCCAGCGTGAAGCTGTGCCCGACCGGGTTGCCGATGAACGCGGTCGCAGCCGTGATGCCGTGCCGGTCGAGCACGCCGTGGATCAGCTCCTGGCAGCGTGCGAACGCCTCGTCCCACGACACCACACGCCACGTGTCGCCGTCGCGCACCATCGGCTCGCGGATGCGATCGGGGTCGTCGTGCAGGTGACCGAGCGTCGTGCCCTTCGGGCAGAGGTAGCCCTTCGACCACACGTCGTCACGATCCCCACGGATCAACTTGACGTGCCCGTCCTCCACGTCGACCTGCAGCCCGCACATGCACTCGCACAGCGGACACGTGACGAAATGTCGTTGCATCAGTCAACTATCTCACGACGACGCCACGAGCTGCCATAGTCGACGCGGCTTGGAACGCAGGCGTTCCGAAGCGCGCGGTTTTGGAACGGTCAGACGGCGAGGAGGTCCCGGGCGCCGGTGTCGGCGGACGGGTGGCGCAGCTTGCTCATGGCGCGCGCTTCGATCTGGCGGATCCGCTCACGGGTGAGGTTGAAGTGCTCCCCCACCTCTTCGAGCGTCCGCGGTTCACCGCGGTCGAGACCGAACCGGAGCGCGAGGATCTGACGCTCGCGCTCGTCGAGCGGCGCGAGCAGCTTCTCGATCTCGTCGGGCAGCAGCGCGGTGGCAGCCACCTCGAACGGGGACTCGGCGGAGCGGTCCTCGACGATGTCGCCGAGCTCGGCGTCACCGTCTTCCCGCAGCGGCTCCGAGAGCGACAGGGGCTCGGCGGCGAAGCGCAGGGCCTCGGTGACCTTGTCCTCGGGCATCTCGACTTCGATCGAGAGCTCGGCGAGGGTGGCCGGACGCCCGAGCTTGAGCTCCAGGCGCGAGCGGGCCTTCTGCAGACGAGCGAGCGTGTCGCCGGCGTGCACGGGCAGGCGGATCGTGCGGCCGGTGTTGGCGATGCCGCGCGTGATCGCCTGGCGGATCCACCACGTGGCGTAGGTGGAGAACTTGAAGCCCTTGCGCCAGTCGAACTTCTCGACCGCGTGCATCAGGCCGAGGTTGCCCTCCTGGATGAGGTCGAGCAGCGGGAGACCGGACGCCTGGTACTTCTTCGCGATCGACACCACCAGACGGAGGTTCGACTGCACGAAGGTGCGTTGCGCGTCGTCGCCGAGCCGCGCGGTGCGGCGCAGCTCGCGCTTCTTGGTGGGCGTGAGCGCCTTGCCCCCGCCGAGCAGCTCTTCACGCGCCGCGTTGCCCTGCTCGATCTGCTGCGCGAGTCGGACCTCGTCGTCCTTGGTGAGCAGCGGGTACTGGCCGATGTCGGTCAGGTAGAGCCGGACGAGATCTTCTTCGTCGCGCTCGACACGCTCTTTCGCCACCCATGTCCCCTTGGTTCGTCGACGCACTCACGGTGCGGGTTCGGACCCGCGCACCCGGTGCGTGCTGCAGTCCACGGATGTTGCTCCTGTTGCCCGTTCACGATACCGGCCCCGTCAAGCGATCCCAAGGGACGCCGTACCGTCGTGGGAATCAGCCCCGCGCGAACAGGTCGTGGCCCTCCTGGGCGTCGAAGTCGAGGTCGTGGAGCACCAGGTCGAGCACGCGCATGATCGGGCGCTCCGCGATCGGCGTGGACTCACCTGACCACGTTCGGTAGGTGGCGACGGCGATCGGGAGGACGTCGTCGTAGACGCCCTTGGGCTCGGTGACGGCGGCGAGCGCAGCCTCCGCACCGGCGAGCGATTCGTCGACCACGGCCGACCCCTCGGGACGGTCGTGGAGCACGGGCACCAGCCCGTCCCACAGCTCCGCGTGCCAGGCGAAGTGCCGGGCGTGACGCGCCAGGAGGAGCTTGGCCCCGGCCGGCGCGATGCGCGGTACCCACGCACCCAGCGTCGCCGCGAGTTGCAGCTCGAGCGCCCGTGCACTCTCGATGCGCTCGGCCCACTCGACGATCCCGACCTGTGTCGTCGCACCACTCATCTTCGTCCGCTCTCCGCACTTCGTGCGGGGCCGCTCGGGCCCCGCTCCGCTCGTGGCGTCAGACCCTACGCGGAGGATCCGTCGCGGCCGGCCGGCGGGGCCAGAACTCCGAGATGACGATCCCGGCCAGGATGGCAACCGCCCCCGCCAGTTGTTCTGCGCCCAGTCGCTCGCCGTTGACGTATCCGGCGATGCCGGCGAACACCGGTTCCGACAGGAGGATGAGCGCGGCACGCGACGCAGGGATCCGTTGCTGGCCCCAGAGCTGGAGCGGCAGCGCGACCGCCGAACACATGATGCCGGTGAACACCACCGCGAACACCGCGAGGGTGCTGAGCGATCCCACGCCCTGTTCGGCCGCCGGCGCGATCGACAGCAGCGCGACCGCGCTGAGCTGCAAGGTTCCGAACTGCAGCGGGCCGAGCAGGTTCGTGTACGCGCCGATGTACACGATGTGCCACGCGAAGAGCACCGCGCACACGAGCGTGAGCACCTCACCCCGACCGAGGTGCACGTCGGCGCCGGTGAGGAGGTACAGCCCGACCGTCGCCACCACGATGCCGACGATGACCGGCGGACGCGGCAACCGGCGACTGATCGCCGACTCGATGACCGGCGTGATGATCACGTACAGCCCGGTGAGGAACGCCGAGGTCGACGGCGACGTGTACTGCAGCCCGATGGTCTGCGTCGCGTAGCCGCCGAAGAGGATGACTCCTGCGGTGAGTCCGGCCCGCAGCAGCAGGCGCCGGTCCGGACCACGGGTGCGCAGCGCGGGGATCGTCGTCGGCGCGAGCAGGAGCACCGCGATGCCGAAGCGGCCGACGAGGTACGCGAACGGCGTGATGTCATCGAGCGCGTCGTGGACGAGCGGGAAGGTGACGCCGTAGAGGAGGGCAGCACCGACGAGCGCCGCCTCCGCGACGTACCGCTTCTTCAATGGTCGATTCCGCGACGCCGGATGGCGACGCGCTCAGCCGGGCCAGCGGTTGGTGATCGGCAGTCGGCGATCCTTGCCGAACGCTTTGGGCGACACCCGCACCCCCGGCGGGGCCTGCCGCCGCTTGTACTCGTTCAGATCGACGAGATCGCGCGACCCGCCGCACCGTCTCGGCGTCGTACCCGGCCGCCTCGAGCTCGGCTGATCGAGAGGTCGTCCTCGACGTAGCCCTCCATGATCGGGTCGAGCTCGACGTACTCGGGCAGTGAGTCGGAGTCCTTCTGGTCGGGGCGGAGTTCCGCACTCGGCGGCTTCTCGATCACAGCATTCGGGGATCAACGCCTGCCCGGCCCGTTCGTTGCGGTCGCGCGCGAGGGCATAGACGAGCATCTTCGGCACGTCCTTGATGACCGCGAACGCGCCGGCCATGTCGGCGCCGTAGAGCGTGGCGTAACCGGTCGCCATCTCGCTCTTGTTGCTCGTGGTCAGCACGAGCCGCCGAGCTTGTTGGACAGCGCCATGAGGATGTTGCCTCGGATGCGCGCCTGGAGGTTCTCCTCGGCGAGCCCCGGCGTCGGCCCCTCGAAGGGTTCGGCGAGCATGTCGAGGAACGCGGTGTGGGCCGGCTCGATCGGGATGGTGAGCGTGCGGATCCCGAGGTTGCCCGGCAGCTCGAGCCGCGTCGGTGACGCTCGCCTCGCTCGAGAACCGTGACGGCATGAGCACGCCGATGACGTGCTCCGAGCCGAGCGCGTCGGCCGCGATGGTCGGCGACCAGCGACGAGTCGATCCCACCCGAGATGGCGACGAACACGTCGCGTGACTCCGTTCTTGATGCACGTAGTCGCGCGTGCCGAGGACCAGAGCCTCGTAGACCTCTTGCATTGGCGGGAGCAGCGGCTCGATGCGTGGCTCCTCGCGGTCGCTCGCTCGAGGCGCGCTTCGCTGATTTCGACCTCGGGCAACGCGCTGGCGCGCGAACGACCGCGTGGGTCGAGCAGGCGACGACGGAACGCGGGGCGAACGTCGACGTCGATGACCAGCAGGTCTTCCTCGAACTGCTTGGCCCGCGCGACGAGGCGACCGCTCTCGTCGAACAGCATCGACGCGCCGTCGAAGACGAGCTCGTCCTGCCCGCCGACCAAGTTGACGTAGAGGACCGGCACCGACGCGTCGGCGGCGCGCGTCGCGAGCATCGCGTCGCGCTCGTGGATGCGGCCCGCGTAGTACGGCGAGGCGTTGATGTTGACGACGAGCTCTGCACCACCCGCGGCTTGGGTGATGATCGGACCGTTCGGGCTCCACGCGTCCTCGCAGATGGTGAGCGCGACGCGCACACCCGCGACCACGAAGAGCGGGCCGTCGACGGTCGACGGCGCGAAGTAGCGCTGCTCGTCGAACACCGCGTAGTTCGGGAGCAGGTGCTTGCGGTACACACCCTGGACACGACCGTTGGCGCAGAGCGCGGCGGCGTTCGCGAGATCGCGTTCCGCCTCCGGGAAGCCGACGACCGCGGCGGTCCGCCCGGTGCGGGCGGCGAGCTTGTCGACCGATTCGGCGCACTGCGCGACGAACGACGGCCGCAACAGGAGGTCTTCGGGTGGATAGCCCGTGAGCGAGAGCTCGGGGAACGCGACGAGGTCACACCCGGCCGCGTCGGCCCGCTCGTAGGCGTCGAGCATCCGCGCGACGTTGCCTTCGAGGTCGCCGACGACGAGATCGAGCTGCGCAGCAGCGAGACGGACCCGGGGCACCGCTGCAGGATACGCGACACTGCCTGCATGACCGGCGGGACGACGCGCTCCGCGAGCCCCGACCTCGACGCCGCCATCGAGCGCTCGGCCGACGCGCGCACCGCCCGGATGCTGGTGGAGCGGGCGATCGAGGCCCATCCCGAGCTCGCGACCGAGCTGGCCGAGCAGCCGTTGCTGCGCGACGGACTCGTCGCCCTCGCGTGCGCCTCGCGCGCGCTGGCCTCGGCAGTCGTGGCCGACGTCTCGATGCTCGACCCACTGCGCGCGCCCGACGAGCTCGACCGGGAACGCACCCGCGAGGCGTACCGCGCGCGCTGGGACGAGGTCTCGCCTCACGATCCCGGCAGCCTGCGCCGGTGGAAGCGGCAGGAGCTGTTGCGAACCGCGGCGCGCGACCTGCTCGGTCTCGCCGACTTGCCCGCGGTCGGCCGGGAGCTGGCCGAGCTCGCCGCGTGTGCATGGAGGGCGCGCTCGAGATCGTCGATCCCGACGTCACGATGGCAGTGATCGGGATGGGCAAGCTCGGCGGCCGCGAGCTCAACTACGCAAGTGACATCGACGTGCTCTTCGTGCACGAAGGCGAGGCCGACGCGGCCGAGCGCGCCGCGCGCGCCGTGCTCGCCACGATGTCGACGCCGACCGAGGACGGCATCGTGTTCCGCACCGACGCCAACCTCCGTCCCGAAGGTCGGCAGGGGCCGCTCAGCCGCACACTGGCCAGCTACACCTCCTATTACGACGAGTGGGCACGTAACTGGGAGTTCCAGGCACTGGTGAAGGCGCGTCCGGTGGCCGGCGACCGGGAGCTCGGCGAACGCTTCATGGGCGTCGCGACCCCGCGCGTGTGGCCCGAGAAGCTCGATCCCGACGCGATCCGTGAGATCCGGGCGATGAAGGAGCGTGCCGAGGAGATCACCACGCGGCAGGGCATCAACGACCGCGAGTTGAAGCGCGGGCGCGGTGGCATCCGCGACATCGAGTTCGCGGTCCAGCTCCTCCAGCTCGTGCACGGGCGCGAGGACCTCTCGGTGCGCTCCCCCACCACGCTCGACGCGCTCCACGAGCTCGCCGACGGTGGGTACGTCGAGCGCGCCGACGCCGATCGGCTCGACCGCGCGTACCGGTTCCTGCGCACGGTCGAGCACCGCCTGCAGTTGTACGACGAGCAACAGACCCACCTCATCCCGTCCGACGAACAGGCGCGAGTGCGCCTCGCCCGTGTGCTCGACTACCGCGACAGCCCTGAGCGCACCGCGCTCGAGCGGTTCGAGGCCGAGCACCGCGACCACCGAGCGCGCCGTCCGCGGCATCCACGAGCGCCTCTTCTTCGCGCCGCTGCTCGAGACCCTCGCCGGCACCGGTCCGCTCTCGCCGGAGGCGGCCGAGGAACGCCTGGCCGCGTTCGGTTTCACCGACGTCGAGCGCACCCGCGCCGCGGTCCGCGAGCTGGCCGTCGGCCTGACTCGTCGGTCGCGGGTGATGCGCGAGCTCCTGCCCGTGATCCTCGGCTGGCTCTCCGAGACCCCCGACCCCGATCTCGGTCTGTTGCAGCTCCGACGCCTGACCGAGGGCCCGGCCCGTTCGGCGTCGCTCGCGGTCACGTTCCGCGACCATCCCGGCGCGGCCGAACGGACCTGCCACCTCCTGGGCGCGAGCCGCGTCGTCGGCGACGCGCTGCGCCGACACCCGGAGTTCGTCGACGCACTCGACGACGACGACACCCTCGCCGTCGAGGCGACGCGCGCCGACTTGGTCGCCGACGCCCTCGACACGCTGGAGTGGCGCGGCGACCAGGAGCAGCGCCGTGAGGGGCTGCGCCGGTTCAAGCGCCGGGAGTTGCTGCGCATCGCCACCCGTGACCTGCTCGGGTACGCGCGCCTCGAGGCGACCGAACGCGAGCTCACCGGTCTGGCCGAGGCGTGCCTGGAGTCCGCGCTCGGAGCGCTGCGACCGACGCTCCCCTTCGCGGTGATCGGCATGGGCCGGCTCGGTGGCGGCGAGCTCTCGTACGCATCCGACATCGACGTGCTGTTCGTGTACGACGGCGACAGCGCCGACGAGTTCCACGACGCTGAGCACATCGCCGCGCAGCTCGTGCAGGAGATCGGGGCGACGACGGCAGAGGGCCAGACCTTCCGCATCGACGCCCGCCTGCGCCCCGAGGGCAACCAGGGTCCCTTGGCCCGGTCGATCGGGGGCTTCGAGCAGTACTACGCACAGTGGGGCCTCACCTGGGAGCGTCAGGCGCTCACGAAGGCGCGGTTCGTCGCCGGCGACGCGGCGTTGGGCGCACGCTTCGCGCAGCTCGCCACCGCCTTCACGTACGAGCGACCGATGCGCGACGACGACGTGCGCGAGGTCCGCCGGATGAAGGCACGCATCGAACGCGAACGCATCCCCCCAGGCGAGGATCCGCAGTTCCACCTCAAGCTCGGACGCGGTTCACTGTCGGACGTAGAGTTCACCGTGCAGTTGCTCCAGCTCGTCCACGGAGGCGAGCATCCCGACGTGCGCGTGCCGGGCACCATCGACGCGCTGCAGCGACTGCGCGCACGCGACCTGCTCGAAGCCGACGACGCGGAGGTGCTCGAGGAGGCATACCGCTTCTGTGAGCGGGCGCGGAACGCGCACTACCTGCAGACCGCACAGCCCTCCGACGCGCTCCCCACCGACAAGGCCGACCTGGAGCGCCTCGCGGTGCTCCTCGGCTATGTGCACCGCCCGCACAGCGTGCTGCGCGACGACTACCGCCGAGTCACTCGCCGTGCCGCGGCGCGTGGTCGAGCGCGTGTTCTACGACACCTGATGACGGCCACGCTCCGGAGGCGTGCGGCCACGAACCGGTGGGCGGTGCCCGGCGCCATCGCGCTGGCCCTCGTCCCGCTCGTGGTCTCCGCCATCGCGCTCGTGGTGCGGGTGGGCGGCGACTACCGGCCCTCGGCCGACGAGGCCTGGATCGAACTGCAGATCCGCGACATCGGCCACCATCCGGTGCTGCTCGGGCCGTACTCACGCTTCGGGTGGTTCCACCCGGGTCCGTTCCTCTACTACCTGCTCTGGCTCCCCTACCGGATCACCGGCAGCACGGGCGCGAGCCTCGCCATCGCCGCGCTGACGCTCAACGCGATCGTCATCGTCGGCATCGCGCTGGTCGCCCGGAAGCGCGGCGGCCTCCCGCTCGTCCTCCTCACCCTGTTCCTCGTCGGGCTCCTGAGCGCGGGCGAGGGCGCGCAGTTCTTCCGCGACGTGTGGAACCCGCTCATCACGGTGCTGCCGTTCGTGCTCCTCGTGCTGGTGGCGTGGTCGCTCGCCTGCGCCGAGGCGTGGGCACTGCCGGTCGGCGTCGTGGTGGCGACGTTCCTGGTGCAGACCCACGTGGGGTACGGGCTCGTCGCGTCCGCGCTGCTGCTCGCGGGACTCATCGGCGCCGCGATCACGTCGTGGCGCCGACGTGCCGACGCGCAGCATGCCGAACGATTGCGGTCGTGGTTGCGCATGGGTGTGGTCACCGCCGGAGTGGGCGCGCTCCTCTGGCTTCCCGTCGTCGTGCAGCAGGTGCGCGACGAACCCGGAAACCTCGGCACGTTGCTCCGGTTCTTCCGCGACCATGGGCGTGAGCACAGCTACGGCGACGCGTGGCACGTCGTGGCCGCGCAGCTGAGCGCGTGGCCCGATTGGGTGCACGGTCACGTCGTCCAGAACATCTACAGCGGCGCGTTCGACGTGAGTGGTGGGACGCCCGTCGCGGTGTGGGGACTGGTGCTC
This sequence comes from uncultured Actinomycetes bacterium, assembly GCA_963835985.1. GTDB lineage: Bacteria > Actinomycetota > Acidimicrobiia > IMCC26256 > DASPTH01 > DASUAS01. The sequence continues at coordinate 192,594 of CAWIHV010000007.1, read as the reverse complement.
CTCGTCGCGGGCGGGTTCACCTGGCGGCGGGCGAAGGACGCGTTCCGACTCGACGTGCTCGTGGCGCTCTCCATCGCCGCCGCGTTCCTGTCGGTCAGCCGCATCGTCGGCGAGATCTTCCCCTACCTCGTCACCTGGACGTGGGCCGTCGGCATGCTGACCTGGCTCGCGATCGCATGGTCGGTCGTCCGCTGGTGGCAGACGCGCGGTGCGACAGATCCCCGGGTCGGCCAGGTCGCACTCGGAGCGGTCGCGGTCGGGTTCCTCGTCGTGAGCGTCGTGAACACGGTCGACGCGGCCACCGCGGGCAACCCCGACCCGATCGGCTCGCGTCAGGTGAAAGGCCTCGTCGCCAAGGTCCGCGACGCGCTGCCGGCGGGTGACGGCGTGGTCGAGATCCGCGACGGCACCACCGCCGGATCGGCGTGGGTCGGCTCGGGCATCGCCGCCCAGCTCGAGCGCGACGGCATCGAGACGCGCGTCTCCCCCGACCTCGGCTTCGCCTACGGACCCGACCGCGTCCTCGGCGACGAGCAGTTGCGTCTCGTCGTGCTCCCGGTCGAGCAACCCGACCTCGCCGCCACCCGGGCGCTCCCGTGCTTCGAGGAGGCCGGGCGGGTCGAGAAGTTCACGCTGTTCGTCGCCCCACCGGAGTGCATCAATCCAGGATGAAGTCGACTTCCCAGTTGGAGGTGTCGGCGAACTCAGGTTGGTCGCGCTTGCGGAGGATGCAGTCCTCGAGCACCAGCGTGTCCATCTCCGTGCGCATGAAGCACCGGTAGGCATCCTCAGGCGTGCACACGATCGGTTCGCCGCGCACGTTGAACGAGGTGTTGATGACGACCGGGCAACCGGTGAGTCGGTCGAACGCCTCGATGATGGCGTGGAACTCGGGACTCGTGTCGCGCGCCACCGTCTGGAGCCGGGCCGAGTAGTCGACGTGGGTGACGGCCGGGATGCTGGAGCGCACCTCGTTGACCCACGTGCGGAGGTCGGTTCCCCGTGCGTGGTCGTGCGTGTCCTCGATCCGGAGCTCGGGGCGCAGGTCGGCCACGAGCAGCATGTACGGCGACTCGATGCCCGGTTCGATGTCGAAGTACTTGCTGGCCTGCTCGTCGAGCACGGCCGGGGCGAACGGTCGGAACGACTCCCGGTACTTGATCTTGAGGTTCATGATCGACTGCATCGCAGGGGACCGCGGGTCGCCGATGATCGAACGGTGACCGAGCGCGCGCGGCCCGAACTCCATGCGCCCCTGGAGCAGACCGACGACGTCGCCGTCGGCGATCGCCGCAGCAATGCGCTCGGCGCGCGCGGGGCCCGTGAGCCGTTCGTATGGGTAGCCACGCGCATCGAGCCACGCCGCGACTTCGTCGCTCTCGAAGCGCGGTCCGAGGTAGGCGCCCTGCATCTGGTCGTGGACCTGGTCGGCGTCGCGCGGGTGGCCGAGGATCTGGTGCCATCCGTACAGCGCGGCTCCGACTGCGCCGCCGGCGTCGCCCGCCGCGGGCTGGATCCAGATCCGTTCGAACGGCCCTTCGCGCAGCAGTACGCCGTTGGCGACGCAGTTGAGGGCGACGCCACCCGCCAAGCACGCGTTCCGTTCTCCGGTGGACTCCGCGGCCGCACGCGCCATCGTGAGCACGACGTCCTCGGTGACGGCCTGGATCGATGCCGCGAGGTCGAGCTCGCGTTGGGTGATCTCCGACTCCGGCTTGCGGGCCGGGCCACCGAACAGCTCGGCGAATCGACGGTTCGTCATCGTGAGCCCGGAGAGGTAGTTGAAGTACTTCATCTCCATGCGGAACGACCCGTCGGGCCGCAGATCGAGCAGGTGCTCGCGGATCGCGTCGGCGTAGATCGGCTTCCCGTAAGGGGCCAGCCCCATGAGCTTGTACTCACCGGAGTTGACCCGGAAGCCGCAGAAGTAGGTGAACGCCGAGTACAGGAGACCGAGCGAGTTGGGGAAGTTGAGCTGACGCTGCAGCTCGATGTGGTTGCCCCGACCGACGCCGACGCTGCTCGTCGCCCACTCCCCCACGCCGTCGAACGTGAGGATCGCGGCGCGCTCGAACGGCGACGGGAAGAAGGCACTGGCGGCGTGGCTCTCGTGGTGCTCGGTGAACCAGAGGTCCTTCGGCATCTTCGTGCCGATGCGCTGCAACCCCCGCTCGATCTCGTAGGGGATCCACAACTTCTCGCGCGTCCACGCGGGCATCGCGGAGGAGAACGACCGGATGCCCTTGGGACCGACCCGCAGGTAGGTCTTCAGCAGGCGGACGAACGTGGTGATCGGCTTGTCGTAGTAGACGACCGCATCGATGCCGTCGGACGCCACGCCACCGCGCCGCAGGCAGTAGGCGATCGATCGCTCGGGGAACGCGGCGTCGTGCTTCTTGCGCGTGAAGCGCTCTTCCTGCGCCGCCGCCACCAGCGTGCCGTCGACCACCAGCGCCGCCGCCGAGTCGTGGTAGAACGCGCTGATCCCGAGGATGTTCATCGCGCTGCCACCGCCTTCACCCGCGCCCGCAGCTCGGGCACGAGGTTCGCGTAGACCGCGGCGGCGGCGAGGCGCGCGCCTTCCTCGTTCGTGTGCACGAAGTCCCAGAACACGGGTGTGGTCGCGGAGTCGAGCGCGTCACCGAGATCGACGAACGGCGTGCGCTGCAAGCGTCGGCGCGCCTGCTCGGTCGCCGGGTTCCAGCGCGCCGGCTCGTAGGAGTCGAAGGTGAGGTAGCGCTGCTCGTCGGGGAGCAGCTTCTTCGTGAAGACGCTCGGCTGCCAGAAGAAGGACGCCTCGGCGTCCACCGACCTCGCGACGGCGGTGGCGAGCGTCGCCGCGCGGTCCTGGATCGAGACCGCGTTCTGCGCGGCCTGCGAGATCGGCTCGAGCGCCTGGGCGGGCAGGCTCTCCTCGACGCCCTGGGCGAACTGCGTCTTCGGCGTGTCGGATCCCCCGAAGAGGTCCTGCAGCGCGTCGTACACGTGGTGCGAGGCGCTCTGGTCCCAGTAGGCGTCGGCGACGTCGGACAGCGAAGTGCCGGACCCGGACGACGACGACGACGATGACGATGACGACGTGGTCCCGGAGGCGTGCACGGTCGCGTCGGCACCGGTCGCGCCGGCGTTCGTGGCCTGGTTGCGCGTGCCGTCGTACACGTTGGTGGGGTCGGCGCTGAGCTCGAGGTTCATCTGCCACGCGAGGTCGTTGAACCCGTCGTAGAACACCACCAGGTCGGGCTTCTGGCCCGACGCCACCAACTGCTGGAACAGCTCGAGCTCCTGCCACATGGCGATGCCGGGCCGTCCGTAGTTGCGCACCTCGAGCGCGATGTCATCGGCTTCGGCCAGCCGCGCGAACTCCGACGGGATGGTGTGGTCGTCGCGCTGGCCGTCACCGAAGAGCGCCGACGCACCGAAGAACCACACCGACACCTTCTTCCCCGGTACCTGCGACTGGTAGCTCGTGCGCACACCGTCGACGAGGTTGGTGTACGTCGACGACTTGTCGCCGGGCCGGTATCCCAGGAACGGGTCGGCCACGCTCGGGATGTTGGCCTGCTCGGCGAGCGCCTCGGCCGCCCACGGGCTGTCGCGCAGGGCGGGCTCGTCGGCCGGGTTGAAGGTGTCGTCGGCCACCGCCGCAGTGCCGTGCGTCTCGCTGCTCACCTCGTCGTAGACCCAGCCGGCCCCGAGATCGGCGAGCAGGACGAGCGCCACCACACCGACGACGGTCGCGACGCGCAGCACCGGCCGACGAGGTGCCCTTGCCGCGCCGACGGGCGCCCACAACGCGCGCTCATCGGCGAACTGTCGCTTCGGCAATGCGCGGCCGGTGTGCCCGTACCAGAACGACGAAGCATCGCGTCGCGCCCCGGGAGCCAGCGCGTCGTAGCGGAAGAGCCACATCAGGAATGCGACCGGCGTGAACACGAACAGGTTCACGATCGTGAGCAACACGATCGCGATCAGCCGCCCCACCCAGTGCCCGAACCGGCCCATCAGGTGCTCGATGCGCGCCGCGAGCGGGGGGCTGATGAGCGTGATCGTCGTGAGGATCACGACGGCGACCGCGACGAACACCGCTGCGATCGTGAACCCGATCCACCAGAGCAACGCGGCGAACGCCAGCGGCAGCAGCAACCGGGTGGCCACGCGGGACCATCGGTGCTGCGGCGCCGCGCTCGGCGCCTCGGGGATCTCGAGCCAGGCCGATTGGGTCACGTCAATCAGAAGAGGGTGTAGAGGGTGTAGGGCGCGGCGGCCTGACCCACCACGATGGCGAGGGCCACCACCGCGAGCAGGAGCACCAGCGGCACCACCCACCACGCCCGGTTCACCACCGAATACGCGACGAACTCGCCCCCGAGGCGCGCCCCATGGCGCAACCGGCCCATCGGGAGCGATTTAGGCGGCAGACGGGTTGCGTGCCCCGCGAGGGCGAGTCACGGCGGAGGCGGTACCGTCCGACGCATGACCGAACTCGCACCGTTCGACCTGCAGGGCTCCGCCGCCGTCGTGACCGGTGGCGGCAGCGGCATCGGACGGGCGATCGCCACCGAATTCGCCCGCCGCGGTGCGCAGGTGCTGGTCACCGACGTGAACGACGCGCGGGCGGAGACCGTCGCGGGTGAGATCGGAGCCGAAGGCGGGACCGCGTCGTGGCAGCACCTCGACGTCACCGAGCGCGACGACTTCGTTGCCGCTCGCACGCGCTGCCTCGACGACTTCGGCCGGATCGACGTCGTCGTCAACAACGTCGGCACGATGGTCGGCGGTCGTCCGGAGCAGATCCCGGCCGAGGAGTGGTCCCGCCTGCTCGACGTGAACGTGCTCGGCATCGTCCGCAGCAACGAGGTGTTCCTCCCGTTGCTGATGGAACAGGGACACGGTCACGTGGTGAACACCGCGTCGACCAACGGCATCATCGTGTACTCGTACGACCGCACCCCGTACGCCGCGAGCAAGGCCGCGGTGATGATGCTGTCGAAGCAGCTGTTCGTCTACCTGCGTCCCGTACGGCGTCGGCGTGTCGTGCCTCGCCCCTGCGGGGGTGCTGACCAACATCATCGAGCACATGCGCCCGGTCGGTGAACAGCTTCCGATGCGCGCACCGCACCTGCCGCTCGTCGAGGCGCACGTGGCCGGGACCAACGTCGCCGACGCGGTCGAGTCGCGCGCGTTCCTCGTGCTCACCGCCGACGAGGTGCGCGACGAGCTGCGCCGCGAAGGTGACGATCTCGATGCGTACCTGGTCGAGCGCGAGGCCTGGCTGCACGACGAGTCGGATGGCTGACGTCGACCTCGAGGCCCGCCTCGACGAGCTCTTCGCGAGCGAGCCCAAGGAGTTCACCCCGACGCGCGACGCGCTCGTCCGAGACCTGAAGGCCGACGATCGGGCCGACGAAGCGGCTGAGGTGAAGGCGCTGCGTCGACCCACCGTGGCCGTCGCGGCGGTGAACCGGGTCGCCCGCCTCCACGCCGACCAAGTCGGCGCGCTGGTCGAGATCGGCGAGGAGCTCGCGGCCCTCCAGGCCGACCGGGGCGCCGACCGCGATGAGCTGCGCGACCTCACCCGCCAGCGCCGCACGACTGCTGCAACAGCTGACCGAGCTTGCCGCCGCCACGACCGATCGACCCGGAGGGCGTGCGTGCCTCCATCGCCGCGACGCTCGACACCGCGTCGCTCGATCCGCAGCTGCTCGACGACCTGCACCGCGGGCGGATCACCCAGGAGCTCACGCCCGCGACCCGCTTCGTCGCCGACGACGACGCACCGGCACCCCGACGCCGCGCCGCGCCGCACCGCTCGCGGGAAGCACCCGCCGCCTCCTCGCGACGAGCTGCGCGGCGCGCCGGGCACGCGCCGAGCTCGAGGCCGCAAGGGAACGAGCCGAGGAAGCCGAGGAGTCGGTGCGCGAGCACACCGAGGCCGCCACCGAGGCGACCGAGCGGCTCGACGCCGCCCATCGTCACATCGCCGACCTCGAGGCCGCGCTCGCCGACGCGCGCGCCGAGCTCGTCGAGATCAAGCGACTCGAACGCGACGCCCAACGCTGCCGAACGACGCGCCCGCACCGAGCAGGAACGGGTGACATCGGCGCTCCACGCCGCCGAACGGGCTGTCGACGAGTCGAAGTAGCTACCGCGCGCGCACGAGGCGTCCCGGGCGCGCGCCGGTGTCGCGGTCGTCGCGGCGCGTCACCACGCCGCTGACGATCGTGGCCTTGTAGCCGGTGGCGTCCTGCAGGATCCGGCGCCCGCCCGCGGGCAGGTCGTCGACCGAGCGCGGCGTGTGCAACGTGAGGTGCTCGAGGTCGATCACGTTCAGGTCGGCCTTCTTGCCCACCGCGATCGTGCCGCGGTCGTCGAGCCCGACCGCCGCCGCGGTGCCCGCGGCCTGCTTCCGGATCACGAGCTCGACCGGCAGGCGTTCGCCACGGCTGCGGTCGCGCACCCAGTGCGTGAGCAGGTAGGTCGGCGCCGATGCGTCGCAGATCATCTTCACGTGCGCGCCACCGTCGGACAGCCCGATGACGGTGTTGGGGTCGCTGATCATCTCCGCGAGGTGGTCCTCGCTCGCCTGCGCGTAGTTGGTGAACGCGCCGAGCAGCAGCTCGCCCGCGGCCAGGTGGTCGTAGAACACCTCGAACGGGTCACGACCCGTCGCCGCGGCCACGCTGCCGATCGAACGATCCGGCGTGGGCTCGTAGTCGGGCGGGTCGCCGAGTGGATACACGCTCCCCCAGAGGTACGGCGCGTTGTCGGCCAGCGATTCGTACTGGCGGTGCGGGTCGGGCGGCAGGTCGTCCTCGGCGAGGATCGCCGCCTTCACCTCCGGCGTGCGCAGCTCGGCGAGCAGCTCGTCGAGCGGAAGCGAGTCCTCGAGTCGCCGGTACGTCGGCCGTCGGGCGAGGGGGTGATAGCTCGCGGCGCCGATGAGCATGCCGCCGGGCCGGGCCGCGACCTGCGCGCTGACGTGCGCGCCGTTCGCGTTCACCTTCTCGACCAGCTCGAGCTGGCGACGCCACAGGTCGGGGTCGAGACGCGACTGCACGAGCAGGAACGACAGCGGCACGTCGGTGGCCTGCGACACCGTGCCCATCAGCTCGATCTCGCTGAGGATCAGATCGGCGTCACCCTCGGTCTCGCCCTGCGGCACGACCTCGAACAGCCCACCACCGGCGTCGACGACCGCCTGGGCGAGGCCGATCAGCTCGTCGGCCGCGGCGAACGTGCCGGGGACGTACTCGCCGTCGAGGTCCTTGTGGTTGAGCGAGCGCGACGAGGAGAAACCGACCGCCCCGGCTTCGATCCCTTCGCGCACGTGACGCGCCATCTCGGCGATGTCGTCGGCGGTTGCGTCCTCGTTGTGCGACGCCGCGCTCGCCCATCACGTAGACGCGCAGCGGCGCGTGCGGCAGGAACGCGGCGACGTCCATCGAGAACGTGCGCCGGTCGAGCGCGTCGAGGTACTCGGGGAACGTCTCCCACTCCCACTGGATGCCCTCGTGCAGCGCGGTGCCGGGGATGTCCTCCACGCCTTCCATCAGCTCGACGAGGCGTTCGTGCTCGTCGGGGCGCACCGGCGCGAAGCCGACCCCGCAGTTGCCGACCACGACCGTGGTGACGCCGTGGCTCGCCGACGGATCCAGGACCGGGTCCCAGGTCGCCTGACCGTCGTAGTGCGTGTGGATGTCGACGAAGCCGGGCGCGACGATGCACCCGGTCGCGTCGATGACCTCGCGTGCGTCGCCGTCGACGTGCTCGCCGACGGCGACGATCACGCCGTCGCCGATGGCGACGTCACCCACGAACCCGGGACGACCGGTGCCGTCGACGATCGTCCCACCGGTGATCTTCAGCTCGAACATGCGACGAGCGTACCGACACCACGTGCGTCGGGGCCTGGCGATCAGGTCGTGAGTGCAGCGAGGTTGTCGAGTGCTGGTGCGGTGTTGACGACGAGTGACGTGAATGCAGCCTCGACGTCGGGGTCGTCGAGGTGGTCCGCTGCGCCGCGTGCGGGGTTGAGGCGGCATTGGTCGGTCCACGGTCCGAGGTCAGGCTCGGCGCCGCGGGCGACGAGACCGCTCATCCCCGCGTAGGCGAGGTGGAGGATGTCGGCGACGTTGCCGGTGAAGGTGACGGGTGGGCAGAGCTCGTTCTTGCGGGTGTCATCGCGGTCCGATGTCTCGACCGCCGCGATGGTGGCGGCGCTCCAGGGCGCGATACCGAACGTGACGAATTGCATGGTGATCCGCTCGCCGTCGAAGACGGGGCGGGGCTCGGCGCTCGACAGTCCGGCAGCCGTGCAGTCGACGTACAGGTGGTTCGCGTCGCTCGGCAGCTCCGTGCCGTCGAACGCGATCCCCGCGTGCTCCGATGCGGCGGACGGGGCCGAGTCGGACGACGTTGTCGATCTGACGGAGTGCGTCGAGTTCGAGCTCGCTGAGCGTCGCACCGCGGAACACCTCCGGCTCCACGTTCGGATCGACCCGGACCAACACGCCGTCCGCCTCGAGTCCGTGGGCGAAGCTCCGCGGTCCGTCGCAGGTCGCGGCGCGTTCTACGAATCGTGCCTGCAGCTGCATGTACGACGCGACGAGCTCCAACGGCTGCATGAAAGCACGATTGAAGAACCACCCGTCTCGCGGGCGGACCCATCGGATGTCGTTCGCATCGACACCTGCGTCGAGCAGCCACGTGCAGGTGTCCATGGCGGTCTTTCCCGCGCCGAGGATCGTGAACCCGCTCGGCGGACCACCCAGATCGACGAGCTGGTTCGGGGGCACCACCTGGACGTCGGCATCGATCACGAAGCTGGGCGTGTGGCGCGAGGGTATCGACGATTCGATGTAGGTCGCGTCCACGATTCGGCGACGAATTCGTACGCGTGTCGGGGTGCCAGTGAGCAGGGACACGAAACAGTGGTCGTCGGCATCCGAACCGGAGTAGTCGCACATCCCGAAGAACTGCACCCGGCCCGACGCAACCAGCTCATCCAGGACACGGCCGCAGTAGTCGACGATCTCGGCCGCGGTCGCTCGCTCGTAGAAGCCTGCGTTCGGCCCGTGGTCGTCGATGCGATCATGCCCCAGTGCACGCGAGTTGACGCCGTAGTACGCGGAGGGTTGATGCAACCGCACGAACGGATACGCATCCAACCAGTGACCGCCGGGACGATCGCGACGGTCGACGAGCACGACATGAGCGTCGGACTCGGTCACCACGGTGTCGGCGAAGGCCAACCCGGTGATGCCGGCACCCACGACCAGATAGTCGGTCTCGATCTCCCGCATCGCAGGTCAGGCGTCGATGACACCGAGTTGCTGCATGAGGCCCATGAAGTCGGTCTGGCCCCAGTGTTCGATCGCCTTGCCGTCGCGTGAACGGATGCGATCGAAGAACCCGATCTCGATCGGTCGGCCGGTGGCGGGAACGCCGACGAACTCGCCGGCGTGCGTGCCGCGCATCACTCCTTGGACCCAGACCTCGTCGCCTTCTTGGACCATCGCGATCACCTCGGCCGAGAAGTCCGAGAACGCGGAACGCGTGCTCTGCACGAACGCGGCGAGACCCGCCTTGTCGGGCGTGAGCCCGGGAATGGCCTCGTGTTCGACGAAGGAATCGTCGACCAGCTCGTCGAGCGCCGCCATGTCGCCCTTGCCGAACACCTCGCTGTAGAACCTGCCCGTCAGTGCCTTCAGATCCGCCACCGTCAGACCTCCTGACTCGTGGGCACCGAGCATCGCGGGCACGCGCCCGGTTGTCCAGAAGCGACCTAGACCTAGATGTCGTAGTAGAGGTAGAACTCCCACGGGTGGGGACGCAGGCGCAGGGCGTCGACCTCGTTCTCGCGCTTGTACTCGATCCACGTCTCGATCACGTCGGGCGTGAACACGCCGCCCGCGAGCAGGTACTCGTGGTCGGTTTCGAGCGCGTCGAGCACCTCCGGCAGTGAACCCGGCACCTGCGGCACCTTCGCCAGCTCCTCGGGCGGCAGGTCGTAGAGGTCGCGGTCGAGCGGCGCCGGCGGCTCGATGCGGTTCTGGATGCCGTCGAGCCCGGCCATGAGCAACGCCGAGAACGCGAGGTACGGGTTGCACGACGGGTCGGGGCAGCGGAACTCGATGCGCTTCGCCTTCGGGCTCTTCGAGTAGAGCGGGATGCGCACGGCCGCCGAGCGGTTGCGCTGCGAGTACACGAGGTTGACCGGCGCCTCGTAGCCCGGCACCAGCCGCTTGTACGAGTTCACCGTGGGGTTGGTGAACGCGAGCAGCGACGGCGCGTGCGTGAGCAGACCACCGATGTACCAGCGCGCGAGGTCGGACAGGCCGGCGTAGCCCTTCTCGTCGAAGAACAGCGGCTCGCCGCCCTTCCAGAGCGACTGGTGCACGTGCATACCCGACCCGTTGTCCTGGAACAGCGGCTTCGGCATGAAGGTGACGGTCTTGCCCGCGGCGCGCGCCACGTTCTTCACCACGTACTTGTAGAGCATCAGCTTGTCGGCCATCGACGACAACGTGTCGAAGCGCATGTCGATCTCGGCCTGGCCCGCGGTGCCGACCTCGTGGTGCTGCACCTCGATCGGGATGCCGACCTGCTCCAGCGTCATCAGCATCTCCGAGCGGAGGTCCTGGTACTGGTCCATCGGCGAGACGGGGAAGTACCCCTCCTTGTAGCGGACCTTGTACCCGAGGTTCGGCGAGCCGTCGAGCTCCTCGGCGCGGCCCGAGTTCCACACGCCCTCGATCGAGTCGAGGAAGTAGAAGCCCGAGTACTGGTTCTGGTCGAAGCGCGCGGAGTCGAAGATGTAGAACTCGGCCTCGGGCCCGAAGTACGCGGTGTCGGCGATGCCGGTGCCGCGCAGGTAGTCCTCGGCCTTCTTCGCGATGTAGCGCGGGTCGCGGCTGTAGGCCTCGCCGGTGACGGGGTCCTGCACGAAGCAGTTGATGTTCAGCGTCTTGTGCTTCGTGAACGGGTCGATCACGGCGGTGTCGGGATCGGGGATCAGGAGCATGTCCGACTCCTGGATCTCCTGGAAGCCCCGGATCGACGAGCCGTCGAAGCCGAGACCGTCCTCGAAGACGTCTTCGCTGAGCTCGTGCGCGGGGATCGAGAAGTGCTGCATCAACCCCGGCAGGTCGCAGAAGCGGATGTCGACGATGTCGACCTCCTCGTCGGACAGCATCTTCAGGACGTCACTGGGAGTCGCCACGACTCACCGCCTTTCTCGTGAACGACGAAGGCCCGGCACGCGGACCAGGAGATCCTGTCCGCGAACCGGGCCCGTGTCGAGTGCCGTGCTCCGACGACCGTTACGCGAGCGCGCTGCAGACCGTGTCGGTGATCATCCGGGTCACGAGGTACGGGTCCATGTTGGCGTTCGGACGCCGGTCCTCGATGTAGCCCTTCTTGTCGATCTCCACCTGCCACGGGATGCGCACCGACGCACCGCGGTTGGAGACGCCGTAGCTGAACTCGTGCCACGGCGCCGTCTCGTGGCTACCGGTGAGGCGGTGCTCGATGTCGGCGCCGTACGCCTGCGACGTGCTCCTGCGGCCTTCGTGCCGAGCGCCTCACACGCGGCGATGATCGGGTCGTAGCTCTCGCGCATGCCGTTGGTCGAGAAGTTGGTGTGCGCACCGGCGCCGTTCCAGTCACCCTTGACCGGCTTCGGGTCGAGCGTGGCCGACACGCCGAAGTCCTCGGCGACGCGGTAGAGCAGCCAGCGGGCCACCCACAGCTGGTCGGACACGTCGAGCGGGCTCAGCGGGCCCACCTGGAACTCCCACTGGCCGGGCATGACCTCGGCGTTGATGCCGGAGATGCCGATGCCGGCGTCGAGGCACGCCTCGAGGTGCGCTTCGACCACGTCACGGCCGAACACCTCGTCGGCGCCGACGCCGCAGTAGTAGAAGGCCTGCGGTGCGGGGAAGCCGTTCGGCGGGAAGCCGAGCGGACGGCCGTCCTTGAAGAACGTGTACTCCTGCTCGATGCCGAACAGCGGCTCCTGGTCGGCGAACTTCTCGGCGATCGGACGGAGCAGCGCGCGGGTGTTGGTCACGTGCGGCGTCATGTCGGGGAGCAGCACCTCGCACATGACGATGACGTCGTCGCCACCGCGGATCGGGTCGGCGTAGGAGGCGACCGGCTGGAGCACGCAGTCGGAGTTGCTGCCCGGCGCCTGGTTCGTGCTGGAACCGTCGAAACCCCAGATCGGCAGTTCCTTGCCGTCCTCGAGGATCTTGGTCTTCGACCGAAGCCGAGCGCTCGGCTCGGTGCCGTCGATCCAGATGTACTCCGCCTTGTAGCTCACGCTTCGTCTCCTGATCCTCGTCGTTGCCCGGGCGCCCAGCGACGCCCCTGGCCCACTTCCGGCCCACTTCCAGCAGTGGAAGGGTCCAGCCTCATCGGCGGCGATTTCCCCTCCATTGCCCGAACATGAACGCTCTGTTTCTGGCCCGCCTCGGCCTCGGAGATGGTACGACGGCGTCCGTAGACTGCTCGCATGCAGCAGCAGCTCGACTACGTCCTGCGGACGGTCGAAGAGCGGGGGGTCCGCTTCGTCCGCCTCTGGTTCACCGACGTCCTGGGCACCCTGAAGAGCTTCGCCATCACGCCGGCCGAGCTCGAGACCGCCCTCGAAGAGGGCATGACGTTCGACGGCTCGGCCATCCAGGGCTACAGCCGGGTCCAGGAATCCGACATGCTCGCCCTCCCCGATCCGAGCACGTTCGAGATCGTCCCGTGGCGGGGCGAGGACGCCCCCGTCGCCCGCATGTTCTGCGACATCAAGCACCTCTCGGAGGAGCCGTTCGAGGGCGATCCGCGCTACGTGCTGAAGCGCAACCTCGAGCGCGCTCGCGACAAGGGCTTCACCTTCTACACCGCGCCGGAGATGGAGTTCTTCATCTTCGAGTCGGCCGACACGCCGCCGGTGCCGCTCGACACCGCCGGCTTCTTCGATCTCACCCAGCTCGACATGGTGAGCGACCTGCGCCGCCAGACCATCGTCACGCTCGAGGCCATGGGCATCCCCGTCGAGTACAGCTTCCACGAGCTCGGCCCGAGCCAGCACGAGATCGACCTGCGCTACACCGACGCGCTCACCATGGCCGACAACGTGATGACGTTCCGCCAGGTCGTCAAGCAGGTCGCCAACGAGCTCGGCGTGTACGCCACGTTCATGCCGAAGCCCATCGAGGGCGCGTTCGGCTCCGGCATGCACACGCAGGTGTCGCTGTTCGAGGGCGACGTCAACGCGTTCCACGACCCGGGCGACGAGTTCGGCCTGTCGAAGGTCGGCAAGCACTTCATCGCCGGGTTGCTCACGCACGCGAACGAGATCACCGCGATCACCAACCAGACCGTCAACTCGTACAAGCGGTTGATCGCCGGGTACGAGGCGCCGGTGTACGTGTGCTGGGCCCGCAACAACGAGTCGGCCCTCGTGCGCCTGCCGGCGCCGAAGAAGGGCAAGGAGAGCTCGACCCGCATCGAGTTCCGCTCGCCCGACCCCGCGTGCAACCCGTACCTCGCGTTCTCGGTGATGCTCGCGGCCGGCCTCAAGGGCGTGGAGGAGGGCTACGAGCTCCCGCCCGAGGCCACCAACAACATCTACGAGATGACGCCGGAGGAGCGCGCCGCGGAGGGGATCGGCTCGCTGCCCCAGAACCTCGCCGAGGCGGTCACGGCCATGGAAGAATCCGAGCTCGTGGCCGAAGCCCTGGGGGAGCACGTGTTCGACTACTTCATCCGCAACAAGCGGTCGGAGTGGAGGGACTACAAGTCCCACGTCACCCCCTGGGAGCTGGATCGGTACCTGGGATCGCTGTGATGGCACCCGAACCCCTGCTGGTCTTCCCGGACCCGCCGCCGCCGCTGCTCGCGCAGACCCTCGACCTCGCGGGTCACCCGTGGAAGGCGGTCGCGAACGCGTCGGTCGCCACGCAGTCGGAGCCGAGCGACGGCTGGGCCGGCGCGGTGGTGTGCGCCGACGAGGATCCCGAGGGCGCGTTCGGCATCTGCCGCGCGCTGCGCAAGCGCGACAGCACGCTCGAGCCGGTGCTGCTCCTCGTGTCGGGCGCGCAGCTCGCCGAGCTCGAGATGCGCGAGGACCTGTTCGACGACTTCTGCCTCGCTCCGTTCCACCAGAAGGAGCTCGAGGCGCGGCTGCGGCACCTGTTCTGGCGCACCGGTCGCGGCTCCCGCCCCGAGATCGTCGAGTACGGCGACCTCGTGCTCAACCTCGAGACGTACCAGGCCGCGCTCGGTGGACGGCCGCTCGACCTCACCTACATGGAGTACGAGCTGCTGAAGTTCTTCGCCACCCACTCGAGCAAGGTGTTCACGCGCGAGCAGCTGCTCTCACGGGTGTGGGGCTACGAGTACTACGGCGGCGCGCGCACGGTCGATGTGCACGTGCGGCGCCTGCGGGCGAAGCTCGGCGAGGAGCACGCGAGCCTGATCCAGACCGTGCGCTCGGTCGGCTACCGGTTCGGCTCGCCGCGCTGGACGCCCGGCGAATAGCGCTCAGGCCGACCGACGCGTCAGGCTGCGTCGGGCTCGTCGCAGGCGTTCTCGGACAGCAGGAACCCCATCAGCGCGCTCCAGATCGCGCCGCCCAACATCACCGCCACGGGCAGGATGAGGATCATCAGCACAACCATCACGATGCCGCCACCGGTCATGGGGCGACGTTAGCGCGCGCCGAAACGGACGAGTGCTTGCAAACGTCCCCGCTCGGGCGCAGAGTCTCCGACAGGGCGCACGGGAGGGGGACTCGTGGAAGAGCATGGTGCGGAGCGGTCGCTCGCGCTCGGCGGGCATCGTGGGGGTCGTGCTGCTCACCGTGAGCGCACTGATCCAGGGCAACCCGCCCAAGCCGGACGACTCCGCGGCGAAGATCGCGAAGTTCCTCGTCGACAAGGGTGACCAGATCCGCTGGGCCGGGTTCATCGGTGCGCTCGGGTCGATCGTGCTGCTCGGCTGGATTGGCGCGGTGTGGCGACTCATGCGCCGCGCCGAAGGCGGCGAGCCGATGTTCGCGGTCATGGCGACCGGAGGGGCCGTGTTCGCGGTCGCGGTGACCAACGTGAGCGCGGTGCTGCTGAGTGTGATGGCCATCGTCGGCCCGCAGGCGCTCGGGGCGAGCCAGACCCGCACGCTCTACCTGCTCACCAACGACCTCATCGCGCTGGGCGCGATGGGACTGGCCCTGTTCACAGGCGCGTTCGCGACCGTGATCATCCAGTCGGGCGTCCTGCCACGCGTGCTGGGATGGCTCGGCGCACTGATCGCGGTCGTCTTCCTCGCCACCGGCGGCGGGATCGCGTCGACGCGCGACGTCTTCTTCTACCTCGCCTTCGTCGGCTTCGTGGCGTTCTCGATCTGGGCCGTGGTGGTCAGCGTGCTGATGTACCGCGCCGGGTCGCGCGTGGGCGTGCCGGTTTCAGCGGCGTAGCGCCGCCGCGGCGCGTGTCCGCGCGCGGGGAAGGACTCAGGGCGCGCGCCGTCGGCGTCGCTCACCGCGTTCCACGTCGCAGCGGCGACTGCGGCGAACACCGCGTCGGACGCGCGCGGCGAGCGGCGCGCCCGGATCGTCGACCATCTCGACGTCGATCGGCGGCGTGTCCTTGGCCCGCAAGATCCCGAACGATCGGATGGTGAGATCGTGCACCTCGCCGGTGTCGGGATCGACCGCCAGGCCTTCGGTCAACACCCAGCCGAGCGCCATGTGCGCCGCGCCGATCGCGTAGGAGCGGAGCACCACCGGATCGAGGGGGTCTCCGGCCGCCACCCGCACGAGCACGCGCTCGACGCGTCCCGACTCGCCGATCGTCACTCGTGCGCCGGCGACCGCGCCGCTCTCGGCGGCGACACACGAATCGAGGAGCACCGCCGCCGCTCGGTCGCTGCTCACGAGCGAGGCTCGGTCGGCGCCGGTGATGTGCAACGCACCCTCGAGCAGCACCGCGCGCTCGGCGAGTCCGGTGGCGCGCAGGGTCGACGCCGTCGCCGGGCCGGTCACGCTGGCACTCGTCCAGTCCCCGTGTTCCTCGAGCGCGTACGGCCATGAGATCGGCCTGGTGAACGCGTCGGTGGCACCGACGACCGTGCCCCGGATGTGCACCGTCCCGCCGGCGAACGACGCGGTGGCCGCGATCGGGGGCCGCTTGGGACCGAGGCGCACGACGTCCTCCCGCGCGTAGACGACACGGACGGCACGCCCCGTGCGGTCGGCGAGGTCACGCGCGACCTCTCCCACCGGCGACGCGACCTTGCCGCCGAACGCGCCCCCGTTGGCGAGCGGCGACACGGGCTCACCTCCCGGTGCGCACCACGACGCATCGGGCTCCAGGTATGCCGGTTCCACCCACGACGTGGTGAGCCGCACTCCATCGGTCACCGGCTCCGGCAGCGCGAGCGGCGGCGCGGGATCGACGGTCGTGCGTCGGCCCTGCACCTTGCCCGCGAGGGCGCGCGCCTCGAGCAGTGACTCGGCGACCACCCACGACATGCCCGCGGCGTCCACCGTGTCGGCGGTCGACCCCGGCGGGAGCGGCACCGCGACCAGTGCGTCGCGCGGGGCGCCGTCGTCGGCGAAGCCCCCGTCCCCCAGCGGCACGAGGGGACCGACCAGCTGCGGCGCGCCTCCCTCGAGCTCGGCGCGCCGGCCCGCCGCGGCGGTGTCGCGTGCGGACGGCGACGAAGGAATCGCGTCGAGCGCCTCGTACACCGACTGCCAGCCCGTGCACCGACACAGGTGCGCGGCGAGGGCGCGGTCGAGGTCGACGCGACGGGTCTTGCCCTTCGCCTCGGCCGCGGCCAGGCGCACCAGGATGCCGGGCGTGCAGAACCCGCACTGGGACCCGCCGGTCGCCACGAACCGAGTCGCGAGGTCGTCGCGCACCGCGGGCTCGAGACCCTCGACCGTCAGCACCGAGCGGCCCGCCGACGCGCGTCATCGGGGTGACGCACGCGACCCGGGGCTCGCCGTCGACCAGCACGGTGCAACATCCGCACTGGCCCTGCGGTGCGCAGCCGTCCTTCGGCGACACCACACCGAGCCGTTCACGCAGCACCGAGAGCAGCGATTCGCCCGGCGCGACCTCGACCTCGACCTGATCGCCGTTGCACGAGAACTGCACCCGATGCCCAGTTCCGCGTCACGGGCAGGCAGGATAGGGGGATGCCCCCCGCACCACTTTCCTCCGGCGCGTGCTCGCGCCGAGCGTTCCTCGGTGGTGCGCTCGGTGCCGCCGGCGGACTGGTGGTCGCCGGCTCGCTCGCCGACGTCGCGTGGGCGGCGAGCACGGCCCCGACCCCAAGACCTTCTTCCCGCTCGTGCTCAGCGGCGACCTCGCCGCGTCGCCGCAGCCGCAGCGCCTCGTGTTCGCGCTCTCGCACAGCACCCGGAAGGGCATCCAGTACGCCAGCGGGCCGTCGGTGACCGTGCGGTTCCGCAAGAAGGGCGGACGTGGTCGCAGGCGCAGAGCCCGCGTTCGACCGCGCCGGACTCCCGAAGGGGCGCGGCGTCTACGTCGCCCGACCGATGTTCGACAGCGCCGGGATCTGGCAGGTCGAGGCGCGCCCAGGGACAGAAGGTGCCCTTCACGATCGCGGTGAACCCCACCCCCACTGCCGTGGTCGCCGGGCGAGTCGGCGCCGCGCGACCCGTCACCGACCACGACCGACACGCTGGGTGTCGACCCGATCTGCACGCGCGATCCCATGTGCCCGCTGCACACGCAGTCGCTGTCGACCGTGATCGGCGCGGGCAAGCCGGTGGCCGCGCTGTTCGCCACGCCTGCGCGCTGCCAGTCGCAGTACTGCGCACCGGTGCTCGACGAGTTCCTCCACACGGTCAAGTCGTACGGCGACCAGATCGTGCCGGTCCACATCGAGATCTACCAGAAGCCGACCGGCACTGCGCTGATCTCGACGGTCGAGGCCTGGCGACTGCCGAGCGAACCGTGGCTGTTCGGCATCGACGCAGGCGGCACCGTGCAGTCGCGCATCGACGGCGCGTTCGGCGGCACCGAGATGAAGGCCCTGCTCGACTCGTTGGTGAACCCGCGTTAACGCAGCAACTCCGCGGCGCGCAGCAACAGGTCGAGGTGGCCGTCGGGCCAGCGCGCGTCCGTCGCGCAGCGGGTTCAACGCGATCGCTTCCGCACCCAGGTCACGCCAACGGTCGACGTGTTCACGCGTGCGCGTGGACCCGGCCCGCAGTCGGACGTGTCCCTCCAACCCGACGGTGTCGGGGTCGCGACCGGCCTCCGTGGCCGCGGCGCGGACCGCCGCCCACCCCTCCTCGAAGCCAGCGCCGGGTTGCAGGTGGGGCATCGGGAGCCAACCGTCGGCCAGCCTGCCGACGCGTGCCAGAGCGCGGGCGCGGTCGCGGTGCCGATCCAGATCGGGACCGGCCGCGCGGGCCGGCGCGATCCCGGCCGCCTCCACCGCATCGGTCGCGCCCTGGTGGTCCACCGTCGGCTCGGTCCACAGTCGCCGCAACAGGCCGATCTGCTCCTCGATCCTTGCCGCACGGGTGCCGAACTCGACGCCGAGCGCGTCGTACTCGACCGCGTTCCACCCGATGCCCACCCCGAGGCGGAGCCGACCAGGAGCGAGGAGCTCGAGCGTGGCCACCTGCTTCGCCACCAGCGCGGTCGACGCTGCGGCAGCACGAGCACGTCGGTGACGAAGCCGAGTCGGCACTCGCGCGCGAGGAACGCGAACAGCATCAGCGGCTCGAGGAACGGGTCGCGGTGGTCGTAGAAGCCGTCCCAGTCGGCGCGTGCGACGGAGTCGGCGCCGAGCACGTGGTCGTACACGAGGAGGTGGTCGTACCCCGCGTCCTCGAGGCGTCGCGGGAACGCGATCAGCTCGTCGGGATCGACGCGCGTGAACTCCGCCTGTGGGAAGACCGCGCCCAGGTGCACCGTGCGGCCCGGGCGCTACCGGGGCGGTGTCAGCTGAAGGACTGGCCGCAGCCGCAGCTGCGCTGGGCGTTGGGGTTGTTGATGCGAACCCCGCGCCCTGCAGGCCGTCCTTGAAGTCGAGCTCGCGCCCCGCCGAGGTGCGGTGCGCTCGCCGGGTCGATGACCACGGTGACGCCGCGCGTGCTCGGTCTTGATGTCGTCGGCGGCGACGTCGGTGTCGAAGAACATCTCGTAGCTGAAGCCCGAGCAGCCGCCGGGGCGCACCGCGACGCGCAGCACGAGGTCGGGGTTGCCCTCGGCCGTGATGAGGCTCTTCACCTTGTCGCTGGCGGCGTCGGTGATGGTGAAGACGGTGCTGGCGTCCTGGACGGAGAACATCGAACCTCGCAGGTTGTTCAGAGCAGGTCTCAGGGGACGGGATCAGCTATCGGGGACGACCCGAGCCCTACCGTCACGTGGCACGGCTCAGCGTCGTACAACGTCGCGAACTCGTCGACTGTTCCCCCGCCCACGGCGTCGACCACGCCTTCGCACAAGCCCCGGTGGAGGTTGCACACCAGCTCCGGGTAGGCCTCGGCCAGCTCTCGGAACGGGCAGTGGAGGAACTCGATCCGGGCCGGACGGCCGTCGGCGCCGTCGGCCTCGAGCGCCGGTTCGAAGCCGAGCTTGGTGAGCTCGGCCTCCAACGCACCGAGGCAGCTCCGGGCCCGGGTGCGGGCGCCCGCCTCGGTGCCCCAGACCCGTCCGGTGGCGGTGGCGTCGTCGGCGTCGGCGCCGATCCGCTCGGCCATGGCCGCGAGGAGGCCGGCGAGCAGGGCGTGGGCCGGCGGGTCGAAACCCAGCCCCGGTGCCCCCGCGCTCAGGAAGTAGAGGTGCTGCGGTCGGCCCACGGTCCCGCGGTGCACCGCTTCGACGTCGACCAGGCCCACCTCGCGGAGCCGATCGAGGTGGAGGCGCACGGTGTTGGCGTGGATGCCCAGCCGCTCCGCCAGCTCCGACGCCGAGAGCGCGGCGGTGGAGCGGGCGAGCTCCTCGTACATCGCGTACCGGGTCTCGTCGCCGAGGGCCTTGAGCACCGCCAGCTGGTGCTCCGATTCGCGGCGGTTCACGGCTTGACGGTACCCGGCCCCGGGCATATTTTCAAGATGTAGCCTGTATTAATCAGCATGATGCGCACGCCCTGACCCCGACGACCCGGGCGCTCCGGTCCACGAGCCCGTCCCGGGTGCCCCGCCGTCGGCGGACGACGTCCGGTCGATGCTGGCGGGGGTCATCGATCCCGAGCTGCACGCCTCGATCGTCGACCTCGGCATGGTCGACGACATCCGGGTGGGTGCCGACGGCGACGTCGTCGTCACCGTGGCCCTGACCACCGCCGGCTGCCCGCTCCGGGTGCAGATCCGCCAAGACGTCGAGTCGAAGGTACGGGGCCTGCCGCGGCGTGCGGTCGGTGAAGGTCGAGTACGGCGAGATGACCGCGGAGCAGAAGTCGGCGGCGATGCAGCGGGCCGCGGTTCAACGCGCGCGAGCAGGCCGGTCCCACCGAGGTCCCGTCGACGACACGGGTGCTCGCGGTGGCGAGCGGGAAGGGTGGCGTCGGCAAGTCGTCGGTCACCGTGAACCTGGCCGCCGCGCTGGCGGCGCGGGGGCTCACGGTCGGCGTGCTCGACGCCGACATCTGGGGCTTCAGCGTGCCGCGCATGCTCGGCGTCGAAGGCCGCCTCGGTGGCAGCGACGGCAAGATCGAACCGAACGTGGTCGCCGTCGGTGACGGTGTGCTCAAGGTCGTGTCGATGGGCTTCCTCGTCGACGACGAGAGCACCGCGCTCATGTGGCGCGGCCTCATCCTCACCAAGGCGCTCGAGCAATTCCTCACCGACGTGCGCTGGGGTGACCTCGACTACCTGCTCGTCGACATGCCGCCGGGCACCGGTGACGTGCAGATGGGTCTGGCCCGCATGTTGCCGCAGGCCGAGATGCTCGTGGTCACCACACCAGCGCGCGCGGCACAGAAGGTGGCGACACGCGTCGCCGACATGGCCCGCCGGTCCTTCATGAAGGTCGTGGGCGTGGTCGAGAACATGAGCGAGTTCGTCGCCCCCGACGGCGCGCGCCACGCGCTGTTCGGCGAGGGCGGCGGCGCCGCGCTCGCCGAGGAGATCGGCGTGCCGCTCGTGGCCCGCATCCCGATCGAACCCGCGGTGTCGAGCGGTGGCGACGTGGGCCGTCCGGTCGTGCTCGACGCCCCCGACAGCCCGGCCGGACGCGCGTTCACCGAGCTGGCGGCGCGGATCACCGACGACCTCCTCCCACCCATCGAGATGGCGGGCTGCACCGCCCGCCTGCTCGACCTGGTCGCACAGATCGAGGGTTGACGTCCCTCCCGCGGACGCGCACGAGCCCGGGCCGGAACCCGGGCTCGTGCATTGCCGTCGGTGCGGAGACGATCGCTACTTGACGTCGAACTCGCCGTGGAGTCCCTTCGTGTAGTCGTCGGTGGCGGGGTCGTCGCCCTGGGTGCTCACGTAGCCGTAGTGACCTGGCGTCAAGGTCTGCTCGAGGTAAGCCGTCTTCCCGGGATCGATCGACGCGATGCCGCCGACGATCACACCTGGCGGGGTACCGGTGGAGCTCTCCTGGCCGCTGAAGAGCGTGTTGAAGTAGTCGCGGACCTCGCCCAGGGTGTGTCCGTCATCCACTTTGACGAGGGTGAAGCTGTGGACGTCCTGACCGTCGTTGACGACCTTCACCGTCAGGTTGCGACCGACGTTCTCGGTGTCGAACGTGATGCTCGAATCGGTGAGCGTTGCGTCCCTCACCGTGGTCGGGGGGTCAAGCTTCGACTTCCCCTTCTTCACGTCGAAGGTGCCGATCATCCCCTTCATGAAGTGCGGCGTGCCGTCGGGTGCGGGCACGAAGCAGAGCATGCCGTAGTGACCTGCCGTCAGCTCGGTGATCGTCGCGGTCTCCTGCTTGGGTCCGAGGAGGTCGGGCGTGCCCGAGGGCCCGTTCTCGTTCGAACCGGGGGCCGCGATCTTCTGGAACCCGCTGTCGTCGTTCGAGCTCGCGGCCTTCTTCAGCTGCGCGACCGTCACGCCCTTCTTCAATTCGACGATCGCGAGCATGTGGTTCTCGACTCCGGCGTTGTCGAAGTTGATCTTCACCCAACCGGCCTTCGGCTTCCCGGAGACCTTGTAGGTGTATTCGCTGGCCTTCACCGTGAGCGCGTTCGCGTCGGCGGCGCCGGCACCGCTCGTCCCCACCGCGAGGACCGAGGGGACGACGATGGCCAAGGCCAGCAGGGCTGCCCGCGATCGGACGACGCGGGAGCGTCTGGGATGGTTGTGCACGAGTGTTCACCCTCCTGTTGCAAGTGGTCGGGAACTGCGCTGGCCCCTCAGCGGCTCAGTTCGCTTCCTAGCAGGATTGTGACGGATTCGGGTCGCGGGCGCCGGGCGCTCCGTGCGCTTCCGTGGTGGTTCCACCCGTCGTGCCCACGAACAAGTCACGAGAAACGCACGAGCCCTGTCAGCAGTTCAGCTGATGTCGAATTCTCCCTTGAGGCCCTTGGAGAAGTCGTCGTCGGGGGCGTCGCCATCCGTGCTGACGTACCCGTAGTGACCGGACGGAAGCGACCACTCCAGGTAGGCGATGCCGCCCGCAGCAACCTCTTGCACCCCTCCGACCAGCACGCCGGGCGCATCCCCAGCAGGCGCAGTTCCCGTGTTGAAGAACGCGTTGAAGTAGGTGTTCGCGTCGTCGAGGGTCTTGCCCTCGGCGAGCTTGACCAGCTGGAAGCTGTGCACCGCCGTACCGTCGTTGGTGATCTTCGCGGTGAGGTTCTTGGGTGCGTCGCCCGACGGCACCGTGATGCTCGTGTCGCTAAGGGTCACCTCGGCGACGCCATCCGTCGGCGGCTTCAGATTCGACTTGGCGCTGCTCACGTCGAAGATCTTGTACATGCCGTGCGCGGCGTGGGGTGAGCCATCCGGTGCAGGCACGAAGCAAGCGATGCCGTAGTGGCCAGCCGACAATTCGGTCAAGGTCGTCGTCTTCTGACCCGGTCCGACGAGCGTGGGCGTACCCGACACGTCGGCGCCACCGGCTGCGATCTTCCCGAACGCGGCGTCGTCGTTGGACAGGATCGCCTTCTTGAGCTGCGCGGTAGTCACGCCCTTCTTCAGCTTGAAGACCACCATCATGTGGTTCTCCACACCGGCGTTGTCGAAGTTGATCTGCGTCCAGCCCGCCTTGGGGCTGCCCTTGAGCTGGTAGGTGTACTCACCCGCCTTGACGGTGAGCGTGTTGGAGCCGGCCGCGCCTGCCGCGCTCGTCGACACCGCGAGCGTCGCCGAGACGACGACGAGCGCCGCCAGAGCGGCCCAGATCCGAGCGACGCGCGAGCGTCGCGTGTCAGTGCGCACGAAATTTCCCTCCTGAGAAATGCCAGAGTCAGTGTTGAGCTGATGCTGCGCCTGTGCGCCCCCCGCGAACAGCTTGCAGGCACCACCCACGGAGGACGTGTTCCCACACCCCGTGAGGGCGGCGAGTATCGCCGCCGCGGATGCGATTTGGTACGCGGGCTACGCCAGCGACCAGGCCGAGCGAACGGAGGTGCCCGCGACCTTGCCCTCGCCCTTCAGCTTCAAGAGATGGGCGTGGAGCTGCCACCCGGCCGCTTCGACCAGCTTCGGGTGCAGCTCGCGGTCGGCGTACAGCGCCGTGACCATGTCGGAGATCTTGACTGGCCCCTGCTGCTTCAGCAGCGCCAAGACCTGGCGTTCCCGGTCGTGACGGTGGGCGACGTACTCCTGGATCCGCGGACGGGCGTCGTCGATCACATCGCCGTGGCCGGGTGCGAGGCGGGAGAGACGCAGCTTCGCCAAGCGATCGAGCGAGGCGAGGTACTGGTTCATGTCGCCGCCGCGTTGCGGGCTCACGACCGAGAACATGCCATCGAGCACGGTGTCGCCGGTGAAGAGGACGCGCTCCTCCTCGAGCAGGAAGCAGAGGTGGTTCGGAGCGTGCCCGGGTGTGTGCAGCACCTGCAGACCGAACTCCGTGCCCTCGATCGTGTCGCCCTCCCCGATCACGCGATCGGGGGTGATGGTGTTGTCCTTGTCGAGCCGCTTCCCGTACGCGAGCACCTCGGCGCCGGTGGCCTTCACCAGGCGCGCGGTACCGGGCGCATGATCAGGGTGCGTGTGGGTGAGCAGCACCCAGCGCACCCGCTCCTTCATCGACGCACCGATGATGGCATCGATGTGGCGCTTGTCGTCGGGACCGGGGTCGATGACTGCGACCTCGTCGATGCCCACCAGGTACGTGTTGGTACCGGGGCCCGTGAACGGTCCTGGGTTCGGCGCCACGATGCGGCGGACGAGCGGCGAGAGCGCGCTGGGCACCCCGGGGTCGAGGTTGGGCATGTCAGCCGCGCCTCACCTGCACCGTCACCTTCACAGTGTAGAGGTGAGCACCGGACCGGTTCGCGGCCCGAGGTGTCGCGTCAGCTGTAGCTGAGCTCGAGCAGTTGGCGCCGCTCGTGCTCGTTCAGGCCACCCCAGATGCCGTGTGCCTCGCCGAACTCGACCGCGTGGTCGAGACACTCGCGCTGCACCGGGCACTCGCGACAGATCGCCTTGGCCCGCGCCTCGCGCACGTCCCGGTCTTCGCGACGCTCGGTGCTGGACGGCGGGAAGAACAACGCCGTCTCCGGGCCGCGGCATGCCGCACGCGTACGCCACGTGTCGAGTGTGTTGACGACCACGGACCCCCTCCCCCTTCGGAGTGCCTCGCGGCGCGGAAACTACTCGGGTGGATCGTGATCTGACAAGGGGTCAGATTTCGCCCGCCGGTTCCGGGCCCGCTCCCGGTAGTCCTGGGCCCCGCCCTCGGGCGGTTCGACCTCGAGGACCAGCCCTTCCACCGAGACGACCTTGACCGGCTGGCCGGCCTCGATCGGCGTCGCCCGGTTGGTGCGGGCACGCCAGCGGGCGCCGCGGATGAGGACGACGCCGTCGGGATCCACCGCCACCTCGGCCAGGCCGTCTTCGCCGATCATGCCCTCGCGGCCCACCGTGGGCGTGGAGAACCGAGATCGGATCATGGCCGTCATGCCGCCGAGCATGAACAGCATGGTGCCGCCGATCACCACGACGAACACCCACCACGCCGGGCGCAGCTGGGAGTCGCCGCCGTACAGGAACCAGGACCCGGTGACCAGGCAGACGGTGGCGATCAGCGTCCAGACGCCGAGGCCGCCGGCCTGCACGTCGATGGCGAACCCGAACAACGAGACGAAGAGCAGCCCGAGCGCCCACCAGTGGACAGGGAGGTGGGAGAACCCGACGAACGCGCCGATCAGGCAGAGCGCGCCGACCAGGCCGGCGAGACCGATGGACGCGGTGTAGAACTCGAACACGATCAGCGCGAGCCCGACGACGATGAGGAAGTACGCGATCGAGGGGCTGATCAGCCGGTGCAGCAACGACTCGCCGAGGCCGAGCCGGTTGAACACCACCTCCTGGTTCGGCTGACGGCGACGGTCCTTCCCCGCGCCGATCACCGTGGCGGTCGAGAGCGTGAGCTCACCGGCGGCGGTGGTGACCTGCTTCCCGTCGAGCTGCACGATGAGCTCGCCGATCGTCGGCCGCACGCCGTTCGTGGCACCGACGCCACGCGTGGCCGACGAACCCAGCCGGACGCTCGCGAGCTTGCGCGCCCCTTCGGGATCGCGGCCGTTGCGACCCGCGAGTGTGGCCAGGCGGTCGGCGACGCCCGCGCGCGTGGTCGCGCCCGGGTCGTCGAGCCGGACCGGTTGACCGGGGCCGGCGCCGGAGCCGGGTGAGATGAACGCGAGGTGCGCGGCCTGCAGGAGGATGGTGGCGGCGCCCTTGGCGTCGGCCCCGGACGGACCGACCCACACCGCGACGGGAACGCGCGACCGCTGGATCGCGCGCACCACTTCTTCGATGTCGGTGTCGATGGCGCCTGAAGACTTCACCTGCAGGATCAGCAGCGTCGATCGCCGCGCGTTGGCCTCCTCGATGGCGTCGAGGATCAGCGAGACGTTGGGCGGGTCGAGGTAGCCCTCGATCTGCACGACGTCGATGCCGCGCTTGCCGACCGGGGGCGTGGCCGCGCCCGCGAGTGTGTCGAGCGCGAGCACCGAGACCGCGACGACGATCGCGACCAGTGCGACGCCGCGACGCACGCCGCCACGCAACCAGCGTGAGATGGGGACTCCCGTAGCATCGGTGACCATGGACCTCGAGCGCTTCTGCGCGGCCTCCCGGGTCGTGATCGTGGCGGGCAAGGGTGGGGTCGGCAAGACGACGGTGACCGCCGCGCTGGCCACCGCAGCGGCTCGCACGGGGATGAGCGTGTTGATCGTCGAGGTCGAAGGCAAATCGGGGTTGGCAGCGTGCTTCGGCGAAGCCCCGCTCACCTACGAGGAAGCCGAGCTCCGACCGCGGGTGCGGGCCCGGACCCTCACCCCCGACGACGCCCTGCTCGAGTACCTCGACGCCCACGGTATGCGACGGATCTCGAAGCGTCTCACTCGGTCGGGCGCCCTCGACGTGGTCGCGACCGCCGTCCCCGGCATGCGCGACATCCTCGTGCTCGGCAAGGTGAAGCAGCTCGAACAAGCCCGCGCCGCCGACCTCATCGTGCTCGACGCGCCCGCCGCCGGACACGCCGTCTCGTTCCTCCTCTCCGCCCGCGGGCTGCTCGACGCGGTCAAGGTGGGACCCATCCAGAAGCAGGCAGCCGACGTGGTGGAGATGCTCTCCGACCCGGCCCGCTGCCAGGTGCTGCTGGTGACGCTGCCCGAGGAGACCCCCGTCAACGAGCTGGTCGACACCGCGTACGCGGTCGAGGACCGGGCCGGTGTCGCCCTGGGCCCCATCGTCGTGAACCAGTGCGTACCACCGCTCGACCTCGACGGTGACGTGGAGGCCGATGCCACGCTCGCAGGCGTGACCATCGGGCTCTCGGAGCGCAACGCGCTGGTGAGCGCGGCGACGTTTCGCGCCGATCTCGCCCGCCGGCAGGACGAGCAGTGCGCACGTCTCGCCGACCGACTCCCGCTGCCCCAGATCCGACTCCCCTATTTCTTCACTGCCGACGTGGGACCGACGGAGATCGAGCTGCTGGCCGACGAGCTGGTGCTCGGGATCGGAACGCTCGCCGACGTGGGCACGTCGTGACCGCACCGGCCGAGCTCGTCGAGCAGCGTCACATCCTCCTGTGCTGCGGCACCGGTGGCGTGGGCAAGACCACCACCGCGGCGACGCTCGCCATCGAGGGTGCGCGCCGCGGCCGCAACGCGGTGGTCGTCACCATCGACCCGGCGAGGCGACTCGCCAACACGCTCGGCCTCGAACAGCTGTCGAACTCAGCTCACGAGATCGCTCGCGAGCGTTGGGATCCCGACGCCGACGCGGTACCGGGCGGCCACCTGCACGCGCTCATGCTCGACACCGAGACGACGTTCAACCAGCTCGTGCAGACGTACGCGCGCAACGAGGAGCAGGCGGCGGGGATCCTCGAGAACCGCTTCTACCGCAACATCGCCGGTGCCCTCTCGGGCACCCAGGAGTACATGGCGATGGAGAAGCTCTACGAGCTGCACGACCAAGGTGGCTTCGATCTGATCGTCGTCGACACGCCACCGACGCGCCACGCGCTCGACTTCCTCGACGTGCCCCGACGACTGACCCGACTGCTCGACAACCGTGTGTTCCGCATCTTGATGGTCCCGACGAAGGGTGTGGTGCGCGTCGGCGGTATGGCCGCGCAGGCGTTCCTACGCACCATCTCGCGTGTCGTCGGCACCGAAGCAGTCGACGACGTCATCGCGTTCTTCCGCGCCTTCGAAGGCATGGAGGAGGGCTTCCGCGAGCGTGCCCAGCAGGTGATGGAGCTCCTCGCCGCCGACGACACCGCGTTCGTGCTCGTCACGTCACCGCGACGCGACGCCGTCGAGGAGGCCGAGTACTTCGCGCGCCGCCTCGCCGACGGCGAGTTCGCGGTCGACGCACTGATCGTCAACCGGATGCACGACCGTTACTCCGATGTCGAGCCCGAGGCACTGCGGGATCGCGCACGCGAACTGGCCGGTCGCCGCAGCGTTGCGTCGAACCGTCTGGCCGCGCACTACGCCAACCTGGCCGACCTCGAGGAGGTCGCGGTGCGTGAGCGCGACGAGCTCGCCGGCCTCGAGCACCGGATCGGGGATGCCTCGGTGGCCCACGTGCCCGAGCTCGGACACGACGTCCACGACTTCACCGCGCTGCGCGCGGTCGGGAACCACCTCATGGCTGCCGACTAGCGTCTGGCCCCGTGAGCACGATCCTCGTCGCCGCCGACGCCAAGTGGGTCCGTGACCTGGTGAAGTCCGCATGCACGGCGCGGGGTCAGCAGGTCATCGAGGTCACCAGGGGTCAGGACGTCCGCGACGTCGTGGGCACGGAGCAGCCCGACCTCGTCGTCCTCGACATGCAGATCGGGAACATGGGCGGCCTCGCGGTGGCCATCGACCTGCGACTCGAAGGTTCGGCCGGTCGCATCCCCGACACGTCGATCCTGTTGCTCCTCGATCGGGAGGCCGATCGCTTCCTCGCCAAGCGGGTCGACGCCGACGCCGAGCTGGTCAAGCCGGTCGATCCGGGCACGCTCCGTCGCACCGTCGAGGAGCTGCTCGCTCGTGAGGTCGAAACGGTCGACGGCTAGAATCACGTCTCCCTTCGGGATGTAGCGCAGCTTGGTTAGCGCGAGCGTTCGGGACGCTGAGGTCCCGGGTTCAAATCCCGGCATCCCGACCATCGAAGGTGCAGGTCAGCGGCCCGTCGCGGGCCGCTGACTCGCGTGGGCGGCAGGTCGCGTCGCCGGCGGGCCCCCGCGACGGTGCCCCGGGACTGCGAGAGCCCGAGGCACCGTCGGTCGCGGGTTCCTCTCAGGGCGTTTTCCCATGCCCCCATGGGATCCGCCCTCCGCGAAGTCCGGCCCCGGCCGTCGTCCCGCGGGGCAGAACAGCGGATGACGAAACCGGAGCCAGACGGCCGACCAGTATGTTGGGCGCGCGCCCAACAAATTGGTCAGGGCGCCCTGAATTGTGGCGCCAAGGCGCGGTGGTCACCCACTACCCGTCGTCGTCGCCGCCGCCGTCGGGGTGCGACCGGCCCTGGTCGATCTTCACTTGGGTCTGGTGCCACACGGCCTTCGAGCCCGAGTGGCCGATGCGGTACACCCAGTAGACCGACACCGCGGCGAACACGATGCTCAGGACCGAGAGCGCAACCGCGGCGATCTGCAGGAGGTCGCGCCCCTCGGGCTGCGCCGTGCGCCGTCGCACCGCCCGGTCGATCAGCATCACGCCGAGCAACGCGAGGAAGAGGAGCAGCAACCACGGACGGATGTTCTCGCCGACGCGAATGTGTTCGCGAACGAGATCGCTCTCGCGCACGTACTCCTCGAGCGATTGCCCCGACGAGATGGCGAGCTGCGTGAAGATCCCGGCGACGACGAGGATCGCGCACACCCACCAACCAATCATGCTGCGCAGTCGCGGCCAGAGCATGAGCACGGCACCGAGCGCGCCCAGTGGGATCAGCACCACCGGGATGTGCACCAGGAACGGGTGCGCGGGGAGTCCGAACAGGGAGTCGAGTGCGAGCATGCGGGCGAACGTACGTGTCCAACACGCGCGACCGCAGGGTGGCCGAGCCCTTCTTCGGGAGTTCTTGGGAACCTCTTACCCCATTCTCACGAACAGCCGAGCGCGGCCTGCAGCTTCGTGAGGTTGGCGTCCATCACCTTCACGTAGTCGTCGCCGCGCTGCAGCTCGCGGTCGGTGAGGCCCTCGAGCGGGTTCAGCGTCTCGGTGCGGACGCCGGCCTCACGCGCGAGCGTGCGCGCGATGCGGGGAGACACGAGCTCCTCGGTGAAGACCGTCGTGACGCCCAGGCGCTTCACCAGATCGGTGAGCTGCCCGATGCGCTGGGCATCGGGTTCGGCGTCGGGCGAGAGTCCGGCCACGCCTTCCTGACGCAGGCCGTAGCGCTTGGCCAGATGTCCGAACGCCTCGTGCGCGGTGACGATCACGTTGCGCTCGCAGTGCGCGAGACCGTCGCGATAACGAGTGTCGAGCGCGTCGAGCTCCCGGAGCACGCGCGTGGCGTTGCGCGCGTACAGGGGACGGCCCTTGGGATCGGCCTTCGTGAGCTCGTGCTGCACGGTGCGGACGATGCTCGCCATGCGGATCGGA
This sequence comes from uncultured Actinomycetes bacterium, assembly GCA_963835985.1. Taxonomy (GTDB): domain Bacteria; phylum Actinomycetota; class Acidimicrobiia; order IMCC26256; family DASPTH01; genus DASUAS01. The sequence continues at coordinate 162,375 of CAWIHV010000007.1, read as the reverse complement.
TCGAGCCAGACGTGCGGGTCGCTGGTGCCACGCGGGAGCAGCTCGACGGTCGCGCCGTCGCGCTGCCCGGCGGCATCTTCCACCGCGGGTTGGAAACCCCGGCCGAGCTCGAAGACGACCTTGGCGTCGAGCACCTCGTCGATCTGGTCGGGAGTGAGCTCGAGGTCATGCGGCTCCGCGCCGGCCGGCGTGAGGTTGGTGACCGCGACGCGGTTGCCCCCGACCTGCTGCGCCGCCCACGCGATCGGGAAGAAGCTGGCGACGACCCGCGTGCGCGAGTGCGCACTCGCCGCACCGACGGGGAGCACGAGCAGGATCGCGACGACCGCGAGCACCCCTCGGCCTGCCTTGAGAACCATTCTCAGAATCCTAGCGGACGTTCCTCGATCGCTGTCGAGCACTGAGTTCGGGCGTTTCACTGTCACACCCCCATGGTTTGATCATGGGGTGATCGAAGCGCCCGACTGCCTGGAGACGATGCGCTCCCACTCGACGGAGTGGTTGGAGTCGCGCCGTTGCGAGGTCGTGGGCGAGATCCGTCGTCTGCAGTTGGAGGAGCACTCGATCTTGTTGGTGCTCGACGAGCGGGGCAGGGTCGACTTGTCACGGGGACTGGATGGCGAGTCGGCGCGGACGGTGCGCGAGAAGGTGGAGACCGCGCGGGCGTTGGAATCGTTGCCGGCCGTCGCGGCCGTGGCTGCCGCTGGCCAGCTCAGCGCGGAGCAGTTGGAGAAGGTCGTGAAGCTCGCCGACGAGGACTCGGACGAGGAGTGGGCGCGAGCGGGCGCCGAACATGACACCTGCTGATCTGGCTCGCACGGCGCGTGAGCAGTCGAAGCCCACGGTCGAGGAAGGCCAGACGCGCCACGCAGCACGTCACCTGCGTACGTGGCGAGACGAGGACCGCAAGATGTTGTGCGGTCGATTCGAGCTTCCTGATGTCATGGGCGCGAAGTTCGAGGCCACGGTCAAGAAGCTGGTCGAAGGGATGCGCCCTGCGAAGGGCCGTCCGTGGGAGCGGTGGGACCGCCGCGCTGCCGACGCGCTGATGCTGATGTGCGACGCGCTCGACGTGGCGGAACGGATCGAGACGCCGATGGCAGCCACGCCGCCGTTGCTCGTCATCGAGGTGCCTCCGACGGGACCGGCGACGATTGCGGGGATCCCCCTGCCCGACGCGATGGTGGAGCAGTTGCGAGCGATGGCGTCGGTCGAGCCGGTGTTGCTCGACGGTGACGGGTTCGCGGCTGGGGTGGGGAAGCGTTCGCGGACCCTGTCGCCGAAGATCGTGCGTGCGGTGCTGCTGCGTGACGGGCACTGCCGATGTGGGAACTGCGACCTGCACTTCGGTCTTCACGCCCATCACATCCGGCCGCGGAGCTGGGGTGGCAGCGATGAGATCTCCAACCTGGTCGCGGTGGCGAGCGTGCATCATCCGATGCTGATCCCCAACGGGCCTTACGCCATCGTCGGCAACCCCAACCTCCCCGACGGGCTGCGCACCGTCCACATCGACGACCTCACCCCCGAAGAAGCCAAACAGGTCGGACTCCCACCCCGCCGAGCCGGACCGACCGCGGCATGAGGTGCTGCCGAAGCTCGAGCGGATGGTCAGGCGCGCACCTCGAGCGCGGTGCGTAGCGCGGTCAGACGCTCGGGCACGACCCGCCACCACACCCACCGACCGCGCACGATGGGATGTAGCGACGCGTGTCCCGTGGTTCCGGGGGTGCGTGACGGGAAGCTGACCACACACCGTGTGCAAGGCTGCACGGATGCTCGAGGAGCCCCCCTCCGAAGTGTTCTCGGTCGATCCCGGACCGTTCGCCGACGTCCCCGAACGCATCACCACCGACTACCTGCTGTACGGGCTCCAGCAGCAGATGGTGCAGCTCACCGGCCAGGCCGATGTGAAGGGCAGCATCATCATCACCGCGTCGGCCATCGTCATCAGCGTGAGCGTCACGCAGTTCAACGTCGACGAGCTGCGCTGGAGCCTCGTGACGCTCGTGGCGTTCGTGCTGCTCGCGCTGCTCAGCTCGGTCATGGCGGTGTTCCCGAAATTCAAGATCCACCCCGCGCCCGGCGACCAGCTGCCGCCCGGATTCAGCCCGTTCTTCTTCGGCCACTTCTCGCAGATCAGCAAGCAGCGGCACGTCGAGCTGATGGCCGACGTCCTCCGCAACGGCAACACCACCTACCGGGTGATGGTGGAGGACATCTACGACCAGGGCTACTACATGCTCAAGAACAAGTACCGCTACCTGCGCTTCAGCTACGCGTGCTTCCTCATCGGCTTCGTGGCCGCGGCGATCGAGCTGACCATCACCGTCATCGGCGATTGAGGGCGCGAGCATCGTCGGGTGCCCGACGATGCTCCCTCGCGCCGTCCCCATCTCAGCCGCCAGGCGTACGCGGAGCGCTTCGCGCGCGGAGACAGCTACGGGCTGCTGCTCGCCCTGCTCGTCGTGCTCTACATCGTCATCGCGGCCGAGAGCCACGAGGATCTCTGGGGCCGCTTCATCATCAGCGTGCTCCTCGGCGCCGTGCTCCTCCTCGCCTTCCACACATCGCACGTTCGTGCACGCGCGTTCAAGGCGGGGATCGTGCTGGTGGTGCTCGCCGACACCGCCAACTTGCTGCAAGCGCTGTTCGGTCGCCATGGCGGCGACGGCTCGTCGTTCATCATGTTCCTGCTGGTGCTGGCGGCGCCCGTGGTGATCCTGAACCGGATCATCCGTCACGAGAACGTCGGGCTCGAGACGATCCTCGGCGCGATCTGCGTGTACGTGCTGATCGGCATCGCCTTCGCCGGCATCTACGGCGCGGTCAACGAGACCGAGCCCACCGGCTTCTTCGCGCAGCAGATCGTGCCCACCAACGTCGACTTCCTCTACTTCTCGTTCGTCACCATCACCACCGTGGGCTACGGCGACCTCACGGCCGGGACGAGCACCGGTCGTGTCCTCACCACGTTCGAGGCTGTCATCGGCCAGATCTTCCTGGTGACGCTCGTGGCCCGACTGGTCAGCCTGTACGGCACGCGCCAGCGCCCCGCCCGCGACGGCCCGGAGGGCGGCGGCGAGCCGAGCTCCAACTGACGTCAGGCGCCCAACAGCAGTTCGGCGATCTGGATGCCGTTGAGCGCGGCGCCCTTGCGCAGGTTGTCGCCGGTGGCCCAGAGGTCGAGCGTGTTCTCCTGCGACGGGTCCTCGCGCAGGCGGCCGACGAGAATGGGGTCGATACCGGCAGCTTCCATCGGCGTGGGGGCGCCGTCGCCGTCGTCGACGAGCTGCACGCCCGGCGCGTCGCGCAGGAGGTCGACCGCGTCGGCCTTCGTGAGCGCCTGCTCGAACTGCACGTTGACCGACACACCGTGGCCCACGTACACGGGCACGCGCACGCACGTGCACGAGACCCTGATGTCGGGCGCGTGGAGGATCTTGCGCGTCTCGCGCACCATCTTCCACTCCTCCGACGTGTAGCCCGCCTCGCGAATTGAACCGGCCTTGGGGATCACGTTGCCGGCGATCGGACGATCCCACACCTCTCCAGCCCCCATGAAGTCGTCGAGTGGCGCCGCGCCCTGACACCAGGTAGCGATCGGCCTGACCGGCGCCCTTGGTCCACTGCTCGTCGAGCTCGTGGATGCCTGGTTGCCCTGCGCCCGAGACCGACTGGTAGCTCGACACGACCATCCGGCGGATGCCGGCGGCGCGGTGGAGCGGCGCCAACGCGACGAGCGGGACGGTGGTGGTGCAGTTCGGCGACGACACGATGCCGCGCGGCATGTCGCGCACGTCGTCGGGGTTCACCTCGGCGATCACGAGCGGGACGTCGGGTTCCATGCGGAACGCCGCCGACTTGTCGACGACGCGCGCACCGCTCTCGACCGCTCGGGGCGCCCACTCGAGCGCGAGCGGGTCGTCGACGTCGATGACCACGAGGTCGAGCCCGTCGAAGCAGCCGTCGGCGAGGACCTGGCAGATGACCTCACGCTCGCCGAACGGCAGCGACCTCCCCGCGGAGCGTGGTGACGCGTAGGCCCGCAGCTCCTCGACCGGGAAGCTCCGCTGATCGAGGAGACGCAACATCTCGGTGCCGACGAGACCCGTCGCGCCGACGACCCCGACCTTCATCGTCCGCTCCTCACGACGGGCTCGCTTCGAGCTCGAACGCGGCGTGGAGTGCCTGCACGGCCCGCTCGACATCGTGCTCGTGCACCACACAGGAGATGCGGATGGTCGATGTCGAGATCATCTCGATGTTGACGCCCTCGGTGGCGAGGGTCTCGAACATCTGCGCGGCGACGCCGGGATTGGTCTTCATGCCGGCGCCCACCACCGATACCCGGCCGATGGCGTCGTCGAAGTTGGCACCGCCCGCGTCGATCTCGACGACGGTCTTGTCGACGATCTCCATGGTGCGCGACAGCTCGTCACGCGGGACGGTGAACGAGATGTCGGTGTGGTCGTCGGTGGACACGTTCTGCTCGATCATGTCGACGTTGACGTTCTCGTCGGCGAGCGCCCGGAACACCTTCGCAGCGATGCCGGGGCGGTCGGGGACCCGGAAGATGGTGACCTTCGCCTCCGAGACGTCGTGCGTCACGCCCGAGATGATCGGCGCTTCCATACCTTGCTCCTCGTCGTGCACCCAGGTGCCCGTCTCCCACGTGAAGCTCGAACGCACGTGGACGGGGACCCGGTAGTTGCGGGCGAACTCGACCGAGCGCAGCGCGAGGACGCGCCCGCCGGTGGCCGACATCTCGAGCATCTCGTCGTAGGACAACCGTTCGAGCCGGCGCGCTTCGGGGACGATGCGCGGATCGGCGGTGTAGATGCCCGACACGTCGGTGTAGATCTCGCACACGTCGGCTTCGAGGGCGGCGGCCAACGCGACGGCCGTGGTGTCGGAACCGCCGCGGCCGAGCGTGGTGATGGCGCGATCGGTCGACACTCCCTGGAAGCCGGCCACCACCGCGACGTTGCCGCCGTCGAGCGCCTCGCGCAGACGGTCGCTGCGGATCTCGAGGATCTTGGCCTTGCGGTGCGCGGTGTCGGTGACGATGCCGGCCTGCGAACCGGTGAACGACACCGCAGCCTCGCCCATGTCGATGATCGCCATGCAGAGCAGGGCGATGGAGATCCGCTCCCCCGAGGTGAGGAGCATGTCCATCTCGCGGGCGCTGGGGTCGCGCGAGACCTCGTGGGCGAGCCGCTCCAGGTCGTCGGTGGTCTTGCCCATGGCCGAGACCACGACGACGACGTCGTTGCCCGCGCGCCGGGTGCGCACGATGTGCTCCGCGACGGCGCGGATGCGTTCGGGGTCGGCGACGGAGGTGCCGCCGAACTTCTGCACGAGCAAGCTCACGACCAGCCATGGTACCGAGAGGGGGTCCCGGACTTCCGGCGAAAAGCCGCGATCCTGGGCCCGTGGTGGCCGTCGGTAGACTCCCCCGCCGTGCCCAAGGCCACCAAACGCGAACGTCAGCACCAGAACCGGGATGCTCGCCGAGAGGCGATGGCGGAGGCAGAGAAGCGCCGGAAGCGGAACCGTACGATCCGCAACCTGGTGCTGCTGCTGATCCCCTTGGCGATCATCTTCGTGATCCTCCAGCTCACCAACAGCGACGACAGCAGCGACAAGAAGTCGAGCTCGTCGAACAGCGACATCAAGCGCGACTACGCCAAGGCGCCGGCGCAGACGATCGATCCGACGGCCACCTACACGGCGACGATGGACACGTCCGAGGGCACGATCGTGATCGCGCTCGACGCGGCCAAGTACCCGACGTCGGTGAACAACTTCGCGTTCCTGGCGAAGAACAAGTTCTACGACGGACTGCTCGTGAACCGGGTGGCGCAGGACTTCGTGTTCCAGACCGGGAGCCCGGACAACACGACCTCGGGCGGTCCGGGATACTCCGTGGTCGGTGAGGTCCCCACCACCACACCGGCCTATCCGGTCGGCGCGGTGGCGTTCGCCAAGGGTTCGTCCGAGCCGACCGGGACCGCCGGGTCGCAGTTCTTCGTCGTGACCGGCAGCTCGAACCTCGACCTGCCGGCCGACTACGCCGGCATCGGCACCGTCACGGAGGGGCTCGACGTGGCGCAGAAGATCGGCGCGCTGTACCCCTCGAGCGGCGATGGCGCGCCCACCAAGAAGGTCACGATCAAGAAGATCACGATCGCGGAGACCCCGGGCACCACGACGACCACGGTTGCGCCGTAGCGGGGGTGGCGGGGAGCATCCGCGCCTTGACCATCAGGTCAGGTTGCCCTAACCTGGGTATCGATGTACGTGTGCCACTGCCGAGGGGTCACCGACCACACCATCGACGCGGAGGTCGAGCGCGGCGCCACCACCATCGAGGAGCTCGCCGACCGCTGCGGCGCGGGCGCTGATTGCGGCGGGTGCTGGCCCGAGCTCGAGAAGCTGCTCGAGCGGCATCTCCCCCGGGAACTGGTCAGCGCACATCGGTAGTCTCGGCGCATGCAACGTGACGCCGCCATCACCGAACTGCTCAACGAGGTCTTGACCGCCGAGCTCACGTCGGTGAACCAGTACTTCGTCGACTACAAGATGCTCGACAACTGGGGCTACGAGCCGCTGGCGAAGCACTACCGCGAAGAGTCGATCGACGAGATGAAGGACGCCGACGAACTGATCGGCCGGATCCTCTTCCTCGAGGGCGTGCCCAACCTGCAACGACTCGCGACCGTGCGCGTCGGCGAGACCGTGCCCGAGAAGCTGCAAGCCGCGCTCGACCTCGAGTACGAGTCGATCGAGCGGCTCAACCTGGGCATCGCCAAGTGCCTCGAGCTCGGCGACAACGGCACCCGCGAGCTGCTCGAGCAGATCCTCGAAGGCGAAGAGGACCACGCCGACTGGCTCGAGACGCAGCTCGGTCTCGTCGCCCAGCTCGGCGAGATCAACTACCTCGCGCAGCAGCTCCGCGACTGACGGGTCAGTCGGGCAAACCGGTGGGCGTGTCGCCGGCCGAATAGGTGGTCGGTCCGTCGCCCGCGTAGAGCGTGACGGTGCCGACGCCGACCACCGACCAACCGTCGGGCCGCTTCACCAGCGCGGTGGCCTCGTCGATCCCGGCGAGGACCGCGTTGCGTGGCAGCAGGTCGATCGACCGCTCGCGCAGGTGGGTGGCCGCGGTGCCGTGGTACGGGAACACCGCCAGGTTCTTCACGACCCCGAGACCGACGGTGTACGCACCGCCACGCGGGTCGACCATCGGATCGCACAGGAGCGTCGCGCCCGCGCCGGACGCGGCAACCACGCCGCCCCCTTGGTAGGCCGCGAGCAGCGCGTCGAACAGCGCCGACTCCTTGAGCACCGACCGCAGGTGGAGCGGCGAACCGTCCGCCACGTACACGAACTTGGCGGCCCGGACCGTCTTCGCCACCGCAGGATCCTCGGCCTCGGTCCGGTGGAGCACCGGCAGGGTCCGGACCTTGGTGCCCAGGTCGCCGAAATAGGCCTCGGCGCGCTCCCCCACCCGCTCCGGGTGCTCGAACGCCGCCGCGGTGGGGAGGACGACGACCTCGTCGGCGCCGCTCCGGGCGAGGAGCTCGGCGTCGAATTCCCGGCTGCCGGGCCCCCACTCCCCGCCGCCCACCAGGGCGAGCGAACCGGTGGCGCGGCGGGCTCCCATCGGGCCGGACACTAGCCCGGTCCTCGCCGATGCCAGGATGACGCCCCACAAGTTACCGGCTGGTAACCTCGTTGCCTTCCCCCCGGAGCGGGGGGCGCAATCGGGGGGCATTGGACGATGGCAATCAAGCGCATCGGCGTGGTCGGTTCCGGCATCATGGGTGCGGGCGTGGCCGAGGTGGCCGCGGCATCCGGGTTCGAGGTGGTGCTGCGCAGCCGCACGCAGGACGGCGCCGACGCCATGCTCGCCGGCCTCGACGCGTCGCTGGCCCGTCAGCTGAAGAAGGGTCGCATCGACGACGACACCGCGGCCGACGTGCGCGGCCGCGTGCGCGCGGTCACCGCGCTCGACGAGCTGGCGGCGTGCGACCTGGTCCTCGAGTCGATCGTCGAGGACCTGGCGACGAAGCAGGACCTCTTCCGCGAGCTCGAGCGGGTGTGCACGCCGTCGGCGATCCTCGCGACCAACACCTCGACCCTGCCGGTCGTCGAGATGGCCATGGTCACCGACCGACCCGAGCGCGTGTGCGGCATCCACTTCTTCAACCCCGCGCCCGCGATGTCGTTGGTCGAGCTCGTGCCCGCGATCACCACGAGCGACGAGACGCTCGCAGAAGCGCGCGCGTTCGTCGAGGCGTGCGGCAAGACTCCCGTGACGGTCAAGGACCAAGCGGGATTCGTCGTCAACGCGCTGCTGTTCCCGTACCTCAACAACGCGGTGCGCCTCTTCGACGCCGGCGTGGCGTCGCGCGACGACATCGACGCGGCGATGAAGGGCGGGTGCAACTTCCCGATGGGTCCGCTCGAGCTCCTCGACCTCGTGGGCCTCGACACCAGCCTCTCGATCCTCGACGCCCTCTACGCCGAGTTCCACGACCCCAACTTCGCTCCCGCCCCCCTCCTGCGGCGGATGGTGGCGGCGCAGCGCCTCGGCCGCAAGACCGGCTCGGGGTTCTACGACTACCGCCCCTGACCGATCGCGGTTCGGGGTCGGCTCCGTGGTGGGGGAGAATGTGACCGTGGCGGACCGACCCTGGCTGATGCGGACGTACTCGGGGCATTCGTCGGCGCGCGCCTCGAACGAGTTGTACCGGTCGAACCTGGCCAAGGGACAGACCGGCCTGTCGGTGGCGTTCGACCTCCCCACCCAGACGGGCTACGACCCCGACCACCCCCTGGCCCGGGGCGAGGTCGGCAAGGTCGGCGTGCCGGTACCCCACCTCGGCGCCATGCGGTCGCTCTTCGACGGCATCCCGCTCGACGAGATGAACACGTCGATGACCATCAACGCGACCGCGATGTGGTTGTTCGGCATGTACCTCGCGCTCGCCGAGGAGCGCGGCATCGACCCCACCCTGCTCGCCGGCACCACCCAGAACGACATCGTCAAGGAGTACCTCTCGCGGGGCACCTACATCTTCGGGCCGGAGCCGTCGCGTCGACTCACCGTCGATCTCGTGTGTCACGCGGTGCGACACGTGCCGACGTGGAACCCGATCAACGTCTGCTCGTACCACTTGCAGGAAGCGGGTGCCACGCCGGTCGAGGAGGTCGCGTACGCGCTCGCCACCGCGGTCGACGTGCTCGACGCGGTGCGCGCATCGGGCCAGGTCGACGACGACGAGTTCCCCGCCGTGGTCGGCCGCATCTCGTTCTTCGTGAACGCGGGGATCCGGTTCGTGGAGGAGATGTGCAAGCTGCGCGCCTTCGGCGAGCTGTGGGACCGCATCACGGCCGAGCGCTACGGCGTGACCGACGAGAAGCTGCGGCGGTTCCGCTACGGCGTGCAGGTGAACTCCCTCGGGCTCACCGAAGCGCAACCCGAGAACAACGTGCAGCGCATCGTGCTGGAGGCGCTCGGCGTGACCCTGTCGAAGGGCGCACGGGCGCGCGCGGTGCAACTCCCGGCGTGGAACGAGGCATTGGGCCTGCCGCGGCCGTGGGACCAGCAGTGGTCGCTGCGCGTCCAGCAGGTGCTCGCCTACGAGACGGATCTGCTCGAGTACGACGACCTCTTCGCGGGTTCACACGTGGTCGAGCGCAAGACCGCCGAGCTGGCGGAAGCGGCGGATGCGGAGCTGCAGTGGGTGCTCGCGGGCGGTGGTGCCTTCGCGATGATCGACGCGATGAAGCAGCGCCTGGTGCAGAGCAACGCCGAGCGGGTGCGCCGCATCGAGGCGGGCGACATCACCGTCGTCGGTGTGAACGCCTTCACCGAAACCGCGCCGTCGCCGCTGGTCGACTCCCTCGACGGCGAGGCCAGCATCCTGGTCGTCGACGCCGCGGTCGAGCGCACCGAGATCGAACAGCTCATCGCGTGGCGCGGTGCGCGGGACACCGGCGCGGTCGCGACCGCGCTCGACGCCATGCGCGACGTCGCGCGCGGGAACGGCAACCTCACCCCCGCGACCATCGCGCCTGGCGCGAGTCGGCGGCACCGTCGGCGAATGGGCGGGCGCGCTGCGTGAGGTGTTCGGCGAGTACCGCGCACCCACGGGTGTCGGGGGCGTGCACGCGGCCGCCGGTGAGGCGATGCTGCGGGCCCGGGCGCGCGTCCAGGAGCGTGCGGCTGCCATCGGCCACCCCATCCGCATCCTCGTGGGCAAGCCCGGGCTCGACGGCCACTCCAACGGCGCCGAGCAGATCGCGGTCGCTGCGCGCGACGCGGGCATGGAGGTCGTGTACCAGGGCATCCGGCTCACGCCGGAACAGATCGCGGCGGCCGCGCGCGACGAGGACGTCGACCTGGTGGGCCTGTCGGTGCTGTCCGGGTCGCACCGCACGCTCGTCCCCGAGACGGTGGAGCGGCTGCGGGCCAACGGGGTCGACGCGCCCGTCGTCGTCGGCGGCATCATCCCCGAGGCCGATCAGCCCGCGCTCCTCGCCGCGGGCGTGGCGCGCATCTACACGCCGAAGGACTTCCGCGTCAGCGACATCGTCGCGGAGCTGGCCGATCTGGTGACAGTCCGGTGAGACCGCAGTGACGGCGGGGTGACGCCGGTGCCCGAGGCGGGGACGGGCTACCGCGGCGTAGTGCTGTGCGCCGCGCTCGCGCTGGTCGCAGTGGTGATCGGCATCACCGCGGTGATCGCCGACGAGGCCGTGCTCGGTCTCGCGGCGGCGGTGGTGGGCGTGGCCGCGGCCGGCGTCGGCGCGCTGGTCGACGTGCGCCGCACGCGCGCCGAGAACTCCTTGTGGGAGGCGCGCGCGCAAGCCCGACGGCTCCGCCGCCAGCTCGACGCGCTGCAGGCCGCGGTCACCGAGGAGCAGAACCTCGCCACCACTCTCCCCCCCGGCACCGACACCGAGGACTGGGAGATCGACCCGGTGTCGGGACTCCTCCGCCAACGTCATCTTCCGGTGCTGCTCCAACAGGTGGTGGCCGCGGCCCGACGCAAGGTGCAGCCGGTGTCGGTGGTGTTCTGGGAGCTCGACGGGCTCGAGGGCGCGGAGCGCGCTGCGACCGACCAGGCGCTGACCGCACTGGGGGCGGTGGCGTGGCGGACGCTGCGCGAGAGCGACGCGGTCTTCCGACTGGGGCACGTCGTGGCGGTGGGCGTCCTCGTCGACACCTCGGAGGGGGGTGCGCTCCTGGTCGCGGAGCGGGTGCGCGAAGCGTTGCGCTCGAGCCCGGTCGGTGACTCGCTCACCGTGTCGGCAGGGATCGCGTGTTACCCCACGCACGCGCTCGATGCCGCCGAGCTCGTCGCCCGCGCCGGCCGCGCGCTGGAGCTGGCACGCAGCGAGGGCCACGAGCGCGACCACGTCGCGATCGCGGAGCAGCCCGCGTAGCTAGCCCGCTGAGCGGTTGTAGAGCGCGGCGATCTCGAGCGCGTACTTCTCCGCGATGCCGCGTCGCTTGAGCTTCATCGTGGGCGTGAGCTCCTCGGAATCGGGGAGCCACTCCTCGGGCAGCACCGTGAACTCCCGGATGGCCTCGGCGTGCGAGAACCGCTCGTTGGCGGCCGCCACCTCACGCTCGACCTCGGCCAGCACCACCGGATCGCTCGCCAGCTCCGCCAGCGTGGTACCGGTGGCGCCGTGGCTCGCGGCCCACGCGGGCACCACGTCGGGATCGAGCACCAGCAACGCGGCCGTGTAGTCCTCGCCGTCGCCGACCGCGCACGCCTGCCCGATCAGCGGCTGCGCCTTCAGCGCCGACTCGAGGTTGGCTGGCGACACGTTCTTGCCGCTGGCGGTGATGATGAGCTCCTTCTTGCGGTCGACGATGCGCAAGTACCCCTCGTCGTCGAGCACGCCGATGTCGCCGGTGTGGAGCCAACCGTCGGCGTCGAGCGCTTCGGCGGTGCGTTCGGGATCGTTCAGGTAGCCGCGGAACACGTTGTCGCCACGCGCGATGACCTCGCCGTCGTCAGCCAGGCGCACCTCCATGCCCGGGACCGCACGTCCGACCGTGCCCGGCTTCACCCGCACGGGATCCCACGTGATCGGCCCGCACGACTCGGACATGCCGTAGAGCTCCGAGAGCGGCACACCGGCGCTGCGGAAGAACTGGAGCACCTCGACCGGGATCGGCGCCGCCGACGTCACCGCCACCCGCAGGTCGTCGAGACCCAGGAGCTGACGCGCCGGTCGCAATGACTCGGCGTCGACCTTCTCGTACTCCGCCGCCAGCTCGATCGACAGGTCGTCGCCGCGGGCCCGGTGCTCGGCGACGCGCGCACCGACCGCGAGCGCCTCCGCGAACACCTCGGCGCGACCTGGATCCGCGGCCAGCACCGCCTGCACCGTGCTGTGGATCTTCTCGAACGTGCGCGGGACGCCGAACAGGATCTGCGGCCGCGTCTCGGCCAGCGCAGCACCGAGGAGTCGGATGTCGGCGCACGTCGTGACCTCGTACGCGAACGCGATCCCCGCGTAGTACGTGGTCATGCGCTCGGCGATGTGCGCCATCGGCAGGTACGACACGATGCGCGAGCGGTCGGGCGCGAAGCCGAGCGCATCGCGCAGGCTGTCGGCCGTGAAGCAGATGTTGTGGTGGTCGAGCATCACACCCTTCGGCGGACCGGTGGTCCCCGATGTGTAGATGATCGTGGCCAGGTCGTGCGGCTCCGCGACCGCGGCCGCCGCTTCGAGTCCGACGGGCGCCGCCGAGAGCAGCTGGTCCCACGACTCGACGCCCGGTGCCGCGTCCGGCTCCACCGCGACGACGTGGCGCAGCGCCGGGAGCTGGGCGCGGACCTCCTGCACCCGTTCGAGGAACTCCGCGTGCTCGACGATCGCCGTGCATGCCTCGGCGTGGCCGGCGAGGTACGCGATCTGGTCCGGCGAGGAGGAGTTGTAGATCGAGATCGGCGTGGCCCCGAGGAGGAGCACCGCGAGGTCGGCCACGTGGAACTCGGGCCGGTTGCCCAGGAGCATGACGACCCGGTCGCCGGGCCCCACGCCGAGGCCCCGCAATCCCGCCGCGACCCGGGTCGCCAGGTCCGCCCAATCGTCGAAGGTGAGGGTGCGGACGTCGTCGCCCACCTTCTCCCGCAGGGCGATCTCGCCACCGCGCTCGGCCACCGTCTGCAGGAACCGTCCCGGAATGGTGTCTGGCGCAGCCACGGGCGTCACGTTATCCACAACGCGGGGTGGAGAACTGCGGAAGCGGAGTGGAAAACCTCGCCGAGATGGGGAAGAATGGCTTCCAGTTCGTCCCGAGGAGATCGTTGGGGCGCCGCCACCGAGCGGCCTTCTCTACGCCGATTCCCTCGGGATGAACTCGCGTCCAGCCGCAGGAGCCGCGGCGCGCTCAACGCGGACGGCCTTCGCGCCGATACAGCACGCATGCTCCCGGCACGCGCGCTCGTCGCGGGTGCGCTGGTCACCGTGTTCCTCGTCCCGGCGACTGCCGCGGTCGCCCAGGAGTCGTCGACCACCACCTCGTCGTCGACCACCACCACCACCACGTCCACCACGTCCACCACCACCACTTCCAGCGATCCTGCCACCACCACGACCGCGGCGCCGGCGACGTCGACGATCCCGAAGCCCGATCCCGACGCCTTCGCCGCCCTCGCCAACCAGGTGAGCCAGAACCAGCAGATGCTCACCCAGCTCAGCGCGCAGGTGGACCAGGCGACCCAACGGCTCGCCGCGATCAGCGCGCAGATCGACGCCACCCAGCAGAAGCTCGACGCCACCCGCGCCGAGATGGCCCGTCTCCGGGCGATCGTCCGCGAGCGCGCCGCGTACATCTACCGGCACGCCGACACTCCCAGCACCGCGGTCGCCGACATCCAGCACGTGCAGGACATCAGCGCGGCGAAGAAGTACGCGGAGTCGGCGACGCAGACCGACACCGGGAAGGTCGACGGTCTGCAGAAGACGTCGAACCAACTCGACGCGCAGCGTCAGCAACTCGAGGACGCGCGCGCCGCGCAACAGGCGGAGAAGGATCGGCTCGAGAACGCGAAGCAGGCGCTCGAAGCGCTCACCGCGCACCAGAAGAAGCTGCTCGACCAGGCGGGCGCGATCCCGGTGATGGGTGACGCCGAGCTCACGCCGGCCGAGGTCACCGCGTGGTTCGAGTCCCGGAACGTGAAGTACCGACTCTCCGGTGGCATCTCGATCGGTGACCTGGTCCAGATGTACTTCGAGGAGGGCAAGGCGGAGCACCTGCGGCCGGAGCTCGCCTTCGCCCAGTCGATCATCGAGACGGGGTCGTTCGGCAACGCGCTCGACAACAACTACGCCGGCATCGGGGCCTGCGACAGCTGCCAGGGCGAGCCCGCGTTCCCCAGCCCCCGCGACGGGGTGCGGGGCCAGATCCAGTTGCTGCGCAACTACGCCGATCCGACGTCGCGGGCGGCGAACCTGGCCAATCCGCCCTCACCCACGATCTACGGGAACGACCCGGTGGCGGCGGCGAACGGCTACGACACGTTCTTCGCCAAGGGGCGCACGCCCACGTGGAACGTGATGGGCAACGGCAACTGGGCGACCGACCCCGGGTACGCGCAGAAGGTGCTCACCGTGTACTTCCAGATGGTGAGCTTCGCCGCGAAGCACAGCTGACCCGCCCGGTCGACACCCCGTAGCATCCGCCGATGCTCGAGTGGGTCCGCGGGTACCGGCGCGCCGACCTGGTGCCCGACGTCGTCGCCGGCCTCACCGGCGCGACCATCCTCGTCCCGCAGTCGATGGCCTACGCGGGCATCGCCGGGCTGCCGCCCGTCGTCGGGTTGTACGCGTCGGTGGTGCCGGTGCTCGCGTACGCGGTGTTCGGGAGGTCGCGACAGCTGAGCGTCGGGCCGCTCGCCACCATCTCGATCATCGGCGCGGTCGCGTTGGCCAAGCTCGCGCCACCCGGGTCGCCGCGCTACATCACCTACGCGGCCACGCTCGCGTTGCTCGTGGGCGCGATCCACCTCGCGCTCGGCCTCGGCCGGCTCGGCTTCCTGATGCGGTTCCTGTCGGAGCCGTTGATGGCCGGCTTCATCTCCGCCGTCGGGGTCATCATCGTCGTCACCCAGCTCGGACCGTTGTTCGGCTACTCCGTGCCACAGGAGAGCCTCACCTACAAGACGTTCTACGAGTGGGCCAAGCGCATCGACCAGGTCGACGGGGGGACGCTCGCCATCGGCCTCGCCACCATCGCCATCCTGCTGATCGCCCGCCAGCGGCCGCGCATCCCCACCGCGCTCGCGCTGGTGATCGCGGCCTCGTTGGCGGTGCTGGCGTTCGGGCTCGACAGTGAAGGCATCGCGGTGGTGGGCCATGTGCCGAGCGGACTCGCCGGGCCCGAGGTGCCACCCCTCGACTGGGACATCGTGCGGACGCTGCTCCCCGCCGCGTTCGCGATCACGTTCGTCGGCTTCCTCGAATCGATCGCGCTGACGCGCGAGTACGCCCGCGAGCACCACTACGACGTGACGACCGACGGCGAGCTCGTCGCGCTCGGCGTGGCGAACGCCTCGGCGGGACTCTTCCAGGGGATGATCGTGACCGGCGCGGTGACTCGGTCGTCGATCGTCGACGCCGCCGGCGCGCGGACGCAGTTCTCCGGCGTGGTCACCGCGCTCGTGGTCGCGCCGCTCCTGATCTTCGTGCCCGACGTGTTCTCGGACATCCCCGTCGCGGTGCTCGCCGGCATCGTGATCGCCGCGGTGATCGGCTTCCTGAAGGTCGGCGAGGCCCGACGTCTCTGGCGGGTGAAGCGCAGCGACTTCTGGATCATGATGCTGGCGTTCGTCTCGACGGTGGCGTTCGGACTCGAGTTCGGGGTGCTGCTCACCGCGGTGGCGTCGATCGTGATCATCATCTCCCGGGTGACCCGGCCGCGGATCCCCGAGCTGGGCCGGCTGCCCGGCACCGACGCGTTCGTGGAACTGGCCCGCCACCTGGGCGCCGAGACGTTCCCGGGTGCGGTGATCATCCGGCCCGAGTCACCGCTGGTGTACACCAGCGCGGAGTCGATCGAGCACCGCATCGAGGGCCTCGACCCCGGTGTGCACACCGTCGTGCTCGATGCGTCAGGCATCAACAGCGTCGATGCCACCGGCGACCACGCGTTGCGGGTCGTGACCCAACGCCTCCACGACCGCGGTGTCCGGCTGCTCCTGGTCAACGTGCACGACGACGTGCGCGACGTGCTCGATGCCTCCGGGTTCAGCGACCTCCTCGGCGTCGACTGCTACTTCGCGACCGACGAGGAAGCGGTCGCGCACCTCGAGGGAGGCTCGGGAGCGGACGCCGAGGGGTGACGCTGTTCGAGTCTTGCGGGCGTTGGCGCCCGAGGGCTCGGGCACCGCGCAGCGCGTGTGGGAGCGCGTCCTTCCCGTGCTGGTTCAGTGCGTAGAGCCGACGGCGAGGACGTCCCTCGGCGGTGGCGACCTCTTGGTCCTCCCACCACCGGTCGACGAGACCCAATGCAGTGAGTCGACGCAGCGATCGATAGACCGTGATCTTCTCGACGCGCAGGCGGTTCGCGACCTGCAGCCCGTAGAACTCCGCGGCGCCCTCCTGGTGGACGCGCAAGCCCTCGAGCAGGACCCGAGCGTCGAGCTCGAACACGAAGCCCCGGCGAGGCCTGGCCATGGTGCACCTCTCAAATTTCGTCGCGTCATCACCCCCTAGGAACCGATAGACGGAGAGGCCACGGTCGCGTCACGTGTCGTCGCTTCATTCACCCCTAGGAACAAATGGGCCGACGAAATTTGGGACGACATCCCAGCTTCGGGGTGAAGCCGGTCGGGCGGGTCAGAACGTCTGGGTGAAGCAGCGGTCGTCGATCGCGCCGAGGACGAGATCTCGGTAGATGCCCTGGATCATCTGGCGACCCTGCTCCGACCACGCGCGCGCCGCGGGCGCGGCGACCCGGCGCATCACCTGCGTGTAGCCACCCTCGTACACGTGGTACTCGCCCCACGCGCCGGGGTAGTCCTTGGCGCAGGCGATCTCGACGCACGGCACGTCGCGACCACGAGGGTCGCGCACCACCTGGTTGGTGTGGGTGTGACCCGCCAGGTACCCGACGATGTTCTCGCGCCGGGCGAACAGCGCCAGCAACGCGTCGCGGTCGTCCGTCTCCAGCCCGTAGTGGGGGTCCGGGTTGTACACGCCGGGTGGTGCGCGAGCACGAGGACGGGATCGGGCGTGGCAGCGGCGAGGTCGTCGAGCCAGCCGCGTTGTCCAGCGTCGAGCCCGCCGCCGACCCAGCCGGGGACGGTGGTGTCGAGCACCGCGAGCGTGACCCCGTCGAGCGTGATCGCGTAGGGCGCACCCTGACGGGCGAGCTCGGGGTCGCGCATGGCGTCATGGTTGCCGCGCACGTGATGCATGCGCGGGCCGAGCCGGCCGTAACACGCGAGGAACGCCTCGTACTCCTCGACCTTGCCGGTGTCGGTGAGATCGCCCTTGACCACCACGACGTCGGGGTCGAGAGCGAGCATCTCGTCGACGACCACCCCGTTCATCACCTCCGGATACGGCGGCTCGCCCGGCGCGCTCGACAGGATGGGGCCGATCGCGTCGGTGCCGGGGTCGCCGGTCCTCCCGCACTCGGTCTCACCGAAGTGCACGTCGTTCGCGGTGGCGATGGTCGCAGCAGCTGACCGCTCGGACGCACCAGCGTGTGCACGTGCGTGGGTAGCCATCGCCCATCCGGTGCCGCGCCCTCGACTTCGAGCTCGTACACGGTGTCGGGCTCGAGGCCCGAGATCACGCGCGTCGTGGAACGGTCCTTCCGTCGTGACCTCGTGATCGCCCACGCGCGTGGTGACGCGCTCCCCCGGCGGCGTCGTGAACGTCACCACGACCTCGGCGGGGCCCACGCTCATGAGCTCGGCGTGGGCGACGGTCATCTCAGCGCTCAGGCGCGGCTGCGCCGTCCGATGCGCCCGGACAGGCGCCACGGTCCCCGCTGCAACCCGGCGCGGTGCGACCGCAGGCGCGCCGCGTGCACCCACTCGTGGAGGGTGTCGTCGCGATCCTCTTCGACCGGCGCCGGTTGCGTCGCCGCGATCGCGGCAAGGATCGCGGCGACCTCCTCAGGTGTCGCCTCGGGCGAGATCGAGCGCAACCTGACTTCGCTCACAGCGGCACGTTCCCGTGCTTGCGCGACGGCATCTGCTCGCGTTTCGTGCGCAGCATCGCCAGCGACCGGCTCAACACCTTGCGCGTCTCCCGCGGGTCGATGACGTCGTCGACGTAGCCGCGTTCGGCCGCCACGTAGGGGTTGGCGAAGCGCTCTTCGTACTCGGCGATGAGCTCGGTGCGCTTGGCCTCGACGTCGTCGGCGGCCTGGATCTCCTTGCGGTGGATCAGGTTGACCGCGCCCGGCGCGCCCATCACCGCGACCTCGGCCGACGGCCACGCGAACGCGAGGTCGGCCCCGATGCCCTTCGAGTTCATCACCACGTACGCGCCGCCGTAGGCCTTGCGGGTGATGACCTGCACCCGGGGCACGGTCGACTCGCAGAAGGCGTAGAGGAGCTTGGCGCCATGGCGGATGATGCCGCCGTACTCCTGGTCGGTGCCGGGGAGGAACCCGGGCACGTCGACGAACGTCACCAGCGGCACGTTGAAGGCGTCGCAGGTGCGCACGAACCGCGCCGCCTTCTCCGACGCGTCGATGTCGAGCGTGCCCGCGAGGTTCGACGGCTGGTTGCCGACGATCCCGACGGCATGACCGTCGATGCGCGCGAAGCCGCACACGATGTTGCCCGCCCACAGCGCGTTGACCTCGAGGAACTCGCCGTCGTCGACGACCTCGGCGATCACCTTCTTCATGTCGTACGGCTTGTTGGGCGCGTCGGGGATGAGGTCGACGATGCCGTCGCACAACCGGTCGCCGGGGTCGTCGGTCTCGTAGTAGGGCGGGTCTTCGAGGTTGTTGGCCGGCAGGTACGACAAGAGGTAGCGCACCTGTGCCAGCGCGGTGGGCTCGTCGTCGTAGACGAACGCGGCGACGCCCGACTTGGACGCGTGCGTGAGCGCGCCGCCGAGCTCCTCCTGCGTGACGTCTTCGCCGGTGACCGTCTTCACGACGTCGGGACCGGTGATGAACATGTGCGACGTGCCCTTGACCATCACCACGAAGTCGGTGAGCGCGGGCGAGTAGACCGCACCGCCGGCGCACGGACCGAGGATCACGCTGATCTGCGGGATCACGCCCGATGCCTTCACGTTGCGGGAGAAGATGCCCCCGTACGCGTCGAGCGAGACGACGCCTTCCTGGATGCGGGCGCCGGCGCCGTCGTTGAGGCCGATCATCGGCGCGCCGACCGATTCGGCGAGGTCCATCACCTTGTGGATCTTCTCGGCGAACACCTCGCCGAGCGCGCCGCCGAAGACGGTGAAGTCCTGGCTGAAGAGGAAGACCTTGCGGCCGTCGACCGTGCCCCATCCGGTGACCACGCCATCGGTGAGCGGTCGAGTGTCCTCGATCCCGAAGCCGTGGGCGCGGTGACGGGCGAGCATGTCGAGCTCGACGAACGACCCGGGGTCGAGCAGGAGGTCGATGCGCTCGCGAGCGGTGAGCTTGCCCCGCTCGTGCTGCCGCGCGACCGCGGCATCCGACCCTGCGTGGAGCGCCTGCTCCCGGAGGGCGGCGAGGTGTTCCAGCCGCTCCTCGATCGGGTGGATGGTGACGGGTGCAGGTTCCTCGACGGCCATAGGCGGTCGAGACTATTCCTCGACCAGCTCCACCAGCGTGCCGAACCCACCCTTCGGGTGCACGAACGCCACCGTGGTGCCCCGGCTGCCGGGGCGCGGGGCCTCGTCGATCAGACGACCGCCTTCGGCCCGCACCCGTTCCAGCGCCGCCGCGCAGTCGTCGACCCGGTACCCCACGTGGTGGATTCCCTCGCCCTTGGTGGCCAGGTACTTCGCCACCGTGGAGTCGTCGCGGATTGGCGTGAGCAGCTGCACGTAGGACTCGGCCACCTTGAGCAGGGCCTCCTCGACGCCGTCGCGCTCCACCACCTCGCGGTGCTCGACTTCGACGCCGTACGCCGAGCGGTAGTACTCGATGGCGGCCTCGAGGTCGTTGACGGCGATGGCCACGTGATCGATCTCGGTGAGCATCTTCAGTGCCTCCTGAACCGCGTGATCTTGTCGACGTGCGCGGCGCGGAGCTCGGGGTCGGTGACGCCGAGCCCCTCGGCGGGCGCGAGCACGAGCACCCCCAGCTTGCCCTCGTGCTGGTTGTGGTGCACCTGCAGGACCGCTTCCGCCACCTGATCGAACGGGAACACGGCCGAGAGCACCGGGTGGATGTGGCCTTCGGCGATCAGGCGGTTCGCCTCCCACGCCTCGCGGTAGTTGGCGAAGTGGCAGCCCTTCAGCGTCTTCTGGTTCATCCAGAGGTAGCGGTTGTCGTACTCGATCATGAACCCGGTGGTCGCCGCGCACGTGATGATGGTGCCGCCGCGCGTGCACACGAACACCGACGCACCCATCGTGGAGCGGCCGGGGTGCTCGAACACGATGTCGGGGTCGGTGCCGGCCAGCTCGCGGATGCGTTTGCCCAGCCGGCGCCATTCCGCCGGGTCCTGGGTCTGGTCGTCCTTCCAGAACTGGTAGCCCTCGGCCGCGCGGTCGATCACGTGCTCGACGCCCATCGCGCGCACCAGATCGGCGCGCTCGGGACTCGACACCACCGCCACCGGCGTGCCGCCACCGTTGAGCACGTACTGACACGCGTACGCGCCGATCCCGCCACTCGCGCCCCAGATCAGCACCGTCTGGCCCTGCGTCATCTGGGCGCCGTTCGGGCTCACGAGCATGCGGTAGCTCGTGGAGTTCGTGAGCGCGTTGACCGCGGCCTCCTCCCACGTGAGGTGCGCGGGCTTGGGCATGAGCTGGTTCGCCTTCACCAACGTGAGCTCGCCCAGGCCCCCGTAGTTGGTCTCGTAGCCCCAGATGCGTTGGTTGGTCGCGAGCATGGAGTCGTCGTGCGCGCTCGGGTCTTGGTCGTCGACGTGGTTGCAGTGCACGGTGACCGCGTCGCCGGGCTTCCACGAACGCACCGCAGAACCCACACGGAGCACGACCCCGGCGGCGTCGCTCCCGACGACGTGGAACGGCTGGTCGTGGCGCGCGCCCCACACGCTCTCGCGCCCGAGGCGCTGGAGGAACCCGAAGGTGGGGACGGGCTCGAAGATCGACGTCCAGACGGTGTTGAAGTTGATCGACGACGCCATCACCGCGACCAACGCCTCGTCGGGCGCCAGCTCCGGGAGCGGCACGTCGTCGAGGTGCAGCGACTTCCGGGGGTCCTTCTCCTCCGACGCCACGCCCGCGAACATCTCCTGCTCGTCGGCGCGCACGACCGCACCCCGGTAGGAGCCCGGCAACGGGAGCGCGGCGAGGTCGTCGCCGGGCGCTCCGCCGAGGATCGCGTCGCGGATCGCGCTCGAGTTCCCCGCCAGGACCGCTCACGGGGGCCGAAGCTACCATTGGGTAACTTGCCGCTCTCTCTCTCGGGGGTTCGCCATGCCCGGCTCCGTGATCGTCTCGTCCGCCCGCACCCCCATCGGTCGCCTCTCGGGGGCACTCTCCTCGTTGAGCGCCGCCGACCTCGGCGGCCATGCGATCAAGTGCCGCGCTGGCGCGCGGCGGCGTGAGCCCCGACCAGGTCGACTACGTGTACGTCGGCCAGGTGATCCAGGCCGGCTCCGGTCAGATGCCGGCGCGGCAGGCCGCGGTGAAGGGCGGCATCTCGCTCGACGTGCCCTCGATCGGGCTCAACAAGGCGTGCCTCTCGGGCATCGACGCCGTCTACCTCGCCGACCTCATGATCCAGGCCGGCGACGCCGACGTCGTGGTCGCGGCAGGCATGGAGTCGATGACCCAGCGCGCCGTACCTCCTGAAGGACGCGCGCGCCGGGCTACCGCATGGGCGACGGGAAGCTGCTCGACTCGATGCTCGCCGACGGCCTGGTCTGCGGCCTCGAGGACATCCACATGGGTGAGAGCACCGAGCGCGCCACGCAGGCGCACGGTGGCATCACGCGTGACGCGCATGGACGACCTCGCGGCGAAGAGCCACGAGCGCGCCGCGAACGCGGCGAAGGAAGGGCGCTTCACCGAGATCGAGCCGATCGCGATCCCCCAGCGCAAGGGCGACCCGATCGTCGTCGAGGCCGACGAAGGCATCCGACCGGGCACCACGATCGAGTCGCTCGCCGGCCTGCGACCCGCGTTCGACGGCGACGGCAGCATCACCGCGGGCAACGCGTCGCAGATCTCCGACGGCGGCGCCGCCGTCGTGGTGATGTCGAAGGCGAAGGCCGAGGAGCTCGGGCATCGAGCCCGCTCGCCGAGCTGCTCGCGTTCGGCAACGTCGCCGGGCCCGACACCTCGCTGCTCCACCAGCCGTCGGGCGCGATCAAGCAGGCCCTCGGCAAGCTGGGCGAGGACGTGAGCGCGCTCGACCTCATCGAGATCAACGAGGCGTTCGCCGCGGTCGGTGTGGCGTCGATGCAGGACCTCGGTGTGACCGACGAGATCGTCAACGTGAACGGCGGCGCCATCGCGCTCGGTCACCCGATCGGCATGTCGGGCACGCGGGTCGTGCTCACGCTGATCGACGAGCTGCGCCGTCGCGGTGGCGGGCTCGGCGCCGCGTCGCTGTGCGGCGGCGGCGGCCAGGGTGAAGCCGCCATCCTCCGCACGCTCTAGGTCGGGTACTTCTCCGACATCCCGTAGTCGTTCGCGCCCGGTGTGCTGTCGGTCGCCCAGAACACGATCAGCACGATGATGCCGACGAGCGGGATGAAGACGAGGAGGAGCCACCACCCGCTCTTCCCGGTGTCGTGCAGTCGGCGGATGCCCACCGCGAGTCCGGGGATGAGCACCGCGAGGCTGTAGATCAGGCCGATCACCCCGATCCCGCCCCCCATGCCCGAGCCGATCACCGCATCGATGATGTTGAACACGACGCTGATGATCAGGTTGGCCAGGAAGTACCACCAGAACTCCGCCCGGCGAGCACGCCCGGTGAAGTTGGCGTAGTTCTCGAGGACGACCTTCTTCCAGTAGCTGATCAGCGGGTTGGGCAGCGCGGGTGCGCCGCCGGGGCCGCCGTAGCTCGCCGGAGGCGGAGGGGGAGGGACGTCGGTCATCAGTGCTCCTGGTCGAATCCTGCGCCTACTGGAGGCTGAACGGGGGGTACTGGTTCGTGATGAGGAAGACGTAGCCGTACACCCGCGTGTGCCAGCGGGCGACACCGACGCTGAAGTCGCGCATCGACTCGTTCCATCGACCGGTGAACAGCACGATGAACAGGTTGATCACCACCACGACGAACAGTGCGATCTCGAGCAGCCAGAGCACGATGTAGTGAGGGAACGCGAGCAGCCACTGCACGAAGCCGAGGAAGCGGTTCATGTCGCCCGGATCGTCCGCCGTCACGACGGCGGCATCGGGTACCGCCGCGGCGTCGTCGGTGGCGAAGTCGAACGGGGGGTACTCGTTGCGCATGAAGCCCGCGAAGCTCGAGACTCGCCAGTAGTACCGCAGGTACATCGTCTGGAACCCGACGAACGGGTTCCGCTGCGTGAAGAGGACGATGAAGAGCGAGATGAACCAGAGCACGACCGCGACGATCCCGAGGAAGTAGAGCACGATCCAGTGCGGGATGGCGAGGAGCCAGTTGACCAGCGGGCGCCAGTTCTGGACGTCGTAGTCACGGTCGTACTCGAGGTGGATCGGGTAGTCGGTCCCACCGCTCGGCCCACCTGAGGCGGGCACGGTGGCGGTGGCGGCGGTGTCACGTCGGTCATGTCGGATCCTCCTCAGTCGTACAGACGGTTCATCGCGTTCTGGACCTTGTAGATCCAGATGAAGAACCCGACGATCGGGATCAGGTTCCAGAAACCGGTGACGCCGCGCACCGGCTTCTCCTGTCCCATCCGCTCGTACATGTTGCCGATCTCGGACGGAAGCAGGAACCAGTTCACGATGCCGAGGAAGAACGCCAGGATCAGGCCGATGACCCCGCCGACGCCCTCGCCGCTGAACTTCTTGTTCTCGTCGAACACCTTGTACGACCACACCAGGAAGTAGATGCCCAGCGTGACGATCGACAGCAGCGCCACCGAGATCCACTCTCGGTGCTTGCCCTTGGGCCCCCACCCCGCAGCCGGTGCCGCCATGGATGGTGACGGTGCCGCTGGTGACGGCGGTGGCGCGGGTGTGGCGTCGTTCGCGTCGGTCATGGCGGGCTCCCCTCCTGCCGGCGGTGCCGGAATCCGAGGGGAAGGCTCGCGCGATTCGCGATCCCGTGCAGGGATGGCGTCAGGCGTCGACCTCGCGACGACCCTCGAGCGCCCGGCCCAGCGTGACCTCGTCGGCGTACTCCAGGTCGCCCCCGACCGGAAGGCCACTGGCGATGCGGGTCGTGCGCACCCCGAGGGGCTTGAGCAGGCGGGCCAGGTACATGGCCGTGGCCTCGCCCTCGATGTTCGGGTTGGTGGCCAGGATCACCTCGGTGACGCCCTCGGCGTCGACCCGCGCCAGCATCTCCTTGACCCGTAGCTGCTCGGGCCCGATCCCCTCGATGGGTGAGATCGCGCCCTGGAGGACGTGGTACCGCCCCGTGAACTCGTGGGTGCGCTCGACCGCGACGATGTCGCGGGGCTCCTCCACCACGCAGAGGGAGGTGGCGTCGCGCCGATCGTCGAGGCAGTAACCGCAGAGCTCGCCCTCGGCGATGTTGAAGCACCGCCGACACCAGGTGACGCGCTCCTTCGCCTCGGTGATCGCGCGGGCGAGGCGGTTGGCGTCTTCGGGCGCCGCCTTCAGCAGGTAGAACGCGATCCGCTGCGCCGACTTGGGACCGACGCCGGGCAGGCGGCCGAGCTCGTCGATGAGGGCCTGGACCGGCGCGGCGTAGGGGCTGCTCACGCGTCAGCCGAGCAGCCCGCCGAGATCACCCAGCGCGCCGAGGTCGAGACCGCCGGTGACGCCGCCCAGGCTCTCCTGCTGCATCTCGTGCGACCGCCGCAGACCGTCGGTGACGGCCGCGAGCACCAGGTCTTCGAGCATCTCGACGTCTTCGGGGTCGACGACCTCGGCCTTGATGTGCACCGACTGCACGTCGCCGGTCCCGGTCACGACCACCTTCACCATGCCCCCGCCGGCCGAACCTTCGACTGTCGTCTCCGCCAGCGCGTCCTGGGCCGCGGCCATGTCGGCCTGCATCTTCTGCATCTGCTTCATCATCTGGTTGAGGTTCTGACCCCCGCCGCCGCCCGGCATCGGAGGTCGGCCGCCCTGGCCCTTCGGCATGGTGTTCCTCGTCTCAGTCGCGGGGGACTTCCTCGACGACCGTGGCGCCGAGGCTCTGGGTGATGAGCGTCACCGAATCTACCGCCGGCACCTCGCTGCCCTCGTCGACCAGTTCGGCGAGATCGATCTCGTCGTCGGGGGGCGGTTCGTCGTCGATCGGCGCAGTCGATGCCCCGGGGTCGGTGTCCGGCGCGCCGTCGAACCCGTCGTGCGGGACGGGCTTGAAGCGCATCTCGCGGCCGAGGCGACCGGAGAGCGCGGCGCGGATGTTGTCGGCTTCCTTCTTGAAGCGCGGGACCGCGACGTCGTAGTGCGCGCGCGGCACGCCGAAGGTGATCACGCCCTGTTCGACCGCGATCGGCTGCGCCTCGCGCACCGCCGCACGCGTTGCCGGCGGGAGCTCGGGGAGGATCTCGGCCCACGCGACGATCACGTCGTCGATGTCGACGTCGCCTGCGGGCGCAGGCGCGGCGCGGGCTCCGACGTCTCCGGCGCGGGCGCCGCGGGTACAGGCTCCGGCTCCAGGTCCGGCTTCGGGGGTGACGCTGCTCCCCGATCGCGCTTGAGCTCCGCGAACGAGCGGCCGCTGCGTCCCGACGCGGCAGGCGCCTCCGGCGCGACAGGAGCGCTCGGCGCCGCGGCGCGCGAGTCGGTCGGCACGACCACCGCGCTCCAGCCGGTCGACGCGTTCGGCGAGGGCCTGCAACGGGGTGCCCGCCTCACGGCGCGCCACGCGCACCAACGCGATCTCGAGGACCAGCCGGGGGTCGGCCGCGTCGGTGCCGCGCATGTCGACCACGGCCTGACCGAGTGTCTCCAACATGCGCACGAGCATCGGCGCGCCGAGTTGGTCGCCCAGCGCGGTGAGCGCCTCGAGCGCGTCGTCGGGCGCGTCGACGCGCACGCGACCACGGGCCGACGTGAGGAGGAAGGTGTCGCGCACGGTGGCGAGGAGGTCTTCGGTGAGACGACGGGGCTCGTGCCCCGCGTCCAGCAGCTCGCCGAGCGCGACGAGCGCACCGGCGACGTCCTCGTCGGCGACCGCCCGCAGGATCGCGAGGCGACCCTCGAACGCGCTCCCACCGAAGAGCGCCGCGATCTGCTCCAGGTCGATGGCGCCGTGCGCGATGGCCTGGTCGAGCAGCGAGAGCGAGTCGCGCATGGACCCCGCGCCCGCACGCGCGATGACGGCGAGCGCCTCGGGGTCGGCCTCGATGCCTTCTTTCGCGCACACGTCGGCGAGATGCGCGGTGAGCTCGTCGACGGTGTAGAGCGTGAACTCGAAGTGCTGGGTGCGCGAGCGGATCGTGGGCGCGACCTTCAGCGGATCGGTCGTGGCGAGCACGAACATCACGTGCTCGGGCGATTCTTCGAGCGTCTTCAGCAGCGCCGCCTCCGCGCTGGCGCTGAGCATGTGCACCTCGTCGAGGATGTACACCTTCCTGGCACCGCCGGCGCTGAGGTACGCCACCCGTTCGAGCAGGTCGCGCATCTCGTCGACCTTGCTGCGCGACGCGGCGTCGACCTCGATGACGTCGAGCGACGTGCCGTCGGCGATGGCCACGCAGCTCTCGCACTCTCCGCACGGATCGCCGTCATCGCCCTGGTTCGTGCAGTTCACGGCCTTCGCCAGCAACCGCGCGGTGGTGGTCTTGCCCGTGCCCCGAGGGCCCGAGAACAGGTAGGCGTGCCCGACGCGACCGTCGCGGACCGTGTTCCGGAGGGCGGTGCTCACGTGGTCCTGCCCGACCAGCTCCGCGAAGCGCTGCGGCCGGTACTTGCGATACAGCGACTGGTAGGCCACCGGCCGACTGTAGCGACCGTCGCCGTGCGCGGCGCCGGTCGCCGAGATCCCACGCGGCCCAGCCGGATGCCTCCCGACCGTGGCTTTAGTGCTAAAAAGTGACGCGTGCCGAAGACCGAGGAGCTCATGACGTTGCGCGAGGCAGCGGAGCACCTCGGGGTGCACTACATGACCGCCTACGGGTACGTGCGGACGGGGCGTCTCGACGCCCACCGCGACGGGGTCGAGTGGCGGATCCGCGCTCGTGACCTCACTGCGCTGGCAGATGGTCGGAGCATGCGCGCGCGTGGTCACGCGCGAGTACCCGCGACTCGGCTCGCGGCCCGGCTCCTCGCCGGCGACGAAGCGGGCGCCTGGCGGGTGGTGGAGACCGCGCTCGTCGGGGGTCGCGAACCCGAAGCGGTCCACATCGACCTCGTCAGTCCGGCGCTGCGCCACATCGGTCGACAGTGGGCGCGGGGAGTCGTCGGCATCGCAGACGAGCACCTCGCGACCGTGGTCGCCGGCCGGATCGTGGCCCGCCTCGGCCCGCGCTTCGCGCACCGCGGCAAGAAGCGGGGCACGATCGTGCTCGGATGCGTCGCGGGTGAGCGTCATGCTCTCGCCGGCGCGCTGCTGTCCGATCTGCTGCGGGGGCGCCGGTTCGCGACCATCGATCTGGGTGCCGACACACCGGCCGAGTCGTTCGTCGAAGCCGCCGGGCGAGCCGAGCGACCGGTGGCCGTGCTGCTCGGCGCGATCGGCTCGGGCCACGAGGCCGCGGTCCGCGAGACCCTGGACGCGCTCCGGGACGGCGGCATCACGACCCCCAGTTGGGTCGGCGGTCCCGGCATCCGAGACCGGCACACCGCGCTCCAGCTCGGCGCCGACGGGTGGACCGGCCACGACGCGCGCAGCGCGCTCGACGCGGTCGAGTCGCTGGCCGCAAGGCATCTGTGATCGCGCTGCGCGAGATGGCACGCGCCAAGGTGCGCTTCGGCCTGCTGGTCGCCTCGATCGCGCTGCTCGTGTTCCTCATCCTGTTCCAGCAGGCCCTGCGCGACGGCCTCATCACCTCGTTCGTCGGGGCGATCGAGCAGCAGAGCGCGCCCGTGCTCGTCTTCAGCACCGACGCCCGACGGACCCTGCAGAGCAGCGCCATCTCCCCGGAGATGGAGGCGCAGGTGCGCGCGGTCGACGGCGTGCGCTCGGTCGGCCGCATCGGCCAGAGCACGTTCAGCGTGCGCGCCGGCGGCGAGATCCAGGGCGCGGCGGTGATCGGATACGAACGCCGCTCGCTTGGCGCGCCGACGTCGTTGGTCGCCGGTCGATATCCGTCCGCCGAGGGCGAGGGCGTCGCCAACGAGACCGACGCCGACGAGGGGTTCGGCATCGGTGACGTCGTCCGTGTGCAACCGGGTGGGTACCCGATCCGGATCGTCGGCCAGGCCCAGGACTCCAACCTGCAGGCGTCGCCCACGGTCTTCGTGCGCTACGCGACGTGGGAGCAGGCGGTGCGCGCGGCGAACCCCGACGCGGGGACGCCGCCGCCCAACGCGCTCGGCGTCCGTCCACGGGCCGGGGTGAGCGACGCCGAGATCGTGCGGCGCATCGACGCGATCAGCACCGACCTCGAGGCGCTGACACGCGACGACGCGGCGGCGAAGTCACCCGGGGTGGCGCAGGTGAGCCGTTCGTTCCTGGTGATCTTCCTGCTCTACGGCCTGGTGGTCCCGGTCGTCATCGGCCTGTTCTTCCTGATCGTCACGCTGCAGAAGACGCGCACGCTGACGCTGCTCCGCGCCATCGGCGCCCGCGCCGCGACGCTCGTGCGCGCGCTGCTCGTGCAGGTGCTCGTGGTGGTCGGACTCGGCGTCGCGCTGGGCACGCTGCTCTACCTGCCCGTCTCGTTCCAGCGGGTCGGCTCGATCCCGTTGCAGTTCGACGCGATCGCCGTGCTCGGCTGGGGCGCCGCGATCCTCGTCCTCGCCGTCATCAGCGCGAGCTTCGCCGCGCGACGCGTGCTGCGCATCGAGCCGGCATCCGCGCTCTCGGGCGGCACCACATGAGGCTCGCTCTCCGCGAGATGCTGCGCCGGCCGAGCCGCTTCGCGACCGCGACGGTGTTGCTCACCCTCATCGCGATGCTCCTGATGCTGCTGGGCGGACTGCTCGACGGCTTGATCCGGCGATCGACCGGCGCGATCGTCGCCCAGCGCGGTGACCTCGTCGTGTTCTCGTCGACGGCGGAGCGTTCGCTGGTGCGCAGCCGCATCACGCCCGAGGTGCAACGAGAGGTCGCGGCCGTCGACGGCGTGGCGCGCGCGGATGGGCTCGGCGTCGTGCAGCTCGCGGCGCGGGTGCCCGGCCACGGTCCGCGCGATCTCGTGGATGTGGCGCTCTTCGGTACCGAGCGCCCTCCGGCCGGCGTCCCGTCGACGCTCTCCGGCAACGAGGTCTACGCCGACCGCGTGTTGGCCGACGACGGCGTCGAGCGCGGCGACGTGCTTCGGCTGGGCCCCGCCCGATCGGCGGTGCGGGTCGTGGGCTTCGTCGACGACGTGAGCTACTCGGGCGCGGGCTCGTTGTGGGCCACGCCGCGGACCTGGCGGGCGATCCAGGGCGCGAATCGCCCGGCGTCCGCAGTCGGTCCGGGCGTCTTCCAGGCCCTCGTACTCGAGACCACCCGCGATCCTGGCGCCGTCGGCCGGTCGGTCGACCGCGCCACGGGGGCGCGACCGAGACGGTCTCGATCACCGCCGCGGCCGACGCCATCGGCGGGGTCCGCCAGCAGCGCTCGGTGTTCAACCAGATCATCGGCGCGACGCTGCTCATCGCCGCCGTTGTCGTCGCCCTGTTCTTCGCGCTCCTCACCGTGGAGCGCATCTCGCTCTACGGGATGCTCAAGGCGATCGGCGCCCGGTCGCGCACGCTGTTCGCGGGCGTCGCGGTGCAGGCCGTGCTCGTCGCGCTCGTCGCCGCCGCCATCGGCTCGGTGTTCGCCGTGGTGCTCGACCAGACGCTTCCTCCCGGCACCATCCCCTACGCCCTGCTCCCAGGGCGCCTCGTGTTCTCGAGCCTCGCCCTCGTCATCGCCGCGCTGATCGGGAGCGCGTTCTCCTTGCGGCGAGTCCTGCGAATTGATCCCGCCAGTGCGATCGGGAGGTCGACGTGACGGCAACCGCTCCCCCCGCGCTCGAGATGCGCACGGTCCGGAAGGTGTACCCCACCGGCGACGACGAGGTCGTCGCGCTCGACCACGCGACGCTCGAGATCGCGTCCGACGAGATCGTGGCGCTGGTCGGGCCGTCGGGCTCGGGGAAGACGACGCTCTGCTCGATCGCCGGCGGCATCCTGTCGCCCACCGAGGGCACGGTCGTCATCGGCGGCCAGGACATCTCCGAGTACTCCTCACGCGAGCTCACCGACTTCCGACGCGAACACATCGGGTTCGTGTTCCAGTCGGTCAACCTCGTGCCGTTCCTCACCGCCCGGGAGAACTTGCTGGTCGTCGACGAGATCGGCGCGCACACCGGTGGCCCGGCGAGAGCGCGTGCCGACCAGCTGCTCGACGAGCTCGGCCTCTCGGACCGGGCCCGGCAGCTCCCGTCGGAGATGTCAGGTGGTCAACGCCAGCGGGTCGCGATCGGACGGGCTCTGATGAACGAACCCGAGCTCGTGCTGTTCGACGAACCCACGTCGGCCCTCGACACCACGCTCGGCGCCCAGGTGATGGAGCTCATCCGCAACGAGACCAAATCGCGTCAGACGGCGGCGATCGTCGTCACCCACGATGAGCGGATCACCCGCTTCACCGATCGGACCCTGCACATCGTGGACGGCGTGCTCCAGACCTGATCCCGGGCCGGTCCCGAGGACTTCGGCGCCCGGGGAGAAGGGTCGCGTACCTTGGAAGGCCCCCCGGCTCTGTGAGGTCCCATGCTGCAACGACTCGCGCGCTTCTCGTACCGCCGCCGCCGTTGGGTGCTCGGCGGGTGGATCATCCTGCTCGTCGCGACGTTCGCGCTCGCGAGCAGCCTGAACGGTGCGTTCAAGACCGAGTTCAAGCTGCCCGGCACCGAGAGCCAGGAAGCGTTCGACCTCCTCGAGAAGTCGAGCTTCCGCAACCGGCAGGTGCAGGCCCAGATCGTGTTCTCCGCCACCCAGGGCATCGACGACGCCCAGGTGCAGCAGGCGATGGAAGGCCTGTTCGACGAGGTCGAGCAGAAGATCCCCGACGTCGAGGTGGCGAGCCCGTATGCCGCCGAGGGTGCGCGCCAGATCTCGCGCAACGGCAAGATCGCGTACGCGCAGGTCAACTTCGCCGACCGTTCCGGTGAGGAGTTCACCGCCGACGGCAAGGAGATCAAGCAGCTCGCCGCCGACGTCGACGTCCCCGGGCTCCGCCTGGAGTTCGGCGGCGACATCTTCGCCGACGCCGAGATCGGCGGTGCCAGCGAGGCGATCGGCCTGCTCGCGGCGATGATCATCCTGCTGCTCGCCTTCGGCTCGGTGCTCGCGATGGGCTTGCCGATCGGCACCGCGCTCTTCGGCATCGGTACCGGTGCCGCGATCGTGCTCAGCGTTCGCACCGTCATCGACATGCCCGACTTCACCACCGCCGCGGTCGCGATGGTCGGCCTCGGTGTCGGCATCGACTACGCGTTGTTCATCGTCACGCGGTACCGCGAGAACCTCGCCCAGGGAGCCGACCCGGAGCGCAGCGTCGTGCACGCGCTCGACACCGCTGGACGCGCGGTGCTGTTCGCGGGCACGACCGTCGTGATCTCGGTGCTCGGCCTGCTGCTGATGAAGACGTCGGTGATGCGCGGTGTCGCCATCGGCATCTCGATCGGTGTGCTCACCACGATGCTGGCGTCGGTGACGTTGTTGCCCGCGCTGCTCGGCTTCGTCGGCCGCAACATCGACAAGTTCGGCCTCCCCCATCGCACGCGTCCCGAGGGAGAGATCAAGGAGTCGGGCTGGACGCGCTGGAGCCACGTGATCCAGCGTCACCCCTGGCCCGCCGCGATCCTCGGGTTGGTGTTCCTCCTCGTGCTGGCCATCCCGTTGCTGTCGATGCGGCTGGGCTTCACCGACGCCGGCAACCGGCCCGAGAGCGACACCACCCGCCAGGCCTACGACCTCGTGGCCGATGGCTTCGGCGCGGGTTTCAACGGCCCGCTCCTCCTGGCCGCAGAGACGCCGAACGGCCAGGCCGACGTCGACGCGCTGAACCAGCTCACCGCGAAGCTGAACGAGACCAAGGGCGTCGCGTTCGCCACCCCGCCGCAGGCCAACCCCGAGGGGACGGTCGCGGTGCTCCAGGTGTTCCCCACCACCGACCCGCAGGCGGAGGCAACGGCCGAGTTGGTGACCCACCTCCGCGACGACGTCATCCCGTCGGTCGTCGGTGACCAGGTCGCGGTCAAGGTCGGTGGCCTCACCGCCGCGGCCGACGACTTCGCGGCCTACACCGCGGAGCGACTGCCCATCTTCATGGGTGCGGTGCTGATCCTCTCGTTCCTGTTGCTCATGCTCGTGTTCCGCAGCCTGCTCGTGCCGTTGAAGGCCGTCATCATGAACCTGCTGTCGATCGGCGCCGCGTACGGCGTCGTGGTCGCGGTGTTCCAGTGGGGCTGGGGCGCGAGCCTGATCGGCGTCGGGCGTGAAGCACCGGTCGAGGCGTGGGCGCCGGTGTTCATCTTCGCCATCGTGTTCGGCCTCTCGATGGACTACGAGGTGTTCCTGCTCTCCCGCATCCGCGAGGAGTACGACCGCACGGGCGACAACGCGACCGCAGTCGCCGACGGCCTCGCGCTCACCGCGCGCGTCATCACCGCCGCCGCGCTGATCATGTTCTTCGTGTTCGGCAGCTTCGTGCTCGGTCCCGAGGTCGCGCTCAAGCTGATGGGGCTCGGGCTCGCGATCGCGGTGCTCATCGACGCGACCGTCGTGCGCATGGTGCTGGTACCGGCGACGATGGAACTGCTGGGCGACTGGAACTGGTGGCTGCCGAAGTGGCTCGACCGGATCCTGCCGCGCGTGCACGTCGAGGGCGGCTCACTCGAGGAGGAGCTCGCCGAGCTGGAGCAGCCGGAGCCGACGCCGGTCGGCTGAGCTCGCTCAGACCGGGAGGTCGGTCGCGCGGTCCGGGTCGGGCACCTGCGGGAGCGGACGGAACCGCGAACGACGCGCCGCGTCGCGCCGGAACAACATCGCGAGCAGACGTCCCTCCAGTTCGCTCAGCTCGGCGAACTCCACGCCCACGCGCACGTGGCCGGCGTTCGACCGGGTGAGGTGTCGGACCTGTCCGGTGAACCGCAGCGGGTCGGGATCGGGATCGGCGCGGTCGACCAGCTCGAGCTCCACGTCGGCCATGGGCAGCGCGTCGCTCGGAAGCATGAAGGCCTGGAACCCGGCGCCCGTCGCCGAGACGTCGACCAGTTCGCAGTCACGCCAGCCGCTGGCGCCGCCGAAGCGGTACCGGCCCTGCCAGTGTGCGGCCCCGTGGCGGGGACGGCGACGATGCTCCTTGCCCACGGAAGTAGGACCGGCATCGCGTGGGGTCGACTTGAGCGATTTCTCGCGAACGAGTGCTGCGCCGGACCCTGAGAGGGCCGGCGCAGCACCGTTCGGTCGTGCAGATGACGCTACGACGAGATCGCGTCGAGCACGTCGAGGCGGGCGGCCCGGCGGGCAGGCAGTGCCGCCGCCAGCACTGCGGCGACCGCAGCCACGACGGCGATGACGACGAGGCGCATCCCGGGGACGGCCAGGTGATCGATGCCCTCGCTGCTCAACGACTTCACCAGCGCCCAGCCGAAACCCAGTCCCAGCATCGTGCCGACCGCGGTGCCGAGCAGGGCGATCAGGACCGCTTCCCAGCGGACACCCGAGCGCACCTGGCTCCGCTGCATGCCGACCGCACGCAGCAGGCCGAGCTCACGTCGCCGTTCGACGACCGACAGCGCCAACGTGTTGGCGATGCCGAACAGTGCGATCACGACCGCCATGAACAGCATGACGTAGATCAGGTTCAGCATCTTGTCGATCTGACCTGCGACCTGCGCCTTGAACTCGGCCGGCGTGTGCAGCCGTGCTGTCGGCGTTGCCGCCAGCGCACCCTCGATCGCGGCTGCGAGCGGTCTGCTCGGACACGCCCGGTGCGTCGACCACGAACAGCGCCTGGTCGTTCTGGTGCGCGACGTTGGCCGCGAAGGCGTCCTGCGACATCGTGTAGTCGCCGAGCGGGTCCTTCAGCCCGTAGATCACGCCGACGGTGAAGTGCTGTGCACCAGTCTCCGCGAACGTCGACCGTGACGTCGTCGCCGACCTTCCACCCGTGCTCCTTCGCCGTCTGCTCCTGGACACCGAGCTCGTGTGCGCCGAGCGCGTTCGACCGCGCCCGCCTTCACGTCGAGGTCGAGGTGCTGCTCGACGTTGGCCGGATCGATGCCGGTGATCTGCACGGTCCCACCGTCCAGCGTGGCCGGGGCCATGCGGAACGACGTGACCGACGCGGTCTCGGGCAACGCGTCCACCGCCTGCGCGACGGTCGGGCTCAACCCGTCCTGCTGGAGCGGCGACACGATCCAGTCGCTCTTGAGGTGGCTGTCGATGTTGGCGTCGATCGACGACCGCGCCGAGGTCGCGAACACCGAGATGAGCACCACCAGTGCCACACCGATCATCAGCGCCGACGCGGTGGCCGCGGTGCGCTTCGGGTTGCGGGACGCGTTGTCGCGTGCGAGCACGCCGGTCATCCCGCGGAACATGGCGACCGGAGCGCCGACGATGCGGACGAAGCGGGACCCGATGACCGGACCCAGCACGACCACGCCGATGAACGCGGCAGAGCGCTCCGAGGCCGATGGGCGCCATGCCGCCGTCACCACTCGCTCCGGCGACGACCAGTCCGACCCCGAGCGCGGTGAGCACGGTGCCGATCACCGCACGCCGGCGCGAGGCACCCGACGAGTCGACCTCGACGTCGCGCATGGCGGCCATCGGGGCCACCTTCGACGCCCGCCGCGCCGGCAGGTAGGCGGCCAGCACGGTCACGACGGTGCCGACCAGCATGGCGATGGCGATCGAACCGGGTGCGACGACGGTCGCGCCGCCGGGCAGCTCCAGGCCGAACGACGTGAACAGCGCCGCCAGGCCCTTGGCCAGGCCGATGCCGAGCACCGCACCGATCGCCGAGGCGACCACGCCCATGACCACCGACTCGGCGACGATCATGCGCAGCACCTGCTTGCGGCTGGAGCCGATGGCCCGCAGCATCGCCGTCTCCTTGGTGCGTTGCGCGACCGTGATGGAGAAGGCGTTGAAGATCACGAACCCGCCCACGAGCAGAGCGACGACCGCGAACACCATCAGGAACGTGCTCATGAACGACATGCCCTGCTGGCTCTCGGTGCGGGCCGCGTCGACCGCGGCCGTGCCCGTGATCACCTGCGACGTCGGCGTCGCCCTGCAGCGCGGCCGCGGACCTGCTGCGGCGAGCTCGGCCTGCGAGATGCCGGCGCTCGGCCGACGGCGCGGACGCTGTCGACGCGACCGGGCTCGCCCAGCACGCGGTCGCGGCCGTCGTCGGGCGTGAACGCGACGACCCCGGCACCACCGGCATCATCGTGCTGACCCGTAGGTCGCGACCCCGGCGACGGTGTACTGCGCCGAACCGGTCGGCGTGACGACGCGCACGGCGTCGCCGGGCGCGAAGTCGCCGTCATCGGCGGACGCACGGTCGATGACGATCTCGTCGTCGGCGTTCGGCGCGTGACCCGACACGAGGTGCAGCGGGTTCAGCGCGTCGGACGACGGCCAGGCCATGCCGATCGGCGGGGTCTGTTCCATGTTGTCGTCGACGAGCTTGCCGTCGCGTCCGACGAGCCGGGCGGTGCCGTCGACGACGCCGTCGGCGGCGACGACCCCGTCGGTGTGGCGCACGACGTCGAGCACCGACGCGGGGATGGTTCCTCGCTCGGTGCGACCCTCTCCGGCATCGACGGTGCGGGGCGACTGCACGACGGCGTCGGTCGACGCGAAGGTCGTGCCGGCGATGCCGTCGTAGGCGTGGTTGATGGTGTCGGTGAGCACGAGCGTGCCCGCCATGAACGCGACGCCGAGGATGACGGCGACCGCGGTGAGGACGAAGCGGGCCTTGCGGGCCCGGATGGTCTGCAGCGTGAGACGGAACATGATGATCAGGCCCCCAGGGTGCGCATGGCGTCGAGCACGGAATCGGACGTCGGGTCGTGCAGCTCGCCGACCACCTGGCCGTCGGCGAGGAAGATCGCCCGGTCCGCGTACGACGCGGCGACGGGGTCGTGCGTGACCATCACGATGGTCTGGCCGAACTCGCGCACGGCCTGGCGCATGAACGAGAGGATCTCGGCGCCCGCACGCGAGTCGAGGTTGCCGGTGGGCTCGTCGGCGAAGACGATGTCGGGCCGGCTCGCCAGCGCCCGCGCCACCGCGACGCGCTGCTGCTGTCCGCCGGAGAGCTCCGACGGACGGTGCGAGAGACGACGACCGAGACCGACGGTCTCGACGACCTGGTCGACCCACGCGCGGTCGGGCTTGCGACCGGCGAGGCGCAGCGGCAGCTCGATGTTCTCCGCCGCGGTGAGCGTCGGGATGAGGTTGAACGACTGGAAGACGAAACCGAGGTGGTCGCGTCGCAGCTGGGTGAGCTTGCGGTCGTTGAGCGTGCCGAGCTCCGTGTCGCCGATCCACACGGTGCCGCTCGTGAGCGTGTCGAGGCCGGCGAGGCTGTGCATCAGCGTCGACTTCCCCGAGCCCGACGGCCCCATGATGGTGGTGAACCGGCCCGACTCGAACTCGACGGTCACGCCGTCGAGCGCGCGGACCTCCGCCTCACCCTTGCCGTAGACCTTCACGGCATCGACGGCGCGGGCGGCGGACGTGCGGGGCCGGCCGACGGCCTGCCGTCGTTCCTGACTGGTTGCGATGGTTGCGGTCATGTGGTGCTCCCTCTCCCTGCCGGCGGTGCACCGGCGCTCCCGGCCCTGGTGTTCGGGCTCTCCTGCACCATGCGGGAATCGGCGGGCGGAATCGTCGGCCGCGAGGTGCGAACCGTCGTGCCGGGCGACGGATCGCAACGGTGATCGTCCGCCACCCGCATACGTCTCGGGATGTACGCGCCGGTCGGTCGCGCGGCCGATGCACGCGCAGGGATCGCTCGGTACGGTGAGGTGGTGACGACGACGTGGCACCGCATGAAGACGTGGTTCGCCGCTCTGAACCCGTGGGTCGTCGACGGCGCAGTCGCCGTCTTCTTCGTGGTCATCGGATTGGCGACCACGTCGGGCCGCGGCAACATGTCGCCCGACGTCTACGAACCGCGGGACGCGTTCAGCGTCTTCCTGGTGCTGGCGGCGAGCGTTCCGTTCGTCTTCCGCCGCCGCGCACCCCTCGCAGTGCTGCTGTTCTGCACGGGCGCGGTGGTGCTCAACAGCATGCTCGGACACAACGAAGGTGCGACACCCTTCTTCCTCTGGGTCGCCGTGATCACCGTCGCCGCGACCTGCACGACCCGGAAGGTGATCATCGCCGCGGTCGGGATCTTCGGTGGGCTCCTCGCGGTCGTCCTCTCCGAGAACAGCGGGCTCGAGTTCAGCGGCTTCGTCCTGAACTGCGCGTTGTTCGCGGCGATGTTCATGTTCGGACTCAACCTCAAGAACCGCAAGGAGCGGATCGACGCGCTCGAGGAACGAGCCCAAGCGCTCGAGCGGGAGACCGAGGAGGAGGCGCGGTCGCGCCGTCGCTGATGAGCGACTCCACATCGCGCGCGAGCTGCACGACGTCGTCGCCCACTCCATGGGCGTGATCGCGGTGCAGGCCTCGGTGGGTGAGCACGTCATCGACGACAACCCGACCGAAGCGAAGCGCGCGCTCGAAGCGATCTCCGGCGTGAGTCGCTCGACGCTGGCCGAGATCCGCCGCATGCTCGGGGTGCTCCGCGAGACCGACGACGCCGGTGGGTCACCCACGTACGCGCCCGCGCCCGGGCTCGACGACCTCGACCGGCTGGTGCACGAGGTCGACCGCGCGGGCGTGCACGTGGCGGTGAGCTACGACGGCGAGCGGGTCGAGCTGCCGCGGGGCGTCGACCTCACGGCATACCGCATCGTGCAGGAAGCCTTGACCAACGTGATGAAGCACGCCGGTCCGGCGGCCGCGCAGGTGACCGTGCGCTACGCACCGGGAGAGCTCGACCTGGAGATCGTCGACGACGGCCGTGGCGTCAACGGCCGCTCCGACGGCCGCAGTGGACACGGGTTGCTCGGCATGCGCGAGCGCGTGGCGGTGTACGGCGGGACCCTCGCCGCCGGCCCGAAGCCCGGCGGCGGGTTCCGCGTCGCGGTGCGCCTGCCTTACGAGGAGCCAGGCGGCATGATCCGCGTCGCGGTCGCCGACGACCAGGCGCTCGTGCGCAGCGGCTTCGTGGTGCTGCTCGGTTCGGCTGACGACATCGAGGTCGTGGGCGAGGCGTCGGATGGCATCGAAGCGATCGCGCTCGTCGGGCGGGAACGACCCGACGTGGTGCTCATGGACATCCGCATGCCCGAGATGGACGGGCTCGAGGCGACGCGCCGGATCGTCGACGCGCCATCGACCTCGGCGACGAAGGTGCTCATCCTCACCACGTTCGACCACGACGAGTACGTGTTCGAGGCGCTGCGCGCGGGTGCGAGCGGCTTCCTGCTCAAGGACACGCTGCCGACCGATCTCCTCGCCGCCATCCGGGTCGTCGCCGACGGCGACGCGCTCCTCGCACCGAAGGTGACCCGCCGGTTGATCGAGCAGTTCGCCTCGAGCGCACCGGTCACGACCGCGACCGCGCATCCCGGCATCGACGACCTGACCGAACGCGAGCGGGAGATCCTCCTCGCGGTCGCGAGCGGCATGTCGAACGCGGAGATCGCGGAGACCATGTTCATCTCGCACGCCACCGCCAAGACGCACGTGAGTCGTCTGCTCACGAAGTTGGCCGCGCGCGACCGCGCGCAGCTCGTGATGATCGCCTACGAATCGGGCCTGGTGACGCCGGGCGCGAGCTGATCAGCCACGCGGCGCGCTGAGCTTCGCCACCGCCGCGCGCGCTTCGGGATCGTCGGCCCAGTTGAAGCCGGCCGGCACCGCCTGGTAACGGGCCGACTCATCGGCCAGGATCGTGCGTCGGACGCGCACGTTCTGCCGGATGGCCCACTGCGGGTGCTCCAGCAGCTGGCGCGCGAGCTCCTCGGCGGCCGGGAGGTGGGCGCGCTCGTCGACCAGGCGGGTGACGATCCCGGCGTCCCAGGCCTCCAGGGCGGTGAACCGGCGCCCGGTCATCGCCACCTCGACCGCGAACGCTTGCTGACCGAGGCGAGGGATGAAGTCCGCGGTGGGGAGTCCGAGCTTGATCTCGGTGACCTCGAACACCGCGTCGCGTGCCGCGACGAGGTGGTCGCAGTAGAGCGCGGTGCCGAGCGCATGGCCCAGGCAGTAGCCGTGCACCGAGGCGATGATCGGCTTCCAGTTCGTGCAGTGCGTGAACGCGGCGTACTCGGTGGTGCGCTCACTGGTGGAGCCTTCGTCCATCGAACGTTGGAGGCGGTCGTTCACGTCACCGCCGCTCGAGAACGACTTGCCCTGGCCGAACAGGATGGCGACGTCCGCGTCGTCGTCGACGTCGAAGCGCTGCAGCGCGTCCACGAGACTCGCGATGTCCTCGTCGCGCAGCGCGTTGTGCTTCTCCGGGCGGTTGAACGAGATGAACGCGATCCGGTCGCGGACTTCGTAGAGCACGGCCACGCGGGGAGCTTACGCCGGTCGCCGTGGGCTCACTCCGTACGCGAACTACTGGTCGGTTTCCGGGTCGAGACGGTCGAGCAGGCGTTCGACGTTGCTGATGTCACGGATGGT
Organism: uncultured Actinomycetes bacterium; assembly: GCA_963835985.1. GTDB lineage: Bacteria > Actinomycetota > Acidimicrobiia > IMCC26256 > DASPTH01 > DASUAS01. The sequence goes on along the minus strand of CAWIHV010000007.1, from coordinate 122,247 downwards.
CACGACACCGATGACGCGGCCTTCATCGATGATCGCGACCGCGCCCGCGTCGTGCTCTCGGATCATGTTCGCGATGTGTTCGACGGAATCGGAGGTTCGTGCGGTCGGTATGTCGGTCCGCGCGACGTCGCGTGCTCGGAGGTCGGGCCACTTGGCCCGAGGGATCTTCGCGATTGCGGTCACGGCGAGCAGGCCGATGTAGCGATCGTCGTCGACGACGGGTACCCAGCGTCGGTTCTGGCGTGACATCTCGACGAGGCACTCGTCGAGGGGCCGATCGGCGTTGACGGTGTCCGGGTTGGGCGACATGAGCCGCTCGATTCGGAGCTCGTGGAGAGGGATCAGGTTTGGTCGACGCTCGTCGCGTTGGTAGGGGCTGAAGGACCAGCGACCCATGACGAGTTGGGAGGCTGCCGCCGCGAGGAGCGCCGGGACCACGAATCCCGGTTGGCCGGTGGCCTCGGCGACGAACGACACACCGGCGAGCGGTGTCCGGTAGCCGGCGCCGAGGAACGCGGCGATGCCGACGGTCGGGAACAAGCCGGCGTTGGGCGCGTGTGCGATCGCCTGGACGGTGTATCCGACGATCGCCCCCTGGGTGACGAGGGGAATGAAGAGGCCCCCGACACCGCCTCCGGCGACGGTGAGCCAGGTCGCGGCGAACCGTATGAAGAAGAGTGCGACGAGGAGGCCGAGCGCGGTTTCGTGTCGGTGTGCCCAGTCGATCGCTTCGTAGCCGGAACCGAGGCTCACGGGCATGTCGAACCACTTCTCGGAGAGGAGCGCGAGCACGAAGAGCGTCACGCCCGCACCCACCGTTCGAATCGCGACCGGAACGGCGAGGTGCTTGGCGTGCCCGATCGCCCACGCGCCGACACGGGCCAGTCCGCCGCACAAGAACCCGACGGCGAAGCCGCCGACGAGGTCGCGCGTGTCGAACGCGGCACCACCGGAGATGGCGAAGATCCGACCCGTGCCGAGCAAGGCGACGTAGGTGACGTAGGAGGTGCTCGCCGCAATGAGCGCGGGAAGCAGTGCCCGTCGCGCGACGTCTTGGGTGTATGGCACCTCGAGTGCGAAGACGACGCCGGTGAGAGGCGCACGGAACACGGCGGCGATGCCCGCCGCCGCACCCGCGACCATGAGCACCTTGGCATCGTCCTGACGGAACCGCTGCATGAAGCGACTCTCGGCCCATGATCCCAGCGTGGCGCCGCTCACCAGTGCGGGCCCTTCGTATCCGAGTGCACCGCCCGAGCCCAGTGTGGCGGCGCTCTCGAGCAGCTTGGCCCAGAGGTCACGCATGCGGAGCGTTCCGCCCCGTTCGTGATAGCTGCGTACGTATGCGTCGGTCGTTGTCGTGTCTGCATGCCCCGGCAGGCGTGACAGCAGCACCGCGACGATCAGGCCGATCGCAGGGATCGCGGCCGCCACCGCGATGGGCTGACGCAGCACCCACGCGAACAGGCCGTCACGGACGAGCTTGTCGAACACCGCCACGATCACGCCGGTCGAGACTCCGACGACAGCAGCCAAACCGAGCACCACGCGAAGACGGAGCACGACTTCACGCACATTCGGCCGCGCGACCTCGAGTCGTTGTCGCGCGCTCATCCGCCCACGACGCCACCACGTCCGCAGCGCGCTCAACGGCGTCATTGGTCGACCCAACCGAGCGGCCATCGTTCCTCAGGGATCTCGCCGGCTGCGTCCGCGAAGATCCGCAACGCGCGCACCATCGAACCTCGCCGAGACCCCGGGACGGTCTCGATGATCTCGGTGATCTCCTTCCGACGTCGGCGACTGACGGAATCCACGATCCGCCGTCCGCGAGACGTCAATCCGATCACGACTTCGCGACGGTTGGTCGGGGAGACCTCGCGGGTGATCAACCGCTTCGTGACGAGCCGATCGCACATGCGAGTGGCTGTCGACGGATGCACACCCAGCACGTCTGCGAACACGGCGGGGTTCAACGAGCCGCGGCTGGCGAGCACCACCAGCGCGCGGAACTGCGGGAGCGTGAGATCGCGATCGACACTGGCCAGCGAGCGTGCCGCGATTGCGACCAACGCGCGCGACGCGCCCAGCACCGCATCGACGACCTGATCGATCTCGTCGTCCGGTGATTCGCGGTGGTCGGGGAAGGGAACGTTGGAGCCGATGAACTTGCATCCTACAATAGTTGGTGGCGCTACGTCGCCGACGGCCGCAATCGGGCACCGCGTGGTGCGAGGTAGCTTCCCCGGGTGCTCGCTCGCGTCTCGTCCTTCACCGCCGTGGTCGTCCTCGCGCTCGCCTCGATCGCGACCGGCGGCGTCGACACCATCGCCGACGCCGAGGCCTCGGTCGGGGCCTCGAAGGCGAAGTGCACGAAGAAGCCGTTCGTCGGCACGGTGAAGCGCACCGCGGAGGACTCAGCAACCGGTCAGCCGGCCGCTGAGCGGAAGACGGCTGACATCCGTTCCGCGCTCGTGTTCGACCTCGGCACCGACAAGAACTACACCGTGTACCTCAGCGACTACCGCCTCGATCCCGACGACCTCGGGGGAACGCTCGCGGCGCCCGAGGGCAACCTCCTCACCACGGTCTTCCTGCGCTCCGCCCGCGGCACGCCGCTGCGCGCCGGGACGAAGCTCGTGGCCGGCGAGGATCCCGTCTCCATCGTGATCGACGCAGGCGCCGGGGCGAGGGCTGTTACCAGCGGCCCCTCGGGCACGCTCACAATCCTCAAGACGTCGAAGGATCGGCTCTGCTTCGCGATCGCCTACCGCGACGACCACCAAGCCGTGAAAGGTGTGGTGAACGCGTCCATCCCCTGAGCTACGGCGCGACGCTATGACGAGCACCTCCGCCACCATCGAAGGTGCAGCTGGGAAGGGGCTGCGAGCACGCCCATGGTGAGGTCGCCGCGCGAGCCTGGGAGAGCGACCGCGGGCTGTCCGACGATCACGGCCCGCGACACACGCAAGGGCTGGTCGAGTGCGAACCACAGCGAGAACAAACCAGGTCGATGAGCAGATGGCGGCGCCCAGGCAGACGGCCGGCCAGCGGCGCCATCCCGATACCTGGTGCCGAGATACCGTTGATGAAGAACACCGGGTCGCCAGCGCCCGACTCGAGGAGACGGACCCGCACGGGCGGCGAAGCGATGTCGACCCAACGCTCCTGCACGTCGAGTCCATTTGCCGCGGCAACACGCCCCTCGGTCACCCGCAGCCTTGCCTCGACCCCCATCGGCGCGGATCGTACGCCCGGCGTTGTGGTCTGTCTCGCGCTGCTTCCCCGGGCACGGATGCGTTCAATTGCGCGCAGCCACAAGCTTGGAAACCGATCGGACACGCGACTCAGCGCTTGACCAGCGCAAACGTTGTGATTATGCCAACGGACGAGCGGAGGGAGTGGGATTCGAACCCACGGTGAGTTGCCCCACACACGCTTTCCAAGCGTGCCGATTCGGCCGCTCTCGCACCCCTCCAGGGGGCACGATGGTACCCGGCGACGAGTAGCCTCCATCGTGGACCGTGCTAGGCGGGGAGCTCGTGGTGCCCTGTACCCCAAACCCACGTCAGGGGGGCTGAATTCCCGCTCGAGGCTCGGGCCGCCTAGAGGTACGACTCGCACGAGGCGTTGAGGGTCGGGTCCTGCGCAACGGGATCCTGTGAACCGAGTCAGGTCCGGAAGGAAGCAGCTCTCAGCGGGCCCTCTCGTGTGCCGCAGGGGTGCCTGACCCGAGTCGGATGCGAGCACGACCTCCTGGCGCCCTTGTCGACAGCGGGTGCACGGTCCACCTTCCGCCGCCGCGACTCACGGGCCGCGGTGCAGACGTCCGTGCAGCATCGTCTGCACCAGCTCCTCGACGAGCGCATCACGCGACGGTGCGCGCCGTCCGAGGAACACCGACTGCCCGAAGAGCGCCACGCCCGCGACCATCGCGACCGCAGCCCGGTCGCTCAGCTCGCGATCGGACACCGTGCGCCCCGTCGCGCGTTCGCGCGTCCCCGGTGCTGACGTCGACCAGGCGCCGCAGACCCTCGGTGATCTCGTCGCACACGCCGCTCTCGACCAGTTCGGGCACCGTCTCGGCCTCGGTGCCCCACAACGTGAGGACGATGCCCCGGTTCGCCTGGAAGCGGTCGAACAGGTCGCCGAGGAACCGCCGACTCGCTTCCTCACCGTCGAGCGTCGCCAGGGCGCCCAACTGCCACGTGCCTTCGAACTCCTCCACCAACTCGAGGAACGGGACGACGAGCGCTTCGCGGAACAGGCCGACCTTCGAGCCGAAGTGCCGGAAGAGCAACGGCTCCGACACGCCGGCGAGGTCGGCGATCTCCCGCGCCGTCGTGTTGGTGAAGCCCTGCCGCGCGAAGAGATCGCGCGCCGCGTCGAGCAACAGGCGCCGCGGCTCACCGCGACGTCGTCGCGTCGCCTTCGTCACCTCGTCGGTCGCCACTCGACCATCCTCGCTTGCCACTTAAGCTAGTCATGACTATCTTAACTCCGAGGCTCGACCTCGGGGGGTTGCAGTGGCAGCAGTCGAACGGGCGGACCGGCCGCTCGAGAAGGCGGACTTCGTCAACTCGATCGAGCGCGACCTGCTCGTCACGACGTCGCCGCAGCCGGGCAACCACGAGCTCGCCCGCGCCGGTGCGTTCAGCGCCGAGGGCACCGTCATCGCGTCCAGTCGCGCGCTGGTCGACGAGGTCCTGCAGGATCCCGGCATCTTCTCATCGGCCGATCTGGTCGAGCAGGGGAACGTCCGTCCCCTGATCCCGCTCGCCATCGACCCACCCGATCACGTCAAGTACCGGCGGCTGCTCGATCCGCTGTTCGCACCGCGTCGCGTCGATGCGCTCGAGGACGACATCACCGCGCGGGTCAACCGGTTCATCGACACGTTCGTCGATCGGGGTTCGTGCAACTTCACCGACGAGTTCGCCGAGCTCCTCCCGTCGTCGGTGTTCCTCGGGATGATGGGGCTCCCGTATGAGGAGCTCCCGAGCCTCATCACGTTGCGCGACGGGTTGCTCCGTCCGGGCGACGCGCAGTCGTCGCCCGCCGAGCGCTCCGAGATCCAGCGGCGCACCGCGCAGGACGTCTACGCGTACTTCGACGCGGTGTTCGACGAACGGGAGGCGTCGCGGCGCGACGACATCCTGTCGTTCCTGCTCGACGCCGAGGCGGGCGGTGAACGCCTCACCCGACACGAGATGCTCGACATCTGCTTCGTGCTCCTCACCGCCGGCCTCGACACGGTGACCGACTCGCTCACGTGCTTCTTCGCCTTCCTCGCGCAGCACGACGAGCACCGGCGGCTCCTCGTCGCGCACCCCGGCCTGATCCCCGACGCCGTCGAAGAGCTACTGCGGTGGGAGACACCGGTCCCCGCGGTCGTGCGGTGGGCGCGGGAGACGCGCACGCTCGACGGCGAAGTTGCGGGCGCCGGGCACCTCGTCGTCGCCAACCTGAGTGCGGCGAACGTCGATCCCGAGGAGTTCGCCGACCCGCTGGAGGTGCGGTTCGACCGCGAGGTGAACCGACACCTCGCGTTCGGCGGCGGCGTGCACCGGTGCCTGGGATCCCACCTGGCGCGCCGTGAGCTCCGCATCACGCTGCGCGAGTGGCACCGCCGCATCCCGGAGTACGCGCTGCGTCCGGGCTACGAGGTTGGCTACCGACCGCCGCTCCGCTTCGTACCCGATCTACAGCTCACGTGGCCGACCGATTCGACTTGGAGGTGACGCGATGAACGAGATCTCACCGGCGCGGATCGGCTTCCTGGTCGACACCGCACGCGACCCGGACCACCCGTACTCCCCCGACATGCTCCCGATCTTCGAGATGGTCGCGGAGGAGTACACCGCGCAGGGCCTGCTCGACCGCCCGGTCGAGTTCGTCGTGCGCGCGGTCGAGGGTCTCCCGCGCGGCACGTTCCGCGCCGTCCGCGACGCGTTCTACGAGCTGGTCGAGGAGGACTGCCTCGCCATCTTCGGGCCGTACGTGTCCGAGAACACGGTGCCGCTCCGCGACCACGTCGAGCGGACCGCGCAGGTGCCCATCCTGTCGATGGCCGGGACCGAGACCATGCTCGGCGAGTGGGTGTTCGCGCTCAACAACGGATCGATGCCGGAGGAGCCGCGCATCATGGCCGCGATCGCGTCGTACGACGGCTGCCGCACCGTCGGCATCGCGTACGAGGCGTCGCTGATCGGCGAGGAGTACCTCTACTCCACTCGTGTCGCGTGCAAGGAACGCGGCCTGCGCATCACCTCCGAGGTCGCCATCCGGCAGGTCGAGGACGAGAAGCAGGCGGCCATGGCGGAGCTGGCCGAGGACCGACCCGACGCGATCATGCACGTGGGCTTCGGGCTCGGCCTCTTCGGGATGAACGAGGCGCTGCAGGCGCTGGACTGGATGCCGCACCGCTACACGACGACCGCGTTCGAGTTCGCGGCCACTTCGGGGGAGTACCGCAGCCTGCTCGCGGGCTGGGTCGGTCTCGACTCGTTCGACGAGCGCAACCCGGTCGGCCAGGACTTCCTCGACCGCTACGAAGCGCGCAGTGGCCACCGCCCCGCGTACTTCCTGCCCGTCTACTTCTACGACATGGCGCGCGTGATCCTGTCCGCCGTCGCCGACGCCCGCCCGCTCACCGGGTTGGGCGTGAAGGAGGCGCTCGAGCGCATCAAGATGCTCCCCGCCGCCAGCGGCGCACCGGGCACGCGGCTGCGGTTCGGGCGATACATCCGTCAGGCGTGGATGGGCAGCGAGTACCTCGTCGCCCGGCGCGTGCTCGACGACGGCAGCGACACCGTGATCTACGGGACCATCGAGGGACTGGTCACGCGATGACGCGCGTCGTGCAGTGGGCGACCGGCGCGGTCGGCGGCGCACAGCTGCGCGCGGTGATCGACGACCCGGGGCTCGAGCTCGTCGGTCTCTTCGTGTACAGCCCCGACAAGGTCGGCGTCGACGCCGGCACGCTGGTCGACCGCGCGCCCACGGGTGTGCTCGCGACGAACGACAAGGCCGAGATCCTCGCCCTCGACGCCGACGTCGTGCTGCACGCGGCGAGCAAGGGGTTCCCCGTCAACACCAACACCGACGACATCGTCGATTTGCTGGCGTCGGGCAAGAACGTCATCACCACCACGTCGTACAACCACCTGCCGACGTTCGGTCAGGACGCGGCCGAGCGCGTCGAGGCCGCGTGCCATGCGACCGGCACCCGGTTCCACGCCGCCGGCGAGCATCCCGGCTTCATGTTCGAGCGCCTGGCGACGTCGGTCACCGGGCTCTGCCAGCGCGTCGACCGCATCACCGTGCAGGAGTTCGTCGACTGCTCGGGCCTGACCGAGCCCAAGATGCTCATGGAGCTGATGGGCATGGGCAAGCAACCCGAGGAGATCTCGCCCGCGTCGGCGATGTTCCGCGCGGTGTCGGTGCAGTACGAGCAGGCGCTGGCGGCCGCCGCCGACACGCTGCGGATGGAGGTCGACGAGATCCGACACGAGATCCGCACCGCGGTCGTCGACCACGACGTCGAGGTCGCGTGCGGCACGCTCCCGGCCGGATCCGTCGTCGGGCAGATCATGTCGTGGAGCGCGTACCACGACGGCCACCCGACGCTCGTCGCCGAGGAGTACTGGACCTGCACCGACATCCCGGAGTGGAACCTCGGGGCCGACGACCAGTTCCTCGTACGTGTGATCGTCGAAGGTGCGCCCGGCATCACCGTCGACCTGCACATCGACCGCGCACCGATCCCCGACTTCGGCGACGTGTCGGGTGGCCACCTCGCGGTCGCGATGTCGGGCGTGCGGGCGATCCCCGACGTCCTGGCGTCGCCGCCCGGCGTCGTGGTGCCGGCGATCTTCGGCGCGTACCGCTGGCCGAGTTAGGGGGCCTTCGCGGTCGGGGTGAACCGAACCGGCATCGCCTCCGGACCGACGATGAAGTTCGACGCCCGGTAGGGCAACGCCTCGTCGGTGGCGAGCTCCAGGTCGGGCAGGCGCCGGAACAGCACGTCGAACATCACTTGCAGCTCGAGCCTCGCCAACGCCTGCCCCAGGCAGTAGTGCGGACCGAACCCGAACGCGATGTGGTGGTTGGGGTCACGCCGCACGTCGAACGTGAAGGGGTCGGGGAACTCGTCGGCGTCGCGGTTTGCCGACGGGTACATGAGGATCACCTGGTCGCCGGCGTGCAGCGTCTCGCCGCGCAGCTCGACGTCGTCGACCACCGTGCGCGCCATGTTCTTGATCGGCGAGATCCACCGCAGCATCTCTTCGGTGCCCGTCACCATCGTCGACGGGTCGTCGCGCATGATCTTCCACTGGTCGGGGTGCTCGAACAGCGCGAGCTGGCCACCGGTGATGACGTGACGGGTGGTCTCGTCACCCCCGATGAGGATGAGCAGCGTCTCCTGGACGATCGACTCGTCGTCGAGCCGCTCACCCTCCACCTCGGAGTGGCACAGCAGTGAGATGAGGTCGGACTGCTGCGGCTTCGACCGCCGGTCCGCGATCACTTCGAGCTGCATGGCGCGGAAACCGAGGCTGGCCTCCAACGACGCCGCCTGGATCTCGGGCGTCGGCTCCGCGGTGGTGGCGCGGATGAGGTCGTCGGACCAGCGCAACAGGTCGTCGTACGCGCTGGGTTCGAACCCCAGCATGTCGGCGATCAGCAACAGCGGCAGCGGCGCGGCGACGTCCCAGACGAAGTCGCACTCACCGCGCTCGCACACCCGGTCGACGATCTCGTTGCAGATGACGCGGATGCGCGCTTCGTGCTCGGCGACCCGCTTCGGCGTGAACCCGTGGTACACGAGCGACCGACGCCGCTGGTGCAGCGGGTTGTCCATGCTGATCATCATCGGCAGCGGCTCGCCGTGCGGGCGGGGCGCCTTGTAGCTCGAGAACCCCTTGGCGTCCTTCTCGATGGCCAGCACGTCGTCGTACTTGGTGATCGCCCAGACGTCGCTGTTGGCGTCGTAGTAGACGGGCGCGTGCTCCCGCATCCACGTCCAGTCGTCGTGCGGCTCGGTCGAGTACCAGTGGCCGTCGAGCAGGTCGATCTCGTCTCGCACGGGGTGGTTCGGCATGCCCGGCAGTATGCGCCCACGCGACCTGCTCTGCAGCTGGCCTCCGCAGGGGTTGCGTAGGCTGGCCGGAGAGCGCCTGCGAGCCACGGCGCGCAAAGGGGGAAGCCACCATGAGCCAGGTCGACTTCGAGTACTTCGACTGCGACAACCACTACTACGAGGCGATCGACGCCTTCACCCGCCACGTCGAGAAGGGCATGGCGAGCCGCACGATGCAGTGGGCCGAGATCAACGGCCGCCAGCGGCTGCTGGTCGGCGGGAAGGTCAACCGCTTCATCCCGAACCCCACGTGGGACCCGATCTCCAAGCCCGGCGCGCTCGACGAGTACTTCCGCGGCCGCAACCCCAAGGGCGAAGGCGTGCGCGAGCTCTTCGGCGAGCTCGATCCGCTCAGTGAGCACCCCGAGTACCTCGATCGCGACGCTCGCATCAAGCTCATGGACGAGCAGGGCATGGGTGGCGCGATCTTCCTGCCCACCCTCGGTGTCGGCATGGAGCAGGCGCTGCTCGACGACCCGCCCGCGTTGCTCGCCGCGTTCCGCGCCTTCAACCGCTGGCTCGACGAGGACTGGGGCTTCGCGTACCAGGAGCGCATCTTCGGCGCCGCCGATGCTGACGATGGTCGATCCCGACGAAGCGGTGAAGACCGTCCAGTGGAGCCTCGACCACGACGCCCGCTTCTTCGTGCTCGTGCCCGGTCCGGTGATCACCGCGTCGGGCCCGGTCTCGCCCGCCGATCCGGTGTTCGACCCGATGTGGGGACTGCTCAACGAGGCCGGCGCGGTCGTGACCGCGCACGGTGGCAACGCCTATTACTCGCGCTACCTCGCCGACTGGGGCGAGGGCACCGAGATGGAGGCGTTCCGGCAGAACCCGTTCCGCGCCATCGTGTCGTGGAGCGCGGTGCAGGACTGGTTCGCCAACCTGCTCGCGCACGGTCTGTTCCAACGGTTCCCGAACCTGCGCATGGCCTCGATCGAGACCGGCTCCGACTGGGTGTTCCACCTCTTCGACAAGCTCGAGAAGTCCTACTCGCAGACGCCCTACGGCTACCCCGAGGACCCGCGCGAGACCTTCCGCCGTCACGTGTCGGTGTCGCCGTACTACGAGGACGACCTCGCCGGTCTCCGCGGCCTCGTCGGCGCCGACCACATGCTCATGGGTTCCGACTACCCGCACGCCGAAGGACTCGCCGACCCGAGCACCTACATCAAGGACCTCGAGAACTTCGGCTTCTCCCCCGAGGACTCGAAGCTGGTGATGCGTGACAACGGATACGCGCTCGCCCAGCGCCGGCCTGCGTGACGACGCTCGTCTGGCCCTCGGAGGCCATCTCCAAGACCGTCCTCGACACGCTCACCGGTCCGGGTGGCACGTTCGAGCTCGTCGAGGACGAGGTGCTCGGCGCACGCATGCTCGTGTTCGCCAACCGACCGCGATCGATCATCCAGCTGCTGCAGAGCGCGGCCGAACGCATGGGCGACAAGCCCTACGTGCTCTTCCCGGAGCGCGAGTACACGTACGCGTCGATCCTGCAACCCATCGCCGCGGTCGCCGCCGCGCTGCGCGACCAGTACGGCGTCGGTCCGGGCGACCGCGTCGCGATCGTCGCGCCCAACACGGTCGAGTACGCGCTCCTGTTCTGGGCGACAACGGCGCTCGGTGGAGTCACGGTCGGTCTCAACGGCTGGTGGACGGGTGAGGAGATCGCGTACGCGGTCGAGCTCACCGAACCGAAGGTGCTCTTCGGTGACCGGCGGCGCCTCGAACGTCTCGACGGCGTGGAGCTCCCCGACGGGTTACCCGTGCTGTCGTTCGAAGACGACTTCGCCGCGCTCGAGTCGTACGCGCCCGACGCGCCGTTCCCCGAGGTCGAGCTCGACGAAGACGAGCCCTTCGTCATCCTCTTCACCAGCGGCACGACCGGACGCCCCAAGGGCGTGATGCTCACGCACCGCAACAACATCCACTTCCTGCTCGCGTCGATGCTCAACGGCGCCGCGGCCGTCATGACCGACGCCGAGCGGGGCATCCCGAAGCCGCCGATCACCGGCCCCGGGGTGATCATCTCGGCCGCGCCGATGTTCCACATCGCGGGCCTGAACTGCCAGCTGGTCGCGTCCACGATGATGGGCCAGACGATCGTCTACGCGCCGCCGGGCAAGTGGCAGGAGGCGACGCACCTCGAGCTGAGCCAGCGCCACGGCGCGACCACGTGGGCGCTCGTGCCCACCCAGCTCTGGCGAATCCTCGACTTCCCCGACCTCGACCGCTACGACACCTCGTCGGTGCGCAACGTGGGCGGGGGCAGCGCGGTGTGGCCACCGGAGCTGCTGCGCACGCTGCAGGAGCGCATCCCCACCGCGCGAGGCGGCACCGCGCTCGGCTACGGCAGCACCGAGACCGTCGGCCTCGGCACCACGCTGCGACCGGGCGCCGAGCTCGCGCACACCGAGAGCATCGGCCTGCCGTCGGCGACGATGCAGGTGCAGGTGCGCGACTCCGAGACCGACAAGGTCCTGCCCGAAGGTGAGGTGGGCGAGATCTGCCTGCGCGGCGGCTCGGTGTTCCTCGGCTACTGGCGCAACCCCGAGGCGACGGCCCGCGCGCTCGACGACGACCGTTGGTACCGCACCGGTGACGTCGGCGTGATCCGCGACGGCTACGTGCACCTCGAAGGGCGCCGCAACGACCTGATCATCCGCGGGGGCGAGAACATCTCCCCGGTCGAGATCGAGAACCGGTTGTTCGAGCACCCCGAGATCGCCGAGGTCGCGATCGTGGGCGTCGAGCACCCGAAGCTGGGCCAGGAGGTCGCCGCGTTCGTGGTGCCGCACACGCCGGGCGCGCTCACCGAGAGCGAGGTGCAGGAGTGGGTGGCGGCGACCCTCGCGAGCTTCAAGGTGCCGAGCGTGGTCGAGTTCCGCGACGAGCTCCCGCACAACGCGAGCGGCAAGGTGCTCAAGCACCTGCTCCAGTCGCCGGAGACGGCGAGTGACTTCGTCGAAGAGTGACGGTGCACGAGTACGACGCGGCGATGGGCGTCGCGCTCGAGGAAGCGCGCGCCGCGCTCGCGCACGACGACGTCCCGGTCGGTGCGGTGATCATTCGGCGCGCCGACGGCGAAGTGCTGGCCCAGCGTCACAACGAGCGCGAGCGCGTAGGCGACCCGACCGCGCACGCCGAGCTCCTCGCCATCGCCGACGCGGCGGCGGCGCGCGACGGCTGGCGACTCGACGACTGCGCGTTGGTGGTGACCCTCGAACCCTGTGCGATGTGCGCGGGCGCCGCGCTGCTCGCGCGGATCCCGCTCGTCGTGTTCGGTGCCGCCGACCCCAAGGCCGGCGCGCTCGGGAGCCTGTACCACCTCGGTGCCGATCCCCGGTTGCACCACGGCATCGACGTCGTCGACGGCGTGCGCGCCGACGAGTCGGCGGCATTGCTCAAGGAGTTCTTCGCCGCCCGACGGGTACCATGACGCCGCTCGGAGGGATGCGAGAGCGGCCGAATCGGATGGTCTCGAAAACCATTGTGGCGCAAGTCACCCTGGGTTCAAATCCCAGTCCCTCCGCCACAGAGGCGCAGTCAGAGGCCTTCTTGGACAACTGATCGGCGTCGGGTGTTGACCCTCCCGCCTGGCCATGGCGTTCGGCAGAGAGCTCCTGCCCGGCGGGAGGGCAACGCCGTGATTCGAGCACGAGACCCCAGAGAGGTTCGTCGGTCCGGGCCTCCTTGGAGGGTGTCGAGGCAACGACCGCCTCACGTCGTGACGGTCAGGGTGGCCTTCATCCCCTGCGCTTCGTGGCTGTCGACCGTGCAGGAGAGCGTGTACGTGCAGGGCCACGCCGCCTGCACTGTTGCCTTACTACTATAGCTGCATAGAGACAAGTAAACTGCTGCCCTCGATGCAACGGACGCATCCAGCGGCCGACTGAGGAGTTCGGACTCGGACATTGGACCGAACACGTGTTGCCAGACTGTGCATCGGCATCTTCGTTGTCGCGAGCGTCGTCGTGTGCGCCGGGGGCAACGCGGCCCACGCAGAGCGACGGGCGCGCTCGAAGCCGTCGAAGCAGGCAACGATGGTCTGCGCCAAGGAGGCGCAACACGATATTGCCGGCGTGCTGGCGATCAAGCCGACCGCCGTGACCAAGCCGACGTGGGGTGATCAGCTCTACTCGTGCACCTACCAGTATCCAAGCGGATCGTTCACTGTCGCGGTCAAGCAGCTCCTGAACCGCTCGGCGACGATCAAGTACTTCGAGGAGCTGGGCGTGACCCTGAGCCGCCTACCGGACGACGTCCCGATGGGCGACGGCGCGTTCCTGACCGCGAACGGCTCAATGGTCGTGCGCAAGGACAACAACGTGCTGCAGGTCGACGCGTTCCACACCTGCCGGCCAGATTCACGAGGTTGAACCTCACGCCGTCCGATGTCGCCTCGAGCGTCGCGATGACCATCCTCGGCTGTTGGAAGGGATGATCGGGCGATCGGCGTTTCTTGGTGCGACGCGCGAACCGGTCCGACCATCGCAAACGCCTCCGCCGGACCATTGTATCGACGCACAGTTGTATTACTACAGAGATTGTGGTAGTGATCTACTCAGTTGCAGTGTGCAACGGAGCGCTTGCACAAGGTTTGGAGGCATCGCCGTTCGCTCGTCCTCCCCTGCGGACGGCGACGCCCCAAGCCGCGACGGTGGATCACGGAGCCTCCGCGCTGGCCGAGAGCACACGGTGAGCACCGCAACGAGAACTCCACTCAACAGACAACTGTTGTATGATACAGGAATGGTGCGATCACGAGGCCAGGCAGAGCGTCCGATCTCCGGTCACGAGGTCGATACGTCGCCGACGCCGTCCTCCGGGCGTCTCGCGTGTTGGTGTCGGTGGCGGCGCGTTCCCTCGCCGGCGTCACCGACAAGGTGACGCTTCCGCAATACCGGGCCTTGGTCGTGCTCGCGGCCGTGGGCCCCAGAACGCGCGCGCTCGCCGAAGTCCTCGGCGTGCACTCGTCGACGTTGACCCGGCTGTGCGATCGGCTCGTCAACAAGGACCTCATCACCCGCGGCGAGTCACCCACGAACCGGAGGAAGTGACGCTCCGCTCACGCCTCGGGTCGTCGCCTCGTCAAATCGGTCACGGAACGCCGACGCCAGGAGATCCAGACGATCGTCGCCCGCGTTCCCAAGGCGCAGCGCGAGGCGATGGTGCGTGCGCTGCAGGCATTCGGTGATGCCGCCGGCGAAGCAACCGAATCGGCGTGGCTGCCGGGCTGGTCGGACGAGTGACTTCACGCGACCGCTGCTTTCGGGCAATGGGCCGACCGAGCGCGGGCTGCCATCCGAAGGGAACAGGTGCGGGCGCTCGCCCGGCGGTGGCGCGAGGTCATCCTGCTGTCGGCCGTCACCGGCGCGCTCACCGGTGTCGGGCTCGCGCTCTTCGATCGTGCCGTTGTCGAGGGGCTCTACGACCGCTTCGTCGACCTGTCGCCGTGGGTGTTGGCGTTCCTGCCGCTGGTCGGACTCGCGCTCGTGGCCGCGTCGTTGCGGTAGCTGGCTCGACGCGCGTCCTCGGCCAGCGCGGACGCCTACCTGCAATCCTTCCACGATGCGGACCATCCGATCCGCCTGCACGAGGTGCCGGGCAAGATGCTCGCCGCGTTGACCACGCTCGGCTTCGGCGTGGCATGGGCCTCGAAGGGCCATCGCTCTATCTCGGCGCGTCGATCGGCACCTTCCTCCAGCAACGCTTCCGACCATGGTTCGGCGCACCCGACCGTCGGGTGCTGCTGGTGGCCGGCGCGGCAGCGGGCGTCCGCGATCTTCAAAGCCCCCGCTAACCGGCGCGGTGTTCGCGCTCGAAGTCCCCTACCAGGACGATCTGGCGCGCCACATGCTGCTCCCGGCGCTGGTCGCATCAGCCACGAGCTATTTGAGCTTCGTCGCGATGAACGGCACGGAACCGATCCTGGCGGTGCACGGCAATCCTGCGTTCTCGTTCGCCGACCTCGGGGGCGCGGTGCTCCTCGGCTTGCTCGCCGGCGTCGGCGCGCGTAGCTTTGCGTTCCTGATCCGACCGGCGCGCTCCTCGGGCGGGCAGTCGGCGGAATCGTCGGGGACGTCGATACCAGCCTCTTCCTCGTCATCGGTGTCGCCGCCTTCCTCGGCGCCGGATATCGAGTCCCGCTTGCCGCGGTCATGTTCGTCGCCGAGAGCACCGGTCGTCCCGGCTTCGTCGTGCCCGGACTGCTCGCCGCCGTCGCGGCGGAGCTGATCATGGGACGCTCCTCGGTCACGACCTACCAGCTCGCCAGCCCCGGCCCGCAGGACTCCGGCGACGAGCCCGCGCCGCCGCCATGAGCGGCGATCCGCCACCCCGGCGTCATCCCGATCGACTCGAGGCATCGCTCGAACGTGCGGCCGACTCGGCTTGCCGTCTCGCTCAGGAGCTCGCGACGAACCGACAGGAGCTCGTACAGCTCATGAGCGTCCGAGCCGTCCGACCATGGACGACGCAGGAGTTCGAGCGCTATCTCGCGTTGTCACGGGTCGAGATCGCGCTCCAACGTTCGTACAGCAGCGCCCGCCGCCTCTTCAACCACACCCGGCTGGAGCTCCGCCGCGATCCCGTGTGACGAAGTCTCGTGCCATTGTTGTAGTGTTACAAGTGCTGTAGTACAGCAGGCTCTTTCGCTGCTCAACGAGGCGGACTCGTCGCATGGTGACATCCACCGCGGATCCCCACGCCGCCAGGCTCGCCGACCCGGCACTCCCGCCCCGGTACCGGGCGATCGCGATGACCGTCGTCCTTCTCGGGACGTTCATGGTCGTTCTCGACACCTCCATCGTGAACGTGGCGCTCCCGAGGATCGGCGCCGACTTCGGCTCGATCTCTGACGTCGAATGGATCGTGACCGCCTACCTCCTCGCGGTTGGCGTCTCGATGACCACCACCGGGTGGCTCGCCGACCGCTTCGCGAAGAAGCGGGTCTTCGTGGTCTGGCGGGTGGTCGCAGGGTCTCGTCGGCGGCGCGCTCATGCCGCTGGGCATGGCGATGATCGACGAGCTCTTCCGACCCCACGAGCGTGGCCGGTACACGTTCTTCTGCAGTGTCGCGGGCCACCGCGCGGCAGGGATGGTCGGCACCATCACCGTCAAGCCATGACACCCGTCGGCGTGGTGCGCCCACGATCGGCGGACACAGAGAGGAGGTCTTGCACCGAGATGCTCGTCATCGTCGTTCTCCTCGCACTCGGCTTCCTCGCAGTCCTCGCGATCGTCGCGATCATTCACGATGCCCCACGCCAAGCAGACCACCGGCCGTCTCAGCCGAGCCACTCGCCGCCGGGATCGGGCACAGGCATCCACCGACGCTCGGAAGGAACCGCTGAACGCCGTCTGAGGGAGCGCTCGTTCCTCGGGCTGTCGAACCCGCACCACGCGAGGTCGCTCTCCCGGTCCGCCGCAGCGCCCGATGACGAGGCGCTCGGCGTCACCCGACGCCAGTTCTTCAACCGCTCGATCCTTCTCGGCATCGGACTCGGCGTCACCACCTTCGGCGCATCCACCCTCGCCTTTCTCTGGCCAGCAGCAGCCAACAAGCGGCTTCGGAGGAAAGATCCAACGTCGGCAGCGTCGCCGACGTGCAGGCCGCAATCGCGAAGAAACAGCCCTTCTTCACGCCTCGGCCAGCTCCCTCAGCCCTACCCGAAGGCAGACGTCGCGAAAGCCAAGAAGGTCGCCGCCTACACGCCGCCGATCCTGTGCGTCAGCGGCTCGCGCCCGGTCACGCTGCCCCGGTCACCCGCGGGTCGCCCCATACGGTGACGCATGCGCACGCGGATGACAATCCCTGCACAAGGGAGTGGCGCAGGCCGCCGACGGGTACCGAGACGCCATGACCCACGCCGTGCGAAGTCTGCAGCCCACGGATGCCGTCCCGGAGGACGACCGCCGATCCGATCCGTCGGACACGAGGCCCTGGTGGCGCACCCCGCCAGTCGACACCCGGGGACTGGTGCTCTGGATCGCCAGCTTCGTGGTGATGACCGCGATCGTCACCGGCATCGGCCTGCTCGTGGTGCACGAGCTCGGCGGGGTGCGTTCGTTCGACGACCGCGTCGCCCGCTGGCTCGAGCGCCACCGTACGAACACCTGGGACGACGTCACCTGGGTCGGGAGCTTCATCGCCGACGCCTACGTGAAGATCCCGGCCACCGCGATCCTGTGCGCCCTCTTCCTCTTCTTCTGGCGACGGTGGACGGAACCCGCGTTGCTCGCTGGCGCGCTCGTGCTCGAGGTCTCCGTGTTCACGATCGCCAGCTTCATCGTCGACCGCTCGCGTCCCCCGATCGCGCACCTCGACCCCATCCCGCCGACGGGCTCGTTCCCCTCCGGGCACAGCGGCGGCGGCGGTGGCGTTCTACGGCGCGATCGTCATCATCGTCTGCTGGCACACTCGCAACCGGCTGGTGCGCGCGGATCGCGATCGGAGCGGCGGTGATCGTGCCTCTCCTGGTCGGCGCATCGCGCATGTACCGGGGCATGCACCACCTGAGCGACGTGCTCGTCGGCTTCGCGGTCGGACTCGTGTCGCTCTGGGTCACCTGGTTGATCGTGCGATCGGGACCCGCGTCACGACTCGAGCCCTCGCGGCACGAACGTCACGTTGCCGAGAGCGAACCGGTGAGGTCGTCGACTCCCTGACCGGCGACGAGCTTGCCGTCCTCCATCTCGAAGGTCATGTCGGTGCGTTGCGCGACGCTCTGGTCGTGGGTCACCGCGAGGATGGTGGTGTTCTCGGAACGCGCCAGCCCGTGGAGCAGGCTCACGATGATCCGCCCGGTCTTCGTGTCGAGGTTGCCGGTGGGCTCGTCGGCGAGGATGAGCTTTGGTCGGTTCGACAACGCCCGGGCGATGGCCACCCGCTGCTGCTCACCGCCCGAGAGCTTGGCGGGACGTCGTTGCTGCTTCCCACCCTTGAGCCCGACCTGGTCGAGCAACGCCTCGGCGCGCTCGCGCCGTTCCGAGCGCGAGACGCCCGGCGAACTCCATCGGCAGCATCACGTTCTGCACTGCGCTCGAGGTTCGGGATCAGGTTGTAGCTCTGGAACACGAACCCGATCTGGTTGCGGCGGTAGCGGATGAGCTGATGGTCGCTCCCCCGGCTGATCACCTCGCCGTCGACGTCGATCGTGCCCGCAGTCGGCTTGTCGAGCGCGCCGAGCAACGAGAGCAAGGTGCTCTTGCCGCTGCCGCTGCGTCCGACCACGGCGGCGAACACCCCGGTGGGCACGGTGAAGGTCACACCGTCGACGGCCTTGACCTCGGTGTCGCCGGAACCGAACGTCTTCGCGAGATCGGTGACCTGCAGCATGACTACTCCGTCCTCATCACTTCGGCGGGGCGGATCTTGGCGATCAGCCACGAGGGGAAGGCGGTGCCGATGATGGCGATCAGCACCGCCGCGAGCAGGCCGTAGAGCAGGATGCTGAACCCGACGTGGGCCTGCACGTTCGAGAGCACGTCACCGAACTGGGTGAAGCCTCGGGTGAGCCCGCCGCCGATGCGCACCGGACCACCGCCGCCGCCAGGAGGGCCTCCGGGGCCGGCGGAGAAGGTGGGGCCGTTCGAGGTGTTGGAGCTGCTCGACACCAGCGCGTCGAGCACCGGGTTGCTCAGGATCACGCCCGCCACGACGCCGACCACCGCAGCCATGCCGGTGAGCGTGAGCGCTTCGCTCACGAACTGCCACGAGATCTTGGCGTTCGACGAGCCGATCGCCTTGAGCACGCCGATCTCCCGGCGCCGCTCCCGCACGATCATCAGCATGCTCAGGAAGATGATCACCGAGCCGGCGACGAGGGCGCCCACCAGGCTGTAGGTGGCGATCGTCTTCACGTTGTCGAGCGACGACAGCGTGTCGGCCGAGGCGCTCGCGTCGCTCACGACGTCGGCGCTGTCGCCCAGCTTCTTCTCGAGCGCGCTCACGGTCGCGTCGAGGTGATCGACGCTGTCGACGGTGACGATCGCCGACGTGACGTCACCGGTCTGCGACGAGAGCTTCTGCAGCGCGGGCAGGGGCATGATCACGCCGGCGTTGGTGAACGTGTTGCCGGTGTCGTAGATGCCCTTCACCGTGATGGTCTGGTCGTACGCCGTGAACGTGGAGCCCACGGTCAGGTTGTTCTTCTTCGCCAGCGCCTTGCCGACCAGGGCGACGTAGTCGCTCGACGAGCCGTCGATCGTCTCTCCCTCGGTGAGCTTGAACGAGTTCACGTCGGAGACGACCGTGCTGCCGGGCGCGGTGGTTCCCGTCACCGTGACCGGCAACGAGAAGTTCGCCGGGAAGTTGCCGCCGACGGTGGCGCCACCTTCGGTGTTCCCGTTGTTGCGGTTGCCCAGCGTGCCGGGGTCGATCGCCGACTGCAGGCTGGTGCTGCCGGAGGCGTCCGTCGAACCGTCGGGCCGCGTCGGCGCGGTCTGCCCCTCGGTGATCCAGCGGTCCTGCAGGGTGGACGTCACCGACTTCACGTGCGCGGTGTCCTGGATCTTCTTGATCTCGGCGGCGGTGAGCGGTTCACCACCACCCTGGAAGCCGCGGGCGCCGGCCGGCGACACGGTGATCGTGTTGCCGACGTTCGCCTTCACGTCGTCGATGCGGGCCTGCACGGCCTTCAGGGACAGCAGCATCACCAACGCCAACGCGATCGTCAGTGCGAGGATCGCGGTGATCGAGATGCTGCGGATGGTGTTCCGGAACGCGTTCTTCACGCCCCTCGTCGTCACGCTCATCCCGCCAGCGTGCCGACCGCATCCGTGACCCGACTCCCTGAATCCTGGGAGTTCGCTCAGAGCCGAACCGCCAGGTTGCGTCACTCAGCGTCGTAGAACGCCGTCAGGTGACGCAACCTCGAGTGGGGAGGGGTCAGTTGAACAGGGTCTCGCCGACGAAGCCGTCGGGGCCGACGCCGGGCGGGCAGGCGAAGGTGGCGGTGGAGTCGTGGCGGATGTACTCGTTGAGCGCGTCGGCGGCGAGGTTCTGCTGCACGGGGATGAACCCGGTGCGGGGGTCGCGCTGGTAGGCGATGAAGAACAGTCCGGCGTCGAGCTGGTTGGTGACCGGGTCGATGCCGTCGGTGAACGAGAAGCCGCGGCGGAGCAGCCGCACGCCGTCGTTCTGCTCGGGTGCCGCGAGGCGGATGTGGGCGTCGACCGGGATCACCGGCTCGCCGTCCTGCTTCGCGGTCAGGTTCACGGTGTCGTGCTCCTTCGCGCCGCCGAGCGGTGCGCCCTCCTGCTTGTTGCGCCCGATGGTCAGCTCCTGGTCGGCGAGCGTCGAGCGGTCCCAGATCTCGAGCATCATGCGGATGCGACGGGTCACGAGGTAGCTGCCGTTGCGCATCCAGGCCGGATCGTCCTTGGCCGCGACCCACACGTGGTCGTCGAGCGCGCCGGTGTCCTCGACGACGATGTTGTTGGTGCCGTCCTTGAAGCCCATGAGGTTGCGCGGCGTCGTCTGCTTGGCGTCGGTGACCGACGTGCGGCCGAACCCCTGTTGCGACCAGCGCAGCGCGACGACGCCGCGCCCGATGCGGGCGAGGTCGCGGATGGCGTGGAACGCCACCGTCGGATCGTTGGCGCACGACTGGATGGCGATGTCGCCGTCGCTGATGCTCGGGACGGATCTCGTCGCGAGCGAAGCAGCGGCATCGGCGCGAGCGCCGCGGGCTTGCGCGCCGCGATGCGGAACGGGTCGCCGGGGCGGTCGAACAACGACGCGCCGAACCCGAACGTGAGCGTGAGCGACGCCGGCCCGAGCCCGTCGGCCTCGCCGGTGTCGTCCGGGCGGCGCGTCCTGGTTGTCGTTGTCGGTGCCGATCATCTCGCCGTGCACCATGCGGCGCGACGCCGCGGTCCAGTCCTCGAGCACCTGCACGAGGTCGTCGCGGTCGTCGGTGATCACGTCGAACGACGCGAACAGGAGCCGGTCCTGCACCGGCGTGACGATCCCGGCCTGGTGCGCGCCCTCGAACGGCACCGCGGCGTCGAACGCGCTCGGCGCGGTGGCGGCGGCCGCGGCGCGAGCGGCCGCAGTGGAGGTACCCTCCGCTGCGACGAGCGCAGCGATGGTGGCGGTTCCTGCGGCCCCTGCCGTGCCGAGGAACGCCCGCCGACTCACCGGCTGCGGGCTCACGACCCGACGACCTGCTTCGACACCTTCGAGAGCGGCTCGGCCAGCGAGTCGATCACCTGCGAGAGCGCCTTGGTGTCGTCCTGGGTGAGGTCGGTGTACGCCACGTAGGTGGTCGTGCCCGTCTTGTACGGCTGCAGCGCCGCGTAGACCGCGGCGAACTTGGCGTCGAGCTCGGTCACCAGCTGCGGGTTCTTCTTCTCGAGGATCGGCTTCACCGCGTCGTACGCCGCCTCGGCGCCCTGCACGTTGGCCTCGAAGTCGACGAGGTCGGTGCGCGAGTAGCGCTCCTCCTCACCCGTGATCTTCGACTTCGACACCTCGTTGAGCAGCTCGACCGCGCCGTTGGCGATCCCGGCCGGCTGCAGCTCGACGTCCTTCACCAGGTTCTGCAGCGTGGCGACGTTCTCGTTGAGGTCCTTGGTGTACGTCGGACAGGCCCTCGGTGGTGCCGTCGACCCAGAGCTTCTGCTCGATGTAGTGGTATCCGCCCCACTCCTTCTTGGGGACGTCACCCTCACGGGCGTCGATCTTGGGGTCGAGGTCACCGAAGGTCTCGGCCACCGGCTCGATGCGCTCGTACGCGATGCGTGACGGTGCGTAGAGCGCCTTGGCCTGCTCGAGGTCGCCGGCGTCGACCGCGTCGGTGAACGCCTTGGTCGCGGTCACCAGCTCGGCGGTCTGGGCCTCGAGGTACTGGCGGTACTGGTCGACCGCGGCCTTGCCGTCGGCCGAGAGCTTCGTGTCGGCGGTGCCCTTCACCACCAGCTTGCCCTTGTCGCGCGAGCCGCCCGGGCAGTAGGTCGTGTAGTTCCCGGCCTTCAGCGTGAGCGAGAACTCCTTGTTGAGGCCGGGCGCGACGTTCTCGACCTCGCCGAGGATGCGATCGCCCGAGAGGATCTCGAACTCGCTGACGTCGCCCGAACCCGAGTTGGTGACCTTGAAGTTGTGTCGGACCCGCCTTGATGGTGAGCTTCGCCGGGCAACCGTCGTCGTTGATCTCGACCTTCACGTCGGTCGTCTTGGCGCCGGCGGTGCCGGTCAGGTCCGACCACGAGGACGGCGCCGCTCAGGGCCGCGCCGAGCAGCGCGCGACCAGTGGTTCGGAACATCGGTACGGATCCTCCCGGGGAAATGACGGTCAGACGGTTTCGACGGTCTGGGTGACCGGACGGCGCGGTCACCTCGGCACGCGCCTTGGGCGCGGCTGCGGACGGCAGACGTAGATGGTCATGGGGATCGCGTAGGCGGCGAACGCGAGCAGCTCGCCCCACGTGGGCTCGGGCTGGATGCCGAACATGCCGGTGATCAGCGCCGACTGCACCGAGCCCGGATCGATGAGCCAGGTGAGGTCGACGGCGCGGTCGAGCAGGAGGTGCCACCAACCGGCCTCGTGCGCGGTGTGCACCGCGAACGCGAGCAGCCCGCGCCGACGAGCACGAGCACGACGCCGGTGGCGCGGAAGAACTTCGACAGGTTGAGCTTCACCCCGCCGCGGTAGATGAGGTAGCCGAGCACGACCGCGACCGCGACGCCGAGCAGCGCGCCGGTGCCGGTGAGGCCGGGCCGGTCGGACTGCTGGAACGCGGCGAGCATGAACACCGCGGTCTCCAGGCCCTCGCGGAGCACGGCGAGGAACGCCATGAGGATGAGGCCGAAGGCAGAGCCCTGGACCAGCGCCACCGACGCGCGTTCGCTGGAGATCGCCCTTGAGGTCGGCCGCAGTGGCGGCGCATCCAGACGATCATCCAGGTGATCATCCCGACCGCGACGAGGGCGATGATCGTCTCGAGCTGCTCCTGCTCCCGCTGCGGCAGGTTCTCCTCGGCGACGTGCAGCGCCCACGCAACGCCGCCGCACAGCAGGACCGCGATCCCCACGCCGAGCCACATCCATCGCAACGCGTCGCGCCGCCCCTGCTGACGGAGGAACGCGGCGATGATCCCGATGATCAGCGCCGCTTCGAGGCCCTCCCGCAGGCCGATGACGAAGGTGGGAAGCACGGACGTAAGGTTAGGGACCCCTTAGCTCGTGTGCAAGTCAACCTTCCCTGAGGGCGTCAGGTGGGACCGAGCCCGAGGTTCTCGTAGATCTCGCGGGTCGCGTTCGACCGGTTCATCGTGTAGAAGTGCAGGCCCGGGCGCGCCGCCCTCGAGCAGGGTGGCGCACAGCTGGGTGGCCTCGGCGATGCCGACGGCCCGCACCGCATCGGGGTCGTCGCCCGCCGCCTCGAGCTTGGCCAGCAGCCAGGCCGGGAACTCCGACCCCTGCAGCTCGGCCATGCGCTTGACGCTGGCGATGCTGGTGACCGGCATGATCCCGGGGATCACCGGCTTGTCGACCCCGAGGGACCGCAGGGTCTCGACGAGGTCGAAGTAGTGCTCGGCGTCGAAGAAGAACTGGGTGATGGCGAAGTCGGCCTCGGCGAGCTTCTCGGCCGTGCGGCGGCGGTCCTCGGCGTGCGACGGCGAACGCGGATGCGGCTCGGGATGGGCGGCGACGCCGATGCAGAAGTCGCCCAGCTCCCGGACGAGGCGGACGAGCTCGATCGCGTACTTCAGCTCCCCTTCGGGGAGATCGAGGTCCTTGGGCGGGTCGCCCCCGAGGGCGAGGATGTTGTCGATCCCGGCGTCGCGGTACCGCTCGACGATCCCGACCAGCTCGGCCCGGGTGTGGCACGCACAGGTGAGGTGCGCCATCGGCACCATCGAGGTGTCGTTGAGGATCTGGACGACGAGGTCGTGCGTGCGTTCGCGCGTCGAACCACCGGCGCCGTACGTGACCGACACGTACGACGGGCCCAGCGGCTCGAGCTCGACGAGCGTCCGCGCGAGCGTCTCCTCCATCTTGTCGGTGCGCGGGGGCCCGAACTCGAAGGAGTAGCTGCGGCCTCGTTCCAGGATCTCGCTGATCTTCAAGCGTCGACAGGTTACCGGGACGGCTTCGGCCGGAACCCGTGGAATCGGCGGAGGCGGAGCGAGTTGCTCACCACGAACACGCTCGAGAACCCCATCGCGGCCGCCGCGATCACCGGGCTCAGCAACCCGACCGCGGCGAGCGGGATCGCCGCCACGTTGTAGGCGAACGCCCAGAACAGGTTGCCCTTGATCGTCGAGAGCGTGCGCCGGGAGAGCGCGATGGCGTCGGCGGCGGCACGCAGGTCGCCCGACACCAGGGTGAGGTCGCTCGCCTCGATGGCCACGTCGGTGCCGGTGCCGATGGCGATGCCGAGATCGGACTGCGCGAGCGCTGGCGCGTCGTTGACGCCGTCGCCGACCACCGCCACGCGCCGGCCCTCGGCCTGGAGCGCGCGCACGACGTCGACCTTCTCGCCCGGGAGCACACCGGCGACGACCCGGTCGATGCCCACCTGCGCCGCGACCGCGTCGGCGGTCTCCTGCCGGTCACCGGTGACCATCACGGTGGTGAGTCCGAGGTCGTGCAGTGCGGCCACCGCGTCGCGCGACGAGGGCTTGACCGTGTCGGCCACCACGAACGCGCCGCGCACCTCGCCGTCCCAGCCGGCGTACACGAGGGTGCGGACGTCGTCGGCGGCGATCGGCAGTGCGTTCGCGTCGGTGCCCACACCGTCTCCGACACCGCCTCCCACGAACCCGGCCCGACCCACACGCACGACCACGCCGTCGACGGTGGCCTCCACTCCTTCACCGGCGTGGTTGCCGAACCCGTCGGGCGTCACGAGTGAGGCCCCGCGCGCGCGGGCGCCGTCGGCGACGGCGCGTGCGATGGGATGCTCCGAGGCGTCCTCGACCGATCCGGCGCGCCGCAGCAGCGTGTCGAGGTCGACGCCGGGCGCGGTGACGACGTCGGCCAGCTCCATGCGGCCCTCGGTGATGGTGCCGGTCTTGTCCAGCACCGCGGCGTCGACGACCTGCGTGGCCTCGAGCACCTCGCCGCCCTTGATCACGATGCCGAGCTGCGCGGCGCGTCCGGTGCCCACCATGATCGCGGTCGGCGTGGCGAGGCCGAGCGCGCACGGGCAGGCGATGATCAGCACCGCGACGGCGGCGGTGAACGCCTCGTCGAGCGGGTTGCCGAGCGCGGCCCAGGCCACGAACGTGACCGCCGCGATCACCAGGACCGCGGGCACGAACACCGCGGAGATGCGGTCGGCGAGCCGCTGCACCGGCGCTTTCGAACCCTGCGCCTCCTCGACGAGACGCGCGATCTGCGCCAGCGCGGTGTCGTGGCCCACCCGGGTGGCCTCGACCACGAGGCGACCGCTGGTGTTGAGGGTGGCGCCGAACACCACGTCGCCCGAGGTCACGTCGACCGGCACCGGTTCGCCGGTGAGCATCGAGACGTCGACGGCCGACGCGCCGTCGACGACGGTGCCGTCGGTGGCGATCTTCTCCCCCGGCCGTACGACGAAGCGGTCTCCGACCCGCAGCGACGCCACCGGCACCTCGTCGCCGTTCTCGAGCCGCGCTGTCTTGGCGCCGAGCTCGAGCAGCGCGCGCAGCGCGTGGCTCGAGCGGCCACGTGCGCGCGCCTCGAAGTACTTCCCGAGCAGCAGCAGCGCGACGATCGCGCTGGCGGTCTCGAAGTAGACCTGCGGACCGTTGCCGCTGCCTCCGAACAGGGCGCCCATCGACATGCCGTCGATCGGTCGGACGCGCCGAGGAAGATCACTGCGACCGCCGACCACAGGTAGGCGGCCAGCGTGCCGAGCGACACCAGCGTGTCCATCGTGGTGGCGCCGTGGCGCAGGTTCATCGAGGGTGGCGCGGTGGAACGGCCACGCCGACCACAGGATGATCGGGGTCGACAGCGCGAACGCCACCCACTCCCACCCCGCGAACTGGAGCGCGGGCACCATGGAGATCGCGACAACCGGGATGCCCAGCACCACCGCGACGACGAGCCGCGGCACCAGGTCGTGCAGCTCGTCGGCTTCCGGGTCGTCGGATTCGACGGTCCGGCACCGAGTAGCCGAGCTCGGCGACCGCGGCCGAGAACGACGCGGGGCTGGTGACCGCGGGGTCGTAGGTGACGGTCGCCCGGTTGGTGGCGAAGTTCACCGCGGCCGCGTCGACCCCGGGCAGGCGTCCGAGGCTCGTCTCGATCCGGGTCGCGCACGACGCGCAGGTCATGCCGACCACAGGGAGATCGCAGCGTTCCATGTCGTGCGTCTCGGTCGTCATGTGTGGTAGTATACCCCCCTAGGGTATTGAGCGCAACAGGAGATGCCGCGGAGCCGTGCTCGGAGCGCGGGACGGCGGAGCGCAATCGACCATCGAAGGGGAGGATCACATGGCAGTGCGGGGCTACAGCCTCGAGAAGGACGACTACCGCAAGCGGCTGCGCCGCATCGAGGGCCAGGTGCGCGGCCTGCAGCGGATGATCGACGACGACGAGTACTGCATCGACGTGCTCACCCAGATCGTGGCCGTCACCAAGGCGCTGCAAGGCGTCGGCCTCGGGCTCCTCGACGAGCACGTGCGCCACTGCGTGCGCGACGCGGCCATCGCCGATCCCGCGGCCGGCGACGCCAAGATCGACGAAGCCGTGCAGGCGGTCGAGCGACTCCTCCGGATCTGATCAGCCCGGCGCGGGCACGTCGGTCGCGGTGTCGTAGGCGGCGCGTTCGCGCGCGCAGGGTGTCGAGCTGTCGCCGCGAGAGCGTCCACACCACGCATGCCGCCAACACCGCCGCGATCGCGGTCGCGACCACCCCGACGAGGGCGACGACGTTGCTGTTCTGGAGGTCGTCCAACGATCCGTTGTCGTTGAAGCCGGCGTTGGAGCCGCCGTAACGCAGGAGTGAGATCAGCCACGCCGCCCACCAGATCCCGACCAGCCACGACCCCCTCGCCGCGCGCCAGGCGGGATCGCCGCGCGGCGTCGACGGCGTCGCGCCCCGCCACAGGTCCTGCATGATCATCACCGGGAGCACCAGGTTGGCGAGCGGGATGAACCACGCACCGATCGACCACCCCGGGCCGAACCGGGGTCGAGGCCGGTCGAGCGCCTCGTTGTTCTTGGCCACGCGGAACTGCCAGACGATGAACAGGACGACGATCGCCAGCTGGGTCAGGCCGTAGAACGCCGCGCTGCCGCTCACGAAGTCGTCGGCGTCGTTGGCCCGCTGCAGGATGTCACCGAAGTCGCCGGCCTTGAAGTCCTCGATGACCGAGATGCGGTTGGCCAGCGCGGCGCCCAGGACGCCGGCGGCGAGCAGCATGACGCCGAACACCACCACGAGCGCCACGGCCAGGCCGCGCACGTCGCGCCACCGGGGCGGCGTCGCCGCGACGGGCGGCGGTGGCGGTGGGATCGGCGGAGTCGGTATGGGCGGAGGCGGCGGCGGGAGCTGCGTCACGCGCGGATCGTACCGGTATGCGCGCGCCGCGTGAGACAGCCCTGGGGACCTCCGACCGCCGCTGTGCCAGACTCGGCACCATGCCGCCCGAGAAGCTCAGTTGGAAGCACCTCTACTCGGAGGTCGTCATGTCGGGGCTGTGCACCGGGTGCGCCGGGTGCGTCATCGCGTGCCCGCACGACGTGCTCGGCTACCGCGACACCGACGGTGTCTACAAGCCGTTCCAGCTCGAGGAGGGGTGGGGCCCCGAGAACTGCAGCCATGGTGAGAAGAGCTGCACCTCGTGCACCCGCGCCTGCCCGCGCTTTCGCGCCTGGGAGCCCGAGATCGACGAGTTCATGTTCGGCCGGGTCCGCACCAACGAAGAGCCGTCGGGCGTCTACAAGGACATCGTGCTCGCCCGCGCCACCGATCCTGTCCTCGCCGAGGTCGGCCAGGACGGCGGACTGGTCTCGGCCATCCTCGTCTACGCGCTCGAGCACGACATGATCGACGCCGCGCTCGGTGAGCTACCTGGAGGGTGACGGCACCACCTGGAAGGCCATCCCCGGCGTCGCCCGCACTCGCGAGGAGATCATCGCCTCGGCCGGGAGCCGGTACACGTACTCCGCCAACACGCTCGCCTACACCGACGCCATCGAGTCGGGTGCCGAGCGCATCGCGCTGGTCGGCATGAGCTGCCAGTCGTCGGTCCCGCCGGTGATGAAGCAACGCAAGGCGGGCAAGGTCGCGCGCCGGCTCGCGCTGAACATCGGGCTCCTGTGCTCGAAGACGTTCGACGACGCCATCTTCGAAGAGCTCTTCGAGGCCAAGTACGGCCTGAAGAAGGCCGACATGAAGAAGATGAACATCAAGGGCGTCTTCCAGATCTGGATGAACAACGGCGACTACCACGAGATCCCGCTGAAGGAGTGCCACGCCTGGACGCGCGAGGGTTGCAAGATGTGCCCCGACTTCGCGGCCGAGCACGCCGACATCTCCACCGGCGGCATCGGTGCGTTCAACGACTGGACGCTCACCATCGTGCGCACCGACGTCGGCCGTGAGCTCATGGACGGCCTGGTGCGCGACGGTTGGATCGAGACCCGGCCCGGCGACGACGACCCGGGCGCGATCGCGTTGATGCACAAGCTCTCGGCCAAGTCGCGCAAGCGGTGGCCCGAGTTCGCGATCGACGCGCCGCGCCTCCTCCCGACTCCCGCGAGCACGTAGCGCTGGCTCCACGCCGCCACATCCGCGTTCCGGTCCTCGGCAAGGCCGCGCCGCCGATCGGCAGCGACTTCGTGTCGCTGGAGGCGGCCAGCGGCATCATCCTGCTGCTGGCGGCGGCGGGTGCGCTGGTGTGGGCGAACGCCGACACCGCGGGGTACGCGAGCTGGTGGCACCGCCAGCTCACCATCGGTCCCGGCGACCTCGCCATCACCGAGTCGTTGGTGCACTGGGTGAACGACGCGCTCATGGCCGTGTTCTTCTTCGTGGTGGGGCTCGAGATCAAGCGCGAGCTCGTGGTCGGCGAGCTGCGCGACCAGCAACGCGCGGCGCTGCCGGCGATCGCCGCGCTCGGCGGGATGGTCGTACCCGCACTCGTGTTCGTCGCGATCAACGTCGGGAGCGGTGGCCTCGACGGCTGGGCGATCCCGATGGCGACCGACATCGCGTTCGCGGTCGGTGTGCTCGCGTTGCTCGGCTCCACGCGTGCCGTCGAGCCTGAAGCTGTTCCTGCTCACGCTGGCGATCGTCGACGACATCGGCGCGATCCTGGTGATCGCGATCTTCTACTCGGCGGGCTCGACGGGTGGTGGCTCGGCGGCGCGCTCCTCGTCGCCTTCCTCGTCGTCGTCATGTCGCGCCTGCAGATCGACCGTCCCGTCGCCTACGTGATCCCGGCGATCGCGCTGTGGTGGTGTCTCCACGAAGCCGGGGTGGAACCGACGTTGGCGGGCGTCGTGCTCGGGCTGCTCACCCCGGCGCGACCCGCGGCGCGGCGTCCCCGTGCTCGAACGACTCGAGGGCACGCTGCACCCGCTGTCGAGCTTCGTGATCGTGCCGATCTTCGCCCTCGCCAACGCGGGCGTGGTGCTCAGCGGTGACGCGATCGACCATGCGTTGTCGAGCCGGGTGACGATCGGGATCGTTGCCGGGCTGGTCGTGGGCAAGTTCGTCGGCATCCTGGGCGTGTCGGCGCTCGCGGTGCGCACGCGGCTCGGTGCGCTCCCCGGAGGCCTCGGTCTGCACCACGTTGCAGGAATCGCCGTGCTCGCCGGTATCGGCTTCACCGTGTCGTTGTTCATCACCGACCTCGCGTTCCGGGGCGAGGTGATCGACGACGCCAAGATCGGCGTCCTGGCGCGCGTCGGCGCTCGCCGCGGTGCTCGGCATGATCGTGTTGCGGGTGCTGCTGCGCGGTCCGGTCACCGACATTCGGAGGAGGAATCGTCATGAGGATCGTCGCGATCACGAGCGACCTGATGGATCGGTCCCGGATCAACGGCGCGCTCGACCGCGTCGAGTTCGCGCCGCGACGCGACCGGCGTGCGTGGACGCCGACGTGGTGGTGATCGACCTGGCGCGTGACGCCGCGCTCGTGTCGGCGGTGCGCGCCGCCGCGCCCGACGCCCGGATCGTGGCCTTCGGACCCCACGTCGACGCCGCGCTGCTGGAGCAGGCGACCCGCGACGGTGCCGACGCCGTGCTCCCCCGCTCCCGGTTCTTCCAGGACCCGGCGGCGGCGCTCGCGCCCTGAGAGACGGAGCGGAGCCTGCTTGCGACCGCGCGGGTCCGGCGATGGGCGGAGCGCAGTCGACCATCCGAGGCGTCTCTGCGAGACTGCCGCGATGGCCGACTACCCCATGGACACCGCCGTCACCGACCACCTGCTCGCCACCACACGCGCGGTCCGCAAGCGCCTCGACCTGGAGCGGCCGGTCGAGCGTGAGGTGTTGCTCGAGTGCCTGCGCCTCGCGGTGCAGTCACCGACCCCGGGCAACGCGCAGAACTGGCACTGGATGGTGGTCACCGACCCCGACAAGCGGGTGCGGCTCAAGGAGCTCTACGACGGCATGGCCCGTCCGTACCTGGAATCGCAGGCCGAGGCGGCCGCCGATCCACAGACCCAGCGGGTGTACCAATCCGCCGTCTACCTGCTCAACATCCTCGACCGGGTCCCCGTGCACGTGATCCCGTGCGTCGAGGGACGGCTCGAGAACCCCGAGCCGTTCGCGGCCGCGAGCTTCTACGGCGCGATCCTCCCGGCGGCGTGGAGCTTCATGCTCGCGGCGCGGTCCCGGGGTCTCGGCACCGCGTGGACCACGCTCCACCTCGCCAACGAGGCCGACGACCGCGGAGCTGCTGGGGATCCCCGACGGCATGACCCAGGTGGCGCTGATCCCGACGGCCTACTTCACCGGCGACGACTTCAAGCCCGCCGCACGGCCGCCGGTCGAGGGCATCACCTACTGGGACACCTGGGGCGCTACTGGGGAGTAACGCTGACGATGGCGCGAGAGTCGGAGGCGTGATGCTCTCTGTCGTCTCGCGCCTCCAGACCGCCGCCGAGGGGACCCGGGCCATCACCTTCGTGGGTTCCGCGGCGGGCGACGCCGGTCCCGCCGACCGGGTCGAGTGGGCTCGGCTCCACGAGGACGCCCGGGGCATGGCCGCTGCGCTCCAGGCCCGCGGGGTCGGTGCCGGCGTGCACGTCGGGGTGCTCGGTCCCACCTCGCGCGCGCTGGTGACCACCATCCAGGCCGTCTACCTCGCCGGCGGCACCGTGGTCGCGCTGCCGCTCCCGATGCGGTTGGGCTCGATCGAGGAATTCGTCGAACAGACCCGAGTGCGCATCGCGAATGCCGACGCCGCGCTCGTCGTGGTCGACCGCGACCTCGCGCCGTTCCTCGAGCCGCCCCCTGAGCACGCGGCGCTGGTGCTGCTCGACGAGCTCGCCGCCGAAGGAGCCGAGATCGGCGCGGCGGCGTGGGACCGGCCGGTCGACGATCCGGAGCGGCTCGCGATCCTGCAGTTCACCAGCGGCTCGACCGCGGCCCCGAAGGGCGTGATGCTCCCCGACCGCTGCGTCGGAGCGAACATCGACGCCATCCTCGCCGCCGCGCAGATCACCCACGCCGACACCGCGGTGTCGTGGCTGCCGCTCTACCACGACATGGGCCTCATCGGGCTGCTCATGGCGCCGATGCTCCACGGCTTCGAGCTCGTGCTCGGCGCGCCGCAGGACTTCCTCGCCCGCCCGGCGTGCTGGCTGGAGTGGATCTCGGAGTACCGCGGCACCATCACCGCCGGTCCCAACTTCTCCTATGCACTCGCGGCCCGCGCGCTGCGACGCGCCGGGGCGCTCGACCTGTCGAGCTGGCGGTTGGCGCTCAACGGCGCCGAGACCGTCGATCCGAACGCGGTCGAGTCGTTCTGCGCCGCGGCCGCGCCCTTCGGCTTCGACCCGCACGCGGCGTACCCGGTGTTCGGCATGGCCGAGGCCACGCTCGCGGTCACCTTCCCCGCCGTCGGTGAGGGCATGACCGTCGACGCGGTCGACCGGCACTCGCTCGAACACGATCGCGTCGCGGTGCCCGCCGCCGACGACGCGGCGCCGGCGTCGGTGCGGCGACTCGCCAAGCTCGGCCGTCCCCTCGAGGGGTTCGAGCTGCGCATCGTGGATCCCGCCACCGGCGCGCTCCGCGGCGAGCGAGAAGTGGGCGAGCTGGAGCTGCGCAGCCCTTCGGTCACACCCGGCTACTACCGCAACCAGGAGGCGACGACGGCCACCTTCGACGACGGCTGGCTGCGCACCGGCGACCTCGCCTACCTCGTCGACGGCCAGCTCGTGGTGTGCGGTCGCCAGAAGGACGTGATCATCGTCGGTGGCCGCAACGTGTTCCCGGAGGACGTCGAACGCGCCGCCGCGTCCGTCGACGGCGTGCGCGCGGGCAACGTGATCGCGTTCGGCAGCGACCGCAAGCGAGGACGCGAGTCGATCGTGGTGGTCGCCGAGACCAAGACCGACGACCTGCACGAGGTGCACGACTCCGTCGTCACCAAGGTGTGCGACGCAGTGGGCGTGCCACCGGTCGAGGTCGTGCTGGTGCGGCCGGGCAGCCTGCCCAAGACGTCGTCGGGCAAGTTGCAACGATCGCTCTGCCGCGACCGCTACCACGAGAACCAGCTCGAGCCGGTGTAACCGACCCGAGCTGGCTCGTGTGGGTCAGTG
Organism: uncultured Actinomycetes bacterium; assembly: GCA_963835985.1. GTDB lineage: Bacteria > Actinomycetota > Acidimicrobiia > IMCC26256 > DASPTH01 > DASUAS01. The sequence goes on along the minus strand of CAWIHV010000007.1, from coordinate 89,387 downwards.
GTGGTTGACGTTGTCGTCGACCAGCATCTCCTCGAACAGCGCGCGGTACGAGATCACTGCTTGACGCAGGTCTTCGGTGGACGTCCTGCCCTCGACCGTCTTGACCGCGATGCCGTGCGCAGTGCGGTAGTTCTCCACCACGTCGGGGTGGTCGACCGACACGAGCTCGCTCCGCGTGTCGAAGTCGTCGACCGGGTAGCCCCGCTCGCGCATGAGGTCGGTGATGAGCCGGTCGGCGTCGGCCACCGCAACCTGTGGGCGGTCGACGAAGCCGGCCTGCATGTCCTGCCACTGCTCGGTGTAGCGCTGGCGCGACGCGTCGCTCAGCGGGCTGCAGCTCGAGCTCGTCGTGACGCGCTTCGCGGTCGCGGAGGTCGCGTTCGGCGTCTCGGCGCCGGTCGGCAGTCTCGAGGGTGCGGTCGTACTCGGAGCCGAAGCGATCCTGCAGGTGGTGGCGACGGCGACGGCTCGCGGCCGCCGCAACGGCGGCGACGATCAGCAACACCACCACGACGGCGATGACGATCCAGATCCAGGCGTCCATGGCTGGCTTCCCCCTTGCTTCGTTCGATCCCCCGCCGGTCTGGGGTTACCCGCTCGCCCTGCTTCGCGCAACCCCTGGTGGCTTCAGACGTGGGAAGGGGAACCGGACGGGGCACAATGGAGGTTCTCCATGTCGATGGATCTGCCCTCCCGCGCCCCCGGACGTCCGCCCCCGGAGTCCTGGTCGCCGACGTACCCACGTCGGCCGCACCGGCGCGCCCGGAGCGCCGCATCGAGCGCCGCGAGCTCGTGCGCATCTTCCTCGTGCTGCTGGCGCTGACGTTCGTGCTGCGCATGCCGGCGTTCTTCACGCCGGTGTTCAACTCCGACGAGACCTTCCTCGCCACGCAGGCCCACGTGCTCAACGACGGGGGCGAGCTCTACCAGGACGCCATCGACCGCAAGCCACCGATCGTGCCGTACGTGTACGCGGCCACGTTCACGTTCTTCGAGACCACCGCGCTGTGGTCGGTGCGCGTCGTGGCGATGCTCGCGGTGGCGCTCACCGCGCTCCTGCTCGCAATCGAGGCCCGACGTCGCTACGGCGCGCGCGCGGGATGGATCGCAGGGATCCTGTTCGTCGTCGCGATGATCACGTTCATGCCGCAGGACGGGCAGGCTGCGAACTTCGAGGTGTTCATGCTGCCGTCGATGACGGCGGCGATCCTCTTCGCGCGACGCGGACGCGGCTTCCTCGCGGGGGTCGCGATCGCCGCCGCGACGCTCGCCAAGCAGACCGGCGCAGCCACGCTGTTGCCCGTCGTCTACCTCATCGCGCGCAAACGCGGGAAGCGCGGCATCGCCGAGGTGTTCGCCGGCTTCACCATTCCGACCGCGCTGGTCGCGCTCGCCATGGGTCCCTCGCAGCTCCTCTACTGGACGGTGCTGGGCAACGGCTCCTACGTCGGCATGAAGACGATGACCACGGTCGTGCTGACCCTGTTCCTCTTCATGACCGGCATGTGGATGCTGTGCAACCTTCCGCTCCTCTGGAAGATCCCGAGCGCGTGGAAGGACCGCAAACTCGTCGCGCTCGACGGCCAGCGCGACACCGACCTGTGGCTCTGGGCGCTGTCGGCGGCGGTGTCGGTGGCCGTCGGCCTGCGCTTCTTCGGTCACTACTACATGCAGCTGATCCCGCCGCTCGCCTTGCTGGCCGCGGGTGCGTTGTCACGCGGCAGCCGTGTCTGGGCCCGGCGCGGGGTCGCGTTCGCGCTGGTGATCGGCGTCCTGTTCTCGGCCGCCGGTTACTTCTTCCATCCGGGAGTGCAGGAGCCGAATTACGAGTCGGTGTCGCGCTACCTCGCCACCACCACCAACCCCGACGACCCCATCTACGTGTGGGGCAGCGTGCCCGAGATCTACTGGGCGTCGGGCCGTCGACCCGCGACGCGCTTCCTCACCACGCCGTTCCTCACCGGCAACTACCCGGGCCGCCCGCCTGCCGACGCCAACACCGGCGACGACACCGAGACCGCGTGGGAGGACTTCTACGCGGACTTCACCGCGCATCCGCCCAAGTACTTCGTCGACACGTCACCGGCCAAGGTGCGCGGCGCGCAGTACTACCCGATCTCCGACTTCCCCCGCCTCGAGCACATCGTCGACACCCAGTACAAGTACGTCGTCACCATCGACGACATCGACGTCTACAAGCGCAAGTAACCGCCCTCTTCTCGCTTCGGCGCCGCAGTTCCGTGTATGTCACGGCGTAGGGGCGCCAAAACGCTGGGTGGTGGTCAGACCAGCGGCCAGGGGGTGCTGTGCCAGTCGCCGGGGAGGGGCAGGCCCCGGGTGAGGAGCACCTGGGCGCGGCGGTCGACCGCGTCGAGCTCGTCGTCGTCGAGCAACGGCGCGAGGCGTTCGTGCAGCGGACCTTGGTGGAGCTCGGCGACGACCCGGCACACGTCGTCGGTCGCTTCGGCGGTGAGTCGCTCGCCCGCGTACTCCCAGATGACGGTGCGCAGCTTGTACTCCTCGTGGAAGCAGAGGCCGTGGTCGATCCCGACGATCAGGTCGTTGGCCTGGTCGTGCAGGCAGTGACCGCCCTTGCGGTCGGTGTTGTTGGCGAGCACGTCGAACAACGCGAACTCGCGGAAGCGCGCCTCGTGGTCGTCGCGGAAGGTGAAGAAGTGCTCGTCGGGATCGTGATCGACGTAGCGCTGCACCGCGCCGACGCCGAGTGGGCCGTCGCGCAGCACGGTGAGCGGCACGATGTCCCATCCGAGCGCGTCGGACAGCTCGTACGCCGCGACCTCACGCTGGCACAGCGTGCCCTGCGGGAAGTCCCAGAGCGGTCGTTCACCGCGGCGCGGCTTGTAGATCGCGGCCAGCTCCACGCCGTCGACCTTCGCCTCGACCAGGAAGGTCGCGTTCGACGAATAGCGCATGCGGCCGACGACCTCGAGGTCGGCGGTCTCCAGCGCCTCGCGCAGCTCGTCGGGGGTCAGTTCCAGCGAGGACACCGGTGCCCGGACGGATCCATCGGCTGCTCGCAGAGCGGACACGGCGGGCGACCACCGGCGACGGCTTCGGCCCCACGTGCGGCCATGGCCCGCACCTGTGCCCGGGTCGCGTAGATGCGCGCGACGTAGCCCTCGTCGTCATCGTCGTCGGCTTCCTCGTCTTCTTCCTCCGACCGTTCGCGCAGCTCGATCAGCACGAGCTCGCGCTCGGGATCGAAGCCGAGGCCGATCAACCGAGCCCGGAACAGCGGCACCGTGGGTTCGCGCAGCGAGCTCTGCGTCGACGGGAGGTCGAACGGCAGCTCGGGGTACTTGTCGGCGATCTTGTCGAGGAACGCGACCGCCTCGGTCGACAGCAGGTCGACCTGCTCCTTCTCGACCAGGACGGTGAGCTGGGTGTGCTCGGTGCGGGCCTGGATGTAGAACGCCCGCTGGCCGGGTTGTCCGACCGCGCCCGCGCCCAGACCGTCGACGTCGTCGAGCTCGATGATCTCCGCGCTCACGACACCGACTCCTCGCGCTCCGCCTCCTGCACCGCGTCGGCCTCGTCGGCCTTCGGCTCCGGCGGGAGGAGCTCGTCGAGCGAGCCGGTGTCGTTGCACTTGAGCATCGCCGCACCGTGCTCACCGAGCTCGAACACGGTCACCGACGCCGGCGACACGACGATGCGCTGGAACAGGTCGAGGTGCACGCCCGTGTAGTGCGCGATCGCCGCCTTGATGGGGTCGGCGTGCGACACGACCACCACCAGCTCACCCCGGTGGCGCGCCACCACCTCTTCGAGCGCGACCACCATCCGCGACTGCATCTCCGAGCAGCGACTCGCCCCCGGGGAAGCGGGCGCGCGACGGCGCGCGCTGCACGGTCTTCCAGAGGTCGGTCTTGGCGAGGTCGGCGAGCTTGCCGCCGGTCCACTCGCCGTAGTCGGCCTCGAGCACGCCGGGCAGCGCCTGCACCTCGAGCCCGTGGTGCTTCGCGACCGCGGCCGCGGTCTGGGTGGTGCGCTCGATCGGGCTCGCGTACACGATCGAGATGGGCAGCTTGGCCAGCCGCTCACCGAGCGCCTCCGCCTGCTCGCGCACCCGTGTCGGAGAGGTCGATGCCGGGCGTGCGGCCCGAGAGCATGGGGCCGGTCTGGGCGGTGACCGCGTGCCGGATCAGCACCAGCCGGGTCGGTTGCGGGTGCGCGGCCGCGCCGTCGGGAGCGGGGCGTGGCGGGAGTGGTGGGGGCAGGAGGCGGAGCGTCGGTCACTCCTCCGAATTCTACCGGCGCACCCCCTAACCTCCTCCCCGTGAGCGACCAGCCCATCTCCTTCTCGTCCGGTCTGCCGCAGACCGTGCTCGACCCCGAACCGGCCGAGGCGCTCGCCGCGCTCGCGGCCGCCCTCGCCCGTCCGGCATCCGAGCGGCGCGACGCGGTGTCGGCGGTGGTCGCCCGCTGGCCACGCTTCCTCGACGGCTGGGCGCGACTCGGACAACTCGCCCGCGACTCCGGTGGAGGGCTACGCGTGCGCGCGGGTCGGCTACCACCGCGGCCTCGACCGACTCCGGCAGTCGGGCTGGCGCGGCTCGGGCTACGTGCGCTGGGAGCACGAGACCAACCGCGGGTTCCTCCGCGCGCTCGACGGCCTGCGCCAGCGGGCCGGCGAGATCGGCGAGGCCGACGAGGAGGCCCGCTGCGCCGAGTTCCTGCTCCAGCTCGAACCGGGCTGGAACCACGTCGACGCGGCGGAGGTGCACGCGTGAAGCGCGCGCTCGTCACCGGCATCACCGGCCAGGACGGCCGCTACCTCGCCAGCCTGCTGGCCAGCAAGGGCTACCAGGTGTTCGGCCTCATCCGGGGGCAGAACAACCCCAAGGCCGAGATGGTGCTGCACGAGACCCCGCAGCTGGAGCTGGTCGACGGCGACCTGCGCGACCTGTCGTCGCTCATCGCGGTCGTCGAGCGCGTGCAACCCGACGAGGTCTACAACCTCGGCGCGATGTCCTTCGTGCACCTGTCGTTCACGCAGGCCGAGCTCACGTCGGAGATCACCGGTCTCGGCGTGTTGCGCATGCTCGAGGCGGTGCGCATCGTCGGTGGCGTCGGAAGCCAACCCGATCCGCTTCTACCAGGCTTCGTCGTCGGAGATGTTCGGCAAGGTGCGCGAGACACCCCAGACCGAGCTCACCGCGTTCCACCCGCGCTCGCCCTACGGCGTCGCCAAGGTGTTCGGTCACCACATGACCGTGAACTACCGCGAGGCGTACGGGATCCACGCGTCGTCGGGCATCCTGTTCAACCACGAGATCGAGAAGCGCGGGCTCGAGTTCGTCACGCGCAAGATCACCAACTCGCTGGCGCGCATCAAGCTCGGGCTGCAGGACTCGATCACGCTCGGCAACCTCGACTCCGCCCGCGACTGGGGCTTCGCCGGCGACTACGTCGAGGCGATGTGGCTCATGCTCCAGCAGGACGAGCCCGACGACTACGTGATCGCCACCGGCGAGACGCACACCATCCGCGAGTTCCTCGACGAGGCGTTCGCGTGCGCGGGCTACGACGACTGGACGCGCTTCGTGAAGCAGGACGCGCGCTTCGAGCGACCGGCCGAGGTCGACCTGCTCATGGGCGACGCGTCGAAGGCGCGCGAGCGTCTCGGCTGGGAGCCCAAGGTCGATTTCCAGGGGCTCGTGCGGCGGATGTACGAGTCCGACCTCGCCGAGGAGAGCGCGAAGGCCGCGTCGGGCCGCTGAGCGACAGATAAGGTCGGGCGGTGGCCGGCACCGACACTCCGCTCGTCGGCGTGATCATGGGCAGCGACTCCGACCTGCCCACCATGCAGGGCGCGCTCGACGTGCTCACCGAGTTCGGCGTCGCGCACGAGGTGCGCGTCGTCTCGGCGCACCGCACGCCCGAGGTGATGTACGAGTACGCGCGCACCGCCGCCGACCGCGGCCTGCGCGTGATCATCGCCGGCGCGGGTGGCGCCGCGCACCTGCCGGGCATGACCGCGTCGATGACGTCGCTGCCCGTGATCGGTGTCCCGGTCCCGCTGCAGCACCTCGACGGTCTCGACTCGTTGCTGTCGATCGTGCAGATGCCCGACGGCATCCCGGTCGCGACGGTGGGCGTGGGCAAGGCGCGCAACGCAGGGTTGCTCGCGGTGCGCATCCTCGGCGCGCACGACGACTCGCTCCGGGCGAAGCTCGACGACCACCGTGCCGCGCTCGACGCCACCGTGCGCGAGAAGGACGCCGCGCTCTCCCGGAGCAGATCAGTCGGGATTGAACACCGGCTTGCGCTTCTCGACGAACGCGGCCACCCCTTCGATGCCCTCGGGCGTCCCCGACGCGCTCGAGATCGCCTCGGCCTCGCGGGCCAGGTGCGACTCGAGCGTCTCCTCCAGGCTGGTGTGGAGAAGACGCTTCGCACGCGCCAGCGCTGGTGCGGCCCCGCTCGCCACCTTCGCGGCGAGGGCACCGGCCGTGTCGGCGAGCTCGTCGTCGGGCACGACCTGGGTGATCAACCCCCAGTCGAGCGCCTCCGCCGCCGAGAGCACCCGGTTGGTGAGCGTGAGCTCCAGGGCCCGGCGCAGCCCGACCATGCGGGGCAGGAACCAGCTCGACGAGCCGTCGGGCGCGAGGCCCACGCCGGTGTAGGCCATGACGAACTTGGCGGACTCGCCCGCCACCACCAGGTCCGACGCGCCGACGAGGCCCATGCCTGCGCCCGCCGCGCTCCCCTGCACCGCGGCGACGACCGGCGCGTCGCCGCGCACCAGGTTGGTGATCGCCGCGTGGAGCGGCGCCGAGGATCTCCCGGAGGTGGGTGGGGAGGTCGTCGCGACCGGCGAAGCCCTTGAGGTCACCACCGCCGCAGAACATCTTGCCCGCGCCCGACAGCAGCACGACCCGGGCCCCGGGATCGGCCGCGACCGCGAGGGTGGCGTCCAGGAGGTCCTGGGCCAGCGCCAGGTCGATGCCGTTGGCGGCGTCGGGCCGGTTGAGCGTGAGGTGGGCGACGCCGTCGCGCACGTCGAGGTCGATCGTCTCGTAGGCGGGCATGCGGCGAAGACTACGCAGGCCGCAAAGAGAGCCCGCAAAGAGAAGGCCCGCCCGGAGGGGCGTCCGGGCGGGCGTTCGCTGTGTGGGGACACCCTCGGTCCGGCGGAAAGGGCGACGCCGGCCGGGGCGTGTCGTTCGCCGAGGATCGCGGTGTCCCTGTGCGGTGGGGATCGCGCCTCGTGCTGGTGGAGAACCTACGCCCTCGGGGTGCAGTCGGGCACCAGTTGCGCGCCAAGATTCGGTAAAAAGCCGCGTCACCCCTGTGTCGCGTCGCCGGTGTGGCGTCAGGTGCTGATCGAGGCCAGCACGTCGAGCTTGGCCGCCCGGCGCGCCGGCCACGCGGCGGCGAGGACGCCGAACAGCGCGGCCAGGATCACGATGAGCAGGAGCTGCGCCGGCGCGATCGAGAACTTGTCGATGCCCTGGTCGGCGAGCGCCTTCACCATCGCCCACGCGAACACCACGCCGATCACCAGACCGAGCACGGTGCCGAGCAAGGCGATGATCACCGACTCCCAGCGCACGCTCGAGCGCAGCTGACGGCGCGTCATGCCGACCGCGCGCAGCAATCCGAGCTCGTGGCGACGCTCGATGATCGACAGACCGAGGGTGTTGGCGATGCCGAACAGCGCGATCACGATCGCGAAGAACAGCAGCACGTAGACCAGGTTGAGGAACTGGTTGATCTGCGCGGCCTGCGTGGCCTTGTACTCGTCGCGCGTCTCGACCTTCGGACCGGGGTACTGGTGCATCACCTGCTTGACCGCGGCCGTGTTCTCGGGGGTGACGCCACCTTTCGTGCTCACGTACACCTGGAAGTCGAGCTGGTCGGTGAAGTTCTGCTCGTAGGCGTCGATCGTGATCACGTAGTTGGTGAATCCCGACTGCGTGTAGATCGACTCCACGGTGAACTGCTGCGTGCCCGTCTGCGCGAACGTGATCGGGACTTTCTGGCCCAGCTTCCATCCGTTGTCGCTGGCGGTGCTGTCGAGCACCGCGATGCCGTTCGCGCTGAGCTCGCTGATCTTGCCCTGCTTGGGTTCGAGGTCGAACAGGGAATCGATCTTGGCGGGGTCGGCGGCGATGATCTGGGTGACGGAGCCGTCGATCTTCGCTTGACCGCTGCGAATGCCCGACGCCGACGTGACCTCGGGCAGCTCGGCGAGCGAGCGTTGCGCCTCGAGCGGGATGGAACCCTGCCCGAAGCCGGGCGACGTGATCACGTAGTCGGCCTTCATCGAACGGTCGATGGCGGCATTCACCGACGTGCGCGCCGACGCCGCGAACACGGTGATGAGACCCACCAACGCGACCCCGATCATGAGCGCGGCCGCAGTGGCCGACGTGCGCTTGGGGTTGCGCATCGCGTTCTCGCGTGCGATCACGCCGGTGACGCCCTTGAACTTCTGGATCGGGTATGCCGAGCGCCCCGCTGATGGGAGCCGAGATCATCGGGCCGAGGACGGCCACGCCGAGGAACACGACCGCCATGCCCAGGCCCACGTAGAGCAGGCCGCTGTCGCCGAACAGGCCGAGCAGCAGGAACGCGACGCCGATCAACGTGATCACGATGCCGAAGACCGCGCGCCGCGGCGACGTGCTCGAGCGGTCGATGCTCGAGTCGCGCATCGCCGCGATCGGAGGAATGCGTGCCGCCCGCAGCGCCGGGGCGATGGCGGCGACCACGGTGACGATCATGCCGAGCACGTACGACCAGATGAACGCGGCCGCGGGGACGACGATGGTGCTGGCGGGGATGTCGAGACCGAGCGCGCCGAGCAGCGCCTTGAGCCCGATCGCGAGGCCGATGCCGGCGACGAACCCGACCGTCGACGCCACCAGGCCGACGAGGACGGCCTCGAACAGCACCGAACCCAGCACCTGACGTTGCCCGGCACCGATGGCGCGCAGGAGCGCGAGCTCGCGGCTGCGCTGCGCCACGACGATCGAGAAGGTGTTGAAGATGATGAACGAGCCGACGAGCAGCGCGACGACCCCGAAGATCAGCAGGAACGTGTTGAAGAACGAGAGGTTGTCCTTCAGGTTGCTCTGGCTCTCGGCGGTGATGTCCTTGCCGCTGATCACCTCGATGTTCTTGGTACCAGGCTCCGACTTCAGCGCGGTGCGGATGTTGGCGACCACCTCGTTCTGGCTGACGCCCCCGGCCGCCTTCACGTCGATCGCCTGGAACTGCCCGGGCGTGCCGAGGAGGCGCGTCGCGGTGGCGGGCTGGAAGGCGGCGATGGTCGCGCCGAGCAGGCTGTTGGTGCTCCCGAACTTCACGATGCCCGAGAGCGTGTAGTCGTTGCGCCCGGCCTTCGTGATGACGGGCACCGTGTCGCCGACCTTGTACCCGGCGTCGTCGGCGCTGCCCTTGTCGATCACGACCTCGTCGGGCGCGGCGTGGACCGCGACCCTCGACCACATGGATCGTGCTCAGGTCGCGGTCGTGGATGTAGCTGAAGCCGAGGGTGGGGGCACCCTGTCCGTTGCTCCCCAGCGCGTCACCGTTCTTGTCGACGATGATCGCCAGGCCCTGCACCGTGCCGTCGGCGGCATCGACACCATCGGCACCGCGTACGGTCGGCAAGAGGTCGGCGCTCACGGTGCCGCGGCCCTCGTTGCCGAAGCCCTGACCGCTGAACTCCTCCTTGGCCCGTACGACCGCGTCGGTGTGCTGGTAGATGTCGTTGAACAGGCCGTTGAAGGTGTTGGAGATCGTCTCGGTGAGCACGAACGTGCCGGACACGAACGCGACCCCGAGCATCACCGCGACGCCGGTCAGCAGAAAGCGAACCTTCTTGCTCCAGATCCCCTTGAGCGTGACCTTCCACATGGGGTCAGGCGCCCAGGCTCTTCATCTTGTCGAGCACCGTGTCGGCCGTCGGCGACTGCAGCTCGTCGACGATGGCGCCGTCGGCGAGGAACACCACGCGGTCGGCGTACCCCGCCGCGATCGGGTCGTGGGTCACCATCACGATCGTCTGGCCCAGGTCGTCGACGGCCTTGCGCATGAAGGTCAGGATCTCGGCGCCCGAGCGCGAGTCGAGGTTGCCGGTGGGCTCGTCGGCGAAGATGATCGACGGCTTGCTGAGCAGCGCGCGCCCGACGGCGACGCGCTGCTGCTGACCACCGGAGAGCTCGGCCGGCCGGTGGGTGAGGCGGTCCTTCAGCCGGACGGTGCCGACGATGGTGTCGAGCCACGCGGCGTCGGGCTTCTTCCCGGCCAGCGACATCGGCAGGGTCATGTTCTCGAGCGCGTTGAGCGTGGGGATCAGGTTGTAGGCCTGGAAGATGAACCCGAGCTTGTCGCGCCGGATGAGCGTGAGCTCCTTCTCACTGGCCCGGCTGATGTCGACATCGCCCAAGAAGATCTGGCCCGAGGTGAGGCGGTCGAGACCGGCCAGGCAGTGCAGGAGCGTCGACTTGCCCGATCCCGACGGGCCCATGATCGCGGTGAGCCGGCTGGTCTGGAACTCCACGCTGATCGCGTCGAGGGCTTTGACCTCGGCCTCGCCGCTGCCGTAGATCTTCGACGCCTCGATGGCCCGGGCGGCCACGTCGAGGGACGGTGGGGTGAGCGTCTCCGTCATGCGTGCTACTTCCGTGGGGGCTACGGACTGGGAAACCTTAGGACACCCCGTCGGCCCCGGACGGGGTCATGGCGGACGATTCGGTCTCACCGGGACGCCGCTGGGCTGGTTCGTGGCGCCCGAGCCACACGAACCACGCGATCCCGAACAAGAAGACGAGGATCGACACCCAGGCGTTGATCCGCATGCCCGCGATCTCGTGCGCGGGGTCGATGCGCATGTTCTCGAAGAAGAACCGGGCGAAGGTGTAGAGCGCGACGTAGAGCGCGAACGTCTGGCCGAACTTGAGGCGCGCTCGGTGCTCGACGAGCAGGAGGATGCCGGCGATGGCGAGGCAGGCGAGCGACTCGTAGAGGAACGTGGGCTGGAAGGTCGAGTACTGCGCGTAGCCCGCGGGACGGTGCTGGACCGCGATCTCGAGTCCCCACGGCAGCGACGTGGGCTTCCCGAACAACTCCTGGTTGAAGTAGTTGCCCCACCGTCCGATCGCCTGCGCGAGCACGATGCCCGGCGCCATGCAGTCCATCACGACGAGGGTGGGGAGTTTGCGGCGGTACGTGATCACGATCACCGCGATCGCGCCACCGATGACCGCGCCCCAGATGCCGAGGCCACCTCGCCAGATCTGGAACGCGCGCAGCGGGTCGTCCTCGAAGAGCTGGTAGTCGGTGACGACGTGATAGAGGCGGGCTCCGATCACACCCCAGATCACGACCCAGAACGCGATGTCGTAGATCCCGTCCTTGGGATAGCCGCGCCGACGCCACCGCTGCTCGGCGACGAACACGGCCACCAGGACCCCGACGGCGAGGATGATGCCGTACATGTGGAACGGCCCGAGGTTGCCGTCGGCCGGGCTGGGGATCGAGCCGAAGACGAGAGACATCGGGCGATCATCGTAGGGGGACCTACTGTCGACCCGTGTTCTCGACGCGCCCGGAACCCGATCCCGTCGGGCCGGGACAGGAGTCGGCGTGGGACTACCCGCGGCCGCCGCGGCTCGAGGCGACGTCGTCGCACCTGGTCGTGGTGCACGGTGGCGTGACCATCGCCGACACCACCCGCGCGTACCGCGTGCTCGAGACCAGCCATCCGCCCAACTACTACTTCCCGCCCGACGACGTGGCGCCCGGCGTCCTCGTGCCGAGCGCGGGCGGGTCGTTCTGCGAGTGGAAGGGTCGGGCGCACTACTTCACCGTGGAGGTCGGCGATCGCGTCGAGGCCGACGCAGCCTGGGCCTACGCGACCCCCAGCGCCGCGTTCGCGCCCCTCCGCGACCACGTCGCGTTCTACGCCGGCCGGATGGACGAATGCTTCGTCGACGGCGAGCGCGTCGTCCCGCAACCGGGGGGCTTCTACGGCGGCTGGATCACGTCGACCGTCGCCGGCCCGTTCAAGGGCGGCCCCGGCACCCGCGGCTGGTGACCGCCTGCCCGGTCACGAACATCTCAAGTTTGCCTGTCGCATGTGCACGCGAACCTTGAGATGTTCGGAGGGGGGAGGGAGGGCTACTTGACCAGGCGGGACATGCGGCGGTCGGCGAGCACCTTGTCACCGGTCTGGCAGTGCGGGCAGTACGTGACCTCGTGTGACTCGTAGCTGACGCGGCGCAGCGTCTCGCCGCAGCGCGGGCACGGTGAGCCGTAGCGCGCGCGTGCACCTCGAAGTGCTCGCCCAGCTTCGGCTGCGACAAACCACCCGTGCGACCGCGTTCGCGCTCCAGGCCATCGGCCATGACGCCACGCACGCCGTCGAGCAGACGCGCCCGCTGGTCGTCGTCGAGCGACTTCAACGACGCGTACGGCGAGAGCTGGGCGCGCCAGAGCGCGTCGTCGGCGTAACCCCGCCCGACGCCCGACACGGTGCGCTGGTCGCGCAGCAAGGTGTGCACCCGCCGGCCGTCGACTCCGTGGAGGATGATCTCCGCGAACTCCTCCGAGTCGGGTTCGGGCCCGAGGCGTTCGAGCGGTCCGTCGTCATCCGGCGCCAGCACCCACCACGCCGCCTTGCGCTCGTGGCCGTACTCACGCACCAGGACCGCGGGCGCGTCGGCGAAGCGCAGCCGCACCACCGAACCCTTGGCCCGCGTCTTCTTCGGCGGATCCTCGAGGTCGAGGCGACCGGCCTGCGAGAGGTGGAGCAGGATGCGACCCGACTCGCCGAAGTCGAGGATCACGTATTTGGCCCGCCGGTCGACGCGCTCGACCGGGCGTCCGATCAACGACTCGGGCGCAGGGACCACGGTCTTCAGCGCGGAGAACCCCAGCGGCTCGACGCCCTCCAGCACCTTGCCGGTGAGGGCGTCACCGAGGCGCTCGGCCAACGCCTGCATCTGCGGGAGCTCGGGCATCGCTCAGCGGCCCTTCGGAAGGTGCTCCGGTTTCGGACCCCGCCACGGCGCGCGACGCCGCCGGCGTTCACGCTGGCGCTGCAGCTTGCGGCGCACCTCGTCGCGCCGCTCCTGCAGGTCGCGGAACGTGAGCGTGTCGGTGTCGGAGTCGACGAGCAGTGCAGCCTTCATCGCGTCGGGATCAGGGGCAGCCTGGCTGGCGTCGATGCCGACCTCCCGCAGGATGCGTTCGCCGTGCGTCTCGGCGAAGTACGTGTAGATCGCCATCATCTGCTGGAGCATGTCGAGATCGGGGGCGAGGATCGCGGTGGCGCTGTTGAGGAACATGGTGTTCTTCACGAACAGCATGAGCTCCTTGGGGACGCGCGCCCCGTAGCCGAGGAGCTTCTTCGTGACCTCGCGCATCTCGGCCAGCAGTGCGTCGGCCGACATCTGACTCGGATCCTTCACCGGACCGTCGAGGTCGAGATCGCGCGCGAGGGCCTCGAGGTCGACGTCGGGTGGGAAGGCGCCGAGGTCGCGCAGCGCGACCAGCTGACCCTGCTGGTCACCCGTCGTGCCGAACATCAGCAGGCGCATGAAGGCGACCCGTTGCAACTCCGAGAGTCGCCCGGTCATGCCGAAGTCGAACAGCGCGGTGCGGCCGTCGGGTTGCACCACCAGGTTGCCGCCGTGCAGGTCGCCGTGGAAGACGCCGTAGATCATGGCGCCCTCGAGCGAAGCGATGAGCCCGGCCTGGAGTAGGGCGTGCGTGTCGATCCCGGCTGCGTGCATCGACTCGACGTCGTCGAAGGCGAAGCCGTCGAGCCGCTCCATCACGAGCACCCGCCGGCTGACCAACGTCGGATGGGGCCGGGGCACGATGATGCCGCGCTGTTCGGTGTCGGCGAGCACGCGCGCGATGTCGAGCATGTTCTGCGCCTCGAGCCGGAAGTCGAGCTCCTCGATGACCGTCTCGGCGAAGAGCTCGACCAGCGCCGGCGGGTTCGCGAGCGCGGCGACGGGGATCCGGCCCACCAGGCGGGGTGCCAGCCACGAGAGGGCGGCGATGTCGTCACGGAAGCGTTGCGCCACCTGAGGGCGCTGCACCTTGACCACCACCTCCTCCCCCGTGCGCAGCCGGGCGGCGTGCACCTGGGCGATGGAGGCGGCGGCGATGGGCGTCTCGTCGAACCACTCGAAGAGCTCCTCGAGCGACCCGCCGAGGTCGATCTCGACCACCGCTCGCACGTCGGCGAACGACTCGGGGGGCACCTGGTCGCGGAGGAGCTTGAACTCGGTGACCAGCTCGTCGGGGAAGAGGCCTTCGCCGCCGGAGATGATCTGGCCGAGCTTGACGTAACTCGAACCGAGCCGTTCGAAGGCCAGTCGCAGCCGCCGCGAGATCCCGGCGCGCGACGACGGTCGGCGCCACTCGAACACCAGCCACCCACCGAGCGCGCCGCCGATCTCCATCAGCGTGCGGGAGAGCCGACCGAGCGGTGGCAGCCGGCCCGACGCGAGCAGGCGCGGCACCTCGCGGCGCGTCCCGCGACGGATGCGGTCGATGTCCCACTGCCACGGGATCGCGTCGAGATCGAGGACCCAGGGCCCGTGGTCGCTGAACGCGCCGAACGCAGTGTCGGGAGAGAGCTCGGGAGACGGTTCCGGCACGGTCATCGCCAGCAGAACGCTACCGGTCCCCTCGAAGCTTCCTTCCCCCGGAGCGAACCACGGGAAAGACAAAGGCCCGGCCGATGGATTCGGCCGGGCCCTCGTGTGATCGCCGGACGGCCGCAGCCGCCCGCGCCAGATCAGTGAAACGTCAACACCCGCCGCCCCACGGGGCGGCACCCTGCTGCGTGTAGAGCGCCTGCGCCATTGCGTCCTGGTCGGCCGGTGCAGCCTGCGCCGGGTCGACCCCGACGAGGTCGCCACGACCGCTGGACGACGCGATCGAATTCCACGTCCCCGGCAGGAACTGGTAGGCACCAGCCGCACCGGATCCACCGGAGTTGTAGACGCCGTAGTTGCCACCGCTCTCGCGGTTGCGAACACAGCTCAGGAAGTCTCCGGGGTTGGAGCTGTAGGAAACGGCCGAGCTCACCCGCTGGGGTGCTGCGGCCGGCGCGGCCTCCGCTGCTTGTACAGAGGCGATGTACTCACCGACGGCTTGCGCGGTGAGCGCTTGCAGGTAGTCGTTCACTTGCTGGCTTCGGATGTAGTCCTGGATCTCAATCGCCGCCTTCTGGAATCCTGCGTCGGTGACGCGGAAGTCGGCGTTACTTGCAGAAGCGGCGATCGGCCGCTCCGCATGGAGCTTGTCGAGTCTCGAACCACGTGAGTGCTCGGCGCTGGACGGGGACGCGACGGCAACGCTCGTCGCGATCGCCACGACGAGCAGCGGTGCTGCGATCAGCAGTACGCGCTTGCGCATGTGGTTCTCCTTTCTGTGTCGGGACCTGTTCGCGCGCGCGCGAAGCAGGTTTTCTGGTTTGGGGGAGGGAAGTGAGCCGCCCGGCCTGTCCACGGGTGGTACGTCCCGGCGAGAACGCTACCGGCAGGTAGTCGCGGCCTGGGCATCAGGGAGGGGGAGATACCTCACGAACAGTACTTGTACGCCTCTACCGTCCGCTAGTCCCCGATTCGGGCGAACCACCGACTGCCGGTGCCGTTCACGGTCACGGTGATCCCGAAGGCCTCGGAGACGGCGGCGGAGGTGAGGGTCTCGGCGAGGGGTCCCGCCGTCACCACCGTCCCGTGCCGCAGCAGCAGCGCATGGGTGATGCCCGCCGGGATCTCCTCCAGGTGGTGGGTGACCATCACCAGCGGGCGGCCGCCGTCACGGGAGAGGTCGCCGAGGACCGCGACCATCGCCTCCCGCCCGCCCAGGTCCAGGCCGGCGCACGGCTCGTCGAACAGGAGGAGCTCGGGGTCCGCCATGAGCACCCGGGCCACGAGCACCCGCTTCCGTTCGCCCTCCGAGAGCGTGCCCAGCTCCTGGCCCGAGTGCCCGGCGCACCCCACGAGCTCGAGCAGCTCGTCGGCTCGGGCGTGCTGGGCGTCGTCGTAGTTCGACCACCACGTCTCGAGCGCGGCGTCGGATCCGGTGAGCACCGCGTCGTGTGCGCTGAGCGAGGGCCGGAGCTGCTGGAGCACCGCGCTGCTCGCCAGACCGATGCGCCGGCGGGCGCGGCGAACGTCGACGGCACCGTAGGTGTCGCCCAGCACCGTCACCGTCCCTCGCGACGGGCCCCGGACGAAGGACAGCAAGCGCAGGATCGACGTCTTCCCGGAGCCGTTCGGGCCGAGCACCACCCAGCGCTCGTCGGCGCGGACGGTCCAGTCGAGGTCGTGCAACACCACCGAGCCCTGCTCGACGAGGTGCACGCCCGTCAGCGCGAACGCGGGGCCGGGCCCGGACGAGCTCGACGGAGAGGGTGGCGTCGTCACCACTGGATCATGCCCGGTGGGTGGGGCGACGCCGGAGCCCGGAAGCGCCCAGGGGTGTGGAGTACCGTCAATCGGTGGCTGACGTCGACGCGGTCGTGATCGGGGCGGGTCCCAACGGCCTGGTCGCCGCCAACCTGCTCGCCGACGCCGGCTGGCGCGTGCTCGTGCTGGAGGCGCAGCCGGACCCCGGGGGCGCGGTGCGCAGCGCCGAGCTCACCCATCCCGGGTTCGTGCACGACCTCTGCAGCGCCTTCTACCCCCTGGGGTTGTCGTCGCCGGTCATGCGCCGCCTCGACCTCACCACCTACGGGCTTCGGTGGCGGCACGCGCCGCTCGTGCTCGCGCACCCCACGCCCGACGGCCGGTGCGCGGCGCTGTCGACCGACGTCGACGTGACCGCGGCATCGCTCGACGAGTTCGCCCCCGGTGACGGTGACGCGTGGCGCGAGTTCGACGCGAACTTCCGCCGGGTGAGCGGTCCGCTGCTCGAGTCGCTGACGTCGCCGATGCCGCCGGTGAAGGGTGGCATGCAGCTCGCGGCGAAGTTGGGGCCGCGCGGCCTCCTGGAGTTCACCCGGCTCGCCCTGCTCTCGGTGCGGCGGATGAGCCAGGAGCAGTTCGAAGGTGAGGGCGCGGCCTTGCTGCTCACCGGCAACACCATGCACGCCGACCTCGGACCCGACGTCCCTCCCGGGGGCTTCCTCGGCTGGATGCTCACGGGCCTCGGGCAGGAGTTCGGCTTCCCCGTGCCCGAGGGTGGGGCGGGCCAGCTCACCGCGGCGCTGGTGCGGCGCCTGACCGAGCGGGGCGGGATCGTCCGGTGCAACGCACCGGTGACGCGGATCGAGGTGCGCGATCGGCGCGCGGTGGCGGTCGTGCTCGCCGACGGCGAGACGATCAGCGCGCCCCGCGGCGTGCTCGCCGACGTCGGTGCGCCCGCGCTGTACCGCGAGCTGGTGGGCGAGGCGCACCTGCCGGCGCGGGTGGTCGCCGACCTCGACCGGTTCCAGTACGACCCGGCCACGTTCAAGGTCGACTGGGCGCTCTCGGGACCGATCCCCTGGCGCACCGAGGCCGCGACGCACGCGGGCACGGTGCACGTGTGCGACGGCATGGACGGCTTCACCCAGGTCGCGGCCGACCTCGCGCAGGACCGGATCCCGGCGAAGCCCTTCGTGCTGGTCGGGCAGATGAACAAGGCCGACCCGACCCGCTCCCCCGCCGGCACCGAGACGGTGTGGGCGTACACCCACGTCCCGCTGCGCGTCCGCGGCGACGCCGGCGGCGACCTCACCGGCAAATGGGATGCCGCCGAGGTCGACGCGTTCGCCGAACGCGTCGAGGCCGAGATCGAGAAGCACGCGCCGGGCTTCCGCGCCCTGGTCACCGGTCGGCACCTCCTCAGCCCGCCCGCGTTGGAAGCGATCAACGCCAACCTGGCCGGGGGCGCGCTCGGCGGAGGCACCACCGCCCTGTCACAGCAGGCGGTGTTCCGCCCGATCCCCGGGCTCGGCCGGGCCGAGACCCCCATCCGCGGGCTCTACCTGGCGTCGGCCTCGGCCCACCCCGGCGGCGGCGTCCACGGCGCCTGCGGTTCCAACGCCGCCCGCGCCGCGTTGACCGCGCACCGGATCAGGAAGCTCACGACCCTCAGATCGCCGCGAGGTCTCTGAGCGCGCGGCGGACGACGGCGAGCGCGGCGAGGTCGGCGGCGTCGGCCCGCCCGGCGTCGTGCACGAGCTCGCGGTAGCGGCCCACGGGCACGTCGTGCTCGGCCAGCCAGGTGTCGACCCGCACCTCGGCTGCGGCCGCGGCGTCGGTGTCGCTCAGGACCGCGTCGGTGAGCGCGTGCTGCGACTCGTAGAAGTCGTCCCTGAGCGCGGCGCGGGCTTCGGTCTGCCACCGGTCGGCGCGGGGCAACGCGGCGATGCGGGCGCGCAGCCGATCGAGCCCGAGACGGTCTTCGAGCAGGAACTGGACCCGGGCGACGACGCGGGCGTCGACGTCGTGTTCGAGGGAGAGCGCGACCGCGGGCAGCGCGACGAGCGCGGCATCGCTCGCGGCCACCTGGCGGGCCAGGTCGGGCGCGACGCCCGCATCGGTGAAGCGGGCCGTCGCCGTCGCCACCGCGTCGGCGACCGCGCCCACGACGAGGTCGGGCAGCGCACCGGTGACGGCGCGCACGCCGGCTTCGAACCGAGCGACGGTCGGACCGAGGGCGAGTGGCTCGGCGTTCCGCACCAGCCAGCGGGCTGAACGCTCCACCAACCGGCGGACGAGCAGGAACATCTCGTCCTGCACTGCCGCTGGGACCATGAGGTCGAGGGCGTCGATCGCGGTCCAGGTGTCGGCGCACGTCGAACACGTCGCGGGCGATCACGTGGGCTCGCGCCAGCACCGGCAACGACAATCCGGTCTCGTCGCACAGCCGGGACAGGAAGCTGATCCCGGCGCGGTTGACGACCGCGTTGGCGACGACCGTCGCCACGATCTCGCGCCGGAGAGGGTGCGACGCCGAGCGCGTCGTCGAACCCGGTCCGCAACGACGGCGGGAAGTACGCGACGAAGTCGGCGGCGAGGTACGGATCGTCGGGGACGTCGGACGCGACCAGCGCCCGTTGCAGCTCGAGCTTGGTGTACGCGAGCAGCACTGCGAGCTCGGGCGACGTCAGGCCCTGGCCGGCCGCGTGGCGCTCCTGCAGCGTCTTCGCACTCGGGAGCGATTCCAGCTCGCGGTCGAGACCGGCGGTCTGCTCGAGCCGTTCCATCTGGCGCGCGTGCACACCCACCAGATCGGGCGCTTCGACCGACGCGATCTCGAGCGCGTTCGCCTGCGCCTCGTTGTCGGCCAACACCAGGTCGCGCGACTGCGTCGGTCATCTCGACCAACAGCGGCTCGCGGGCACCCGCGGCGAGTGAGCCGCTCGCGATCGCACGTTGCAGCAGGATCTTGATGTTCACCTCGTGGTCGGACGTGTCGACACCCGCCGAGTTGTCGATGGCGTCGGTGTTGATGCGCCCGCCCGCCAGCGCGTACTCCACCCGCGCGCTCGTTGCGTGAACCCGAGGTTGCCGCCTTCGGCGACGACCCGGCAGCGCAGCGTGCCGGCATCGACGCGCACCGCGTCGTTGCTGCGGTCACCGACGTCGACGTTCGGCTTCGGTCGACGCCTTCACGAAGGTCCCGATCCCGCCGTTCCACAGCAGGTCGACGGGTGCGCGCAGGATCGCGCTCACCAGTTCGTCGGGGGTCATCGCGCCGTCGCCGTCGCCGACGCCGAGGACGCGCCGAGCCGCGGGGGACAGGTCGACCGCCTTCGCCGCGCGCGGGTACACACCGCCACCCGGCGACAGCACCGCGGGGTCGTAGTCGGCCCACGAGGAGGTGGGGAGCCCGAAGAGACGCTGCCGCTCGGCGAACGACGCCGCCGGATCGGGATCGGGGTCGACGAACACGTGACGGTGGTCGAACGCTGCGACCAGTTGCACGTGCGGCGAACGGAGGAGCCCGTTGCCGAACACGTCACCCGACATGTCACCGATGCCGACGACGGTGAGGCGGGCGGTGTCGGCGTCGACGTCGAGGGCGCGGAAGTGCGCTTTGACCGACAGCCACGCGCCGCGCGACGTGATGCCCATCTCCTTGTGGTCGAACCCGGCGGAGCCGCCCGACGCGAACGCGTCGCCGAGCCAGTACCCGTACTCGGCCGCAAGGGCATTGGCGACGTCGGAGAACGCACCCGTGCCCTTGTCGGCGGCGACCACGAGGTACGGGTCGTCGCCGTCGCGGCGCACCACGTCGGGCGGTGACGACCACCTCACCGTCGATGCGGTTGTCGGTGAGCTCGAGCAGGCCCCGGATGAAGGTCTGGTACGCCGCCTTCGACGTCACCCCGCTTGACGTAGAACCCGCCCTTGGCGCCCACCGGCACGATCACCGCGTTCTTCACCGTCTGCGCCTTCATCAGCCCGAGGACCTCGGTGCGGAAGTCTTCGCGCCGGTCGGACCAGCGGATCCCCCCGCGGGCGATGTCGCCGGCGCGGAGATGCACGCCCTCGACCAACGGCGACGCCACCCAGATCTCGTGCTGCGGGTACGGCTTCGGCAGGAAGTCGAGCGCGGTCGGGTCGAACTTGCACGCGAGGTGCGCCTCACGCCGGTACGCGTTCGTCCGCACCGTGGCCAGCACCAGCTGCCACAGCGCACGGAGGATGCGATCGGCGTCGAGGCTCTCGACCGCGTCGATGGCTCTCCCGAGCTCTTCGTCGAGCTTCGCTTCGCAGCGCGTCGTCACCTGCGTGCGCCGGGTCCAGGCGGGCGTGGAACCTCGCCATGAGCATCCGCACGACTTCGCCGTTGTCGTGCAACGTGTCGGCGAGGTAGCTGTCGGTGAAGTGCACGCCGGCCTGGCGCAGGTACTGGCACAGCGCCCGCACGATCACCACGTCGCGCACCTCGAGTCCCGCGTGCAGCACCAGCCGGTTCAGCCCGTCGTTCTCGACCGTGCCCGCCCACACGCCGAGGAAGACCTCGGCGACGCGCGCCTGCGTCGCGGGATCGACCAGGGGGTCGCCGCCACCGGCCACGATGCCGAAGGAGTAGATCCCCCGCGGACCGCTGGGCCCGGCGACGTCGTACGGGTGCTCACCGACGACGGTCACCCCGAGGTGCTCGAGCAGCGGCATCACGTCGGACAGCACCAGCGCACCACCGGCGCGGTACAGCTTGATGCGGGCGACCGCGTCGTCCCGGGGCGGCTCGAGCCGCAGCTGCAGGTCGCCCGCGGGATCGAGGCGCTCGAGGACGGCCACGTCACGGACCGCGTCCGACGCCGACACCTCGGCCTGGTACGCGGGCGGGAACGCGTTGCGCCACATGCGGTACCGGTCGACGCCCGCTTCCTCGCCAAGCGCGTCGACGAACGCGTCGTGCAGATCGTCGACCCAGTCGCGGACGACAGCCGCGAGCTGTGCTTCGAGAGCGTGAGCGTCGACCTCGGGAGTGCCGTCCGGAGTTGCCACCACGACGTGCAGGCGCGCCATCAACTCCTCGGTGACGAGCACGGTGAAGTCGGCCGACTCCCCACCGAACGCCGCGCACAGCGTGTCGACCACCTGCCTGCGGACGGGTGTCGTGTAACGGTCGCGCGGCAGGAACACCAGGCACGACACGAAGCACCCGACGCAGGTCACGGCTCACGAACAGGCGCACCCGGCGCCGCAACCCCATGCCGACCATCGCCATCGTCAGATCGGCGAGCTCGTCGGTGGAGAGACGGAACAGTTCGTCGCGTGGATAGGTCGCGAGCACGTGCTGCAGCGTGCGACCGTCGTGACCATGGGGCGCGAACCCCGATCGCTGGACCACCTGGGCGACCTTCCGGCGGACCACGGGAATGTGCTCGACGCTGTCGCTGAAGACGTTGGCGGTGTAGAGCCCGAGCACCCGCAGCTCGCCGTCGACGGCCCCGCCGGCATCGAGGCGGCGCACGGTGACGGCATCGAGCGGCACGTCGCGGTGGACGGTGGATCGCGCCCTTCGCTCGGGTGAGCGTGAGGAGACCGGTGGGTGTGCGATCGGACTCGTCGAGATCGAACAGCGGTCGTCGACGGGCGACGCCCAGCTCCGACCCGGGCACCGCCGCGCCGGACGCGTCGACCCTCACGGCACCCACGAACGTGAAGTGGTCGTCGGCCAACCAGTCGAGGTACGTCGCGACCTCGGCCGTCTCCTCGGGAGGGACGCCGGTCGGGGGTGACGCCGCGCAACCCGTCGGCGAACTCGATGACGGCAGCTGCGGAGCGCGCCCCAGTCGCCCACGGCTGCGAACACGTCGTCGACGACGCTCGCGATCTCGTCGCGCAGCGCGTCGAGCACGTTCGGATCGGTCTCCCGGTCGATCTCGAGGTGCAAGCACGATGTTGCACGAGGCGAGTCGAGCTGCGAGCGGAACACGAGGTGGATGTCGTAGCCGTGGCGTGCCAGCGCGGAGCTCACGCTGTCGACGAGGAACGGCGCGTCGTCGCTCACGACGTCGACGATGGTGTGGGGCGATTCCCAGCCGTCGACCGCGCGGCTGGGGTTGCCCACCTTCACGATGCGGGCGCCAGCATCCCGATCCCGCGCCAGTGCGAGCACGGCGGCCACCGCACCGGCGGCGTCGGCCGGGGTCAGGACGTCACGGTCATGCGGCTCGCGCGCCGCGAGGTAGTCCGCGACGAGATCGTCCTGCTGCACGTCGGACACCCTAGGGAGTGGGCGGAGGGTGGTCCGCCACTCGCGGCTCCGAGCGCGGCATGCTCTCGGGCCGCACCCCGACCGCAGACCGGAGCGTCACCGCGTGGACGTCGTCGACCTCACTCCCGAGACCATGGAATGCATGCGGTGCCACCGCGAGGAGCCCATGCGCTTCTACGGGTTGTGCACCTCGTGCCGGGGTGAGCTGCGAGAGAAGTTCGACCGGGGTGCCCGCGACCTCGAGGTCGCCGAGTACGAGCCCAAGATGAACGTCACCCCCAACGCGGTCGCCCTCAAGGACGATTGAAGAGGTCAGACTCCGTACCCGCCGTCGACGTCGAGGTACTGGCCGGTGATGTACCCGGCGCGCGGTGACGCGAGGAAGCACACCGCCTCGGCCAGGTCGACCGCGGTGCCGAAGGTGCGCATGGGGATGTTGGCCCGGGCCGCCTCGAGGGCGGCGTCGTCGAGGTCGCCCGACTCGCGCAGGCGCACCGCCATCCCGTCGGTGAGCATGCCCGGACCGACGCAGTTGGCGCGCACGCCGAAGCGACCCTCCTCGACCGCGAGCGCGCGCACCAGCGCCTCGATCGTGCCCTTGGGACCGACCGACAACGCGTCGCGCGCCGGGGTGGCGACGGGCACCGGCGCTGGTGACCGCGACGATGCTCCCCCGCGCGGCGCGGAGGTGCGGCAGCGCCGGGTGCACGACGTCGTAGAAGGCCATCACCTCCTGCTCGAGGTGCTCGCGGAACGACGCCGGCTCGACCCGGCTCACGTGGAGCTGGCGCACCAGCGGCCCCGACGCGTGCACCAGCGTGTGCACCCCGCCGAGCTCGCGCGGCGACGTCGTCGATCGCGTCGGCGGTGGCGGTGGCGTCGAGCAGGTCGACCGCGCACGTCGTCGCCCGCCGGCCGTGCCCCTCGATGTCGGTGGCGACGGCCTGGGCCGCGTCCTCGTTGCTCCGGTAGAAGACGGCGACGTCGCTCCCCCGCTCGCCGAGCATCCGGCACACGGCCGCGCCCAGACCGCCGCTCCCACCGGTGACCACCGCGACGCCGGGCAGCTCCGACGAAGTCACTCATAGACAGCATCCGTCCGATCGCGGCGGCCGCGGCGGCCGTCGCGTTCGGGTGGGATCAGCCACTGCTGCTCGGCGGGGACGACGTGCGTCCACTCGCGCACCGCGACCCGCCCGGCGATGCGCCACTCGCCGTCGCGCCGCGCGAAGCGGTCGACGTAGCGGAAGCCGGTGGTGAAGTTGCGGCGGTGATCGTCGGGTGGATCACCCCAGTGGTACGCGACGCCGTAGGTCTCGCAGTGCGCGGTGTCGGTGTCGCCGTCGCACGATCGAACTCGATGAGCTGGTTGGCCACGACGTGCATCGTGCCCGTGAAGCGCGTGAGCACGCCAGCCACCCACTCGACGTACTCGTCGCGCGTGCCGGTGAACGTGCCGTGCTCGTCGGTGGCATCGGCGTGGTAGCAGTCGCGCACGAGCTCGAGGTCGAGGCGGTCGATGCCCCGGCAGTAGCGCAGCACGACGTCGGCGATGGCCTGGCGGTCGACCAGCCCTTGGACGAGGTCGGCTTGGATCGGATCAGCCACAGGCCACCGGGACGCTGGTGGGGCCCTGCACGTTGCCGGAGTGCAGGAACTCGATCGCGTCCTCGTCGACGGAGTAGCGCGGGTACCGGGCGAGGAACTCCTCGAGCGCGATGCGCGTCTCGAGTCGGGCGACGGCGGCCCCGAGGCACACGTGCGCGCCGTGCCCGAAGGCGAGGATGCGCGGGTTGGCGCGCGTGATGTCGAAGTCGTCGGGGCGGTCGAACTCGCGCGGGTCACGGTTGCCCGAGCCGAGCAGCAGCAGCACCTTCGCCCCTGCGGGCATCTCGACGCCGTGCAGCGCGACCGGGCGGGTCGTGGTGCGAGCCATGTACTGCGTGGGGCTGGTGTAGCGCAGCAGCTCCTCCACCGCGCCGGGCCATGCCGTCGGGGCCGGCCATGGCGAGGTCGCGCTGGTCGGGGTGGCTGGCGAAGAGGCGGATCCCGTTGGCGATCAGCTTCGAGGTGGTCTCGTGGCCGCCGGTGATCAGGAGCAGGCAGAAGCCGATGACCTGCTGATCGGTCAGCGGCGCCCCGTCGATCTCCGCCTCGACCAGCGTGCTGAGGATGTCGTCGGCCGGATGCTCACGACGCGCCGCCGCGAGCTGGTGGGCGAGCACCGCGATCTGCATCGCGCCCTCCGCCGCCGCCGGTGGCGGCACCGGGTTCCCCGGCTCCCGGGTGAGCAGGTCGTCGGTCCACTGCCGGGCGTCGTCATGACGGTCGGCGGGGATGCCGAGCATGGTGCCGACGACGGTCGTCGGCAGCCGCGCGGTGAACTCGTGCACGACGTCGAACTCGTCGCGACCGTCGAGTCGATCGAGCAACGCGTTCGTCCACTCGCGGATGCGCGGCTCGAGCTCGGCGATGCGGCGCGGGGTGAAGCGGCGCGCGATCAGCTTGCGCATCTGCGTGTGGTCGGGTGGGTCCAGCTCGATCATCGACTTGATCGCGGCGTCGGTGTGCTCGATCGCCACCCCGCCGGTCGACGTGTACGTCGACGGGTCGTGCAGACCGTTCAGGACGTCGTCGAAGCGCGAGAGCGCCCAGAAGTCCATGCGCTCGTTGTGGTACAGCGGCGCGTCGTCGCGCAGCCACTCGTACGTGGGGTACGGGTCGCGGTGGAATCCGTAGTCGAACGGGTCGAACTCCACCGCAATTCCTTTCCCGACTGGTGGTCTCAGACCCGCTTGATCCCGATCTGCGCCAGGTCGGTGAGCTGGGTCTTGTCGTCGTAGGAGTGGATCGGCAGCGGGTCGGTGATCAGGAACCCGCCCTGCACCCCGAGGAGCACGTCTGCCCTGCAGGAGGTTCACGACGTCGAGCTTCTCGGACCACAGCGAGTTGGGGACGCCGTCGATCGGCTCGTACGCCGCGGTCTTCTTCAGCTCGGTGTACGCGGCCTTGGCGCCGGTGGTCATCACGTGCACCACCACCGTGCCCACCGGCCGGTCGCCGTTCGCGCCCACCTGGAACTCGCACTGCGAGCTGACCGGGGTGCTGAAGCCCTTCTTGCCGCTGCTCACGGTGCCGCCGAAGGCCTGCTGGATCTCCGACTTCTTGATCACCTTGCACGGGTTGGTGGTGGCGGCACCCGCCGGGGTTCCGAATCGCTCCGATCGTGGCCGCGGCGAGAGCGAGCGCGCCGGCGAGGATCCCCGCCTGCCGGCCGATCGACCTGGTCATCCGACCGCTCCTCATGTGTCGGCCCCTCGTGTCGGCCCGGCCCCTGCCCGGCGACAGAATCTACCCGCCTCCGCGCGACTCGTGGTTCGCCGCCAGCTGGTCGGCACCCCCGGGCGCGGTGGTCAGAGCCTGCAGCAGTGCGGTCTCGAGCCCGATCACCACGTCCGGATCGGTCAACTTCGTACCGTCGGGGGCGGTCACGTAGAAGGTGTCGACCACCTCGTGGCCGAGCGTGGAGACGTACGCCTGCTCGACGCGCACGTTGCAACCCGCGATCGCATCGGTGATGCGCGCGAGCACGCCGATGCCGTCGGCCGCGCGCACCTCCACCAGCGTCGCGACACCGGTGGCGTCGTTGTCGAGGAGCACCTGCGGGTCGGCAGGTCTGGCGGCAGTGGGCCGTGAGAACGTGTCGTAGCGCGCGCTGCCGCGCCGCGAGCTGCTCGCGGATGGCGCTGCCGTCGACGAGCGCGGCGCGGAGGTCGGCGTCCACCTTGTCCCAGTCGGGCTCTCGGCCGCGCTCGGGTTCGAGCTCGAACTCGCCGATGGCGACACCGTCGACCGTGAACGTGCGAGCGCGCCGCACGCTCTGCGCGTGCACCCCGAGCACCGCCACCTCGATGGCGAGCAGCCCGAGCGCGTCGGGTGCGACGAGCGTGACCCCGCCGGGACGTGGTTCCACGGTCAGCGTGCCGTCGAAGGTGTCGAGGTGCGGGTCGCGCCCGATCGTCGTGGAGTCGGCCACTGGGCCACCTGCTTGCCGGCGCAGCTCGTTGCGGACGCGCTCGCCCAGCTGGGTGAGCAGGCCCGCCTTCCAGTCGCTCCAGGCGGTGGGACCGGTGGCGATCGAATCCGCCACCGTGAGCGCAGCCAGCAGGTCGAGGGTGTCCTCGGTGCCGACCGCGTCGACCACTGCCGCGATCGTCGCCGGGTCCTCGAGATCGCGCCCGGTGGCGAAGCTGGGCAGGAGGAGGTGGTGGCGGACGAGATCGACGAGGACCGCCACGTCGTCCGGGTCGAAGCCCATCCGCGTCGCCACCGTGTCCGCGAACACGACGCCGTTGTCGGTGTGGTCGCCCGGTGTGCCCTTGCCGAGATCGTGCAGCAGCGCACCCACCAGCAGCAGGTCGGGCCGCCGCACCGATCGGATGACGTCGTCGGCACGCGCCACTGCTTCGAGGAGGTGCCGGTCGACGGTGAAGCGGTGGAACGCGTTCCGCTGCGGCTTGCAGCGAACGCGGTCCCACTCAGGGACGAAATGCACGAAGAGCCCGTGCTCGTCGAGCAGCTCCACCATCGGCACCATCGCGTCGCCGCCGCCGAGCAACGCGACGAACGCGTCACGCATGTCGTCGGTCCACGGCTCCTGCACCGCGCCGACTTCGGCGTCGAAGCGTCGCATCGTCGGACGCGCGATCGGGACGCCGAGGTACGCGGCGTCCGCCGCGGCGCGCAGGACGAGCGCCGGATCGTCGGCGGGCGCCGCGTCGGCGAGCAGCGCGACCTCGCCGTCGCGCAGCACCAAGCCTGGCGACAGCGGCAGGTCTTGCCGCGGCCGACGAGCGTCCTCGCGGCCCCCGCAGCCACGCGCGTACCGAGCGCCACGCGTCGTCCGACTCCGTCGCGATCGTGCGTGCCGCGGTGCTGACCCGCGTCATGAGGTCGTCGGCGTCGACCAAGCCGAGCAGTTCGGCGACCTGGTCCTGGTGCTCCAGCAAGAGTCGGGGGGTCTGCGCCGCGACCCGTTGCCGCGCGACGCGCGCGTCGAACAGCACGGACTTCGCACGGAGGAGTCGCTCGTCCTCTGCGACGACGGTCGTCACGACGGAGAGCGCGTGCAGGATGGCGACGTCGCGACTCCCGCCACGACCGTCCTTGAGATCGGGCTCGAGCGCGTGCGCGACGTCCCCCATGCTGCGGTGGCGCGCCTGCACGAGCTCGTCGAGTGCCGGCAACCGATTCCGCGCCCGGTCGCGCCACTCCTCGGTGATCCGGCCGGTCAGCTTGTCGCCCATCGCCTGATCGCCGGCGACGACCCGCGCGTCGAGCAGGCTGAGCGCGGACTTCAGGTCGTCGTCGGCGATGACGCGCGCCTGGTTCGGCGTGCGGACGCTGTGGTCGAGCCGGAAGCCCGAGTCCCAGATCGGATACCAGAGCCGATCGGCGAGCGCGCCCACGTCGCGGCCGCGGCGCCCATCGTGGATCAGGACGAGGTCGAGGTCGCTCGCGGGACACAGCTCGCGTCGGCCGTAGGCACCGACCGCGAGCAGCACGACGCCCGGCTCGTCGCCGAGGAGGCCCACGAGCCAGTCGTCGACCGCGGCGGAGGCCGCGGCCCCGAAGGCGAGGCCGCGGAGGGCATGGTCGGCGACGAGCCCGCGCCAGGCGGGCCTTGGGTCCAAGGGCTGCGTCAGACCGCTTCGTCACCGACCTCGCCGGTGCGGATGCGCACCGCGACGTCGACCGGCTGGATCCAGAGCTTGCCGTCGCCGATCTTCCCGGTGCGGGCGTTGTCGACGATGGTGTTCGCCACCTGCTCGGCCTGGCCGTCGGCCGCCAGGACCTCGATGCGGACCTTGGGCAGGAAGTCGACCTTGTACTCGCCGCCCCGGTAGACCTCGGAGTGACCGCGCTGCTGGCCGTGGCCCCGGACCTCGGTGAGCGTCATGCCCGACACCTCGATGTTGTCGAGGGCGCTGGTCACCGCCTCGACCTGGTGCGGCTTGATGATCGCGACCACGAGCTTCATGGCTGGCTGGTCTCCCGGTTCGAAGGTCCGCCCAGGGTTCCTGCCCCCGAGGGGTCTTGCACCCGGAAGGTACGCAGGGTTGGTCTCCCCCGCGCTTCGTTCGCATGTCGGGAATGTGAACTCTCCGTCAGCTGCTCGTCAGCGACCGGACGTGGACGGATCGTCCACCCGGTAGAGCTCGGCCGCGTTCTCCCAGAGGATGCGCCGGCGCTGCTCGTCGGTGGCGCCGGCGAGGCTGGCCTCGATCTTCTCGTGCACGTTGCCGTAGAGGCACGTGGGGTGGGGGAAGTCGGTCTCGAACATGATGCGGTCGACGGGGATGTCGCCGAGGAGCTTGGTGGGCGCCACCGACTCGAACCAGTAGGTGGTGTACACCTGTCGGGCGAAGTACTCCGACGGCAGCAGCTCCCACTCGCTGGTGCGGCCGGGTCGCCCCTCGAGGTAGCTGTGGTCGGCGGCCTCGAGCACGAACGGCACCCAGCCGATGCCGCTCTCGACCGACACGAACTGCAGCGTCGGATAGCGCGGGAGGACGCCGCTGGTGATGAGGTCGACGCACTGCAGGCCGTTCTTCAGGAACATCTCGGTCGACGTGTACGCGTACGTGGCCGCGGTGCCGTAGCGGGAGATGCGCTCGGGTCCGAACGACGACTGCATGTCGCCGCTCCCGATGTGGAAGTGCACCGGCAGGCCCGCGTCCTCCGCGAGCTCCCACAACGGGTTCCAGTGGGGCTCGGCGAGGTACGGCAGCCCGAACCGCTGCGGCTCGCCGGTGAAGAGGATGCCGCGGTGCCCGGCGTCGAGGTTGCGGGTGATCTCCTTCACCGTGGCGTCGATGTCCCAGAACGGCAGTGACATCACGGTGAGCAGGCGACGGGCGTCGGCCGACGCCCAGTCGCGCAGGAAGTCGTTGTACGCGCTGACGCACACCAGCTTGAGGTCGTCGTCGCGGATGGAGAGGAAGCGCTGGCTGCCGAACCCGGCGACGTTGGGGTAGAGCACCTGCGCCCAGATCCCCACCTCGTCCATGTAGCGGAGGCGGGCGTCGGCGTCGTACGCCGCGCGCGGGCATTCCTCGTAGGTCTTCGGCCCCGCCGGGAACGGTTCCGGCCAGCCCGCCACCGCGGTGAGCCCGGGACTGCTGAACGGCGTGCCGTCGAGCACCCACACGTCGCGGCCCTCGTCGTTGCGCTCCACGTGCGGCACCTCGTCGAGCCACTTGCCGGGCACCCGCGTGGTCCACACGTCGGGCGGCTCGGTGAGGTGGGTGTCGACGTCGATGATGAGCTGCGTCATGGCATCACCGTACGCCTTCAGGGTGTGATCGGCATCCGGGCCCAGCCCACGTGGAACTCCGACACCTCGCGCGCCAGTCCGCCCTCCACGACCGCGTAGTCGGGGCAGCGTGCGAGCAGCTCCTGCACCAGCACGACGCCTTCGAGGCGCGCGATGTGCGCGCCGATGCACACGTGCACGCCGTGGCCGAACCCGAGGTGGCGGTCGATGATGCGCGAGGGGTCGAAGCGCTCGGGGTCGTCGAACTCGCGCTCGTCGCGATTGGCGCAGATCAACAACAGCACGACGCGCTGACCGGCGCGCATCTCCACCCCCGCGACCTCGGTGTCGACGGTCAACGTGCGGCCGACGAACTGCAACGGCAGCTGGTGGCGGAGCATCTCCTCGAACGCGCCCGCGACCGCGTCGGGGTGTGCCACCAGGCGCGCGCCGTGCGGCCGGCACGCGCCACAGCTCGTACGCGCCACCCGCGACCGTCTTCGGCAGCGTCTCCGATCCGCCGATGAACAGGGTCGACAGCTGCACCGCGATCTCGGAGTCGTCGAGCGGCCCGTGGGGGCCGGCGTGGTCGCACAGGTCGTCGATCAGGTCGCGGGGCCCGTCGCCCCGGGTCGCCCGCCGTTCGGCGACGAGGTCGACGAGGTAGTCGTGCAGCTCGACGTGCGCGGCCTGACCCGCCTCGCTGATCCCGGCGACGTCGGGTTCCCGCGGCCACGAACGCGTTGACCCAGCCCACGAGCAGCTCGGCGTCCTCGACCGGGAACCCGAGCTGCAGGGCCGCAACCTGGGCTGCCACCGGTGACGCGTAGTCGTGGCGCACGTCGAAGTCACCCTGCCGCGACCAACGCGTCGAGCCGCTCGCGCGCGAACTGCCGCACGGTGTCCTCCATCGGCAGCGACCGCGCGCGGCCGGAACGGCCCGAGCATCGCCTGGCGCAGCTGCGTGTGCACGGGCGGGTCGAGCATGGAGAACGTCGGTACTGGACGACCGACGGTGGTGTCGGGTGGACCGTCGTGATGCTGCAGCAGTGCCGCGCGATGGAACACCGGGCCCTCGAAGATGGAGAACCGCTCGCGATCGGTGAGCACGCGCCACACGTCGTCGAAGCGAGTGAGTGCGAACGCGTCGTACTCGGGCAACGGCACGACGCGGTGATGGGCCCGGAGCTCGTGGTACACCGGGTAGGGGTCGGTCATCACCTCGACGGAGAACGGGTCGTACGCGTCGACCGTCACGAGCGGCGACCGTAGCCGCGGGGTTACGGTCTGCGCATGGGCATCCAGGATCGCACGCCACCGACGGCCGAGGAGTACGACCGTTGGCGCACCGACTACTCCAATTGGGGCCGTTGGGGCGACGACGACGAGCTCGGCACCCTCAACTTCATCTCCGACGACGTGCGCCGCGCCGCCGCCGCGCTGGTGCAGGACGGTCGCGTCGTGTCGTGTGCCCGGTCGATCGACACCAAGCCGGGCCCCGCCAACCCCTACCCGGCGCGCCACATGGTGGCGATGCAGGACTCGGGCGCGATGTGCGACCACCTGTCGCTCTTCATCCACGGCTTCACCGAGACCCATCTCGACGCGCTGTGCCACCTCCCCGTGGAGGAGGGCAACGACACCTGGAACGGCCAGCAGCTCGACCAGTACGGCATGCCGCTCACGCACCGCGGCACCATCGACTTCTGGCGCGAGGGCATCGTGACGCGCGGCGTGCTCTACGACATCCCCCGCCTCCGCGGCACCGAGTACGTCACGCCCGGCGCGCCGGTGCACGGATGGGAGCTCGCCGACGCGGCGGCCGCGCAGGGCGTCACCCCGCAGCCCGGCGACGCGGTGCTCATCCGCAGCGGTCACGGGCCCTACTACGCGGCCATCGGTGAACGCCCGGGTTTCGGTGGCGCGGCCGGCGTGCACGCGTCGTGCGTCGAGTTCCTCCACGACACCGAGGCGTCGATGCTGGTGTGGGACATGCAGGACGCGCCCCCTGCCGACCAGGGCATCCCGAACCCTCGCGGGCTGCCGATGGCGCTGCACGTGCACCACATACTCCTGCCGTACATGGGCATGCCCATCCTCGACAACGCCGACTTCGAGGCCCTCGCCACCGCGTGCGCCGACGCCGACCGCTGGGCGTTCCAGTTCGTGGTGGCGCCGCTCGTGATCCCGCGCGGCACCGGCTCCCCGGTGAACCCGCTCGCCATCCTCTGAAGGGGCCACGCTCCTTGCCGGCCTGGAACTTCGCCACGCTCGTCGACGCCATCGCGCGCGCCACGCCTGATCGCGAAGTGATCGTGCAGGGCGCGCGCCGCATCACGTGGCAGCAGCTCGCGTCCCGGGCGCGATCTCTCGCCTGGTACCTGCAGGTCGAGTGCGGCCTCGGAGCGGGCGACAAGGCCACCATCATCCTGCCGAACTGCGCTGGAATACGTGGAGACGTTCCTCGCCACTCGCAAGTTGCAGCGGCGTGCCGCTGGGCCTGGACCCTGATTCGGGAGTCGACACGCTGCGCGGCGGCGGTCGACGGGAGCGACGCCCGCGTCGTCGTCTGCTCGCACGCGACGGCACAGGCCCTGCACACGCGCCATCCGCCGGATCCCGAAACGATGGCGACCTACGGTCGTCGAGATCGGGCCGCAGTACGAGCACGGAATTGCTGCCGCGACGCCTCCGGCCGACTGGGAGATCGAAGTCCCGACCGCGGACGACCTCATCGCCATCGCCACCCACGACGCTTCGTCGACGGCCGGCGATCGCGGGATCACCCTGCTCCCCGCGGCCCCGCTCGCGCACGGCGATGGCTTCGCGGAACTGCTCGGAGTGCTGAGCAGCAAGGGGAAGGTCGTGTTCGTCGACTCGCCCGCATTCGATCCCCACCTCGTGTGGCAGGCCGTCGAGCGGGAAGAGGTCGTCGCCCTGACCGATCGACGGAGATGCGTTCGCTCGACCATTGCTCGCGCGCCCGGTCGGCGGGCGCTCGCCGACGAGCCTGAGGACGATCCGGTCGTCGGACACGCCGTTGAGCCGCGACGTCGCGTCCGCGCTCGAGACCGCGCTTCCGGACGTGCAGGTCGTCGGTCCGGTGGAGACGGCCGAGCCGCGCTCGGTGGATGCTGCGCACCGGATCCATCCGTCCGACGTCGAAGCCCGACTGCGGAAGCATCCGAGCGTCGCCGACTGCGTCGTCCTCGGGATCGCCGACCCCCGCGTCGGGAAGCTCGTGGTCGCGGTCGTGCAGGTGACCGAGCGCCACCACCTCGATGCATCGGAGCTGGCGGCGTGGTGCCGGGCCCACGTGCCTCCGGCGCTGACGCCCGCGTCGGTTCGTCCTCGTCGACCGGATCGAGCGATCGCCCTCGGGTGACGCAGACGAGGACGCGCTCCGCGTCCTCGTCGATCGACCGGCTCACGAGCGACCGGCTGACGCGCCAGCGGCCGGCGGGGACATCGCCCCGCCGGCCGCTCGCGTGCACCGAGTGTGAGCTACCTCCCGGTGGTGGGTTCCTGCGACGGTCCGCCGGACATCACGATGTCCTGCTCGATACCGACGATGTCGAGCTCGCGCACCTGCAGGTTGTCGTAGGCGAGCACGCCCATCTCCGGCAGGTCGAGACCGGCGATCTCGTCGGCCTCCTCCGAGCGGATGCCGCCCTTCATGAGCGCGTTCTGGAGCTTGAAGAAGCCGTAGACGATCGCACCCATCACGAAGATGATCACGAGACGACCCGATGGCCTGCGCCGCGAGTTGCCCGAAGCCGAGCTTCCCGAAGGAGCCGCTGCCGAAGAGCTTGCCGTCGTGCCGTAGAGGATGCCGGTGATGCCCTTGGCGTTCTTGGTCGAGTCCGAGACGGTCCCGTTCCAACCGGCGCCGTAGCGACCGTCGGCGAAGATGCCGACGCAGAGCACGCCGAAGATCCCGCCGACACCGTGGACCGAGATGGCGCCCACCGGGTCGTCGATGCCCTTGCGCTCGAAGAAGAACACCGACTCGACGACGATCACCGCAGCGATGGCACCGATGACGGCCGCCGCCCACGGCTGCACGAACGCGCACGGTGCCGTGATGGCCACCAGACCCGCGAGCATGCCGTTCACCATCATGCCGGGGTCGGGCTTGCCCATCCGCTTCATGCAGTAGAACATCGCGATCGTCGCACCGAACGCCGCCGCGATGGCGGTGTTCACGGCGACCACGGTGAAGCGGAGGTCGGTGGCCGCGAAGGTCGATGCGGCGTTGAACCCGAACCACCCGAACAGCAGGATGAACATGCCGAGCATGGCCATCGGGATGTTGTGGGCCGCCAGTGTGCGCGGCTTGCCGTCGGCCCCGAACTTGCCGATGCGAGCACCCAGCACGACCGCACCGGCCAGTGCCGGCGATGCCACCCATGGCGTGCACGACGCCGGAACCGGCGAAGTCGATGTAGCCGAAGCCGAGGTCCGAGCTGTTGCCGAGCTTCGACAGCCAGCCGCCGCCCCAGGTCCACCCGCCGAAGATCGGGTAGTAGAGCGCGCCGCAGAACAGGCCCCAGCCGACGAACGCCTTCCACTTCCAGCGCTCGGCCATCGAGCCGGTCGGGATGGTCGCCGTGGTGTCCATGAAGGCCACCATGTAGAGGAAGAACGCGGCGACCGGGACGCTGTAGCCGAGCCCGGAGAGGCCCCAGCCGCTCTTGCCCCAGAGGAACACCCAGTTGCCGCTGTCACCGAAGTGGATCAGCGACGAGGTGCTCAGCGGCGCGGTCATGCCGAACGGCGCGTAGCTGAAGCCGCTGAACATGATCGGGAAGCCGACGAGGAAGAAGGCCACGAAGCCGAGGCCGAAGATGGCGAAGTTGGAGCTCACGACGTGCGACGCGTGCTTCGCCCGGCAGAAGCCGGTCTCCACGAGCGCGAAGCCCGCTTGCATGAAGATCACGAGCACCGCGCCGAGGATGACCCAGAGGTTGTTGAGCCCCAGGTCGGTGTGGGTGATGCCCTTGATCGGGTTGACGTCGATCGACGGGTCGACCGCGAAGGCGGCGACGTTCGTCACCAGCACGAGCGCCGCGGCGATCGTGGCGACGATGCCGATCCGGCGTAGCGTCCGTTTCACATGGTCCTCCTGAGGAACGTTGATGGTCACCGGACGTCAGGCGCCGTTGCCCGCTCTGCCTCGGCTCAGAGAACCGTAAGGAACGTCCATTTCTTGGGCGGAGCGGCGATGTAAACGACAGGGATCCAGAACATGACGTACATCTGACGGACAGTCACGCCGTGCGGGTTCACCCCCGGCGGCTGAAACGCTTGCGCTTGCGGGTCACCCCGGCGCGGACGGCGTCGAGCAGCGCCGCCTTGGCTGTGTCGTCGAGCTTGCGGCCGTTGCGATCGGTGAGCTCGAACCGGTCGACGGCAGCGTTGTCGATCGTCACCAGTCGCGCCGAGTGCACGTTGGCGGCGGACGCGGCCATGGCCGCGGTGAGGCTGCGCAGCAGCCCGCGTCGATCGGGGCTGCGCACCTCGCAGATCGTGTACCACGGCGACGCGTGGTCGTCGAAGCGCAGGTCGGCGTCCGGGTTCGGGAACGACTCCAGCGGCTCGCTGAACGCGGCGACGATGCGCGCTTCGAGCCGCGACCGGGTCCGGCGTGGACGGGCGCGGCTCGCGTACCGCTCGCGACGAGGAACGACTCGAGCGCGGCGCCGTCCGCCCACGTCGCGACGGTGGCGTCGACGATGTCCAGCCCGCAGTCGGCCAGGACGGCCGGAGATGGTCGCGAGGAGACCCGGGCGATCGCGCGCCGCCACCTCGATGCGCCAGCGGCCTGGCTCCAACGGGAGGACCGACACGCTCGCGTCGCCCCGAGCCGGCACGGGCTCGACGAACGCCGCCTGCCGGGCGATGTCGGGCGGCTCCTGGCTGAGCAGATAGGCGCGTGGCGCGTGCTCGATGCGGTCGACCACGTGCGGGTTCGCTCCCGCGATGCGGATCGCTTCCGACCGGCGGCGCTCGAGGAGGTTCCGGGCGTCGCGACCGGAGACTTCGGGGCGCTCGAGCAGGTCGACGCACCAAGCGGAAGAGCTCGCCCAGCCGTTCCCGCTCCCATGACGTGAGGTCGTCGAGCGCGAGCGTCAGCAGGTAGAGCGCCCGCGCCCGCTCGGGATTGTCGAGGTGGATGGCGATCGGGACGACGCGCTCCTCGTCGAGCCCGTCGACCTTCCGCGCCGCCGCCCGCAACAGGTCCGAGTCCTCCACGAGGAGCGCGATCTGCTGCTCCGCGGCGGCGCCGAGATCGAGCCGGTGCGCGATGCGCCGCGCGAGCTGGACCGGCGAGTCCTCGCCGACGGTGTCGAGGATCAGCGCCGCGAGCAGCAGCCACTCCGGGTGCTGGAGCTTGGCGTGCTCCGCCGCCGCAGCCGGATCGGTGGCGACGATCTCCCGGATCCGCTCGACGAGGGTGAAGCGCAGGACCTGTGACGGGTCGAGCAGGAACGGGTCCCGGCGGCGGCGATCGACGGCCTCGGCCAGCTCCGGGAGCGCGCGCTCGAGCACCCCGGTCGTGTCGAGGAAGCGCCACGCCGCGCACGTCACCGTCGGTGAGCACGGCGAAGAGCTGGTTGGTCACCGCCGGTGTCCACCGCAAGGGGATCTCGCTCCACTCGCCGATCCAGGCCAGGAGGCGCGGGCCCGGCCGGGCGCCCTGTGCGACGCTCTGCGCGGCGTCGAGCGCGAGCTCGAGCGCGAGCTGCGCGGGGGGATCGGCCGCGAGGTCGACCACGCCGTCGTCCACCACCAGCCAGCCACCCGCCGGCTTGGCCGACGGCGCCTCGGTGCGGCCCCGGTGTCCTGCCCGCATGGCCGTCGAGCCGCCATCGGAGCAGTGGCGGCGTCATCAACGTCGTGACCAGCACCACCAGGAGCAACGCGGCGTACAGGTTCTCGCCGAGGATCCCTTCGTTCAGCCCGATGGTGGCGAAGATCAGCCCGACCTCACCGCGGGGGATCATGCCGATCCCGATGAGCCACTTGTCGCCTGGCGACCCGAAGACCCCGACGGAGGCGACGAGCTTCCCGAGCACGGCCATCACCAACAGCGCGGCGGCGATGCCCAGGACCTCGGGCTTGACGAACGAACCGACTTCGACGTCGATGCCGATGCCGAGGAAGAAGACCGGGATGAACAGGTGGCCGACCGGCGCGAGCTCGCGCTGGATGCGTTCCTTCGCCGAGCTCCCCGACAGCGCCAGCCCGGCGACGAACGCACCGACGATGGGCGCCAGCTTCGCGGCGTCGGCGAGCTCGGCGAACGCCAGCGTGAACGCCAACGCCAACGCCACCAGCGTGCCGGCCGACTTCGCGTGCCGGTCGAGGAACTGGAACAACCCGGGCGCGAAGCGCGACCCGAGCGACCGCGGTGACGACGAGGAAGCCGATGGCCACGGCCACGATCAGCGCGACGTCGGCGATCGACACCGAGCCTTCCGACACCAGCCGGACGACGACGGTGAGGATCACCAGGCCGAGGACGTCGTCGGCGACCGCGGCGCCGAGGACGGTGCGTGCTTCGACGGTGGCGAGCGCTCTCAGGTCGCTGAACACACGAGCGGTGATCCCGACGCTGGTGGCCGCCAGCGCGGCGCCGATGAACAGCGACTGGTTGCTGTCGTGACCGAGCGCGGTCGCCACCGCGTACCCGCCCACCATCGGCACGACGACGCCGACGACGGCAACCGACGTCGCCGCGCGACCGACCGCGCCCAGCTCACCGAGATCCATCTCCATGCCGACGCCGAGCAGGAGCAGGATCACCCCCAGCTCGCCGAGCACCGCGAGCGTCTGCTCCGAGCCGACGAGGCTCAGCACCGACGGGCCGATGATCATGCCCGCCACGATCTCGGCCACCACGGCCGGGACGTTGATCCGCTCGGCGATCTCCACCGCCACCTTGGCCGCGACGAGCACGATCAGGATGTCGAGCAGGACTGCGGTGACGTCCATCTATCCGAGCTCCCCATCCGTGTGTGGCTGCAGGAGGTAACCACGGGCGCGCACGGTACGCACCTCGAGGCCCACCGTGAGGAGCCGACGCCGCAGGCGCACCATGTGGACGTCGAGGGCATTGCGGCTGGAATCTCCGCTCGGCCACGCCACCTGCTCCAGCGTGTCGCGCCGGACGACCTCGGTGAACCGATCGACGAGCGCTCGCGTCAGTGCCCGCTCGACGCGCGACAACGCGATCCACCGGCCCCGATGCCGCAGGATGCCGTCGTCGTCGATGCTCGGTCTCTCGCCTTCCTCACCGGTGCCGGGCACGGCGCGCGCGCGTGCGGCGAGCGTGTTCGCTCGCGCATGGACGTCGCTCTCGACCGCCGGGAGCCGGATCCAGTCCTCCAAGGCGTCGAACGGCTTCGGCGCGGCCACCTCGGTGCCGACCAGCAGGAGTCGGGGGGTGCCGGAAGCCCGGAGGCGCTCGACGTGCTCCCGCTCCTCGGGCCAACGCACCAGCACCACGTCGGTCATGGTGGACGACGGTACGGACCCTTCGTTACGAGATTGTTGCGCCTCGGTGAAGACAGGCTTGCTCGCGTGTCCCGTCATGGGGTCGATCGGCCACCGTCGGGCACCGGAACATGAACCCAGCCTGACGGTGTCGCCGGTCAGTCGAAGATCGGGCTGCGGGGCAGGTTCCTCGCGACGAGGTCGTCGGTGCGGTCGGTGAGCTGCTGCGCGTAGCTCGGTCGGGTGGGCACCAGGAAGCGCTCCTCCTGGATCGCCTCGACCACCAGATCCGCGACCGCCGCCGGCGACATGCTCCCGGCGGTGCCGTCGGCCAGCGCCTGCTCCACGAAGGCGCCACCTTCCGACTGCGGCGCGTCGAGGTCGGCCGGACGGTTGCGGCGCGAGCGGCTGATCCCGGTGTCGACCAGGCCCGGGCACACCGCCGACACCCTGAATGGCCGCGCCCACCGAGGCCAGGTCGTGGGCCAGGCACTCCGTCGCCGCCATCGCCGCGAACTTGGAGACGTCGTAGGGACCGCTGAACGGCGTCGTCGCCAGCCCGGCCATCGACACCGTGTTCACCACGTGCCCCTCGGCGCCCGCCGCGAGCATGCGGGGCACGAACGCGCGCACGCCGTGCACGATCCCCATGACGTTCACCCGCAGCGTCCACTCGAAGTCGGCGTCGCTGCACTCCCACATCAGTCCGCCCTGGAACACGCCGGCGTTGTTGCACAGCACGTGCACCGCACCGAAGGTGTCGTAGGCTGAACGCGGCGAGCGCCTCGACCGACTCCATCGACGTCACGTCGGTGGTGAACGCGACGGCGTCACCACCGATGCCGGCCACCGCGTCGCGCAGCGCATCTCGCTCGATGTCGGCCAGCACGACGTGCATGCCCTCGACGGTCAACCGTCCGGCGAGGCTGCGGCCGATCCCGCTCGCCGCGCCGGTGACCACCGCGACCTTGCCGTCGAGGTCGCGCACGTCAGGCCTCCAACCCGAGCAGCACGCGCGTCGTCTCGGTGAGCGTGTTGTTGTCGACCACGAGGTGCTGGGTCGCGGCGTGGAGGTCGCGGAAGCACCGCTGCAACGCGACCCGGACGGAGCGCGTCGGTGCCGGCCGCGGTGTACGCGAACCGCACCGCGTCGGTGGCGACGCGCGTCGCGTAGGTGGTCGCCTGGCGGAGCCGTTGGCGCTGCACCGGCGTGGGGTCGTCGCCGGCGTCGAGCGCGTCCTGGACGGTCGCGAACGACTCGTACACGAACGCGCGCGCCGCGTGCAGGGCCGCGTCGTGCATCGCGTAGTCGTGGCGGAACAGCTGCTGGTCGCGCAGCGGATCGGCGCCGAGGCGGTGCTTGGTCTGCACGATGCGGGTGAGCTCGTCCATCCCGTGGCGCCCGACGCCGAGCGCGAACGCCGCGTGGCCCGCGGCGGTGAGGCCGAGCACGCCGAGCCGGTACACCGGGCCGCCCCGCTGCGGCGGCGCCGCGATCAAGTCGAAGGTGAAGTCCTCGTGCACCGTCTGCTCGGGAACCTCGTAGTCGTAGCTGCCGGTGCCCGCGAGCCCCATGACGTCCCAGTTGCCGAGGAACTCGACCGTTCGCGCGGCACGAAGTACGCGCGGATGATCGGCATGCCCGACGGCCCGGGCACGAACTCGCCGTCGCGCAGCTCCAGCGCGCCACCGCCGATCCACGGCGAGTGCGCGCTGCCGCTGCCGAAGCTGTAGCGCCCCGACACCACGAAGCCGTCAGCCGGCACGCACCGCGGTGCCGCGGGGCGAGAACTGTCCCGCGGCCACCGGGATGCGGTCGCCGCCGAACATCGCGGCCACCGCCTTCGGCCCGGTGTACGCACCCGCGAACGCCGACGTGGTCGCGTTGGCGAGGAGCGTCCACCCCGCCGAGCCGTCGGCGCGTGACACCTCCTCGTACACCGAGACCACCGTGGGGAGGTCGGCCTCCTCGCCGCCGAGCTCCTTCGGGACCATGAGCCCGAACAACCCGGAGTCGTGGAACGCCTCGACCACGACGGGCGAGAGCGTGGCGTCCTCCTCCGAACGCGCCGCCTCGTCACCGATCAGGTCGGCCAGACCCTGCGCTCGCGCCGAGCGCGGTCACGAGTACTGGTCGAGCCCGGTGAGGGGCGGGTTGTTCACGTATCCGAGCTCCGGCCAGTTCCACCAGCCCGCCGACGCCCACGCGCCGCCGTCGGGATGCAGCGTGGTGCCGGTGATGTACTCCGACAGGTTCGACGCCAGGAACAGCGCAGCACCGCCGATGTCGCTCGTAGGTGCCCTGGCGTCCCATCGGGATGCCGGCGGTGATGATCCGCGCTCGTCGTATTCCATCGGCATGCCCTCGGTGGGCACCTGGTCGGGTGCGATGGTGTTCACGCGGATCCGGTCGGGTGCGAGCTCGAGCGCGAGCGTGCGCGAGAAGTTGGTGACCGCGCCCTTCATGCCCGCGTACACCGCGTAGCCGGGCGCGGCCCGGTGTCCCTCGATCGACGTGATGCTGATGATGCTGCCGCCGTGACCCTGCTTCCGCATCTGGTTGGCTGCGAGGTGCGTGGTGTGCAGCAGCCACCCGAAGTTCGCCCGGATCACCGCGTCCCAACCGCGCACGTTGGTGTCGACGAAGTCGGCCTTGAACGTGCCGCCGGCGACGTTGACGAGCACGTCGAGCTTCCCGAAGCGGGCGAGCGCGTCGTCGAACGCCCGGCTCACCGCGTCGGCGTCGCGCACGTCGATCAGGGCTGCGAGTGGCTCCTCACCCGCAGCGGCGCCGATGTCGGCGACGCTGCGCGTCAGCAGCTCCTCGTTCTTGTCGAGCAGCACGAGGTGCATGCCCGCCTGGGCGAAGTCGTCGGCCACCGCGCGGCCGAGGCCGCCGCCGCCGCCGGCGATCAGCGCCACCTTGTCCTGCAGTCCGAGTCGGTCGTCGAGGTATCCCATGCCGGGATCATCGCCCACGACGGACGGCGCGCGCCCGTCGAGGCTCAGGTCCGCGCGGTCGGAAGCGCAGCAGGGTGATGCCGTCGTGATCCTCATCATCGGCGCCGTGGTCGAACACCGGCGCCACCGGCATGCCCATCGCGATCGTGTCGGGGTCGACGTCGACCAGCGTGGTCGAGAGCCGGACGCCCTCGGTGAGCTCCACCACCGCGAGCAGCTGCGGCACCTCGTCGGCGAACGGCGGCGCGGTCGCCTGCTCGGCCACGGTGAACGTGTAGACGGTGCCGATCGCCGTCGACCGCGGTCCACGTGAGCCGGTCCGACAGGCACGACGGGCAGCGCGACGCGGGGGTAGTAGACCCACCGGCCGCAGTCGTCGCACCGCTGGAGCTCGACGCGCTCGTCGCGCAGCGCGTCCCAGAACGGCTGCGACACGGGCGTCGGCTCGGGGCGCGGCTTGGGCACCTCGTCGGTCACGCGTCACCGCCCCGTGAGCACGACCGCGGCCTGCTCGCTCATGACGCCGCCGGTGCCGGTGACGTACGCGACGTCGTGGCGGGCGAGCTGGCGGTCCCCCGCGCGTCCCTGCACCTGACGGACACCTTCGATGACGTGCGACGTACCGCCGCTCAACCCGGTCTGTCCCATCCCGAGTTGGCCGCCATGGGTGTTGCACGGGAAGTCACCCCGGAACGAGAGGTCGTGCTCGCCGACGAAGGCCATCCCCTCGCCGGGACCGCAGAACCCGGAGTCCTCGATGGTCAGCAGCGCGGTGATCGTGTAGCAGTCGTACAGCTGCACCATGTCGACGTCGGCCGGCGCGACGCCGGCCATCCCGAACGCGCTGCGCGGCCGCGTCGCGCACCGGGGTGCGGGGCATCTCGGCGGCGTACGTGGGCGTCTTGTGGGTGAGGCGCTCGCCGAAGCCGGCGATGGTGACCGGACGGTGCGCGAGGTCGCGAGCGCGTGCCGCGGTCGTCACCACGAACGCGGCGCCGCCGGTGCACGGCATCACGATCTCCAGCAGGTGCAACGGCGTCGAGATGACCCGCGACGCGAGCACGTCGTCGACGGTGATCGGCTGATCGCGGAAGACGGCCGACGGGTTCGCGCACGCACTGACGCGTTGATCGGACGCGATCTTCGCCCGGCCCCGCTCGTCCCAGCCGTAGAGGTCGTGGTAGCGCTGCGCGTACATCGCGTACCCGCAGTTCTGCGCGACGTTGCCGTACGGCACGTCGAACTCCGCCTGCGGCGACCCCCACTCCATGCTCGACGCGCCGAACATCATCCGGGCGTTGAAGCCCCGCGGCACTGCCATCGGATCGGGCGCGGTGGACGGGGCTGCCCGGTGGTCGCGCACACGACGACGTCGCACACGCCGAGCTCGATGGCGGCCGCGGCGCGCCACACCATCCCCACCGCGGTCGCCCCACCGAGATCCATCTTCTCGGCGAAGTTCACCGACCAGCCGCAGTACTCGGCGATGGTGGCGGGGACGAACAGCGACGTCTCGGCCACGTCGCCCGAGCACACCAGGCCGTCGACGTCACCGGCCGGGATGCCGGCGTCGGCGAGCGCGTCGGCTGCGAGCGCGGCCCACTGCTCGATGGTGAGCGTCGGCGTCCCCGTGAACTTCCGCTCCGCCGGCCGCTCGGCGATGCCGACGATGCACGCGTCCCCCCGGAGGCCCATGGCTGGGCATCGTACGTCGATGTTGACGTCAGCGCTTCGCGGGGAGCGTCCGGACGTACGCGACGCCGCGATCGACCCAGGCGCGCAGCTGACGAGTGGTGCGCACGCCGGCCGGGTCGATCCGCAGCCACCCGTCCAT
Source organism: uncultured Actinomycetes bacterium (assembly GCA_963835985.1). GTDB lineage: Bacteria > Actinomycetota > Acidimicrobiia > IMCC26256 > DASPTH01 > DASUAS01. Next base: position 46,110 of record CAWIHV010000007.1, on the reverse strand, counting down.
CGGGCGGCCGCGCATCTCGAACCGTTCGACGTGTGCGCCGCGCACGAAGCGGTCGGTCTGCGCGGGGTCGACGCGCGCCAGCACGCCACCCTTGCCGCTCGCGGTCACCGCCATCTTCCCGTCGACCAGGAAGGCGAGTCCGCCGAACATCCGCTTCTCGGTGACGCCGCGCTCGCCGGCGAGGAGCTCCCGGATCCGGTCGGCGAGCTCCTCGTCGTACGCCACGGCGTCAGAGCTCGACCGCGGTTTCCAGGGCGGTGCGCATGGCGTGCTCGAGCAGGCCGGCACCCACGGCCGCGTCGCCGATGACGGTCACGTCGACGCCACGAGCGCGCAGCTCGTCGGCGAGCGACGGGTCGGCGTCGGCATCCAGGGTGGTGAACACCGCCGTCGCGGGCGTCTCGTGGTCGCCGTCGAGGTCGCGCCATCGCACCGCCGACGGCGTGATCTCCAGCACGTCGGCGCCGCCGGCGAGGCAGATGCCGTCGGCCCGCAGGTCGTGCACCCGCCGCCAGCGGCCGGGGAGCCCGAGGTGCAGGCCGAACACCTCCGACGGCTCGAGCACGGTGACGCGCGCGCCATCGGCCGCGGCGCGCTCGGCGATGCCGAGCCCGGGAAGGTCACCGCCGAGCACGACCACGTCACCAACCTCGCCGTTGGCCACCGGGGAGCCGTCGACCAGCCACGCGCCCAGGTCGTCGACCGCGTGCACGTGCGCCAGCTCCGCGCCGGGGATCGGGGGACGGCCCCAGCGCGCGCCGGTGGCGACCACGACCGCGTCGGCACCCGATGCCAGCACCGCGTCGACGTCGACGCGCTCGCCGAGTCGGACCGTCACGTCGCGCAGCTCGAGCTGGTGCTCCAGCCACTGCAGGAGCTCCGCGTTCACCGATGACGTCGCGGCCGCGTACGCCCAGCGGCCGCCGAGCCGGGGTGCAGCGTCGACCAACGTCACCGAGTGTCCCCGGAGCGCGGCGACCCGCGCCGCCTCCATACCCGCGGGTCCGCCGCCGACGACCAACACCGAGCGCGGCGACGCACTCGTGCCGACGACCAGCTCGTCCTCCCGGCCCACCGAGCCGTTCGCCGCGCAGCGCACCTGCCCGCGCACGAAGATGTTGCCGATGCAGCGGTAGTGGTACACGCAGGGCCGGATCTCCTCCGGGCTTCCCCGCCGCGAGGAGGTTGGGGAGCTCCGGCTCGGCCAGGATCATGCGGGCCATCGACACGAAGTCGAACGCGCCGTCGCCGATGGCGGCGTCGGCCGCGTCGGGCGTGATGCGCCCCACCGCGATCACCGGCGTGCTGATCGCCTCCTTCACCGCGCGCGCGTTCTCGATCAGCAGTCCCGGCACGTGCGGTGCGTACGACTCGGTCGGGCCGATCGCCGACGCGGGATCGTGGTACGCCGACACGTGCACCGCGTCGGCGCCCGCCGCCTCGGCCAGGCGCGCGATGGTGATGCAGTCGTCGAGGGTGGCGCCGTCGGGCCGGTTCTCGGTCGAGTTCAGTCGCACCCACACCGCGAAGTCGTCGCCCACGCGCACCCGGATCTCCCGCAGGATCTCGACCAGGATGCGGGCTCGGTGCTCGACCGGGCCGCCGTACTCGTCGGTGCGGTGGTTCTTGGCGCGCGACAGGAATCCGTCGATCAGGTAGCCGTGCCCGGCGTGGAGCTCGCAACCGTCGACGCCCGCCTCGCGCGCGCGCACGACGGCCGACGCGAAGTCGTCGATGACCGACGCGATGTCGTCGTGGTCGAGCACCTTGTAGAAGAGCTTCGAGTCGGGACCGACGAACGGCTCCATCATCTTGGCGCCCTCGGCCGCGGTGACCATCCCGTAGAGGTCGTCGCGCCCGGGAGGCCCTGGTTCCGACGCCACCCACATCGGGCGACCGGCGAGCGTGTCCTGCAGGCTGTTGGCACCGGTCTGCGTGAGCTGCATCGCCGAGCGCGGCGCCGTGCCGATGGACCCGGCGCGCCGCCTCCTGCCAGCCAGGGACGTGACGATCGTCGGAGATCGCGGTCTGGCGCGCGTTCGAACAGCCGACGGGGAACGACACCGCCACCGAACCGAGCATCACCATCGCCAGGCCGCCGCGGGCGCGCGCCTCGAGGTAGGCGAGCTGCGCATCGGACACCATGCCGTCGAGGTCACCGAGGTCCTCGCCCATCGGCGCCATCACCATGCGGTTGCGCAGCTCGAGTGCGCCGATGCGCCCCGGGGCCAGGAGGTGCCCGTACCCGATCATGTCGCGCTCATGCTCTGCTCATGTCATGTACTCGCCCGAGTTCACGTAGAGCGTCTGACCGGTGATCATGCGGGCGCGGTCGGAGCAGAGGAACACCGCGGACTCCGCGACGTCCTCGTCGGCCGGGATCTCGCCGAGGGGCATGTTGGCGGTGATCTCGCCGATCGCCTCCTCTTCGGTGATGCCACGGTCGGCGACCTGCCACTGCACGTACATCTGCACCGGCGGGCCCCACATCCACGTGGGCACCACGGTGTTCACGCGGATCCTCCGGGGACCGAGCGCCTTCGCCAGGTGGAACATCGCCGCGTGCAGTGCGCCCTTCGACGACGCGTACGCGAGTTGCTCCATCACCGGTGGGAGCACCGAGCTCTGCGAGCCGATGAACACGATCGATCCGCCGCGATCGCCCATGGCCTCGGACATCGCCGACACCACGTGCATGGTGCCGACCACGTTGGTGCCGAGCACCGCGTGCCAGTCGTCGTCACCGGTGCCGTCGAGTCCGGCGAGCAGACCGTCGTACGCCGCCACCTGCACGACACCGTCGACGGCGCCGAACCGGTCGACCGCGAGCTTCGCCAACGCGCGGCACTGCTCGACGTCACCGATGTCGGTGGGCAGCTGGGCCACCCGGTCGCCGCTCGGGTCGACCTCCTCGGCGATGGCCACCAGCTTGTCGGCGGAACGGGCCGCGAGCACCGCGTTGCCGCCGTCGCGCAGCACCAGCTTCGCCACCTCTCCGCCGAGTCCGGGGCCCACTCCGGTCACGACCACCGTCTTGCCCTCGAGGATCATCGTCGTCTCCTGTCCGCCGGTTCGGTGCGGCGTGTGCGCCGGGCTCCACGTTCTACTGCGTGCGGGGCTCCTCGTGACGGCCGAGCCGGGCCCCCATCCGGCGCGCGGCGTGCCGGGCCCGGGCCTGCCACAGCCAGGCTCGGCCGACGTCGGCGTCGTCGTCGGCCTCGCCACCGAACTCGGCGTGCATGCGGTCGGCGCTGAACGACCGGGGCACCCGCACCGCGTAGGTCCACGCCGCGACCGCCGCCGGCTCCACGACCCCGAGCTCGACCAACCGGGTGTGCGCGGCAGCCCGCCAGGCGCTCGGCTCCCGAGGGTGCGGGCAACTCCGCGGCTCCGAACCAGTGGCGCGTCGCGTGCAGGTGCGCGTCGAGCACGTGGCGCACCCCGGCCCGGTCGAACCGCCTGCGCACGTCGTCCCAGCGGACCTCCGCGCGTCGATGCGCGCGGTCTCGAGCAGTGCCCGCAGCGGCAACCCGAGCAGCGTGTGCGTCTCCTCCTGCAGCTGCGCGTGCGCGACCAGGTGCACGAAGGTGTCGGTGTCGTCGGCGAGGAGCATCACGCCGCGCCCGGTCGGGCGGTACATCGCCCGGCGCAGCATCTGCGCCGCGGGGACGAGCGCCCGCCAGCGCGACACCAACGGCTCGACGTGCAGCTCCACGGTCACGTCGCCGTCGCACAGCATCGGGAGGTGGTGGTCGGCGTGCTCGCCGATCGGGTCCGGATGCTCGGTGTAGCCGGCGGCGAGCAGGCGCTCGAACGCGCGCGGCGCGTGCCCGGCGTCCACGAGCACGTCGAGGTCGGCCATCGTGCGCGCCGCCGGGTCGGACCACGTGCCGGCCAACAGGGAGTGCAGACCCTTTCAACGGGACGGCGCGGATGCCGTCGGCGGTCAACCGCCCGAGCACGTCGACGCCGTGGTCGAGGAGCCGGTGCACGCGCTGCACGTTGCGGTCGTACGCGAGTCGCAGCACGGCCTCGGGCACCGCCGAGCCCCTCGGGCGCCTCCCGCTCCAGCGCGACCGCCAGCGACGACGGCATCGACACCTGGCCCGCCTCGTGTTGCCGCACCCACACCGCAGGCAGGAGCTCGTGGACCGCCGCGAGCTCGAGGAACGCGCGCCAGCTGTCGGGATCGTCGGGCAGCACCGGGGCTTCGCCGCGCAGGGCGGCGGTGACGGTGGCCAGCGCGCGTGCTCGGGCGTGACGGACCGCGAGCTCGGTGAGTTGCGAGCCGTCCATGGGCCGACGATCCTACGCCGGTGCCGGTCTACGTGTCCCTGTTGCGCGCGGTCAACGTCGGTGGTCGCACGGTGCCGATGGCCGAGCTGCGCGCGCTCTACGAGCAGCTCGGACACGACGACGTCGTCACGTACGTGCAGAGCGGCAACGTGATCTCACGCTCGAGCGCGCGCAGCGCGTCGGCGGTCGAGCGCGCGATCAGCGAGGCGATCGCCGGCGCGTTCGGATTCGACGTCGACGTCTTGGTACGCACACCGAAGCAGCTGCGATCGGTGCTCGCCGACAACCCGTTCCTCACCGGCCGGGGAACGCGTCCCGACCCGAAGTCCCTCCACGTCACGTTCCTCGCGACCGCGCCGGATGCGGCACGGGCGGCGCGCTGTCGACGCGACCGGGTTCGCGCCCGACGAGTTCCGGGTCGTCGGGCGTGAGGTGTACCTCTGCTGCCCCAACGGATACGGCCGCACCAAGCTCACCACCGCGTGGTTCGAACGAAAGCTCGATGTGCCCGCCACCACCCGGAACTGGACGACCGTCGCCAAGCTGGTGGAGCTCACCGACACCTGACGCCCGGGTATCGGCGCTCAGGCCTCGGCTTTGCGGGCGTAGAGGTAGAGCACCGGACGCACGCCCTCCTCGGGCCCTGCGGTCGGCAGCCGCAGGCGCACGCTGACGATCTCCCAGAGATCCGGACCGCCTTCGAGCACGCCGCCGATCGGCAGCCACAGGGGCGCGTCCCAGAAGCCGCGTTGCTGGTCGGTGGCGACGTCGATGAGCACGGTGCGGACGGGCCGGGTGGGAATCGGCTCGCTGCGGGCGTGGAACTCCTGACGCTGCTGCTCCTCGGTGAGCGCGGTCGGCGGGGTCGACGGCGCGGCCGGCGGGCGGGGGCGCTTCTTGCCGAACATCACACGATGCGAGGCGGAGTCGGGGCGGCGGCGTTCGCGGCGGCCAGCGAGGCGTCGATGTCGGTGCGCCACGTGGAGTAGAGCTCGGCGTCGTTGGCGTTGGTGAAGATGGTGAAGCGCCCGGCCTCGACCGCATCGCACACCATCGGGCCCACCGCCTCGGCGTCGACCGCGTCGGCGGCCATCTCGGGTGGGAAGTGGATCCACGAACCGGCGTGCTCGTCGGGGACCCCGGACAGGCGGGCGTGCTCGCCGAGGTTGGTGTGGACCAGGCCGGGGCAGAGCACCGACACGCCGACGCCCAACGGGAGCAACGAGCGGGCGAGCGCCTCGGAGTAGCCGTAGGCCGCGAACTTCGACGTGATGTAGGGCGCGCAGTCCCACGAGTACGCCCAGACGCCGGCGATCGACGCGGTGTTCACGACGTAGCCGTGACCACGCTCGACCATCGTGGGCACGAACGCCCGCACGCCCCGCACGAGCCCGAGCACGTTGACGTCGAGGATGCGCTGCCAGTCGTCCATCGCCACCCGGTACGACGGGCCGAGCACCGCGATGCCCGCGTTGTTCATCACGAGGTCGACGGCGCCGAACTCCGCCACCGCGGCCTCGGCCAGCGCGTCCACGTCGTCGTCGCGGGTGACGTCGCAGCGCACGGGAAGGCACCGGCGGCCGAGCGCGGTGATCGCGGCTGCGGTCTCACCCATGCGCTCGTCGTGGATGTCGGCGATCACGACGTCGGCGCCCCGGCGCGCCAGTTCGAGCGCGGTGCCGCGCCCGATCCCGCTGGCACCGCCCGTCACCACCGCGGTCGTCCCCTGGATCTGCACGCCGCGGAGCCTATCCAGCACGTCAGCCGGGGGCAGCACCTCCGAGCGCGATCGCGTCGCGCGACGAACCGGCGGTGGGGTCGTAGTCGGACGCGCGGGGCGCGGCCAGTCCGCGTGCGAGCAGGAGCAGCACGACCCCGCCGACCGTCGCGATCGCGCCCGCGACGATCCCGAGCGCCTGCACGCTCACCACGCCGAGGGCGACGGCCGCGAGCGGCGTCATCACGATGCCCGCCGTCGGCTCCAACGACTGGTTGAGCGACATGACGCGACCGTGGAACGCGGCCGGCGCGTACCGCTGCAGCAAGGTGCGCGCGGGCACGAAGAAGAAGGCGGTGTCGACGCCCCAGAGGAACACGCCGATGAAGGCCACCACCTCGGACTCGGTGCCGAGGTACAGCGCCGCGGTCGCACCCGACACGATCATCGCCAGCGCGACGTAGCGCGGCCGCGCCACCCGCTCCCCCACCACCGCCAGGAGCAGCCCGGTGAGCACCAGACCCACGCCGAAGACGGTCTGCAGCAACGCGAACATCGCGTCGGTGCCACCCGAGCACGTCGCGCACGTAGAGCGGCTCGAGCACGCCGAACACCGCCCAGAGCGCGTAGACGCAGCTCGCCACGGTCAGCGTCCAGCGCAGCCCGCGGATGCGGCGCGCCGAGCGACATCCCGTCGCGGAGCTCACGCCAGGTCGAGGTGGCCGCCTCGTCGGTCGCCGGCCGGGGGAGGGGCTCGATGCGGATGCGCAGCGCGACCAGCGCGCCCACGAGGAAGGTCGCGGCGTCGGCGAGGAACGCCCCTTCCAGGCCCCAGCGCGCGTTCACCGCCGCCGCGGCGAGCGGACCCACCACGATGGCGACGTCCTGGGCACCGCCGAGGAGCGCGTTCGCCGTCACCAACTGGTCGTCGGGGACGAGGCGAGGGGGAATGGCGTCGAGCGACGCGGTGGCGAGCGCTTCGATCAACCCGAGCGGCAACGCGAGCACGATGATCTTGGCGTAGCTGTCGGCCTGCGTCAGCAGCAGCGCATCGACCATGCCGAGCAGGTTCGCGAGCAACAACGTGCGCCGCGGTCCGAGGCGGTCGATCGGCACGCCGAGCAACGGTCCGAGCAGCGCGCCCGGCACCGACAGCACCACGAACAGGAGCGCGAGGTCGCCGGGTCCCACGTCGAACTTGAACGACGCGAATCCCCAGATGGCGATGACCGCGATCCAGTTCCCCGACTCGCTGATCGCCTGCCCGGCCAGGAGCAGCGCGAACCCCCGGACCCGCAGCACCCGCATCCCTGCACGCTAACGGTGCGCCCGGGCATTCGCGTCGGTTTCGCATTACGCGGTGCGCGTCCTCCACCAGTCGATGGCGGCGTCCAGCTCCCGAGCACCGAAGTCGGGCCAGAGCGTCGGCGTCACGTAGAGGTGCGCGCCCACCCCCTCCCAGAGCAGGAAGTTGGAGATGCGTCCTTCGCCCGACGTGCGGATCATCAGATCGACCGGTGGCAGCTCGGGCGCGTAGAGATGACCGTGCACGGTCGCGAGGTCGACGCGATCGGGTTGCGCCACTGCGATCGCCCGCGCCGCCTCCACCAGCTCCTGGCGGCCGCCGTAGTCGAACGCGACCGTGAAGTTCAGTCCGGTGTTGTCCTCGGTGAGGCGCGTCGACTTCGAGATCTCCCGGCGCACGACCGCCGGGATGCGCGATCCCGCGCGCGGGTCGCGCCCGATCCAGCGGATCTTCACGTTGTTGGCGTGCATCTCCTGGCGGCGGCCGAAGATCTTCTTGTGCAGGCCGAGGATGAAGTCGACCTCGAGCCGCGGTCGCCGCCAGTTCTCGGTGGAGAACCCGTACGCGGTGAGCCACCCGATGCCGAGCGCGTCGGCGGCGCGCACGATCTCGGCCAGTCGCTCCTCGCCCTGGCTGTGCCCGTCGGTGCGCGCCAGACCCTGGCGCTCGGCCCACCGTCCGTTGCCGTCCATGATGACGGCGACGTGCGCGGGGAGCCGCGTGTCGACCGCGCTCACGCTCACACCGCCTCCGGTGCCCGGTCGAGCACCCGGCTCGCCGCGTCGAGGAGGCGGTCGGTCATGCGGGCGAAGTGCTCGGCCCACTCGGTGCTCGCCGACAGTCGCACGATCGGACCCGACAGCTCTCGCAACCGCTCGCGCACCGCGTCGGCGGACACGACGAGGTCGGCCGCGGGCAGCGTGTTGAGCTGGTTGTCGGCGTCCTGTCCGGTCGGCTTGCCCAGCGCGTCGGACTCACCGCCGATGTCCTGGAGGTCGTCGACGTACTGGAACAGCCGCCCGTATCGACGCGTCGCGTCGCGCAACGACGCAGGAAGCGAACCGCCCGCCGATTCGTCGGCCAGCGCGAACGCCGCCTCGAACAACGACACCGTCTTGCCGTCGACGACGTCCCAGTAGCGCGCCGTCGTCGCGCCGAGGGCCTCGACGATCTGGCTGTCGGCGATGCGGCGCAGCGCATCGCCCAACGCCAGTCCCCCGGCCGGGGTCACCGCGTCGGCGAGGTGCAGCGCCTCGGCGTAGAGCGCGTCGGCGGTCCAGAGCGCCGCCGGCATGCCGACGACGGTGTGCAGGGTGGGCGAGTGCCGCCGGAGCGGTGAACCGTCGACGATGTCGTCGTGCACCAGCGTGCCCAGGTGCAGCAGCTCCACCGCCGCCGCTCCCCGCACCGCGAGGGCGCGGTCGCCGTGGCGGGCCAACGCCAGCACCAGGCGGGCGCGATGGCGCGAACCCGCTGCCGCGATCGGTTCGAGCGCGCCGACGACCGGTTCGTCGAACGTCGCGACCACGGTCGCGAGCTGGTGGTCGACGTCGGCGAGCAGGGAAGCCTCGTCCACCACGCGGCGCGACGATAGTCGTCACCCTCCTGGGAGGAGATGAAGCGGAGTCGTGCCCGGAGGGTGGGACGGCGCAAGGGAATCGACCATCGAGTCGGCTTGACCCACCGGTCGCGCCCGCGGAGACTCCCGAGCCGATGGACGTACGCATCCACGACCTGCTCACCCGCCTCGCCACCGTGAGCCCGCACCGCGTCGGGGCGACCCTCGGCGACGACGCTCGCACCTTCGCGCAGCTCGACGCCGGCGCCAACCGCGCCGCGCACCGCTCTGATCGCGGAAGGGGTCGCGCCCGCGCGATCGGGTCGTGTGGTGGGGCCCGACGGTGCTCGACGCGCTCGAGCTCGCGTACGGCATCAGCAAGGCCGGCGGCACGCTCGCGCCGATCAACCCCAACTTCAGCGAGGCCGAGGCCACCGACGCGCTGCAGACCCTGAAACCGCGCCTGGTGGTGGTGCACCCCGACGTCGAAGACGTCGCGCGCGCGGTGGCGACACCGCTCGGCCTCCCGGTGATGGTGACGGCGCCGGGCTGGCACGCGTCGGCGTCGACGAGCGCGCCGCCGCGCGTCGGCACCTCCGAGGACATCAGCAACATCTTCCTCACCAGCGGCTCGACCGGCGTCTCGAAGGGCGCGATGGTCTCGCACCGCGCCGCGTGGCTCCGCGCCATCGAGCACGACGTCGAGAGCGGTGCCACCGGACGCCGCGGCTACGTCGTGATGTTCGGTCTGTTCCACATGGCCGGTTGGTCGTCGATCGAGACGTCGTGGTCGAGCGACCGCCCGATCCACCTCACGACGCGCGCCGACCCGCACGAGCTGCTCGGCATCGTCGAGCGTCACGGTGCGAGCACGCTGTACTGCATCCCCGCGGTGTGGCAGCGCATCCTCGACGAGGACACTGGGCACGACACCTCCAGCGTGGTCGAGGCGCTCACCGGGACGTCGCTCGTGACGCTCGAGCTCATCGACGCGATCAAGGCGCGCTTTCCCGGCTCGTGGACGTCGATCGCCTACGGGTCCACCGAGATCGGCCGCGGCGCGACGCTGCTCGACCCCGACCTCTACGACCATCCCGGCAGCGTGGGGCAACCGCCGCCCATGGTCACCGCCACGTTGTCCGACGACGGCGAGCTGTGGCTGCGCGGGCCCACGATGTTCTCGGGCTACCTCGACCGGCCCGACGCCACCGCCGAGGCCATCGACGATGCCGGCTGGTTCCACACCGGCGACCTCGCCACGCGCGACGTCGACGGCTACTTCACCATCACCGGCCGGCGCTCGGAATCGATCCGCTCGGGCGGCGAGTGGGTGGCGCCGGTCGAGGTGGAGACCGCGGTCGGCTCCCACCCCGCGGTCCAGGAGGTGGCGGTCGTGGGGCTGCCCGACGATCGCTGGGGCGAGCTCGTGTGCGCCGCGATCGTCGTCCGTCGGGGTGCGACCCTCCCCACGGTCGACGAGCTGCGGGCGCATCTCGGCGGCACGCTCATCGGCGCCAAGCAACCGCGCGTCGTCGTGGAGGTCGACGCCCTCCCTCGCACCGACGCCACCGGTCAGATCCGGCGCCGGCGGCTGCGCGACCAGATCGTCGCCGAGCGGCGCACATGAGCGTCGAATCCGGTTTCCACCGGTTTGCCTCGGGGTAGAGGCACTTCTCGATGCCTGCTGCCATCGAGCGTCCGGCGCGCGCCGAGGCGCTGTCGCGGGCGAATCCGGTCGGGCGCCTGCACTCGATCACGATCCTGGTCGTCGTCGTCGGACTGCTCGTCAGCGCGGGCCTGGTGGTCGGCACGTGGGTCGTCCACGACAACAACGAGGACCGTCTCCTCGAGCAGCGCGGTCACGAGGCCGCGACGGTCGCAGCGTCGAGCGTCGGCAGCCTGCAGGGCCAACTGTCCGCGGCCAGCGTCGCGGCCGAAGCCGACCACCGACGGTGCGCGGTTCCGCCAGCTGATGAACCCGCTCGTCGGAGACGGCGGCCGCTTCGTGTCGGCGTCGGTGTGGCCCCTCGACGGCGAGCGAGCCGCAGCCGAGCCTCGTGCTCGGTGCTGCGCCCGCGCTCAGCCGCGAGTCCGCCGACGAACGGCGCGTGTTCCTGCAGGGCGCGGCCGGCCAGACGACCCTCAGCATCCGCGACCTGCTCGGGGACGACGAGCGCCGGCTCGGCTACGCCTACGCCGTCCCCGGCGCACGGTCCGTCGCCTACGTCGAGACGGCGTTCCCGAAGAGCCGGCGCGCCCGCATCGCGTCCGACTCCGCGTTCGCCGACCTCCAGTACGCGCTCTACGTGGGGACCCGCCCGACCCAGGCACACCTGCTCGCGTCGAGCTCCGGTCACGGACTGGGTGGGCGCCACGTCGCGTCCGAGACGGTGCCGTTCGGCACGTCGTCGATCCTCCTCGTGGTGAGCCCGAGCGGTGAGCTCGGCGGCGACCTGCTCGCCGCGCTGCCGTGGGTGCTGGGCGTGGCCGGCCTCCTGCTGACGCTGACCGCGGCGTTCGTCACCGAACGCCTCATCCGCCGCCGGGAGCGCGCCGAGGAGCTGTCGAACCGCCTCGAAGAGGTCGCGGAGGAGAACGCGGTGCTCTACGCGTCGCAGCGCGACATCGCGCAGCAACTGCAACGCAGCCTGATGCCGCGGTCCCTCCCGCAATTCGCCGCGCTCGAATCGGCCGCCCGCTACGAGGCGGGGGTGGCGGGCACCGAGGTCGGGGGCGACTGGTACGACGTGCTCCCGATCGCGGAGGACCGCGTCGTGTTCTCGGTCGGTGACGTGTGCGGACGGGGGCTTGCCGCAGCAGTGATGATGGCGTCGCTGCGCTACTCGATCCGCGCCGTACGCGCTCGAGCAGCCCGATCCCGCGAGCATCCTCGACCGCCTCGGGGCGATGATGGACACGACGTCCGACGACAAGTTCGCCACCGTCATCTGCGGCGCGCTGGACACCACGGCCGGCACGCTGACGGTGGCGCGCGCCGGACATCCCGACCTCCTCGTCATCGACGGCGACGGCGCCCGCTACCTCGACGTCCCGCTCGGACCACCGGTCGGCGTCGACACCACGTGGGCGTACCAGTCGGTGACCCACGTCCTGCCCGACGGCGCCACGCTCCTCGCGTACACCGACGGCCTGATCGAACGGCGGCGCGAGCATCCCGACATCGGCCTGGAGCGCCTGCGGGTCGCCGCGCTCGCCGACCTCCCGATCGACGAGCTCGTGGCGCAGCTGGTCGACTCGCTCGTCACCGTCGGCGACGACGACGTCGCGGTGCTCGCGCTCCACTGGACGCGCCTCCCGGCGCCGGTGGAGGTCGACGTGGTAGCGGGCGCGCCGGCGCGCTCGATCAGCCTGCCGAGCGATCCGCGCGCGGCACGTACGGCTCGCCGGTTCGTCCGGGACACGCTGAGCGAGTGGGGGCTCGACGACGTCGACCAGGTCGCCGAGCTGCTGACCGACGAGCTCGTGGGCAACGTCGTCCGCCACGTGGGATCGCCGATGGAGGTCCGGGCGTGGCAATTCCCGGAGACGATCCGCATCGAGGTCGACGACGCCAGCACGCAGCCGCCGATCCGCCGGCACCCCGAGCAACTCGACGAGCACGGGCGCGGCATCCTGTTCGTCGAGACGCTCGCGACCGACTGGGGCGTCGAGGTGCGCGAGGAGGGCAAGACGATCTGGTTCGAGCTCCCCGCGACCCCGACCGGGGAACTGCCCGTCGAGTGCGAGTGACGGCGTCAGGCGGTGACGGCCTGCGACGCCACGCGACGGCGCGCACCCAGCGTGGCGAGCACCACGACCGCGAGCACGCCGGCGGCGACGATCGCGGCGACGACTCCCCAGGCCGCACCGGCGGCCACCACCGCGACCGCGAGTTGCACGACGATCACCGCGCGGCGCACCGGCTCACCCAGCGCGTCGAACTTGCGGTGCAGTGCGAACAGCTCGGACGTGGTGCGGCTGCGAGCGGTGAGCAACACCGCGAGCCCGCGCGCGAAGCCGAAGCCGACACCGAGCGCGAGCGCGGCCCACGGACCTGCGGTGAGCGCGCCGAACGCGATGGTGACGAACACCGCCGCGGTCATGATGTAGGTGGTGACACCGGCGCCGATCTGCCACCCGAAACCGCTGCCGTACACCCAGGCGCGGTAGCTTGCTGAGCCAGTACTCGTTGACCTGACGCTTGAAGAACGGTGGTGCGAAGCCGAACACGCCGCCGTCGACCGCGGCACCCAGCACCGCGACCCCGGCGGCCACGCCGAGCAGCGCGGTCGACGTGGCTCCGATCGCCGACACCGCCGCCGCCAACCCGGCCATCACCGCGCCGATGGTGGCGCCGCCGACGATCGCGCCGAGGACGAACCACGTCGCGGTGGTGCGATACCGGTAGCCGCGTGACGCCTCGCCCACCGGGGTGAGCTGCGAGAGCATCGACTGGCCGCACGGCGACCAGGTGGAGCGCACGGCGGCGGCCAGCGCCACGACGACACCGAGGACCAAGACGGTGGCTTCCATCCGCGCCACGCTACCGCGGCCTCCGCCGCGGGTGAGGTGTCGGTGCCCGACGCCATCGACCAGACTGCGCACGTGAGCGCAGACGGCGAACTGGTGTGGGAGCGGGAGTGGCCGCCCCGCACGTCGATCCTGGTGCTGGCGTTCGCCGGCTACTTCGACGCCGCGTCGGCTGCCACCGGAGCCGTCGACCACCTGATCGAGTTCACCCAGGCCAGCCGCCTCGCCTCGATCGACGGCGACCCCTTCTTCGACGCCCAGCAGGTGCGACCTCACGTCGTGCTCGAAGCGGGCGTGACCCGCACCATCGTGTGGCCCGAGAACACCATCCACGCCAACGACGAGACCCTCGACGCCGGTCGCGAGCTGGTGCTGCTGTCGGGCATCGAACCGCACTACGCGTGGCGCCACTTCACCGACCTCATCGTGGAGGTCGCGCAACACACCGGCGCGCAGGTGGTGGTGACCCTCGGCGCGATGCCCGCCCAGGTGCCGCACAGCCGCATGCCGCTGGTGCACGCGTCGTCGGCCAATCCGGCCATCGCGCAGCGCTTCGGCCTCGCCCGCCCGCGGTACCAGGGCATCACCGGCATCGTCGGCACGCTGCAGGCCGCGCTCGACCACCTCGACATCCCCGCGATCTCGATGCAGGTCGGCGTGCCCTACTACGCGGCCGGCGCCCAGAACTGGAAGGCGGCCGCCGCGCTCCTCCGCAACCTCGAGCACGTCACCGGCATCTCCACCGGTCACGGCCTGCTGCAGGAGCGCGTCACCGAGTGGGAGCAACTGGTCGACGACGCGGTCGCGGAGAACCCCGAGGCGAGCGGCTACCTGCCGCAACTGGAAGCGGAGTACGACCGCCAGGCCACCGAGCAGCTCCCGTCGTCCGACGACCTGGCGGCGGAGTTCGAGCGCTACCTGCGCGAGCTCGACGACCCCCCGAGTTGACCGTCCGCCGCGCGCTCGTCGCGGCGCGCGTGCGCACTCGCGCTGCTCGCGCTCGTCCCCCTCCCGGCCCCGCGCCGGCGAGCCCCGGTGCAACGGCGAGCCGCAGCTCTGCGGCGCGCTCGCTCGGTGAGGTCGCGTTCGCGACCACGCACAACTCCATGGCCTCGACCGCGAACGGGTTCGTGCCGCCCAACCAACGCCGGTCGATGCGCGCGCAGCTCGAGCACGGCATCCGGGGATTCCAGATCGACGCCTTCCTCGGCACGCCCCGTGGCGGTCGCGTCTTCACCGACCTCTCGGGCCCGCTGGGCAAGGCCGCCGAGCTGCCGGCCGCGGCGGTGCGCACGGCGCAGCTCCTGCATCGCCGGATCGGCGCGCCCCCAGCCGGCACGCCCTACGAGGTGTACCTGTGCCACGTGTTCTGCGAGATCGGCGCCGTAGCGCATGCTCGACGAGATGCACGTGGTGCGCGCGTTCCTCGACGCGCACCCGCGCGAGGTGCTGGTGATGGTGATCGAGGACTACGTGCCCCCCGACGCGATCCTCGGCGTCCTGCGCGAGGCGGGCCTCGAGTCCGAGCTGCTGCCGGTCGACCCGGGTGCACCGCTCCCGACGCTCGAGCAGATGATCGACCGCGGGACCCGCCTCCAGGTCTCGTTGGAGAACGGGTCGCTCCCGCCGACGCTGCCCAACGCCTTCACCGGGCTCGTGGAGGAGACGCCGTTCACGTTCCGCCGGCCCCGCAACCTGGAGCGGCCGTCGTCGTGCACCCCGAACCGGGGCGGCGACGATGCCCCGGTGTTCCAGTTCAACCATTGGGTCACACCCGCCGAGCCGCTGACCGCGACCCGGGTGAACACGTCGATCCTCCGCACCCGCCTCGCCGAGTGCGCGCACCGGCGCGACCACGCGCCCACCCTCGTCGCCGTCGACTTCGCGGAACGGGGCGACCTGCTCGGTGTGGTCGAGCGCCTCAACCGCTGACGCGCGTTACCGTCCGCCCGTGGGCCTCATCGACCCGATGCCGCCGGTGACCGACGCCGCGCTGCCGTGGGACCGCGAGCTCGCCGATCCCGTGGCGACGCTCGCCGCCGCGCGCGCAGCGTGCGGCGACACGTTCGTGGTCGAAGGGCCCGACCATCCGACGCTCTTCCTCTTCTCGCCCGAAGGCGTGCGCAGCTTCTACGCGCTCCCCGAAGCGGCCGCCAGCAAGGGCGTGGCCGACTGGATGATGCTGCGCCGCAAGCTTCCCGACGAGCTCTTCGCCGGGCGCCGCACCGTGCCCCACGAGCTGTTCGGACGCGACGACGTGCGGAGCTACCTCGCGCAGCTCGACGCCGCGATCGACGTCGCGTTCGCCGAGCTCGGCGACGAGGGCGTGGTCGACGTCTTCGCGTTCTCGCGCCGACTCGGGCACCGCATGGGTCTGGCGGCGTGGGCGGGCGAAGCACCCGTCGAGCGCGAGTCCCGATGCCCGCTTCGACGAGCTCGTGGCCGCGCTCGACGAGCTCGACGGCTCGGCCGCGTTCGTGCACCCCGAGGCGATGGCCGCGGTGGCCGCGTCGGGCAAGCAGGCCGAGCGGGCGGCGATGGCGCGGGTCGAGGCGCTGGTCACCGACCACGGTGCGCGCCCGCGACGCGCTCGCACCCCGACGCGTGGCCCGACGACCTGTTCACGCGCGTGATGGCGCACTGGGACGACGTCGACGAGCCCGCGCGCACCACCGGCATCGCGCGCGACGTCATCCTCGTGCACCTGGCGTCGATGTCGAACCTGTTCGCGGCGTCGGGCTGGATGCTCGGCCAGCTCGTGCTGCATCCCGACGTCCTGGCGCGCGTACGTGCCGGCGAGGTCGGACTGCTCGAGCGCTGCGCGCTCGAGTCGACGCGTCTCGGCCAACGGTCGGTGATGCTGCGCGCCGTCCTCGCACCGTGTGAGGTGCGCGACGAGCAGCACACGTACCGCGTCGCGCCCGGCGCGCAGATCGCGACGCTCCTGCCCCTCACCAACACCACCGCCGCGCCCGGGCTCGACACCTACGACCCCGACCGGTGGAGCCGTCGGCGCCTGCGCGACGACTCGTCGCTTCCCGCCCGCGAGCTGGTCACCACGTTCGGGCACGGCGAACACACCTGTCCGGCGCAGCCGTTCTCGCTCGCCGCCATGTGCCGCTCGGCGGAACGCCTGGTCGCCACCTACGACCTGGAGCCGGCGTCCGGCTTCACCGCGGTCACGCCGCTCGCGGTGCAGATCGGTGGCGTCGCCCGCAGCCAGCACCCCTGTGAGGTCCGCTACCGGGCCCGCTGAGCCTGGGACACTGCAGCCGGTGACCTCGCCCGAGCCGCCGACCCACGACAATCCGGCCCGCTGGGCCGCCGACCCGCTCGGCCGCCACCAGTACCGCTACTGGGACGGGTCGCAGTGGACCGAGCACGTGTCGGACGACGGCGTCGGTCGGGACCGACCCGCCCGTCACCGCGCGCCGAGCCCTCACCCGAGGCATCACCCGAGGATGCCGGGTACGCCGCACCCAGCGGGCTGGAGCCGGCGCCGAGCGCGAGCGGGGGCTTCGGCGCCACCCACCTCGGCGCGCCCGTGGCCGGCACCGGCGCCGCCGCGTGGTCGTCGGCCGCGCCGTCGTCGACCTACGACCCGACCGCGGTGCTCGGGCGTCGCTACGGCGCGTTCGTGATCGACGCCGTCATCAGCCTGATCGTCTTCGGTGCGTTCTTCTTCGCCACCGCGAGCACCCACACGCGCGCCGAGATGCTGCGGGTGCCGGGCTGCCACCTCTCGGCCAACGACTCGGCCCAGGTCGAGTGCGACAACCGCGCCGTGGTCACCGTCAACGACACCGTGTACGAAGCCGAAGGTGGCCCGTACCTCCTCGCGTGCATCGTGCTTCACCCTCGTCTACTTCGCGCTGATGGAAGGCCTCGCGGGCGCGACGCTCGGCAAGCTCATGACCGGGCTGCGCGTCGTCACGCCCGAGGGCGCGAAGTGCGGACTCGGGCGCGCGCTCCTGCGCTGGCTCGGTGTTCGCAGTCGACGGGCCGCTCAGCCTGTTCCTCTGCGGGATCATCACCTCGGCGGTCTCGTCGGGCCACCGCCGACTCGGCGACATGGCCGCCACCACCTACGTGATCGGGAAGGCCGACGCCGGCCGGCCCGTGATCGTGCGCGGCCGCTGACGGTCAGGCGACGCGCGAACGCCACTCGTCGATCAGCCGGCCCGCGATCGACATGCCGCCGGTGGGGAAGTTCGGCGTGTCGTCGGGCGTGAACCACTGCGCTTCGACGATCTCCTTGCCGTCGATCGCGATCTCGCCCGAGAGGTACTGCGCGCCGAAGCCGATCATCACCTGGTGCGGGAACGGCCACGGCTGACTCCCGCGGAACTCGACGTCGCCGACGGCGAGTCCGACCTCCTCCATCACCTCGCGCCGCACCGCGTGCTCGAGCGTCTCCCCCGGCTCCACGAACCCGGCCAGGCACGAGAACATCCCGTCGGGGAAGTTGGCGTTGCGGGCGAGGAGCGCGCGGCCGTCGTCGCGCTCGACCAGCATGATCACCGCCGGCGCGAGCCGCGGGTAGGCCAGGAGCCCGCACTCCGGACACTTCGTGGCGCGCTCGCCGGGCGCGTCGACGGTGGGCGGTGCCGCAGCGACCGCAGAACCGGTGGTTGCGCTGCCACTCCACCAGCTGCACCGCCCGTCCGGCGAGCGCCCACGTCGTCTCGTCGACCGACGACCACAACCGGAACAGGTCGACGACGTCGTCGCGCGGCATCGGCATCGCCGGCGGCGTCGACGTCGATCGCCCAGCAGTGACGGCCGTCGAGCACACCGAGGAAGATGCCGTCGGCCTCGGGCTCGCCGTCGAGCAGCACGACCCGGTTGCCCTGCACCGCGATCAGCAGGCTGGGTCCGTCGGGATCTCCGGGCGCGTCGAGCAGGGGTACGAACATGCCGTCATTCTGCACGACCTGGCCCCACGGCCGAGCCCCGTGACGAGGTCGCCGACGTGCGTCCCCGTAACCTCGACCGGTGCCGAGTCCCCGCGCGCGCCGCACCATCCTGGTGACCGCGCTGGTGGTCGGGGTGGTGCTGGCCGTCGCGGTGGTGGCGCTGAACCTGCGGCTGTTCGTCTTCCCGGCGTCGTCGACGCCCGCGCACGCCGATGCCGTGGTCGTGCTCGCCGGTGGTGACGGCGAGCGCCTCGACAAGGGGCTCGAGCTCGTGCGCGAGGGCGTGTCGTCGAACCTGGTGGTGTCGACCGGGCCCGACAAGCTGTGCGGTACGCGGCACGACTTCGCGGTGTACTGCTTCCTGCCCGACCCCGACGACACGCGTGGTGAGGCGGAGGCGATCGGGCGCATCGCCGAGCGCGAGGGATGGCACCACCTCGTGCTCGTGACCTCCGACTACCACGCCACGCGCGCTCGCATCCTGGTCGAGCGTTGCTTCCCCGGCACGGTCGACGTGTCGTGGGCCCACAGCGGCAAGGGACCGCTCCCGCTGCTGTGGGCCATCGGACACGAGTGGGGCGGGTTGATCGAGACCGCGCTCCACGAAGACTGCTGACGCGCTGGGCGAATTCGTCGCCGCCATCCCTGCGCCGCTCGGGGTCGGCAAGGTGCTGCTCGCCGACGGCACCGAGGTCACGGGCTTCCTGTGCGAACCCCACGCGGTCGCGGGCATGCCCGACATCACCGCGCACGGCGGGTGGCGCGCGTACCTCGGCGCGAGTGCGAACCTGGACGGGTGACGGCCGCCCGCATCGTGCTCATGGGCGTGGCCGGGTCGGGCAAGACCACCATCGGTCGACTGGTCGCGGCCCGGCTCGACGCGCCGTTCGTCGACGCCGACGACTTCCACAGCGCGGCCGCGATCGCGGCGATGCACGCGGGCCGTCCGCTCGACGACGCCGAGCGCGCGCCGTGGCTCGAGCGCGTGCGCGCCGCGGTGGGGGCGATCGGCGACGGTCCCCTCGTGCTCGCGTGCTCCGCGTTGAAGCGCTCCTACCGCGACGTCCTGCGCGACGGCGTGCCCGGACTCACCTTCGTCGACCTCGACGTCGACGCCGACACGCTCGAGCACCGGCTGGAAGCGCGCACGGGCCACTTCGCCGGCGCCGACCTGCTGTCCAGTCAGCTCGCCACCCTCGAGCTGGGCGACGACGTCGTGCGGGTCGACGCCACCGGCCCGCCCGACGAGGTCGCCGACCTCGTGCTCCGCGCCGTGCGCCCCTAGTTGGAGCGTCCGAACACCGCGTCGGGATCGTTCGCCGAGAGCGATCCTGCGGCGACGGCCTCCGCGCTCTTCGGCACGAGCCCGAGCTCCGACCGCACGTCGTCGAGCGGGTCGTTCACGTAGTCGAACCAGTCGATGCCGCCCATCACGTCGCGGCCGAGCAGCAGCCCGCGCCGGATCGCGTCACCCATGCGCTCGGTGCCACCGGGCAGTTGGAGGTGGCCCGGCGACGCGGTCGCGACGCCCGGCACCTGCGCGACGTTCCCGGTCTCGAACAGCCCGAGGATCACGACCAGGTAGCTGAAGCCGCTGGCCTCCGGGATCGACGCCGCGATGAACGAGAACACCTCGATCTCGCCGGTGGCCGACGTCCCGTAGTCGGCCACGCAGTGCACGAAGTCGTGCTGGGCGAGCAGCGGGTCGACCGAGCCGGGTGAGCCGGGCAGCGCGAACCCGCGGCGTTGGTAGAAGTCCCACACCGTGCGCCCGAGCGAACCCGACGGGCACGACTCGAGCGTCTTCCACTTCGCCTCGAGCGCGGGATCGAGCGGGCTGCGGTCACCGGGCTCGCGCACCGTGCGGTGCAGCGAGCCGTCGTTGCCGTGCTTCGTGTAGTACTCGAGCACGTAGGAGCTGCGGAGGTAGTCGTTCTGCGCGACGTCCATCGCGCCCTTCGAGTAGTCGCGTGCCACCTGCAGCATGTTCTCGTCGACGCCGAGCGCGCTGCGCGTAGCGCTCGACGTGCGCGGCGAGCTCGGGCGTCACCGGCTCGGCGACGATCTCGAGGGTGACCATCCCGCGCACGGCACCGCGGGCGAGCACCGGATCGAGCGCGGCGGCGAGCTCGGCCGGGCTCATCGGGGCGAGCTCGTCGAGCGGCGTGTCGACCCCGTAGATGTAGCGACTGATCACGCCGAGCACGGCCGCCTGGGTCGGCGGAGAGCCCGGTGTCGCCGCCCGACCGCCGAGGCGATGCCCCGCAGCATGGCGTCGGCCTGCCCGGGCTGGAAGTCGAACATCGATCGCGCCCGGCATGCCGCACAGTGTTCGCGCCCGCTCCGGCACAGGCGCAAGCCCGGCGCCGCCCGCTACAGTTTTTGCACTCCGTCCAAACGCGCCGAAGGGCCATCTCTCGAAGACGCACATTGAAAGGACGTCCACCATGCAGATGGACGACATGATCCTGGTCAGCATCGACGACCACATGGTCGAGCCCCCCGACATGTACAAGAACCACCTCCCGGCGAAGTGGCTCGACCAGGCGCCGAAGGTCATCCGCAACCAGGACGGCATCGACGAGTGGACCTTCCAGGGCGAGGCCACCGCCACCCCGTTCGGCATGGCCGCCACCGTCGGCTGGCCGCGCGAGGAGTGGGGCTTCAACCCGGGCTCGTTCGCCGAGCTGCGCCCCGGGTGCTGGGACGTGCACGAGCGCGTGCGCGACATGGACGTCAACGGCGTGCTCGGTTCGATGAACTTCCCGACCATGGCGGGGTTCAACGCGCGCACGTTCACCGAGGCGGGCAACAAGGAGCTGTCGCTCGTCATGCTGCAGGCCTACAACGACTGGGCCATCGACGAGTGGTGCGCCGCGTACCCGGGTCGCTTCATCCCGCAGGGCATCGTCCCGATGTGGGACGTCGACCTCGCGGTCGCCGAGGTGAAGCGCCTCGCCGAGAAGGGCTGCCGCTCGATCAGCTTCCTCGAGGCGCCGCACGCGCAGGGCTTCCCGAGCTTCCTGTCGGGCCACTGGGACCCGATGCTGCAGGCGATCAGCGACACCAACACCGTGCTGTCGCTGCACATCGGCGCCGGGTTCGATCTGATCAAGAAGGCGCCCGAGGCGCCGATCGACCACCTCATCATCCTCACGGCCCAGATCACCGCGCTGATCGCGCAGGACCTGCTGTTCGGGCCCACGCTGCGCCAGTTCCCCGACCTCAAGGTCGCGCTGTCCGAGGGCGGGATCGGCTGGATCCCCTTCTACCTCGATCGCGCCGACCGGCACTTCGAGAACCAGGCGTGGCTGCACAACGACTTCGGCGGCAAGAAGCCGTCCGACGTGTTCCGCGAGCACATCCTCGCCTGCTTCATCACCGACCCGTCGGGCCTCGATGCGCGCCACCGCATCGGCATGGACATCATCGCCTGGGAGTGCGACTACCCCCACACCGACACCACGTGGCCGGAGTCACCGGAGTTCGCCTGGAAGGAGTTCCAGGACTCCGGGTGCACCGACGCCGAGATCAACCAGATCACGTGGGAGAACACCTGCCGGTTCTTCGACTGGGACCCGTTCCAGTACACGCCGAAGGAAGAGGCCACGGTCGGTGCGCTGCGGGCGCGGGCCAAGGACGTCGACACCACGCGCATGTCGCGCGAGGAGTGGCGCAAGAAGAACGAGGCCGCCGGCATCGGCACCTTCTGACCTCTCCGTTTTGGCGCCCCTACTGCGTGCATGTCACGCAACTGCGGGCGCCAAATCGGTGAGCGGTCAGTCGGGCCAGAGGGTGACGCCCTGCTCGCGGAGGGTCTGCATCTCGGCGTCGGAGTAGCCGAGCTCGGTCAGCACCTCGCGCGAGTGCTCGCCGAGCATGGGCGGTGGGCCGGCGATGCGGCCGGGCGTGTCCGACAGGTTGACCAGGTGGCCGAACTGACGGAAGCGCCCGTACTGCGGGTGCTGGTAGTCGGCGACGAGGCCGGCGGCGACGACGTCGGGTTGCGTGAACCACGTGCGCCGCGCGTCCTCGGGCGCGAGCTCCACCGGCACGCCGGCGGCGTCGAGGAGGTCGAACGCACTCCTGCGCGGTCCGCGAGCCGCGAAGAACGCCTCCAACGACTCGGCGTCGAGCGCGGGCACCACGCTCGCCAGCGCGCGCCGGTGCGTGTCACCGAGACACGCGATCGCCAGCCACCCGTCGCTCGCCTCGTAGAGGCGGTAGAGCGGACCGAAGCCGGTCTGCTTGCGCGTCGGTGCGCGGCCGTTCCGACCAGCTGCCGTCGGGTCCGATCCACGCGTCGGTGTTCAGCTGCACGCCGCCGTTCACGATCGACGTGTCGACGAGCTGGCCCTCGCCGGTGCGCTCGCGCCAGTAGAGCGCCATCAGCACCGCGAGCGCCGACTGCACCGCGCACGCCTGGTCGCACATCCCGAAGCGGTACCAGTTGGGTCCGTTGCCTTCGCCGCCGAGCTCCTGTTCGAGCCCGCACGACGACTGCGCGAGCTGGTCGAAGCCCGGCCACGTGGCGCGTGGGCCGTCGTTGCCCCACATGGTGGTGTGGCAGTAGATCACCGTCGGGTTGAGCCGCTTGGCGGTCTCGTAGTCGACCCCCAGTCGCTCGGCGACGCCCGGCCGCATGTTGTGGTGCACGACGTCGACCTCGCGGATGAGCCGGTGCGCGATCTCCAGGCCTTCGGGTTGCTTGAGGTCGACGACGATGTCGAGCTTGCCGCGCTGGCACCCGTTGAACGGCTGGGTCACCGGTCGCATCTGGTCGCCCTGCGGCGACTCCAGCTTGTAGACGGTCGCGCCCAGGTCGCCGAGCAGCATCGGCCCGAACGGGCCGGCGAGGAAGTTGCCGAGGTCGAGGATCTTGATGCCCTCGAGCGTGTGCGTGATCGGCCGCTTCGTCGGTCGGGCGTCACGCAGCGCGAGCCGGTTCGTCGGCGAGCGCGCCGAGCACCTCGTCGGTGTGCTGCCCGATCGCGGGTTGCGGTCCCTGCACGCGCGGCGTCGGTGCCGCGTGCACGCGGAACGAGATGCCGGCCTGGCGCACGGCACCGTGCACGGGGTCGTCGACCACCACCGACATCCCGTTGTTGATCACCTGCTCGTCCTCGAGCGCCTCGTGCGCGTGGCGCACCGGCGCGATCGCGATCTCGTTGGCCCAGAACGGTCGAGCAGGTCCTGGCGCTTCATGCGCCCGATGGCCTCACCGATCTGGTCCTCGAACGCCTGCCCGCCGGTGGGGTTCCACTCGACGATCACGGGCGGGTCGATGCCGAGGATCTCCCACACGATGCTGCGGTCCTTGCCCCGACCGCCGGCGAAGTGCATCGAGTGCACCCACAGCCCGTCGGCGCACTCGTAGATGCTCGGACGCGGTTCGAACCCGATCTCGAACCACGGCTCGACCCGGTGCTCGGGGTCCTGCCAGAGCTGCGTGGTGAACGAGAGCACGCCCTGGTAGAGCGACGTCTCGACCCACTGCCCACGGCCCGGTGAGCTCGCGCGCGTAGAGCGCGGCGAGGATGCCCTCGACGGTGAGGTACGACGCCGCGATGCTCGGCAACGGCGCGTGCAGGAAGATCGGGCCGTCGCGGAAGCCGGGCTGCTCGTACTGCATGCCCGAGCGCGCCTGCACCAGCAGGTCGATGGCGGGACGATCGGCGGCGTCGATGGTGCGCGGGTAGCCGGTCAGCGAGCAGTAGATCAGCGACGGCCGGTCGGCGGCGACGCGGTCGAAGTCGAGCGCACGCGGCCGCGAGGTACCCGGGCGCGAAGCTCTCGACCAGCACGTCGGCGGTGTCGACCAGCGCGAGCAGACGCTCGCGGTCGGCGGCGTCGTCGAGGTCGAGCACCACGCTGCGCTTGCCGCGATTGGTCACCACCGAACCGACGTAGCCGCGCTGCGGATCACCGCTCGCCGGTTCGACCTTCACCACGTCGGCGCCGTGATCGCTGAGCATCATCGTCGCGATCGGACCCGCGAGCCCGGTGGTCAGGTCGACGACCCGCAGTCCTTCGAGTGCACCCGGCATCTTCTCCTCAGCTCCCCTGCGCGCGGCCGCGTTCGGTGACGGCCCGCCGACGGTCGGCGAGCGCGGCCGCATCGCGCGTCCACTGCTCCGCCATGTAGCCCTCGATCAGGTGCGCCTCGTCGAGCGTGGCGGCGTTGGCGATGCGGCGGTAGTGCTCGAGCAGGCGCCGCACGCCGGTCTGGTCGTTGCTCACGATGTCGGCGGCGAGTCCCCGCGCGAACGGGAGCAGCTCCTCGTGCGGCACGACGTGGTTCACCAACCCGAGCCGCAGCGCCTCGTCGGCGGTCGACGAAGTTGCCGGTGAGCGACATCTCGATCGCGCGCGGCAAGCCGATCCAGCGCGCCAGCAGCACCGTGATCCCACCGCCGGGCATGATCCCGACGCGCGCGTGCGTGTCGGCGAAGCGCGCCCGGTCCGACGCCACCAGGAACGTGCACTGCAACGCGAGCTCCAGGCCGCCGGTGACCGCCACCCCGTTGATCGCGCCGATGATCGGCTTCGGGATCAGCGGGATGAACCGGTAGAGGCCGTTGTCGTCGAAGCGCTCCGGGCCCTCGCCCGGGCCGCGCGGCTCGTCGGTGGGCGGGATCTCGCCGCTCACCTCCTTGAGGTCGACGCCGGCGCTGAACGCGGGATCGGCCCCGGTGAGCACCACCGCGTCGACGTCGGGATCGTCGCCCGCCGCGCCCACCGCGTCCCACAGCGCGTGGCCGAGCGCGCGGCTCAGCGCGTTGCGCGCCTCGGGCCGGTTGAGGGTGATGGTGGCGATGCGGTCGGCGATGTCGACGAGGACGACAGGGTCGCTCACGCGGCGGAGTCGACCACGCGCACCGACACGGGCGCAACCAGGCCCGGAGAAACCACGAGGTTGCGTCACTTGGCGTCGTTATACGCCCTCAGGTGACGCAACCTCGGTGGGCGCGGCCCCGCTACGCCAGCCCGGCCGCCCGCGGCGCGGGGAAGTCGAGCACCGACACCGCGCCCGGCCGCGCCGCGACCAGCCGCGGGATGGTGTTCATCGCCCGCGACACGTTGAGCAGCGACGTCGACTCCCCCGGCGGCGCGCCCTCGGGCCACCCGAACGTGGTGACGATCGACGGCTCGCCGTCGATCTCGACCCGCCACGGCGGATCCTCGTGGGTCTGGCGCCAGCCGTCACCGAGCCGCAGCGCCGCGGTCTGCTGGTTGGTGACCTTCAGGAAGTCGCGGTCGCCCGACGTCGCGGTCCACGTCCACTCGATCCCGGCCACCTGGCCCTTCGCGATCACGAGCCCCGACGACGGCAGCGTCAGCTCGTCCTCGGCCACCACGGTGCGCTTCTCCGAGAGCACGCAGTCGGTGAGCTCCACCGCCGAGACCGTCGGCGATCATCTGCGCCGACTGGCGGATCGCACTGGTGAAGTGCGCGTCGAACATCGCCGCGTACTCCTGCTCGGCGCCGACGTCCTTGCCGATGCCGAGCGACTGGATCTGCACGCCCGACGGGTACGTCGACACGTCGTTCCACTGCCGGGCGCGGATCTGGCGGATGCGACCCGTGTAGCCGGTGACGAACATCGGCCACACGTCGCTGATGAGACCGGGGATGTTGCCGCCCGCACTGAACGACGCGTCGCCTTCGCGCGCGGCGGCGTCGATCAGGTCGAAGTCGGGCGTGCCCGGCAGGTAGTAGCCGCCGATGCCCGTGTACACGCTGACCCCCGCGCGCAGCAGCGCGGTGATCAGGTCGAGGTCGAACGTCAACCCGGAGTGGATGGCCGCGTCCGGTCGCGCCGCGAGCACGTCGTCGAGGTGCTGCGTCGTGACGATGCCGTTCGGGTGCCGCGCCCACGAGCTCGCCCGAGTCACGGCCCGCCTTGGCGTCGGCGTGCACCATCACCGCCACCAGCTCGAGCTCCGGGTGCCCCGCGCACCGGCGCACGATCTCGCTCCCCACCCCACCCGTGTACAGCTGGGCCAGCCGGATCATCTCGTCCCCGCTCGGTCGTCCCGGCGCGTCGTGACGGTTTCGATACTCTACGGTTTCGTTTCACGGCATGCACCACAGGCGATTCAGGGGGAGCGACATGCCGGGACGACTCGACGGGAAGGTGGCCCTGGTCACCGGGGGGACGAAGGGCATCGGCCGGGGGGTGGTGGAGATGATGGCCGCCGAAGGCGCCGCGGTCACCTTCACCGGCCGGTCCGAGGACATCGGCCGGGAGGTCGAGGCCGGCGTCACCGCGGCCGGCGGGCAGGCCATGTACGTGAAGGCCGACAACGGCGTCGAGGAGCAGCTCGCCGGCGCGGTCGCGGCCACCGTCGAGCGCTTCGGGAAGCTGACCACGCTCGTGAACAACGCGATCGCGTCGGAGGACGTCGGCAGCGGTCTCGACAGCCACGTCGACGAGGTCGACGACGGCACGTTCGAGAAGATCCTGCGCATCGCGCTCATGGGCACGGTGTGGGCGACGAAGCACGCGGTCCCCGAGATGCGCAAGACGGGAAGCGGCTCGATCGTGAACATCTCCGCGAGCTCGTCGAAGTCGGCGCTCCCCCACCGCCCCGCGTACCACGCGTCGAAGGGCGCCATCAACGCGCTGACGCGCCAGCTCGCGGTCGACTACGGCAAGGACGACATCCGCGCCAACGCGATCATCGTCGGGTTCATCTTCACCGGCTCGGAGGCGATGACCGCGATCCTCGACAACCCGCAGTACAAGGCCGCGTTCCTCAAGAACATCATGGTTCCGCGCTTCGGTGAGCCCGCCGACATCGCGGCGGGCGTGGTGTACCTCGCCGCCGACGAGTCGAAGTACGTCACCGGCACCGAGCTCACCATCGACGGTGGCGCGCTGTGCCACCAGGCGCTCCCCGAGCTCGACTTCGACGGCATGCGGGCCGAGTGAAGGAGCTGACTGACGTGGAGCTCATCCGCACCGTCGCCGAGCTGCGCGCGCGTCTCGATCCCGAGCGCGCCGCGGGCAAGCAGATCGGCATGGTCGGCACGAGCGGCGGCATGCACCAGGGCCACCAGTCGCTCGTGCGCCGCGCGGCCGAGGACAACGACATCACCGCCATGTACTGGGGTGGGGCGCCCGACGACCTGGGCGTGGCACTCGGCCACGACCTTCGCCTACGACCGCGACGCCGGCCACGACTGGCCCCTCGCCGAGGAGGCGGGCTGCGAGATCCTCTTCGCGCCGCCGGCGACGTGCTGTTCCCGCAGGCGCCGCTGACGACCGTCTCGCTGCCGTCGTTCTCGCAAGCGGTTCTCGCAACTGGAGGATCCCGCGCACCTCGACCTGATCGCGGTGGCGATGTGCAAGCTCTGGAACATGTTCGGCCCGTGCCGCAACTACTTCGGCGAGAAGGACTGGCAGCAGCTGGTGATGTTCCAGCGCCTCGCGCGTCGACCTCGAGTACCCGGTCGAGGTGCTCGGGTGCCCGACGGTGCGCGAGGACGACGGCGTCGCGGTGTCGAGCCGCAACTCGCAGCTCACGCCCGAGCAGCGCGCCGTCGCGCCCGGTGCTGTACCGGGCGCTGTGCGCGACCCGCGACGCCGCGCTCGCGGGCACGACGTCCGCGGCCAAGGTCGAGCAGGTGTTCACCGACGCGGTCGACGGCGCCGCGCCGATCCAGTACTTCGCGGTCGTCGACGGTCCGACGATGACCCCGCTCGAGGAGCTCTCGGGGTCGGTGCGCATCCTGGCGTCGATCGTCCTCGGCGACACCCGGCTCGTCGACAACATCGGCGTCGAGCTCCCCGCGAGCTGAACCATGTCGCCTCGGCCGCGCCGCTCGCAGGACGTCGTGCTCGAGGCGACGCTCGACGTGATCGCCGAGCAGGGCGTCATGGGCATCAGCGTCGACACCGTCGCCGCCCGCTGCGGGTGTGAGCAAGGCGACGATCTACCGGCACTGGGGGTCGCGGGCGCGGCTCATCCACGCCGCGATCTCGTCGCTGCAGCCGACGACGGTCGAGCCCGACACCGGCTCGCTTCGCGACGACCTCGTCGAGCTCCTGCTCCACCTCGTCGAGTACTTCGACACGCCGAAGGTCGCGGAGGTGTTCCCGTCGTTCCTCGACGCCGCCGTGCGCGACCCGGAGCTCGCCGAGCTGAGGCAGGAGACGTTGCGCATGGGCCGCGCCAGCTTCGAGCGCGTCGTGCGGCTCGGCATCGCACGCGGTGAGCTCCCCGACGACGTCGACGTGCACCTCGTCGTCGACCTCGCGCGCGCACCGATCATCTACCGGCGCGTCGTGGCGCAGACGCCCGTGCGCCCGTCCGACGTCGAACCGATCGTCGACGCGGTCCTCGCCGCGTTCCGGTGTAGGCTCGACGTGGTGGTACCCGACCCGCTCGCTGGGTAACACCAACGGGACGAAAGGGAGGCACCACGATGCCCAACGATCTCTTGGACAAGTACCGCACCGCGAGCGAGTGGACCGCGTCGAAGGTGGCGCGTGCCGGCGACCAACTCGACGCGCCGACACCGTGCGACGACTGGGACGTGCAGACGCTCCTCAACCACATGGTGGAGACGCAGCAGTACTTCGTGCGCAGCGCGCGGCGAGGAGGCGTCACCCCCGGCGGGCGAGCCGTCCGACGACCTGATCGGCGACGATCCCGCCGCCGCCTACGAGCAGGGCCGCGACGAGACCATCCGCACGTTCTCGGAGGACGGCGTGATCGAGCGCACCGGACCGTCGCTCGGGATCGACTTCAGCGACACGCTCCTGCACGGCTGGGACGTCGCCAAGGCGACCGGTCAGGACACGACGATGCCCGAGGGTCTCGCGGCCGCCGCGTACGAGATCATCCACGGCGCGTTCACCGACGACCAACGCAAGGGCGTGTTCAAGCCCGAAGTCGAAGTGGGCGACGACGCGTCGCCGCAGGACCGTTCCTCGCGTACGCCGGTCGCCAGCCCGGCTGACCGAGCCGACGTCGTACGATGCTTGGACAGCGCCCAATTTCTGCGGCGCGAGGAGGTCGCACCCCATGGCCACGCTCGCGGTCGACACCGCCCTTGATGAAGGGCTGCGGATCATCGACGCCGACACGCACTTCACCGAGCCCTACGACCTCTGGACCAGCCGGGCGCCGGCCGCGTACAAGGACCGCGTGCTGCACATCGAGCAGCGCGCCGAAGGTCCCACGTGGGTGGTCGACGGCGTCGACATCGGCTTCGCCAAGGGTGGCGGCGTCGTCGCCAAGGACAAGAGCAAGATCCCGTTCCTCGACTCGATGGACAAGGGCCACGACTGGGTGCACCGCGGCGCGTGGGATCCGCAGGCGCGCCTGCAGGTGATGGACGAGTGCGGCATCCACGCGCAGGTGCTCTTCCCCAACGCGGTCGGGCTCGGCGGCGGGAACATCAACAACTTCGTGCAGGACGAAGAGCTGCGCATGTTGTGCATCGAGATCTACAACGACGCGATGGCCGAGCTGCAGGAGAGCTCGAACCTGCGCTTCATCCCGCTGCCGGTGATGCCGGCATGGGACGTCGACCGTTGCGTGAAGGAGACGCTGCGCTGCGCCGAGCAGGGCGCGCGCGGCATCAACATGACGTCCGACCCGCAGGACCTCGGCTCGCCCGACCTCGCCAACCGCGCGTGGGATCCGCTCTGGGAGGTGTGCGCCGACCTCCACCTCCCGGTGCACTTCCACATCGGTTCGAGCAACACCGCGATGGACTTCTACGGCAACTACTTCTGGGAGTCGCAGGACGAGTACGTGAAGCCGGCCATCGGCGGTTCGATGTTGTTCATCAACAACGCACGCGTCGTGATCAACACGGTGTTCGCCGGCATCTTCGACCGCTTCCCCGAGCTGCAGATGGTGTCGGTCGAGAGCGGCATCGGCTGGGTGCCGTTCATCCTCGAGACGATGGACTACGAGCTGTTCGAGAACGCGCCGGCGCAGTTCGACGCGCTCGACCAAGAAGCCGTCGGAGTACTTCCGCAGCAACTGGTACGCGACGTTCTGGTTCGAGGAGAACCAGGGCGACGTGCAGGGCCTGCTCGACAAGGTGGGCGAAGACCGCGTGCTCTTCGAGACCGACTTCCCGCACCCCACGTGCCTGTACCCGTCACCGCTCGAGACCGTCGCCGCCAAGATGAACACGCTCCGCCCCGAGACGCGCCGCAAGGTCATGGGCGAGAACGCGGCCCGGCTGTACCGGGTGTGAACACCATCGAGGAGCACCTCGGCGAGCAGTTCGGGCTCGGCGCGATCGACCAGATCTCGTTCGCGGTGCCGAGCGTCGACGACGCGCTCCCCCGCTACCAGGCGATGTTCGGCGGCGAGTTCACCGCGATGGACGTGCCCGGGATGGACGTCGTCGTGCGGCGGCCAGCCGGAGACGGTGAGCCTGCGGCTGGGGTTCGGCAGCACCGCCGGGCTGGAGGTCGAGCTGGTCGAGGTGGTCTCGGGCGGTTGGCCCACCGTCGCCTGGCTCGCCGAGCACGGCGAGGGGCTGCACCACCTCCGCTACCCCGTCGACGACTTCGCCCGGAGCCGGGACGAGATGCTCGCCGCCGGGTGCACGCTCGTCATGGAGGGCCACGACAGTGGCGTGTCCTTCGGGTACCTCGAGGTGCCCATGCTCAACGGCATGGTGGTCGAGCTCATCCACATGCCCGCCGCCTGACCAGCTTCATCGTTCCCTCACACGGCGTTGATCGTTTGGCGCGATCAGCCGGGACGACTCTTGGGTAGAGACCCCGACGTGCCGAAGGACGAAGACATGAGCTGGAACACGGTGAGGACGATTCGCTGGGCGATGGTCGCGGTCGGCCTGGTCGCCGGCGTGGCCCTGCTGGCGGCCGGGGCGACGCTGATCGGCGTGGTCCTGCTGGTCATGGCCGCCCTGCGATTGGCGATGCTGCTGGCGATGCGCCGCCGCGGCCCCGGCCGTTCGGGTCAGATGCTCGGGCGGCTGGCCCGCAACGAGCTCGACGTCGCCGCCACCGAGATCGGCATCGCGCCCGACGACCTGCGCCGCGCAGTCGACGACGGCCACACCATCTCGGCGGTCGCCGCCGACGCCGGTATCTCGGCGCAACGCGTCGTCGAGGCGGTCGTGCGCGACGCGAGCGCCAAGGTCGACCGGGCCGTCGCCGCAGGCAACGTCGCGCCCAACCGGGCGCGCGTCGTGCGCAACCGGCTGCCGCACTGGGCCGAGCGCTTCGTCCTCAGCACGCCGGCGATGCTCGCCAGCCACGGTCCGCGCGGCTGACGTCTACTCGACGAACCCCGTCTCGCGCACGGTGATGCTGAGCCGACCCGACGGCAACCCGAGACCTTCCGGCGCGGTGCGCGGCAACACCTTGGGCACGCCGTGGAACACGCGCCGCTGCTCGCGCCCGAACACCAGCAGGTCGCCGCTGCGCAGCTCGAGGTCGAGGAACGGCCCGACGCGCCGGTCGACGCCGGCGAACCGGAACGTGCACGTGTCGCCGAGGCTGATGGTGACCACCGGCGCGTCCGACGGCTCCTCGCCGTCCTGGTGCAGACCGAGCTTGGCGCCGTCGGGATAGAGGTTCAGGATCGCGGCGTCGGGCGCGAACGACCGCGCCTCCGCGCTGTCGGCGCCGTACGCGGTCGCCACCGCGTCGCGCGCGAGCGCGTCGACGCTCGCGGGCAGCGGCTTCACCGGCGCGCCGTCGGTGTCGTCGGCGGTGCGGCTGTACGCGTACGGGTACCAGTGCCAGCCGAGACACACCGCTTGCGTGCTCATGAGGTGACCGGTCGGGCACGCGCGGGTGCCGGAGTCCCGCCGGCGGCTCGCGCCCACTCGCGGAAGTCGGCGACCAGCGCGCGCTGCGCGTCGAGGTCGAGCCAGTTCGGGACGTGCACGACGCCGGGCCGAGGCTCGGTCGCGACGCGCGTCGGTTCCGCGGCGAGGCCGAGCGCGAGCTGCCCGGTGGGGGCGTCCGCGGCCGCGGCCGAGGACGGTCTGCGCACCGCCGAGCCGGCTGGTGCGACCCCGCATCCCTGAAGTGGTGCGCGCCGATCCCACCCCGCCATTCTCGCCGACGGGAAGACGACGGCTCTCCGGAAACCGCGGTGGTAGCCAGTGGCCGCCTTGTCGGGATCACCGATGTGAGGAGTAGGCGTCGTGCTGACGGGTAAACACGACCGGATCCAGGCCGTGATCTCCGGCTACACCACCGAACGTGAGATCATCGACGCTCCGCTCCTCGAGGAACCAGAACGCTTGTCGCGCTACGTCATGACCACCGAAGAGCCGGGCCGCCCGCCCACCACTCGTGCGGAGCGCAGGATCGCGACGACCGAAGCCCGAGCGCGACGGCGCCGACGCCGGTTCGTGACCGGAGGAGCGATCGTCGTGACGCTCGCGGCAGCCGTCACCGTCACGATCGTCGCGAGCTCCGGCGAAGACTCACGACGCGATCAGTCCTCCCGACCGTCCTCGACCGTGGTGTCGTCGACAACCTCGTCCCAGCCCGCTTCGGGCGACACGCCGACGACCGCAGTGCCCCGATCGGACGACCCTCTGGTCGCGGCGGTCCAGCAGTACGACGGTCGCTACACGGGAACCTGGGAGTCGGCGAGGAACGGCGCCACCGGACCGGCGTCGATGGAGTTGCGGGTCGATCCCGCGACCAAGGTGATCCAGGTCGACGCCGACTTCGACGGCGACCTCTTCGGGAACCAGACCGCGCCCGTTCGGCACATCAGCGCGGCGCTTCCACTCAGCCTTGCGACGGCGGTGCCGGTAGCCACCGAGGCGTTCGGCGAGGTCAGCGGCCGCCTCGACCCTCCGTTCGGTGTCGTACTCGAGGCGAGCTCTGTCCCGGACGAAGGCGTCGACACGTTCACGCTCGTCGGACAGGTTCGTGCCGATGGCACCGCACTCGATGTGACCTTCACTGTCACGTACGCGGACGGCTCAGCCGCCGACGGCATTGTGACCGTCGGCTGTGATCCCAGTGGCAACCGACCGAGCGACGTGCCCACGCTCTGCGCCCCCGCGTGACCGCAGACCATGCGGCTGCACCACACGAGCCGCGATCGGTACGCACCAGCCGCTCGGCCTCCCACCCATACCCCAACCGCGCCAATCGGATTGCCAGCTCGTCAGTTGCTCACGCCCGCGCGAAGGCAACCAGCGGCCGGTAGTCGTCGGCGTCTGCGGAGTGAAGCGCCTCCAGGTAGCGCCGACGAACGTCGCCGTCTTCGTCGAGGTTTCCGCCGGCGCCCCAGGTGAAGATCGGGCGGCCGATCGCGGTCAGGTAGCGATCGGCGAGCAGTCGTGTGCATCGACCGTTCCCGTTCGGGAACGGATGCACTGCGACGAGACGGCGGTGTATCCGGACTGCTCGCTCGTCGAGGTCGAAGATGTCGTTGTCGTGCCACCAGATGGCGTCGTCGAGCGTCTGCTTCGTCAGGATGACGATCTGCGACGGCTCGGCGCCGATGTTGGTGTCGCGTCGCCGCTGCGTCCCCGCCCATTTCCAGACGTCTTCGAACATTCGTCGATGAAGCACGAACAGGAACGAGTACTCGAGCACGCGCTCTGGCCCTCCCCTCCGCGCTTGGTCCCACGCCCACGGCATCGCCTTGGCGATGTTGTCGAACTCGACCACGTTGAGGTCGCCCCGCGTTGCGACGAACTCGGGGATGAGGTCGACGAGTTCCTCATCTTCGAGTGGCGTTGCGCCGTCCGGCTCAGGGCCGATGCTGCGGACGTTGAAGGTCTGGTGCGACCGCTGACCGTGTCCTTCAGGTGAGCTCACTCCGACATCCACTGCCGATTGGCGTCGATGACCTTGCGGGTGTGGTCCGCAAGCTGGTCGGCGCGTCGGTCAGGCCCGACCGATTGGTCCTCGAGGTCCATGGTCGCGCTGACGTATCCGAGCGTCCTCGCAGCGACGTGCTCGGCCTGCTCCCGGACGGTCTGCTCGAGGCTGGTGTTGGGGACCAAGGCGTA
This sequence comes from uncultured Actinomycetes bacterium, assembly GCA_963835985.1. GTDB lineage: Bacteria > Actinomycetota > Acidimicrobiia > IMCC26256 > DASPTH01 > DASUAS01. The sequence goes on along the minus strand of CAWIHV010000007.1, from coordinate 11,796 downwards.
CACGAGCTGACAGTTCATCGCCCGAGCGACCTCGGCGAGCTTGCCGATGCTGATCGTCTCGCGGAGTTCGTTCCTCTCGAGTTTGGCGACACTCGGCTTCGCGATGTGCAAGCGGCCAGCCAACGCCTCCTGACTCATGCCGAGTACCGACCTCGGTAGACGTCGCTGCGGTGGTCGATCCTGACGACGACGACCCGGCGTCGGTCGACCACGGTGGGGATTGTCATCGACGCGGGGGACGGGGACTCGTTCGTGGCCCCCGACGGCAAGCGATGGACCTGCAAGAACGGCAAGTGGGAAGTGACCACGCCGTCGAAGACGAGCGTGCGCGGGCCTATTGCAGTAACAACAGGTGACGCGGACGCAGGGTGCGCGCGAACAGGACGCACACCCTGCATGCTCAGGTCACGACGATCGCAGGCGCTCGTCGTCGTCGAACCCGGCGCGCAACGCGAGCTCGAGGAGCTGGTTGGTGCGGTGTTGCGCGACGAGAACGTCGTCGAGCAACTTCCTGATCTCCTCGAGCACGTGTGCGCTGTGCTGCTGCTGACTCGACAACTCGTCGATCAGCTTCCGCTTCCGGCCGGCCTTCCTGCGCTTGTGCTTCTTGCCCACGGCGTCAGCGGAGGTACTTGTCGTACACGTCGCGGACGAAGCGTCGCCACGGTGACATCCCGGACCCAGTGCGATGGGTCGCGGCGTCGAGCTCGTGCGCGGTGGCCACCGCCTTCGCCTCCCGTCGCAGGTCTTCGAGGTTGGCGCGCAGGTCGTCGAGGTTGCGCTGGAGCATCTTGGCGACGAGCTCGGCCGCGAGCGCCCGCTCGCGCCACAGGACGGCCCGCTCCCGCCAATGGTCGCTCGACAGCTCGCTGGCGCGCGCTGACGTCGCGGCGGGCGGCGGCGCGCTCCGGTCCTCGGAGTTCGTGATGACGCGTCCGTTGCCGTTGCGGTCGAGCCCGACGTTCTCGTCGAGCCAGGACACATCGACGTCCTCGACCTCGGACGCACTGATCTCGTCAGGCACGGGTCCCCTCTCGAGTCACGTTCCTGACGGCAATGCTACGAGTACCGGAGCACATCTCGCGTGGATCGACCGGGCGGTCCCAAAGAGCCCACCCGGACGACGGTCGAGCCGCGGTAGGGACCGTGCGCGACCGTGATGGACAGATGACCGGCGATGTCCCCCCTCACCATCGCCTCGCTGGGGGCACGGCTGCGTTTCCGAAGTCAGGTTTCGGCTGGTTCAAATCCTGATCGGCCGTCGCTCTCGGGAACCTTGACGGTGCCGTACACGGCGTCGAAGATGCCCGGCGCCTCGTACATCCGGTTGCGCTCGCGGCCGGTGGTCTCGACCAGATCGCCGCGTTCGACCAACGCGTCGATCGCGGCCTGAGCGGTGGGGCGTGTCACACCGATCATCGACTCGACGCGCGCGGCGGTGACCACCGGGATCGAGAAGAGTTGCTCGGCGAGGCGAACGACCGAGTTCGGCCGTCCCTCATCCAGCAGCGCGATCCGCAGCTGGTGTTGCAGTTCGACCAGGCGAACAGTTCGCTCCTCGGAGTCGCGGGCCTGTCGGCGCACGCCGCGGAGGAAGAACGACAGCCAAGGCATGAGGTCGCCCTTTTGGCTGGTGAACAACAGCTGGTCGTAGTACTCGCTGCGGTACTGCTCGAAGTATGCCGAGAGGTAGAGCAGCGGCTGCGGGAGCGCGTCGCGAAGGACGAGCATCAACGGGATCAGCAATCGGCCGATGCGGCCGTTTCCGTCGAGGAACGGATGGACGACCTCGAATTGGTAGTGCGCGACCGCGAGCTGCACGAGGAGCGGCAGGTCGCGTTCGTGGAGGAAGCGCTCGAGGTCGCCGAGGGCACGCACCATGTCGTCAGGTGGTGGAGGGACGAACACCGCGTCCTCGAGCGTGGCGCCGCCGATCCACACCGGACTCGACCGCAGCCCGCCGGGAAGCCGGTGTTGACCACGCACTCCGTGGAGGAGCTTCTCGTGCATCTCGCGCAGCAGTCGTACCGATACCGGGAAGCCCTCACGAATGCGGGCGAGGCCATGCTCCAGCGCGACGACGTAGTTGCTCACCTCCGCTGCGTCGTCGGCCGCATCGGCGGAAGGGACCTGGCCGGCTTCGAAACGCAACAGCTGGCCGACGTCGGTCTTCGTCCCCTCGATCCGCGAGCTCAGGACCGCTTCGAGTCGCAGGTGCGGGCCGATGAGAAGGTGGGGGTTGGGGACGAGCCGCCCGACGCCACCCAAACGGTGGACGGCGGCGGTCGCCTCGTCGAGGACCTTGATCACCTCGTCGGACAGGGAGATCCGTCGGGGGGTCTCGGTCGGGAAGAAGGCCCAGTACCCGTCGACGGTCTTGCGGACCCGTCCCCGCTCGTGGGATGGGAAGGCGTCTGCGCGCACGACGAAGCTCCTCGCACCTCAGAAAGCCGACTTTCGTTGGGCACAGCTTAACTAAAGTAAAAGGCCGATTGCTTTAATAAGTCTGCGCCGGCTGCAAGGCCTCTTGCGCAAGGATCACCCAGGCGCCAGCTACCGATCCGGCGTCGCGGGCTTGTCCGACCGTGAGCTCAAAGATCCCAGATCCGTAGTCAGGTGCTCTCTCCGTGAAGCGAGGCGCCACGCTCAATCTCGGGGCTACGGCAGGGTCGTCAGCCAGTGCCTCGAATCCCAACCTGTGCCAGTTGCCGCGGTGCTCAGTGGCCCGCACGGCGCAAGACCTCGACGAAGGTGATGTTCGGGTTGGCGTCGCTCGCAGGCAAGCCGAAGTTTCGTGGAATGCGAAGTCCGCGGCGCAAAAAACGTACGGGTGAGTCAACGCTTTGTGGTTAGGACAGACCGAGCTGAGATTTCGCGATCAGGGCGTTGTTCTGAAAGATCACCGTCGCACCGGCGAGGAAACCACCGTCCCATCGGTAGGAGTCGTCGGTGAGACCTCCGACAGTGACCTCTGACTGCAGTACCCCGGGTCCACCAATAATGGCTACGGCCTGTTCGTACGACATTCCGGGAGCCAAGGCGGTGAACTCGGCGAGTGAGATGGCGTCTTCGTTCGTTGGTGTGGGTGGGGAGGTGCTCACCGGAGGCGCCGGCGGTGCCGTTGTCGTCACGCTCGCTGGGACTCTGCGTTGCGCGTCGGAGCAGAACTGATCGGTTGCCGGGCCGGCAATGGCTCCCGCAAGCGCGAGTTCGTTGTATGCCGTCGAGCTTTGGATTTTCGCGAGGTTCTCGGCAAGGCGAGCGACGGCTTGTCCGTAGACCTTCGTGTTCGATCCGTGTCCGCCATTGAGGTCGTCGCAGAACGTGATCGTGGCACCGAAGAGATCGTTGCTGGTCGGCAAGACCGGCGGAGGAGTGAGCGCCACGACGTACCCGCTGAGACCTTCAAGGAAGTGCTTCGCTTCGATCTTCTTGATGCGCCCGAACTTCACATGGGCGGACGTGACGAGACTGCCCGGAAGAGGATCCTGAACGACGACGACCCAGTTCGAATCAACAACGGCTTGGCGGTCATTGTCGGCGGCGGCGTCGTAGTCCTCTTGATCGGTCAAACCGACCTGTTCCGCCGCGTGTCTGCGCCCGGTCCCACCTGACACCGCGGTAGTCGGGCATCGTCTGCGCTCGTGTGTTCATCGTGGACTTCGACCGCGGTGAGGCAACCGCGACCTTGGCCGGAGCGACGAACGCGCAAGACAGCATGAGCGCGAACGCTGACGACGAGGGCACAGGCCAACTGCACCTCCGACAGCCCAGGTCGTCGAAGCTGCCCCGACGTCATTTCTCGGTAGTCCCGCATGCTCTGATCCGCTAGTTCGCTCGAAAGACCGGTGGTGCATCAGTGACGCGGCGTCACCCTGCGACATCGCTGACGATGTACTGATTCGTCTCGCGCGTCGTGGCCCTTGACCCGAACACCCTTGCGATTCACGGTCGTCGTCGTGTGAGCCGCTCGACTGAAGTGTGACAAGCGAGGCGACGGACTTACTGGCGTGGTGATCGTGGCGTCGGGCGATCGATGAACCCGCTGAGGTAGTCGCAGGACGTACTGGGCTTCGGGCAAGGCGCTTAAGGGTTCTTTGTGATGGTCGATAGGAGTGCTCAGGGCCAGACCTGGCCAAATGGGATGGGCCAATCATCATGAGGGCGAGCTCACAACGGCGGCTCGTAGCCGCGGCGCTTGGCGCGGTTGCCGACATCGTGCGTCCGCGGTTCCTGCGGACGCGGCCTCGCGGACCAGCCCATCCAAGGTCGAGGCGCACTACGCTACCATCGTTGCAGATTGGCGCCCGGACCTGACCTCGTTGTGGACGGCCACGGCTCGGGACTGCACCGTCGCGTCCTGTCATGGCACCGGGCTTCGAGAGCTCCGGCTCGTGTTCGCTGAGAACTCGGTCCGACTCCACAAGGCACTCCTGGGAGTTGGACCTGAACAAGCCGCTTCGTTCCCAGCGTCTGACACAAACCTCACGTGGTCTCTTCACCGCAACGAAGAAGAACCTGCAGGCAGTGTCCAAGCCGGCGCCACAGGTCAAAGCGTGTTTGGTCCAGCCCGGTACCGACTGCACAGCTCAGGTACAAGGCGTGCTCACCGCAGGCCAAACAGTCATCGACTCGCTGAACCAATGGCAGCCGTACGAGCCGAAATCGTTGCAGCCTTCCTCAGCTCCCGACGCGAGCGTCGGCCGTCGTTGCGAACCACAGTCCGAGGGCCTCACGTCAGAAGATGAAAACACGTTCGACGACATTGAATGCGTACGCCTCGACGCTGACGGCACCGCATTTGCATGGTGGGGTCGCGACTGGTTCCGTCAAGGAATCGATTACACGCTCACCGACGCAGGATGCGAGCGCGGACATGATCGGAGGGTTACGAAGTCAGGGACGATCACCAGCAGTCGTCACTCCTCCGAGACGTTCTCTGTCGTTGCCGACTTTCTCGACGATTCCGGTATCAGGGTCGACCAGGACAGCGACCTCGTCACTGATGTTCCGCCCGGGACGACCGCGTAGTTCAGCGTCGAGTCCTTCGGCGATGGGATCACGAAGTGTCAGCTGATACGAGTCGAAGGGTTCGAACGGCTGCACCAGCAGCGAGTAGCAGTGGAGCCGAAGGAACAGACCTCGATGTCGCATCCATCAATCCGGCGCAGCTGCACGACAACTCGCAGCCCGTAGGTTCTCAGCTACGTTGTCACGCATCGCGCCCGCTCGGCCTTGCGGCCGCAGCGGACAGGAGCGAAGAGTCCCGACCGGCACCTTCGAGAGCGCGCTCGGAGGGATTCGAACCCCCAACCTTCTGATCCGTAGTCAGATGCTCTATCCGTTGAGCTACGAGCGCAGTGTGGAACCCGTCGAGTGTAGGCGGACCGGCATCCGGACCCAGAAGCGCACTGCGGCGCGCTAGAACACTCATGTGGCCGACTCGCAGTTCTCCGTGGTTGACGGCAGCCCCGGACCGGTGGTCACCGCAACTGGCGAGCTCGACCTCGCCGTGAAGGACGAGCTCCGCGAGGTGCTCTCGCCCCTCACCGGTGTCGTCACCATCGACCTCACCGAGGTGACGTTCGTCGACTCCAGCACGATCGGTGTGTTCGTCGGCGCGCACAAGCGCCTCACCGCCAACGGTGGCGCGCTGCGGCTGCGCAACCCGCAGGACATGCCCCGACGAGCCCTCGAGATCGTCGGGCTCCAGGAGTGGATCGACGACTGACGCGTGTCCACGCCGTCAGGAGTCTGCGGGCTGGTGCACCTCAGCCGTCGCGGTCGACACGTCGATCTCGAACCACACCGTCTTGCCGTCCGACCGGCCCTCGACGCCCCACGCGTTCGCCAGCTCATCCACCAGCAGGACGCCTCGCCCGTGCTCGTCGGACGGGTCGGGATGGCGGACGACGGGCTGCTGCGGGCTCGGGTCGTCGATCTCGACCCGCATGGTCGCGGGGCTGCGCTGCACGCGCAGCGTCATGGGGGCACCCACGTGTGTCACCACATTGGCGACGAGCTCGGTGACCAGCAGTTCGGTGACGTCACCGAAGCCGTCCAGCTTCCAGGTCTCCAACGTCGAGCGTAGGAACGCCCTGGCCAGTTGCGGTGAATTCATGCTGCTGGGAAGTTGCGTCTCGACGGTTTCCATCGCTTGTCCCGTCGTTCGATCGGCCTTCCCGCTCCCAGTTCTCATGCAGCGTGCCCGCGCGCTCCGTGACCGAAACGGCGGCCGGGACGGGCAGCCCTGAGAACCGCTCTCAGGGAGCCGGGCACATCCACGCCCCTGTCGTCGTTCACACTGCAGTCGGGTCCGACAGCCTCCTCTCAGGAACGGTCCGGCACAGTCATCCCCACGGGTCCTCCCCGCCCGTCCACCCCCTGGAGCACGCCCCGATGTCGAACCCCGACGACACGCAGCCACACCCGCCGGAGGCGTCGCCCCCCCCGTCCGGAGGCCTCGCCTCCGCCTCGTCCGGAGGCCTCGCCTCCGTACCAGCCCCTGTACCCGCCGGCGCCGCCCGCCCCGCCCGCGGCCGCCGCACCGCCGCCACCGCCTCCTCCTCCCGCCGCGGCACCCCCGACGATCCCCCCGGCTGCCCCCCCGACCGTCCCGATGGCGGCGACCCCTCCTCCCGGGGTCCCGCCACGGACGGTCGTGCGTCAGCAGCGCGAGTCACGCCGCCGCTCGCTCGGCGCGCTCGCGGTCGCGTGCTTCCTCACCCTCGCCGCGGTGCTCGGCTACTCGATCGGCCAGAACCACGGCAGCAACACCACCAGCGCGTCGAACTCGTTCCCGACGCAACAGCAGATCCCGCAGTTCGACCCGAGCACCGGGCAGTCGTCGAACGGCTCGTCGAACGGCTCGTCGAGCAACGGCCAGCAGGCCAACATCGACGTGCAGGCGATCGCGAACAAGGTCAGCCCGTCGGTGGTGAACCTCGTCAGCTCGCTCAACGGGGGTGAGGCGGCCGGCACCGGCATCATCATCTCGTCGTCGGGCCTCGTCCTCACCAACAACCACGTGATCGAGTCGTCGACCGACCTCCAGGCCGAGCTCAACGGCAGCGGTGAGTACCACCCGGTGAAGGTGCTCGGCTACGACATCGAACACGACGTCGCGCTCGTGCAGATCGAAGACGTGTCGAACCTCACCGCCGCGTCGCTGGGCGACTCGTCGTCGGTGCAGGTCGGCGACGCGATCGTGGCGATGGGCAACGCCGGCGGCAAGGGCGGCGACCCGACCGTCGTCAGCGGCAGCGTGACCGCCACCGGTCAGCAGATCACCGCCTCCGATCAGGACGGCAGCAACGCCGAGACCCTGCACAACCTCGTGCAGATCGACGCCAACATCCAGCCCGGCGACTCCGGTGGTCCGCTGGTCGACGCCGACGGTGACGTGATCGGCATGAACGCAGCCGCGTCGAGCGGCAACGGCGGTTTCGGCTTCGGTGGCCAGTCGGCCAACGAGGGCTACGCGATCCCGATCGAGGACGCGCTCGCCATCGCCAAGAAGATCCAGTCGGGCGACGGCGGCGACACCATCCACGTGGGTGCGCACGCCGCGATCATGGGCGTGTCGGTGAGCGACAACGGCAGCGGCAGCTCAACGGCGGCTTCGGTGGTCCGAGCGGCCAGGGCAACCAGTCGGGCAACGGCGCCTACGTGCAGGACGTGAAGTCGGGCTCCGGTGCCGACGACGCCGGCATCACCCAGGGCTCCACCATCGTGGCGGTCGACGGCACCACGGTGACGTCCGCGTCGCAGCTCACCCACCTGATGGTCCCGTACCAGCCGGGTGACTCGGTCAAGGTCGAGTGGACCGACTCGTCGGGCGAGAGCCACACCGCCACCATCGAGCTCGGATCGAGCAACCCCGCCTGAACCCGGCGTCACACGCGCCTCGTTGCGGAGGCGGCGCATGCGTGCCAGAGTGCGCGCGCATGCGCCGCTTCCGCGTGATCGTCGTGTGCGTGCTCGCAGCCGCGTGGGTCGCAGTCGGAGCGACGCCCGCGTTCGCAGGCCGCAGCGGCATCACGTCGAGCGATCGCCGCATCAGCGTCAGCGGCGACATCGAGGTCGGCCGTGGTGAGGTCGTCACCGGGCCCGTCGCCACCATCGACGGCTCGGTCGTCGTCCGTGGCGCGGTCACCGACTTCGTCGTGGTGGGCGACGGCAACCTGACCGTCAGCGGACGCGTCACGCGCAGCGTCGTCGTGGTGCACGGCAACGCGGTGATCTCCGGACGAGTCCGCGGCGACGTCGTCGCCATCATGGGGCGCGTCACCGTCACCCGCACCGGCAGCGTGGGCGGCGACGTGGTCTCCCGACGGGATCCGAACATCGCGCGCGGCACCGTCGACGGCGAGGTGCGCGGCGTCGACCTGCGCGGCATCTTCACCGGCGTCATCATCGGCTTCCTCGCCTACCTCTGGTTGGCGGTCACGATCATGATCGCCCTGCTCGGACTGGCGTTCGTGGGGCTCCTGCCCCGCGCCGCCGACACCGCCGCCGCGGCCGGCAAGCGGGTCGGAGCGTCGTTCGGCTGGGGGCTGTCCATCGGCGTCGTGGGACCGCTGGTCGCGGTGTTCGTGCTGGCGACCGTGCTCGGCCTGCCGCTCGGGTTCACCATGCTCTCCGGGCTCAACGTGCTCGCGCCGCTCGGCTACGTCACCGCGTGCTCTGATCTTCGGGCGGTGGTTCGTGAAGGGCAGGTCGAACCGGGCGCGCCTCGGCGCGTTCTTCGCCGGCTTCGGCATCCTGCGGCTCATCGCGTTGATCCCCGGGCTCGGGCTGATCGTCTGGTTCGTGGTGTGCATCTACGGCATCGGCGCGGTGAGCATGGCCGCCTGGTACGGCGGGCACGAGCTGCGGGACGCGCCGCCCGCGGACCCACCCCCACCGCCGGAGGCCGCAGCCGAACCGGAGCCGGTCGACGCGCCCGTAGCCTGAGGGCATGGAACGATCGCTGCTCGGGATCCTCGCCACGTTCCGCGACGAGGGCTTCACCTACGACTTCCGCACCCGTCCCGGCGGGATCGTCGAGTGCGGCGAGTGCCACGCCCCGCACCCGGCGAACACGCTGGTGCTGCACCACCTCGAGCGCCTCGAGGGCGACTCCGATCCGTCGGAGATGCTCGCGGTGTGCGCGGTCGCGTGCCCGAACTGCGGGATCAAGGGCACGCTCGTGCTCACGTTCGGACCCGAGTCGACCCGCGAGGACGACGACGTGCTCGTGCTCCTCGACGACGCCCGCCGCGCCGGCGAGTGAACATCCTCGCGATCTCCGGGAGCCTCAAGCAGTCGTCGGCGAACTCGGCGTTGGTGCGCGCGTTCGCCGCGGCCCAGCCTGAGCGCGTCGAGATCTGGGACGAGCTCGGCGAGCTGCCGCACTTCACCCCCGACGACGACGGCGGCAACCCGGTGGCATCGCTGCGAGCCGCGGTGACGCGCGCCGACGCGGTGCTCGTCGCCACGCCTGAGTACGCGGGCGGCATGCCCGGCTCGCTCAAGAACGCGCTCGACTGGCTGGTCGGCACCGGCGAGCTCTACGACAAGCCGGTCGCGATCGTGAGCGCGGCGCCCAGCCCCGAACGCGGCGAGAACGCCCGCCGTTGGGTCGAGGACGTCGTCGGCTATCAGGGCGGGCACGTGGTTGCGTCGTTCACCGTGACCAAGGACGAGGACCCACGCGCGCTGCTCACGCCGCATCGTCGACGCGCTCGACGCTCGACCCTGACGCTCACCGACGCGCGAGCTGCCGCGTCGCCCAGTCGCGCCAGCCTTCCGCCACTGCGTCGTCAGCCCGCGATGCGTGCGAGGAATTCGGCGTCGGCGTCACGCGTCACCCGACCGAGCTCCACCACCGTGATGCCCTCCGCGCGCGGCAGCACGGTGATCTCGTCACCGGCACCGACGTCGCCCTCGCGCACGATGCGCAGGTAGGCGCCGAAGCGGGCGGCCTCGTCGAAGCGATCGACGAACTCCGCGTCGTCCATGCGGATCCCGAGCTTGAAGCACGGCTGACGAGGCTGCGACACCTCGAGCTCGGTGCTCCCGACCAGCCAGCGCGTCCCGATCACCAGCGCGCCGAGGTCGAGACCCTCGACGGTCAGGTTCTCGCCGAACGTCGCCGGCTCCAGCTCGCGCCCGAGCTCGCCAGACCACCACGCGTAGTCCTCCAGCGCGTACGCGTACACCGCCTTGTCGGGACCGCCGTGCACGCGGCGGTCGGCCTGGTCGTCACCCGCGAGGTTCACGCCTCGCACCGCGACCCGGCCGTCGACAGGCGACTTCCAGATCCCGGTGGTGACGGCGCGGCCGTACCACTCCACCGTCCGCACCTCGCCCACGTTCACCGACACCACCCGAGCCACGAGGCGCAGTCTCCCAGACCGGTCGTTGCCGCTGATCCGCCAATTCCCGCAGCACCGTATGGATCACGTGACGACGAGGCGGTTCTGGCTCCTCCTCCCGCAGGTCGTGCTGTTCGGCGGGATGGCGATCATGCTGATCGTCCACCCCAACTCCTTCACGTCGGCGCTGCACAGCACGCGGGCGCTGGTCGTGAACGCCGCGTTGCTCGCGGGCTGGCTCCTGCTCTCGCTGGTTGTCTTTCCGCGCGTGTTGAAGAACCAGGCGTGGCGGGGTGCCTTGCTCACGGTGGTCGCCGCCGCCGCAATCGCGGTGCTCGTCGTTCCGACGCTGCGCGACACCAAGGTGGTCGAGGAATTCCCCGCCGCGGTCGCCGAGCCGACGACGCCGACCAGCGCACCGCCGACCAATGCACCGCTGCCAAGCGCGGCGGTGACGACGACCGTGCCCGCGGCACCGGTGCGCATCTCGACCGGCACGCTGCGCGGTATCGGGCACGACGCGGCGGGCACCGCGTCGGTGTACGAGCGCGACGACGGGTCACGCGTGGTCGGGCTCGAGGCCATCGACATCGAACCGGGCCCGGATTACCGTGTGTTCGTCGTCCCCGGCCTCGATCAGGAAAGCCCCGGCGACGGTCTCGAGCTCGACGCCCTGCGCGGGAACCAGGGCACGCAGTACTACGAGGTCCCATCGGGCACCGACGTCGGCCCCGGATGGACGGTGCTGGTGTGGTGCCGGGCGTTCGGAGTGCCCGTCGCCAATGCCGGCCAGGCACCCAGCTGACGGGCAAGCGCGAAAGGAGCGAGCGATGTTCATCCAGGTGATCAGCGGCAAGGTCAACGACGCCGACGCGTTCCAACGGCTCGGTGACCGGTGGGAAGCGGAGCTCAAGCCCGGCGCCACCGGCTACCTCGGCGTCACCGAGGGCACGACCGACGACGGCCGGTTCGTGGTCGCGGCCCGCTTCGAGTCCAAGGAGGCTGCGGCGCAAGAACAGCGACCGCCCGGAGCAGGGCGCGTGGTTCGCCGAGATGGAGAAGGTCGTCGACGACGTCACCTTCCACGACTGCTCGCGCGTCGAGACCCTGTTCGGCGGGGGCAAGGACAACGCCGGCTTCGTGCAGGTGATGCAGGGCCACGTCAAGGACGCGGCCAAGGCCGACGAGATGTTCAAGCACGCCGCCGACGCCGAGAAGGTGCTCGGCGAGGCCCGGCCCGACGTGATCGGTGAGGTCATCGCCATCCACGACGACGGCGACGGCTACACCGACATCGTCTACTTCTCCTCCGAGGCCGAAGCGCGCGCCAACGAGAAGAAGGAGATGCCGGCCGAGGCGCAGGCGATGATGCAGGAGTTCGAGTCGGCGCTCGTCGTCGACGAGTTCTTCGACCTCACGCAGCGTGACCCTGCGCTGA
>CAWIHV010000006.1:135000-776005 GCA_963835985.1 uncultured Actinomycetes bacterium | reverse complement strand
CCCCCGGGACTCGAACCCGGAACCTAATGATTAAGAGTCATTTGCTCTAACCAATTGAGCTAGGGGCGCTCGACCCGAGAGACTACCGAACGGGACGTCGCGCGATCGCAGCGTTAGCGTGTGAACGTGGATGTCCTCGTCACCGGTGCTCACGGTCTGATCGGCTCCGCGCTCCTTCCTCGTCTCCGGGCCGACGGCCATCGTGTGGTCCGGCTGGTGCGCGGCGAACCCGAGGGTTCCGACGACGTGCGCTGGGATCCGGCGGCGGGCACCATCGACGCCGCCGGCCTGGAAGGGGTCGACGCGGTGGTGCACCTCGCGGGCGCCGGCATCGGCGACAAGAAGTGGACCCCCGCCCGCAAGCAGCTCATCCTCGACAGCCGCACGCAGGGCACCGACCTGCTCGCCCGGACCCTGGCCGGGCTGACCCGCCCCCCGAAGGTGCTGCTCTCGGGCTCGGCGGTGGGCTACTACGGCGACCAGGGCTCCGCACGTGCTGGTGGAGGAGTCACCGGCCGGCAACGACTTCCCCGCCCGGGTGTGCGTGGCCTGGGAGGCCGCCACCGCCCCCGCCGAGGAGGCCGGGATCCGGGTGGTGCACCTGCGGACCGGGATCGTCCTCGCCGCCTACGGCGGCGCCCTCCACCGGATGCTGCTGCCGTTCAAGCTCGGCCTCGGCGGACGGATCGGCTCGGGCGAGCAGTACCTGAGCTGGATCGCCCTCGACGACCACGTCGGCGCGATCCAGCACCTGCTCGGGAACGAGGCGGTGCACGGGCGCCGCCAACCTGACGTCGCCGAACCCGGCCACGAACGCCGAGTTCACCAGCGCGCTCGGCGCCGCGGTGCACCGACCGACGGTGCTGCCCACGCCGCTGCTCCCGTTGAAGGCGGTGTACGGCGGCGAACTGGTCGACGCATTGCTCGTGCACGGGCAACGCGTGCACCCGCGTGTGCTGCACGAACACGGCTACGAGTTCGCGCACCCGCAGCTCGACGACGCGTTGCGCGCGGTGCTGGCGGCACCGGCTGCGGCGTGACGTTCGCCGCAGCCGGGTCCGCGGTGGGGTGACCGAGGGGTTTCGAACCCCCGACCTCCGGGACCACAACCCGGCGCTCTAGCCAACTGAGCTACGGCCACCATGTCGGCGCACCGCCCTGCGCGCCGGGGCGTCCACTGTACCGGCCGGCCTGAATCGCTCTGCCGTCGACCGGATCAGTGCTGGTCAGCGGCCTCGCGTGCGTAGCGGCCGGTCAGCGGCCGTCGACACGAGCCGTGAACTGGGCTGGACCGCCGTCGAGCACGTCGCCCAGGATGCCCAGGTCGACGCCGAGACCGTCGACCACTTCGCGCACGACGTCGATGTCCTTGCGCATGTAGTGACCGGCAGCGTCGACGAGTGTGCGTATCGAACCCATCGACGCGGTGAGACCCATCACGTAGCTCGCGCCGCTCGACTCCTGGATCACGCGCGCGAGCGTCGGCGTGTCGACACCGAGATCGTTCGCGATCTGCTCTGCTTGCGCGACGAGTTGGATGTTCGCGGCGAAGAGCGCGTTGTTGACGAGCTTCACCACGAGTGCGCTGCCGAGTGCACCGATGTCGACCATCGGGTCGGCGTACGCGCCGACCGTCGCGCGGCACGCACGATGTCGTCGGGATCGCCGCCGAGCATCACCGTGAGGTGACCGGCGAGCACGTCGTCGGCGCCGCCACTGAACGGGGCATCGACGACGTGGCCGTTGCCGGCGTCGGCGATCCGCCGGATCGTCGCCGGTGACCCGGTGGTGTGGGACACGAGGAGGGCGTCGGCGCCCAGGTGCGGGGACGAGGCCGTCCTCGCCGAGGTGACCTCGGCCAGCTGCTCGTCGGAGTAGAGGGCGAGATGGACGGCCTCGGCCCCGTCGGCCGCCTCGGTCAGGGAGTCGGTCACCGCCGCGCCCAGCCGGGCGAAGTGCTCTCGCACCTCGGCCCGGCGGGCGTAGACGGTGAGCTCGTGACCGGCGGCGAGGAGCCGCTCGGACATGGGCGCGCCGATCTGGCCCGCCCCGACGAACGTGACCCGCACGGCGCTAGCCGGCCGGGATGTTGACGCCGTACGTCTTGACCTCGGTGTACTGCTGGAAGCCCTCGATGCCGTTCTGGCGCCCGACGCCGCTGGCCTTGTAGCCGCCGAACGGGGCGTCGGCGCCGTAGGTGACCCCGCCGTTGATGCTGACGGTGCCCGCCCGCAATTGGCGGCCGACCGCGAGCGCCCGCTCCTCGGATCCCGAGGTGACGTAGCCGCCGAGCCCGTACTGGTTGTCGTTGGCGAGGCGCACCGCTTCCTCGTCGCCGTCGAACGGGATCACGATCAGCACCGGCCCGAAGATCTCCTCGCGGGCGATGGTCATGTCGTTGGTGACGTCGGCGAACAAGGTGGGCTGCACGAACCAGCCCTTGTCGAACTGCTCGGGACGGCCGCCGCCGGCGACGACGCGCGCGCCTTCCTCCTTGCCCTTCTCGATGTAGCCGAGCACGCGCTCGCGCTGCTTCTTGCTCACGAGCGGGCCCATGAGGTTGCCCATGTCGTTGGGGTCGCCGTAGGGGAAGTTCTGGAAGCCCGGCGTGGCGATCTCGATCGCCTGGTCGTAGATCTTGCGGTCGACGAGCATGCGCGTGGCCATCACACAACCCTGGCCACCGTGCACCGCGACCATGCACGCCATGCCCATCTTCGCCTCGAGGTCGGCGTCGTCGAGCACGATGTCGGCCGACTTGCCGCCCAGCTCGAGGAAGAGCCGCTTCATCGTGGCGCCACCCTTCTCGAAGATGCGCTTGCCGGTGGCGGTGGAACCGGTGAAGGAGATCAGGTCGACCAGCGGGCTCGTGGTGAGCTCCTCGCCGACGAGGTGGTCGGACGACGTCACGACGTTGAACACGCCAGGCGGGATGTCGGTCTTCTCGGCGACGAGGCGACCGATGCGCGTCGCGTTCCACGGCGTGTCGGGCGCGGGCTTGAGGATCACCGTGTTGCCGGTGGCCAACGCCTGGCCGATCTTCTGCGACGACACCTCGAACGGATAGTTCCACGGGACGATCGCGCCCACGACGCCCGCGCCCTCTCGGACGACCCAACGCTTGGAGTTGCCGCCGAAGGCGGTGCCGTTCGGCAGGTCGCGACTCCACTCGAACTCGTCGATGAACTCCGCCGGCCAGCGGAGCGCGTCACCGAGTGGCGCGTCGAGCTGCGGGCCGTAGGTGAGCGCGATGGACAGCCGACCTCGGCGACGAGCTCGTGGCGGAGCTCCTCCTGCTCGCTCTCGATCGCGGCCTGCAGCTGCAGCAGACATTCCTTGCGGAACGCGTGGTTGGTCGACCAGTCGGTCTCGTCGAACGCCCGGCGCGCGGCGGCGACGGCGCGCTGCATGTCGTCGGCCGACGCGTCGGCGACCTGGCCCAGCACCTCTTCGGTAGCGGGGTTGATGTTGTCGAAGGTCTTGCCGGACGCGGCCTCGACGAGCTCGCCGTCGATGAGCATGCGGACCTCGCCCTGCACGGTTGCGGGCCGGTCGGTTTCGGTGGTGGCCATGACGGTGCTCCCTGTTGTTGGTCGGCGCCCAAACGCTAACGCGATCGTCCGGTTCGCGCCCATGCCGAGATGTGCAAGCGTGGAACGGAAGATCAGCTGGCAGATGAGAGCCTGAAAAGCGGTATCGTCTCGCATCTGTGACGACGTATCGAGTGGGTCAGGTTGCCGAGCTCCTCGGCGTGAGCACGGACACCGTGCGGCGGTGGGTGGACGACGGCCGGTTCGGTTCGCGCCCGAAGGGAGGCGAGCGGCTCATCGAGGGCGCCGAGCTGGCGCGCTTCCTCACCGACACCGCGCCACCGGGAGACGAGCCACCGGTGCTCGAGTCGGCCCGCAACCGGTTCCCGGGGATCGTGACCCAGGTGCAGAAGGACGGCCTGGTCGCAGTGGTCCACATCCAGGCCGGGCCCCACCGGGTGACGTCGCTGATGACGCGCGAGGCGGCCGACGACCTCGGCATCGAGCCGGGCGATCTCGCGGTCGCGGTCGTGAAGTCGACGAACGTGGTCGTGGAAGTCCCACGACCCGAGTGAGACGGGAGCAACGGTGAGAAGAGGGATCAGGTGCTGGCTCGTCGCGATCGGTCGTCGCGGGCGTCGGGCTCGTGGGTGCCACCGGCCGCGCGCAGGCTGCAGAAGGCCGAGAAGGTCAGCGGGCACCATCACCGTGTCGGCGGCGGCGTCGACCACCGAGGCGTTCACGAAGATGGGCGCCGACTTCCAGAAGCGGAACCCGGGGACCACGATCACGTTCAACTTCGGCTCCTCGGGCACGCTCGCGCAGCAGATCCAGGGGGGTGCACCGGCGGACGTGTTCGCGTCGGCCGACGGCGCCAACATGCAGAAGCTGGTGACCGGTGGGCAGGCCACGACGGAGCCGACCGTGTTCGCGTCGAACCTGCTCACCATCGCGGTGAGGCCGGGGAACCCGAAGCTGGTGAAGTCGCTCGCGGATCTCGCGAAGCTCGACGTCGTGTCGCTCTGCGGCGAGACGGTGCCGTGCGGGAAGTACGCCGACCAGATCCTCACCGGTGCCGGCGTGACGATCGCCGCGTCGAAGATCACGCGCGGCGCCGACGTGAAGTCGACCCTCGCGGCGCTCACGACGGGTGACGCCGACGCCGCCGTCGTGTACGTCACCGACGCCGAGGCGGCGAGCGGGACCATCGCCACAGTCTCGATCCCGACATGGCAGAACGTGTACGCCATCTACCCGATCGCGCCCATCGCAGCGTCCACCAACCAGGACCTTGCCGACGCGTGGATCAAGTACACGGTGTCACGGGCCGGCCAGCGGACGCTGCGGAGCTTCGGGTTCCTGCCGCCGCCGCCCAGCGGATGAACCGCCGAGGGCGGGGTGTGCCGCTCGTCGCGGTGCTCCTCGCGCTCGTCGCGGTCGCGTTCTTCGTCCTGCCGCTCCTCGGTCTGCTCCGGCGCGTCCCGTGGAGCAACCTCTGGGACACGCTCCAGGAGCCAGCCGCCCGTGACGCGGTCCGGCTGTCGGTCGAGTGCTCGCTCTGGTCGACGTTCTTCTCGTTGCTCTTCGGCGTGCCGCTCGCGTACGTGCTCGCGCGCGGCGCTTCCCGGGCCGTTCGCTCGTGCGCGCGCTCGTCGTGCTGCCGATGGTCCTGCCGCCGGTCGTCGGTGGTGTCGCGCTCCTCTACGCGTTCCAACGCAACAACGGACTGGTCGGCGGTCTGATCTACGACGTCTTCAACTTCCAGTTCACGTTCTCGAAGTGGGGCGTGATCCTGGCCGAGACGTTCGTGGCGATGCCGTTCCTCGTGATCACGGTGGAGGCCGGGCTCCGCACGATGGACCGTCGCTACGAGGACGCCGCTGCCAGCCTCGGCGCCGGGCGCTGGACGGTGTTCCGCAGGATCACCGTGCCGATGATCGCGCCCGCGCTCATCGCCGGCGCCGCGCTCGCGTGGGCGCGCGCGCTCGGCGAGTTCGGCGCGACGATCACCTTCGCCGGCAACATCCAGGGTCGCACCCAGACCACGCCGCTCGCCGTGTACCTGCTGCTCGAAACGAACCCAGACGTCGCGATCGCGCTGAGCCTGGTGTTGCTCGCCATCTCGATCGTCGTGCTGGTCTCGCTGCGCGACCACTGGTTCGGAGGCCTTCGTGCAAGGGGGTCGGCGTGACGCTGGAGGCTGACGTCGGCGTACGCCTCGGCGCGCTCGACCTGCGGGTCGCGCTCGATGCCGCCGACGGGGAGACCGTCGCCGTGCTCGGGCCCAACGGCGCGGGGAAGACGACGCTGCTGCGCGCGCTCGCCGGGTTGCAACCACTCGACGACGGCGCGGTGCGTCTCGACGAGGTCGTCCTCGACGAACCGGCAACCGCAACGTACGTGGTTCCCGAGCGGCGCAGCGTCGGCGTGGTGTTCCAGGACTACCTCTTGTTCCCGCACCTGACCGTGCTCGAGAACGTGGCATTCGGGATGCGCAGCCGCGGCATGGCGCGCGCCGAAGCCCGGAAGCGTGCGCACGATTGGCTCGCGCGCGTCGGCCTCGACGACCGCGCGTCCGACGAAGCCGAGCGCGCTCTCCGGCGGCCAGCAGCAGCGCGTCGCGCTCGCACGCGCACTGGTCGCCGAACCGCGGTTGTTGCTGCTCGACGAGCCGCTCGCCGCGCTCGACGTGGGGACGCGCACCGAGCTGCGCCGCGACCTGCGCACGTACCTCGCCACGTGCGGTGGTGCGCGCGTGCTGGTCACGCACGAGCTCCTCGACGCGGTCGCGCTCGCCGACCGGCTGGTCGTGCTCGAGCACGGACGTGTGGCGCAGGCCGGCCCGGTCCAAGCGGTCGCGTCGCGTCCGCGATCGCGCTACGTCGCCGACCTCGTCGGCGTGAACCTGTTGAAGGGGGAAGCCACCGGCACCGAGGTCGCGCTCACCGGCGGCGGCACGGTCGTCACCGCGGACCCGGTCGCGGGCGACGTGTACGTCGCGATCCAGCCGCACTCGGTGAGCCTGCACCGGGCACGACCCGAGGGGAGTCCCCGCAACGTCTGGAGCGGCCGTGTACGGGGGGTCGACCTCCTCGGCGACCGGGTCCGCATCCACGTGGACGGTGAGGTGGCCATCGTCGCCGAGGTCACGCCCGCCGCCCTCGCCGACCTCGGTCTCCACGACGGCTCCGAGCTGTGGGCGAGCGTGAAGGCGACCGAGGTCGACGTCTATCCGGTGTGAGCGGCCGATGTCACCCGGCCCGCGCCACGGGACGGGGTGGGAACGCGTCCCAGGATCTGGTCAATGCCTTGACGTGCGCGGCGAGCGCCGGCAGCGACACCGGCGCGAGGTAGGTGTCGGCGCCGAGGTCGAGCAGCTCCGACGGCGCCATCGGCTGCTCCGACGGATGGCCGGTGTGCACCACGATGATGCGCGTCGTGCTGCGCTGGTCCTGGATCAGGCCGAGGAGCTCGTCGTCGCGCGTGTCGACCACGATGGCTGCCGGCGTCTCGCAGCTCTCGCGTCACGACCCGGTACGACGGGCCGAGCGCGTCGGCGAGCGTCGGTAGCCAGCGCGCGGAGGCGGGGGAGAGGAGCACGAGCTTGGCGGGGGGCTCGGCGATGACGTGGTCCGGACCGCGATCGCCGCCGCGGATCAGGCGAAAGCGTCGGTAGCGGGTGGTCGCAGCGGGTTCGTGGAGGGCGGTCATGCGGGCCTCGATTCGGTGGGGACGGGTTCGGGTCGTTGTGCACCCTCACCCTGCGCCCGCAGTGTCAAGCCACGGTGTGGACCACGTGAGAACTCGTCAAGAACCGCCGTCAAGAACGGAACTTCTGGATGGGCTCGTGGCGCGCCATGGCCGAACCCTCGGGGCCGCACAGCATCTTGTAGCGGAGGTAGCGACGGTGGAAGAGCTGCAGCAGTTCCTCGTCGTGAGCACCGTCGTCGGCCAACACGAACGCCTCGAGCGCGGCGTCGCCTTCCTGCCACGTCGAGGGCCGCTGCGGCAGGAACTGCCGGAGATCGTCGAGGTCGGCCTCGGTGCACGCATCGCCGATCTCGTCGAAGCGCTGCAGGTGGCGCGCGAGGCGGAAGGCGATGCGCAGCTGGTGACGTTCGTACTCGTCGGCGAGGTCGAGCGTGCGCAGCGACCGGACGAGGTGCTCGTGCGCCTTCGCGACCGGTGAGTCGCGCGGCTCGGGCGTCTCGACGGTGTCGAGCTCGTCGACGCCCATGATCTCTGCGAGTCCTTCGAGCGCGAAGAGGTTCGTCTCGCTCGCCCACTGCATGTTGGTCATGTAGTCGGACGCCGCGGGCGGGTCGGCGAGTGCGGCGTGGAACACCAACTGGTTCGTGAGCGCGAACACGAAGTGGTGGTGCATGATCGCCGCGAGGTCCACTGGTGCGCCGGAGTGCTTCGCGTACTGGTCGTACAACACGTTCATGTCGCCGAAGCCGAGCACCGTGTCGCGCATGCGGAACGCGGCGAGGTCCATCATGGGATCGCCGATGTGGCCCAGCTCGAGATCGAGGATCGCGGTGATCCGGCCGTCCTGCTGGTGGAACTGTCCCGAGTCCCACACGATCGGCGACTCGCGACCCTGCGTGTCGACCGGGTTGCGGTCGATCCAGCCGAGGCAGAACTCGAGGAAGGGGTCGGGCCGCACCTTGGTGGCGCGATAGCCCGCCACGTACACGTCGAGCCCGACGCGTCCCGACTCGTTCGGTGTGGCCCCGCGGGTGATGCCGGCGCGCGCGGTAGGGCTCCGGATCGAGGGCGTGGATCCGGGCGAGGATGCCCATGTACTCGTCCATCACCGCGACGCGTTGCTCGTCGGTCGACGCGTCGAAGTTGTTCTCGCCGGGCACGACGTCGATCACGAACGCGCGCGGCTCGTCGACCCAGCCGTACACGTGCGCGACGGGGATGCCGTCGGCTTCGAGCAGCTCCTGGAACCGCATCTCGTGCTCGAGCGGGAAGAGCGGCGCGGCGTCGGTGCGGTCTCCCCGCACCATGATCGTCGACGTCTCGCCGTCGCGGTCGATGTCGACGAACCACACCGGTCGCCACCGCGCCTGCTGGCGGATGCCGGTGACCTCGGCGCCGAGGTGCGCGCGGCACCAGTCGATGAGCTGCTGGTCGGTGCCGTCCACGTTCACCCCCGCGTGAGCTTGCGCCCGATGATCCCCTTCATGATCTCGGTCGTGCCGCCGTAGATGGTGGTGACCCGGGCGTCGAGGTACGCACGCGCGATCGGGTACTCGAGCATGTAGCCGTAGCCCCCGTGCAGCTGCAGGCACCGGTCGACGGTGCGCTTCTGCAACTCGGTGCACCACCACTTCGCCTCGGCGGCTTCCTCGACCGACAGCTCCCCGGCGTTGAGCGCGTCGACGCAGCGATCCACGAACACCTGCGTCACGTCGATCTCGGTGCGCATCTCCGCCAATTCGAACTGCGTGTTCTGGAACGAGGCGATCGGCGACCCGAACGCGGTGCGCTGCTTCACGTAGTCGAGCGTCCACCGGAACGCGGCCTCCGCGGCCGCGACACCGCTGACCGCGATGGACAACCGCTCCTGCGGGAGGTTGTCGACCAGATGCGCGAAGCCCTTGCCCTCGACGCCGAGCAGGTTGCCGACCGGGACCTGCACGTCGGTGAAGAAGAGCTCGGCGGTGTCCTGCGCGTGCAGACCCACCTTGTCGAGGTTGCGGCCGCGCTCGAAGCCGTCCATGCCCCGCTCGAGCACGAGCAGGCTCATGCCCGCGTGCTTCTGCGTCGGGTCGGTCTTCACCGCGGTGATGACGAGGTCGGCGTTGATGCCGTTGGTGATGAAGGTCTTGGCGCCGTTCACGACGAAGTGCTCGCCGTCGCGGATCGCCGACGTGCTCATCGACGCCAGGTCGGAACCGATGCCCGGCTCGGTCATGGCGATCGCGGTGATGAGCTGACCCGACGCGATGCCCGGGAGCCAGCGAGCCCGCTGCTCGTCGGTGGCGAGCGACAGGAAGTAGGGGAGGCAGATGTCGGTGTGGAGCGTGAGCCCGAGTCCGGCTGCCGCGACGCCGGCGTACTGCAGCTCCTCGGCGATCACCTGGCTGTAGCGGAAGTCGTCGACGCCGCTGCCGCCGAACTCCTCGGGGACCGCCATCCCGATGAACCCCGCGTCGCCGGCCTTCTCGAACAGGTCGCGGGCCACCAGTCCGGCCTCGTTCCACTCGAGGTCGTGGGGAGTGATCTCGCGCTCCACGAAGGTGTGGAAGCTGTCGCGGAACAGATCGTGCTCTTCGGTGAAGTGCGTGCGGCGCATGAGGTCGAGGTTACGCCGGACGCCGGCGCCGAGCGCTCGCCCACCTCGGGCACGGCGTCGGCGAGCGCGTCCACGACCCGGGGGCCGGCGTAGTCGTACAGCACCCGTTCCCGCTGGGGCGCGGCACGGTACGCTGCCACGTCGATGTCGGTCGCGACCTTCGCGGAGCAGCTCGACCGCGTGATCGACGCGGGTGCCGCCCACCGCTGATCGGGGGGATAGGTGAGCGGATCGACGTGACGCACGGGCTCGAAGTCGTAGTCGACGAGGATACGACGACTCGGCACGCAGGTACGCGAGCTGGCCGCCCCAGCCGGTCATGACGACCGGGTTGCCGTACGCGGCCGCGTCGAACGCGCCGAGGTGCCAGCCTTCACCATGGGAGAGCGAGACGAAGCAATCGCCGCGGTGTGCAGTCCGGCGATGCGCTCCGGCGTCCAGTCTCCGACTTCGAGCCGCACGTGCGGAGGCCGTGGGTACGAGCGGATGATGCGCGCGACCTCGAGCGCGGTCCGACCAGGGTGAGCGAGGCGCCCACTCCGACTCGGTCGCACCGCTCGCGAAGCGGTCCCGTCTTGATCACGAACGCCACCGGGTCGTCGGCGGTGAATGCTTCGAGGAACGCGTGCAGATCGACACCGGGTTGCTTGCGCTCGTTCCAGTGCGCCGATCGTGTAGAAGACGACGACGCCGTCTGGGCAGGTCGAGCGGAACTCCCCGGTCGCCCGGGTGCACCTCGCACACGACGTGCGGCACGACCGTGATCTCCGTCGTCACGCCGCTCGCGGCGAACGCGTCGCGGTTCCACTCGGTGGGGACGATCGACGCGTTCCACGTCGTTCAGCAGCGGCACCCAGTGCGGAGGCAGTTGCTCGGTCTCCCACACCGTCTGCCAGATCGATCCGACCGTCACCGATCGCCTCGACGACCTGCGGGAGGCAGGGTGGCACCATGCCGCGCGATGGTCGGCGCGTCGGGTGCCGCGCGTTCGCCGGGAGCAGGATCCCGGCTGTGGCGCCGCATGAGGTGCGCGGGTTCGTCGCTCGCCGAACTGCAACCCCCGGTATTCGACCCGGACGCCGTCGCGACGGAGCGCTCGCACGAGCCGGTCGGCACCTTCGGCGTAGCCGTCCAGCGCGTCCTCCGCGACGAACCGCAGCGTGGCACCGGCGGCGTCGGGGTCGGAAGCAGTCAAGGCGCGCCCGGAACGATTCGAAATTGCTCCGCCCAGAGCACGTTGCGCGCCTGGTTGTTTCCGCTCGGTCGGACTCTCAGCGATACGGAGATGCCGAAGGCCTTCGGGTCGACGCAGTAGCACGCTCGGGTCTCGGGACAGTAGATGCAAACAACGTCGACCTCTTGTTTGTCGATCGGCCGGTGGTATGTGCCTCTCGAGTCCGACCACGAACTCACGAAGTTCACCTTGATCGCGCCGTTCGACGCCAGGGTCCGATGCTTCACCTGCACGCGGGCGAACGTGCCGTCGCGGTACGCGACGAGATCGAAGGGTGCGTGTTCGCAGAGCGCTGTGAGCACGACGAATCCCTGGTCGGCCGGGTCGGCGATCGCGTGCGCGACGCCGACGTCTCCCTTGTCCTTCGTGTGGTGTGGTCGCATGGAACGACAGTACGAATCTGACGCTCGACATTGGCAGATACAGTTTTGTCGTTGCCTCCGTAGCTCAGCTGGACAGAGCAAATCGCTTCTAACGATTTGGCCGCAGGTTCGAGTCCTGCCGGGGGCGCCGACGGATGTGAGCGATCGCTAAGCCGGTTCCGCGCCGTAGGAGTCGTATTCGTGCTCCTCGGCGTGCGCGGCGTCGCGTCCGTGCGCGTACTGGAACGGCGAGATGCCGCCGGGCTCCCACGCGGTCTTGGAACCGGCTGCGATCGCGGCCGCGGATCGCGGCACGAGCCCGTACTCGGCGCGCACCTCGTCGATCGGACGGTCCGCGTGCGCGAACCAGTCGGTCGCGAGCAGATCGGTCGCCTTCGAGCCACGTCCGCTGTCGTTGACGTGCTTGGCCAGGACTGCGCCCCGGTACGTGGCGTCGGCGAGGCGGACCGCCATGCGGTCGACGTCGCGGGAGAGGTGCCCGCGGTCGTATTCGAAGAACCCCTTGGCCGCACCGTAGAGGTACCCGGTCTCGAACAGCCCGAGCACCATCGCGAGCAGGGCGAACGCGCCGGGATCGTCGTTGGCGCGGGCGATGAGACCGAACACCTCGATCTCCGATTCGACGGTGGAGCCGTAATCGGCGAGCACGTGGACCCAGTCGTGCTGCGCGAGGTGCGGCGGCGCGCTCTCGGGGCGGCCGGGGAACGTGAAGCCACGGGCGCGGTAGAAGCGCCACACGCCGAGGCCCAGCGACCCCTCGCGGGCAGTGCTGCAACGCCTCCCAGCGCGCGTGGAGGTCGTCGTCGGAGCACGCGGCTTCCCACGCCTCCTCGAGCGCGCGCGACGTGTGCAGGTGCTCGGGTGGCTCTTCGAGCATCTGCTCGAAGTAGCCGCTGCGCTGGAAGTCGATCAGCGCGAGACCGAGCGATCCGTTGGCGATGCGCCGCACCACCTTGATCATGTCGTCACCGACGCCGAGCCACGCGGCGTACTCCTCGACCCGCTCCGACACCTCGCGTGGGATCGGCACGAGCAGCATCTCGCCGAGCAGCATGATCTGCACCATGCGCTCGCGGAACGCCTGGTTCCGGTAGCGCAGACCCTCAGCGAACTCCTCGGGCCCGAGCGGCTCCACGCTCGTCACCTCGATCGGGAAGTCGGTCATCGACGTGACGTGCGCGTTGAGCACCGCGTGCTGCACCTCGGTCAGCCCGCTCGCCGGCGTGACGGCCGCGGTGATGCCCGCCACGGTGAGGCGCACCTCGTCGGCGTCGGGCTTCTCGGTCCACTCCTGCTCGCGTGAGGGGAACGGCACCGGGGTGATGGGCGAGCTCATGGGCGCGCCGAACGACATCGGGTGCGCCGATATTCCGGTCTCGTACGAGACCGCTCCGGATCAGTACTCAGCACGTGACGCGACCGCACCGGAAGGGTCCGCGCGGAAGAGAGCGTCGTTGTAGTGACACCCGGACGGGATCCAGTCGAACGTCTTCTGCTCGGCGAACTTGAAGTAGAGAGCACGCCGACCGGCGCCGTCAGCGGTCGGCGGCGGCGTGGTGTGCATGGCGTCACCGAAGTGGATGGTGAGATCCCCGGGCTCGGTCTCGAGCGCGACCACCGGGAGCCCCTCCTCGCCACCCCACTCGTACCAGTGCTTGGTGTAGCGGTGCGATCCCGCCAGCAGGAGGAGTTGGCCGTTCTCGGGACTCGCGTGGTCGAGTTGGATGCCGGCCTGGATCAAGGGACACATCACCGGGTGGCCGCCGATCCCGTCGTCGACGTGCCACCCCAGATCACCGTTGCCCTTGACGACGTTGGAGTGCTTCAGGAACACCATCGGGCCGTCGAGGCGATCGTTGCACACCCGCAACCCTGCTCCCGCGAGGCCCGCGAAGCGCGCGAGGCGGTGATCGAAGTTCAGCTCGTCGATCATGGCGGAGTGCCGGCCCAGGTAGTTGATGCGGGTGACGACCTCCTGGCCGTCGGCGTCGATCGACCACCACGAGTAGGGGTCGCCTGAGGTCGTCAGTGAGCGTCCGTGCTCGACTGCGTCGGAGAAGCGCCCGATCTCGTTCGGCGAGAAGACGCTCTTGACGTGCAGGTAGCCGGTGGTCTGGAGGAAGGCGCGCATGACGCGCTCGTCGTCGTCGACGGTGAACGAGCGGAGCAGGTCGAGCGGAGCGCCGTCACCGTCGACCAGGTCGTCCCACGCTGCCGGGCCGTAGATCGCACGCCCGGAGCAGAGCGACTGGATGGCAGGCTCCCACCGCTGCCAGCCGGCCAGCGACCCGCGGGTGACCCGCGCTCGGCCGGTGCGGGTGGCGCCCGACGCCGTGAGCAGCTCGTTCACGAACTCCGAGAAGGTGTCCTCGGACAGCTCGACGATCGTCGAGGCCGCGTCCGCGCCTTCCACGACGTCGACGCCGGCGTCGGACGCGCGCCAGGTGAAGGCGACGCCGCTCTCGATCCGGAACGCGAGCGGAGGCGCATCGCGGAGATCGGCGGCGATCAACGCGCCATGACGAGCGACGAGGTCAGAGAGCTCGCGGCGGTGGAACTCGTCGAATCGGTGTCGCGGGAACGATCCCGCGATCGCGTCCACCCAAGGAAGGCCGGTGCCGACGACGTCGGTGCCCATGCGAGTCCTCCTCTTCGGGGGGGTGGAGCGGGCGACGGGAATTGAACCCGCGTCATCAGATTGGAAGTCTGAGGCTCTGCCATTGAGCTACGCCCGTGTGCCGTGCGACCGCCCAACTCGCGGACGGCGTCGGGGAGGGGGGACTTGAACCCCCGACCTCCTGCTCCCAAAGCAGGTGCGCTACCGAACTGCGCCACTCCCCGGTGTTCCGTCAGGTTACGGCACGCACTCCGGGACGGGCGGAGCGATACGGTGCGCGAATGAACATGCAGCGGAGGCGTGGCCGGATGGCCGGGACGCCGGAGCGGAATGGACCGTCGTGATGCAGGAGCAGCGACGCGGTCGCAAGATCGCCATGACGCCCGAAGAGCTCGACGCGTACCTCGGCAGCGAGCGAACGTGCACGGTGGCAACGGTGAGTCACGACGGCCCGCACGTGACCGCGTTGTGGTTCGTGTGGGACGGCGAGTGCGTGTGGCTCTACTCCATCACGCGCAGCCAGCGTTGGACCGACCTCGAGCGTGATCCGCGTGTGGCGATCCTGGTGGAGGCGGGCGAGGAGTACAACGAGCTGCGCGGCGTCGAGATCCACGGACGCGTGGAGCCGACCGGCGAGGTGCCGCGCACCGGCGAGGCGAACGACGCCCTCGCGCGACCCGAGTCGCTCTTCCACGCGAAGTACCAGGGCGGCGCGGGCGACGGCATGTTCCACGACGGCCGTCACGCGTGGCTCAAGCTCACGCCGACGAAGATCGCCAGCTGGGACTTCCGCAAGCTCGGCATCTGAGCGGCCCCGCAGGGCGGGGGCGGGGTGTCGGAACCGGGGAGGCCAGCCCATAGACTGCGCAGCCCAATGTCACTCACCACGTCGGTCGAACCGCTCGAAGACAACAAGGTCCGCCTCCACGTCGCGATCCCGGCGGAAGACTTCGAGCAGGCGATCGACGCCGCGTTCCGCAAGCTGGCGAAGGAAGTGAAGATGCCGGGCTTCCGTCCCGGCAAGGCCCCCCGCCGACTGCTCGAGGTCAGGCTCGGCACCGAGATGGCGCGCGATCAGGCGCTGCGCGACTCGCTGCCCGAGTACTACGCGGAGGCGGTCGTCGCCGAGGACGTCGACGTGATCGCGCCGCCGGAGATCGACATCACGGCCGGCGAGGAAGAGGGCGACGTCGAGTTCGACGCGGTCGTCGAGGTGCGACCGGTGTTCACGGTCGAGGGCCACGACAAGCTCCGCATCGAGATCGACAAGCCCGAGGTCGACGAGGAGGACGTCACCCGTCAGGTCGACATGCTGCGCGACCGCTTCGCCGATCTCGCCGACAGCGAGGCACCTCTCACCGACGGCGACTTCGCCGAGATCGACATCAAGGGCTTCATCGACGACGAGTCGGTCGAGGGGCTCACCGCCACCGACTACCTCTACGAGGTCGGCTCGGGGATCGTCGTGGCCAAGCTCGACGAGGAGCTGCACGGCAAGCGTCCCGGCGACATCCTGAAGTTCGACGACACGCTGCCCGAGCGCTTCGGTGAGCGGGCCGGCGACGAGGTCGCCTTCCAGGTGCTCGTGAAGGACGCCAAGAAGAAGGTGCTCCCCGAGCTCACCGACGAGTGGGTGAGCGAGGTCAGCGAGTTCGACACCGTCGACGCGCTGCAGGACGATGTCCGCACCCGTCTCGACATGTACGCCCGCGTGCAGGCATCCATGGCGATGCGGGAGAAGATCTTCGAGGCGGCCGCCGCGCTCGTGTCCGAGGAGGTGCCCGAAGACCCTCGTCGACAACGAGATGGAGCGGCGACTCCACGACCTCGCGCACCGGCTCGAGGAGCAGGGCCTGCGCATGACGATCCCGCAGTACCTCGCCGCCACCGGCCAGGACCAGCAGGAGTTCGTCGACGGCGTGCGCGTCGGCGCCACCGAGGCCGTGCGCGCCGACCTGGCCCTGCGGGCGGTGATCGCGCAAGAGGCGATCGCGGCGACCGACGACGAGGTCGACGCCGAGGTCGAACGCATCGCACAGCAGATGGACGAGAAGCCGGCCAAGGTTCGCAAGGATCTTGAACGGCGGGGCGTGATCGAGGCGGTACGCTCGGACATCGCACGAGGCAAGGCGCTCGCGTTCCTGATGGACCACGCGGAGGTGGTCGACGCCGACGGCAACACCGTCGATCTGTCGCTCCCGCAGCCGCCATCCGATGAGGATGTGGCCGAGGGAGCGGAACCCCAGGAGTCCGAGGGAACAACAGGCGACGGCCCCGTCACCGGCACGGACAGCGACGAATCAGAGACCGTAGAGGAGCCAGCGTCGTGAGCAACTTCAAGAACGTCTACGTCCCCAACGTCACCCAGGACACTCCGCGCGGTCCTGACCGCAACGACATCTTCTCCCGGCTGCTGCAGGACCGCATCATCTTCCTCGGCACCCCGATCGACGACGTGGTCGCCAACATCGTGATCGCGCAGCTCCTCCACCTCGAGAGCGAGCAGCCCGACAAGGACATCTCGATCTACATCAACTCGCCGGGCGGCGAGATCACCGGTCTCTTCGCCATCTACGACACGATGCAGTTCATCAAGCCCGACGTGTCGACCATCTGCCTGGGCCAGGCGGCGTCGGCCGCGGCGGTGATCCTCGCCTCGGGGACGCCCGGCAAGCGCTACATCCTCCCGCACTCCCGGGTGCTGATCCACCAGCCGCACGGTGGTGCCTCGGGCCAGGCGGTCGACATCGAGATCCAGGCCAAGGAGATCGTGCGCATGCGCGAGTCGCTCGACGAGATCCTCGCCCACCACACGGGCCAGGAAGTCGAGAAGGTCCGGAGCGACACCGACCGCGACTTCATCATGGGTGCCGCGGAAGCGAAGGAGTACGGGATCATCGACGAGGTGATCTCCAACCGTGAGCTCGCGGCCGTCGGCGTGCCGGCAGGCGTGAGCTGAACTGACGCCCAGGCGTCGGGCTCGAACCACTGCGGATCAGGAGGGGGAGTCGTGGCCAAGTTCGGTGACGGTGGCGACCTGCTGAAGTGCTCGTTCTGTGGGAAGAGCCAGAAGCAGGTCAAGAAGCTCATCGCCGGCCCCGGCGTCTACATCTGCGACGAGTGCATCGATCTCTGCAACGAGATCATCGAAGAAGAGCTGTCGCAGAGCTCCGAGGTCAAGTTCGACGAGCTCCCGAAGCCGCGCGAGATCTACGACTACCTGAACGACTACGTGATCGGTCAGGAGCAGGCGAAGAAGATCCTGTCGGTCGCGGTCTACAACCACTACAAGCGCGTGCAGGCCGGCGCCTACGGCGATCCCGACGTCGAGCTCCAGAAGTCCAACATCCTCCTGATCGGTCCCACCGGGTGCGGCAAGACGCTGCTCGCGCAGACCCTCGCCCGTCTGCTGAAGGTGCCGTTCGCGATCGCCGACGCCACCGCGCTCACCGAAGCGGGCTACGTCGGTGAAGACGTCGAGAACATCCTCCTCAAGCTGATCCAGGCCGCCGACTACGACGTGAAGAAGGCCGAGACCGGCATCATCTACATCGACGAGATCGACAAGATCGCCCGCAAGGCCGAGAACCCCTCGATCACGCGCGACGTGTCGGGTGAGGGTGTGCAGCAGGCGCTCCTCAAGATCCTGGAGGGCACCACCGCGTCGGTGCCGCCGCAGGGTGGTCGTAAGCACCCGCACCAGGAGTTCATCCAGATCGACACCACCAACATCCTGTTCATCTGCGGTGGCGCGTTCGCGGGCGTCGAGAAGATCATCGAGAACCGCACCGGCAACCAGGGCATCGGCTTCGGCGCCGACGTACGCCGCGCCGAGGACAAGGACGTCGGCACCATCCTGCGGTCGGTGCTCCCCGAGGACCTGCTGAAGTTCGGGCTCATCCCCGAGTTCGTCGGCCGCCTGCCCGTCATCAGCGCGGTGAACAACCTCGACAAGGAGGCGCTCATCCGCATCCTGGTCGAGCCGAAGAACGCGCTGCTGAAGCAGTACCAGAAGTTCTTCCACTTCGACGACGTCGAGCTGGTGTTCACCGACGACGCGCTCGACGCGGTCGGCGACGAAGCGCTCAAGCGCGGCACCGGCGCCCGTGGGCTGCGCGCCATCCTCGAAGGCGTGTTGCTCGAGGTGATGTACGACCTGCCGAGCCGCGACGACATCAGCCGGTGCGTGGTCGATCGTGCGGTCGTGATGGACCGCGTGCACCCGACGCTGATCACCACCGACGAGGGCGAGCGCCGCAGCGCGTGAGCGCGCGAGCGGCCCGTCACGATGTGCGGCCGGGCGAGTGCGAACCGCCATTCGGGCCGCGTGTGCGCGACACCGAGAGCGACGACTCGGGAACGACGACGCTCGACCTCTTCCTCGTCTGCGCGGTCGGCTCGGTCATCGGCAACCGCGTGTTCCTGATCATCACCGGCTACCCGCAGCTCGGCAACGGCACGCTGCACATCTCGCACGCGATCTGGGGTGCGGTGATGATGGCGATCGCCATCATCTTCGCGATCTCGTTCCTCGCGCCGAACAACCGCACGTTCATCGCGTTCATCGGCGGGTGCGGCTTCGGCTGGTTCATCGACGAGCTCGGGAAGTTCATCACCCGCGACGTCAACTACTTCTTCCAGCCGACCATCGCGCTCATCTACATGTCTTCATCGCCATCTACCTCGTGTTCCGCGGCATCCAACGGCGTGAGCTCGGCGTCGACGAGGCCGTGCTCAACGGGCTGGAGGCGCTGAAGTCGGCGGCCATCGGTGAGCTCAGCGAACCGCGTCGCGCGGCGGCGATGACGCTGCTCCACCGCACCGGCGCCGACGATTCGCTCGCGCGTCAGGTGCAGAGCGCTCCTGGCCGACGTGACCGACCTGCCCGATCCCCGCCCCAACCGCTTCGAGCTGTGCGGGGAGCGCCGTCCGCGACTGGTACCTCG
Source organism: uncultured Actinomycetes bacterium (assembly GCA_963835985.1). Taxonomy (GTDB): domain Bacteria; phylum Actinomycetota; class Acidimicrobiia; order IMCC26256; family DASPTH01; genus DASUAS01. Next base: position 756,985 of record CAWIHV010000006.1, on the reverse strand, counting down.
GCCTCACCGAGCGTCGCTGGTTCGTGCAGGTCGATCACGTGGTGGTTCATCATCGTCGGCAGCGCCCAGCTCGTTCGCCGTCGCTGCGTGTCGCGCTCGACGACCAGCACGGCTCCACGGGTTCGAGGAGTGGGCGACGGTCGTCTCGAGCGGAGTGTCGGGCGCGCTGATCATCGTCGGCGTGGTGCGGCTCCGCCATCACCGACTGGCGGCGTATCGGTGGTTCGAGCGCGGCATCCTGGTGCAGATCTTCGTGACGCAGGTGTTCGAGTTCGCGCACGAGCAGCTCGACCGGGGTGTTCGGCCTGGTGTTCAACATCCTGATCTGTGGATCGCGCTGCGCTCGATGATCCGGGCCGAGCATCGAGCGCAAAGCCCGTCGAGCCCGAAGTACGGTCGCTTCCTAGACTCGTCCAGATGGCCGCGCCGGAGAAACCGAGCCTCGACGGGCTCGAGGACAAGTGGGCGTCCCGGTGGGACGCCGACGGGACGTACACGTTCGACCGCTCGAAGACGCGCGACGACGTGTACTCGATCGACACCCCGCCGCCGACGGTCAGCGGTTCGCTCCACGTCGGTCACGTGTTCTCGTACACGCACACCGACGCCATCGCCCGCTTCCAGCGCATGCGCGGGCGCGAGGTCTTCTATCCGATGGGATGGGACGACAACGGCGTCCCCACCGAGCGGCGGGTGCAGAACTACTTCGGGGTGCGCTGCGATCCGTCGCTGCCCTTCGACCCCGCGTTCACGCCGCCGGAGAAGCCGGGCAAGCAGGAGATCCCGATCAGCCGGCAGAACTTCGTGGAGCTCTGCGATCGGCTGGTGGTCGAGGACGAGCAGAAGTTCGAGGAGCTCTGGCGCACCCTCGGCCTCTCGGTCGACTGGTCGATGACCTACACCACCATCGGCGACCGCGCCCGACGTGCGTCGCAGCGGGCGTTCCTGCGGATGCTGGCGCGCGGCGAGGCGTACCAGTCGGAGGCGCCGACGCTCTGGGACGTCGACTTCCGCATGGCGGTGTCGCAGGCCGAGCTCGAAGACCGTGAGCTTCCCGGCGCCTACCACGGGGTGCGCTTCGCCGGGCACCGACGGCGACGCCGACATCGTGATCGAGACCACCCGTCCCGAGCTGATCCCCGCGTGCGTCGCGCTGGTCGCCCACCCCGACGACGAGCGCTACTCGCCGCGGTTCGACACCTTCGTCACCACGCCGCTGTTCGGTGTGCGAGTCCCCGTGCTGCCGCACCACCTCGCCGATCCCGAGAAGGGGTCGGGCATCGCCATGATCTGCACCTTCGGTGACACCACCGACGTGGTGTGGTGGCGCGAGCTGCAGCTGCCCGACGCGCACCGTGATCGGGCGTGACGGCCGGCTCCTGCCGCAGCCCCCCGACTGGGGCGACGCCGCACCCGAGGCCGAGGCCCGGTACGCCGAGCTCGCGGGCAAGACCGCCAAGCAGGCCCAGGCGCGCATCGTCGAGCTGCTCGACGAGCACGGCGACCTCGTCGGCGCGCCGAAACCGATCACGCACCCGGTGAAGTTCTACGAGCGCGGCGACCGCCCGCTCGAGATCGTGTCGTCGCGACAGTGGTACATCCGCAACGGTGGCCGCGACCCCGAGCTGCGCGCCGCCTTCCTCGAGCGCGGGCGCGAGCTGCGCTGGCACCCCGTCGCACATGCGCAGCCGCTACGAGAGCTGGGTCGAGGGTCTCAACTCCGACTGGCTCATCAGCCGTCAGCGCTACTTCGGCGTGCCGTTCCCGCTCTGGTACCCGCTCGACGCCGACGGCGAGGTCGACTACGCGCACCCGCTGGTGCCCGACGAGGCGCGGCTGCCCGTCGATCCCACCAGCGACGTTCCCGCCGGCTTCACCGAGGACCAGCGCGGCAAGGCCGGCGGCTTCGTCGCCGACCCCGACGTGATGGACACCTGGGCCACGTCGTCGCTCACGCCCGAGACTCGCCGCAGGCTGGGAGGACGATCCCGATCTCTTCGCGCGGGTGTTCCCGATGGATCTGCGCCCGCAGGCGTTCGAGATCATCCGCACCTGGTTGTTCTCCACCATCGTGCGGTCGCACTTCGAGTTCGACGCGCCTGCCGTGGACCGACGCCGCCATCTCCGGATGGGTGCTCGACCCCGACCGCAAGAAGATGTCGAAGAGCAAGGGCAACGTCGTCACGCCCATGGAGCCGATCCGCCAGTTCGGCGCCGACGCCATGCGCTACTGGGCCGCGAGCGGGCGACCCGGCGTCGACACCGCGGTCGACGAGGGTCAGATGAAGGTGGGTCGCCGGCTCGCGATCAAGATCCTCAACGCGTCGAAGTTCGCGCTGGGCGTGATGGGCGACGACGACATCCCAGGCGCCGACGCGGTCACCGAACCGCTCGACCGGTCGATGCTCGCGAGCCTGGCCGCGCTCGTCACCAACGCCGACCGCGTCGTTCGACGGCTACGACTACGCGCGTGCGCTCGACGCGACCGAACGCTTCTTCTGGGGCTTCTGCGACGACTACCTCGAGCTGGTGAAGGGTCGCGCCTACGCGGGCTCCGAGTCGGCGCGCGCCGCGCTGGCGATCGCGCTCGACACGTTGCTGCGGTTGTTCGCGCCGCACATGCCGTTCGTCACCGAAGAGGTGTGGTCGTGGTGGCGCGACGGTTCGATCCATCGCGCGTCGTGGCCGGCGGTCTGACGAGCTGTCGCCGTTCGCCGCCGACGACCTCGCGACGTATCCCGCAGCCGCCGCGGTGCTCGGCGAGCTCCGCAAGGCGAAGAGCGAAGCGAAGCGTTCGATGCGCACCGAGGTCACCACGGCGATCGTGCGCGCGCCGGCCGAGCTGCGGCGCGCGCTCGAACCCGTCGCCGGCGACGTGCGCGACGCCGGCCGCGTGGTCGGTGACCTCGAGCTTGCCGACGCGCCCGAGCTCGCAGTCGACGTCACGCTCTCGCCGATCCCGACGCTGGAGTGACGCTCGATCCGCGATCGACGCGCGCGCCTGGCTCGACGCCCACACCAACCTCGAGACCGGCGTCGGCGTGCCCGCCCGTGGCGGCGTGGGCAAGCGCCTGCTCGCCGTCGAGCGGGAGCGCCCGCTCATGGACCTGCTGGGTTCGCCCCAGAGCGAGTACCCGGTGGTGCACATCACCGGCACCAACGGCAAGACCTCGGTGGCCCGCATGACCGCCGCGCTGCTCGAGGCGGCGGGCCTCTCGGTCGGCGCCTACACCAGCCCTCATCTGTCGCGGGTCAACGAGCGCATGGTCTGGAACGGCGACCCGGTCCCCGACGACGTGCTCGACGAGCTGCTCGTGGCGGTGGCCGCGGTCGAGGACCTGCTGCCCGACGCCCCCAGCTACTTCGAGATCCTCACCGCGGCCGCGTTCCGGTGGTTCGGCGACGTCGCGGTCGACGTCGCGGTCGTCGAGGTGGGCCTCGGCGGCACCGGAGACGCCACCAACGTGGTCGACGCCGACGTCGCCGTCGTCACCAACGTGAGCATCGACCACGTGGAGTACATCGGCCCCACGCTGGCCGACATCGCGGCCGAGAAGGCCGGGATCGTGGAGCCGACGTCGGCGCTCGTGCTCGGCGAGACCGATCCCGAGCTCGTGCCCTACTTCCTCGCGCGTGACCCGGCGTCGGTGGCGCGGCGCGACGTCGACTTCGGTGTGCGCGAGCAACCAACTCGCGATCGGCGGCCGCGTCCTCGACCTGTACACGCCGTACGCGTCGTACGACGACGTGTTCCTCGCGTTGCACGGCGCACACCAGGCCGACAACGCGGTGCTCGCGCTCACCGCGGCCGAGTCGTTCCTCGGACGCGCGCTCGACGCCGATCTCGTGGCCGACGCGTTCCGTGCGGTGCGCACACCGGGACGCCTCGAGGTGGTGGGTCACCAACCGCTCGTCCTGCTCGACGGGGTGAAGAACGTCGCCGGCGCGCACGCGCTGCGCGCCGCGCTGGCCGACGAGTTCGCCGACGCACCGCGCACGCTCGTCGTCGGGCTGATGCGCGAGAAGGAACCGCACGAGATGCTCGAGGCGCTCGGCGGCGCTCGACGCCGTCGCGGTTGGTGTGTTGTCGACCCGACAGTCCCCGCGGCCACGAGGCCGAAGCGGTCGCCGAGGCGGCCTACGACCTCGGCGTCGACCGCGAGATCGTCGACGTGATCGACGACGTGCGGGAGGCCGTGGCCGTTCGCGATCGACGTCACGCCCGCCGACGGCCAGGTGGTCATCACGGGTTCGCTCTACGTGGTCAGCCCCGCCCGCGCCGTGCTCGTGGACTGAAGCGCCCCGGGGACGGTCCGCTAGCTTGGCGCCCCCATGAGCACCCGGACCCTCGTCCTCTGCAAGCCCGATGCCGTCGAGCGCGGTCTCGTCGGCGAGATCGTCGGCCGGCTCGAGCGCAAGGGCCTCACGATCGTGGCGCTGGAGCTGCGGACCATCGACGCCGACCTGGCCGGCCGCCACTACGACGAGCACCGCGAGCGGCCCTTCTTCGGTGACCTGGTCTCCTTCATCACCCGCAGCCCGCTGGTGGCCATGGTGATCGAAGGGGGTCCCGACACGTGGCAGGTCGTGCGGAATCTCATGGGTGTGACCAACCCGCGTGAGGCCGCGCCAGGCACGATCCGTGGCGATCTCGCGCTCGAGACCGGCGAGAACCTCGTTCACGGATCCGACGGACCCGAGTCCGCCGAACGCGAGATCGCACTGTTCTTCCCGCAACTCGCGACAATAACCGCACTGACGATTCGTCGCGGCCCCCGCCGCGGCAGACGGGTTCGCTAGCCTGTCGCGGAACCGAGCCCGACTTCTCCGCCGAGTCTTCCGCCTAGCCCGCCCCGGAGTCCTTTTCCCTGTGCCTGAGCCCTGGTTTTCCTCCGTAGTCGGTCGTGACATGGCCGTCGACCTCGGCACGGCGAACACGCTCGTCTACGTGCGCGGCAAGGGCATCGTGCTCGACGAGCCGTCGATCGTCGCGATGAACACGCGCGACGGTCGCCTCCTCGCGGTCGGCACCGAGGCGAAGCGCATGCTCGGGCGCACGCCCGGGCACATCGAGGCCGTCCGTCCGCTCAAGGACGGCGTGATCGCCGACTTCGACATCTGCGAGAAGATGCTCCGCTACTTCATCCAGCGGGTGCACCAGCGCAAGTGGGCGAAGCCGCGCATGGTCATCTGCATCCCCTCCGGCATCACCGGCGTCGAGCGCCACGCGGTGCAGGAGGCGGCCGAGTTCGCGGGTGCCCGCAAGCCGGTGCTCGTGATCGAGGAGCCGATGGCGGCGGCGATCGGCTCGGGGCTGCCCGTGCACGAGCCGGCCGGCAACATGATCGTCGACATCGGTGGTGGCACCACCGAGGTCGCAGTGATCTCGCTCGGCGGCATCGTCGTCAGCGAGTCGAGCCGCGTCGGTGGCGACGAATTCGACGAGGCGATCATCAACTTCGTGAAGCGCGAGTATTCGCTCGCGCTCGGCGAACGCACCGCGGAAGAAGTGAAGGTGCAACTCGCGAGCGCGTGGCCGCTGGAGGAGGAGCTCTACGCCGAAGTCCGCGGACGCGACCTCATCACCGGCCTGCCCAAGACGATCGTCCTCTCCACCGTCGAGATCAGGGAAGCAGTCGAGGAGCCCACCGCGTCGATCGTCGACTCGGTGAAGGTCACGCTCGACCAGACGCCTCCCGAGCTCGCGGCCGACATCATGGAGAAGGGCATCGTGATCACCGGCGGCGGGTCACAGCTCATCGGGCTCGACAACGCGATCCAGGCCGAGACCGGCATGCCGGTGCACCGGGCGAAGCACCCGCTGTACTCGGTGGTCCTCGGTTCGGGTCAGTGCCTCGAGAACTTCGACGTGCTGCAGCAGGTCCTGAGCTCCTCGCCCCAGGACTGACCGCCCCCGCCGGGCGCGCGAGCACCGTGGACATCTCTCGGCACGACCGGCGGCGCCGGTTGACGCTCGTCCTGCTCATCATCACCTCACTCGCCCTGGTGTCCCTCGACGAGCGGGGGTCGGCGATCATCGACTCCGCCCGCACCGCGGCCCAGGACGTCGTCTCGCCGGTGCAGGACCTGGCCGACGACGTGATCAATCCGGTGGCCGACTGGCTCGACGGGCTCGGCCGCGCCAACGAGCTGCAGGACCAGAACGACAAGCTCCGCCAACAGCTCGACGCCGCGCGGGCCCAGCTCGCGGCGGGCAAGGCGTCGCAGGTCGAGCTCGCGCAACTGCGTGCCATCGCCGACATCCCGGACATCGACGACGGCGACGCGGTGACCGCCGAAGTGGTCGGCGAAGGTGCCGGCAACTTCACGCGCAGCTTGCGCATCTCGAAGGGTTCCTCGTCGGGGATCGCGGTCGACATGCCGGTCGTGGTCGGCGCGAACGGCAAGGCCGCGTTGGTCGGCCGCGTCGCGCGCGTCTCGGCCAACAGCGCGATCGTCGAGCGCATCGACGACGGCAGTTTCGGTGTCGGTGCGCAGCTCATGCAGCCCGACAAGGAAGGACCGAAGGGTCTCGCCAACGGGCAGCGCAACAGTGACCTGTTGCTCTTCTCGGTGATCGACGACAGCTCGACCGCGGTCGCGCTCAACAAGGGCGACGTCGCGATCACGCTCGGCGGTCTCGACGATCCGCACTACCCGCGGGGACTCGTGCTGGGCACCGTCACGAAGACGGTCGCCGCGGGTGGTGCGATCAGCCGCGACGCGTCGCTGCGCCCCGTCGTCGATCTCGACGCGCTCACCTTCGTGAAGGTGCTCAGGTACCCACCGGTGCCGATCCCGTGATCCGCCGCATCCGTCTCGGTCTCGTGATCCTCGTCTGCGTGGTGTTGCAGACGACCTTGTTCACCCACCTCCAGATCGACGGCGTCGCCCCCGACATCGGACTGGTCGCGGTGCTCGCGGTGGCGTGGGAGGACGGTCCTGACACCGGCGCCATCTACGGCTTCCTGATGGGGCTCGCGGTCGATCTGTTCCTCACCACCCCGCTCGGCCTCTCGGCCCTCGCGTTCGCGGTCACCGGTTACGCGGTCGGCGTGTTCCAGACCGGGGTGGTCCGGACCACGCCGTGGCTGGCTCCGATCCTCGGGGGGATCGGCGGCCTCTTCAGCGGCCTCGTCTTCATCACCGCGGGGGCGATCGTCGGCCAGTCGGGGATGCTCTCCGTCGACAGCCTGCGGATCGTGATCATCGCCAGCATCTACGACGCGGTGATCGCTCCGATCGTGTTCCCGCTGGTCAGGCGGGCCGCACGGCGCGACGACGCCCCCACCAACTGGCGGATGCGGTGACGACCAGTGCGGCGCGCTCGTCCGCGAGACTGGGAGACCGCATGACCGAGCCGAACAGCGCCCGCCGGCTCGCCATCGTGGGGGTGCTGGTCTTCGCGCTGTTCGCCGGCCTGCTCACCCGGCTCTGGTTCCTGCAGGTCACCGGGGGCGAGAAGCTCGCGGTCGCCGCGCAACGCCAACGCGACCGGTCGGTGACCGTGCCCGCGGTGCGCGGGACGATCTACGACCGCAACGGCACAGTGCTGGCGCAGACCATGCCGGTCACGTCGCTGGTGGTCGACCGCCAACACCTGACGACGGCCGAACGCAAGCAGCTGCAGGTGAGCTTCGGTGCTCTCCTGAGCACGCCGGAGCAGCCCGTCACCGCCGACGACGTCGACAAGCTCATCGACAACACCAACTACGACGCGTTCGAGTCGGTGCCGGTGGCGAAGAACATCGACCGGGCCAAGGCCATCTACGTGGCCGAGCACCGTGCGGAGTTCCCCGAGGTGACGGTCAGCCGCACGGCCGAGCGCACGTACCCGAACAACTACCAGGCGGCCGACATCCTCGGGTACGTCGGGCAGATCAACGGCGACGAGCTGGCAGCGCACCAGGGCGACGGCTACCTGCCGCGCGACACGATCGGCAAGACCGGCATCGAGCAGATGTTCGAGTCCGAGCTGCGCGGCAAGCCGGGCAAGGACAAGGTCGAGGTCGACAACCAGGGCCGTTCGGTCAACGAGGTCGAGGTGACCAAGCCCGAAGCGGGGCACGACGTGCGCCTCACCCTCGATCTGCCGACGCAACAGATCGCCGAGGAGTCACTGATCCAGGGCATGGACGGCGCGCGTTCGCTGGTCGACCCCGACAGCGGCAACTACTACGCGGCCAACGCGGGTGCAGTGGTGGTGCTCGACGCCCGCACCGGTGCGGTGGTGGCCATGGCGTCGAACCCCGGTTTCAACCCGAACGACTTCGTCGCGGGCAACTCCGACCGGTACTTCTCGGATCCCGAACACCCCGCTCATCAACCGCGCGCTGAACCCGTACGCCCCGGGGTCGACGTTCAAGCTGATCACGTCGCTCGCGATGATGCAGAACAGCGGGCCGAACGCGCTCTTCCCCGACGGACCGGCCACGAGCTACGGCGACTACCCCGACGGGTGCTTCCACTTCGGCAACGACGAGAAGGCGTGCAACGCGGGCCACGCCGTGTTGGGCGTGGTCAACCTGCCGACGGCGCTGACGGTTTCGAGCGACGTGTACTTCTACACGGCCGGCAACGAGTTCTGGAAGGCGTACCGCGACGAGGGCCAGAACGCGGGCCACCCGCACGACGACATCGCCGGCGACAAGATCCCCGACGCCCAACACCCGGTCGGCAACGCGATCCAGCACACCGCGCGCACGTACGGCCTGGGTGAGTCGACCGGCATCGGGCTCGGCGACCAGACCGGCGTGATCCCCGACCACGAGTTCCGGGTGGCGCGGAACCCGAAGGACGAGGAGCTGCAGATCTGGCGCCGCGGTGACAACACCAACCTCGCCGTCGGGCAGGGCGACGTGCTGGTGACGCCGCTGCAGCTCGCCAACGCCTACGCCACGTTCGCGAACGGCGGCACCCTCTACCAACCGCGGCTCGCCGACGCGGTGACCGCGAGCAGCACCGGCCTGCCGCCCGGACAGCTCGGCCAGGTCCTGAGCCCGATCAACCCCCTGGTGAAGCGCAGCACCGGGCTCACCCCGGAAGCACGCGCGCCGATCGAGGAGGGGCTCGCCGGCGTCGTCGACCCCAACCAACGCGGCACCGCCGGCGGCGCGTTCGCCAACTACACGGGCGTGCCGGTCATCGGCAAGACGGGCACCGCCCAGCGACCGGGCAAGCAGGACACGTCGTGGTTCGTCGGCGTCACCAACCCGGCCAACGACCCGGCGCTGCCGCAGTACGCGGTCGTGGCGATGGTCGAGCAGGGCGGCTTCGGCGCCAGCGTCGCGGCACCGATCGTGCGGCGGGTGATCGACTTCATCAGCAACCCGTCCGCGCCTCCGGCTCCGGTCGTCGTCGCTCCCGCACAGGGCACCGAGGCCAGCTTCTGATGTCGACGATCAACCCCAACCGCATCGCTCGCGCCCACGCGCGCCGAGGGCTGGGTGAGCCGTCGCGCCTCGAGGCGTCACCGCTGCGCCACTTCGACTGGTTGCTGGTGGGCGCGTCGCTCGGCATCACCGCGCTCGGTCTGCTGATGATCTACTCGACCACGCACGAGCGCATTCCCGGCGACCCCTACTACTTCGTCAAGCGCCAGGCACTCTTCGCGGGAATTGGCTTCGCCGCCATGGTCGTCGTGCTGCTCGTCGACTACAAGCGCCTGCGCGACCTCCCGATGGTCTTCTACGGCGCGACGGTCTTCATCCTGCTCGCGGTGCTCGCGCCGATCGGTTCGAACATCAAGGGTCACCAGGCGTGGTTCCAGCTGCCGGGCGGCTTCACGTTGCAGCCGTCGGAGCTGGCGAAGTTCGGTCTGATCGTGTTCCTCGCCGGCTACTGCAACCACTACCGCGGCGAGTTCGACGCGTGGCGCCTCACCGTGATCATCGGGCTGGTGAGCGTCCCCATCGGTCTCGTGCTGCTGCAACCCGACCTCGGCACCGTCATGGTCCTGGCCGTCATCATCGTGGCCATCCTGGCGGTGGCCGGCGTGACCGGGAAGCAGCTGATCGTGCTCGGGCTCCTCGCCATCACCGGCGTGTACGCCGTCGTCGGGCTCGGGTTGCTCAAGCAGTACCAACTCGACCGGCTCACGGTCTTCCTCGACCCCGAGAGCGGCACCAGCCAAGGCACGGCCTACAACCAGAAGCAGTCGACGCAGGCCATCGCGAGCGGTCGGACGACCGGCGACGGGTTCCTCGAGGGTTCCCAGACCCAGGGTGGCTTCGTCCCCGAGCAGCACACCGACTTCATCTTCACATCGGTGGGGGAGGAGCTCGGCTTCCTCGGGAGCGCAGTCCTCCTCGCCCTGTTCGCCATCGTGATGTGGCGCACCTGGCGAACGGCCCGGCTCGCCCGCGACTTCTTCGGCACCCTCGTGTGCGTCGGCGTCCTCGCCATGCTCGCGTTCCAGATGTTCGAGAACATGGGCATGACCATGGGCATCATGCCGGTGACCGGCATCCCACTGCCCTTCATGAGCTACGGCGGCTCGTCGCTCATCACCACCCTCGCCTGCACCGGGCTCGTCGCCAACGTGAGCATGCGCAGGTTCGAGTAGCGCCACATTCGGGCTACGGCGGCTGTGGAAAAGTGGCCCTCTGGTAGAGTCACCGCAAATGTCAAACCTGTGGCCGAGGGTCGAGCCCCTACTGGCCAGGGTCGAGAAGCCTGCTCGCTACATCGGAATGGAGCGGGGCAGCCTCCGGCCGGAGCATCGGCCGTCCAGCACCTCCTGGCTCCTCGTCTATCCCGATACGTACGAGATCGGGCTACCCAACCAGGGGCTCCAGATCCTCTACGAGATCCTCAACGAGCGTGACGACGCCGTGGCCGAACGCGGCTACGCGCCCTGGGTCGACATGAACGCGGAGATGCGGTCCGCGGGTGTTCCCTTCTTCTCGGTCGACACCCACCACGCAGCCGGCGACTTCGACGTGCTCGCGTTCGGCCTCGCCGCCGAGCTCGTCTACACGAACGTCCTCGAGTGCCTCGACCTCGCCGGCGTGCCGGTGCGGGCCGAGGACCGTCGTCCCGAGCACCCGTTGGTGGTCGTGGGCGGTCACTGCGCGTTCAACCCCGAGCCCATGGCCGATTTCGTCGACGCGTTCGTGATCGGCGACGGCGAAGAGGCCGTCGGGGAGATCACCGAGGTCGTGGGCGCGTGGAAGCGCTCCGGCCGCACCGCCCGGGAAGGTGTCTTGCGCGAGCTCGCCACCATCCCGGGCGTCTACGTGCCGTCGATGTACGACGTCGAGTACGAGGGCGCGTTCATCGCCGCGGTGCGGCCGCGTTTCCCCGACGTGCCCGAGCGGGTCGACAAGCGCACGGTCGCCGACCTCGCCGAGTGGCCCTACCCGAAGAACCAGCTCGTGCCGCTGATCGAGGTGGTGCACGACCGGCTCAACGTCGAGGTCTTCCGCGGGTGCACGCGCGGCTGCCGCTTCTGCCAGGCGGGGATGATCACCCGTCCGGTGCGCGAGCGTCCGGCCGACCAGGTGCGCACGATGGTCGCCGACGGGCTGCGGCGCACCGGCTACGACGAGGTCGCGCTCACGTCGCTCTCCACCGCCGACTTCTCGGGCATCGACGGCCTCGTCGCCGGCCTGGTCAACGAGCAGCAGGGCTGCGGCAACGTCGGGCTGTCGCTGCCGTCGCTGCGGGTCGACGCGTTCACGGTCGGCATCGCCAGCGAGATCCAGAAGGTGCGTCGCACCGGGCTCACGTTCGCGCCCGAGGGCGGTACGTGGCGCGTCCGCCAGGTGATCAACAAGCTCATCACCGACGACGACCTGTTCGCCGCAGTCGAAGGCGCGTACTCGCAGGGCTGGCAGCGGGTGAAGCTCTACTTCCTCATCGGCGTGCCCACGGAGATGGACGAGGACACGCTCGGCATCTCCCACCTCGCGCGCGAGGTCGTGAAGATCGGCCGCCAGTACACGAAGAAGGCGAGCGCCACCGCGTCGGTCGGCGGCTTCGTGCCGAAGGCGCACACGCCGTTCCAATGGTTCGGTCAGAACAGCGTCGCCGAGCTGCAGCGCAAGGTGAACCTCGTCCGCGACGACCTGCGCAAGTCGGGCGCGCAGGTTCGCTGGCACGATCCCGCGGCCACCTACGCCGAGGGCATCGCGTCGCGTGGTGACCGTCGCATCGGTCGCGTCATCGAGCGGGTGTGGCGCGCGGGCGGCACGTTCCAGGAGTGGAGCGAGCGCTTCGTGCTCGACCGCTGGCTCGACGCGATGGCGGCCGAGGGCCTCGATCCGGACTGGTACGTCACCCGCCACCGCACCGACGACGAGATCCTCCCGTGGGACCACATCGCCGCCGGACTGCACCGGGACTTCCTCTGGGACGACTGGCAGGAAGCGCTCGCCGCCCACGGCCTCCCCGATTGTCGCTGGACTCCCTGCTACGACTGTGGGGTGTGCACCGACTACGCGCTCGAGCACGTGGTGGCCTCCGCCGTCGCGCCCGCGGGTGGCAGTCAGGGCACCGGGCAGGGTCTCTCCTTCGGTGGAGGCGGCGGCCGCGAGTCCACCATCTCGGTCCCCGTGCAGTTGGTGACCAAATGAGAGGCGACAGCGGCTTCCCGGTGCGCGTGCGCTTCGCCAAGCGGGGCAAGGTCCGCTTCATCTCCCACCGTGACGTCGCGCGCGCGTTCGAGCGCGCCTTCCGCATCGAGCAGCTGCCGCTCGCCTTCACCGAGGGGTTCTCGCCCCGGCCGAAGGTGAGCTTCGGCCTCGCGCTCTCCGTCGGCCACGAGAGCGACGCCGAGTACCTCGACGTCGAGCTCACCGAAGCGGTCGACACCGATGCTCTTGCCGAGCGCCTCACTCCCGCGCTCCCCGAGGGCATGCCCGCCACCGGCGCCGTGCGTCTGATCGAACGCGCGCCCGCCCTGCAGGAATCGATCACCGAAGTCCAGTACCGGGTCGCGACCATCGACGGTCGCGGCCAGGCCGTTCCGGAAGATGTGCTCGACGTGGCTGCGTCGGGTGTCATGGCGAGCGACGTGTTGCACATCGCCCGCGTCCGGAAGGGCAAGGAGAGCGTGGACGACATCCGTCCCGCGCTCCGTTCCATCGAGGTCGGGCACGACGGCGACACGCCGGTGCTCGAGCTCGCCCTGTTGACGCAATCCCGCGGTGCCCGTCCGCGTGAGGTGCTCGACGTCCTCGATTCGTTCGTCGGCGTCGGCCTCACCGAGCACCGCGTCACCCGAACATCCCAATGGATCGAACGCGGCGGCGCGCGGCTGGAGCCGCTGGAAGCCGACGCGTTCGCGCCCGTCCTCGAGACGAGCGCATCATGAGAGAAGGAACCCATGTCCGACGAGACGACCCCGGAGGCGACCGTCGCCTCCGGTCCGGCCGGCATCCCGACCGGCTCGACTTCCCCCACAACGAACCCGGCACCGGCACCGGCATCCACCACCGCTAGGAACGATTCGCCCCCGGTCGCTCGCGCGCCACGCGAGCCGGCGACGCAGTCCGCGCCATCCACCCCCAGCAACGGCGAAGGCGGTGGCTCCGGCGAACCAACCGGCTCCACCGACGGGACCGGGGCGCCCAAGCGGCGTCGCCGTCGGGGTTCGCGTGGCGGGCGCAACCGACGCAAGCCGGGTACCGGTGCCGGTACCGGCGCGGGCACGTCCGACGCCGACGCGGATGACGAGGCCGACGACGACGAGTCGGGTCTCGGCCACGACTACACCGATCCCGCGGCCGATCGCGGCATGACCACCGACGATGTGGCCGAGGTCGCGCTCGAGGACGCGGGGCTGACCCGCACGCCCCGGCCCCGTGCCGGGGAAGCCCGAGCATCGGAGCGGCCCGCGGCGCCCAAGCCCCGGATCGGCGACTCGCGTCCCGCGCCCGCGACCCCGGCCGCCGACGGCGGCAACACGGGCAACGGCGGGAACGGCGGCAACCGCAGCGCGACCGCCGGCGACGGCACCGCAGCACCGAAGCGACGTCGGCGGCGCGGCGGCCGCGGCCGCGGTCGCGGCGGGCGCGGGCGGCACCGGCGCGGGCGGTGGCACCGGAGCCGGGACCACCCCGGGTGGCGGCGGAGGCCGTCAGCAGCCGAAGGCGGCCCCCGGCGACGTCGTGCGGGCCGACCTCGGCGTCGGCGACACGCCGGCCGCCGAGCTCGACGACGACGTGCTCGAGCGTCGCCGTGGACGCACGCGCAAGGGACGCCCCGCGGGGCGCTACCTCATGTGTGTCCACGTGCTCGAAGGTGGCCACACCCACATCGGGGTGCTGGAGGGCCGGAGCCTGGTGGAGCACAGCCTCGCCACGCCGACCGGCAACGAGTCGATCGACGGCAACATCTACTACGGCCGAGTGCAGAACGTGCTCCCCGGCATGGAGGCCGCGTTCATCGACATCGGCACCCCCAAGAACGGCGTGCTCTACCGGGGCGACGTCGCCTTCGACAAGGCCGATCTCGAGGGCGGCAACAAGCCGAAGATCGAACGGGCGCTGAAGAACGGGCAGATGATCACCGTCCAGGTGACCAAGAACCCGATCGCGCACAAGGGCGCGCGCCTCACGCAGGAGGTGAGCCTCGCCGGTCGCTTCCTCGTGATGGTGCCGAACGAACCCGACACCTACGGCATCTCCAAGCGCCTCCCCGACGACGAGCGCAAGCGACTGCGCAAGGTCCTCGACGGCATCCGCCCGACCGACGCCGGCCTCATCGTGCGCACCGCGGCCGAGGGCGCGACCCAGGACGAGCTCGAGCGCGACGTCCGCCGGCTGCGCAACCAGTGGGAGCAGATCTCCACGTTGGCCGGCTCGTCGAAGCAGGCGAAGCTCCTCTACCAGGAACCCGACCTCGTGCTGCGGCGCATCCGCGAGGAGTTCACCAAGGAGTACCGGGGGATCGTCATCGACGACCGGGCCCTCTACGAGGAGATCCGCGGCTACGTCGAGGCCATCACCCCCGAGCTCGCCGACCGGGTCGAGTACTACGACGCCGAGGAGGAGGGCCTGCCGATCTTCGAGCGGTTCCACATCTCCGAGCAGCTCCTCAAGGCGCTCGACCGGAAGGTGTGGCTGCCCTCGGGTGGATCGCTCATCATCGAGCGCACCGAGGCGCTGACCGTCATCGACGTCAACACCGGCAAGAACGTCGGCAAGTCGAACCTCGAGGAGACGGTGTTCCGCAACAACCTCGAAGCGGCCGAGGAGGTCGCCCGCCAGCTCCGGCTGCGCGACATCGGCGGCATCATCGTGATCGACTTCGTCGACATGGAGATCAAGGCCAACCGCGACGAGACCATGCGCGTCTTCCGCGAGGCGCTGGCCCGGGACAAGACCCGGACCCAGGCGTTCGAGATGTCCGAGCTGGGCCTGGTCGAGATGACCCGCAAGCGGATCTCCGAGGGGCTGGTGGAGTCGTTCAGCGAGGTCTGCTCCACCTGCCACGGACGGGGGTTCGTCCTCGACGAAACCCTGCTGCGGTCGATGGACTAGCATCGTCGCCTTATGTATGCAGTGATTCGCACCGGTGGCAAGCAGTACAAGGTCGAGGCCGGTGAGCAGCTCGAGGTCGAGCGCCTCGGTCTCGACGACGGCAGCGAGGTCGAGCTCGCGCCCGTCCTCGTGGTCGACGGCGAGACGGTGCTGGCCACCCCGGCCCAGCTCGACGGGGCGGTGGTGACGGCCCGCGTCGTCGGCGCCACCCGGGGTCCCAAGATCGACGGCTTCACCTACAAGCCGAAGAGCAACAACCGCCGCCGCTACGGCCACCGCCAGGACCTCTCGGTCATCGAGATCGTCGGCATCACGCCGGCGAGCGCGAAGAAGTAGGAGCAGACCCATGTCGAAGAAGAAGGGCGCGGCGTCGTCGCGCAACGGTCGTGACTCCAACGCCCAGCGGCTCGGTGTGAAGGTCTACAGCGGCACCGACGTGCACGCGGGCACGATCATCGTGCGCCAGCGGGGCACGCGGTTCCACCCCGGCGAGAACGTCGGCAAGGGCAGCGACGACACCCTGTTCGCCAAGGCGAACGGCACGGTGAAGTTCGGCTACCGCAAGGGCCGCAAGCTCGTCGACATCGTTCCTGCCGCGGCCGAATAAGCACCTCCCGCCGAACATCTCGAGGTTCGCGTGCGCCGGCGACGGTGAAGTTCGCGATGTTCGGGATGGTGGTTCCGTAGGCTGATCGCATGTCGTCGTTCGTCGACCTCGTCCAGGTCAACCTGCGCGGCGGCGATGGCGGCGCGGGCGCGGTGTCGTTCCGGCGCGAGGCGCACGTCCCCAAGGGCGGGCCCGACGGAGGCGACGGCGGATCGGGTGGCGACATCTACGTGCAGGCCGACCGCAACGTCGCGTCGCTGCTGGCCTATCGCGACCACCCGCACCGTCGGGCGGAGTCGGGCAAGCACGGATCCGGCAACAAGCGCCACGGCGCGAGCGGTGCCGACCTCGTCGTCTCGGTGCCCGAGGGCACCCAGGTGAAGACGCGCGACGGCGAGCTGCTCGCCGACCTCGTGCGCCACGGCGACCGCTACCTCGCCGCGCACGGCGGGCGGGGCGGGCGAGGGAACGCCCGGTTCCTGTCGAACGCGCGGCGGGCGCCGGGCTTCGCCGAGCAGGGCGAGTACGGCGAGGAGCACTGGCTCCGGTTCGAGGTGAAGCTGCTCGCCGACGCCGCGCTGGTCGGGTTCCCCAACGCGGGGAAGTCGACCCTCATCGCCGCGGTGAGCGCGGCCAAGCCCAAGATCGCCAACTACCCGTTCACCACGCTCGAACCCAACCTCGGCGTGGTGCGCTTCCGCGACCACGAATACGTGTCGCCGACATCCCCGGCCTCATCGAGGGCGCGGCCGAGGGGAGGGGACTGGGGCACGAGTTCCTCCGCCACGTGGAGCGAGCCCGCGTCCTCGTGCTGCTGCTCGACCTGGCGCCGATGGACGAGCGGTCACCCGAGGAGCAGGCGCAGATCCTCCTCGCGGAGTTGGGCCGGTACCGTCCCGACCTGCTCGACCGCCCGCGGCTGCTGGTGGGGACCAAGGCCGACGTCGCCTTCTTCGAGCTCGCCGACTCGTTCGACGGCGAGGACACCCTCGAGATCTCCGCGGTCACCCGCCAGGGCCTCGACGAGTTGCTCGGCCGGCTCGGCACGCTGATCGGCGCGGCCCGTGCCGACGAGCCCGAACCCGAGCCCTTCGTGTTGCTGCATCCCGCGGAGGAGGGCTTCAGCGTGCTGCGCGACGACGACGGCGCGTGGCGCGTCTCCGGTCGCAACGCGGAGCGCGTCGTGGCCATGGCCGACCTCACCAACATCGAGGCGATGGAGTACGTGCAACACCGGCTGCGCACGATGGGCGTCGAACGCGCCCTCGCGCGGCGGGCGCGCGCGAGGGTGACGTCGTGCGCATCGGCCCGGTCGAGCTCGACTACGTCGAGGGGATCTGAGCACCGTGGCGACCATCGTGGTCAAGGTCGGGACGTCGTCGATCACCTCGCCGCAGGGTGAGATCGACGACGCCTCGCTCCTCAAGTTGTGTCGGGAGATCGCCGCCGCGCGTGCCGACGGGCACGACGTGGTGCTGGTGAGCTCGGGCGCCATCGCGGCCGGGCTCCCCGCGCTGGGGATGACGACGCGGCCCACCGACATCGGCACGCTGCAGGCGGTCGCCGCCGTCGGCCAGCCCCTGCTGCTCGAACGGATCGGGGCGATGCTCGGCGCGCACGGCCTGTTGGCCGGACAGGTGCTGCTCACACCGCACGACTTCGGCATGCGCAGCCAGTACCTCCATGCCCGCGAGACGCTCCGACGCCTGCTCGATCTCGGAGTGGTGCCGGTCGTGAACGAGAACGACACCGTTGCCGACGACGAGATCCGCTACGGCGACAACGACCTCCTCTCCGCGCTGGTGTCGCACCTGGTCGCGGCCGACCTGCTCGTGCTGCTCACCGACACCGCCGGTCTCTTCACCGCCGATCCGCGGGTCGACGCCGAGGCGTCGCTCATCGAGGAGATCGTCGAGGTCGACGCCGCGCTCGAGGCGCTCGCCGGTGGACGAGGCACGGAGCGGGGCAGCGGTGGGATGGCCACGAAGCTGGCCGCGGCCAAGATCGCGGCCTGGTCGGGGGTGCGGGCCGTGATCGCGGCCGCCGACGCTCCCGACGTGGTGACCGCCGCCATCGCCGGACGTCCCGTCGGCACGGCCATCCCGCCCCGCGGCGAGCGGCTCTCGAGCCGCAAGGTCTGGATCGCCTTCGCCCGCGGCGCCGCCGGCCGCGTGGTCGTCGACGACGGCGCCCGCCGCGCTCTCTGCGAGCAGCACCGTTCCCTCCTCCCGGCCGGCGTGCGCGGGGTCGAGGGCGCCTTCGAGGCCGACGATGCGGTCGAGATCGTCGATGGCTCGGGCGTCCCGTTCGCGAAAGGGCTGGTCAGATACCCCGCGGCGGTGCTCCGGCGCGTGGCGGGACGCCAGACCTCCGAGCTCGACGACGGGCTGCCGCACGAGGTCGTCCACCGCGACGACCTCGTCGTCCTGCCCTGACCGGCCCCCTCGCCCCCGGCCTGATCGGCCACCTGACCTGCGAATTCCGTCACCCGCCCTTGCGCGCCGGGCCGGGTTCCGTCACACTCTTGCCTCACGAGCTCGTCGTCGACCGGCGGGGGGAGAGTCCTCTCCGGAGGGCTTCGACGGTCGACGAGGAGCGGGAGGAAGGTGAGGCCGGGTCGCCTCGGCCGCAGCACCCAATCGGGAAGCGCGGCTGGTGGGCGACACGGCCTCACCCCTCCCGAAAGCCCGGGACGGTCGCTCGCGACCTCGGCGTAGAATCGCGGCTCATGTCCACGCCCACGCCCACCTCCACATCCGTGGGCACACCCGTGGGCGAGCTGGGGCGACGCGCCAAGGCCGCGACGGCGGGGCTGACCTCCGCGTCGACGGCCGACAAGGACGCCGCCCTCCTCGCGGCCGCCGACCTGCTCGAAGAGCGCGCGGCCGACCTGCTCGCGGCGAACCGGCTCGACGTCGAGGCGGCCGAGGCGGCCGGGCTCGAGCCCGGACCGCTCGACCGGTTGCGCCTCACCGACGCCCGCATCGCGGGGATGGCCCACGGCCTCCGCGCCGTCGCCGCGCTGCCCGACCCGATCGGCGAGGTGCTCGACGGCTGGGTGCGTCCCAACGGCCTCAAGATCGAGCGGCGCCGCGTCCCGCTCGGCGTGGTCGCGATCATCTACGAGAACCGACCCAACGTCACGAGCGACGCGGCCGGCATCTGCCTCAAGTCGGGCAACGTCGTCATCCTGCGCGGATCGGCGGGCGCGCTGCGTTCCAATCTGGCGATCGTCGACGGGTTGCGCGACGGGCTGGTCAAAGCGGGCCTCCCCGCCGACGCGGTGCTGCTCGTCGACGACGTGCGCCACGAAGCCGCGGTCGAGCTCATGCAGCTCACCGACGTGGTCGACTGCCTCATCCCACGCGGCGGCCCGGCGCTCATCCAGAGCATCCGCGAGCACGCGACCGTCCCCGTCATCATCGACGGCGACGGCAACTGCCACGTCTACGTCGATGCGTCCGCCGACCTCGACGGCGCGCTCGACATCGTGGTGAACGCCAAGACCCAGCGTCCGAGCGTCTGCAACGCCGCCGAGTCGCTGGTGGTGCACGAGGCGATCGCCGACGCCTTCCTTCCCACGGTCACGACCGCGCTGTTCGAGCAGGGCGTCGAGCTCGTCGGCGACGCCGGCGCCCGCGCCCGCGTGCCGAGCATGGGTGAGGCCACCGACGACGACTTCGGTCGTGAGTTCCTGGCCCTCAAGATGAGCGTCGCGGTGGTGCCGTCGCTCGACGCGGCCATCGACCACGTCAACCGGTTCGGATCGGGACACACCGAAGCGATCCTCACCCGCGACCTCGCGGCGGCGGCGCGCTTCACCGACGCCGTCGACGCCGGCACGGTCGTCGTGAACGCGTCCACCCGCTTCACCGACGGCGCCGAGTTCGGCTTCGGCGCCGAGATCGGGATCAGCACCCAGAAGCTCCACGCTCGCGGCCCCATGGCGTTGCGCGAGCTCACCACCTACAAGTACGTCGTATGGGGCGACGGGCAGATTCGCGACTAGACCACTCCCTCATGGCTGAACGATTCGCATCGGTCGACGACGTCACCGCCCGCCTGCGGGGCGCCGACTACCTCGCCGATCCCGGCATCTCGGGCGTGGTGTTCCTCGCCGACCGGCTGGAGAAGCCGGTGCTGGTCGAGGGCCCCGCCGGCGTCGGCAAGACCGAGCTGGCCAAGGGCATCGCCGAGGTCACCGGCGCCCGGCTGATCCGCCTCCAGTGCTACGAGGGCCTCGACGAGGCCAAGGCTCTCTACGAGTGGAACTACAAGAAGCAGCTGCTCCGGATCCAGGTCGACAAGGGCCACGACTCCGAGTGGGAGGACGTCGAGTCCGACATCTTCTCGGAGCCGTTCCTGCTCACCCGCCCGCTGCTCGAGGCGATCCGCTCCGAGGAACCCGTCGTCCTGCTCATCGACGAGGTCGACCGGGTCGAGATCGAGACCGAGGCACTCCTGCTCGAGGTGCTCTCCGACTTCCAGGTGTCGATCCCCGAGCTCGGCACGATCGTCGGCAACCAGCAGCGGCCGATCGTCCTGCTCACGTCGAACAACACCCGTGAGCTGTCGGAAGCGCTCAAGCGGCGGTGCCTGTACCTGCACATCGACTACCCCGACATCGAGCGGGAGAAGGAGATCGTGCGGGTGCGCGTGCCCGAGGTCGACGAGCACCTCGCCGACCAGATCGCACGCGTCGTGCGCTCGATCCGCGCGCTCGAGCTGAAGAAGGCGCCGTCGATCTCGGAGACCATCGACTGGGCCCGCACGTTGCTCTACCTCGGCAAGTCCGACATCGACCCCGAGGTGATCGGCGAGACGCTGCACGTGCTGCTCAAGTACCAGTCCGACATCACCAAAGCTCGCAAGGAGCTGCAGGTGCCCGACACGGCAGGTTCGGTCTGAGCACGGCGACCGCCTCGCCTCCTCCCGCAGCTTCGCTGTCGCTCCTCGACGTCCTGCAGGGGTTCGTCCACGAGCTGCGCACCGCCGGTTTGCCGGTGTCGATGACGGAGAACCTCGACGCCATGCGCGGGCTCGAGTACATCGACATCGACGACCGCGAGATGTTCAAGGCCGTGTTGAGCGCGACCCTGGTGAAGCACGAACGTCACCAGAAGGCGTTCGAGACCGTCTTCGAGGTGTACTTCTCGCTGTTCAGCGACGGCGTTGCCGCCGAAGACGGCGACGCGCTCAGCGAGAGCGATGAAGCCGCGCTGCAGGACGGGCAGGCCCAGGCCGGTGGTGGCGGCACACCGATGTCGCGCGAAGAGCTCATCGCGATGCTGATGAACGCGCTGCAGAACATGGATCGTGACGCGCTCCGTCGTCTCGCCGCCGCGGCGGTGCAGCAGTTCGCAGGGATGGAGCCGGGCCGCCCCGTCGGCGGCACCTACTACCTGTACCGCACGCTGCGGCAGCTCGACCTCGACGACCTCCAGTCGCGCCTGATGCAAGAGGCGCGCGAGCGCGGCGACGTCGAGGAGGGCGAGCTGGCCGACCGGCTCGCCCACGAGGAGTACCAGGCCCGCCTGAAGGAGCTGCGGGAGCTCATCGAGGAGGAGATCCGCCGCCGGCTGGTGGCCGACCGGGGCGTCGAGGCGATGGCGCGCACCCTGCGCAAGCCGCTGCCCGAGGACATCGAGTTCATGCACGCGTCGCGCGAGGAGATGCTGGCGCTGCAGCAGGCCGTCTACCCGTTGACGCGCGCGATGGCCGCACGGCTCGCGCAGCGACGCCGGCGTCGCCACCGCGGCCACCTCGACTTCCGCAAGACCATTCGCGAGTCGCTCTCGTACGGCGGTGTGCCGGCCGACCCCAAGTTCAAGAACCCGCACCCGTCGAAGCCCGAGATCATGGTGGTGGCCGACATCTCGGGGTCGGTTGCGAGCTTCGCCCGCTTCACGTTGCAGTTCGTGTACGCGATGGCGAGCCAGTTCTCGAAGGTGCGGTCGTGGGTGTTCATCGACGGCATCGACGAGGTCACGCGGTACTTCCAGGAGTCAGAGGACGTCACCGACGCGGTGCAGCGGGTGAACACCGAGGCCGACGTGATCTGGGTCGACGGCCACTCCGACTACGGCCACGCGTTCGAGACCTGGCACAACCGTCACTTCCACGAGATCACGCAGAAGACGTCGATCATCCTGCTCGGCGACGCGCGCAACAACTACCACGCGTCGGAAGCGTGGGTCGTCGACGAGATGCGCAAGCGCGGCCGGCACGTCTACTGGCTCGACCCGGAGCCCCGCGGCTACTGGGACACCGGCGACTCGATCGTCTCCGAGTACGGCAAGTACTGCGACGGCGTGTTCGAGTGCCGCAACCTCCGCCAGCTCACCCAGTTCGTCTCGACCATCGCCGAGGGCTGACCGCCCCAATCGCGTTCCTGCGTCGAACTTGCGGCGTGAGGCCGCAAGTTCGACGCATGTTCGTCACTGGCGGGCGCGGCGGTCCTTGTACTCGGCGATGGCTGCGCGGTGGTCGACGATGGGGTCCGGGTAGTCGTAAGCGCGACGCACCTTGCGGTCGGGATCGTGCACGGTGCCGTCCTTGATCGCCCGTAGCTCGGGCACGTAGCGGCGCACGTACTCGCCGTCGGGGTCGAATCGCTGGCCCTGCACGGTCGGGTTGAACACGCGGTGCGGGTTGGTGTCGGTGCCGGTGCCGGCGACCCACTGCCAGTTGAGGTTGTTGTTGGCGATGTCGCCGTCGAGCAGCAGATCGAGGAAGTGACGCGCACCGATGCGCCAGTCGACGGAGAGGTCCTTGGTGAGGAACGACGCCACCACGAGGCGAGCGCGGTTGTGCATCCATCCCTCCTGGCGCAACTGGCGCATCCCCGCGTCGACGACCGGGTAGCCCGTGCGCCCTTCCTCCCACGCGTGCACGGCGTCGGGGTCGTCACGCCAGCGATCGCCGCGATCCACGTAGTCGGCCCACGACGCGTCCGGACGGTCGGCGAGGATCTGCGCGTAGAAGTCGCGCCAGCACAGCTGCCGCAGGTACGCGTCGGGCCCTTCACCCTGGTGGTGCGCAGCCGCCCGCGCCACCTCGAGGGGGGACAGGCACCCGAAGTGGAGGTACGGAGACAGGCGCGAGGTGGCATCGCCCGGGAGGTCGTCGTGGTGGTCGGCGTAGCCCCGGAGATCGTTCGCCATCCATGCTTCCAGCCGCGCGTGCCCGGCACCGGCACCGCCGGGGACGAGGTCGGGCGAGCGTGCACCCTGCACCAGGTCGGCGAGCTCGGGGAGCGCGCCGAGCTCGACGCCGTCGGGCAGCACCACCCTCGCTGGCGCAGGCACGACGTGACGACGACGCATCTCCGACCAGCGACGGAAGTACGGGGTGAACACCTTGTAGTGGTCACCCGTGTTGCCGGGGGTGACGGCGCCCGGCTCGACCACCGTGGCGCCCGGCGCGCGTTCGACCGGGACCGGCACCGTGTCGGCCAGACGCGTGAGGCGGGCGCGGGCGTATCCGCTGACGTCGTCGCTCACGTGCACCGACTCGGCGCCGACGCCCGCGACGACCTTCGCGACCTCGTGCACCCACTCGCCGCGTCGTACGACCAGGGCACCCCCGAGCGCGCGCAGCGCGTCGTCGAGGTCGTGGAGCGATTCCAGGAGGAACCCGGTGCGGTTGGGTCGGTTGTAGGAGCTCGTCAGGATGGAGTCGTCGAGGACGAACAACGGCACGACCTGGTCCGCATCTCCGACCGCGTGAGCGAGTGCGGGGTGGTCGTCGACGCGCAGATCGCGCGTGAACACGACCACCGCGACCGACGCCATGATCGGGACGTTACCCAGGAGTCAGGCCAGCAATGCCCAGGTGCGGTCGGCGATTCCCGCGAGCGCGTTCAGCTGGGCCCGTTCCCGGCGCCGGAAGACGCGTCCGTCGCGTCCGACGAGCAGGGCGGCTCCGTGGTCGGGGAGCGAGGCGACCGCGAGGTCGTCAGGGCCGGTCGTGCCGTCGGCGACACGCGGGGACGCCGCGGTGCCCGCGACCAGCGCCTCGAGCACGGACGCGTCCGGCGGCGCCTCACCGGCCGACGCCAGCACGGTGGCGTCGCGCACGAGCGCACTCCAGTCGGCGGCGAATTCCCGCGTGGGTCTGCTCGACGAGGGTGCGGTGCAGATCGTCGACGCTGTGCTGCGCGCACAACGTGTTGGCGGACGCCAGCGCGTCGAGGCGCGGGTCGGGGAAGTGGTCGATGGTGCGCACCTGTTCGACGCTCGCGCCGTCGACCTCTTCGATCTCGCGCACGAGGAGGTCGATCGCCACCGACGTGCGCAACACCACCGCGAACTCGTCGACCGCGACGTTGTCGCCCCGCTCGAGCACGTCGATGCCGACGATGTCGCCGTCGACCGCACCGATGCGCGACGCGACGAGACCGAGCGCACCGGGGCGGTCGGGGAGCCACACGCGCACGAGGACGTGGGTGGCCGGCTCGGAGGCGTCGCTCACCCGGATGATGCTACGAGGGGAGATGACGCGAATGTTTCGCCCCGGTGAATGCACGCCGCGCTCGTAGACTCCCGCCGATGACGGCGGAGCGGCTCGGCGTGTTCGGGGGCACGTTCGACCCCGTCCACGCTGGGCACATCGTGGTGGCCACCGAGACCCGGGCCCAGCTCGGACTCGACCGCGTGCTCCTCGTGGTCGCCGGGGATCCGTGGCAGAAGCGCGGCCGTGTCGTGGCGCACGCGGCGGATCGGTTCGCGCTCACCGCGATGGCGGTCGAGGGCATCGACGGCATCGAGGCGTCGGCGATCGAGATCGAGCGGGGCGAGGCGTCGATCACCGCCGACACGCTCGAGGCACTCAGCCGACCCGACCGAGAGATCTTCCTCGTGCTGGGCGCCGACGCCGTCGCCAACATGCCCACCTGGCGTCGGCTCGACGAGACCCGTCACCTGGCGACCGTGGTCGTCGTGGAGCGGGCCGGTGACGCGCACTCCGAGCCGCCTGGGTCGGGGTGGCGGGTGGAGCGGGTCGCCATCCCCCGGCTCGACATCTCGTCGACCGACCTCCGTGATCGGCTGCGCCAGGGCCGCCCGATCGACGGCCTCGTGCCCCACACGGTCGTGCGCGAGATCGCCCAGCGCGGCCTCTACACTGACGGCAGATGACCTCGGAGCCCGCCGCTTGACCCCCTCCGCGGCCTCCGACGTCCCTGTGTCCGACGCACACCGGCGAGCAGGGATCGCCGCGCACGCGGCCGACGAGAAGAAGGGCGAGGAGATCGTCGTCCTCGACGTCGGCGACATCCTCTCGATCGCCGAGGCGTTCGTGCTCGTGAGCGCGAGCAACACCCGGCTCGTCCGCACCATCGTCGACGAGATCGAGCTCGCGCTCAAGCTCTCCGACGACGAGAGCCCCCGCAGCGTCGAGGGACTCGACGACGCGACCTGGGTGCTCATGGACTACGGCGACGTCATCGTGCACGTGTTCCTCGGCGAGACGCGCGCGTACTACGACCTCGACCGGCTCTGGGCCGACGCGCCCCCGGTCGAGTGGACTGCCCTCCCGGCGTACAGCTGACCGTTCGGCCCTCCTGCGCCGCTCGGGGCGGTGCGGCGAGCGAAGGCGAGGTCGACCGTTGCGTCGCTCACCGTGGGCGGCAACGATGGTGGCGATGGGTGCGGCACGGTACGAGGTGTACCGGGACGGGCGGCTCGCGCTGAAGGTCACCGACGAGCCGGGCGCGATCATCAGCCGGTTCGCGCCTCCGCCGCGGGCGGACGACGCGATCGAGCGCCACTCCTTCCTGACCGCGAGCGCCTACCTCCCTGCCGAGGAAGGCGAGCTGCGGAGGCTGCTCGACGAGTCGGGCTCGACCGAGCAGTTCCTCGAGCGGCTGCGCGGCGAGGGCTTCACCGTGGAGCGTGTCGGGTGAACCCATCATCGGGTCACGTCGAGGTCGTGGTCAACGGTGCGTCCGACCTCGCAGTCGAGAACGCCACCGGGGTACACAACCTGGTCATCGGCCGGCTCGCGCCGGACAACGCGCAGATCCTGGGCGCGTACACGCTGCGGCTGCACATCGTGCCGAGTGACACGAAGCTGACCGACCTTCCTCCATACGCGTTCCTGAAGGGCAGCCAGACGTTCGAGCACACGCGATCTTGGGACAACGTCCGCGGAGCGGGGGGCCTACTCTCGGGCACGGTCATCGATTTCGCCGTCGCCGAGGAGGAGCTCACCCGCGACAACACCATCGTTCCGGGCGACACGCAGCAGTACTTCCCGTGGTTCGGCGAGGACTTCCTCCAGATCCACGAGACCGCGCACATCGTGCACGACTTCGGCCTCACGCCGGACCAGCGCGAGACGGTCCAGCGGCTGTACGACGAACGCAATGCCAATCCCGCAACGAGGTGGTTGGCACCAACGTCGTACACCTCGGCCAACACCGACGAGTACTTCGCGAACTCTGTCGCCGCCTATTTCGGCGCTCCGCACTCGTCGGCGAGCGTCGCGGAGTACTCGAAGGAATGGCTCCGAGCGCACGACTCAGGGATGTTCGCGCTCCTGGAGGACCTGTTCCCTGAACCGAAGTCTGTTCTCTGGTATGCGCTCGAGGATCCCCCGCCGAGCCGGATCGCGTCTGAGACCCTGGTTCCTGTTGCCGCGGGTGGCCAACGCGGTCGACGCCGTCCACCACCCGCGCCGCCACCCAACCGCGCGCGCTGGTGGCTGCTCATCGCCGGCGCGCTGGTCGTGCTCCTGATCGCGGGAGGGACCGCAGCGCTCCTCGCGACCGGAGGCGGCGACGACTCCGGAACCGGGAAGGCGTCGTCAGCATCGAAGCGGGACGTGACGGCCGACGATGCCACGGACTCAGGCGGTGGGGGCGCAAGCGCGTCGTGCGTGCTCAGCACCGCGCTGCGACTGGCGGGAATCGACAAGGTGCCAGGCGAGTACCACCAGGGGAACATCGAGGTGGAGGTGCGAGACGCCTCCGGCCCGGTTGAGGGCGCAACGGTCTCCATCCGCACAGAGAAATCGGACAGCACGTCGACCACCGCTTCTGGGGCGAGCGCGGCCGACGGTGTCGTCGTGTTCGGGATGCGCACGACACGCTTCGGCACCAACCGCCTCGTGGTCACAGGCGTCGACCAGCCGGGGTGTCGCTACGACGCCGACGCGAGCCAGACGAGCATCACCTGGGAGGCCGCGCCCTGAATTGAACGCGCCGAGGGATTCCACCTGCCCTCCAACCAATTGCCGGCTTGTCGACCTCGGAGATGCGTAGACCCACGGACTGGTGCGAGTCCGAGTCTGGATCGCGACGCGTAGCGGCGATCTGGTGCGCCGCGAGTCAGTCCTGCAGTCGGCGCAATCGACCGAAGACTTCGGGACCGACCTTGAGGCCGTCTTCAGCCGAGATCGCAGGTGAGATGTCGATGTCGAACACGTCGTCCCACTCGGACACGAGTTCCCAGACTGCAGCGATGTCGTCGGCCGAGAAGATGGTGACCACCTGGATGTCCGCCGCCATCGGCCAGTATTCGGCGACGACACGGATACCCGGCGGGTAGTCCCATGCCGCACGGCGCATCAATGCCGCGTCGCGTTCCGCCGCCCCCAGAGATGAGCGGAAGGTCAGTCGCCCCACGTAGTCCATCGCCCCTCCTCGACTCTGACGTGCAGCCATCTGCAAGTCCGCCGTAAGCCTGCGTCGGACAAGGGCGGCCGTCAACTTGGAGCGAGTCGTGTGGCCTCTGTCGCTCCAGACCAACACACGCCGAGTGCGAGTTCTGGTGCGCGGGAGGTGGTGGCCGTGCGGGAGCGGTCTGCTCAGCGGGGCCCGCGCCACATGGCGGTGACTGTCGGTGCGCCCTTGCCGACGATGATCTCATCGGTCGTCACGAAGCCGTGCCGGGCGTAGAACGGCACGTTCCGCACGTTGGAGCTCTCGAGGTAGGCGGGGGTGCCTTCGGTGTCGCAGCGGTCGAGCGTGTGACGGAGCACCGCGGAGCCGACGCCCTTGCTTTGCATGTCTTGGCGGGTGCCGAGGGCTTCGAGGTAGTAGTGCTCCTCCTTCGGATGCTCCTTTTCGATCGCGCTCAGCGCTCCGACCATCCTCGGCACCTTGGTACCGAACGCGCGCAGCATTGCGGGCATCGTCCGAAGCATGTCGCCGGTCGACATCTTCCACTGGTTCGGTGCCTTCCAGATGGCGACGCCGATGCAGTCCTCGTCGGCGAAGACGAGGTGCTCGTCCTTCGCGAGCTCGAGCTTGGCGAACGCGTCGAACAAGGTGCGCACCTTCGGCTCGAGGGGCTTGTCCGGTCCCGTTCCTGCCATCCAGTTGAAGAGCGGGTCCTCAGCGAAGGCACTCGCGAGGGAATCCACCAACTTCGGGCGATCCGCCGCCGTCGCATGCCGAATCGTCGTCATGTCACTTTGTCTATCGCGAATCGCGTCTTGGCCTCGCCCCTCGTCATCACCGGACCGCCTGGTGCAGGCACGTCGACTGCGTCATCGGACCATGCTTCCTGGCCACCTTCGCAACGGCGACCGACCGTGCGAGACTCCCGTCCTGACGGCGAGCGCGCCAGTAGCGCGGTGCCGGGTCAGCTGAACCCGAACGGCTAAAGGGGTCCGCATGAAGAAGGCACCGGCGATCATTCTGGTGTCCGGCATCGGTTGGATCGTCTTCTACGTCGCGAGCTTCACGGCGTTGGGTAGCTCGGTCCCGACGATCGACTCGAGCGGTCAGGAGATCGTTCGCTGGTTCACGGACAACTCGACGAATGCTCAGGTGTACGCGTGGACCGCTGCGTTCGCAGCCCTCACGCTCGCCGTCTTCGGTGGCATGGTGACGAGCTTGCTGCCCCGGCCGAACCGCTACATCTTCCTCGGCGGCGTGCTCGGCTGGGTCATCACTGGACAGGTCCAAGCGTGGATCTGGGCCGGTTTGGCCTTCCACCCCGCAGGTCTGGACCCTTCCACGGCGCGGGTCATCTTCGACATCCCGCAGTACTGGGGACCGATCGTCAACGGATCGACGATGACGATGGCGGTCGCGTTCGCTCCGCTCGCGTTCGGCAGGTCAGCGATCGTCCCGCGCTGGCTCGGCTGGCTCAGCGTGCTGTTCTTCCTCGAGCAGGCGATCGAGACCGTCACCGTGTTCGGTACGAGTGGATTCCTCGCGCCCGGTGGGGCGATGAACCTCTATCTCGGCGGGGTGATCGGCATGGCCTGGGTGATCGGAGTGCTGATCTGGGGCGTCGAGCAGGCGGGCGTCCGGGGACGGTCCGGCAACACCGACGTGGCAAGTGCCTGACGCCTCGGGGCCGATGGCCCGACTCCGGCGAGACGCAGGTTCAGTCGACCAGTTGGTCGAGCAGCCAGCGCGGCCCGGCCGCGCACGGTGCGCACGACGACGTCGAAGCTCTTCGCGACGACGCGCAGCGGCGCGTTGTCGTCGGCCTCAGCGAGGCAGACATCGGCGGCGAGGTCTCTCGTGACCCGGGAGCGCTTCCAGGGAGACGAGGCAAGCAGCTCTCGTGACAAGGTCACCTTGTCGCGGCGGCCGCTCATCAACCGAGCGATGTCAGTCCTCGAGGTACGGCCGCATCGGGACGTCGCGCTCGGCGAGGCCCGCTTTGAGCTCGCGGACGCCGACGTTGCGATCGAGGCGGGGCGAGTAGAGGATCGAGCTGATGATCGCGGCCTGGGCGCCGCCCGCGGTGAGGCCGTCGGCGATGTGGTCGACGGTCCCCGCCCCGCCCGACGCGATCACGGGGACGTTCACCGCGTCGGCGACCGCTCGGGTGATGTCGAGGTCGTAGCCCGACGCGGTGCCGTCGCGGTCGATGCTGTTCACCACGATCTCGCCCGCACCGAGCTCCTCGCCGCGCCGCACCCATTCGAGCGCGTCGAGCCCGGTGGCCAGGCGCGCACCGTCGATGAACACCTCGTAGCCGCTCGGGATGCCGTCGCGGATGCCGACGTGCTTCACCTGCGTGCTCAGCACCACGCACTGACGACCGAACGCGCGCGCGCCGTCGCGGATGATCTCCGGCTTGCGCACCGCCATCGAGTCGACGCTGATCTTCTCCGCCCCTGCCTTGAGCACCTCGAACATGTCGTCGACGTCGCGGATGCCACCCGCCGACGGTGAAGGGCACGAACACGTGGTGCGCGACGCGGCGCACGGTGTCGAGATCGATCTTGCGCTTCTCGGCGCTGGCCTTGATGTCGTAGAAGACGATCTCGTCGATCTGGTCGGCGTAGAGCTGCTGCCGCGAGTTCCTCGGCCGGCGCGACGTCGATGTTGTCCTGGAATTGCTGGGCCTTGGTGACACGTCCGTTCACCACGTCGAAGCAGGCGATGAGCCGCTTGGTCAGCATGGCGGCGCCTCCGTCCCACGCGGAGAACGCGCGCGAACAGCGACAGCCCGAGCGGCCCGCTCTTCTCGGCGTGGAATTGGGTGGCGACGATGTTGTCGCGCGCGACGACCGAGCAGAACTCGACCGTGTAGTCGGTGAGCCCGAGGGCATCGGCGTCGTCGGCGGGATCGCAGTAGTACGAGTTCACGAAGTAGAAATGGCCTCCGTCGGGCACGTCCACGGTGAGCGGGTGCTCGCGGGTGAACCGCACCCGGTTCCAGCCGATCTGGGGCACCCGCCCGGTGTCGGGGAACCGGCGCACCCGGCCCGGGACCCAGCCCAGACAGTTGGTGTCGCCCTCCTCGCTGTGCTCGAACAGCACTTGCAGACCGATGCAGATCCCGAGGAACGGCACGCCGTCGCCGCGCACCCGGTCGTCGAGCGCGCCCGACGAGGTCCTGTTCCACCAGCGAATCGATGGTGGCGCGGGCGGCGCCCACTCCGGGGAGGATGATGCGCTCGGCGGTCGGCGATCTCGTCGGCCGTGTCGACCAGACGTGCCGCCAGACCGAGGTGCTCCAACGCATAGAGCACGCTCGGTGCGTTCCCGGCCCGGTAGTCGACGACGGCGATCATCCCCGGCGCAGGGTAGCGAAGCGGCTCAATGTCACACCTGAGGGTTCCGATCTCTTCTGTGATGTCCACCCTCCGCCG
This sequence comes from uncultured Actinomycetes bacterium, assembly GCA_963835985.1. Taxonomy (GTDB): domain Bacteria; phylum Actinomycetota; class Acidimicrobiia; order IMCC26256; family DASPTH01; genus DASUAS01. The sequence goes on along the minus strand of CAWIHV010000006.1, from coordinate 725,830 downwards.
CTCCCGTCTCGGTGCGCTCCTCGCCGTCGTCGTGCTGGGCGTCGTCCTGGCCGGGTGCCTCCCGCCACCACCACCTCCGCCGCCACCACCACCCACGCCGCCGGGTTCGGTGATGGGTCAGTCGTTCTTCAGCGCCGACCAGATCGTCGCCTACTTCCGCGCCCGCGCTCCCGAAGACGATGCCGTACCGCGCGACGGGTGCGACCCTCGAGCAGCTCGCGGCGATGTTCGTCGACGAGGGCAACCGCTACAACGTCCGTGGCGACGTGGCGTTCGCCCAGTCGATCATCGAGACCGGGTGGTTCTCCTACCCGGACGGTGGCATCGTGCGGCCGGACAACAACAACTTCGCCGGGATCGGCGCATGCAGCTCTGCGGCAACGGCTACCAGTTCAGCAGCGCGCGCGCAACGGCGTTCGGGCCCAGCTGCAGCTGCTCCGGAACTACGCCGACGCCGCGTCGACGACCGCGTCGATCCCCGATCCGCCCGTGCCCGAGGCCTGGGGGTCGAACCCGTCCACCGCGGCGTACAACTTCGACCACTACTTCCACAAGGGTCGGGCGCCCATGTGGAAGGACATGGGGAACGGCAATTGGGCCACCGCGCCCGACCTACGGGACGCTGGTGCTCAAGGTCTACGGCGAGATGCTCGCGTTCAACGGCCTGTCGAGCTGAACCGAACCATTCGAGCGATCACAGGACCACGACGGAGCGCAGCACCTCACCGCGTTCCATCTTGTGGAACGCGTCCTCGACCGCGTCGAGGGAGATCGTCTCGCTGACGAAGCGATCGAGGTCGAGCCGCCCCGACAGGTAGAGGTCGATGAGCATCGGGAAGTCGCGTGACGGCAGGCAGTCGCCGTACCACGACGGTTTGAGCGCACCGCCGCGCCCGAAGAACTCGATCATCGGCAGTTCGATCGTCATCGACGGGTCGGGCACGCCGACCTGCACCACGGTGCCGGCGAGGTCCCGGGCGTAGAACGCCTGCTCGAGCACCTCGGGCCGACCCACCGCCTCGATGCACACGTCGGCGCCGTTGCCGTCGGTGAGCGCGCGGATGGCCTCGACCGCGTCGGTCTCGCGGGAGTTGATGGTGTGCGTGGCGCCGAACTCCTCGGCCCAACCGAGCTTCTTCGCGTCGATGTCGACGGCGATGACCGGGTTGGCGCCGGCGAGTCGCGCACCCGCGATCGCCGCGTTGCCGACGCCTCCGCAGCCGAACACCGCGACGCTGTCGCCGCGCCCGACCTCGCCCGTGTACATGGCCGCGCCGAGCCCGGCCATCACCCCGCATCCGAGCAGCCCGGCGGTCTCGGGCTTGGCGGCCGGGTTCACCTTGGTGGCTTGGCCGGCGGCGACCAACGTCTGCTCGGCGAAGGCGCCGATGCCGAGCGCGGGGCTCAGCTCGGTGCCGTCGGTGAGGGTCATCTTCTGCGTGGCGTTGAAGGTGGCGAAGCAGTACCAGGGGCGCCCGCGCCGACAGGCCCGGCACGTGCCGCACACCGCTCGCCAGTTGAGGACGACGAAGTCGCCCGGGGCGACCTCGGTGACGTCGGGTCCCACCGACTCCACCACGCCCGCGGCCTCGTGTCCGAGGAGGAACGGGAAGTCGTCGTTGATCGCACCCTCGCGGTAGTGGAGGTCGGTGTGGCAGACGCCGCACGCCTGGACGGTGACGCGCGCCTCACCCGGACCAGGGTCGGGCACCACGATCTCGCGGACCTCGACCGGCGCACCCTTGGCGAGCGCGACCACACCCTTCACCGAAGCTGTCGCCATGGCATCTGTCTACCGCATCACTGCCAGAATGGCCGCTGTGTCGGATCTGGAACGGGCGCTCGACGCCTACGAGCGGCGGGCGTGGCGGGAGGCCTACGACGCCCTCAGCGCCTGCGAGTCGCTCACGGCCGCGCACGTCGACCTCCTGGCCGACTCCGCCCACTGGGTCGGTCTCCCCGACGAGACCATCGCTGCCTATCAACGCGCCTACGAGCTGCACCTCGCTGACGGCGACGGGCGCCGTGCCGCGCTTTCAGCCTTCATGACCGCGATCTTCCTGCGTCTGCAGGGCGAGGGCGCGCAGGCCGACGGCTGGCAGTCCGCGCGCGTTGCGTCTGCTCGCCGACGCAGACGAAGGCCCGGAGCACGGCTACCCGCTGTACCTCGAGGTGGCCGGCGCTGATGGGCCGTGACCTCGAGGCCGCGGGCGACGAGCGCGCGGCGCATGCAGGAGCTCGGCCGGCGTTTCGACGACGACACCCTCGTCGCGCTCGGCACGTTCTTCGAGGGCCGGGTCCTGGTGAAGCAGGCGCGTGTGCCCGAGGGGCTTTCGTTGCTCGACGAGGCGATGCTCGCCGCGCTCTCGGACCGGCTGCAGCCCATGTGGACCGGTGCCATCTACTGCGGGTTGCTCGACGCGTGCCACGAGCTGGTCGACCTGCGCCGCGCGCACGAGTGGACGGCCGCCACGTCGCGGTGGTGCTCGCCCCTGCCGGTGGCGTCGCTCTACCCGGGCATCTGCCGCGTGCACCAGGCGGAGATGCTCCAGCTCCAAGGCTCGTGGGAGGAAGCCGAAGCCGAGGCGCTGGCCGCGTGCGCCGACATGGTGCGCATCGACGTCTTCGCGGTCGGCGGGTGGCTGGTACGAAGTCGGTGAGGTCCGCCGCGTGCGCGGGGATCTCGACGGCGCCGAGGACGGCGTACCGTGCAGGCGCACGAGATCGGTCGCGATCCACAGCCCGGGCTCGCGTTGTTGCGCGCTCGCGCAGGGTCGCGTCGACGCGGCGCGGTCGTCGATCGCCGCCGGCGATCGCCGACGTTCGGTGGTTCCCGACTCGAGCGCGCGCCGCTCCACGCCGCGCAGGTCGACATCGCGCTCGCCGCGGCGACGTCGACACCGCAGCCGACTCCGCCGACGAGGTGATCGACGACGGCGACCGTGTTCGAGAGCGTCGGCCTGCGTGCCGTCGGGCTCCGGGCCCAGGGTGCCGTGTCACTCGCCCGCGGGGAAGGCGTCACCGCGCTCGCCTCGCTGCGCGCGGCGTGCAGCGCGTGGAACGAGTTCGACGCACCCTACGAGGCCGCGCGCACCCGGGTGCTCCTCGCCGACGCCTACGCGCTGCTCGACGACGACGACGGCGCCGATCGCGGAGCGGGCTGCGGCTCGTGCGTGCTTCGAGCGCCTCGGCGCCGACGCCGCGCTGCCGTGCCGCTCGACGGCGGCCAGAGCCCGGAGGGCGCCGGTCACCGCACGGACTGAGCCCCGCGGGAGCTCGAGGTGCTCGACCTCGTCGCCGCCGGCAACACCAACCGTGCCATCGCCGAGGAGCTGTTCCTGAGCGAGAAGACGGTCGCCCGGCACGTCTCGAACATCTTCACCAAGCTCGGGGTGTCGTCACGATCGGCGGCTACCGCCTACGCGTACGAGCACGGCCTCGTGGGTGATTCTGCCCATTGAGCCGTGCGCACGAATGCACATCACACCCGATGCCGGGTGACCCCCGTTCCTCCGTACGGTGCGAGTGGCAGTCAGCCACACCAACGAGCTGGAGGAACAGGGATGAGCATGCAGACGTACGTCATCGAGCGTGACCTTCCGGGCGCAGGGGAGCTCACCGAGGCCGAACTGCACACCATCGCCACCAAGTCGAACGCGGTCATCGCCGACATGAAGCCGCGCGTGCAGTGGGTGCAGAGCTACGTCGACCGCGGACAAGATCTACTGCGTCTACCGCGCCGAGAGCGACGAGGTGATCCGCGCCCACGCGCAGGGCGGGCGGCTTCCCGGCCAACGTGGTCGCCGAGGTGAAGAGCTTCTTCGACCCCACGACCGGGGACTGAGCACGTCGCTCGATCGCGACAGGCGTCAGGGCAGGCGCAGGGTTGTCCGCACCGGCCGGTGGTCCGAGCCGACTGCGGGCAGCACTGCACTGTCGACCACCACGATCCCGTCGCGCTTGCGCACGAGGATGTGGTCGATCTGGCTGTGCGGACGGCTGGACGGCCACGTGCGCCCGCGCACCGTGCGCACCCAGCCGGGGAGGAAGGTGGTGACCCCCGGGCCCCAGAAGTTGCAGTCACCGGCGACGATGCCGGGTCGGGCGTCGCGCGGGAGCTGGGGCACGAGGCGACGCATCTGGGTGGGCGGGCCGTAGGGAAGCCGGGACGTGAGGTGCACGCCCACGAGGTCGACCGGCGTGCCGTCGACGTCGAGGACGACGTGCAGTCCGCCGCGCTCGGGGGTGGGATCGCCGGGCACGGTGCCGACGGCGAGGCGGCCTCGCGTCTCAGCCGGGAGGCGGCTCACGATCGCGAGCCCGACGTCGCCCACGCCCTCGCCGTCGCGCGGAACGTGCGGCCACGGCTCGAGGCGGGCGCGGCCGAAGCGCAACTCGAACACCGCGGCACCGATCGACTCGCCGAACCGCTTGACCGTAGAGGTGCCGGCGTCGGGGGTCCACGACTCCTGCACCACGATCACGTCGGCGTCGAAGCTGCGCAGGACGGCGTCGAGGTCGTAGGGCTCGCACACGCCGTTGCGACGGGCCTGCAGGCCCGCATGGCAATTGAAGCTGGTGATCTTCAGCTCGGGCATCAGGCTGCGGGTAGGCGCACTCGGAGGCGCGCACCGCCGAGCGGCGCGTCCTCGATCGCCACCGTGCCCCCGTGGTGCTCGGTGATCGCCCTCACCATCGACAGCCCGAGGCCGAGACCGCCCGCGTCACGGGCGCGGCCGTCGTCGAGACGGGTGAACCGTTCGAACACGATCTCCCGGTCTTCGGGCGGGATGCCGGGTCCGTCGTCGTCGACCGTGAGCTCCACCGTCTCGTCGGTCGACCGCAGCTCGACGGCCACGACGGACGTGGCGTGGCGGGCGGCGTTGTCGAGCAGGTTGCGCACCACGCGCTGGAGCTGGTCGCGGCGACCGTGCACGCGGCCGGCGGAGACGCGCCCGGTGTCGACGGGCACGCGTCGCTGCTGCACGGTGTCGTCGAGCACGAGCTCGTCGAGGTCGACCTCGGGCAGCGTGTCGATCGGCGCCGGGCCCTCCGCCTCGTCGAGCCGGGCGAGGTCGAGCAGCTCGCTGACCGTGTCCTCCATGCGCACGTCCTCGGACAGCGCGCGCTGCGCGACCGCGGGCCAGTCGGCGCGGGCCGGGTTGTGCAGCGCGACCTCGAGGTTGGTGCGGATCGACGCCAGCGGGCTGCGCAGCTCGTGCGACGCGTCGGACACGAACTGGCGTTGCCGCTGCGCCGACGTCTCGAGGCGGGCGAGCATCGCGTTCATCGTCCGTGCGAGACGGCCGACCTCGTCGTCGGTGTCGGGCTCGGGCACCCGGCGGTGCATCGTCGTCCCGGTGATCGACTCGGCCTCCAACCGGATCGCCTCGACCGGCTTGAGCGCGCGCCCGGTGAAGTACCACGCGGCGAGCGCGACCAACAGGATCATCAGCGGAACGACGACCAGCAGCACGTCGGTGACCGAATCCGTCGTGCGGTTGAGGGTGGCCGTGGACTGCTGCGCGACCAGGGTGATGCGCCCCACCTGGGTGTCGACCTGGCGCTGCGCTTCCTCGAGGTCCCCTCGACTCGGAGAAGTCTCCCCGCAGATCGGCTTGCGTCCGGGTTGGGGTTGCAGGAAGCAGACCTGCTGCCCCTTGGGGTCGAGCGCGCCGCTCTGGACCTCCCTTTGGAGGTAGTCGAGCTGTGCCTGGTTTGTCTCCTGGATGCGGTCGACGAGGTTGTTGTGCACCAACCGCACGAGGCCGAAGGCGGCAAGGCTGATGGTGATCGCGAACGCGAGCGTGGCGACGATCGTCAAGCGCACGCGGACCGTCTGCGGGAACCATCGTCGCGTCGACGGCGATTCCTCGTCAGTCATCGGGGAGGAGCTGGTAGCCCGCGCCGCGGACGGTCTTGATCGACTCGACCCCGAACGGCGCGTCGATCTTCTTGCGCAAGTAGCCGACGTACACCTCGACCACGTTCGGATCCCCCGCGAAGTCGATGCCCCACACGTGATCGAGGATCTCCGCCTTCGACGCCACGTTGCCGTCCTTGCGCACGAGGTACTCGAGCAGCGCGAACTCGCGCGCGGTGAGACGCACGTCGGTCTCCTGCCGGCGGCAGCGGCGCGCGCCGGGGTCGAGCTCGAGCGTGCCGACGGTCAGGACCGTCGGGCGCGGGGGCGCGCCCCGGCGGATGAGCGCACGCAGCCGGGCGAGGAGGACGACGAACGAGAACGGCTTCGAGAGGAAGTCGTCGGCGCCGGTGTCGAGCGCCTCCGCCTCGTCGTACTCGCCGTCCTTGGCGGTGAGGATGAGGATCGGCGTCCACACCCCCTCGTCGCGCAGGGTGCGGCACACCTTGTAGCCGTGCATCCCCGGCAGGAGGACGTCGAGGACGATGGCGTCGTACGAGCCCTCCCGGGCCCGCCACAGGCCGTCGGGACCGTCGTGGGAGACGTCGACGTCGAAGCCCTCCGCGATCAGACCGTCGGCGACCGCCGCCGCGAGCAGTTCCTCGTCTTCGACAACCAGGACGCGCACCCCCCGATTGTGCAGGTTGGGGAGCGACCCTGCTGCACTCACGCTCAGGGACCTCACAGGGTGCGGGGTCGGGGCCCGAAATGGGGGTAGGCTGGTCCCGGCGAGCAGCACCCTGCCCCCTGTCACGGGTGGGAGGCACTCGCGGGTCATTCCTCTTCGTCACCACGCATGCGTCGCGGCACCGAGGTTCGACCCACCGCCACCGGAAAGCACAGGGTGGCGGGCACTCCGTGCCGATCCGACGAAAGCGAGTGACATCCAATGACCGAAACGTTCGCGGGCCTCGGCCTGCACGCCGACCTGGTCGCGGCCCTGGCCCGTCAGGGCATCACCGATCCGTTCCCGATCCAGGCGCTCACCATCGCCGACGCCCTCGCCGGGCGCGACGTGCTGGGCAAGGCCAAGACCGGCTCGGGCAAGACCCTGGCCTTCGGCCTCCCGCTCCTCGGGCGCATCGGCAAGGCCGAGTCCCGCAAGCCCAAGGCCCTGATCCTCGTCCCGACGCGCGAGCTGGCCACCCAGGTGACCGACGCGCTGCGTCCGCTGGGTGAGGTGCGCGATCGCAAGGTGCGCGCCGTCTACGGCGGTGTCTCGATGGACGCGCAGATCACCGCGCTGCAGAAGGGCGTCGACGTCGTCGTCGGCACCCCCGGACGCTTGATCGACCTGCTCGAGCGCCGGGAGCTGTCGCTCGAGGCGGTCGAGGTGCTCGTGGTCGACGAGGCCGACCGCATGGCCGACATGGGCTTCATGCCCCAGGTGCAGAAGATCCTCTACGGCATCACCGCGCCGCACCAGACGATGCTCTTCTCGGCCACGCTCGACGGCGCGGTGAAGCGCCTCGTCGACCGCTACATGAACGACCCGGTCTCGCACGAGACGGGCGAGGACGAGCCCACCGTCGACGAGATGGACCACGTGTTCCTCGCCATCCACCAGATGGACAAGGTGAAGGTGGCCGCCGCGATCGCCAACGCGAACAACCGCACGATGATGTTCATGCGCACGAAGCGTGGTGCCGACCGCCTGGTGACGCAGCTGCAGCGCGAGGGTGTGCGTGCCCTCGCGATCCACGGCGACCTGCGCCAGGGTGCGCGCGAGAAGGCGCTGGCCGACTTCATGTCGGGCAAGGTCAAGGTGCTCGTCGCCACCGACGTCGCGGCCCGTGGCATCCACGTCGACGGCGTCGACGTGGTCATCCACTTCGACCCGCCCGAGGACGAGAAGGCCTACCTCCACCGCTCCGGTCGAACCGCGCGGGCAGGGGAGAGCGGCGTCGCGGTCACGCTGATGCTGTGGAACCAGGAGAACGAGATCCGCGTGATCCAGCGGCGTCTCGGCCTCCAGATCCCGGTGGTCGAGATCTTCTCCAACGACCCCCGCCTCCTCGACCTTGCCAACTTCTCGGCCGACACCGAGCTCGCCGACGCCTGAGGTCAAAACGATTGAGTCGGCTCGGGTCCGACGCGCGACCATGGACGGCATGAGCCGCATCTCCCGACGCGTCGACGCCATCACCGAGTCCGCCACCCTGGCCGTCGACGCCAAGGCCAAGGCGTTGCAGGCCGCGGGGGAGGACGTCGTCGGCTTCGGCGCCGGCGAGCCCGACTTCCCCACGCCCGCCCACATCGTCGATGCCGCGGCCGCGGCATGCGCCGACCCGCGCAACCACAAGTACACGCCGGCGGCGGGCCTCCCCGAGCTGCGCGCGGCCATCGCCGCCAAGACGAAGCGTGACTCCGGCTACGAGGTCGAGGCCAGCCAGGTCGTCGTGACCAACGGCGGCAAGCACGCGGTGTACAACGCGTTCCAGGTGCTGCTCGACCCCGGCGACGAGGTGATCATCCCTGCGCCCTACTGGACCACCTATCCCGAGGCGGTGAAGCTCGCCGACGGTGTGCCGGTCGAGGTGTTCGCGCCCGAGTCGGCCGGGTTCCGGGTGACCGTGGAGCAGCTCGAGGCCGCACGCACGCGGCGCACAAAGGTCCTCCTCTTCGTGTCGCCGAGCAACCCAACCGGCGCGGTGTACCCGCGCGACGAGGTGGAGGCGATCGGGCGCTGGGCGCTCGAGCACGGCATCTGGGTGTTCACCGACGAGATCTACGAGCACCTCACCTACGGCGGTCACGAGTTCACGTCCATGCCGGTGGTGGTGCCCGAGATCGCCGAGCAGTGCGTCGTGCTCAACGGCGTCGCCAAGACGTACGCGATGACGGGCTGGCGCGTCGGTTGGACGATCGGTCCCGCCGACTTCACCAAGGCTGCCGTCAACCTGCAGTCGCACCAGACGTCGAACGTCGCCGACGTGAGCCAGCGCGCCGCGCTGGCGGCGGTCGCGGGCGACCTGTCCGCAGTGGCGGAGATGCGGGCGGCGTTTGATCGGCGCGGCCGGCTCATGCACGAGCTCCTCGTCGCCATCCCGGGCGTCACCTGCCTCGAGCCGCAGGGCGCGTTCTACTGCTTCCCCTCGTTCGAGGGGGTGCTCGGCCGCGACGTGGCGGGTCGGACGCCCACCACCACGCTCGAGCTGTCGGAGATCATCCTCGAGGAAGCTCGCGTCGCGATCGTTCCCGGCGAAGCGTTCGGGGCCCCCGGGTACGCGCGGTTGAGCTTCGCGCTCTCCGACGAGGCGCTGGTCGAGGGTGTGGAGCGCATCGCGAAGCTGCTGGCGCGGTAGGGTTCCCCCGCCGTCACGACCATCTGGAGGGATAGGTCGATCATGCGCTTCCGTCGTCTCGCCATCGGAGCCAGCGTCCTCGCGACGCTCGGGCTGGGCATCTCCGCGCCGGCAGCCACCGCCGGAGTGCCCCAGGGCGTGGCCCCGCTCGAGATCGTGAAGACCGTCAGCGGACCGGTGCCGGAGGGAACGACCTTCACCGTCTCCGTCGACTGCAACATCGCGGCGATCGTCCATGGCGGCAGCCCGACCGATGGCGTCACCGTCACGTTCGGCGAGGACGGCCAACCCACGTCAGCCAACACCCTCCGATTCACGCAAGTCGGCAACGTGTGGTGCGATGTGACCGAGACCGTCGACGGGGGGGCCAGCTCCACCACCTACGAGTGCGAGAGCACCCAGCCGTCGATCAACCAGGAGGCGGTCCCCGACATCTGCGAGGACGAAGGCCCTCAGGCGGATCCGATCCGGGTGAACATCGTCTCCTCCGGCCAGACCGCCACCCTGACCGTCCACAACACGTTCGACGAGCCCACGACCACGACCACGACCACGACGACGACGACGACGCTGAAGCCCCAGGCCCCCGCGGCGTCGCCCGCCGCGGTCGTGGCGAAGCCGACCTTCACCGGCTGACGTCGCGCCCTAAGGTGGGGGGATGATGCGTCTGCCGCGTTGGGCCCTGGTTGCCATGTCGTCGGGTGCGCTCGTTGTGTCGTCGGCCGGCGTCGTCGCCGCCGTCTCCGGCGCGGGCGCCTCCACGACCGCACCGCCGAGCGCGGTCGCGGGTCCGAGCGGCGACACCCACGTGGCCTCGAGCGCCGAGCTCACGAAGAGTGCGGCTGCGGGCGCGAAGCAGGCGTCGATCGAGCTGGCCGCGGAGCTGGCGACGCCTCAGACCATCGCCAACATGTTCTACGTCACCCAGTCGATGGCGGCGCTCAAGCCCTGACCCGGGCTGAGGGCAATCGTTCCGGGTCGTGCCCGGAGCCGCGAATAGCCTCGGCGCGGTGATGAAGCGATGAAGCGCGTCCTCGTCAGCGAGCAACTCGCCGACAGCGGCCTCGACGCCATGCGCGCCGCCGGGCTCGGGGTCGACGTCCGGCTCGGTCTCTCGCCGAGCGAGCTGCTCGACGCGGTCCGCGGCGCGTCGGCGCTCGTGATCCGCAGTGCCACCCAGGTCACCGCCGAAGTCCTCGAAGCGGGTGACGAGCTCGTGGTGGTCGGCCGCGCGGGCATCGGGCTCGACAACGTCGACGTCGAAGCGTCCACCCGGCGCGGGGTCATGGTCGTCAACGCGCCGCAGTCGAACGTGCTCTCCGCGGCCGAGCACACCATCGCCCTGCTGCTCGCGCAGGCGCGCAACGTGCCCCAGGCCGACCGCGACCTTCGCAACCACCAGTGGAACCGCACGCGGTGGGAAGGTGTCGAGCTGCACAACAAGACGCTCGGCATCGTCGGACTCGGTCGGGTGGGGGTGCTCGTCGCGCAGCGCGCCAATGCGTTCGGCATGCAGCTGGCGGCCTTCGACCCCTACGTCAGCGCCGACCGGGCACGTCAGCTCGGCGTCGACCTCGTGCCGACGGTCGAGGAGCTCGTCCAGCGCGCCGACTTCCTCACCATCCACCTCCCGAAGACGCCCGACACCATCGGACTCATCTCGGCTGAACTGCTCGCGCACGCCAAGCCCACGCTCCGGATCGTCAACACCGCGCGCGGCGGGATCGTCGACGAAGCCGCGCTCGCCGACGCCGTGCGCAACGGCGTGATCGCCGGCGCCGCGCTCGACGTGTTCGCGGCGGAGCCGACCACCGAATCGCCGCTGTTCGAGCTTCCCACCGTCGTGGTCACGCCGCACCTCGGCGCGTCGACGGCGGAAGCGCAGGACAAGGCCGGTCAGACGATCGCCGAACAGGTCGTGCTCGCGCTGCGCGGCGAGTTCGTGCCGTTCGCGGTCAACCTCGCGGCCACGGAGGCGAGCGCCACGGTGCAACCGTTCATGCCGCTCGCCGAGCGACTGGGTCGGATGTTCACCGCGGTGGCGGGCGGGACCGTCGACACGCTCGAGATCTCCTACGAGGGACAGATCGCCGACTACGACTGCCGGGTGCTCACGCTCTCCGTGCTCAAGGGCGTGCTCGGTCCCGTCGTCGACGAGCCGGTGTCGTTCGTCAACGCTCCGCAACTCGCCGAGGAACGCGGGTTGGTGGTGCGGGAGACCACGTCCTCGTCCGCGCGCGACTACGTCAACCTGATCGAACTCCGCGGTCACACCAGCGAACGCAGCACGCATGTCGCCGGCACCCTCTACGGGAAGCAGGACGCGCCGCGCATCGTGGCCATCGACGACTACATCGTCGATCTGCCGCCGTCGAGCCACATGCTCGTCGTGCGGAACGTCGACAAGCCGGGCATGGTCGGGCGGGTGGCCACCATCGTGGGCGACCACGGCATCAACATCGACGAGATGGACCTCGGCAAGGGGCCGGCGGGCGATGCCTCCCTCATGCTCCTGGCCACCTCCACGCCGGTGCCGGCCGAGGTCGTCGGCGAATTGCGCGCCACCGAGGGCGTCGTCGACGCCCGCGCCATCGAACTGGACTAGCTCTCCACCGTCGTTCGCTGCTGCTCACTCCGTCCCAGCGGGCGTGACCGGCGGAGCCAGTTCACGCCCGGGCGTGGCAAGTGGTCAGTTCTTCGACGGGCGCATGCCGTCGGCCGCGGCGGCCTCGGCGGAGAGGTAGCAGCGGTCGGCCTTGGTCCGGGCGTAGTTGGCGCCCCCAGGCTCGTGGAAGATGCCGCTGGCGAGCTTGGCCTTCACGGGGTGGTGCGCCGGGCACGTACCCGACTCGGCGGGGTTGACCCACGGTGACTCGTCGATCGTCAGCTGGGGCGGGAACGGGAACGGCTGGGGCTCCCAGTGAGCGCCGGTCTCCTGGCGCGACGGCAGCTTCCGCCACACCGCGTAGCTCACACCGGCGAGGAGGCCGATCCCGAGGAGGCGTCGGACGGTCTTGTGCACCAACGCATTCTCGCGTGTCCGGTGTCGGCGCGCGGGCATGGTGTTTGCATCGCGAGGCGCGGTCTGGCAGACTTGGCGGTTCATGACGAAGGAACTGCGCACCCAGAGCCTCCTCCTTACGTAGCTGCGAGCACCCGCTTCGGTGCTCGCAAACGCCTCCTCGCGCCTCCGGGCCGAGGAGGTTTTTCGTTGTCGAGAACCCCGAGACCGCCCTTGATAGGAAGTGCAGAGCCATGAGCGACCACGTGAAGATCTTCGACACCACCCTGCGAGACGGCGAGCAGTCGCCGGGCATCTCGCTCGACGTCGGCGAGAAGCTCGAGATCGCGGAGCAGCTCGGGCGCCTCGGGGTCGACGTGATCGAGGCCGGCTTCCCGATCGCGAGCCAGGGCGACTTCGAGGCGGTCGAGGCGATCAGCAAGGCCGTGCGCGGCTCGACGATCGTGGCGTTGTCGCGCACCGCGTTCAAGGACGTCGACCGGGCCTGGGAGGCGGTGCAACACGCGGCCAAGCCCCGCATCCACATCTTCATCGCCACCTCGCCGATCCACATGAAGAAGAAGCTCCGCATGACCGAGGAGCAGGTGAAGGAGGAGACGATCAAGGCCGTCTCCCGCGCCAAGGGCTACTGCGACGACGTCGAGTTCTCACCCGAGGACGGCAGCCGGTCCGAGGTCGACTTCCTCGTCGAGGTGTGCCAGCTCGCGGTGAGCAACGGTGCCACGACCCTGAACATCCCCGACACCGTCGGCTACGGCGTGCCCGAGGAGTACGCCGCCCTCATTCGTCACGTGATCGAGAACATCGACGGTGAGTTCGAGGTGTCGACCCACTGTCACAACGACCTCGGTCTGGCGGTGGCCAACTCGCTGGCCGGTGTCGCCGCCGGTGCGCGGCAGGTGGAGTGCGCGATCAACGGCCTCGGCGAGCGCGCCGGCAACGCCGCGCTCGAAGAGATCGTGATGGCCATGCGCACGCGCTCCGACTACTTCGACGGTGTGAACACGACCGTGAAGACGGAGGAGCTCGCCCGCACGTCGCGAATGGTCGCTCGCCTCACCGGATACCCGGTGCAGTACAACAAGGCGATCATCGGACGCAACGCCTTCGCGCACGAGGCGGGCATCCACCAACACGGAGTGCTCGAGGACCGCGAGACCTACGAGATCATCGACGCGTCGACCGTCGGCCAGGAAGCCGCCCAGATCGTGCTGGGCAAGCACTCCGGCCGTCATGCGTTCGCCGATTCGCTCGAGAAGCTGGGCCTGCACGTGCAGGGCGATGCGCTGAACCAGGCGTTCACCCGGTTCAAGGAGCTGGCCGACCGGAAGGTGGAGATCACCGAAGCCGACCTCGAGGCGATCGTGGCCGAGGAGCTGGGCGTCGGCAACGTCCACCGCTTCACCATGGCGAGCCTCGAGTTGCGGGGCGGCACCACCGCGATGCCGAGCGCGCACGTCGTGCTCTCCGACGGCGAGGGGAAAGTCGAGGCCGACGGCGAGGGCAACGGCATGATCGACGCCGCGTTCGAGGCCATCGCCGGTGCCACCGGGGTCGAGAGCACCGTGCTCGACTTCAAGGTGTCGTCGGTGACCAAGGGTGGCGACGCGCTCGGCGACGTCGTCGTCCAGCTCGAGTCCGACGGCTGCAAGGCCTCGGGCCGCGGCGTCGCCACCGACGTGGTCGAGGCATCGGCCCGCGCGTACCTCGCCGCGGTCAACAAGATCGTGCGGCTGCGCGAGCGACCCGACCGGCGCGAGGTCACCGACGTCGGTCCGTGAAGATGTGACCGATCCGATCGCGCCGGGCCTCCCTCATCGAGAAAGGGCCCGGCGCGGTCGGACCGGCAACCGGTAGCGTCGACGTTCGTGTCTGTCGCCAGCGCCGAACCCCTGATCCACGGCACCAACGTCACCAAGCGCTTCGGCAGCTTCGTCGCGGTCGACGACATCGACTTCCACGTCGAGCCCGGTGAGGCGTTCGGGTTCCTCGGCCCGAACGGCGCGGGGAAGACGTCGACCATGCGCATGGTCGGCTGCGTGTCCACGCCGACGAGCGGCGAGCTGCGCATCCTCGGGATGGATCCCGCGGTCGACGGTCCCGCGATCCGTGCTCGGCTCGGGGTCGTCCCGCAGGAAGACAGCCTCGACACCGAGCTGACCGTCCTCGACAACCTGCTCATCTACGGGCGCTACTTCGACCTCCCGCGACCCGAGATCCGGCGCCGGAGCGAGGAGCTGCTCGAGTTCATGCAGCTCACCGAGCGGCGCAACGACCTCGTCGACCCGCTCTCCGGCGGCATGAAGCGACGCCTCACCATCGGGCGTGCGCTCATCAACCAACCCGAACTGCTGCTGCTCGACGAGCCGACCACCGGGCTCGACCCGCAGGCGCGCCACCTCCTGTGGGACCGCTTCTACCAACTGAAGCGTGAAGGCGTGACCATGGTGCTCACGACGCACTACATGGAGGAAGCGGAGCAGCTCTGCGACCGGCTGGTGATCATGGACGGCGGCCGCATCGTCACCGAGGGCTCGCCGCGGGAGTTGGTCGCGAAGCACGCGACGCGTGAGGTCGTCGAGCTGCGCTTCACGACGCCGGAGGAGCGCGACCGCGCGCTGCCGCGACTGTCAGAGTTCGGCGAGCGGGTCGAAGCGCTGACCGACCGCGTGCTCGTCTACACGCAGGACGCGGGCAAGGTGGTCGCGCTGGTGACCGACGGCGAGCTGCACCCGGAGTCGGTGTACGAGCGACGGGGAACGCTCGAGGACGTCTTCCTCATCCTCACCGGCCGCACACTGGACGACTGACGTGGCCACGCCCGCTGCGCTGCGCGTCGTCGAGAAGGAGTGGGTCGCGTGGCGGCGGCTCTGGAAGGCGTCGGTGTTCCAGGCGACGATCTCGCCGCTGCTGTTCCTCGCCGCCATGGGGCTGGGGCTCGGCGACCTGGTCAACAAGGGCTCCGGCGGCGTCGACGGGGTCGATTACCTCGTGTTCGTCGCGCCGGGCCTGATGGCGGCGAGCGCCATGATGCAGGCCGCGGGGGAGTCGCTCTGGCCCGTGCTCGGCGGGGTGAAGTGGCTGCGCACGTACCACGCGGCGGTCTCGACGCCGGTGAGCGCGGGCGCGCTGTTCGCCGGACACGTCATGTGGACCTGCCTGCGCGTCCTCTTCTCGTCGACGGTGTTCCTGATCGTCGCCGCCATCCTCGGCGGCGTGCCGTCGGCGTGGGGCGTGCTCGCGATCCCGGCCGCGGTGCTGGGTGCGTCGGTGTTCGCGGCCGCACTCAACGGCTACGCGGTCACGCAGGAGAGCGACATCCCCTTCGCCGTCATCATGCGCATCGGGCTGTTCCCGCTGTTCCTGTTCTCGGGCACGTTCTTCCCGGTGAGCCGTCTCCCCGACTGGCTGGAGCCGGTGGCGTGGTTCTCGCCGTTGTGGCACGCGGTGGAGTTGTGCCGCGCCGCGACCACTGGTTCGGCGCCGTCGGCCGGTTCGGTCGTCGGGCACGTGACGTTCCTGGTCGTGTGTCTCGCCGCCGGCTGCTGGTGGGGCGTGCGCCGCTTCACGAAAGCGTTGACGACGTGATCTCGGCGATCGCGGTGAAGGAGGCAGGGCGACGTCGCACGGGCGGCCGTGCCATGCGGGTCGTCGAGCGCAACACGCTCGCGTACCGGCGGATGTGGCTGGCCTTCATCACCGGTTTGGTCGAGCCGCTGCTGTACCTGTTGTCGATCGGCATCGGCGTGGGTGGGCTGGTGGGGAAGGTGCCCGGGCCCGGCGGTCAGCCGATCCCGTACGACCAGTTCGTGGCGCCGGGATTGATGGCGGCGGCGGCGATGAACGGCGCGGTGCTCGACACCACGTTCAACTTCTTCTTCAAGTTCAAGTACGCGCACACGTTCGACGCCATGCTCGCAACCCCGCTCGAGGTCGGCGACGTGGCGCGGGGTGAGCTCCTGTGGGCGTTGATCCGCGGCAGCATCTACTCCGCCGTGTTCCTCGTGACGATGCTGTTCATGGGACTGGTCGGCTCGTGGTGGGCGATCCTCGCGCTGCCGGCCGCGGTCCTGATCTCGTTCGCGTTCGCGGGGGCGGGCATCGCCGCGACCACGTTCATGCGGTCGTGGACCGACTTCGACTTCGTGAACCTCGCGTTGATCCCCATGTTCCTGTTCGCGGCGACGTTCTTCCCGCTCTCGCAGTACCCGACGGGGTTGCAGTGGGTCGTGCGCTGCACGCCGCTCTATCAGGGCGTCGCCCTCGAGCGCGGCCTGACCACAGGCCAGCTCACCTGGACCATGCTCCTCAACGTCACCTACCTCGTCATCCTCGGCACCGTCGGCCTCCGGATCGCCACCCGCCGCCTCAAGGTGCTCCTCCAGCCCTAAGCCCGCTCACCCCGAACTTGCGTCGAACGTGCGGCCTGACGCCGCAAGTTCGACGCCGGAACGCAGGGCTCGAGCTTCCGCGACAGCTCGGGCCAGCTGTTGTCCGCCGTTGCGCAGATCGGCGGCGGTCGCCGTGATCGGCATCCACCCGAGGCTGACCATCGCGTTCCGGCGTGCGCCGTCGCGGTCGTGGGCTTCGGTGCCGAGGTGGTGGGCGTAGCTGTCGTACTCGATCGCGATCTTGAGGTCCGGATAGGCGAAGTCGACGTGCGCGGCCAGGGTCCCATCGGATCGACGAATCTCGTACTGGGGAATCGGTGCGGGGAGGCCATGCTTCTCGATGAGTCGCAGCACGAGGTGTTCGGCTTCGCTCTCGGTCTGTGCCGGTGTCGCATGATGCGACTCGAGCGCCGTTCGGAACTTCGTGGTCCCTGCTCGCCCCCTCCTCGCCAAGCGAACGAGGACTTCGTCCAGTTGCTGGAGCGTGGTGAGACGCCGGCGAAGTGCTGTGGCCATCGCCAGATCGACGGTCGTCTGACCGACGACCCCCGCGAGGTCGAAGAGCGTTCGTGCCACCGTCGTCACGGGTATTCCCTCGCTCGTCGTGATGTCGACGTCCTCGAATTCGAGCGATTCGTGCACGATGAGCCCTCCGTGTCGGGCGCGCTTCCAGCGTGGGCAGGTGATCTCGACGTCGTAGCCATTCCGGCCCGGGACCTCGCAGAGCTCAGCCGCGCTTCGATGTGAGGCGGCGGCACGAGTGCCTCCGGCCCAGCATGCGGCAAGGAGTCGACCTCGCCAGCTCAGCGGTGTACCCACGACCCGGTACACATCTTCGTGGACGCGCTCCCAGCGTCCGGCGGCGAGACGAGCCGTGCGGACGTGACGGCTGACGTCGAGCTCGCGCAGGTGATGGGCCGCAAAGACGCCGTGGTGTGCTTCGGCGATTCGACTGACCTGTCCGTCGAGGGTCTCCACGTCCGGAGAGACGATGGGAGACGTTCGACATCACGCCGCTGCCATTCGGCGTCGAACTTGCGGCGTCAGGCCGCAAGTTCGACGCATGTTCGTCTCTGGTCAGGCCACCACGCGGGGGGTGTAGGTGGGGCGCTTTGCTTCGAAGGCGTCGATCTCGTTGGTGTGGCGGAGGGTGAGGCCGATGTCGTCGAGGCCTTCGAGGAGGCGGTAGTGATGGAAGTCGGTGAGGTCGAACGGCTCGTCGAGGTCGATGGCGGGGACCGCGACGCGCCGGTCGACGACGTCGATGACGATCTCGATCGTCGGGTCGTCCTCGACCGCGCGCATGATCCGCGTGACCACTTCGGCCGGCAGCTCCACCGGCAGCAGCCCGATCTTCAGGCAGTTGTTCCGGAAGATGTCGGCGAACCGCGGCGAGATGACGGCGCGGAACCCGTAGTCCTCGAGCGCCCACGGCGCGTGCTCGTGTGACGATCCGGTGCCGAAGTTGGGCCCCGCCACCAGGATCTGCGCGCCGTCGAACTGGTCCTGGTTGAGCACGAAGTCGGAGCTCTCGCGCCACTCCGAGAACAGCCCCTCGCCGAAGCCGGTGCGCTCGACCCGCTTGAGCCAGTCGCTCGGGATGATCTGGTCGGTGTCGACGTCGCTGCGGTCGAGCGGGACGGCCCGGGCCACGATCTCACGGACGGGTTCCATGACAGCGCCTTCCTCAGTCGAGGTCGTCGGGGGTGGCGAAGTGGCCGGCGATCGCGGTGGCGACGGCGACCTCGGGTGACACCAGGTGCGTGCGCCCGCCCTTGCCCTGACGGCCTTCGAAGTTGCGGTTCGACGTCGACGCGCACCGCTCGCCGACCGCCAGCTTGTCGGGGTTCATCGCCAGGCACATCGAGCAGCCTGCCTCGCGCCAGTCGAAGCCGGCGGCGAGGAACACCTCGTGCAGTCCCTCGGCCTCGGCCTCCGCCTTCACCTTCATCGAGCCAGGCACCACCAGCGTGCGCACGCCGTCACGCACCCGGCGACCCGACGCCACCGCCGCGGCCGCACGCAGGTCTTCGATGCGCGAGTTCGTGCACGAACCGATGAACACGGTGTCGACGGCGATCTCGCGCATCGGCGTCCCCGCCTTCAGACCCATGTAGCGCAGTGCGCGGTCGGCGCTCTCGCGGGCGTCGGCCTCGGCGAAGGAATCGGGGGAGGGCACTGCTTCGTCGATGAACACCGACTGCGCCGGGTTGGTGCCCCACGTGACCGACGGCCGCAGCGCGGCGGCGTCGAGCACCACCTCCTTGTCGAACGTCGCACCGTCGTCGGTGACCAGCGCGCGCCAGTCGTCGAGCGCGCGTTCCCAAGCCGCGCCCGACGGCGCGAACTCGCGACCCTCGAGGTAGGCGAACGTGACGTCGTCGGGTGCGATCAGTCCGGCGCGGGCGCCCGCTTCGATCGACATGTTGCACACCGTCATCCGCCCCTCCATCGAGAGGTTGTGGATGGCGGAGCCGCGGTACTCGATGATCGAGCCGATCCCGCCACCGGTGCCGATGCGGTTGATGATGGCGAGCACGACGTCCTTGGCGGTGACGCCCCGGGGCAGCTCGCCGTCGACGGTGACCGCCATGGTGCCGGGCTTGGCCTGCGGCAACGTCTGCGTGGCGAGCACGTGCTCCACCTCGCTGGTGCCGATGCCGAACGCCAGCGCGCCGAACGCGCCGTGCGTCGACGTGTGGCTGTCGCCGCACACGATGGTCATGCCGGGTTGCGTGAGCCCGAGCTCGGGCCCGATCACGTGCACGATGCCCTGACCGGGCGCGCCCATGGGGTAGAGGCGGATGCCGAACTCGGCGCAGTTCGCCGCCAGCACCTCCATCTGCTTGCGCGAGATGGGATCGGCGACCGGCTCGTGGATGTTCTCGGTCGGGACGTTGTGGTCCATCGTGGCCACGGTGAGGTCGGGCCGGCGCACCGGCCGCCCCGCCATGCGCAGGCCGTCGAACGCCTGCGGCGACGTGACCTCGTGCACCAGGTGGAGATCGATGTAGAGCAGGTCGGGCTCGCCCTCGTCGTGGTGGACGACGTGGTGGTCCCACACCCTCTCGCTCAACGTACGGGCGGAAGTGCTGGCCATGGATTGATTCTGCCAGGCGCGTGGTTCACTGCTCGCATGGGTTCCCCCGACCTGCACATGGGCACGGCGAAGGGCCGCTGGGTCGTCGCGGCTGCGGTGCTCGGCTCCGGCGTCGCGTTCCTCGACGGCACCGTCGTGAACGCCGCGCTCCCCGCCATCTCCCGCGACCTGCACGCGGACCTCGGCGATCTCCAGTGGGTGCTCACCGGGTATCTCCTCACCCTCGGTTCACTCCTGGTGCTCGGCGGATCGCTCGGCGACCGCTACGGCCGCCGTCGCATCTTCCAGATCGGACTGGTCGGCTTCGCAGCGACGTCGGTGCTGTGCGCGATCGCACCCGACACCGGATCGTTGATCGCGGCGCGCTGCGTGCAGGGCGTGGCCGCAGCCTTGCTCGTGCCGAACAGCCTGGCGATGGTCTCGGCGTCGTTCCACGTCGACGACCGGGGCCGCGCCATCGGCGCGTGGGCCGGTCTCGGTGGCATCGCCACCGCGGTGGGCCCGTTCCTCGGTGGGTGGCTCATCGACTCGGTGTCGTGGCGCTGGGTCTTTGTCATCAACCTTCCGATCGCGGCTGCCGCGTACGCGATCGTGGCCCGGCACGTGCCCGAGTCGCGCGACGAGCACGCCGCCGCGCACCTCGATCTCGTCGGCAGCACCCTGCTCACGCTCGGGTTGGCCGGGCTGGTGTACTCGCTGATCGAAGGGCCGGGCAACGGCTGGGGCGAGCTGGCGGTCGCGTGCGGAGTCGGCGGCGTGCTGGCCCTCGCCGCGTTCGGTGTGGTCGAGATGCGCCGCGCGCACCCCATGGTTCCCCTCGGCATCTTCAAGTCGCGCCAGTTCTCGGGCGCGAACGGCGTCACGTTCGTCGTGTATGCAGCGATGGGCGCGGTCACGTTCCTCCTCGTCGTGCACCTCCAGACCGATCTCGGCTACTCCGCGCTCGAAGCAGGCGCGTCGCTCCTCCCGATCACCGCATGCATGCTCCTGCTCTCGGCGCGCGCCGGCGCGCTGGCACAACGCATCGGTCCTCGATGGCCGATGACGATCGGGCCCCTCGTGGTCGGAGCGGGAATGGCGCTGCTCGGTCGCGTCGACCCCGGCACCAGCTACTGGACGACGGTGTTCCCCGCCACGATCGTCCTCGGCCTCGGGCTGTCCCTCACCGTCGCGCCGCTCACCGCCACCGTGCTCGGAGCGGTCGAGGACGCGCACGCCGGCATCGCGTCGGCCATCAACAACTCGGTCGCGCGCATTGCCGGACTGCTCGCGGTCGCGGTGCTCCCGGCGGCGGCCGGGCTGACCGGTACGCAGGGTCTCGACCTCGACGCCGGTTTCGCGCGCGCGATGAACATCTCAGCGTTGCTCGCCGTCATCGGTGGCGTGGTTGCGTGCTTCACGATCCGGCGCGCCGCGTTCGTCGAGCCGGTCGCCCAGGCGAATCCGGCGATTCCGTGCTACGCCAGCGAACGACGCGTGGCAGGATCGGCGGCATGACCGCGATGGTTCCAGGCACCCCGTTCGACGTCGTCATCGAGATCCCGCGCGGCAGTCGCAACAAGTACGAGTACGACCACGAGCAGCACGTGATCCGGCTCGACCGTCGACTCTTCTCGGCCACGGTGTACCCGTCCGACTACGGCTTCGTCCCCGACACGCTCGCGCTCGACGGCGATCCGCTCGACGTGCTGGTGCTCCTCGAGGACCCAACGTTCCCCGGCTGCTGGGTCGAGGTGCGGGCGGTCGGCGTGTTCTGGATGGAGGACGAGAAGGGTCCGGACGCCAAGATCCTCTGCGTGCCGTCGCACGACCCTGCGTACGAGGCGGTGCACGACATCGCCGACCTCCCCAAGCGCTTGCTCGACGAGATCGAGCACTTCTTCGACGTCTACAAGATGCTCGAGCCGGAGAAGAACTCGACGACCCGTGGCTACGAAGGTCGCGACCCGGCCTACGCCGAGATCGAAGCGTCGAGGTTGCGGTTCCACAGCTCGGCGTAGGCGCCCTCGACCTCGACCAGCTCCGCGTGGGTCCCGCTCTCCACGACGCGGCCGTCGTCGACCACCACGATGCGGTCGGCCGTGCGCGCGGTCTGCAAGCGGTGCGCGATGAGCAGCGTGGTGCGATCGCGTGAGATGACGCCCATCGCCCGTTGCACGCGGGCTTCGGTGCTCAGGTCGAGGTTGGCGGTCGCTTCGTCGAGCAGCAGGATCGCGGGATCGACGAGCAGGGCACGGGCCAGGCACAGGAGCTGGCGCTCGCCCGCCGACAACGAGCGGCCTCGCTCGGTCACCGGGTGGAGGTACCCGCCGGACAGTCCGGCGATGAAGTCGTGCGCCCCCACGGCACGCGCGGCACCCTCCACGTCGGCGTCGCCGGCGTCGGGACGGCCGTAGGCGATGTTGTCGCGCACCGTGCCCGAGAACAGGAACGCCTCCTGGGGCACGTACCCGAGCCGCCGGCGGTAGGCGCGGAGGTCGAGGTCGCGCACGGGGACGCCGTCGACGAGCACGTCGCCGGAGTCGGCGTCGTAGAAGCGCGCCACCAGCTTCACCAACGTCGACTTGCCGGCGCCGGTCTCGCCGACCAGGGCCACCGTCTCGCCCGCGGCGACATGCAGGTCGACGCCGTGCAGGATCTCGCGTCCGGTGGCGGGGTAGGAGAACCGCACGTCGTCGAAGCGGACGTCGCCGCGCAGGTCGGTCGGCAGCACGGGGTGCGCGGCATCCGGAGTCGTCACCGGGGTCTGCATGAGCTCGTTGATCTTGGTCATCGATGCCACCGCTTGCTGCCACTGGTCGAAGACCTGCGAGAGCTGCTGCACCGGCGCGAAGAACTGGTCGAGGTAGAGCAGGAACGCGATCACGGTGCCCGCGGCGATGGTGCCGTCGTGTACGAGCACGCTGCCGAGGCCCAGCACGATCGCATCGCCGCACGTGGCGAGGAAGAGGATGAACGGGAAGTAGATCGCCTGCAGCACCTGCGTGCGGATGCGAGCATCGAGGTAGCGCTTCGCGGTGGTGCGGAACGAGTCGACGGCCCGATCCTCCTGCACGTACGCCTGCGCCTCGCGCACGCCGGAGATGCTCTCCTGGAACTCGGCGTTGACGGTGGAGATCGTTTCGCGTGCGTGCGCGTACGCCTTCGCCGAGCGACGGCCGAACCAGATCGTCGCCAGCACGAGCGGCGGTACGAGCACGAGCACGCCGAGGGTCAACGGCCAGCTGATGAGGCTCAGCACCACGAGGACGCCGACGAAGCTCATGATGTTCACCAGCGCGGTGATGAGCCCGGTCTGGAGCAACTCGCGCGAACGCGTCGACGTCGGTGGTCATCCTGGTCATGATCCGGCCCGACAGCTCGCGGTCGTAGTAGTCGAGCGCGAGCCGCTGGAGGTGGGCGAAGATCCGGATGCGCAGCGCGAACAGGAGCCGCTCCGCGGTGCGGCCCGTGTACCTCGTGTACGCCCAGGTGACGAACCAGTCGACCAGCGTGGTGCCCAGGAACAGCGCCGACGCCGCCCAGAGCGCGTCGGTCGCGTGCTGCTGCACCCCCTCGTTCAACCCCTGCTGCACGAGGAACGGTCCCGCGAGGGTCAGCAGCGTGTCGACGACGATCAGCGCGAAGCCGACGAGCAACGGGCGACGGTAGGGGCGCAGGAACGAACGCAGGCGGAACCCCTCGCTCGCCGCGGCCTCCGCAACCACGTCGACCTCGGGGTCGTCGTCCGCCGGGGGCAGGGCGTCGACCGCCTCGAGGAGCTCGGGGGTGGGCGAGAGCGCGAGACCGCCGCCGATCCCGCGCCCTGCGGCGCCGCTCCCACCCATCCCGCTGCGCATCACTGCTGGTCCCACGGGCGCGACGAACGCGCGTACCGCCTCGGCGTCCTCGCTCCGGTCCCACAGCGCCGGCGTGACGCCGTCCACCGTGAGCTCGGTGTCGGCTTCGGACAACTCGGCTTCGACCCGCGTGGTGTCGATCAGCTCGTCGTCGTCGAGGTCGTCGCTCGGGCCCTGGAGCAACGCGCGGTACGCGCGGCGACGACGCCAGGAGCTCCTCGTGCGTGCCGCTCTCCGCGGCGCGACCGTCGGCGACGAGCACGATGCGATCGGCGAGGCGGAGCGTCGAACGTCGGTGCGCGATCAGGATGGTGGTGCGGTCGACCATGAGCTCGCGCAGCGTGGCGTGGATCTGCTCCTCGGTGACGGTGTCGACCGACGACGTCGCGTCGTCGAGCACCAGCACGCGTGGATCGGTGAGCACCGCGCGCGCGATGGAGATGCGTTGCCGCTGCCCGCCGGAGAGCGTGAGGCCGCGCTCGCCGACCACGGTCGCGTAGCCGTCGGGAAGGTCGGTCACGAACCCGTGCGCGCCGGCCGTGCGCGCCGGCGCGTTCGACGTCGGCGTCGGTGGCGTCGGGCCGTCCGTAGGCGATGTTCGCCCGCACGGTGTCGGAGAACAGGAACGCGTCCTCGAAGACGATGCCGATCTCGCCGCGCACCGAGTCGAGGGTGACGTCGCGCACGTCGACGCCGTCGATGCGGATGCCGCCCTCCTGCACGTCGTAGAAGCGGGGGAGGAGGAGGCTCACCGTCGACTTCCCCGACCCCGACGCGCCGACCAGGGCCACCGTCTCGCCCGGCGCGACGCGCAGCGAGAAGTCTCGCAACACCGGCTCCGACCGGAGGTAGCCGTAGGTCACGTGCTCGAACGTCACCTCGCCCGCGGTCGCCACCAGGTCGGGGGCGTCCGGCAGTTCGGTGACGAGCGGGTTCGAGTCGAGGAGCTCGAAGATCCGCTCGGTGCCGGCGCGCGCCTGCTCGGCGACCGCCACCATGCCCGCGAACATGCGGACGGGTGCCAGCAGCTGCACGAGGTAGGTGGAGAAGGCGAGGAAGGTGCCGATGCTGATCTCGCCCTGGATGGCGAGCCAGCCGCCGAGCGCGAGGACCGCCACCTGCCCCAGTGCGGGGATCGCCTGCAGCGCCGACTGGTAGCGCGCCTGTAGGCGGATGGTGCGGACCCGCGAGCGGTACAACCCCTCCGACGCGTCGGTGAGGCTGGCCAGCTCGCGGTCCTCCTGCCCGAACCCCTTCACCACGCGCACGCCGCTGACCGCTTCGTCGACCACGCCGGCGACCTCGCCGGCGCGCTGCGAGCGCGTCCCACTGCGCCGGGAACATGACCCGGCGGAGCCGGAGCGACACGAACAGCAGCGCCGGCACGATCGCGAGCACCACCAGCGTGAGCAGCGGCGAGAGGAAGAGCATCACCACGAGCGACAGCACCAACAACACCACGTTGCCAGTGGCGAGCGGCAGGAAGCTCAGCAGCACCTGGATCAAGCCGAGGTCGGAGCTCGCACGCGAGACGATCTGGCCGGTCGGGAGCTGGTCGTGGTGTGCGAAGTCGAGTCGCTGCACCCGCTCGAAGATCGTGGTGCGCAGGTCGTGCTGCACGTCGAACGCGAACCGACCACCGGTGAGCCGCCGGATGTACGAGAGGACGAAGTTCACCGCGCCCAGTCCCACGAGCAGCGCGAGCAACGGCCAGAGGGCTTGCTGCTCGGTGACGATCACGTTGTCGACGACCGCGCGCTCGATCAGCGGGATCAGAACAGTGATGAGCGTCGTGCCCAGCGACACGGCGAACGCGGCGTAGACCTTCCGCTTGTGGCGGGCGAGGAACGGCCAGAGCCGGCGGATCCAGCTCGTCGTCACGTGCGTTCCCGCGCGGCACCCTCACGCGCGGCCCGCCGCTCCTGCCGCCATTCGTCGAGGCCGTCGCCGAGCGCCGTGAGCGCGTGCGCGACCGCCACCCGGTCGTCGACGCGCGCGAGCACGTCGTCGAGTCGGGCGCGCATCGCGACCTCGGCGGTCTCGAGCACGCCGGCACCATCGGGCGTGAGCTGCAGGCGCAACGCCCGGCGGTCGTCGTCGGCGGCCGCGCGCGTCGACCAGGCCCCGCTCGACGAGCGTGTCGACGGTCGCCGACACCGTGGGCTTCGTGAGCGCCAGGGACCCGGCGATCTCGCTCGCCCGTTCCGCGCCCCCGCCGATCATCGCCAGCAGCCGGTACTGGGCCAGGGTCAGCGGGGGGACGAGGTCGGTGCACGCACGCTCGAGGAGGCGAGCCATCCGCGCCAGGGTGAGCACGTCCTTGTCCATACCGGAAGCGTACCGAACAGTTCGGGATACTTCCTATGTAAGAAATTCGTCAGAGTAGCGGTTCGCGGGCGGCTACGGTCACCAGGCAAGCCGGCATTCACTGCGGCGTAACCGATCCGTAACGAACCGTCCGTAGGTTGCGCAGATGACCGACGTCGTCCTGGTGCGATGGCCCGAGGAGACCGAGCGGCTGGAGCGGCTGCGAGCCGCCGGGGCCCCTCGGCTCCTCCTGGTGGGTGAGGATCTTGCCGCGCCCGAACCGGTGGATCCGCTCGAGGACTGGATCCGCCTGCCTGCGGCCGAGGACGATCTCCGCGTCCGCGTGTCCACCCTCGCCTCGCGCGCCGGCCGCACCGCGGTCGCGCCCACGGTCGACGACGACGGACTGCTGCGCTACCGCGGTCGCTGGGTCACGTTGTCGCCGGTCGAGCGGGCCCTCGCTGCCGCGCTCATCGACCGGTTCAACGCGGTCGTCGGCCGCGACACGCTTGTGCGCCGGGCGTGGCCGGGTGGGAGCCCCACCCGCAACGCGCTCGACGTGCACATGCTCCGGCTGCGCCGGCGGATCTCCACCCTGGGCCTCGAGGTCCGCACCGTGCGCGCCCGGGGCTACCTCCTCCAGGCGCTCGAGCCGAACGGCGTCGGCTGACCATCTGATTGCGCCGACCTATCGTCGGCGCCCATGCGAGTCGGCGTCGACACCGGGGGCACGTTCACCGACGTCGTCACCGAAACCGGCGTGGTCCGCAAGGTCCCGTCGACGCCGGTAGATCCGTCGCACGCGGTGATCGACGCGTGTCGCGACCTCGCGCTCGGTGAACGTCGGATGACGGTGCTCGCGCACGGCACCACAGTGGCGACCAACGCGTTGCTCGAACGTCGGCTCGGGCGCGTCGCCCTCGTCACGACGCGCGGCTTCGCCGACGTGATCGAGATCGCGCGTCAGGCCCGGCCGTCGTTGTACGACGCCCACGTCGATCGTCCGACGCCGCTGGTGCCGCGTGCACTGCGGTTCGAAGTCGGCGGCCGCCTCGATGCGCATGGCCGTGAGCTCGAGGCCTTCGACGGCGTGGTTCCCGACGTGGGCGCGGTCGACGCGGTGGCGGTGTGCCTGCTCCACGCCGACCTCGACCCGGGCCACGAACGCGCGGTCGCTGCCGTGCTCCGCGGCGCGGGCACGAGGTCGTGTGCTCGCACGAGGTGTCCCCGGAGTTCCGCGAGTACGAGCGCCTGGTCACGACGACCGCCGACGCGTCGCTGCGTGCGGTGTGCGGGCCGTACCTCGCCAGCCTCGCTCCGATCGCCGAGGGTGTGTCGGTCATGACGTCGGCCGGCGGATTGGTGCCGCTCGCGGAGGCGGCCGCGCACCCGGCGCGCTTGTTGCTCTCCGGTCCCGCGGGCGGTGTGCGAGCGGCGGCCGCGGTGGCGCGCGCCTGCGGCTTCGCCGACGCGGTCGCTTTCGACATGGGTGGCACCAGCACCGACGTGTGTCTGGTGCGTGGTGGCATCCCCGCCGCCCACGACACGCGGCACGTCGCCGGACTTCCCATCCGGCTGCCGTCGCTGGCGATCCACACCATCGGGGCCGGTGGTGGCTCCGTCGCCCGCCTCGATCCCGGTGGCGCGCTCGCGGTCGGACCCGAGAGCGCAGGGGCGGAACCGGGACCCGCCTGCTACAGACGGGGCGGTACCGCGGCGACGGTCACCGATGCCGACGTCGTGCTCGGACGCATCGCGGCGACGACGGAGCTACCCGGGCTCGGTCCACTCGACGTCGCCGCGGCCCGAGCCGCGCTCGCACGCGCGGGGGTGACGGCCGAGGGTGTCGTCGCCGTCGTCGACGCGGCCATGGCGCGCGCCGTGCGCGTCGTCACCGTCGAGCACGGCATCGACCCGCGCCGGCTCGCGCTGTTGGCGTTCGGCGGTGCCGGACCGTTGCACGCCTGTGCGGTGGCCGACGAGCTCGGTATGGCCACCGTGGTCGTGCCTCCCCGTGCCGGCGTCTTCTCCGCGTTGGGCATCCTCTGCGCGCCGGACCAGCGCGAGCTGGTCGAGTCGTGGCCGACGCCTGCGTCGCGCGCCG
The DNA here is from genome assembly GCA_963835985.1 of uncultured Actinomycetes bacterium. Classification (GTDB taxonomy): domain Bacteria; phylum Actinomycetota; class Acidimicrobiia; order IMCC26256; family DASPTH01; genus DASUAS01. The sequence goes on along the minus strand of CAWIHV010000006.1, from coordinate 697,839 downwards.
GGCTGGTCCACGCGCGGGCGGCGCTGGCCGCGCACGTCGCGGCGCTCGTTCCCGGGGGAGACGTGGACGAATGGCTCGACTGCCGCTACGCCGGTCAGAGCCACGAGATCATGGTGACCGATGTCGACGAGTTCCCGGCTGTGCACGCGGAGCGCAACGGGTACGCACGCCCCGACGTCGACGTGGAAGTCGTTGCGCTCCGGGCGCGCGTGTCACATCGCGGCGCCGCTCACCGTCACCGATCTCCCGGAGCCCGTGCGCGCGGCCGCGCACGGGCCCTCGGTCGTCGCGGAGCCCGACTGCACGCTGTGGGTGCCTCCCGGCTGGACGGCCACGCCAGGTCCGGCGGGCGCGTGGATCGTGGAGCGAGGGTGAACGCGGCCGAGCTCCAGATCCTCGGTTCCCGCCTCGCCTCGGTCGCCGACGAGATGGGCGCGGTGCTGCGCCGCGCGGCGTCGAGCCCGAACATCAAGGAGCGGGCCGACTGTTCGGCGGCGTTGTTCACCGCGAGCGGTGAGCTCCTCGCGCAGGCCGAGCACATTCCGGTGCACCTCGGCTCGATGCCGGCGTCGGTCGCGGCCGCGGTCGCCAGCGGCATCTCCGGATCGATCGTGTTGAACGATCCCTTTGCCGGGGGAACCCACCTCAACGACATCACCGTCGTGACCCCGGTGCTGAACGAGGGTCACCTGGTGGGGTGGGTCGCGACGCGCGCGCACCACGCCGACGTCGGCGGCACCGCGCCGGGCTCCATGCCGCCCGACGCACTCACCGTCGACGAGGAGGGGCTGCGGCTCCCGCCGACACCGCTCGACGCCGACACGATGGCGCGGATCGTGGGCGCGTCGCGCACGCCCGACGAGCGGCGAGGTGATCTCGACGCGCAACGCGGTGCGAACGAGCTCGGCGTGCGACGCTTCGCGGAGCTGTGCGCGACCATCGACGAGCCGCATGCCTTCGCCGAGATCCTCGACTACGGAGATCGGCGCATGCGCGCCGCGCTCCGCGACTTCCCCGACGGGCGCTTCACCGCCTCCGACGTCCTCGACTCGGCCGGACCCCGCGCCGAGCAGCAGACGCCGAGCCGGGTCGTCGTCGAGGTGCGCATCGACGGCGAGGAGATCACCTTCGACTTCACCGGTACCGACCCCCAACGCCCGGGCAACGTGAACGCAGTCGCGGCGGTGACGGTGAGCGCCGTGGCGTTCGCCATCCGGGCGGTCAGCGACCCGACCCTTCCCGCGAACGGCGGGACGTTGCGTCCGGTGCACGTGGTCGCGCCGCCCGGGACGGTGGTGGCCGCGCTGCCGCCGGTTGCGGTGGGCGCGGGCAACGTCGAGGTGAGCCAGCGGGTCGCCGACGTGTGCCTCGCCGCCCTCGCCCAGGCCCGTCCCGAACGCGTCGGTGCCGCGAGCCAGGGCACGATGAACAACGTGCTGCTCGGCGGGAGCGAGCCCCGGCCGTGGGTGCACTACGAGACCGTGGGCGGCGGCCAAGGAGGTCGGCCCTGGGCCGACGGCATGAGCGGCGTCCACACTGCGATGACCAACACCCTCGACACGCCGGTGGAAGCGCTCGAGCGCGCGCTCCCGCTGCGCGTGCGGCGCTACGGCCTGCGTCGAGGCAGCGGTGGCGCGGGCGCGCACCCGGGTGGTGACGGCATCTGGCGCGAGCTCGAGGCCCTCGCGCCGACCGAGGTGTCGCTGATCACCGAGCGCCGGATGACACCGCCCCCTGGCCTCGCCGGTGGTCGGCCGGGCGCGGTGGGGGAGAACTGGTTGCTGCCGGGCGGCGACGAGTCACGCGCGCGTCGTCTCCCCGACAAGTGCACCGTGCACCTCGCGCCCGGTGACGTGCTGCGTGTGCTCACCCCCGGTGGCGGGGGATGGGGACCGCCTGCCTGACCTGCGTCGACCACGTCGGGCGCGGCTTCGGCGATGCCCGGTTGGAACTCGCGCAGGGCCGTCGCGACGATGTCGACCTGTTCGGCAGCCAACTCGATGCGTCGACGGCCGCGGGTCATGCGGTGCAGCCGTTCCGCGACGAACCGCGCGTCCTGGTAGCGCGCGGGATCGAGCGACCCGCCGATCATCTGCAACCGCTCGACCCACACGTCGCGTGCGTCGGCCGGCGCGAGCACGGCGAGCTCGGTCGCGCCTGTGGACACCGCGACGAGCACGGCGCGGGCGGAGCGCTCGACCGCGGGATCCGTGACCAGTCGACCGTCGAGCAGCATCTCGACGCCCGCGTGTGAGCACGCCCGCGCCGGACCCGACTCGACCCCGGCGTCGACCAACGCGTCGCGCAGCGCCCGGTTCGTCGAGCGGAACCACTCGGACTCGTGGAAGACCGCGTCACACTGGTGGTGGTACGCCACTCCCTCGCCCAGCGAGCCCTCGGGCCGGGACACCCGTACGCGCGCGATGGCGGCGAGATCGGGCAGCATGCACCCGACCAGGAAGTCGGTCGCCGGCAGTGCTGCGTCGGGTGCGAGCGCGACTGCCACGTGCCCGACGAGGTTCACTGTCCGGAGGTTATCGACACCTCTGCGCGCCTCACGGCGCCCGACTCCCGAGCTTGCCGGCGGCACGGTCGCGCTTGGTCTTCTCTCGATGATCGGGTTCGCACTTCCAGCCCAGGTTGCTCGCGTTGGTGGGGCCGCCGTTGGCGACGGGATCGTCGTGGTCGCGCTCGAGCAGGTGTGTTCGATCGCAGCCCGGTTCGCTGCAACGCGGCCCGTTGAAGTCGGGCGGGAATCCCAACTCCAGAGCCGTGCGCACGTGGGCGGGGATCGATCGCCCGTAGTGGGCGACGGTCTGGACCTGTACTCCGTCGTGCAGCACCACCTTCAGGAACGCGTTCTCAGCGAGCGCACGCATCACCGACACCGGGAGCGGACCCCCACCGACGATCTTCGCCACCTCGCCGTCGTGCCCGTGCCCGCGCATCCACGCCGCGACGTCGCAGACGAGCACCAGCTCCGTCGACCACCGAGCCGAGGTCGATCCCGAGCCCTTGACGAGCTCCACGAACGCGTCGGCAGCGAGTGCCTCGAACGGTTCGACCGATCTCGTCGATCGACGCAGCTGCTTCGCCTGTCTCTCGATGCGCTCGAGCAGGGCGATCCCATCTTGCGGCATGAGGCGCGCCTTCAGGCACACCATGCCGAGCTCGTCGCGCCACGAGACCAACGATCGCGCCTCACGCCGGCGCGCCTCCAGGTCATCGGGCGGGATCACGCTTGCGCGTATGTCTCGTGCCACGTCGCGCACCCGTCGCAAGCTCGCGCTGCTCGCCATCTCGATGAGCGCCGCCTCGTGTCCTGGCGCGACCTGCTCCGTGGCCGCGATCTCGTGCGCTTGCGCCATCGACACGCGTCCGTCGAACAACGCGTCGCGCGTGTCGGGGCGTGCTTCGACCTCCGCCGCGGTCTCGAGCGCTATCCGCGGCGGCATGCGCAGTGGTTCCCGAAACGGCCGCCAACCAGTCGGGGGCTGCGGCGTACCCAGCCGCGACGATGCGCACCGCACGACGCCGCCCGCGCTGCCGAGCGCGACTTCCGCCGCCTCGCAGGCTTTCCGCAACCGGGCCACGTCGCCCACCAGCTCGGCGCACTGCTGCCAGGTGAACGCGTCGACGTCGACCGCGCGCAGCGCATCGCGGAACGCGTGCACAGCATCACGAAACGCCGCCATCAGCCCTCCTCTCGCGCAACGTTGGTGCACATGACGAGGAGGATCTCGGTCCGCCCGATCCTCGCGGCGTAGCTCAACCATATCGAACGCGCGTTCGATCGACAAGTACGAATCGCCGCCAGCCGCGGAGCGAGGACTCTGCGGAACCCGGTGCTATCCCGCGGGCCGGACGCTCACGATCTCGACCGCGAACGCGCGGCGCGGACCCTCGTAGCTGACCGTGTCACCGGGTGCGTGGTCGAGCAGGGCCTGCCCCAACGGCGACGACGTGGACAGGACCTCGAACTCGTCGCTGCGCTCCTCGATGGAGCCGACGAGGTAGGAGACGGTGTCGTCGTCGCCCTCCATCTTCACCTCGACGATGGTGCCGGGTGCCACCACCTCGCCCGACTGGCCCGCCACCACCTGGGCGGTGCGGAGGATCTCTTCGAGCTGTCGGATGCGCGCCTCGTTGTGCCCCTGCTCGTTCTTCGCCGCGTCGTAGTCGGCGTTCTCGCGGATGTCGCCGTGCTCGCGGGCGCGCTCGATCCAGGCCGAGATCTCCTTGCGGCGCACGCCCGATCGCTCGGCGAGCTCCTCTTGGAGACGGTCGTAGGCCTGTTGCGAGAGTTGCGGCGTTGCCATTGGTGCAGGCTACCGGCTGTCTCCGAACGCGAAGAAGGGCCCCGTCCGGAGACGGGGCCCTCTTCGACTCGCAGTCGCGTCGGTTCAGCTACCCGAGCTCGAGAGCTTCGAACCGGCGTCGTTGAACTTGCCGTTGACCTGGTCCTTGAGGAAGACCACGGCCGCGATCACGGCGAGGGCGATGAGGGCGACGAGGAGGATGTACTCCACCATCGACGCACCGCGCTCGTCCTTGGCGAACTTCGCTTCCAGCCACGTGCGCAACACGAAGAGGTTCATTGATTCCGACCCTTTCAGGAGGTTCCGGGTTCGAGGTTGGTTCCCCTGCCTTTGGGAAGCCGACGGTCTGGTCACCGCAGGGGAAAAGATCGGAAAGGTCCCGGGTCGACTTGAACCAAAACTGCAAGTGAGACCGGCGTCACGTGCGGGACTTTGGGTTCAGCAACTACGTGCTCGCGCCGATGAGGGCCAGTGGAGGGATACGACGATCCATGCGCCCCGGGCAGGGAGAGCAAACGGTGTCGAGTGAATTCGCAAGCTGCGCAGCGTGCTCGGAGGGCTCGGGCACGAGGTGAATCTGGCGCCTCCATGGTGGAGCTGGCGATCATCCTTCCGATCTTCCTGCTCCTCGTGTTCGGCGTCATCCAATTCGGGATCACCTACAACAACATGATCACGCTCCGGCAGGGGACGCGCGAAGCGGCCCGCCAGGGCGCAGTCGGCAATTTCGGGAGCACCACGTCGTGCTCGCTGACCGGCGTGACCGGCAGCCCGTCGACCGACATCCAGAAGCTCATGTGCCTGGCCAAGCAGCAGATCGGGCTGAGCTACGCCAACACCCGGGTGAAGATCCTCTCGGGCAGCGCCGACTTCACGTCGAGCGGCACCTTCCAGAAGGGTGAGGCGATCATCGTCTGCGTCGAGTACCCGGTCGACGCGATGGCGAAGTTCGTGACGCCGGTGCTCGGCTCCGCGGTGCTCAAGACCAAGACCTCCATGCGCATCGAGACCTCGTACACGAACGCCGAGACCGGCGGGCAGGAGACCGCGCTCTCAGGAGGGAACTGGGGCTGGTGCACCGTCTCGGGGGCCGCGCCGTGATCCGGCGGGTGTTCCGTCGAGGCAAGCTCTGGAGCGCGCACCGCGACGAGCGCGGTGTGATCGCGGTGATGTTCGCGCTCCTGCTCGTCCTGATGCTCGGGATCATGGCGCTGGTCATCGACCTCGGGAACGCGCGCCAGCAGCGACGGGTTGCGCAAGCCAGTGCCGACTCGGCCGCCCTCGCGGGTGGCGAGGCCATCGAGTCCGGCATGGACCGCGGCACGGGCACCATCCCGTGGTCGACGGTGGTGACGCAGATCAAGAACTACGCCAAGGCCAACGACAACATCGCGTTGACGGCGTGGAACGGGTGCACCGACACCTACAAGCTCGCGTACCGACCCGACTCCGCGAACGGCAACAGCTGCATCTCGGCCACGACGAGCGCGTTCCCCGCACCGTCGCTGGCGTCGGTCGGCAACAACATCAACTACCTCCGCGTTCGCCTCCCGTCGTCGACGGTGAAGAGCTACTTCGCCAAGGCGCTGGGACAGAACGATCTCACCGTGGGCGCGAGCTCGACGGCGAAGGTGGTGTTCACCGTCGCGGCGTCGCAGACCACGACTCTCGCCGCGGGCGGACCGTGCGCGCTCTGCATCCTGAGCCCGACCGGCCTCACGCTCGACGGTCAGAACGGCGACGTCACCATCACCGACGGGAACGTCGTGGTGAACTCGACCTCGGGCACCGCGGCATCGCTGAACCCGAACGGGCACGTGAAGATCACCACCGTCGGCGGCTCGATCGGCGGGCCCGGGAGCTGCGCACCCTCGAGCTGCAACAACTTCTCGGGCGCGGGCTTCTCGCCGGCGTGGTCGCAACAGGGCGCGGTGACCGACCCACTCGCCAACGTCCCCCAGTGCGGCAACGGTTCGCCGGGCACCACCAACTACTGCCCGACGACGAACAAGTCCGACGGGCACAACGGCGATCCCCTGAGTCCCGGGATCTACAGCGACGATCAAGAACTCACACACGCTCAGCCCGGGCATCTACGTGATCACGGGCGGCATCACCCTCAACGGCAACGACCTCATCCAGGGCGACGGCGTGATGATCTACTTCGCGTGCAGCAACTACCCGGCGCCGTGCACAGCAGGACAGACCGGAGCGGGTATCAAGGCGACCGGCAACGGTGCACTGCGCATCACCGGCATCCGCCAGTCGGACTGCACGACCACCGCGAACCTCTGTCCCTATGTCGGGATGATGAGCTTCGCCGACCGCAACAACTACGCCACCCAGACCTGGCGGGGCAACGGCACCAACGAGAACGGGTCGGCCAGCTCGAGCTCCGGCACCATCTACACGAAGGCCGGGGAGATGGACCTGCGTGGCAACGGCTACCAGATGGCGAGCCAGATCGTCGTCGACCGCTTCACGATGAAGGGCAACCCGTCGACCGTCACGCTGTCGTACGACCAGAGCAAGAACTACACCGAGACGCACCCGGTCACCACGACGACCTACAACGGCACGCCCGACAACAACGGCCTCTCCAGCTAGCGACGCGTCAGCTCTTGTCGAAGAACAGCTGCAGCTCCATCTCGCCGTGGTCGTCGACCGACGCCACTGCAGGCGCGCTCGGTGCCGACACGCCGTAGTCGTCGAACGCGATCGGCAGGCTGCCGACGACCTGGACCTGCTTGCCGTCCCACCGCCCTTCGAGGTCGATGGTCACCGTCTTGGTCACCCCGTGGAGGGTGAACTCGCCGGTGGCCTGGGTCGTGATCGTGTCGCCGGCTGCCGGCACCGCCGACAGCGTGATCGGCTGGGTGAGCACGAACTTCGCCTCGGGGAAGTCGTTCGACTCCAGGCCCTGGCTCTTGATGCGGCCGTCACGGAAGCTGTTGTCGGACTGCAGGTCGCGCAGGTCGGCGGTCACAGTGACGTCCTTCACCGTGGTGCCGTCGATCGTCATGGTCGCGGTGACGTTGTCGGTGCGGCCGGTGGCCTCGGTCTCGGAGATGTTGGCGAACAGCTTCTCGGTGACCCGGTAGCCCACGAAGTTCTGGGCGTTGCCCGGCTTCACCGTCCAGGTGCCGTCGAGGGCCGACGCGGAGGCGGACGGTGTCTGTCCGGCGACCGTGGTCGTGGTGACGATCGGCGTCTCCTTGATCGCCGCCCGCGGCTCGGGATCCGACTTCAAGAAGATGAAGTAGGTCGCGACGCCCAGGCCCACCACCACGACGAGGCCGAGCACCAACCACTTCCAGAGCCGACGCATGCGAATCCCTCCGAGGTCCTGCTGCGGTCCGCGGTCAGGGTACGGGCGGCGTGATCGAAGGGATGGCGGTCTGTCTCAGACGGGTCACAGGCAATCCGGCGTCGACCACCGACGCGTCGGTGGTAACCTGACCGGTCCATGCGCACGAGCCCGGATCACAGCCCCGCTCCCGCGGTCATCGTAATTTCGTAGCGGGCGCCGCTTCCTGGCGTCCGCTCTCTCGCCGTCCACTCCCTGCGCCGGAGTCGGGCGGCCTTTCATTTTCAAGTCCTCGTCGGCTTCGTACATGAAGGAACGTCGTGACCTATCGGATCGGGATCATCGGAGGGGACGGCATCGGCCCTGAGGTCGTGGCCGAGGCGATGAAGTGCGTCGACGCGGCCGGCGTCGACTACGAGCCGGTGCCCTTCGACCTGGGCGGCAGCCGGTACCTCCGCGACGGCGTCGTCCTCGAGCAGGAGCACCTCGACGCCATCCGTGGGCTCGATGCGGTGATGCTCGGCGCGGTCGGCACCCCTGGCGTCCCGCCGGGCGTGATCGAGCGTGGCCTCCTCCTCACGTTGCGCTTCGAGCTCGACCTCTTCGTGAACCTGCGCCCGTTCGTGTCGGGTCCGAACCAGTTCAACGACGGCGTCGACATGCTCGTCGTGCGCGAGAACACCGAAGGCACCTACGCGGGCGAGGGCGGCTTCCTCCGCAAGAACACCCCGTACGAGATCGCCACGCAGGGATCGGTCAACACGCGCAAGGGCGCGGAGCGGGCCATCCGCTACGCGTTCGATCTCGCACAGGCGCGTGACCGCAAGCACCTGACGCTGGTGCACAAGACCAACGTGCTCACCTTCGCCGGCGATCTGTGGCAGCGGGCCTTCGACGAGACCGCGGCCGACTATCCCGACGTCGACACCGCGTACCACCACGTCGACGCCGCTTGCATCTACTTCGTGCAGGATCCCGGCCGCTACGACGTGGTCGTCACCGACAACCTGTTCGGCGACATCCTCACCGACCTCGGCGGCGCCGTCTCCGGTGGCATCGGACGGGCGGCCTCCGGCAACCTCAATCCGGCTCGCACCGGTCCGTCGCTGTTCGAGCCGGTCCACGGCTCCGCACCCGACATCGCCGGCACCGGGAAGGCCGATCCGCGCGCTGCCATCATCTCGGCCGCGATGATGTTGGAGTTCCTCGGCGAGGACGACGCCGGGACCCGAGTACGTGCCGCGGTCGACAAGTCCGACGACGTCCAAGGATCGACCGCCGAGATCGGCGACGCGATCGCGGGGAGGATCTAATGCCTTTCGAGAAGACCGAGAAGATCTGGATGGACGGCGAGCTGGTCCCCTGGGACGAAGCGCGCGTCCACGTGCTCACGCACAGCCTGCACTACGGGTCGGGCGTGTTCGAGGGGATCCGCACCTACGCGGCGGCCGACGGCCCGGCGGTGTTCCGCCTCACCGACCACATCCAGCGGCTGTTCGACTCCGCCAAGCTCGTCATGATGCAGATCCCTTACACGCGCGACGAGATCGTCGACGCGTGCAAGCTCATCGTGCGCGAGAGCGGGCTCGACTCCTGCTACGTGCGCCCCATCGCGTTCCTCGGCTACGGCGAGATCGGGCTCAACCCGCTGCCGTGCGAGGTGAACGTGTCGATCGCGGCGTGGCCGTGGGGCTCCTACCTCGGCGAGGAGAGCCTGGAGGCGGGAGTGCGGGTGCAGGTGTCGTCCTGGCGACGCATGGACCCCAACATCAACCCGGTCGCGGCCAAGGGCACCGGCATCTACATCAACTCGAGTCTGGCCAAGGTCGAGGCGGTGAAGGCGGGGTACGACGAGGCCATCATGCTGAACACCCAGGGCTTCGTGGCCGAGTGCACGGGCGAGAACGTGTTCATCGTGAAGGACGGCGTGCTGATGACCCCGCCCACGTCGAGCGGCGCGCTCGCGGGCATCACCCGCGACTCGGTCATGACCATCGCCCGCGACAACGGCATCCCGGTCGAGGAGCGCCAGCTCCTCCGACACGATCTGTACCTCGCCGACGAGGCCTTCCTCACCGGCACCGCGGCGGAAGTGGTGCCGATCCGCTCCGTCGACGACCGTGAGATCGGCAACCGGGGGGAGATCACCCGCACGCTCCAGGAGACGTACTTCGCCGCGGTTCGTGGTGAGGTGGAGCGCTACAAGGACTGGTTGGAGTATGTCCGTTAACGATCAGACCCCAGTACGTGATCCGAGCTGGCCGGCCCGGGTCGAGATCTACGACACGACGCTGCGCGACGGCAGCCAGCTCGAGGGCATCTCGCTCACCGTCGACGACAAGCTGCGCATCGCCGAGCAGCTCGACTGGCTCGGCGTCGACTTCATCGAGGCCGGCTGGCCGGGAGCCAACCCGAAAGACGACGAGTTCTTCGCGCGTGCCCCGTCCGACTTGCAACTGGAGCACTCGACCCTGGTCGCGTTCGGGTCCACGCGGCGGGTGAAGGGGAAGGTCGACTCCGACGACACGCTGCGCAACCTCCTCGCGGCGGGCACGTCGACGGTGTGCATCGTGGGCAAGTCATGGGACTACCACGTGCTGGAGGCGCTCAACACCACGCTCGACGAGGGTGTGGCGATGGTCGCCGACTCGGTGGCGTTCCTCCACGCCGACGGTCGCGACGTGATGTACGACGCCGAGCACTTCTTCGACGGCTACAAGCGCAACCCCGAGTTCGCGATGCGCGTGCTCGAAGGAGCGGTGCAAGCGGGCGCGAGCCGCCTCGTGCTGTGCGACACCAACGGCGGTTCGCTGCCCGACGTCAGATCGAGCGCATCGTGCGCGCGGTGGTCGACTACTTCGGTAGCGACGTCGGTGTCGGCGTGCACCTGCACGACGACGCCGGCACCGGCGTGGCCAACGCGCTCGCCGGCGTACGCGGCGGTGCGGTCCAGGTCCAGGGCACGATCAACGGCTATGGCGAACGCACCGGCAACTGCAACCTCACCACGATCATCCCGAACCTCACGCTGAAGATGGGGATCGAGACCATCCCTCGCGACCGCCTCGAACGGCTCACGCCGGTGGCGCACCACGTCGCCGAACTGGTGAACATGGCGCTCAACCCGCAGGCGGCGTACGTCGGGTCCTCGGCCTTCGCGCACAAGGCCGGCCTCCACGTGAGCGCGATCGCCAAGCGCCCCGACGCCTACGAGCACGTCCCGCCCGACTCGGTCGGCAACGGCACCCGGTTCGTCGTCTCCGAGCTCGCGGGCAAGAGCACGCTCACGCTGAAGGCCAAGGAGCTCGGCATCTCGCTCGACGGCCCGCAGCTCAACGACCTCATCGACACGCTCAAGCGCATGGAACACGACGGCTACCACTTCGAGGTGGCCGACGCGTCGCTCGAGCTGCTGATGCGTCGGGCCACCGGCTGGGAGCAGCGCTGGTTCGAGGTCGAGTCGTTCCGGGTGATCACCGACGACGACGACCCGTTCGCGGCGCCGTCGCTGACCCGTGGCGTCACCACCGAGGCCACCATCAAGGTGCACGTCGACGGCGAGCGCGTGATCGCCACCGCCGAGGGCAACGGTCCGGTGAACGCCCTCGACACCGCGCTGCGCAACGCGCTCGGCGACCGCTACCCGGCGCTCGGTCCGGTGCACCTCACCGACTACAAGGTGCGGGTGCTCGACACCGCGCGTGGCACGGGCGCGGTCACCCGGGTGCTCGTCGACTCCACCAACGGCGAGCGCACATGGACCACGATCGGCGTCAGCGAGAACATCATCGAGGCGTCGTGGCAGGCGCTCTACGACTCGTTGGTCTACGGCCTGCTCCTCGGCCACGGCTTGCCCGACGACGCCGCCCCCAAGCCCCGGCAGTAGCACTCACTCATGCCCACCGACCCCTTCGTCGCCCCCGAGCTCGAGGATCGCCCGCGCCAAGAGACCAACCTCGCGCCCGGCGTGCACCTGCCCGCGGCCCAGGCGTGGAAGGCCGATCGCCCGGGTGACCTCGTGGCGGGTCAGCCCACCGGTGACCTCCTCGGTCGGCCGGGACCCAACGTCGGGTACGCGGTCATGCTCGCGGCGCGGCTGCGCGACTCGGTGCAGCTCGCGCCGCACGAGCACGCAGCCGACGCGCTCGCGGTGATCGCCGAGCTGGCGATGAAGCGGGCCGCCTCGTACGGCCGGGCGCCCACGATGCCCGACGTCGAGATCGCCGCGTCGCTGCTCGGGTACCAGGGCGACGCCGACGACGCGTTCGCGGCGTGGCGGTGCGAGGTCGGGCACGGTGCCGACCACGAGTACGGCGTCCGCCGGGCGATCGTCGACGCGGTGCCCGACGCGGTGCTGCGACTGCCGCCGAAGGTGCCGGCGCTCCTCGCCGAGTTCCGCGGCGAGCTGCAGCAATCGCTCAGCCACTGAGATCCGCCGTCCTCGTGATCAAGGTCCGGTTCTCACCCGCGCCCACGGGTTCGCTCCACATCGGCAGCGCGCGCACCGCGCTCTTCAACTGGCTCTACGCCCGTCATCACGCGGGGAAGGCTCTTCTTGCTGCGCATCGAGGACACCGACGTGGCCCGCTCCCGCGACGAGTGGGTGATCGGGATCCAGGACACGTTGCGGTGGCTCGGGCTCGACTGGGACGAAGCTCCCTACCTGCAGAGCACGCGCTTCGACCTCTACCTCGAGGCCGCCGATCGTCTCCTCACCCAGGGCGACGCCTATGAGTGCTACTGCACCGAGGACGAGGTGAAGGAGCGCAACGACGCCGCGGTCGCGGCGGGTCGCCCGCCCGGCTACGACGGTCGCTGCCGCACCCTCACTCCCGACGAGCGCGTGGCGATGGCCGCCGAAGGTCGGCCGCGCACGATCCGGTTCCGCACCCCCGACGAAGGGGTGAGCACCTTCACCGACCTCATCCGCGGCGAGGTGAAGGTCGAGTGGTCGCTGATCCACGACTTCGTGATCGTGCGTTCCGGCGGCCAACCGATCTTCTTCCTGGCCAACGCGGTCGACGACCTCGACATGGGCATCACCCATGTGATCAGGGGTGAGGACCTCATCGACTCCACCCACCGGGTGCTCGCGCTGCGCCATGCTCTTGTCGGCGCATCGGGCGCCACCGAGGATCCGCAGTACGCGCACCTGCCGCTGATCGTCGACGCGCAGTCGCGGGCCAAGCTCTCGAAGCGGCACGGCGCGGTGGCGCTCGAGGACTTCGTCACCGACGGCTACCTGCCCGAAGCGCTCACCAACTACCTCGCGCTGCTGGGCTGGGCGCCCGAGGACGGCGAAGAGGTGCTCGGCGTCGCGGAGCTCGTCGGGCAGTTCGACCTCGACCGCGTGACGCACTCGGCGGCGGGCTTCGACCGTGACAAGCTCGACTGGCTGAACGGCGAGTGGATCCGACGGCTCGCGCTCGACGACCTGGTGCACCGGGTGGAGCCGCTGGCGCGCGAGCGGTTCGGCAACGACATCGACGCCGGCGTCGTCGGCGAGGCAACGGGCATCGCGCAGGAGCGCGCGGTGACGCTGGTGCAGATCGTCGACCAGATGGCGTTCCTCTTCGTCGACGAGAGCTCCTTCGAGATCGCATCGGAGTCGTGGGAGAAGCTCGCGAGCACCGATCGCATCCGCGAGATCCTCGACGCGGTCATCGCGCACATCGAGACCTGCGAGTGGAACCACGACGCGGTTGCGCTCCAGCCGGTCACCGAGGCGCTCGGCATCAAGTTCCGCAAGGCTGCGCCCGCGGTGTACGCCGCGGTCGAGGGAATCCACCGGGGTCTTCCCCTGTTCGAGTCGATGGTCCTCCTGGGTCGGGAGCGCACCCTCGCGCGTCTCCGCGCCGCGAGGGATCGCCTCGGGTGATTCGGGGACCGTCCGCTAACCTGGTCGGACCTTCGGGGGTGGTGTAATCGGCAACACAGCAGGTTCTGGTCCTGCCTTTGGGGGTTCGAGTCCTCCCCCCCGAGCTCGCAGCAAGCAACCCATCCGGCCCCGTCGTCTAGTGGCCTAGGACGCCGCCCTCTCAAGGCGGTAACGGCAGTTCGAATCTGCTCGGGGCTGCACCCGGAGCCCGGCCCGCAGGGGCCGGGCTCCGCTCGTTGTGGGGGTCCGCGGCAGTGTTCGCGGTCGGGACGTCATGCCTCCATACCGTCCTGCGCGGGTGTGGATCGCACGACGTTCGATGCCGCTTCGCACCGGTCACATCGCGCGTCTTCGCAGGTCGCGCACGGTTTCCGCGTTGTACGTGCACCGTTGCGCGTCCGCTCGCGCGCATGCACGCGCTGAGCACGCGCGCACACACGCGCGACGGCGTGCACGCGCGTGATATCCACCACTTCGCGCGGGCGCTGTCGTACCCTCGTTGCGAGTCGCGCGTCAGCGCGCGCATGCATGTGTTCGAGACCATCGAGCACACGTGACAATGCAAGATCGAGAAGCGGGTAACACAACTCAAGAACGTACGACGGGTCGTCGAACATGAACTTCGCGCGTACGCGCGATGTCGAGATGCTTGACGTACCGCCGTAAATGCGTTCAACTTCGTTGGAACACGCACACATCTCGGAGGCCAGCGTGAACAAGTCAGAGCTCGTCGACAGCATTGCGGAGGGGGCCGGGCTCAGCAAAGCCGACGCTGAGCGCGCGTTGAACGCGCTCATCGACGCGGTGCAGGGTGCAGTCGCAAACGACGACAAGGTCACCCTTCCCGGTTTCGGTTCGTTCTCCCGCTCATCTCGTGCGGCACGCACGGGTCGCAACCCGCGCACGGGTGAGCCGGTCCAGATCGCGGCATCTAAGGGCGTGAAGTTCTCTGCAGGAGCAGCCTTCAAGTCAGCCGTGAACAAGTAGGTCCGGGCAACCGCCTGTTCCTGCACTCTGACAATCCCTAGCGAAAGGTGGTGACCGTGCCTCCCGCAAAGAGACGCACAGCACGGAAGACAGCGGCGAAGAAGACGACGGCCCGCAAGCCGGCCAAGCGTCGTACCGTCAAGAGGACGGCGGCGAAGAAGACGACGGCACGGAAGCCGGCCAAGCGTCGCACCGCGAAGAAGGCAGCGGCCAAGAAGACTGCGAAGCGGGCACCCGCGAAGCGTCGGACCGCGAAGAAGACTGCGAAGCGGGCACCGGCGAAGCGTCGGACCGTGAAGAAGGCGGCGAAGAAGCGGGCACCCGCGAAGCGCCGCACTGCGAAGAAGGCAGCGGCGAAGAAGACTGCGAAGCGGGCACCCGCGAAGCGTCGGACCGCCAAGAAGGCGGCGAAGAAGCGGGCACCCGCGAAGCGCCGCACTGCGAAGAAGGCAGCGGCCCGGAAGACGACGGCCCGCAAGCCGGCCAAGCGTCGCACGGCGAAGAAGGCGACCAAGCGGGCACCCGCGAAGCGCCGCGCCACCAAGCGCCGCTAGCAGCACCAACCATCTCGGAACGAAGGGGCCCTCCGGGGCCCCTTCGTCGCGTTCGCGTCCTCACTCCCTGGTCGGTCCGCCAGCTACCGGCACCTCACTCCATGCTCAAACAGTGCTTCGCAAACTGCGCGTGGAGCGAGGTGCCGGCATCCGGCGACTACAAGTCGGTCAGGAGCTTGAACTCCTCGCCGCCCGCTCCGGTGATTTCGGCGCGGATGTGTTCTTCGAAAGCCGCCCTTTGCTCTCGCTCTTCGCGGGCACCCTCTTGGATGTGCATGGTGGAGAGCCATTGGCTTTGGTGGCACAGGAGGGCCTCGATCTTGGTGTCGATGTCGGGGGTGTCGACGGCTTCGACGTGGTCGACGACCTGGGCTTCGAAGAGGAGGAGGCGAGTCGGGCGGTGGGGGGTGCCGGCGCCGGGGAAGAAGTGGGGGTCACGGGCGGCGACGATGCCGTCGATCGTGAGCGATCCCGCGTTGCGGTGATCGGGGTGGAGGCGGTACTGCTTCCACGGGTCGTGGCCGAGGACCACGTCGGGCCGGGTCGCCCGGATCACCGCGCACACCTCCTCGCGCCGGGCCGCGTCGTCCTCGAGCTCGCCGTCGACCGCGTCGAGGAAGTGCACGTCCCGGGCGCCCAGCGCGTGGGCTGCGGCGCGCTGCTCGTCACGGCGGGTGGCCACGAGCGCGGCGAGGTCCTGCTCGGATTCCCAGCTCCCCTTCGAGCCGTCGGTGAGCACCAGCATCTCGACGTGTGATCCGGTGCGGGCCCACTTGGCGAGCGTCGCGCCGCACCCGAACTCGATGTCATCGGGGTGGGCGCCGATGGCGAGCACGCGCGTCCGGAGCGCGAGATCGGTGACGGTCACGGCGAGGCCGACTCGACCGTCGCCGGCAACGACGTACCCAGTGCCAACAGATCGTCGGGGACGTCGACGTCGAACGCGAGGTCGGGGTCGCGTACGACGCGCAGGCCGATACCGAGGCGGCGCGCTTCGGCCGCGTGGCGCCGGAACGAACCCGGCCCGTAGGCGAACTGGAAGTCGACGGCGGTGGGCACCGAGAGCACCGGGGTGCCGTCGTCGCGGTGACACGGCACCAACGCGACGACCGGTTGCGCTCCGTCGCGGGCCAGGCGTACGAGATCGTGCGCCCGCGGGAGATCGGCGTGAGCCACGACGGCGCGGCTGCACCCCTTGGCGCGCAGGTGATCACGCCCGGCGACGGCGGCGCCGTCGAGCGTGCCGGGGTCGTCGAGCACGTCGAGCGCGAGATCGACGGCCCAGGCGCGCACATCGGGATCTGACGACACCACGACCACCGGCATCGGCGCAGCAGCGTGCACGACCTGCTCCGCCCATCGCCTTCCCAGTGCCGCCCGTTCCGCTCCGTCGAGCGCAGCGGCGAGTCGGGCCTTGCCCAGCGCGAACGCGCGGATCGGGATGACCGCGCCCGAGGCGGGGGCGCGGGCGGCGTCGGGGTACATCGGTCCACGTATGCTACCGATCGTGGGGTCCGAGACGTCCGTCGCCGTGATCGGCGCCGGTTCGTGGGGGACCACCGTCGCCGCGATCATGAGCGAGCACGCACCCACGACGCTGTGGGGACGCGACGCCGACCTCGTGGCCGAGATCGACGGCCAGCACACCAACTCGCGGTACCTCGGCGGGATCACGTTGCCGACGGCGTTGCGCGCCTCCGTCGATCTCGAGGCCGCATGCTCGGACGCCACCGTGGTGGTGATGGCGGTGCCCTCGCACGGATACCGCGCGGTGCTCGAACGCGCCGCACCGACCATCCGCCCCCAGGTGCCGGTGGTGAGCCTGGCCAAGGGCATCGAGCGCGGCACGTTGCTGCGCATGACCGAGGTGACCCTCGAGGTGCTCGCGGATCACGACGTCAATCGGGTGGCGGTGCTGACCGGACCGAACCTGGCCCAAGAGGTGGCCGAGGGTCAGCCGGCCGCGTCGGTGATCGCGTGCGCCGACGCCGACACCGCGCGTGAGTTGCAGGAGCTCTGCATGAGCCGGAGCTTCCGCGTGTACACCAATCCCGACGTCGTGGGGTGCGAGGTGGCGGGAGCGATGAAGAACGTGATCGCCATCGCCTCGGGCACCGCCGCCGGTCTCGGCTACGGCGACAACACGCAGGCCGCACTCATCACCCGCGGCCTCGCCGAGGTGGCGCGCCTCGGCGTCGCGCTCGGCGGCGAGCCGATGACGTTCGCAGGCTTGGCCGGACTCGGGGATCTGGTCGCCACGTGCACCAGCCCGAAGAGCCGCAACCGCAGCGTGGGCTTCGAGCTCGGTCTCGGCCGTTCACTCGACGAGATCGTCGAGCGCACCAACACGGTGGCGGAGGGCGTGCGCAGCACCGCGGCGCTGCTCGAGCTCGCGGCGCGGGTCGGGATCGAGATGCCCATCGCGGCGATGGTGGGCGCGGTGCTCTACGAGGGTCGCCGACCGGCCGAGCTCGTGCCCGAGCTCATGCTGCGCGAGGCGAAAGCGGAGCTGCACGGGCTCGGATGAGGGTCGGGTAGGTGAACCATCGAGTCGGCGTGCTCGGCGGGACGCGCGACGCGGCGGTCGATCGCCGCGGCGTGGTGTCGCCGCGCGCCACGACGTGGGAGCTCGATTGGTGGATCGGCGCCGACGACCGGTGGCGGGTGCCGGCGCGCGAAGCGGCGGTGCGCCAGCAATTGGTCGACGGCATGCCAGTGGTGCAGACCGCGATGCGCGTCCCCGGCGGTGACGCGGTGCAGCGCGTGTACGGCGTGCCCGCGAGTGACGTCGGTGAGGTCGCGGTGGTGGAGATCGCCAACGAGTCGCCGGCGCCGTTCGTCGTCGCGTTGGTCGTGCGCGGCGCCGCCGCGCTCGATCTCGACGGTGCGTGTGTCTGGGCCGATGGGCGCAGTGCGATCCGCACCTCCCGCCCGCCGTCGCGCTGGGCGGCGAGCGTCGACGGCTCCACCGAGACCACGGTCACGAGTGGCGCGGCGTCAGAGGGTCCGTTCGCTCATCGTCAGGACCGGGGTGCGCGTCTCGTCGGCGCGTTCCTGTTCCCGGTGGCGCACCGTACCAGCTTGCGCGCGGTCGTGACGCTGGGAACCCAGGGGATCGGTGCCACCGAGCCTGGCGCGTTCCCCGACGCGGCAGCAGTGGCCCGGGGTTGGCGGGCCCAGCTCGACCGTGGCCTGCGCGTCGAGCTCCCCGACGAGCCGTTGCAGCGCGCCGTCGACACCGCGCGCGCCGCGACCGTGCTCGCCGGTCAGGCGTGGCGCGCCGATCCCGAGGTGGCCGCGGTGCTCGAGGACTGGGGCCTTGACGCGGAAGCCGCGGTTGCGTGGAGCCGGCTCACCGGCCGTGCCCGCCGCCGCGCCGCCCGCCGTGAGCCGGGCCGGGCGACGTGGGCCCAGGTGTTGGCGCGTGCTGCAGTCCCCGACGCGCAGCTGCTCGCCGCCCTGCGAGCGGTGCTCGTGCGCGACCTCGATGCGTCGGTCACGTTGATCGACGACTGGCCGCGCGAGTGGATCGGCCAACCGATCGACGTCCGCGACGCGCCGACGCGGCGAGGACCGGTCTCCTGCTCGGTGCGCTGGCACGGCGAACGGCCGGCGCTGTTGTGGGAGGGGCCCGTGGACACCACCTTCTCAGCTCCCGGACTCGATCCGGCGTGGTCGTCGCGTGAGGCGCGCGGCGAGGCGCTCCTCGCTCCGTTCAGCCCTCCGAGAACCGGACCGTGAGGAGCTCCCACCGCCGGAGTGCTGCCGTGCCGCGAAATTCACCGAGGTCGGCTCCGGTGAGATCGACGATCTGTCCGACGACGGGCGCACCGTCGCGCGTGACGATCACCTCGGTGTCGGTGGGCGTGCGGTTCACGACCCGCAGCACGAGTGCGCCCTCACCATCGCGGGTCAGCGCCGACACCTCGGCGCCGCGGACGTCGAGCGCGCGGCCACACGCGGGTTGCGACGCCCCGGGCCACCCACCGCCGCGCACGCGCTCCAGGGGTACCAACACGTCGTCGGCGAGGGCAGGAAGATCGGCCGCGTACACGTCGCCGCGGTGCAGTGCGACCGCGTAGTCGAGCGCCAGCGGGGTCTGGAGCTGCGGCCCGTCGAGGCGGTCGAGCGGCCCCGCCGGGTTGGGACGCAGAGCCGGTTCCGACCGCGAGAGGTATCCGGTCGCGCGTACGCAGGGTGAGGGCGAGCTCCCGGCCACCCGCATCTTCGTCGACGGCGACGACCTCGTATTCGAGCAGCCCGTCGTGCACCAGCGCAAGGCCGGAACCCGACGCGGAACAATCGACGAAGCGACGCGAGACGAACGTGGGGAGACCGAACTCGTGCGGGCCGCCTTCGGCGGTGAGTCCACGGTGCACGATCGCGAACGCGCACTCGGCGTCGGAACCGGACACCGGTGCCGGGAGCGGGAAGTGGGCGCGCAGCCGGTGATCCCGCACCCGGTGGTCGAGCTCCACGTGGACACGCAGGAAGCGCTCACCGGTGCGTAGCTCGTAGGTGGTGACGACGTCGGTGTCGACTCGTTCGTCGCTGCGCGCGCGATGCACGCTCGCTCGTCGCCGAGTGCGCTCGCCGGTAGCGCGTAGGTGCTCGTGACCACGATGCGCGCTCGCACCGGCCCTGATTCGCTGACGGTCACCGCGACCGCTTCGGGTCGGTCGATCACGGTGTCGACCGCGGGCGGCGAGTAGTTGTAGGTGTCACCGCCGTCGCCGCCGTCGACGTAGCGGTTGAGCCCGCGCACCGTCATGCCGTCGCCGCTGACGGTGACGGTGCCGTCGGCGGGGTCGACGACCGCACGGACGTGCTCGTTGGCGAGCTCGAATCCGTCGGCACGCACCGCGGTGCCGGGACCCGCACCGTCGACGGCGCGGTAGGAGCGCCATCCGAAGCCGGGCACGGTGCCCGTGGCCGCGATCACGTCGCGCACCGGGCGCGCGGCGTTGGCGGATCGAGATGGTCGCACCGGCCTCGCCCAGCGCGAGGAGCTGCTCCTTGGTGGCCTCGAGATCCACCTCGGGTTCGCCGGGCGCGGCGTCGTGAAAGGTGTACTCGTGCGTGACGCCATCGCCGGAAGCGAGGTCAGCGTGCGCGGCTCCACGCGGGCGATGCGGGCGCCCGCGAGCTCCGGCCCGCGCATCATCTCCAGCACCCAGCGGATCTTCTGGCCCACCACCACGGTGGAGATCCCCTCGTCGGTGGTCGTGGTGTGCACCACCTGGGTGGGGCAGGCGGTGCCGTCGTCGAGCGCCACCAGGTGCACGGGACCGGTGCCCGGGAGGGGCACGCTCACCACGCCCGACCGGTCGCGCGCGGCGCTGTTGACGACGATGGTCGACGACGGCGGGACGTCGACGGTGGTGGCGAGCGTGCGCACCGCCTCGCGCGTCAGCGCCTCGCCCACGTGGCGCGCCTCCTGGTAGCGCACCCGCACCGCCTCGACCACGTCGTCGGCGCTGCACGCGCACGACGAGTCGTGCGCGCTGTTGAGGACGAGCTGGCGCCAACCGACGTCGAGGAGCGCCGACGGGGTGGTCTTCGGCGGCAAGCAGCAGCGCCGAGAGCGGTTCGGCGTAGCGCTCGAGGCTGCGTTCGGCGCGTGCCGCGAGCTGGTGCACGTCGACGCGGTTCGACGCCACGCCCATGAGCAGGTTGGCCCTCGCCCCGGAGCGCAGCTCGCCGTCCCACGTGATCAAGCCGTCGGAGGGTTGTGCCCTCACGTACTCCGCCGAGCGAGGTCACCCCGAAGCAGTAGTCGTCCTGGAGGTCGTTGGCGGCCGCCACCACGTCGCCCAACCAGGGCTGGGGGAGCAGGTGGTCGGAGCCGTTCATGAGGAGCATGCCGCCGCCGGGGAGCGCCGCGGTCCCGAGCTCCGCTTCGTAGCCCCGCGCCCGGGCCACCAGCTGCACCGGATCCCTGGGGATGTCGCGCCCGTTGGAGTACGAGCCGTACAGGTACTCGGCCCGCACCGTCGATCCGTCGGGTGCGCGCCACCAGAACGCGGTCTGGTCGACGGCCTCCGGGACGCCCCGCCACACGACCGCGTGCTCGAGCCCGGCGAGTCGCAGCAGCTGCGGCATCTGCGCGATGTGGCCGAACATGTCGGGGAGGTAGCCGACGCGCATCGCCGCAGCTTCTTCCTGGGAGGTGCCACTCAACGCGGACGCGCGTGCGAGACCGAGCTGGAGGTTCCGCACGATGGTCTCGCCCGAGACCATGAACTCGTCCATGAGGATCATCCACGGCCCCACCTGCAGCCGACCGGCCCGGGTCAGCGCACACAGGCGCTCCTCCGACTCGGGTCGCACCTCGAGGTAGTCGTCGACGACCGCAGTCTGGCCGTCGAGGAGGAAGCGTGGGAACGACGGGTCGGTCTCGAGCAGGTCGAGCAGGTCGTCGACCAGGTGCACGAGTTGCACCCGGTAGCGCTGGAAGGGCGCGTACCACTCGCGGTCCCAGTGGGTGTGGGGGACGATGCCGACGTACTTGTGCGCCGTGACCTGCAGTGGAACGTCCGTCATGGGTGGTCCAGACCGCCTTCGTCGTCGAGAGGTCGTCGGTGGAGCCTGCGTGTGCATCGACGATGCTACGGATGCCGCACGCCGAGGAGTGCACAACGAGTGGATCGGCCGCTGGACGGGGATCACGGGTCGGCTGCCGCGGCCAGGACGGCACCGAGCTGATCGGCGAGTGCGACCGCGAGCGCGCGATCGTGAGCCGGGATCGAGAGCCCGACGGAGTCTCCGGGCATCACGAGCACCAGGCGGCCGAACTCGCGACCGCCACCCCAGACCGGGAGCTCGATCTCGTTCGGTGGGCCGGGCGCACTGTCGCCGTCTCCCTCATCGTCACCGATGGTGACCACGCCGTGTCCGAGACGAGGGAGCGACGTGCGGAACGGAGGCCGTTCGAACCGTGCACCCCGTGCACCGATGAGCGCGACGAGCTCGGTCTCGACGATGCTGACGAGCCGCGCCGTGGGACCCCGACCGGCGGCGAGCTCGGCGACGCGACGGATCTGTTCGACCTCCCGCCGGCTGGCGAAGGCGACGCGGCGACTCTCTCGGGTTCGGATCACGAGTTCACCGACGACGAGCCCGACGACAAGGAGCACAACCGTCGTCTCCACGTCTTCCCGGCGGTTGATCGTGAACGAGTAGTACGGATGCGTGAAGAAGAAGTCGAAGCACGCCGCGGCGACGATCGCCGAGACCACACCGCCGCGACGACCGCCGACGATCGCGGCCGCGAGCACCGGGAGCACGAGCACGACGGCAGCATTGGTGGCGAAGAGATCGTTGCGGAAGGCGAGGAGCACGGCGCTGAGCGCAACCGGCCCGAGGAGCGCGGTCGCCCAACCGAAGTACCCCACCGCATGCGCGGGCCTGCCCATCTCGGCAGTCATGCCCCAGATCTAGACCGCGGACACTCGCCCGACAAGCACACCTGCGCCGGGGCGTCAAGAGCACGTCAAGGACGCAGGGGTCGATGTCAAGAAGGCGTAAAGACGGGTGCTACCGCTCGTCGCTGATGCGCACGACCGCAGTATGTCTGGAGCGTGTCCACACACGTCGCGCCGACACCGCGCACCAGCGCTCGCGCCCGACGACCGGCTGCGAGCCCTCGGGATCGCGATCGCCGGCCTCGGGCCGCTCCTCGGCGCGGCACTGCTCGTCCCGTTCCGCGACGACCTCGCGAGTTCGAACGCCGTCCTCGTCTTCGTGATCGTCGTGATGGTCGCAGCCGCGTGCGGAGGTCGGAGCTCCGGGCTGATCGCGGCCGTCGTGTCGACCCTGGCCTTCGACTTCTTCCTGACCTCGCCATTCCAGTCGTTCAGCATCGAACGATCCGGCGACGTCATCTCTGATCGCGTTGTTGGCTGTGATCGCTCTCATCGTCGTGGCGCTGGTGGCACACGGGCGCCGCAGTCGGGGCGCGATCGACACCGCTCGCTCGGGGACGACCCGCCTGCAGCGGATCGCGGCGCTGATCGCGGGCGACGCCGAACCGGAGGACGTGATCCTCTCGGTGGAGGCGGAGCTCTACGGATTGCTGTCGTTGCGCGAGTGTCGCTTCGAGCTTTCGCCGATCGAGGACAGCGCTGCCACGCGTCGATCGACGGGGATCGATCGAGGGTGGGCGGCGGCGCTGGATCGGCGGCGAATTGACCCTCCCCGCCCACGGCGCGGAGATCCCGGTCGTCGGCCGCGGTCGCACCTTTGGCCGAGTCGTGCTCATCGGCGACTGGGACGTCGGCGTGTCGATCGAGCAGTGCTCGGTCGCGGTCGCGCTCGTCGACCAATTGGGAGCGGCGTTGGCCGCCGACACCGGGTCTCGGCCCCCGAACGAACGGAACTCCTCGTGAGCAACGACGTGATCACGGAGTCGGCGTCGACGCGGACGCACACGCCCACGATGATTCCGACCACGGTCATGCCGCCTGAGACGCGCCTCTACCGCGTGAAGAACCGCCTGCTCGGGCGGCCTCTCGCCACCGAGCAGCTCGAGCACGAGCGCCTCGGGCAAGCCGACCGCGCTGGCGGTGTTCGCGTCCGACAACCTGTCGTCGTCGGCCTACGCCACCGAGGAGATCCTGCGCGTCCTCATCCCGGTCGTCGGCGTCGGCCGCGTTCGCGATGGTCGTGCCGCATCACGATCGCGTTGCTGGTCGTGCTCGCGTTCCTGATCCTCTCGTACCTGCAGACGATCAAGGCGTACCCGACGGCGGGTGGTGCCTACATCGTGACCCGCGACAACTTCGGGCTGCTGCCCGCGCAGGTCGCCGGCGTCGCGCTGCTCACCGACTACATCCTGACCGTTGCCGTGTCGGTCGCCGCCGGCACCGCCGCGCTCGGCTCGGCGTTCGCGGCCCTGGCGCCGTACACGCTGTTGATCTCGATCGTCTTCGTGGTGCTCATCGCCTACGGCAACCTCCGCGGCGTCCGCGAGTCGGGCAAGGTCTTCGCGGTCCCCACCTACTTCTTCATCCTGAACATGGCGGTGCTCCTCGCGGTCGGGTTCTGGAAGCTGGTGAACGGCACCTTGCCCGTCGCGTCGATCCACCACGCCGGAGCGGTTCCTACCGGGAGCGTGGGCTTCGGGCTCTTCATGGGCGCGACCGCTCTACGTGGTGCTCCATGCGTTCGCGTCCGGTGGTGCAGCCGTCACCGGCGTCGAGGCCATCTCGAACGGCGTGCCCGCGTTCAAGGAGCCCTCGTGGAAGAACGCGCGGATCACGCTCGTCATCATGGGCACCACGCTCGGCGCGATGTTCCTGGGCCTGTCGATCCTCGCCGCACATGCCCACCCCGTACCGTACGAGAGCGGCACGCCGACCGTCATCAGCCAGATCGGCCGCCTCGTCTACGGCAACGGCTCGGGCGGCGACGTGCTGTTCTACTGCCTCCAGGCCGGCACGATGCTCATCCTCGTGCTGGCGGCGAACACGAGCTTCGCCGACTTCCCCCGGCTCGCCAGCTTCCACGCCGAGGACAACTTCATGCCCCGGCAGCTCACGAAGCGCGGGCACCGGCTGGTCTTCTCGAACGGGATCATCTTCCTCGCGGTCGCCGCCGATCGCCGTGTTGCTCGTCACCAACGCCAAGGTCGACCGCCTGATCCCGCTGTACGCCATCGGCGTGTTCACGAGCTTCACGCTGTCGCAGGCCGGCATGGCGAAGCACCACCTCCGGCAGCGTGAACCGCACTGGCGCTACGGCCTGTTCGTCAACGGCAGTCGGCGCCTTTCTGTCCTTCGTCGTGCTCGTGATCATCGCCATCACGAAGTTCACCCACGGCGCGTGGTTCATCATCGTGCTGGTCCCGCTGCTGGTCGTCGCGCTCGTACGCCTCAACAAGCAGTACGAGGACGAGCTCGAAGAGCTCAAGGAGGACGCGCCGCGTGCGGCGCAGGCGCCGATCCTGCGCCGCCACGCGGTCGTCGTGCTGATCGACCAGCTCGACGCGGCGGCCGCGCCGCGCCATCCAGTACGCCCGGTCGCTCACCCCCGACGATCTCCGTGCCGTGCACTTCGACCTCGACCCGATCAAGACCGAGGACCTGACCGCGGCGTGGCGCAACCTCGGCTTCTCGCGCCTCCCGCTCGACGTCGTCGAATGCGCCGACCGCCGCATCCCCCGCGCGGCGGCCGAGCTCGTCGCCACCGCGCTGGCCGACGGCGAGACCGAGGTGAGCGTGCTCGTCCCGCGTCGCCAGTACACGCACTTCTGGCACCGGTTCCTCCACGACCGCACCGCCGACGCCATCACGCAGGCGCTCGCCGGGTCTGCCGCACAGCAACGTGACGATCGTCCCCTACCACCTCGGTTCGCGCGCGAGCGTTCCGCCGCCGGCCGGCCAACGGGAACGGGTCGCGGCGACTCCGCCGTCGCAGCGAACCCGTGGCCAACGGCAAGGTTCCGGAGGTGTCGATGACGGCCACACTCGTCGGGCAGATCCCCGCCGACTGCACACCGATCGCCGAGCTGCAGTACCGGCAGCACACCAAGGTCGCGGGACGGATCCACACCGTGCGCGTGCAGCCCCACGGCGGCATCGCCAGTCTCGAGTGCACGCTCGTGGACGAGACCGGTGGCGATCCTCCTGCTCTTCCTCGGTCGCCGCAGCATCCCGGGCGTGAACGTCGGCGCCCGCCTCCGCGTCGACGGCACGATCGGCGAGGATCACGGGCGACTCGCGATCCTCAACCCGAGCTATGAGTTCCTCCCCGAGCCCACGCCACCCAAACGGCGGTAGCCGTCGCTCCGATCCGGGGACGGGGAGGTGATCGGCGGCATCGCTGCCGTCCTCGTGGCCGAGTCGAATGTCAGTCGCTTCCGATCCAGCGGTAACCGATACCGGGCTCCGTGACGATGAGGCGCGGGTTGGCAGCGTCGTCGCCGAGCTTGCGCCGCAGTTGGCCGACGTAGACGCGCAGGTAGTTGGTCTCCGAGCCGTAGCCGTTGCCCCAGACGGTGCGCAGCAGGTGCTCGTGAGTGAGCAGCTTCCCGGGATGACCGGTGAGTTGCTCGAGCAGCGCGAGCTCCGTCTTCGTCAGCCGTACGGGCTCGCCGTCGAGACGTATCTGGCGCCGGGCGAGGTCGATCTCGAGCGAGCCGACCGCCAAGATCGCCGGGACCGCCGGCGCGTGGGGCACTCGCCGGAGCACGGCCCGTATCCGAGCGAGCAGTTCGGCGACGTCGAAGGGCTTGGTGACGTAGTCGTCGGCGCCCGCGTCGAGCGCCTCGATCTTGTCCTGCTGACGGTCGCGGGCGGTGAGCACCACGATGGGCACCTCGCTGAACGAGCGCATGCGCCGCAACGCCTCGATGCCGTCGAGATCGGGAAGCCCGAGGTCGAGCAGCACGACGTCAGGCTGTCCATCGGCCACGTGCACGATGCCGTCCTCCGCGGTCGCGCTCTCGATGACGTCGAACGAGCGGGCGCGCAAGCTCGTCCGAAGCGCGCGGCGCAGCGAGGAATCGTCCTCGATCACGAGCACCGTCGTCACGCCCGGCTCTCCTGGTGTGCTTGGTCGACAGGGTGTGTGGGGATCAGGAACACGAAGGTCGCGCCTCCGGCCGGCGTCTCGTCGCACCACACACGTCCACCATGGGCACTCACGAGCGCGTCGACGATCGTGAGCCCGAGTCCCGTACCGCTCGCGTCAGGGCGCGCGTCGACGCGCGTGAACTCGTCGAAGATCCGCTGACGTTGCGCAGCCGGCACCCCGGGACCATGGTCGGCGACTGCAACCTGCACTCCCGGAGGATTGCATGACGGTCGTGCCGACACGACGATCTCGGAACCCGGCGGCGCGAAGCGCAGCGCGTTCTCGAGCAGGTTGCCGAACACCTGCTCCATCATCTGCACGTCGACCTCGACGTCGGCGAGGTCGGGTGGCACGTCGAGGCGCACGCGGTGCGCGCGCGCGAGCGGGCGGAGTCGGCGGATCGCCGCCTGGGCGAGGTCGCGGAGGTCGACGGGTTGGCGGCGCACCTCGAGGCCACCTGCGCGGATGCGGCTCAGCTCGAGGATGTTGGTGACCAGTCGCTCCAACCGCTCTGTCTCGTCGTAGATCGTGTCGAGCAGCTCGGTGCGATCGTGCGGGGAGAGGTCGAGGTCGGGGGCGCGCAGTGTCGATGACGCGGCCTTGATCGACGCCAACGGCGTACGGAGATTGTGCGTGACCGCGGAGAGGAAGCCCGAGCGCGTACGCCCGAGCTGGGCGTCGATGCGGGCGTCACGAGCCTCGTTCTCGAGGCGCAGCCGATCGATGGCAGCGGCCAGCCCCGCCACGAGTGCCTCGAGCAACGCCCTGTCCGAGGTCGCCAGCGGGTGCTCGCGGCTCGCGATCACCTCCACGTCGAGCGGCGAGATGTGCACGGCGGTCGTGGCGCCCGGCGTCCCCACTCCGGAGACGGTGGTCGTCGCCGCGGGCGCCCGCACCGTGCACTCGGTGAGCCGGAACAACGCGATCAGCGCGTCGGCTGCGCCGGCGACCACTGCGGCCGGCTCCTCGCCAGCCATGAGTCGCGTCGTGAGGTCGAACCGGATCTGGGTCTCGCGCTCGCGCTGCTCGGCAGTGCGGCGGGCCTCGTCGAGGCGCCAAACTGTCCAGCCGAGCACTGCCGAGGCGGCGGCGAACACGACCAGCGCGGCGAGGTCGTCCGCCTTCTGCACGTCGAGGCTGCCCGTTGGTTGGGTGAAGAAGTAGTTCAGTGCCACGAAAGCGGCGATCGTGCCGGTGATCGCGGCGGCGCGCCCGAACAGGGTCGCGACCAGCGCAGCGAGGAGCAGGAGCAGCGCCGCAGTCGTGAGGTCGACGTTGAGCACGCGGGCGACGAACGTGGTCGCGCCGACCACCGCCAGCGCCAACAGCACTCGCCCCCCGGTGTTGACGGAATCGTGACGCGTCACGGCGCCCCGCTGACGGCCGGTTGAAGGTCGGCCCGCGACGATGGGCCCATGGCCGCGTCAATCACCAGTCCGAGCCTAGATCCGTACGCGCGCCGAAGGTCGAGCCGTCAACTGGTGATCAGGTCGTGCCGGGCATGGTCCGCGTGATCGTCAGGCGACCACGGTGCGCAAGGTGAGAAGCGTGTCCTCCGCGCCGCGGTAGTACGCGATCTTGCCGTCGCGGAACTTCCAGTAGTGGTGGAGCAACATGCTCGCCTCACGACCGGTCGAGCGCGACTTCACGCGGTAGCGGACGACGGTGAGTACGACGTCGCCGTCGCCGATCATCTCGAGCGGTGTGAACTCCTCGAGCTCGGTCTCGCCCGCGAGCTTCACGAAGAAGTCGGTGACCTCGTCCTTGCCGTGCCGCACGCCCCACCACGGCACCTCGGTCGACTCGGCGTCGAGACGCCCAGTCGACGTCGTCGGTGAGGGTGTCGAGGATCGCCGGCAGGTCGCCTCGTCCGAACGCCTCGTAGATGCTCTGGATGGTCTTGACGTTGTCGTCCGCGCTCATGTGCTGGCCCCTTGGTTGTGCGCAATTGTCGGACTGGATTCGCAGCGAGGCGCCGGTTGGATCACGGCTAACGTCGACCGGTGCCCGACGTCACCGACTCCATTCGTGGACTCGATCTCTCCCGCACGTCGGTGTTCCTCGACTTCGACGGCACCATCACGACTGCCGATGTCGGTGTGCATGTGCTCGAGCGCACGGCGCCCGACGAGTGGCGTGCGATCGACGAGCAGTTCCGCCACGGGGTGATCGACAGCCGGGAGTGCATCCTCGACGAGTGGGAGCTGGTGCAGGGCGACGAGGCCACGTTGCGCGCGATCGCCGCCGAGGTCACCCTCGACCCTGGCGTCGGGCCGTTGGTCGACGCGCTGCGCGCCGCGGGCGCCGAGCTCACCGTCGTGTCCGATGGCTTCGGCTTCTACGTGGAGGACGCGGTCCGACCGTTCGATCTCGACGTGCTCACCAACGCGGTCGACTTCACGACGCGCGAGCTGCTCTTCCCCAACGAAGACCGCTGCTGTCCGTGCGCGTCGTGCGGCACGTGCAAGCAGGCGCCGATCAAGGACGCGCACCACCGCGGCCAGATCGCGATGCTGATCGGCGACGGTGCCAGCGACCGCAAGGCCGCGCTCCTCGCCGACGTCGTGTTCGCCAAGGACGCGCTGGCGTCGTGGTGCTCGGCGTTCGGTGTCGACTACGTCGCATTCGACACCCTCGACGACGTCCACCGCATGCTCTTCCCGTCATGAAGGTCGCGTTCGGCACCGACGAGCACACCGCGCTCACCGACGCGGTGCGCACCGAGCTCGAGTCGCGCGGCCACACCGTCGTCGTGGTCGACGACGGCCAGTGGGTCGAGGTCGGCCACGCGGTGGGGGAGGCGGTGGCCGACGGCCGTGCCGACACCGGCGTGCTGTTCTGCTGGACCGGCACCGGCGCCTCGATCGCCGCGAACAAGGTCGCGGGCGTGCGCGCCGCGCTCTGCACCGACGCCGCCACCGCCGCCGGCGCCCGCACCTGGAACGACGCCAATGTGCTGGTCATGGGTCTGCGACTCACCAGCCCCGAGGTGGCGAACGAGATGCTCGACGCCTGGTTCTCGACTGAGTCCGACTCCTCCGAAGCCGAGGTCATCGCCAGGCTCGAGCGCGACAGCTAGTCCGCCGTCAGGCGTTTCCACGATCGTGACCTCGGGGTAGTCATGCTGCTGGTCGGCCTAGTCCCGACTGTTGCGAGGAGCCCCGGTCAGGTCATCCCTGCCGGGGCTCCAACGCGTGGGGCTGGTCATGGAGTTCGAACCAGACGACCTTTCCGTCGAGACGTCGGCGGGCACCCCAATCATTCGCGAGTGCGGCGACGAGTTGCAGGCCGCGTCCGGATTCGCCGTCGGGCGGAGGGTTCCTCACCTCGGGCAGATCGAGCGACGCGTCGAACACCTCGACCCGAACCGCGTAGGCGGGGAGGACCGAGAGCTCGAGGCAGATGTTCGATCCTCCGTGCACGACGGCATTGGTGACGATTTCGCTGGTGAGCAAGCTCAAGGTCATCCTCAGCTGCTCGGAGGCCCAGGCCTCGACGAACCCGACGGCGCGCGCGCGGGCGATGGCCGGGCTCGACGGGTCGGACTGCAGCGGAACGGAGAACGTTGAATGCATCGCGGGGCCTGTTCGCCATCGAGTGGCGGGAACAGCGAGGCCTCGCGTCGAGCGGGGTCTGGACCCTGGCTCGAGACAGCGTCACTCCCGAAGAACTGAAGGCTTTGTACCACGACCGATGGGAATTCAAACGGACGAGGTCGAGGTGATCGCAGGGCTCGAGGACCGACGCGGGTAGGTTCGGCGCCGTGACCGCCACATCCGCCGAGCCCGTCACGCGCAAGATGGGACCGACGCTGCGGCTGGAGCGGAAGTTCTGGGAGGCGGGCGACCAGGTGGTCGTCGGCATCGACGAGGTCGGGCGCGGCGCGTGGGCCGGGCCGGTCACCGTGGCCGCGGTGGTGCCGGCGCCCGAGCACGTGCGCGGCGTCCGTGACTCCAAGCAGCTCACTCGACCGCAACGCGAGAAGGCCGCGCGCGCCGTGCGCCGCTGGGCGCGGGGAGTGGGCGTCGGGCACGCCACCTACATGGAGTGTGACGAGCTGGGCATGACCGAGGCGCTCCGCGTCGCCGCCATGCGCGCGCTCGCCGAGCTCGACGAGCAGGGGTTCACCCCCGACCGCATCGTGCTCGACGGCAACCACGACTACCTCAAGATGCCGGGCAAGGTCACCACCGTCATCAAGGGTGACGCCACGTGCCTGGCCGTGGCCGCTGCCTCGTGCGTCGCCAAGGTGACGCGTGACGGGATGATGCGGGAAGAGGCCGAGCACTACCCGCCGTACGACTTCGAGTCGAACGTCGGCTACCCGGCGCCCGCGCACAAGCTCGCGCTCGCCGGCTACGGCCCGAGCGCGATCCACCGTCGGTCGTGGATCTTCATGGAGTCACTCTGCTGGCGTGGTGTGCCGCCTGCACCCGGTCGTCTGTTCATCTAGCGTTTGGACGGGGATGTCCCGGACAGGAGGTGCGCGCCATGGACGTCGACCTTCCCGAGGTGCACGCCCGTGCGCTCGACCTCGCCCGCCGCTCGATGGCCGGCGTGGCCGACGACCAGTGGGACCTGGTGTCCGACTGCGAGGACTGGACGGTGCGCGAGCTGGTGAACCACGTCGTCACCGGCAACTACTGGGCCGCCGAGCTCGGGTCGGGCCTCACCATCGAGGCGGTCGGGGATCGGCTCGACGGCGACGTGCTCGGCACCGATCCGGTGCGCGCCTACGACGACTCGTCGCTGGTCGCGGCGGCCGTGTTCCGCGTGCCGGGGGCGATGGACAAGCCGTGCGCGGTGTCGTACGGCCCGGTTCCGGGATCGGTCTATTGCGGGCACCGCTTCATCGACGTGCTGATCCACGGATGGGACGTCGCCACGTCGACCGGGCAGGACACGACACTCGACCCCGAGCTGGTGGAGGCGTGCATCGCGGTGATCGAGCCGCAACTCGACATGCTCGTGGGGAGCGGGGCGTTCGGCACACCGCTCGAGGTGCCCGACGACGCCGGCTCGCAGACCCGCCTGCTCGCGATGCTCGGGCGTCGGGTGCAGGAGCCGACGGGCTGACGCCGTAGTGTCTGGGCCATGGGTCAGTTCATCACCGTGACCGCGCGTGAGGGCGCTTCCCCCTCGGTGCGCATCTTCGACCTCAACCGCTCGCTCACCGGCATGGCCATCGAGCGGTACCCGTCGGCGGCCGACGTCAAGGAGGGCGACCACCGCCCGCCCGGCGTGCTGGCCAAGCGGCTGTTCGACCTCGGCGCCACGTCGGTGACGGTGTACTCGAGCGCGGTCGCCGTCGTGGCGCCGGCCGACCTGTGGCCTGCGCTGCAGCCGAAGGTGGTCGAGACCATCGAGCACCTCTTCGGCTACTACGGCGACGACGCCGGCTGGTCGGCCGACTCGCTGCGCGCCATCGGCGTCGAGCCGCTCCCGATCCTCTTCGAGGCCCCCGGCGCGTAGTTCTCTCTTCAGGCGCTGCGATGGGCAGCGGCGTTGACGGGTCGAACACATGTTCGATAGGGTCGGGCTGTGGCCGTCACCAACCTTCCCCGACGGGCCAACCTTCCAGCAGAGACGGTGACGCGCGCCCACCTGCACGAGGTGGCGCGGGGCGCGGCCCCGGTGGTGCTGGCCCGCGACCGAGCGGTGCCGCTCGCGGGCGTGCTGGGTGACCTCGTGCCCGGCGGCACGGTGGCCCGGGGCTCGGTCCTGCGCGTCACCGGCCGTCCCGGCGCCGGTGCGACGACGGTCGGCTTCGAGCTGGCGGCCGCGGTCACCGCGCTGGGGGAATGGGCCGCCCTCGTCGACGTCGACGCCACCTTCGGTCCGCTCGCCGCGGCCGACGTGGGTGTGGCGCTGGAGCGGTTCGCGGTGGTCCGGCGGGTTCCCCCCGCCCGCTGGGCCACCGTGGTCGCAGCCCTGCTCGAGGGCGTGAGCCTGGTGCTGGCCGACGTGCCGCGCGGGGTCAGCCTGGGCGACGCCCGTCGACTGGAGGCGCGCGCCCGCGAGCGCGAGTCGGTGCTGGTCGTCGCCGAGACATGCGGCGCAACGTGGCCGGGTGGGGTCGCGTACACGCTGCACGCGGCATCGTCGGAGTGGGCAGACCTCGGCGCCGGTGTCCTGGAGATGCGTCGTCTCCGGGTGGAGGTCGAGGGCCGGGGCGCCGCGGCCCGTCCCCGCATCGGCGAGCTCGCCCGGGCCGGCTGATGCTACTGCCAACGTCCGCGGCGCACCTGCGCGCTGTGGTGCCCCGATTGGCCGGTCGTCGCCGCGCGCCGTCTCGATCCCGCGTTGGTCGACACGCCGGTCGTGGTCGTCGCCGCCCACTCTGGGCCGAGCGCGCGCGGCAAGGTGGTGGTGTCGGCCTCGTCCGAAGCGCGCGCCGAAGGTGTGGCGCTCGGGTTGCGCGTGCGCGAAGCCGAGGCACGATGCGCGGGGCTGATGGTGCTCGACGCCGACGATGCGGCCGACGCGCGCGCGTTCGAGGTGGTGGTGCGCGCGGTCGAGGAGCTGGTGCCGCGCCTCGTGCTGGAACGGCCGGGTCAGTTGTCGTTCCCGACGCGCGGTCCGTCGCGCTACTTCGGAGGTGACGACACGCTGACGGCGCGCATCGTCGCCTGCGTGCGCGAGCTCGACGTCACCGACGTGCGGGCCGGCATCGCCGACGGCACGTTTGCAGCCGGTCTGGCGGCACGAGCGACCGGCGATGATCGAGGCGAGCGAGCGCGCGACGCAGTCGTGGTGCCGGTGGGGGAGACTCCCGCGTTCCTCGCGCCGTGGCCGGTGACCGTGCTCGCCGGTTCGGTCGACGCCGCCTTCGGTCGGGGGAAAGGCGGCGGTGGGAACACCGACGGGAACGGGCTGGTCGACCTCCTCGCCCGCCTCGGCCTCCGCACCCTGGGTGCGTTCGCCGAGCTCCCGGCCCCTGCGGTGCTCGGCCGCTTCGGACCTCCCGGTGTCCTCGCCCACCGCCTGGCCCGGGGAGAGGTGGAGCACGAGCCGGTCGCGACCGTCCCTCCCGAGGAGCTCCTCGAGACGATCGAGCTCGATCCCCCCGCGACCCGCGTCGACGAGGCTGCGTTCGCGGCGAAGATGCTCGCCGACCGGTTGCTCGCCCGGCTCGACGCGCTCGGGCTCAGCTGCGCGCGGGTGGTGGTGGAAGCAGAGACCGAGCACGGCGAGCACTTCTCGCGCACATGGCGCCACGAGGGCGCGCTGACGCCGGCGGCGCTGGTGACCCGCCTGCGCTGGCAGCTCGACGCCTGGTTGCTCACCGACACCGTCACCAGTCCGATCACCGGCGCGATCAGCCGGCTGGTCCTCGCCCCCGACGACCTCGGTCCCGCGATCGGTCGTCAGCTCGGGTTCTGGGGTGGTGATCCCGCAGCAGCCGACCGGGCCGGGCGCGCGCTCACACGGGTGCAGGGGATGCTCGGTCCCGACGCGGTGGTCACCGCGCTCGACGGTGGTGGGCGCACGCCGATCGAGCGCATCCGCTGGGTGCCGTGGGGTGAGCCCCGTGACCCGACCGGGCGGGAGCTGCGGCCCTGGCCCGGCGCGGTGCCGGGGCCCGCACCCGCGCGCGTCTTCGACCCTCCGATCACGGCCGAGCTCGTCGACGCCGAGGGAGCTCCCATCGCCGTCTCCGGACGCGGGGAGCCGTCGGCCCCACCCGCGGGTCTGCGCTGCGCCGCGCTGCCCGACGGTGGAGGACCGTTGGTGGCAACGAGCGGCCCCTGGGCCCATGACCTGCGCTGGTGGGACGCCCGCCGTCGGCGCGCGTTGTGGCAGGTGGTGGTCGAAGGCGGCACCGCATGTCTCGTCGTCCTCGAGCGCGGCCGCACCGCCGTCGAAGCGGTCTACGACTGAAGCAGGTCGATCGCGACCGGCAGCGACGCCGCTCGCGCCAGGTGACGAGCTCGCCGTCGTTGCGCGGCTGGTACTTCTCGAACACGACCTCACGCGCGTGCCGGTCCTCGCTGGGATCGGTCACGACGCGCCCGCGCGCCGCATACGTCGCGTCGTCGATGCGCACCCGCGCCGACGGTTCGACCTGCAGGTTGCGCACCCAGTCGGACCGCTCGCCCGCGCCCGCGAGCAGGTAGAGGCGATCGTCCTCCCGCACGTACCAGATCTCGATCTCGTGGTCGGCGCCGGTGACGCGCCCGCGCGTCGTGAGGTAGCAGTAGTCGTCGTTCACAGCTCCGGCAGCACGCGCTCGTAGCCCTCGGCCGGCGTGCCCGGCGGCTTCAGGTCGGCGGGGCCGGTGCCGGGCTTGTCGAGCACGACCTCACCCTCGAGCCCGTCGGGATCGATGAAGAAGAGGCTGATGGCGACGCCGAAGTCGGTGACGAAGCCGTCGGTGGCACCGCGCTCGATGAGGCGGCGGCGGATCTCGTCGAAGGCCTCCTGCGACTCGGCCTGCAGGCCGATGTGGTCGATCGGCCCGCGCCCGAACATGGGCGTGTGGTCGGGAGGCGGGACGGGGAGCTCGAACACGTTGAACTGCGTGTGCGGGCCGATGGTGACGAAGGAGAGGCGACCCTGCTGGTCGCCTTCGCTGATGGTCTCGCTCGGCGAACACGGTGGCGCCGAACACGTCGCCGTAGAAGGCGTGGAACCGCTCGGTGTCCTGCGTGAGCACGGCCACGTGGTTGATGCCCGACAGCAGCATGACCCGATCGTAGATGGAGTGATCCCGGTCACGCTGCGTAACGATCTCGGTCCCGTGGTCGATATACCCGTTGTCCCGACCTCTGGGCTACCGAGACCTGCCGGGAATCTCTGAGGTGACTTCTCGCGTCACGGACGCGGTTGCTAGCCGTCCTCGCCGCTTTGCGGGGCTCAGAGGGCCTGGTCCTCGTGCGTTTCCGGTCCTCTTGCTCGGCTTGGGCGGTATCGGGATCTGCAAGACTCTGCTCCGGCGTCTGCGTGGTGCTTGCTTCTCGTCCATGATCCTCCGAGGGTAGGACATGCCCGCGCAGCTGATCCGGTTGCGGTATCGAACACATGTTCGATACGGTCGCGATCCCCATGGGGTCCGCACCTGGTTACGCCGAGCTGCACTGCCACACCAACTTCTCCTTCCTCGACGGCGCCAGCCATCCCGAGGAGCTGGCGGAGGAGGCGGCGCGCCTCGGGCTCGCCGGCCTCGCCGTCACCGACCACGACGGTCTCTACGGCGCGGTGCGCTTCGCGCTCGGCGGCGCGCGAGCACGACCTCCCGACGGTCTTCGGCGCCGAGCTGACGCTGGGCATCACCCGGCCCGCCAACGGTGCAGCCCGATCCCGAGGGTGAGCACCTCCTCGTGCTGGCCGAAGGTCCCGTGGGCTACGCGCGTCTGGCGCGCGCGATCAGCGAAGCCCAGCTGGCGGGAGAGAAGGGCGCGCCGCGCATCACCATCGATGCACTGGCCCGCGCCGCTCGCGCGCCGGTGCACCTCCACCCGCAGCCGAGCGCGCACAACGACAGCTGGTACGTGCTCACCGGTTGTCGCAAGGGCACGGTCCCTGCGGCACTGGTGCGCGACGGCCCGAGTGCGGCGCGCGCCGCGCTCGACCTGCTCGTCGCCGGCTTCGGTCGCGACCGGGTGCTGGTGGAGATGTGGGATCACGGCGATCCCCTCGACCGGCACCGCAACGATGCACTGGCACGCGTGGCCATGGCCGCCGATGTCGACGTCGTCGCCACCAACAACGTCCACTACGCCACTCCCGCCCGGCGACCGCTCGCCACTGCGCTCGCCGCGGTGCGCGCCGGTCGCTCGCTCGACGAGATCGACGGCTGGCTCCCGGCCGCGCCCTTCGCGCACCTGCGCAGCGCGGGTGAGCAGGAACGACGCTTCGCGCGCTGGCCGGGCGCGGTCGCGCGCACGGTGGAGCTCGCGCGTGCGTGTGCGTTCGACCTCCGGCTCGCCGCACCGGAGCTGCCCGATCACGACGTGCCCGACGGCCACACGGAGATGACCTGGTTGCGTGAGCTCACCGTGCGCGGTGCACGCGTCCGTTATCCGTCGACCCATCCGAAGCACGCGGAGGCGATGGCGCAGATCGCGCACGAGCTCGACGTGATCGAGCAGCTCAACTTCCCCGGCTACTTCCTGGTGCTCGTCGACATCGTCGAGTTCTGCCGCATCCACGACATCTACTGCCAGGGTCGGGGGAGCGCGGCGAACAGCGCGGTCTGCTACGCGCTCGGGGTCACCAAGGCCGACGCGGTCGACCTCGGTCTGCTGTTCGAGCGCTTCCTCTCGCTCGAGCGCGACGGCCCTCCCGACATCGACCTCGACATCGAACATCAGCGACGCGAGGAGGTGATCCAGTACGTCTACGGCAAGTACGGGCGCGAGCGCGCCGCGCAGGTGGCCAACGTGATCACGTACCGCCCCCGTTCCGCGCTGCGCGAGATGGCGAAGGCGGTCGGTCTCTCGCCGGGGCACGCCGACGCGCTCACCAAGTGGATCGACCGTTGGGGGAGGGACGGCGGGTCGTTCGAGGGTTTGCGCGACGAGCAAGGACCGGTGCGCCGCCGGTCCCCAGCTCGCCCTCGACCTCGCCGAGCAGGTGCTCGACTTCCCCCGTCACCTCGGCATCCATTCGGGCGGGATGGTCATGGCCGACCGTCCGCTCACCGAGTGCTGTCCGATCGAGTGGGCGCGGATGGAGAACCGCTCGGTGCTGCAGTGGGACAAGGACGACTGCGCGGCGGCCGGGCTGGTGAAGTTCGACCTGCTCGGGCTGGGCATGCTGACGATGCTGCACCTCGCCGTCGATCTCGTGCGCGAGCACGAAGGCGTCGACGTCGACCTCGCCACCATCCCCCAGGAGCCCGAGGTGTACGCGCTGCTGAGCGCGGCCGACACCGTCGGCGTGTTCCAGGTGGAGAGCCGGGCGCAGATGGCCACGCTGCCGCGGCTGCGCCCGGAGAAGTTCTACGACCTGGTGGTGGAGGTGGCGCTCATCCGGCCCGGACCCATCCAGGGCGGGTCGGTGCACCCGTACCTGCGCCGCCGCAACGGGCAGGAGGCGATCACCTACCCGCACCCGTTGCTCGAGCAGTGCCTGGAGAAGACGCTCGGCGTGCCGTTGTTCCAGGAGCAGCTGATGCAGATGGCGATCGACGTCGCCGGGTTCACGCCGGGGGAGTCCGACCGCCTGCGCCAGGCGATGGGATCGAAGCGCTCACGGGCGCGGATGGCGGCGATGCGCGACCGGCTGCTCGCGGGCATGGCCGCGCGCGGCATCACCGGAGAGGTGGCCGACGACATCGTGCACAAGATCGAGGGCTTCGCCGACTTCGGCTTCCCCGAGAGCCACTCGGTGAGCTTCGCCTACCTCGTGTACGCCAGCTCGTGGATCAAGCTGCACTACCCGACCGAGTTCGCGTCGCGCGTTGCTCAACGCGCAACCCATGGGCTTCTACTCGCCGCACACCATCGTGCGTGACGCCACCCGGCACGGGGTCGAGGTGCTCGGTCCGTGCGTGGAGGCGTCGCGCAAGGACTGCACGATGGAGCCGCGCACCGAGGCTGCGGGTCCGGTCGGTCGTCCCGGGCCCGGATGGCACGCCGATCCGTCGATCCACGCCATGCGTGTGGGGCTCCGCTACGTACGCGGCCTGAGCGACGCGCTGCTCGACCGCATCGACGAGGCGCGTGCCGAGCAGCCGTTCACCGACCTCGCCGACTTCACCCGGCGCACCAACGCGCCCACCGACGCGTTGGAGGCACTCGCCACCGCAAACGCGTTCGCGTGCTTCGACCACGACCGGCGCGAGGCGCTGTGGGCCGCGGGCGCGTTGCGCGACGCGCGTGCCGACAAGCTGCCGGGGGTGGTCACCGGGGCCGAAGCCCCCACGCTGCCAGGGATGCACGAGGTCGAGGAGATCGCGGCCGACCTCTGGGCGACCGGCCTGTCGGCGGCGCGACACCCCACCGAGCTCGTGCGCGACACGTTGGCGGCGCGGGGCATCGTCACGGCCGCGCAGCTGCGCGAGCTGCCCGATCGCACGGTGGTCGACGTGGCCGGCGTGGTCACGCACCGCCAGCAGCCGTCGACGGCGAAGGGCGTGATCTTCCTCAACCTCGAGGACGAGACCGGCCTGGTCAACGTGATCTGCACCCCCGACGTGTGGAAGCGCTACCGCGTGCGTCGCCCGCAACGCACCTGCGCTCGAGATCCGCGGTCTGCTCGAGAAGTACCAGGGTGTCGTCAACGTCCTCGCTCGCCGCATCGTGGCGCTGCCTCTCGGCCTCACCGATCTCCTCAAGTCACGCGACTTCCACTAGTCCGCGCGTCGTCGCAGTCGTTGCAGGCCGTCGTATGCCGCGTACTTGAACGCGTCGGCGCGGGTGGGGAAGTTGAACGTGGTGTCGATGAACTCGTCGATGGCGGCGCCGCGGTGCAGCAGCGCCTGCGCGACGTGGATGAGCTCCGTCGCCTCCTCGCCGAGGATGTGCGCACCGAGCAACGTCTTGTCCGATGCGCGGAACACCAGCTTCACGAGACCGTCGGTGCTCCCGGCGATCATCGCCCGGGCGTTCTCGGTGAAGTACGCGGTCCCGCACTCCACGTCGTCGCCGCCGGAGGGGTCGTCGCGGCGCGCCTCTTCCTCGGTGAGCCCGACCATCGCCACCTCGGGCAGCGTGTAGATCCCGGTGGGGATCACCGCGTCGAGCTGCTCCTTGAACGGGATGTCGAACGCGCGGCACATCGCGACCCGCGCGCCCTCCATCGCCACCGACGCCAACCCCGGGGGACCGATCACGTCGCCGGCGGCGTAGATGCCGGGACTGGTCGTCTCGAACCGGTCGTCGACCTGCACCCGGCCACGGTCGTCGGCGACGACACCCGCTGCGCCGAGGTCGAGGCTCTCGACGTTGCCGCGCCGACCGCCGGCGTGGAGCACCGCGTCGGACCGCAGGATCTCGTCGCCGACATGCACGCCGAGACCCTGGTCGTCACGGGCGATCGCCTTGGTCGCATGCCCGAGCAGGAGCCGGGCGCCCGACTCGCGCATGCTGTCGGCGAGCGCTTCGGAGATCTCGTGGTCGAGCGTCGGCAGCAGCCGCGTGCCTCGGGAGACCACCGTGACGCGCGAGCCGAGGTCGGCGAAGATCGACGCGTACTCCGCACCCACCGCGCCGCCGCCGACCACCACGAGGTGCTCGGGCAGCCGCTCGATGGAGAGGATGCCCTCCGAGTCGTACACGTCGGGGTCGTCGAAGGGTACGTCGGGCGCGTGGAACGGGCGCGAGCCGGTGGCGAGCAGCACCCGGCGCGCCGAGAGCCGCCGCTCGGTACCCTCCTCGTCGGTCACGACGACGACGTGCCGCTCGCCGTCCTTCGGTGCCAGCCGCGCGCTCCCGTGCACCAACTCGACACCGTGGCGTTCGAGGTTGGTCGCCACCGCCGCCTGCATGGTCGTGACCACGTCGGTGATGCGCG
The DNA here is from genome assembly GCA_963835985.1 of uncultured Actinomycetes bacterium. GTDB lineage: Bacteria > Actinomycetota > Acidimicrobiia > IMCC26256 > DASPTH01 > DASUAS01. Next base: position 657,762 of record CAWIHV010000006.1, on the reverse strand, counting down.
CGCGCAGGCGGTTCATGATCAGGTCGGGTGCCAGGCTGATGCCCACGCCGTAGACGTCGCGGCGCGACCAGCCGGTGAGGTACACCGCGGTGTCCCGCAGTGCCTTCACGGGAACTCCCGACACCTCGATGGCGGCGCCGCCGACATCCTTCCGACGTTCCACCACCGCGACGGAGTGTCCGAAGTACGCCGCTTGGCTCGCCCCCTTGTCGCCGGCGGGCCCGGAGCCGATCACCACGAGGTCGAAGTCGTTCGCCACGTCGGCGAACGTAGCAACGCCCCGGCGGGCGGTCAGTCCTCGCCGGAGTACTTCTCCCACGCCGACTGCTTGGTGATCCCCAGCGCTTGACCGATCTCGGTCCACGATTTGCCCGCTGCGCGCGCGTGCGCGACGAGCTCGGCGATCTTGTCGTCGACCTTCACCGCGCCGTCGGCCAGCGTGACCAGCAGCACGAGCGGATCGACGACGCCGTCGGCGATCGACAGGTCGACCGGCATCACCAGCGACACCCGCCACGTTCCCCCGGGGAACTCCACAGCGTCGTCGACACCGTCGGGGAACGCCGACCACCCCGTCGCCGTGCGCTGCACGTTGAAGAGGTCGAACCCCGTGAGCTCCGTGAGCCAGGGCGGCGGGTCCAGGAGCGAAGGGGGTGTGGGGCGGCGTCGGGCCATGTCGAGCATCGTAGAACCTCTCGTCAGGAAATCTTGACGCCGAGTCTGCCCGCTCACAGGCTGGCCGTCAAGAAGTCCTGACGTCTTTGCCGGCACGAGCCTCGGAGGTCGGCCTGCGGAAAGGCGGGTAGCCTTGTCCGGTCCAGGAGCGAGGAAATGAACGAGCCTCCGAGTACCCATGTTGCAGTCGTGGCGAGCGGTCTTTGCGCGCTTCCGCGCGCTGTTGCGCTCGGATGCCGCCGGGGTCCGAGCGGGCTTCTACGCGCTCCTGCTCAGCTCGGGTGGTGACCTCGTTGCCGGGCTGACGCTCGGCTCGATCACCGGCACCCTCGAATCCCTTCCCGGCCTCCTCGTCCTCGTCCCCGCCGCCATCGGCATGCGCGGCAACGTGTTCGGCGCCCTCGGCAGCCGCCTGGGGACCGCCGTCCACACCGGCACCTTCCGGATGTCCGGCCGGCGCGACACCCTGGTCGGCCAGAACCTCGCGGCCGCCATCTCGATGTCGCTGTCCGTGTCGTTGGTGCTGGCGTTCCTGGCCAAGGCCATCTGCGTGGCGTTCGGCCTGGAGAACACGATCTCGGTCGCCGACTTCGTGGTGATCTCGGTGATCGGCGGGTTCCTGTCGTCGCTGGTGGTCATGGGGATCACGGTGGTGGTCGCCCAGCTCGGGGTCCGTCGCAACTGGGACCTCGACAACGTGACCGCGCCGATCGTCACCGCGGCCGGCGACGTGGTCACCCTGCCGGCGCTGTTCCTGGCCACCTACCTGGTGGGCATCCCGTGGCTCACGGTGATCGTCGCGGTGCTCTGCGGCGTGGTGGCGCTGGTGGCGCTGTTCGCCAGCATCCGGTCGAAGTACCCGATCCTGCGACGCATCGCCCGCGAGTCGCTGCCCGTCCTGGTGCTCGCGGGCACCATCGACGTGATCGCGGGCCTCACCATCGAGAAGCGCTTCGAGTCGTTCCTCGTGTACCCGGCGCTGCTCGTGCTGGTGCCGCCGTTCCTCGAGGACTCCGGCGCGCTCGGGAGCATCCTGAGCGCCGCGCGTGTCGACCAAGCTGCACCTCGGCACGCTCGTGCCCGGGCGCGGAAGCCTGCGTTCGATCGGGGAGGACTTCCTCCTGGTGTACATGTACGCGGTCCCCGTGTTCTTCCTGCTCGGGGTGTCCGCCGACATCGCCGCGCTCATCGCCGGGCTCAAGTCGCCCGGGAGCCTGGAGATGATCGCGGTGTCGATGCTCGCGGGTTTGATCGCGACGACGTTCGCGGTGCTGGTCGGCTTCTACGGCGCGGTCGCCGCCCACCGGTTGGGGCTCGATCCCGACAACCACGGGATCCCGATCGTCACCTCGAGTCTCGACCTGCTCGGCGCGGTGGCCCTGATCCTGGTGATCGTCGCCCTCGGCTTGACCTGACCTACCCCAGGTGTTCGGAGAAGAAGGCGAGCATGCGCTGCCACACGTCAGCGGCCGACTCCGGGTCGTAGTTCTCGGAGCCGTCGCGCATGAAGCCGTGGTCGGCGCCGGGGTACACGACCACCGCGTCGCCCCGTTCGTTGGGTGGGTGGTGTTCCTGCACCTTCTCGATGTCGGCCATCGGGATGTACGGGTCCTGCCCACCGAAGAACATGAGCGTGGGGCATGCGGGGTCGCCGAGCTCGCGGGCGATGCCGCCGCCGTAGAACGGCACCGCGGCCGAGATGCCGAGGTCGCCGGCCCACGTGGCGGCGCGGTAGGTGAACCATCCGCCCATGCAGAACCCGGTGACGCCGATCGAGGTCGCGCCGTCGGCCCGCAGAGCGTCGGCGGCGGTCGCGAAGTCGGCCTTGAGGTTCGCGGGGGTGATCGATCCGATGACGGCCCCGAAGTCGTTGGGATCGACGTCGTGGGAGCGGGCGAAGAAGTCGGGTGCGATGACGCGGTAGCCCTGGTCGGCGAGCCGCTCGCCGAAACGGAGCAACTGGGCGGACATGCCGTTGCCCTCGTGGACGACGATGATGCCGGGGCCGCGTCGGTCGGCGTCGGCGGCGGGGGCGACGGTGAAGGCGGGGAGCGTGAGTGTGGGCATGCCCCGAGCCTCGCGCGCATCGGCTCCGCCGACCATGTGAACGACGGGTCCGTCGAGGCGGTTATCCTCGGAACCCACCTGTGGGACAAGACGACCAACCCCGGAATCTCAAGGCCATGTTGTCGGAGGCCAAGGACACCTCCGAGCTCATGGTCGACCTGGCGTACGCCGCGCTGTTCTTCGGTGATTCGGGCATGGCCGACGAGGTGCACGAGCTGGAGGAGCTCCTGTCCGACCTCGCCCATGCGATGCGGGAGGTGTGCGTGCTCGCGGCACGCTCGCCCCGCGACGCCGAGGAGATGTCGAGCGTGCTCCACGTGCTCTCGGCCATCGAGCGCATGGGGAACGCGGCAGTCGACATCGCCCGCATCGTCACCCACCGTCTGGGAATCCCCGCCGCCCTGGTCGCCGACCTTGCTGCCGCGGAAGAGGTGTCGCACCGCGTGCGGGTCCGACCCGACGCGCTGCTCGCGCACCGCTCGCTCGAGACCGCGTGTCTCCCCACCGAAGTGGGCATGCGCGTCGTGGCCATCCGGCGGGGCAAGGACTGGATCATCGATCCCGACGGCGACGAGGTGCTGCTCCCCGAGGACGTGCTCATCCTGCGCGGTGCGCCCGGCGGCATCGCCGAGCTGCGGGTGCTGGCGGGCGCGCCGGAGTGGCGCCCGCCCGGCACCGACGGCGATCCCGCCATCCCCACCGATCTCGACCGCGCGGTCGACGTGCTCGTCGAGATGAAGAACGTGTCCGAGGTCGCGATCGGCCTCGCGTATTCCGCCCTGATGTTCAACGATCAGGGCCTCGCGGCCGAGGTGAGTCACCTCGAGGACCGGCTCGACGAGATGCGCGAGCGGCTCGAGGTGTGGGTGCTGCGCGCGGCATCGGAACAGGTCGAGCCGTCGCCGTTGCGTGGGCTGTTGCACCTCGGCGCTGCGGCCGAGGAGTTCGGCGACGCCGCGCAACAGATGGTGTGGCTGGTCGAGGAGAACGAGGAGATGCATCCGATCCTCGCCATGGCCTTCGGCGACACCGACGAGGTCATCGTGCGGGTGCCCGTGTCGCCAGGGCTCGTTCCTCGATGGTCGAACGTCTGGCCGCGGCCAACCTCGAGCTCGAGACGGGCTACTACCTGCTCGCCATCCGCCGCGCCGGTCGCTACGTGTACCGCCCGCGCGGTCCGGTGGAGCTGCAGGCGGGTGACGAGCTGATCGCTTCGGGTCCCGACGAAGGTCGCTCGCGTCTCGCCGAGCTCGGCGGGTACCGCGTCCTCGAGGACGACGCCACCGGCGAGATCGCCCTCGTCCGCGTCGACAGCTGATCGGGCGAAGGCCGGCTTTGCCGGATTCGCCCGCTGGGACGGAGAGAGCGGACGCGAGCGACGGTGGGAAGTAGCGTCGGCGTGGTGGATGTGACCACCGCGCCGACCGGCCTCACCGCGGCCGAGGTCCAGGAGCGCGTGGCGCGCGGGCAGACCAACGACACCGGCGAGCGCACCAGCCGCAAGCTCTCCGAGATCTTCCGCGCCAACGTCTTCACCCGCTTCAACGCGATCCTCGGTGCCGCAGCCGCGGTGATCGTCGTGATCGGCCCGATCCAGGATGCGTTGTTCGTGCTCATCCTGGTGGCGAACTCGGCCATCGGCATCTTCCAGGAGGTGAACGCCAAGCGGAAGCTCGACCAGCTCGCGGTGCAGAACGCGGCGGCGGCGCGCGTCGTCCGCGACGGTGATCTCCAGGAGGTGGTCACCGAGGCGGTCGTGCTCGACGACCTGTTGGAGCTGCGCACCGGCGACCAGATCGCCTGCGACGGCGTGGTGCGCTCGGCGCAGGGGCTCGAGGTCGACGAATCGCTGCTCACGGGCGAGAGCGACCCGGTCAACAAGCAGGAAGGTGACGAGCTGTTGTCGGGCAGCTTCGTGGCCGCGGGATCCGGTCGCTTCCAGGCGACCAAGGTCGGTCCCGACTCGTACGCGGCCAAGCTGGCGAAGGAGGCCCGTCAGTTCCAGCTCACACGCTCGGAGCTCATGGAGGGCATCAACACCATCCTGCGGATCATCACGTGGGTCCTGATCCCGGTGTGTGCGCTCCTGCTGTGGAGCCAGCTGCGCGAGCACGAGCTCGACACCGCGCTGCGTTCGACGGTCGCCGGTGTCGTCGCCATGGTCCCCGAGGGGCTCGTGCTGCTCACCAGCGTCGCGTTCATGCTCGCGGCGGTGACGCTCGCGCGCCGCAAGGTGCTGGTGCAGGAGCTGCCGGCGGTCGAGGGCCTGGCGCGGGTCGACATCGTGTGCCTGGACAAGACCGGCACGCTCACCGAGGGCACCATCGTGTTCGACGAGCTCGAGGTGCTCGACGGCAACGAGGAGTCGACCGCGACGGGGGCGCTCGGCGCGCTCGCCGACGACCCGAACCGCAACGCCACCGCGGTGGCGTTGGCCGAGCAGTTCTCCTCGCCGGGATGGAGCCGCACGGGTGCAGTGCCCTTCTCGTCGGCCCGCAAGTGGAGCGCAGCCACCTTCGACGGACACGGCTCGTGGGTGATGGGCGCGCCGGAGATGGTGGTCACCGACAACTCGTCGCCGGTGCGGGCACGAGCCGACGAGCTCGCGTCGAGCGGGCGACGCACCCTCGTGCTCGCGCACACCGACGCGTCGCTCACCGACGAATCCCTGCCCGCGGACCTCACGCCGGTCGCGCTGGTCATGTTCGCCGAGAAGGTGCGACCCGACGCGGCGGAGACCCTGGCCTACTTCGCCGCGCAAGGCGTCGAGCTGCGCGTCATCTCGGGTGACAACCCGCGCACCGTGGCGGCCGTCGCCGCACGCGTCGGTCTCGACGATCCGAGCGGCGGCTTCGACGCGCGGCAGCTTCCGGAAGACCAGGCCGAGCTGGCCGAGGTGCTCGAGGAACACCGGGTGTTCGGGAGGGTCACGCCGCAGCAGAAGCGGGCGATGGTCGGTGCGCTGCAGTCGAAGGGCCATGTCGTCGCCATGACCGGCGACGGTGTCAACGACGCACTGGCGCTGAAGGACGCCGACATCGGGGTGGCGATGGGTTCGGGTGCTGCGGCGACGCGCGCGGTCGCGCAGCTGGTGCTGCTCGACGGGAAGTTCTCGACGCTTCCGGGCGTCGTGGCCGAAGGCCGCCGCGTCATGGCCAACATCGAGCGCTCGGCGAACCTCTTCGTGACCAAGACGGTCTATGCCGTGCTGCTCGCGATCACGGTGTCGGTCATCAGTTGGCCGTACCCGTACCTTCCCCGGCACCTCACCATCGTCAGCGTGTTCACGATCGGCATCCCCGGGTTCTTCCTCGCGTTGGCGCCCAACAACCGCCGCTACATCCCCGGCTTCATCGTGCGGGTGCTGCGGTTCTGCATCCCGGCCGGACTCGTCGCGGGCACGGCTGCGCTCGTCGCCTATGGCATCGCGCGCTACGGCCACGATCTGCCGACCCGCGAGGTGCGCACCACGTCGGCGCTGGTGCTCATCGCGGTGGCGCTCTGGGTGCTCGTGATCCAGGCCCGGCCGTTCAATTGGTGGAAGACGCGTGCTCGTCGCGTCGATGGTGGGCGCGGTGGCGCTCATCATGGTCGTGCCCGCGTTCCGCGACTTCTACGCGGTGCAGCTGCCTCCCGCCGAGGTGCTCGGTGAGGCGGCCATCGTGGCCGGCGTCGCCATCGTGCTCCTCGAAGTGGGATGGCGCTTCAGCCGCGTGATCGGCAGCCGGCGTCATCCACATGAGGTCGTCGACGACGACCACGCCGACGAGGAGAAGCTCGCTACAGCCAGCCCTTCCGCTTGAAGTAGCGCCACAGCACGAACGTGATCACCGCCATGACGCCGAGGGCGAGCGGATAGCCGAACGCCCAGTCGAGCTCGGGCATGTGGCGGAAGTTCATGCCGTAGATGCCGGCGATGAGCGTGGCGACGATGAGGATGGCGCCCCACGACGTCATCTTCTTCATCACCTGGTTGAGCTGGTTCGAGGTGACGGCGAGGTTGGCCTCGAGCAGCCCGGTGAGCAGGTCGCGCTGGGCCTCGACGAGGTCGCCGACGCGGAGCACCCGGTCGTACACGTCGTGGAAGTGGACGATCGCCTCGTCGCCGACGAACTCGATCTCCCGGCGGATGATCGCGTTGACGACCTCGCGCAGTGGTGCCGCCGCGCGGCGCACGTCGGTGAGATCGGTGCGCACCGCGAAGATCGCCTTGGGTACGTTGGCGGTCGAGACCGGTCGCCCCCCGCATCGGGGAACACCTTCTCCTCGAGCTCGTCGAGGCGGTCGTCGATCATGTCGGTGACGTCGAAGTACCCGTCGACGAGCACGTCGAAGATCGCCCACAGCAGGAAGCCCTGCTCGGTCGTGCTGTGCTCGGCGCGCTGGAGCTCGAAGCGGCGGGCCACCTCCTCGAGGTCGACCTGCTCACCGTGCTCGTCCGGGTGGCGCACGGTGAGCAGCCAGCCGGGTCCGGTCACGATGTCGATCTCGCGACTGCTCACCACGCCGCGCGTGCACTGGCAGTCGTGCACCGCGACGTGGAAGTAGTCGCCGTAGCGCATGAGCTTGGTGCGCTCGCGCGGGTTGAGGATGGCGTCGACCACGGTGGCACCCATGCCGAGCTGGGCCTTGAGATCGTGCAGCCGTTCCTTGTCGGCGGGGCCCTCGGCGTCGATCCAGAGCACCGTGGTGCTCGGGATCCCATGAGTCGAGGAGGTCGTCGACGGGCGCGTCTTCGCGGCCGGGCTTCCCCGCGACGTAGCGCCACGCACGGATCACGGCGGGCAGCATACGCTCGTCGCCATGTCGACCGATCTCTCTGCCCTCACCGGCGACGAACTGCGGGACACGACCCGTGCGTGGCTCGCCGAGCACCTGCCTGCAGGATGGATGGAGGCGGCCGACGGCGGTGACACCGCGAAGGTGGCGGCACTGCGCGGCGCGCTCGACTACGCGGCGTGGTGCACCGCGTTCGGTGAATCCGGCTTCGCCACGCCCACCTGGCCGGCGGAGTACGGCGCCGGGCTCTCGCTCGCGCCCGGTCAGGCGCGCGCGGTCAACGAGGTGATCAACCAGTACCGCGTGCCGCGGCCCACCAACATCATCGGCATCGGCATGGGCGGTCCCACGGTCATCGCGTGGGGCAGCGAGGACCTGAAGCAGCAGTTCCTGCGCGGCATCGCCACCAACGAGGAGATCTGGTGCCAGCTCTTCAGCGAGCCCGGCGCGGGGTCCGACGTCGCCGGCCTGGCGACGCGGGCCGAGCGCGACGGCGACGAGTGGATCGTGAACGGGCAGAAGGTGTGGACGTCCCTCGCGCACGTCGCCCGGTACGGCATGTTGCTGGCGCGCACCGATCCCGATCAACCCAAGCACAAGGGCCTGTCCTACTTCGTGGTCGACATGCACCAGCCCGGTGTCGAGGTGCGACCGCTGCGCCAGATCACCGGTGACGCCGAGTTCAACGAGGTGTTCTTCGAGAACGCCCGCGTCCCCGACGTGTGGCGCCTCGGACCGGTGGGCGACGGGTGGCGGGTCGCCATCACCACGTTGATGAACGAGCGGGTCTCGTTGTCGGGCCCCGGATCGGTGAGCGGCGACACCATCGGTGGCAGCCCGGTGCAGCGCGTCATCGACCGTTGCGCGCCGGTGCAGGATCCGAACCTGCGCCAGCGTCTGGTCGGCGCGTGGATCGACCACCGCGTGATCGCGCTCAACAACCAGCGCGCCGCCGACCGCCGTCGGAGCGGTGCGGAGGTCGGGCCGGAGGGATCGATCACCAAGCTGCAGAGCGCGGAGTTCAACCAGCGGCTCCAGCGACTGGCCGTCGACCTCGAGGGTGTCAACGGTGTCGCCTGGGAGGGGAAGGGACTCGTCGGCGAGGAGACGTTCAGCTTCGTCGGCAGCTCTCATGGTGCTGCAGCGACGATCCGCGCACCGTGGCGCGCGGGTTCCTGCGGTCGCAGGCGAACACCATCGAGGGTGGGACGTCGGCGATCATGCGCAACATCCTCGGTGAGCGCGTGCTCGGACTCCCGAAGGATCCCGATCAGTCGCGCGACGTGCCGTGGAAGGACGTGCTGCGGTCGGCCTGACGCGGCGAGCGCGTCAGGCCTTGCACGCAGTGCCCTCGGGGGGCAACGTGCCGCGGATGAGGTAGGCGTTGACCGCACGGTCGATGCACGCGTTCTTCGTGTACGCGGTGTGCTCGGTGCTGTCGAACGTGAGCAGGCGTGAGCCGGCGAGTCGGGTCACGAGATCTTCGGCGCCCGCGAACGGGGTCGCCGGGTCGCGCGTCGTCCCCACGACCAGGATCGGCGCGGTGCCGTCGGCGCGGACGTCGCCCAGCTGCTCGGTGACGGGCGCGCGGGGGAGGCGGGGGTCGCAGCCGAGGAGGCTGCTGCCCACGAACCGGCCGAGCAGCGGGTACTCCGCGACCTCGCGGTCGTACTCCTCCTGGTACCCCTCGAACGAGGGCACCGGATCGTCGCGGTCGTCGCAGAGGATCACGCCGATGACCTCGTCGATGTTGTCGTAGCTGCCGTCGTCGCGACGGCCGTTGTAGAGGTCGGCCAGGCCCAAGAGGTAGCTGCCGTCGCCCTTGCGGGCATCGTCGAGCGCATCCGCCAGCTCCGGCCACCCGTACTGACGGTCGTACAGCGCCGAGATCAGTGCGATGTAGAACGCGGCGACGCCGGCCTTGCGCTTCGACTTCGCTCCGGTCGCGAGGTCGACCGTCGGCAGCTCGAGTCCCTGCTTCGAAGCGCTGTTCGAGCGTGGTGAGCGCGGCGGTCGGGATTGCCGCTGCTGTGGAAGGCACAGTCGCGATTGCTCGCGCAATCCTTCGAGGAAGTCGTCGAGCGCCTGCTCGAAGCCCTGGGAGTTTCCGCGCAGCTCCTCGAGCGCGTCGGCGGACAGGTCAACCGGGGAATCGAGGACCATGCGGCCGACGTGTTCGGGGAACATCTGCGCGTAGACCGAGCCGATCACGGTGCCGTACGAGTAGCCGACGAACGAGAGCGTGTCGTCGCCGATCGAGGTCCGCAGCCGATCGAGATCGCGGGCGACGTTGCGGCTCCCGAGTTGGGCCAGCCACGCCCCGTTCCGCGCCACGCAGCGGGCCACCACGTCGACCGGTTCGTTGGTGCCGTCGTAGAACGCGTGCAGGTCGGCAACCGAGTTGGGTGTGGGGTCGACTGCGTTGAGGCGGTCGGTGGTGGCGTCGTCGATGCACTCGACCGGGCGCGAGCTGCCGGTGCCACGCGGGTCGAAGCTCACGAGGTCGTACCGGGCGCGGATCGCGGCGGGGATCTGGTCGGCGTAGCCGGGCAGCGTCTCGGTGCCGGCGTCGCCGGGACCACCGAAGTTGAAGACCAGCGAGCCGAGCCGCCGGTCGGGTTGGGTCGCGCGCAGGCGCGCGACCGCGATGTTCACCTGTTCGCCGTCGGGCTGCGAGTAGTCGACCGGCACGGTGAGCGTCGCGCACTGGAGCTTGCCGCCACACGAACGCCACGACGACAGCCCGGTTGCGGATCCGGTCGCGGTTGCTGCGGACGCCGACGACGCGAACACCCCGACCAGCGACGCGAGCGCGACGAAGCACGCGAGGAGGCGCCGGGGCATGACGAGCAGGGTACCGGGCGCAATCTCGCCCGAGAAGCCGCGGGTCGACGCGGCGGGTAGCGTCGCAGTGATGCCGCGCCCCCTCACCGTCCCCATCGACGGGACTGGCCATCCACTCGGTCTCGTGTCGGTGCACGCGCACCCCGACGACGAAGCGTCGAAGGGCGCGGGCACCGTCGCCCGGTACGCGACGGAGGGCATCCGCGCCGCGCTCGTGTGCTGCACGGGTGGCGAGGAAGGCGAGATCCTCAATCCGGCGGCCGACACGCCCGAGGTCCGCGCCGATCTCGGCGCGGTGCGCATGGCCGAGCTCCGCGCGAGCGTCGACGCCATCGGGTACGCCGAGCTGTACCTGCTCGGATACCGCGACTCGGGCATGGCGGGTACCGAGGCCAACGCCCGGTCCGACAACTTCGCCAACGCGCCGCTCGACGAAGCGGTCGGGAAGCTGGTTGCGGTCATCCGCCGAGAGCGACCGCAGGTGCTGGTCACCTACGGCGACGAGCGAGCGTTCTACGAGCACCCCGACCACATCCGGGTGCACGAGATCTCGGTGGTCGCCTTCGATGCGGCCGGAGATCCCGATCGGTACCCCGACGCCGGCGACGCCGTGGCAGCCGTCGAAGCTCTACTACTCCGGGTTCTCGTTCCGACGCATCCGCGCCCTCCACGACGCGTACGAGCGGATCGGGGAGGAGAGCCCCTACGCCGAGCGCATCGCGAAGATGCCGCCCGACGCGAAGTTCACGCCGCCGACCACGCTGGTCGACGTGGGCGACTTCCTCGAGGCGCGCCGGCGCGCGCTGGTCGCGCACCGCACGCAGATCGATCCCGAGAGCCACTGGATGCGGGTGCCCGACGAGCTGCTGCGGGAGACGTTCCCGTGGGAGGAGTACGTGCTGGCCCGCTCGCGGGTGCCCGGGATGACGATGCCGAGCGCCGACGAGCCCGAACACGACCTGTTCGCGGGCGTGCGGGCGCAGACCAATGTCACGGCAGGAGGAACCACGTGAGCGTGATCGACGGTTGGCTCGACGGATGGGTGGGACGCGGGCAGGCGCCGGGCGGGTCCGGCGCGGTGCAGGTCGTGGTGACGGGGCTGCCCGACGGCGACGGCTCGTGGCAGGTTCGGGTGGAGGACGGCGTGGTGGCCGAGGTGAGCTGCCGGCGCGCCCGACTCACGCGGCCCTCACGTTGACGCTGCCGGTGGCGGTTGCCGACGCGGTGGCGGGCGGCGAGCTCACCGCCAGCGCCGCCTTCATGCAGGGGCGCATGAAGACCGCAGGCGATCTCGGTCTGGTGCTCGACGTGCTCGCGGCGGTCGACTCGCGCCGTTAGGCGCGCTGGAGGTCGCGCAGCGCGCGCCAGTCGACGACGATGGCGCCGGAACGCTCGACGAGATCGCGGAACGACGGATCGCGGCTCAACAGCGCGTGGTCTTCGACCCGACCCGACCAGTCGTCGCTGCACGCGGCGCGCAGCTCATCGGTGTCGATGCCCGGGTGCAACGCCAGCTCGGTGACGCCCGGGCTCGAGCTCGAACAGCGCGCGCTCGACCCGCCGGCGGGCGCCGGGCGGGCACGCCACCAGGTGATCGGGGAACACGACGCCCTCGTCGGCCGCGAGGCGGCGGAACGGGAAGCCCGCGACGTGCTCGGCATCTTCGCCGCCCAGCCGCAACGGCAGACCGAAGTCGACCGCGAGCTCCAGGTAGGCGTCGAAGAACTCGGGCCGGGGCTGGAGCGCACCGAGATGGCTGGTGAGATGGCTGACGTCGAAGCCCCACACGATCGCCCGCTCGATCTGGGCGCGGCACTCGCGGCGGACCTCGTCGAGGTCGGCGTGGTCCCACGCGTCCTCGATCGTGCGGGGGAATCCGCCGTCGCCGTCGAGGAGGCTGGGCGAGTGGGTGATGGGACCCCAGCGGTAGGTCTCGAGCTCGGCGTTGAGGGTGAGGTGCACCCCGACGTCTTCACCGCGGTAGCCGCCAGCGGCGTCGCGAGCCCACGGGCAGGGCACCATGAGCGACGCGCTCGTGGCCAGGCCGTGGCGGAGGGAGTCGTAGGTGGCGACGTTTCCCGCGTGGGTGAGACCGAGATCGTCGCAGGAGACGATCAGGAGCTTGGCGTCGGCTGCATAGCCGAGTCGCTCGGCGAGCGTGGTCATCGGCGGATCAGCGTACGCGAGCAGGAAGCCCGCCAGCGCGAGCGGGAAGGCAGGTCGGGCCTGGCTAGCCTCCGCGGCGATGCGGAAGGTGTCGAGAGCTCGCGCGGGCCGCGGCCGCGACCCTCGCCGTGGTCGCCCTCACCGCATGCTCGGGCGGTGGTTCCGACGACGCCTCGTCGAGCACGACCACGAGCAGAGTGCCGGCGACCGCCGCCCCGGTGACGACGGTCGCCGGCGGCTCCGATCTGTGTCCGTGGTTCCACGGATCGACGACCGCGCTCACGTCGAGCGGACCGACCGCGCCGGCGTTCCTGATCGATGCGACCGCGGGCGAGAAGGGGTGTCTCGACGTGGTCACCCTCACGTTCCAGACGCGGGGTGACGGCACGGCACCCGGGTACACCGTGGGCTACCACGACGCGAGCAAGGAGCCGTTCAAGGACGGCGACACCGAGATCGACGTGCCAGGCGATGCGCACCTCGCGGTGACCGTCGCGCCGGCGGCGAGCACCGACGTGAGCGTGGAGGGCAACCCGTCGACGTACGCCGGCAACCTGTCGCTCGAGTACGGCGACCACCACCACCTGGTGATCGTGCGCGAGCTTCCCGACGGGAAGGATGCCGCCGGTCAGGAGACGGTGAACTGGGTGATCGGTCTCGACTCGGTGCGGCCGTTCCGGGTCGACCGCGCCGCCAACCCGCCGCGGGTGACGATCCTCATCGGGTGATGAGAGTCGAGCACGATGCCACCGAACACCGCGTCGGACGCGAGCAGGTCGTAGGCCGCGGGTCCCTCGTCCAGTGGGAACGTGCGGGCGACCACGGGCGCGATCTCGCCGCTCGCGAGCAGGGGCACGACGTCGCGTGCGAAGCCGGCGGTGGCGGCAGCCTTCTCCTCGACCGAGCGTCCCCGCAAGGTGGTGCCGTAGACGCGGATGCGCTTCATCAGGAGCGCGCCGAGATCGACGTTCGTGCGCGATCCCGCCATCATCCCGACGAGCACGATGCGGCCGCGCAACCCGGTCACGGCCAGATCGGTCACCAGGTAGTCGCCGCCCACCAACTCCAGCACCACGTCGACGGCACCGACCGCGTCGGTGATGTCGGCTGCGAGCGCGCCGGGATCGAGGTCGCGGGCGGCGAGCACCGCGTGGTCGAGGCCGAGCGCCCGCGCCTGCTCCAGCTTCTCGGCGGTGCGGGCGGTGCCGACGACGGTGCATCCGGCGGCCCGACCGAGCTGCACCGCGGCGGTGCCCACGCCCGAGCCGACCGTGTGGACGAGCAGCACCTCGCCCGGTTGCATCGCCGCCTGGGTGGTCAACGCGTCGTGCGCGGTGACGAACACCTCGGGCACGCTGCCCGCGGTGACCAGGTCGATCGACTCGGGCACGCGCGCGCGACTGTGTGGCGGGCACCGCGAGCAACTCCGCCTGACCGCCTCCGCCGGCGATGCCGAACACGCGCGCACCGAGTGGTGGCTCGGTGACGTCGTCGCCGTGCGCGATCACCTCGCCCGCGAACTCGAGCCCGGGGATGTCGGCCGGCGATCCGGGGGGTGCCTGGTAGAAGCCGGCGCGTTGCACGAGGTCGGCGCGGTTGAGACCGGCGCCGTGGACGCGCACGAGGACCTCACCCGGACCGGGTTCGGGATCCGGCCGTTCCTCGACCCGCACCTGCTGGTCGGCGATCACCAGTGCTCGCATGGCGGCGACCGTAGCAACGGTGCCGCGAGGCCGGGACGGGCCCGGCGCTACGGTGCGGCCGTGCCCGCAGCCGACCGTTCCGCTCCTGACGTCCGGGCTGCCGACCTGGTCGTGCTCGACGCCGACGGCCGGGAGGTGGTGTTCGACGCGACCGAGGCACGCGACTTCCTCGATCTCACCGGTGGGCTCGAGGATGCGACCGTGTCGGCGTGCCCGCGGTGTCGCAGCCGGATCCTGGCGGTGGTGGCGCTCGCCGACCTGCTCGACGACGCACCTCCGTTCGCACGTTCCGGCGAGCTGGTGGAGCTGGCCGACGACGCGCCCACGCTGCACGTCTACGTGCGCGACCTCGGGACCCGTTGCGCGCACCGCGAGTGGCGCGATCCGGGCGCGGAGGAGTGGTCCGACCTCATGATCCAGCTCGCGGGGCCCGCGATCGTCCGCTAACGCGAGATGCGGGTGCGCTTGAACTCGTTGAGGCGCGACCACTGGAGCATGTCGAGGGTGCGCTCGAGGTCGTCGACGCGGCCTCGCTCCATGAAGCGCACGAACACGGCTTCGTCACCTTCGATGTAGGTGGGCACGCCCCACACCTCCCACGTGTCGACCGCCTCGGAGTGCTCGGTGGCGAGCGTCTTCAGGGGGCGTCCGCTGGCGACCTCTTCGGCCACCGCGTCGGGATCGACGCCGGCCTCGGCGACCGCGTCGCGCAGGACGTCATCGTGTCCGAGCTTCAGGCCCTTGTCGTGGCGCGCCGCGAACAACGCGAGGTGGGCGTCGAAGAAGTGCTCGGGAAACGCGTCGCGCACCGCGAGGCCGTACTGCAGTGCGAGCGTGCCGGTGCCCCATTCCGCCGGGCCGCGATCCCACACGGGCGGTTCACCTTCTTCGGTGTGCGCCTGATCGAGCGAGAACGGGGTGAACCGGAAGTCGACGTCGCTGCCGGCGCGCAGGGCGGCCACCACTGCGGCGTTGCCGTTGTACGCGAAGGGGCAGCGGTAGTCGAAGGTGACGGCGATCGAACGGGCCACGACGGACCTCCCGGGGCATGAGCCGAATTGTTGCGTCTTCAACGACCATACCCGACCCGATCGGGGTTCGGCAACCCGCCGGCTCAACGGATGGGGACGAGTCGGCGTGCGAGCAGGCCGAGCGCCGACGCCGAGGGCGGCGCCGGCGACGATGTCGGAGGTGTGGTGCATCTTCGTGTACACCCGGCTCGCGGCCACCGCACCCGCGAGGGCGAACCACGCCGGGGTGGCGGGCCCGCCGGCGAGGAGGGTGGCGGCGGTGAACGCCGACGCCGCGTGGCCCGACGGGAACGAGCTCGTGATCGGGCGGTGCATGCCGTAGGGGAGTGGTCCTTCGGGCGGGTGGTCGCCGGCCGGGCGGACCCGGCGGAACATGGTCTTGATCGGACCGTTGGTCAGGAGCGATTCGACCCCGAGGGCGGCACCCATGCGCAACGCGATCCCCGGGATCGCCCTGCCGGGCGGCGCGGCTCGATCCCACCAGCAGCCACAGCAGGCCGTGGTCGGCCGCGCTCGACAGTCCGTAGAAGACGGGATCGAGCTGCGGACCACGGATCCGCTCGACCCACGCGTCGATCCGCAGGTCGAGCGCGTGGACCCGCGAGAGCATCGGGCGAGGCTAGCGACTCGGAGCGAGGCAGCGGAAGCGAGTGGGAGCGGAGCGTCGAGTGGGAGCGGAGCGTCGAGTGGGAGCGTCGGCTCGATCATCGTGCCGGGGCCGCGCAGCTCCTGCGCGTCGACGGGATCGCCGCCGTGCGCAGGGCAGTAGGGCTTGAAGGTGCAGAAGTCGCACAGGCGACCGGGGCGGGCCCGGAAATCGTCGCGGGCGCAGGCGTTGGCGATGGCGTCGTACATGGCGGAGGTGCGACGCTCGACGCCCTTGATCGACTGGTCGGTGGGCGTGGCGATGATCGCCTCGGGCTTCGACAGGTAGAAGAGCTGCACGCGTGCGGGGCGACGACCGAGCATGCGCTCGCACAGCAGCGCGTAGATGTGGACTCCGGCGAGGCTCTTGGCCTCCCAGAATTCCGACGGGACCGAGCCGGTCTTGTAGTCGGTGACCACGAACTCGCCGTGCTCGTCGAGCTCGAGCCGGTCGATGATGCCGCGCAGCCGGGTGCGACCGAGGTCGGCTTCCAGCTTGAGCTCGAGCCCGATGGGGTTCACGGTGCGGGGGTCTTCGAGCTCGAAGTACTTGTGCACCAGCGACTCGGAGTCGGTGTCGAACTTCGCCCACTCCTCCTCGGTGAGGTCGAGGTCGGCGAAGTCGGGGTGGGGTGCGAGCTCCACCCGAGCCCGGGCGAGGTCGGCGAGCGCAGCGTCGAGCGAGCGCTCGTCGGCCGGGCGGTCGAGGAGGAGCTCCAGGGCGCGGTGCACGAGCGTGCCCTTGGTGGTCCACGACGCCGGGGGCTCGGGGAGCCGGTCGAGGTACGAGAACTTGAACGCGAGCGGGCACTCCTTGAAGGACGAGCAGGAGCTCGGCGACAACGACCAAGGGGGTGCGAGGCTCACGGGATCGACGGTACCGCGGGGGTGTGACAGGGAAGCGGATAGGTTCGCGGCCGTGAAGATCGACGGGATGCTGGGTGGATCGTTCGACGAGATCGAGGATCGGGCGCGTGCCCTCGAGGCCGCCGGCTACGACGGCTGCGGCACCGCGGAGACGAGCCACGACCCGTTCTTCCCGCTGCTGCTCGCGGCGCGGGCGACCGAGCGACTCGAGCTGTCGACCGGCGTCGCCATCGCCTTCGCCCGCACGCCCATGACCATGGCGTCGATCGCCAACGACTTGCAGCTCGCGTCGAAGGGTCGCTTCTCGCTCGGGCTCGGCAGCCAGATCAAGCCGCACATCGAGCGCCGCTTCTCCATGCCGTGGTCGCACCCGGCAGCCCGGATGCGCGAGTTCATCCTCGCCATGCGCGCGATCTGGGCCGCGTGGAACGGCGACGAGAAGCTCAGCTTCAAGGGCGAGTTCTACACGCACACGTTGATGACGCCGTTCTTCGACCCTGGTCCCAATCCGTACGGACCGCCGCCGGTGATGCTCGCTGCGGTCGGCGACCTCATGACCGAGGTCGCGGGCGAAGTCGCCGACGGGATGATCCTGCACCCGTTCACCACCGAGCGCTACGTGCGCGAGGTCACGTTGCCGGGTCTCGAGCGGGGCTTCGCGAAGTCGGGGCGCACCCGCGCCGACTTCACCCTCAGCCTCCCGGTGTTCGTGGTGACCGGCACCACCGACGAGGAATGGGACGCCGCGCGCACCGGCACGAAGCAGCAGATCGCGTTCTACGGCTCGACCCCCGGTTACCACGGTGTGTTGCGCACGCACGGCTGGGAAGACGTCGGCACCAAGCTCAACGAGCTCTCCCGCAAGGGCGAGTGGGTGGCGATGGGTGAGCTCGTCACCGACGAGATGCTCGAGACGTTCGCGGTGGTCGCGCCACCCGACGCGTTGGCCGCTGCCATCCTCGCCCGCTACGGCGAGATCGTCGACCGCCTCAACTTCGACGCGCCGTACCGGTCGGATCCCGCGGTGTGGACATCGGTGCTGCAGCAGCTGAAGGCGGCCGGTTGACCGACGCCGCCGCCGACGAGGCCGGTGTCCGCGCCGCCAATTCCGCGTTCTACGCCGCGCTCGAGGCGCGCGACCTCGACGCCATGGCCGAGGTGTGGGAGCACGCCGACCGCATCGTGGTGACCCATCCTGGGCTGGCCGATGCTGCGCGGGTGGGCACGGGTCGCCGGTTCGTGGGACGCGATCTTCCGCAACACCGGCTACATCCAGTTCGTGCTCACCGACGAGCAGGTGACGATCGTCGGCGACAGCGCGTGGGTGACGCTCGACGAGAACATCCTGCAGTCGGCCGACCGGTCGTCCGACGAGCTGTCCGGGTCGAAGGCGACCAGCGTCAACGTGTTCGTGCGCGGTCACGATTCCGACGCCGGCGACGACAACTGGAAGATGGTGGTGCACCACGCGTCGCCGGTGAGCGCCGAAGGCTGACAGGAGGACACGATGTCGTACGACAGTGGATTTCAAGGACGTCTCGACGGTGGGCCTGGAGTCGTCGCCGGTCGCCGACGCGCTCGCCGGCCTGCGCGCCAACGAAGCGCGCTACTTCAAGAACAAGTACGACCACGTCTTCACCGTGGAGCCGGCGAGCAAGGCGAAGAAGACGATCGCGTGGGTCGCACAAGATCCTCGAGGACGAGCGCGACCTCGTCATCGCGTCGAAGCCGCTCGAGGCCACGGAGTTCGAGGTCGAGGGCATCCGGATGGCGTACGTGTTCTACGAGAGTGGTCTCTCGATCAACGTGATGTACGAGCTCGCCGACGGCGGGAAGCGTGCGGTCGGGTTCAAGCTCTCCGACGGGATGGACGTCCCCGCGGAGCTCGCCGACGAAGTTCAAGTTCGCGCGGCAGAAGTCGAAGCTCGCGGGGACCATCCGCGGCTCCTACTTCGTGATCAAGGGCGAGTACTGATCAGGTGTGCCGAGTGATCCAGGTTTCGAGCGCGGGTCCGCTCTCGAAGCTCTGAGGGCATTGGCTGCGAACGCACGCCGGGGAAGACGCGCTCATCCGTTGAAGGGCATGCCGGACGCGAGCATGTCGACGAACGTACGGAGACGAGCGAGCGCGAGCGCATCGACCGGCGCACTTCGGTGCAGGCTGACCTTGAGCTGCTGGTACGTGCTGACCTCGAACCCGCAGCGGCGGCACGCGTCGAGGTGCACGGCGACCCGTCGGGCGGCATGGTCGTCGAGGTTGCCGTCGAGGTAGCGCTGGAGGACCTTGCCCACTCGGTGGCAGTCCCTCATCGCGGAGAGTTTCATGGTCATCACATGCTCCTGCGCGGGGCGACGCCGGTCGCGGCGAGGCGGCGGCGGATGCGCTTGCGAGCCCGGTGGACCCGGCTCATGACAGTTCCTTCGGGCACGCCGAGGAGCCCGGCGACCTCGGCATACGTGAGACCGTCGACGTCGACGAGCTGCAATGCGCGGCGATGCTTGTCGGGCAGTTCCGCGAACGCAGCACGGACGACTTCGTCGAACTGCTCGCGCATTACGATCGACTCGGTGAGGTCTCGCTCCCGGGATTCACCGTGCAATCGCGCGAGATCACGGTCGGGATCGCGCATGAGCTCAGGACGCCGGCGGCGGTGCCGGTTGCGTTCAGCGTTGCGCATGATCGTGAGGAGCCAGGCGCGAGGATGGCTGCCGTCGAAGCGGTCGACCGCCTGGTAAGCACGCAGGAGCGTGTCCTGCACGAGGTCCTCGGCATCGGCAGGACGACTGACGATCGAGGCGGCGACTCGGGTCAGCACCTCGAGCTCGGGGACCACGTAGCGCTCGAAAGCCTCGCGGCGTCTCGCGTCGTCGCCGGGAACCGCGGCGGGGACGTCGTTCACCTGACGGCGCTGACCTGGACGCCGTGCCAGAACGCCACGCGATGCTTGATTCGGCGGGCGAGCGGAGTGGGGTGGTGGTAGGTCCAGGCGGCGCCGCGGTTCACGAAGCCGTCGACGACGACGTCGTAGTAGCGGGCGATGCCTTTCCATGGGCACACCGAACGGCTCCGGGAGGGTGCGAGGTGCTCGTCGACGAGGTCTTCGGGCGGGAAGTAGACGTTGCCCTCCACGACCACGACGTCCTCGCTCTCGGCGATCACGGCGCCCTGCCAGGTGGCGCGATAGCGGATCGATCGGTCGCTCATCGACCAGGTTCCTTCCTTCGTGTGCAAGGTCGGCCGTTGCCGGCGGGTTCCTGGTGGTAACCCACTCCGAGGTGGGAGCCTTCCATTCCCGACACCGTCCCTTGGCGAGGAGCGCGATGACCATGGTGACGCCGAATCACGTGGAGCGGGTCGGGGTGAACCTCCTCGCCGCCTCCCAGGTCTCGAGCTACGGGTTCCTGGCCGCCTGCCGCCGGACGGTCGCACTGTGAGGCGCGCGGGCACGACTGCACTGGCAGCGGCCCTGGTCGGCGGTCTCGTCGGCGGTGCCGGGACGCTCGTCGCGTTGATGGCGCGTGGCCGCTTGACGCTCGACACCGGCTGGGGTCGCACCGTCACGCCGTTGCGGGCCCGCACCGTGCACTTCCAGGCATCTCGAGAGGAGGTGTTCGACTACCTGGCTGCGCCATACCTCGGGCGGACACCGGCAGCGTTGCGTGGCCACCTCCAGGTGTGGGAGCGCGGCGAAGACCTGGTGATCGCATCACACTTCTCCCGGTTGGCGGGATACACGGCCGAGACGGTCGAGGCGGTGCGCTTCGAGCGTCCAGCACGGATCGCGTTCCGTCACCTGCGCGGTCCCGTCCCGCACGCGGTCGAGTCGTTCGAGCTCTTCGACGAGCCCGACGGCTGCCGGCTCGAGTACCGGGGTGAGGTCGGACTCGACTGGTGGTTCGCCGGCCGCTGGGCCGCTCGATGGTGGGTTGGCCCGACCTGGGACCGCGTGATCGCGGAGTCGCTCGCGGCCTCGAAGGAGGGGGTCGAGGAGCTTGCCGCCCGTCGACACGCGCGAGCGGCGCGGTCCGAGCCCGCCGGAGAGAACGCCGATCAGACGACGGCGACGAAGGACGCGTAGCCGAGGTTGCCGGCGTCGATGGCCTCCCGGACCTGCGCGAACAACACGTCGGCCAGGGCGGCGAGCCCGTCGGCGGCGACCGGGAGGCCGTAGCGAGCGAGCTCGTTGCTGACGAGCGCCTCGGCCTGATCGAGGAGACCCACCCCGAGTGCGCCGCGCAGCATCGCGAGGCGCCGCTCGGCCTGGTCGACGAGGTCGCGCAGTCCCTGCGTGGCGTCGGTGGTCTGCTCGACGACGAACCCGGCGTCACGCAGCAACGCGGCATAGGTGTCGGTGGCGCAGGCGCCGCCGACACACGCGGCCCATGCTGCGAGCGTGTCGAGCGGCTCGGGCAGCTCACCGCTCAGGGTCATGTCGGTCACGACGAGGCACCCGGCGGGGGCGAGAACGCGCGCGCACTCGCGCAGCGCGACCGCTTTGGCGGGCAGTGCGGAGAGCACGCACTCGATGAACACCGCATCGAAGGCGCCTGTGCGATACGGGAGCGATTCGGCATCCCCCACCACCACTGGTCCCACGTCGAGCGCTTGGGTCGCCAGCGCGGCGCTGTAGTCGACGCCGAAGGCGCGAATGCCCGCTGCGGCGAGTTCGGTGAGGGTCGCGCCCGTGCCGGAGCCGATGTCGAGTGCCCGCGATCCTGGTGAGAGCGCGAGGCCGGCGAGGAGGTCCCTGGTCAGCGCTCGGCCGCCGGGCCGGAGCGCGGGGCCGGCGAGGAGCTGCGCCATCGGGTGTGACCACAGGTCCGCGCACGCACACTTCAGCGCGACCGGCGCATCGGGCAGCGCGGCGGCCGAGGGGCTCACGACGCACCCCGCGATGCGACTCCGGGTGGCAGCGGCCGGTGGTCGGGTGCGAACCGGTACAGGGTGTTGTAGGCGCAGAACGGGATGATGCGCCCGTCGGGCAGCGCTTCCTGGATGCAGCACCGCGTCACGCGTGAGACATCGAACACGTGCCGGTCCATGAAGCCCTCGATCGTCACCGCGAACACGTGGTCGGAGAGATCGTCGACGGAGTCGAACTCGTCGAGCAGTGGTTCGCACGCGCAGAAGAACGCGCTCGGCCTGACGCTCCGTGCCGGGTGGTGATCCTTTCGAATAGAGGCGCAACAACACGTCACGCATCTCCTCCATGTCCTCTCGGTACGCCTCGGAGAGGTTCGGCATCGCCGAGTTCTCCAGGTAGTCGAGGTACGTCTCGACCGGTACGAGGCGGGTCACGGGGGTCACGCTGCCGTCGCGCACGTAGGCGTATGTCGCCGCGGTGCACATGGGATCGCAGCACGGAACCGGCACGAAGTCCTCGCGCGTGAACAGCCCGCTGTCGCGGTCGACCGCAGCGATCACGTCGGTGATCGTCATCCGGTCCATCGCGTTGAACGCGACGAAGCGGCCCTCGCCGAACTGTGGCTGCAGCGAGACGGCCCGCACCGCGGGATGCTGTGCACCGAATCGGACGATCGCCCCGATCTCGTGGTCGTTGACGCCCTTGACGATCGTGGCCACCAGGACGATCCGTGCGCCGGCCGCTTCGAGGTTCGCGAGGGCGGCGAGCTTCGTGTCGAGCAGGTCACGGCGACCGCGGAGCGCGTCGTAGGTCGGTTCCTCGAAGCCGTCGAACTGCAGGTACACCAGCGCGCCGCTTGCCGCGACCTGCCGGGCGAGCTCGGGCTCGCGGGCGAAGCGCACACCGTTCGAGTTCACGATCACGTACCGCACAGGCAATGCACTCACGCGGTCGACGATCTCGAGGAACTGTGGGTGCAGCGTCGGTTCTCCTCCCGACAGCATGACGACGTCCGCGCTCCCGCCCTCGGCGTGCAGCAGCCCTGCGGCCATGCCGTCGATCTCGTCGAGTGAGCGATGCACAGCGTGAGCGTCGCCGGCGAAGCACGCCGGGCACGCGAGGTTGCACGACTCGGTGATCTCGAACACCGTCACGCAGGCGTGTTGCTCGTGCTCCGGGCAGAACCCGCAGTCGAACGGACACCCGAGTTCGGTACCAGTCGCAGGCTCGGGGCGCCGACCTGGCCGCAGGAACTTCCGGCTCCATCTCCACCACTCGGCGTCGGAGAGCACCAGGCTCTCCCGGACGCCGTGGTCCGGGCAGGTGCGCCGCAACACCACCTTGCCGTCACGTTCGAGCGTCTCTGCCGGACAGACCGCCAGGCACACCGGGCACAGCGCCTGCGTCGTGGCCAGCACGACGTCACCCCGGTCACCCCGGTCGATCGGCGTCCCTGCGGTCATGGACCTCTGCACCTCGGTCACGCACGCCTCCCGGCACGATGTCTCGAACGGAGAGGAAACCCGCCCGCCAACCTGCGCCTTCCACCAGGACAGCAGACCATCAGGCGTCCGGCTCCGCCGCACGGGTCCCGTCCGGGTGCCGGCCCGCGGAAGAATGTCGACGCGCAACGGGTTTCATCGTTGCATGACCGACGACGAGTGCGACGCAGACGATGCGCCGTTCGTCGAGTTCTACACGCGGTCTGGATGCCCCATCTCGTCGAGCCTCCTGCGCAAACTCCGCCGATCCGGCGTTCGCCTGCGCCTCCACGACATCTGGGCCGATGAGGGCGACGCCGCGTTCGTGCGATCTGTTGCGCGCGGCTCCGAGACCGTGCCGACCGTGGTCGTCGGCAGCCGAGCCTTCGTGGCACCCTCGGCCCGCACCGTGCTCAGAGCAATCGCCGAGCACGACCCGACCCTCGTGCACACTCCGCTGCCCCACGAAGAAGGTCATCGGCGCACCCCCTGGCTCCGTTGGAGATGAGCCACACCAAGCGGTGTCGGCGCCCTCGACGCGCTACTGCTGCGACGCGATCCAGGTTTCGAGCGCGGGACCGCTCTCGAAGCTGGAGATGAGCGCGTAGCGCGGCTCGGTGCCGGTGTGGCACACCACGTGCCACAGGCGCTGCGTGTCGACGACGAAGCGCGAACCGCGGTGGAGCGGTACGCGCACTTCGGTCGCCGGATCGGGCAGACCGTCGGGTCCCTGCTCCATGAGGACCATGAAGCTGTCGGGGTTGTCGGTGAGCTCGATCCACGAGCGCACGACCCAGCCGTCGGTGTCGGGGTTGAAGCGGTTGTTGTCGTCGCGGTGGATCTGGCGGAGCGCGTCGTCGTACGGCTGGGGCTCGAGCTTGATCACGCGCACGCGACCGAAGTCGGCGCCCACCGACTCGACCTCGGCGACGATGCGCGGGCAGTGCTCGGCGTTGGATGTGAACCGGCCGCCCTTGTCAGGGCGCTCGTCGCCCGGCTTCCAGAAGCCGCGGCAGTCGAGCTCGCCGTCGGCGGTGGCGATGGGTGCGAAGTTGGTGTCGCCGCCGCTCTTCCAGTCCATGTACTCGAGGTCGAGGTACTCCGATTCGGGGATCGGGTCGGCGTCGTGCAGCACGACGTAGCCGTGCGCGGCGAGCGCGCTCACGCGTGGGTGCGGCGTGTCGAGCGGGATGTCGGTCGACCAGTGCGGGGTGTCGAGCCAGTGGTCGGTGACTGCCATGCGAAAAGTGTAGGGACGCAACCGCTGCGCTGCGGGCACCAACGGCAGAAAGGGCCGAAGGTCCCGAAGCGGACACTCAGCCGGGGTAGGCCCCCGATGCGCTGAGCGCGCCGCGGTGCCAGCGACGCGGCGTGAACAGCAGCGCGCGGGGGTAGTCCTCCCACATCCAGCGGGCGAAGTTGCGGCGCGTCCACGGGGTGAGCGACGCGACGCGGATGGTTGCGCGGGTGCTGAGCGGCCCCCGCAGCAGGTGCTGCAGCAGCGCGGCGAAGCGCAGGTCGGCGCCGAGCGTGCGGTCGACGTCGGCGCGGTAGCGGCTGGTGATCGCGGCTGCGTCGCGCGGTGACGCCCCGATCGCGCGCGCTGCGAGCGTCCCGCTCTCCAGCGCCTGCGCGATGCCTTCGCCGGTCATGGGGTCGACGACGTTTGCGGCGTCGCCGACGAAGAGCACCCGACCGTGCGTCATGCGGTTGCGGTCGTACGCCGCGGGGATCGGCCACGCGTGGACAGTGCCCTCGGGCTCCGCGTCGGGGCCGAGCGCGCGTCGCAGACTCGGACGGTCGGCAAGTCCGCGCCACACGGCGGCGAGTGCCTTGCCGTTGGTCGCTGTGCCTTCAGTGCGCAGCACGCCGAAGCCCACGTTGGCGCGACCGGCTCCATCTTTGTCGCCCGGCCCGCCCACTGGGAACACCCACGCATAACCAGGGAGCAGGTCCTCCTCGAACAGCACCCAGAGGCGACGGTCGTCGACGTTCGTGAAGTACTGGCGGAACGTGTGCCAACTGCCGAGCGGGGTCGCCGACTCGGCACCGACCATGTGCCGCACGGGGGACCAGTGACCGTCGGCGGCGACCACGAAGCGCGCGGTGACGTCCGTGCCATCGGCCAGGGTCGCCTTGACCGCGCCGTCGCGCTGGTCGATGGCGGTGACGCCCGCGCCTTCGCGCACGTCGACGCCACGCGCCCGCGCGTGCGCGACCAGCGCGGTGTCGAGCTCGGCGCGGGGGACCACGCCCGCGTACGCGCCGTCGGGTGGGAGCGGCACCTCGACCTCACGTCCGCTCGGTGACACCAGCACGGTGTCGGTGACCGCCACCCACGACGGCAGCGTCCGGACGTCGAACCCGAGCGCGTCGAGCTGCCGCAACGCGCCGGTGGTGAGGCCGTCGCCGCAGGTCTTGTCGCGGGGGAAGGTCGCCTTGTCGACGACGAGCGCGTCGAGTCCGAGCCTGTGGGCTTCGATCCCGGCCGCGATGCCGGCGGGACCCGCCCCGACGACCAGCAGGTCCAGCACCTTTTCGGGGGTCGGCCAAGGGGGTCGACGGTACCCACGTTTCGCCCCGATGGCCCGATCGCGGCAAGAATCAGGTCATCAGCAGGCGTGCCCGGGTCTCTCGATGAGTGGCTCGGCGCGCCCGGACGCACCACGGAGCACCGAATGAACATCGCAGTCTGCGTGAAGCAGATCCCGGACCCCGCCGTCCCCGGCAGCCTCGACGGCGACCACACCCTCAACCGGTCGGGCAAGCTCATCCTCGACGACTCCGACGCGTACGGCGTCGAGATGTCGCTGCAGTTGGCGGAGAAGGCCGGCGGCGGCGAGGTCGTCCTGATCTCGATGGCGCCCAACGGTGAGGTCTCGGGCCTGCGCACCGCGCTGGCGATGGGCGCGGCCCGGGCCGTGCTCGTGTCCGACGACGCGCTCGCCGGTTCCGACTCCCTCTCGACGGCCAAGGTGATCGCCAAGGCGATCGAGCGGGCTGGGGGCATCGACCTCGTCGTCACCGCCACCGAGTCGACCGACGGCTACACCGGCACGATCCCCGCGCAGGTCGCGGAGCTGCTCGGCTGGCCGTCGCTCACGTTCGCCAAGCACGTCGAGATCGGCGACGGCAAGGTCACCATCCAGCGCCAGACCGAGGCCGGCTTCGACGAGGTCGAAGCGTCGCTGCCCGCGGTCGTGAGCGTGACCGCCGGTGTGGTCGAGCCCCGCTACCCCTCGTTCAAGGGGATCATGGCGGCGAAGAACAAGCCCGTCGACCAGGTGACGGTGGCCGATCTCGGCCTCGACGCCGGCCAGGTGGGCTGGGCGGGTGCCCGCCAGAAGATCACGAACGTCGGTGCTGCACCCGAGCGCGAGGCCGGCGAGAAGATCGAGGACGACGGCGAGGCCTACCAGCGCGTCGTGCAGTTCCTCGAGCAGCTCAAGGTCGTCTGACCCGGACCCGGAACGAAGCAGGAGAACGAAGCAATGGCAGTTTCCAAGATCTGGGTCTTCGCCGAAGCCGACGGTGACAAGCCGGCGAGCGCGACCCTCGAGATCCTCACCAAGGCCCGTGAGCTCGCCGACACCGTCGAGGCGGTGTACGTCGGTGGCAACGCCGACGCGCTGGCGGCCGGACTGGGTGAGCACGGCGCGACCAAGGTGTACGCGGTCGACCCCGGCGACGGCCTCCCCGGCATCGTGGGCGCGGCGGCCATCGCTGCGCTCGTCGGCGAGCACTCGCCCGACGCGATCCTGTTCGCCCAGAGCTACGACGGCCGCGACGCGGTCGCCCGGCTGTCGGTGAAGCTCGACCGTCCGGTGCTCACCAACGGCACCGACCTCAAGGTCGACGGCGACAAGCTCATCGTCGGCACCGCCATCTTCGGTGGTGTGACGCTCGTCGACACCGAGTTCGAGGGCGACGGCCCCTTCCTCGGCGCCATCCGGCCCAAGTCGTTCGCGGCGGAGCCGAGTGGTGGCGGCGCGGCCGAGGTCGTCGCGGTCGAGGCCGGCGACGCCGGGCGCGCGGGCGAGGCGAAGGTGCTCGAGCGCCACGTCGAGGAGCGCGAAGGTCCGAAGCTCGAGGAGGCGGCGGTCGTCGTGTCCGGCGGGCGCGGCATCGGCAGCGCCGAGGCCTACGAGCCGCTGGTCGAGGAGCTGGCCAAGCTGCTCAACGGTGCCTCGGGCGCGTCCCGTGCGATCGTCGACGCGGGCTGGGTGCCCTACTCGAAGCAGGTGGGCCAGACCGGCAAGGTCGTGAAGCCGAAGCTCTACATCGCGCTCGGCATCTCCGGCGCCACGCAGCACATGGTGGGCATGAAGGGTTCCGACAACATCATCTGCGTGAACAAGGACGGTGAGGCGCCGATCTTCGGCATCGCCGACCTGGGCATCGTGGGTGACGTGCACAAGGTCGTGCCCAAGCTCATCGAGGCGCTCAAGGCCCGGTAGCCCCCCACTCGAACATCTCAAGGTTCGCGTGCGCATGTGACAGCGAACTTCGAGATGTTCAGCGGGTGACGAAGTCGCGCATCCCTTCGAGGTAGTGCTCGGTCGCGCGCGCCTGCATGCGACGGGGGATCGGTCCCCCCAACTTGGTGAGCAGGTCGTGCGGTCGGGAGAACGCGACGACGTCGAAACGCACCGTCCCTCCCTCCGCGCGGCTGACGACGAAGTGCTCCTCGCCCTCTTCGGGATGTGACGGGAGCGTGCCGTAGGCGAACCCGAAGCGCTCGGCTTCGTCGACGACGCGCACGATCCGGCATGCCGCGAGCACGCGGAGCGGCCCGGCCGCCGTGATCACCGCGACGGTCGTGCCCTCCGTGATCGGCGTGTCGGCCGGCACGACGGTGATGCCGGCGCCGCGGTGCGCCGCCCAGGCTCGGATGCCCGCGCACGCGCGTTCCCACACCCTGTCGCCGGTGCCCAGCCCGGTGCCGGCGCGGACGTGGTGGTATCCCGACGGAAGCTCCGCGTCGAAGCTGGCGCCGACTTCCGCATACGTGAGGGGCGACATCCGCTCGCGGCGAGGAAGTGCGAGAGATGCTCGGGGTCGGGCGTCCGCAGCCGGAACACACGACAATGGTGGCATGGCGGAGCAGGTGCCCGATCTTCCGGTCGAAGAGTTCGCGACGGCGAAGGCATGGGAGCGGTGGCTGAGCCGCAACCACGCGACGTCCGACGGCCTGTGGTTGAAGATCGCGAAGAAGGGCACCGGCGTGACGACCGTCGACATCGTCGACGCCATCGAGGTCGCGCTCTGCTACGGCTGGATCGACGGGCTGCGCCACAAGCACGATGACGTGTACTTCCGGCAGCGGTTCACGCCACGCACGCCGCGCAGCAAGTGGTCGATGATCAACCGCGATCGGGTCGAGGCGCTGACCGAGGCGGGCCGGATGCGGCCGGCGGGGCAGGCCCAGGTCGATGCCGCCAAGGCCGACGGTCGCTGGGCCGCCGCCTATGCCGGATCCCGCACCATCGAGGTGCCCGAGGATCTGACGCGCGCCTTGCGCAAGAACGCCAAGGCGCGGCGCGCCTTCGCGGCGCTTGACAGCACGAACCGGTACGCGATCTTGTTCCGCATCCACGACGCCAAGCGTCCGGACACGCGGGCGCGCCGCATCGAGCAGTTCGTCACCATGCTCGAGGAGGGTCGCACCATCCATTGAGGGGAACGCCAGTGCCTGACAACCTGCAGTGGACGATCGGTGACGTGACGATCACGCGTGTGGTGGAGAGCGTCGCCAACATCCCGGCCAGTGGGCTCCTGCCGAGCGCGTCGGACGACGTCGTCGCGTCGCACGCGTCATGGTTGCGCCCGCACTTCGTCGACGACGACGGGAACCTCGTGCTGTCGATCCACGCGTTCGCCATCACCGCGGGCGACCGCAAGATCATCGTCGACACGTGCATCGGCAACGACCGGCACATCCCGGGCATGGAGGCGCTCAACCTGCAGACGCCGTTCCTGTCCGACCTCGCCGACGCAGGCTTCGCGCGCGAGGACGTCGACACCGTGATCTGCACCCACCTCCACTTCGACCACGTGGGCTGGAACACGATGCTCGTCGACGGCGAGTGGGTGCCCACGTTCCCGAACGCCCGCTACCTCCTGTGTCGCGACGAGTGGGAGCACTGGAACCGCGAAGGCGCGTCCGGGTACGCGGCGACGATCGACGACGCGGTGCGACCGATCGTCGACGCGGGGCTCGCCGATCTGGTGGCACCCGACCACCGGGTCACCGACGAGATCCGGCTGGAGGCCACGCCCGGGCACACCCCGGGCCACGTCGCGGTGCACGTGGAGTCGGGCGGACGGCACGCGCTGATCACCGGCGACCTCGCGCACCACCCCGTGCAGTTCGCCGAGCCCGACTGGTTCGCCGATCCCGACACCGACCGTGAGCAGTCTTCGAGCACCCGTCGCCGGCTGCTCGCCGAGCACGGCGACACCGACGTGCTGGTGATCGGCACGCACTTCGCGCCGCCGTGCTCCGGACGGCTGGTCACGCACGGGAACGGATACCAGTTCGAGGCGGTTGCACCCGGGGATGCCTGACACCACCTCGTCGCCCGAGTTCCCCCTCTCCGTCCTCGACCTCGCTCCGGTCGGGCGCGGTTCCACCCCCGCCGACGCCCTGCGCAACTCGATCGCGCTGGTCCAGGAGACCGAGCGGCTCGGCTACCGACGCCACTGGGTGGCCGAGCACCACAACATGCCCGGCATCGCCAGCTCCTCACCACCAGTGCTCCTCGCCCACCTGGCGTCGGTGACGTCGACCATCCGGGTGGGCTCGGGTGGCGTCATGCTGCCGAACCACTCCGCCCTCACCGTGGCCGAGCAGTTCGGGATGCTCGAGGCGCTCCACCCCGGTCGCATCGACCTCGGCATCGGGCGCGCGCCGGGCACCGACCCGCTCACCGCCAGCGCGCTCCGTCGTGGTCCCGAGCTCCTCGGCGCCGACGACTTCCCCGAGCAGATGACCGAGCTCCTCGGGTACTTCGAGGGCAGGTTCCCCGAGGGCCACCGCTTCGAGCGCATCATCGCGGTCCCCGCGCGCGGGTACAAGCCCGCGCTCTGGATGCTCGGGTCGAGCACCTACGGCGCGCAGGCCGCGGCCGTGCTCGGACTCCCGTACTCGTTCGCGTACCACTTCGCGCCCGCGATGCTCGACGACGCCCTCGCCGTCTACCGACGTTCGTTCCGTCCGTCCGCCGACCTCGACGCGCCCTACGTGATGCTCGGCGTCAGCGCCTTGTGCGGTGAGAGCGACGAGCACGCGCGCCGACTGGCGAAGCCCGGCCAGCTCGCGTTCCTCCGACTCCGCCAGGGACGGCCCGACGTCTACCCCTCGCCCGAGGAGGCCGAGGAGTACACCTTCACTCCGCACGAGCGTCAGTTCGTCGACGACTGGACCCGCTCGCACGTCATCGGTGACGTGGCGACGGTGCGGGCGGGGCTGCAGTCGCTCGTCGAGCGGACCGGCGCCGACGAGCTGATGGTCTCCACGATGGCGCCGACCCACGACGACCGGGTCGCGTCCTACACGCGCGTGGCCGACGCCTTCGCGCTCACCGCCACCCGCTGACCGGGCGCGCGGTCGCCCACAGCGACCACACCGTGAAGAGCACGCACACCGCGGCGAGCCGGGTGTGCGAGACGTGGGGTCCGACGGCGGGCTCCGGCCAACGGACCGGTCGGCGCGACTCCTCGATCAGGTAGAAGGTCAGCGCGACGAACAGCCCGACGCCGATGAGCAGTCCGATCGCGAAGGGAACAGGAGTGACGGCTGCCATACAGCTCGCCTCCTACCCGCCCTGGTCGAGGTCTGAAACGAGCTTTCGCGTCGAAATTTACGACGTCGCGTCCGCGAGCGAAAGCCCGAGCTCGCGCGTCGGTTCAGGTGCCGCTCAGGTGCCCGTCAGGGTGCGAACCTCACCGACTGCACCTGCACGGGGAGTCCCCCGGTGAGGGTGCGCACGGTCATCTGGATGGTCGCCCCGTTCTGGCCGTTCCAGGTGCAGTAGAGCGACCCGGCCGCCGGGCCGCAGTTCGAGAACGAGTACGGACCGTTGGCCGGGTACGCCTGCGAGAACATCTGGGTCACCGCGTCGGCACTGGCGACGTTGGCGGCCGCGGTGCGGTCGCCGTTCTGCCACGTGGCGAACAGGTACTGCGCGTAGGTCTGCGGATCGTCGGTGATCACCGGGAGCGCCACCGTGGTCGACGTGGTCGCGGGTGCGGTGGTCGACGTCGTGGTGGCCGGGGCGGTGGTGGTCGTCGTGACCGCGCGGGTCGACGTGGTGGTCGCCGGCGGTGTGTCGTCGTCGTCGTCCCGGGTGACGAGCACGACCACCAACGCCACCACGAGCGCGACGATCACCGCGCCGAGGATCCAGAACCAGGCCTTGGTGCGACCGCCGCCTTCTCCGTCGCCTGCCACGGTCAGCTCCTGTCGTCGAAGTCGGCGATCACGGGGGCGTGATCGGAGGGTTGCTTGCCCTTCCGGGCGTTGCGGTCGACGACCGCCCAGCGGGCGCGGGCGGCCAGCGGCATCGTGGCGAGCACCAGGTCGATGCGCATCCCGCGGTGCTCGTGGAAGTCGCCGCGGCGGTAGTCCCAGTAGCTGAACAGCTCGCGGTCGTCGTAGCGGGATCGGAACACGTCGACCATGCCCCACTCGCAGAGGCGGCTCACCGCGGCGCGCTCGGGCGGCGTGACGTGCGTCGACCCCTTGAACGCCTTGGGCGACCACACGTCGCGGTCCTCGGGCGCCACGTTGAAGTCGCCGAGCACGACGACCTCGTCGTCGGGCGATTGCGTGGCGGCCAGCCAGTCGTGCAGCGCGTCGAGCCACGCGAGCTTGCGCTCGTAGAACTCGGTCGCGACTTCGCGGCCGTTGGGCACGTAGACGCTGACCACGCGCACGCCGTCGCAGTTCGCGGCGAGCACACGGGCGTCGCCCTCGTACGGATCGACGTGGTCCTCGTCGAAGCCGGTGGTGACGTCGCTGATGCCGACGCGCGAAAGGATGGCGACACCGTTCCACTGCCCCTGCCCGTGGTGCACGGAGTCGTAGCCGAGGGCGGAGAAGCTCAGGTGGGGAAAGGCGTCGTCGGAGAGCTTCGTCTCCTGCAGGCAGAGCACGTCGGGTCGCGCGTAGGCGAGCCAATCCTCGACCCGGTCCTGACGTGCCTTCAGCGAGTTGACGTTCCAGGTCGCGATGCGCACCCGGCGAACTTAGCTACTCCTTGTTCGGGGTGTGGTGCTCCCTGAGCTCCATCAGCGCCTCGCGGTCGATGCGGTCAGCCGGGGCGACCGCCACCCGCACCGGGGTGCTGCACTGCAGGCTGGCGGTGCGGATGCCACCCTCGAGCACCGCCCGTTCACCGAGCACCACGCCCGGTCCGACCTCGGCCACGCACTCGCCATCCATCGTCACCGACAGCACGCCGTCGAGGAGGAGGAAGAGCGAGTCGCCCTGGTCGCCTTGGTGGACGAGGAAGTCGCCTTCCTTGAGCGTGCGGATCTCGGGACGCGCGCCACCCGACATGATCGTGACCGACAGCTGGCGCTCGAGCGCGGTCTCGACCGCGGTGACGAGGGCCTTCGAGTCCTGCTCACCCCACGGGGTGTGCTTGCCGAACGCGTCGCGGTACCACTCCTTGAAGTTGGCGAGCCCGACCTTGGCCGCGATCTCCCCGTTGGCGTCGTACACCCAGTGGCGCGGGAACTTGCTGGCCCCGAGCACCTCGAAGCTCGACGTGCCGTCGGCCCGGATGGTGAGCGACAGCGTGGTCCACACCGTGGGGGCGCGGAACTGGAGGAACGGAGGGTGCTTGACGCGCCGGGGCGCCGGCAGGCCGGTGCGACCGCCTGTCGTCTGCACGAACGTGACCTCCGTGTCCGAGCGCGTCGGCTCGGGGTGGATGTCGGGCAGCATGACCGGCTGGAACGTCGCCCGCAGCTTGGCCAGGCGCACCGTGGTGGCCCCCATGAGGCCACCCCCCGAGCAGCCGGCGTCGACGATCTTGCCGTGCTCGATCTCCGCCCAGGCCTGCAGCCGGTTGGCGAACCGGAACCGTCCCTCGGCTCGCCACGCGTCGAGATCGTCGATGACGTCGGGCGGCGGGTCGTCGTAGCTCGTGATGCCGGAGTCGAACGTGCCCTTGAGGACCGCGCCCGTGACCGCTTCGGACGGGATCCACGAGACGCTGGTGACCGAAGACTCCACCCGCATGATCTGCCTCCTCGGCGCCCGTGCGCAATCAGTTGCGTGCGAGAGTAGGACGAACTGCCGCGTGGGGGCGAGGGGGCAGGCCGACCTGAGGGGAGGGGGTCTGCACCCCCCGGCCCGGGTACTGCCCACCTTGTTCGGACCGTCGCGACCATCTGGAATGGAGGCTCATGGGGGACGGGCGGATCACCGTGTTCCTCGCCGACGACAACGTGATCGTCCGCGAGGGGGTCCGGGCGCTGCTGGCGCTCGAGCCGGATCTCGACGTCGTGGGCACCGCCGACGACTACGACTCCCTGCTGGCGGGCGCCGGGGCGGCCGCGCCGCAGGTGCTGGTCACCGACATCCGCATGCCCCCGAGCTTCCAGAGCGAGGGCATCGACGCGGCCAAGGCCTTGCGCAAGCTCCACCCGGGCACCGGGGTGGTCGTGCTCTCCCAGTACGACGACCCCGACTACGCCATCGCCCTGCTCGGTGACGGCGCCGCCGGGTACGCGTACCTCCTCAAGGACCGGGTGGGAGAGGGCAACCAGTTGGCGCGGGCCGTGCGGGAGGTCGCCACCGGCGGCTCGGTGCTCGATCCCAAGATCGTCGAGGCGCTGGTGCAACCGGTGACCGACGACGCCGGGCTCACACAGGCCGACGAGCAGCTTCTGCACGAAGTCGCCGAGGGCCGCCCGATCAAGGCCATCGCCAACGCGCGCGGCACCACCGCAGCGGCCGTGGCCGACTCGGTCGAAGCGCTGTTCCTCAAGCTGTCGGAGGGCGCCAGCACCGGCACGACCGGCGCGTTGAAGCGGTTGCGTATGCTCCACACCGCGATCGTCGACCGCGAGGAGCAGGGCGAGAAGCTCAGCCGGCTCTTGCCCGGTGGACTCGCCGAGAAGGTGCGCAACGAGGGACGCGCCATCGGTGAGACCGAGGAGCTCGTGGTCACCGTGCTGATGGGCGACATCCGCGGCTACTCGGGCATCGCCGAGCGCAGCGACCCCACCCAGCTCGCGTCGCAGCTCAGCGAGCACCGCGCCGAGATGAACAAGGCCATCCTCGACGAGAGCGGCACCGTCATGCAGTTCGTGGGTGACGCGGTGATGGCGGTGTTCGGCGCGCCGGTCCCGCTCGAAGAGCACGCCGATCGAGCGGTGTG
Source organism: uncultured Actinomycetes bacterium (assembly GCA_963835985.1). GTDB lineage: Bacteria > Actinomycetota > Acidimicrobiia > IMCC26256 > DASPTH01 > DASUAS01. The sequence goes on along the minus strand of CAWIHV010000006.1, from coordinate 623,246 downwards.
CGCGGCGCGCTCGATGCTCGAACGCCAGCGCGCCCTCAACGAGCGGTGGCTCGCCGCGAGCAAGGCACCGTTCGGCATCGGCATCGGTATCTCGACCGGGCCGGTGGCCGCCGCGTTGCTGGGTTCGGAGGAGCGGGTCGAGTACACGCTCGTCGGCGACACCGTGAACCTGGCGCAGCGCCTCCAGGATCTGGCGCGGCCGTCGGGCCGAATCGTGATCAACGAGAGCACCCACGCGGCACTGCACGCCGACTTCGAAGTCGTGCCGCTCGACGAGACGACGGTCAAAGGGCGGAACGCGCCGGTGCGGGCCTTCCGCATCGACGTGTTCGACAACATGGAACGGGGACTGGCAAATGACTGACGGTGTGGCGAAGTCCGTGGTGGAGACGCACGGGCTGCGCAAGACGTTCGAGTCGGAAGGGGCACCCGTGCGCGCCTTGCGCGGCGTCGACTTCTCGATGACGCCCGCCGAGTTCGTGGCGGTGATGGGGCCGTCGGGGTGCGGGAAGTCGACGTTGTTGAACATCGTCGCCGGACTCGACACGCCGACCGACGGCGAGGTGTCCCTCGCGGGTGAGCCGCTCGTGGGCAAGACCGAGGACGAGCTCGCGATCATGCGCCGGCGTCACATCGGGATCGTGTTCCAGTTCTTCAACCTGCTCGAGGGCATGAGCGTGCTCGAGAACGTCACGCTCCCGGCCGTCATCGCGGGTGCGCCGCGCAAGCGGGCGGAGACGCGGGCGCGCGATCTCCTCGACCTGCTCGGCCTCGCCGACAAGGCCAAGGACGCGCCCGGCGTGCTCTCCGGTGGGCAACGCCAGCGGTTGGCGATCGCGCGTGCCCTCGCCAACGAGCCCACGCTGGTGCTCGCCGACGAGCCCACCGGCGCCCTCGACTCCGAAGGCGGTCACGAGGTGCTCGAGCTGTTCCGGCGCCTGCACGCAGGCGGCCAGTCGATCCTCATGGTCACGCACGACGACGAGGTCGCCGCGGCCGCCGATCGCATCGTGCGCATGCGCGACGGGCGCATCGAGACGGAGGCGGAGGAAGCCGCCGCCTCCGTCGCGTCGGTCACGTTCTGAGCCGCGGCGAGGAGGGGACGGGGCGCGCCGTGCACGCGGTCTGGTACCGCTTTCGCGCTGAACTGCGCGTGCGTTGGAAGTCGGTCGTTGCGCTCGCGCTCCTCGCCGGAATCGCGGGCGGAGTTGCGCTGGCCGCGGCGGCCGGCGCGCGGCGCACCGATTCCGCGTTCTCGCGTCTTCTGGTCGCGACCGACGCCGCGCGACGTGCTCGTGAACCCCGACTACGGCAACGACAGCGGTCTCGACTGGAAGGCGGTGGCCAAGCTGCCGATGGTCGACCAGGCCGCACGCGAGGACGGGCTCACCGTGTTGCCGCTCCCGGTGCACAGCGCACAGGAGATCGACGGACTGCTGACCCTCGGCCTCGTTGGTGGCGCGGGTACGGCGATCTCCCGGCCGCATGTCATCGACGGTCGCGCGCCGCGACCCGACCAGGTGCACGAAGTCCTCGTCAACCCGGAGTTCGCCGAGCAACGCCACCTCGGTGTCGGTGATTGGTTCGACGCGCAGGCGATCAGCGGTGACGAGTTCGAGGCAGTTGCCCAAGCCGGGGGATCGTTCGCCGACGCAGTGGCCCAGGTGAACGCCGGCGCGGTGGGGACGCAGGTGCGGTTGCGGGTGACCGGCATCGGCATCACCCCCGAGGAGATCGTCCTCGACGAGGGTTTCGTGATGCCCGAGGTCTTCACGACCTCGGCGTTCGTGCGCCGCTACCCCCAGGGCGAGGCGGGGTTCTTCGGCATCCTCGCTCGGTTGCGGCGGGGTGCCGCCGACATCCCGGCGTTCAAGGAAGCGGTGCAGGCGCTGCCCCATCGGGGTGCGATCGAGTTCCAGACGACGACGGCGACCGAGGCGAAAGTCGAGCGGGCTGTCCGCCCCCAGGTCGGCGCGCTCGACCGATCTTCGCGGTCGTCGTCGCGATCACCGGGATGCTGCTCGTCGGCCAGGCGCTGGCTCGCCAGACCTTCCTCGAGTCGGTGGATCACCCGACGCTGCGCTCACTGGGATTCGGCCGCCGGCAGCTCATGATGCTCGCAATGTTGCGGGCGATGGTCATCGCCGCCGCCGCCTCGGTCCTCGCGGTCGCCCTGGCGATCGCGGCCTCGCCGCTCACGCCGATCGGGGTCGCGCGGGACGCCGACCCCGACCTCGGCGTGTACGTCGACGTTCCCGTCGTGCTCGTCGGAGCACTGGGTGTCTTCGCGGTCGTGGTGCTCCTGGCTGTCGGACCCGCCTGGTGGTACGCACGATCGGCGCGGCTCGCCGGGTCGGATGACGACGGCACGCGACCGTCGCGGTTCGCGTCGTGGTTGCGGTCGTCGGGTGCGCCACTGACCGCCGGGACCGGCGTGCGTATGGCGCTCGAGCCAGGAGGCGGTCGGACCGCAGTGCCCGTGCGCACGACGATTGTCGGGGCCGCCCTCGCGATCGCGACCGTCGTCGCCGCGTTCAGCTTCGCCGCAAGCCTCGACCACCTCGTGACCACGCCACGGCTCTATGGCGTGACGTGGGACGCCCGGGTGGACACCGGCGGTGACACCGAAGCGGATGCTGTGAGAGCTCACGACGACGTCGGCGCCGTGCTCGCGCGCCTCGAGCCGGTCAGTCGCCGCGTTCTCCGACGTCGCGGATCAGCCGGATCGACGTGAACGGCGTGACCGTGACCGCGCTCGGGGTGAAGAACCGGCGCGGCGTCGTGGGTCCGACCTTGATCAGCGGTCGCGCGCCCCGGGCGAACGGCGAGATCGCGCTCGGTTCGAAGACCATGGCGCGCATCGGCGTCGAGGTGGGCGACACCGTTCGGACGCGACCGGACTCCGGAGGTCCGACCCGCCCGCTCCGTGTCGTCGGCAAGGTCGTGTTGCCGGGCTTGGGCACCTATCAAGGGTCGGACAAGACGGCGCTGGGCGAGGGCGCGGTCCTCACCCGATCCGAGCTCCGACAGCTCGGGCCCGACTTCGGGCCTGGCGCCTACCTCGTGCGCCTGGCGCCGACGGCGAATCGCGCCGACCTCGCGCGCGCGGTCACGAACCCCGCCGACCAGACTCGATGGTCCAGGTCACCGGTCTGCAGCGCCCTTCCGACATCGTGAGCTACGAGCGGGTGCGCACCACGCCGCTTGCCTTGGCTGGTGTCCTCGCGCTGCTCGGCGATCGCGACCGTCGCGCACGCGCTCGTCACGGCCGTGCGCCGGCGTCGTCGGGATCTCGCGCTGCTCAAGACGCTCGGGTTCACACGCCGCCAGGTGTCGGCGTCCGTGGCGTGGCAGGCGACGACGTTCGGGGTGCTCGCGCTGCTCGTGGGCATCCCTGTCGGGATCGTGATCGGTCGCTGGGCGTGGACGAGTCTCGCCGACGACCTCGGCACCGTGGCCGAGCCGATCGAGCCGGTGCTCGCGCTGGTGCTCGGCGTGCCGCTCGTGTTGCTGATCGCGAACGCGGTCGCGTTCGTGCCCGGTCGCATCGCCGCCGCGCCTGCGTCCGGCCACGGTGCTCAGGAGCGAGTGATGGGCGCGGTCGTCATGCTCGCCCGCTCGGAGCTGCGCCGTCGGTGGCGCAGCGTCGTGGTGCTCACGCTGCTCGTGGCGTTCATCGGCGCGGTGGTGGTCGCGCTGCTCGGCGGCGCGCGCCGCACCGAGACGTCCCTCGCGCGCTTCGAGGAACGCAGCCGTGCTGCGACGCTCGAGATCGACGTGGGGGAGACGACACCGGAGCAGCTGGCCACGTTGCGCCGCGTCCCCGGAGTGGACGCGGTCGGGGAGCTGTACCAGTTGACCCTGGTTGGCAGCGGTCGGCTGTTCCTGCCGGTGGCGGGGCAGGTCGACTCGAAGTTCGGTGACGTCGTCGATCGAGCCGCGGGTGATCGAGGGGCGGGCCGCCGACCAGACCCGGGTCGACGAAGTCACCATTGGTGAATCACTGGCGGCCGAGCTCGGGCTGGGCGTCGGCGACGCGTTGCACTTCGAGTCGTACTCGCCGGCCGACATCGAGGCAGCTCGTGCGGACAACGCGAACTCGCCGGCGCCTCACGGGCCCGACGTGTCGCTGCAGGTCGTCGGGATCGTGCGCAGGCCGCTCGACCTCGGCAGCCGGGGCACCAACGGTGGCGTCGTCGTCCCGACGCAGGCGTTCGTCGAGCGGTACCGCGACGAGATCGGCACCTTCGCAGGTTCAATCTTGCGCGTGCGGACCGAACCCGGCGCCGCGAACCTCGCTCGCGCGACGCGTGTCGCGAAGCAACTGTGGGGTCGATCCGAGGTGTTCTCGGTCCAGAGCCTCAGCATCGAAGGCGAGGGCGCGCAGGACGCGATCGACGTGACGACGGTCGGTCTGTACATCGCTGCTGCGGTCGCGGCGATCACCGGTTTGGTGGGCATGGGGATCGCCCTGTCGCGCGAGGTCGCGCTCGTCGACGCCGACCAGGTGACGTTGAGCGCTCTGGGTGTCCGACCGCGCTCGCGCGTGCTCGCGGCCGCCGCGGTGGGACTCCCGGTCGCCATCGGCGGGGCCATCCTCGCGATCGGCGGCGCGGTCGTCGCGTCGCAATGGTTTCCACTCGGCGTGGCGGAGGAGGCGGAGCCCGACCCGGGCATCCGGATCGACGGGCCGCTGCTCGCGCTCGGCGCGGTGGTCATCGTGCTCGTCGTCCTCGCGATCTCGACGGTCGCGGCGATGCGCGCGGCTCGAGTGGTGCGGATCACTGGCGAACCTGCCCGCCCGGCGTTCGCCACGCGAGCGGTCGCCGAGCTCGGCGCGCCACCACCGATGGCGGCCGGGGTCCGGTTCGCGCTCGATCAGGGCCGCGCGCGCCCGGCGCTCCCGGTGCGCTCGTCGCTGGTCGGCGCGGTGTTCGGTGTTCTCGTGGTCGTCGCGGTGATGGTGTTCTCGGTCAGCCTCGATCACCTGGAGTCGACGCCCGCCGCGTACGGCTGGACGTGGGACACCACCGCGGGTGACCTGACCGCTCGACAGCAGTCCGGCAACGACTGCGATCCGATCACGACACGCCTTGCGCGCGAACCCGTGCTGTCCGCGGGTCGCGAGCATCTGCAGCAGCAACGTCGAGATCGGCGGAGCTCCCGTGACCGCGTTGGGATTCGAGCAGCTGAAGGGGCGGATCGAGCCATTGATCGTCGAAGGACGCGCGCCCGCGACCGATGCGGAGGTCGCGCTCGGAGCCGACACGTTGGCGGCGACCGGGCTGGCCGTCGGCGATCACGTCCGCATCACCGGTCCGGAGATCGCGTCGACCTTCCGCATCGTGGGTCAGACCGTCGTGCCCGGACTCTCCGACCCGTCGCCGCTTGCCGATGTCGCGGCCTTCACGGCACCGGGGCTCGCTCGTCTCGGCGACAGCAACGGCGGCTGGAGCTTCGTGGTGCGGCTCGCTCCCGGTGTCGAACGCGCCGACGCCGTCCGCAGGCTGCGTGAGCTCGGCGGACCGGAGGGGGTGCCGCTGTCACCCAAGGTGCCGGCCGAGATCGACCGCGTCCACCGGATCGAAGGACTGCCGGTGGCGCTGGGCGTGTTCGTGGCCGTCGTCGCGCTCGTGGCCGTCGGGTTCGCGCTCGTGACCGCGGTCCGACGGCGGCGCCGTGATCTCGCGGTCTTCAAGACGCTCGGGTTCCGTCGCCGCCAGGTGCGCGGGACCGTCGCGTGGCACGCGACAACCGTCGCGTGCATCGGACTGCTCCTCGGGATCCCGCTGGGGCTCGCGGTCGGCCGGCTCGTGTGGGGTGCAGTCGCCGAGAACCTGGGGGTCTCGACGAGCGCGACCTGGCCCGTGCTCGGGATCGCGTTGCTCGTCCCCGTCGCGCTGATCGTCGTGAACCTCCTCGCTGCATTCCCCGCCCGCCGCGCCGCACGCACGCGGCCCGCCGTCGTCCTACGATCGGAGTGACCGTGGCCACCAGGCTCGACGACATCCAACCTCTGGACCTCGCCAGCATCCGCGACGATGCTCCCGAGCGTCCGCCGTGGTCGTCGCGCGCCACTGGATCGATCGCGCTCGCCGTTGTCGCGGTCGTGTTCGTCGTCATCGCCGCGCTCGTGGGTGACCGGGTGCCGCTCGGACCCGGTCGCCCCCTCGCGGTCGTGGTCGTGGCCGCGTGGGCCGTCGCCGCAGTGTTCGTCGCGATCCACCGTCCGGGCGAGCCGCTCGCCGCGATCATGGCGTTGGCCGCCTTCGTCGGTGCGGCCGCGCTGTTCGGTGCCGCGCTCGCCGGTCGCGACGTCGCCACTGCGACCGTGCGCGACTTCGGCTCCGGCGTCCGCGGCGTCTCGATCGCGCTGTTCCCGCGCGGTCGCGCTGCACCTCGTGCTCGGGCTGCCCGATGGTGCCCTGGTCATGCGGGCGCGTCGGCTCTGGGTCCTCGCCGGGTACGCGGCGAGCGCAGTGTTGGCGGTGGTGCTCGTGACCGATCGCCCGGAGATCGCGGTCGCACCGATCGTGGTGATCGCCGGCGTCGACGCGGTCGTCGGGGTCGTCGGCTACGTCGCCCGGTACCGGGCTGCGGCCAGCGTGCAGGAGCGGGCGCGCCTGCAGTGGCCCGCGTGGGGTGTCGTGGTCGCGGGCGCGATCTCCCTCGGGGTGTGGGTGCTGCACGAGCTGCTGTCGTGGCCCGATGACCTGCGCACGGTGGTGCTCGCGACCACGCTCCTCATCCCGCTGTCGCTCGCGCTCGGCGCGTCGGAGCGGCTGGCGGTGCGGATCGACCGCCTGCTCGTGCACACCATCACCTTGGCCGGACTCGTGGCGATGGTGGCGGCTTCGTACCTCCTCATCGTGCTCGGGCTCGGGCGTGCGCCCACCGGCGACGAGAAGACGCTGCTCGGGCTCTCGATGCTCGCCGCGGCCATCGCCGCGCTGTTGTGGATCCCGGTGCGCGAGCGCCTCACCGAGTTCGCGACCCGCCGTGTCTACGGCGAGCGGCACGCGCCCGACGAGGTGATCCGCACGTTCGGGAGTCGCCTCACGCGCGCGCTGCCGCTCGACGAGTTGCTCCTGCAGCTGGCGGAGTCGCTGAAGAAGACGATGTCCCTCAGCGTCGCCGAAGTGTGGACGCGGGGCGCGAGCGGGCGGCTCGAACGCACGGTGTCGGTGCCCGACCGGGGGATGGCGACGTTGGCCCTCGGTGGCGAGGAGGAGACCGTCGTCGCGCGCGCGGGTGTCTCCGGTGCCGCATGGGCGGGAATCTGGCTCCCGCAGGTCGTCACCGCGCCCGACGAGGTGCTGCGGGTCGCGCCGATCACCAACAGCGGTGAGCTGCTCGGCATGATCATCGTGCGGCGCCCCCAGGGCGCCCTGCTGTTCGACGAGCACGACGACCAGGCCCTCACCGAGTTGGCGCGTCAAGTCGGGCTCGCGCTCCACAACGTGAACCTCGACTCCGCGCTGCAGGAGTCGCTCGACGAGGTACGTCGCCAGGCCGATGAGCTGCGCGCCTCGCGTGCACGTGTCGTCGAGGCCGGCGACGCGCAACGTCGTCGGATCGAGCGCGACCTGCACGACGGCGCGCAGCAGCACCTCGTGGCGCTGGCCGTCAGCGTGAACCTCGTCCGCCAGATCGCCGATTCCGATCCCGACACCGCCAAGTCGATGCTCGAGCAGATCGGCAAGGACCTCCAGGAAGCTGTGCAGGAGCTGCGCAACCTCGCGCACGGCATCTACCCGCCGCTGCTCATGGACCGCGGGCTCGCCGAGGCGCTCTCCGCCGCGTCCGGGCGTGCCGCCCTCCCCACCGGGGTCGAGGCCGAGGGCATCGGGCGCTACCCGCAGCAGGTCGAGGCCGCGGTGTACTTCTGCTGTCTCGAGGCGTTGCAGAACGCGGCCAAGCACGCGGGCGATGGCGCGGAGGCGATGATCAAGGTCTGGGAGGACGAGGGCGCCCTCCTCTTCGAGGTGCGCGACAACGGTGCCGGGTTCGATCTGGCGTCACGGGCCCACGAGGGTCACGGGTTCGTGAACATGGGCGACCGGGTCGGCGCCATCGGCGGCAGCATCGCGGTCGAGTCGGCGCCCGGCCAGGGCACCGCGATCCGGGGTCGCATCCCGCTGGTCGACGTGCCGGTCGACGTCGACTGACCTGGCGCGATCGGTCTCGTCACTCCGCTCGCAGCGCGTCGGCGGGCGCGGTGCGCGCCGCGACGCGCGCAGGCACGACTGCGATCAGCGTGGCGGCCACGAGCACCGCGATGCCGATCAGTCCCAGCGCGAGCACCGACACGGTCGGGACCGACGGGATGCCCTGCCAGTCCACGAATCGCCGCCACACGAACCGCCCGAGCAACACGCCGATCGGTAGGCCGATCACGAGCGCGAGCACACCGAGCGTCACCGCCTGCACGGTGACGGTGCGGGCGACGTCGCGCCGCAGGTAGCCGAGCGCCTTCAGCACCGCGAGATCGCGGCGTCGTCGCCGGATGGCGGTGAGGAGCGTGTAGACGAGCACCGCGCCGGCCATGATGCCGAGGATCGCGGCGACCGCGATCGGAAGGCCGTCGACCCGGCCGAAGCTGGCGAGGTCACGGGGGAGCGCGGCCGAGGTGAGCGGAAGCGGCGCGATGGCACGCGTGAGCGACGCCACGGCTGCGTCGCGGTCGGCGTCGGGCGCGAACTTCACCAGCACGACGTTGTGCGGCGACCGTCCGTCGATGCCGTCGACCGCATCGAAGGTGAGGTACGCGCCGCGTCCGAGCTGGCCGATGTCACCGACGTCTGGGAACACCGCCCGGCCCACGACGCGGAATCGCCGCGACTCGTTCCCGATGAGGACCCGCACCTCGTCGCCGATGCGCGCATCCGTGGCGCGGAGGGTCTGGGTCCCGAGCACGATCTCGTTCGCGTTCTTCGGCGCCCGGCCGGCGAGCAACGCCGGCCCCACCCCGGCGTCCTGCGTCTGCATCGCGAAGGCCTCGGCGCGGACGCCGTTGACCGCGATCTCGGTGATGGTGCCGGTCGCGTAGCCGTCGACGTCGGGATTGGCGTCGAGCCCCTGCGCCATCGCGGCCCCGACGTCGGGGAAGCCGCGACCCCCGATCTGGGCGTCCCACGACCACCCGTAGAGGCGGGGCGTACCGAGGAGGTGATCGAGGCTCGAGCCGAAGGTCAGCGCGGTGGTGAGCGTCGCCACCGCCAGCGCGGCGGCCATCACCGTGGTGCGCACCGGCACCGCGGTGCGGCCCCGACCGCCGTCGAGCGCCTGCCGGGTGCCCAGCACGACGGGGAGCGGCCGGAGGTTGCCGCCGAACAGCCGCGCGACCAGCGGTGTCCGCAACGGGCTCGGCGGACGAGTGGTGTTGCCACGGTGGTGCCGAAGTGACGACGGCCGGGTCCAGCGCCACGTGGTGGCCGCGCCGGTGACCATGACGCCGAGGAAGACGGCGAGCATGCCGATGCCGATCACTGCAGTGTTCACCTCGACGCCGGGTGACGGTTCGGCGACGCGCGCCAGCCCGATCGGCCACAGCGGTGAGAGCGCGATCGACACCACCAGCGCGACCAGCATGGCCAGCACTGCGATCACCGTCGTCCGCACGATGCCGTTTGCGAAGCGCTCGCGCCGGGTCATGCCCAGCGCGCGCAGCACCGGATGGTCGGACGACTCGAAGAACGCCTGCCGCGACAACGCCTGGATCGACACCAGGAGCGCGGCGAGCGCGATCAGTCCGGCGAGCAGCCACAGCACGACGGCAGCGAGGTGCAGCGTGCGGTTCACGTTGGCTTCGTGGTCGGCCTGGGTGAGCCCGAAGAACACCGACGCGCCGCCGCCGAGACGCGCGACGTTGGAACGGAAGCTCGCGAGATCGGTGACGTCGGCGAGATCGACGAAGAGGACGCTGTTGCCGGTCAGGTCGCTCCCGTAGCGCTCGGTGAACGCAGGGGTGAGTCGGAGGAACGGCTCGAATTGGCCGGGGATCGGTGGAAAGGTCAGCGGATCGGTGACGATCCCGACGACGTGGAACGTCACCTGCGGCTCGTCCGGGAACGGCAACTGCGTCGATCGCGCCCTCGGTGCCGGTGCCGGCGACCCGATCGGGGAGGCCACGCGAGGAAGGGAACGATCTGCTGGTCGAACGTCGTGCGCCGGATGAACTTGAGCGTCATCTCGTCGCCGACGCCGAGGTGCAGCGTGCGCGCCGTCTCGTAGTCGAGCATCACCTCGTCGACCTGGTCGGGATCGAAGCGCCGGCCTTCGAGCACCTTCCAGCGGTCGAGGCTCGTGCCGAGCGGACCGCGGGTCGTCGCCAGCGGCTGGAAGTCGATCTGGCTGAGGCGTCGGCCGTCGGCGGTGCGGCCGAGGAAGAAGAGGAAGCTGGCGCGGGCCGAGCGTTCGACCTCGGGGAGCGCGGCGACCTGGTCGAGGTCGAGGTCCTTGGTGAGGAAGTCCTTGCTCTCGGTGACGCTGGCGTCGCTCGGCGACGACGAGGCCAGGAACCGTTGGTACGCGGTGTCGGTGCGCCGCGCCGCCGCGGCGATCGCGATGGCAGCGCCGCCGGCGATGCCGATCAGCAGCGCGAGGGCGACCCAGCCGAGGAGCCGCCGCCGGAGGTCAGCACGGGCGCGGACCCACACGGCGCGCATCGGGGTGTTCTAGCCGGTGGCGGACTGATCCGAGGTGTCACCGAAGCGCGCCCACACGTCGCGGACGACGGCGGGACCGAACTCCTCCTTGTGCACGTACTGGCAGGCGCCCGACGAGCCGGCGTCGGAGGGGAGGTCGCCGGCCTGGTAGGTGGAGAGCAGCATCACCACCGCGCGGGGGTGGGCGGCGGTGATGCGACGGGTGGCCTCGATGCCGTTGATCCCCGGGAGGTTGATGTCCATCAGGACCAGGCCGGGGGAGAGCGAGTCGGCGAGCTCCACGGCCTCTTCGCCGCTCTCGGCCTCGCCGACGACCTCGAAGCCCGGCGTGGCCGTCACCACCGCCCGCGCGGCACGGCGGAACGGGGCTTGATCGTCGACGATCAGCACGGGGACCGGGGTCGGCCATGTCCCCATTGTCCCACCGGCGGCGGACCGCGGGCAGGGTGTGGACACCACCCCACCTGGGAGGGGTGCCCTACCGGTCGGCGAGATACAGGAGGACGGCCTTGACCCGGCGGTGGACGTCGGGCTCCTCGGACAGGCCGAGCTTCGAGAAGACCGAATTGATGTGCTTCTCCACCGCCCGTTCCGAGAGCCCGAGCGCCGCCGCCACCGAGGCGTTGTTGCGCCCTTGGGCCATCTCGGCGAGGACCTCGCTCTCGCGGGGCGTGAGGAACTGCAGCGGGGAATCGGCCCGGCGGGATCGGGCGTCGACCAGTGCCTCCACGACCTTGGGGTCGATCACCGACCCGCCCGCCGCGACCTCGCGCACGGCGCGCACGAGCTGGTCGACGTCGGACACCCGCTCCTTGAGGAGGTAGGCCCGCCGCTCGGAGCCGCCGTCGAGCAGCTCGAGTGCGTAGGCGGGTTCGACGTACTGGCTGAGCACCACGACGCCGAGCTGCGGATGCGACTGCCGGAGTTGCGCGGCGGCGCGCACGCCTTCGTCGGTACCGGTCGGTGGCATGCGGATGTCGGTGAGCACGACGTCGGGGGTCGCGGTCTCGACCATCGCGATGAGGCCGTCGAAGTCCTCGCACACCCCCGCGACCTCGATGTCGGGGTCGACCTCCAGCAGGCGGGTGACGGCTTCGCGCACGAGGTAGTTGTCCTCGGCCACGACGACCCGGATCGGCATGGCGGCGAAGCTAGACCGAGGAGCCGCCCGAGTTCGTTCGCATGCCGGTAGCCTCCCGGCTGATGCGTGCGCGCCGGGCAGCCGCTGTCGTCGTCGTGGTGTTGGTCGCGCTCGCCGCGAGCGTCTTCGTCGCGGGCCCTGCTCAGGCGGGGTCGAGCGAGCGGATCCTCGACTACCGCACCGAAGTCACGATCGAACCGAACGGCACCATCGAGGTGCACGAGACGATCGTCTACGACTTCGGCGTGGTCCCCAAGCACGGGATCTTCCGCACGATCCCCGTGCGCACCGACCAGTCGGGCAAGGACGGCTACGACCGCGTCTACCCGCTCGACGTGGTGTCCGTGAGCGGCTCGGCCGACACGCCCGCGCAGTACAGCGTCGAGGAGGACGGCGACAACGAGCGCATCAAGATCGGCGATCCCGACCGGACGATCAGCGGAGAGCACACCTACGACATCGTGTACCGCGTCGAGGGCGCGATGAACGCGTTCCCCGATCATGACGAGCTGGTGTGGAACGCGGTCGGGCCCGAGTGGGCGGTGACCATCGAGAAGGCGTCGGCGGTCGTGCACGCGCCCGCCGACATCACGCAGGTCGGTTGTGCGACCGGGTACTACGGCGCCTCGTACCCGTGCGACACCGCGACGAGCAGCGGTGCGACCGCCGAGTTCTCGAAGGCCCCGCTCTCGCCCTACCAGGGCATGACCTTCACCGTCGCACTGCCCAAGGGCGCCGTCACGCCGTCGCCCACGCCGATCCTGGAGGAGCGATTCAACTTCACGTCGGCGTTCCGGGTGACGCCGGCGACCGGTGGCATCGCCGGCGGCATGCTCGCGCTGCTCGCGGGCATCGTGATCTTCCTCGTCTGGAAGTTCGGGCGCGACCGTCGGTACGCGGGCTCGGCCGTCGACGCGGCCTACGGCAAGGACGGCGGTCCCGAGACGTCGGCGCCGATCCGCGAGGCGGAGACACCGGTGGAGTTCGAACCACCCGAGGGTCTGCGTCCCGGGGAGCTCGGCACGCTCATCGACTTCGACGCGGGCACCCTCGACGTGACCGCCACCATCATCGACCTGGCCGTGCGCGGCTACCTCAAGATCGAGGAGGTCGACAAGGAGTGGTACCAGTTCAAGCACGACTGGAAGCTCACCAAGCTCGAGAAGGACGAATCGCTGAAGCAGTACGAGCGGTCGTTGTACGCGGGGCTGTTCAAGGACGGTGACGAGGTCAAGATCTCTGACCTCAAGAACAAGTTCGCCGAGCGCATGAACAAGGTGCGCGAGCAGCTCATGGACGACGCCGTGTCGCAGGGGTGGTTCACGCGCAAGCCCGGGACGGTGAAGGTGCTGTGGGGCCTGCTCGGCATCTTCGTGCTCGCGGGAGGCGTCGCGCTCACGATCCTGTTGGCGATCGAGACGCACGCCGCACTGCTCGGCGTGCCCGTGATCATCGGCGGGATCCTGCTGCTGATCGCGTCGCGCTGGATGCCGAAGCGTTCGGCGAAGGGCTACGCGGTGCTGCGCCACACCCTCGGCTTCAAGCGGTTCATCGACGAGTCGGAGAAGCACCGCGCGCAGTTCGCCGAACGCGCCAACATCTTCTCCGAGTACCTGCCCTACGCGGTGGTGTTCGGCGCGACCGAGAAGTGGGCGAAGGCGTTCGAGGGTCTGGCCGTCGACGTCGACACGTCGTCGTGGTACGTGTCGCAGCACGCGTTCAACTACGCGGTCTTCTCGAGCGCCATCGACGGCTTCACCACCACCAGCGCCGGGACGCTCACGTCGTCGCCTGCGTCGAGCGGCTCCAGTGGCTTCAGCGGTGGCGGGTTCTCCGGCGGTGGCGGCGGAGGCGGCGGGGGCGGAAGCTGGTAGGAGTCGAGGAGCCCGCTTCGCGATTCATTGTCCGGTTGAACACGCCCAGCGTCGTCTCCGCGCCAATGAATCCGTGTGACGCGAGACAGGTGACCCGGCTACCTACGAGTCGGTAGTCCGCGGGGTGCGCGCGCGGGTGGCATTGTGCGGACTCGCGACCGATCTGACGAGCGAACGGAGAGATGCGCACGTGGGTCCGCTGCACGGTGTGAAGGTGATCGAGCTGACCGGCATCGGCCCGGGGCCGTTCGCGGGGACGCTGCTCTCCGACATGGGTGCCGAGGTGGTGCGGGTCGAGCGGGCCGAGCTCGCCGCCACCGCGAGCCGGCCGAGCGGTTTCGTCTTCGACGGGCGGGGTCGGCGCGCGATCACCGTCGACCTCAAGCGGCCCGAAGGCGTCGAGACGGTCTTGCGGATGGTCGAGCACGCTGACGCGCTCATCGAGGGCTTCCGCCCCGGAGTGACGGAGCGGCTCGGTCTCGGGCCCGACGAGTGCCTGGCCCGCAACCCGAAGCTCGTCTACGGACGCATGACCGGGTGGGGCCAGGAAGGCCCGCTCGCGCACGCCGCCGGTCACGACATCAACTACATCGCGCTCGCCGGCGCGCTCGCGCACTTCGGTCGCGTCGGCCAGCCGCCCACGCCGCCGATCAACATGGTCGGCGACTACGGCGGCGGCGGAATGTTCCTGGCGTTCGGTGTCGTGTGCGGCGTCCTGGAAGCGCGCACGTCGGGCCAGGGTCAGGTGGTCGACGCGGCGATGGTCGACGGCGCCGCCTACCTCATGGGCGCGATCTGGGGCCTGCGGGGGATCGGTGGCTACAGGGAGGAGCGCGGCACCAACCTGCTCGACACCGGCTCGCCCTTCTACGACGTCTACGAGACCGCCGACGGTGAATGGGTGTCGATCGGCTCGATCGAGCCGCAGTTCTTCGCGCAGCTGCTCGAGCTCACCGAGATCGAGCACGACGACCTGCCGCACCAGATGGACCGCAGCGGCTGGCCGCTCCTGCGCGAGCGTCTCACCGCCGCACTCAAGGCGAAGACGCGCGCGGAGTGGGTCGAGATCCTCGAGGGCACCGACGTGTGCTTCGCGCCCGTGCTGCCGATGAGCGAGGCGAAGGCGCACCCCCACGTCGTCGCGCGGGGCATCGTGGTCGAGCACGACGACATCGACCAGCCCGCGCCGGCGCCGCGCTTCTCGCGGACGCCGCCCGAGATCCAAGGTCCGGCCGCGCTGCCGGGCGAGCATTCGGAGGCGGTCCTCGCCGACTTCGGGTTCACAGCCGACGAGGTCGACGCGCTGCTCGCGTCGGGCGCGGTCACCCGTCGGAATCTGATCAGCCTCGTCACCGCGTCGAGTCGCGTCCGCGAGCTGGGCGTCGTCGTCGGCCACCACGGTCACGTGCCCGAGCTTGCGACCGCGCCGGGGCGCCTTGCCGTAGTCGTGGAGGTGCGCGCCGGGCACCGCGAGCACCGCGTCGCGTGACGGCATGACGCCGATGCAGTTCACCATCGCGCTCGCGCCGCGTGCCGCCGTCGATCCCAACGGCCAACCGAGGACCGCGCGCACGTGGTTCTCGAACTGGCTCGTGACGGCACCCTCGATGGTCCAGTGCCCAGAGTTGTGCACCCGGGGCGCGATCTCGTTGGCGAGCAGCGCGCCCTCGACGTCGAAGAGCTCGACCGCCAGCACGCCGACGTGGTCGAGATCGTCGAGCAGGCGCGCCGCGAGCTCCTCGCCGCGCGCCTGGAGCGGATCGTCGACGGCGGGGGCCGGCGCACGGCTCACCCGCAGGATCCCGTCCTCGTGGTGGTTCTCGACGAGGGGCCAGCAGCGCACCGTGCCGTCGACCCCGCGCACCGCCAGCACCGACAATTCGCGGTCGAAGGGCACCAGCGACTCCAGGATGAGCGGCACATCCCTGCCTCCCAGCTCCTCCCAACCCCGGTCGAGATCATCAGGAACCGAAAGACGGATCTGGCCCTTGCCGTCGTACCCCCCGCGCCGAGTCTTGAGCACCGACGGCAGGCCCACCTGTTCGACGGCCGCGTGCAGGGAAGCGAGATCGTCCACCGCCGCGTAGGCGGGCGTGCCGATGCCGAGGCGACGGAAGGTCTCCTTCTCGGTGAGCCGATCCTGCGCCACCTCGAGCGAGCGCGCCCCGGGCCGGACCGGCAGGTCGCGCGCGAGGAAGCGCGCCGCGTCGGCGGGCACGCCCTCCCACTCGTAGGTCACCACCGTCGCGTCGCGCGCGACTTCGGCGAGCGCGGTCTCGTCGCCGAGCGCGCCGACCACGAGGTCGCCCACGGCGCCCGCAGGCGCGCCGTCGACCGGGTCGAGGAACCGGAACCGCACATCGAGTGGGATGCCGGCGAGCGCGAGCATGCGGCCGAGTTGGCCACCTCCCAGCACCGCCACCACCTCGTCGGGCATCGGGAGTTGTCTAGCGCACCCACCGCTTTCGAGAAGGGGGATTGGGTAGGAGTGACGGTCGTGGGGACCGCGGCGAGCCTGGTGGTGCTGGTTGCCGTGCTCGCTCTCGTCGCGTGGGGTCGCATCGCCGATGTGCTCGTGGCCGGTGCGGCCGCAGTACTCGTCGTGCTCCTGGGTCTCGTGACCGTCGACGAGGTCGGCGACGTCCTCGACCGCCTCGCGCCCACGCTCGCCTTCCTCGCCGCGGTGTTCGTGCTGGCCGAGGTCGCACGCGAAGCCGGGCTGTTCCACGCGGCCGGGGTGTGGATGGGGGAGCGCGGACGGACCTCGCGCCAGCTGGTGGTTGCCATCTCGGTGGTCGCGGTGGCGGTGACCGTCCTCATGAGCCTCGACGCCACCGCGGTGCTCTTCACTCCGGTCGTGGTGCAGCTGGTCGCTCAAAGGGGTGTGCGTTCCGATCCGCCCCTGCTCGCCACGACCAAGCTCGCCAACGCGTCGTCGAGCCTCCTGCCGATCTCGAACCTCACCAACCTCCTGGTGTTCTCGGCCACCGGGCTCACGTTCGGCGGCTTCGCGCTGCGCATGGCACTGCCGACCCTGGCTGCGTCCTCGGTCGTCGTCGGCGCCGCGGTCCGCAGCGACCGACGGACCCGCCTCACCCCGACCCCGACCGAGCCGGTGCACCTCGACGCCTTCGCCTGGTTCGTGGTGGGTGCGATCGCCGCGCTCACGGTGGCCTTCTTCGTGGGTTCCGCGCTTCACAGCACCCCGGCGTGGATCGCCGTCGGGGGCGCGGCCGTGGTCGCGGCCGTCGCGCTGGCGACGCGGCGGGCCGGGCCGAACGCGCTGGTCCGCGCCGCGTCGCCGGGGTTTCTCGTGTTCGTCGTGGGGCTGGCGGTCGTGGTGCAGGCTGCGGTCGACCACGGCCTCGGCGATGCGGCCCGCGACGTGCTCCCGTCGGGTGATGGCCTGCTGGCCCTGCTGGGCATGGCCGCAGTCGCCGCCGTCCTGGCCAACCTGGTGAACAACATGCCGGCCACGCTGGTGCTGGCATCGGTGGTCCCCTCGGGGTCGACCGCTCTCCTGCTGGCCATGCTCCTCGGCGTGAACGTGGGCCCGAACCTCACCTGCACCGGCTCGCTCGCCACCCTCCTCTGGCGCCGGGTGGTGCGGGCGGCCGGAGTGGAGCCCAGCCGGGGCGCGTTCTTCCGGTTCGCCGTGCTCGCGACCCCGCTGGCGTTGGTGCTCGCGACCCTTTCGTTGTGGCTGACGCTGCAGGTCACCGGCTAATCTGTCCGTTCCGCAGCAAGGGCCAATGCCGTCCCTCTGCGCACCCTGTTTCTTTCGCGTGGGCGACGCGCGTGTGCGTGGATGTGAGATGACGCAGTCCTACCAACCTGCTCCGTTCAGCGCGGTGCCCGAGGCCTTCGGCCTCTACGACCCGCGCTTCGAGCACGACGCCTGCGGAGTCTCGTTCATCTGCCAGATCAAGGGTGTGGCCAGCCGCTCGATCGTCACCGATGCGCTCGACGCCCTCTGCAACCTCGACCACCGCGGTGCGTCCGGCGCCGAGGTCAACACCGGCGACGGCGCCGGCATCCTCCTCCAAGTCCCCGACCGCTTCCTCCGCGACGTCGTCGACTTCGCCCTGCCGCCTGCAGGTGCTTACGGGGTCGGCATCGCGTTCCTCCCGAACGACACCGAAGCCGCCGACAAGACCGCGGCCCGCATCGACGCCATCGTCGAGGAGGAGGGCTTGCAGGTCGTCGGGTGGCGTCCGGTGCCGATCGACTCCTCGATGATCGGGCCTACCGCGCTCAGCGTCATCCCGAGCTTCCGTCAGCTCTTCGTCTCTGACGCCCCCTCACCAGGTGAGGCGGCGGCCTCCGGCCTCGAGCTCGACCGCAAGCTGTTCGTGGTGCGCAAGCGCTGCGAGCACGAGCTCACCGGCGTCGACGACGTGGCGGAGCAGGTCTACTTCCCGTCGCTGTCGAGCCGCACCCTGGTCTACAAGGGCATGCTCACCACCCCGCAGCTGCCGGAGTTCTTCACCGACCTCGCCGACGACCGCGTCGAGTCGGCGCTGGCCCTCGTGCACAGCCGGTTCTCCACGAACACGTTCCCGTCGTGGCCGCTCGCGCACCCCTACCGCTACCTCGCCCACAACGGCGAGATCAACACCGTGCAGGGCAACCGCAACTGGATGCGCGCCCGCGAGGCGCTGATGTCCACCCCGCACATCCCGGGGCTGGAGCGTGCGTTCCCGATCGTCACGCCCGGCGCGTCCGACACCGCCAGCTTCGACGAGTGCCTCGAGCTCCTGCACCTCGCGGGCCGGCCGATCTGGCACGCGGCGTTGATGATGATCCCGGGCGCGTGGGAGAACCACGCCACCATGCCCGCCGACGAGCGCGCGTTCTACCGGTTCCACGCATCGCTGATGGAGCCGTGGGACGGCCCCGCGTCGATCACGTTCACCGACGGCACCGTCGTCGGCGCGGTGCTCGACCGCAACGGTCTCCGCCCGAGCCGCTTCTGGGTCACCGACGACGACCGCGTCATCATGGCCAGCGAGACCGGCGTGGTCGACGTCGACCCGGCCAAGGTCGTGCAGAAGGGTCGGCTGCAACCGGGTCGCATGTTCCTCGTCGACACCGCCAAGGGTCGCATCGTCGGCGACCGCGAGATCAAGGAAGAGCTCTCGGGCGCGCAGCCCTACGCGCGAGTGGCTCGAGCAGGGACTGGTGCACCTGCGCGACCTGCCCGACCGCGTGCACGTCGTCCCCAGCCACGAGTCGGTGCTGCGGCGCCAGGAGACGTTCGGCTACACCATCGAAGACCTCAAGCTCCTGGTCGCGCCCATGGCGAAGAACGGGAACGAGGCGCTCGGCTCGATGGGCACCGACACGCCGGTCGCGGTGCTCTCCACGCGGTCGCGCATGCTCTTCGACTACTTCCAGCAGCTGTTCGCGCAGGTCACCAACCCGCCGCTCGACGCCATCCGGGAAGAGCTGGTCACCTCGCTCTCCTCCACCATCGGCACCGAGGCCAACCTGCTCGAGCCCGGCCCGCAGTCGTGCGTGCAGGTGGAGCTGGCCTTCCCGATCATCGACAACGACGAGCTGGCCAAGCTCATCCACATCGACCGCGACGGCGACCGGCCGGAGTTCGCGGCCGCGGTGATCTCCGGTCTCTACCGCGTCGCCGGCGGCGGGCGGGCGCTGCGCGTGGCGCTCGACCGCGTGCGCGCCGAGGCGTCGGCCGCCATCGCCGAGGGCAAGCGCATCCTGGTGCTGTCCGACCGCGACTCCGACGCCGAGATGGCGCCGATCCCGTCGCTGCTGCTCACCTCGGCGGTGCACCACCATCTGATCCGCGAGAAGACCCGCACCCAGGTCGGTCTCGTGGTCGAGGCGGGCGATGCGCGTGAGGTGCACCACATGGCGCTCCTCGTCGGGTACGGCGCGGGCGCCATCAACCCGTACCTCGCGTTCGAGTCGATCGAAGATCTCATCGCTGCCGAGCTGCACGGCCTCGGCGGGATGGACCCGAAGGTCGCGGTCAAGAACTACATCAAGGCCGCGGGCAAGGGCGTGCTCAAGGTCATGTCGAAGATGGGCATCTCCACCGTTGCGTCGTACCGCGGCGCGCAGGTGTTCGAGGCCATCGGGCTCAGCCAGGAGCTGGTCGACGAGTACTTCACCGGCACCGTGTCGCGTCTCGGGGGCATCGGTCTCGACGAGCTCGCGATCGAGGTGTCCAAGCGCCACGAGATCGCGTACGCCGAACGGCCCGCCGAGCGGGCGCACCGCGACCTCGAGCAGGGCGGTGAGTACCAGTGGCGACGCGAGGGCGAGTTCCACCTGTTCAACCCGGAGACGGTGTTCAAGCTGCAGCACGCCACCCGCGCCGGCCGCTACGACGTGTACAAGGAGTACACCCAGCTGGTCGACTCGCAGTCGACGCGCCTGGCCACGCTGCGCGGGCTCTTCGAGCTGTGTGAGGGCGTGCGCCCGCCGGTGCCGATCGACGAGGTCGAGCCGATCAGCGAGATCGTGAAGCGCTTCGCGACCGGCGCGATGTCGTACGGCTCCATCTCCAAGGAGGCGCACGAGACCCTCGCCATCGCGATGAACCGCATCGGCGGCAAGTCGAACACCGGCGAAGGCGGCGAAGACTCCGACCGCTTCACCCCCGACCCCAACGGCGACCTGCGTCGTTCCGCGATCAAGCAGGTGGCGTCGGGCCGCTTCGGCGTCACGTCGGAGTACCTGGTGAACGCCGACGACTTGCAGATCAAGATGGCCCAGGGCGCCAAGCCCGGCGAGGGCGGTCAGCTACCGGGCGAGAAGGTCTACCCGTGGATCGCGAAGACCAGGCACTCCACGCCGGGCGTGGGCCTCATCAGCCCGCCGCCGCACCACGACATCTACTCGATCGAGGACATCAAGCAGCTCATCCACGACCTCAAGAACTCCAATCCGGCCGCGCGCGTGCACGTGAAGCTCGTGGCGCAGGTGGGCGTGGGCACGGTTGCGGCGGGCGTGGCCAAGGCGCACTCCGACGTCGTGCTCATCTCCGGTCACGACGGCGGCACCGGCGCGGCGCCGCTCACGTCGCTCAAGCACGCGGGTGCACCGTGGGAGCTCGGCATCGCCGAGACCCAGCAGACGCTCGTGCGCAACGGTCTGCGCGACCGCATCGTCGTGCAGTGCGACGGCCAGCTGAAGACGGGCCGCGACGTCGTGATCGCGGCGCTGCTCGGCGCCGAGGAGTTCGGGTTCGCCACCGCGCCGCTGGTGGTGAGTGGATGCGTGATGATGCGCGTCTGCCACCTCGACACGTGCCCGGTCGGCATCGCCACCCAGAACCCCGAGCTGCGCAAGCGCTACACCGGCAAGCCGGAGTTCGTCGTCAACTTCTTCGAGTACATCGCCGAGGAGGTGCGCGAGCACCTCGCCGCGCTCGGCTTCCGCTCCATCGCGGAGGCGGTGGGTCACGCCGAGGTGCTCGACACCCGCAAGGCGATCGACCACTGGAAGGCGCACGGTCTCGACCTCACGCCGATCCTCACCGTGGCCGAGAACCCCTACGAGGGTCAGGACCTGCTGTGCACGAAGGCGCAGGACCACGGCCTCGACCAGGCCCTCGACCAGCAGCTCATCGCCGAGGCCGCCGGCGCGCTCGAGCGCGGTGAACGGGTCGAGATCGAGGTGACGGTCCGCAACGTCAACCGCACCGTCGGCACCATGCTCGGCTCCGCGCTCACCCGGCGCTTCGGCGGCGACGGCCTGCCCGACGACACGATCACCGTCCGTCTGCGCGGCTCCGCCGGTCAGAGCTTCGGTGCGTTCGTGCCCAAGGGCATCACCCTGCGACTCGAAGGCGACGCCAACGACTACACCGGCAAGGGCCTGTCGGGCGGCAAGCTCGCGGTGTTCCCCGATCGCGACGCCCCGTTCGTCGCCGAGGACAACATCATCGCCGGCAACGTCGCGTTGTACGGCGCCACCGGTGGCGAGGCCTACTTCCGGGGCGTCGTGGGCGAGCGGTTCTGCGTGCGCAACTCCGGCGCCATCGCGGTGGTCGAGGGCGTGGGCGACCACGGTTGCGAGTACATGACCGGCGGACGGGTGGTCGTGCTCGGTCCCACCGGCCGCAACTTCGGCGCCGGCATGTCGGGCGGCATCGCCTACGTCTACGACCCCGACGACGTGTTCCCGTCGCTCGTCAACTACGACCTCGTCGAGCTCGAGCCGCTCGCCGACACCGACCGCGAGTGGTTGCGCGGCACCGTCGAGCGCCACAAGGAAGCCACTGGCTCGACGGTGGCCGAGCGGCTGCTCGACCAGTGGGAGAGCGAGGTCGAGGCGTTCCGCAAGGTGATGCCCAAGGACTACCGCCGCGTGCTCGCGGTGCTGGCCGAGGCCGAGCAGCTCGGGCTGTCGCCCGAGGAGACCGACCTGAAGGTGATGGCGTCGGCGCATGGGTGAGACGACGGGGTTCATGAAGTGGGGCCGCGAGACGCCCACGCGCCGGCCGGTGCCGGTGCGCCTGCGCGACTGGCGCGAGGTCTACGAGCCGTTCCCCGAGGAGACGCTGAAGCTCCAGGCCGGGCGCTGCATGGACTGCGGCATCCCGTTCTGCAACAACGGTTGCCCGCTCGGCAACCTCATCCCCGACTGGAACGACCTCGTGTATCGCGACCACTGGCGCGACGCGATCGAGCGGCTGCACGCCACCAACAACTTCCCCGAGTTCACCGGGCGGCTCTGCCCGGCGCCGTGCGAGGCCGCGTGCGTGCTCGGCATCAGTCAGGACCCGGTCACCATCAAGCAGGTCGAGGTCGAGATCGTCGAGCGGGCCTGGGCCGAGGGCTGGATCGAGCCGGTCGTGCCGTCGGTGCGCACCGGCCGCAAGGTCGCGGTGGTCGGTTCCGGCCCTGCCGGTCTCGCCGCCGCGCAGCAGCTGACGCGCGCCGGCCACTCCGTGGTGGTGTTCGAGCGTGCCGATCGCATCGGTGGGCTCCTGCGCTACGGCATCCCCGAGTTCAAGATGGAGAAGCGCAACCTCGATCGTCGCCTTGCGCAGATGGAGGCCGAGGGCATCGAGTTCCGCGTCAACGTCGACGTGGGCGTCGACGTGACCGTCGACGAGCTGCGCGAGCAGTTCGACGCCATCGTGCTCGCGGGTGGTGCCACCGCCTGGCGAGACCTGCCGATCCCCGGTCGCGAGGCGAACGGTGTCCATCAGGCCATGGAGTTCCTCCCCTGGGGCAACCGGGTGCAGCAGGGCGACCTCGACGAGCCGCCCATCACCGCCGAGGGCAAGCACGTGGTCATCATCGGTGGCGGCGACACCGGCGCCGACTGCCTCGGCACCTCGCACCGCCAGGGTGCGGCGTCGGTGCACCAGTTCGAGATCCTGCCCCGGCCGCCCGACGACCGCGCGCCCACCAACCCGTGGCCCACGTGGTCGAACATCTTCCGGGTGTCGTCGGCCCACGAAGAGGGCGGGGAGCGCGTCTACAGCGTGAACACCGAGTGCTTCCTCGCCGACGACGACGGCAACGTCCGCGCGCTGCGTGCCCATGAAGTCGAGATGATCGACGGGAAGTTCGAGAAGATCGAGGGCAGCGAGTTCGAGCTCCCGTGCGAGCTCGTCCTGCTGGCGATGGGCTTCCTCGGACCCCAGCAGGAAGGGCTGCTCGATCGGCTCGGAGTCGAGCTCGACGCGGCGTGGCAACGTGGTGCGTGACCCGAACTTCATGACCAACGAGCCCGGCGTGTTCGCGTGTGGCGACATGGGCCGAGGCCAGAGCCTCATCGTGTGGGCGATCGCCGAGGGACGTTCGTGCGCGGCCGGGGTCGACACCTGGCTGATGGGGGAGACGCTGCTCCCCGCGCCCATCGCGCCCTCGACCCGGCAGCTCCTCTAGCTCTTCGGAGAGCAGGCCTGCCGGCACGGGTCCGACCCGAGGGCGACAACGACGTCGCACCCGGGTCGGTCACTCAGCTGCCCCCTCCGCCGGTCCCGAGCGCAAGGGTGGGCCGGGCGTCGAAGCCGAACACCTTGGCCACGGGTTGCGCGAGCGCGCCCGTCCGGGTGTCCTCGTAGTCGCTGACGGCGGCGTTGTAGGCGTCGACGAGCTCGGCCTTCGGGACGGTCGTCGCGAACTTGGCCAGCGAGTCGGTGACCGCCTTGTCCGCCCGCAGCCGCTCCGAGCCGAGCGCGTTGGCGACGAGGCGGGTGCCCTGCGCTTCGACCGTGTTCGCCGCGGTCGCCTGCGCGCCGGCGTCTCCGTCCTTGAACGCCGCGTCCCAGGCGTCGAGGGCGGCGTGCAGGTCCTTCGACACGTCGCGGTCCTGGCCGCCCGCGGCGTCGAACGCGCTCAGGGCGCCCGAGAGGGTCTGGTAGCGCAGCACCAGTTGGTCAGGCGCGCGCAGCGGTTTCCACGTGGTGTCGACCTTGCTCTGGGCGTCGTCGAGCTTGGGCTGCTGGGTCAGGACCAGTGCTGCCGCTCCTCCTACGAGCACGACGATCAGGGCGAGGAGGATCCACCAGATGCGGCGCGACATGGCCCGGCCACGTTACCGGCGCGCCTTCTCAGGATCGGGGCACGTCCCTCGGGCTCACGGCGCTCCCGCACCGCTGGCCTGCCATGCCTGGAGCGCGGCGCGCGAGGCGCCCCAGTCGAGGGGCGTCGTGCACGTCGGACAATCCGCGTCGTCGTCGGTGACGGTCGAGCCGCAGTGGTCGCACACGAGCTGCGGAGCCGGATCCGACTCGAAGTTGACGACGGTGCGTCCGGCCGGGGACATGGTCGGTGTCTCGTTCATTCTCGCAGGATGCACCGGTTCGAGCGTTCGCACCCGGGCCAGAAGTCCCGAATTTCATGGCTGACGCGCGGGCCCGTCGTTCGTCGTCTCTGGTGATGGCTCGACAAGGGCGGAGCTCGGTGCGGAGAACGCCATGGGTCCTCATCGTGACGGTGCTGGCCGCCACCTCGGTGCTGGGGTGGTGGTTCGGCGACCAGCGGCGCGTGGCCGACACGCCGTACCGCGTCGTACAGGTGCTCGACGGCGACACCATCATCGTGCGCCGCGCCGGTGGGTCCGACGAGACGATCCGCCTGTTGGGCGTCGACACGCCGGAAACGCACCATCCCCGCAAGCCGGTGCAGTGCTACGGACCTGAGGCCTCCGCGTACACGACCCGTCGGCTGTTCGGTCAAGTCGTGCGGCTCGAGGACGACGTCGAGCGTCACGACATCTACGGTCGACGGCTCGCGTACGTGTAGCTCGATGGCCACAACTACGAGCGGGAACTCCTCCAGAAGGGCTACGCACGCCTGCTCGTCATCGAACCCAACCACGCGCACGCGCGCGACATGCTCGACGACGAGCTCGACGCACGCGCGTGGAAGGCCGGGTTGTGGGGTGCGTGCGAGCCGGAGGGGTGAGGTACCTGGTGCCTGCCCTCGGTCCGCGAGCGGCGGCTGACGCCTGATCGCCACTCGCGAACCGACAGGGCGTCTCCTACGTCGCGGGTCGGATGTTCTGGTTGAGGTGGAACAGGTTGGTGGGGTCGTACGCGGCCTTGACCCTGGTCAAGCGCTCGTAGTTGTCCCCGTAGTTCGTCGTGATCCGGTTCTGGTCGTCGCCGTCCATGAAGTTGATGTAGCCACCCTCGACCGAGTACGGCCGCAGCGCTTCGTAGTAGTCGCGGACCCAGGCGATGTTGCGCTCGTTGTCGGCGGGGTTCTCCCACATGCCGGCGATCACCGGCGAGAAGTCGACGTCGCGGTAGGCGAAGGCCGTCTCGCCGGCACCGACGCGCTGGACCGCACCGTTGATCGGGTAGAGGTGCACCGCGCACTGGATCGCGGGCACGTGCGCGCCGTGCTCCTTGTGGACCGCGATGGCTTCGTCGCTGAGCTCTCGGGCGAAGCTCGCCTTCCAGTAGTGCTGGAGCCCGGCCGGGAGCAGCGGGTCGAAGAGCGTGTTGAGCGTCGGATAGGGCATCGGGCCGACGTGGGAACCGACCGGTTCCACGACGTCGAGGAAGGGCTTGATCATCTTCTCGCCCTGGTCGACCGGGCCAGTCCAGCACGGCACGGCGAGACAGACGTTCTTGAAGTGCCACTCCTCGGGCAGGAACGGGAGCGGCGGCGCGAGATGGAAGCCGACGAACCCACCGAGCTCTTCGGGGGCTTCGTCGATGTACTCCCGGTAGAAGCGCAGCACGTCGTCGGCGCGATCGACCGGGTAGGCGATCGGACCGCCGTAGACCTCGGCCACGGGGTGCAGCCGGTACTCGAAGGCGGTGACGACCCCGAAGTTGCCGCCGCCTCCCCGCAGTGCCCAGAACAGATCCTCGTGCTCCTTCTCGCTGGCCGTCACGATCTGACCGTCGGCGGTGACCACCTCCGCCGACACGAGGTTGTCGCACGAGAGCCCGTACTTCCGCGAGAGGTATCCGATGCCGCCACCGAGGGTCAACCCGGCGATCCCCGTGGAGCCGATGATGCCGCCGGTGGTCGCGAGCCCGTACGCGCCCGTGGCGTCGTTGAACCCGGCCCAAGTGCATCCGCCTCCGGCGCGCGCGGTCTTCGTGTCCGCGTCCACCGCGACCTCCTGGAGCCCACTCAGATCGATGACCAACCCGCCGTCGTTTGTACCGAAGCCGGGCGCGCTGTGCGCGCCCCCGCGGACCGAGAGATCGAGCCCCTCACTCCGGGCGACGCCGATCACCGCGGCCACGTCGGCAGCATCGCTGCAGCGAACCACCGCGGCCGGGTGCTTGTCGATCATGCCGTTGTAGACCTTGCGTGCCTCCTCGTAGTCGGCGTCTCCGGCAGCAACCACCTCACCTCGGACCTGGGTACGCAATCCGTCGATAGCGGACATGCTCATCTGCCGCTCCTTTCACAGTGCCGGTGACCGGAAGCCGTTCACGTCCTGAGTGTCCAGCTTCTGCGCAGGCGCTTGCAATCCCCTTGCGTGATGCTTGTGACGTGCGGTGGCGGTCAGCCGGTGAAGGCGATCTCGCGCACAACGGCAAGACGTCGCCGGGTGGCGGAAGCCGGCCCCTCGTCCCTCCCGCAGTCCCAACTCCAGGTCGATGATGTCACCCGACGTCGGCATCGAGCCAGGCGACCTCGTCGTCGCGCAGCGGCGCGGTCAGGTCGGCGCCGACGCGGTCTGACGCAGGGCCCGGACCGCCAGCGAGACCGTGTTCCCGCTCTCCGCGAGAGGTACACCAAGCCGAATTCCGTCGGTGGGTGATGTTGGCGCAGCTTCGACACGCCGGAAACGCACCATCCCCGCAAGCCGGTGCAGTGCTACGGACCGGAAGCGGCGGCGTACACGACCCGTCGGTTGTTCGGGCAGCTCGTTCGGCTGGAGGAAGGGATACGCGCGCCTGCTCGTCATCGAACCGAACCACGCCCACGCTCGCGACATGCTCGACGACGAACTGAACGTGTGAAGCGCGAGGCGTCGGCTTGTGGGGCGCCTGCGGTGATGCACCGTGAACGCCCCGTGCACCGGCGAGCGGCCCACCGATGTCAGACGATCCGGACGACCGTTGCCAGCGGCGCGAGTCACGCACCCTGGGTCACGGCAGGTCGAGGATGACCGCGATCGTCTCTCGCAGTTGCGCGAGGACCGCGGCACCGACGTTGCCGCGCACGGCGCGCACTCGACCGGGAGACACGGCGCGGAGGTGCTGACACTGCGCGGCGGAAGTGTGGTCGAGTCCGTTGGCGTCGTCGGGTTCGATCGTGATCTCCGAGTGGAAGTGGCGAATCGTGCTCGTGAGCGGCACGACGTGCACGACCGACGGCTGCGCGTCGAGGATCCGTTGCGCGGTCACCAGGACGGCGGGGTGGCGGAAGCCCGCTTCGCTTCCCTCGGGCAGGCCGAGCTCGAGATCGACGACGTCACCCGAGGTCGGCATCGAGCCACGCGGCCTCGTCGTCCCGCAGCGGGGCGGTCAGGTCGGTGCCGACTCGGTCTTGACGCAATGCCCGGACGGCGAGTGTCACCGTGTTGCCGACCGTGGTGTGCAACTCGGCAGCCAGGCGCTTGAGCTCGTCGTGGGTTGCGACATCGATGCGCACGCTGGTGCTCTGCATGCAGATCAGCATACATGGACCCAGGTCAGGCGCCGACTGTTCGTGTGCGGCGACGGCACCTGATTCCGAGCACCCGAAAGAGGCGGCCTACGCCTCGCGCTTGCCGAGTTCGTCGTGGGCGAGTGCGGCGGCCACCGAGCTGCTCGACTCTCGTCGTCCTCGCGTCGGCCGGTTCAGTCGGCGGGTTCGGGGAAGCGTTCGCGGAGTTCGCGCTTGAGGATCTTGCCGCTCGGATTGCGGGGGATCTCGGTCACGAACTCGACCTTCTTGACCGTCTTGAACGGGGCGAGCTTGCCGCGGGTGTGCGCCATCACGTCTTCGGCGGACACGTCGTCGTCGGAGACGACGACAACGGCGAGTGGGGATTCACCCCACCTCGCGGACGGCACGCCGATGACGGCCGCGTCGGTGATCGCCGGATGACCGAGGAGGACGTTCTCGATCTCGGCGGGATACACGTTCTCGCCGCCGGAGATCAGCATGTCCTTGGTGCGGTCGATGATGGTGACGAAGCCGTCGGCGTCCATGGTCGCCACGTCACCGGTGTGCAGCCAGCCGTCGACGATCGCCTCGGCGGTGGCTTCCGGGCGATTCCAGTAGCCGGTCATGATGTGCGACCCGCGGACGAGCACCTCTCCGGGCTCGCCCGGATCGCAGTCCGACCCGTCCTCGCGCACGACGCGTACATCGGTGTGGAAGAAAGAACGCCCCGTCGAGCCAGCGCGGGAGAGCGCATCCTCATGGGTGATCAGGCACGCCGGTCCGCACGTCTCGGTGAGCCCGTACACCTGGTGGATCTCGATGCCCATCGACTCGTAGGTCTTGATCAGTTCGAGCGGCACCGGCGCGGCGCCGCTCATCACCCACCGCAGCGCGGAGGTGCGGTGTCGTTCCGCGTCGTACACGCCGAGCATGAATTGCAGCATCGCCGGAACCAACAGCGTGGTGGTGATCCGCTCGTCCTCGATCTGCTTCCACGCGTCGTTCGGGTCGAAGGAGCGCATCGCGACGAGCGTCAGCCCCCGGTACGTCACGCACAGGCTCGGTGTCAGCGCTCCGACGTGGAACATCGGCAACGAGTTGAGAAACCTGTCGTGGACCTGGAAGTCGGCGGTGCTGTTGACCGTCTGGATCGCCCACATCACCGTTTCGTGGGTGTGCATGACGCCCTTCGGCGGTCCCGTGGTACCGCTCGTGTACATGATGAACAGCAGGTCGTCGTCCCCTCCGGCCAACTCGGGCTCGGCGTCCGATTGCGCGCCGAGCCAGTCGTCGTAGTCGACCGCGCCGTCGGCACCGTCACCGCCTGCCTGGATCCAGTGCTCGATCGCCGTCGCATCCCCGCGCGACCGGAGCTCGTCGGCAGCCACGGCGAACTCGGCCCCGTACACGAGCACCGTCGCGCCGGCGTCGGCGAGGATGAACTCCAGCTCGTCCGGGACGAGACGCCAGTTGAGCGGCACGTTGACGGCACCGATCTTGGCGACGGCGTAGAACGACTCGACGAACTCAGCGCCGTTCATCAGGAGGAGGGCGACACGATCTCCCTCGCTCACACCGATCCCGCGCAGGCCGTTGGCGACGCGGTTGGCGCGGGCGTTGAGCTCGCGGTAGGTCAGCCGACGACCAGTCGCCGGCTCGACGAGCGCCTCGGTGTTCGGAGCGAGATGGGCGCGTCGGCGCAGCAGGTCACCGATGTTGACCGTCATGAGCAGACCCCCCCGAGTCAGACTCGACACATCACCCACCCACCCCCAGGATGCCACCACCTGAGAGTGTGCGCTCGTGCTTGCACCGCGGGTGGGGCGTGGGTGATGTCGGCGCATCTTCGACACGCCTGAGACGGATCATCCCCGGAAGCCGGTGCAGTACTACGGACCAGAGGAGGCCGCGTACACAGCCCACCGGCTGTTCGGGCAGGTCGTGCCCCTGGAGGTCGGCGGGGAGTCTGAGCCAGAGTGATCTGACGTGATGAGCTACAGGCTCAGCGGCCGCACTCCCGATCGTCAGTGAGACGCGCGAGAGCGAGCATCGCGCCGATGCGGTGGCGACCTCATCCCTCTTTCACGACTGCGTACCAGACACGATCGGCCACGGCGTGAATGTGATCGCCGATGCGGGACAGTCGCCGGTACGCCTCGCGCCACGCCATGACTTCGCGAAGGTCGTTGATCTCGAGCAGTGTGGACATTGCTGCTCGGTAGACGTGTTCCACGCGGCGTGCGCTCTTGATCGCAGCGTCGGCGCATTCGGTCGCGTCGCCTTCTTCCTTTCCGAGTCGCGCGAACGCGTCGGCCAGGTGCTGCGTGGCTTCGGCGAGCAGCAGGGTCATCTCGTGAGTCGCAGTGTCTGGCGTGAGTTCCATCACTTCGAACTCGCGGACGAGGTTCTTGGCGGCATTGAGCACTTCGTCGAGATCAGACGAGAGGGAGTAGAGGTCTTCTGCGTCAATCGGTGGCGAGAACGCGTCACGCAGCTCGCGCCAGAGTTGGCGCTTCTTGTCGTCGGCGCGGTGCTCGCACGCCCGCACCTCGTCACCGGCGCCGGGCTGTCGGCACCCCAGGCGACCAGCGCGCGCATCCCGTCCACCGTGATCGCGGACTGTTCGCAGAGCAGGCCGAGGAGATCGGGGTTCTTGGGCAGGAACCAGTGCTTGGTCACGAGAGCCACCTCCAAGGCAGCAGGGCGAGAGCCGCAATCGCGGCCGAGGCGGGGATCGTCACCAGCCAGGCGAGCGCCATTGCCCGTACGAGCGGCCAATGCACGTGACGCCAGCGTCGCCTCCCACCCGCGACACCGACCACCGACGACGCGACCACCTGTGTGGTGCTGACCGGCGCACCGATGACCGATGCTCCGAAGAGCACGGCAGTGGACCCCGTCTGGCTCGACAGCGCGTCGAGCGGTCGCAGCCGAGTGATGCGTCGACCGATCGTACGGACGATCGGCCATCCGCCGAGCGTGGTGCCCGCGGTGAGCGCGACACCGCACGCGAGCTCGGCCCACACCGGCGCGGCAAGGTGCGACGTCTCACCCGCGGCCAAGAGCAGCGCAGCCACGACTCCGATCGACTTCTGTGCATCATTCGCTCCATGGGTCAACGCAAGACCGCCGGACATCGTCCACTGCCCGACGCGCACCGGACCCCTCGCACGAATCGTGGCACGGCGAGCGACACGTCGCGCCCATCGGTTCGCCACCAGGCCCGCCAGAAGTCCGACGATCGGTGCCAACGCCATCACCGCCATCACGCCCAGCACACCGACCGGCTTGATCCCATCGAACCCGCCCCAGTTCACCGCACCGGTCCCACCCTCAGCGAGAGCTGCGCCGACCAACCCGCCCAGCAATGCGTGACCGGAACTCGACGGCAGGGCCCGCCACCACGTGATCCCGTTCCACGCCACCGCACCAGTCAGGGCCGCGCCCAACACGAACACCATCTCGTCGTTGGGAACGGTGACGATCCCGGCGATGGTGTCGGCGACTGCCGCGCCGAGGATGAGCGGTCCGATCACATTGCCCAGTGCTGCGAGCGCGACGGCGGGACCGGGGCGTGCCGCTCGCGTCGCGACGAGCGTCGCGATCGCGTTGGCTGCATCGTGCAACCCGTTGGTGAACGCGAACGCCAGTGCCATCCCGACGGCGATGACCGCAACAGCACTCACCGACAGAGTCTGGTACTTCCGGCAGCGCTCGGGCGGCTTCACTCAGCCGTTGCTCGACGAGCGCACCCCACGTAGCGTCTGTCATGCGCGGGCGGGTCGGATGCAACCGGGCAGACGCGAGCCGAGGCATGAGTTCGGTGCTCACCGTCGCCGAGGTCGGTTGCCTTCGTCGCCGCTGCAGACATGCCGCGGACCGCGTCCGGCAAGGTCCTCCACCGCGCCTTGCGTGAACGCTGGCGCGCCACGGAGAGTTGAGGGCGTGGGCTCAGATGACGGCGACGGCGTCTACCTCGACCAAGAGGTCGGGAAGCCAGAGCGACACCACGCCGACGAGTGTGCTCGCGGTGACCGGGTACGCATCGCCGAAGACCTCTTTGGCGGCCGCCAGCAGCGCCTCGAGCGCCTCCCAGCTGTAGTCGACCATGTAGATGTTGAACTTGGCGACATCGTCGAGCGTTGCACCAGCTGCCTCGAGCGCGATCAGCACGTTGCGGAACGCGACTCGACTCTGATCGAGGTGTGTCGATCCGACCACCTTCCCCTCGACGTCAACCGAGGTCTGACCAGAGATGTGGATCACGCGCGTGCCGGTCGCGATCGACACGTTCACGATCTCGGGAATCTTCAACAACTCGGGCGGGTCGATGCGGTCCGTGATCACGGTGTCCTCTCACGGTGAAGCGACACTGCAGTCGCTGGGTGCGGGTTCCTGCTCGTATCGTGCGGTGACGAAGGCAAGGACGTCGTCGTTGGCGGCATCGATGACGCCGTCGTGGTCTTGTCCTGGATAGACGTGCCGGGTCAGGGCGGCACCGCTGGCGCAGTACTTCTCGGCGAGCCGCTCGGAGAGCGTTGGGGGAACTTGCTCATCGCGGTCGCCGACGGCGATGAACACCGGGACGTGCGGCGTGATCGCCCCCGGCGAGTTCTCCTCGAGCATCCGCGTGAGGTCGCCGGCACTCGGCACGTGCTTGAGGACCTGCAGTGCCGTGCGCCCAGGCGTAGACGGGTCGGTCGCCGTCCGGCGCGGGTGCCGTGGGAACGATGGCGAAGCCCGACACCGCGATGTCGTGACCGGTGCGACTCTGCGAGTGGTAGAGGATCTGCCAGATGGTCGATGGTGGATTGAGCTTGAGCCCCTTGACCTTCTTGGCCCAGATCAGCGTGCCGGGCGGCGCATGCGGGAGCGGGTGGGGCGGTTTGTAGAGATCGCCGGGTGGTGACGGCACGCCCGCGGCGCGGGTGGCGGCGTGTGCGATCGCAGGTGTCGTCGACACGGCCGGGATCAGCACACCCGTGAGGGCGACGCCGATCCACAGTGAAGGCAATCGGTAGGTGTGCGTGCGCATGAAGCACCGCTTCCGCCACCGGGACCGGCGGCAACCGTTTGCATTGGGGCAATGTGCCCAAAGCCGAAGCTTATGCGCTTTTGATCCTCGGCAGGTGTAGGTGATGTTCGGTGGACTATCGCTGAGCACTGAGGGAGGGCCGCCCGTTGGTGGGGGATACTGGAACGCGTCGTGAGAAGGGGCAGTCGGCTTCGTGGACGATCGCGGAAGCTCGCAGGACACGAGGCAGTTGCTCAGGGACCGCCATGTTGCGACCGTCGAGCGGTTGGTTCCCGAGTACGTCTCCCGCATCGATTGGTCGTTCGCCCGCCTCGAAGAGGAGCGTTCGGTCACGCTCCGAGCCCTGCTCACCGCGGCGGTGAAACGGTCGTCGTGGCATCGCCAGCGACTCGAGCACATCGACGTCGCCGCACTGTCTGTGCGCGACATCGTCGAGCTACCGGTGATGACCAAGACCGACCTGATGGACAACTTCGACGCGGTGGTGACCGACACACGCCTCACCAGAGACCTGTGCGAGGAGCACCTCGATCGCAGCCCCGGCGACCACCTGTTGGGCGAGTTCCAGGTCGTGGCCTCCGGCGGCTCGTCCGGTACGAGAGGCGTCTACGTCTACGACTGGGACGCGTGGGCGACGTGCTACGCGTCCAACGTTCGCTTCCAGACCCGGGACTGGACACGAGACCCGACCCTCGCCGGAGTGCCACGCGTCATCGCGGTGGTGGCGGCGTCGAGCCCGACACACATCTCTGCCGCGCTCAGCAAGACATTCTCGTCCGGAGACAACGCGCGGCACCTCTTCCCTGTCAGTCTGCCACTCGAGACGATCGTGGCCGGGCTCAACGACCTGCAACCGACGGTGCTGATGAGCTACAGCTCATTCCTCCCGCGTCTGGCCCTGGAAGTCCGGAGTGGGCGACTGCGCATCACGCCGCGGCGCATCGTCGCGATCTCAGAGCCGCTCGGACCCGAGGTCCGTGAGGTGATCCACGAGACCTGGGGTGCACCGGTCGCGAACGGCTACGCCATGTCCGAGGGCGTCTTCACCGGTTGCTGCAGCCACGGCATCCACCTGCCCGACGACCTGTGCATCTTCGAAGCGGTCGACGAGGATGGGCGACCGGTCGGACCCGGCACGCTCTCGCATCGAGTGTTCGTCACCAACCTCTACAACCACACCCAACCGCTGATCCGCTACGAGATCACCGACCAGGTCACCTTGATCGACGGGCCGTGCCCGTGCGGGTCGACCTTTCGGCGGATCGAAGATCCACAAGGTCGTCTCGACGACGTCTTCGAATACGCAGACGGACTGAGCGTCCACCCCCACCTCTTCCGTTCCGCGCTCGGGCGGCAGCCCGCCGTCATCGAGTACCAGGTGCGCCAGACGCGCCGCGGTGCGACCATCCGGATCGTGACGACGGCACCGGTCGACGTCCGAGCACTCCAAGCGGCGATCACCGGAGCGCTCACCGCGCTCGGCCTCGCCGAACCTCGCGTCGCGATCGAGACCGTGGACGCACTCCCGCGACAGGGGAGCGGCAAGCTGAAGCGATTCATACCACTCCCGAGCTGAGCCTGACTTACCATCTGTCCGACTTCGACAGCGAGGGGACTGACATGGGTGTGTTCAACGGGATGTTTCCGATCCAGGCCGGCAAGGAGGAGGATGCCCGCGCGTTCGCGGCCGAAACGGTGGGGCCTCGGCGAGCCGAGTTCGCAGCGCACCATGCGCGAGCTGGAAACACCCGGGAGACGTGGGCGGTGCAGGAGACCCCGATGGGGAGCTTCATGCTCGTGTGGTTCGAGGGCGATGTGGAGAAGGCGTTCGCCGACCTCGCGACCAACGACTCCGAATTCATGGTGTGGTTTCGCGGTCAGGTCCTTGACGTGACCGGCGTCGACCTGAGTGCACCGTCCGACGCGCCGCCTCCTGTGGTTCTCGTCGACTGGTCCGCCTGACCTCGGTGCGCGTCGCGACACGTGGCGCGCGGTGGGCGATCGTGCTCTGCGTGATCGCCTTCGTGGCGATGCCTTCCGTCGCCGCGGCACGGGACGACCGATCGACGCAGGGCCGGAACTTCTCGGGCCGTGTCGAGGTCGCGCCTGGTCGTGAGATCTACGTCGAGTGCCGCGGCAAGGGCTCACCGACCGTGGTGCTCATCCCGGGAAAAGGCAATGGTGCGCGCGACTGGCACCAGGTGCTGGACGCGACCGACCCGGTGCGCGACCTCGCGACGGATGAGGTCCTGGCCGGCAAAGGGAACATCCACGACAGCAAGCAGGCTGTGTATCCGACGATCGCGCGTCGGACGCGCGTGTGCTCGTACGACCGCCCGAACACGCGCACCGAAGGGAAGGACACGTCCACGCCGCGTCAGCAGCCCCATTCCGTCGACGACGACGTGAGCGAT
Source organism: uncultured Actinomycetes bacterium (assembly GCA_963835985.1). Taxonomy (GTDB): domain Bacteria; phylum Actinomycetota; class Acidimicrobiia; order IMCC26256; family DASPTH01; genus DASUAS01. The sequence goes on along the minus strand of CAWIHV010000006.1, from coordinate 588,058 downwards.
CTCCACCGCGTGCTCGACCAGATCGATGCACCCGAGCCCTTCGTGCTCGTCGCGCACTCCTACGGCGGGTTCGTCGCCGAGCTGTTCGCCCGCAGGTACCCCGAGGAGGTCGGCGGGCTCGTCATGGTCGACGCGGGTTCGTCGTACATCGAGCGCGCAGCCAGCGCCGACAAGCTCGCCGTCTGGGACCAGATGAATCGGATCGCGGCCCCCGGCCAGGAGAGCGTCGAGATCGCGGACGCGATGGCGAAGCTCGACGCGGCACCGCCGCTGCACCCGATCCCGTCGATCGTGCTCACCGCCGACAAGGCGCTCCGCGCCGACCTCCGGCCGGTTGACGCGGACGCCAGTGTCACGTTCGAGGACTGGCTCGTCGGCCAGGAGCTCCTGGCTGCGGGCCTTGACGCGAAGCAGGTGACCGCGACCAACAGCGGCCACAACATCTACCTGTATTCACCGCAACTCGTGATAGCGGCAATCCGTGAGGTTGTCGCCGACGTTCGCGACGGGAGCGGTCGCTGACCAGTCGCCGCGACCGTCACACGGCCGGTCGGATGTTCTGGTTGACATGGAAGACGTTCTCCGGGTCGTTCATCACGGCCGCCCGATCGGTGACCTGACTGCCCGCAGAGCTTGCCTTCCATTGAAGAGTCGGCTGCGGCAGGTGACAAGCGACTTCGTGCGTCCGTGTCCCCCGCCACTCAGGCGCGACTACTGCCAGTGCACCTCGTAGACGTGCATGGGTTCGGAGAAGCCCTTGAGGGCGATCGGGCCGCGGGGTTCGAACTCGAACCGCTTGCCGATGCAGAGCTCTCGCACTGCCACCGACACCGTGATACCTCGAGGGTTCGAGGACGAGCAGAGGCGCGCCGCGAGCTGCACTGCAGCTCCGAAGAGATCGTCATGTTCGCTCACCGGCTCACCTGCGCTGATGCCGATGCGCACATCGAGAGCGGCGTCAGAACGCTCTCCTCGAGCGGCGAGCCGCTGTTGCATCGCGATCGCACCTTCGACCGCACTCGACACCGACGTGAACGAGGCCATGATGCCATCGCCGGTGTGCTTCACCTCCCGCCCGTCGTGCATCGAGAGAGCGTCACGCACGATCTCGTCATGTTCATGGAGGAGCGCGATCGCCTGATCGTCCCCGAGTCGTTCGGTCATCTCCGTCGAACCGCAGATGTCGGTGAAGAGCACGGCCCGCACCGCCGATGCCGTGTACGGCTCCCCGACGGGATGCTCGGGAAGGAACCCGAAGAACGCCTGGACCGGTCCGGGCTCCACTTCGATGATGTTGCCGGCAAGCTGGCCGTGTGCCTCGCGGTGAACCTGCTCGACCGATTCGATGTTCGGCCCCTCGGCCAGACAGAACACCGCCCCGGTTTCGGGCTCGAACCAGTACGTCAGAAACCGAACCCCGTGACCGGATTGCACGCCGACGTCTTGCGAGTGCGCGGCCGCGATCTCTTCAGCGGTTGTGCCCGGCACGTCGTGTCGATCCATGTACAACGGCACGAGCGCGATCGTAAGGCAGTCCTCAGCGCGAAGCCAGGAACGTTGCTCAGGTCGACGCGGCGCGCTGCAAGCTCAGGCCGGCGAAGTCGCCGCGCTCGCTCCACTCGCTGAGCATGTCGCGATAACCGAAGTAGTCGCCGAACCCGCCTCCGTACGTGCCCGCGTGCGGATCGAGCAGCACCATGTTCCCGTCGTCGTCGAACAACATCCGCGACCCCGGCGTGCAGGGCACTCCGCCGGCCGGGGGAGCCTTGGCCATGGAATCGGTCATGACCCGCTGCACCCAGTCGGCCTCGGCCTCCTCGGTCACGTCGAACGCATCGACGCCTTCCGCGTCGAGTGCCGCGATCGTTGCCGCGACGAATTCGGCGCCGACTTCGGCGAGCAGCGTGTAGTTCACGGTGACCACGGCCTGTTGGCCGGGACACGGCATCAAGAACATGTTCGGGAATCCGGACGTCATCAACCCGAAGAGCGTGGCGGCACCTTCGCCCCACTTGTCGGCGATCGTCCTCCCGCTGCGTCCGATGATCTCGTGACCGGCCCGGCGGGGGAACGGCGTCACCTCGGGCTCGAAGCCGGTCGCGTACACGATGCAGTCGAGCTCGTACTCGTGCCCGTCGACCACCACGCCGCGCTCGGTGATGCGGTCGATCCCAACCGGGCAGTCGACGACGGTGACGTTGTCACGATTCAACGACGGCAGGAACGCGTCGTGGAAGAGCGGCCGACGGCAGCTGTACTTGTAGTACGGCATCAGCAGATCCGCGCGAGCCGGGTCGGTGATCGTCTCCCGGATCCGCTCTCGGTGCTGCTCCATCACTCCGTAGTCGAACTCGTCGACCTGGAGCATGTACTCCTCCATCGACGTGCCGGCTTCGAACGGTTGGTTGTTGATGCGCGCGAAGTGGTGACACCAGCCGTCGTCCACGAGGTCGACGTCGACCCGCTGCCCGATCATCACTGCCTGGAAGTTCTCGTTGCGCGCTCGGTGCCAACCCGGCTGCAGACTCGCCGCGAACTCGTCGTGGGTCGGACGGTCGCCGCGCACCCCGACCGCGGCCGGCGTGCGCTGGAAGACGTACAGGTGCTTCGACGATTCGGCCAACGGTGGGATGGCCTGGATCGCGCTCGCGCCGGTGCCGATGACGCCGACCCGCTTGTCGGCGAGCCCGGTCATGCGCGGATCTTCCTGCGATCCGCCCGTGTACCCGTAGTCCCAGCGCGCGGTGTGGAACGCGGCGCCGGCGAACGACTCCATCCCTTCGATGACCGGGATCTTCATGAGGTTCAGGATGCCGACCGCCATGATCAGGTACTTCGCCCGGACCACGTCGCCGCGATCGGTGTGGAGCACCCATTGCGAGCAGCCGTCGTCCCACTCGGTGTGCTGCACCCCGGTGTGGAACAGTGCGGACTCGACGAGGCGGAACCGCTGCGCGATCGCCTCGACGTGCTCGCGGATCTCCTCGCCCTGCGCGTAGCGCTTCTTTGGGATGTACTCCATCTCCTCGAGCATGGGCATGTAGCAGTACGACTCGACGTCGCACATGACGCCTGGGTAGCGGTTCCAGTACCAGGTCCCGCCGAACCCGCCCGCCTGGTCGATCATCCGAAGGGACTCGATCCCGCGCTTGCGCAGCTGCGCACCGGTGACGACGCCCGCAATGCCCGCGCCGACGATCGCCACCTCGACGTCTTCGTCGACGGGGTCTCGGGGAGCGACTGGCGTGAACGGATCCTCGCGGTACTTCGCCACGGCGTCGTCGTGGAAGTCGTGGATCGCCGCCCGCCCTTCGACCATGCGCTTGTCGCGTTCGGCCTCGTACTTCGCCCTCACCGTCGCCGGATCGAAGGTCACGCGCGCGCTCCCGTCATGTCGATGCGGGGCGCACGATGGTCGAGCACCATCGGTGAGACCGTCGCGAGGTGCGCGGTCACCAACTGGTGCGCGCGCCCAGCGTCACCCGCTTCGATCGCGTCGGTGATCTCCTCGTGGGCGGCGACCACGCTCGCCGCGTAGGTTCGGCTCCGGCTCCGCGCCGACGTCCTCCGCGTAGTCGGCCCACGCCTGCTTGTGCAACGACCACAAGCTCTCGAGCGCGCCGACGACGATCACCAGCGTCGCGTTGCCGCAGCCGTCGATGATCGCCTGGTGGAACTCCTGGAACATGACCGCCGCGCCCGCCATGTCCGGGAGCTCGACCGCCGCGCACCGGACGTTCAACTCGCGCAGCTTGGGTACCAGCGAGACGTTGCGATCGGCCCGCTGCGCGCAGTGCGCCGCGCACGCGGGTTCGATGACGTCGAGGGCGGCGGCGAGATCGTCGAGCGCGACGTTGCGGGCCTGGAGGACGAGCCCGAGCGTCCGGGCCGCGTTCTCCGGGGTGGGGGCGTGCACCTGCGCGCCGCCGACGTTGCCTCGCCGCACCGAGATGAGTCCCTCGCTCTCGAGGATGCGCAACGCCTCGCGGAACGACGGGCGCGACACCTTGAACTCGTCGATGAGCTGCTCCTGCTTCGGGAGCATGCTGCCATCGGGCAGCGTTCCCGCGACGATCTGCGCCCGGATGGCGTCGGCCACGAGCTCGGCGACGCTCGGCTGGGCGAACTGACCGCGGACTGTCACCGGACGCGCCTCCAGGGGGAAGGGTGTCCCTAGAGTACGCGTGTTCGCTCTATCTTCTGCATCTTTGACATCACCGAGACGTCGACCGTAGGGTGCGCGACGTACCGAGTTCGGGGCCGCCGACGCGGCCATCACCGTGGGGGGAACCATGGGTACGAAGGGTCGGTTGGGTGTGCTCTGCGTGCTGGTCGCCGCGGTGGCGATCCCGTTCAGTGCGGCCTCCGGGTCGGTGCAGTCGGGGAGCTCCTCGGCGCCGCCGGTGAAGGTCGGGATGATCTATTCGCTGACCGGCCCGCTCGCCTCGTCGCCGGAGATCAAGGACGCCCTCCTCGCCTCGGTCGCGGCCTTCAACAAGCGCGGTGGGGTGGGGGTGAACCACGCCAAGCTCGAGGCCGACATCTGCGACAGCAAGGGCGACGCCAACGGCGAGGTGGATTGCGCACACCAGATGGTCGACGACGGCGTCGTCGCCACCCTCAACGACCTGACCTTCAACAACCCGTCCGGGGTGAACGACGTCCTCCTCGCCGCCGGGATCCCGCGCATCGGGATCGGCGGGACCGACATCTCGGAGTTCGGGTCGGCGGTCTCGTACCCGATCTCGGCCGGCGTCATCGCCGCGTACCTCGGTACCGCCGTCGGGTTCAAGGAAGACGGCAACACCAAGATCTGCCTCATGCGGACCGATGCACCCACGGGTGCCACGTTCAAGGGCTTCCTCGCGCCGTCGTTCACGGCGATCGGCGTGGACATCATCTGTGACGTGGCGGTCGCGACCGGTTCCACCGACTACGCGCCGTACATCGCCCAGATCCAGCAGGAGAACCCGCAGGCGGTGCTCATCTCCCACACCGACGCGGTCACGACGCAGCTGATCGGGGCGATGGCGCAACTCAACGCCAAGGTTCCGCTCGGTGGCAACCCGGGCTCGTTCAAGCTCGAGACGCTCCGGAAGTACCCCGCGATCACGAAGGGCACGGTGCTCTCGGATTCGTTCCCGTATCCGAACCAGGCGAACACCAAGGCCTTCCCGGGGCTGAAGCGGTACTTCGCCGACATGAAGGCGTCGGGCAAGAGCTCCCTCAGCAAGGCGAAGCTCAAGGCCGCCGACTTCGGGCCCTGGATGTCGACGCTCGGGTTCGTGAACGTCACCAAGTCGCTCGACTCCTTCACGCCGGAGACGGTGATCGGCGCGCTGAAGTCCGCGAAGGACGTCGACCTCCTGGGACTCACGCCGCCCTGGACGCCGTCGACGCCTGGCTTCAGCGTGTTCAAGTCGAGCTCGAACCACTACGTGTACATCTCGCGGTTCGACGGCAAGAACATCGTCACCAACAAGACACCCGTCGACGTCACGCAGTACATCAAGTGAGTTGCCCCGTGACGGCATCTTGACGAACATCTGAGCGGTCGTGGCGCAAGCAGTTCAGTTCGCGATCCTCGGACTCGGGGCGGGTGCGGCGTACACGCTGCTCGCGCAGGGCATCGTGCTCATCTACCGCGGGTCCGGGATCGTGAACTTCGCGCACGGCGCGATCGCGATGTTCGCCGCGTACTTCTGCTTCCTGACGTTGGTCGGAGATCACGGCTGGCCGGTGGGGGCGGCGATCCCGGTCGCGGTGCTGTTCGCCGGACTGCTCGGCATCGTCATCCAGAACGGGATCTTGCGGTTCATGCGCGAGGCCGCGCCCCTGGTTCGCCTGGTCGCCACGCTCGGGGTCCTGATCGTCCTCCAGGGCCTGGCCGGCCAGAAGCTCTGGGACAACGACTTCCACCAGATCGACCAGTTCCTGCCCACCCACAACTACACGCTGCACGGGTGGTTCGGGTTCGACGGCGCGATGGGCCGGGTGGTGGTGCAGGAGGACCGTCTGTTCCTGCTCGGCATCGCGATCGTGCTCACCTTCGCGCTGTGGGCCTTCACCCGGTTCACCCGCATCGGGCTGGCGATCTCCGCGAGTGCGGAGAACGAGCGGGCGGTGTCGGCCCTCGGATGGTCACCGAACCTGTTGGCCTCGGTGACCTGGGCGATCGGCGGCGCGACCGCGGGTTTCGCCGGCATCCTTCTCGCCCCGAACGCCGGGCTGAGCCTGACCGTGTTCACGATCGTCGTCACGGTCTCGGCGCTCGCGGTCGCGTTGATCGGCGGCTTCAGCTCGTTCCCGTTGACGTTGCTCGGTGGCATCGCGCTCGGGATCGCCGAGACCGAGGTGCTCACGTACTCGAGCGACATCTCGACGTTCTTGCACGACACCCTGGGGATCGAGAACGGCGCGACCGGACTCCAACGCGCGCTCCCGTTCGTCGTGATCGTCGTCGTCCTCGTCGTGCGCGGCAAGGCGCTCCCGCTGCGCAGCCACGTCCTCGAGCGGCTCCCCGATCTCGGCAGCGGCGTCGTGACGCGCTGGTTCCTCGTCGTGGTCGTCGGCGGACTGCTGCTCCTCAACGGGTTCGCGTTCGACGCGAAGTGGTCGACCGCGGTCTACACGACCCTGATCGTCGGCGTCTTCATCCTCTCGATCGTCGTCCTCACCGGCTACGCCGGTCAGCTCTCGCTCGCGCAATATGCGATCGGGGGACTCGGTGCACTGGTCGCGTCGCGACTCGTCGGCCAAGAGAACTGGCCGGCCGAGTTGGCGTTCCTCGCCGGCGTGGTCTTCGCCATCCTCGTCGGCACGGTGTTCGCGATCCCCGCGCTGCGCACCCGAGGCGTGAACCTGGCGGTCGTGACACTGGGACTGGGGTTCGCGGTGCAGCAGGTGGTGTTCAGCAACCAGTACTTCACCGGCGACTTCGGTTCGGTGACGACCGTCGGTCGCGTCTCGGTGTTCGGGTGGGACGTCAGCGCCGCTGATCATCCCGACCGCTACCTCGTCGTGTGCCTCGGCGTCTTCGTGATCGCCGCGCTGATGGTCGCCAACCTCCGGCGCTCCGGTTCCGGACGGAGGCTCATCGCGGTGCGGAACAACGAGCGCGCCGGCGGCATCGCTCGGCATCAGCGTGTTCGGCGCCAAGCTCTACGCCTTCAGCGTCGGAGCCGCGATCGCGTCGTTCGCCGGGATCCTGCTCGCGTTCAAGGACTCGACCGTCGTCTACACCCGCTACGACCCGTTCCAGTCGATCAACACCGTCGGCAACGCGGTCGCCGGCGGCGTGGGTTGGGTGCTGGGCGCGGTGTTCGGCGGCAACCTCGCGCCGGGCGGGCTGGGCTCGATCCCACTCGACTGGATCGACCTCGGCTCGTGGCTGATCACGATCGGCGGCGTCACGCTGATCCTGATCGTGATCCTGAACCCCAACGGCATCGCCAGTGTCGTGCTCAACGACGAGCGCGGCATCGGCAAGCTGCGGCTCCGCTACCGACGCACTCCGCCACGCGAGGGCCTCGTCGACACCGTCCCCAGCGAGGTGGCGCCGGCGACCCTCGACATCGAAGACCTCACGGTGCGGTTCGGCGCGGTCGTCGCCGTCGACGGCGTGAGCTTCCGCGTTGCGCCGCCGCGAGGTCGTCGGGTTGATCGGCCCGAACGGCGCGGGGAAGACCACGATCGTCGACGCCCTGACCGGGTTCACCAAGCCGAGCTCGGGTCGTGTGCTCCTCAACGGCACCCCCATGACCGGACGGTCGTGGAGTCCCGCGCGTCGTGCCGCACGCCGGGGTCCGCCGTTCGTTCCAGTCGCTCGAGCTCTTCGAGGAGATCTCGGTGGCGGAGAACCTGCACGCCGGCGCCGGAGCTCCGCACCACGGCCTCCGGGTCTTCGCGACCTCGTCTGGCCCGCACGGCCTGCGCTCCCGGCCACCGCGGTGAGCAGCGCTCGCGAGTTCGGCCTGGAAGCGGATCTCGATCGTCTGCCGGGTGAGCTTCCCTACGGCCGGCGCCGCCTCGTGGGCATCGCCCGCGCGACGGCATCGGCGCCGTCGGTGCTCCTGCTCGACGAACCCGCCGCCGGCCTCGACGACAACGAGACCGGCGAGCTCGGCGCGCTCGTGCGGCGCTTCGCCGACCGATCGGGCATGGCCGTGCTGCTGATCGAGCACGACGTGGAGCTCGTGCTCGGCGTGTGCGACCGGATCGTGGTGATGGACTTCGGGCGCAAGATCGCCGAGGGCACACCCGCCGAGATCCGCAACGACCCGGCCGTCATCGCCGCGTACCTCGGTGAGGAGAGCCCGACCGCTGACGCAGAGCCGTTGGTCAGCGAGCTGGCCGGCGAGGAGCCGACATGAACGCGACGGCAGGCCCGCTGCTCGAGTGTCGCGGCCTCGCGGCCGGCTACGGCGCGGTCGCGGTGGTGCGCGACGTCGACCTGCGCGTCGAACGCGGCGAGGTCGTCGCGCTCATCGGACCGAACGGCGCGGGCAAGACGACCACGCTGCTGACGCTCGCGGGCGAACTTCCGTCGATCGCCGGTGAGGTCGTGTTCCACGGCACGCCGACCAAGGCACCGCTGTTCCGGCGGGCTCGCCAGGGCATGGGCTTCGTCACCGAGGAGCGCTCCGTCTTCATGCAGCTCTCCACCGAGGAGAACCTCCGCGTCGCGGGCGTCAGCAAGGACGATGCGATCGCCCTCTTCCCCGAGCTCGAGCCGTTGCTGGGGCGGACCGCCGGCCTGCTGTCGGGCGGCGAGCAACAGATGCTGACGCTCGCACGCGCGGTGGCCCGCAACCCGGCTCTGCTGCTCGTCGACGAGCTGTCGCTCGGCCTCGCGCCCGTCATCGTGAAGCGTCTGCTCCAGACCGTGCGCGACGTCGCGACCGAGCGTTCGACCGGCATCCTCATCGTCGAGCAACACGTCCGCCAGGCGCTCCACATCGCCGACCGCGTGTACGTGATGCAGCGCGGTCGCATCGTCATGAGCGGCACGGGCGAGGAGGTGCACGGACGCATCGACGAGATCGAGGCGACGTACCTGTCGGGACCCTCCAACCCATCCGACGACCCCAAAGGAAACAGCCATGGCAGCTGACAGCAACCGCACTGATCGCCAGGAGGTCGTCGTGGTGACGGGCGGCGGGGCCGGCATCGGCGCCGCCATCGCCGAAGCCGTCGGGCGGAGCGGGGCCTTCGTCGTCACCGTCGATCCGGGCGTGACCGTCGACGGACTCGGACAGGACGCCGCGCCCGCTGAGACGACGGCCGACCGCATCGTCGCGGCCGGGGCGCGGCGCGGGCGGCGAACACGTCCGTCACCGACGCAGCCGCGATCGAGGCGCTCTTCGCGGGCCTCGTCGACGAGTTCGGAGGCCTCGACGCGGTCATCAACGTTGCGGGGATCAGCCGTCCCTCGGGCTTCGCCGAGGGCGACGAGCAGGCCTGGGCGTCGGTGCTCAGCGTGCACCTCGATGGATACCTCAACGTGCTGCGCTCGGCGCTGCCGATCATGGCGGCGGCCGGACGGGGCCGGATCCTCGGCGTCACGTCGGGTTCGGGGTGGCGCCCCGCGAACGCGGGTGCCTACAGCTGCGCCAAGCGCGCGGTCGCCGCCCTCACCTGGCAGCTCGGCCAGGTGCCGCCGCCGGGGGTCACGGTGAACGCGCTCTCGCCGATCGCGGCGACCCGCATGGTCACCTCGGGCCTGCGGCAGCAGGCACCCGCGAACGCTTCCGGATCCGCCGAGTCCGCGGGCGACCAGAGCCAGACCGGTGGGCTGTCGTTGGCCATCGCCGCGATGCCGTCGCCCGAGCAGATCGGTCCGGTGGGTGCGTACCTCGGCAGCGACGCCTTCGCGTGGAGCTCGGGCAACATCATCTTCTCCAACGGCTCCGAAGTGGCGCGCATCGTGCCGCCCCGGGAGCTCGAGGTGGCGCGGACCAGTGGTGTGGCCGACCTCGCGCACGTGCTCGATGTCGTCATGCCGGCCGCGTTCGTGCCGGCCGAGACCACGCAGGCGACCAACGGCGCCAGCAACGGCCGCTTCGAGGCGGTGTTCGACGAGGGCGCACCGACGTCGGGAGCGGCGTCGGCCGGGGCCCGCACGTGCCTGGTGGTCAGCGACGATCCGCAGTGGGAGTCGGGAATTGGCAACGCCTTGGCGTCGCGGGGCGTGAAGGTGGTCGGGATCGGCGCGGGTGCGCCCGCGAGCGACTTCGTCGGTGCTGCCGAGCAGCTCCGGCAGACCGCGCGCCACGCCGGCGACGTCGATGCGCTCGTGGTGGCTCGCACCGGGGCGACGCCGAGCCGCGCCGGGAGCGACTGGGAGCAGGTGCTCGACGAGCACGGCGGGATCGTCGACGCGATCCTTCGCGACGTGGCGTGGGTGCGGGCCGTGAGCGACCACGCCCGCGAGTCGGGTCGACCGATGCGCATCGTCACCGTGACCGACGCCGCGACCTCTGGTGGCCGGAGCCGCGCGCAAGCGGCCGCGCAGCTCTCCCGGGCCGCGCACCTCGTCACCGACATCCAGACCGACGCCTTCGCCATCGGCGTGGAGACCGACGCCGACTCGCGCACAACGACCGTCGGCGAGCTCGCGGCCTACCTGGTCGGCGCCGACGACGCCGGCGCGCTCTCGGGTGCCGAGCTCGTCGCCACCGACGACTGGATCGGGTTGCGCAGCCACCCGCACCCCGAGGCGTCCGTCTCGTTCGGCGGGCCGGAGCTGCCGCCATGGGTCGACGACACCCTGCGCGTGATCGTGGCGGGCACCAACGAGAGGAGCAGAGCATGACGATCGAACGAGTGGTCGACGCGCACGTCCACCTCTGGGATCCGGCGCGCGCCGACTGGTATCCGTACCTCGCCGGCATGCAGGAGCTCGACATGGGCGACATCTCGGGTATGTGCCGGCGCTTCGACCAGCCGACGTACTTCTCCGAGGCCTCGCAGTGGCACGTGCAGAAGTTCGTGCACGTGGCGGCGGCGGCGCCCGCGAAGTTGGTCGACGAGACCCACGAGCTCGACGCGCAGGCCGACGCGACCGGACATCCCGACGTGCTCATCGGCGGGCTCGATCCCAACGAGGACATCACCGAGCTCGAGCGTCAGCTCGACGAGCAGATCACGACGAAGCGCTTCCGTGGCATCCGCATCATGGGAGAAGGCGACCACGCGATCCCGACGCCCGCGATGTTGCAGGCGCTCCAGGACCGAGGGCTGATCTTCGAGCTCATGGTGCATCCCGACGAGCTGGCCCGGGCCGCCGCCGCGCTCGACGGCTGGGAGCTCCCGGTCGTCGTGGAGCACACGGGATGGCCGCGCTCGAACGAGCCCGCGGAGCACCAGCTGTGGAAGGCCGGCATGGCGAGCCTGGCCGGCCTGCGCGAGAACGTGACGTGCAAGCTGTCCGGGTTGGCGATGCCCATGCAGTCGATGGCCGCCGAGACGTTCGCCCCATGGATCCTCGACGCGATCGAGCTCTTCGGCACCGACCGGTGCATGTTCGCCAGCAACTTCCCTGTCGACGGCATGCACGGGACGTTCGACGACCTGTACGCCACGTACGACGAGCTCACCGCCGACCTCGACGCGCCCACGCGCGACCGGCTCTTCGCGGGGAACGCGGAGCGCGTCTACGGCTGCTGAGCAGCAGACACCGCGGCGAGCCGCCGTGGTTCTTTCGTGCCCACGATGCAGCGCGCCACGCCCGGAACCCTGACCTTGCCGTCCTGCTCGAACCTGCTCACCTCGGCGATGGCGTTCGTCCGGATCCGCTCCCGCGCCGATTCGTCGACGTGCTGCAGCGCCGCAACTGCGAGCGAGACGTGTTCGCTGATCATCTCCCAGTACTGCTCGGGTGACTCCGTCACGAGTTCGACTTCGACGTCCCACTCGGCAACGTCGAGTAGCCCTGCGCGCTCGTAGAGAGCACTGACACTGCCCGGCGCCGCGCACCGGAACATGTTCGGTCCGTTCGGGTCGGGCGGAGCGACCGCCACCTCGGCGGCGATCGCCCGCATGGCGATCGCGGTCCACGGGTTCTCCTCGGGCTTGACCCACACCGACGAGCAGAGGCGTCCACCCGGCTTGAGCACGCGTACGAACTCGGCCGTTGCCTCGGCCAGGTCGGGAAGGAACATGTACCCGAAGCGCACTGACACGCCATCGAACGTGGCGTCGTCGAACGGCAGATCGTCGGCGCTGCACACCCTCGTCTCGACGTTGGTGATCCCCTGCGCCTCGGCTCGTCGCGCCGCGATGTCGAGCATCTCCGCGACGAGGTCGGTCAGCACGACACGGCCCTTCGGCGTCAGCTTCGCGATGCTCAGACCGGGCTCACCGGTTCCCGAGGCGATGTCGAGATGCTGATGATCCTCGGTGATGTCGAGACGCTCGATCATCGCGGTGCCGACCGGCCCCAGCTGATCCATGATGACCGAGTCCCACTTCTCCCAGCCCGCCGCGAGGCCGGCCCACGTCGCTCGTTGGCCCTCTCGGATCTCGTCGGCCCGTGCCATCGGCCCATCATGCCTTCGCTCGACAGCGCCTCCGTCCCGCGGCATGCTTCCCCGACAACCAGCAACATTTCGGGCGGAAGCGGAGGAGTCGACATGAAGTTCGTCGTAGCGTGGACGGCACGGCCCGGGAGCGATCCGCAGGCCAACCTGGCCAGCAGCGACAGCCTGCTGCAGGCGTTCGGGAGCTGGACGCCGCCGGCCGAGTGGACCATCAGCGAGTTCGTGGGCCGCGTCGACGGCAAGGGTGGGCTGCTGATCTGCGAGACGGATGACCTCGCCAGCATCGACCGGGCGGTCGCGCAGTACCTTCCGTGGCTCGACTACGACGTCACGCCCGTCGTCGACATCGGTGACAGCGTCGGCAACATCGCGCAGGGCTCGGCCTGGGCGCGCACCGCAGGCGGTCTCACCTGATCGTGCACTGACCCGCGCTAGCCGCGGCCGGTGTCGGTGCCGAAGGTGGCGAGCACCGCGTCGGCGGTCTGCTCGGCGGCGTCGCGACTCAGGGTTTGGCCCCACACGACGGCGCGCATGAAGAGGGGACCGATCAGGAGGTCGTAGATGAACGCGAAGTCGGCTTCGGGATCGAGCTCCCCGCGGTCGACCCCGCGCTGGAGCACCTCCCACACCGCGGCGCGACGCGGCACCAGGTACTGGCTCACGTAGGTCTCGGCCAGCGCGGGATCGTTGACCAGGTCGGCGACGAGCCCGCTGGTCACCCGGCGGCCCTCGGGCGAATTGATGAGCGAGATCTGGTGGCGCTGGACCGCGATCAGGTCGGCGCGCAGGGACCCGCGGTCGCGCACGGGAATGGCCAGCCGGCTCGAGTGCACCAGGGCCGCCACCGCCAGCGCAGCCTTGGACGGCCAGCGGCGGTAGATGGTCGGCCGCCCGACGCCGGCGGCGGCGGCGACGCCGTCGATGGTGAGCGCGTTGTAGCCGCGCTCCAGCAGGATCGTCAGAGTGGCCGCGAGGATCGCCTCGTCGCGACTCGCGTCCCGTGGGCGCCCCGGGCCCCGGGCGGCCTTGACCGGTTCGCCGGCGGCGGGATCCTCGGCGGTCATGCGCTCCTCCTCACGGTCCCGCAGAATTGCGTTACCGATGGTTGCGTAACGTAATCGAAGAGTTTAGTGTGGCGCTGTAACGATACACCGACGCTCGGAATTCTTCGATGATTTCCTCATCCCCAGGCCTGTCCGACGAGGTCCTCCTCGCCGGCTACGCGGCCTCCGATCCCGTGGTCGCAGCCGCGTTCGTCGAACGCTTCCAGCGACGGGTGTACGGACTCGCGCTCACGGTCGTGGGCGACCCCCGCGCCGCGGAAGACGTGGCGCAGGAAGCGATGGTGCGAGCCTGGCGGCACGGCGACGCGTTCGACGACCGGCGGGGGAGTGTCGTCACCTGGCTGCTCACGATCACCCGGAACGCCGCGATCGACGCGCTGCGAGTCCGCCGGCCGGTCGCAATCGATCCCAACGATCTCGTCGCCATCACGCCACCTGCTGCGGAACGTGAACCGGGTGACGTCGTCGCGCTCCACGGCGACGTCGCGAGCCTCCGCGTTGCGATCGCCACCCTCCCGGAGGAGCAACAGCGCGCCGTCGTGATGGCGGGGATCTGGGGATTGACCGGGCGCGAGATCGCCGAGCGCGAGAACATCCCGCTGGGGACAGCGAAGACCCGCATCCGTGCCGGGCTGCGTCGGCTGCGCGTCGCGCTCGCCGACGTGCAACTCGCCGAATGATGGTTCGAGATGTCTTGCGCGTGCGCAAGCCGATCGTCGAGCGCGGACGTAGTGCATGTGACCGCGCACTCGCGCGGTGCTCTCGATCCCCCCACAGAGGAGCGCTCATGTCCCGAATTCCATCTCCACCCCGTCTCGTCGCGGCGTGTTTCGCAGTCGCGATGCTCGTCGTCGTAGCCGGCGCGTCGAGCCGCGTCGGCTGACTCGTCGCGTGCCGGCTTCGCGTTTGCCGCACGCGACATCCGCGGCGCCCCCGCCGGTGCTGTCACCCTCGTCGGTGGCGGGGCGTTCGACACTGCGGGAACGTTCGCGCGCGGCGGTGGCGCCTTCCGCTGCACCGAGTCCGTCGGTCAGGGACCGCTCACCGGCTGCCAGGCCGGGCAGGGTGTTCGTTGGCACACGGACACCGCACTGGCCAGCACGCCGTTCCGATGCTCCACCGATGCGTTGAAGACCGGAACCGTCGGTGCGGACACTGCAGTGTTCCGCGCGACGCTCTTCCGTGCCGGTGACGGGAACACGCCGTCGTTCACCGCGAACGTGATCGTGGCCGGGCACGACATCGCACCCGACCTCGCCGGGATGCAGAACGTCTGGATCCAGGGCGTCGGCTGCGCCAACGCATTGGTCCACGTCGGCGGCTGACCACCGCCGGTCCCGCGAGTGGCCGCCGCTCCGCCTCCCCCCGGGAGCGACGGCCACTCGCTTCATCGCGGGCAACCGAGCGCCGCGCCAGAATGCGGCGTGGACGTCGTCGACACCATCGTCGTGGGTGGCGGATCCGCCGGGTGCGTGCTCGCGGCGCGCTTCTCAGAGGATCCGAGCCGCCGCGTGCTCCTGCTCGAGACGGGACCCGACCACCGCGCGGCGGACCTCCCCGACGAGCTCCGCTTCCTCAGCCGACCGGTGCGCTGGCCCTACGACTGGGGTGACGAAGTCGAGTCCGGCGGCCGTCGCCTGCATTACGGACGCGGGCGCGGCGTCGGCGGTTCGTCGTCGACCAACGGAGGAGTGGCGATGCGCCCCGAGCCCGACGACTTCGCGTCGTGGCCGGCGGGGTGGGGGTGGGACGAGCTGCTGCCGTGCCTCAACGCGGTCGAGCGCGACGTCGAGTATCGGCGCGCAGCCGTGGCACGGTGAGGCCGGCCCGATCCCGATCACCCGGTGGGCCGAGTCGACGTGGACGCCGCTCCAGGAGGGGTTCGTCGCCGGCTGCGAGCAGCTCGGATTCGCGCGCTGTGCCGACCACAACGAGCCGGGCACCACCGGCGTGGGCCCGATCCCGATGAACCGGGTCGACCGGCAACGGGTCTCGGCGAACGTCGCCTACCTCGAGCCCGCGCGCGGCCGGCCGAATCTCGAAGTGCGCGGCGATCAGCACGTCCGCCGCGTGGTGCTCGAGCGCGGGCGCGTCACCGGCGTGGAGCTCGCCGACGGCACGGTCGCGCACGCACCCGACGTGGTGCTCGCGGCGGGCGTGATCCAGGATCCGCTCCTCCTCCTGCGTTCGGGTGTCGACCTCCCCGCGATCGGTCGTCACCTCACCGACCACTTCGTGGTCACGCTCAAGGCCGAAGTACGTCCCGAGACCGTGCCCGACGGCGCGCCCAACTTGCAGACCATCCTCCGTCTCACCGCCAGCGGCAGCGGACGCGTGCACGACCTCCAGCTCACGCCGTTCGGGGTGCGACACGCCGACGGCCGGCGTGAGCTGGGGATGAGCGTGTCGCTCCAGTTGCCCGACGGCGAGGGTGACGTCACGCCGAGCGGTCCGCAGCTCGATGATCCCGCGCGCATCCGCTGGCCGTTCACGGCTCTGCCGTCGAACGTCGCTCGGCTCCGCGACGGGTGGCGCACCGCGGTCGCGATCGCGCGCGAGAGCGGGTTGCTCGCGGGACCCGACGCGCTCGATCGCGAAGCGGCGATGAGCGATGACGACGTCGACCGGCTCGTCGGCGAGTCGCACACCGCGTTCTACCACGGTGTCGGCACGTGTCGGATGGGTGTCGACGGGACCGATCACGTCGTCGACACCGACTGCCGCGTGATCGGGACCAGAGGCCTGCGCGTGTGTGACGCCTCGGTGATACCGACGGTGCCGCGCTCGAACACGAACCTCGTGGTGATGGCCGTCGCCGAGCACCTCGTGGAGCGGAGCGCGGACGGGACCGCGGGCTAGAGGTCGGCCATCACGCCGGTGGTCTGTTCCACCTGGAGCACCGCGAGCACGCGACCCAGACCGAGCCAGATGGCCAAGCAGAGCGAGAGGTCGAGGATCTCGTCGTCGGCGAACTGCGCGTGCAGGCGGTCGTAGAACTCGTCGTCGAGGCCCTGGTGGTCGATGGTGAACCGTTCGGCGTACTCGATCGCCAGCCGCTGCCGCGCCGTGTACCCGGGCCAGGTGCGCCATTCGTCGAGGTGGCCGTAGTCGTCGTCGGTCACGCCGGCGTCGAGCATCGACTGCGCCCGCGCCGTCGAGCACGCCGAGCAGTCGTTGAGTTGCGCCACGCGCAGACGCGCGACCTCGCGCTCGGTCGCCGGCAATGCGCTGCGGTGGTACACCGCGTCGATCATGTCGGTGACGGTGCCGGCCATCTCGGGCCGGAGACCGAACACGCGGCGTCCGGGTGCGCCGGCTCCGCCGGGGATCTCGATGCGCGCCATGAGCGGAGTGTACGGCCGGTGCTCAGGTCCGCGCCGGTGCCCAACGGGGATCGAGTCGGCCGTGCTGCACCATCCAGTCGACCGTGGCGCGCAACGTGTCGGCGCTCGGTCGCCACTGGATGCCGGTGTCGCGGTGGAGGTCGTCGTCGTCGGGCGGCACGATGCCGAGCATGATCTCGACCGCATCCGGTTCGATCTGTTGCTCGAGCTCCGCGCGCGTCGAAGGCACCCGTGTGTGGATGAGTCCAGTGACCTCGTCGATGACGTCGGCGAACTCGTCCCAGGTGAGGAAGCGCCCACCGGCCATGTACCGACGGGGACCGCGGCCTGGTTCGAGCATGGCGGTGATGGCGGTGGCGAGATCGCGCACGTCGACGTAGAGGTTCCCCCCGCTCTCGGCCACCAGGAGGTACTCGGTGGCGAGGGTCTGGGCGAAGATCCCCTCGGTGACGTTGACCCCGAGGTCGAGGGGACCGGTGACGCCGGCGGGGTAGAGGGTGACCACCGGCGCGCCCCTGTCCTGCAACGATCGCGCGTGGAGCTCGGCGTCGGCCTTCGATGCGAGGTAGGGCGAACCGCCGGTGTGGACCGGGTCGTTGGCCGAGAGCCGATCACCGGTGGGCGGGAAGATGACCGACATCGACGACACCGACACCACCGGATCGCACCCGTGTTCGACGGCGGCATCGAGGACGATGCGCGACCCGGGCACGTTGACGTCGAGTGCCTTCGGCATCTCCTCCGCGGTGAGCGACGTGAACGCGGCGGCGTGGACGCACGCGTCGCACCCCTCGAGCGCCTCGCGCACGGATCCTTCGTCGAGCATGTCGCCGGTCACCGAGTCGACGCGGGCCGGATCGATGTCGAACATCGTGCACAGGCGCCCGAGCTTGTCGGGGTCGCGCACCAGCAGGCGCGGCTCGTGCCCGGCGTCGAGGAGCGCGTTCGTCACGTGCCCGCCGATGAACCCGGTCCCGCCCGTGACCATGACCCTCATCGCGTCCCCCTCGATGCCCGTCGGCTGCGAGGGAGTGTACGTAGGGGCCGCGGCGCGTGGCGGACTACTGCGTGCGCAGACGGCGGCGCAGCTTGTCGAGCGCGCCGCCGAGCACCTCGCGGGCCTCGGTGTGGTTGCACCCGAGCTCCGACGCGAGGTCCTTCATCGAGTGCGGAAGACCACCGGGACCGACGCCATAGCGCCACGAGATCGCGAAGTACTCCAGCTCGGTGAGGTCGGCGTAAGCGTGCGGGTCGACCCGCAGCTCCAGCAGGTCGAGGTCGACGTCGTCGTCGATGGTCGGCTCGAGCCCCCCGAGCTCCGGCGCGGTGTAGGCCGAGGCACCGATGTCGGGATAGGGCCAGCCGTCGTCGGAGGGGAACAGCGGCAGGCTCGACATGGTCCCATGGTGGACCCGTGCCCGAGGCCCGTCAATGGGCAGCCGTCAATGGCAGCGTCACGGGGAATGGTCGGCCACGAGGGCGAGCACCGCTTCGCCGTAGCGGTCGGCCTTCACCGGCCCGACGCCGGGCACGTCGAGGAGCGCGCTCGCGGTGCGTGGCCGCGCGGTGGCGATCGCCGCGAGCGTGGTGTTGGGGAAGATGACGTATGCGGGTGCGCTGGCGGCGCGTGACTGACGCAGTCGCCAGTCGACCAGCGCCGCGTAGAGCGGCGCGTCGGATTCGGACACGTTGGTCGGGTTCTTCGATCGCGTGCTGCTGCCCTTTCCACGGGCGACGCGATCGCGTGCAGTGGCGATGCTGTCGCGCGCCGCGCCTTCACGCGGCTCGGCACCGGGCGCGGGAGGGTGCACGGCGTCTTCGACCCGCTGGATCCAGCTGCTGCGCGTGCGCCGGGCGACGCGACCGCCCACCGTGCGCTCGCGCGCCCACGTGAGGTGGAGTCCTCGCTCGGCGCGACTCAGCGCGACGTAGAGGAGCCGTTGCTCCTCGTCCATCGCCTCCGACGACTTGGCGTGCGAGATCGGCACCAGACCGCGTTCGAGCCCGGTGACGAACACGGTGTCGAACTCCAGGCCCTTGGCGCGGTGGAACGTGAGCAGCTCGACCCCGTTGCCCGCGCGGTTGCCGGCGTCGTCGCCGCGCAGCGATGTCTGCAGGAACTCGAGGAAGCCGTCGACGCTGCCGCGCCCGCCATCGGCCTCGAGGTACTCGTGACCGAGGCGCACCAGGGCGTCGACGTGCTCGCGCCGCTCGTCGGCGAGCGACTCGGCGTCGGAGGCGAGATCGCTGAGGTACTCGACGAACGGTCGGTGCGGCGCCTCGAGCGCGGTGGTGCGCAGCGCGTCGAGCGACGCCTGTACCTCCTGTCGGTCGAGGAACCGCTCGCCGCCGCGCACCCGGAACGGGATGCCCGCGCGCGTCAACGCCTCCTCGAACAACGCCGACTGCGCGTTGACGCGGTAGAGCACCGCCATGCGCGACCACGGCAACTGCGCGCTCTCGGTGCTGCGGAGCGTGCGGGCGACACCGCGCGCCTCGTCGTCGGCCGTCGCGTACTCGGTGAAGGTGGGCAGGGGACCGTCGGGCCGAGCCGCGTGCACGCGTGGACGTCGGCGACCGGGTGGACCGAGCACCGCGCTCGCGGCCGCGACGACCTGGGGCGTGGAGCGGTAGTTGCTGCCGAGCTGGACCGTGCCGACGTCGGCGAAGCGCTCCGACGGGAACACGCGGCGGAAGCCGGCGAGGTACGACGCGTCGGCGCCGGCGAAGCCGTAGATCGCCTGGTCGGGATCGCCGACCACGCAGAGGTCGGGTCGGTCGCCCAGCCAGGCTCGCACCAGCCGGAACTGCGCCGCGCTGGCGTCTTGGAACTCGTCGACGAACAGGTGACGGAACCGCCAGCGCTGCGCGGCCGCGAACTCGGGGTCGCGCTCGAGCACGTCGGCGCAGCCGGTGATGAGGTCGTCGAAGTCGACCAGCCCGCGCTTGCGCTTCTCGCGCTCGTAGGCGGCGAAGACCGACGCCACCTCGGCCGGCGGGCGGGGTGTGGTGCGCGCCGCGAGCGTGACCGCGACCTCGTACCCGTCGGGCTTCACCAGCCTTGCCTTCGCCCACTCGATCTCCGAGGCGAGCTCGGCGGCGGCCAGCGCGCCCTCACGCCCGCGCTGGGGGAGGAGCCGGAGGAGGATGCGCACCTTGCGGTCGAGCAGCTCCGGCATGGTGCGCCCCTGCTCGTCGGCGCGACGACGCAGCTGCGCCAGCGCGATGGCGTGGAAGGTTCCCGCAGTGACCGACTCCCGCACGCCGAGGCGGGCGAGGCGGGCGCGCAGCTCGCCCGCGGCCTTGCGCGTGAAGGTGACCGCGAGCACGTGCGACGGGTCGATCAGGCCCTCGCGCGACTGCCAGGCGATCCGGCGCGTGAGCACGCGTGTCTTGCCGGAGCCCGCACCCGCGAGGATCGCGAGCGGCGCGGCGCGGCTGGTGACCGCGTCGCGCTGCGTCTCGTCGAGACCGTCGAGGAGGGCGTCCACCGCGGCACGGTACCGCGGGGGTACGACACGCATGCCGACCGCGCGCCTGCCCTCGCGCGGGCCGGAACAGCAGAAGGCCCCGAGTAGTCTCCGCTGCGTCGCAGCTCGGATCTCCTCGGGGCCGTCTCCGCCGACCTCCTCCGATTCCTCGCCCCAGGGTTGCCCCAGGTGCTCGGTTTCGGTGTCGGCCTCCGATTCCCTCGCTTCCCGGGGGTGGTCCCGTTCCGCTCGGTCACCGCACCGGATCCCGCTCCGGTCCGTCTTCCGGGTCTTCTCGACCGTTCCGCCCGGGCCTTCCGACTTGCGTCGACTGGCTCGTGCTTCGCGGCCGTTCCTTCCCGGCACCGGACCGGTGTTCACCGGCCCTCGCAACATACCGACGGGTGCGCGGGATTGCAAGAGGAATTTCGCACGAGCGGCGGATACTTTTCGCGCTGGTGGTCGACGTGTCGCGCGCAGAGTTCGAACAGATGATCGGGGACGCGCTCGACGAGATCCCCGACGCGCTCGCGTCCGAGCTCGAGAACGTCGCGGTGATGGTGGAGGACTGGCCCACACCCGACCAGCTCGCGCGGTCGGGCGCGCGGCACGCTGCTCGGACTGTACGAAGGCGTGCCGCTCACCCGGCGCGGACCACTCAGCTACAGCGGGGTCGCGCCCGATCGCATCACCATCTTCCAAGGTCCGCTTTCGCGTCGTGCGCGCGACCTCGACGAGCTTGCCGCGCAGGTGCGGGTGACCGTGCTCCACGAGGTCGGCCACTACTTCGGGATGGATGATGCGCGCCTCCGACGAGCTCGGCTGGGCATAGCCTTTCGCAATGGCGTATCCCGACAACCTGATCCAGGAAGGCGAGACGGTCGCGCTCGACCTCCGGCCTCACTGGTGGTACTTCTCCCGCAACATCCTCACCGGCATCCCGCTCGCCATCATCCTGATCCTGGTGCTGGGCGCGGACGCCGACTGGGTCTCGAAGTACGGCGGCGCCGTCGTCGGGATCGTCGCCATCGCGTGGGCGGTGTGGCTGGGGCTGAAGTACCTGGGCTGGCGGATGACCTACTTCGTGGTCACGAGCCGCCGGGTCATCTACCGCAGCGGTGTGGTCTCCAAGCGGGGCGTGGAGATCCCGCTGGAACGGATCAACAACATCAACTTCCACCAGCGCCTGATCGACCGCATCATCGGAGCCGGTGACCTCGACATCGAGTCGGCGGGCAAGGACGGCCAGTCGCACTTCGACTTCATCCGCCACCCCGACGGTGTGCAGCACGAGATCTACCGGCAGATGGAAGCCCGCAACATGCCGGTGGCGATGGTGCAGCAGGCCCCCGCGGTGGTGTCACCGCCGCAGCCCGGGGCCGCGGTGCCCGAGCAGATCGAGCAGCTCGCCCGCCTGCGCGACCAGGGTCACATCACCGACGCCGAGTTCGAGGCGAAGAAGGCCGAGTTGCTCGGCCGGATGTAGGGCGTCACTCGAGCGCATGCGCGCCGTCGACGGCGCGCGCGACGAAGCCCATCGGGTCGCGGCCGGTGGCGGCGCGGTAGCGCAGCGTCGTCTTCGCCAACACGTCGTCGGCGTGGTTGCGCTGCACGAGCGCGACCACGCAACCGCCGAACCCCGCGCCCGTGAGCCGGGCGCCGGCCGCGCCGCTGGCGACGAGCACGTCGACCAGGGTGTCGAGCTCGGGGGTGGACACGCCGAAGTCGTCGCGCAGGCTGGCGTGGCTCTCGAGGAGGAGGGGACCGAGCACGGACAGGTCGCCCCCCGGGAGAGCGTTGGCCGTCGCGAGGACGCGCTCGTTCTCGGCGACGACGTGACGCGCGCGCGGGGAGTCGCGCACCTGCGCGGCGGTGGCGTCGCGGAGTGCCGCCAGGCCGAGCGCAGCGGCGACCCGCTCGCACTCGGCGCGACGGGTCGCGTACTCCGAGCCGGCGAGCGTGCGCGGTACCCCGGAGTGCACGACGAGCACCGCGATCGACGACGGGATCGCGATCGGGGTGACGCTCATCGCTCGACAGTCGATCAGGAGCGCGTGACCGGCCTGCCCGAAGAGCGAGGCGAGCTGGTCCATCAACCCGCCCGGTACACCGGTGGCCAGCGTCTCGGCGGCCGACGCGGCGCGGGCGGCCTCCACCCGGTCGAGCGCGTCGTCGCCGAGCGCGAGGGTGAGGGCGACGGCCAGGGCCGAGCTCGACGACAACCCGGAACCGACCGGCACGGTCGTGTCGACCTGCAGGTCCGCCGGGGCCACGGCGATGCCGCGGTCGGTGAGCGCGCGGACGACGCCGGCGACGAACCGCCCCCACGCGGGTTCGACAATCGCCGGTTCGGCCGTGCCGTCGGCACCGACCGAGACCCGACCCGGGAGCTGCTCCGACACGGCCTGCACTGCTTTCCCGTCGGTCGGTGGGGTGACCCGGACGGTGCAGGCGCGGTCGATGGCCAGCGGCAGGACGAATCCGTCGTTGTAGTCCGTGTGGTCGCCGATCAGGTTGACGCGGCCGGGGGCGAGGAAGGCGGGCACCGGGGTCATTGTGACTTCACCGTGGCGTGCGCAGCGTCGATACTGGTGCCATGAGTCGATTCCAGATGTCGTGGGAGATCGCCAAGCGATCGTGGGCGGTCCTGCGCGCCGACAAGACGCTCGCCTGGTTCCCGGTGCTCTCGGCGCTGGGGTCCCTCGTGGTGATCGCGGCGCTGGGTGGTGTGTTCCTGGCGGCAGGGATCGACGACAGCGCGAGCGGCGCGTCGCTGCAACCGATCGGCTACGTGCTGATCGTGGTCGCCTACCTCGCGCTCGCGATGGTGCAGACCTACTTCCTCGCCGGCCTCGTCGCCGGCGCCGACCAGCGCCTCCGCGGTCAGGACAGCACCCTGCGCAGCGCGCTCGAGATCGCCAACTCGCGGCTGCACCGGCTGCTGCCGTGGGCCGTCGTGACCGCGACCGTCACCATGGTTCTGCAGGCCATCGAGGAGCGCTTCGGGATCGTCGGCACCATCGTCGCCCGGCTGGTGGGACTGGCCTGGAACCTCGTCACGTTCCTCGTGGTGCCGATCCTCGTGCTCGAGGATCTCGGCGTGGGCGACGCGCTGAAGCGCTCCAAGGACCTCTTCAAGAAGACGTGGGGCGAGAACGTGCTCGGTCAGTTCGGTCTCGGCTTCGTCGGCTTCCTCCTGGCGCTGCCGGGCATCCTGCTCATCGCCATCGGTGCAGCCGCGGGCACCGCGGCCCTGTTCGTGCTCGGTGGGATCGGCGTGATCCTGCTCGTCGCGTCGGCCGTGATCGTGTCCGCGCTGAGCGGCATCTATCGCACTGCGCTCTACCACTACGCCGCCAACGGCACGGTGCCGGGCGAGTTCTCGGGCATCGACTTCGACGCCGCCTTCCGCCGTCGCAACGATCGCGGCAACCGCGGCGGGTTGTTCGGCAACCCGTCGAACAACTAGCGCCAGCGGTTCGGCCGGGGCCGGGAGACGGCCCCTAAGGTGGCGCGGTGATCGAGATCGACACGCTGCCACAGCTGCGCGACCCGGTGTTGGTCGTCGCGCTGGCGGGCTGGGTCGACGCCGGTCTCGCCGGCAGCGGGAGCGTCGCGTTCCTCCAGGAGCAGATGGATGCCGGCCGCACGTTCGGCCGCCTCGACCTCGGTGACCTCATGGACCTGCAGCAGACGCGTCCCACCGTGCACCTCGTCGACGGGGTGTCGCGCGAGATCGACTGGCCCGAGATCACGCTCAGCGCCGGTCGACTGCAACGTGACGTCGTGCTGTGCTCCGGGCCCGAGCCGTCACTCCGGTGGCGTGCCGTGCTCGGGGAGCTCGTCGACGTCGCGCTCCAGTTGGGCGTCAGCGAGGCCTTCACCGTGGGGGGCATCCCTGCGATGGCGTCCCACCGCCGCCCGGTGAGCGTGCTCGCCACCGGCACCGACGAGGCGTTGGTCGAGCGGGCGGGCGCGTGGCGGCAGGACTACAGCGGCCCCACGGGCGCGCAGAGCGTGTTGCAGGTGATGCTGGGTGATGCCGGCATCCCCACGCTCGCGCTGTGGGCCCAGGTGCCCCACTACCTCGCCGGGGGCGCGTCACCGCCCGCGATCCGTGCCGTGCTCGAACGCCTGCGCGACCTCGCGCGGCTGTCGGTCGATCTCGACGGGCTCGACGACCAGGTCGACGCCTACGAGCACCGGGTCGAGGAGGGTCTCGCCGACCGTCCCGACGTGCTCGAGGTCATCGACGCGATCGAGGCCGGCGAGGACGAGGTCGACGAGACCGACCTGCCGAGCGGCGACGAGCTCGCCTCGGAGATCGAGCGCTTCCTGCGCGACCAGTCGTGAACGAAGGATCAACGGGAGCTTGAGATGAGTGTGGTCAAGATCAACGCGATCGCGGTGCCGAAGGAACGGGCCGACGAGTTGGTGGCTCGCTTCGCGGCGCGCGCCGGCGAGGTGTCGAAGTCGCCCGGCTTCGAGGCGTTCGAGCTGCTCAAGCCGACCGACGACCGCGACACGTTTCTCGTGTACACGCGCTGGGCGTCGGAGGACGACTTCCAGAACTGGATGAACAGCGCCGCGTTCCAGCACGGGCACCAGGCCCACAACACGCAGGGCCCGGTCAGCACGCACAGCGACCTCTGGCAGTTCGACGTCGTGCAGCACGAGGAAGCACCCGCCTCGTAGCGAGCCGTGTCGACCCTTCTCGACTTCCACAAGGTCTGGGGTTACGTCGCGATCGTGGCCAATGCGATCGCGGGCGTCATCGCGCTCGTCGCGTGGCGGTGGAAGGCGGCGCGCGGCAAGTACGTCTGGATCGTCACGATCATCGCCGAGAGCGCGCTCATGCTGCAGGTGCTCGTGGGCACGGTGCTGGTGGCCAGCAAAGACTACGTGGCGCCCCGATTCCACATGTTCTACGGGTTCGTCGCGTTCCTCACCGTCGGCATCGCGTACCAGTACCGTCGCCAGATGCGTGGCCGCCGGGAGATGTTCTACGGGCTCGTCGGTCTGTTCTTGATGGGGCTCGGCATCCGGGCCGTGCTGCAGGCGGGATGAGCACGTGATGGAGGCGGTGTGAGGCGTCGGCAGCGGGTGCTGCTCCTCTTCGGCGGGCGCTCGGCCGAGCACGACGTGTCGCGCGTGACCGCAGTGGCGGTGGCGCGGGCGCTCGACCGCACGCGCTACGACGTGGTGCCGCTTGCGATCACCACCGACGGGCGGTGGCTCCTCGCCGACTCGGCGCAGCGCGCCATCGAAGGTGGGCCGGAGGCGCTGCCGAGCGCGTTCGAGGTCGACGGCGAGGTCGCGCCCGTGGTCGGCGCGCTCGACGTCGACGTCGTGTTCCCGCTGCTCCACGGACCCTACGGCGAGGACGGCACCGTGCAGGGCCTGCTGGAGCTGGCCGACCTGCCCTACGTCGGTTCGGGCGTGCTCGGATCGGCCGTGGCGATGGACAAGGTGATGATGAAGCGCGCCTTTGCCGCCACCGGGCTGCCCTACGCGACGACGGTCGAGTTCCGCGACGGCCACGACCGCCAGGTGCTGGTGGAGCGGGTGGAGCAGGAGCTCGGCTACCCGTGCTTCGTGAAGCCGGCCAACCTCGGCTCGTCGGTGGGCGTGTCGAAGGCGCACGATCGCGCCGAGCTCGAGGACGCGGTCGAGGTCGCGCTGGGCTACGACGAGTGGATCGTGGTCGAGACCGCCATCGCCGGTCGCGAGATCGAGCTGGCGGTCCTCGGTGACGACCCGCCGATGGTGTCGCTGCCGGGTGAGATCGTTCCCGGTGCCGAGTTCTACTCGTACACCGACAAGTACGAGGCCGACGACGCCCAGCTGCTGGTGCCCGCGCCCCTCGACGACGACCAGGTCGCCGCCGCGCAGGCGCTGGCGGTGCGGGCATTCGAGGCCTGCCGCTGCGAGGGCATGGCGCGGGTCGATCTCTTCCTGCGCGACGTCGACGGCGCGTTCCTGGTGAACGAGGTGAACACCATCCCGGGCTTCACGCCCATCTCGATGTACCCGCGGCTCTGGGAGGCGAGCGGCCTGTCCTACTCGGAGCTGCTCGACCGGCTCATCGACCTCGCGCTCGTCCGCCACGCCCGCCGGGCCAAGCACGCCGGACGACAGCGTTGAACCCGCGCAGTGAGCGACCGCGACTACAGGTTGACGATGGGGCAGGTGAAGGTGCGGGTGATGCCCTCGACCTTCTGGATCTCCGACACGACCAGCTTGCCCAGGTCGTCGAGCGTGCCCGACTCGGCTTTGACGATCACGTCGTAGGGGCCGGCCACGTTGTCGGCGTCGACCACGCCGGCGATGTCACGTGCTGCGGTGGCGACCTTCTCGGCCCGCCCGACCTCGGTCTGGATCAGCACGTACGCAGTCACGCTCATGGGCGAACTCCCTGACTCGACGTCGAGGGTTCGAGCGTAACGCTCCTCAGACGAGGCGTGCCTCGAGCGCGTCGAGTTGCTCGAGCAGCTCGCGCGGCATGCGCTCGCCGAACCCCTCGAAGTACTCGCGGATGCCCGGGAGCTCGGCCCGCCACGCGTCGTCGTCGACCGCCAGCGCGGCGGCGACGTCGTCGGCCGGCACGTCGAGCCCGGCCACGTCGAGATCGGCAGGCGTGGGGACCACACCGATGGCGGTGTCGGCCCCGGACGCGTCGCCGTCGAGGCGGCGGCAGATCCACTCGAGCACGCGCGAGTTCTCGCCGAAGCCGGGCCACAGGAAGTTGCCGTCGGCGTCCTTGCGGAACCAGTTCACCCCGTAGATCGCGGGCAGCGACGCCTCGTCGGTGCGCTGCGCCATGCTCAGCCAGTGCGCGAAGTAGTCGGCCATGTTGTAGCCACAGAACGGCAGCATCGCGAACGGGTCGCGGCGCAGCTCACCGAGACCACCGGTGGCGGCCGCGGTCTTCTCGGAACCCATGGTGGCGGCGACCAGGACCCCGTGCTGCCACGAGTGCGACTCGAACACCAGCGGCACCGTCGTGGCGCGTCGACCGCCGAAGAGGAACGCCGAGATCGGCACGCCCTTGGGGTCTTCCCACTCCGGCGCGATCGACGGGCACTGCGAAGCCGGCACGCAGAAACGCGAGTTCGGGTGCGCGGCGGGACCGTCGGACTCGGGCGTCCACGACTGGCCCTTCCAGTCGGTGAGGTGGGCGGGCGGCTCGTCGGTGAGGTCCTCCCACCACACGTCGCCGTCGTCGGTGAGCGCGGTGTTGGTGAACACCGTGTCGGTGTCCATCGTGTGCAAGGCATTGGGGTTCGAGTTCTCGTTGGTGCCCGGTGCGACGCCGAAGAAGCCGAACTCCGGGTTGATGGCATGGAGACGGCCTTCGTCGCCGAATTTCATCCACGCGATGTCGTCGCCGATGGTCTCGACCGTCCACCCGGGGACCGTGGGGATCAGCATGGCGAGGTTGGTCTTGCCGCACGCCGACGGGAACGCGGCGGCGATGTACTTCACGCGGCCCTCGGGGCTCGTGATCTTGAGGATGAGCATGTGCTCGGCCAGCCAGCCCTCGTCGCGCGCGATCACCGACGCGATGCGCAGCGCGAAGCACTTCTTGCCGAGGAGCGCGTTGCCGCCGTAGCCCGATCCGTACGACCAGATCTCACGGGTCTCGGGGAAGTGCACGATCCACTTCTCGTCGGCGTTGCACGGCCACGCGACGTCGGCCTCGCCCGCCGCCAGCGGCGCACCCACGGAGTGGACACAGGGCACGAACTCGCCGTCGGCGCCGAGCACGTCGAGCGCAGCCTGGCCGGCGCGCGTCATCGTGCGCATGCTCACCGCGACGTACGGCGAATCGGTGATCTCGACGCCGATGTAGGAGAGGGGCGAGCCGAGCGGGCCCATGCTGAACGGCACCACGTACATGGTGCGGCCCTTCATCGACCCGCGGAACAGCTCGTCGAGCTTGACCCGCATCTCGGCGGGGTCCTTCCAGTTGTTCGTGGGACCGGCGTCGGCCTGCTTGGCCGAACAGATGAAGGTGCGGTCCTCGACGCGCGCGACGTCGCTCGGGTCGGAGTGGGCCCAGTACGAGCCGGGACGCTTGGCCGGGTCGAGCTCGGTGAACGTGCCGGCGTCGACCAGTTGCTTGCACAGGAGGGCGTGCTCTTCGTCGGACCCGTCGAACCAGTGGACATCGTCCGGCTGGCAGAGCTCGACCATCTCGTCGACCCACGCGAGCAGTCGAGCGTTACGGGTGGGGGCCTGCACGAGCGCCACGTTGAGCTCCTCAGGAGATGAAGCGAGCGGTTGCCCGGATGGGCGGACCGCGAGCGGAATCGACCAGTCGACAGGAGAAAATTGGGTGCCGACAACTGTATCGGCGCCCTCCGGGCCACCCCGAATGGTGTGGCGAGGTGCAGACCTCCACCATGCGCTCTTCGCTGCTCGCCGGGATACCCGGTTCGCCGCCGGGATACCCGGCTCGCGGGCGGCTCAGACCTGGGCGGTGGGGAGGCCCATGTCGACCTCGGAGCCGAGACGCACCTTGGTGGCGCGGCCGGCGTCGTCGAGGTCGAAGTTGATCCGCTGGCCCTGACGGAGGGTCTGGAACAGCGAGCCCTCGAGCGCGTCGGCGGCAAAGGCCAATTCGGCGCGGTCGGCTTCGTTCACGACGACGCCCTCACCCGAGAGCGGGTCGAACATGCGAACGACGCCCTGCACGACAGCCCGGCCCCTGGCCTACGGCTTCTGCACCTTGCCCGCCTTGAGGCAGGAGGTGCACACGTGGAGGCGCTTCGGCGAGCCGTTCACGACCGCCCGGACCTTCTGCACGTTGGGGTTCCAACGCCGGTTGGTCCGCCGGTGCGAGTGGCTGATGCGCTTGCCGAACTGCGGCTTCTTGCCGCACACCTCGCAGACCGACGCCATGACGGGAACCCTTGCTCGTGAACCGGACGAACGGTCGAGGATAGCAGCGGGCCAGGTACGATCCCAGCCGTGAAGGTCCTGCAGCAGCTGGCCCCGGGCGACCTGCGGCGGATCGTGTCCATGTACCGCGATGCGCTGCGCTCGCACCAGGACGAGCTCAACGCGCTCAACGTGTACCCGGTGCCCGACGGCGACACCGGCACCAACATGGCGCTCACCATGGAGTCCGTCGTCGGCGAGCTCGACAGCGTCAACGGCGCCGCGGATGCGGCCTCCACGGAGACGGCCTCCATGGAGACAGCCTCCATGGAGACGGCCTCCATGGAGGCGGTGTGCCAGGCGATCCGCCACGGATCGCTCATGGGGGCCCGGGGCAACTCGGGCGTCATCCTCTCCCAGATCCTCCGCGGCCTGGCCGACACGTTCTCGCCGCTCGACGCGGTCTCGGGCGCCGACGTCGCCGCGGGCCTGCGCCGGGCGGCCGACGCCGCCTACGAGGCGGTGCTCCGCCCGGTCGAGGGCACCATCCTCACCGTCGTGCGCGCCGCGGCCGAGTCGGTCGAGCGTGCGGTGAGCGAGGGCGAGACCACGCTGGCCGGGGTCCTCGAACGGGCCGCGGGCGCGGCGCGCGACGCCGTGGCCAGCACCCCTGACCTGCTGCCGGTTCTGCGCGAGGCCGGCGTGGTCGACGCCGGTGGCCGCGGCTTCGAGCTGCTCATCGCCGCGTGCCTCAACGTGGTGAGCGGCACCCCGCTCCCGGCCGTCGAGGAGGTCCACAGCTCGGTCTCCGTCGGCGCGAGCGCAACGAGCCACGACGGAGGAGATGGGGGAGGAGGCATCGCCGACCTCCGGTACGAGGTGATGTTCTTCCTCGACGCGCCCGACGAGCAGATCGACGACTTCAAGACGGCGTGGGGCGGTCTCGGTGACTCCATCGTCGTGGTCGGCGGCGACGGTCTGTGGAACTGCCACGTGCACACCGACGACATCGGCGGCGCCATCGAGGCCGGCATCGCGGTGGGCCGTCCGCGCGACATCCGCGTCACCGACCTCCTCGAGCAGGTCGGCCACCACGAGGAGCCCCTCCTCGCGCCACCGGCACCGGTCACGCCGGTGACCACCGCCGTGGTCGCGGTCGCGGTGGGAGCCGGCCTGCGCGATCTGCTCCGTGGTCTCGGTGTGCAGCAGGTGGTGGCGGGTGGGCAGTCCATGAACCCCTCCACCGCGCAGATCCTCGAGGCCGTCGTCGCGTGTGCGGCGGAGGGTGTCGTCGTGCTGCCCAACAACAAGAACATCGTGCCGGTGGCGAAGCAGGTGCCCGACCTCACCGAGCTGCCGGTGGCGGTGGTGCCCACCGCGGCCGTGGTGGAGGCGCTCGCCGCGCTCGTGGCCTACGACCCCGACGCCTCGCTCGACGCCAACCAGTCGGCGATGGCGGAGGCGGCGGCGCGCGTGCGCGCGGGCGAGGTCACCCAGGCGGTGCGCGACAGCGTGGCCGAGTGCGGGCCGATCGCCAACGGCGACTGGATCGCGATCA
The DNA here is from genome assembly GCA_963835985.1 of uncultured Actinomycetes bacterium. GTDB lineage: Bacteria > Actinomycetota > Acidimicrobiia > IMCC26256 > DASPTH01 > DASUAS01. The sequence goes on along the minus strand of CAWIHV010000006.1, from coordinate 557,200 downwards.
CCCGCGACGGCATCCAGGTTGCGGTGAAGTCGGCGGTCGACGCCGCGGTCGCGCTGGTCGACGTGCTCGTCGACGACGACGCCGAGCTCGTCACGATCATCGTGGGCGAGGAGGCCGACGCCGACGACACCGCGCGGCTGGGCGACCATCTCGCCGACGCGCACCCGCACGTCGAGGTCGAGGTGCACCGCGGTGACCAGCCGCTCTACCCGTACCTCATCGGCGTCGAGTAACCGGCAGGCGTGGTCGAACAACACGATCTCGAGCAGGGCGGTCTCACGCTGCGTGAGCTCGCCTCGCACCGCGTCACCGAGCTGAAGGCGGTCGGCGACAAGCTGCGCGCCGGGCTCGCCGAGATGGGGATCGAGACCGTGCTCGACCTGCTCGAGCACTACCCGCGCCGCTACGTCGACCGCACCGAGCGGGCCGAGATCCACGAGCTCGAGATCGGCCAGGAGGCGACGGTCGACGCCGAAGTGAAGTCGATCCACGCTCGCCGCACGCGCGACCGCAAGCGGACCATCGTGAACGCGACCGTCTACGACGGCACCGGCCTGCTCGAGATCGTGTTCTTCAACCAGGCGTGGCGCGAACGGCAGCTGCGCGCCGGGCACGCAGGTGTCGTTGTTCGGCAAGGTCGACAGCTACCGGGGCAAGCGCCAGATGACCAACCCGGTGGTCGACGTGCTCGCCGACCCCGAGGCGACGTCGGACGTCACCGGCAGCATCGTCCCCGTGTACCCGCAGTCCGGGAAGGCGGAGGTGCACACCTGGCAGCTCCGCCGTGCGGTGGCGTCGTGCCTGCAGCGCACCGAGGCGCGCGGGTTCGCCGATCCGCTCGACGCGCCCGACGCGCGCCGCCCACGACCTGGTCGAACGCGGCCGGGCCTACCACGACATCCACCGGCCGGCCACGATCACCGACAAGAACGTCGCCGGCCAACGACTCAAGTTCGACGAGTTCCTGCGCATGCAGCTCGCGCTCGTCGCCGCGCAAGCGAGCGCTCGCGGCGGAAGCCACCGGCATCGCGCACGACGTCGACGGCGCGCTCGTTGCTGCGTTCCACGCCGCGCTGCCGTTCCCGCTCACCGACGACCAGGCCGCCGCGATCGCGCAGATCGCCGACGACATGGCCAAGCCCGCGCCGATGCACCGGCTGCTGCAGGGCGAGGTCGGCTCCGGCAAGACGGTGGTCGCACTCACCGCGCTGCTCACCGCGGTCCAGGGCGGGTACCAGGGTGCGTTCATGGCGCCCACCGAGGTGCTGGCCGAGCAGCACGAGCTCACGATGCGGAGCCTGCTCGGGGAGCTGTCGGTGGTCGAGGAGGGTTCGCTGCTCGGCGAACGACCGGTGAGTGTCGCCCTGCTGACCAACCGCACGTCGGCCGCCGAACGCCGTCGCATCGCCGACGGCCTGCGCGCCGGCACGGTCGACATCCTCGTCGGCACCCACGCGCTGATCTATGGCGGCGTCGAGTTCGCCCACCTCGGTGTCGCGGTGATCGACGAGCAACACCGCTTCGGCGTCGAGCAGCGTGACCTGCTCCGCGGGAAGGGCGACTCGGCCGACGTCCTGGTGATGACGGCCACTCCCATCCCGCGCACCGCCGCGATGCTGATCTACGGCGATCTCGACAAGACGGAGCTGCGCCAGCTCCCGGCGGGGCGCTCGCCGATCGACACGACCGTCGTGGGCGGGGGTCCGCTCGAACGGGTGGCGGTCTACGACCTCGTCCGCACCCAGGTCGCCGAGGGCCGGCAGGCCTACGTGGTCTGCCCGCTGGTGGAAGGTTCCGACAAGCTCGAGGCCCGCGCCGCCACCGAGGAGTTCGAACGGCTGAAGCACGAGGAGCTCGCGGGGCTGCGCATCGGGCTGCTGCACGGCCAGATGCCCGCGGCCGACAAGGAGGCCGCGATGCGCGCGTTCCGTGAGCACGAGATCGACGTGCTCGTCGCGACGACCGTCATCGAGGTGGGTGTCGACGTCCCGAATTCCACCGTGATGGTCGTCGAGGACGCCGACCGCTTCGGCCTGCTGCAGCTCCACCAGTTGCGCGGCCGCATCGGTCGCGGGAAGCACCGGTCGTACTGCTACCTGCTCGCGGAACCGACCACGCCGCAGGGCGAGGCCCGCATGCAGGCGATGACCGAGTCGGGCGACGGCTTCGAGCTCGCCGAGCGCGACCTCGCGATCCGCGGCGCGGGCGAAGTGTTCGGCGAACGTCAGGCCGGCTGGACCGACCTCAAGCTCGGACGGCTGCCCCAAGACGAGGCGATCGTGTTCGAGGCGCGCGGCGTCGCCGAGGACATCCTCGACGCCGACCCCGATCTCGAGCACCACTGGCAACTCCGGGAAGAGGTGCAGGACCTCCTGGGCGACGCCGTCGAGTTCCTCTTCAAGAGCTGATGCTTCGTCGCAGCGTCACGACCGGCGGACGGCGTGACGGAGGTGCCGAGTGACCCGCCGGTGCCAGCGGTTCCGGCGCCGCCGGTGCACCTCGTGGCACGGGACGCAGATGAACCCCTCCGCGATCCCGGCGCGGTCGGTCAGCACCCAGTCGGCCCGCGCGCCGCACTCGTCGCAGGTCCTCGGCGGCGCGGCCTCGGTGGTGTCGTCCGCGCCGTCGTGGAGGAGGAGGAACTGCGACCCCGTCGGAACGTCGGCCTCCGACCGATCGCGCGTTGAGCCTTCGTCCGCCATGTTCGAGCCTTCCGCCCTCGCTGTACCTCCTGCCCGACGCTGAGATCACGGTGGCACGGTGTGGCCGCAGGGGCAAGTGAACAGTGACGCACGACTCCATGAACACGGCTGTCGTAGCGTGCGGGCGTGGCGCTGCGGGTGATCGCGGGGACGGCGGGCGGGCGCAAGCTCGTGGCGCCCAAGGGTGGGACGCGTCCCACCACCGACCGGTTGAAGGAGGCGCTGTTCTCTTCGCTCGGACCGCGCGTCCGGGACGCCACCGTGCTCGACCTCTACGCGGGCAGCGGCGCGCTGGCGATCGAGGCGCTCTCGCGGGGCGCGGCTCGGGCGGTGCTCGTCGACTCCGAGCTCGCTGCGACCGCAGCGATCCGGGCCAACCTCGCGACCACCGGTTTCGAAGATGCGGCCCGGGTCGAACGGACCTCGGTGGAGCGGTTCGTGACGGCGCCCATCCGCGACGCCCCGTTCGACCTCGTGTTCCTCGACCCTCCCTACGAGGTCCCGAGCGCCGTGGTCGCCGAGGTGCTGGCCGCCCTCGCCGCCGCCGAGGCGATCACCGACGGGGCGACGGTGGCGCTCGAACGGCCCAAGGCGGGGGAACCGGTCACCCTCCCCGGCGCGTGGGGTATCGAGAAGGAGCGGGCCTACGGCGATACGCTCCTGGTCGTCGCGCACGCAGGCTGACCCGCGTCGCGCTGTCCCTCAGGAGCAACAGGAGCAACCGAGTGGCCACCGCGCTCTGTCCGGGTTCCTTCGATCCCGTCACCAACGGACACCTCGACATCATCGAGCGGACCGCGCGCCACTTCGACGACGTCATCGTGGCGGTGATCCGCAACCCGCAGAAGACCGCGTCGCTCTTCACCCTCGAGGAACGCCAGGAGATGCTGGCCGAGGAGATCGCCCACCTCGACAACGTGCGCATCCTGTTCTTCAAGGGCCTGCTGGTCGAGTTCGCCAAGCAGCACGGTGCGGAGTCGATCGTGAAGGGCCTCCGCGCCGTCTCCGACTTCGACTACGAGCTGCAGATGGCGCAGATGAACCAGCAGCTCTCGGGCATCGACACCTTCTTCATCTCCACCAGTCCGCAGTACTCGTTCCTCTCGTCGAGCCTGGTGCGTGAGGTCGCGCGCTTCGGTGGCGACGTGTCGGGCATGGTCCCGCCGAAGGTGGCCAAGCGCCTCACCGAGCGTTGGGCCGTCCTCGCCGCCGCCGACGGCGAGGGCGGAAGCGCGTGAGCGACCCGGCGCACGCAGAGAGCGGCCGCGACTCGGGTATCCCGAGGCGCAGCGAACGAGCCATCGAGCCAGCGCCGAGAGCGGGACAAGATGAGCGACCAGCAGGCGTACGACCTCGAGACGATCCTGCGGGAGCTGCGCGACATCGTCGACACCGCGCGCACGATGCCGATGTCGGCGTCCGTGCTCGTGAACCGCGAGGAGACGCTCGAGCTCGTCGACGAGGCGCTGGCGTCGATGCCCGAGGAGCTGCGCCACGCGCGCTGGCTCATCAAGGAGCGCGACGAGTACCTCGTGCAGGCCCGTCGCGACGCCGAGGACATCGTGGAGGCCGGGCGGGTCCAGGCCGAGCGCATGGTCGAGCGCACCGAGGTCGCGCGCGAGGCGCGGCGGGTGGCCCAACAGGTGATCTCACAGGCCGAAGCCGACAGCCGACGCCTGCGGCACGAAGCCGAGGACTACATCGACCAGAAGCTCGCCGCGTTCGAGGTGGTGCTCGAACGCACGATGGCGACCGTGGTGAAGGGGCGCGAGCAGCTGCAGGCGGTGGTAGAGCCGCTGCCGTCCGAGCTCCCTGACGAGCACACCGGGCTCGAGGCGATGTACGAGACCGATGATCCCGCAGTGTTCGATCAGGACGGCGACTAGCCCGCTTCGGGGCCATTGCACCGCTTCGAGAGCTTGGCGGCGTCCGTCCGGAGCAATTGGGCGGCTGCTATTCTCGCTCACCGGCCGTACGTGGCCGACGACCCTCTTCATCTCCTCTCCCACCAGGGGTTTCTCCGACATGGGAACACCCCCGGTGCTCGTGCTCGCAGGCCGGACCATGAGTGCACTCCGCATCGACGTCGCCGATCTCCTGACCCATCCCGGCGCGCGCCGTCCCGTGCACCTCGAGGCTGCGCTCACTGACCTCGGCACGCCCGTGGCCCACATCGTCGAACCCGTGCGCCTCGACCTCGTGCTCGAGCGCGTCCCCGACGGCATCGTGGCCCGGGGCGAGCTCCAGGCCCGTTGGGAAGGGGAGTGCAGCACCTGCCTGCGCGAGCTCGCCGCCGACCTCACGGTCGGGGTCGCCGAGCTCTACGAGTCCCACCCCGTCGACGGCGACACCTACCCCATCGAGGGCCACGAGCTCGACCTCGAACAGCTGGTCCGCGACGCCCTGGTCCTCGAGCTTCCGCTCGCGCCGGTGTGCGAGCGGTCCGACTGCACCCCCGCGGAGGCGCCCGGGGTGCTGGTGGGCGCCGACGACCGTCCCGCCGAGGAGCCCGCCGGCGATCCGCGCTGGGCCGCCCTCTCCGACCTCGACCTCTGAACACCCTCTCCCTCACCTTCAGGTTCTCGAAAGCAAGCAGGAGCACACGATGGCAGTCCCGAAGCGCAAGACTCCCCGAGCGAAGACGCGTCAACGACGCGCTTCGAACTGGAGGCTGGCCGCACCCGCCCGTTCCACCTGCCCCAACTGTGGCGCGGTGAAGCAGCCGCACATCGTCTGTGGCAACTGCGGCTGGTACGGCGGCCGCCAGGTCATCGACGTCGAGTAGCACGCCGGTGCCCATCACCGTTGCCGTCGACGCGATGGGGGGCGATCTCGCCCCCGGTGAGATCGTCGCGGGCGCGGTGCTGGCCGCCGAAGAGCTCGGCGTCCGCGTCCTGCTCGTCGGTCTCGAAGACTCGATCGCGCCGCTGCTGCCCTCCGGGGTGAGCGGCGTGGACGTGGTGTCGGCCACCGAGGTGGTCGCCATGCACGACCCGCCCGCCGCGGTGCGCACGCGCAAGGACTCGTCGATCGTGGTGAGCGCGGAGCTCGTGCGCGACGGCAAGGCTGACGCGATGGCGAGCGCGGGCAACACCGGCGCGGCGATGGCCGCTGCCCTGTTGCGCATGGGTCGCATCAAGGGCGCGGCGCGTCCTGCGATCGCGGTGCCGATCCCGGTACCCGGCCGCAAGCCGCAGATCCTCGTCGACGGCGGCGCGACCGTCGACTGCACCGCCGAGTGGCTGCGTCAGTTCGCGGTGATGGGCCGCGAGTACGCGCGCATCTACCAGGGGATCGACGAACCGCGCATCGGGCTGTTGTCGAACGGCGAGGAAGCGGGCAAGGGCGACGACCTCCGCAAGGCCGTCTTCCCGATGCTCGAGGCGCTGCCCGGCTTCATCGGCAACGTCGAGGGTCGCGACTTCATGCACGACACCGTCGACGTGATCGTCACCGACGGCTTCACCGGCAACGTCGCGCTCAAGACCGTCGAGGGTGCGATCAAGGGCACCGCCCGGCTCGTGTTCGACACGCTCGTGTCCACTCCCGAGCTCCAACAGGCCTCGGAGCTCGTGATGCCGGCGCTGCTCGAACAGGCCGACCAACTCAACCCCGACTCCGAGGGCGGATGCGTGCTGCTCGGGGTCGACGGCATCTGCGTGATCGCCCACGGATCGTCGAACGCGCGTGCCATCCGCAATTCCGTGCGCCGGGCGAAGGAATGTGTGGAGTCCGAAGTCGTCCCGAGGATCAAGGGAGCCATCGCCGATGCCGGCTGAGACCCACGTGGAACGGAGTCCGATCGGTCCCGACGACGTGTTCCGGATCATCCGGGAGCGTCTCGCCGAGATCCTCGAGATCGACGAGGACCGCATCACGATGGACTCCGACTTCGCGGCCGACCTCGACGCCGATTCGCTCGCGCTCATCGAGCTGGTCGAGGCGCTCGAGGAGGAGCTCGGCGAGCGCACCGTCGGCTTCAGCATCGACGACGAAGACCTCGGCGACCTGAAGACCGTGCGCGACGCGGTCGACTACGTCGTCCATCGCTTGAGTACGGGAGCGCACTAGGTGCCGGCTCGGGGGGGCGGTGCCGTCGACCCGGCACTCGATGCGAAGCTCCAGCTCGCACTGGGCTGGACCTTCGTCGACCACGCCCACCTCGACCGCGCGCTGACGCACCGCTCCTACTGCGCCGAGCAAGGCGTCGAGGAGTCGAACGAGCGACTCGAGTTCCTGGGCGACTCGGTGCTCGGGCTCGTCGTCACCAAGTTCACCTACGAGGAGTACCCGCAGCTGCCGGAGGGTGAGCTGGCGAAGTTGCGCGCGTCGGTCGTGAGCGCGGAGACCCTCTCCGAAGTCGCGCAGGAACTCGACCTGGGCGCGTCGTTGCGCCTGGGCAAGGGCGAGGACGCGTCCGGCGGCCGGGCCAAGCCGTCGATCCTCGCCGACGCGATGGAGGCGGTCATCGCCGCCGTGTACCTCGACGGCGGGATCGAGCCCGCCACCCGACTCGTCCTGTTCCTGCTCGAGGGCCGGATCCGCGAGCAGGCCATCGGTCCCGGTGGCCAGGACTACAAGACGCGGCTGCAGGAGCTCGCAGCCCGACTCTGCGACCAATTGCCCCGCTACCAGGTCCGTCACGAGGGCCCCGACCACTCCAAGCGCTTCTTCGCCGCGGTGTATCTCCGCAACGAGGAGTACGGCTCGGGTGAGGGGCGTTCGAAGAAGGCGGCCGAGCAGGCGGCGGCGAGGATCGCGTGGGAACGGTTGCAGGACGAGGCGATCAGCGCCTCGCCCGACCGGGGGGATCGTATCGGGGTGGGAGATGCCTGAGCTGCCGGAGGTCGAGGTCGTACGACGCGATCTCGATCGTGAGGTCGTCGGCAAGAAGGTCAAGGCGGTCGATGTCGACGGGATGCGTTCTGTCCGTCGCCACCACAACCGCAAGCAGTTCACGACGCGGTTGGTCGACCACAAGATCACCAGCGTCGAGCGGCGGGGCAAGTACCTCTTGCTGCGTCTCGACGGCGACGACGTGCTCGTGATCCACCTCGGCATGTCGGGCCAGCTGCTGCGCGCCAAGAGCTCGCGCGACACGATGGCGAAGCACACGCACGTCGTCATCACGTTCACCCAGGGCGGGCAGCTGCGCTTCGTCGACCCCCGCACCTTCGGCGAGATGTTCGTGACCGAGTACGACAACGTGGAGAAGGAGGTCACCGAGCTCGCGCACCTCGGCATCGACCCGCTCGAGACCGCGATGTCGTGGGACTACTTCGGGCAGATGCTCGCGGCACGCCACGCGAAGCTGAAGCCGTTGCTGATGGACCAGAAGTTCATCGCCGGGATCGGCAACATCTACAGCGACGAGATCCTCTGGGGGGCCGGCCTGCGCTGGGACCGCATGAGTGATTCGCTCACCTCGGAGGAGGTGCGCCGCCTCTACCGGTCGATGATGGAGACCCTGCAGGACGCGGTGAAGCACCGGGGCTCCTCGCTCGCCGACGAGCAGTACGTCGATCTCTTCGGGCGACCCGGCGAGTACCAGCAATTCCACAACGTGTACGCGCGGGAGGGGCTCTCGTGCCCACGCTGCCGCCACGTCGTGGTGCGCGAGCGCGTTTCGGGGCGTTCCACCTTCTTCTGCTCGGCTTGTCAGGTCTGACCGGACCCTCGCCGGCGACTCCCGGCGACGTTCCGGTGATGCCGCGGCTCCGTGCAGGGGGCTCGCTACGATCCCGCGGAGACCACCACCGACCTTTCCGTCGCCGCACCCTGTCGGAGCCGCCCACGTGTTCCTCAAGTCACTGACGCTCCGAGGCTTCAAGTCGTTCGCCGACAAGACGGTCCTGGAGTTCGAACCGGGCGTGACGGTGGTGGTCGGGCCCAACGGTTCGGGGAAGTCGAACCTCGTCGACGCGGTCGCCTGGGTGCTCGGAGCCCAGGGCCCGCGCACGCTGCGCGGCGGCAAGATGGACGACGTCATCTTCGCCGGCACGCCCGACCGTCCCGCGCTCGGGCGCGCCGAGGTGTCGCTGTGCATCGACAACAGCGCCGGGCTGCTGCCGATCGAGTTCAGCGAGGTGACGATCACCCGCACGCTGTTCCGCGCCGGCGACTCCGAGTACCAGATCAACGGCGCGCCCTGCCGGTTGCTCGACATCCAGGAGTTGCTGTCCGACTCCGGCATCGGGCGTCAACAGCACGTGATCGTGGGACAGGGCCAGCTCGACGCGGTGCTCAACTCGCGCCCCGAAGACCGACGCGCCGTCGTCGAGGAGGCCGCCGGCATCCTCAAGTTCCGCAAGCGTCGCGAGCGCGCCGAACGGCGGCTCGAAGCGACCGAGGGCAACCTCCTGCGCCTCAACGACCTCTTGCGCGAGGTGCGTCGTCAGCTCACGCCGCTGCAACGCCAGGCCGACGCGGCGCGCCGTCACGGCGGTCTGGTCGAGGAGCTGCACGCGATCCGCATCCACCTCGCCGGCCACGAGATCGCCGGACTGCAGGCCAAGGGCGAGCGTCTGCGCGACCAGGGTGCGGAGTTCCACCAGCGCGAGAGCGCGGTGCGCTCGCGACTGCGCGACCTCGACGTCGCCGTGCTCGACGCCGAGCAGGCGCTCACCGCCGCCGGTCACGGCGACCTCGCCGACGCGCTCACACGCATCGAGGCGCTGCGAGCCCGGGTGTCGGGTTTCGAAGCGTTGCTCGGCGAGAAGACGCGAGGGTTGCAGCGCGAGCTGGCGTCGGTCGCCGACGAGGGTGTGTTCGAGACGCTGGTCGCCGACGCCGCCGAGGTTCGGCGTCAGCTCGACGAGCTCGCCGCGCTCGGCTCCGGGCTCCAGGAGGAGCGCGCCGAGCATCGAGCGCGCCGACTACGACCTCGCCGCCGCCCAGCGCGCGATTCGGTGAGAGCGCGCTGCCCGATCGCAATGCCGACGACCTGCGCATGGCGCGCCGCGACCTCGAGACGCGCCGTGAAGCCCTCGCGCGCATCGACGCCGAGCTGACGCGCGCAGCTTCGCGCCTCGAGCAGGCCGGGGCGCGCGTCGCGGCGCTCGCCGCTGAGCACGACGACCTCGCCGCGACCCAGACGCGCATCAACGGTTCGCTGCCCGCGCTCCGCGTCGCCGCTGAAGCCGCGCGCGACGCAGTGGCGCGCGCCACCGACGCGCGTCGCGCGGCCGACGACGCGCTCCGCAACGCCGACGCCGACGCGGCGCGGTGGCAGGCTCGCGCCGAGACGCTGGAGGCGGCGCTCGACGCCAGCCGCGACAACGCCGCCATCGATGCGCTCGACGATCTCCCCGGGGTCATCGGCCCGCTGGTCGACCTCCTCGACATCGACGCCGGCGTCGAGGCCGCGGTGCACGCGGTGCTCGGTGACGCGGTGCGCGCGGTCGTGGTCGACGGCCCGGTCGCGGCGCGCCAGGCGCTCGAACGGCTCGCCGACGGCGACGCCGGCGCGCTGCTGGTCGTGGCCGACGCGAGTGGTTCGCGGCCCCCGGCGCCGAGCGTGCCCGGCGCGCGACTGCTCGCCGACTGCGTGCGCAGCGCGGTGCCCGGCCTCGCCGCTGCGGTCGAGCGGCTGCTCGACGGCGCCGTGCTCGCCGACGGCGACTGGTCGCGGGCTCTCGATCTCGTGCTGCGGGAGCCGTCGCTCACCGTCGTCACCGATCGCGGCGACCGCTTCGGCGGGCGGGGCTCGTGGCGCCTGGGCGGCGACGCGCTCGCCGCCACCCGGGCCGCGCTCGACGACGCCCGCACGCGGCGGAGGAGTCCGACGAAGCGCGAGTGGTCGTCCGCGAGGCGCTCGACGCCGCCCGCCTCGACCTCGACGCACGGCGCCGCGACGAAGCGGCGGCCACCGAAGCCGAGCGGCGGGCGATCCACGAGCTCGACGGCACCGAGCGTGCCCGCGCCCGGGTGCACGCCGAACGCACGCAACGCGAGGTCGAGCTGGCGGCGATCGCCGCCGAGCAGGAGGCGCTCGAGACCCAGCGCGCCGCCGACGTCGAGGGCATCGCCGCGCTCGAGGTGCGGGTGCCCGCGCTCGAGGCCGAAGCGGCCGAGGCGCAGTCGCTCTTCGAGTCGCGCGCGTTGGTGCAGCTCGAGCTCGACGAACGGGCCACGACCGTCGGCGGCCAGCGGCGCGACCTCGAGCTCCGGTCGGCCCAGCTCGCCGAGCGGCGGCAGGTGCTCGAGCAACGTCTGTCCGAGGTCGACGACCGGCTCGCGCGTGACCCCGAGCGTCGGGCCGAAGCGGAGCGCCACCGCGTCGCGCTGGAGGAGCGCGGACTCGGCTACACCGCGGTCGGCGCCCGCCTGGGCGAGCTCGCCGAGCGCATCGACGAGCTGCTCGGTCGCTGGCGCACCGCCCGCCGGGCCGAGGCCGAGCGCGCGGCCGCGGCGAGCGACCAGCTCCAGGAGCTGCGCACCACGCGCGCCGGTGCCGAGCAGGAGCTGCTCGAGGTGCGCGAGCTGCTGCAGCGCCGCGACATCGACGAGGCCGAGACCCGTCTCCGCTTGGAGACCGCGATCGAGAAGCTCCGCACGGAATACGACGTCGAACCGGCGGTCGCGCTCGACGCGCCCGCACCCGAGGTGCCCGCCGGCACCACCCTGGCCGGCCGCGCCCGCGACCTCGACCGCGAGCTCCGGCTCATGGGGCCGATCAACCCGCTCGCGCTCGAGGAGCACGACGCGCTGCTCGAACGACACGAGTTCCTCCAGGCGCAGCTCGAGGACGTCAAGGCCAGCCGACGTGAGCTGAACCGCGTCATCAAGGCAGTCGACCAGGAGATCGTGTCGGTCTTCGCGCAGGCGTTCGCCGACGTGCAGCAGAACTTCACCGACCTCTTCACCACGCTGTTCCCCGGTGGTTCCGGGAAGATCGTGCTCGCCGACCCCGACGACCTGCTCAACACCGGCATCGAGATGGAAGCGCGCCCGTCGGGCAAGAACGTCCGACGGCTCTCGCTGCTGTCGGGCGGCGAGCGCTCGCTCACCGCGCTCGCGTTCCTGTTCGCCGTCTTCCGTGCTCGGCCGTCGCCCTTCTACCTGATGGACGAGGTCGAGGCCGCGCTCGACGACGTGAACCTGCACCGCTTCCTCGACCTGGTGCACGAGTTCCGCGACGAGGCGCAGCTCCTCGTGGTCTCGCACCAGAAGCGCACGATGGAGGCGGCCGACTGCCTCTACGGCGTGTCGATGCCGCCCGGCGGATCGAGCCGGGTCGTGAGCCAGCGCGTGAACGACGACGTGCCGGTGGCCTGACCGGCACGATGAAATGGCGATGATGCGGCGATGATGGTGGCGACCCCGGCGTTCGTCCTCGCCGCCGCGAGCGATCCCGAGCTCGTGAACGTGTGCGGGCCGAAGGGCGAGCAGTCGTGGCTGTGCTCCACCGTCTACCGCATCACCGGCGACACCCACGCGGCCGACGTCGCCGACGCGCTGTCGAAGCCGATCCGCATCCTGGTGGTGCTGCTGGCGGCGTGGATCCTCGTGCGGATCACGCGCGTGCTCACCCGACGGCTGGTGAAGCACATGAGCGGCGGCGTCGAGAAGCTGGCGTCGATGAAGGCGGTGTCGTTCGTCGACACCGGACCGATGCCGCAAGCGCGCCGCACGCAACGGGCGGAGACCGTCGGCGCGGTCGTGCGCAGCGTCGTGACCATCGTGATCTGGTCGATCGCGCTGCTGACCGTGCTCGAGATCCTCGGCATCAACCTGGGTCCGCTCATCGCGGCCGCGGGCATCGCCGGCATCGCGCTCGGCTTCGGCGCGCAGTCGCTGGTGAAGGACTTCCTCTCCGGCATGTTCATGCTCATGGAGGACCAGTTCGGCATCGGTGACGTGGTCGACACCGGCGTCGCCACCGGCACCGTCGAGGGCGTGAGCCTGCGCACCACCCGCCTCCGCGACGTCGACGGCGTGGTGTGGCACATCCCGAACGGCACCATCCTCCGCGTCGGCAACAAGTCGCAGCAGTGGGCGCGCGCGGTGGTCGACGTGCCGGTCACGTTCCACGCCGACACCGGCGCCGCCACCGACGTGATCCGGACGGTCACCGACGAGGTGTGGCACGACCCCGACTACGCGTCGGTGATCCTCGCCGAGCCCAGCGTGCTGGGTGTCGAGTCGCTGGCGCCCGGTCGGGTCGTGATCCGCGTGGTCGCTCGCACCCGCCCGCAGGAGCAGTGGCGCGTGGAGCGCGAGCTCCGCGTCAAGATCAAGGCCGCGCTCGACGAGGCGGGCATCGCCTTGCCGTCCGTGTGATCCGTCGCCCCTAGGCTCCGCGTGATGGACGCCACCGTCGTCGTCATCCTCATCTTCCTGCTCGCGGGCGTGCTGATCGGGCTCGGGCTCGGCCTGTCGCGCCGCTCGAAGCGCCAGGAGCAGGTGCCGGGCGAGGTCCGCACCCGCCCGACGCCCAGCGCGCCCCCGAAGACCGCGCCGCCGGTCGTCGAGCCCGAGGTCGAGGTACCGGCTCCGGTCACGACCCCGGTCGAGCTCGAAGCCCCGGAGCTCAAGGAGCGCCTCAGCAAGACCCGCGGCGTCTTCGCGCGCCTGCGGGGCCGCAACCGCATCGACGACGAGACGTGGGACGACCTCGAGGACACGCTGCTGATGGCCGACGTCGGCATGCCCGTCACCGAGCGGATCCTCGGTGACGTGAAGGAACGGGCCAAGGCCGAGCGCACCGGCGACTCCGACGCGCTCATGGCGCTGCTGCACACCGAGTTGGTGTCGTTGCTCACCAGCAGTCCTGATGGCGGCGAGAAGCCGCGCGCGCTCACCCACACCGCGGGTGAGCCGAACGTCTGGATGTTCGTGGGCGTGAACGGCGTCGGCAAGACCACCACCATCGCCAAGGTCGCGCAGCGTGCGACCGACGACGGCAACGTCGTCGTCCTCGCCGCGGCCGACACGTTCCGGGCTGCGGCCGCGGAGCAGCTGTCGCACTGGGCCGAGGTCACCGGCGCGGGCATCGTGCGCGGGCAGGAAGGCGCCGACCCGGGGTCTGTGGTCTACGACGCCATGAGCTCCGCGGCCAGCCGCGACGCCGACCTCGTGCTCGTCGACACCGCCGGTCGCCTGCACACCAAGACCAACCTGATGGCCGAGTTGGAGAAGCTCAAGCGCATCGTCGACCGCACCCCCGGCGCGCTCAAGGAGGTGCTGCTGGTGCTCGACGCCACCACCGGCCAGAACGGCCTCACCCAGGCCCGCCAGTTCGCCGAGGCCGTCGACGTCACGGGGGTCGTCCTCACCAAGCTCGACGGCTCCGCCAAGGGCGGCATCGTGCTCGCCATCGAGGCCGAGCTCGGCATCCCGGTGAAGCTCATCGGAGTGGGGGAGCGCGCCTCCGACCTCGTCGAGTTCGAACCCGAAGCCTTCGTCGCCGCCCTCCTGGATGCGTGATCAGGAACCGGGTCAGCGCGCCATAGCCTGAAGCTCCCATGTTCGACACGCTCGCCGATCGCTTCGACGGCATCTTCACCAAGCTCCGCAGTCGGGGGAAGCTCACCGACAAGGAGATCGACGAGGTCTGCCGCGAGCTGCGGGTCGCGCTGCTCGAGGCCGACGTCAACGTCGTCGTCGCCCGCAACTTCATCCGCCGGGTGAAGGAGCGCGGCGCAAGGCGCGGAGGTGGCCAAGAGCCTCTCGCCCGCGCAACAGGTCATCAAGATCGTCAACGAGGAGCTCGTCGAGACGCTCGGTGGCACCACTGGCAAGCTCACGACCTCGTCGAAGCCTCCCAGCGTGGTGATGATGGCGGGCCTCCAGGGGTCCGGGAAGACGACCGCGTCCGCCAAGCTCGCGCGCCTCCTCAAGAGCCAGAACCGCCGACCGCTGCTCGTGGGTGCCGACCTCCAACGGCCCGCCGCGGTCGAGCAGCTGCGCGTGCTCGGCGAGCGCATCGGCGTGCCGGTGTACTCGGAGTCGACCGACCCGGTCGCGGTGGCGCGCGGCGCACGGGAAGAGGCGGCCCGCCTCGGACGCGACGTGATCATCGTCGACACCGCCGGTCGTCTCCAGATCGACGCCGAGCTCATGGACGAGCTGGTCCAGGTGCGCGACATCGTGCAGCCCAACGACACGCTGCTGGTCGTCGATGCCATGACCGGTCAGGAGGCGGTGAACGTCGCCACCGAGTTCGACCAGGCCGTCGGACTCACCGGCGTCGTGCTCACCAAGATCGACGGCGACGCGCGCGGCGGCGCCGCGCTGTCGGTGAAGGAGGTCGTCGGGAAACCGATCCTCTTCGCCGGTACCGGGGAGAAGCTCGACGAGTTCGAGCCGTTCCATCCCGACCGCATGGCCAGCCGCATCCTCGGCATGGGCGACGTGCTCACGCTCATCGAGAAGGCCGAGTCCACCTTCGACCAGGAGGAGATGGAGAAGGCCGAGGCGAAGCTGCGCAAGGGGCAGCTCACGCTGCAGGACTTCCTCGACCAGATGCGTCAGGTGCGACGCATGGGTCCGCTGCAGAACGTGCTCGGCATGCTCCCGGGCGTGCCCAAGGAGATCAAGAACGCGGAGATCGACGACCGCGAGATCAACCGCATCGAGGCGATCATCTGCTCGATGACGCCGGCGGAACGCGAAGACCCTTCGGTCATCAACGGCTCCCGTCGCATCCGCATCGCCGAAGGCAGCGGCGTGACGCCCGCCGACGTCAACGCGCTGCTGAAGCAGTTCAAGACCGTGCAGCAGATGATGAAGGGCATGGGGAAGGGCAAGGGCCGCTTCAAGCTCCCGCCCGGCATGGACATGGCGGAGCTCGAAGGGCTCCAGCAGCAGTAGTCAGCTGTCGTCGCGCGCAGCTTGCTGACGCGGCCGCAGTCCGCGTTGCGCCATCTCCATGCGCAGTTCGTGCGCGTCGCGCGTCTTGGCGGTGACCGCCATCACGTCGGTCGACATCTGAAGGTGCATGCGCATCCCCATGAGCTCCCATGCGCGCTTCACGAGCTGCTTGGTCGCCATGAGCGTCGAGAGGGGCGCGCGCGCCACGTTCGCGGCCAACTCGTCGACGGTCGCGTCGAGCTCGTCACGCGTCACCACGCGGTTGACGAGTCCCATCTCGAGTGCCTCGGCCGCGGTGAGCGTCTGCGCGGTGTAGAGGTACTCGTAGGTGCGCTTCCAGTTCATGAACACCCACGGCTCGATCATGGTCTCGCCGCCGGGGAACCCGAGGCCCTGGACGAGCGGCATCTGGAAGTAGGCGTCGTCCGACGCGATGGTGATGTCGGGGAGGAGGGCCCAGTACGTGCCGCCACCGAGCGCGTATCCGTGCACCTGGGCGATGGTGGGCTTGCGGAACTCCCAGAGGCGCAGGGTCGGCCACAGGAAGAGGTCCGACTGCGCCTTCCAGACCGAGTCCCAGTGCTCCATGTTCTCGGCGAACTCCGGGTACGTGTACCCGCCGCCCGCCGCGTGCCCGGCGCAGAACCCCTTGCCGTTCGCCTTGATCACCACCACCTTCACCGCGTAGTCGCGGTCGGCGAGGGTGAGGGCGTCGTCGAAGGCGTGGACCATCTCCGACGTCTGGCTGTTGGCCCGGGTCGGGTCGTTCAGGACGATGTGGGCGACGGCGCCGTCGACGTCGTAGGTGAGGGTTCCGAGGCCCTGGTGCGGCATCGGCGCAGTCTCCACGATCCGGCGGCTCGCCCGCCCGCCGACGGGTCGGGTAGCCTGACCCTTCGCACTTTGCCGGGCTGCGCCGCCGCGCCCGGGCTCCGCTCGAGACAGAAGGAAACCCCCTCCGTGGCCGTGAAGATCCGCCTGATGCGGGTAGGAAAGAAGAAGCAGCCGACGTACCGCGTGGTGGTGGCCGACGGCCGCAAGCCCCGCGACGGGCGCTTCATCGAGATCATCGGGCAGTACGCCCCCCGCCAGGACCCGTCGTTCTGCCAGATCGACGCCGACTCGGCGTTGGCGTGGCTCCGCAAGGGTGCCCAGCCCACCGAGCAGGTGCAGAAGCTCCTGACCGAGCAGGGTGTGTGGGCCCAGTACGAGGCCGAGCGCAGCAAGCCCGCGGTCACGAAGCTCTCGCGTCGGGGTTACGTCACCGGCAAGGTGGCGCCCGGCGAGAAGAAGCCGAAGACGGCTCCGGCGGAAGAGCAGGCGCCCGCGCGCCCGAGGCGCCCGCGGCCGAGGACGCTCGCCGCCGAGGCACCCGCGGCCGAGGCCGAGGACGCGCCTGCCGAGGACGCGCCCGCCGACGACGCGCCTGCTGAAGCGGCGCCCGCAGAAGAGGCTTCCGAATGAACGACAGCTACGACGACGACTTCGTCGACGAAGTGGGTGCCGAGGGCAACCGCATCGACGAAGACCCCGCCGGGAGCCCCCGTGCGCTCGCGGTCACCGAGTACGTCACCCGCAACCTCGCCGACGACCCCGACGCGATCGAGGTCGACGTGGAGGAGCGCGGCGGCGAGGTCGCGCTGATGGTGCACGCCAACCCCTCCGACATGGGCCGTCTCATCGGCAAGCGTGGGCGCGTGATCCAGGCGCTGCGCCAGCTGGTGCGAGCCGCGGGTACCGCCGACGGTGTGAAGGCCAACGTCGACATCGTCGAGTAGGTCGGCGACCCACATGGGCGCGCCCGCCCCGGGCGACCGCCTCGTCGTCGGAAGAGTGGGACGGGCACACGGGCTGCGCGGCGAGGTCGCCGTGCGCTTCACCAGCAACCGTCCCGAACGCTCGGAGCCTGGGCGCGGTGCTCTTCGCCGGCGACCGCGAGCTCGTGATCACGGCGTCGCGGCCTCACCAGGGCCGGATGCTCGTCACCTTCGAGGGCGTCGCCGACCGCACCGCGGCCGAGGCGCTCCAAGGGATCGAGCTCACCGCCGCGCCGCTCGGTGACGACGTCGAGCTCGACGACGACGAGCTCTGGGTGCACGAGGTCGTCGGCGCCGAAGTGCGCGACCGGTCCGGTGCGTCCGTCGGCCGTGTCGTCGCGGTCGAGGCCAACCCCGCGCACGACATCCTCGTGCTCGATGGCGGAGCCCTGGTCCCGATGGTGTTCGTGGTGGAACAGCGCGACGGGGTCGTCGTCATCGACCCGCCCGACGGCTTGTTCGATCTGTGATGCGCATCGACGTCTTCACCATCTTCCCCGAGTGGTTCGCAGGGCCGTTCGACGCGTCGCTGCTCGGCAAGGCCCGCGCCGCCGGCCGGCTCGACCTGAGGGTCCACGACCTGCGTGAGCACACCACCGACCGCCACCGCTCGGTCGACGACACCCCGTACGGCGGTGGCGCGGGCATGGTCATGGCCCCCGAGCCGATCTTCGCCGCGGTCGAGGCCGCCCGACCTCCACGGCCGCTGCTCCTGCTGTCGGCGGCGGGCCGTCGGTTCGACCACGCGTTCGCCGCTGAGCTCGCGGCCGGTGACGGCTTCTCGTTGCTGTGCGGCCGCTACGAGGGCGTCGACCAGCGGGTGGCCGACCACCTGTGCGACGGCGAGCTGTCGGTGGGCGACTTCGTGCTCGCCGGTGGCGAGGCGGCCGCGGCGGTGGTGGTCGATGCCGTCGCCCGCCTGGTGCCCGGGGTCATGGGGAACGAGGCCTCCGGGACCGACGAGTCGTTC
Organism: uncultured Actinomycetes bacterium; assembly: GCA_963835985.1. Lineage (GTDB taxonomy): Bacteria > Actinomycetota > Acidimicrobiia > IMCC26256 > DASPTH01 > DASUAS01. Next base: position 538,898 of record CAWIHV010000006.1, on the reverse strand, counting down.
GCCACGGGTCTGCTCGAGTACCCGCAGTACACGCGGCCGGCCGAGTTCCGCGGCCACCCGGTGCCCGACGTGCTCGCCAGCGGCGACCACGCCCGAGTGGAGCGCTGGCGCCGGGCGGCGGCGTTGCGGCGCACGCAGGCCCGACGGCCCGATCTGCTTCCCGACGGGCTCACCGCCGCCGACGCCGCGCTCCTGGACGAATTCCCGGACGCCGGGGACGCCAAGTAACATCACGGGTTCCTCGATCCCGGAGTTTCCGATGAACGCCACCGACCTCGTCGACCGGACGCAGCTGCGCGACGACATCCCCGACTTCGCCCCCGGCGACACCCTCAAGGTGCACGTGCGCGTGGTCGAGGGCAACCGTGAGCGGGTCCAGGTGTTCCAGGGCATCGTGATCCGGCGCAAGGGCAGCGGCAGCCGGGAGACCTTCACCGTGCGCAAGGTGAGCTTCGGCGTGGGCGTCGAGCGCACCTTCCCGGTCCACTCGCCCATCGTGGCCAAGATCGAGCGGATCACCCGGGGCGACGTGCGCCGGGCCAAGCTCTACTACCTGCGCGACCGGGTCGGAAAGGCCGCGAAGGTCAAGGAGAAGCGCGACTGAGTGACGCGCACCGCACCTGACCGTCGTTACAGTACGGACAACGGTTCGTGGAGTGCATGCGTGGCGTCAGTGAGTCGGAGTCAGCGTGAGCGCTGAAGACCTCGAGCGGTACGAGACGGAGATCGAGCTCCAGCTCTACAAGGAGTATCGCGACGTCCTCCCGATGTTCTCGTACGTCGTCGAGACCGAACGGCGCTTCTACCTCACGAACCAGGTGAAGCTCGACGTCAAGACCGAAGACGGCCAGACCTTCTTCGAGCTCGAGTTGCAGGACGCGTGGGTCTGGGACATGTACCGGCCGGCGCGCTTCGTCGCCAACGTCCGCGTCGTGACGTTCAAGGACGTCAACATCGAGGAACTCAGCCGGGACGCTTGAGCGTGCCGGCCACCAGCCGTCCGGATCCCCGGCGCAGGCTGGGTGATGCCGGTGAGGATCTGGTGGCGCGCTGGTACGCCGACGCCGGCTACCGCGTCCTCGATCGCAACTGGCGCTGCCGCGAAGGCGAGCTCGACGTGGTCGCCGCGCGCGGGACGGTGCTGGTCTTCTGCGAGGTGAAGACGCGTCGCAGCACCGCGTTCGGCACGCCCGGCGGAGGCGGTCACGTTCGCCAAGCAGCGACGCCTGCGGACGTTGGCGATGCGCTGGCTCGACGCGCATCCGGGCCCGCGTGCCCGTACTCTGCGCTTCGACGTCGCGTCGGTGCTCGCGCCGCGCGATGCGCAACCGGTCATCGACGTGATCGAAGGCGCGTTCTAGGGTCGCCTCGACTCGACCCGGCGCCAACACGACGAGTGCCAGTGCCGACGGTCCTCCGGCGCGTCGCGTGGCACGACCACCTCGTGGCCGAGACCCACCGGGATCTCGTGGTCACAGCCGGGGCAGCGGTAGACCTTCACCGCCTGGTACGGATGGATGTGGCGCACCTCGACCGGTCCGTCGGGCGCATCGGCGCGGTGCACGCGACTTCCTCGATCAGCCGAAGACGGCCCAGAGCACCAGCGCCGCCACCACCACGAGCGCGACGACGACGATCACGACATCGCTGGCGCGCTTGGTCTGGGAGCGGAACGGGTTGAGGCCCACACCGCTACGGTAGCGGCCGATGTCCGACCTCCTCGTGGAACGACGCGACGGTGTGGTGACGCTGACGCTGAACCGTCCCGCCAAGCTCAACTCGATCACCCGCGCGATGTGGGGCGACCTGCGCGACGTCTTCGACGAGGTCGCGACAAACCGTGACGACCGCGTGCTCGTGGTCACCGGCGCCGGCAAGGGCTTCTGTTCGGGTGCCGACCTGGTCGCGCAGGAGATGCCACGCGGCGCGGGCGGACGACTCGAGCACATGCGCGGTGTCGGGCGGAGCGCGGCCGCCCTGCGCGACATCGGCAAGCCCACCATCGCCAAGGTGAACGGCGTGGCCGCCGGCGCGGGACTCAACCTCGCGCTCGGCTGCGATCTCGTCATCGCGTCCGACGCCGCTCGCTTCAGCGCCATCTTCGTGCAGCGTGGGCTCAGCATCGACTACGGCGGCTCGTGGTTGCTCCCTCGCCTCATCGGCGTGCACAAGGCCAAGGAGCTGGCGTTCCTCGCCGAGGTGATCGACGCCGCCGAGGCCGAGCGCATCGGCATCGTCAATCGGGTCGTGCCGGCCGGCGACCTCGACGCCGCGGTCGACACCGTCGTCGACCGCCTGCTCCAGATGGCACCGATCGCGCTCGGCGCAGACCAAGCACCTCCTCGACCAGGCGTTCACCGTCACCTTCGCGGAAGCGGTGGAGGCCGAGGCGGCCGCCCAGGTGGTGAACCTGAGCTCCGACGACGCCAAGGAAGCGGTGCGCGCGTTCACGGAGAAGCGCAACCCGCAGTTCTCTGGGGAGTAGCGGCGCGCGCACGTCACTGCGGCCAGCACAGTCCGCGTGACCGCTCCATCCAGCCGTCGCGCTCCAAGGCCCGGACCGCGCTGACCACCTGCGACGGTGACATCCGGGTGCGGCTCGCCAGCTGGTCGAGTGTCGCCGGCTCACCGTGGCACGCCTCGAGCACCGCGGCTTGGTCGCCGAGCGGGAGTGAGCGTTGGTCGGGGCGCGATCCCGTCCCCGAGATCCCGAGCGCCACCAGCACGTCGTTGGGCTCGAGCACCATGGTGGCGCCGTCGTACAACAGCTGGTTGGTGCCGGCCGACGCCGGGTTGCGACGCGACCCCGGATACGCCAACACCGTTCGCCCATACTCCGCCGCGAAGTCGGCGGTGATGCGCGCGCCGCCCTTCAGGGTCGCCTCCACGACGACCGTGACCTGCGCGAGCCCCGCGATGATCCGGTTGCGCACCGGAAACGCGTACTGACGTGGCTCGGTGCCGTAACCGAGCTCGCTCATGACGAGGCCTGAAGCGCGCACCCGCTCGAACAGGCGGCGGTGGCGTCGCGGATACACCACGTCGAGTCCGGTCGCCACGACTCCGATCACGGCACCGCCCGCGTCGAGGGCGCCTTCGTGCACGGCGCCGTCGACCCCGATGGCCAACCCACTCACCACGGTCACGTCGGCTCGCGCCAACGTTGCGCCGAGCTCGCGCGCGTCGGCGAGACCGTTGGGCGTCGCCGCACGCGTGCCCACCACCGCGACCCGAGGGCGGTCGAGTGCATCGGGGGCGTCGCCTTCGGCGAGCAGCACCTCGGGCCGGTCGGGGAGATCCTCGTCGAGCGGGTACCCGGGACGACCGGCCAGGTAGACGCGGGTGCCTCGCGCCACCAGCGTGCGGGCCGTGCGGTCGCTGTGTGAGGCGGCCTGCCATGTGCGGGCCAGCGACTGCCGTGCCGGCAGTTCGACGGCCGACGCCCCCTCGCACAGCACCGCCGCGGCCAGGCCGCGCTCCAGTGCCGCCAGCGCGCCGACCGGTCCACCACCTCGTTCGATCAGCGCGCGGAGTCGCCGGTGGGTCATGTCGGGCAACGACGCCAGCGTCGCCGCCGCCACCTCGACCGGATCGAGCGGCGGCGCCCCCGGACGCTCGTGCCCGCTCACGGCACGTCACCCCGCATGCTCGAGGCGGTCTCGAGGTGTGCCGCGCTGATCCCTGCGCTGTCGTCGAGATCGGCGAGGGTGCGCGCCACCCGGCGAATGCGCGTGGCGCCGCGCCCGGTGAGTTGTCGGTCGGCGATGAGCTCGCGCCACACCTCGTCGGCCTCCGGACCCAGGGGAAGCAGCCGCGGCACCGCGCCCGCGGCGACGTGCGCGTTCTGCACCCACGGCCAGTCGGCGTACCGCGCGCACTGTCGCTCGTACGCGACCGCGGCCCGCGCCGCCACCTCCGACGACGATTCGCCCGCGACGTCGCAGGGCTCCGGCGCGTCGACGCGCACGCGCAGGTCGAACCGGTCCAGCAGCGGCGCGCTCAACCTCCGTCGGTAGCGCTCACGTTGCGCGTCGCTGCATCGGCACTCGTTGCCGCCCGAGCCGCACGGGCACGGGTTCGAACAGGCCACCAGCTGGAACGCGGCGGGGAACGCGAGCGACACGCCCTGGCGTGAGATGCGCACGGCGCGTTCCTCGAGCGGTTGGCGCAACGCGTCGAGCGCGGTCGGCGCAAACTCGCCGAGCTCGTCCAAGAAGAGGATCCCTCGGTGTGCGAGCGTGATCTCGCCTGGTCGTGCCCGGCCGCTGCCGCCACCGACGAGCGCCGCGGTCGATGCGGTGTGGTGCGGTGCTCGGAACGGACGGCGCCGCACGAGCTGTCCGCCGAGCGGCATCCCGGCCGCCGAGTGGATGCGAGTGACCTCCAGCGACTCGGCGTGCGAGAGCGGAGGAAGGATCGTGCCGAGGCGGCGGGCGAGCATGGTCTTGCCCGTGCCCGGCGGTCCGCAGAACAAGAGCGTGATGTCCACCCGCTGCCGCGACTTCCAGCGCCTGACGGGCGAAGGGCAGCCCGCGCACGTCGGCGAGATCGACCACCTCGTCGTCGAGCATCCCGACCGCCGCGGCGTCGTCGGGAGGCGCCACCGGTGGATCCCAGTCGGGCCAGGGTTCCTCACCCTTGAGGCACGCACGCAACTCGCCGAGGTTTCGGGCCGCCCGCACTCGCACGTCGCCGACGAGGTCGGCCTCCGACGCGTTCGCCAGCGGGACGATCACCGCTGTCGCCCCCGCGCGCGCCAGCGCGTCGACCAGGGCAAGGGTGCCGGGCACGGGTCGTACCGAGCCGTCGAGCCCGAGCTCGCCGAGCACCGCGACGCCGTCGAGCACGCCGGCGGGCAGTGCTTCGTTGGCCCCGAGCACTCCGAGGGCGACTGCCAGCTCCAGGCCCGAGCCGGTCTTGCGCACCCCACCGGGTGCCAGGTTCACCGTGATGCGGTTCTGCGGCCATGGCAGCCCCGACGACAGCACCGCGGCGCGGACGCGCTCTCGCGACTCGCGCACCGCGGCGTCGGGCAGGCCGACGACCTGGTACGCGGGCAGACCGGACGAGACGTGGACCTCGACGGTGACGGGTTGCCCGTCGACGCCGATGAGCGTGGCACTGCGGACCGCGGCGAGCACGGCGACCTCCCGGATGTGTGGAGACACGGGAGGGCCGGACCGCGGCGACCTCGACGGTGAAGCGAGGATCGCGCGGGGGTGTGACAGTCATGCGCGTTCGGTCCAGACCAGCGAGCGGCGGCCGTCATGCCGTGCCGGCGTCTGGGAGCATCGATCGAACTCCAGATGTTCGGACCGTCGCAGGCACCATGGCGGCGGGGTCGAGCGCGACGCGCGACGACACCTTCGAGGCGCCCATCGTCCGCGGGTAGACGCCTGATCCGAGAATGGGACAGAAGTGCTCGCAAGCCAACGGGCGCGGGAAACTCGGCGACAGCCTGAGCGCTGAACGCAAGCGCCTCAGCGGTGTGGCGGTAGGGATGGGACCTTGGTCTCTGTCGAGCGAAGCCAAGCCGCCGTCATGCTGCAAGACATGGACGTTTCGACGCCGGTTGAACTCGACGCCCCCCGGCTTCGTACCTCTCGTCGAATGATCGCTCGCCACGGTCCAGGGGTCGGCCGGTGACCGCGACGACCGAGCAATCGGTCGCGACGCGGCTCTCGACCCTCAACCGGTTTCTTCCGGTGTGGATCGGGCTCGCGATGGCTGGCGGCATTCTGCTGGGCCGTGCAATCCCGAGTCTGAATGACTGGCTCGACACGGTGAAGATCGGCACGGTGTCGCTGCCGATCGCGATTGGGCTGTTGGTGATGATGTACCCGGTGCTCGCAAAGGTGAAGTACAACCGCGTGGGGCGAGCGTTCACGCATCCGCGTGCACTAGGCCTCGCGATGCTGTTCAACTGGATCGTCGGCCCGATCGTGATGTTCATACTGGCGCGGCTGATGCTGCCAGACCTGCCCGAGTATCGCACCGGGCTGATCATCGTGGGTCTTGCTCCGTGCATCGCGATGGTGTTGATCTGGAACGACCTTGCCGACGGCGACCGCGAACTCGCCGCCGTGCTCGTGACGATCGATGCGGTCATCCAGGTGCTCGCGTACGCGCTGCTCGCCTGGTTCTACCTCGAAGTCCTCCCCGGTTGGCTCGGCCTCGAGACCGCACACCTCGACGTGACCGTCTGGGACATCGCCAAGGTCGTCCTGGTCTTTCTCGGCATCCCACTCGCGGCAGGGTTTCTCACCCGCACGATCGGCGAACGCACGAAGGGGACCCAGTGGTACGAGGAGCAGTTCCTGCCCCGCATCAGCCCCATCGCCCTGTACGGATTGCTGTTCACCATCGTGGTTCTGTTCGCGCTCCAAGGCCACACCATCACCGAACGTCCCTGGGATGTCCTTCGCATCGCCGTGCCACTCCTCGCGTTCTTCGCGATCATGTGGTTCAGTGCATTCTTCGTCAGCCGACGAGTCGGGCTGAGCTACCCGCGCACGACGGCGGTCGCCTTCACCGCGGCGAGCAACAACTTCGAGCTTGCGATCGCGGTGTCGATCGGAGTCTTCGGCGTCACCTCTGGTGAAGCGCTCGCCGGGGTGGTCGGCCCGCTCATCGAGGTGCCGGTCCTTGTCGGATTGGTCTACGTGGCGCTCTGGGCACGCCACCGCTTCTTCGCCCCGACAGACGACTCCGTCGTCATTGAGGAGAACTCATGAACTGCTTCGACTGCGAATCGACCGGCGTTTCCCATCCGGCGGTCGCGACGTGCGTTCACTGCGGCGCCGGGATCTGTCGTTCCCATGCCGTCGTTGCCCCCGACCAGCTCGTCCGCATCGAGCTGGTCAACCGCGAGGCACCAGTCGAACCTCCCGCCCGCCACATCTACTGCGACATGTGTGCAACTGCCGTCGACGCTCAACAACACCCACACGAACACGCAGTCCACTTCCCCCACCGCCACAATTGACCAACTCACCGGCCTCGCGGCAGAGCGCGCGATGTGCGCGGGACCCGTCACCTTTCGCCCATGAAGCGGACGGTGCACCCGTCTGACGTCGTCCCGAAGCCGGAAACGTCCTCCACGGCACCCACTGGAATACCCTGGGGGGTATCGTGGTTGTCAGCGGGTACACCCGATCGAGGAGGCCGCAATGGGCGCCGTGACATTGACCGCAGACAGCTTCGAGCCGACGGTGTCGCAGGACGGCATCGTCCTCGTCGACTGGTGGGCGTCGTGGTGTGGCCCGTGCCGGATGTTCGCGCCGATCTTCGATGCGGCCGCGGCCGAGCATCCCGACGTGGTGTTCGGCAAGGTCGATACTGAGGCCGAGCCGTCACTTGCCGCAGGGGCCGGGATCAGGTCGATCCCGACGCTCATGGCGTTCCGTGACGGGATCTTGGTGTTCTCGCAGCCGGGCGCCCTGCCGGAGCGAGCACTTGCTGAGTTGATCGGGCAGCTGCGCGCGCTCGACATGGACGAGGTGCGCGGCGCCGCCGCCGGCCAGATATTGGCCTAAGCGAGAAGGGTCCAGCATGCAGATTCCTGACGATGTCGTGAGCGATGTGCGGAAGCGGCTGCGGCGCGGAGCGGGCCAGGTCGAGGCCGTGGAACGGATGCTCGTCGAGGGACGGGAGTGTCGCGACGTGGTGATCCAGCTGTCGGCAGCGACCAAGGCTCTCGAGCAGGCCGGTTTCAAGCTCGTCGCGGCCGGCCTTACGTATTGCGTCGAACGACCGGACGAAGCGGAAGCCGACGGTTACGCGCTCGGGGATGTCGAGCGCATGTTCATGAGACTGGCATGAGGAAGGAAGCAATGAACGCATTCGAGACCACAGTCCGAGCGGATGCCGCGACGACGGAGACCGCGGTACGCGACGCGCTCGGCGCCCAGGGCTTCGGTGTCGTCAGCGAGATCGACGTCGCCGCGAACCTGAAGAACGTGCTGGGGGTCGAGCGACCGCCGCTGAAGATCCTCGGTGCTTGCAGTCCCGCACTCGTGCAGCAGGCGCTCGCAATCGATTCGTCGATTGCGCTGTTGTTGCCATGCAACGTCGTGCTCGACCAAGCTGACGGTGGCACGCGGTCCGCATCGTCGACCCACAAGCGCTCATGGACGACTCCCGCTTCGCGGACCTCGCTCGAGATGCGTCCGAGGGCCTGCGCGCCGCCCTCGCAGGCATCGACGGGCAGCGAGTGACGGACGCAACGGCATGACGAGCAGTCACGTTGCCGACGTTTGGCCCTGACGATTGCTCTGGCGAACGATCAGCATGAACGTCAGGGTTGGCGTGCTCGCACAGATGATGGACCGTGGGGACATGGGCGGTGGTGGTTTGGGCGGTGGTGGTTTGGGTGGTGGTGGCAAGGGCTTGGTCAAGACGGCTGGCACGAGAAGGTGGAAGCGTTCGTGGTCGCGCTCCACGTGGTCGGGGCCGACCCGACCGCGCAAGCCGACGGATAGCCCCGGGAGACGAGCCATGTTCTCCTGTGCCGCGAGATGGGCATCTTGCGCCCGGCCGCCGGAAGCACGGATCACTGAGCGAAGCCCGATCAGCGAACATCGAACTCGCGCTTCGACCTGCGGCTGGCGAGATGGTTTGTGATCCCGGTCAAGCCGGACGGCCCATGCGTGCGTGATCGTGGGTGGTGTCGCGGGAGGGGCGCCCCGCGTAGACCAGGAGCACACCCGTGCCAGAGAGCGCACTCGACACTGCCAAGCTGACCAAGTTCTACGGCGAGATGTCGCCGACGCTCGAGACCGTGAAGGAAGCGCTCGCAGTCGCGGGCATCGATCTGAAACACGCGCACGCGAGCGACCTCTACGAGCAGCACCAGGGTGGGGGCTTGCACCGATGGCAGGGCGTCGACCACACCTCCTGCGTTACCCACGAAGGGCGTCCTCGCCATCTTCGACGGCCCGGGCCGCGCCGCCGAGGGTTTCGATGGCGTCGCGGATCGCGAAGGCGCAGCGGATGCATCCAGGTCCGCGCCGGGCTCCACACCGGCGAGATCGAGCTGCGCGGCGACGACATCGCCGGAATCGCTGTCCACGTCTGGCAACGTGTCGCATCCCACGGCGGACCGAGTGAGGTACTCATCTCTCGAACCGTTGCAGATCTCATCGCCGGTTCCGACATCGAGTTGCTCGACCGAGGTGAGCACGAGCTCAAAGGGGTGCCCGGAATCTGGCGCCTCTTCCAAGTTCGCGACGAACGGGACCGATAACCGGGATCACACGATCAGGGCCCTTCGGCCCTCCCGCTGCGAGACCCTTTCGTTGTCTCATACAGAAGAGCAAGGGTGCATGACGCCCGCTCCCACGTGTGCGTCCCGCACCGAGCGGCGCTCGCCTCGCGCAGCGCACGACGAAGGGCCGAACGCCTCTGGTGGAATATACCCCTAGGGGTATAGGTTGCGCTGAAGGTCGAGGAGGCCCAAGCAATGTTCTTCCGCCAGTACCAGCTCGGATGTCTGTCGCTCTTCAGCTACCTGATCGGAGACGAAGCAACGGGTCGCGCGGTGGTGGTCGATCCGCAACGTGACGTGTCGCAGTACCTCGCCGATGCCGACGCAGAGGGCCTTCGGATCGAGCGCGTGATCGAGACGCACTTCCACGCCGACTTCCTCTCGGGCCATCTCGAGCTCGCGGCCGCCACCGGTGCGACCGTCTCGTTCGGGGAAGGTGCGCAGGCCGAGTTCCCCTTCGAGTCGCTCGCCGACGGCACTCGTCTCGTGCTCGGCGAGGTCGTCCTGGAGATCCGGGCCACGCCCGGGCACACGCCCGAGTCGATCTCGATCGTGCTCTTCGAACATCCCGACGCCGACCCGTGGGGTGTGTTGACCGGTGACGCGTTGTTCATCGGGGACGTCGGCCGTCCGGATCTGATGGCGTCGGCGGGTTGGACGCCGGACCAGCTGGCTCGGCGGCTCTACCGGTCCCTGCGCGACAAGCTGCTGACGTTGCCCGACGCGACACGCGTCTACCCCGCGCACGGCGCGGGTTCCGCATGCGGGAAGTCGATGACGGACGCGGTCGTGTCGACGATCGGCGAGCAGAGAGCCACGAACTACGCGCTGGCACCGATGAGCGAGGACGCGTTCGTCGAAGCGTTGCTCCAGGGTCAGTCGGTGGCGCCGCTGTACTTCGGTTTTGCCGCCGACGCGAACCGCCGAGGGCATGCGTTGCTGGACGACCAGGACCCGGTGCCCGCTCGGATTGCCCGACGTCGAAGCTGCGCAGCGGAGCGGCGCGGTGCTGATCGACGGCCGCATCCCGGAGGTGTTCGCGTCAGGCCACGTCCGCGGCTCGATCAACGTGAGCCTCGACGGACGGTTCGCCGAGTACGCCGGAGACGTCGCCCGACCGGATCAACCGATCGTGGTCGTCACCGACGCCGGCCGTGAGGGCGAGGCGAAGGTCCGCCTGGCGAGGATCGGGTTCGACGACGTCCGGGGCGCGCTCGTCGACGTCGACGCCGTGCTCACCACGCACCCCGAGATCGCGGAGGTCGCACACCGGTTCCCGGCGCGCGACGTCGCGACGTGGTTGGACGAAGCGCCCGACGTCCAAGTCATCGACGTGCGCAATCCCGCCGAGCAGGCGACTGGTGTCGTTCCCGGCGCGCGGTCGGTGCCGTTGCCCACGTTGCTCGACCGGCTGGGCGAGCTCGACTCGCACGCGCCCGATCGTCGTGTACTGCGCGGGCGGATACCGGTCGTCGGTCGCGGCGTCCCTGCTGCGCGGGCACGGCTTCGAACGGGTGGCCGACATCCTCGGCGGCTTCGAGGCGTGGCGTGCCGCGGGCCTGCCGATCGAGCACCGCGACCCGGAGCACGCCGCGGCCGGTCCCGGCGGATCGTGAGCGGCCCGACATGCGCGCGCTCCTGGTCTCCCCGCTCGGGTTCCTCATCGGCGTGTCACTCGGCGCCCTCGGCGGCGGCGGATCGATCCTCGCGGTCCCGGTCCTCGTCTACGCCGCCGGACAGGGTGCGAAGGCGGCGACCGCCACGAGCCTGTTGCTCGTCGGGGCGGCCGCGCTGGTCGGCATGGGTGTGCACCACCGGGCCGGTCGTGTCCGGGTCCGGACCGGCATCATGTTCGGCCTCGCGGGGATCGGGGGCTCGATCGCGGGCACTGCGCTCAATCGCAGGCTCGATCCCGACGCGCTGCTTCTCGGCTTCAGCGTCCTCATCCTCGTCGCGGCATGGCGCATGGTCGTGGGCTGCCCGACCTGCACGCAGCTCGGTGAGGAACGTGCACTCGCCGCACCGACAGCTGGCGCAGGACAGCGTCCGCGTCCACCGCGATCTCCGCCTGGCGACTTTCGCCAAGGTGTTGCTCGCCGGTACGGCCGTCGGCTTCCTCACCGGCTTGTTCGGTGTCGGTGGAGGGTTCGTGATCGTGCCCGCGCTCACCTTGGTGCTCGGACTCTCGATGCCGGAGGCGATCGGAACCTCCTTGCTCGTCATCGCGATCAACTCGGCGGTCGCGCTCGTCACGCGTCTCGGGAGCAGCACGATCGACTGGAGCGTTGCCATCCCCTTCACGGTGGCGGCGATCCTCGGCGTGCTCGTCGGGAAGCGCATCGCCGATCGACTCGATGCCCAACGCAGCCTCAACTGGTTCGCCGCGTTGCTCGTCGGTGTCGCCCTCTACACGGCCATCCAGGCCGGCTCGAAGCTCCTCGGCTGACGCGCACGACGCCGCGTCCGCCGGGATTCCCACGATCGACCACAGCTGACCACAGGAGCCATGTGATGAAGGTCTCGTCGCCCGAACTGCCGTCGTCCGAACACGAGCCCTCGGCAGCGCCCGACGAGCGAGCGCTCTTCTCCCGGCTCGCGGCGTCGATGGCCCGTCACCGCCGGGCCGTGATCATCACGTGGCTGCTGGTCGCGTTCGCCGCTGCGCCGCTCGCGCTGACGCTGTCGAGCGCGCTCTCGGGGGCGGGGTGGGAAGCGCAGGGTTCGATCGCGCAGGTGGTGCGCGACGAGCTCCGCAAGGACTTCGGGTCGCTGGGCGCCGAGAACCCGATCGTCGTGTACCACCAGGCGACGCCGATCGCCGCCGACCCGAGCGGCCTCCAGGCCCTCGTCGACGCAAGCTCGCAGCACGCGCCACGTGCCACGGCGGTCGTCGACCCGTTGTCGGTTCCCGCCGAAACCGGTCTGATCTCGCGTGACGGCCGCACCGCGCTGATCCCCGTCGCCCAGAAGGTCACCTCCGACGCGCAGCGGCCGATCGCGGCAGGTGAGCTCGGCACCTACGTGGATGGGCTGCCGGTCGCATCCGGCGCGCAAGCGAAGGTCACCGGCGAGTGGCCGGTGTGGAGCGACTTCAACAAGGTGAACGCCGAAGCGCTCCACAAGGCGGAACTGCTCGAGCGGCCTGCCCACGCTCGTGCTGCTCTTCGTCGCGTTCGGGGCCATGATCGCCGCCGGCATCCCGCTGCTGCTGGCGCTCGCCGGCATCGCGGTCGGCTTCGCGGTGCTGCACATGTTGTCGTGGGTCACGCCGATGTCGGTGTGGTCGATGAACTTCTCGATGATGATCGGCCTCGCGGTCGGCATCGACTACAGCCTCTTCATCGTCAGCCGCTACCGCGAGGAACGCGCCGAGGGCAAGGACGCGATCGCCGCGATCGAGAACACGATGTCGACCGCAGGCAAGGCGGTGTTCCTCTCCGCGCTGACCGTCGTGCTCTCACTGGCCGCGGTGTTCCTCGTGCCGGTCATGGTCTTCCGCTCGATGGCGCTCGGCATGATCCTGTCGGTCGTCGCGGTCGCGCTCGCGGCCCTCACCCTCCTGCCCGCGGTGCTCGTCGCCCTCGGCGACAAGGTGCTGGTGACCCGGGGCAAGAAGGATCCCGACATCGTGGCCGAGAGCCGCTGGGCCCGCTGGACCGGTGTGGCGCTGCGCCGCCCCGGCGCGGTCCTCGCGATCGGGCTTGGTGGTCCTCGGCGTGCTCGTGCTGCCGGCGCTCGGCATGCGCCTCGGCATGCCGGGCGCGCGGGTCGTCGACCCCGGCCGCACCAGCCGCGACGGCTACGAGCTCGTCGTGAAGGCCTTCGGGCCGGGCGCGGCCGCGCCTGCGTTCATCACCGTCCCCGCCGCCGACGCGAACACCGTGGTCAAGGTGGCCGCGGCCGATCCCGGCGTGGCCGACGCCGCGTGTCGTGACCGCGCCGGCGTCGACCGGACGCGTCGTCGTGCGGGTCACCCCGAAGACCGCGGTCGACGACTCCGCGACCGCGTCGATGATCGACCGGCTCCGCACCAAGCTCGACGCCGCGGTACCCGCGGCGAAGGTCGGAGGGCCCGCGGCGCAGAACCGCGACCTCACCGACGTGCTCACCGGACGCGCGCCGTACGCGATCGGCGTGATCCTGATCGTCGCGTTCGTGCTCCTGCTGATCGTGTTCCGCAGCCTCGTCGTCGCGCTGTTCTCGATCGCGATGAACCTGCTCACCGTCGGTGCCGCGTTCGGGTTCGCCACGGTCGTGTTCCAGCACGGCGTCGGCGCGGGCCTCCTCGGCATCGAGCACCAGGGGTTCGTCGACGCGTGGGCACCGCTGTTCTTCTTCGCGCTGCTGTTCGGGCTGTCGATGGACTACCAGCTGTTCCTGCTCGCCGCGATCCGCGAGCGCTACCAGGCCACCGGCGACACCAAGCGCGCGATCAGGGAAGGCATCGGCCGCACGGGTCGGCCGATCACCAACGCCGCGCTGATCATGATCGTGGTGTTCGTCGCCTTCGGCGTGACCGGCCCGATCCCGCCGACCGAGCTCGGCGTCACCCTCGCGATGGCCGTGCTCCTCGACGCCACGGTGGTGCGGGTGATGCTCGTGCCCGCCACGATGGCGCTGCTCGGCGAACGCAACTGGTACGTGCCGAAGTGGCTGGCGCGGATCCTGCCCGACGTGCACTTCAGCCACTGACCGGAGAGGTGAACCCATGAACCGTGAAGACTGGAACGACCGGTACCGCACGAGCGACCTCGTGTGGACCGCGCAACCGAACCAGTTCGTCGTCGCCGAGATCGCCGGCCTGCCCGCGGGTCGCGCCCTCGACCTCGCCGCCGGTGAAGGGCCGCAACGCGGTGTGGCTCGCGGAACAGGGATGGCAGGTGACCGCGGCCGACTACTCGGACGTGGCGATCACCAAGGCCGCGCGACCTCGCCGCGGCGAGAGGAGCGTGACCATCGAGACCGTCGTGGCCGACGCCACCGAGCCGTTGCCCGGGCAGCCGACGTTCGACCTGGTCGTCGTCGCGTACCTGCAGCTGCCGGAACCCGACCGCTCGCGCGCGCTCGGCAATGCCGCGGCCGCGGTCGCGCCGGGCGGCACGCTCGTGGTCGTCGCGCACGACGACACCAACCTCGAGCACGGCTACGGCGGACCACAGGACCCCGCCGTGCTCACCGGCCCCGAGCAGGTCGTCGCCGTTCCTCGACGGCTTCGAGATCGAGAAGGCCGAACGGGTCGAACGGGAGGTCGCGACGCCCGACGGCCCGCGCATCGCCATCGACCACGTCGTCCGGGCCCGCCGATCGATCGACCGGACTGAGCACGAGCCCGGGAACAATACCCCGCGGGGTATCGTTGCCCATGACGAGGAGGAACGAATGGACATCAGCCCGGACGTCGTGGGAGAGCTGCAACGCAGGCTCCGCCGTGTCGAAGGTCAGGTGCGCGGGATCCAGAACATGCTCGCCGAGGAACGCGAGTGCCGCGACGTCGTCACCCAGATCGCGGCCGCGTCGAAGGCGCTCGAGCAGGTGGGTTTCCGCCTGCTCGCCGCCGGCCTCACGCTCGTGCCTCCAGGATCCCGAGCAGTCCGCGGCCGAGGGATACCCCGTCGCCGAGGTCGAGCGGCTCTTCCTCAAGCTCGCCTGAACATCCAGCGCCGACGCAGAACGAGAGAGGTACGCCATGAGTGCAGTTGCCCACGCCGACGACACCACCTTCGACCACGAGGTGCTCGAATCCGAAGTCCCCGTCGTCGTCGACTTCTGGGCGTCGTGGTGCGGACCGTGCCGCGTGGTCGCGCCGGAGCTCGAGGCGCTCGCCGCCGAGCACGGCGACGCGCTGAAGGTCGTGAAGGTCGATGTCGACGCCGCGCCCGGCGTCGCGGCTCGCTACGGCGTCCGGGGCATCCCGACCATCGCGCTCTTCCGCGACGGAGCAGCCGGTCGCGGTCGACCGTCGGCGCCAAGCCGCGGCGTGCCATCGAAGACGACCTCGGGCTCGCTCCGACCGGCCGCGAGTGACCGATGCAGAGCTTCGACACCACCGTCGCCGCGTCGCTCGAGGACGATCGAGCCGAAGGTGCGCGCCGCGCTCCAGGAACAGGGCTTCGGCGTGCTCACCGAGATCGACGTCGCGGCGACGCTGCGAGCGAAGCTCGGGGTCGAGCGTCCCGCGCTGAAGATCCTCGGCGCCTGCAACCCCGACTTCGCCAACCGTGCGCTCGAGATCGACCCCTCGGTGAGCCTGGTGCTCCCGTGCAACGTCGTGCTCGAGACCACCGAGCGGCGGCACGCATGTCGGCATCGTCGACCCGCGTGCGCTCATGGACGATCCGGCGTTCCACGACCTCGCCGAGGAGGCCGCCGGGCGGCTCCGTTCGGTGATCGAGGCCGTGGCCACGCCGTGACGGTCGGTGACATCGACGCTGAACGATGACCCATCGAGGTCGCGCACGGCGGACGCGTTCCCAGTTGGCGACGGTGGCTCCGAGGTCTCCTCGGCGTCGCGCTCGGCGCGGGTGCGATCTGGCTGGTGTTCCGCGCCGCCGGCGGTCTCGGCGACGTCGGCGCTGCGCTCCGACAGACGAACCCGTGGTGGCTCGTGCCTGCGGTCGCGTTCGAGGCGCTCTCGTACGTGCTCGCCGGTGTCCGGCTGCGGCGCCTCGCGGGCGACGAGGCCGACCTGACGACGGTGTCGGCGACCGAGCTCGAGCTCGTGGTCAACGGGCTCGGGCTCCTGACCCCCGCCTCACCGGCAGAGGGCCTCGCGTTCGCATCGGCCGAGCTGTCGCGACGGGGCCTGCCCCGTCGGCGGATCGGGCTCTCGCTCGGATTCGCGAGCTGGTTCAGCTTTCGGATCTTCTACCTCGCCGGTGCCGTCAACCTCCTCTTCATGGTCGCGACGCGCGACATGCCGGTCGACGCCGTCTGGCCGCTCGTCGTCGCGCCGGTCGTGCTGTCCTGCTCGCGGTCACCGCCGTGCTCGCGAACCGGCCGGGCACCGCCGAACACGTGGCGGTCGTGCTCGGCGCGCTGCGGTTCTGGAAGCCGCGGCCGTCGTCGCGCCGAACGCCGGGCAGCCGGAGCCCGGTTCCACGCCGATGCCATGGCCGTCGTCGGCCCCCGACGCCAGCGGGTCGCGCCTGGCGCTGCTGTCGCTCGGCTCGATGATGAGCGACGTCGCGTGCCTCTGGTTCATCCTCATCGCGGTCGGGCGCCAGCGTCGATCCCGACGTCGCGCTGCTCGCGGTCGGTGCCGGTGCGCTCGCGGCGTCGGTCCCGCTGCTCCCTGCGGGCATCGGCGTCGTCGAAGCGGTGATGCCCGCGGTCATCCACTGGTACGGGCCCGCCTTGAGCGCGGCGTTGGCCGGCGTCCTGTTGTACCGCGCGATCGGCACGTTCCTCCCGGCGGCAGCCGGCGCCGTCTCGCTCGTCACGTTGCGAGCGCAGCCCACGAACGATCGGAAGCGATGATGACCTCGATGCCGACCCGTCGAGAGTTCCTCGGAGTGGTCGGCGGCGCACTCGTCGTTGGCACGGTGGCGTCACAGCGAGGGAGCGTCGTCGGCGCGCTGGCCAGGTCGCCGTCGATTCCTCCCGGTGGAGCACCGTTCGCGCAACCCCGAGAGCTCGTGAGCACGAACGGTCGGCTCGACGTGGAGCTCGTCGCGGCCGCATCGCGCGTCCCGTTCGGCGACAGCAAGCGGTTCGCGTACACGTACAACGGCACGACGCCGGGGCCGACGCTGCGGGTGCGGCCGGGCGACGTCCTCACGATCACGCTCGTGAACCGCCTCGGTGAGACGACCAACCTGCACACCCACGGTCTGCACGTCTCGCCGTCGGGCCACGCCGACAACGTGTTCGTGTCGGTGCCGGACGGTCGGCGCCGCACCTACACGTACGAGATACCGAGCGATCATCGCAGCGGGACCTTCTGGTACCACCCGCACATGCACGAGATGGTGGCTCAGCAGGTGTTCGGCGGTCTCGCCGGTGCCATCGTCGTCGCCGACGCCCTCGACGACCTGTCCGAGCTCGCAGGTGCCACCGAGCGCGTGCTCGGTGCTGAGCGATCCGCCGGTCGGCACGTCGTCGAGCGTGCTCGACGTGTCGATGATGGAACGGATGCGCGGGAGGGAAGGCGACGTCGTCCTGGTCAATGGTGTCGTCGCACCGGCGATCGACGCGCGCGCCGGCGCGCTCGAGCACTGGCGCATGGTGAACGCGAGCACGTCGCGCTACTACCACCTCGCGCTCGAGGGTCACGATCTCGCGGTGGTCGGTACCGACGGGGGGCGGCTCGCGAGTCCCGAGAAGGTGCCGGGCCTCCTGCTCACGCCGGGGGAGCGTGTGGAGGTGCTCGTCGCCCCGACCAGCGGCGGCCGGTATCGGCTGCAGGCCCTGCCCTACGACCGGGGCCGCGTGGGCATGGGCATGGGCGGCAGCGCGGGATCCACGGCCCGGGTCCTCCTCGCCACGATGACGGTCGACGAGGACGCGTCCGCCGCGGCGCTCCCCGCCGCGCTCGCACCCGCGTCGACCCTGGCGCTCCCTGCTGCGACCTCGCGCCGTGAGCTCGACCTCGCGATGGGCATGGGCGGCGGCGGCATGGGTGGCGGGATGGGTGGTGCCGGAGACGGGGTGGGTCGCAGCTTCACCATCGACGGGAAGACGTTCGATCCCGCCCGCACCGACATCACCACCCGTCTCGGGCGGGTCGAGGACTGGACGATCACGAACTCGTCGACGATGGATCACCCGTTCCACCTGCACGTCTGGCCCTTCCAGGTCGTCGCGCGCAGCGATCGCGCGCCGATCACGCCGGGCTGGAAGGACACGGTGAACGTTCCCGCCGGCGAGTCGGTCACGGTCCGCATCCCGTTGACCGACATCGCGGGCCGCACCGTCTACCACTGCCATATCCTCGATCACGAGGACCTCGGAATGATGGGCGTGATCCGAGTCACCTGATGACCGCTGAGCGCAGCCCGATCAGCGAGTATCGGGCTCCCACTTCGACCTGAGGGTGGCGAGATGGTTTGTGCTCCCGCTGAAGCCGGACGGCCCATGCGTGTGGTGATCGTGGGTGGTGTCGCGGGAGGGATGTCGGCGGCGACGCGTCTTCGCCGCCTTGACGCTGACGCGAGCATCACGATTCTCGAACGGTCTGGTCACGTCTCGTTCGCCAACTGTGGTTTGCCCTATTTCGTCGGCGGGCTGATCGAAGAGGAAGAGGACCTGACGCTCCAGACCCCACAGCAGCTCTTCGCTCGCTTCCGTCTCGACGCGAGGGTCGACAACGAAGTCATCGCGATCGATCGTGTGGGGCACAGCGTGACGACCCGTTCGACGATCACTGGTGTGGAGACGGTCGTTGGCTACGACAAGCTCGTGCTCAGCATGGGCGCGGCGCCCGTGCGGCCCCCGATCCCCGGCTACGACCGTGTTCGCACGCTCCGGACGGTCGAGGACGCAGCCCGGCTCTTGTCCGACGTCGACGTCGCGCCGTCAACCGCGGTGGTGATCGGTGCGGGTTTCATCGGGCTCGAGATGGCCGAGAATCTCGTCCTGCAGGGCATCGATGTCACGATCGTCGAGGCCATGCCGCAGGTGCTTCCGCCGCTGGATTCGGAGCTTGCCATTCTCGTCGAGGACGAGCTCGTCGGCCATGGCGTGCAGGTCGAGACCGGCGCGACGGTGGCATCGGTCGATGACACGACTGTCACGCTCGCCGATGGACGGATCCTGTCCGCCGACCTTGTCGTCGGCGCGATCGGCGTGCGCCCCGACGTGCGACTCGCCGAGGCGGCCGGCTTGGAGCTCGGGCCGAGCGGCGGTATCGCCGTCACGGACACGAATCAGACGAATGATCCCGACATCTACGCCGTCGGCGACGCGGTGGAGAAGTCGGACGCGGTCTCGCACGCGAAGTCGCTGATCGCGCTCGCGAACGTTGCGAATCGTCAAGGTCGAAGGGTGGCTGACCACATCGCCGGGCGTGTATCCCGCCCCGTCGCGTCGACGGGGACGGCGATCGTCAAGGTCTTCGATCTGGCTGCCGCAAGTGTCGGATGGAGCGAACGGCGCCTGCAAGCAGCAGGGCTGCCGTTCCGAGCAATCCACTCCCATCCGTTCGACCATGCCACCTACTACCCGGGCGCAACGCGGCATGTGCGCGAAACTGATCTTCGATCCGGATGACGGAACGATTCTCGGCGCACAGATCGTCGGTCGTCACGGGGTGGACAAACGGATCGACGTGATCGCAACCGCGATGGCCGGCGGCCTGACTGCCGACCGCCTTGCCGATCTCGAACTGGCGTATGCCCCGCCGTTCTCATCCGCCAAGGATCCCGTCAACATGCTCGGCTACATGGCCGAGAACGTCCTGAGCGGCGACTGCGACATCGTCGAACCGAGCGAGCTCGATGCGCTCGTCGCCCAAGGCTGGACGCTGATGGACGTGCGCACCGCCGAGGAACACGCCGCCGGCGCCATCCCCGGATCGATCAACCTGCCGATCGACTCGTTGCACGACCAACTCGACACGCTCGCAGCCGCGCCCATCGTCGTCTACTGCGAAGTCGGCCAGCGAGGACACACCGCGACGGCGCTCATGCAAGAACTCGGGATCCAAGCCCGCAACCTCGACGGCGGCTACCAAACTTGGACAGCAACTTTGCGGGCTCAAGCGAAGCAACCGGCCAAATAGCGCATCACGAACCTGCGCCGTACAAGCACACCGATCGTCCGTCGACTCCGATGAGCGTGGCACTACGGACCGCGGCGAGCACGGCGAGCTCGACGGTGGAGCGAGATTCGCGCGGGGCGTGACAGTCATCGGGCTGGAAGCGGCAACATTGACCGATAGCTGCGGAAGGAACGACCCAACCAGCGATACGGTGGTCAGCGCGCACGAATCGCAGGATCTGCCGGCGGCGCGTGCCGGTGATCACGGAGGCCCTGTTCCTTCTTGGTGTCGTGCTCCTCCCGATGATGCAGTTCGGCACCGTGTCCGCGCTGGGGACGCGCATCATCCCTTCGGATCATGTGCTTCGGGCTGGCTGCCGTCGGCGCGGCCGTCGTCGAGCTTGGTCGCCGCGGCGCCGGGCTGCGCAACCCCTTCCCGCTCGTCGTCGGTGGCTACCTTGCCGCGTTGGTGGTCGCGGCGGTCGCGTCGCCCGACCACCGCGCAGAGCTTCGAACGCATCGTGATCGACGGCTACTGCGTCGTCCTCGGGCTGACCGCGTTCGTGTTGGCCCGTGAAGCTGCGACCCGGGTTCGCATCGCGTGGGCATGGATCCTCGGATCCACGCTGACCGTGGTGACGGCCTTGGTGGGGATCGCGCTCTTCTTCCTCGGCGAGCGGGATCCGGCCGACAACTTCGCGATCGGGGACCTCGGCTCGATCCACACCGCTTCGATCCCGCGGGTCGTCGGGTTCTTCCTGAACTCGAACCTGTTCTGCAACTACCTCGTGGTCGGTCTCCTGTTCGTGCTGGGCATGGTGGGATGGCGACGACCGATCGGCATCGCACTGATCGGGGCCACCGGCGTTGTCCTCGCCTTCACGCTGTCGCCGGGCCTGGGCGGCGCGGTCGTGGCCGTCACGCTGTGGCTCTTCGTGTCGGAGCGCAGTTGGCCTGCCGTGCGCGCGGCCTCGTCGTCGCCGTCGGTGTCGGTCGGTGCTCTGGCGTTCCTCGCCCTCACGGTCACCGTCGGCCCGCGTGTCCACACCTGGGCCGATGCGATCGACACGCTTCGGAGCCACCCGCTCGTCGGGGTCGGCCCCGGCCTTCCCGTCGCGGCGACGACCTACGAGGGGCGTTACTTCACCGATGCGCACAACGCCTGGCTGAACGTCGGTGGTCAGGCCGGGATCCTCGGCCTGCTCGCGCTCGTTGGCGTCGCCGCCACGATCTGCGTGCTTGCCTGGAGGGCGCGTCCGATCAGCGAGGTTCCGGAGCCCGTCCGTGCGGGCTGGTGCGCGTTCGCGGGCGCCGTGCTGTTCGGGAGCCTCTCGATCTCGCTCGAGCAAGACGCGCCACGTCTGGGTGCTGCTCGGGTTCCTCGCGGCAGGCCTCGCCGCAGCGCGGCAGGCGATCCGCCGGTCCCGTCGCGACCTGAGCACCACGTCCCGGACCGGCAAAGGCGTACGCTTCTCGTGCAAATCGGGCACAGGGGGAGCGCCATGGGTGAACCAGCGGTCACGGTCCGAGAAATCCACCGTCCACGCCGATCTTCATCTTCTCCCAAGCGACCACCGTCGCGAACAGCACCTTCTCGAACAACCCTGCGACAAGTGGAGCTGACAGTCCGGCCGGGATCCTCGTCCAGCCGCCCTCGGTTGGAGGAAGCGGAACGTTCACCGCGACCCACAGCACCTTCAACTAGCACCAGGGCAGGCAACAGCAGACGGGGGTGGCGCGCTGCGCCACCCCCGTCTTCGTGGTTCGGCGCGAACGCGTGCACCTACGTGCTGGGCACCACCGGCGCGGTCGGCCAGGGCGCGGCCACCTCGAGCGCCGACGCCAGTCGCAGGAGCGTCGCCTCGTCGCCGAGGCGGGCCACGAACTGCACGCCGATCGGCAGAGCGTTGCCGTCGACGCCTGCGGGCACGCTCATCGCTGGGTGGCCGGTCGTGTTGAACACGCCCGTGAACGCACTGAACGCAGAGGCGTTCACCATCGTCTCCGGCCGGCGGGTGTCGACCCAGCCGAGCTCGGGGACGCGGATCGACAGTGTGGGCGTGAGCAGGAGGTCGTACTGCTCGAAGTAGGGCGCCACTTCGCGACTGGTCCGCTCGAGCTGCTGCAACGCCCCGATCACCGTCGACCCGGACATCGCGCGGCCGCCGTCGTACA
Organism: uncultured Actinomycetes bacterium; assembly: GCA_963835985.1. Classification (GTDB taxonomy): domain Bacteria; phylum Actinomycetota; class Acidimicrobiia; order IMCC26256; family DASPTH01; genus DASUAS01. Next base: position 516,763 of record CAWIHV010000006.1, on the reverse strand, counting down.
GCACCCGCGTGAACGGCTCGAGGTCGTCGTCCTCCAGCTCGCGGCCGAGGGCGGCGAGGCGCGCGTCGACCGCGAAGGCGACGTTCACCGACATCACCGCGGCCAGCGCCCCGTTCGCGGCCTCCGCGTCGTAGGTGAACGCAGATTCCTCGACCGAGTGACCGAGTGACTCGCAGAGCGCTGCGGTGCGTGCGACCGCGTCGACCAGGTCGTCGTCGGCGTTCGTGCCGCGTGCCGTGATCGTGGTGAACCCGATGCGCAGCCGTCCGGGATCGGCGCCGACCTCGTCGAGGAACGGACGTGCCGGCGCGGCGATCGCGACCGCGTCGCCGGGCGCGGGTCCCGCGACCACGTCGAGCAGCGCCGCGCTGTCGCGGACCGTCCGCGTCAGCGAGTGCGTGCACCCGACCGGGTACGAGAAGGCCTCCAGGAACGGGGTGTTGGGCACGCGTCCGCGTGACGGCTTGAGCCCGAACAGGCCGCACGCGGCGGACGGGATGCGGATCGACCCGCCGCCATCGTTCCCGTGCGCGATCGGCACCATGCCCGACGCCACCGCGGCGGCCGAACCGCCACTCGAACCGCCCGCCGACCGAGCGAGGTCGTGCGGGTTGCGGGTCGGGCCGTGGAACAGCGGTTCGGTCGACCCGTTCTTGCCCAGCTCGGGCGTGTTGGTCATGCCGAGCACGAGCACGCCCGCGGCACGCGCCCGCGCCACCGCGAGGCTGTCGGCGGTCGCGACGTCGTCGGACCACAATCGGGAACCCCGCGAAGTGGGCAGCCCGATCACCTGCGCACCCAGCGCCTTCACCAGGTAGGGAACTCCTGCGAACGGACCGTCGCCCGGTGGGCCCGCAGCCTCCTTGCGCGCGGCGTCGAAGCGCTCGGCCACCAGTGCGTGCACCAACGGGTCGACGGCCTCGATGCGGGCCACGGCGGCATCGACCGCCTCGACTGCCGTCACCTCACCGCCACGGATCGCCGCCGCGAGGCCCGTGCCGTCGAGCTCGTCGTACCAACCGTTGGTCACGCCCTGCGGAACCCTACCGATGTGGTCGGCTGCGCGCGCAGGGAGAGGTAGCGTTGAGCCTTCACGGCGTGCCGGGCAGGAACGAGCGAGAAAGGGCGACCGGGCGATGTCGGCGACCACTTCGACGAGCACGGGGGCGCTGGCCCTTTGGCGCCCCGAGGCGTTCGCGGAGTCGCTGGTCGGGCGCAGCCCGCACACCCGCGCAGCCTACGAACGCGACGTCGCGGAGTTCGTGGCCTGGGCCGAGCGCGGTGGCTGCCCGGGTGGCCCGACCGCACTCGATCACCGCACCCTGCGCCGCTTCCTCGCCTATCTCGACACGCGGGGCTTCGCCCGCACCACCATCGCCCGCAAGGCGGCCGCGCTGCGCGCATACCTGCGGTTCCTCCGTCGCCAGGGCGTGCTCGAACGCGACCTCGCGGGTCTGCTCCGCGCGCCGAAGGGGGCGAGCCGCCTGCCCCGCGTGATCCGCCACGAGGAAGCGAACGACATGCTCGACGAGATCGCCGACGCGGTCGATCTGGTCGCCGCCGAGGAGGCCGACGACCCCGGCGCGGTCGCCGTGGTCCTGCGTGATCTCGCGGTGCTCGAGGTGCTCTACGGCGCCGGCCTGCGCGTCTCGGAGTGCTGCGGCCTCCGGATCGCCGACTGCGACCTCGATCGTGGGCACGTCACCGTGCTCGGCAAGGGCTCGAAGGTGCGCCGGGTGCCGATCGGCGCTCCCGCGGTCGACGCGCTCGTCGCCTGGCTCGAGCGGGGCCGCCCCGTGCTCGAGACGGCCGACTCGCCCTCTGATCTCGTGTTCCTGAACCGGCGAGGCCGGGCCTTCACGCCCCGAGACGCCCGCCGCGTGCTCGAGCGCCACCCCTTGCCCGACGGGCGCGCCGTCCACCCCCACGCGCTGCGCCACGCCTACGCTACGCACCTGCTCGAAGGCGGCGCCGACCTGCGGGCAGTCCAGGAGCTCCTCGGCCACGCCGATCTGGCGACGACCCAGATCTACACCCACGTCACCCGCGACCGACTTCGCGCCGTCTACGAAGCGACCCACCCCCGTGCCTGACGACCCCACCGAAGCGCTCGACGAGCTCTGGACCGACTACAAGGCGAACGGCACGTCGACCGCGCGCGAACGGCTGATCCTCCACTACTCGCCGTTGGTGAAGTTCGTCGCCGGCCGCGTCGCTGCCGGTCTGCCGCAGAGCATCGAGCAGGCCGACCTGGTGAGCTACGGGATCTTCGGGCTGATCGATGCCATCGACAAGTTCGATCCCGGTCGTGGCTTCAAGTTCGAGACCTACGCCATCTCGCGGATCAAGGGCGCCATCATCGACGAGCTGCGCTCCATCGACTGGGTGCCGCGCTCGGTGCGGGCCAAAGCCCGAGCGATCGAGCGGGCGATCTCCAAGCTCGAGAACGAGCTGCGCCGCAGCCCCGAAGACGCCGAGGTCGCGGCGGAGCTCGACTGGAGCGAGGGCGAGCTCACCCAGACCCTCTCGCAGATCTCGTTCACCGGTCTCGTCGCGCTCGACGACCTGCTCGCAGCCGGGTCGTCCGACCGCCAGGGTTCGGCCACCGTCAGCGACACCATCACCGACGGCAAGCACGACCCCGTCGAGGCGTACGAGGTCGACGAGATGAAGCACCTCCTCGCCGACGCCATCAACCGCATGCCCGACCGCGAGCGCCTCGTGCTCACCCTCTACTACTACGAGGGCCTCACGCTGGCCGAGATCGGCAAGCTGCTCAACGTCACCGAGAGCCGGGTGTGCCAGATCCACACGAAGTCGATCCTCCAGCTGCGCGGTCGGCTGTCGGAACCCGAGCGCGAACGCACCTGACGACTCGTCTGATTCTCGGCGATTGCCCCTTGGCGCGTGAGCGCGTCATCGGTATGTTCGTCTGACTTCCCCGTCCCTTCCCCGGATGTCGTGTCGTTCCGACCTCGGGATGGGCCATGTCCACGATTCCTGCGCGGCGTCGCGCGTTCGCGCTCGCCCTGATCACCACGGTCGCGGTCGTCGTCACCGCGCGCCCTGCGCACGCCGCTGATCCCGACGCCGCCGACGCGGTCGGCTGGCTGCGTCCGGTCGACGGTGCGGTCGTGCACCCGTTCGAGGAACCGGTCTCGGTCTACGGACCGGGCCACCGGGGCGCCGACCTCGCCGCTCCACCGGGCACTCCGGTGCGCGCCGCCAACGACGGCGTGGTCAGCTTCGCGGGCAGCGTCGCCGGCACGATGCACGTCACCGTCGCCCACACCGGCGGGTTGCGCACGTCGTACTCGTTCCTCTCGCAGGTGTCGGTGCGAGAGGGCCAGCAGGTCGCGCGAGGCGACGTGCTCGGCGCCACGGGCGGCACCGGTCCTGACCATGACGGGTCTGCACTCCACCTCGGGCTGCGCGTCGGCGACCGCTACGTCGATCCCATGCAGCTGTTCCGGCCGCACGACCTCACCAAGCTGGTGCACCTGGTCCCGGCCGACGCGCCCGACGAGACCGCGTGGTCCGCGGCGAGCGAGCGACGCGACCTGCAGTCGTCACTCCGCTTGCCCGTGCCCGGCGTCGTTCCGGGCGTCGGCGCGTACACCGACGACGACTGCGACACCGACCTCCCGTTCATCGGTGACGCAGTCGACGCGGTGTGCGACGTCGGCAGCTGGCTCGGCGACCACGCCGGTTCGGCTGTCGACGCGGGCATCGACTTCCTCGACGCCACCACCAACCTTGCGAGCGACGGGCTCGACGAGCTGCGAGCGTCGGCGCACGCCACGGTGTCGTCGTTGCAGTCGCTCGCCGCGGTTGCGGCCAGTGCCCTCGCGCACACGCCGGCCGGCCAAGTGGCCCTCGACCTCGTCGCCGTCGGCCGGCGCTTCGCCCACACGGTCACCGCCGACTGCAGCGATGCCCCCGAGGCCGACGGCACCGGTGGTTCCGCGCACCGTGTGATGGTGGTCGCCGGCATCAACAGCTCGGGTGCGGCATGGGATCGCGGGCCCACCGTCGACCTCGACGTCACCGCCCTCGGCTACCACCAGAGCGAGGGCGAGGTGCGCTACTTCTCCTACGCCGACGACGGCGGCCGCTACTCGAAGGACGACACGCACCGCCCGATCGTCGAGTCGGCCGCTCTGCTGGCCGCGCAACTGCGGCAGATGCAACGCGAACAACCGGGGCGCGAGGTCGACCTCGTCGCGCACTCGCAGGGTGGCGTGGTGGTCGACGTCTTCCTCGCCACCTTCTATCGCGCCGGCGACCGCTCCTTCCCCCCGCTCGGCAACGTGGTCACCCTGTCCTCACCGCACGAAGGTGCTCCACTCGCCTCGGTCGCCCAGCAGGTGCGAGCAACCCGCAAGGGCGAGGCTGCGCTCGACGCCATCGAGAAGGTCCTGCCGCTGCCACCGACGAACAGCGCCGCGGTGCGCGACCTGGTCGAAGGGTCGTCGGTCATCCGGGAGATCCAGGCGCGCGGAGTGCCCGAGCACTTCGACTACACCACGATCGGCGCCGCCGAAGACTTCGTGGTGCCGGCGACCAACATCTCGCTTCCCGGCGCCACCGAGACGGTCGCCGCGGTCGACGACCTCAACCAGCACAGCGCGATCGTGCGGGCACCCGAGGCACTCAAGGCGGTGCGCGCCGCGCTCGAGGGCCGACCACCACCGTGCGTCAGGTTGCTCACCGCGCTGCGCAGCGCGGTGAGTCCGGTGCTGATCAGCCGGTTCGAGCACACGGTCGGCGACGACGCCGAGTTCGTGCTCCGCGGAGGACTGCGAGCTGCACCGTGACCGCGCGACCGATCCGCACGGTGGTGGTCCTGGTGTGCGCCGTCGCAGCCGCGTGGTTCGTCGCCGCGTCCGGCGTTCGCAAACGCCGACGCGCTCAAGCCGGTGGAGTGGCGCGCCACCATGAAGGACGGCCCCTCCGACCTCGCGGCCGATCCCGACGGCGTGGTGGTCTCCACGAGCGCGCCGTCGGTGTACGCGTTCGACGCCGAGGGTCGCTTCCGGTGGCGTGCCCCGCTCGATGAGCTCGCGCTGGGCCAGCCCGCCCTCGGGCCTCACGTCGTGCTCGTGGGCGGGATGAGCTCGGTCACCGCGCTGGATCGGTCCGACGGCTCCGTGCGATGGCACCAGGCGCGATCGGTGGGGGTGAACTCGCTTGCGGTGTCAGGCGACACCGCGTTGGTCGGTGACGACTCAGGCACCCTCGCAGCGTTCGACGCGAGCACGGGCACTCCGCGGTGGTCGGTGCAGCATCGGGGCGCGCTCTGGTCCGGCGCTCGCGTCGATCCCGTGCGCGGCGCCGTCGTCGCCACGTGGCACCAGTCCGACTCACCCGCGGTGCGCGTCCTCGACCTCGCCACCGGTGCGCTCCGCTGGGAAGCGTCCACCGACCGGTTCACCGCCGCTCCTGCGCTCCACGCTGGGCGCGTCGTGCTCGCGGTGGGCGACGGCAACCGGCACGCCCGCGTCGAAGCCCGCGATCTGGCCACCGGGGAGCTGGAGTGGCAGACCCCGGTGCCCGCGTCGTTCGAGGAGGCGATCGAACCCGCGGTCGACGACCATGCCGTGGCCGTGGTCGACCACTTCGGTGTGGTGTCGCTGCTCGACTCCGCGACCGGGCGGCTCCGCTGGCAGCGCGACCTCGCCGACGTGCTCGTCGCCACCCGGGTCGCCCTCACCCGTCACCGGGTGGCGTTCACGTCGTACGCCGGAGTCCTCCGGGTGCTCGACCGACGCGACGGCCATGTGGTGCAGCAGCTGGCGCCGACCCGCCTGGGCGGGCTCCCCGTGGCCACCGTCCAACGGGGGAGCGGCATCCTGCTGGCCCTGCGCCTGCGCGAGTGGGGCGTCCAGCTGCGTCGCCTCGAGTGAGTCGCTCGGAACGATGGTGCCGTCGGATCCTTTGCCCGGAAGGGCCGGTGAGGCCGCCCGCTACACTCGTCGCCGACCCGAGTCACCCGGCACTGCCGGGAGGTCCGGGATCACGCACGCCCGCGTTCCGAGGTCGTCCGGGGCAACCGGTCGCCAGCGGGCGGAGGAACAACCGAGGAGCAGCTCGCACCGGGCCCGGCGACCGCACGCGGTCGGCGTCGCCACGGGTGACTGCACGACAGAAAGGGCGTCCCGTGGCAGAAGCAACGGCCGTCGTCACCATGAAGCAGCTGCTGGAAGCCGGAGTCCACTTCGGTCACCAGACCCGGCGCTGGAACCCCAAGATGAAGCGGTTCATCTTCGGGGAGCGCAACGGGATCTACATCATCGACCTGCAGCAGACCCTCGAGCGGATCGACACCGCCTACCGGTTCGTGCGCCACACCGTCGAGAACGGCGGCACGGTCCTCTTCGTCGGCACGAAGAAGCAGGCCCAGGAGCCGATCCAGAAGCAGGCCGAGCGGGCCAACTCGCCCTACGTGAACTACCGCTGGCTGGGCGGCATGCTCACCAACTTCCAGACCGTGCACGGTCGCGTGAACAAGATGCACGAGCTCGAGCGGCTGGTCTCGACCGGCGAGACCGAGCAGATGATCAAGAAGGAAGGCCTCAAGGTCAAGCGCGAGGTCGCCAAGCTCGAGCGCAACCTCGGCGGCATCCGCACGATGGAGAAGGCGCCCGACGCGGTCTTCGTGATCGACACCAAGAAGGAGCACATCGCGGTCACCGAGGCCAACCGCCTCGGCATCCCCGTGATCGCCGTCGTCGACACCAACTGCGATCCCGACGTCATCGACTTCGTGATCCCCGGCAACGACGACGCCATCCGCTCCGCCAACCTCATGTCCCGCATCGTGGCCGACGCCGTGATCGAGGGGCAGTGGCTGCGTTCGCGCAAGCAGGCCAAGGCGGGCGTGAAGGCAGAAGCGGCCAAGCCCGCACCGCCGGCACCCAAGGCGCTCACGCCCGAGGAGCAGGCGGCGAAGGCGGCCGAGCAGCAGAAGGCGCGCGACGTCGCCGCCGCGGCGCAGCGCGAGCGCGAGGCGAAGCTGGCCGAAGCGAAGGCCGCGGCGCCCGAGGCCGACACCACCCCAGAGCCCGAGTCCGCCGACCCGGGCACCACCGAGATCCAGGAGAGCGACACCAATGGCTGAGTATTCGGCCAAGGACATCGCTGCGCTGCGCAAAGCGACCAGCGCAGGGATGATGGACTGCAAGCAGGCCCTCGAGGAGTCGGGCGGCAACCTCGACGACGCGATGGACTGGCTCCGGGCCAAGGGCATCGCCAAGGCGGGCAAGCTCAGCGACCGCGACGCCACCGAAGGCGCGGTCGACGTGATCGTCGACGGCAACGTCGGCGTCATCGTCGAGCTGAACTGCAACACCGATTTCGTGGCCAAAGGCAGCGAGTTCACCGGGTTGCTCGCCGACATCACCAAGCTGGTGGCGGCCAACGGCGACGGCGACGTCGCGGCACTGCCGCTCGGCGGTTCGACCGTGGGCGACACGCTCCAGCAGCTCGCCGGCAAGATCGGCGAGAACGTGGTCCTCGGGCGGGTCGTGCGCTTCGAGTCCGACGGTCTGCTCGACGGCTACCGCCACAACCAGAGCGACCGCGGCACCATCGCGGTGCTGGTCGAGATCAGCGGGGTCGAGCCGTCGAACGAGGCGGCACGCGAGGTCGCGCACGAGATCGCGCTGCACATCTCCTTCGCCGCGCCGGCCTACCTCACGCGTGAGGAGGTGCCGGCCGACGTGCTCGCTCGCGAGCAGGCCGTCATCGAGGAGAAGAGCCGCAACGAGGGCGTGCCCGAGGCCAAGCTCGAGGGCGCGGTCAAGGGCCGGCTCAACGCGTTCTACAAGGACATCGTGCTGCTCGAGCAGCCGTCGGTGAAGGACCCGAAGGTCAGCATCGCCAAGCTGGTCGAGGGCCTCGGCGGCGACGCCAAGCTCACCCGGTTCGCCCGCGTGAAGGTGGGCGAGGACTAGCGTCCCGACGCATGAGCGATTCGACGGTCGAGAGCCAATACCGCCGCGTCGTCCTCAAGCTGTCGGGTGAGGCATTCGCCGACAGCACCACCAACTTCGGCATCGACGCCGCCGTCGTGCAGCGCATCGCCGAAGAGGTGGCCGAGGCGCGAGTCGAGCTCGGCGTCGAGATCGCGGTCGTCGTCGGTGGCGGCAACATCTGGCGGGGCATGTCGGGTGCCACGCGTGGCATGGACCGCGCCCGCGCCGACTACATGGGCATGCTCGCCACCGTGATCAACGCGTTGGCGCTGCAAGATTCGCTCGAGGCAGTCGGGCAGACCACGCGCGTCCAGACCGCGATCACGATGTCGCAGGTGGCGGAGCCGTTCATCCCGCGCCGCGCGATCCGCCACCTCGAGAAGGGCCGGGTGGTGGTCTTCGCCGCCGGCACCGGCAACCCGTACTTCACCACCGACACCACCGCTGCGTTGCGCGCGGCGGAGATCGGGGCGCAGGCGATCCTGAAGGGAACCCACTCGGGTGTCGACGGGGTCTACAGCGCCGACCCGCGCCTCGACCCTGCGGCGGTCAAGCTCACCGACATCAGCCACTTCGAGATCCTCAACAAGGGTCTCAAGGTCATGGACTCCACTGCGATCACGTTCTGCATGGACAACGAGCTGCCGATCGTCGTGTTCGACGTCACCGCGCCCGGCAACATCCGGCGCGCGCTCCTCGGCGAGCGCATCGGCACGCTCGTCAGTTCGGGGGTGGTGCCGTGAGCTCGGATGGCGACGAGATGAAGGCGCTGGTCCTCGACGACTGCGCCGACAAGATGCAGAAGGCCGTCACCCACCTGCAGTCCGAGTTCGCGGCGCTGCGTACGGGTCGCGCGTCGTCCGCGCTGGTAGAGAAGTTGCGCGTCGACGCCTACGGCAGCGACGTCCCGCTCCAGCAGATCGCCGGCTTCGGCGTCCCCGAGCCCCGCGTGCTGACGATCTCGCCCTACGACAAGGGCACGATCAAGGCCATCGAGAAAGCGATCCAGCAGAGCGACCTCGGCGTCAACCCCTCGAACGACGGCCAGATCATCCGTCTGACCTTCCCGGAGCTCACCGAGGACCGCCGCAAGGACCTCGTGAAGGTGGCGCGCACCCGGGCCGAGGAGGGCAGGGTGGCGGTGCGCAACGCCCGCCGCCACGCCCGCCAGGAGCTCGAGCACCTCGAGAAGGACGGCGAGTTGAGCAAGGACGATCTCGACCGGGCGGAGAAAGACCTCGAGAAGCGCACCCACGAGGTCGTCGCCGAGATCGACGAGCTGCTGAAGCACAAAGAGGGCGAACTGCTCACTGTCTGAGCAGCCCCGCGAGCCTGAGAGGGCTTTCAGCGGGGCCGTCATCGGCGGGGGCGGTGGGTCTAGCCTGGGTGACGCGCAGAACGTTTCCGGAGGATCGAGTGCCCGAATTCGATGACGATCGGCCCGAGCCGCCGCCCGCGGAGGGCGTGCGGATCCTCGGGGCCGAAGAGGCCCAGGCCGCCGTCGAGGGCGGTCCCGATCGCGCCAAGCCCGAAGAGCCGCCGCGCCGCCGTCGCCGCTCGGCCCCGCCCGACGACGTGCAACCCGCAGCGCGCTTCCCCCTGCCCGCCGACCGTCTCCCCGGAGACGCCCCCGGCCCGACCGTCCGACCCGCACCGGCACCCCCCGTCGGTGAGCCCTCAGGACCGATGCCGTTACCGCACTGGACCGAGCCGCCCACTGGAGAGGTGCCGATGATCGCCGACGAGCCGGGTGACGAAGAAGTCTGGGCGGCGGCCAACCAGCCGCGTTTCCGCTCCGACGCGGGCGACTGGAGCGACTCGCCCGACTTCGGGATGAGCGACGAAGGCCTCCACGACGACACCACCGCGATGGGCGCGCTCGTCGACGTGCCCGAGGTCGACGACGACGAGGAGTTCGCGGCGCAGGTCGCGGCCCGCCGCCAGGCGCCGGCGCGCCGGAACCGCAGCAAGCCGACGCGTGCGCGCACGCGCGGTGCCACCGCCGCCGCGGCGGCGGGGTCGCAGTTCCCGACCATCGAGGACGAGACCGACGCGCCCCACGTCACCGCCACGCCGCGCGTCACGCCGTCGACCGACGACCTCACCACGCGCATCATCACCGGCGCGGTCCTGGCCGCAGTCGCGATCCTCGCGTTCGTCATCGGCCGCGCCGGCACCGCGGTGCTGGTCACCGTGATCGTCGCCGCCGCGGCCTTCGAGCTCTTCGAAGGGTTCCGCCGCGCCGGGTTCCAGCCCGCCACGCTGCTCGCGCTGCTGGGCTCCCTGTCGATGGTGGGCATCGCCTACAACCACGGTGAACGGGCGTTCCCGTTGGTCACCGCAGTGGTCGTCGCCTTCACGCTGTTCTGGTACTTGGCCAAGGTCGTCCACGCCCGGCCCATGGTCAACGCCGCGGTCACCATCTTCGGGTTCTCCTACGTGGGCCTCCTCGGCGGCTTCGCGGGTCTCCTGCTCGTGTTCCCCGACGGTGTCGGCATGATCGTCGGCCTGGTGCTGTGCGCGGTGAGCTATGACGTCGCCGGCTACTTCGTGGGGTCGCGCATGGGGCACCGGCCGCTGATGCCGGACGTGTCGCCCAACAAGACGCTCGAGGGCCTCGCCGGTGGCATGGCCGCGTCCGTCGTGATGGGCATCATCATCGCCATCGTCGGTCTCCACCCGTGGAACGACCTCGGGCACGGCCTGCTGCTCGGCATCGTCGTCGCCGTGTTCGCACCGCTCGGCGACCTGGTCGAGTCGATGCTGAAGCGCGACCTCGGGCTCAAGGACTTCGGCACGATCCTGCCCGGGCACGGCGGCGTGCTCGACCGGTTCGACGCCATGCTCTTCTGCCTGCCTGCGGTCTACTACCTGGTGGTCGCCCTCGGTCTCACGTGATGGTGTCTCACTTGATAGGCCCCGACGGATGAGGCGCGTCGCCGTCCTCGGATCGACCGGGTCGATCGGCACGCAGGCGCTCGACGTCGTCCGCCACCACCGCGACGAATACGAGGTGGTCGCCTTGGCCGCGGCGCGCAACGGCGAGCTGCTGCAGGAGCAGGCGACCGAGTTCGGCGTTCCCCTCGACTTCGCGCGCCTCTGTGCCGATACCCCTCACGTGCTCACCGAGTTGGCGTCCCTCCCCGAGGTCGACGTCGTGCTCAACGCGGTGGTCGGCTTCGCCGGCTTGCCCGCCACGCTCGCAGCGCTCGAGCACGGCAAGCGCCTCGCGCTCGGCCAACAAGGAGAGCCTCATCGCCGGCGGCCCGGTGGTGGCGGCGGTGCGCGACCGCGGCGCGGGGGAGATCGTGCCCGTCGACAGCGAGCACTCCGCGCTCTACCAGTGCTTGCGGTCCGGCGACCCGAGCGAGGTGCGCAAGCTCGTGCTGACCGCCAGCGGCGGTCCGTTCCGCGGCTACTCCCGGGAGCAGCTCGCCTCGGTCACGGTGAGCGACGCCCTCCAGCACCCCACGTGGGACATGGGCGCCAAGATCACCATCGACTCGTCGACCCTCATGAACAAGGGCCTCGAGGTGATCGAGGCCCACGAGCTCTTCGGCACGCCGTTCGACCGCATCGAGGTGGTGGTCCACCCGCAATCGGTGATCCACAGCATGGTCGAGTTCGTCGACGGCGCGACGATCGCCCAGCTCTCCATGCCCGACATGCGCCTGCCGATCGGGCTCGCCCTCGGCGCGCCGGCCCGGCTGCCCGAGGCGTTCGGCGCGATCGACTGGTCCGAGGTGTCGCAGCTCACCTTCGAGGCCCCCGACCTCGACGCCTTCCCGTGCCTCCGCCTCGCGTTCGACGCCGGCCGGGCCGGCGGGAGCGCGCCGGCGGTGCTGAGCGGCGCCAACGAGGTGGCGGTGGCGGCCTTCCTCGACGGCCGGATCCCCTGGACGGCCATCGCCGCGGTCAACGCCGAGGCACTCGACGCCGGTACCGGGAACGTTCACGACGTGGCCGACGTTCTCGAAGCTGACCGGGTGGCGCGCGAGCGCGCCACCGTCGCCGTCGAGCGCCTGGACGTGGCCGCGTGAGAGATCCTCTGGAGGACGCAGGGGTCGACGTCAACAGCCGCGTCGCGACCGGCATCCTGCTCGCCTTCATCGCCGCGATGGTGGCGCTGTTCGTGTTCGAGTCCGGGAGCCGCACGCCGCTCCTGATCGTGGTCGGCATCATCCTCATGGTCATGCTCCACGAGGCCGGCCACTACTTCGTGGCGAAGAAGTCGGGGATGAAGGTCACCGAGTTCTTCGTCGGCTTCGGTCCCCGCCTCTGGTCGTTCCGCCGCGGCGAGACCGAATATGGCGTCAAGGCCATTCCCGCCGGTGGCTACGTGCGCATCATCGGGATGACCAACATGGAGGAGGTCGACCCGGCCGACGAGGCGCGCACCTTCCGTCAGGCCACCCCCGGCAAGCGCCTCGCCACCATCCTCGCCGGCGTCACCGTCAACCTGATCATCGCCTTCGTGCTGTTCTTCGTCGTCATCGCCGGGCAAGGGCGCGTCTACGACGGCCCCAACACCACCGTCGAGCGCATCGTCGCCGGGAGCGCCGCGCACCAGGCGGGGTTGGAGACCAACGACAAGGTCGTCGCGGTCAACGGGAAGGCCGTCGACAACTGGGACGAGCTCAAGTCGGTCATCGAGAAGCACGGTGGCCAGCCGATCACCATCACGGTGCTGCGCAACGGTCAGCGCGTCACCCTCACCGCCACACCCAAGGAGCAGGCCGGCCAGGGCTTCCTCGGTGTCGGCCCCGGCACCATCGTGCGCGACGTCACCGTGCCCGAGGCGGTACCCGAGTCGGTCAAGACGATGGGCACCGTGCTCACCGGCTTCGCCAACATCCTCGGCGATCGCCTGTCGCCCTCCGGCGTGCAGACGTCGGCGCAGCAGAGCTTCACCTCGGCTGCTCCCAAGGCCGGATCGAGCGAGGACCTCAACCGTCCGATGTCGCTCATCGGCATCACCGCGACCGGCAGCGACCTCGTCGGCGACAACCTCTGGCTCCTCGCCCTGCTCCTCGGTCAGATCAGCTTCATCCTCGCGGTGTTCAACCTGCTGCCGATCCTTCCCTTCGACGGCGGCCACGCGGTGGTCGTCATCTACGAGTGGATCGCGTCGAAGGTGAAGCACCGCCGGATCTACGCCGACTACCGCAAGCTCATCCCGGTGAGCGTCGTGTTGCTGATCCCCATCCTCTTCCTCGGGTTGTCGTCGATGGTGCTCGACATACGCCAGCTCGGCCAGTAGTGCTCACCACGTCATCACCGCGCCGCATCACACGCCCCCTGCACGTCGGAGACGTGCAAGTCGGAGGCGGCGCTCCGGTCACGGTGCAGTCGATGACCACCACCAAGACCGCCGACGTCGACGGCACGCTGGCGCAGATCTACTCGTTGGCTGCCGCCGGGGCCGACATCGTGCGCTGCACGTGCAACGAGGAGCCGGCCGCCGAAGGTCTCGCGCAGATCGTGCCGCGTTCGCCGGTGCCGCTCATCGCCGACATCCACTTCCAGTACAAGTTGGCGCTGGCCGCGATGGAAGCCGGTGTCGCCGGGCTCCGACTGAACCCCGGCAACATCCGCAAGCCGGAGCACATCAAGGTCGTCGCGCGCGAGGCGAAAGACCGCGGCCTGCCGATCCGCATCGGGGTGAACGCGGGATCGCTCGACCCCGACATCGCCGAGCAGTACGGCGGGGCCACGCCGGAGGCGTTGGTCGCGTCGGCGCAGCGCGAGCTCGGCTACTTCGCTGAGGTCGGCTTCGAGGACGTCAAGATCTCGGTGAAGTCCTCCAACGTCCCCACCATGATCGACGCCTACCGGCTCCTGTCGGAGACGGTCGACTTCCCGCTGCACCTGGGTGTCACCGAGGCGGGACCGCTTCCCGGTGGGCTGGTGAAGTCGACCGCGGGCATCGCCACGCTGCTCGCCGAAGGCATCGGCGACACCATCCGCTTCTCGCTCACCGCCGATCCGGTGGAGGAGGCCAAGGCCGGTCGCCAACTGCTCGAAGCGATGGGCCTCCGCGAACGCAAGGGACTCGACCTCATCGCGTGCCCCTCGTGCGGGCGCGCCGAGGTCGACGTCATCAAGGTGGCACGCGACGCGATGGACGCGCTGGAGCAGCGCAACATCCCGCTGCAGGTCGCGGTGATGGGGTGTGTGGTGAACGGCCCCGGCGAAGCACGCGACGCCGACCTCGGCATCGCCGCCGGTCGCGGCAAAGGCCACTTGTTCGTGCGCGGTCAGGTCGTGCGCGTGGTGCCCGAGGCCGAGATGGTCGACGCCCTCGTCGCCGAGGCGGAAGCGATCGTCGCCGAAGGCATCGACGCCCGACTCGCCGCCGCCGACGAGAACGCGGCGGCGATCGCGGCGGCAACCCGCGAAGAGCTCATCCAGATCCAGGGCCTCGACGCCAACCACAGCGACGAGAAGATCGACAAGATCCGAGAGATCGCCGAGTGATCCGCCGCTTCCCCGCGGGTCGCTAGACGCGCGTCGGGCGCGTGAGGAGCAACGCCAGACCGACCACGACGCACACCGCGCCGATCACGGCCCACAGCGCCTCGCCGGTCATGAACGAGCCCTCGATCACGCCGACGCCCTGGAAGAACCACACGCCGCCGATCAGGATCAGGACGATTCCGATCCCTCGTCGGATCCACGAGGCACGGTTCACGACACGACTTCGGCTCGCGACGCGATGATCGCCGAGAGGCGCGCCTCGACCTCCTTGGTGCTGTGGTGGTCGGTGAACACGTAGGGACGGCCGCGGCGGATGGCGTCGACCACGTTCGCCGCGACCTGTTCGGCGGGGATGCTGCCGACCGGGTTCATGCCGGTCTTGATCATCCCCGGCATCACGACGCTCACCCCTACGGGCGCGTCGATGTTCGCGAGCTCGCCGCGTAGGCCGTCGGAGATGCCGAGCACCCCGTGCTTCGACGCGGTGTACGGACCGATGCCGGGGATTGCGGTGACTGCCGCCATCGACGCGGTGTTCACCACCCAGCCCGGCTCGCCCGAGGCGAGGATGCGCGGCACGAACGCGTGGATGCCGTGGATGACGCCCCAGAGGTCGACGTCGATCACGCGGTGCCACTCGCTGAGCGGCAGCTCCCACGAGTTGCCGCCGGCGACGATGCCGGCGTTGTTGTGGCAGACGTTGAGCTCGCCGAAGTGACCGACCGCGGCGTCGGCGGCGCGCTCCATGTCGTCGGGGTCGGTCACGTCGACCACCAACGAGTGCACGTCGGCGCCGCCATCGCGCAGGCGCGTGGTGTGCTCGTCGAGGCCGGCTTCGTCGCGGTCGGTCAGCAGCACCCGCATGCCCGCGGCGACGAACGCCTCGGTGGTGGCGAGCCCGATCCCACTCGCGGCGCCGGTGACCACCGCGGCACGACCTTCCAAGTGCTCGAGTCCGGCCATGTTCGATGCTTCCCCTCACGCGAGTTGTCAGGGCAGAACGTAGGCGCGGCGACGCCGAGTCGCTATGTCTGGTTGACTGAGCCTCGATCTCACGCCACGGAGGGGTGCGAGTGCGCGAGATGCCGTCGGGAACGGTCACCTTCCTGTTCACCGATCTCGAGGGTTCGACGCGCCTCTGGGAGCAGCACCCCGAGGCGATGCAGCAGGCGCTCGCGCGTCACGATGCCATCGTGCGTGACGCCATCGAGCGTCACGACGGCTTCGTGGTCAAGACGACGGGGGACGGGTTCCACGCCGCCTTCGACACCGCCCACGACGCGGTCGACGCCGCGGTCGCCGCGCAACTCGCGCTCGACAGGGAACCGTGGGACGCGACCGGTGCGCTCCGCGTGCGCATGGGCTTGCACACGTGCGAGGCGGAAGCGCGCGACGGCGACTACTACGGCAGCGCGGTCAACCGGGCGGCGCGCCTGATGAGCGTCGCGCACGGCGGGCAGATCGTGGTGTCGACGGCGACGAGCGAGCTGATGCGCGGCGGTCGGGTCGAGCTGCTCGATCTCGGCGAGCACCGCCTCCGCGACCTCGACGAGCCCGAACGCGTGTTCCAGATCGCGCACGCCGAGCTGGTGCGTGAGTTCCCGCCGTTGCAGTCGAGCGACGAGCTGGTGGGGAACCTTCCCGTGCAGCCGAACGAGTTCGTGGGGCGCGCGAGATCCATCGAACAGATCTCGGGACTCGTTCCCGACACCCCGGTCGTCACGCTCACGGGCCCCGGCGGTGTGGGCAAGACGCGCCTCGGGCTCCAGGTCGCGGCCGTGCTCCAGCCTGGGTTCCCCGACGGGGCCTGGTTCACGGACCTGGCCCCGGTCAACACCGCCGATCGCGTCGCCGCGGTGTTGCTGGAGACGTTGGGCTACACGTTGGCGGCAGGCGAAGACGACGTGGCCGGCCTGTGCGCCAGGTTGCGGCGGCGGCACCTGCTGCTGGTGATCGACAACTGCGAGCACATGGTCGCGAGCGTCGCGACGGTCGTGGACGCGATCTCGACGCAGCGCGCCCGACGTTCGCGTGATCGCGACCAGCCGGGAAGGTCTCGGGATCCCGGCGGAACGGGTCGTTCCGGTCACGCCGTTGGCGACGGACGCCGACGGCGACGCGGTCGAGCTCTTCGTCGCCCGGGCGCGCGCGGCGCGGCCCGACTTCGCGCTCGACGCGGCGACGACACCAACGGTCGTCGAGCTGTGCACGCCGCCTCGACGGCATCCCGCTCGCCATCGAGCTCGCCGCCGCCCGGACCCGCGTCATGGCGCCGGCCAAGATCCTCGAACGGCTCGACGAGCGCTTCCGGATGCTCACCGGCGGGAGTCGCACCGCCGTCGCGCGTCACCAGACGTTGCAGGCCGCGGTCGACTGGTCGTACGAGCTCCTGTCCGACGACGAGAGCTCGGTGCTCGATCGATTGTCCGTGTTCGCCGGTGGCTTCACGCTCGACGCGGCCGAGGCAGTCGCGAGCGACGACGACATCGACGCGTTCGACGTGTTGGAACATGTGGGCGCGCTGGTCGACAAGTCGCTCGTGGTCGCCGACCCGGGCGAGGAGACGTACCGGTTGCTCGAGACGATCCGCCAGTACGCAGCCGGCCGACTTGCTGCGGCGGGACTGGCCCAGCGGGCGCGGGCCCGCCACGCGGCGTACTACCGCGCCGCGGCCGGCGAGCTCGCGACTGCGGGGCGCGCCGAGCGTCGTGGCGCTCGATCGCATCACGGCCGACCTCGACAACCTGCGCCTGATGCTCGACTGGTACCACGACGACCAGCAGCCGGATGCCGTCGTCGACGTGATCTGGGCGCTCAGAGAGTTCTGGTGGTGGCGCGGCCATCACCTCGAGATGATCGGGCGGCTCGACGCGACGGTGGACGGGCTCGGCGACGACCATCTGAGCCTCTGCCGCGCGCACGCGCTGCTCGCCTGGATGAAGGCCGGTGTCGGATATACCGGGGTGCCCGAACACGCCGAGCGGTCGGCGGCCGAGGCCGAGCTCGCGGGCGTGGCGACGCCGGCCCAGGCGATCGGCAGCGCTCGGCACCTACTACGTCACCTTCGGCGGCGACACGGAGCGGGCAATCGAGCAGAGCATGCTTGCGGCCGAGGCTGCGAGCGCGACGGGCGCCGACGACTTGGCCGTGCATTTCCGGATCGTCGCCTTGACCTACACCGTCTTGTTCGCACCGGGCACCGACGAGACGATCGCGCTGGCCGTCGAGGTCGGCCGCGACGTCGACCGGGTGGGGAGTGTCGTGCTCCGGCAGATGTGGCTCCAGTCGATGGCGATCGCGCTGTTTCCGGTCGACGGAGCACGATCGCTCGTGCTGCTCGACGAAGCGCTGGAGATCGCAACGCATGCGTCGCTGCGCGACGGCATCGGGCACGGCGTTGTTCTGGTTGGGCATCGTGCTCTTCGTTCGCGACGAGCTCCCGGCGGCAGCCGTGGCGTGGCAGCGTGCGCTCGTCGTCTTCCACGAAATCGGCAGCCGACGCGGCATCACCAACGTGATCTCCTGCATCGCCGGCTTGGTCCTGCGCACGGGAGCAAGCGACACCGCGGCCGCGCTCGCTCGGGGGCCTGCACGCGGCGCGTGACGAGTTCGGCCTCCGGGGCTCCGCCAACGAGCGCCACGCCGAGCAGCGGATCGAGGAGATGCTCCGAGTCGACTCGGGAACCGCCGCGGTGCTCGACGGCCGGCCCCTCGACCTCGAAGCGACCATCGACCTCGCGCTCGTGACGCTCGACGAGATCGCGGCCGACGTTCAGCCGGGATGACCCACCCGGCGCTCGGCTTCGGCCGCGGCGGCCGCGGCGTAGCCGTGCACGATGCGATGGAGGGTGGCGGCGAACAGCGCCCCGGTGCCGGGGATCTTGGGTTCGAACGCGCCCGACCACCGGATCGTGGTGCCGCCGGTCTCCGTCGGGACGAGGTCGATGTCGGCGTGGTAGCCGCGCACGGGCAGCCCGCGGAGGATCGTGTACGCGAGGTGCCGCGGCGGGTCGTACTCGACGATCTGCTCGAGCGCGTACGCCGGCGGGCGCCCGAGCTTGCGGACCGCACCGACGCCTCCGGGCGCGGGATCGCCTTCGCGCTCCCACTCGGACACCGTGATCATCTTCCCGGCCCACTCGCGCCAACGAGTGGCGTCGGCGAGCACTGCGAAGATCTCGGCGGACGCCGCCCTCGACTCCACGGTGAACTCGTACGTCGACAGCGTCACGCTCACGTCCTCTCGGTCCAGTACGCGTCCACCCGGTAGGGGAGCGCGACTTCGTCACGTCCCGCCGTCGCGGGATCGTCACGGAGCAGCGTACGCACCTCGTCGAGCACGGCTCGCTGCTGCTCGGGCGGCAGCACGGCGACGTGGCTCACGCTGCGCACCCGCTCGACGACGTCGGCGGGGGAGAGCAGCTGCTCGTGGTGGAACGTCGCCTCGTGCAGCGGACCGAACCAGGGCGTGCTCCACGAACGCCGACTCGCGCCACTCGTCGTGGGCGCGCCACGGCGCCCGCTTCTCCACCCGGTCCATGATCGACCACACCTCGTCGACCCACGGCACCGACCGGTCGCGCGCGTTCCAGATCAGCGCCAGCCGACCAGCCGGGCGCAGCACGCGGTGGAACTCCGCGAGCGCGGCTGCAGCGTCGAACCAGTGGAACGCCTGCGCGACCGTGATCGCGTCGAGCGACTCGTCGCGGAACGGCAGCGCTTCCGCGGTGGCCGACGCCGTCGGCATGCGCGGGAGTCGCACGCGCATCCCTTCGACCGGTTCGACCGCCACCAGCCACGCGCCGGTCGGCGCGAGCAGGCGCGTGAACTTGCCGGTGCCGGCGGCGACGTCGGCGACGTCCCGACCGGGAGCGATCCCCAACGCGTCGACGATCCACGCGACCGCGTCGGGCGGGTACGACGGGCGAGCGCGTTCGTAGGCGTCGGCTTCGGCGCCGAACCCGGAGCTCGCGACCTCGTGGACGCTCAAGTGGCAGCCGACGGCGTCCAGCCGTGGAGCCCGCACTCGAGCTTGCCGCTGTTGGTCCAGCGGCCGGCGCGCGGGTCGTCGCCGTCCTTCACCGGGTTGGTGCAGGGCCAGCACCCGATCGACGGGTAGCCCTTGTCGCGCAGCGGGTGCACCGGGAGGCCGCGGTCGGCGACGTAGCCGTCGATCTCGTCGTGGGTCCAGTTGGCGATCGGGTTGACCTTCACGATGCCGCGGCCGACGTCGAAGCCGACGATCGGCGCGTTCGCCGCGCGTCGGCGCTTCGTCGCGGCGCAGGCCGGTGAGCCACGCCGACTTGCCCTCGAGCGCACGCGCCAGCGGCTCGACCTTGCGCATCGCGCAGCACTCGTCGGGGTCGATCTGCCAGAGGTTGTCGGGCGCGATCTGCGGCGAGATCACCCGCAGGTTGAGGTCGTAGCGCTCGCGCACCTGCTCGACGTACCAGAGCGTCTCCGCGAAGTGGTACTGCGTGTCGAGGAACACCACTTCCATCTCGGGGACGACCTGCGTGGCGATGTCGATGAGCACGCAGTCCTGGAACGACGCCGCGAGCACCGCGCCCTCGCCGAAGGTCTCCCACGCCCACTTGATCGCCGACGACGCCGGCTCCTGCTCGAGCTCCGCGGACACGCGGGCCAGATCTGCGAGATCCGGCACCTCCGATGCCGACTGGGTCGTGGCGTGGCGGTCACGTCGCGCACTCCGAGTCGCCGATCTCGGCCACGTAGGGCCCGGTCTCGTCGAAGTCGATGTAGTAGTCGGGCGCTTCCTCGGGGGTGGGGAACTCGTCGAGGTCGACGAGCGTCTTGCCCACCGCGGCCGCGCCGCCGGCTGCGCTCGAGCCACGACGGAACGTCTCGCCCGCGTCGCGCTCGCCCGCGAACTGCTCGACCACCCGCACGACGGCTTCCGACGCCCGCTTGGCCGGCAGCTTGGTGGCCTTCTTGCCGAACGCGATCGTCATGTTGCTGACGTGGCCGCCGAGCTCCATCTGGTAGCCGGGCGCGGCGCGGCCGTGGGCGCGCCGCTCGAGGCCGAGGAAGCCGATGTCGGCGATGTGGTGCTGGCCGCACGAGTTGGTGCAGCCGGAGATGTTGATGCGCACGCCGCCCACCTCGGCGAGGCCGGCCTTCTCGAGCGCGTCGCCGATGTCGGCGGCGAGGCCGCGCGACTGCGTGACCGCGAGGTTGCAGGTGTCGGCGCCGGGGCACGACACGACGTCGCGGGCGAGCTCGGCGCCGGCTTCGGCCATGCCGAGCTCGGCGAGGCGGGCGTGCAGCTCGGGGAGCTGGTCCTCGGTGAGGCCGCGCAGCACGAAGTTCTGCCGGTTGGTGATGCGCACCTCGACGCCGAACTCGCGCTGGATGGCGGCGAGACCGCGGAACTGGTCGGGGGTGATGTCGCCGAGGCGGCACCACGCGTACGCGCTCACGGTGCCGTTGGCCCGGCCGCGCACGACGTTGGCGGTGTCCCACTGCTGGAACGGCGTGAGGCCCGGCGAACTGCACCGGGGTGGCGCCGGAACCGATGAGCCCGCCGTCGGCGGGGATCTCGGTGCCCATGCCCGCCGGCGCGTCGCCGTGCTCGTCGACGATCGCGGGGACGCCACCCGGGTAGGTGGCCGAACCGAGCAGGAACTTGCGCTCCTTGAGGATGCGCTCGCGCAGCTCGTCGTCGCCCATGGTGTCGACCAGCCACTTCAGGCGCGCCCGGAGCTTGTTGTCGCGGTTGCCGTGGTGGTCCTGCACCCGCAGGATCGACTCGATGGTGGGGAGGAGGTCGTCGCGCGAGGTGAACTCCTCCAGCGCGATCGCCGGGTGCGGGTTGGCGCCGAGGCCACCGGCCATGAACACCCGGAACCCGGCCTCGACGGTGCCGTCGGGGAGCGGGCGGTTCACCGCGACCACGCCGACGTCGTTGAACATCGCCTGGCCGCAGTCGGTGGCGCAGCCCGAGAAGTTGATCTTGAACTTGCGCGGCATCCGCTGCGCGATCGGGTTGCGCAGGAACAGGTTCTTCGTGGCCTCGGCCCACGGGCTGATGTCGAGCACCTCGTAGGGGCACGCGCCGGCGAGGTGGCAGCCCATCACGTTGCGCACGGTGTCGCCGCACGCCTCGCGGCTGGTGAGCCCGACCGACGCGAGGAGCGCGCAGCGCCTCGGGGGTGTCCTCGAGCTGCACGAAGTGGAACTGGGCGTTCTGGCGGGTGGTGAGGTGGCCCCAGCCGCGGGAGTAGGTCTCGGCGACGTAGGCCGAGCATCTCGAGCTGGTCGGGCTCGACCTTGCCGTACGGGATCTTCACCCGCAGCATCTGGTTGTGGCCGCCCTGGCGCTGGCCGTAGATGCCCTGGTTGAGGCGGAACACCCGGAAGGCGTCGTCGTCGATCTCGCCGGCGAGGAAGCGCTGGACGCCGTCCTCGAACCGGACGAGCTCGGCCTCGACCTCGGGGTCGAGGGGCTTGGGCGCGGAGCTCTTGCACGTCGATCGCCATAGCCGACGAATCTATCGGCTTTTCCATTGAAATACCAGCGACGAGGTCGGAAATATTTTCGATCAGATCAGTGGCATTTGTCGACAGCTCACCGACCAGCCCCTGAGTACCCTGCCCTGCATGGCCAAGACCGCCAGAGCCCCGGTGCTGACACCCCGCGCCGACGACTTCCCGCGCTGGTACCAGGACGTGCTGCAGAAGGCGCAGCTGGCCGAGAACGGCCCCGTCCGCGGCACCATGGTGATCCGGCCCTACGGCTACTCGATCTGGGAGCGGATGCAGGCCGAGGTCGACCAGCGCATCAAGGCCTGCGGGGCCGAGAACGCCTACTTCCCGCTCTTCATCCCCGAGTCGTACCTCCAGCGCGAGGCCGAGCACGTCGAGGGCTTCAGCCCCGAGCTCGCGGTGGTCACCGTCGCCGGCGGCAAGGAGCTCGAGGAGCCGGTCGTGGTGCGCCCCACCAGCGAGACGGTCATCGGCGAGTTCATGGCCAAGTGGGTCCAGAGCTACCGCGACCTCCCGCTGCTGCTCAACCAGTGGGCCAACGTCGTGCGCTGGGAGCTGCGCCCGCGCCTCTTCCTCCGCACCAGCGAGTTCCTCTGGCAGGAGGGCCACACCGCGCACGCCACGCAGGCCGACGCGCGCGCGTACGCCGACGCGCATCCACCACGAGGTCTACGAGGACTTCATGGTGAACGTGCTCGCGATGCCCGTCGTCGTCGGCATGAAGACCGCGCGCGAGCGCTTCGCCGGCGCCGACAACACGCTCACCCTCGAGGGGATGATGGGCGACGGCAAGGCGCTGCAGATGGCCACCAGCCACGAGCTCGGACAGAACTTCGCCGCGCGCGTTCGGCATCGAGTTCCTCGACGACAGCGGCGCGCAGCAGACCGCGTGGACCACGTCGTGGGGTTCGTCGACGCGCATGGTCGGCGGGTTGATCATGGCGCACGGCGACGACGACGGCCTGCGCGTCCCGCCTCGCCTCGCGCCCATCCAGGTGGTCGTGCTCGCGGTGCGCGACGAGGGCGACGGTCGTCGCACGCTGCGCCAAGCTCGCCGACGAGCTGCGCGCGGCGGGCGTGCGCGTGCAGCTCGACGCCAAGCGCCGACGTCTCGATGGGGCGCCGCGCCACCGACTGGGAGCTCAAGGGCGTGCCCGTGCGGCTCGAGGTCGGGCCCGCGCGACCTCGCCGACGGCGTGGCCACGCTGGTGCGCCGCATCGTCAGCCAGTCGACGGGGCCGAGGAGCGCAAGGCGCAGGTTCGCGCTCGACGGCGTGGTCGACCGCGGTCGCCGACCGAGCTCGACCGTCAGCAGGCCGCGTTGCTCGCCGAAGCCACCGAACGGCGCGACTCGCACACCGTCGACGTCACCACGCTCGACGACGCGCGCGAAGCCGCCGACCACCGGCTGGGCGCGCATCGCCTGGGACACGGTCGGCCCCGAAGGCGAGGCCGAGCTCGCGCAGGGCGGCGTGTCCGTGCGCTGCCTCCGTCGCGCCGACGGCTCGCTGCCCGAGTCCGACGACGAGCCCGGTCTCGTCGCGGTCGTCGCCCGCTCGTACTGAGTCGCGTGACCTTTCCCGATCGCGCCGCCGGTGTCGCCGATGCTCGCCAAGCTGGCGCGCGAGCTGCCGAGCAGCGGCGGCAAGCTCGGTGACCTGCTCTACGAGCCGAAGTGGGACGGCTTCCGCGCCATCGTGTTCCACGACGGCGACGACGTCGAGATCGGCAGTCGCAACGAGAAGCCGCTCACCCGGTACTTCCCCGATCTGCTCGAGCCGCTGCGCGCCAACCTGCCCGAGCGCTGCGTCGTCGACGGCGAGGTCGTGATCGCGACCGAGGGCGGCCTCGACTTCGACCGGCTCTCGTTGCGCATCCACCCGGCCGAGTCGCGCGTCGCCATGCTCGCCGAGGAGACGCCGGCGGGCTTCGTCGCGTTCGACCTGCTCGCCGAGGGCGACACCGACCTGCGCGGCGCACCG
Organism: uncultured Actinomycetes bacterium; assembly: GCA_963835985.1. Lineage (GTDB taxonomy): Bacteria > Actinomycetota > Acidimicrobiia > IMCC26256 > DASPTH01 > DASUAS01. The sequence continues at coordinate 492,822 of CAWIHV010000006.1, read as the reverse complement.
TTCCGCGAACGGCGTGCGCGTCTCGAGCAGGCGCTGAAGCAGGCGAAGGCGCCGGTGTTCCTCACGCCCGCCACCACCGACCGCGACACCGCGGCCGAGTGGTTCGACCGCTTCGAGGGCGCGGGCCTCGACGGCGTGATCGCCAAGCCCCTCGACGGCGAGTACGAGGAGGGGAAGCGCACGATGCTCAAGGTGAAGCACCTCCGCACCGCCGACTGCGTCGTCGCCGGCTTCCGCTTCCACAAGGACGGCGTCGGCGTGGGCTCGCTGCTGCTCGGTCTCTACGACGACGACGGCGTGCTCCACCACGTGGGCGTGGCCAGCAGCTTCTCCGCCGCCGCCCGCACCGAGCTGCTCGCCGACCTCGAGCCGCACCGCGACGGCGCGCTCGACGACCACCCGTGGCGCACCTGGGCCGAGGCCGACGCCGACGCCTCCGGCCAGCGCCGGCCCGGCGCGCAGAGCCGGTGGAACGCGGGCAAGGACCTCAGCTGGGAGCCGCTTGCGCCTCGAGCTCGTCGCCGAGGTCGCCTACGAGCACCTGCAGGGCGACCGCTTCCGCCACACCGCGCGCTTCCAGCGGTGGCGCCCCGACCGCGAGCCGTCGTCGTGCACCTACGAGCAGCTCGACGCCCCGGTGCCCATGGAGCTGCACGAGATCTTCGGCATCTGACGGGTTCGGGTCGTCGCGTACCGGGTACGAGCCGGGCATGAGCGACACCGAACACCACGAGCACCGCAGTTGGGCCGACGTCGACCGCGACTCCGAGCGCTTCCGCCGCCTCCTGGCCAAGTACGACCAGGACTACCAGAAGGCCACCGACGCGTACCTCCGCGGCGAGGACGCCCCACCCGCGCCCCACGGCAGCGAGAACCCCCTGTGAGGCAGACTCGCGGACGATGACCGACTCTGCCGACGACAGCCCGTCCGTCTCCCGCCTCGCCGGGCAGCTGGAGTACCTGTTCGAGGAGCACCCGGAGCTGCGGTCCGCGCCGGTCGCGCAGCTGGTGGCCCGCCTCAACGAGGAGGACCGCTGGGCCCGGGCGATCACCCGCTACCCGAACCGCAGCGACGCCGAGGTGCACCAGCACCTGGCCGAGTTCCACGACCGCATCGGCGCGGTCGACGTGGAGCACGCCCGCCAGCAGGCGCTGGAGCGGTTCGACGACGACGGCTGAGGTCCGGATCGCGCAGTTCGCTCCCCCGGAGTTCGGGGGCGGGATCAGGTATACTCACTGGGTTCGGTAGGTAGCCAGACCCACCGGTCCCCATCGGTCCAGCGGAGACGTGGGCGCAAGCCCACGTTTTTTCTTGCCACCAGGGACCCCCAGATTCTTGAAAGGACGGGTGCATCCGATGATCGACGTCGACATGATCGTGCGGACCTTGGCGCCCGCCATCAGCGAGCTGGGGCTCGACCTCTACGACGTCGAGATCACCGGCACCGGGCGCGCCCGCATCCTCCGGGTCATGGTCGACCGCGACGGCGGCGTCGACCTCGAGGCGATCGCCGACGCCACCCAGGCCGTCTCGCCGCTGCTCGACGCGCCGCCCCTCGACGACGCCATCTCGGGTCCGTACGCGCTCGAGGTGAGCAGCCCGGGTCTGGAGCGTCCGCTGCGCACACCGGCGCACTTCGCCCGCGCGGTGGGGGAGACGATCTCGGTGAAGACCGCGCGGCCGGCGTGTGCGGGGGGTCGTCACCGCCGCCGACGACGCCGGCTTCGACCTGCTGCTCGACGACGGCAGCACCGAGCGCGTCGCCTACGACGACGTCGCCCAGGCGCGCACCGTGTTCGAGTGGGGCGGCGACACGAAGCACGCGAACGACAAGAAGAGCTCCAAGAGAACGACCTCTCCAAGAGCTACCTCCCGGAAAGAGCCGGTGCGGCGATGAACTCAGAGATGATGGAGGCGCTCGAGAACATCGAGCGCGAGAAGGGCATCTCCATCGAGATCATGCTCGAGGCGCTGGCCAACGCGCTCCTCACCGCCTACAAGCGGATGCCCGACGCGGCCGAGGAAGCGCTGGTCGAGATCGACATGGAGACCGGCGCGATCAAGGTGATCGCGCAGGAGCTCGACGAGGACGGCAACGTCACGCGCGAGTGGGACGACACGCCCAACGACTTCGGCCGCATCGCCGCGCAGACGGCCAAGCAGGTCATCTTCCAGCGCATCCGCGAGGCGGAGCGGGAGATGAAGTACGAGGAGTACGCGGGCCGCGAGGGCGACATCGTCACCGGCATCATCCAGCAGACCGACGCCCGCTACACGCTGCTCGACCTCGGCAAGGTCGAGGCCCTGCTCCCGCAGGCCGAGCAGGTGCAGAACGAGCACTACGACCACGGCAGCCGGCTCAAGGCCTACATCGTCGAGGTGCGCAAGACCGCCAAGGGTCCGCAGATCGTCGTGTCGCGCACCCACCCCGGTCTGGTGAAGCGCCTCTTCGAGCTCGAGGTCCCCGAGATCGTCGACGGCGTCGTGGAGCTCAAGGCCATCGCACGCGAGCCCGGTCACCGCACCAAGCTCGCGGTCGCGTCCAACGACAACAACGTCGACCCGGTCGGCGCCTGTGTCGGCGCGGCGGGATCGCGTGTGCGCATGGTCGTCAACGAGCTGCGCGGCGAGAAGGTCGACATCGTTCCCTACAACGACGACCCGTCGGAGTTCGTGATGAAGGCGCTGGCGCCGGCGCGTGTGCGCGAGGTGCGCATCCACCCCGACACCGGCACCGCCGAGGTGATCGTCCCCGACTTCCAGCTGTCGCTCGCCATCGGCAAGGAAGGTCAGAACGCCCGCCTCGCGGCGCGTCTCACCGGCTGGCGCGTCGACATCAAGAGCGAGACCCAGCTCGCAGGAAGAGGAGTCGGGCGGCGGCGTCGAGTACGCCGAGGGCGAGTGGGTCACCAACGACGACGGCGAGCTGGTGTGGCAGCCGGCCGAGGGCGGCGAGCGATCTCGGCCGCCGAGGCGGGGTACGCCGCGCCGGCACCCGACACCGCCGCGCGCGCCCGAGGCCGAGGCCGAGGCCGAGAGCACCCGCGGCGAAGCCGCCCCCGAAGCCAGCGCGAGTGACGAGGCAGCCGAAGCCAGCGCGAGTGACGAGGCAGCCGAAGCTAGCGCGAGCGACGAGGCAGCCGAGGCCAGCGCGAGTGACGAGGCAGCCGACGCCGCACCCGAGGCCAGCGCGAGTGACGACGGCAGCCGAGGCTTTGGGCGAGGAGGTCGCACCCGCCGCGACGGAGGAGGCCGACGGCTAGGGCGTCTGCGGCCGGTCCCGTCCGCACCTGCATCGGGTGTCGACGGGTCGCGGGCGTCGAGGAGTTGGTGCGCATCCGTGCCACCGCGTCCGGGCTGGAGCTCGGAGCGGGTCCGGGGCGGGGCGCCTGGCTCTGCCGGTCCCACCCGGCTGCGTGCCTCGAGGAGGCGCAGCGCCGGCGGGCGGTCGAGCGGGCACTGCGCACCGACGGTACGGAATGACGACATCGAGCGGCTACGCGCGAGACTGGACCCCGATCCAGGCGGCGAACGAACGGGCGCAGCGTGTAAGTAGCAATCAAGGAAGCAGAGGCAGCAAGCTTGGCAACGAAGAAGATCCGCGTCTACGAGCTGGCGAGAGAGCTCGGCGTCGAGAACCAGGTGGTGCTCGATCTCGCCGAGCAGCTCAAGATCGGCGTCAAGAGCCACTCGTCGAGCATCGACGACCCCTCTGCTGATCGCGTCCGCCGTCTGGCCGACGCCGAAGGCCTCCGCCGCGAGCCCATCGTCGAGGAGCCCGAGCCCGAGCCGAAGCCCAAGCGAGGGGCCAAGGCCGGCACGAAGGCCGGCGGCGAGCCGGTCGAGGAGCCGGTCGCGCCCGTCGCTCCGGCACCGGAGACTCCCGCGCCCGCACCGGTCGCCGAGGAGGAGACGGCCGAGCCGGCGCCCGCACCCGCGCCGCATCGCGTCGTGCGCTCGACCGGCGTCATCCCCGACGTCGGCGCACCGCCCCCGCCCCGGCCGGCCCCGGCACCCGTGGCCACGCCGAGCCCCGCGCCCGCACCGGCGGCTCCGGCTCCGGTCGAGCGCCCGGCGGCCGCGGCTGCTGCCTGCGCCCGCACCGGCTCCGGCTCCGGCCGAGGCGCCCGCCGCGGCGTCCGCGCCCGAAGCTCCACCGGCCGCGCCGGCGCCGGCGACCCCGCCGCGCAGCGTGACCGGTCGTCCCATCCCGCCGCCGCCCGGTGGTGGTCGTCGCATCCCGCCCCCGCCCGGCCCCCGTGTGGTGCCCGGCTCGGGCGGTCCGAGCAGCGGCCGTCCCAGTGGGGAGGCGGTGGCTTCCAGCGTCCCGGCGGTGGCGGTGGTCCCGGCGGTGGTTTCCAGCGTCCCGGTGGCGGTGGTGGTCCCGGTGGTGGCTTCCAGCGTCCCGGCGGCGGTCCCGGTGGTGGTCCCGGCGGTGGCCGCGGTGGTCCCGGCGGCGGCCCCGGTGGTGGTCCTCCCGGTCGTGGTCGGCCCGGCCCGCAGGGTCAGCGGCCCCGGCGCAAGAAGCGTCGTCGTCGCGACTTCGAAGACCTCGGTCCCGCGTCGATGCCGCAGCTCACACCGGCCGACGCGCCGGTGCCCGAGGGCGAGATCGTCGTCGAGCGCGGCAGCACCATCCAGGAGCTCGCGCCCAAGCTGAACCGCACCACCGCCGACCTCGTGCGGCTGCTGTTCGACGCGGGTGAGATGGTCACCGGCACGCAGTCGCTGGCCGACGAGATGGTCGACCTCATCGCCGAGGCGCTCGGCGCCGAGGTGCTGCTCGTCGAGCCCGGTCAGGAGGCCGAGCTCGAGCTGCAGGCGCTGCTCGGCGACGACGAAGACGAAGACGACGCCAACCTCGAGTGGCGCGCGCCGATCGTCACCGTGCTCGGACACGTCGACCACGGCAAGACCACGCTGCTCGACACCATCCGCAACGCCAACGTCGTGTCGGGCGAGGCGGGCGGCATCACGCAGCACATCGGTGCGTACAAGACGGTGTTCAACGGGCACCCGATCACGTTCATCGACACCCCCGGCCACGAGGCGTTCACCGCCATGCGGAAGCGGGGTGCGAACGCCACCGACATCGCCATCCTGGTGGTGGCGGCCGACGACGGTGTGATGCCTCAGACCATCGAGGCCATCAACCACGCACGCGCGGCCGAGGTGCCGATCCTCGTCGCGGTCACCAAGGTCGACCGCGAAGACTCCGACCCCACGCGCGTGCGCCAGCAGCTCGTCGAGCGCGAGCTGGTGCCCGAAGCGTGGGGCGGCGACACGATCGTCGTCGACGTCGCGCCCCCGGCCGGCATCGGTGTCGACGAGCTCCTCGAGTCGATCCTGCTCATGGCCGAGGTCGAAGAGCTCGCGGCCAACCCCAAGACCCCGGCGCGAGCACTCGTGCTCGAGTCGAACCTCGACCAGGGTCGGGGCCCGGTCGTCACCGCGCTGGTCGAGCGGGGCACGCTGCGCGTCGGCGACCCGATCGTCGCCGGTGGTGCGTGGGGCAAGGTGCGCGCCATGTTCGACGAGAACGGTCAGCAGGTGCAGGAGGCCGGTCCGTCCACGCCCGTGGAGGTGCTCGGTCTCGACGACGTCCCGCTCGCGGGCGACGAGCTGCGCGCCGCGCCCGACGAGAAGACGGCCCGCACGGTGGCGGAGGCGCGCTCGTTCCGGCGGCGCGCCGCGAGCCAGAAGCACCCGATGTCCCTCGCCGGCGGTGCTCGCCTCGAGGACATCTTCGCCATGGTGCAGCGCGGCGAGGTCGCCACGCTCAACCTCGTGGTGAAGGCCGACGTGCAGGGTTCGCTCGAAGCGCTCACCGATTCGCTGCGCAAGCTCGACCAGGAGCACGAGGAGGTGCGCCTCTCGTTCGTCCACCGCGCCGTCGGCGGGATCAACGAGTCCGACATCAACCTCGCGTCGGTGTCGAACGCGACCGTCATCGGCTTCAACGTGCGTCCCGATCGCAAGGCGCGCGACCTCGCCCGCATCGAGGGCGTCGAGATGCGCCTCTACGAGGTCATCTACCAGGTGCTCGAAGACGTCCAGTCGGCTCTCCTCGGCATGCTCAAGCCCGAGTTCGAGGAAGTCGTCACCGGCGACGCCGAGGTGCGCGAGGTGTTCTCGGTGCCGAGGATCGGCAAGGTCGCCGGTTGCTACGTGCTCAACGGCACGATCACGCGTGGTTCGAAGGTCCGCTTCCTGCGCGAGGGCGTCGTCATCTGGAACGGCGCGATCTCCTCGCTGAAGCGGTTCAAGGACGACGTGCGTGAGGTGCAGTCGGGCTTCGAGTGCGGCATCGGGCTCGAGAACTACCAGGACCTCAAGCCCGGCGACGTCATCGAGACCTACGACCTCAAGGAGATCGCCCGCGGTTGATCCCGGCGAGCCGCACCGCGCGGGCGAAGGCCCGGGCGGTGCGGATCGCGCCGGCCGGCGTGTCCGGTCGGTCGGCCGAGCCCAGGTCCACGATCTTCACCTGGTCGCGGCCCGCGGCGGCGGCGCGGATGGCGTGATCGAGCCCGTCGACGACGGATGCGTCGGCCGCACGGTCGGGGAGTGTCCCGACCAACACGAGCGTCGCCGCCCGCTTGGTGAGGCGGTCGAGGACGGCGTCGAGGTCCTGTTCGACCTGATCCGGATCACTGCCGCGCTCGGCGTCGTCGAGCAAGGTGATCGTGACGAGGTCGGGTGTCGCGTTCACCGCGCGGTCGAGCTGTTCCGCGGCGGATCTGCGCGATCCCGGAACGACTGTCGGCGATGTCGACGAGGTCCGCGGTGATCGGCAGCGCGGTCCGGAACAGCACGTGCGGCCAGGTGTTGCCGAAGCGCCCACGGCCCCCGGCCACGTCGTCGCCACCCAGGGGCACATACGTGAGCGCGCGCCCAGCCCGCTCCTTCGGCACCACCTGTTCGTCGGGCGCACTGCTGCACGCGCCGAGGAGCCCGGCGATGACGGTCACCGCAACCAGGAGCATCCGGCCGTTGCTCGCGCGCGTCACGACGTCATGGCCTGCCGAGCGGGGATGCGTGCCGCCCGTTGCGCGGGTACCGCGGCCGCGATCACGGCGAGGAGGCACGAACCGCCGACGCCGAGTGCGAGCACGCCGAGCGGCAGCCCGACCTGCACGCCGCTCAGTCTCTGCGACGTGAGGTAGTTGTTCACGGCGAGCCCCACGAAGCGCGCGATCACGTAGCCGAGTGCGGTACCCACGATGCCCCCGACCACACCCATGACGCCCGCTTCGACGAGGAAGAGGCGGCGCACGTCGCGATCACGCGCGCCGATGGCCTTGAGGACGCCGATGTCGGTGCGACGTTCGCGCACCGCCGCCAGCATCGCGTTGGCGATGCCGAGCCCGGCGACCCCGAGCGCGATGAGTCCGATCGCGCTGAGCACGATCTTCACCACGGTCGTGTAACGGTCGACGGAGGTGATGAGGCTTTCCGGCGCGCTCGAGGAGAAGCCGATGCGGGTGATCCCCGCTCGTACGTCGCCCACCGAACCGAGCCCGTCGGCGACGACGAACAGGAGGCTGTTCGGGGACGCACCCGCGAGGTCCTGCGCGAACTGCGCCAGGTCGCGGTCGTCGTCGGGCGCGACGCTGGTCGCCGACCACGAACGGAGTGCGTCGATCCCGGCGCGGCTGGTGACGACGTGCCCGTCGATGCCCTGCGCGCTCACGACCCCGACCACGACGGCGCGTGACCAGCGCAGATCGACGGTGCCGCCGTCGGGCGCGATGTCGACCCGCGGCGCACCGATCTCGATCTCGGTCCCGACGGCCTTCTCGGCGCTCCGGTCCTCGAGGTGCACGAGCCGCAGGTAGGCCTCGGTCACCGCCACCTCGTGCACCGATCCGGTGCCCGGGAGCCGGCCGGCGAGGAGCGTGAGGGGGAGCCGGGTCGCCTGCGCGGCGTCGGCGCCGGTGACCGCGTCGCGGAACGGTCGGGTGCGGCCGTCTTCCGGATCGGGCGGTGGCACCACGACCGCCGGCGTGCTCACGAGCGGCACCACCGACTTCACGCCCGGCAGCGACTCGATGCGGCGGATGGACTCGGCGTCGATCGTGCGCGCCGCGCCGAGCCGGGCCGAATCGGTGTCGAGCTGGCCGGTACCCGCCGCGTTGGGGAACACCTGGATGCCGCTGAGCGGCCCTCCTTCGGACACCGCGGTCAGGACGCGGTTGCGTGCCGCGCCGACCGCGATCAGCAGCGCGGTGAGCAGCGCAGCGGCGAGGGCGATGGCACCGACGGTGAGCACGATCCGACCGAGCCGCCGGTGTGCGCTGTGCAGCGCCATCACGGCCGCATCGCGCAGGCTCACGTGTCCGTCACCAGACCGTCGCGGAGATGGAGGACGCGGGTCACGCGCTCGGTGACCGCGGGGTCGTGGGTTGCGACGACGAAGGTGAACCCGCGTTCGTCGGCGAGCGCGTCGAGGAGGTCGAGCACGCGCCGCGTCGACTCGGAGTCGAGGTTGCCGCTCGGCTCGTCGGCGAGCACGAGCCGAGGACTGTTCGCGATCGCACGCGCGATCGCGACCCGTTGACGTTCGCCGCCGCTGAGCTCACCGGGATGGTGGCGGGCGCGCTCGGCGAGGCCCACGTCCGCGAGCAGTTCGTCGGCGCGTGCCCGCCGCTCGCGCGGCCGCATCCCTCCGACGCTCATCGCCACCTCGACGTTGTCTCGCGCATCGAGGCTGTCGAGGAGGCCGAAGTGCTGGAAGACGAATCCCACCGTGGTGCGCCGGTACTCCGCGAGCGCGTCGCCGCGGAGGGTGCCGACGTCGACGTCGCCCACCCGCACGGAGCCGTCGGAGGGCGGCTCGAGGCCACCGAGCAGGCCGAGGAGGGTGCTCTTGCCCACACCCGACCGCCCGACGATCGCCACCCGCTCACCCGGTGCCACCGTGAGGTCGAGGCCGTCGAGCACCGTCAAATCCGCGCCCGCAGGGCTTCGGTAGCGGCGCACGACCGCGCCGCGCGTCGATGGAGACGCCACCGGGTGCGGACGTCGGACGGGGGATCTCGGGTCGGGCGCCCACTCCCTCTGGATACGGAGCGGATCGGCTGGCGGATTGCGCCCGGCGACCTGAGGCACGGCTGAGGGGCGAGGGAGTGGGCGCGGATGCCGCTCGAGCAGCGACCGGTAGCCTCGAAGACCCCCGTCGGTCCAGCGAAAGCAGTCCGGGTGCGTCGTCTCGCCGTCCTCATCCTCGCCGTCTCGAGCGCGCTCGGCGCCGCCGCCATCTTCCTGTCAGCTGGCGCCGCGCCTGCAGGCGCCGCCACCGGTCCGCTCGGTGCCATCACGGTGAGCACCGACACCGCGGCCAAGCCGACGGTGAAGTTCGACAAGCCCTTCGCCGCGAAGAAGACCGCCGACTCGGTCGTCACCGAGGGCACCGGCGACGCGCTCGTCAAGGGCCAGACCATCACGTTCGACTACGTGCTCGTGAACGGTCGCACCGGCAAGGAGATCCAGACGTCGTACGGCGCCACGCCGGCGTCGCTGGTGCTCGACAGCAGCAAGACGGCCAAGCAGCTCGTCACCGGGCTCACCGGTGAGAAGGTCGGCAGCCGCGTGCTCCTCGCCATCGCGCCCAAGGACGGCCTGGCCAAGAAGCTCAACACGAAGACGGTGAAGAAGAGCGACACCCTCCTCTTCGTGATCGACGTCAAGAGCGTGCGCACGCCGCTCGCGAAGGCCACCGGTGAAGCGGTGCCGCCGGTCGACGGGCTGCCCACGGTCGCCCTGGCCGACAGCGGCAAGCCGACCATCACCATCCCGAGTGGCGTCGCCGCGCCGACCACGCTCGTCGTGCAGCCGCTCATCAAGGGCAGCGGCCCGGTCGTGCAGGCGGGTCAGACGATCAGCGTGCACTACACCGGCGTGATCTACGACGGCGGCAAGCAGTTCGACTCGTCCTGGGACCGCGGACAGCCCGCCGACTTCGTGATCGGCAAGGGCAGCGTCATCGCCGGCTGGGACGAAGGGCTGGTCGGCCAGACCGTCGGATCCCAGGTGCTGCTGGTCGTGCCGCCCGACAAGGGCTACGGCACCGCGGGCCAGAGCAGCGCCGGCATCAAGGGCACCGACACCCTCGTCTTCGTGGTCGACATCCTCGACGCCTACTGACACGCCGACTCGATCCCAAGGTTGCGTCACCTGGCGGCGCTCTGACGCCGTCGAGTGCCGCAACCTCGTCAGCAGCGACGAGGTGAGCGCCCCTACATTCCGTGTCCATGTGGGCAGGGGAGGACGCCGGCGCGCGGCCGCTGGTGTGGCCGGCGCTGGTGGTGGCCGTGCTGCTCGCCGCGGTCACCGGGTTCGTCGACGCGATCGCGTTCGACCGGTTCCTCGGCGTGTTCGTGGCCAACCAGAGCGGGAACGCGGTCTTCCTCGGGATGGCGATCGGTGGCAGCTCGGTGTCGACGGTGTGGCGCCCGGCCACGGCGATGGTCGGCTTCGCGCTCGGGATCGTCGTGGGGCAGCTCGTGCGGCAGCGGGCGCGGGGGCCTCGGTTGGGCGCGTGGCTGCTCGTGTGCGAGGTCGTGCTGTTCCTCGTGGTCATCGTGATCTCCGGTCCGATCGACCGCGTGCACGTGATCGGCGGGGGAGAGGGCTTCGTCCTCATCGTGCTGACGAGCATGGCCATGGGCGTGCAGACCGAGGTGATCCGCCGCGTCGCCGGGACCGCGGTGGCGACGACGTACCAGACCGGTGCGATCGCGCGCCTGGGCGAAGCGATCAGTCGCGTGGTGTCCCGCACGGCACGACTCCGCGAGGAGCGTGAGGTCGTGGTCCTCCTGCTCGTCCTGGCCGCCTACGTGGGTGGCGCGGCGCGTCGGTGCCGCCGCGCCCGGGGAGTGGCGCTGGTCGATGCTCCTCGCCGCCGCGGTCACCGCCGGGCTTGCCCTGCTGTGGTTCGTCGTGCCCCGTGGGGTGTTCGGCGACGTCGAAGCGCCACAATGAGAGGGTGCATGCGGCCGCGATGAGCTTCGACCTCCACGTCCCCGAGAGCCGCTCGCTCAAGGCGAAGCGGGCGGCGATCCGCCCGATCGTCGACGCCCTGCGCCACCGGTACAAGGTGTCGGTGGCCGAGACCGGGTTCCAGGATCAGTGGCAGCGGGCCGAGATCGCGGTGGCGATCGTCGCCGAGAGCGACGGGCGGGTGCAGACCCTGCTCGACGGCGTCGAGCGCTTCGTGGCCGCCGCACCGTCGGTCGAGCTGCTCGCCACCGAGATCGCCTGGCTGGAAGCCGACGCGTGAGCGGGGCCATGACCAGCCGCAAACCGCCCCGTCGCTACCCGAGGATGGCGCGGGTCAACGAAGTCGTCCGCGAGGCGATCGGCGACGAGCTCGAACGCCTCAACGACCCGCGTCTCGGCCTGGTCACGGTCACCGGGGTCGACGTCAGCGCTGATCTTCGACAGGCGACCGTCTACTATTCCGCGCTCGGGCGAGCGGACAAGCGGGGTACGGGGGTCGTGCCGGAACTCGAGCCGGAGCAACGCGTGGCGACGCAAGCTGCCCTCGAGGCAGCGGCTCCGCATCTGCGCGCCTCGCTGGGCCGTCAGGTCCGCCTCAAGTACACGCCCGAGATCACCTTCCGACAGGATCCGTCGATCGAGGCGGGCAACCGCATCGAGTCGATCATCCGCGACCTCCACCGCGGCGACGAGCCGCGCGACTCGTGAACGACGTCGACCAATCGCTGGCGCGCGCCGCCGAGGTCGTGGCCGCGAGCAGCTCGATCGCGCTGGCGTGTCACGTCAACCCCGACGGTGACGCGCTCGGCTCCATGCTCGGACTCTTCCACGTGCTGCGCGCCGCCGACCGCGACGTGGTCGCCTCCTTCTCGAAGCCGTTCACGGTGGCGCCGCACTACCGCGAGCTGCCCGGACTCGACCTGCTCACCCATCCGAGCGACTTCCCGACCGAGCCCGACGTGATGGTCACCTTCGACTGCGGTTCGCTCGGGCGCCTCGGCGATCTCGAGCCCGCGGCGAAGTCCGCCCGCGAGCTCATCGTGCTCGACCACCACGTGTCGAACACGCGCTACGGCACCATCAACGTGATCGACCCGTCGGCCGCGGCGAGCGGCGTGCTCGTGCGCCGACTCGTGCAGACGCTCGGCCTCCCGCTCACCACCGACGCCGCGGTCGCGCTCTACGCCGCGCTGGTGTGCGACACCGGCCGCTTCCAGTACGAGACCACCACCCCGAGCGTGTTCGAGCTCGCGTGCGAGCTGGTCACCTTCGACGTGCCGGTGTCGCGCCTCTCGCGGCAGCTGTTCGAAGAGCACCGCTTCGCGTACCTGAAGTTGCTGGGTGAGGCACTCGCCAACGCCGAGCTCGACGTCGACCAGCGCTTCGTCTGGACCGCGGTCACGCAGGACATGCTCACCCGTCACGACGTCACCCTCGAAGAGGTCGAGGGCCTGATCGACATCGTGCGGCGCACCACCGAGGCCGAGGTCACCTGCGTGCTCAAGGAGGAGGCCGACGGCTCGGTGCGGGTCAGCCTGCGCTCCCTGGGCGACGTCGACGTCCGCCTGATCGCGGCCGCGAACGGCGGCGGCGGCCATCGCTTCGCGGCCGGGTTCGAGTCGACGCTCGACATCCCGAGCGTCGTCGCGAACATCCGCGGCGCCCTCTGAGCTCTCACCGCCAATTCCGATGATGCAGGACGGTCTCGTCGTCGTCGACAAGCCGGCTGGCCTCACGTCGCACGACGTCGTCGCCAAGGTGCGCAAGGCGTACGGCCAGCGCAAGGTCGGTCACGCCGGCACCCTCGATCCCGACGCCACCGGGGTGTTGCTCGTCGGCCTCGGCCGCGCCACCCGGTTGCTGCGCTACCTCTCGGAGTCGGGCAAGGCGTACGAGGGGCGCATCGTGTTCGGGATCGCCACGAGCACGCTCGACGCCGCCGGCGAGATCCTCGACCAGCGGCCGATGCCGCTCACGCGCGACGACGTGGAACAGGCCCTCCCGGGCTTCCGCGGTGACATCGAGCAGCTCCCGCCGATGGTGTCGGCCGTGAAGGTCGGCGGCCGCCGCCTCCACGAGCTCGCACGTGCGGGCCAGGAGGTCGAGCGCGCGCCCCGCCCCGTGCACGTCGACCGCTTCGACGTGGTCGCGTTCGAACCCGGGCCGTACCCCGAGGCCGACGTCGAGGTGGAGTGCGGCAGCGGCACCTACATCCGCTCGCTCGCCGCCGACCTCGGGACCGCGCTCGGGGGTCACGCGCACCTCGCCGCGCTGCGCCGCACGCGCGTCGGATCGTTCACGCTCGACGAAGCGCGTCCACTCGCCGACATCGAAGCCGATCCACCGGCCGCGGTGTTGCCCCTCGCCATCGCGATGCGCGACCTGGAACGCGTCGACGTCGACGACGAGCAGGCGCGCGCGGTCTCGCACGGTGTGTCGTTTGCCGCCGGCGCGGTCGCGGTGCATGGCGCCGGCCCGTACGCGTTCATCGGTCCCGACGGCGCGCTGCTGGCGGTCTACGACACGCGCGGTGCCGCGCTGCGGCCGGCCGTCGTGGTTGTCGGCGCGTGACCGCGATGCGCATCGTCGACGACCTCGCCGGGCTCTCCGCCGCACTCGACGGCGGTCCCGGTGCCGTGGTCACCATCGGGGTGTACGACGGCGTGCACCTCGGGCACCACGCGGTGCTGCGGCTGGTGCGCGAGCTGGCCGACGCGCGTGGGCTGGCGGCGGTGTGCGTCACCTTCGACCGGCACCCGGCCGAGGTGGTGCGCCCCGACTCGGCGCCGCGGTTGCTCACGACGCCCGAGCAGAAGCTCGAGCTGCTCGCCGCCACCGGGTACCTCGACCTCGCGTTCGTGCTCACCTTCGACGAGGCCCGGAGCCAGGAACCGGCCGAGGACTTCGTGCGCGAGGTCCTCGCCGGTGCCGCGCACGCGCGTCTCGTGGTCGTCGGCGCCGACTTCCACTTCGGCAAGGGCCGCGGCGGCGACGTCGCACTCCTGCAGCGCATGGGCGCGGAGCTCGGCTTCGAGGTGCTCGGCGTCGGACTCGAAGCGGCACCCGCCACATCGGGTCAGGGCGGCACCATCTACTCGTCGACGCACATCCGCGAGCTGCTGGCGGCGGGCGACGTGCGAGGTGCGGCCGCGCTCCTGGGTCGCGCGCATGAGGTGCGCGGCGTCGTCGTGGAGGGCGATCGACGCGGCCGTGAGCTCGGCTACCCCACGGCCAACGTCGAAGTGCCGAACCGCTGCTGTCTGCCCGCCGACGGCATCTACGCCGGGACCTTCATCGGCGCCGACGGCGTGGAGCGGATGACCGCGATCTCGCTCGGTCGTCGGCCGACGTTCTACGAGACCGCCGACGCGTCGCTGCTCGAGGCCTACGTGCTCGACTTCGACGGTGACCTCTATGGGCAGGATGTGCGGGTTCGCTTCGTCGAGCATCTGCGCGGCGAGCAGAAGTTCGAATCGGTCGACGCGCTGATTGCGCAGATCGAGCAGGATGTCGCGGAGACGCGGAGGGTGCTCTCGTAGCGGGCGCGTCGCGCGCGATCCTGGACGGCGATGGGCAGGAACGACTCGACGTCCGGCGTACCGCGACGCGACTTCTTGCGCGCCGCCGGCGCGATGGCCGGTGGCGTCGCGCTCGGGGGTCGCGACGCACTCGGCGCGCTTGCGCCACGCGCGCGCAAGACAGCCAAGGGTCCGCAGGGGCGCTTGCTCGACACGCAGCCGTCCGACTGCCCGATCGACACCGTCGTCGTGCTGATGATGGAGAACCGCTCGTTCGACCACTACCTCGGGTGGTTGGGCAACGACGAGCAGTACCTCGAGGCGGGCAAGTCGCGCTGGGGCAGCAACTTCCACGTCGACGCCAAGACCGACATGACCTTCGTCGACGCCGTCGGCAAGCGGCACCGGACGCATCACCTCGCGCGCAACGGTGCCGAGCCGCACCCCTTCCGGGGGTGCGGGCACCCCATCCCCGGTCACGGCTGGAACGCGGGGCGCATCGAGCTCGCCGACGGGTTCCTGGCCGCCGGTACCGGCAACGACACCTACGCGATCGGCTACTACCTGGGCGAGGACCTGCCGGTCCACTCGCACGCTGGCGCGGCGCTTCACCGTGCACGATCGGTCGTTCGCGTCGCTGCTCGCGGGCACGTTCCCGAACCGGCAGTACGCCTACACCGCGCAGTCCGGGGGCGAGCGCGAAGACCCGGTGCCGTTGCTCCCGGGCATGTACAAGACGCCGACGATCTTCGACAAGCTCATCGCGCGTCAGGTGCCGTTCGGCGCGTACTTCACCGATCTGCCGCTGCTGTGGCTCTGGGGCGACCAGTACCTCGACTGGATCCATCCCCTCGACGACTACTTCGAGGCGTGTGATGCAGGCACGCTCCCGAACGTGGTCGCCATCTCGCCCGCGTTCGCCGGCGACCTCCGCACCGACGACCACTCGCAGGGCGACGTCCTCCTCGGGCAGCGGTTCATCCGCGAGGTGTTCAAGGCGTTCGTGAACTCGAAGCACTGGGATCGCGGCCTCTTCATCCTCACCTACGACGAGTGGGGCGGCTTCTTCGACCACGTGAAGCCGCCGACGCTGGCCGACCAGCGCGCCAGCGCGGACCTCGAGCACGACTTCGGGCTGGCGGGCTTCCGCGTGCCCACGATCCTGTCGTCGCCGTACGCGCGGCAGAACTACGTCGACCACCGGGTGTACGACCACACGTCGACGCTCCGCTTCCTCGAGTGGCGGTTCCTGGGTGCGCCCCCCGAGGGGCCGGGAGGCGACAGCACCTGGAACCTCACCCTCCGCGACCGCCACGCCAACAACGTGGCGGCGTCCCTCGGCGCCACCCATCCCGACCCCGAGCTCGGGTACGACCTCGATCGGATCCAGATCGGGCCCTACAGCGAGGGGTGCCCGGCGAACGAGCCGACCGCCTCACCCGCCCTGCCCGAGGGCGAGCACCCGGACCCGTTCGTCATCGCCGACGAGTTCCGGGAGGTGCTGGACCGGAAGTACCCGAAGGTGAAGCACACGCCCTGGTTCGACGTGAAGGACCAGGGTGCGTGAGCGTGGGCGTGGGCGGGAGGCCGTCTCCCGCCTCCGACCCACCCTCTGGTAGCATCACCCGCTGGTCCGCAAGCAAGAAAGTCTGTTTCAGCGCATGCCCGATACCACCGCCACGATCGCCGAGCACCGCCTCCACGAGTCCGACACGGGCTCCACGGAGGTGCAGGTGGCCCTCCTCACGGAGCGCATCAACCACCTGACGGAGCACCTGAAGGTCCACAAGAAGGACCATCACTCCCGTCGCGGCCTGCTCATGCTCGTGGGTCGGCGGCGTCGGCTGCTCGACTACCTGCGGCGCAACGACGTCGAGCGGTACCGCGCGCTGATCGCCAAGCTCGGCCTGCGTCGGTAGCGGACCACCCGCACCACCACAACACCCAGCAACCAACATCCCCAAGCGGGCGAGCTGCGCGGTTGTCAGTCGCCACCGCCCAGGCCAGCAGCCTGGACGGCGACAACTGGGAATCGCACCCCTCGCCGGTTGCCCTCAAGGGGCACGAACAGAGGAGTGCGTCATGGCTGACGCCATCAAAGTAAAGGGCCCGATCAACGCGGCCGGACTCGAGATGACCCTGGAGACGGGCAAGCTCGCGCCCCAGGCCGACGGCGCAGTGGTCGTGCGCGTCGGTGACACCACCATCCTGAGCACCGTCGTCACGTCGAAGCCCCGCGAGGGCATCGACTTCTTCCCCCTGACGGTCGACGTCGAGGAGCGCATGTACGCCGCCGGGAAGATCCCTGGCGGCGTCTTCCGTCGCGAGGGTCGCCCCGGCGAGCCCGCCATCCTCACCTGTCGCCTCACCGACCGTCCGCTACGCCCGAGCTTCCCCGAGGGCTTCCGCAACGAGGTGCAGGTCGTCGCCACGATCATGGGTGCCGACCTGGTGAACCCGCACGACGTGCTGTCGATCAACGGTGCGTCGGCCGCGCTCACCGTGTCGGGGATCCCGTTCGACGGCCCGATCGGCGCGGTGCGTCTGTCGCGTCAGGGCAGCGAGTGGATCGCGCACCCGACGTTCGAGGAGAGCACCGAGTCGACCTTCGAGCTCGTGGTCGCGGGCCGGCAGATCGAGTCGGGCGACATCGCCATCATGATGGTGGAGGCCGGTGGCACCGAGGCCACCTGGCGCCTCTACGAAGAGGGCGCGCCGAAGGTGACCGAAGAGGTCATCGCCGACGGGCTCGACGAGGCCAAGCAGTGGATCAAGGCGTCGATCGACCTCCAGAAGGAGCTCCGCGCCGCGGTCGTCCTGGCCCGGGGTCCGATCTCCGAGATCCCCTACGAGATCCACACCGACTACGACGACGACCTGTTCGACGCGGTCGCCGAGCAGGCCACCGCGAGCACGTCGGAGGCGATGGCCATCGCCGACAAGACCACCCGCAACGACCGGCTCGACGAGATCCTCGAAGGTCTGCTGCTCGCGCTGTGTGGCACCCCCGACGAGCCCCAGCAGTACGCGTCGCGCGCCAAGCAGGTCAAGCCGGCGTTCCGCTCGCTGCAGAAGAAGGTCGTCCGCAGCCGCATCGTCAACGAGGGGCTGCGCATCGACGGTCGTGGCACCACCGACATCCGGCCGCTGTCGGCCGAGGTCGACCTGCTGCCCACCGCGCACGGCACCGGTCTCTTCCAGCGGGGTGAGACCCAGGTGCTCAGCGTGCTGACCCTCGGCATGCCTCGCATGGAGCAGTTCATCGGTCTCGACGAGCTGCGCGGTACGAAGAAGCGCTACATCCACCACTACAACTTCCCGCCCTACTCCACCGGTGAGACCGGCCGGGTGGGGTCACCGAAGCGCCGCGAGATCGGCCACGGCGCGCTCGCCGAGCGCGCACTGGTCCCCGTCGTGCCCTCGATGGAGGAGTGGCCCTACGTGCTGCGCATCGTCTCCGACGTCCTCAGCTCCAACGGATCCACCTCGATGGCGTCGGTCTGCGGTTCGACGCTCTCGATGCTCGACGGTGGCGTGCCGCTGAAGGCATCGGTCGCCGGCATCGCCATGGGCCTCGTGTACGCCGAGGGCAAGTACACGACCCTCACCGACATCCTCGGCACCGAGGACGCGTTCGGCGACATGGACTTCAAGGTCGCGGGCACGCGTGACTTCGTCACCGCGCTGCAGCTCGACACCAAGATCGACGGGCTCCCGGCCGACGTACTGCGTCAGGCGCTGCTCCAGGCCCGCGACGCCCGCCTCAAGATCCTCGACGTGATGGACGCCGAGATCTCCACGCACCGCGGCGACGTGAAGCCGAGTGCGCCGAAGATCGTCAGCTTCGAGATCCCGATGGACAAGATCGGCGAGGTGATCGGGCCCAAGGGCAAGGTCATCAACACGATCACGCAGGAGACCGGCGCCGACGTCTCGGTGAGCGACGACGGCGTGGTCGGCACCGTGAGCATCGGTTCCACCGACGGCAGCGCGGTCGAAGAGGCGCGGCGTCGGATCGAGCTGATCCTCGACCCGCCCACCGCGGAGCTCGGCGCCGAGTACACCGGCAAGGTGGTGAACGTCACCAAGTTCGGTGCGTTCGTGAACATCCTCCCCGGGCGCGACGGCCTGCTCCACATCTCCAAGCTCGGGCGCGGCAAGCGCATCGACCGGGTGGAGGACGTCCTCAACCTGGGCGACGAGGTCACCGTCCGCGTCGACGACATCGACAACTCCGGCAAGCTCTCGCTCTCCCTTGCGGGAGACGAGCCGGCGGAGTCCGATTCGTCGTCGTCCAACGGGGGCGAGCGCAGCGAGAGCCGTGCGCCGCGCAGCGATTCGCCCCGCACCTCGCC
Organism: uncultured Actinomycetes bacterium; assembly: GCA_963835985.1. Lineage (GTDB taxonomy): Bacteria > Actinomycetota > Acidimicrobiia > IMCC26256 > DASPTH01 > DASUAS01. Next base: position 473,947 of record CAWIHV010000006.1, on the reverse strand, counting down.
TTCCAACGGCGGTGGCGGCGACGGCGGGAGCAGCGACGTCGAGACCGCGTCGTTCGATGCGGCATGGGACTCGCAGGCCCGCGAGGAGTTCGGCGACCTCGGCCCGGCCGAAGCCGGCCGCTCGGGTGGCGACCGGGGCGAGCGTCGCGGTGGCGGCGGGGGTGGCGGTCGTCGGCGCCGGCGTTAGCCGGTGTCAAGACCACCAGTTGACGCGTCGATACGACCTCCCCATGAACTGCACGCCATGAACAACGAACTGGTCGACGAGTCGAGCGGCATCCGCCGCACGCGGCTCGACTCCGGGTTGCGCGTCGTCACCGAGCACCTTCCCGGCCTCCGCTCCGCGGCGGTCGGGTTCTGGGTGGGCACGGGGTCGCGCGACGAGTCGGAGTCGGTGGCGGGCACCAGCCACTTCCTCGAACACCTGCTGTTCAAGGGCAGCGACACGCGCCACGCGGCGGAGATCGCCGAAGCGGTCGAGTCGTGTGGCGGCGACATGAACGCGTTCACCGGTCAGGAGATCACCGCGTACTACGTGCGCGTGCCCGACCGGCACCTCGACCTCGCGCTCGACATCCTCTCCGACATCGTGTGGTCACCGGCGCTGCGCTCCGACGAGATCGAGTCGGAACGTCAGGTGATCCTCGAGGAGATCCGGATGCGCGACGACACGCCCGACGACCTCGTGCACGACGTGTTCGCCCGCCGCGCTGTTCCCCGAGCACCCGCTGGGTCGCGAGATCTCGGGGTCGCAGGAGACGATCAGCACGGTGACCCACGAGCAGATCGCGGAGTACCACGCCGCGCACTACCGCCCGTCCAACGTGGTGGTCGCGGTGGCCGGCAACATCGACCACGACCACATCGTCGATCGCCTGTCCACCGCGCTTCCCGCGATCAACGGCGACCGTCCGCCACGCGTCAACGGCGCCGACGGTGCTGTGCCGCAGGGGTTCGCGCGCGTCGACCGTCCGTTGGAGCAGGCCCACGTGGTGCTGGGCGCGCGCGCCTTGCGGCGCGACGACCCCGATCGGTTCGCGCTCGGTGTGGTCGACCAGGTGCTCGGCGGCGGCATGAGCTCCCGGCTCTTCCAGGAGGTGCGGGAGAAGCGCGGCCTCGCCTACTCGGTGTTCTCGTACCGCAGTGCGTTCGTAGAGACCGGCTCGTTGGCGGTGTACTGCGCCACCAACCCCGAACGGGTCGAGGAGACGCTCGACGTCGTGCGCGCCGAGCTCGATCGGCTCGTCGGCGACGGCGGCGTGACCGAACGCGAGCTCGCAGGGGCCAAGGGGCACCTCACCGGTTCCCTGGCGTTGTCGTTGGAGAGCTCGTCGAGCCGGATGAACCGCATGGGCCGGTCGGAGCTCACCATGGGTGAGATCCCGAGCCTCGACTGGGTGGTCGAGCAGGTCGACGCGGTCACGCCCGACGACGTCGCCCGGGTCATCGACCGGGTGCTCGGCGACGGAAATCGCACGCTCGCGCTGGTGGGTCCCGCCGATACGCTGCCCTGAATGAGGAGGGCCCCATGATCCGAGTTGGTGTGTTCGGCGCCGCCGGACGCATGGGGGCGACGGTGTGTCGGGCGGTCCTCGACGATCCCGAGCTCGAGCTCGTCGCCGCGGTCGATCCGATGCACACGGGTCTCGACCTGCGGCAGGTCGGGATCGACGCGAGCTTGCAGATGGCGCGCCACGCCGAGCGCGCTGGCCGATGCCGGCGCCGAGGTCGCCGTCGACTTCACCGTCGTCGATGCCGCCCGCGACAACATCGCGTGGTGCGCCGACAACGGCGTGCACGCGGTCGTGGGCACCACCGGATTCTCCGCGACCGACTTCGACGACTTCCGGATCCGCTTCGACGCGTCGTCCGCCAACGCGGTGATCGCGCCCAACTTCGCCATCGGCGCGGTGCTCATGGTGCGCTTCGCCGAGCTCGCGGCGCCGTGGTTCGAGACCGCCGAAGTCATCGAGCTCCACCACGACCAGAAGGTCGACGCGCCGTCCGGCACCGCGCTGCACACGGTCGAGCGCATGGCCGCAGCGTCGTCCGACTGGGCGCCCGATCCCACCACCAAGACCGTCGTCGCGGGCGCACGCGGGGGAGTAGGTGCGGCGGGGATCCACGTGCACTCGGTGCGACTGCGCGGGCTCGTGGCGCACGAGGAGGTGCTGTTCGGCACCGCGGGGCAGTCGCTCTCGATCCGCCACGACTCGTACGACCGCACGTCGTTCATGCCCGGCGTGGTGCTGGCGGTGAAGGCGGTGCGGGAACGGCCCGGCCTCACCATCGGGCTCGACCCGCTGCTCGACCTCTGACGATGGACGCTTCCTGCCCATGACGGACGTGCGCCGTCGAGTCCTCGAGGGCGCCTACGAGTGCATCGCACGCCGGGGGATGGCGAAGACGACCGTCGACGACGTCGCCGGCGCCTCGGGCGTGTCGCGCGCCACCATCTACCGCATGTTCCCGGGCGGGAAGGAGGAGCTGCTGCGCGACACCGTCGGGTGGGAGATGGACCGCTTCTTCCTCCGCCTCGGTGAGGAGCTCGGCGACGCCGTCGACTTCGCGGAATTCCTCGAGCGCGCACTGCCGCTGGCGCGCCAGGAGCTGCTCGAGCACGCGGTGCTGCAGAAGGTGCTCGAGACCGAACCCGACCGGCTGAACGCGCTCATCACCGTGCAGCAGGACCGGATCGTCGGCGCCATCGCCGCCTACTTCCTGCCGTTGCTCGAGCATGACCGCGCCGCCGGACTGGTGGCGACCGACGTCGATCTGGCGCCCGTCGCGGAGTACGTCGCTCGCCTGTCGCTGTCGCTCATCGCGTCGCCCGGGCGCCACGACCTGGCCGATCCCGCCGAGGTGCGCCATCTGGTGCGGGGCGAGCTGCTCGGGGGCGTGCTCTTGGGATGACGGCCTGACCCGATGAGACGGATTCTGGTGTATCGTCTCAACTGATGACCCTGACCGTGGCCCCGGTGTCCGTGACCGCCCTCCCGATGGAGCTGAGGATCCGCGACGCCGCCCTGGTCTGCATCGGGCGCTTCGGGCTGGCCAAGACCACCGTCGACGACATCGCCCGCGAGGCCGGCTGCTCGCGCGCCACCCTCTACCGCTACTACGACGGCAAGCCCGCGATCCTGCGCGCCGCGGTCGCCGCGGAGCTCGACCGGGTCGCGACCGCGGTGGTCGCCGCCGGTCGCAGCGAGTTGACGTTCGCCGACGCGGTGACCGCCGTCGTCGTGCTGGGCGCACGTGAGGTGCGCGGCCACGACGCGCTGCAGTTCCTCCTCGCGCACGAACCGGAGGCGGTGCTCGGTCACCTCGCGTTCGTGCCCGGCGACCGCGTGCTCGTCGCCGTGGGCGATGCGATCGCGCCTGCGTTCGACCGCTGGCTCTCACCCGACGCGTGCACGCGCGCGGGCGACTGGCTCGCCCGCCTCGTGCGCGCATATGCGCTCATGCCGCATCCGCCGGTCGACTTCACCGACCCCACCGCCGCCCGTTCGTTTCTCACCACCCTCGTGATCCCAGGCCTCAAGGGAGACGTCATGACCAGCCACGCTGACATCATCGGCCGCGACGACATCAACGACTACGACGCGATCCTCGCCGTCACCAACACCGACGTCGACGAGGTGCAGCACGCGGTCCGCGCCGAGGCCGACGCCATCTTCACCTGGAACTACGAGCGCAGCCGTCCCGCGCTGGTGAAGCTCTACGAGAAGGCCAAGACGTCGCAGTGGAACGCCAACGACCTGCCCTGGGACATCGACGTCGATCAGGAAGAGGTTGCCCGCAACAACCAGAACCAGAACGGCATCGGCCAGAAGATGGACCTCGCCGGCACGCCGTTCGAGAAGTGGGGCGACAAGGAGTGGACGCAGTTCGGCGTCGAGTCGCAGAACTGGACGCTCTCGCAGTTCATGCACGGTGAGCAGGGCGCGCTGATCTGCACCGCGCAGATCGTCGAGACGGTGCCGTGGATCGACGCCAAGTACTACGCGGCCACGCAGGTGATGGACGAGGCCCGTCACGTCGAGGTGTTCGGGCGCTACCTCAACACGAAGCTGTCCGGGCACTACCCGATCAACGCGCACCTGAAGATGCTGCTCGACGACATCGTCGCCGACAGCCGCTGGGACATGACGTACCTCGGCATGCAGATCATGGTCGAGGGGTTGGCGCTCGCCGCGTTCGGATTCCTGCACCAGATGACCACCGAGCCCCTGTTGAAGCAGCTGCTGCGCTACGTGATGAGCGACGAAGCCCGCCACGTCGCGTTCGGCGTGCTGTCGCTGCAGGAGTACTACGCGGGCCTCGGCGCGGCGGAGATCCGCGAGCGCCAGGAGTTCGCGTTCGAGGCCGCGGTACGCATGCGCGACCGGTTCCTGCAGCAGGAGACCTGGGAGCGCATGGGCGTCGACGTGAAGGAAGCCGTGAAGGCGATGCAGAACGCGCCCGACCGTCCGATCTTCCAGGGCCTGCTGTTCTCGAAGATCGTGCCGAACTGCAAGAAGCTCGGTCTGCTCGACGCCGGCGACGGCTGGTTGCGCGATCGCTTCACCGAGCTCGGCGTGATCCAGTTCGAGGACTGGGTCGACACCGGTGAGGAGTACGGCGAGCTCGATCAGGTGGCCAAGGACCGCGAGGCCGCCGCCGCCACTGCCTGACGCCCGACCGTCGGCCAAGACTCACCTCTCTCTGCACAAGAGAGGGTTGAGACTCACCCAATTCGTCGTCCGAACCCTGGACAGTGCGAAGCGCGCCCGTCACGCTGCGACGACGCGGGCGCGAGGCGCGAGGGAGGAGCAACGTGGACGGCGAAGCACGACCGGCGCTGCCGGATGGCGCGCGCGAGGGCGACGTGTTGGTCCTGATGGGTGGACAGCTCTTCGTGGTCGACCATCTGGTGCCGGAGGCGCTCACCATCGATCTGGTCGCGTTGGCGGAAGCAGAAGCAACCAGGCCCTGACCGTCGTGCCGCACCGATGAGTTCGCCGCCGCAGACCGGTCTCAATTGCATGACGACCAACGCGTTCACGAACTTCAGGAGCGTGGCCGTACCGGTCACGGATCAGGATCGCACCAAGTCAGTGCTCGAGCAGCTGGGCTTCACGGTGTCGATGGATGCCGAGCTGCAGCCCGGCTTCCGTTGGATCGAGATGGAGCTACCCGGAGGAGCGGCGTCGCTCGCACTCGTCCACACCGGGCCCGAGCTCCCGACCGGCATCGACACTGGCATCCGGTTCACGACCGACGACGCGCGTGTCGCGCACGAGGCCGTCGCGGCTGTGGGGCTCGAAGCGGGCGAGCTGCTCGACTGGCCCGACGTGCCGCTCATGTTCTCGTTCGTCGACCTTGACGGGAACCGGTTCTACGTGAGTGAGGGGGCGGCAAGGTGACGACGATGACCCCCGACCTCGACGAACGCTTCAGCGACCCCGAGGCGACTCCCGTCCCGTGGGACGACACGGAACGCGTCCTCGACGGCGCGCAGCTCGCGTGGATCACCACGGTGCGCGCCGACGGTCGTCCGCACGTCACGCCGCTCGTCACCGTGTGGCTCGACAGGGCGCTGCACTTCTGCACCGGCCCCGACGAGCAGAAGGGGCACAACCTCGCTGCGAACACGCAGGTCGCGATCACGACCGGCTGCAACGCATGGGACGGCGGACTGGATGTCGTCGTCGAGGGCGAAGCCGCGCGCGTCACCGACCGTCCGACGCTCGAGCGCCTGGCCGCGGCGTGGGCCACGAAGTGGGACGGGCAGTGGACCTACGGCGTGACCGACGGCGGCTTCACGCACGACGATGGTCCCGCCAACACGCCGGTGTACGTCTACGCGGTGCGCCCGACGAAGGTCATCACGTTCGCCAAGGGCACCTTCAGCCAGACGACCTACCGGGGATCGGGAGCCTGAGCGAAGACGCCCGGGTCGACGGTGATGTAGATCGCCCGGCACGTCGCGATCACCACGTCGGCGGCGCGCACCTCGCCGCTGATGAACAGCTTGCGCCGTTCCCGCCCGTCGAGGCGGGCGCGCACCTCGAGCGGCTCGTCGACCGGCACCGGAGCCAGGTAGCGCACGGTCAGCTCGCCGGTGAACGCCGGTTCCTGGAGCTGCGCGATCACGAAGCCGGTCACGTCGTCGAACGCAGCGGCGACGATGCCCCCGTGGGCGCGACCAGGGGCACCCTCGAACGCGCGCCGCAGAACCACGTCGGCGATGATCTCGCCTCCCGTTTCGGCGGCGTCGTAGCGGACGTCGAGCTCCACCGCGGTGGGGTTCGATCCGCCGCCGACGGCCCGGTCCTCGAAGCCGAGGCCCATGAGCGATTCGTCGATCCCCCTCCGCATGAGCTGCAGGCGATCGCGCGCCGGCGCCTCGTCGATCCGTCGCTCGAGCGCGGCCGCGGTGTCGGCGATCGCACTGAGGACCTCGTCGTCGGCATCGTGCTCGGCAAAGGAGTGGGCGAGGGCGCGCAGGTTCGCGGCCGCGGCGGACCGGAGTGCTTCGGTGGGCATCCCGGGAATGTAGGGGCGAGCGAGGGGCGTAGAGTCCCGCCCATGGCCATCCTCGGCAGGCTGTACCACGTCGGCATCGTGGTGCCCGACATCGAAGTCGCGCAGGCGCACCTCGCCGACCTCCTCGGCATCACGTGGGGACCCGTCCTCCACGTCGACGCCTACGACGTTCGCGCCTTCGATGAGCGAGGCGGTGGCGGCGACGACCTCGTGTTCCCCAACACGCTCTGCTACTCGACCGAGCCGCCGCACCTCGAGCTGGTACAGGAGGTGCCGGGATCGGTGTGGGAGTGCAACGAGCACTCCAACCTCCATCACATCGGCGTGTGGACCGACGCGTTGCCCGCGGACTCCGCCACCTACTCCGAGCTGCGCTGCCCGCTGCAGCTCTGCGGCCACGACGCCGACACCGCACCCATCCAGTTCGCGTACCACCGTGACCCGCTGGGCGTGCGCATCGAACTGGTCGACGCGGCCATGAAGCCGATGATGGAAGAGTTCATGTTCAAGGCGCCGGTAGCCTGACCGGGATGAGTGCGCCCACATGAGCCCGCCGGTCCGGATCGTCTTCCTCGGTGGGCTCGGGGAGATCGGACGCAACTGCTTCTGCCTCGAGGTCGACGACCGCATCCTCGTCGTCGACTGCGGGATCATGTTCCCCGAGGGCGACATGCCCGGCATCGACCTGGTGCTGCCCGACTTCACCTATCTCCGTGAGAACGCCGATCGCGTCGAAGCCGCGTTCCTCACCCATGCCCACGAGGACCACGCCGGTGGGCTCGCGTTCCTGCTGCGCGACATCTCGTTCCCGATCTACGGCTCGCCGCTCTCGCTCGGCCTGGCCCGCAACCGCATCGAGGAGGCGGGAATGCTCGGGCGCACCGAGATGATCCCGGTGCACGACGGCGAGCGCCGGATGATCGGGCCGTTCGACTGCGAGTTCATCCCGGTCACCCACTCGGTGCCGCACGCGTTCGCCACCGCGTACCACACGCCCGCGGGCACGATCCTGCACAGCGGCGACTTCAAGCTCGACCCCACGCCGGTCGACGGCCGCAAGACCGACCTCTCGTTGATGGGCGCGATCGCCAAGCGCTCCGGCGGCGTGAAGTTGCTGCTGTCCGACTCCACCAACGCGTGCAGGCCCGGGTTCACGCCGTCGGAGTCGACGGTGGGCGACACGCTCCGGTCGGTGTTCCGCGACTACCCCAACCAGCGCATGATCGTCGCGAGCTTCGCGTCCCATCTCCACCGCGTGCGTCAGGTCGCCGAGGCCGCGGTCACCGCCGGGCCGCAAGGTCGTCTTCCTCGGACGCTCGATGGTCAACAACGTCGCGCTCGGTCGCGAGATGGGCATGCTCGACATCCCGGTCAGCAGCGTGATCGACATCGACGAAGTACCGCGCTACTCGCCGGGCGAGGTCTGCATCATCTGCACCGGGATCGCAGGGCGAGCCCATGAGCGCGCTGTCGTTGATGGCCGCGCACGAGCACAAGCACGTCAAGATCAGCAGCGACGACGTCGTCGTGATCTCCGCCCACGCGATCCCCGGCAACGAGACCAACGTGACCCGCATCATCGACTCGCTCCACCGCGCCGGTGCCGAGGTGCTCCACGGCGGCAGTTCGCCGGTGCACGTGTCCGGACACGCGTCGCAGGAGGAGCTCAAGATGCTCCTCAACGTCGTGCAGCCAGAGTGGTTCGTGCCCGTGCACGGCGAGTACACGCACATGGTCCACCACGCGCGCCTCGCCGAAGCGGTCGGTGTGCCCAAGGACCATGTCGTGATCGCCGAAGACGGCGACATGCTGGTGATGGAGTCCAACGGTGACGGCACGGGCCAGTCCACGATGGCGCTCGAGATCGAGCGACGCGCGGTGCCTGCCGGCTTCCTCTACGTCGACGGCATCGTCGGCGACGTCGGTCAGGGGGTGCTGCGCGACCGTCGCAACCTGGCCGAGGAGGGGCTGGTGGTGGTGATCGTCACCGTCGACTCCACCACGGGCGAGGTGGTCACCGGGCCCGAGATCGTCACCCGCGGCTGGGTCTACGCACCCGAGGCCGAGGAGCTGCTCGACGACGCCAAGGCCGCGGTGCTGGCGTCGCTCAAGGAGGCGGCCGACGAGGGCGCCACCGACTTCGACACCCTCCGTCGCCACTGCCGCCGTTCCCTCGGCAAGTTCATCAACGAGCGCACCAAGCGCCGCCCCGCGATCATCCCCGTGGTCATGGAGGTCTGACCCTCTCGGTCAAGGCTGCGCGGCGTTCCGGCCGGTCTGTCACTCTCCGTGGTTGGGGAATGCTCTTGTGGCCGGTGTGGTGGTGTTACCTTCGGGAGATGCCCACGACCAAGACGCGGCGTCGCCCGACGTCCCGGTCCAAGAAGAAGACGGCCCGCAAGCCGGCTCCCCGCACAACCTCCAGGTCGCGGGCCAAGGCGCCGCCGACGGAGCCGGGGATGGTGGCGCGCTCGCGGGAGGCGGCGGGCCGGCAGCTGGCCGGCCACCGGGCTGACCTGCTCGCCGTGTGCCTCTTCGTGCTGGGGGCGATCTTCGCCCTCGGGCTGTGGACCGAGCTCGCCGGTCCGGTGGGCTCGGCGCTGGCCGACGGCACCGGCGCGGTCCTGGGCCGGGCCCGGGTCGCGGTGCCGGTGGCGTGCTTCGCCTTCGGGGTCGTGCTGCTCTGGCCCCGGCGGGCGGCGGCGGTCGACCCCGATCGCACCGACTTTGATTCTCGGCGAATCGCCGACGACGAAGCTCCGGCCGAACCGCCGACGCTGCGCATCGCCATCGGCGCGCTGCTCCTCTTCGTCGCCGACGTCGGCATCCTCCACCTCGCGTACGGTCGCCCGGCGCTCGGCGGTGACATCGACCACCTCCGCGACGCCGGCGGCGCGCTCGGCGCCATGGTCGCCGGACCGCTCGTCGCCGCCATCGGCGTCGTCGGTGCGTCGCTCACCCTCGGTGCGGTGGCGTTGGTCGGTGTGCTGCTCGTGCTCGGGCTCTCGATCGGGGTGATCGTCGGCGCCACCGTCCGCGCGTCGCGCGTCGCCGCAACCAAGGCCCGGGACGCGGTGCAGCTCACGCCCATCGGCGAGGGGGTCGACCTCGACGCACCGCCGGCGCACACCGGTCCCGCGCCCTTCGACTACGCGCAGTTCGAGTACGGCGACGACGAGGAGCCCGAACCCGCGTCCCAGTCCGAGCTGGAGCCCGCACCGCTCCCACCCACGACCAACGTCGCGATCGAGATCCCCGTCGTCGAGGACCCGAGCGGCCAGCTCGTCATCGCGCTCGACGACGAGGGCGCGCCGCACCAGCCGCGTGGAGGCGGTCCGTGGAGGCTCCCGCCCGCCACCGTGCTGAAGCGGGGGAGCGGCAGGGAAGCCGACCGCCGCCTGATCGACGACGCCGGGCGCGTGCTCGAGGCCACGCTGGCGCACCACGGTGTGGAGGCCCGGCTGGTCGGCACCACCGTCGGCCCCACCGTCACCCGCTACGAGCTCGAGCTCGGCTCGGGCGTGAAGGTCAACCGCGTCACCGGCCTGAGCAACGACATCCAGTACGCCATGGCGTCGCTCGACGTGCGCATCCTGGCGCCGATCCCCGGTCGCAGCGCGGTGGGCGTCGAAGTGCCCAACAAGGAGCGCATCATCGTCACCCTCGGCGACGTGCTCGGCGCGCCCGAGGCGGCCAAGGCCAAGACCGCGCTCGGGGTCGGGACTCGGTCGCGACATCGCGGGCAAGTCGGTGATGCTCGACGTCACCACGCTCCCGCACGTGCTCATCGCCGGCGCCACCGGCGCGGGCAAGAGCAGCTGCATCAACTCGATCGTCACGTCGCTGCTGATGCGCTACACCCCCGACCAGGTGCGCCTCATCCTCGTCGACCCCAAGCGGGTCGAGCTCGGCGCGTACAACAACCTGCCGCACCTCCTCACCGAGGTCGTCACCAACCCCAAGAAGGCGGCCAACGCGCTCGACTGGGCCGTGCGCGAGATGGACATGCGCTACCAGCTGCTCGCCGAGGTCGGCGTGCGCGACATCACCGGGCTACAACGGGATGTACGACCGCGACGAGCTGCCCACCAAGGACGACCCCGACCCCACCACCGGCAAGGGCTACGAGCGGCTGCCGTTCATCGTCATCGTCGTCGACGAGCTCAACGACCTCATGATGGTCGCCGCCCGCGACGTGGAGGCGAGCATCTGTCGCATCGCGCAGATGGCCCGCGCCGTCGGCATCCATCTCATCATCGCCACGCAACGGCCGTCGGTCGACGTGATCACCGGCGTGATCAAGGCCAACGTGCCCAGCCGCATGGCGTTCTCGGTGAGCAGCCTCGCCGACTCCCGCGTCATCCTCGACCAGGCCGGGGCGGAGAAGCTGATCGGTCAGGGCGACATGCTCCTGCTCGCCGCCGGATCGGGCCGGGCCCAGCGCATCCAGGGTTCCTGGGTCGACGAGGAGTGCGTGCGCAAGGTCGTCGCCCACTGGCGGCGGCAGTCGAGTACGCCGACCTACGTGGAGGGCATCGCCGACGAGGATCCCGCCGGCGGCGGCATCGGTGGCGGGGGTGCGGCCGACGACGACGGCGACGAGCTGCTCGGCGAGGCCATCGAGCTGGTCGTCCGCAGCGGTCTCGGCTCCACCTCCATGTTGCAGCGCAAGCTCCGCGTCGGGTTCGCCCGCGCCGGTCGGCTCATGGACCTCATGGAGCGCCGCGGCGTGGTGGGCCCCTCCGAGGGCTCGAAGGCCCGGTCCGTCCTCATGACGGTCGAGGAGCTCGAAGCCGCGGGCGACCGGGTCTGAGCCCTCCGCGCTCCGGCCCGCGCACCAGGTCTTTCCCCAACCCTTCCCGAAGCGTTCCTCAAGCCGGGCTCCCCGCCTGCCGTTAGGCCACTTGACGTGTGGCGCTTTGTCGCAATGAAGCGGCAGGTGCCTCACCGGCCACGGACGGTGCAGGAGGAACGGGTGAAGGTCGATCTGGGACGCTTCCAAGGAGGGCAGTCGCTCACGTCGCGACTGAGCTTCCGGGCCAAGCTCCTGCTCGTCCTGTTCGTGCCGTTCCTCGCGTTGGTCGTCGTCGCCGCCGCCGGTCTGAGCGACCGCTTCACCGCCCTGCACGCGCAGGAGCAGTACGGCGACCTCTCGGGGCCGCTGCGTTCGCTCGACCAGGCCAGCCGCGCCCTCCAGAACGAGAGCGTCGTGTCGTCGTGGTTCGTCGCCAGCGGCGGCGCGCCGAAGGCCGAGCTCGACCAGGCCCGCACGCGCACCGACGCCACGGTCAAGGAGTTCCGTCTCAACGAGCAGGCGTTCGCGACCGCGGGGCTGAGCCCCGCCGCCCTCGCCGCGCTCGACGCGACGAACCGCGGGTTCGAGGACATCGACAAGGAGCGCGCCAAGGTCGACGTGCAGACCGCGACCGCGGCGTCGACGCGCGACTTCTTCCTCGGCGTCGACGGTCACCTGCTCGACTTCGGTGAGCGCGTCGCCCGCGACATGGCCAGCGCCGACGTCGCCGCCAGCCTCACCCGGGTCTACTCGCTCCAGCGGGCGCAACACGAGCACGCCCGCGAGGCGAGCGTGTACATCGCGGTGCTCGCCAGCGGTCAGGAACAGGACTTCAGCGAGTGGATCGGCGCGCAGGCCGCGCAGGCGCAGCACCTCGCGACGTTCGGCAACACCGCCACTGCCGAGGAGCTCGCCGCCTTCACCAAGGTGATGGGCACGAAGGCCGACACCGCGGCCCTCCCGGCCACGTTCCCGCCCGCCGGGCAGACGCCGGCCGAGTACTACATCGACTACCAGCGTGAGAGCAGCCAGCTCGATCGGGCCATCAACGCCGTCGAAGGCGTCATCAACGAGACCGCGAACGCGGAGGCGAGCGCGGCCCTGCGTGAGGTGCGCATCTACGGCGGCGCCGCGGTGTTCGCCATGTTCCTCACGCTGCTGCTGATCTGGTTCGTGTCGCGGGCTGTGGTCGGTCCCATCCGGCGCCTCACCGCCGCGGCGCGGGAGATGTCGCAGCGCCAGCTGCCCGCGCTCGTCGAGCAGCTCCGCACGGGTGGCGACGTGAGCGCGATCCAACCCGTCCGCATCGAGGTGCAGTCGGAAGACGAGATCGGCGAGCTCGCGCAGGCGTTCAACGACGTCGAGGCGGTCACGCTCGAGGTCGCGCAGGAGCAGTCCGCACTGCTGCGCAAGGGCATGGGCGATCTGTTCGTCAACCTCGCCCGCCGCAACCAGACGCTGGTGCAGCGTCAGCTCGAGCTGCTCGACGACCTCGAGCGCAACGAACACGACCCCGCCGCCCTCGACGCGCTGTTCAAGCTCGACCACATGGCCACCCGCATGCGGCGCAACGCCGAGAGCCTCCTCGTGCTCTCGGGTGCGGAGCAGCCGCGGCAGTGGCAGCAGCCCATCGCGCTGATCGACGTCGTGCGCGCCGCGGCCGCCGAGATCGCCGACTTCCCTCGCGTGGAGCTCGTCGGCATCGACGACGACCTGGCGCTGTCCGGTCGTGCGGTGTCCGACGTCGCCCACCTCCTCGCCGAGCTGCTCGAGAACGCGACGTCGTTCTCGCCCCCCGACACCGCGGTCGTGGTGTCGGGCGCGGTCTCCGCCGCCGGGTGGGTGCTCGCAGTCTCCGACCAGGGCATCGGCATGCCCCCCGACCGCATCGCCGAGGCGAACAAGCTGCTGGCCGAACCGCCGGTCGTGGGTCTCGCCATGTCGCGCGCCCTCGGACTCCACGTGGTCGGCTCCCTCGCCGCCCGCCACGGCATCAGCGTCGAACTTCGTCCCGGTGCGCCGACCGGTCTGGTCGCCCTCGTCGGGCTCCCCACCGCGGTGCTCGAGCCCCGTGCGGTGTCCGCGCCCGCGGCACCGGTCGCGCCGCCCGCGAGCAACCCGGTGTATGCGCCGACCCTCGACGAACGCGGCGAGGCCGAACCCCTCGGCGCCCGCCGGCTGGTCTCGCGTCCGCCCGACGAGCCGCCGGTCGAGGAGTGGCGTCGGGAAGGCATGACCGAGAGCGCGGCCGCGCCTTCGACCCCGGTCGAATCCGCGCCTCCGCTCGAGGACCTGAGCGCGACCGCGTCGACCACCTACTACGACGCGACCACCTCCGACGTGCCGCCCGCGCACGCCGCCGCCCGCGCCCGCGCCCACGTACGACGCGCCTCCGCGTACGACGAGACCGTGTTCGACGTGCCGGCCGCCGACGTCCCCCCGGTCGTCGACGACGTGCCGCCGTCGGCACCGCCTCCTCCGCCTCCGGCTCCGCCGGGTCCCGAGGAAGCCGGCTTCCAGGACGCCGCGCCGCTGCCGACCCGCGTCCCCGGTCAGCACCTGAGTCACCACCCCCGGATGGGCAACGAGGCCCCCGGACCGGTCGACGACCCCATGCGCGCGTACCGCGTGCACGAGCTGCTCACCCGTCACGCCCAGGGCAAGCGCCGCGGTCAGACCGGCGAGGAATTCCCGACCGGCGCCCCGTCGGCCCCGGGTGCTGCTCAGGAGGACGGGACATGATGCAGCAGCTCAGCGCCGAAGCGCGCAACCTCAACTGGTTGGTCTCCAACTTCGTCGAGCGGGTGCCCGGCGTGCAGGAAGCGACCGTGGTGTCGTCCGACGGACTGCTCATCGCCCTGTCCGACGGACTCGACCGCAGCTCGGGCGATCGCCTCGCGGCGGTGTCGGCCGGCCTGCTCAGCATCGCCAAGGGTGGATCCACCCCGATCGGCGGCGGGCGCGTGCACGAGGTCATCGTCGAGATGGACAACGCCATGCTCTTCGTGATGCGCGTGTCCGACACGTCGGTGCTCGCGGCGACGACGACGCGTCCGTGCGACGTCGGCCTGGTCGGCTACGAGATGGCCGTGCTCGTCGACAAGTGCGCGAGTGCGCTCACGCCCGGGCTCATCTCCGAGCTGCAGACGGCGCTCCCGAGGTCGGCGATCCGATGACGTACTTCGGTCCCGACCCCACCCAGCAACCGCGCCGCGAACGGCGTCGACCCCGCCCCGCACGCGCCGCACGTGCTCGTGCGTCCGTACATGCTCACCCGTGGGCGTACCAGCTCGTCGCTCGGTGCGTTCGAGCTGCACGCGCCCGCGCTCGCACTGGTCACGCCCGAGCAGCTCGGTCGCGGTGCCACCCCCGAGGACCGGCGCATCGTGGAGCTCTGCCAGACGCCGATGTCGGTGGCCGAACTGGCCGCGCGCCTCGGTGCCCCCATCGGCGTCGTGCGGGTGCTCGTCGGCGACCTCGTCGTCGCGCGCATGGTCCACGTCCGTCAGTCGGAAGACCAAGCCGAGCACCGCGACGTGCGGCTGCTCGAACGTCTGCTGGAGGGGATCCGTGCGATCTGACTTCGTGCCGCCTGCCTCGCAGACGGTGCCCGGACCGTTCGGCGCCACCTCCGCCGCCACCGGCCTGCCGGTGTCGATGAAGATCGTCGTCGCCGGTGGCTACGCGGTGGGCAAGACCACCTTCGTGGGCACGATCTCCGAGATCGAGCCGCTCATGACCGAGGCCGACATCACCGTCGAGAGCCTCGGCATCGACTTCGCCGGCGACGGCAGCCAGAAGACCGGCACCACCGTCGCGATGGACTTCGGTCGCCTCACCCTCGGCCCGGACATGGTGCTCTACATGTTCGGCACGCCGGGCCAGGACCGGTTCCTGTTCCTCTGGGACGAGCTCGTGCGGGGCGCGGTCGGCGGCATCGTGCTGGTCGACACCCGCCGCATCGAGGACTGCTTCCCGGCGGTCGACTACTTCGAGCACCTCGGGATCCCGTTCGTGGTCGCCGTGAACCTGTTCAACGGCGTGTACCGCCACCACCCGCGCGAGGTGCGGGAGGCGCTGTCGGTGCCGGCCAACGTCCCGGTCGTGCTCTGCGACGCCCGCAACCGCCTCCACGTGAAGGAGACGCTGGTGCTCCTGGTGGAGGGTGCACTTCGCCGGGCCCAGATGGCCAACGCGGTCTAGCGAGAGCTCATCGCCGGTCGAAGCGCGTGATCACCTCGGTGTGGTGCGTGTGCGGGAACAGGTCGACGACGATCGACTCGACCGGCCGGTAGCCGCGGGACTTGAGGAGACCGACGTCGCGGCCCGCGGCCGCGGGATCGCAGCTCACGAGCACGATGCGCTCCGCGCGCGTCGATGCGAGCACAGCTGCGGCATCCGTACCGAGCCCGGTGCGTGACGGATCGGCGACGACGAGATCGGCGCGCGGTGCGCGCAGCCGTTCGACCGACGTCTCGACGATGCGCGCGTCGAGGTCGGCGAGGTTCACGTGCGCATCGGCCACGGAGGAGCTGTGATTCTCGGCGGTCACCGCACGCCAATCAGCGCGCCCGTCGAGCAGCGCGCCAGCGAACAAACCGACACCGCTGTAGGCGTCGAGGAGCACGCCGCTCGGGCGGTCGAGCACGTCCGCGGCCATCGTGCGCACCACGTCGACCAGCGCCGCGGCGCCGTCGGCGCGAGTCTGGAAGAAGGACTCGGCCGAGATGCGCCACCGCCGGCCGACCAGCTCGTCGTCGATCCACGCGTCGGCGCCCGCCGCCAGTTCGTCGGCCCCCACCACCCGCACGTCGTCGGGGAGGGACACGCCGTCGCGCGTCGGATCCACCAGCGCGAGCCGCTCGCCGGTCGTGGCCCCGACCCGAAGCGTCACCTCGCTCGCCGCGGCGAACCGGCCCTCCACGATGAGCTCGTCGAGCCGCGGGTGAGCCACCAGGCAGTGGGCGAGCTCGACCACCTCGTTGCTCGCGGCCCGCCGGAGCCCCGCTCGCCCGTTGGTCACCGCCAGCCGCAGCGTGGTGCGGAACCCCCAGGGATCGAGCGGCGGGCCCGCGCGCACGACCGGCTCGCGCCACCGGCCGAGGCGCCGCAGCGAGTCGACCACCAGCTCGCGCTTGGCCTCCAGCTGGGCGTCGTGCCCGAGCGGGGCGAGGTCACACCCGCCGCAACCGTCGGCGACGTGGGGACACCGGGGCGAGATGCGATCGGGCGACGGCTCGACGACGCGGACGACCGTGCCCCGGTCGGCGCCGTGGCGCCGGCCGACGGTGACCTCGACCAGCTCGCCGGGGAGGGCGTCGTCGACGAGCACGATCCGGCCGTCTTCCCGCCGCGACAACGCCGCGCCACCGGCGACCAGGCGCTCGGCCCGCACGACCTCCACCCGCACGGAGCCTAGGGCGGCCCTCCAGAGACTGGCGTCGAGCCGCCAGTATCCTCGCTGCAGTGAGTTCGCCGGTACAGAGCACGTTCTTCGTCGAGACCCTCGGGTGCCCGAAGAACGCTGTCGATTCCGACAAGGTCGTCGCCTCGCTGCTGGCGGACGGGCTGGTGCCGGCCACCGGCGCGGAAGACGCCGACCTCGTCGTCGTGAACACGTGCGCCTTCGTGGAGGCCGCGCGCCAGGAGTCGATCGAGACCGTCCTGGCTCTGGGCGACGTCCGGAAGTCGGGGGCCCGCCTGGTCGTCACCGGCTGCATGGCGGAGCGGTACGGCGACGAGCTCGCCGCGGCGCTGCCCGAGGTCGACGCCGTCGTCGGCTTCGAGGGCGAGGGCGCGCTCTCCACCTCCGTCGCGCTCGGCATGCCGATGGTGAAGCCGACCGGTGTGCGCGACCTCCTGGAGCTGCCCCGCCCCGCGCCCAGCGTGCCGTGGGCCTACCTGAAGGTCGCCGAAGGCTGCGATCGCGCCTGCGCGTTCTGCGCCATCCCCTCGTTCCGGGGGAAGCAGCGCTCGCGCACGCCCGAGTCGATCGAAGCGGAGGCTCGCAGCCTCGTCGATGCCGGCGTCGCCGAGCTGGTGCTGGTGGCGCAGGACCTTGCCTGGTACGGACGCGACGTGGGGGAGCCCGGTTCGCTGGCCCCGCTGCTGCGCCGGCTCGACACCCTCGCGCCCGACGGCCTGGCGCGCGTCCGACTGCTCTACCTCTACCCGAGCGAGGTGCGCGACCCGCTGGTGTCCACCATGCTCGAGCTGCCGACGGTCGTGCCCTACTTCGACCTGTCCTTGCAGCACGCCGACGCCCGGCTCTTGCGCCGCATGAAGCGGTGGGGGAGCGGCGATCGCTTCCTCACCGCCATCGACGCCATCCGCGCCGAGGAGCCCGATGCCGCGTTCCGCTCGTCGTTCATCGTGGGGTTCCCCGGTGAGCGGGAGCGCGAGCACGACGAGCTGCTCGAGTTCCTCGAAGCCGCGTCGCTCGACTGGGCCGGCTTCTTCCCGTTCTCGCCCGAAGACGGCACGCCGGCCGCAACGCTGCCCGACGCCGTCGACCCCACCCTCACGTTCGAGTGGTTGCGCGAGTGCGAGTCGGTGCAGGAGCCGATCACGCGCGCGGCGCGCGACGCGCTCGTCGGCCAGGAGATCGAGGTGCTGGTCGACAGCCGAGACGCCACCTCAGATGAAGGTGGTGGTCTCGTCGGTCGCACCCACCGCGAAGCGCCCGAGATCGACGGCATCGTGCGCCTGCACGCCGAGTTCGCGCGTCCGGGTGCCATCGTGCGCGCGTGCGTCACCGAGGCCATCGGTCCAGACGTCTTCGCCAAGGCGCTGGTGGCGAAGGGACGCCCGTGAGCACGCCGCCGGCCACGCGCGCGCGTCGCCACGGCGACGACGCCATCGCCACCCCCGCGAACCTCGTCACCATCGCCCGGCTGGTCCTCGCGGTCCCGACGCTGCTGCTGATCATCGACCAGGGTTCGAGCTGGTTGACGGTCTCGCTGTGGTTCGTGCTCACCACCACCGACGGTCTCGACGGTTGGCTCGCCCGCCGCGACGGCACCACCCGTTCCGGGGCGTTCCTCGACCCGCTCGCCGACAAGTTCCTCGTGCTGGGCGGGTTCTTCGCGCTGGGCATCAACGGCGACTTCTCGTGGGCCGCGGTGTTGATCGTGACCGTGCGTGAGGTCGGGGTCTCCATGTACCGGTCGTACGCCGCTCGGCGCGGCATCTCGCTGCCGGCGCGCAAGCTCGGCAAGTGGAAGGCGTTCTTCCAGTTCCTCGCGGTCGGCGTGGTGCTCCTGCCGCCCACCTACGAGTGGGCCACGTTCCACGACATCCTCCTCTGGTTCGCGGTCGGGTTGTCGGTCGTCTCCGGACTCGACATCGTGATCAGCGGCATCCGCGTGCGCGGAGCAGCGGCAGAAGAGCAGAAGGAGCAGCGGCATGCGGTGTGACGTCCTCGCCATCGGCACCGAGCTCCTGCTCGGTCAGATCGTCGACACGAACAGCTCGTGGATCGGCGAGCAGTTGGCGGCGGCCGGCATCGACACGTGCGAGCACCGCAAGGTGGGCGACAACCTCGAGCGCATGGTGCAGTGCCTCCGGGAGCTGCTCGACCGCGCCGACGCGGTGATCGTGTGCGGCGGGCTCGGACCCACCCCCGACGACGTCACCCGCGAAGCGATCGCCGAGGTCATGGGCGTCGAGCTCGAGCGGCGCGAGGAGCTCATCGAGCACATCCGTTCGATCTTCGGCGGTCGCGGCCGACCGTTCCCCGAGAACAACCTGCGCCAGGCCGACGTCCCGGTCGGCGGCGGCGTCATCCCCAACCCGATCGGCACCGCGCCCGGGCTGCAGTGCGAGGTGAGCGGCAAGGTCGTCTACGCCGTGCCCGGCGTGCCCTACGAGATGACCGAGATGGTCAACAAGTACGTGCTGCCCGACCTCCTCGAGCGCTCGGGCGAGCGTGCGGTGATCGTCTCCCGCTCGTTGAAGACGTGGGGCACGTCGGAGTCGGGTCTCGCGGAGATGATCGCGGCGCGTGTCGACCAGCAGACCAACCCCACGATCGCGTTCCTCGCGCGCGGCATCGAGGGCATCTACGTGCGCATGACCGCCAAGGCGCCCACCGAGGACGAAGCCATCACGCTCCTCGACGCGGAAGACGTCGAGCTGCGCAAGGTGCTCGGTGAGCTCGTGTTCGCGGTCGACGACGACACCATGGAGTCGGAGGTGCTGCGCCTCTGCGAAGAGCGCGACTGGTCGCTCGGGGTCGCCGAGTCGCTCACCGGTGGCTTCATCGGTTCCCGGCTCACCAACGTCCCGGGTGCTTCGCGTACGTACCGCGGGTCGATCGCGTCGTATGCCACCGATGTGAAGCGCTCGGTGCTCGGCGTCACCGCCGAGAAGGTCGTCAGCGAAGAGGCGGTGAAGCAGATGGCCGAGGGCGCGCAGCGTGTCCTGGGCGCCGACGTCGCCATCGCGGTCACCGGCGTGGCGGGTCCCGACGAGCAGGACGGCCAGCCGGTGGGCACGGTCTGGTACGGCATCGCCGTCCCGGGCCACGAGACCACCGCGATCACCGCGCGGCTCCCGTTCGACCGTGAGCGCATCCGCCAGTTCTCCACCATCACGCTGCTCAACTCGCTCCGGATGCGCCTGCTCTCGTTGGGGTGACGGCCCTCCGGCGCGCCTTCCTCGCGGTGGTGCCCAGCCCCTCCGCGCGCGCTTGGGCAGAATCTGCACAGAACTCTGCAGCCGCGGTGGCGCCCGACCTGCGGTGGAGCCGGCCCGAGCAGTGGCATCTCACCGTGAAGTTCTTCGGCGCGGTGCCGGATCTCGCCCCCGTCGCAGAATTCGTCGCAGATTCTGTCCGACGGCGCGATCCCTTCACCCTGTCCCTTCGCGGTGGTGGTGCGTTCCCGAACCCGCGTCGTGCCACAGTGCTCTGGCTCGGCGTGCGGGAGGGAAGCGACGCATTGAGCGACCTCGCCGCGCCCTTCGTCGACGACGATCGCCCGTTCCGCCGCGCACCTCACGCTCGCGCGCGTCACGAAGTCGCGCGACCTCCGCGAAGTTGTCGCGGCGCTCGACGCGTGCGGTGAGAGCGAACCGTGGACTGTCGACGAGCTCGTGCTCTTCGAGAGCGACGGATCAACTCACACCGAGCAGGCGCGCTTCAGACTGGCTGGGTGCTGACTCGCTGAGTGACCTGCAGCACGTCGCGCACCACCGCGCTGAGCTGCTCCTGCAGTGTCTGCGGATCGGCTTCCTTGAGCAGGGTGGGTGCCCAGTCGTCGAAGCCGGTCACCGCGCCCAGCGCCGCGACCATGCGCACCTCCTCGGCGAGCGACGAGGCCGCTGCATGCGCGCGCGCTCCACCCGGGCGTGCATCTCCGCGTGGTCCTGCTGCGCCTTCGCCAGCATGAGGTACACGACATGGCGGTTGCGGTCGACGAGGCGGAAGAAGTCGAGGTAGTCGAAGATCTGGCCCACGACCCACGTGAGGGCGTCGGCCCACGCCTCGACGTCGCGTGCTCCTCGAGCCGCCCCAGCAGCTCGTCGACGAGCGTGTCGGACGGGATCAGCCGCGTGATCGGGCTCGCCGACTGCGTCGAGCGCATCGACCGCGGCGGTCGCGAACGCGCTGCCGGCTCGGGTCCCGTACAACGCCAGCATGGTGATCGAGCCGAAGAGGTCGGCGAGCGCGTCGAGGTCGTTCGCCTCGATCGCGAAGGCGATGGCGGCACGCCAGTTGTCGAGCTCGCGATCGAGTCGGACGACCCACGCCTGCCCGTCGATCCCGCGAATCCCATCTGACGTCTCGACCATGAGCTCCCTGCACCAGGTGAGGTGCGTGGCGCGCGCCGCTTCCGCGTCTCCCGACTCCTCGAGGCGCTCAGCGCCGAATTGTCGGATCGTCTCGAGCAGGCGGTAGCGCGTAGCGCCGTCGCGCTCGTCGGCGACGAGCATGGATCGGCGCACGAGCGAGTCGAGCAGGTCGACCTGCCACACTCGCTCCGCGCGCGACAGGTCGCGGAGGCGGTGCTCGCCGAGGTCGACCATGGCGAAGCGGTCGTCGCTCAGCCCGGCGGTCACGGCCGACACGACGATCTGCCCGCCGTGCGCGACGCTCATCAGCCGTGCCGCGCGGTTGACCCCGCTCCCGTAGTAGTCGCCGTCGCGCAGTTCGGCCTCGCAGGTGTGCGCGCCCATGCGGACGCGCAGCGGACCGGTCTCACCGAACTCCGTCGCGCCCAGGTCGTGCTGCATCGTGATGGCGGCGCCGAGGGCGTGGTTGGCGGTCGGGAAGGCGGCGTGGATGCCGTCACCGGTGGTCTTGACCATCGCGCCGCCGTGCGCGTCGACCGCGTGACGCAGCAGCTCGTCGTGGCGCGCCAGCGCATCCTGCATCGCATCGGGGGTGCTCCTCCCAGAGGCGGGTGGAGCTCTCGATGTTCGTGAACAGGAAGGTGACCGTCCCTTCCGGCAGATCCCCCATCCCGAGAGTCTTTCAGACGAACCGGACGTCAGGGGAGGAAGGGGAAGCGTTCCTTCGCCTGGCGGTGGGCGGCGAGCACCTCGTCGTAGCGTCGTTGGACGCCGACCTCCTGGCCGGGACCCATCACGATGTAGTCCCAGCCCTCCTTCACGCCGACGATGGTGACATCGGCGACGACGTCGGGTTCGATCATGGCGAGCGACGTCTCGTCGAGGGAACTGGTGAGCACGTTGACGTCGTCCATGATCGCGTCCTGGTCGGTCTCCGACTTGCGCACCATCGAGTCACCGATGTTGGTGTTCACGCCCGCGGGGACGAGCACACTCACACCGACGCCCGTGCCGTCGAGCTCGTAGCGCAGCGCCTCGGAGAGCCCGACGATCGCGTGCTTGGTCGAGCAGTAGGGACCGAGGCGCGGCGTCGACACGAAGCTCGCGCCGGAACCGGTGTTGACGATGTGGCCCTCGCCCTGCTCGATCATGCGGGGCACGAAGCTGCGGAGGCCGTTCATCACGCCGAAGAGGTTGACACCGACCAGCCACCGGTAGTCCTCGTCGGTGAAGTCCCAGACGCGACCGGCGGGGGAGACGCCCGCGTTGTTGCACAGCAGGTGCACCGCGCCGAAGGTGTCGAAGGCGAAGTCGGCGAGCTCCTGCACCTGTGCGGCCTCCGACACGTCGACGGGCTTGAACGCCGCGGTGTCGTGAGGCAGCTCCGACGCGATCGCTTCGGCGCGATCGCCATCGACGTCGGCGACGACGACGCGCATGCCCTCGGCCGCGCAGGCGCGCGCCAGCGACGCGCCGATCCCGCTCCCGCCGCCGGTGATCACCGCGACCTTGCCGTCGAGCTCCTGCAACATCTCGTCCCCCTTGATGTCGGTCGGCCGCAGTCTGCCCGATGCCCACACCTTGCGGGTCGGTCGGTTCCTCAGTACCGTCCCCTCGGGGGCGGGACCCAGCACGGAGGTCCACCCATGCCGCACCGTCGGCTCTCCTGCAGGAGGCTCCCCGCGATCCTCCTCGTCGCCCTGGTCGTGCTCGCGCTCGGGGCCGCGTCGGCCGTCGCCGCCACGATCGACGTGAATCCGGCGACCGTCGCGACCGGTGGCCAGGTCACCGTCAGCGGCGACGTGCTCGCCAACGGCACGCCCGGCTGCACCGTTCCCGGCGACGTCACCCTCATCTCGGATGCGTTCGCGGGGCTGGGTGAGTTCGCCGGCACCGGCGCGACCACTGCGACTGCGGACGCCAGCGGGAACTTCACGACGACGGTCACGTTGTCGGCCGCCGTCGCGCCCGGCACCTACACGGTCACCGGTCGTTGTGGTGGCGGCAACCTGGGCGTGTCGGCGTCGTTGACCGTCGCCGCGACTCCGGTCACGATCCCGCCTCGCGTCACCGGCTGACGAAAATCGCTGGCACGACGGGTTCCGTCGCGTCGACACTTTCGCCATGACGACGGTGATGGTGTTCCGTGCCCGGGCGCGCGCATTCCGGGCGCTGGGGGTGGCACGAGCTCGATAGTGGCTGGGCGGCGCGCCTCGTCGCGCTCGCCGAGGTGTCCCCGGGCGAGCTCGTGCTCGACGTGGGCGCGGGTCGAGGCGCGATCACGAACGAGCTGTTGCGGGCGGGCGCGCACGTCGTCGCGATCGAGCTGCACCAGCAGCGGGTCGCCTTCCTGCGCTCGCGGTTCGACGGGTGGCGCGTCACGGTCGTGCGTGCCGACGCCACCGATCTGCGATTGCCGCGCCGGCCGTTCAAGGTGGTGGCGAATCCTCCGTTCGGCGTGACCACCGCGCTGCTCCGAAGGCTGACGTCACCATCGAGCCGGCTCGAGCAGGCCAGCCTCGTCCTGCCGTCGTGGGCCGCGACGCGGTGGGCCGCGGGACGGGGAGCGGGCGGACCGCGCTCGCGCCAGGCGTTCTCGTGTGCGCTCGGACCACGCGTCCCGATGTCGGCCTTCCGTCCACCGCCTCCCCACGCACCGAGGGTGCTCCTGATCCGCCGTCAACCGCAGTGGCGCTGAATTCGGGCCGTCCGGACTCGCTGTGGAAGGCTGCTCGGAGTCCGCTGCTGCGATGGAGGTCGAGCAGATGACCGAGACCGCCGTCCTTCCCGAGCTCGTCGAGAGCGACGTGCTCGGCGCCGACAGTGCGGTGGTAACCACACCGTTGCGGTCGCGCTTCGTCTTGCCCGTCGTCGTTGCCATTGCTGTCGATCGCGGTCGTCGCCGTGCTCGTGCTCGACATCTCGCGCGTGTTCCTCGCCGGAGACAAGGATGCGGCGCTGGTGATGGGCATCGCGTTGACCGTCGCGATCATGCTCGGAGCGACGCTCATCGCTGCCGCACCGCGCCTGCGCTCGTCGACGGTGGCGCTGATCCTCGGCGGCGTGTTCCTCGTGGTGGCCGGGGCCGGCCTCGTGTCGCTCGGCCCCAGCCTCGACCACGGGGTCGCGGCGGCGCCAGAGTTGGGTCCGGCGAAGGCAACCGTTGCCGTCGTCGCGAACTCGAACATCACGTTCGACGCGGCGCAGTACACCGCGCCGGCGGGCGTCGTCCGCTTCGACTACTCGGGTGCGCCGGGCCACACGCTGGCGATCCAGGACCCACGCTTCGCCAACTTCGAGCTGAAGACGAGCGGTGGCCCGAGCTCGGGCAAGGTCGACCTCCCGCCTGGGAAGTACACGCTCTACTGCACGATTCCCGGCCACGCCGCGACGATGCACGCCACGCTCACCATCACCGGATGAGCGACCGAATTCTTGCTGATCTAGATGTAGATCCCATGCACGTTCGTCAGGACGGGCTCCTTGAGACTTGAGGGTGCGAGCCACTCTCACCTCAAGGAGCCCGATGCTGCTGCACGGTAACGCCCGACTGAGTCCGTTCCAACGAACGCTGGTGTGTGAACGAGTCCGCCTCGAGGGCTGGACGGTCGAAGAAGCCGCCGACAGCGGCAGGTTGTTCGCAACGGACCGTGTATCGCTGGTTGGCCCGCCACGACGCGGGTGATTCGATGCTGGACCGGTCTTCGGCGCCGCACCGGCAGCCGACGCGCACGCCCGCGATGGTCGAAGCGCAGATCGAACGGCTGCGGCGGTTGCGTTCGACCAGCACGAAGATTGCGGCGACGCTCGACATGGCGGTCTCGACCGTGTCCGCGGCGCTCGCCGCATCTCGCGTTGAACCGGCTGTGGAAACTGGGCCCGCCGGAACCACCGAATCGTTATTGCCGTCGTCATGCCGGCGAGCTCGTGCACCTCGACGTCAAGAAACTCGGCCGTTTCAACCGTCCCGGGCATCGTGTGCGGGGTCGTGGTCCCGGGCGACGAACGTTCCGCGCCGGTTCGGAACCCGTACACGTCTGTGTCGATGACGCCACCCGACTCGCGTACGTCGAGGTGCACGAGCACGCCGGCATGACGACGGCCATAGCGGTTCGGTGGTTCCAGCGTGCCCAGTTTCCACATCCGGTTCAGACCCGAGACGCTGACGAGCACCGCGCACACGGTCCAGACCGCCATGTCGAGCGTCGCCGCGATCTTCGTGCTCGTCCAACGCAACCGCCGCCGCCGTTCGATCTGCGCTTCGACCTTCGCGGTGTGCGCGTCGGCCGCCGTTGCAGCGCCGAAGACCGGTCCAGCATCGTATCACCCGCGTCGTGGCGGGCCAACCAGCGATACACGGTCCGTTGCGAACAGCCCGCCGCGTCGGCAGCTTCTTCGACCGTCCAGCCCTCGAGGCGGACTTGTTCACACACCAGCGTTCGTTGGAACGGACTCAGTCGGGCGTTACCGTGCAGCAGCATCGGGCTCCTTGAGGTCAGAGTGGCTCGCACCCTCAAGTCTCCAGGAGCCAGTCCTGACGAACGTACATGGGATCTACATCTAGATCAACAAGATCGGAAGCACCCGCGCATCGTGCTGCTCGCCATCTCCGTCGTCCTGATCAGGTGCACGTCGACGTTCTTTCGGCGCTCAGCACTCCCTGGCGGTGCTCGCGGCCGAAGGTTCGGCGTTTGTCGGGCTAGCCCGACGACGCAGCGGGGTGCTTGAAACCGAACACCCGTTCGGCTAAGTTGCACTCGTGTGGTTCCCGGCCGAGACCCGATCCACGGCCCTCCCACGGGTCCCGATAACTGTCACACCCCAGTCGTACGGTCCCCACGACGACTTCCCCCCACCAGACCTTCGCAAAGAAGCGCAACCCAACAGGAGGGTTCCACCGTGGAACGAGACCAGGCGCTCGAGATGGCACTCGGCCAGATCGAGAAGCAGTACGGACAGGGCGCCATCATGCGCCTGGGCGAGAAGACCCACGTCGGCGTGGCCGCCATCCCCACCGGCGCGCTGGCGCTCGACATCGCCCTCGGCATCGGGGGCCTGCCCCGCGGCCGGGTGGTCGAGGTCTACGGCCCGGAGTCGTCGGGCAAGTCCACGCTCGCCATGCACGTGGTGGCCGAGGCCCAGCGCAACGGCGGCACCTGCGCCTACATCGACGCCGAGCACGCGATGGACCCGGTCTACGCGTCGGCCATCGGCGTCAACGTCGACGACCTGCTCATCTCCCAGCCCGACACCGGGGAGCAGGCGCTCGAGATCACCGACATGCTGATCCGCTCGGGCGCGCTCGACGTCGTCGTCATCGACTCGGTCGCCGCACTGGTGCCCCGGGCCGAGATCGAGGGCGAGATGGGCGACACCCACGTCGGCCTCCAGGCCCGGCTCATGAGCCAGGCGCTGCGCAAGCTCACCGCCAACCTCAACCGGTCCAACACCATCTGCCTCTTCATCAACCAGCTGCGGGAGAAGATCGGTGTCATGTTCGGGTGCCCGGAGACGACCCCGGGCGGACGGGCGCTGAAGTTCTACTCGTCGGTGCGTCTCGACATCCGCCGCATCGAGTCGATCAAGGACGGCGCCGAGATCACCGGCAACCGCACCCGGGTGAAGGTGGTCAAGAACAAGTGCGTCGCCGCGGGCACGAAGGTCTTCGACCCGACGACCGGGCTCACGCACCTCATCGAGGACATCGTCCACGACGACGCTGGTGCTGCGGTCGTCGCCGCCGACAAGGCGGGACACCTGAATGTCCGTCCGATCCTTGATCGCTTCGTCCAGGGCGAGCGCGACGTCATCGGGCTCGAGCTCCACGACGGCACGGTGCTGCGCGTGACGTCCGACCACAAGGTGCTCGCCGACACGGGCTGGCGGGAAGCCGGCGAGCTCGAGGTTGGTGACCGGTTGGCGCGGCCGCGGCGGATGGGAACCTTCGGCAACGCCGAACCAGTGCCTCCCGCGCACGCGCGCCTGCTCGGTTACCTCATCGGCGACGGGTACGTCGGCGGCAAGACGCCGGTGAGCTTCATCAACGTGCAGCCGTCGTTGCAAGAAGACGTCGCTGAGATCGTCGCGTCGCTGGGGTGCAGGACACGCGCACGCGGCATCGAGACGAGCATCTCGCACCGCCCGGGCGAGAGAAACGGCGTCCTCGAGCTCGTTCGCTGGGCCGAAGTCTGGGGACATCTGGCGCCCACGAAGCAGATCCCGGCGCCGTTCTTCGCACCGGACACGTCGGCCGAGGTGATCGGCAACCTGCTGTTCGGGCTCCTGGAGACCGACGGATACGTCAGCCGCGAGCAGACCGGCGCGATCCGCGTGGGGTTCGTCACCACGTCGGAGCAACTCGCGTGGCAGATCCACTGGCTGCTGTTGCGTTTCGGCGTCTGGAGCTCGACACAGGTCTACGACCCCACGACGCAGCGTCCGAGCATCGTGAACGGGCGACGTGTCCAGGGCAAGCTTCCGTGCTGGGAAGTGCGCGTCAGCGGGATCGACAACGTGACTCGCCTGGCCGAGGCGATCCCCACGTGGGGTCCTCGGAGCGCCAAGCTGACGGCGGAGCTCGGCGATCCTGAGCTCGGCAAGCATCGGGGGTCGCAGACCAACTACCTGCCTCGCAACGCCACCGACCCGGTTCTCGCGTACCTGCGGGGGCTGGGTGTCACGGCTGTCACCGCTGCTCAGCTCATCGGTGAGCGCGCTGGCGATCCGCGAGGTGGCCTCCAGCAGGTGCTCGGTACCAGCCGTCTGCGTCGCGATCGGCTGACACTCCTGGCCGACGCGCTCGAGAGCGACTTCCTCCACGAGGTGCTCGACGAGGACCTCCACTACGCGCGGATCGTCTCGATCCACGCGCCCGAGCGTGCGGAGGTGTACGACATCGAGGTCGGAGAGGACCACACCTTCGTTGCCGATGGCGTCGTCGTGTCGAACTGCGCGCCGCCGTTCAAGCAGGCGGAGTTCGACATCATGTACGGCAAGGGCATCAGCCGCGAGGGCTCGCTGCTCGACGTCGGCGTGGAGATGGGCTTCGTGAAGAAGTCGGGCGCCTGGTTCACCTACGAGGGTGAGCAGCTCGGGCAGGGCCGTGAGAACGCGAAGAACTTCCTCGCCGACAACCTCGACATGATGGTGGAGATCAGCGAGAAGATCCGCCAGGAGGTCGGCATCGACGACGTCGACATCGACGCCGAGGTCGACGCAGAGATCAACCTCGGCGACGAAGAGTCGATCGACATCGAGAGCTGACCGCCCGCACCAGTTCGCGGCGCGCCGGGCGGGGCCCCTTGCCAGGTCCCGCCCGGTAACCGCCGCAGGCAGGGGTCAGCGCGTGTCGTCGAGCACTGCGGCAAGCCAGGGCACGGCGTCGTAGGCGGCCGAAAGAGCCTCGGCTTCGGTCGCGAACTCGCGGCCGGAGTAGTAGGCGACTGGTGTCCATGCACCCATGTCCTCCGGGTCGCGGCGGAACTCCTCGAAGCCGAAGGTCCCGTCGGGGCGGAGGAAGAGGTCGACGCAGCGGTCCACGGCCGGAGTCGACGGACTTGCGAGGACCTTCCACGAAGGATCGAGACGGGCGGACACGCGAAGAGCGTACGGAGACGTCCCGTCGGCCAGCTGGGCATTTCCGGCGCGGTGGGTCCGTAGACTGGTCGACCGTGTCCCAGGCCAGTGAGCAGCCGCGTCGCTTCTACGTGCGGACCTACGGCTGCCAGATGAACGAGCACGACTCCGAGCGCATCGCCGGGTTGCTCGCGTCCGAGGGCATGGAGGCCACCGACGACCTCGAGTCGGCCGACGTCGTGGTGCTCAACACGTGCTGCATCCGGGAGAACGCCGACAACAAGCTCTACGGCCACCTCGGACGGCTCAAGGCGCTCAAGCAGGAGCGTGCCGACCTGCAGATCGCGGTGGGCGGGTGCCTGGCCCAGAAGGACCGCGAGCTCATCGTCGAGCGCGCCGGCCACGTCGACGTGGTGTTCGGCACCCACAACCTCGCCAACGCGGCTGCGCTGCTCGAGCGGTCGCGCTTCGAGGGGCCGGTGGTCGAGATCCTCGAGGAGCACGACGCGTATCCGTCGGCGCTGCCGGCCCGACGAACCGACTCTTCTTCTCACGGCCGGCACTCGGCGTGGGTCACCATCCAGGTCGGGTGCGACAACTCGTGCACGTTCTGCATCGTGCCGATCGTGCGCGGGCCCGAGATCAGCCGGCGGATGGGCGACATCGTGCGCGAGGCGGAGGAGCTCGCCGCCGACGGTGTGCGTGAGATCACGGTGCTCGGTCAGAACGTCAACTCGTACGGGCGCGACCTCGGCGCCGGGCAGTACCGCCCCCAGTTCGCCGACCTGTTCCGCGCCCTCGATGCGGTCGACGGCATCGACCGCATCCGCTTCACGTCGCCGCACCCCAAAGACCTCCGACCGGAGACGATCGCGGCGATGGCCGAGTGCGCGTCGGTGTGCGAGCACCTGCACCTCCCGCTGCAGTCGGGGAGCGACCGCACGCTGGCGCGCATGCACCGCGGCTACACCGCCGAGCGCTACCTGCGGCGCCTGGCCGACGCCCGCGCCGCCATCCCCGACCTCGCCGTCACCACCGACCTCATCGTCGGCTTCCCCGGCGAGACCGACGACGACTTCGAGCGCACGCTCGCAGTGGTCGACGAAGCGGCCTACGACGCGGCGTACACGTTCGTGTTCTCGCCGCGCCCCGGCACACCGGCTGCCGACATGGCCGACGACTTCGTCGCGCCCGAGGTCGCGCAGGAGCGCATGCGTCGCCTCACCGAGGTGGTGGAGCGCCACACGCTGGCCAAGCACGAGGCTCGCGTCGGGCGCACCGAGTCGCTGCTGCTCGAGGGACCGTCGAAGAACGACGACGCCATGTGGTCGGGTCGCACTCGTCAGAACAAGCTGGTCCACTTCTCGCCTGGCGAGCAGGACGTCGCGGTCGGTGGCACCGCCGACGTCCTCGTCACCTACGCCGCGCCGCACTGGTTGCGTGGAGACCTGGTCGGCGCCAAGCCCGCACCCCGTCCAGCTCGCATCCGCATCCCCGTCGTCGCTGCGCCTGCGTGACCGCACGTTCGTGACGCGTCCGCACCTCGCGATCGTCGGTCCCACCGCTTCCGGGAAGTCGGCGCTGGCGCTCGAGGTGGCGAGCGCCTTCGGCGACGTCGAGCTGGTCTCGATCGATTCCATGCAGGTCTACCGGGGCCTCGACATCGGGACCGCCAAGCCCACGCCCGCCGAACGCGCCGTGGTGCCGCACCACCTGATCGACGTCGCCGACCCCACCGAAGAGTGGTCGGTCGTCCGCTTCCAGGAGGAAGCGCCGCGCCGCCGTCGCCGACATCGAAGCGCGCGGCAAGCGCGCCCTGCTCGTCGGTGGCACCGGGCTCTACGTGCAGGCGGTCATCGACCCGTTGACGTTCCCGCCCGAGGACCGCGCCGTGCCGCGACGCGATCATGGCGCGCACCGCCACGGACTTCGGAGGGGCTGGTCTGTACGCCGAGCTCGCGCGCCTCGATCCCGAGGCCGCCGCAACGGTGGAGCCCGGCAACATCCGTCGGACCGTCCGCGCGCTCGAGGTGATCGAGCTCACCGGGCAGCCGTTCTCGTCGTTCGGCCGCGGCATCCAGACCTACGGCGAGACCACGTTCCCGGTGCGCGTCGCCGGCGTGTGGCTGTCGCGCGACGTGCTCAACGCGCGCATCGCCACTCGCGTCGCCGTCATGCGGGATGCGGGACTGGTCGACGAGGTGCGCGCGTTGCGCGAACGCGGCGCGCTCTCCCGCACCGCGGCGCAGGCCATCGGGTACCGGGAGGTGCTCGGCCACCTCGACCGCGGCGATTCGCTCGACGCCGCCCTCGACGCCGCCGTGGTGCGCACCCGCCAGTTCGCCCGCCGCCAGCGCATGTGGTTCCGCCGAGATCCCCGCATCACCTGGTTCGGCGCGGTCGGGAATCCGTGCACGGTCCTGCCCGCCCTCCTGGCAAGCTGGAGCGCATGACCGCCTTCCGGCTGTCCAAGCTCCACACGACCGGCAACGACTTCCTCGTGGCGTCGTGGCTCGGTGATGATCTCGGGGTCGTCGGCGTGACGGCCCCGCAGGCCGCGCGCGCTCTGCGATCGTCATGCCGGAGTAGGTGCCGACGGTCTCATCGTCGTCGAGCCCGGCGACAACGGTGCCGACGCCGAGATGCTGCTCTTCAACGCCGACGGTGGCATCGCCGAGATGAGCGGCAACGGCATGCGCACCCTCGCCTGGGTCGCGGCACGCGACGGGCTCGGCGCCGACGGCACGCTCGTGGTCGACACCGGCGGCGGCCGCCGCCAGGTCGAGCTCACCCGCGACCCCGCCACCAACCAGGTCACGCACGCCACCGTCGACATGGGTCCCGTGACCTTCGACCCCGCGCGGATCCCCGTCGCCGTCGACTCGCCGTTCGGCATCACCGCTGACTTCCACGGCACGCACTACGAGGGGGATGCCGCCGGCATGGGGAACCCTCACCTCGTGCTCTTCGTCGACGACCCCGCCACCGCGCGGGTCACCCAGCACGGCCCCCACCTCGAGGTCGACGAGCGCTTCCCGAAGCGCACCAACGTGGAGTTCGTCCGGGTCACGCCGGGCGCCACCGACGAGCTCGACATGCGGGTGTGGGAGCGGGGAGTGGGGGAGACCCTCAGCTGCGGCACCGGCGCGTGCGCCACCGCCACGGTCGCGCACCGGCGTGGCCTGGTCGGTGACCGCGTCACCGTGCACGTGCCCGGCGGCGACCTCACCGTCGAGCTGCCTGGTGAGGGCCGGGACACCATCCGCCTCGGCGGTCCGGTCGTGCACGTCTTCGACGTAGCCGTCAACCTGGAGGGCGGTGATCTCTCGTGAGTCGCCGGCGCCTCACCGCAACCGAGGTCGATCTCGACGTCCTGCGCCAACGCGCGCTGCTCGTCGGCACCGGCATCGGCACGCGCGACGCGGAAGCCGCCCAGGCGTCGCTCGAGGAGCTCGCGTTGCTCGTCGACACCGCGGGTGCCGATCCGGTCGAGCTCGTGCTGCAACGCCGCGACACGCCCGACCCCGCCACCTACATCGGCTCGGGCAAGGCGAAGGAGATGCAGGAGCTCGCCGACGCGCTCGACGTCGACCTCGTGGTCTTCGACGACGAGCTCACGCCCGCGCAGCAACGCAACCTCGAGAAGCTGTTCAAGGTCGACGTCGTCGACCGCGTCGCGCTGATCCTCGACATCTTCGCCCAGCACGCGCGCAGCCAGGAGGGCATGGTGCAGGTGGAGCTGGCGCAGCTCCGCTACCGCCTCCCGCGCCTGCGCGGTCGCGGCCTCCAGCTCAGCCAGCAAGGCGCCGGCGGTGGCGCCCGCGGCGGACTGGTGGGCAACCGTGGCCCCGGCGAGACCCAACTCGAGGTCGACCGGCGGCGGATCCAGACGCGCATCGCGCGTCTGGAGCGCGAGCTGCAGACCCTGGCCAAGAACCGCGACACGCAACGCAAGAGCCGTCGCCGCAGCGCCCGGTCCACCGTCGCGCTGGTCGGCTACACCAACGCGGGCAAGTCCACCCTGCTCAACCGCCTCACCGACGCCGACGTCCTCGTCGAGGACCGGCTCTTCTCCACCCTCGATCCCACCACCCGCCAGTTGCGGCTCCCCGGTGGGGAGACCGTGCTCGCGTCCGACACCGTCGGGTTCGTGCAGCGCCTCCCGCACCAGCTGGTCGAGTCGTTCCAGTCGACCCTCGAGGAGGTCGTCGACGCCGATCTCCTCCTCCACGTCGTCGACGCCGGTTCGTCCGATGCCGAGCAGCAGATCGAAGCGGTGGGCAAGGTGCTGCGCGACATCGGCGCGGGACAGGTCCCCGAGTTGCTCGTGCTGAACAAGGCCGACATCGCGGCCGCCGAAGACGTGAAGGGCCTGCTCGTCGCCCACCCGCAGGCCGTCGTCGTGTCGGCGGTCACAGGTGACGGCACAAGTGTGCTCTTGGACACCCTGGCCGCCCGATTGAGATCACTCGCTCCTATCGTGGAGTTGCTGGTGCCGTACGAGCGGGGCGACGTGGTCGCCGCATTGCACCGGGAGGGCGAGGTGTTGGTGGAAGTGCACTCGGAGGGCGGGAGTCGGTTGCGAGCACGATTGCCCGCCCCCGCTGTCACTCGCTTTGGCGAGTTCGTCGTCAACCAGCGAGCGTGACCGAAGAGTTCACCGCGCTCCCGACCGAACAGCTGCTGGATGCACTCGAGGTCGCGGTCGTGGTGTTCGACGTCGAGGGCAAGATCCTGCTCGCCAACCAGCGCGCGCGCGTGACGACCTGTCGGTGCTCGGCGAGCCGCTCGACTACGAGCAAAGGCTGTTCACGCACAGGTTCGATCTCGTCGACGCGGACGGCGTACCACTGGAGCTCACCGACATCCCGTCGGTGCGCACGTTGCGCACGGGGGAGACGCTCAGCGGTTTCGTGATGGGCGTCCGGTCGAGCGAGTACCCGGGCACGGTGTGGCTCACCGTGGCCACGCAACCGCTGCGCGACGACGACGGCACGATCATGGGTGTGATCTGCTCGTTCTTCGACACCACCACCGAACGGCGTGCCGAGCGCGCCCTGCCGCGCATCGGAGGAGCGCTTCCGGCTCATCGCCGAGAACGCGGCCGACGTCGTGTACCGCTTCAGCGTCGGTGCTTCGCCGCGGTTCGACTACGTGAACCCCGCGGTCGAGGCCGCGCTGGGCTACACCCCGCAGGAGTTCTACGACGACCCGTCGCTCATCATCAAGGTCACCCACGACGACGACGTCGACGAGGTGCGCACGCTCGGTCGCGAAGGTGTCGACGGCGTGCGCTCGCTGCAGCTGCGCATGGTGCGGCGCGACGGCACGCAGATCTGGACCGAACACAAGGTGGTGCCGCTGCGCAACTCGTCGGGTGAGGTGATCGCCGCCACCGGCATCGCGCGTGACGTGACTGCGTTGAAGGTGCGGGAGGCGTTCCTCAGCCACCGTGCGTTGCACGATCCGCTCACCGGACTGCCCAACCGGGTGCTGCTGCTCGACCGCCTCGAGGCCGCGCTCGCGCGCATCCGCCGTCACCAGTCGTCGCTCGCGGTGCTCTATCTGGATCTCGACCGCTTCAAGACCGTGAACGACAACCTCGGGCACGACATCGGCGACCGGCTGCTGCAAGTCGTCGGCCAGCGGCTGCAGCAGACGCTGCGTCCGTCCGACAGCGTGGGTCGCCTCGGCGGCGACGAGTTCGCCGCCATCCTGGCCGACCTCCACGATCCGAGCGAGGCGATGCAGGTCGCGGAACGGCTCCTGGCCGTCGTCGCCGAACCGGTCGACTTCGACGGCAACACCCTGGTCACGACGGTCAGCATCGGCATCGCCGGAGCCGACGACGGCGACGCCGCCAGCGCCGCCGAGTTGCTCCGGCGCGCCGACTTCGCGATGTACACCGCGAAGGATCGCGGGCGTGCGCGCATCGAGACGTACCAAGAGCCGGACACCAAGGCGTTGCGAGAAAGCGACCGTTAGCCTGCGGCCGATGCCCTCGAACCAGCCGGCCTTCGTCCCGCCGCCGTACCCGCACGACCGCCTCGGGCCGAACCGCGCCACCGCGGCCGCGGTTCCCGGTGGGATCCTCGATGCGTCGGTGGGCACACCGGTCGATCCCATGCCCGACGTCGTGCTCGACGCGCTCGCGCAGGCCGCGCCCGGCGCCACCGGCTACCCGGCGACCATCGGCAGCCCCGGTTTCCGGGAGGCCGCGGTCGGATGGGTCGAGCGTCGCTTCGGCTCCGCGCTCACCCCCGACGACGTGATCGCGTGCATCGGCACCAAGGAGGCCGTCGCCTCCCTGCCGCGGATGCTGTCGCTGCGCGACCCGTCGCGCGACACAGTGCTGTACCCGGCGGTCGCGTACCCGACCTACGAGATGGGCGCGCTGCTCGCGGGTCTGCGTGCGGTGCCGGTCCCCGTCGACGACGAGTGGCACCTCGATCTCGGTCGCGTCGACCCGGCCGATGCCGATCGCGCCCTCGTGCTCTGGCTCAACGACCCGAGCAACCCGACCGGGGCGGTGGCGACGCCTCAGGGCATGCTCGACGCGGTCGAGTGGGCGCGGGCACGGGGGATCGTGGTCGCCAGCGACGAGTGCTACGCCGAGTTCACCTACGACGCCGACGGCACGCCCGACGGTGCCGGTCACGGCACTGCACGCCGGCGCCGACGGGGTGCTCGTCGTCCACTCGCTGTCGAAGCGCTCGAACATGGCCGGTCTCCGAGCGGGGTTCATCGCCGGTGACCGGGCGCTGGTCGGATACCTCGGCGAGATGCGCAAGCACGGCGGGTTGATGATGCCGTCACCGATCCAGGCCGCGGCCGCGGCTGCACTGGGTGACGACGAACACGTGCGCGAGCAGCAGACCCGCTACGCGCGCCGGCGGGCGGTGGCGTTGCCCGCGCTCGAATCGCGCGGTCTCGTGCACGACGGGGGCACGTCCACCTTCTACCTGTGGCTCCGCGACGCCGACCGCGCGCGTGACGGCTGGGCCATCGCCGAGGAGCTCGCCACCACCGGCCTCGTCGTCGCCCCCGGCGACTTCTACGGCACCGCGAGCGGCGACCACGTGCGGGTGGCGCTGACCCTCACCGACGAGCAGATTCAACTCCTCTGCGAACGGGCCACCAAATAGCCTCTGACCCATGGCTGAGTCACCGGAAGCGCTCGCGAAGACGATCACTGCACTGTGGGAGGGTCGCGACGACCTGTTCGCGGTGCTCCCCGAGGGCGATGCCCGCGCCGCGGTCCTACAGGCGGTCGAGCTGCTCGACACCGGCGAGGCCCGCGTGGCCGAGGTGGTCGGCGACGAGGTCGTCGTCCACGAGTGGCTCAAGTACGCGGTGCTCTTGCTGTTCCGCCTCTCCCACATGGAGACCATCGAGCTCGGGCCGTTCGAGTACGCCGACAAGATCCCGCTGAAGCGCCACTTCCAGCGCCAGGGCGTACGGGTCGTCCCCGGCGCATCGGCCCGGTGGGGCTCCTATCTGGCGCCCGGTGTGATCCTGATGCCGAGCTACGTCAACATCGGTGCGCGCGTCGGGGCGGAGACGATGGTCGACACGTGGGCGACCGTGGGCTCGTGTGCGCAGATCGGCGAGCGCGTGCATCTCTCCGGTGGCGTCGGCATCGGTGGTGTCCTCGAGCCCCCGCAGGCCGCTCCAGTGGTGATCGGGAACGACTGCACCATCGGAAGTCGGTGCATGGTGACCCAGGGCGCCCAAGTGGGTGACGGCTCGGTCCTCGCCGAAGGCGTGATCCTCAATCCGGGCATCCCGGTGATCGATGCCGAAACTGGTGACGAGGTCTCCCGCGGCATCGTGCCCCCGTGGTGCATCGTCGTTCAGGCCGGCCGGCTCCGCACCTTCCCCGGTGGCGACTTCATGCTCCCGTGCGCGCTGATCATCCGACGCCTCACCGAGGGTGAGCGTCACGACAAGGCCAAGCTCAACGACATCCTGCGCGAGCACGGCGTCTCGACGTGACGCAGCGCGTCCTCGCCACTCCGGCCGAGGATCTCTTCGAGCTCACCACCGCGCTGGTCGCGGTGCGATCGGAGAGCCACCACGAGGCCGAGCTCGCCGACCTGGTCGAGGCGCGCCTGCGCGAGCGCGCGCCGTCGCTCGCCATCGACCGGGTCGAGCACAACATCGTCGTGCGCACGCAGCTCGGGCGCGACCGTCGCGTCCTGCTCGGCGGTCACCTCGACACCGTGCCCGCCAACGCGGGCAACGAGGTGCCGCGCGTCGAGGGCGACACGCTGTTCGGGCTCGGCTCCGCCGACATGAAGAGCGGTCTCGCGGTGCTGCTGCGCATCGCCGAGGAGCTGCACGCTGATTCGTCGCGAGCCACGCATGACGTCGACCTTCGTCTTCTACGAGGCCGAGGAGGTGCGCGACGAGTTCAACGGGCTCGGCATCGTGATGCGCGCCCAGCCCGAGCTGCTCGCCGCCGACTTCGCGGTGCTGCTCGAGCCCACCGACGGCTGGGTCGAGGCCGGGTGCCAGGGCGTCCTGGTCGCCAAGGCCGGCTTCGACGGTGAGCGCGCGCACGCGGCGCGTCCGTGGATGGGGAGCAATGCGATCCACGCCGCGTCCGACGTGTTGGCGCGGCTCGCCGAGCACGAGACCGACATCGTCGACGTCGACGGGTTGCAGTTCCGCGAGTCGTTCCAGGTCGTCGGCATCGAAGGTGGCGTCCAGGGCAAGCACAACGTCGTGCCCGATCGCTGCACCATCACCGTGAACCGTCGCTTCGCGCCGAAGTACTCGCCCGAGGAGGCGGAAGCGCAGGTGCGCGAGCTGCTCGACGGCGCCGACGACATCGAGATCCTCCAGGCGCAGATCGCGGCACCGCCCAACCTCACCGACCCGCTGGTCGACGAGTTCGTCAGCGGCCTCTCGCTGCCGGTGCGGCCCAAGCTGGGGTGGACCGACGTCGCCCGCTTCGCGGCGATGGGCGTCCCCGCGGTCAACTTCGGTCCCGGCGACCCCGAGATCGCGCACACGCAGGGCGAGTTCGTCACCCGGGCGTCGGTCGAGCAGTGCTACGAGGTCTTGGGACGGTTCGTAGGAGTGGCGTAGGGTCCGCTCGTGCCCACGATTCACGCCAACGGGATCGACATCTACTACGAGCAGCGGGGGAGCGGCCCTCGTCTCCTCTACTTCCAGGGCAGCGGTCAGACGCTGGCCAAGTCGGGGATGATGGTCGACGGCTGGGCGAAGGAGTTCGATGTCGTCGCCTTCGACCAGCGTGGGCTCGGCCAGACCGAGATCCCGCCCGCGCCGTACGAGATGGCCGACTACGCGGCCGACGCCGCCGCGCTGCTCGACGCCATCGGGTGGGACTCGTGCCGCGCCGTCGGCACCAGCTTCGGCGGGATGGTGGCGCAGGAGTTCGCGGTCACGTGGCCCGAGCGGGTCGAGCGGCTTGCGCTCATCTGCACGTCACCCGGCGGCGACTTCGCGTCGTACCCGCTCCACACGCTCGCCGACATGCCGCCCGAAGAGGCGAAGGCGCTCGCGCCCAAGCTGCTCGACGGTCGCTTCACCCCCGAGTACCTCGCCGAGCACGACGACGCACGCGCGCTCGTCGACATGATCACGGCCATGCAGGGAGCCGAGACGTCGGAGGAGGTACGTCGCGGTGAGCAGGCGCAGCTCGACGCCCGCAGCCGACTCGATGTGCTCGACCGGCTCGGCAACATCACCTGCCCGACCCTGGTCGCGTGCGGCAAGTACGACCACATCGCGCCGCCCGCGAACAGCGAGAAGATCGCCGAGCTCATCCCTGGCGCCGACCTGCGCTTCTACGAGGGCGGCCACATCTTCTTCCTGCAGGATCCGCAGGCCATCCCCGACGCGATGGAGTTCCTCGCGGCCCACTGATGCTCGACGACCTGCCCCTCGCCGGCCTGCGGGTCGTCGACACCACCGACTCCCCGTCGTGGAGCAGCGCACGCCTGCTCGCCGACCTGGGTGCCGACGTCATCCGCGTCGACCGCACTCCTGCACCGGCTCGACGCGTTGGCGGCGACCCGCCATGCCAACAAGCGATCGGTCCTGTGCGACGACCCGCGCCAGCTGCGCGCGCTCCTCGCCGACGCCGACGTCTGGTTCGACTCGGGGAGCTCCGGGGTCGACGTCAGCGCGGTCCGCGACGAGCACCGGCAACTCGTGATCGTCTCGTCGTCGCCCTTCGGGACGACTGGGCCGTACGCGTCCTTCGTCGGAACCCACGCCGTGGTCTACGCGCTGTCGGGACAGCTCGCGCGGTGCCGCCTGCCCGATCGACCGCCGCTCCTCCCGCCGGGACAACCCGCGTTCGAGGTCGCGGCCGCCATGGGCGCCCACCTCGCGCTGGTCGCGATCTGGAACCGGGCCGTCGTCGGCGAGGGCGACCACATCGACCTGTCGATCCACGAAGCGTTCATCCAGACCACCGACACCTTCCTCCCGGGCGCGAGCGTCGGCGGCGACACGCGGGGGACGGTGGCGCCCGGTCATCCCGCGTTCCCGACGCGCGACGGGCTCGTGCGCCCGCTGGTCGTCAGCCATCGCCAGTGGAGCGCCCTGCGAGACTGGGTGGGCGATCCGCCGGCGCTGCACGACGACGACGACCTCGAGACCTACGTCGGTCGGCTGCTCCACCCCGACGTGATGGAGTCGATCTACGCGCCGCTCTTCGCCGACACCACGACCGAGGCGATCTGCGAAGAGGCGCAACGACGCGGCGTGCCGGCCACACCGGTGCTGTCGCCGCGCCAGCTGCTCGCGAGCGAGCCGCTCCGTCGGCGCGGCACGTTCGTCGACACCATGGTCGACGGACGGCGGGGAACCGTGCCCTCGGGGTACTGGGAGTTCGACGATCGACGCGTCGGTTTCCGTCGTCTCGCCGACTCCGAAGTGCTGTCCGGGGACTCGCCCTTCGCCACGCCGCGCTTCACGGTTCGCCCACGCGCGGCCGCGGGACAGCTTCCGCTCGCCGGCGTCCGCGTGGTGGAGTTCACGCAGCTGATGGCCGGGCCGGAGACCGGCAAGCTGTTCCGCGACCACGGCGCCGACGTCATCCGCGTCGAGAGTCGGGCGTTCCCCGACCAGAGCCGCGTCTTCGGCGGTGCTGCGAACATGTCGTCGCAGTTCGTCAGCATCAACCGGGGAAAGCGCAGCTTCGGCGTGGACCTCACGTCGGACGACGGTCGCCGTCTGGTGCTCGACCTCATCGCCGAGAGCGACATCGTGGTCGAGAACCTCGGGCCGGGCGCGCTCGACCACCTCGGCCTGGACATCGACGCGTTGCGGCAGGCGAATCCCGAGGTGATCCTGGTGAGCACCCAGCTGTTCGGCGGCTCGGGACCGTGGAGCGACTGGCGTGGGTTCGGCTCGCACGCGCGCAGCATCGGTGGTCAGACCTGGCTGTGGCGCTACCCCGACACCGACACCGGCTTCGCCGAGAACCCCATCTTCTTCCCCGACCAGTTCACCGCGCGGCTCGCCGCGCTGGCGGCCCTCGCCTGCCTGGGCGCGCGGCAGAGCCGTCACATCCGGCTGTCGCAGGCCGACGCAGTCGTGAACCAGCTCGCGGAGCTGGTGCTCCAGGAGAGCCTCGAGCCCGGATCCGTCGACGCGCGGGGGAACCATTGCGAGGACGGGCGCCCGTGCGGTGTCTATCCGACCGTCGACGACGACAGCTGGTGCCTGATCGCGGTGCGCGACGACTATCGCGACCGGTCGGCCTTCTTCCGCACGATCGGCCGAGACTGCGACGACGACACGCGCTCCTCGATGAGTTCGTCGCGTCGTGGACGGGCACGCTCACCGCCTCGCAGGTGATGGAACGGCTCCAGGCCGCAGGCGTACCGGCCGCGGCAGTCGCCACGTCGTTCGACCTCCTGGGCGATCCCCAGCTGCACGCGCACGACTTCGTGCAGATGATCGTCCAGCCCGGCTGGGAACCGCTGTTCGTCGAAGGCGCCTGCTTTCGCAGCGATCACCTCGAGCCGGCGCCACCCGAACCGGCGCCGCGCCACGGCGAGCACACCCGCGCGATATCGACCGACGTGCTCGGACTCGACGACGCGCGCATCGAGGAACTGCTGCAGGCTGACGTGCTCGAGGCCGCCACCGACGACACGCCGGCCGTCAGCCGTCCCGCCGTCTGATCGCGACCGTTCACGTACGCAGGTTCTGCCGTTCGGCCGGGTCCATGCGCGCGAGCGCCCGCTGCCATTCCGTGTCGCGGTCGGCCTCGCCGGGACGAGCCACGGAAACGCCCGTACGGCTGGTGAAGACCCACCGTCCATCGGCCAGCCGTCGCAAGCGATCGCGGTAGCGGCCGACGAGTTGCACCTTGGACCGGCCCTCTTCGTCGCGCCCCACCACCAGGAACTCGCTCTCCGCGGTGGCGTTCGCGCCGTCGACGTCGATGACGGGGTTCGAGCTGATGTGCGCGGAGCGAGGCTGCAGGAAGAGGCCACCGTCGTCGGTCCAGCGCGGCTTGCCTTCGACGTACCCGGCGACGGTGAAGAACGCCCGCAGCTCCTCGTGACCCCGAGCGACCCGGCCGACGACTTGGAACACCGCGTCGTCGTCGAACAACGCGAGCATGCGGTCGAGGTCGCCGTCGTCGTTGTAACGCATGTAGCGCTCGAGCAGCTCGCGGATCGCGAGACGCTCGAGCAGATCCTCGCGTCCAGGCACGGTCACGCGTCGAGACCGAGCAGGCGCAGGCCGTTGTCGCGCATGACCATGCGGACGACATCATCGGGCTGTTGCGTCCTCGCCGCGAGCTCCTCCGCCTTGTCGCGGTAGTCGTCGAGGTCGGACATGCCTTCGCCGTGAGGGAAATCGGAGCCGAACAGCACCTGGCTGGGTCCGAGGAGCTCCATGAGCGCGCCGATGTCGTCGCCGTAGTGGTGCGGCGACACGAAGACATGCTCTCGGAAGATGTCGCTCGGCTTCCCTTTGACGTAGCCGTTGGGCCACGGTCCGTTGCGGCCCATGCCCTTCATGTTGTCCATCGCCGCGAGCAGGTACGGCACCCAGATGGCGCCGTTCTCGACGCTCGCGACGCGGACGCCTGGGAAGCGACCGAACAGGTTGTTGTAGATCAGGTTGGCGAGCGTCTCCATGATCGGTCGATCGCGGTAGTACATGGTCCACTGGTACGCGCTCCGCCCGGGACCATCGCCATGGACGCCGTCGGGATCCGGGTGCTCGCCCCAGTCGGCGGAGTAGCGCTCCTGGTACCCCGAGTTCCCGAGGTGCAAGGTGACGATGGCGCCGCTCTCCTGCACGCGGCTCCAGAAGCCGTCGTGCACCGGATCGGCCGGTGACCGACCCCACACCGCGGGGCCGGGCAGCAACTGGATCAGCTTCGCTCCCGCCTCGAGGGCGGCCTCGAGCTGCACCACCGCGAAGTTGGGTTCGACGAGGCTGATGGGCGCGGCGGAGAAGATGCGATCTGCGTACGCGAGGCCCCACGTGTCGCGCAACCAGCGGTTGAACGCGTCGAAGTGCGCCATCAGAAGCTCCGGATCGCCCTCGAGGACGTTCTCGAGGGTCACGCCGGTGCTGGGGAACATGAACGCCGCTTCGATGCCCTGACGGTCCATGAGCGCGAGCGCGCCGACGGATCGCCGGCATAGCTGTCGTCGACGGTTTCGGGTTCGGGGTCGGGAACACCGCGGAGGCTGGCCCGCAGCCCGCCCGGCCGGATCCGTTGCCGCTGGCCCGCGCCACCGACGAAGCCGAACGGCCGGCCGTCGAACACCACTCGCTTGAAGCCGTCGTCGGTGTCTTCGACCCGGAAGGTGCGGTCGCGATGGCGCGGGTCGATGTACTGCTCGAACATGTCGAGCGGCTCGTAGTAGTGGTTGTCGGCGTCGACCAGGTGGTAGTCGAGTCGCGGGTGCACGACCGACATGATGCTCCCTATCCGCCGCTGATGCTCGTCCTCGATCAGCTTGCCCTTGATCGGCTTCTTGCTCGGGTACAGCACGAACTTGCCGTTCTTGATCTGTAGGTACCAGCTGCACGCCGTCTGCGGCTGCTTGCCGAAGCCCGCCGCGCTCACGTCGACCGGTTGGCAGCCGAGGCCGGCCGCGTCCCACGTCCCCAGGCCCTTGGTCGCGGTGATGAAGCCCTCGCGGGTCAGGTTCTTGCCCGCGGCCTGCAGGCCCTTGATGGCCAAGTCGGCGGTCAGGTAACCGGTGTAGACGCCGAAGTCGGGTACACCGGTGTAGCCGCCGTACTTCTTCAGGTCGGCCTGGAACTTCTTGGTGGCCGAGTTCTTCAGCTCGACCGGTGCCCATACCTGTCCGAACAGCACTTCGGGGCCGATCGTCTTCGACGCCGGTTCGTCGAGCAAGGGCTGCCCGTACCCGGTCGCGAGCACCGCCAGCTTGAACGTGAGGTTGTTCTGCGCGGCGTTCTGGATCATGGCCAGGTTGCTCGAGAGCACGAGCGGGAGGTACGTGGCGTCGACGCCGGCGTTCTTCATGCCCAGCACGAGCGGTCCCACGTCGGTCGTCCCGAACTCGACCGTCGTGTTCGTGTACGCAGGATCGAGTCCCGCGGCGGGCACTGCGTACTTCTGCAGGTTCTTCGCGGCTGCGGTCGACGACGCCGATGCTCCGTACGCGACGACCCCGACCTTCGTCGCGCCCGCCTTCTTCATCAGCTGCACGAAACCGGGCGTGTACTGCGCGCCGTACACCGGCGCGATGTTGCCCAGGATCGAGATCAGCTTCTCGTTCCCGGGCTGGCCGTACTCGTTGCCGTCGTAGCCGCCGCCCACCATCGGCACGCCGTTGTCGAGCAGATACCGGTAGCTGAGGAACGCGAACGACGAGTTGTTCACCACTGCGAACACGTCGTCGTTCTCCACCAGCGACTTGGCCGCCTGGAGGTTGTTGGTGGTACCGCTGTCGTCGACGAGGACGGGGTCGATCTTCCGGCCGTTGATGCCGCCCTTCGCGTTCTCGCGCCTTGATGCGCGCGTTGAACCCGTCGTCGGCGTGCGCGAAGGTCGACCCCGCGAGGCCACCCTCGGAGTAGATGTAGCCGAGCTTGATCGCCTTGGCGGTGACGCCGGGGGTCGCACCGGTCTGGGCGCCGACCGGGCTCGCGACTCGCGAGCGCAGCGGTGGCGGTCGCCAGCACCGCGACGGCCACGACGATCGCACGTCGGTGCGTGCCCTTCCGGTTCACTCCCAGTACCTGCATGAGCCTTCCCCCCGAAAGGTCGATCCC
The DNA here is from genome assembly GCA_963835985.1 of uncultured Actinomycetes bacterium. Taxonomy (GTDB): domain Bacteria; phylum Actinomycetota; class Acidimicrobiia; order IMCC26256; family DASPTH01; genus DASUAS01. The sequence goes on along the minus strand of CAWIHV010000006.1, from coordinate 429,996 downwards.
GTCAGTTCCCGGGATCTTGGCACACCGTGCCAATCGATGGAAGTCGCCCCTCCCCGGATGGCCGTACGATGGGGGAATGGCAGTCGTGGAAGCGGCCGAGCACCAGGGCGCCTGGGAGCGGCGGCGGATCCTGGTGGCGCTCCGGATCGAGGTCGCCGGGCTGGAGCTGATCGTGAACGCGGGCTCGACGACGTCACCGTCGAGCAGATCGCCAACGAAGCCGGCATCTCCGCCCGCACGTTCTTCCGCTACTTCCGGAACGTCCGCGACATCGTCACCGCGGTGCCCGAGCGCGAGGCGCTCCGCATGTGCCGGGCGCTCCTCGTCCGACCCGCCGGTGAGAGCCTGCTCGACGGGTTCCATGCGTGGTTCCACGAGATGCACGACAGCCGCGATCCCTCGACGCCGACCGGCGCCCTCGAGCAACGAGGCGATCGAGTTCTGGAGCGTCATCCTGCGCGACGCGCCCGACGTGATCGAGACGGAGAGCCAAGCGCCTGCCCGCCCTGACCGCGGCGCTCGACGAGGTGGTGCGCGTGCGCCTCGGCTTCGCGACGACGACGACGAGAAGGTCGGCGTCCTGTCCGCTGCGTTCGCCGCTGTGATCTGGTTCGTCTTCAAACGCTGCGCGCGCCGCCGGCGACACCGACCTCTCGCTCCGGCTGGACGAGGCCTTCGACCTCCTCGGGCACCTGCACGCCACCGAGACCGTCTGACGCACGCGACGCCGCCGTTGCGCGAGCTTTGGCACGGTGTGCCAAGACTTCCGGCATGGGGACTCCCGACCGGGGATCGTGGACCTACACCGACGACCCCGACCTCGTCGCCGATCCGTGGACGACCTGGGACCGGCTGCGCGAGGAGTCGAGGGCGTTCGTGGCGACCGAGGCCGCCGCGGACTGGGACGTGTGGACCCTGCTGAGGTACGACGACGTGCACGCGGCCCTGCGCGACCCCGAGCTCTTCTCGAGCCGCTCGGTGTTGCACGTGTACCAGGGCCCGAAGCTCATCGACGCGGCCGAGGCCGATGCGGTGCGCGGGATGATCCCCGAGGAGCTCGATCCGCCCGAGCACACCAAGTACCGCCAGCTCCTCACGCCGCTGTTCGCGCCGCAGGTCGTCGAGACGCTCGAACCGATGATCCGGTCGTGGTGCGTGGAGCTCATCGAGACGCTTCGTCGCCCGCGGCCGCTGCGACCTGAACCGCGACTTCGCGCGCCAGTACCCGACGATGATCTTCCTGCGCCTCATGGGTCTGCCGAAGGGTGGCGTGGGCGACTTCCTCGCCACCGTGCACGACCGCATCCGCGAGGCGACGAGCATGGGCGTCGTCGGAGCAGCAGTCGATGAGCGCCGGATACATCATGGCGATGGCGGAGTACATGAACACGGTGCTCGACGAGCGGCGCGCCGAACGCCAGGGCGACATCGTGAGCTACCTCCTCGACCTCGAGATCGACGGGCGGCCGCTCGACGACGTCCGAGCTGCAGCAGATCTGCACCCTGCTCTACGCCGCCGGCCTCGACACCGTCGCCGGCGAGCTCGGGTACATGTTCCTGCACCTGGCGACGCACCCCGAGCACCGCCGGCTGGTGACCGAGGAACCGGAACGCATCCCCGCGTTCGTCGAAGAGACGCTCCGCGATCTACTCGATCGTCACCACCAACCGGATCGTCACGCGCGACGTCGAGTTCGCGGGCTGCCCGATGAAGGCCGGCGACCGCGTGCTCCTCTCGATCCCGGCCGCCGACCGCGATCCGCAGCAGTTCGCCGATGCCGGCGTCTTCGACATCGACCGCAGCAACAACCGGCACATCGCGTTCGCCGCCGGCCCGCACCGCTGTCTCGGCTCCCACCTCGCCCGCCTGGAGCTGCAGATCGCGGTCGAGGAGTGGCACCGCCGCATCCCGGAGTACACACTCGGTGCCGATGCCGAGGTCACCTTCCACATCGGCGGCGTCGCCGGGGTCGACACCCTGCCCCTCGAGTGGCCCGTTGGTTGACGACGCGCGTGCAGTCGCCGTGACGATCGCCGGTGATCGCGTGGATCGAGCGACGGGGCGGACGTGGTCGATCTCGTGCAGGTCGCCGGGCGGAGGCCGCAGCGGGTTCGCCGTCGACGTGGAGGTGCGACGGAGCGGTCGTGCCGCTGTTCCTGCAGCGGGGCGGACGGGGCGGCGTCGGTTCCTTCATGGGCTTCGCCCGCGAAGCCGAGGTGTACCGCGCGCTCGAGCCGCTCGGCATCCCGATCCCGCACGTCTGGGGCGTCGACGAGGACCTCGACGTGTTCCTCGTCGACCGTGCCGACGGGCAGGTCTGGTTCCGGCCGCCGCGTGATCCCGACGTCGCGGTCGGCGGTCGCGCAGGACTTCATGCGCCAGCTCGCCACCTGGCACGCGACGCCGGCGCGCGAGCTCGACCTGCCGAGCTTCGGTCCGATCCGTTCCGTGCGGGAGCACCAGCGCGACCAATTGGCCGGCATCAGAGACGTTGTTCGAGCGCGAGGACCGCGAGCAGCCGATCGACCTGCTCGCGCCGCGCCCAGCTCGAGCACCTGCTCGCATCACGTGCCCGACTACGACGGCGAGCCGGTCCTGGTGCAGGGCGACACCGGTCCCGGCAACTTCATGTACGACGGCGAACAGGTCACCGCGATCGTCGACTGGGAGCTCGCGCACGTCGGCGATCCGATGGACGACATCGCGTGGCTGTCGTGGCGGGCGACGCAGCAGGGCTGGCCCGACTTCCCGACCCGCCTCCGCGAGTACGAAGCCGCGAGCGGCATCGACGTCGACGCGGCGCGGGTGCGGTACTACCGCCTGAACGCGTGCGCGCGGCTCGGCCCGCGGTTCGGTCTCGCCGACATGGGGGAGGGGACGACCCGTCCGCTCGGCCCTGCGGGCGTCGTCGATGCGGCGGTCGACCGGTACGCCGACGGCAGCGGGATGGTCATGAACATGCTCCACCGGCGGATGCGCCTCACCGCGCAGGCCGACGCCATGGGGATCGAGCTTCCGGGGCGCGAGGTGCTCGACGAGGCGCCACCGCTGCCGCACGCGGCGCTGTACGACGCGGTGCTCGGGCAGCTGCGCGACATCGTCGATCGGGCCGACGATCGCGCGGTGTCCAACCTCGCCAAGGGCGCCGGCGCGTCAGGTGAAGTACCTGAAGGAGCTCGACCGCAACCGGCTGCTCTTCGAGGCGCGCGAGCTCGACGACCTCGGGCGTCTGCTCGGGCGCACGCCGGTGACCGTGGACGCCGGTCGGGTCGAGCTGGCGTCGGCGGCGCGCGAGGGCAAGGTGGAGCTCGACGACTACCTGCTGTACCACTGGTCGCGGCTCACGCGCGACGACTGGATGATGCGCGAGGCGTCGGGTGGGATGTACGAGCGCGGCTGGCCCGCGTTGGTCGGATGAACATGCCAGAGATCGTCCCGGTGACGCCCGACGACGACGGGTTCCATCCGGTGAGCGATCATCCGTACGAGACCGAGACGTTCTGGGTGTCGTTCCACCATCCCGAGCGCAAGCTCGGCGGTTGGTTCTACAACCAGGTGCTGTTCAACCAGGGGGTCTGCAACGGCGGAGCGTGGGTGTGGGACGCGTCGCCGGCGGGCGCGCTGCACGAGGTGCGGCAGGAGGGTCTGCCGTTGGTCGATCCGGACCGCATGGACCTCCGCGACGTCGAGCTGCCGAACGGCAACCACCTCGAGATGCTCGAGCCGCTCACGAAGTACCGCGTGCGCCGCTCCGATCCCGGCGCGTTCGAGGCCGACCTCGTGCTTCGAGGGTCTGCGACCGCCGCACTCCCACCCGATCGGCGTGGCGCCGTTCTGGCGGGGACGGCACTTCGACCAGTGCATGCACGTCACCGGGCAGATCGTGCTCCACGGCGAGACCATCGACATCGACTCGTACTCGGTGCGCGACCGATCGTGGGGGCCGCGGCCCGGCTCCGCGCGCGCCGGGCGTCCCCGCGCGGCGCGTCACGGCCGCCGCGCGATCCTGCGCAGGCGACGCGTCCGCCGTACAGCCCGTTCGGCATCGGGTACGTGTTCGGCACGCAGGACGCCGACGACATGTTCCTCGCCTACACGTTGCCGTGCTTGTGGGACGGCGATGCACGTGACGTCGTCACCACCGGGTACCTCGTGCGCGACGGCACGTACGGGTTGCTGGTCGACGGGGAGCGTCGTTGTGAGTTCGATCCCGAGCACGAGTGGATGCGCACGATCTGGCTCGACGCCGTCGACGAGCACGGGCGCGAGCTGTCCGCCGTGGGTGAGCTCGTGAGCCACCACGGCGAGCACGGTCAAGGCACGGGCTACTTCCACTGGACGTGGAACGACGCGCGCGGGTACGGCGAGGATCAGTCGCACGCGGGTGGAGAAGTGTTGGCAGCGCTGCAAGCCGCGGGCCTGTGGCACATTGGAAAAGGAGCAACTGGATGAGCGCGCTTCCGTATCTCATCAACGACGCCGACGAGCACTCGACGCCGGCCCTCGACGCGTACGAGCGCTACATCGATCCCGACAAGCGCGACGATGGCGATCCGCGTCGATCGCAAAGTCCGAGGCATTCCGGTGATGTCGTACAACGGTCGCCCGGCGCGCTTCACGTTCGAGAACTACCAGGTGGTGGGTTCGAACGAGCAGCTCGCGGAAGTGGGGGTGCAGGACCTCGGCGCCAGCGACGGTGGCCAGGTCATCCCGGGTTCGCTGCTCACCCGGTTGAACCCGCTCAAGGACCTCGACGCCGAGGGCCGCAAGGAATTCGCGCGGCACTACCGTGAGCTGCAGCCCCAGCTCGACAACCCCGCTGATCGCCTCACCGTGATGGACTCACAGGGCATCCAGTGCGCGGTCAACTACGCGGCGCTGCCGGGGATGGAGGTGGAGTTCGAGGACGACTTCGACGGTCTCTACGCCAACCTGGCTGCGCTCAACCGCTACCTCGGCACGGAGTGGGGTTACAACTACGAAGGCCGGCTGTTCACGCCACCGTTCGTCTCGTTCGCCGATCCCGATGGCGCGCTGATGCTGCTCGACGAGATCATGAAGCTCGAGGTACCGAAGGTGATCCAGACGTCGACGGGCCCGTCGATGCACACCTCGCCGTTCCGGCCCGAGAACGACCGCTTCTGGTCGATCTGCAGCGAAGCCGGGATCAAGCTCTGCACCCACCTCGCCACCGTGACCCGGTACGGCGCGCAGGGTCTCGACTGGAGCGAAGACGAGGTGATGTTGGGCGACATGGACGCGTTCCAGTGGGCCTTCTACTACGGCGACCGTCCGGCGATGGAGACCGTCGGCGCCGCGATCCTGCAGGGCTGGTTCGCACGCTTCCCGAAGATGCAGCTGCTCCTCTCCGAGCAGGGCACGGTGTGGGTGCCGTACACGATCCGCAAGCTCGACCACGCGTTCCTCATGGGCCGTCGCGCCACGTGGGGGAAGCTCGATCGGCGTCCGAGCGAGTACTTCCAGGACCACTGCTTCGTGGCGCCGTTCCCCGAGGAGAACGTCGACCGGGTGGTCGAGGCGGTCGGCATCAAGCCGATCGTGTTCGGGTCCGACTTCCCGCACGGGGAAGGGCTGCCCGAGCCCGACCTCTACCTCGGTCAGCTGAGGAACCTGAACGATGACGACACCAGGCTCGTGATGCGCGACAACCTGGCTCGCTTCCTGGACCTTGCCTGACCCGCTGAGGTGGTGCCGTTTCTGAGTCGCTGCTAGCGCTCGCGCTCAGCGCCCGCGCTAGCGGAGGCGCTAGCACGCACTGCGAAGTGGACCTCATAGGCTCCGCGCCATGAGGTTCGGCACGTACCACACGTTCCAGGTCCCGCCCTGGACGACGACCGAGCAGGTGTACGCCGAGGAGTTCGAGCGCGTCGATCTCGCCGAGGCGCTCGGCTACGACAGCGTGTGGGTGCCCGAGCAGCACTTCTTCGACTACTGCGCGTGCCCCGACGCACTCGACATGTCCACCTACCTCTTGGGACGCACGTCGCGCGTGCGCGTCGGCGCCGCGGTGGTGAACCAGTCGCTCACGCATCCGCTGCGCTTCGCCGAACGCGCCGCGCTGCTCGACCACATCGGCGGCGGGCGCGCCGACCTCTGCATCGGCCGCGGCTACCAGTGGCCCCAGAACGTGGTGTTCGAGGTGGAGGAGGCCACCACGAAGGCCCGCTTCACCGAGTCCCTCGACATCGTCCTCGACGCATGGACCGGCGAGCGGCACGGCTACGAGGGCGAGTTCTTCCGCTTCCCACCCGTGCGCACGTGGCCGGCACCGGTGCGGCGTCCCGAGGAGGTGCTGCTCATGAGCGTGGGCGGTACCACGCCCATCGAGGAGACCATCGCCCGGGGTCTGCCGCTCGCGCTGGCGTCGCCGTTCGCCCCGGTGAGCGCGACCGGCGACATGATCCGTCGGTACGTGTCGCTGGTCGAGGAGTCCGATCTCGACACCGATCTGATCCTCGACCGGGCGATCGTGCTGCTCTACATGTTCATCGCTCCGTCCAAGGCGGAGGCGCACGACATCCAGCGCAAGCCGTATGAGTGGCACATGTCGCGCCTCGCTGCGCTCAGCGCGCCGGTGCGACCCATCGAGGAGTGGGACACGCTCACGACTCCTGACAACGGGGGCGAGGCGACGCCGCCCGAGATCCCCGACGCCGACTGGCAACGCCAAGTCGACACCAACCTCGTGTTCGACGATCCCGCCGGCTGCATCGAGAAGATCGGGATCCTGCGCGACGCGGGCGTGCGCAACGTCGTGTGCTGGATGGGTGTCGGGGGCGTCGCTCAGGAGCACGTGCTCCGCTCCATGCGCCTGTTCGCCGACGAGATCGCGCCCTGGTTCCGATGATCGGATGCGTTGGTTCAGGTACCCAGCTTCTGCGACGCGCAGGCGCAGGATGACATCGACGCGAGCGACCTCACGTCACTCCGGGAGCACGCCGCGGCGCTGGGCAAGACCAAGCCGCCGGCGAAGGTGGCGGCTGCCCTGAAGCTGCTCGCGAAGCGCGGCAACGCCAAGTCGGCTCGCAATGCGGCGAAGGTCGTCGCCACCTTCGTCGCTGAGACGTGTGGCGGATCCAGCGGTGCGTCGAATGGTGGATCGCGCCCAGCCTGTCCGATCTCCGCGGCGGACGCGAGCGCAGCCGTCGGCGCGACCGTCGTCGCGCAAGGGTCGTGCATCTTCTACCCGGCTGACGAGACCGCGCTCGTCCCGAACGTCACCTTCCTGCGCCAGTCGTCGTTCGCCTGCTCGGCCGACGGACTCGAGGCCCTCGAGTACTCGGAGCCACTCGACGGGCTCGGGACGAAGGCCTACGTGCGGCAGTCGGCCGAGGGCTCGAACATCCTCGTGTGCACCAAGCAGCCGTTCGAGGTCATCGTCGACAAGGCCACCGACGTCGACGGCGCAGTCGCCGCGGCTCAGCAGCTCGCGAAACAGGTGCTCGGGTCGTAAAACGGGGCTCCGTTCGACGCTCGGCTGACTTGGGTAACACGTACCCATGGGATTTCTGCTCTCGAGTCGCATCCGCCGTTGGGTCATCCTCGCCATCGCCGTCCCGCTGGGATCGTGGCTGCTCGCCAAGCTGGCTGAGCGCGTCCGCGAGCGCCGAGGAAGTGACAGCAAGATCGCGAAGGCGCTCAATGCGCCGCAACACTGGCGCGAGCGCCGCGCCGCCAAGGCGGCGTAGCACCATCAGACGTGCAGGGCTCCGCCGTTGCGGAGTCGGTGTTGGATGAGCGGCACGAGACGGTTGCGCAACGCGGTGTAGTCAGCCGAATCCTCCGTGTCCACGTGCAGGGTCACGATGCGCGTCCCGTTCTGCACGAACACGACCTGTTGCGTGTACTCGAACCCCGCGAAGCCCGTGACCGTCGTCCTGGCTGCGAGGGCGTGCACGTGGGCGCCGGCGTGCGGGATCCGGATCTCGTGCACGACAGTCGACGCCTTCGCTCCTCCGTTCTCGGAGTCGAAGCTTGCGTTGGTGGCGTCAATCAAGCACTGGAACAGGCGACGCTTCAGCAGCGCGACGACCTGTTGCCGCGCTGCTCGTGGCGAAGGCATTGTCGTCACGGACGCGGCGACGACGTTGTACTCCGACGGTGCACTGGGATCGACGAACTTCGGAGTGCCGATGGTGTCGATGCTCTTCCGCTGTTGCTGCGCGAGCGCGTCGCAGGCCGGGGTTGTGGGCGCGTCGTCGTCCGACGGCAGCACCGGGGTCGCCTGCCATCCAGAGGGGAAGTCCTCGAGCCGGAGGATGTCACTGGTGCGACCGGCAGCACCCGCTGGCGCGACGACCAACGTTGCGATCACGATGAGAGCGATGCTCAGGGAGCGGAGGAACCGTCGCGCCACACGCCCATGATCACAGAACCGGTGCGAGATGACGGCGCTCGCGCGTCAACCGTGCGTCAACGACGCCCGTCGAGCGCCTCGCGCTACAGACGGCGGAGGAGCGAGACGACCTTGCCGTAGATGGTGACGTCGTTCGGGTCGAACACCATCTCGTCCATCGTGGAGTTCTCGGGCCGCAGCACGATCTTGTTGCGACGGCGCAGGAACGTCTTGACCGTGGCCTCTTCGCCGGGGATGCCCGCGATCACGGTATCGCCGGCCTCGGCGTCGGGCTGCTGGCGTACCACGACGTAGTCGCCGTCGAAGATGCCGGCCTCGATCATCGAGTCGCCGCGCACGCGCAGCATGAAGAGCGTGCCGTCGCCGGTGAAGTCTTCGGGGACCGGGAGGGTCTCCTCGATGTTCTCGGCCGCGAGGACGCCGGTACCGGCGGCGACGTCGCCGACGAGCGGCACGTGGCGCACGGGCCGGCGCTCGATCGGCGCGCCCGACTCGAGGTCGAGGTGCACCTCGAGGGCACGGGGCTTCGTGGGGTCGCGGGTGAGGTAGCCCTTGTCCTGCAGTGCGGCGAGGTGCGCGTGGACCGTGGAGCTGGAGGAGAGGCCCACTGCCTCGCCGATCTCGCGCACGCTCGGGGGGTAGCCGCGGTGGCGGACCTCGGCGTCGATGAACTCGAGCACCTGGCGCTGGCGGGGGGTCAAATCGGTCATCGATCGACGGTACCACGATCGTGTGTTCGGGGCAAACACCCGTTCGGAATTTCTCTTGACTCGAACGGGCGTTCGTGCGAACCTGCGAACAGGCGTTCGGCGTGCCCGAGGGGCCGGGTCCCACCAGTCGGTCGGGACCCGGAAGCGGGCGGCTCCCCGAACCGGCTTCCGAAGATAAGTGTCACACCCCCGTGGTTCGCTCCTTCCGGCGGACCGAACAGGAGCCAGATCAAGTGCAGAACGCAGGTGTCATCACGATCACGACCCGGGCCACGGCGAGGCCGCGACCCACGACGTCGCCTCGCCGAACCGTTGCCGCCGGTTCGGCCCGGGTCGTCAGCCGCACCACCTACTGGCGACGGCGGGCCGTCGTCGTCCTCATGGTGGTCGCGTTGCTCGTCGTGATGGCCCGGGCGGGTGCCGCGCTCGGGGGATCCACCCCCGCTGCCCCCGAGCGCCACCCAGCCCACCACGCAGCCACCACCGTCGTGCGTCCCGGCGACTCGCTGTGGACGGTGGCCGAGCGCCTCGCTCCCGGCGACGACCCCCGTCCGGTCGTCGACGCGCTGTCGGACGCTCGTCACGGCACCGTGCTGACCCCGGGAGAGACCATCTCGTGGGACGGCTGATCACCGTCCCGACAGTTCGCCCACGGCGGCCCCTGGCACCCGTTTTTCTCGCGGCTTGCCGGGCCGCCGTGGCTGCGCTCGCATGATGCAGGCAAGACTCGGGCCATGACCGACACCGACACCACCAACACCCGAACCAACTGGGGCCGCTGGGGCGCCGACGACGAGCGCGGCACCCTCAACCTGCTCACCCCCGAGCGCGTGCTCGCAGCTACGCAGGTCTGCAAGACCGGCAAGGTCTACAGCTTGTCGCTGCCGATCCAGAAGCACGGCGTGCCGATCCTCGACCACCGGGGCGCGCCCCAACGTCTCACGCTCAGCAACGCGAGCGATCCCGATCCGTTCGCGAACATGGGCGCTGCACCCGGCGTCGGTGCCAACGAAGACGTGCTCGTCCTCGCGTCGCACAGCATCACGCACATGGACGCGCTGTCGCACGTGTTCACCGACGAGGGCATCTACAACGGGTTCGCGCGCGACGAGTTCAGTGCCACGAGCGGTGCACCGCACTGCGACATCCGGGCCACTGGCACCTTCGCCGGTCGAGGCATCCTCCTCGATGTCGCCGGGCACCAGGGTGTCGACTGGCTCGAGCCCGGCCACGTCATCACCCGCGCCGAGCTCGACGCGTGCGCCGAAGCGCAGGGCACGGCGGTGCGCGCCGGCGACATCCTGCTCGTGCGTACCGGCTGGCTCGATCGGTTCGCTACCGGCGCGGAAGGCTTCGCGCAACCCGGTCTCGGTGTCGACGCGGTGTCGTTCGTTGACGACCACGACATCGCCGCGGTCGGCGCCGACAACGCGGCCATCGAGGCCATTCCCTTCGACGACAACGTGTTTCTCGCGGTGCACATCGAGTTGCTGGTGAAGCGGGGCGTCACGCTCATGGAGCACATCAAGCTGGCCGAGCTCGCAGCCGATCGCTGCTACGAGTTCTTCTTCAGCGTCGGGGCCCTCCCCGTCACCGGCGCGGCGGGCAGCCCGATCAACCCCGTCGCGATCGGCTGAGTCGGCGGGTCGTGACTTCAGGAGCGCAGCACCTCCGGGTTCACGACGTTGATCGCATTGCCGGTCGGCGAACGCGGTGATCTGACGGAACACATCTGTGAACTGGAGCTCCCACTCGTCGCGCGTCACGTAGCCGATGTGCGGCGTGCACACCACGTTGTCCATGGTGAGCAGCGGGTGCTGCGGGTCGAGCATCGGTTCGGTCTCATACACGTCGACCGCCGCCATGCCCGGTCGCCCGGCGCGCAAGGCGCTCACCAGCGCGTCCGGTTCCACCAATCCGGCGCGGCTGGTGTTCACGAACAGCGCGCTCGGGCGCATGCGCGCGAGGTCGTCGGCGGTCACCACGCCTCGCGTCGCGTCCACCAACCGGAGGTGCACCGACACCACGTCGCTCGTCTCGAACAGCTCCGCTTTGCTGGCGGTCACGGCGTACCCGTCGGCGGCCGCGCGCTCGAGCGACGACTCACCCGACCACACCTGCACGTCCATGCCGAACGCCTTCCCGTATCCGGCGACTGTGCTGCCGAGGCGGCCGTAGCCGAAGATCCCGAGCGTCTTGTCACGCAAGGTGTGGCCGATGTCCACCTGCCAGCGACCCTGCGCCAGCGCCGCCGCCTGCCGCGGGATCTGTCGCATGGCGGCCAGGATCAGCGCCCAGGTGAGCTCGGCGGTCGCGTACGACGGCGTGTCCGCGTGCATGTCCGACGACACCACGATGCCGTGTCGGGTGCAGGCGGCCACGTCGATGTGCGGGTACACGCTGCGCTGGCTGATCAGACGCAGGCGGGGGAGTCGTTCGAGGAGCTCGGCGGTGATCTGCGTCCGTTCACGGATCAGCACGAGCACTTCGGTATCGGCGAGGCGGTCTGCGAGCACGTCCACATCGGCGGTGCGGTCGTTCCACACCGTCACGTCGTGGCCGTCGAGCTCGTGGAAGCAGTCCAGCGTACGCAGCGTGTCGAGGTAGTCGTCGAGGATGGCGATCTTCATCGTGGGTCCTTCCCGAGGGTGCTCACATCATGAACGGGGGCTCGACGGCTGCCTGGATCCGGGCGGAAACGGCGATACGGTGGCGCGGTGCGCTGTCCGTTCTGCTCGGCCGACGACGACAAGGTCGTCGACTCGCGCCCGGCCGACGATGCCGCCTCCGTGCGGCGCCGGCGGGAGTGCCTGGCGTGCGGGAAGCGGTACACCACCTACGAGCGGGTGGAGGAGCTGCCGCTGGTGGTGGTGAAGCGCTCGGGGGTCACGGTGCCGTTCGACCCGGCGAAGCTGCGGGCCGGCATCGAGCACGCGGCGGCGGGGAGTGCGATCGACGACGCGGCGATCGATGCGCTCGCCCACGAGGTCGAGGAGAAGGCCCGGGCCGCGGGCCCGCAGGTGCGCAGCGAGACCATCGGCCTGGCCGTGCTCGAGGGGCTGCGGCACCTCGATCTGGTCTCCTACATGCGTTTCGCCTCGGTCTACAAGGGTTTCGACAACGTCGAAGACTTCGAGCGCGAGCTCTCCGAGCTGCAGAAATCCACGGCACCCAAACTGCCGTTGCAGTGAGGTTGATGTTGCCGCGCGAGGTTTCTGGCGCGAAACCCTTGCAATGACACTCCTGTAGTTCTACCTTTGTCATCCCACCACCTGGTGGGGTCTGGGGGGCCGCTCACCACAACATCTTGTGGTAGCCGCGCTCTCCGGGCCAGTAGAATGGGAAGCCGTGTTGAGCTCTGGAGAGGGCTCGGAGAGGGAGACGCACACATGGCACTGGCGCCGGAGCAGGTCGGGATCGGGATCCGTCGGCACTTCACGGAACCGGGCGTCCACCCGTACGACACCGTCGAGTGGGAACGTCGCGACGCGCACATCCCGAACTGGAAAGACGGCACCGACGCCTTCCGCCAGGACGACGTGGAGTTCCCCGTCACCTGGTCGCAGAACGCCACCAACATCGTCGCCCAGAAGTACTTCCGCGGCACGCTCGGCACCGACGAGCGCGAGACGTCACTGCGCCAGGTGATCGACCGCATCGCCGACACCATCACCGTCGTGGGGCGTGAAGGACGGCTACTTCACCGACGAAGCCGAGGGCGCCGCCTTCCGCAACGAGCTCAAGGCGATCCTCGTCAACCAGCGCGCCGCGTTCAACTCGCCGGTGTGGTTCAACATCGGCGTCAAGGGCGTGCCGCAGCAAGGCTCGGCGTGTTTCATCCTCGCGGTCGAAGACACGATGGACGGCATCCTCAACTGGTACCGCGAGGAAGGCACGATCTTCAAGGGCGGCTCCGGCTCGGGTATCAACCTCTCCAACATCCGCTCGTCGTACGAGCACCTCAAGGGTGGCGGCACCGCCAGCGGTCCGGTGAGCTTCATGCGCGGCGCCGACGCGTCGGCCGGCACGATCAAGAGCGGGGGCAAGACCCGCCGCGCCGCCAAGATGGTCATCCTCAACGCCGATCACCCCGACGTCGAGGAGTTCATCTGGTGCAAGTCGATCGAGGAGCAGAAGGCGCGTGCGCTGCGCGACGCCGGCTTCGACATGGACCTCGACGGGCGCGACTCGCACTCGATCCAGTACCAGAACGCCAACAACTCGGTGCGCGTCACCGACGAGTTCATGCAAGCCGTCGAGACGACGCCGACTGGAACCTGATGGCGGTCACCACCGGTGAGGTCATCCGTACCGTGAAGGCGCGTGATCTGTTCCGTCAGATCTCACAAGCCGCGTGGGAGTGCGCCGACCCCGGCATGCAGTACGACACCACGATCAACAAGTGGCACACCGCGCCCAACACCGGCCGCATCAACGGTTCCAACCCTTGTAGCGAATACATGCACATCGACAACTCGGCGTGCAACCTCGCCAGCATCAACCTGCTGAAGTACCTCGGCGACGACGGCACCTTCGACGTCGAGGGCTACAAGCACACCGTCGAGGTGATGTTCACCGCGCAGGAGATCCTCGTCGGCAACGCCGACTACCCGACCGAGAAGATCGCCGAGAACAGCCGCAAGTTCCGCCAGCTCGGCTTGGGCTACGCCAACCTCGGCGCTCTGCTCATGGCCCAGGGCATGCCCTATGACTCCGACGCCGGGCGGGCATGGGCGGCCGCGCTCACCGCGCTGATGACCGGGCACGCCTACGCGACGAGTGCGCGCACTGCGGGTCGGATGGGTCCGTTCGCCGGCTACGCCGAGAACGCCGACGCCATGAACAACGTGCTGCGCATGCACCGCGCCGAGGCGGCGAAGATCGACGAAGACCTCGTGCCGCCGGCGTTGCTCGGTGCCGCGCAGCAGGCGTGGGACGAAGCCGTCGAGCTCGGTGAGACCTTCGGCGTGCGCAACTCGCAGGCCAGCGTTTTGGCGCCGACGGGCACAATCGGGTTGGCCCTCGATTGTGACACCACCGGCATCGAGCCCGATCTCGCGCTCACCAAGGCCAAGAAGCTCGTCGGTGGCGGCACCATGCTGATCGTCAACCAGACGATCCCACGGGCGCTCCGTCAGCTCGGATACTCGAGTGACGAGGCCGACGCGATCGTCGAACACATCAACGAGCACAAGACGATCTTCGGGGCGCCGCACTTCAAGGCCGAGCACCTGCCAGTGTTCGTGTGCTCGATGGGCGACAACACGATCCACTACATGGGTCACGTGAAGATGATGGGTGCAGTGCAGCCGTTCATCTCGGGGGCAATCTCCAAGTGCGTCACCGGTGACACGCTGCTCGCCACGGGCGACGGCCTCGTGCGCATCGGCTCGCTGCACCGCGGCGAGACTCCCGACTCGTTCCGCGACGAGATCATCGAGGTCGCGTCGCTCGACGGCACGCAGAAGACCGACGCCTTCTACTACGGCGGTTTGCGCGCGGTGCGCGAGGTCGCGCTGCGGTCGGGGCACCGCGTCACCGGCACGCTCAACCACCGGCTGCTCGTGGCGACCGAAGCCGGGATCGACTGGCGTCGACTCGACGAGATCGCCGAGGGCGACTCGGTTGCCGTGCAGTACGGCTCGGAGATGTGGTCGCTGCTGCCCGCACGCTTCGACGACTTCGTACCGTCGGCGCGCTACGGCAACCAGAAGCACGTCGAGCTCCCCGCCGAGATGACGTCCGAGCTCGCCTTCCTGCTCGGCGCCTACGTGTCCGAGGGGCACACGCACCGTGCCACGTACACGGTCACGATCACCAACTCCGTCGACGCAGTGCTGGAGCGCGTGGCGCGGCGTGGCAGTCGGAGTTCGGTGTCGACGCCCGATCGTGCACGAGCCCGGCAAGTGCCCGGCGTGGTCGTCGTGTCGTCGAAGACGATCGTCGAGTTCCTCGAGTACCTCGGTTGTGGCGCCCGCGCATCGGAGAAGCGCATCCCCGACGCCGTGCTGCGTTCGCCGCGCGAGATGCTCCTGCGTTCCTGCAGGGCCTCGCGCTCGACGCCTACGTGACGACGTCGTCACTGCCGAAGTGGGCGATCTGCCTTGACTCGCCCGCACTGCTCGACGACCTCCAGGCGGTGCTCACCAACCTCGGTGTCGTGCATTCACGGATCTCGAAGTTCAACAAGGAGTACGACAAGACCTACGACGAGGTCTACGCGACGGGCGAGCACGCCCAGCGCCTCGTCTGGCTCGTGCCGTTCCTGGAGCCGGAGAAGGCGGCGCGTGCCGCGTCGGCTCGCCGTCGCTCGACATCAGCGGTCGATCGCAACACCGCCGATGTCGTGCCCGGGTCTCGACCCGCGGGCGCTCTACGCCCTCTTGCCGAAGGGCCGCTCCGGTGTGCGGGCAAGGGCTCGCGGGTACAGCACCGAGTTCGGCTTCCTCCGCGACCCACGGACGCAGCACGTCAGCCGGCGTGCCGCTTGAGCGGGTGGCGAACGTGCCGGGTGTGGTACTGCCGCAGTGGCTGCAGACGGTGCTCGACGACGAGCTGCACTTCAGCCCGGTCACGTCGGTCGCCGACGCCGGTCATCGAGAGGTGTTCGACGTCTCGGTGCCTTCGACGCACGCGTTCGTCGGCAACGGCATCGTGAACCACAACACGGTGAACATGCCGGAGGAGGCGACAATCGAGGACGTCGAGGAGCTGCACGTCGAGGCGTGGCGGCTCGGGCTCAAGGCGGTCGCCATCTACCGCGACAACTGCAAGGTCGGCCAGCCGCTCGCCACGCAGAAAAAGGGCGGCGAGACCGGTTCGCCGGAGGCGCTGGCCAACGCGGCACGCCCGCGCAGGTGGTCGAGCGCATCGTCGAGCACGTGATCGTGCAGGAGCCGGTGCGTCAGAAGCTGCCGCGCATGCGCAACTCGAAGACGTTCTCGTTCCGGGTGGCCGACTGCCACGGATACGCGACCGTCGGCGAGTTCCAGGACGGCCGTCCGGGCGAGGTGTTCCTCAAGGTCGCCAAGCAGGGTTCGACGCTCGCCGGGATCATGGACGCGTTCGCGATCTCGCTGAGCCTGGGTCTGCAGTACGGGGTGCCGCTCGAGGCGTTCGCCGAGAAGTTCACCAACATGCGCTTCGAGCCCGCCGGCATGACCGACGACCCCGACCTGCGCATCGCCACCAGCCTGGTCGACTACATCTTCCGGCGTCTCGTCGTGGAGTACGTCGACTACGAGACGCGTCGCGACATGGGCGTGCTCACGGTGGGGGAGCGCACGCAACCGACGCTGCCGGGCGTCGAGGAGGCGGCGATCGCCAACGAGACCGTGAACTACGTCGAGCTCCCGCTCGACGACCAGGCGCCGTCGGCGTCGATCACGCCGTCGTCGGAGCCGCCGCTCACCCCGGGTACGCACGTGATGCGCGCGTCGGAGACGGTGCTCTGCCACGTCTGCGGCGACATCATGCAGCGCGCCGGCTCGTGCCACGCCTGCCCGAGCTGCGGCGCGACGAGTGGGTGTTCATGAGCATCGCGTGAGGAGGGGGCGTTCGTCGCGCTGATTCAGGCACCAGGTTCGACGCGGCGTCCGCTCACCTCCAGGGTGCGGATCCGCACGACGCGGTCTCGGAATTCACCTGCCCACGGCTGGAGATCGAGCTCGCGAACGCGGGCGAGCTCCTTCCTGTCGACGACCTCTTCTGCGGCACCGATGACGATCACGCTCCAGCCGGTCCCCGCCGACGCGTCGTAATCGTCGATCTCGAACGCCACCGTGCGGCCCAACGCCGCGGCGATCAACTTCTCGCCTGGCGCGGTGCGGAACACCACGTCACCGTCGAACAGCGCGTACTGGACGGGCAACACGAGTGGCGTGGGAGTGGCGAGGCCCACGCGCCCAACTCGCTGCGTGTGCAGGAGCGCTTCGCACTCCTCGCGCCCGAGGACCTTCAGGCCGTAGTCGCTCATGTCGGCATCATGCGCGCCGACGCCGCGACGGGGTAGGGCCGCAAGTCCCATCGCTCGATTGCGGGGCACCGGGTCGGGTGGTACACACCGCCCATGCCGGTGAAGATCACGATCAGCTTCTCGGATCCTGAGGATCCGGAGGCATTTGTCAGCCACTACGTCAACACGCACGTGCCGCTCGTCAACGACCTGCCTGGCCTGCGCGCCTTCGAGTGGGGACGCGCGCTCACGAACTTCGACGGGTCGCCGCCCGACGCGTTCTGGGTCATCTCGATGACCTTCGACAGCGAGGAGGCGATGCACGCCGCTTTCGCGAGCGAGGCGGGGCAGAAGACCGTCGCCGACATGCCGAACTACCAGGCCGGCTCGCGCGTGTCGGTCGTCAGCGAGGTGCAGTGAAGGCACTCGCCGCCTCCCTGGCGCCGAACGCTCCGATCTGAGGCAAGTCGACTGGGCGCAACCGAGGGTGTAAGCGACAAGGACCCCTGCGGGTCAGGACCTCCGACAGCACTCGAGCAGGAGGTCCACCACCATGTCCATGTCCGCGTTCTTACGTCGTTGTCTCGCGACGCTCGGTTGCATCGCTCTCTTGATCACTGCCCTCCAGGGCGCACCGGCCGGGGCCCAGAGCACCCGGGACATCAAGGTCGCCGATGGCCGCCCCGACGCCAGCTCCGGCGCCGACGTGCCGTGCGACTTCAACGGAGACGGGCGCGGCGACCTCGCTGTCCGGCGCCCCCGGCGAGACCGTGCGCGACGTCGGTGGTGCCGGTGCAGTCGTCGTCTCGTACTCGATAGGCGGCGACCTGCTGCACACCGTGCTCACCTCGGCCGCGGTCACCGCACCGAGCGCAGGCGCGCGCTTCGGCAGCTCCCTCACGTGCGGTGACTTCGACGGTGACGGCAACGACGACCTCGCGGTTGCCGCCGCCGGATGGTCTGACGGCGCCGGCGAGGTGTTCGTGTTCTACGGCTCCCCGAGTGGCGTGGGTTCGAACCTCGCGGTGAAGAACCTTCGGATCCGCCAGGAAGACGTCGGCGAGCACTCCGAGAAGAACGACGCGTTCGGCGTCGCACTGGCGAGCGGCGACCTCGACGGCGACGGCGTCGACGACCTCGCCATCGGATCGCCGGGCGAGGACTGGGAGAGCAGCTCGCTGTACGGAGACGTCGGGCTCGTGTACGTCGTGCCCGGAAGCGCGGTCGGGCTGGTCACCCCGGGGCGCATCGTGAAGGAGTGCTGCGGCACCGACAATCGCACCGCGGCGCGCTACGGCCACGCGCTCGCGATCGGTGACGTCGACGGTGATGGCCGCGAGGACCTTGCCATCGGCGCGCCCGACGGCGACGCGCAGGTGCCGAGCGGCCAGGTGGTCGGCGGCGCGGGGACGGTGCAGCTGCTGCGCGGGTCCGCGGTCGGCATGGTCACGACGACCGGATCGCAGCTCCTCGCCAGGGGCGCGTTCGCGGGTTGGTCGTCGGCGTTCCGCGACGGGTTCGGCACCGCGCTCGCGTTCGGTGACTTCGACGGCAACGGCGTCGCCGACCTGGCGGTCGAGTCCGTCGCGAGCGACGGCGCCAACGGAGTGTTCGTGCACTCGTCGGACGGCACCAACTTGCAGCCGGACGGTCCCGTGGTGACCGCCGGCTGGGAGGCGCTCCCGGGCGCACCGTCGTTCGGCGACGCGTTCGGGCGCAGCCTCGCCACCGGCGACCTCGACGGCGACGGCCGCGACGATCTCGCCATCGGTGTCCCGAACGCCAACGGCAGCGCCAAGCGCGCGGGCGCGACGGCCGTGGCCTACGGCAGCGCGGGCGTCCTCGATGGGGCACGCGCCCAGCAGTTCGACGGACCGGCGGTCGACAATGGGCTCGCCGGCTTCGCGGTGTCGATCGTCGATCTCGACGGCGACGGGGTCCAGGACCTCGCCGTCGGCGTGCCCGGCCAGATGGTGGACTCCGTCTTCAACGCCGGAGTGGTGCACGTCCACCGAGGCGTCGCCGGGGTCGGCCTCACCGGTGCCGCGCCGCTCGTCGTCTCCGAGGGGATCCACAAGGGGTGGAGCGACAGCGGTGATGCGGGGACGGGTTCGTCCTGGTACGAGTGGGGCTGGACGAACGACCTCATGACGGGCGAGCGGCTCGGCACCGCGATCGGATGACGAGCGGCGGTTCGTGGACCCGCGCCCGGCGAGTGGCGCGGGTCCACGCAACCCACACATCGCGGCTCCGGACGAGCGAGCCGTCCGTGTGCGATCGTGACCGCATGAAGGTCTACGTCGCCCTGCCCACCGACCACGTCGACCTCGGGAGGGAGTTCGTGAGCGCCGAGGGCGTCGCCGCAGTCGCTCGCGCGGCCGAGGCGGCCGGCTTCGACGGCGTGTACTCCACCGAGCATCCCTTTCCCGAGGACGACTGGCTCTCGAGTGGCGGCCACCAGGCCCTCGATCCGTTCGTCGGGCTTTCCTTCGCGGCCGCCGCCACGACGCGACTGCGCGTGCTCACCAACCTCTGTGTGCTTCCGTATCGCAACCCGTTCCTCGCGGCGCGGGCGGCTGCGAGCCTCGACGTGCTCTCCGGTGGGCGGTTGGACCTCGGTGTCGGCGCGGGCTACCTCGAGGGGGAGTTCCGCGCCCTCGGCATCGACTTCGACGACCGCAACGATCGCTTCGACGAAGCGATCACCGCGATCACCGCGGCGTGGTCGGGCGAATCGGTGCGCTTCGCCGGCGATGGCTTCGAAGCGCGTGGGAACACCATGCGACCGGCGCCGGTGCAAGAGCCCCGTCCGCCGATCTGGGTGGGCGGAAACTCCGGACGCGCCCTGCGACGCGCCGCCCGCCTCGGCGATGGCTGGTTGCCGTTGCCCAACCCGCGCGCACTCGGCAACCGTCGCCGTTCCGCGCACCTCGAGGACGTCGACGATCTCAGGCGTCTGATCGCGCGCCTCGACGACGAGCGCGCCGCCGCCCGTCGCGAGGGGACCGGGCTCGAGGGAAGGCGTTCGTCGTTCGACGTCCTCGTGTACCCGATGGTGCCGTTCATCCCGGGAAGCACCGGCTTCTCCTCCGACGCGCTCTTCGAGCATGCGAACGAACTGAGTGGTCTCGGTGTCACCGGGTTCATCGTCGGGCTGCCCTCCCCGAGCCGCCGCGCGTACGAAGAGGGGCTTGCGGCGTACGGAGAAGCGGTGCTGCCCCTGCTGCGCGGCGCCGGGCGATCGGCACCAGCTCGGCGACGAGTAGACGAGGAGAGGTTCGATGGACGTCCGAGAAGCGCTCTACACGACCCGCGCGATGCGTCGAGTCACTTCGCAACCGATCCCACTCGACGCCCAGGCCCGGATCCTCGATGCTGCCGTGCGCGCGCCGAGCGGGGGCAATGCACAGAACTGGCGGTTCCTGCTCGTCGATTCGGTCGAGGTCAAAGCTGCGATCGCGCCGATCTACAAGCGAGCGATCGACGGCCTCTGGACCGGCTACTACAAGGACCGCATCGCCGCGGCCCACGCCGATCCCGATTCGGCGGAGTCCAAGTCGATGCTCGCGGTCCAGAAGTCGGCGCAGTGGCTCGCCGATCACTTCGAGGAGGTGCCGCTCTACCTCTTCGGGTTCAGCGGCGACCCGGGCGGCAGTTCGATCTACCCCGCGTTGTGGAGCGCGCAACTCGCCGCCCGCGCCGAGGGCATCGGATCGTCGCTCACCCAGGCGTTGGCGTTCTACAACGACGAGACCCTCGAGATCCTGGGCGTCCCCCAGGACGCGGGCTGGTACATGGCCGGCGCGCTGTCGTTGGGCTACCCGACGGGACGGTGGGGCGTCGCCGCCCGCCAGCCCGCCCGTGAGGTGTCCTTCCGCAACCAGTGGGGCGAACCAGCGGGATTCGCCGAGGACGGACCACTCTGGCCCGACGCCTGAGCCCCCCGACCGCTGAGCGATGGCTCGTCGCTCAGCGGAAGCGCGCCGCGGTCGCCTCGTCGGCGGGGAAGAAGCTCTCGATGGCGAGCTCGGCGATCGTCACATCGAGGGGTGAGCCGAACACGGTCATCGTGGAGAAGAAGCGCAGCTCGGTGCCGTCGTCGAGCCGGAAGTGCATCGGGAGCACCGCCGCCGGCGGTGGGAGCACCGCCCCGTCACCGAGCGCTCGCGCGACGTCGGGATACGTCATGACCTCGTCGAGAAGAGCCGCGAGCCCGGGATCGGCGGTCGTTGCGAGCTGGCGGTTGAGCCGCTCGATCACGTGCGCGGCATATTCGTCGAAGTTCACGATGTACCTCGAGAGGCCGCGCGGATGCAGGCTCGCGCGGATGACGTTCATCGGTGGGTCGAGGAGCTCGGGTGCGATCAGGTCCAGGAACGCGGCGACGCCGGCGTTCGCCTCGAGGAGGTTCCACGCGCCGTCGATGACGAAGGCGGGGCACGGCTCGTGGTTGGCGAGGATGACCTCGATCGCCTGACGGACGCTCGCCAACTCCGGGGCGTCGAGCGCCGACTCGCGGTACACCGGCGCGAAGCCTGCTGCGGTCAACATCGCGTTGCGATCGCGCAGCGGAACGTCGAGATGCTCGGCCAGGTGCAGGACCATCTCGCGGCTCGGCTTCGATCGGCCGGTCTCGACGAATGAGAGATGCCGGGGCGACACGCCCGCTTGGCTGGCGAGGTCGAGTTGGCTCACGCGGCGCTTCGATCGCCACATCTTCAGGAGCTCGCCGAGGCGCGGCGATGTAGCCGAGATGGTCGTCACGGGTTCGACGGTATGCGGGCGAGCGTCACAGGACCATTACCTCAGAGGGAATCGTCGCCGGACGGGCAGCAGTGCACGATGACTCCCATGCAGACAACCGAGAACACCACCATCGCCGCCAACACCATCGAAGCCACCATCGACCGTTACGTCGTGATGTTCAACGAAGCGGACGGCGACGTCCGCGCCGACCTCGGCAAGGACGTCTTCGTCGACGACGGCCGCCTCGTCGACCCGCTCGTCGACGCGACGGGGCCCGAGCAGATCGCCGCCGCCATCGGCGGACTGCGCGACCAGATGCCCGGCCACTCACTCGCCCGCACGACGACCGTCGACGCCCACCACGACCAGGCCCGCTTCGGCTGGACCGTCAACGGACCGGACGGCAGCGTCGCCGTCGCCGGAATCGACGTCGTCACCTTCGACGCCGACGGTCGGATCCAGACCGCGATCGGCTTCTTCGGCGACGTGGCGGCCATCGCGTGAGGAGAACGGACGACCGGCGTAGTGCGTTCCGGCCGAGCTACTCGTCGGGTTCGACGTGAATCGATTCGACTTGTGGAACACCGGAGAGCTGAGCGCCGAGTCCACTCACGAGTTGCTCTTCGGCGAGGCGCCGCGCTTCGGCCTCGTCAGGTGCCTCGACCGTCAGCGTGACTTCGCGCCGGACTCCGCCACGGTTCGACTCCAGGACGTCGCTCATCCCGAGCGCGCTCTCGTCGAACGTGCCTTGGCCGAGGACCAGATTCGGCACGTCGATCGTCGCGATCACCGTCCACCTCATACGGCCAACGTAGCCAGTGCGCAACGCTCAGTTCACCATGATCAGAAGACCGGCGTGTCGAGCGCCTGACCCGCGAGGACGGCCCCTGCGGTCGCCAGGGTGCCCTGCTTGACCACGAAGTGCTGCGTGATCGCGTGCACGTCGCGGAGTCGTCGCTGCAGCGGGCAGTCGTCGTAGAGCGAGCTGCCGCCGCCCGCCCGATACGCGGCATCGACCACGGCCGCCGCCCGTTCGGTCACCCAGACCGCTGCGGCGCGCATGCGCGCTCGCTGCACGTCGTCGAACGGCTCACCGGCGACGGCCATGTCCCAGGCAGCTCCCGCGACGTCCTGCAGGAGTGAACGAGCAGCACGGAAGTCGGTGTCGGCGGTGGCGAGCTCGACGTGGAACACCGAGTCCGTGGCGAGCGCCCCGTGCGCGAGCAGCGGCACCTTCTCGGTGGCGATGGCCACGATGTCGTCGAGCGCGCCGTGCGCCGTGCCGAGTGCGACGCTCGCGATCGCGAGCCCGATGAACGAGACCACGGGCATGCGCACGACCGGTGCATCGATCGTCGGTTCGTCGCCGAGCGCGATCAGCGTTCGGTCGGCGGGTACGAACGCATCGTCGACGTGGAAGTGGTGGCTTCCGGTGCCGCGCAGGCCCGACACCCTCCATGTGTCCTCGATGACGATCTGGTCGGGCGCGAACACCGCGATGCGAAGACGGGGCTCGCCGCCGTCGCTGTCGAGCTCGACGCAGTTTCCGTAGATCCAGTTGGCGTGCTCACAGCCACTCGCGAAGCTCCACCGCCCATTGACTCGGAAGCCGCCGTCGGCCGGCGCGATCGAACCGGTCGGGTTGAACGCGCCGGCGACGATGGCGTCGCCATCGGCGAACAGTGCGTCCAAGCTGTGACGCGGCAGACCGGCCAGGTCGAGCCAGGAGCCGGAGCCGATCATGACCACCCAGCCGGTCGACGCATCGACGCGCGCGAGTGCCTCGAGGACTTCGAGCGCTGTCGGCACGTCCGTGCCGATGCCGTTGAGGCTGCGCGGCCGCAGCAGCTGGAAGCATCCCGCGTCGATCAACTGTGCGAGGAGGTCGGCCGGCACGCGCCGCGCCGCCTCGATCTCGGGCGCGCGGGCCGCGATGGTCGGCGCCAGGTCGCGGACGGCGTCGAGCACGTCGTTCGTCGTTCGGGTCGTCATGTCAACGCTCGTCATGTCCAGCCTCGTCATGTCGATGCTCCGTTCTCGTGCCTCGTCGATCCGACGCTACGGAGCCACGAGCGCGGGCGCATCGACCGAACCTGCCATTCCATGCGATCCGGCGCGTGGTGCATTCGTACCACTGGCTACAAGATGCCGTGCTCGTAGGCGTAGGCCGTCGCCGCCGCGCGCGACGTCACGCCGACCTTCGTGAAGACGTTCTGCAGGTGCCGACCCACGGTGTGCGGGCTGATGTGCAGCGTGGAAGCGACCGCACGATTCGTCATGCCGCGGGCGACGAGCCGAAGGACCTCGCACTCCCGGTCGGTCAGCTCCGAAGCACTGCGTTGGCCTGCGGAGCTCAGGAGCTGGACGACGCGGGCGAGATCAGTCGCGGCGTCGAGTCGGTCGAAGGTCGCACGCGCGGATTCGAGCTCGAGGTCGGCCGCGTCCTCGTCGCCCATCGCCCGGTAGGTGAGGCCGATCTGGACGCGAGCTCGGGCGGCCTCGTACGACACCTCGAGTTCACGCCACGCGGCGTACGAGCGTCGGAGCTCGACCAGCGCGGCTGCCGGCTCATCTGCGGCCAGGAGCACCGAGCCGCTCGCATAGCCGGCCGTCGCACGGGGGAGCGGCGTCTCGGCCGTCGTCGCGATCCCCGCGAGTTCGTCGGCGACCATGCGCGCGGTGTCGAGGTCGTCGGCGGCGATCAGGATCTCGACGTACGCCGCGAGCATCTTCGGGTACTCGAGTTGTCCCCGGCTCTCCTCGACCATGCGGCGCCCGGCGCTGATGGCCGCGTCGACCCGGCCCTGGGCGAGGCGCAGGAGCGCCATGCCTGGCGCCGGTTCCCGCCCTTGCTCGCTCGCAGCCCGGTACGCGAGCTCGGCTTCGCGCAGCTTGCCGCGGAGCCGGTGGAGCTCGCCTTGCTCGTAGAGCGCGAGGCCGAGCGCGGGATGAGCGGGTTCGGAGAGACGCCGACATGCGCGCTCGGCGGCGTCCGCTGCGGCGGGCCAGTCGCCGCGAGCCTGGAGGATCTGGCGCGCGATGGACGAGGCATTGACCACGGAACGGCACGAGGTCTGGTTGTGCCGCACACCACCGATCGAGCGCGTCCGTCCACTCTGCCGCGCGTCGGAGGTCGGAGATCCGCATGCACGTGTCGACCACCGCGCAGTACACGATGCCGGCCGGAATGGGTGGCACCTCACCGGACATGACGACGACCATCGCCTCGTCGAGCAACTTGGATTCCACGTGCCGTCTCGCGTCGCGCGCAGCGCGGCCTCGCCGCGACTGAGCAGGCGCGAGCGCGACCAGACCGTCATCGTCGCAGCGTTGCGCCTCCACGAAGGTGGCGTCGGCCAACCTGCTCGCGCCCTCGACGTCGCCGGTAGTCCAATGCGACGAGGAACTCCTGCAACACGAGGAGCGCCCGCACGGATCCCTCCGCGTCGTGCTCGTCGACGAGCCGTGCGGCGCGCGCGAACCACCCGCTTGCGTGCGCGATCTTCGCCACGGAGCAGCAGCGAGAACCCGAGCCATGCCGCGCACCGTGCCGCGCCGTCGTGGTCACCGGCGCGGACGTGCTCGAGGTGCGCCCGCTCCCATGCGCGACCGCTCTCGTGGTCGAGGCCGACGAGATACGCGGCCACCGCGAGGAGTTCGAGATCGTCGCCTCCGAGGTGCGCCTGGCTCGCCAGGAGGGAGTGCGCAGCACTCCATTCCTGGCGGGCGAATGCCTCGTGCGCGCGTTCGACTGCGTCGGACACGGCCCCCAGTGTCGCACCCTTCTGCGGAGATGCCAGGAGGGATCGGCGAGCCGAGCTCGTAAGCCGGCCATGCGGTGAGGGCGTTGTGGAGAATGGCGCTTGCCTGAGCGATCACGCCCCGCGCGGCGGGAGCATCGGCGATCGGATTGAGCGGCGCGAAGTCGTGGATGGAACGATCCTGATGTTGACCTCGCCGGTCGGGCCGCCGGAGATGACGCGGTCTTCGACAACGGTCGGCGGCGGATGCACCTCGACGCTCGTTTGCACGCTGCGAAGCACGTCGCGCGCCTCCTGGGGAGACATCTCGCAGAGAGGGGCACCACCCGCTGCGGCGAGCCTGTCGAGGAACGCCTGCGTCGTCGGTTCCACCGACGGAATCTCAGGCGGGCGAACCTTGTGACTGAGGAACGTCGAGCTCGCCGCCGCGTACGGACCGCTCGACGAAGTCGAGCGCGGTCTGCGCGACCTCGCGCCAGCCGTGGTCGATGGTGAGCGAGTGCCCTCGGTTCGGAATCTTCACGATCTTCGTCACCGCGGGGTTGTGCCGCTGCCGCTTGTAGGCCCCGTGCGCGATTGCCCACGGCACCGTGTGGTCCTTCTCGCCGTCGATGATCAGCAGGGGACCGCGGTCGGGGTTCTTCGTGTGCACCTTCGCCTGCGTCCACGGGTTGAGGTTCGCGTTGCCCATCTGCACGAGCGCGAGCCCGGAGCCGGCGACGTGGAAACTGTCGTAGAGCTCCTTCGATTCCTGCTCGTCGAGCGCGTTCGTCCAGCCGTACTTGAACTGATCGAACGTGAGGGTGATCGCGCGACGGCGCGTGAGCGGGTTGACCAGGAACGGGCCCGCGGACCTGAGCACCGAGGGCGGCAATGGCAGCACTCCGCGGAAGACCCCCGGGTCGATCGCGACCGTCGCGGCCGAAAGGCCCTGGCCGGCGAGCATCTGTGCCAGCAAGCCACCGGTCGAGTGCCCCACGAGGACTGGCTTCTTGTCCAGCGCGTTGACGACCTCGACGGTGTGATCGGCAATCTGCTTCAAGGTCTTCTTGGCGAGGACGTTGGGCTTTGCCCGAGCCTCTTCGACCGTCAACGGGTCGTCGGGCCAGTCGGGCGTCAGCGGCGCGTAGCCGGCCTGCTTGAAGAAGTCCGCCCAGGTGGCCCAGCTGCTCGGCAGGACCCAGAGGCCGTGGATGAACACGACCGGGGTGTTGCCAGAGGCGTTGGCCGCCTCGATCTCCCGGCTCTCCCGCTCGGAAACTGATCTCATCTTCAACTCCTCCTCGGTCGGGGTGGAAGGACGGCGTCCGCGCCGGCCTTGCGGCTCCGTCAGCTCTCCAGGAACGTGAGCAGATCTGCGTTGACCTGGTCCTGGTGCGTCGTGGTCAGGCCGTGCGGCGCACCGGGGTAGTAGATGTCCTTGGCGTTCGGGATGATGCGCGCCGAGCGCTCCGAGTTGTTGACCGGGACGACCTGGTCGTCGTCGCCGTGGATGAGCAGCGTCGGCACGTCGAAGCGCTCGAGGTTGTGCGTGAAGTCGGTCTCACCGAGCGATACGACGCACTCGTACGAGCTCTTCAGCCCCGACTGCATCGCCTCACGCCAGAACTCGTCGAGCACGGCCTGCGGCACGTTCGCGCCGTCTCGGTTCGCGCCGTAGAACTGCACCGCGAGGCCCTGGTAGAACGCCGACGCGTTGGCGAGCAAGCCGCCGACGATCCCGTCGAACGCCTCCTTCGGCAGACCCACCGGGTCGTCGGCCGTCGGCGCCAGGTGCGGCGGCACTCCGGAGATGAGGACGGCCTTCCTGACGCGTGCGGTGCCGTGCCGGCCGATGTACCGCGTCACTTCGCCGCAACCGGTCGAGTGTCCGACGACGGTCACGTCACGCAGGTCGAGCGCCTCGATCAGCTCGGCGAGGTCGTCGCCGTAGGTGTCGAGGTTGTTGCCCTGCGACGGCTGGCTGGAACGTCCGTGGCCGCGCCGATCGTGGGCGATGGTCCGGAAGCCGTGCTGGTTGAGGAACAGCATCTGGGCGTCCCACTGGTCGGCCGACAGCGGCCAGCCGTGCGAGAACGTGACGACGGGGCCCTCGCCCCAGTCCTTGAAGTAGATCTCGATGCCGTCGCTGACGGTGATCGTGCTCATGGTTCCCTCCGTTGCAGGACGAGTGGTTGCCACGTCGACCATCACACGGAGCGGCTCCGGGGCGAGTCCGTCGAACACCCCAGTCGGGACCCGCGGGTCCCGGGGTGAACAGCGGGTGAACCATCTGGCTGGCCTGACCCTTTCGGTGCAATAGTCCCGTCCTGCATGGCCGCACCCCACGGGCAGGCAGCAGGTCTGCTCGATCGCGTGCACGAACGCGACGTCATCGCCCAGCTCGTCGCCGGCGTCCGCGCCGGGCAGAGCCAGGCGCTGGTCCTGCGCGGCGAGGCCGGTACGGGCAAGACCGCCCTCCTGCGCCACGTGCCTGAAGCCGCCGAGGGGTGCACGATCGTCTGGGCGACCGGCGTCGAGTCGGAGTCGGAGCTCGCCTTCGCAGGTCTCCACTCGTTCTGCGCGCCCATGCTCGATCGGCTCGACCACCTCCCGGAGCCGCAGCGCGACGCCCTGAGCACCGCGTTCGGTCTGAGCTCCGGCCCGCCCCCGGATCGCTTCCTGGTCGGTTTGGCCGTCCTCAGCCTGCTCGCCGAGAGCGCGGAGGAGCAGCCGCTCGTGTGCATCGTCGACGACGCGCAGTGGCTCGACCGCGTGTCGTCGGAGGCGCTCGCGTTCGTCGCTCGACGTCTCCTGGCGGAGCGCGTCGGCTTCGTGTTCTCCGTACGTGACACCGGCGACGATCAGGTGCTCGACGGGCTGCCCGAGCTCGTGGTCGAAGGACTCCCCGCGGATGACGCCCGCCTGCTCCTCGACGCGATGATCCCCGGTCCGCTCGACGAGTCGGTGAAGGCGCGCATCCTCGACGAGGCCCGCGGCAACCCGCTCGCGCTGATGGAGCTGCCGCGCGGGTTGACGCCGGCCGAGCTCGCCGGTGGGTTCGGCTTGCCCGACTCGCGGCTGCTGACGAGCCGCATCGAGCAGAGCTTCGTGCAGCGCATCGAGGCGCTGCCGCGTGACACGCAACTGCTTCTCCTCACTGCGGCATCCGAGCCGCTGGGCGACGTGAGCTTGCTGTGGCGCGCCGCTGACCTCCTCGGGATCAGCCGCGACGCAGCGCGACCCGCCGAGGCCGCCGGGTTGATCGAGCTCGGGGTGCGCGTGCGCTTCGAGCATCCACTCGTCCGTTCGGCGGTGTACCGCGCGCTCGACGTGACCGACCGTCGCGACGTCCGCCAGGCGCTCGCCGACGCCACCGATCCGGAGATCGATCCCGATCGCCGAGCGTGGCACCGCGCGCATGCGACCGCCGCGCCCGACGAGGACGTGGCCGCGGAGATGGTGCGCTCGGCCGACCGCGCGCAGGCCCGCGGCGGGCTCGCCGCGGCGGCCGCGTTCCTGCAACGGGCCGCGGAGCTCACGCCCGATCCCGCGACCCGAGTCGAGCGCTCGCTCGCCGCCGCGCAAGCGAAGCTCGACGTCGCCGACGCAGCGTCGGCATCGAGCCTGCTGGCCGCCGCGGAGCTCGGTCCGCTCGACGACCTCCAACGCGCCCGCCTGGAGCGGCTGCGCGCCGAGGTCGTGTTCCTGAGCCGGCGGGGGAGAGACGCGCCGCAGCTGCTCCTCGAAGCAGCGCAGCGGCTGGAGCCGCTCGACACCGAGCTGGCGCGCGACACGTACCTCGAGGGCATCTCGTCGGCGATGTTCGCCGGGCGCTTCGGCACCGGCCCCGGCGAGCGAGAGCTGGCCGAAGCGGCGTCCGGCGTGGCCGCGGTGCAGGACCCCGACGCGGTCGACCTGCTCCTCGACGGGCTCGTGGTGCGCTACA
Source organism: uncultured Actinomycetes bacterium (assembly GCA_963835985.1). Taxonomy (GTDB): domain Bacteria; phylum Actinomycetota; class Acidimicrobiia; order IMCC26256; family DASPTH01; genus DASUAS01. The sequence goes on along the minus strand of CAWIHV010000006.1, from coordinate 400,519 downwards.
CCGACGGCTACGCCGCAGGCGTCGCACCGCTCTCGCGGGCGCTGCACGCGTTCCGGGACTCACGGCGAGGCGACGAGCAATGGCTGTGGCTGGCGTGCCGGCTCGCGCAGGACCTCTGGGACGACGAACTGTGGTTCGCGCTCGCGACGACGGGGGTGCGCGTGGCGCGCGACACCGGCGCCCTGTTGCTGCTGCCGAATGCGCTGAACCACCTCGCCGCACTCAATGTGCATTCGGGGGCCTTCGCCGCGGCCGCGGCGCTGGCCGACGAGGTGCGGTTGATCGCGCAGGCCACCGGGCTCCCGCCGCTCGACTACTCGCGCTACAAGCTGGCCGCGACCCGCGGTGATTGGGCGGCGGTGCAGGCGCCGATTGGAGGGACCGATCCAGAGTGCGATGACCCGCGGCGAAGGCGCAGCGGTCGGCATGCACTGGGGGCTCCAGGCGCTCATGCACAACGGCTACGGCCAGTACGACAAGGCGCTCGGCTGCGCGCACCGGGGCTGCGAGTACGAGGAGGTCATGGCGTACAACGTCTCACTCGCCGAACTAGTCGAGGCCGCGGCGCGCAGCGGACAGACGGAAGACGCGGTATCCGCCTACGACCGACTGTGCGAGCGCACGCAAGCGGCCGGTACCGCGTGGGCGCTCGGCGTCGAAGCGCGTTCGCCGCGGCTTGCTCCACGACGACGAAGCTGCGTATCAGGAGTCGATCGACCAGCTCACGCAGAGCCGGGCCACGGTCGAGCTCGCGCGCAGCCGGCTGGTGTACGGCGAGTGGCTCCGCCGCGAGAACCGTCGCGTCGACGCGCGCGAGCAGCTCCGCGCCGCGCACGAGAGCTTCAGCGGCATGGGCGCCGAGGCGTTCGCCGAGCGGGCGCGGCGCGAGCTCCTCGCCACGGGCGAGACCGCGCGCACGGATCACCGCCGACAACTGGAACACGCTCACGCCCGCAGGAACTCCAGGTCGCGCGCCTGGCCCGCGACGGCTACACCAACCCGGAGATCGGCGCGCAGCTGTTCATCAGCCCGCGCACCGTCGAGTACCACCTGCGCAAGGTGTTCCGGAAGCTCGACGTCACCAGCCGCCGCGGCCTGCGCGACGCGCTCGACGATTCCACCCATCAGGCCGTACAGGGCTACGTGTAGGGAGGCTCGTGATGAATGACGCAGAGCTGCAGGCACGGTGCGAGCAGCTGCGGTCGTTGCACACGCCGGGTGAGCCGCTGCTGCTCCCGAACGTGTGGGACGTCGCGACGGCCCGTGCGGTGGTTTCGGCCAGTTTCCCCGTGGTCGCCACGACCAGCGCCGGTGTCGCCGTCGCGCTCGGCTACGAGGACCACGAGGGTGCTCCGGCCGGCGAGATGTTCGCGGCGGCGTGGCGCATCGCACGCACGGTCGACGTGCCGGTGACCGTCGACGCCGAGGCCGGCTACGGCTTGTCGCCGAGCGACCTGGTGGCCGCGCTGCGCGACGCGGGCGCGGCGGGCTGCAACCTGGAGGAGACCGACCACTCCGACCGGTGGGCTGCGCGATCCGAGCGAGCAGGCCGCGTGGCTGGCGGAGGTGCGTGCCGCCGCGTCGGCCGCCGACTACCCGTTGGTGATCAACGCGCGGGTCGACCTCTTCCTCGGCGGGTTCATCACCGGCGCCGACCCGGCCACGCAGATCGACCTGGTGCCCGAAGCGCTCGAACGGGCGAACGCCTACCTCGGTGCCGGCGCCGACTGCGTCTACCCGATCGCGCTCTGGGAGCCCGGCGCGCTGAGCGAGTTCATGGCTGGAGTGGCCGGAACGGTGAACGTGACCCGCGTGCCGCAGATGACATCGCTGCAGGAGGTCGCCGACGCTGGCGTGGCCCGGGTGAGTTGGGCGCTGTTCCTGTTCCGCCAGACGATGGGCTTCTTCGAGGAGCAGCTTGCGTCACTCCGCGCCTGAGGTGGGTCCGAAGTCGAACCGGATGGTGAGGAGGTCGGTGCCGAACTGCCGGACCGCGGTCTCGTGCGCGCGTCGGTGGAACGCATCGAGCCGGGCCTGAGGATCGTCGTCGTCGAGGATGCGCGCACGAGCGGCGCGCCACTCGCGGTGCATGCGAACCCGGACGTCCGGATTCGCCTCGAGGTTGCGCACATAGCCGGCGTGTCGGCCGAACTCGGCGATCACCCAACCGACGTCGCCTTCGACGTGCATGCCGACGACGGTGTGACGCAGCTCGCCGGTGCGTCGACCGGTGGTCTCGATCAGCACGAACCCCGGAACCAGGCCGCACCACACCGCAGCCTTGGCGGGTGGGTTCACGAGATGACGCTGGACCCACTGGAGACGCCGGCGCTTCTGCGCTGCCGCATCGTCGCTCATGTGTTCAAGTCTGCCCGGTGCGTGATCGGGCGATCACCCGCTCGTCGAGCAACGTGGCCTTGTGCTCGGGCAGCTCGCCGGAGGTCCAGCGCACGCTGTGCTCGCCGTGCAGCTCGGTGGCGAGCGCGAGGCGGGCCAGGGGACTGTGCAACTGCTCCTGGAACCGCCACGTCGCGTACTCGCCGTCGCGGTCGAAGCCGACCTCCAGGCGCGCGTGGCCGAGGATGTCGTGCACGGCGCGGAACCGGTCGTACTCCCCACCGACGTCGCACCTCATCACCGGATGCGGTCGGTCACGTTCCCAGGCCACGCTGGTGACTTCGAGGACGCGGTCGAGCCGCACGGAACGGATCAGTTCCTCTGCACTGTCGTACGGATGCACCGACATCGTGAAGACGACGTCGACCGCGAGCAGACTGAAGAGCCGGTCGGTCTCCGCGACGAGCCGCGCGTACGCCGCGTCGCATGCCGCGCCGCCCCGGCGCGACGCGGCATGGTCGCGCGTCGGCAACCTCCCGTGCCACGACCGGATCGAGCATGATCAGGCTGCCGCGCCTTGCTGCGACGCGACGCCACGGCCGGCGACGAGCCAGTCGGCGATGTTGCGCACGTAGCCCTTGTAGACGTCGAAGCGCTCTGGGTCGCACCTCATCTCGTGCCCGGGCGCGTCGGTGACGAACGACGGCGCGCCAGCTCGCACGTCCCAGTTCATGTCGGCGAAGTGGTGGAACGTCGAGCACGCGACCGCACGGCCCAACGGGCGGCCGTCGTCGCCGACCTCTCCATCCAGCGCGACCGCGTGGTTGAAGTACCGGCGCGTGACCATGCTCCGGCCGCGCCCGACCACGGTGGCGAACGGGCAGTAGTCGGGTACCGACACTGCGCCCTCGTGGGGATGGGCGGGGAACCACTCGATGTGGCCGCTCGCGGTGCGATCGGTGCGCAGCAGCTCGTGCGACGGGATCGTCGACGTACACCCGCTGGTAGTCGCCGTTCGCGCCCGAGTGGTAGTTGGGCCACGAGATGCCGGGGTTGTCCTGGTCGTCGCGGCGGGCGTTGCGCTCCGGGTTCTCGGTGTGGAAGTGGTTCACCCGGCCGATGCTCCCGAGAGCACGCAGGCACGAACCCAGGTCGTGGTGGTCCCGGGCCGTGACGACGCCACCGCCGCGCTCCCGGAACCGCACGATCCCCGCCGCGTCAGCGGGGGAGAGGCCGTTGCCGGTGTCGACGGCCAGCAGCCAGAGCACGTCGATGTCGTGCTCGTCGAGCCGGCTCAGCATCGGGTCGTCCTGGCCGACCTCGTCGCGGTTGCGCGCGGTCACGTCGTGTCCGCACCGCCGAAGCTCGTCGGCGAGGAGTGAGAACCGGCCGACGTTCCAGTCGTCGGGAGTGTCGACGATCGTCGTCTGCAACAGGATCTTCGCCATCGGTTCACCTCGCTGGGTTGGCAGTCGCGGCCTGGACCAGGTCGCGTCCACGGACGACGAGCGCAGTGCCGTCGAGCAGGTACACGGTCACCGCGCCGGCTGCCTGCGCCGGTTCGGTCAGCCGCACGCGGATGTACGCCTCGTTGGACTCGGGGACGTGCGGCGTGCCGTCGAGACACCGCAGGACGATCATGACGAGGCCCCCTTCCCGCGCCCATTCGTCGTAGGTCGTGGGCAGGATGCGGGCTCCGGCGCCGGGCACGAGCGACCGCTCGCCGAGCTCGGTGTTGAAGTAGCGAGCGTGCGGATCGGCGACCACCGTGCGTGGGTCGCCGAGCGCCTCGAGGTGGTCGCGCACGAGCTCGTCGAACCGGAACTGCTCGGGTCCGCCGATCTCGATCGCACCCACCAGCGGCGCGTCGACCGCGACCTCGGCCACCACCGCGGCCACGTCAACGGCCGCACCGGGTTGGAACAGCACCGACGGCAGCCGCACGACGCCGTCGACCGTCGCCTCGTCGGCGATGCGGCCGATGAACTCGAAGAACTGCGTGGCGTGCACGACCGTGAACGGAAGCCCGGACGTGCCGATGAGCTTCTCCTGGTGCGACCTTCGCCCGCAGGTAGCCGCTGTCGGGCAGTCGCTCGCTGCCGACGACCGACAGCGCAACCAGGTGCTTGGCGCCGGCGGTGGTCATCGCACCGAGGATGTTGCGGGTCGAGGTCTCGAAGAAGTCGAGGACGGCCTGGTCCTCGAACGACGGGGAGTTCGACACGTCGACGACGACCGAAGCGCCGTCGAGCACCTCCACGAGTCCTTCGCCGGTGAGCGTGTTCACGCCGGAGTTCGGTGACGCGGCGACCGCCTCGTGACCCTGGGCCTGCAGGTCGGTGACGACCTGGGAGCCGATGAGGCCGGTCCCGCCGATGACGACGATCTTCATGATGTTCCCCTCTCGCTGGTGGCGCGCGTCAGCGCACGATGATGTCGGGGTCGAGTGCGGCGAGCTCCTCGAGCGCGAGCTCGGCGACCTCCCGGGTGTCGAACTCGGCGAGGATGACCTCGCCCTCGTAGGCGAGCGTGCCGACGATCGCCCAGGTGCGCTCGTCGATCGGGGCGACCACGCACCACGCGTGGAGGTGCTCGTCGGCCAGCTCCTCGGATGACACGGTGGGCTGCCGGCGTGAGCTCGTGGCGGGTGGCGATCATCGCAACCGCGATGGCGACGGGCTGCTCGGGCATGGCTCCTCCTTGTGCTCGTGGATCGATGAGCACACGGTCGCACGGAGGGGCCACCGGTCGAATCCGGGGAACACCCCAGTCATCGCCCCAGGCCCGACGACCCGGAACGGTCAGCGTCGGGCGCGGTCGAGGTCGGCGAGGGCAGCCTGGGCGAGCGGGAGCGCACCCCTGGACATCTCGAGCAGGCGCGGGTCGGTGCTGGCGCCGGTCTCGTGGAGGTGTCCCCCGACGAGCAGGATGGCGGCGATCTTGAAGCCCTGCATGGCGCAGTACCAGGGCCGGTGCTGCGCCTCGAGCCCGGTCTGCGCCTCCCAGCGTTCGACCATCTCGTCGGGCGACGGCGTGCCCGGCGCCGAGGTGACGTTGCCGGTGAAGCGCCAGTTCACCTCGGCCCACCCGATGTCGGTGAGGGGATCGCCGACCGTCGCCATCTCCCAGTCGAACACCGCGCTCACCTCACCGTCGACGAACGCGAAGTTGCCCGGCTTGGTGTCGCCGTGCACGAGCGTGACGCGCGGACACTGCGCCGGTTGCTGCGCGCGCAGACCGGCGACGAGCTCGTCGAACGCAGGCAGCGGTCCCGACTTCGCCCGCTCGACCTCCGCCGCCCAGTGGTCGAGCTCGCGGTCGAGGTGGTCGTGGCCGTCGGGGAGGGTCGAGAGATCGACGTCGGCGGTGTGGATCGCCGCGATCTGGTCGACCATGCTCATGCACATCTGCCGGACGAGCGCGGGATCGTGCTTGAGATCATCCGGTACGCCGCGCTCGATCACGCGACCGGGCAGGCGCTCCATCACGTAGAAGTCGCGGCCGAGCACGTCGCCGGTCGGCTCGTACCAGAGCACCGCCGGTGAACGCACCGCGCCGCCTTCGAGCGCGCGCAGGATGGCGAACTGCCGCCCGAGGTCGTACGGCTCGAGCAGACCCGGCGGTTCAGGGCGGATGCGCACGACGACGTCGCGCCGCATGCCGTCGACCACCAGCGTCATCAGCAGCGTCTCCGCGGAGTGACCGACCTCGACCCGGTCGAGTCCCTCGACGCGCACGTCGTGCGCGTCGGGCAGCTGCGACGCGAACCACTCGGTGAGTCGCGGTTCGACGTCGCTCACGCGTTGCGCACGTTGCGGTCGGACTCGGCGGTGAGGCCGAGCTCGGGCCACTCGCCGGTGACGATGCTCTCCATGATCCCGTAGCCGACCGCGTCGCCCTCGCGCACCCGGATCGGCGTGTCGCGGAACTGACCGAGGAGGTCGAGGTGCTCGTCGTCCCAGCAGTCGGGGATGTGCTCGCCGTCGAGGTGCAGCGGCCCCATCCAGCGTCCGTGCTTGTGGCCTTTCCAGTCGCCGTAGCCGACGGTCTTGAGGAAGAAGCCGGAACCTCCCGGCGCCTCCACCTCGATCGTCCGCTCCTCGCCGCTCTCCATCACGAGCTGCAGCTCCCCCCGACGCACGAACCGCGTGTGCGGGTCGTACTCCATGTGCGGCACCGCGGAACGCACGCGGTCCTGACGGCCATCGGCGTCGTTCACGTACGCCGACGCGTAGTTCCACGCGCCGCCGGTGATGAAGATGGCGGTCTCGTAGTACGTGCCGTCGGGCCGACGGAAGAACGCCGGCGTCCACTTCATCATCCCGCGCTGGCCCGCGTGCGACCGCGCCGTCGCTGGGGGAGCGGGAAGATCGGTCGGGTCGTCACCGACGCCTTGACGCACACCCCACGAGTGATCCCGGAACCCGAACCCGTCCTCACCGGCGAGCTCGTGCCGTTCGCCGCCGACCGTGATCGTGCCCGTCGCCCACCCGCCCTGGTGGTAGCGGACGACGTTGACGTCGGTGCGGCTCGTCTTCGGGTTGCGCACGAGGTTGCGGTCCTCGAAGAACGGCGGCGTCACACCCCGCAGCACCAGGTCGAACGAGATCGGCAGCACGTCGTTCGGTTCCAGGCGTACGCGCACCGCGGTGAGCGGATCGACGATCTCGTACGCGATCGGGCCGATCGACGTCGCTTCCGCATCGGACTCGAGCTCACGGCTGCCGCGCACCGTCCACTGCTCGCGCCCGCGCGACACGCCGCCGAAGCCGTCGATGATGCCGCGGTTCTGGTACTTGCCCAGCCCGAAGTTCGCCTGGATCGAGCCGTCGGCCTTGGCGATGCTCACCCAGATCTTCTCGGTCCAGGCGTAGTCCGACTCGGACACGACCGCGAACGTGTCGACGGTCTGGTGGTGCAGGCCCTCGTCGGCGCCGAGCAGCGGGCCGATGTCGCGGATGCTCACGGTGTGATCCTCTCCGATGTGGTCAATCGCCGGGCGGCGATCTCGAGTCGGGGCACGATCTCCTGCACACCGATCTCGCCGTGCACGAACCTGCTGACGAGGCCGGCCGACACGTTGCGCATGATCTCTTCGAGGTCGCGGGCGAACTCGGGATCGTCGAACGAGAACGTGTCGGCCACGCGACGGGCAACCGTCCGTCCCTGCACCGCGAGCTCCTTGCCGGCCGGGCCGAGCTGCGCGCGGTAGTACGCCTCGAGCATGCGTGGCGAGCGCTCCCACGGCTCGAACTGCATGCGGAGGAACCGCATGAGCACGTCGTAGACCGACTCGTCGGGTTCCGGCATCGTGACCTTGTCGTAGACGTTCGCGGCTTCCCACTGCTCGATCGCCGCCACGACCAGGTGCTCGCGCGTCTCGAACAACGAGTAGATCGTCTTCGACGACACGCGGCGAGCGGCGGGACACGTCGCGCACGCGGACTGCGTCGTAGCCCTCGGTGGCGAGGACGTCGACCACGACGTCGATGACGGCCTGACGGGGATCGGTGGGTTCGGGCACGTGGTCGACACCTCGCTCTCGCACGTGGTAGGAAAACATTGTTTTCCTACCACGTCTGGGGGAGCCGTGGTCAGAAGGTGGACGGCGAAGGCTCGGAGTGCTCGCCGTGTCGATCGTCGTGGTCGCCGGCTCGTCGGGGATCGCGTGGGGCGGCACCGTGGCGCAGAACTATCCCGCGGTCGACATCAGCAAGTTGGTCGTGCAGGAGTTCCCCGCGGGTACGCCGCAGACGACGGCGACGGTGGCGCCGACCTCCGACAACGCGCTCGTGAAGGGCCGAGCCCTCGCGCCCGACTACGTGGAGAAGGAGTTCCACGTGCAGGGCGAGGCGACGACCTACAGCGGCGGCCTGGGCACCGGGCCCGTGGAGGTCACGGCGACGAACGTCCCGTACTCGACACGCGTGCTCGTCCACTCCCCGAAGGACGCGTCGAAGTTCAGCGGACGCGTCGTGGTCGAGCCGTTCAACACCAGCAGTGGCGGCAAGGACTACGACGTCGTGTGGTCGATCCTGGCGCCGCTGCTGCAGCAGCGGGGCGACGCCTGGGTCGGTGTCACCGAGCGCACCTCGGCCGGCGAGGCGCTCAAGCAGGCGGACCCCACCCGCTACGCGGACATCAACGTCCCGAGCAACGACGTGGCGTGGGACGTGCTCGCCCAGGTCGGCGCCGCGATCCGCAAGGGCGGACCGCAGAGCCCGCTCGCGGGACTCCGTCCCAAGCATCTCTACATGGCCGGCTACTCCCAGAGCGGCGTCGACACCGCGGGGTTCGCGATGGGGCTGGCGAAGCACTACGGCACGTCGGCGAGCAAGCCCATGTTCGACGGGTACTTCCCGGCGGCCCACGCCGCGAGCGTCACGCCGTTGAAGGCGGGGACGTCGGTGATCCCCAAGTTCGAGTACCCGGTGTGGACTGCGGTCGGCGTTCCGGTCGTCAACCTCGAGGACCAGTCAGGCCTCGAGGGGTTCACCGCCGAGCTTCCGGTCGAAGCCCAGGCGTCGCTGGGGCAGAAGGACTACACCAGCGTGTCCTCGGCGTCGCGACGACGCGCCGACTCGGACCAGCCTGGTGACCAGTATCGGCTCTACGAGGTCGCGGGCATGCCGCACGGCCCGGGCGGCGCCGGGGGATGCGAGGGCCCCGCCTCGACCTTCCCGGGCACCGCGGTGACCAGGGGCGCGTTCGCGCTCCTGAACCGCTGGGTCGAGACCGGGAAGAAGCCGCCGCGCGCGCCGCGCGTCAAGATGGCCGACATCGACACCGTCTCCAAGATCGCACCCGACCAGAACGGCAACGCCGTCGGCGGTGTCCGGTCGCCGTACCTCGACGACGCGCTCGTCCGCTACGACGCGCACGCGCCGGGCATCATCACGTGCCAGCTCGCGGGCCACGAGGCACCGCTCGACAGTGCGATGCTCGCGAAGAAGTACAAGAGCGTCGACGCCTACATGAAGCAGTTCACCCAGGGCCTCGACGCGATGATCAAGACGGGGTACATCGCACCCCTCGACCGAGCCCAGCTCATCGCCGCCCAGAAGGAGAAGGCGACCCAGGTGCTCGGCCAGTAGACGCGTCAGCGACGGCGCAGGCAGGCGGTGAGCCAGGCGCCCGACAGCATCACCACGATCAACACCGGTTGCAGCGTCTCCTCGACGGGGATGCCGGCGACGTGGGCGACCGGCATCACTGCACGTAGTCCCGACCGGACTGCCTGGCGATCTCGAGCTGCTCGGCGCCGGGACGATGGCCGTCGCCGGTCGGCGCGTCGTGCCAGATCCACCACTGGTACGTCTCGTCCTGCGGGTAGCCCGCGGGCGAGTCCTCCCACTTCTCCTGGCGACCGAGCGCGGTGATGTCGAGGTAGTTCCAGGTGTTGCCCATCTGCTCGTCGCCGCGGTTGTCGACGAAGTAGGTGCGGTACACGGTGCCGTCGTCATCGCGGATGAAGGCATTGGTGCCGTGCCACTCGTCGACGCCGAAGTCCTTGTCGAAGTCGTCGAGCATCGTCACCCAGGGGATGTGCTCCCAGCCCATGCGCGCCTTCACTCGCTTGATGTCGGCCTGGGGTGCGCGCGACGCGAACACCAGCGACGTGTCGCGCGCGTACAGGTGCGCGGGATGCGCGACCTGGTCGGCGACCATCGAGCAGCCGACGCAGGCGTGATCCGGCCAGCCGTGCACACCGGGCTCCAAGAACGCCCGGTAGACGATCAGCTGCCGACGACCGTCGAACAGGTCGCGTAGCGTGCTGGGACCGGTGGACGTGTCGAACGAGTAATCCTTCTCCACCTGCAGCCACGGCATGCAACGGCGTTCGGCTGCGAGCGCGTCGCGCGCTCGCATCACTTCCTTCTCCTTCACGAGCAGCGCGTCGCGTGCTGTCTTCCACTCGGCGGCGGACACGATGGGGGGCGTCGTCATGGTCATGGGAGTTCCCTTCAGGCGGAACGGCGGGCGAGGTCGGCCTCGCTGCCGCGCGGATGGCCGCGGCCGGTCTCGGCGTAGTCACGAATGCTCGCGAGGTAGTGGTTCCACCCCGCGGTGCACATGTCGATGCACTCGAGCTCGTCGGTGAGGCCGACATGCGTGAACTCAAGCTCGGACGTGTCGCCGTCGACGGGAGTGATGGAGAACGTCGGGTGGGTGCCGACCCACTCGGGTTCGAAGGTGCATTCGGTGACGGTCCATCGCACCGACGTCGGTCGCGTGGCTGCGTCGACGTGGATGTGCAGCGGGTCCGGCGCGCTCATCGTGAAACGCAGCTCGCCGCCCGTGTCGCCCGAGCCTTCGGCGTGGGTCCACCACGCGCTGAGGCCGTCGGCGGTGGTGACGGCGTCGTACAGCGCGTCGGGCGACGCCTGCACGCGGATCGTCTTCGTGTAGTCGGTCATCGTCGTTCCTCTCAGTTCGAGGCACCGAGGACTCGGGGGATGTCCTCGTCGAGCTTCTGCTTCCAGCCGTCGTCGAACCCGGCGCGTTCGGGCGGCAGCGGCTCACTCCATCCGTCGTGACGCACGCGCAGGCGTGTGCCGTCGGCCTCGGGGAACAGCTCGAACGTCACTTCGGTGTCGCCGAACACACCGGACCACCGGCAGCGCAGCTTCTTCGGTTCGTCGATCTCGAGCACCTCGCCCTGGATGGCGCCGATGTGCGCGTCGCCGGTCTCGAGCTTGAACTCCCTGCCGATCTCGGGCGCGAAGTCGGTGGGCATCAACCAGGCGGCGAGCTCGGTGGGGTCGACGAGCGCCCGCCACACCCGCTCGGGGGAGTGCGGGTAGACGGCTTCGTGTTCGATGGCGAGTGCGTGGCTCACGGGTTCTCCTCCAGGTGGCGGGCGAGGCGGTCGAGACGGTCGTCCCAGAACCGGTCGAGGGTGTGCATCCACTTCCGGACCTCGTCGAGGCGCTCGGGATGCAGGTGGTAGCGGCGCTCACGACCGTGGCGCTGCTCGCTCACGATTCCCACCCCTCGCAGCACCGCGAGATGTTGTGAGACCGCCGGCCGGCTCACCGTGCAGGTGGCGGCGAGCTCGTTGACGGGCTTGTCGCCGGTGGCGAGCGCGGTGACGAGAGTGCGCCGCACCGGGTGCGCGAGGGCGCCGAAGGCGTCGGTGACGGGGGGAGCGCCGGCCGGGGACATGCCGACAGTATACGTAAGGAAAATCTAACGTGTCAAGCGGCTTCGTCGAAGAGGTCGAGCGCGGCGCCGGTGATGGCCTTCACCTCGGCGGGCGTCGCCTGCCGCGCCTGGCCCGACACCCAGAGCGCGTCGCCGGGAGTGCACACGGTCAACGGGCGCAGGTCGCGGAACGACATCCGGATCAGGGTGACCGTCCCCGGTACCTGACGGCTGGCGTGCAGCTCGAGCGCGAGTTGCGAGTACTCGTCGCCGGTGCGCAGCGTGGTCGCAGTTGCCGACAGCCTCACGGAGTCGGTCGTGCGCGCGTCCTCGTCGGGCGGCAAGTAGCGGACACGCCGGTACTCGACGCCGTCGGCGTCCTCCACGTAGCGCGTGTTCGTCAACTCGCCGACGACGACGGTGGAGGTGAAGTCGTACGGGTGGTCGTGCACCGGGGGATCGCCGAGGGAGGAGCCCGGGCCCCACACGTGGAGGCGGTGGCGGCGGCGGTCGTCGAGGCGCAGACCCAGCAGGCCGACGTCGACCATCCTCCAGGGGTGGTCCTCGGCGTGCTCGAGGATCGTCCGGACGAGCGCCTGGGTGCACGAGTGATCCATCGGAGTCGAATGACACCACTGTGATTTCGAGCCGTCAAGCGCGGCTCAGGTGGCGCGGGCCACGATCAGCACCGGCGCCAGGATCCCCGCCATGGTGGCGGCGATGTTGTTGCCGATCGCTTCGGCGAAGCCGGCACCGAACACGGGTGCCGGGGTGAGCGCGCCCGGCGGGGGTGGACCGGCGGCTTCGGTGGTGCGGTCCTCGTCGATCTCGACCCGGAAGCCGGCCGCGGCCAGGAGCTCGGCGTAGCGCTCGCGCGTCTCGACGAACGACGACGACTCGTCCTCGGCCCACGGCACGGGATAGGTGAGCGCACCGTCGCCCACGCGCATCTGCTCGTACACCGCGAACAACCCGCCGAGCTCGAGCACGCGCCGCACCTCCGCGAAGACGCGGTCCTTGGCTCCGATGTTCATCCCTACGTGGTTCAGCATCGCCCGATCGAACGCGCCGTCGTCGTATGGCATCTCTCTCGCGGAGCCGACGTCGAAGGTCACCTGGTCGGTGAGTCCGACACGTGCAGTGATGGATCGGGCCAGGTTCACGAAGTCGGGGCTGAGGTCGATGCCAGTGACCCGACAGCCGGTGCGAGCCGCGGCGACGCGTGCCGGTCCGCCGATGCCGGCACCGACGTCGAGCAGCCGGGTTTGCGGCGTGACGCCGATGACGTTGAGCAAGTGCTCGGTGGCGGCGACGCCGCCCGCGTGCAGCTGGTCGAGACCGGAGAGGTCCTCGACCTTCAGGTGGTCGACGTCGACACTCGCCTCGCGCAGCGCGTCCAGGACGCGTGCCTCGAGGTCGTCGCCGCGGTAGTGCTCGCGAACCGTCGCTTCAGCGTCCATTCGCGCGAGCGTTGCCTCGGCGCGCCGGTCGCGCAAGTAGCGGCGGTCAATCGAGCTCGGCGAGCACCTCACCGATGATCTTGGTGGCCTCGTGCGGCTTGAGCGGGTCGCCGCCCTCGGCCTCGGCGGTCTCCTTGGCGAAGTGCTCGACCGAGTGCACGCCGCCGATCAGCACGTGGCGCAGCGCTTCGCCGGCGGCGTCGGGGTCGTCGAGTGCCTCGACCGCGGGTGCCACCTCGTGCTTCGGTGAGTCGGCGACCTCGTGCACGACGTGCATCGCCTGCTCGCGACCACTCGCGGTCGACACCGGAACCTCGGCGTCGGGATTCTGTTGCCGGTCCCACTCCGCCAGCGCCTCGTCGTAGCCGCCTTCACCCGGGTGGATGACCTTGGTGTCGGGCGCGGCGGCCGCATCTACGTCGTCGGTGTCGGCATCGTCATCGTGCACTCGTGCGGGCTCGACGGGGACGATCAGCGTGCCATCGGGGTTGCGGACGATGTCCATGTTCGGCTCCTCGGGTGGCGAATGTGAGGTGGTACCCACATTCGCCACCCGGGAACCGGTCTGGCCTACGACGCCGGCGGCGCCGTGGTCGTCACCGATGAGGCCTCGCCGCGCTTGTTCGCCGCGAGCAGCTCGGGGTCACCGACGATCTTGCCGATGATCGGCTTGCCCTTGTTCATCACCACGAACTTGCCGTTCTTGAACGTGACGAAGTACTGGCAGCTCTCGGTCGGCGTCTTGCCGTAGTTCGTGAGGCTGATGTCGACCGGTGCGCACGTGAGGTCGGCGGCCTTGTAGGTGCCGAGCTTGTGCAGGCCGTCGATGAAGCCCTTCTGGGTCGGGTTCTTGCCGGCCTGCTGGATGCCAGTGATGGCGAGGTCGCAGGCGATGTACCCGGTGTACGCGCCGTAGTCGGGCACGCCGGTGATGCCCGCGTACTTCTTGAGGTCGGCGCGGAACTTCTTCACCGCGGGGTCACTCGCCAGCTCGACCGGCTTGTAGACCTGCGACACCACTTCCCTCGAGTCGAGGGTCTTGGTGATGGGCGAGTCGAGCATGGCCTGGCCGTAGCCCGACGCCATGAGCACCGCCTTCATCTTCACGCCGTTCTGCCGGAGGCCCTGCGCGATGGCGAGGTTGGTGTTGCCGTCGAGCGGCAGGTACACCGCGTCCGCTCCCGCGTTCTTGAGCCCCAGCACGATGGGACCGACGTCGGTGGTCCCGAAGTCGACCGCGGTGTTGAGGTAGACGGGGTCGAGGCCCGACGCGGGTGCGGCGTACTTCTGGGTGTCCTTGGCGACGCCGGTCGACGACGGCGACACGCCGTAGCCCACGGAACCGATCTTCTTCGCCCCGAGCTTCTTCGCCACGTCGGTGCCGTTGGTGAAGATGATGCCCTCGGGCGGCGGGCTCCCGTTCCCGCCCACGTTGATGATGTTCTCGTTGCCCTTCTGGCTGTAGTAGTTGCCATCGAAGCCTCCGCCGATGAGCGGCGTGCCCGAGTCCTCGATGAAGCGGTACGACAGGAACGCGAACGACGAGTTGTTCACCACCGCGTAGACGTTGCGGTTCTGGATCAGATCCTTCGCGCCGGTGAGGTTGGCGCCCGACGACTTGTCGTCGACGGTCTCGAGCTCGATCTTGCGACCGTTGACGCCGCCCTTGGCGTTCTGGGCGTCGACCCGAGCCTCGCAGGCCTTGTCCGAGTCCTCGAAGTTCGGCGCCGCGACGCCGGTGCCCGACCAGATGAACCCCAGCTTGACGGAGCTCTTGTCGACCCCGGGCGTGCTGCCCGATTGCGCGCTCGCGGCGGTGCCGGCGAGCGTGATGCCCAGGACGCCCACTGCGAGGGCGCAGAACGCCCGTACAGCGCGCGTGTGGCGATGCCTCATCATGGATTCCCCCTCGGCCCCGTGGCCGGCCCGGCGGACCTTCCGGCGGACGCCCGAGACCATAGATCGGTTGGGCGACCCGTTGTCGTCAGGGCCCCGGGAGGAGTCCGAACGAGGTGATGTCAGGGCGTGGCGGCCCACGTGATGGCCGCGTCCCGGTCGGCGATCGAGAACGTCTTCACGTCGCCCGGGGTCATCCAGCCGAAGACGTTGATCGCGTGGCGCATCCAGTCGATGTCGGTGACCAGCGCGATCTTCTTCCACTTGGTGAAGCGCTCGACGCCCATCTTGAGGTCCTCCCACATGGCGCCGCCGCTCATGCCCGACCACTCGCCGAACTCGATGACGATGCGGACTTCGTCGCCGCGCTGCAGGACGGCGTCGATCGCGGGCTTGAGCACGTCGGTGTAGTCCGACGCGGTGACCTGGCCGTTGGAGCGGAAGCCGACCACGCCGGCAGGCAGGTTCTCCATCGCTTCGAGCATTCGGGGTCTCCTCTCGGTTGGGGGTTACGGGAGTGCAGCGCGCACGGCGTCGACCACGTCGAGATCCTCGAGCGCGGCGTCGGAGCGGGTCAGCAGCGCGTTGCCGAGGCCCACGCCGTCGCTGGCCGCGTACGACGGCATGTAGGCGAGGAACGTGGCGACGACGGTGTACGACGCTTGCAGCCGGTGCGCTTCCCACGCGTCGTCGAAGGCGATGTCGACGCCACCGGCGCCGCGCAGCGCGTCGAGGTAGGTCTGGAGCAGCTCGCGCTCGTTCGCCCGGCGCGCTTCGATGTCGATCGACATCGTCATGAAGTAGCTGACGTCGCGCAGGTGGGTGCTCACGCGCGACAGGCCCCAGTCGAGGAAGCCGACGCGGCCGTCGTCGAGGTAGACGTTGCCGATGTGGGTGTCGCCGTGCACGTACGTCGCCGGACCTGCGTGCCAGATCTCGTCGAACCACGCGTGGTGCTCGACGTACAGCTCGCCGATGGTGGTGTATCTCTCGGAGAGCTTGCCCGCGTTCTCGTCGAGCACGTAGCGCATGAGTCCCGACGTCGCCTCGCTCATGCTCGAGCGCTCGGTCGCCAGCCACGGCGCGACACGCGCGCGCTCGGCCCCGTCCTCGAACCGCGCGTGGAACACCGCGAGTGCTTCGAGCGCTACCGCGCCCGCGTCGGCGGTCACGCCCCACTCGCCGTTCGACGCGAACCTGCAATTGCGCGCGCCGAGGTCCTCGAGCAGCAGCACGAACGAGTTCACGTCGTCGCTGTCGCCGAAGTAGCAGCGGGGGACGAGCAGGTTCACGGTCGGTGCGACGTCGGCGTAGAACTGCACCTCCCGCTCACCCATCCCGGTCGCGCCGATCATGTCCCGGTGGACGGGGTCGATCGGCGCCAGCTTCACGAACAGCGTCTCGGGTCCGGCGCCGTCGTTCGCGTAGATGAGCCCGACCCGGGCGCGCTGGTTGGTGGCCATGGCGTGGTCGAGGACCTTCACCTCGGTGACGTCGGTGCCCAGGGCCTCGGACATCCAGCTCGGGGTCAGGTCAGCGGCATCGGTGGGGAGCGTGTTCATCATCGGACCCTGCCACACGGCGCTACCGTCGTGTGGTGATCACGGATCGCTTGGACCTCTCCGTGGACGAGTTCGAGCAGATCACGGGTTGGGTGATCAAGCCCGAGGGCGCGTGCCGGGACGACGTGTGCGTGCCGCTGCCACCGCTCGAGCGTGACGCCGCAGGCCGCATCGACGCGACCGTCGTGGCCGACCGGCTGGGCATGCCCATCGCCCACGACGAGGCTCACGGCCTGTGGGCGCTCGGACCCCGATCGGGCGACCGCAAGGTGCTCGACAGCGTGCGCATGCCCGAGCTCGTGCTCCCCGACTTCGACGGCGGTGCCTTCCATGTCGCCAGCCTGCGTGGGAAGAAGGTCGTGCTCATCGCGTGGGCGTCATGGTGAGGGTGTCGCTTCGACCTGCCCGGGTGGCAGGCCCTGCACGAAGAGCTCGCACCGGCCGGCGTCGAGATCGTCACGGTTGCGCTCGACACTGACATCGAAGCGGCGCGTCCGTTCCACGAAGTCGCGCAACCCACGCATCCGTCGTTGGTGGATCCTGCGCACGTACTGGTCGGCTTGTTCGGCATGACCAACGCGCCGTTCGCGATCTGGATCGACGAGGACGGCACCATCGTCCGTCCCGCGGAGATCGCGTTCGCGCCGCGCCAGGCGCGCAACGGCGGCGCCGAGGACCAGTCGGCGTTCATTGCGCAGATGCCGGAACGTCAACGCCGGATCATCGAGCAGATGACGGTCAACATGTCCGACACCGATCGCTACGCGGCCGCGGTGCGCGACTGGGCTGCACACGGTGAAGCGAGCAGCTACGTGCTGTCGGAAGCAGAGGTCATCGAGCGGTCGCGACCGCGTCCGCCCGAGTTCGGGCTCGCGGCCGCGCACTTCGAGCTCGCCCAGCACCTCCACCGCGAGGGGTTCTCTCGTGACGCAGTGGTGCACTTCCAGGAGGCGCACCGCCTCGATCCCACGAACTGGAGCTACCACCGCGAGGCGCTGAGCCTGGTCGACCCCGACTGGGGACAGGTGTACGAGCGCGACATGTTGAGTGAGGTCGAGGCCGTCGGACCCGAGACCTTCTATCCCGCGCTCGACATGTAGCCGTCGCCGTCGACGCGGGACGGGGTAGCGCAGGTGGAGCGCACGCTGGCCCTGCACCACGACGGGGTCGTCGAGCATCACGTGGCCGCGGTTGAGCTTGGCGAAGTAGGGGATCCCCTCGCCGAACAGCACCGGCACGAGGCTGACGACCACCTCGTCGACCAGGCCGAGGTCGAGCGCCTGCTGGATGATGTTCGGGCTGGCGAGGACGACGTTCTGGTCGCCGGCGATGTCCTTCGCGGTGGTGACCGCCGCCTCGACGCTGTCGACGAAGGTGGTCTTCGGCCACCGCTCGGCTGCTTCCGCAGGTGGGTGGTGCGTGACCACGACGACCGGTGCACCGATCGGGTGCGAGTCACCCCATCCGTCGGTCATGTCGAAGAGGCGACGGCCGGCGATCAGTGCGCCCGACTGCTCCGTCAGCTCACGCAGCGCGTCCGCACTCGACGCGTCCACGTCGAACGCGACGTCGTCGTTGGCGCTGTCGACCGACTCGCCGCCGACGCCGTACCACTCGAAGAGCTCGCCGGGATCGTCGTCGGGGTTCGCGATGAACCCGTCGAGCGACATCGTCATGTGCGACACGACCTTGCCCATCGTCCGTCTCCTCTGTGCGGGGTCACGAGGTTGGACTGATGCGCCTACCCGAACTCATCGCGACGCACGCTCAGGTGAGGAGGGCCAACAGCTCCTCGCGGTTCGGGCCGGACATGACGAACGGCTCCTCCGGGGCCGCGGCGCGGGCCTGGTCGAGGAGGCCGGGGCGGGCGAACACGTCGCGGGGGCCGTGAGCTCCTCGAGTCGCACCTGGTCGGCGGCTGCCCCTCTACGCTCGACAGGAGCGACGGCAGCCGACCATGGGGGGACCATGAGCGACGGCGCGAAGGTCATCGACTGCGATCAGCACCTCTACGAATCCCGCACGATGTGGCGCGACCACATCGAACCGGAGCACGCCGACGACGCGCTGGCCGTCGTCGACGACGAGCTCGGGTACGCGTGGCTGTGCTGGGGTGACCGCCGGCTCGAGCTCGCCGACGTGCAGCACCCGCGCGACACCAACGAGGTCGGTCGGCACCGGATGCGTCTCCGCGACGGCCTTCCAGCGGAGTACTCGTACGACGAGGCGTTGCCCGACGAGTATTGGGAACCCGCGGCGCGGGTGGCGCGCCTCGACGCCATGGGGCTCGGCGAGGCCGTGCTGTTCCCGAACTTCGGGCTGCTGTGGGAGCGCGCGCTGTCGGAGTCGCTGCCCGTGCTCACCGCCAACATGGGCGCGTGGAACCGGTGGTGTGCGACTGTGCGCGCCGAGGGCCACGGTCGTCTCCACCCGGTGGCGCACCTCACGCTGCCGCGATCCGGCGTGGGTGGAGGCGCAGCTCGCGACGCTCGATGCCGCCGACGTGCGGATGGCCATGGTCGGGGCGACGCCGGTCGACGGGAAGCCGCTCTCGCATCCCGACCACGAGCGGCTGTGGGCCGCGTTCGCGGCGCACGGAGTGACGCCGACGTTCCACGTCGGTGAACAGCAGCGCGCCGCCGCCGACGGCTGGTACACCGACGAGCCGGAGCACTTCGTGTCGCCGATCGACGCGATCATGCTCTCGACGGCACCAGCCGTGGCGTGCGCCGACCTCATCGTGCACGGCGTGCTCGCGCGCCACCCCGACCTGCGCGTCGGGGTGATCGAGCTCGGCGGGATGTGGGTGCCGGGCTACCTGCCGATGCTCGACGGCGGCTGGGAGTTCACCAACCGGCTCAACGGCGGATCGGTGGCGACGCTGGATCTGCGTCCGAGCGAGTACTTCCGTCGCCAGGTGCGCGTCGCCGCGTTCGCCTACGAGCAACCCGACCGGCTGGCGCAGCAGGCCGGAGACCTCTTCATGTTCTGCAGCGACTTCCCGCACTCCGAAGGCACCGACGCGCCCCTACCCGACTATGCGACGCGCGGACTCGACCCGGCGTCGGCGCCCGCGTTGTGCCACGACAACATCGGGTTCCTCCTCGGTGACGACGAAGGTCCGATCGCGGCGCCGACCGAGCGGCGGGACGGCGGGTGGCTGGCGACCGAGGAGCAGCGCGGGACGCGCGAAGCAGTCAGCTGACGGTGTGGGCCTGCTTCCAGGTGACCATCCGCTGCCCGTCTTCGTCCCAGAGCTTGAGCCGGGTGGCGCGCAGGGCGTCGGAGAACGAGACCGCCGGCACCGGGCGGAACATGTCCTGCTCCTCGTGGGCGCGCTGCAGGTTGTAGTTCGGGATCTTGGCGTTGAGGTGGTGCACGTGGTGGAAGCCGATGTTGCCGGAGAAGAATTGCAGCAGCTTCGGCAGCGCCAGGTGTGAGCTGCCGCGCACGGCGGCGTCGGTGAAGTCCCACTCGTCGGTGCGTTCCCAGTACGTGTCGTCGAACTGGTGTTGCACGTAGAAGAGCCAGATGCCGGTGCTGCCGGCGAGGACGACCAGCGGGAGCTCCACGAAGAGGAACGTCTGCCACCCGAAGACCCAGCAGAGCGCGACGACGAAGAGCACGATCGCGACGTTGGTGAGCATCACGTTGCGGACCATGCGGTTGCGGGCGGTAGGCGTGGGCACCCGCTGCATGATGATCGTCGAGTAGATGGAGCCGAGCCCGAACATCACGAACGGGCTGCGGTAGAGGCGGTAGCCGAAGCGGAAGAACCACGGCTTCGCGCGGTACTCCGCGACCGTGAGCATCGGCACGTCGCCGACGAAGCGGCGGTCGAGGTCGCCCGCGGTCGCGTGATGCACCAGGTGTTCGTAGCGCCAGCGGGCGAAGGGCGTGAACACGAGCAACCCCAGCGCGGTGCCGAGCCACACGTTGGCGCGTTTGCTCGGCAAGAGGGAACCGTGCACGCAGTCGTGGAACATGATGTAGGTGCGCACCAGGAACCCGGCTGCCGGGACCGCGACCAGCAGCACCAGCCAGTACGACACGTCGTACAGCGCGAACATCAACGCCCAGAGCGCGAGGAACGGCACGAGCGACGTGGCGAGGCTCCGCATGCTGCGGCGGAGATCGGGTCGGGCGTACTGCTCGAGACTGCTCCGGCTGACGGCGTCAACCTCCGCCGGACGCTCCAGAACGACGCTCATCTACGCAACCGCTTTCGACCGGTGACTGGGGATGAGGCGCGACGTCCGAATGGCAGGGTCTGGACAACTCGTCAGAGCGCGCTCCGACTGACCAGCAGACGGTAGCAACCCTGGAGACGCGAGCGGGGACACAGGGGCCGTCGGAGCCGAACTTCCCAGGATTCAAGCCACCGGGACGCCGCCGCGGGGCGGGCTGACGCCTTGTGGTCATGAGCCGATCCGGCTCAGCGGCCGCGCAGCCCTCCGGACGCCACGAACTCGTCGGCGAGGGCCTGCGGCGCTGCCGCGAGCCAGCCGTCGACGATCGCGTCGCGCAGGACGCGCTTCCCGACCGTCTTCAGCTGGATGAGCACCGCGGCGTAGCCGTCGAAATGCGTGATCGTGAAGACGCCGCGTCGGCCGGCGGCGAGCACGGCGTCCTTCTCCTCGAGGTCCTCGACCGACACCGCGAGGATGGGGCCGTCGGGAGGGGTTTCGTCGCCGAAGCGCTTGAGGTCGGCCTTGCTGAAGGGCCGCTCCCATGCGAACGCCTTGCCCCGCACGAACCACGTGCGGTGTCCGTGGCGCGCGCCTTCGGTCACCTCGGGCAGATCGACGATGATCCGTTCGACGTCGGTGATCGTCGGCACGCGGCCACGTTATCGACCTCCGCTACGAGCAAGCTTCCGGGCTCACTGCGTCGGTTGCAGCGTGTGTTCGAGCACCACTTCGTAGAGCGTCGGCGAGCTCGGGAACTCGCGCCAGCCTTCCTGCATGACGAGCCGACGAAACTCGTCGCTGCGGTGGGGGGCGCCGTAGTCCGCAGCGGATTCCCACGTGGCGATGTTCACGTACCGGTATTGCGCGTCGGTGGACACCGCACGGTGGAGCTTGAGCGAGACGAACCCGGGCTGCGCTCGGAAGAACTCGCTGGTCTCGGTCCAGAGCTCCATGAAGCGTTCGTCGCGACCCTCAGGGACGACGAAGCAGTTGATCAGCACGACGCAGCCGGACTGGCCGTCTTCCGGGTTGGCGGTCCGGCCTTCGGGGTCGACGTGGTCCATGGTGGGTCCTCCTCCGTTTATTGCACAGGTGTGTAGTGACAACACAGATGTATACTCATAGAGTCGAGATGTCAAGGGGGGAGACCGAGATGACCGTCGTCGACGGAACCGGGGGAGCGAAAGGTGAAGGCGGGCGGGTCCGGCAGCGGCGGCGCACCCGGGCGGCGATCGTGGCGGCGACGACCGAGCTCTTGCGTTCGGGGGCCTCGCCGTCGGTCGGCGAGATCGCGGAAGCGGCCGATGTGTCGCGCCGCACCGTGTACTCCTACTTCCCCACGCTGGAACAGCTCCTCCTCGACGCCACCCTCGGGCTGCTCTCGCAGTCGGCGGTGGACGACGCGATCGACGCGGCCGACGAGGGCGGTCGTCCGGAGCAGCGGGTGGAGGCGATGATCCGCGCGTTCTCCGCGATGGCGTCCGAAACGCTGCCCCTGGGCCGGTCGCTCATCCGCCTCACGGTCGATGCGCCGCGCGACGCCGACGACTCCTCACCGGTGCGTGGCTATCGGCGCATCACGTGGATCGAGCGCGCGCTCGAACCGCTGCGCGAGGTGCTCGAGCCGCCGGCGTTCGAGCGTCTGGTCTCCGCGTTGGCGACGGTCGTGGGGTGGGAAGCGCTCATCGTGCTCCAGGACCTGCGGGGTCTCGGTCCCGACGACGAGCTCGACGTCACGCTGTGGACCGCGCGCACGCTCATCCGCGCCGCGCTCGACGAGGCAGGCCATCCGGCCTGATCGACAACGACGTTCAGCTTGCGCGCTGGAACACCTCGATGCGGCGCCAGCGGGGCCGGCCCTTCGCGCTCGACTCGCACACGAGCACGGTGCCGTTCTTGGCGTACCCGATGTTGCCGGGCACGCGGCAGTACGAGCCTGCGCGCACGGCCGGCACCGTCGACCTGGTCGCCACCGGCGCGTGCTGCGCGGCCAGGGCGGCGCGGCGGTGCGACCGGGTGCGCTCGTGCGACGCCTCGATGAGCGCGAGTCGGTGCGCGCGGTCGTGGTGGAGCATCACGGCCAACCACGCCAGGAAGGCGCCGACACCAGCGCCGAACCCCGCTGCGAGCACCGCGACCTGCATGCCAGTGCATCGGCGGGCGCGCCGCCCCGGTTGAGCATCGCTACCGTGGAGACGGTGAGCCCGAAGGCCCCCGACGAGTCTCGCGACGGCGTGAAGTTGACCAACCTCGACGCCGCGCTGTTCGACGGCGCGGGTGCGACAAAGCGCGATCTGGTCGACTACCTCGACTCGATGAGCGACCGCATCATCCCGGTGCTGGCCGACCGGCCGTTGTCGGTGATCCGGGTCATGCGCGGCCAGGACTCGTTCATGCAGAAGAACGTGCCCAAGTACACGCCCGACTGGGTGGAGACGGTCACGTGGTGGGCGGAGTCGTCCAAGCGCGACGTCCGCTACGCGGTCTGCAACGATCGCCGCACGCTGCTGTGGTTCGGCAATCAACGCGCGATCGAGTACCACCCGGCGTTGGTGACCGTCGACCGTCCCGATCGCATCACGCACCTCGTGCTCGACCTCGACCCGCCCGAAGATGAGACCTTCGCGCGCGTCGTCGCCGTCGCGCACCTGGTGCGACAGGCGCTCGCCGACCTCGGTCTTACCGGCGCGCTGAAGACCAGCGGCGCCAAGGGCGTCCACGTGTTCGTGCCTGTCGACGACCAGGCGCCGCCGGAGGACTCGGCAGCCGCGGTGCGCGCCATCGCGGCGCGGGTCGAGCGCCTCGATCCGTCGATCGCGACCACCGCGTTCGTCAAGGAGGACCGCGAGGGCAAGGTGTTCGTCGACGCGACGCGCGTCGGTGGTGCCACCGTCGTGGCCGCGTACAGCCCACGGCAGCGTCCCGGCGTGCCGGTGTCCTTCCCGCTGGCGTGGGACGAGCTCGACGAGATCACGCCGTCCGACTTCACCATCCACACCGCGGTCGACGCGCTCGGCGGTCGCGATCCCTGGGCCGAGCACATGCCCGAGACCCAGCATCTGAGCGACGACCTGATCGCCGAGGGTCACGAGATCCCCGTCGCCCGCGTGCAGGCGATGCACGAGGGAAAGAAGCGCGCCCGAGCCCGCCGAGGTTGAATCGGGCTATCGTCCCGCAATGCCGCGTCCCGTCAGCGAAGACCTGACCGAACCGATCGCCCGCATCCTGAAGGGCGCGATCGACACCGGCGACGGCGGGACCGACGAGCAGCGTTCGGTGCTGCGCGCGATCGTCGTCGGCTTCCTCGGGCGTCCCGATCTCGACGTCGACGCGCTCGCCCCGATCGGGCCCGACGTGGCCGGGGAGATGATCACCGACCACGGCACCCGCCGACGGGTGCGCGAGATGATGGTGCTGCTCGAGTCGTGCCGGCATCCGTTCACCGAAGACCAGATGACGCGGGTCGAGACCTACGCCACCCACCTGGGCGGGACCGACGGACCGGGCCTCACGCTGGCGCGCGAGCTCATCCACGACGGCGCCGCACGCGCGCTCGCCGACTACATGCGGTTCAGCGACGAGATCATGGCGGACATCGCCGAGCCCTCGCTCGTCGCCGAGCACATGGGGAAAGATGACCACGCGCCCGAGCTCGCCGTTCGCCTCCGCTCGTTCCACGACCTTCCCGACGGCACGCTCGGCCGGGCTTATGTCGAGTTCTGCGACCGCAACAACCTCACCTACCCAGGTGACAACCCCTTGCAGCCCGCAGTGTTCGTCGCCCACGACATGACGCACGTGATCACGGGTTACGAACCGACCGGCCCGGGGGAGCTCGCGCTCGGCGCGTTCCAGATCTCGATGAACGACTCCCAGGCGCACTGGGTCGCGTTCCTCGGCAGCATCGCCATCCACGAGGCCGGCTACTTCAACGAGAACGGCTTCGTCGGGAAGGAGAGCACGCTGACGCGACCGGGCGCGGTCGACACCCTGGCCGAGGCGTTCGTGCGCGGCCAGCAGTGCACCGGAGACTTCACGGCCATCGACCACCTCGCCATGGCCGACCGGCCCCTCGCCGACATCCGGGCCGAGTTCAACGTGGTGCCGGTCGTTCGCGACCGGTAGCAGTAGCGCGGGCGGCCCGCGCTCGGCGAGGATGCGCCGCATGAGCAACGCTCCCGCATCCCCGTTCGCGCCCGACCTCTTCGCCGGCCAGGTGGTGTTCGTCACCGGCGGCGCCACGGGCATCGGCAAGGAGATCTGCCGCAGCTTCGGCAACGCCGGCGCGCGCATCGCCATCGCCAGCCGCAAGCAGGAGGTGCTGGAGGCGGCGAAGGCCGAGTTCGAGGCCGAGGGCTTCGACGTGTGGTTCGACACCTGCGACGTGCGTGACGCCGGCGCGGTGCAGCGCGTCGTCGACGGTCTCGTCGCGCACTATGGCCAGCTCGACGTGGTGGTGAACAACGCGGCGGGCAATTTCCCGGCGCCGATCACGTCGATCTCGCCCAACGGGTTCAAGGCAGTTGTCGACATCGACCTGCTCGGCACCTACAACGTGTCGAGGGCGGCGTTCGATGCCTGGCTCAAGGACCACGGCGGCAACATCGTCAACATCACGGCCCCCTTCGAGATGAAGGGCGCGGCGATGCAGGCGCACGTCGCGGCGGCGAAGGCGGGCGTCGATTCGTTCACGCGCACCGCAGCCGTCGAGTGGGGTCCCTACGGCATCCGCGTCAACGGTGTCGCGCCGGGCTACATCGACAACACCGAGGGTGTGAAGCGCTTCGCCGAGGCGATGCCGAGCCGCGGCGAGGTCAACAAGGCCAACAACCCCGTCGGCGTCGTCGGCCACGGCGCCGACATCGCCCACATGGTCATGTACTTCTGCAGCCCCGCCGCCCGCTTCGTGACCGGTCAGGTCATCGCGGTCGACGGCGGCTCCAGCGTCGACCAGCTCAAGATCAGGGTCAAGCCCGACTGAACCATCACACCAGCGAACATCTCGAGGTTCGCGTGCACATGCGACACCGAACTTCGAGATGTTCGATCAGCGGGCGCGCTCGTGGATCTCGGCCGCGGCGCGCACGCCCGACTCGATCGCGCCCTGGATCCATGCGTGCTCGAGCGAGGCGTGCTCGCCCGCGAAGTGGATGCGGCCCTCGGGCTGGACGATGGCGTCGTAGAGCAGCGTCTGCTGTTCGGGGTCGAACAGCGCGAACGCCCCGCCCGCGAACTCGTCGTCGTGCCACATCTTCGACGCGCCGACCTCGAACTCGTCGATGGCCTGCGGGTGGATGCGGCTGACGTCTTCGAGAGCCTGCACGATGCGGTCGTCGGGTGACAGCGAACCCCAGCGCTGCGCGTCCTCGCCCCACGTGTAGCTGGCGAGCATCACCCCGCGGCCGGTCGAGCGACCGTGGTCGGGGTAGTAGACGTTGCGCACCGCGAGGTCGGTGACCGTGCCGCCACCTATCGATGCCGTCGTCGGTCTCCCAGAACCGGCGCCGGAACTGCAGGAACACCTTGGCCGACGCGTCGTAGTGGAGCTGGCGGATGGCGCGCTGCTTCGCACGTGAGAACGGGGTGAGCACCTCGACGTGGCGCAGCACCGGGAACGGTACCGTCATCACCGCGTAGTCGGCTTCCACCGTGAACCGGTTGCCGGCGTTGCGGCAGTGGACGAACACCGTGTCGTCGGACTGGTCGATCGCCACCATCTTGGCGCCGAAGCGCAGGTGCGGCGCGAGCTCGGGCAGGAACGCGGCCGGGAGCCGGTCGGTGCCGCCGTCGATGTAGACGAGGTCGGTGTAGAAGCCGCCGAGCTCCTCGCGCAGCAGCTCCAGGAACGACGAGTTCATGAGTGCCTCCTGGTTGAACAGGAGGCCGAACATCTCGATCGCACCCTCCGACCAGCCGCACAGGTCGAGGTACTCGCGCACGCAGTACTGGTCGTACTCGGCGGTGATGCCCGACCCACGCGTCGTCGCCGACGTCGGCGAGGCGACGGACGAACGGCTCGAGCGCCGCGGCCCACAGCTGCGCCGGCGGCATGCGCTCGGCGGGCGTGGTCTCGAAGCCGAGCACGCGGGGTCGTCGGCCAGCTCGCGGTGACGCAGTCGTCGGCCGCCGAAGTAGCAGTACGCCTCGGGGTTGTCCATGGTGAACGGACGGGTCGGCGAGGCCGAAGCGGTCGATCAGCGCATGCGTGAGGTGGTGCGACCGCGGGATGCGCATGGCGCCGGCCTCGGCCCACAGGCCCGGGGCGAACGGCTCGCGCAGCGTGAGGACGCGCCCGCCGACGCGCTGCTGCCCCTCGAGGACGATCGGGTCGTGCCCGGCGCGCAGCAGCTCGGACGCCGCGACCAGCCCGGCCATGCCCGCACCGATCACCGCAACGCGGGCGGGACGCGTCGGTGTGGCCGAGGCCGTCCGTGCAGGACGCGCAGGTGATCGGTGGTCACCGGCGGTGACCGCGCGAGCGGACGCTCGCGGACGACGAGCAGCTCGGCGCCGGCCGGCGAGCACGGTGTCGTTGGGCGGGTTCACCATGCAGCTCGCCGTCGATGAACACGCCGACGAGCAACGAGTCGTGGTGGTCCTTGAGCGAGCTCGAGCGCGTGGCGGGCGCTCTGGTTCACCAGCTCGAGCGGCAGGGGGACGCGGTAGAGCTCCTGGCCCTCGGGGTGGGTGAGCAGGTCGGCGATCACGGCGGAGAGCCCGTGCGTGCGGGCCGACGCCGCGAGCAGCGCGCCGGTGAGCTCGGCGCTGACGACCAGCTCGTCGGCGTGGGTGCGCTCGAAGTGGGGGCGGTTCTCCGACTTGATCACCTCGACGCACGAGTAGGCGCTCGTGGTTGATCGTCTCGACCGCGAGCGTGGTGAGCAGCGAGCGGGCGTCGACGTCGTCGGGCGCGTTGCTGATGTTCGACTCGTCGGCGAGGACGATGACGGTCGACACGTGCTCGAGCCCGGCGCGGTTGAGGTCGTCGCCGCTGCTCGGGTTGCCGCGGATGAAGGTGATGCCCTTCTCGTCGAGCGGCGACGTCTCGCGGTCGGCCAGGATCACGATCTCGCGCTGGTCCTCGACCTCGCGGGCGCGCAGCTCACGCACGATCTCGGACCCCTTCGCGGTTCCACCCGCAGACGAGCAGGTGTCCGGTGCCCTTGTACGTTCCCATCCCGGCTCCCTGCTTGATGACGGTGGCGACGAAGCGCGACGCGATGGTCGCGGTGCCGACGGCGACGAGGCTCACACCGGCGACGCGCACCAACCAGTACGAGACGAACCCGAACTGGCTGCGCAGCTTGTACGGCGAGCTGTTCTCGAACAGCGTGCGGAAGAGCCAGCCGTACGCGTCGCCGACCGAGTGGACGTCGTCGCTGCGGGCGTGCTCGACGGCCCAGAAGAAGATCGGCGCGAACAGCAGGATCAGGAAGATGAGCACCGTCGCCAGCAGCAGGCGACGGTTCACCCTTTCGAGAGAGGTCCTCATCTCAGAGGTGGTTGCTCGCGAACGCCTCGACCTGCTCGCGCCCACCTGCGGGCCAGCCGCACACGAGGTAGCCGAACCCGGCCTCGGTCCACCCGTCGACGCGCCGGGCGATCGTGTCGGCGTCGTCCTCGAGCGAGAGCGAACCCGCCCGGGTGATCTCGGACGGGTCGCGGCCCGCGGCCTCGGCCATCGCGCTCGAGCTTGGCCGACTTCTCCGACGAGCTCGGGGGTACCGCCGAAGCAGTGCCACACGTCGGCGTAGCGCGCCGCGATCGGCAGCATGCGCTTCTCGCCCGACGCGCCGATCCAGATCGGCGGGTGCGGCTGCTGCACCGGCTTGGGGTTCAGCGTGGCGTGCTCGACGGAGAAGTGGCGTCCCTCGAACGTGAAGTCGTCGGTGGTGAGCAGCCCGCGGACGATCTGGATCGCTTCCTCGAACGCGTCGACGCGGTCCTTCAACGCGGGGAACGGGATGCCGAGCTGGCGGTGCTCGTCCTCGAACCACGCCGCGCCGTACGACAGCTCCAGCCGTCCGCCCGACGCATGGTCGATGGTGAGCGCCTCGGCGGCGAACACCGACGGGTGGCGGTAGGTCATGCCGGAGACGAGCAGGCCGAGGCGCACGTGCTCGGTGATGCCGCTCAGCGCCGCCAGCGTGGTGTTGCCCTCGAAGCACTCACCGGGGCCCTCGCCGTACATCGGCTGGAAGTGGTCGAAGCCCCAGACGCCGTCGAAGCCGAGCTCGTCGGCGAAGCGCGCGCGCGACGCCACCTCCGACCACGGAACGCGTTGCTGGGCGATGTCGAGTCCGAAGCGCATTGACTCAGCCTCTCTCACTCACGACACGGCATTCCACACGACCACACCCAACCAGATGCCGATCGCGATCCCGACGACCTGCAGGAGCAGCAGCACGACGCGGAGCTGGGTGGTCATGACGCACTGTCCTCACCGAGCACCGCGTGCTTGGCTCGTTCGTACTCGTCGTCGTCGAGCATCCCGCGCTCACGCAGGTCGGCGAGCGTCTTCAGCTGCTCGACGACGTTGCCCTTCGGCGTGCTCGGGAGGTCGTCGGGCTCGTCGACGGTCCCGGCGTCGGGCTCCGGATCGGGGAGATCGACGGTGGAGATCGGCGCTCCGGGGACGGGCGACCAGGGCGCGGGCGCAGTCGCGGGCGGGGCGAACGGCGTACTCGCGGGTCGCGGTCACCGGCACCCTGGACTTCGCGCGCAGGGGCGGCGGCTTGTACGGGTGGAGGTAGTCGTCGGCCCGTTGCGAGTCCGGGCCCCACAGCGACCAGCGCGCCACGCGCGGCGAGAGCAGGAAGAGGAGCGGCAGCCCGCCCATGGCCACGAACACGAAGCCGCAGATCAGCCAGCCGACGGCGGTGCCGCCGCCCGGCGCGTCGAACCCGTAGTCGAGGAAGTTCCAGCCCAGCGCGAGGAACAGCGCCGACCACGCGAACACGAAGGGCTGCGGCCCACCCTCGTCGAAGACGCCGAGGAAGGTGAAGATGCCGGCGAAGAACATCCCGAAGATCGAGATCGGCACCACCCAGCCGACGCCCTTGGGGCAGGGCTGGCGGATCTCGTAGGCGCCGCCCGACGCGCACGCACCGCCGACGTCCATGACCGCCCGCATCGACAGGTAGAGCAACGTCAAGCAGAAGATGAAGATGGCCGTGCCGAGGGTGAGGAAGATCGCCTTGCGGACGACCTTGCCTGCTCGCATCCCCTCGACGCCCAGAGCCATCGGGTGATCATGGCAGACTCGCACGATGTCGTGGACCCCCGATCCCGACGCGCTGCGAGGCTGTGTCGCCGTCGTCGCCGGCGCGACGCGAGGGGCGGGACGCGGGATCGCGAGCGCGCTCGGCGAGGCCGGCGCGACCGTGTACTGCACCGGACGCAGCAGCCGGGTCACGCCGCTGCGATCCGACTACGACCGATCGGAGACCATCGAGGAGACCGCCGAACTGGTCACGGCACTCGGCGGCGAGGGCATCGCGGTCGCCGTCGATCACCTCGATCCGGCGCAGGTGCAGGCGTTGGCGACGAGAGTGCGCGACGAGCAGGGCCGGCTCGACGTGCTGGTCAACGACATCTGGGGCGCCGAGCTGCTGAAGGGCGGCCCGGCACGGTGGGACACGCCGATCTGGGAGCTCGACCTCGACGACGGCCTGCGCATCCTCCGACTCGCCATCGACACCCACCTGATCACGTCGCACCACCTGCTGCCGCTGCTCGTGGAGCGCCCGGGCGGGCTGGTGGTCGAGGTCACCGACGGCACCTCCGAGTACAACGCCGACGAGTACCGGATCTCGGTGTACTACGACCTGGCCAAGGTGAGCGTGAACCGGCTCGCGTTCTCGCAGGGCCACGAGCTCGCGCGCGTCGACGGCTCCGCGGTCGCGATCACGCCCGGGTTCCTGCGGTCGGAGATGATGCTCGAGGCGTTCGGGGTGCGCGAGGAGAACTGGCGCGAGTTCACCGGTCCCCCCGACTTCGCGGTGTCGGAGTCGCCCCGCTACGTCGGGCGCGCGGTCGCCGCGCTCGCGGCCGATCCGGAACGCGCCCGGTGGAACCAACGGTCGGTGACGTCGGGCGAGCTGGCCGAGGCCTATGGCTTCACCGACGTCGACGGTTCGCAACCCCAGGTCTGGCGCTACATCGCCGACTCGCAGGGTCGCGACACCGCACCCGACCCCGAGTCGTATCGCTGAAGGTGGGGTAGAAGAGGGGGTGCACTTCGAGGCTGAGCACGACTTCGCGGGGACGGTCGAACAGGTCGCGACCTTGATGAGCGATCCCGGGTTCCAGACCGTGCTCGACCTGCCCGACCTGGCGCGACCCGACGTGGTCGCGCACGAGGTCGACGGCTCCACGCACCGCCTCACCCTCCGCTACGAGTACATCGGGCAGCTCGATCCGATCGCGCAGAAGATCGTCGGCGGGCGCAAGATCACGTGGGTGCAGGACCTGCGCATCGACGTGGCGACCGGCGCCGGCACGCTCGACTTCACGGCCGACGGCGTGGGCGGTCGCGCCGACGGCGACGCCACCGTGACCATCACCGCGACCGGCGACGCGGCGTGCCGACGCCGGATCAGCGGCGACTTCCGCATCAAGATCCCGCTGGTCGGGGGCAAGGCCGAGCGTGCCATCGTGCCCGGGCTCGTCCGTCGCCTCGACGTGGAGGCCACCGAGGTCGCCGCCGAGCTCGCCCGATGACCGCGCCCGCGCCGGCGACGCCCGAGCTGCCGTTCCGGCCCACCGTCGGCGAAGCGCTCCACCACGCGGTCGCCCACTGGCCCGACCACGACTTCGTCGTCACGCCCGATCGCCACATGACGTACGCGCAGGCCGAAGAGGAATCACGTCGCCTCGCCCGCCGCATGCTCGCGGCCGGCATGGGCAAGGGCACGCGCCTCGGCCTGTACTTCCCCTACGGCCAGGACTGGGTCGTCGCGTGGTTGGCGGCGAGTCGCATCGGCGCGCTGGTGATGCCGCTGGCCACCACCTACCGGCCGGCCGAGATCCGCAAGGTGCTGCGCATCGGCGACATCGACACGTTGCTCACCGCTCGCGTCGTCCTCGGTCACGACATGCAGGACATGCTCGAGGCCAGCGTGCCCGGGCTCGCCGACGCCAACGGCCCGCGTCTCTTCCTCCCCGACACGCCGTCGCTGCGCGCGGTGTGGCTCACCGGCGACGCCACCCGCGCCTGGGCGACACCGCTCGCCATGGATGGACCGGCGACGCGCCCGGCGCAGACGACGTCACCGACGACCTGCTGCGCGCGGTCGAGGCCGAGGTGGTGCCCGCCGATCTCGCGCAGGTCACGTACACCTCGGGCTCGAGCGCCGATCCCAAGGGCGTGGTGCACACCCACGGCACCGTCGTGCGCGCCACCGCCGCGCTCCCCGCGCTGCAGACCGCCGACGGCACGCCGGCGCGGTTCTTCTGTGCGTTTCCGTTCTTCTGGATCGGCGGCACGCTGATCCTCGGCGCCGCGCTGCAGACGGGCGCGACGGTGCTCGTCACCGAGCGCTTCGATCCCGGTGCCGCGCTCGACCTCATCGAGGCCGCGGCGGCGACGCACGTCGTCGGCTGGCCGACCCTGCTCCAGGCGATGCGCGATCACCCGTCGTTCGGCAGCCGCACCCTCCCCGACATCCCGGGCCTCACCGTGGGACCTGCCGACCTCGCGCTCGTCGGCGGTCCGGTGCCCGGTATCCCGGCGCACCGCGGCATGAGCGAGACCGTCGGCAACATCGGGTCGGTGGGGTACCGCGTCGTCGACCCCGACACCGGCGCCGACGTACCCGACGGTGAGGAAGGCGAGCTGTGGGTGCGCGGCTATGGCCTCATGCACGGCTACTACAAGCAGGAACGCGCCGACGTGTTCGACGCCGACGGCTGGTTCCACACCGGCGACCGCGTGTTCCTGCACGACGGACGCGCGTTCTTCGTGGGCCGCACGACCGAGATGGTGAAGTCGCGCGGCGCCAACGTCGCACCCCGCGAGGTGGAGCTCTTCCTCGAGGAGGAGTTCGACGAGGTGCTCTACGCGTTCGTGCTCGGCCTCCCACACCCGGAGTTCGGCGAGCAGGTCGCGGCGGTGCTCGTCCCCGCGCGCGGTCACACGCTCGACGCCGACGACATCGCTCGCCGCTCGCGGCAGCAGATCTCGTCGTACAAGGTGCCGACCCGCATCGACGTGTGGGACGAAGGCGACGTGCCCTGGCTGGGTTCCGGCAAGCCGGACAAGCGCGCCATCCGCGAGCGGCTCGAGGGACTCACCTCTGAAGAGCGCGGCCGCTGATGTCGAGATGGGCGCCCCGGCTCCGACGAACGAGGTGAACCGCCACGCGATCGAGGAGGAACCCGTGTCCGAGCTCCGTTCCACGTGACTCGCCATGTCGCTCGACGGCTTCGTCGCCGGTCCCGCACCAAGCCCTCGAGCGTCCCCTCGGCGTCGGCGGGGAGCGACTGCACGAGTGGATGTTCGCCACCCGCACCGGGCGGGAGATGATCGGCGAGTCCGGCGGGACCACCGGGGTCGACGACGCGCTTCGTGGCCCGCAGCTTCGCCCGCATCGGCGCCACGGTGATGGGTCGCAACATGTTCGGCCCGATCCGCGGACCGTGGGACACGCCGGACGGTGAGGCGTGGCGCGGCTGGTGGGGAGAGAACCCTCCGTACCACCACCCGGTGTTCGTCCTCACGCACCACGCGCACGAGCCGATCGAGATGGAGGGCGGCACCACCTTCCTCTTCGTGACCGACGGCATCGAGTCCGCGCTCGAGCAGGCGCGTGATGCCGCGGGCGAGGACGACATTCGACTGAGCGGCGGTGCAGCCACCGTGCGCGAGTACCTGCGGGCCGGCCTCGTCGACGAGCTGAACATCGGCGTCGCGCCCGTGCTCCTCGGTGCGGGGGAGCGCATCTTCGACGACCTCGGCGACGCGCTCGCCCGCTACGAAGTCGAGATGACCGCCGGGAGAAGGCGCGACGCATTTCCGACTGACGCCGCGTCGCTGACGACTGGAGGCGCGGCTACGTTCTCGCCCGTGGGCAGGCGGGGGATCGTCACGATCGTGCTGACCTTCGCGTTCGTGCTGGTGCCCGCTACCGCGTTCGCGAAGGCCGGGAAGACGCCGACCACGACCACGCCCGCCGACTACCGCACCGCACTCACCCAGCGCCTGGCCAAGGAGTACGACGACGCCGCGCTGGCGAAGCAGGTCGTCACCGGCCTGAGCGCCGACACGCTCGCGAGCGTGGAGGCAAGGGTTCCCGCGGCCGAGGTCGCGACGTCACCGTTCCTGGCGTACACGCCGCCCCGCGTCGCGGCGAAGAACGTCGACAGCCTGGTGGTGTTCGCGTTCGGCAACCGCATCGGCGACGACGGCGACCTGCAGGCGGGTCCGACCAACGAGGCGCTGGCCAAGGTGGTGTTCCGCTTCGTCATCAAGCACCCGATGCCCGTCTACGCGCAGACCGAGATCGCCACGCTGCTCCAAGCCGCGGGCGTGCAGGACGTGACCTCGATCGACGCGGTCACCGCGCCCGACGGCACCGTGACCTACCTCAGCACCGCCGGCGTCGCCGACCAGGTGATGACGAAGGCCCAGGCGGCCGGGGCGGAGCTCGGGACCGTGGGCGTCGTCGGCTTCGCCGACCACGCGGTGCGCTGCGTGCTCACCGCCCGCAAGGCGGGCATGACCGACGCCGCGGTGCCGAAGGGCGTGAAGCTGCCGGCGATCTACGACCCCGACTCGAACCAGTCGTGGACGCGCACGCGCGCCGCGTACCTGCCCACCGACCTCATCGGCCGGCTGACGACGCTCTAAGCCGCGTGGGGGTCGACACCGTCGGCGATGCGGTCGACCTCGTCGAGCTTGTGGGCGTTGAGCGTGGCGCCGGCCAGTGCACCGAGCAGCACTGCGCCGATCACCCCGATGCCGACGCCGAAGCCCACCCACACGTACCACTCGACCTTGTCGCTGAACGCGATCGCCGCGATCAGCAAGAAGATGCCGATCATGATCGGCAGCGAGACGAGGATCGACTTGACCAGCGACTTGAGCAGATCGCGCTCGGCTTCGTTCTCGGCGGCCAGCGACGCCTCGAACCGTTCGGAGTGGTCCTCGAGAATCGCGACCTCTGCGCTCATGGCTGCCTTCCATCTCCCGACCGACGACGGTCGCCGTCACGAAGGGTCAATGATGCCTCACCCGTCGGTGGCGATGCGGAACACCGGGTGGTCGGGGGCGATGCGCCGGAGCTCGTCGTCGGACGAGTCGCCGCTCACGCCGTCGAAGAACACCCCGACCTCCGCCTTCCAGCGCTTCAGGTAGGCGCGCAGGATCGGGACCTTCTCCTCGTCCACCACCTCGGTGGCGGTGAACGACTCGGTGCGGCGGCCGACGCGCAATTCACCGGTACCGGCCACCCGGAGGTTCTTCACCCACTGGGTCAGTCCTCGTGGTGCGACGAGGAACTGCTCGCCGTCGACGGTGAGGAGGTTGACGGGCGTGGTGCGCCACTCACCGCTCGTGCGGCCACGCACGCGCAGCTCACGCGAGCCCCACACGCTCACACCCATGCGCGTGAGGAAGGCCACCGACGGGTTGAACACGTGACGCGTGAACCACCCCGGTTCCACGTAGCGCGGCGACGCGTCCTCTTCGTCGGGCATCGGGCCCTCCTCGATCAGCTGTACATGAGCGAGCCAGGCGTGGTGAGCAGCTCGCCGCTCTCGAGCCAGGTCTTGAGGCCCGAGAGGATCATCGGCCACCCACCGTAGAGCTGCTCGCACGCGCCTTCCCGCATCTGGTCGTGCACGATGGTGAGCCGGCACGAGTCGCCGACCGGTTCGATCTCCCACGTGACGCGGGAGGAGCCCTCGGCCTCGGCTTCGGGGCTGAAGTGCGCGAGCAGCGTGTGCACGAGCTTGCGCGGCGGGTCGGCCTCGAGCACGTCGCCCTCGCCGAGGAGGTATTCGCCGGCCCGCAGCTCGACGCGCGACCCGGCGGTCCAGTCGGAGTGCGCGCCGGCGCCGAAGTTGTACTTGGCCCGGGTGGCGGGGTCGGTGATCGCGTCCCAGAGCCGCTCGGGTGTGGTCTTGATGTAGATCTCGAACACCTTCTCCATCGTTTTCGGCTGTGTGGTCTTGGGCTCCATCGTGTGCTCCAGTTCCTGCTTGAGCCCGCTGAGCCCGGCGGCCCAGGGTTCGGCGTACTTGCTCACCCACCGGTCGTGGACGAGCCGGATGGGGACGGGGTTGAGGAAGTGCAGCTTCTCCCGACCCTGCCGTCGGGTGACGACGAGCCCGGCGTCCTCGAGCTGCTTCAGGTGCTTCATCACCCCGAAGCGGGTCATGGCGAACCGCGCTTCGAGCTGGTGCAGCGTCTGGCCGTCCTCGCGGAAGAGCTCGTCGAGCAGGCTCCTCCGGGTGGGGTCGGCCAGGGCCTTGAACACCTCGTCCACACCGCCGAGGATAGGTGACTAATCAGTCACATGTCAACCTCGAGCCCCGAGGTCGGTACCCTTCGCCTCGATGCTGCACCACCTCACGCTGTGGGTTCCCGACCTCGGACGGGCCGAGGAGTCGTGGAGCTGGCTGCTCGGCCAGCTCGACTACGAGCGCGACCCCGCGGTGGCCGACGTCGCGCTGTTCCGCCATCCGGGCGGGTTCAGCGTGGCGCTGGAGCAGTCGAGCGACATGGTGCCGGGCATGCTCTACAGCCGGTTCCGGCCCGGCCTCAACCACCTCGCGTTCCGCCTCGACGGCGACGTCACGCTCGCCGCTCTCGTGGCCGAGGCGCCGAACCACGGGTGGGCCCCGATGTCGACCGACGGCGTGCACTCGATCGCCGGCGGCGCCGACGTGGCCTACCTGGAAGACCGCGACGGCTTCGAGGTCGAGCTGGTTCGTTAGCCCTCCATGCGCGCGGCGACGTCGGCGGGGAAGCCGCCGGTGGCGATGGGTCCCCAACGCTCGATGGTGATGCGGATCAGCGACTTGTCCTGCAACCGCATGGCGGCGCGGTACTCGTCCCAGTCGGGATGCTCGCCCGAGATGCACCGGAAGTACTCGACCAGACCATCGAGCGCGTCGGGCATGTCGAGCACCTCCGCGGAGCCGTCGACCTGGACGTACTCGCCGCTCCAGTCGTCGGACTGCACGACGATCGACACGCGCGGATCGCGGCGTGCGTTCTCGGTCTTGGCACGACCCGGATAGGTCGAGACGACGATGCGGCCCTCACCGTCGACGCCGCACGTCAGCGGGGAGAGCTGCGGCCGCCCGTCGCGGCGCGTCGTCGCCAGCATCCCGCGGTGACGCGGTCGGAGGAACTCGAGCAGCTCGGCGCGGTCGACGGTGCGGGCGGTGGCGATGCTCGGGCTCATGGCACCTTCCTCATGCGAACGTCCTCCTCGAGGAGCAGACTGCACCCATGACACCACGAACGCACTCCGACTCCATCGTCGTGGCCCGCCCTCCGCGCGAGGTGTACGAGCTGGTTGCCGACATCACCCGCATGGGGGAGTACAGCCCGATCTGCAAGGAGTGCTGGTGGGACGAGGGTGACGGGCCGCGCGTCGGTGCGCACTTCACCGGACGCAACGTGCTCCCGGAGCGCACCTGGGAGACGCGCTCAGAGGTGGTCGCGGCCGACGCCGGACGTGAGTTCGCATGGGTCGTGGGACCGCGGATCGCCCGGTGGGGCTACACGTTCAACGAGGTCGACGGCGGCACCGAGGTCGTCGAGTCGTGGGAGTTCCTCGACGAGGGCCTCGGGATCTTCGACGAGCGCTTCGGTGACGAGGCTGCCGCGCAGGTGGCGGATCGACACCAGAAGGCGGTGACCGGCATCCCCGAGACGCTCGCCGCGATCAAGCGCACGGCCGAGGCTCAGGCCGCGCCGTAGACCCCACGCGAGCGCTTCGTCGCACGTCATGGCGGGAAGCGTACGGTGACCTCCGCGGTTGACGACCGTGGAATTCGCCCCGACCCGAGAGCGAGCGACGATGAGCGAGTGGAACGACAAGGTGATCGCGGAGCTGCGGGAGAACGGCGGCACCGCCCCGAGCATGGGCGGCGCGACCCTGCTCATCCTCCACACCACGGGTGCGAAGAGCGGCCAGGAGCGCCTGTCGCCGTTGCTCTACCGCGAGCGGGGCGACGACCTCGTGATCTTCGCGTCCTATGCCGGCGCGCCGGTCAACCCGGCCTGGTTCCACAACCTCGTCGCCCACCCCGAGGTCACCGTCGAGATCGGCGGCGAGACCCGCTCGGTGCGGGCGCGGGTCGCCGACCGCGAGGAGCGCGACGAGCTCTACGACTGGAACAAGCAGGACTACGAGACCTTCAAGGAGTACGAGGCCAAGACCGACCGGAAGATCCCGGTGGTGATCCTCGAGCCCGTCCGGTGACGCCCATTGGTGAAGGGCTGCATCACTCGGTGTAGAAGCCGCCGTCGGGATGCAGGATCTCGCCGGTGAAGTAGCTCGCTTCGTCCGACGCGAGGAAGAGCGCGGTGTTGGCGATCTCGCGTGGTGTGCCCATGCGGCCCATCGGGATCTGGCGTTCGATGTGCTGGCGTGCCGCGTCCGGCATGAACTGCATGATCGCGGTCATGTTGGTCTCGATGAACCCCGGGCCGATGCTGTTCACGCGGATCCCGGCCGGGGCGAGGTCGCGGGCGAGCTTCTTGCTCAGGTACCAGACCCCGGCCTTCGACACGCCGTAGGGCACCGAGCCGGCGTCGGGGTGCTTGGCCGCGATCGACGCGATCGTGATCAGGCTGGCGTCGCGCGCGCAGCCGTGGTCGAGCATCGCGCCGACGCACGACTGCAGCGACTTGATGGTGCCGGTCAGGTTGATGTCGAGCACCGTCTGGTAGTCGTCGGCGTCGAGGTCGACGAACCCGCGGGCGAGGTCGGGTTGGAAGTTGGCCCGCATCGTCTTCTCGGCGAGCTCGAGATCGCCGGAGACGTAGTTCGCGGTGGCGACGCCGGCCGCGGTCACGACCACGTGCAGGCCGTCGAAGCGTTCGATTGCGGTGCGGGCCATCGCGTCGGTGTCGACGCGGCTGGTGACGTCGACCGAGACGAACGCGGCCTGGCCACCGAGTTGCTCGATCTGCGCGACGGTCTCCTCGCCCGGGCCGTCGAGCAGGTCGGCCACCACGACCGCGGCGCCCTCCTCGGCGAAGCGCACCGCGGTGGCCCGCCCGAGGCCGTTGCCCCCGCCCGTGACGACGGCCACCTTCCCCGCCAGTCTCCCGTCGGTCACGACCCCTCCTCGTGGTACAGCTTCCGTCCGCGATGAGTTTGGCACCCGGAGCCGGTCGTACCCGGTGAGCGTTCCCGACCGCGGGGACCGGTGACGACGAAGGAGCCATCGTGGCGAAGCGAGGAGACTCTCCGCTGGGGACCCCGTGCTGGGTGGAGCTGCTGACCTCGGATCCCGAGCGCAGCCAGGAGTTCTACAGCCGCCTGTTCGGCTGGACGGTCGAGGACCCGGGCGCCGACTACGGCGGGTACAAGAACTTCCAGCTCGAGGGCG
This sequence comes from uncultured Actinomycetes bacterium, assembly GCA_963835985.1. Classification (GTDB taxonomy): domain Bacteria; phylum Actinomycetota; class Acidimicrobiia; order IMCC26256; family DASPTH01; genus DASUAS01. The sequence continues at coordinate 361,357 of CAWIHV010000006.1, read as the reverse complement.
AACGGGTGGCGGGGTGCATGCGCAACGACGGCGAGGGCGGCGTGCCCGACCTGTGGTCGGTGTACCTCGCCGTCGAGAACGCGGAGGCGACCGTGGCGAGCGCGTCGGAGCACGGCGGCCAGGTCATGGTGCCGGCGATGGACGTGATGGCCCTCGGCCGGATGGCGGTCGTCGTCGACGTGGGCGGCGCGGTCATCGGCATGTGGCAACCCGGTGAGCACCGGGGCTTCGGCTACGTCATGGAGCCCGGCGCGCCCAGCTGGTTCGAGCTGCACACGCGCGACTACGAGAAGTCGCTCGACTTCTACCGCGCGGTGTTCGGCTGGACGACGCGGACTGAAGGCGACTCGCCCGAGTTCCGCTACACGACCGTCGACGTGGGCGAGGAGCAGTACGCGGGCGTGATGGACGCGTCGGGCTTCCTGCCCGAGGGCGTGCCCGCGGGGTGGACGGTGTACTTCGGAGTCGAGGACGCCGACCACAGCCTGTCCGAGGTCGTGTCGCTCGGGGGTGAGGTGGTGATGCCGGCGGAAGACACGCCGTACGGACGCCTCGGCACCGCGGCCGACCCCACCGGCGCGGTGTTCCGCCTCCACCAGCCGCCCGCGAGCTGACGCGGGCGATCGACGATGGCGACGTTCGTGCTCCTGCCCGGCGCGGGTTCCGACTCGTGGTACTGGCACCTCGTGGTGCCGTACCTCGAGGAGGCAGGTCACGACGTCGTCGCCGTCGATCTGCCGGTCACCGACGACACCGCCGGCTTCGCGGAGTACGCCGACGTCGTGGTCGACGCGATCGGTGACCGGCGCGACGTCGTGCTCGTCGCGCAGTCGTTGTCGGGGTTCGTCGCGCCGTTGGTGTGCGAGCGCGTGTCGGTCGAGCTGATGGTCCTGGTGGCGGCGATGGTGCCGCGGCCGGGAGAGTCGGCCGGCGAGTGGTGGGAGAACACCGGCCACGCCAGTGCGCGCGGACCGGACGCGTCGGACGACCCGGTCGAGATGTTCCTCCACGACGTGCCCGACGACGTGGCGCGCGAGTCGGAGCACCACGTGTGGCCGCAGTCGGGTGCAGTGTTCGCGGCGCCGTGGCCACTCGACGCCTGGCCCGACGTGCCCACCCGGTTCCTGCTGTGTCGCGACGACCGCTTCTTCCCGGCCGACTTCCAGCGCCGGGTGGTGCGGGAGCGACTCGGGATCGAGCCCGACGAGATGGACGGCGGCCACCTCCCGGCGTTGGCCCGTCCGCACGAGTTGGCGCAACGGCTGCTCGGATACCTCGGCGAGATCGACCACGCTCCGCAGTAGTGTCCGCGCCATGAGCATCCAAGCGGTGTCACACGTCGCAGTCGGGGTGCGTGACATGGAGGTCGCGCTCGGGTTCTACCGGGACGTCCTCGGCCTCCGCGTCACCGCCGACAAGATCGAGGAGTTCTCCCAGGGTCCCGGCCAACCGCCGGCCCAACGGCGCGCCGTGTACCTGCGGTACCAGGACGGTCCGCACGAGAGCTTCATCGTGCTCGACCAGCAGATCACCAACGAGATCAAGGGTCAGCCGGCGCAGCTGTTCCAGATGGGCGTGCACCACTTCGCGTTCTGGGTCGACGACATCGACGCGATGATGCAGCACGTGCGCGACGCGGGCGTCACCGTCCTCATGGGCGGCGGCGATGGTCCCGGCGCCGACACCACGATGTACGGCGAGCCGGCGGGCGGGTTCGTGCGCAGCGTCTTCCTCCAGGACCCGGAGGGCAACTACGTGCAACTCGACCAGCGAGCGTGAGCGTGATGGGCAGCACACCCACGTTCGACCACGTCACCATCGCGGTCTTCGACCTCGACGAAGCGATCCAGTTCTTCGGGGTCCTCGGCTTCGAGGTGATCAAGCACGTGCACATCTCGGGCGCCACGATGGACGCGTACATGGGCATCCCGGGGATGGAGGCCGATCACGTGACGCTCACCATCCCCGACGCCGAGCCGCACGAGGAGGTGCAGCTCCTCCACTTCCAGAAGCCGACCAAGCTGGTCGACCGCACGTCGGGCGACCTGGCCGGCACCGGCTTCAACCACGTCTGCTTCCGCGTCGACGACCTCGACGCCACCGTGGCCGCGTTCGAGGCCGCCGGGTTCCCGACCCGCAACCAGTCGATGGACTTCCACGACCGCAAGCTGGTCTTCCTCGTCGGCCCTGCCAACACCGTCATCGAGCTCGCCCAGTGGCACGCCTGATCGACTTCCGTCTCTGGCGCCGTTCGACGTGCCATATGGCCGTCGCAGCGGCGCAAAACGTCGTCAGGTCAGGTGAGGCGGGCGGCGCGGGATTCGAGGTGGCGCTGCTCGGGGCGTGACGTGGTGCGACGGGCCGCTTCGAGGTAGGCGACGCGGGCGGCGCTCACGTCGCCGGTGCGTTCGAGCAGGTGCGCACGCACCGCGGCCGTGCGGTGGTGGCCGGCGAGGCGATCGTCGCCGTCGAGCGACGCGAGCAGCGCGAGTCCGGCGTCGCGGACCGTGCACCTCGGCGACGGCGACGACGCGGTTGAGCGTCGCCATCGGATTGGGCGCGACGCGATCGAGCAGTTCGTAGAGCTCGAGGATCTCCACCCAGTCGGTGTCGGTCGCGCTCGGGGCCTCGTCGTGCACCGCCGCGATCGCGGCCTGGAGCTGGTAGGGGCCGAGCGGCGCGCGCCCGAGCACGCCGGTGAGGAGTGCGACGCCCTCGGCGATCAGCGCGCCGTCCCAGCGGGTTCGGTCCTGTTCGTCGAGCGGCACCAGCGCGCCGTCGGCGCGCGTGCGTTCCTCGCGGCGCGCGTCGGTGAGCAACATGAGCGCGAGCAGGCCGGTGACCTCACCGTCGTCGGGCAGCTGCGCGTGCAGCATGCGCGTGAGCCGGATCGCCTCGGCGGTGAGGTCGGTGCGTTGCAGCTCGTTGCCCGACGAGGTCGTGTAGCCCTCGTTGAACACGAGGTAGAGCACCTGCAGGACGACGCGCACGCGTTCGGGACGCTCGTCGTCGGGAGGGAGGCGGAACGTCGCGCCCGCAGCCTTGATCGACTGCTTGGCGCGGCTGATGCGCTGCGCCATCGTCGTCTCGGGGACGAGGAACGCGCTGGCGATCTCCGCGGTCGTGAGGCCGCCGACGGCGCGCAGCGTGAGCGCGAGCTGCGATGGCGGCGAGAGCGTCGGGTGGCAGCACAGGTAGAGGAGCGTGAGGGTGTCGTCGTGCGATGCGGCCGCGTCCGCATCGAGGAGGCGGTCGCTCGCGATCACGTCGGTCTCCTCCCGACGCCGGCGCGCGTCCTCACCGCGGAGCTGGTCGATGAATCGGCGCGTCGCCACCGTCGTGAGCCACGCCGCCGGGTTCACGGGCGCGCCCTGCTCGGGCCATTGGACCGACGCGGCGAGGAGCGCCTCCTGCACCGCGTCCTCGGCGGCGTCGAAGTGGCCGTACCGCCGCACCAACGCGCCGAGGACCTGCGGCGCGAGCTCCCGCAGCAGGTCCTCGGTCGTCGGTGGCAGCGGCGCGTTCACTCGTTGTCCGGGGCCTCGTGCATCAGCGGGCGCACCTCGACCTGACCGATGCCGCGCGAACGGCACCCGGGCCGCGATCTCCAACGCACGCTCGAGGCTGTCGACGTCGATGATGTCGAAGCTGCCGAGGTACTCCTTGGCCTCGAGGTAGGGACCGTCGGTGACGACGGGGGAGCCGTCGACCAGCGTCACCTGCTTCGCCAGCACCTGGTCGCCGACGCCGTAGGCGCTCACGAACTCACCCGACGCCTTGAGCTCGGCCTGCAGCGCGTTCGTGTCCGTCACGACCTGCTCGAAGTCCTCCGGCGCGAACGAGCTCCACAGCTCCTCGTTGCCGTAGATCATCAGCATGTACTTCATCGGTTGCTCCTCGGTCTGGAGTCGGCTCCGGTGGCCGCTCACCCCTCCGTCGGAGCAACCTCGCCGTTCTCGACATCGTCGTCGTGGTAATCCTGCCTTGCTCGAGGCTTTCTCCAATTGAGCGCAGGAACGGAGGGTCCACCAGGGTGGCGGAGGGCACCGGCTCAGACTTCTCTGCATTCTTCGCGCTCGCCGAACCCCGATTGCGGCGCGCGTTCGTGGCGGCGCACGGGGGCGAGCGGGGCCGCGAGGCCACCGCCGAGGCCCTGGCGTGGGCCTGGGAGCACTGGAGCGAGGTGGAAGCGATGGACAACCCGATCGGCTACCTGTACCGGGTCGGTCGCAGCCGCACCCGCGGCCGCCGGTTCCGGGTGGTGTTCGCTCCCGTCGACGGCGCCGAGCCGTGGGTCGAGCCCGGTCTCGGTGCTGCGCTCGCGGCGCTGACCGAGCGCCAGCGCCTCGCGGTCGGGCTGGTGCACGGCTACGGGTGGACGCTGCGAGAGGTCGCCGACGTGTGCGGGCTGCGCGTCACGACCGTGCAGAACCATCTCGAGCGCGGCACGGCGCGCCTGCGCACACTGCTGGGAGTGTCGGAAGATGTCTGATCTCGGCGACGAGCTGCGGAGCACGATCGACGGCGCGGCCACACCGGTCACGCTCGACGAACTGGCGACGCGCGGATCCGCTCGGGCGCGGCGCGGTCGTCGCGGCACGCCGTGGCGCACGTTCGTCGCCGGTGTCGCCGCGGCTGCGCTGGTGATCGTGGGCGCGGTCGTGGTGGTGAACCTCGGCGACGACGAACCGCCGACCACGCGCATCGCTGCGCCCACCGTCGTCGTGGGTGACATCGATCTCGCGGTGTTGTCGACGACGTTCGACGACGACGGCGCGCGTGGTCCCGTCGACCCGTCGGTGGTCGACGCGGTACGCGCAGTACCGGGTGTCGCCGGAGTACAAGGCGCGATGCAGCGCTTCGTCGACGTCGTCCGCACCGACCCACGTCGAAGACCGATCCGCCCGACGCGTCGGAACGCTCCGCGATCGCGATCTCGTGGGAGGAAGGCGCGCCGCTCACGTTCAGCGCCGGTGGTCCGCCGCAACAGTCGGGCGAGATCGCCATCAACCAGTCGCTCGCCGCGCAGTACTCGGCCTGGGCGTCGGCGACCAGCTCGTGCTCCGCACCGGTCCCACCAACGGCGGCCAGGTGACGAAGGTGCTGCCGTCGGGCCAGGTGCAGGTGCAGTCCGCACCCACGGGAGCGACGGTGCGCGTCGTCGGTGTGTTCACGCCCGCGGGTGGCGACGTCGACGACATCAACCTCGTGGTCATGAGGGCGGAGGACCTCGGCCCCGTGACCAACCGGCAGACCTTCGACCGGATCGACATCGTTGCGGCCAAGGGCGAGCCGATCGACGGGCTCCTCGATCGCGTCGCCGCCGCGCTGCCACCTGACACGATGGTCGTGCCGCCGAGCGTCGTCGGCTTCGACGAGCAACTCCGGGCCGAGCTCGAGATCCAGCGCGCGTACCACTGGATCCTGAGTCCCGATCGGTCGAAGGGCCGCGACTCGTCGTTCGGCGGGCCCGACGATCCCGAGACCGCGGCGAGGAACCAGCAGACCTACGACGAGAACTACTGGCAGACGAAGGACACCGAACTGCGCGTCTCCCGGGTCGCGTTCGTCGACGCTCACACCGCGCTGGTCACCTACCGGGCGTACTACGCAGGTGTGCCGTCGAGCGTCGTGCGCACCCCGCTGACCGGCGTGGCCGAGCAGCTCGACGGGCAGTGGCGTCTGTCGGCGGCCGGTCTCTGCGAATTGAGCCAGGCCGCCAACATCCAGTGCGCGGGGACGGGGGGGCCGACCGCCGCCGACGTCACCGCGCCGCCCAACGGATGGAACCCGCCCGATTCGGTCATCGGCGCGGTGCAGGCGTTCCGGGTGCTCGCCGACCCGACCACGACCGTCGACCAGCGCGTCGCCGTCGTCGACCAGGGCGAGAAGCTCCGCGACGCGATCGACGCCGGGGTGAAGGCCGATGCGTCCCGGACGAACGTGTCCTTCGTCGTGTCCGGCGCGCGGCTGGTCGACGACACGCACGCGCAGGTCCTGTACTCGGTGATCGCCGACGGCGACCCCCGCCTCGAGACGCCGTACCCGCTCGCCGGCAACGCGGTGCTCGTCGACGGCACGTGGAAGGTGGCGAGTCGGTTCGCGTGCGGGTTGACCGCGCTGGCGACGTTGTCGTGTCCCGCTGCGGCCGCGCTCCCGACGACCACCACGAGCTCGACGACGTCGACCACGACATCGTCGAGCTCCACTTCGACGACGTCGAGCACCTCGACCACGCTCGCGCCGACGACCGTCCCCCCGACCACCGACCCCGACGCCGTCGAGGTTCCCACCACTCGTCCCTGAGGGATCAGGCGGTCGCCGGTTGGCGGTGCCGGCGGCGGAAGAGGATCGACGCCACCAGCCCCGCGGGGAGCGGGAGCCAGTACGAGAAGAGGCGGTAGAGCAGCACCGCGAGCACCGCATGGTCGGGGGTGACGCCGGCCAACGTGAGCACACCGGTGAGCCCGGCCTCGACGAACCCGAGGCCGCCCGGGGTGATGGGGATCATCGCCAGCGCACTCCCGGCGACGAACGCCAGCAGCACCAGCACGGGATCGACGCGCGAGCCCACCGCCAACAGGCTCACGTACAACGCGAGGAAGTCGAACAGCTGGTTGCCGAGCGCCGCGGGCACCGCCTGCTTCCACGACTCGGCCAGCGCGCTGCGCACGAAATCGCGTGAGACGACGAGTCGCTGCGCCATGCTCGGGACCGGCGTGGGCCGTCGGAGCACATGGCGCATGAACCAGTCGAGGACGTGCCCGCACCCGCGGACGACGCGGTCGGACACGAGCAGGATCGACGCGCCGGTGAGCAGGAAGATCCCCAGGACGCCACCGAGGATCGCGCCCTGCAGCAGCTCCGAGCTCACCGCGAGCCCGAACAGGATCGCGGGCAGCGCGAGGATCGGGAGCACGAACAGCGTCGCCGTCGACAGCAGTCCGACGGCGGTGAGCGCGGTGCTCGCGGTCGGGCCGTCGAACCCGGCGCGACCGAGCATCGAGTACATGGTGGCGCCGCCGGTGGCCGCGCCGCCGGGAAGCGCGCGGCTCAGCGCGTTGCCGGTGAGCTGCGCGCATGCGACGTCGAACCACTTGTCGGTGTGCAGTGCGATGCGCATCAGCGCCCACATGCACCAGAACGCGGTGGCCTCGAGCAGGAAGATCGGTACGAACCACGCGGGGAACACGTCTTCGAGCTGCGGGAGCGAACCGAACATCGCGATGAGCCCCGGGAGCACCAGGTAGAGCGCGACCCCGGTGATCACGAGCACCAGCACGCGCATCACGATCCGGCGTCGCGACGGGGCCGGCGCAGGGACGGCTGCTGCGCGGTGACGCTGTCGGTCACCCGGGCGCCCCCTTCGGCCCGAGCGCCGCCTGCCAGAAGTCGGCCAGTCTGGGCAGATCGGCCGCATCGACCACCACTGCCCGCAACCACCCGACCGGCTCAGCCATCGCCACCCTGCTCCCAGACCGTCGAATCACGTCACGATCGTACGGTCGGTTTAGCGTGTCCGGACCGTGCCGATCGACGATGCCACCACCGCGACCCTCACCGAGCTGCTCGCCGCGCCACTGCGCGGCAGGCCTCTGAGCCGGGCCGCATGGAGTCCACCGCGCGCCGGCTGCTGGTCTCGGTGCCGACGCTGCACGACCCCAACTTCTTCCGAGCCGTCGTGTTCATGATCGAGCACACCGAGGAGGGCGCACTCGGTGTCGTGCTGAACCAGCCCAGCGAGACGCGCATCGACGCGGCCCTCGACACGCCGCTCGACGCGTGGGCACCGTTGGCCGCGCCACCGGCGGTGGCGTTCATCGGCGGTCCGGTCCAGCAACACGACGCGTTGATCGGGTTCGCGCGCGTCTCGTCGGTCGACGCCAGCGACGAGTGGCAGCCGTTGCTCGGCCGCATCGGCACCGTCGACCTCGGTCGCGACCCGCGCGATGCGCGCGCCGACCTCGAAGCCGTGCGCATCTTCGCGGGGTACTCGGGCTGGGGACCGTCGCAGCTCGAGGGCGAGCTCGAAGCCGGAGGCTGGCACGTCGTCGACGCGCTGCCCGACGACCTGCTCACGTCCGACCCCGCCAACCTGTGGCGCGCGGTGCTGCGGCGACAGGGCGGCGACCTCGCGGTGGCCGCCAACTACCCCGCACGCGGCGAGGGCCCGGCCGTCAATTGACGACCTCGCACTAACTTGCGCACGATGGCTGCAGACGACGGCGTCGAACGGATCCTGATCGTCACCGCGCACCCCGACGACGTCGACTTCGGCAATGCCGGCTCCGTCGCGCTGTGGACCGACGCCGGCATCGAGGTCGCGTACTGCATCTGCACGAGCGGCGAAGCGGGCGGCTTCGACCGGTCGGTACCGCGCAGCACGATGGTGGAGATCCGCGAGACCGAGCAGCGTGCCGCAGCGAAGGTGGTCGGCGTCTCCGACGTCACCTTCCTCCGGTATCCCGACGGTCGCCTGGAGTCGAGCTTCGATCTCCGGCGTGACATCAGCCGCGAGATCCGCCGGGTACGTCCGCAGCGCGTGGTCACGCCGTCGCCCGAGCGCAACTTCGAGCGCGTCTACGCCAGCCACCCCGACCATCTCGCCGCGGGCGAGGCGACGATGGCGGCGGTGTACCCGGATGCCCGGAACCCGTTCGCCCACCCCGAGCTGCTCGACGAGGGCTTCGAGCCGTGGGCGGTCGGCGAGATCTACCTCGTCACCGCAGGCGTGCCCGACGTCTTCGTCGACATCACCGACACGTTCGACCGCAAGATGGAGGCACTCCGCTGCCACGTGAGCCAGCATCCGGATCCCGGCGGGCTGGATGCCCGCGTCCGGGCCTGGAACGTGGCCAACGCCGCGCTCGGGGGACTGCCGGAGGGCCGTCTCGCCGAGTCGTACCTCCGGGTCGACACCAACTAGCAAGGCACCACCGAACCGAGAGAAGAGAGGGTCGAGCATGGAACTCCAGGGGCTGCGTCTGGTCGCGGTCGGGGGAGCGTCGGGGATGGCGAAGGCCACCGCCGAGCGCGTCGTGGCCGGGGGCGGCAAGGTCGCGGTGCTCGACCGCGCCGGGAGCGACGGCGCCGCGGTCGCCCAGGCGCTCGGCGGTACGTACCACGAGACCGACGTCACCGACTTCGAGGGCACGGAGCGCGTGCTCGGCGAGGCGATCGCGGCGCTGGGCGGGATCGACGCGGTCGTGAACACGGCGGGCGGCGGCGTCTCGGTGCGCACGATCAGCAAGGAGGGGCCGATGCCCCTCGAGACGTTCCAGCACGTGGTGAACCTCAACCTGATCGCCACGTTCAACGTGGCGCGCCTCGCCGCGTGGGCCATGAGCAAGAACGAGCCGAACGACGACGGTGAGCGCGGCGTGATCGTCAACACCGCGTCGATCGCCGCGTTCGAGGGTCAGATCGGTCAGGTCTCGTACACCGCGGCCAAGGCGGGCATCGCAGGGATGTCGCTCACGATGGCGCGCGACCTCGGTTCGATGGGGATCCGCGTCAACACGATCGCGCCGAGCCTCTTCGCCACCGGCCTCACCGCGGGGATCCCGAAGGAGTTCGAGGATCAGCTCACCGCCGACGCCGCGTTCCCCAAGCGCATGGGCCGTCCCGACGAGTACGCACGCCTCGCCGTCGCCATCATCGAGAACCCGATGCTCAACGGCGGCACCATCCGCCTCGACGGCGGCCAACACTTCGCCCCCAAATAACGAGGTTGCGTCACCCGCCGTCGTTATACGACCTTGAGTGACGCAACCTTGTCAATTGACGAGCACGGAGCGGATGACTTCGCCGTTCTGCATGGCGGTGATGGCGTCGTTCACCTCGTGGAGGTGCATGGTGCGCGTGACCATGGTGCCGACGTCGAGCTTGCCGTGCTCGATGAGGCTGATGAGCCGCGGGAAGTCGCGGCGCACCGACGCGCCGCCGTACACGCAGCCCAGGATCCGCTTCTCCTCGAGGACGGTCATCGCCGGGATCGCGATGTCGGTGCCGAGCTTGGGCACGCCCACCATCACCGACGTGCCGCCCGGGCGCGTGCTGTCGACCGCCTGCCGCACGGTTTCGGCCGTGCCGATCACCTCGAACGTGTAGTCGGCGCCGCGCCCACCGCTGAGCGCCTTCACCGCTTCGATCGGGTCGACGTCGGTCGGGTCGACCACGTGGGTCGCGCCGTTCGCGATCGCCGACTCGCGCTTCAGCGCCACGGGGTCGATGGCGATGATGCGCGCCGCGCCCGCGATGCGCGCACCCTGGATGACGGCCTGCCCGACACCGCCGCAGCCGATCACCGCGACGATCGAACCGGGCTCCACCTGCGCGGTGTTCAGCGCCGCGCCGACCCCGGTGGTGACGCCGCAGCCGATCAGCGCGAGCTGCTCGTCGGGGAGGTCGGTGTCGACCTTCACCACCGACATCTGCTGCACCGTCATGAGCTCGGCGAACGTGCCGAGGCCGGTCATGGCGACCATCTCCTCGCCGTCGGCCCGCCGGACGCGCGGCACGAACATCACGTTGTAGGTGTGCTCGCAGAGGTTCGACTGGTCGTGCAGGCAGTACCAGCACACGCCGCACGCGGGGATGAACGACCCGATCACGCGGTCACCGACGGCGAGACCGATGACGTCGCTGCCCACCTTCTCGATGACGCCGGTGCCCTCGTGCCCGAGGACGACGCGCCCCGCGGGGAGCGTGCCGTTGATGACCGAGAGGTCGGAGTGGCAGACGCCGCTGGCGGTGACGCGGACGATCACGTCGCCCGGACCGGGGTCGATCGGTGTGACCTCCTCCACCGACAACGGCTGGTTCAGTTCGAGGCACAGCGCGGCCTTCATGGTGCTCCCTTGCGTTTGGACGGGTACGCCGAAGCTACCGCGCGCTCCCGCCCGCGCTACGCCGACTTGCTACGTTCCTCGAATGGCCCGCATCCTGCTCGTCCGGCACGGGCAGTCGGAGTGGAACGCCGACGGGCGTTGGCAGGGTCAAGCCGATCCACCGCTCAGCGAGCTGGGCGAGGAGCAGGCGGTCGCCGCCGCGCGCGCCCTCGGGATGGTCGACGCGATCTACGCGTCCGACCTCGTCCGCGCGCACCACACCGCGGAGCTCGTCGCCGCACAGATCGGGTCCGACGTCGTCGTGGCGCCGAACCTGCGCGAGCGCAGCGCGGGGGAGTGGGAGGGCCGCACCCGAGCCGAGATCAACGAGCGCTGGCCCGGCTACCTCGAGAGCGGGCGACGTCCCGCGGGCTACGAGCCCGACGACTCGGTGCTGGAGCGGGTGCCTCACCGCGCTCGAAGCCATCGCGGCGAACGCACGACGGCGACGTGCTCGTGGTCACCCACGGTGGGGTCGTGCGGGTGGTGGAACGTCACCTCGGCGGCGACGCCGAAGGCCTGATCCCGAACCTCGGCGGTCTCTGGTTGGAGCACGACGACCAGGGGCTGCGGCTCGGGGAGCGCATCGTCCTCCTCGACGAGTCGCAGGTCACGCGGCCCCAGCAGCTGTAGCGACTGGCCCGAGCCAGAGGCTGTACCAGCCTCCGCGTCGAGGGCGTAAACTGACCAGTTCCGCGAATCCGGAGCATCGTCAGTTGACCGACCCCGTCATGGGACCGGCGGCGCAGGCCGACGGCCCCGTCCTCGACCCAGAGCTCGCTGCCGAGCAGCGCCACCTCGACACGGCGTACGCCCGTCTCGACGTGATGCGCCGGGCGGCCGAGCGGGTGGCCGAGGGGTACACCGAGGTCACCCGGGGCGGCACGCATCAGGCCCGCCTGGAGCGCGAGGCGGCCGAGGCGTACACCCGCCGTCGCCTGGCCAGCCTCGACATCGGCGAGACGCCGCTCTGCTTCGGCCGCCTCGACCTGCTGCCGCCCGAGGAGGGTGGGGAAGAATCGGAGCCGTTCTACATCGGCCGCATCTCGGTCACCGACGACGACCTCACCCCGCTCGTCATCGACTGGCGCGCGCCCGTCGCCGAGCCCTTCTACCGGGCGACCGCGGTCGAGCCGATGGGCGTCGCCCGCCGGCGTCACTTCCAGACCCAGGGTCGGCGCCTGCTCGGCATCGACGACGAGGTGTTCGACGCCGACGCCGCCGAGGCGTCGGGCTTCACCGTGGTGGGTGAGGGCGCGCTGCTCGCCGCGCTCGACCAGGAGCGCACCGGCCGCATGCGCGACATCGTCGCCACCATCCAGGCCGAGCAGGACGAAGCGATCCGCGCCGACCTCGCCGGCATCCTCGTCGTCGCCGGCGGTCCCGGCACCGGCAAGACCGCGGTCGCGCTCCACCGCGCCGCCTACCTGCTGTACACGCACCGCAAGCGACTCGCATCGCAGGGCGTGCTGCTCGTGGGGCCGAGCTCGATCTTCCTGCGCTACATCGACGAGGTGCTCCCGTCGCTCGGCGAGGACGAAGTGAGCCTCGCCACGCCGGCCGCGCTCAAGCCGCGCCTCAAGGTGCGCGGCACCGAGCCCGAGGCCACCGCGGCGGTGAAGGGCGACATTCGCATGGCGAAGGTCATCGCGGCCGCGATGGGCGACCGTGAACGACCGATGCCGCGCGATGTCGTCGTCAGCCTCGACGGCTACGTGCTGCGGATGCGTCGGCGCGACTCCGCGCGCATCATCGAACGTGCGCACGCGCGGCGCGGCACGCACAACGAGCGCCGTCCCTTCCTGGTGGGGATGGTGTTCGACCACTTCAAGCGGGAGTACCGGCGCGCGCTCGTCGCGCGCGTACCGCGCCGATCGCGCCCGCCTCGACTCCGAGGCGCAGCAGCTCGAGCTCACCGCCGACCGCTCGGCGGCCACGGTCGCCGATCCCACCGTCGCCGCCGGCCTGGCGCGCGGCGAGTCGGCTCCGCCAGAGTGGGAGGACGACCTGTCGAGCCGGGTGCGTCGCCTGCCCGACGTGCGCGCCGCGCTCGATCGCATGTGGCCCGTCCTCAGTGGTACCGAGCTGGTGCGCGATCTGCTCGGGTTCCCTGCGCTCATCCGCTCCGCATCCGAGGGCGTGCTCACCGACGAGGAGCAGGCGCTGCTGTTCCGCGAACGCGGTCCCGACGTCGCCGCAGTCGAGTGGACCGACGCCGATCTCCCGCTCGTCGACGAAGCCGACTCGCTCCTCGGTGCGAAGAGCCTCGCTCGGCCGCGCGCGCGCCGACGCGGACGCCGCGACTCGGAGCTCGAAGCTGCTCGCCACACGGTCGAGTCGCTCGGCGTGGGTGCGTTCACGAACGCGGCCGACGTGCTCGAGCGCTACGGCTCCGACTCGTCGCCGTCGAACCCCGACGACGACAACGAGCCGCGCACGTTCGGTCACGTGCTGGTCGACGAGGCGCAGGATCTCGAGCGCGATGCAGTGGCGCATGCTCGCTCGCCGTTGCCCCACGGGCTCCATGACGCTGGTCGGCGACTTCGGCCAGGCGAGCCGTCCCGGCGCACTGTCGAGCTGGGACGACGTCATCGCCAACCTGCCCGTGCGGGTGCCGCCGCACCGGGTGATGCTCACGGTCAACTACCGCACGCCGGCCGAGATCATGGACGTCGCCAACCGGCTGCTCCCCGCCGCCGCCCCGGGCGTCGAGCCGGCCCGTCCCGTGCGCAGCACCGGCGCGTACCCGGAGGTCGTGGCGGTGGCCCGACACGAGCTCGTGGAATCGGCGGCGCGCGCAGCCCGCGAGTCGTCGACCCTCGGCGGCACCGTGGCGGTGATCGCGCCCGACGACCTCCACGCCGCACTCGCCGAGGCGCTGGCCGACCGCGGCGCGGTGGCCGACGACGTCGAAGCCATCGACGCACCGATCGCGGTGCTCACCGGCCTCGACTCCAAGGGACTCGAGTTCGACCACGTCATCGTCGTGGAGCCGGCGCGCCTCGTCGCGGGCGACCGTTCGGGCCTGCGCCTGCTCTACGTCGTCCTCACGCGCGCGACCCGCCGGCTCGTGGTCGTGCACGCCGAACCCCTGCCGGAGGCGCTCGACCTCGCGGCCCATACGGTGGGGGCATGACCGCCGCCACGCCGCTCACCGACGCCGACCGCACCGCCGCCGAGATCGCCTGGGACATCGAACCCTTGGTCGACGGCCGGGGCGCCGAGGGCGTCGACGCCCTCTTCGACGACGCCGAGGCCCGGGCCCACGCGCTGGCGTCGTACCGCGGTCGCATCGGCGAGCTCGACGCTGCCGAGCTGGCCGAGCTCATGCGCGAGCTCGCCACCATCAACGACCTCGGTGGCCGCGCCGGTTCGTACGCGGGACTGAGGTTCGCGGTCGACACCGCCGACCCGGCGACGGGCGCGCTCATGGCGCGTGCCGAGGAGCGGGGCACCGCGATCAGCAACGAGCTCATCTTCATCGACCTCGAATGGGCCGACGTGCCCGACGAGCAGGCGGAGGCCCTGCTCGCCGACGAGCGCCTCGCGTTCTGCCGGCACTACCTCGCGTCGGCGCGCCGCTACCGCCCGCACCTCCTGAGCGAGCCCGAAGAGCGCATCCTCTCCGACAAGTCGCTCACCGCGAACAGCGCGTGGGTCCGCCTGTTCTCCGAGCTCACGTCGGCGATCACCGTCACCATCCCCATCGACGGCGACCGCACGGAGGTCAGCCTCGAGCAGGGGCTCTCGCAGTTGATGTCGCCCGAGCGCGACCTACGCCGCACCGCGGCCGAAGCCGTCACCGTGGGCCTCGAACCCGGTTTGCGCACGCGCGCGTTCGTGTTCAACACGCTGCTCGTCGACAAGGCGACCGACGACCGGCTGCGCAGCTACCCGTCGTGGATCGCCAGCCGCAACCTCGCCAATGAGGCGAGCGACGAATCGGTCCAGGCGTTGGTCGACGCGGTGCAGGCGCGCTACGACATCCCGCAACGCTGGTACTCGCTGAAGGCGCAGCTGCTCGGCCTCGATCGCATCGCCGACTACGACCGCATGGCGTCGGTGGCCAGCTCCGACGAGGAGTTCGGCTGGGACGAAGCACGCGCGCTCGTGCTCGACGCGTACGCGTCCTTCTCGCCCGAGCTGGCGTCGGCCGCCGAGCGGTTCTTCGCCGAATCGTGGATCGACGCGCCGATGCGGCCGGGCAAGCGGCCGGGCGCGTTCTGCGCGTACACGGTACCCAGCCACCACCCGTACCTGTTGCTCAACTGGACGGCGCGGCGGCGCGACGTGCTCACGCTCGCGCACGAGATGGGCCACGGGTTGCACGCGTACCTGGCGCGGGAGCAGGGGATCTACCACCAGACCACGCCGCTCACGCTGGCCGAGACCGCGTCGGTGTTCGGCGAGACGGTCACGTTCGGCCGCTTGCTCGACGCCACCGAAGACCCGGCGGCGCGTCTGGCGCTGCTGGCCGAGAGCCTCGAGGGTCAGATCGCCACGGTGTTCCGCCAGGTGGCGATGAACCGGTTCGAGGATCGCGTCCACACGCAGCGGCGCGACGCCGGTGAGCTGTCGGTCGACCAGTTCAACGAGGCCTGGACCGACACGCAGACCGCGATGCTGGGTGACGCAGTCGAGATCACCGACGGCTATCGCACGTGGTGGTCCTACATCCCGCACTTCATGGGCACGCCGGGCTACGTCTACGCCTACGCGTACGGGCAGCTGCTTGCGCTCTCGGTGTACCGGGCCTACGAGGAACGCGGCGACGAGTTCGTGCCGCAGTACCTCGAGCTGCTCGCGGCCGGCGGCTCGCGCTCGCCCGAGGAGCTCGGGCAGATCGTCGGACTCGACCTCGCCGATCCCGGGTTCTGGAGCGGCGGGCTCGAGATCGTGGCCGAGCAGCTCGATGCCGCCGAGTCCGCGGCGAAGGCCACCGGGCGGCTGTAGCGAGCCGGCCTTACAGCCCCAGCGCGGTCGAGAGGTCGCGGACGTGCTCCTGGGTCTCGGTGAGCAACGGGCGCAGCGCTTCGGCCACGTCGGCGAGACCGGCTTCGTTCGCCTGCTGGACACGCTCGCGGTAGTGCTCGAGCTGCTGCGTCTCGAGCGCGAGGTCGGCTTCGAGCGCGTGGCGGGAGTCGGGAGCGGTCGTGATGCTCGGCACGTGGGTGCTCGGTGCCCCGCCGAGGAAGTCGATCTGCTCGGCCAGCGCGGTGGCGTGGGCGAGCTCCTGGGTGAGATGGATCTTCAGTTCGTCGACAGTGCTCGCATACTCGGCCCCGCTGATGGTGGCGACGTGCTGCACGTACTGGACGATCGACTGGAACTCCATCTCGAGATCCTGGTTGAGCAGTGTGATCAGGTCGTCCTTGTCCATCACGTCCCCGTACCCCGTCCTGGCGTGCGACAACCTTCACGGCGCCAGCATCCACTGATCGTCAGGTGACGCGTCGTTCGAGTCCGTCGAGGGCGAGACCGAGCGTCGTGCGGAACAGCTCGTCGGTGTCGAAGCTCGACGGGGCCGCGCCGTCGTCGAGATCGAGCACCCATCGAGTCGGACCGACGCGTTCGTGGTGCACGGACTGTTCGAGCGTCTGTTCCAAGATGACGAAGCCGGTCACCGTCCACGACAACGATCGGTAGTACTCGAGCGCGTCATCGGGATCGACGCCGATCTGCTCGACGAGCGTGAGCCCGTGACGCGCCACCGCGCCGGCAGCCGACGGCGGGAACTGGCGTGACAGTTCGAGCACCCCCGGATGGGCGCGCCAGTGGTCGCGCACCGCTGCGAAGTGGTGTTCGAGCTTGCGCCGCGGCGTGCCGCGAATCGTGCTGCTGATCTCCAGCTGCTCGCCGACGGTGCGCACGACCTCGCGGCAGAGGTCGTCCTTGCCGGCGAAATGCCAGTAGAGGGCCGGGGCCTCGACCCCCAGCTCGCGCGCGAGCCGGCGCAACGTCAGCGCGCCCGGACCCTCGGCGTCCATGAGCGCGATCGCCTGGTCGACGATCTGCTCCCGGCTCAGGCCGGCGCCGCGCCCGCCGGGGCCTCGGCGACTGTCGGTTGACGTCGTCATTGAACAATGATAAATCATTCCCATGGCCGTGACCACACACCCTCTGACGAGCTCGATCGGCGCGGTGGTCGTCGACGTGCAGCTCGCCGCGATCGGCGATGCCGAGGCCCGGGCGATCCGCGCCGCGCTGGGGGAGCACGGGGTGCTGGTGTTCCCGAAGCAGGAGCTCACCCGGGAGCAGCAGGTGGCGTGCACCGCGCACTTCGGCGCGGTGCACGGCCACCCGGTCCCCGAGTTCCTGTTCGGTGCCGCCGACCCCGTCGCGGTGGTCGAGAACGACGCCGACAAGCTCCCGCAGGAGGACCAGCAGTTCCACGTCGACTATTCGTTCAGCACCGAGGTCCCCGACCTCGCGGTGCTGCACGCAGAGGTCATCCCGCCCAACGGTGGCGACACGATGTGGGCGAACGCAGGTGCCGCATACGACGCGCTGTCACCGCGCATGCAGGAGTTCCTCGACGGCCTGACCGCCCGGCACGACGCCGGCGACAAGTTCTGGTGGGAGATGCGCCGCACGCTGGGGGAGGAGCCGAGCGAGCGGGCGCGTGAGCACTTCCAGGGCAACAGCCATCCGATCGTGTGCGCGCACCCGGTCACGGGCCGGAAGGTGCTGTTCGTCAACCCCGGCTACACGGTCGCGGTCAACGAGCTCAGCCGGAGTGAGAGCACCGGCGTGCTGCGGATGCTGTTCGAACATCTGCACAACCCCGCGTTCCACTACCGGCATCGCTGGTCCGACGCCGACGTCGTGATCTGGGACGAGCACCTCACCGCGCACATGGGCCCGTTCGACTTCGCGCCGCATCACCGACGGCTCGCACGCGTCACCGCCGGCAGCACCGCGCCGGTCGCAGCCTGATCAGTCGCGCAGCAACTGGTCGAGCGACGCCGCCAGCCGGCGCGCGCCGGCGTCGAGTCCGAGCTCGTCGACCTCGTCGCTCAACACCTCGATCCCGATCGGGAGCTCCGGGTGCGCACGTCGCACGCGTGTGGTGAGCTCGGCGAGCGGCAGGGCGCCGTCGCCGGGGATCTTGCGTCCCTTGCGGGCGACGTAGGGCTCGGCGCTCTGCTCGGGCGAGCGGTCGCTGAGCTGGACGCCCCCGACCAGCGCGACCTCGTCGTCGGTGAGGTCCTCGAGCCGCCCTCCGCCGCGTGCGAGGTGCCAGGTGTCGATCAGCACCGAGCCGCGCGGATGGCCGGCCTCGCGCACGATCGCGGCGGCGGTGGCGAAGTCGGGGATGCCGGTCTCGGGGATGAACTCGATGGCGAGGCGGAGGTCTTCGCGCTCGACGCGTTCGCACGCCCGGCCGAACGCGTCGGCCATCTCGCCGAGCGGCATGGGCCGTCCGGTCATGTGCACGACGTTGATCGCACGCGCACCGGTGGCATGGGCGATGTGGATGCAGTCGTCGATCGTCGCCTCGCCCGGCGGCAGGTCGGTGCCGGGGAGCGCAGTGGCGAGTCCGTCGACGAACGTGACCCGCACGCCGTGGTCTTCCACCTGCGCCCGAAGGTCGGCGGCGTCACCGCCGCTTCGCTCGAACAGCCTCGTCGTCAGCGTGACGCAGTCGAAGCCCGCGTCCGACGCGGCCGCGGCGAGCTCCGGCAACGTCGACCGCCGGAACGTGTAGCTCCACAACTCCCGGTCGGTCACGACGCGGACCCTAGACGGCGTGAACGTTGGTCTCGCGCGTCCGGCTAGCGTGCGCGGCCATGAGCAAGACGGCGAAGACGACGCCGACCGGCGAGGTCGACGCGCCGAAGGTCCTGACGAAGGCGCAATACGAGAAGGAGCTGGAGCGGCTCCAGACCGAGCTCGTGCGGATGCAGGAGTGGATCGTCCACGAAGGCCTGCGGGTGTTGGTGATCTTCGAAGGTCGCGACACCGCGGGCAAGGGCGGCACGATCAAGCGGATCATCGAGCGTCTGAACGCCCGCAACTTCCGGGTGGTCGCGCTCGGCACGCCCAACGAGCGGGAACGATCGCAGTGGTACTTCCAGCGCTACGTCCGGCACCTCCCGGCCGGCGGCGAGATCGTGTTCTTCGACCGCAGTTGGTACAACCGCGCCGGTGTCGAGCGGGTGATGGGCTTCTGCACCGAGGAGGAGCACACCGAGTTCTTCCGCACGTGCCCCCAGCTCGAGCGTGCGCTCGTTCGCTCAGGGATCATCCTGGTGAAGTACTGGCTGTCGCTGAGCGACGAGGAGCAGGAGCGCCGCTTCCTCGAGCGGATCAACAACCCGGGGAAGCGGTGGAAGTTGAGCCCGATGGACCTCGAGGCGCGCGCGCGTTGGGTCGACTACGCCGAAGCCAAGGACGAGATGTTCGCGTACACCGACATCCGGGAAGCGCCGTGGCACGTGGTCGACGCCGACGACAAGAAAGCGGCGCGGCTGAACATCATCAGCCATCTCCTGGAGACGGTGCCCCACGAGGACGTGCCGCACGAACCGGTCGAGCTGCCGCACCGGCAGGAGCGCGCGTACACGCGCCCTCCGATCGACAGCCAGACCTGGGTGCCGCAGCGCTACGTCGTTCGCTGACCTCGCGTCACTCCTACTTGATGAGGTCGGCCTTCACCTGCACGTGGTTCGCCGGCTTGCAGTCGAACGCGCCCTTCTTCTTCGGCCACACCCGCGTGAACTTGCCGTTCTGCACCTGCTCGAGGACGAAGCAGGCCGAGGTGACCTTGCCGCCGACGTTGGACTTCGCGATGAAGCCGTCGGCGTCGAAGCTGGTCAGGTTCTTCAGCGCGTCGAGCAGGTTGGCCCGGGTGATGCCGTTGTTGCCCTTGGCCTTCACCACGTTGTTGAGCGCCTGCTGCAGCTCGATGCCGGCCGCCCAGGCGTAGACGCCGAGGCCGGCGACCTTGTCCTTGCCCGTGTACTTCACGTAGTTGGCCACGCCCTTGTTCTGCGCGGTCTCGTCGAAGGGCATGAACCCGAGCGGGATGTACGTGCCGTCGGCGGTCGCGCCCGCGGTCTCGATGTACTTCGGGTCGTAGCACGCGGTCGTGCAGCCCCAGACGGTGCTCTTGGTGTCGTAGATGCCCTGCAACTGGGCTTCCTGGTGGTACTGCGCCACGTTCGCGTAGGCGAGCCCGCTCCAGCCGTAGTTCGAGCTGTCCTGCTTCATCTTCTGGATGACCGGTGTGTACACGCTCTGCGGGTCACGGCCGGATGCCGTCACCGACTGATCGACCTTGACGCCGTTCTGCTGGGCGATCGCCTGCTGCACCGCGTCGCCGCGATTGGCGTCCTGCGTGTCGTTCGGCAGGATGAATGCGCCGTGGAGGTTCTTGAACTTCTTCTTGTAGTACGTGGTGTCGCCCTGGTTGCCCTGGTACGTCTGCGGGTGCTGCGACTTGGTGTCGCACAGGAGCTGCGGCCCCGTCGGCGTGTACGTCACCGGCGCGCAGGTCTCCGGGATGCCGGTCGCGATCGCGGCCAGGTCGGGCAAGCCGGTGGCCTGGCCGTTGATGTCCTTGCAGTTGATGGCGTCGTCCATGTTCGACAGGAACAGCGCTTCGGTTCCGACCAGTGCGAAGTCCTGCTGGCACGCGGTGATGATCGCGTTGCGCGAGTCGTTGGGGTTCAGATGGGAGTCGATGAAGTCGACCTTCAGCTTGCGGCCCGCGATCCCGCCGTTGGCGTTGACGTACTTCGCGGCGCCGTTCACCGCGTCGACCGCGGACTGGAACAGTCCGGGTGCGAACGGGTTGTCGACGTCGGCCACCACCGCGATGCGGATCTCCGTGGGTGTCACGCCGACCTCGGTCGCCTTGTTGGTGTCGCTCTGGGCCCCGGCACTCACGGTGCCGACGGTCGCGAGTGCCGCCGAGATGACGAGCGCGCATGCGCAGAACGCCACACTGAGTCGCTTCACGAGGTCCCCCTGCTGCTCCGGACTGCTGCTGTCTGGTTGTGAGCAGGGAGACTTATCACACCTCGACCCGATCCCGTCAGCAACCGCGGTTGCGTTCGCCGAGGTGGAAGGTCAGAGGTTGGCGAGCTCGCGGTCGAGCTGGGCGAGACCCATCGGACCGAGGTCGAGGGCGGCGCGGTGGAACTCCTTGAGGTCGAACGACGCACCGCCGCGTGCACGCGCCGCGTCGCGCGCGGCGAGCCACACCCGCTCGCCGACCTTGTAGGAGATGGCCTGGCCCGGCAGGCCGAGGTAGCGGTCGACCTCGCTGGCCATGAAGTCGGCCGGGAACTTCGACCGCTCGATCACGAACGGGAGCGCGAGCTCGGGCGTCCACGTCTCGCCCGGGTGGTAGCGCTCGTCGGCAGGGATCGCGAGCTCGAGGTGCATCCCGATGTCGACGACGACGCGCACCGCGCGCATGGCCTGCGCGCGCAGCATCCCGAGCTCGTACGCCGGGTCGTCGAGGTATCCGAGCTCGCCCATGAGGCGCTCGGCGTACAGCGCCCACCCTTCGGCGTGGCCCGACGTGCCCGCGAGCGTGCGCTGGAAGCGGCTGAGCGTGTCGGCGAGGTAGCGCACCTGTCCGATCTGCAGGTGATGGCCCGGAACGCCCTCGTGGTAGCAGATCGACACCTCACCCCAGAGCGGGAAGCGGGTCTTGCCGAGCGTCGGGTACCAGGTGCGCCCCGGACGGCTGAAGTCTTCGGCGGGGCCGGTGTAGTACATCGCCGCCGCGCCGCCGGGCGGTGCGATCATCGCCTCCACCCGCTGCACCGGACCGGGGATGTCGAAGTGCGTGCCGTCGAGCTCGGCGACAGTGGTGTCGAGCAGGTCCTGGTTCCACCGCTGGAACGCGTCGACGCCTTCGATCGCACGCGCGGGATCGGTCTCGAGGTGCTCGATGACGGTGTCGACGTCGGCTCCCGGGATGATGCGCTCGGCCACCTGGCCCATGGCGCGCTCGATGCGATGGAGCTCGTCCCATCCCCATGCATAGGTCTCGTCGAGATCGAGCTCGATCCCGTTGAAGTCCTGCGCGTACAGCGAGTACCGCTCACGCCCGACCGGATCGCGCTCATCGGCGCGCGGTGCGTACTCCTCGACCAGGAACCGACCGAGCGACGCGTACGACTCCGTCGCGCGCGTCGCCAGCGACTCCAGTCGCGCGCGCAACGCGCTGTCGCCGAGCCCCGACGCGTCGTACTCGTCGACCAGCGCGTGGAAGAAGGGGCGGGTGCCTGCATCGAGGCCGCCCCACGTGTCGGCCTGTTTCGTGCACGCGACCGCCTGCCGGCGCGCCGCGACCACGCCTTCGGACGCGCCTTCGGCGAGCGCGGCTTCGATGCTCGACAACCCCTGGGGGACCAGCGCCATGCGCTCGGCCATCACCTGCCAGTCGTCGGCGGTGTCGCGGGCCATCAGGTCGAAGGCCATGCGGACGGTCTGCACCGGGCTCCCGAGCACGCGCAGGTCGCGTAGACGCTCGCCGGCCTCGTACTCGGTCAGCGCGAGCTCGAGTCGCTCCCGCATCACCTCCGCCGCGATGCGGTCGGCGTCGCTCTGCACCTCGCCAATCTCGACATGGATGGCGTCGAGGGCGCGGAGCGTCGCCCGGTCGAGCTCGGCGCGCTCGGCGGCGCCGTCGGGGGAGAAGTCGGTCATCTCGTGGTCGTGCCCGCCGATGCCTTCGCCGGTCGCGGCCAGCGGATCGAGCGCCGCAAACCGTTCGACGTAGTGCTCGGCGAGGTCGTACACGGGGGAGCTCATGACGACGCGTTCCTGTTCTCGAGGGCCTGGTAGGGGCGGCAGGGTTGGCCCCGCAGCGTGCCGCACTCGGGCAGTGGCGTCGAGACGTCGATGCCTGACACCACCGGCAGCACCACCTTCGACGGCTGCGCCTCGGAGCGCGAGATCGTCACCGTGCGCGGCGCCGGCAACGCCGCGAACGCCCACGACGGACGGTTGCCACCCGGGGGCTGCACCACGATCCGGATCCGCGACCCGGCGCGGAACGCGTCCGCGAACGGGTAGAGCGGTACCCGGACGAGCGACGCGTCGGTCGCTGAGAGCGGCTCGACGTCGGCGAGCTCGTGGGTCTGCACCGGGAGCAGCGCGGTGGACTTCGCCTCGTCGAGGGCGCGCTGGCTACCCCGCAGCCACCCGCTCTGCACGTAGGTCTCCTTGCCGTCTGGGCGCACCTCGCTGATGGTCACCTCGAGGTCGACGTCGGGCTTCGACGAGCGCACCCACAGGTCGACGCTGCCGGTTCCGGCGAGCACGGTGTCGGTCGCGAGCGGCTCGGTGACGTACCCGAGCGCCTTGCCCGCCGGCACCGGTTTCCACCCGTACTCGGGGGTGAGGTCGTCGTCGGAGGTCTTCATCGTGCGCGGGAACGCGCTCGGGTCGTACCGGAAGCGATCGGCCTGGGCGCTCGACGGCGCGGTGTCGGTGAGGGTGCCGCCGCTCCCGAGGTACCAGGTGGTGGGAGTCGTGCCGGGGAGCGGGAACGAGGGTGCTGTGGTCGCGAACGCGGGCATCGGCGACTTCTGCGCGCCGACGTCGAACAGCACCCGCACGCGCGGTTCCGACTCGTAGGCGCGCAGCGCTGACGCGTAGTCGGGCTGGTCGGTGAACCGGTCGGGCGCGAGCGTCGCGCCCGCGCCGAAGACCCGAGCGAGGAGCACCGAGGCCAGTGCGCGCGTCGCGCTGGGGATCGACGGGATCTTCTTCGCCACGTAGAAGTCGAGGAACTCGATCCACTGCGAGAGCACCGCCGGCCCCAGCGAATCCTGGTGCAGCCCGTTCATCAGCGTGATCTTCATGGGGATGTCGGGCGAGAAGTTCCCGAGCATGTTCGCGAAGTGGCTGCCGGTTTCCTGGTCCTGCCACGCGCCGGCGAGGAACACCGGGACGTCGATGTCGTGCACGAAGCTCTCCGGTGCGAGCGCGTCGCTCGCGGCGCCGCGCCGGTACGCGTTGTCGCGGATTGCCTTCGGCACGTCGGCGGACTGCAGGCGCAGCGCCTGGTTCGTCCGGCACGTCTCGTCGCCGTTGGCGATGCGCTTGCGCGCCCAGTCCTGCCCCTGGCCCGACCGCGTCGCGGGACGGGCGTCGGCTTCGCGGTCCTTCGCCCAGCCGAGCGCGAACCCGTTGTTGAAGATCCCACCCGGGTACAGCGTGTCGTAGGTGTCGTCGAGCACCGAGAGGGGTGTGATCGCCGCGAGGTGTGGCGGACGGGTCCGGGCCACGAACAGCTGGGTGATGCCGGGGAACGAGATCCCGACCATCCCGACCGTGCCGTGCAGCACCCAGGGCTGCGCGGCGACGGCTTCGACCGCGTCGTAGCCGTCGAGCGACTCCAGCTCTTCGAAGTAGTTGTAGGCGCCACCGGAGCAACCGGTGCCGCGCAGGTTGACGCCCACCGTCGCGTACCCGAGCAGCTGCGCGATCCGCGACGCCGGCTGCACCTTGCCGGGGTTCGAGGGGTCGTAACCTGAGTACTCGACCACGGTGGGGTAGGGACCCTGATCGACCGGACCGGGCAGCTTCACGTTGACCGAGAGCAGCGTGCCGTCGCGGGTCTTCAAGTAGCCGTAGCCAGGTTGGAGCTGCTGACCGGAGTAGAGCTCCGGGGGCGGTGTCGCGGTGGGGTCGAGCACGGCCACGGGCGCCGAGGTGTCGCCGTCGATGTCGACGACGTAGCCCGGCCCCGCGGGCACGTCGCGGAACAGCGCGCTGCCCAGCGCGTCGACTCGGTGGGTGGCGACTTTCCGTCCGTCGGCGTCGCGGAGCACGACGCTCGCGCCCTCGGCCGCTCCGGTCACCGCGACCTGGTCGACGCTCGGCGTCACCGTGAACTGCGGCGCCGACCCGGTCTGGGCCGACGCCGGCGCGAGCGAGGCTGCGATCAGCGCGACGATCGCCATCGCGGCGCAGGGAGCCGCGAGCGAAAGGCGTCGGCGCACTCCTGGACGCTACCCGTCGCCCTCATCGTGGAAGGATCGCCGTGATGAAGGAGACGGCATGACGGTTTTGGGTGGCGCGCACATGGTGATCACCGGCGGTTCGAGCGGCATCGGGCTCGCCACGGCCCGGGAGGCGGTGGCCAGGGGTGCACGCGTCTCGTTGGTCGCCCGCGACGAGGGGCGCCTCGCGGAGGCCGCGGCGTCGGTGGGTGCGGTCGCGACCGCGTCGGCCGACGTGGCCCAGCCCGACGCCCTCCGTGCCGCGCTCGACTCGGTCGTCGACGAGGGCGGACCGTGCGACGTGTTGCTCACCGTCGGCGGGCTCGTCGCACCCGGGGTACTTCGAGCAGCTCGACGACGCGGTGTTCCGCGACCAGATGGACGTCGACTACTTCGGCACGCTGCACGCGATCCGGGCGGTGGTGCCGTCGATGATCGAACGCGGACGCGGCCACCTCGTGACCGTCTCGTCGACCGCGGGACTCATCGGCGTGTTCGGGTACACGGCCTACGCGCCGGCCAAGTTCGCGGTGCGGGGACTCGCCGAGACGCTGCGTTCGGAGCTTGCGCCGCACGGCATCGTCGTGGCGTGCGCGTACCCACCCGACACGCGCACCCCGGGCTTCGACGCCGAGAACGAGCTCAAGCCGCCGGAGACCGAGCGCATCTCCGCCGCGATCAAGCCGCGCGAAGCGGAGCAGGTCGCCCGGGCGATCGTGCGCGGCATCGAGAAGGACCGTCTGGTGATCACCGCCGACGCCCAGACCGCGGCGCTGGCCCGCGGTGCCGGCCTGCTCGGCCCCTACGTGCGCCGGAGCATGGACCGCACCGTCGGCAAGGTCCGCCGCGAGCGGAGCTGAACGCGGACCTCGGAGTATTTTTCGGTCCATGAGCGACGCCGCCGGGAGCACCCGGACCGAGACCGACAGCATGGGGCCGATCGAGGTCCCGTCCGACCGCTACTGGGGCGCGCAGACCCAGCGGTCGCTGCACCACTTCTCCATCGGCGAGGACCGCATGCCCACCGCGGTGATCCGCGGCATGGCGATCCTCAAGAAGGCGGCCGCGCAGGTCAACGAGGAGCTCGGGAAGCTCCCGGCCGACAAGGCCGCGCTGCTGGTGCAGGCGGCCGACGAAGTGATCGCCGGTGACCACGCCGACGAGTTCCCCCTGTACGTCTGGCAGACCGGCAGCGGGACGCAGACCAACATGAACGTCAACGAGGTGATCTCCAACCGCGCCATCGAGATCGCCGGCGGCGAGCGGGGCAGCAAGAAGCCCGTCCACCCCAACGACGACGTGAACATGTCGCAGAGCTCCAACGACACGTTCCCCACCGGCATGCACATCGCGGCGGCCGAAGAGGTGGTCCACTCACTCGTCCCTGCGGTCACGCGCCTGCGCGACGCGCTGGCGGCGAAGGCCGAGGAGTTCGCCGACATCGTCAAGATCGGCCGCACGCACCTGCAGGACGCGGTACCGCTCACGCTCGGCCAGGAGTTCGGCGGCTACGTCGCCCAGCTCGACGCCGACCTCGAGCGCATCCAGCTCGTGCTCCCCGGTCTCTACGAGCTCGCCATCGGCGGCACCGCGGTGGGCACCGGACTCAACGCGCACGTCGAGTTCGCCGACCGTGCCGCGGCCAAGATCGCGGCGATCACCGGCCTGCCGTTCGTGTCGGCGCCGAACAAGTTCGCGGCCCTCGCCGCGCACGACGCCATGGTCTTCGCGAGCGGCGCGATCAAGACCCTCGCGGTGTCGCTGATGAAGATCGCCAACGACATCCGCTGGCTGGCCTCGGGTCCGCGTGCCGGACTAGGTGAGCTGATCCTGCCCGAGAACGAGCCCGGCTCGTCGATCATGCCGGGCAAGGTGAACCCGACGCAGAGCGAGGCCATGACGATGGTCTGCGTGCAGGTCATCGGCAACGACACCACCATCGGCATCGCCGGCTCGCAGGGCAACTTCGAGCTCAACGTGTTCAAGCCGGTGATGATCTTCAACTTCCTGCACTCGGTCGACATCCTCACCGACGCCTGCGACTCGTTCCGCGAGTTCGCCATCGAGGGCGTGCAGGCGAACGAGGAGCAGATCGCCGAGCACGTCGGCAACTCGCTCATGCTCGTCACCGCGCTCAACCAGCACATCGGCTACGACAACTCCGCGGCCATCGCCAAGCACGCCCACAAGAACAAGGGCACGCTGCGCGACTCCGCCGTCGAGCTCGGCCACCTCACCGGCGAGGAGTTCGACCGGTTGGTGGTGCCGGAGCAGATGACCCGCCCTGGTTGAGTCGGCCGAGGCTGAGCCCCGGGCTGGCATGGTCCCGGCGGAGGTAGGGTGCCCTTCATGAGCATCTACGACCAGAAGATCAACACCCTCGAAGGCGAGCCGGCCGACCTCTCCGAGTACAAGGGGAAGGCGCTCCTCATGGTGAACGTGGCGTCGAAGTGCGGCCTCACGCCGCAGTACGAAGGCCTCGAGAAGCTGCACGAGACCTACGGGGCGCGCGGCTTCGAGGTGCTCGGCTTCCCGTGCAACCAGTTCATGGGCCAGGAGCCGGGCACCGCGGAGGAGATCCGCGACTTCTGCGACACCAACTACAACGTGCAGTTCCCGTTGTTCGAGAAGATCGACGTGAACGGCGACCAGCAGCACCCGCTGTTCGCCGAGCTCGAGGAGCAGGCCGACGCCGACGGCGAGGCGGGCGACGTGAAGTGG
Organism: uncultured Actinomycetes bacterium; assembly: GCA_963835985.1. Lineage (GTDB taxonomy): Bacteria > Actinomycetota > Acidimicrobiia > IMCC26256 > DASPTH01 > DASUAS01. The sequence continues at coordinate 333,777 of CAWIHV010000006.1, read as the reverse complement.
AACTTCGAGAAGTTCCTGGTGTCGCCGAGCGGCGACGTCGTGGGCCGCTTCCGTCCGCAGGTCACGCCCGAGGACCCGGCGCTGGTGTCGGCCATCGAGGCCCAGCTCCCCAGCTGAGCAGTTCGACATCATGAGCCGGGTCTTCCTCACCGGTGCAACGGGGATGATCGGCTCGAACATCGCCGAGCAACTCGTCGAGCAGGGTGACGACGTGCGCGCGCTCGTCCGCGAGGGGAGCGACGCCACGCCGCTCGAGGCGATGGGCGTCGAGATCGTGCGCGGCGACATCGCCGCCGCCGCCGACGTCCTGCGTGCCGCCGACGGATGCGAGTACGTGATCCACTCGGCCGCGGTGCTCGGCGGCCAGACACAGGTCGCGGGCGAGCACCACACCGTCAACGTCGTGGGCACGGGGCACGTGCTCGACGCGGCGGCGACGGTCGGTGCGAGCGCGGGTCGTCCAGCTGAGCACCACCACGTTCTTCGACGCCAAGACCGCGCCGCTCACCGAGCACTCGCCGCTCGATCCGAATCCGAGCGACGACCCGTACACCGTCACCAAGCGCGCCGCGTACCTCGACGCCATGCGGCGGGTGGAGGACGACGGCCAGGACATCTGCATCGTCATCTCGGGGGGTGCGTACGGCATCTCCCCGCTGCCGGAGCGGTCGATGGTGGCGCCGAGCTACAACGCCCGCATCGCGCTCGCGCTCGCGGGGAGATCACCGAGTACGTCGGCTTCCCCATCCCGTGGGTGTACGCGGGCGACGTGGCGCGCGCGTCGGTCGTCGCCACCCGCAAGGGCGTGGCGGGGGAGCGATACCTCGCGTTCGGCCGTCCCGGTGACGTCGGCGGGGTGCCGTGGTTCTGCAACCTCGCGCTCGAGGTCGCGGGGTCCGACAAGCGGGTCACCGAGGTGGCCGTCGCCGAGCTCGACGACCCCGATGTCGCGGCGCGGTTCGGGCCCAGCCTGGTGGCGCTGGCGCGCAAGCACTTCCCGACGCCGTTCTTCGTGAACGACCAGACCGTCGAGCGCCTCGGCTACGAACCGCTGACCCTGCGCGAGGGCTTCGAGCGCACCATCCCGTGGATGCGCGACCACGACCTGCTCTGATCGTCGCCATCCAGGCCGGCAAAACTGCGCGATCTGGAACGCTGGCGTTCCAAATCGCGACCTTTTGAGTCGGGAATGCAGACGGGCTGCGGCCGGTTGTGGATCTCACGTAATGGTGTAATCACCGAGATCCACTGGAGAGACCCGATGCCGGAGACCAGCCCCGAAGTGACTGCTCTGAACCTGCCTCTGCTGCCCCTGAACACCGGGGTCGTGCTGCCGCAGATGGTCGTGACCCTCGCGCTCGAGAGCGCCGAGGGCCGTGACGCCGCCGACGGCGCCATCGCCGGCGACCGTCGCATCCTCCTCGTTCCCCGGGTGGGGAGCGGCTACACCCGCATCGGCACCGTCGCCCGCATCGAGAACGAGGGCGAGCTGCCCGGCGGGCAGCGGGCCCTGGTGCTGCGCGGCCTGTCCCGGGCCGTCGTCGGCCGTACCGTGGCGAGCGACGAGCCCGGCGTGTGGGTCGAGGCCGACCCGGTCGCCGAGCCCGCCGCGGTGAGCGGCCGGGCCAAGGAGATGGTGCGCGAGTACCGCGCCGTCGTGCGCGGCATCGCCGAGAAGCTGGGCAACCCGCGCATCGCCGACGCCCTCGCCGGCGTCGACGACCCCGGCGCGCTGGCCGACACCGCGGGCTGGGCGCCCGACCTGTCGGTCGAGCGCAAGGTGGAGCTCCTCGAGGAGCTCGACCCCGAGGCGCGCCTCGAGAAGGCGTTGGCGTGGGTGCGTGAGACCCTCGCCGAGCTCGACGTGTCGGAGCAGATCCGCAACCGCGTCACCGAGGGCATGGACAAGACCCAGCGCGAGTTCCTGCTGCGTCAGCAGATGCAGGCCATCCGCGAGGAGCTGGGTGAGTCGGGCGACGCCGACGACGTCGTCGCCGAGTACCGCACCAAGCTCGCCGAGCTGGTGCTGCCCGACGACGTCCGCAACACCATCGAGCGCGAGGTCGACAAGTTCGAGCGTACGAGCGAGCAGTCGCCCGAGCACGGGTGGATCCGCACGTGGCTCGACACCGTGTTCGACATCCCGTGGGGCAAGCGCTCCGACGAGTCGCTCGACGTCCGAGACGCGCGCGAGATCCTCGACGCCGACCACACCGGACTCGACGACGTGAAGGAACGCATCGTCGAGTACCTCGCGGTGCGCAAGCTGCGCGCGCGAGCGAGGCATGAGTGACAGCGACGAACCCAGGAAGGGCCAAACCTCGAGAAGTAGGCGGGGCGCGGGCGCGATCCTCGCGCTGGTCGGACCTCCCGGTGTCGGCAAGACGTCGCTGGGCGAGTCGGTCGCGCGTTCGCTCGGACGCGAGTTCGTGCGCGTCGCCCTGGGTGGGGTGCACGACGAGGCCGAGCTGCGTGGTCACCGTCGTACGTACGTCGGGTCGCGTCCCGGTCGTATCGTGCGCGCGCTGACCGAGGCCGGCACCATGAACCCGGTCATCGTCCTCGACGAGGTCGACAAGCTGGGCAACGACTGGCGCGGTGATCCGTCGTCGGCGCTGCTCGAGGTGCTCGACCCCGCGCAGAACCACACGTTCCGCGACCACTACCTGGAGGTCGACCTCGACCTGTCGGACGTGCTGTTCCTGGCGACGGCCAACGTGCTCGACACCATCCCCGGACCGCTGCTCGACCGGCTGGAGATCATCCGGCTCGACGGCTACACCGAGGAGGAGAAGGTCGCCATCGCGCGCGATCACCTGCTCGAGCGTCAGCTGGAGCGCAACGGGCTCACCGCCGACGACGTGACGGTCACCGACGACGCGCTGCGTGCCGTCGTCACCGACCACACGCGCGAGGCGGGCGTCCGCACGCTCGAGCGCGAGCTCGGCAAGCTGCTGCGCAAGACCGCGGCGCGGATCGCGACTGGTACGGCGACGCCGCCGATCACCATCGACGTCGACGAGGTGCAGCCCGCGCTGGGCCGCGCCAAGTTCCACGCCGAGACGGCCGAGCGCACGGGCGTGCCCGGGGTGGCGACCGGTCTGGCGGTGACGGGCGTCGGCGGCGACGTGCTCTTCATCGAGGCGACGACGATGGACGGCGAGGGCCTCACCCTCACCGGCCAGCTCGGCGACGTGATGAAGGAGTCGGCGCAGATCGCGCTGTCGTACGTGCAGGCCCACGCGGCGGAGCTCGGCGTCGACCCGGCTGCCGTGCAGCGGCGGGTGCACCTCCACGTGCCCGCCGGTGGCATCCCCAAGGACGGCCCGTCGGCCGGCATCACCATGACCACCGCGCTGGTGAGCATGCTCACCGGTCGCACGGTCAAGGCCGGCGTGGGCATGACCGGTGAGGTCACGCTCCAGGGTCGGGTGCTGCCGATCGGCGGCGTCAAGCAGAAGGTGCTCGCGGCGCAGCGGGCGGGACTCGACACCGTCATCCTGCCCCAGCGCAACGGGCCCGACCTGGACGACGTGCCCGAGGCGGTGCGCGAGGTCATGACCTTCCACCTGGTCGACGACGTGCGTGACGTCCTCGAGCTGGCGTTGGAGGACGTGCCGGTCGCGGAAGCGGCATAGAGAGGCGACGTATCGTCGTACGGTGCGCGTCGTCGAGTTGTGGCGGTTCCCCGTCAAGTCCCTCCAGGGCGAACAACTCGACGACGCAACCGTCGGCGACGGCGGGATCGAGGGTGATCGCGGCTACGCGATCTTCGACCTCGACACCGGGTTCGGGCTGACCGCGCGCCGCGTGCCCGAGCTGCTCGTACGCGACGGCGCGGTTCGTGGGCGCTGACCGTCGTCCGGAGATCACGCTGCCCGACGGCACGATCGCGTGTGGTGACACGGCGCTGTCGCACTGGCTCGGTCGTCGCGTCGCGTTGCGGGCTGCCGGCCGACGTCGTCGACCGCCGCTACGAGAACCCGCTCGACGCCGACCACGACGCCGACTGGATCGTCTTCGACGGCGCGCCGGGTCCGTTCCACGACTCGGCCCGCACGCGAGTCTCGTTGGTGTCGACCGGCACGCTGGGAACCTGGGATCGGCGCCGGTTCCGCGCCAACGTGCTGCTCGACGGCGACGGCGAGGACGCGTTCGTCGGCATCGACGATCGCGATCGGTGACATGCGAGCTCGACGTGGTGAAGCGCGTCGAGCCGCTGCGTGATGATCGACGCGCGCCCGCAGCCGGGTGGCATCGAGCGCGATCTCGACGTGTTCAAGACCATCAACCGCGAGCGCCAGGGCTGCCTCGCCATCGGCGCGCGCATCGTGCGACCGGGGACCCTGAGGGTGGGGGATGAGGTCGTTCCGGGGTAGCGCGATCGTGCTCGTCGTCGCGGTCGGTGCTCCTCGCGGCGCCGGTGACGGCGGGCGCGAAGCCGGCGAAGCACGCGAAGCAGCCGGTCACCATCGTGACCCTCAACCTGCTGCACGGCCTGTTCTGTCCGCCCGAGACCGACAGCTGCCAGGCGCCCGACCGGGTGCAGCTCTTCGGCGACTGGCTCGAGCGGGCGGGCTGTCCCGACCTGGTCGGTCTGCAGGAGATCGGGGCACGCCTCGAGGAGCTGCTGACCGCGCGAGGTGCCGACGTGGTGCGACGGCGACTACACGATCGCGTGGGCCGACAGCGTCATGCCGGACCGAGCGATGGTGCTCACGATGCTGCCGATCGTCGATCAGGGCGCGCTCGACATCGCCAACGTGCCCTGGGAGGCGTACTGGGTGCGCGCTCGCTCGACGCAGGGACCGGTCGACTTCCTCACCGCGCACTTCGCGTCGAGCAGCAACAACCCGCCCTGCAACGAGAACAACTGCCCGCCGGTGTGCCCGGCCGGCACCGTCACCAACGAGTGCCACGGCATCGAGGTCGCCGACTTCTTCTCGACGTGGACGGGCGCGGCGCTCACCGTCGTCGGCGGCGACCTCAACGCGACACCGGACGAGCCCGCGGTCGCGCATCTGCGCGATGCGGGGTTCGTCGATGCCTGGCTGAAGGCCGGACGCCCGGAGTGCGACGCCACCCACCGTGCCGGCTGCACCTCGGGTGGCACCGCGCCCGATCCCTGGGTGGGGATGAACACCAAGGAGGGCGCCGGGTTCGACGAACGCATCGACTACGTCTGGGTGAAGCCCGGCGTGGGATGCACGTTCGCACGCGAAGGCCAAGGGCTTCGCGACCACCGCGGTGAAGACGCCCGTCAACGGCATGTGGTGGCCCTCCGACCACGGCGGCGTGTACAGCACCCTCCGCTGCGCATGACCCGGAGAGGTCGGCGGGTAGCGTCGAAACCCTATGACCGCTTCGCGACCGAACGTGCTGTTCATCATGACCGACGAGGAGCGGTACCCGCCGCCCTACGAGGCGGAGGCGCTCGCCGAGTTCCGGCGTACGCAACTCCCCGCACGCGAGCGCCTGCGCGCGCGAGAGCCGCGAGCTGCACCGCCACTACGCGGGCGCGACCGCGTGCACGCCGAGCCGCACGACGCTGTTCACCGGCCAGTACGCGTCGCTGCACGGCGTGGCCGACACCGACGGCCTGGCCAAGCAGTCCACCGACCCGGCGATGCACTTCCTCGACCCTGACACCGTGCCCACCATGGGCGATTGGTTCCGCGCCGCCGGCTACCGCACCCACTACCGCGGCAAGTGGCACATCTCGCACCCCGACCTGATCATCCCCGGCACCCACGAGAGCCTGAAGAGCAACGATGCCGACGGCGTGCTCGATCCGGTCGCCGTCGACGCCTACCGCCGCGCCGACCGCCTCGACCCGTACGGCTTCTCCGGCTGGATCGGTCGCGAGCCCCACGGCGCCGACAAGGCCGACACCGGCTTCGTGCGCGACGGCGTGTTCGCGCAGGAGGTGGTCGACCTCTTCGGCGAGATCGCGGCCAGCGACGACGACGCGCCCTGGCTGGCAGTGGCGTCGTTCGTGAACCCGCACGACATCGCGTTCTCCGGCGCGGCGTGGAACCTCCTCGGTTTCCCGCCGATCACCGATGCGATCCCCGAGATCCCCGAAGCACCCTCGCAGTCCGACTCGTTCGCCGGTCGACCCGACTGCCAGCGCGCAGTTCAAGCAGGTGTGGCCGAAGGTGCTCTACCCGCAGGACACCGACGTCACCTACCGACGGCTGTACCACTTCCTCCAGGTGCTGGTCGACGCCGCGATCATGCGGATCCTCGACGAGCTCGAAGCGCGCGGCCTGGCCGACGACACGATCGTGGTGTTCACCTCCGACCACGGCGACATGCTCGGTGCGCACGGCGGACTGCTGCAGAAGTGGCACAACGCGTACGACGAATCCATCCGAGTGCCGCTGCTCGTGTCCGGGCCTGGCATCGACGCCACCGCGCCGGACGTGCAGGTCGCGACCAGCCACGTCGACCTGCTGCCGACGCTGCTCGGTCTGGCCGGCGCCGACGTGGAAGCGGCGGCGGCGGAGGTGGCGCGCCACCATGTCGAGACCCAACCGCTCGTCGGACGTGACCTGTCCGGGCTCCTCGCGGGGCGGGTCAGCGACGAGCAGATCGACGCGCCGGTCTACTTCATGACCGAAGACCAGATCACGATGGGGCTCCGCATGACCAACATGTTCACCGGCGACCCGTTCGAGCCGGTCGGCGAACCGGCCAAGGTCGAGTCGGTGATCACGCGCCTGCCAACGGGCACCGACGGTGCGGCCGAACTGTGGAAGCTCAACCGCTACTACGACCGCCTCGACGACTCTTCGGACGTCGAGTCCCAGTGGGAGCTGCACAACCTCTCCGTCGACCCCGAAGAACGGGCCAACCGTGCGAACACCGACGACGCGAACGTGCTCTCGCAGCTGCGCACGGTGCTCGACGAGACGCGCGCGTCGATGCGGCGCACACCGCGGCACGTGAACGCGCGCGCCTGACTCGATCAGTCGCGTGCGATGGCCCACCTCGGCGAGGTCGCCGGCGTCTTCCTGAAGATCGGCACGCTCGGTTTCGGCGGCCCGGCCGCGCACGTGGCGATGATGCGCGACGAGATCGTCGTGAGGCGCGAGTGGGTGGGGGAGCAGGAGTTCGTCGACGCGCTCGGTGCAACCAGTGTCATCCCCGGCCCCGGTTCCACGCAGATGGCGATCTACCTCTCGCGACGACGCGCCGGATGGCCGGGGCTCTTCGTGGGCGGAGCCTGCTTCATCCTCCCCGCGATGACGATCGTCCTCGCGCTGGCGTGGGCGTACGTCGAGTACGGCACCACCGACGTCGGCCGGGGGCTGCTCTACGGGATCACGCCGGTCGTGATCGGCATCGTGGCCGACGCGGTGCTCGGCCTCGGGCGCGTCGCCATCACGCGCGTGCACCTCGCGGTGCTCGCGGCGCTGGTCGCGGTGGGGTTTGCGCTCGACGTCAACGTGCTCGTGCTGCTCCTCGGGGCGGGCGCGATCGAGTTGCTCGTCCAGACCGCGTCGCGCTGGATGCCGAACGGTCCGAGCGCGCTGCTGCCGGTCGTCGCCGGCGTCGCGCTCTGGGACGTGTTCAAGGAGTTCCTGAAGCTCGGCGCGGTGATCTTCGGCAGCGGGTACGTGCTGGTCGCGTTCCTGCAGGGCGATCTCGTGCAACGACTCCACTGGCTCACACCGCAGCAGCTGCTCGACGCGGTCTCGGTGGGCCAGATCACACCCGGGCCCGTCTTCACGACCGCGACGTTCGTGGGCTACCTGGTCGCCGGGTTCTGGGGTGGCGTCGTGGCGACCATCGGGATCTTCCTCCCGTCGTTCGTGTTGGTCGCCGCGTTCGGGTGGCTCATCCCGTTGCTGCGCCGCACGCACTGGACCGCGGCGGTGATGGACGGGATCAACGCGGCCGTGATCGGGCTCATGGTCGCGGTGACCGCCGACCTCGGCAGCACCGCGGTGGTCGACCTGATGACCGGGCTCCTCGCCGTCGGTGCGTTCCTGGTGATGACACTGCGCAAGCCCAACTTCGCGTGGCTGATCCTCGCGGGCGCGCTGGTCGGCGTGGTGCACGCGTTCGTCTGAGCACATTGCACGACTCGTCCGGGTCGGTACACTTCGCGAACTCAACCGGGGGAGGGTCGCCATGCCGCGATACCTGATCATCGCCAGCTACACCGCGCAGGGCGAGCAGGGCCTGCTCGCCAAGGGGGGCACCGCCCGGCGCGCGTCCGTCACCGAGATGGTCGAGAACCTGGGTGGGCGGATCGACACCTTCGACTTCGCGTTCGGCGAGGACGACGTGTTCGTGACCGCCGAGCTTCCCGACAACGTCACCGCTGCCGCCATTGGCCTCGCCGTCGGCGCCAGCGGTCTGGTCGCGGTGCGTACCATCGTGCTGCTCACGCCCGAGGAGATCGACGCCGCGGCCGCGAAGCACGCCGAGTACCACGGCCCGGGTCAGTAGCTCACCTCGTCACCGACGCGGAGCTCGCCGTCGTCGAGGACCTCGGCGCGCAAGCCGCCGCGGTGCACCAACGCGGCGCGTACGCCGATCAGGCCGGTGAGCTGCTCCAGGTAGACGCACGGTTCGGCCAGGCGCACACCCCGCATCCGCACCGCGCCGACGCGGAACGTCCGCCCGACGAGATGGTTGAGCGCGACGCCCTCGGTCACCAGGTTGCGGCGGGTCTCGTCCTCGCGCACGTCGACGCCACCGTCGTCGGCGCGGCGCACCGCGTCAACCGACTCGCGCTCGATGAGCGTGACGTCGCGCGGGCCGCGCCCGGTGCCCGAGTACGTGCCGGTACCGATGGCGTAGCGATCGCCATCGAGGCCCGCGCCGGCCGCCACACCGATGCGATCGTGCGCTTCCATCGGTGCACCCGCGGTCGGCGCCACGAAGATCGCGACGAGACGCCCCACGCTCACCCGTCGCCGAACTCGATGGCCTCGCCGGGCTCGAGCGGGAAGTGGCAGGCCACGTACTGGTCGGGCGCCGACGTTGCGGATCTGTGGTTCCTCCTCGGCGCAACGGTCCTGCGCCTTCGGGCAGCGGGTGCGGAACCGGCACCCGCTCGGCGGGTTCAGGTTCGACGGGATCTCGCCGCCGAGCACGCGCGCGTCGTCGGGCGGTGATCCGGGATCGGGGACCGGGATCGCGGCCAGCAGTGCCGCGGTGTACGGGTGCGCAGGCTGCGCGTAGAGCACGTCGGGCGCACCGACCTCGCAGAGCTTGCCGAGGTACATGACCGCCACGCGGTCGCTGACGTTCTTCACCACCGCGAGGTCGTGGGCGATGAAGAGCATCGTGAGGTTGTAGCGCTGCTTCATCTCCTCGAGCAGGTTGAGGATCTGCGCCTGCACCGACACGTCGAGCGCGGACACCGGCTCGTCGCAGATGATCACCTTGGGGTCGGTGATGACGGCACGCGCGATCGAGATGCGCTGGCACTGCCCGCCGGAGAACTCGTGCGGTCGTCGATCGCGCGCGGTCTCGGGATCGAGCCCCACCGCCGCGAGCATCTCGTCGACCTTGGCGGCGCGTGACGCGCCGTCGCCGATCTGCCAGATCTCGAGCCCTTCGGCGACGATGTCGCCCACCTTGCGGCGCGGGTTGAGCGACGAGATCGGGTCCTGGAAGATCATCTGCAGCTGGGGCCGGGTCTTGCGCAGCTCGTCGCCCTTCAGCGCAGTGAGCTCGACGCCGTCGAAGCGCACCGTTCCCGACGTGGGGCGCGGAAGCTGCATGACCGCGCGACCCGTCGTCGACTTCCCGCATCCCGACTCGCCCACGAGTCCGAGGGTCTCGCCGGCGACGAGGTCGAGGCTGATGCCCGACACCGCCTTCACCTTGCCGCCCTCGGCGTGGAACTCCACCACGAGGTCCTCGACGCGCAGCAGCACGTCGTGTCTCGGGTCGCAGGTGCGCGGTGCCGGTGCCGGCCATCAGGCCCCCACCGCGCCGGTGTCGACCCCGGCGGCCTGGTTGCGCGCCAGTGCTTCGGCGCCCTCGGGCGTGCCCACCGGGAACCAGCAGCGGAACTCGTGGCCCGGCACGGTGCCCGGCTGCAGCGGCGGCTGCTCCTCGCGGCAACGGTCCTGCACGTACACGCAGCGCGCCGCGAACCGGCATCCCTTCGGCAGGTCGACCAGGTCGGGGGGCCGGCCGGGGATCGCGGTCGAGACGCGTGTGGCTCGGCTCGGCGATCTTCGGGATCGAGCGCAGCAACGCCTCGGTGTAGGGCATCTTCATGTCGGAGAACAACGTGCCGGTCGACGCCTTCTCGACCACCTGGCCGGCGTACATCACCACCACCTCGTCGGCGCGCCCGGCGACGACGCCGAGGTCGTGGGTGACGAGCAGCAGGGCCATGAAGCGCTCGCGTTGCTGGGCCTCGAGCAGGTCGAGCACCTGGGCCTGCACGGTGACGTCGAGCGCGGTCGTGGGCTCGTCGGCCAGGAGCAGCTGCGGACCGCACGCCAGTGCCACCGCGATGCACACGCGCTGGCGCAGGCCACCGGAGAGCTGATGGGGGTACTCGTCCATCCGGCGCTCGGGGTCGGGCACCCGCACCGACTCGAGCAGCGACACCGCGAGCTCCTGGGCGAAGGAGCGGGTGACGTCGAGGTGGGTGCTGATCGACTCGGTGATCTGCTTGCCGATCTTCATGACCGGGTTGAGCGAGGTCATCGGGTCCTGGAACACCATCGCCATGCTGGCGCCCCAGTACTTGCGCATCTGCTTCGGCGTGGCCTGGCCGATCTCGACGCCGTCGAACTTGATCGAGCCCTGGCGCACGACGCCCTTCTTGGGCAGCAGCCCCATGATCGAGCGCGACAGCACGGTCTTCCCCGACCCCGACTCGCCGACGATGCCGAGCGTGCGCCCGCGTTCGAGCGTGAACGACACGCCGTCGACCGCGTGCACGAGGCCGCGATCGGTGTCGAAGTACGTGGCCACGTCGGTGACCTCGAGCAGCGCGTCGCTGCCCGATGCGCGCGTGGTCACAGGCCGCCCTCCCGGACGTCGAAGCGGCTGCGCACGACGTCGCCGAGCATGTTCAGCGCGAGCACGGTGAAGAAGATCATGAGCGCGGGTTCGAACACGACGTGCGGAGCGCGCTGCGAGCGCGGTGCGACCGATGGCGATCATGTTGCCCCACGTGGGCGTGTCGGTCTCGACGCTCGCGCCGAGGATGGCCAGCGTGCCCTCGGCGACGATCGCCACCGCGATGCCGAGCAGCGCGATCGACAGCATCGCGGGCAGCACGTTCGGCAGCACCTCGCGCCAGATGATGCGCCGGTGCTTCGCGCCCTGCGCGCGCGCCGCGAGCACGAACTCGCGCTCCGACCACGACAGCGTGCTCGCCCGGGTGATGCGCCCGAGCACCGGGATCGACACGAAGCCGAGCGCGAGGATCAGCGCGACCTCGGGGTCGAGCCCGCCGCCCTTCGTGCCCGGCTGCGTGCGCAGGATGGTGACCAGCGCGAGGGCGAGGATCACCGCGGGGATGGCGAGGAACACGTCGAGCAGCAGGCTCACGACGACGTCGACCTTGCCGCGGAAGTAGCCGCCGAGCGAGCCCGAGGGCCCCGCCGAGCACGAAGCCGATGATCACCGCGAGGGTCGCGACGAGGAGCGTGGTGCGCCCGCCCCAGATGAGGCGCGACAGCATGTCGCGCCCGTTGAAGTCGCCGCCGAGCAGGTGACCGGGTGCGGTGCCGGCGTCGGCGAGCGGACCGCGGCGGGCGATGTCGGTGGTGATCGCCTTGGGGTCGTCGATCGGCAGCACCGGCGCCAGGATCGCCAGCCCGACCACGAGGACCAGCCAGCCGATCGACAGCCACGCCGCGAACCCGAGGCCCTTGCGCTTGCGCAGCGCCCTGATCTCGGGGCCGGTCTCCACCGCGGCCATCTCGATGGTGCCGGCGTCGACCGGCATGCCGCGGCCGACCGCCTCGCCGACCAGCCCGCGCATCGGGTCGTTGGTCGGCTGCTCAGGCGCGGGCACGACGGATCCTCGGGTCGAGCACGACGTAGAGCGAGTCGATGGTGAAGTTGATCAGCACGTAGCCGATGGCGATGATCGCGATGTAGCTCTGCAGCTCCACGATCTGGCGGGCGTTGATGGCCTGGTAGATGAGCGTGCCGATGCCGGGGATCTGGAAGATCACCTCGACCGCCACCGCGCCACCGATCAGCGTGCCGAAGTTGAGACCGGCGACGGTGAGCAGCGTGAGGCTCGACGGCCGCAGCGCGTGGCGCCACAGGATCCGCCGGTCGGAGAGCCCCTTCGCCCGGGCCATGGTGATGTAGTTCTCCTGCAGCGTGGCGATCATGTCGCTGCGCAGGAGACGCATGTAGACCGCGATCAGTCCCGCGGCGAGCGAGATCGAGGGCAGCAGCATCGTGGCGAAGTGCTTCGCCGAGGTCGCCGGTGGGCGCGCCGAACACCGCCTCGAGCCAGCCCGGCTCGTAGCCGCTCACCGGGATCTGGCCGAGCAAGGGTAAGTCGGGTTGCCACTTCACGCCCACCCAGTAGGCGAGCGCGAGCGCGAGCACGAAGCTCGGCAGCGCGAGCAGCGCGAACGCGCCGGCGTTGATGGAGCGGTCGGACTTGGTGCCGGCGCGGTACGCGGTGAACACGCCGAGGGGGATCGGCGACCACCAGCGCGATGATCTGCGCGTAGAGCATGAGCTGGAGCGACACCGGCAGCGCGGTCTGCAGCTTGTCGGCGACCGGCGTGTTCGACTGGTAGTCCTTGCCGAAGTCGCCCTGCACCAGGTTGCCGAGCCACGTGGCGTACTGCTCGAAGAACGGCTTGTCGAGACCGTTGTCGGCCCGGAACTGCGCCTTCTGCGCCTTGGTGCCGTAGGGCAGCACCGCGTCGGCGACGTCACCGGGGAACAGCCGGAGCAGCGCGAACGCGAACAGCGTCGAGAGGATGACGACGACGACGAGTTGGACCAGCCGCCGTGCGATCGTCCCCATCGGTGAGGGTCTACTTGGTCACGTACAGCCCGAGCAAGGGTTGGCGGCCGTAGAGGAGCACCGCGGGCTTGCCGCCCCCGTCGGGGAGCGGCGGGCCCGTCGAGGCCCTGCACGTTCTTCTTGGCGCCCACCACCCAGTCGGCGTAGTAGGCCCACACGTTGTAGACCTGCGACGCGAAGCGCTTGTTGACGTCCTGGTAGATCTGCTTGCGCTTCGCCGGGTTCGGTCTCGGTGCGGCCCTGGTCGAGCAGGCCCTGCAGCGTCGGGTCGTTGAACTTGCCGAAGTTCAGCGATCGAGCCGGTGGTCCACCACTGGTACTGCGCGTCGGGGTCGTCACCGGGGTGGCTGCGCCACAGCATGATGCTGAAGTTGCCGCGAGACCGCGGCGATGATGAACGCGGTCTGGTCGTCCTGCTTCAGCGTGGCGTCGATCCCGGCCTTGGCCGAGCTGCTCCTTGATGAGCTCGGCCTCTTGCGTGTTGGCCGGGTCGTTGGTGTGCTCGAGCACCACGCTGAACTCGCCGCCGTGCGCGGCCTTGTACTCGGCCGCCAGCTTCTTCGCCTGCTTCAGGTTGTACTTCGGGAAGCCGGGGTTCTTCGTGTAGCCGATGACCTTGGTGTCGAACGGGCCGTTGGCGATGCGGTAGCCGCCGTTGTTGCGGATCTGGTTGATCTGGTCGCGGTCGATGGCCATCGCCACCGCCTTGCGGGCGTTCAGGTCGTCGAGCGGCGGCTTGGCCGCGTTCATGAGGTAGTAGCGGACCTCGCTCCGGCCGGCGGCCTGGTCGAGCACGTTGAACTGCCCGGTGAGCTGGCGCAGCGCGTCGACCTGCTGGCCGTCGGAGGTGTGGATCAGGTCGAGCTGGCCGCCCTGGAGCGAGTTGACCCGCTGCACGGCCTCGGCCACCGGCTTGAACGTGATCTTGTCGAGGTAGGGGAGCTGGCTTGCCCTTCGAGTCCTTCTGCCAGTAGTCGGGGTTCTTGTTGACCACGAGCTCCTGGTTGACCGTCCAGTGGTCGAGCTTGAACGGGCCGGTGCCGATCAGCTTGCTGGCGCAGTCGGGGGAGTCGAGCTGGGCGGGCGCCTCGATGAGGAAGCGGCCGTCGAGGTAGAGGTACCAGGGGAACTCGCGGCCACGGCCGCGATGGTGGTCACGGTGACCTCGAGCGGGCCGGTGGCGGTGACCGAGCCGATGTCCTTCAGCGCGGCGCCGATGAGCGTGCTCTTGCGGTACTCCTCGAAGTTCTGCACGAGCGCGGCGCTGTCGAGCGGCGTGCCGTCGTGGAACTTGATGCCGTCACGGAGCGTGATCTTCCACGAGTCGTGAAGTCGGCGTTGGGCTCGACCGACTTCGCGAGGTACGGCACCATCTCGTTCTTGGTGTTCGGCACCATGAGCGTGTCGTAGATGGCGGCGCCCACCTCGATGCCCGAGATGGCCAGGCGGGCGGACGACGGGCACCAGCCCCCGCCGGTCTCGGCCTCGAGGCCGTAGGTGACCGAGCCGCCCGGCTTCGGCGCTGCTCTGGGCCGAGCGCGCCGGGCGCGGTCGCCACGAGGAATGCCGTCGTGCTCGCCAGCGCGAGCGCAGCGGCGCCGAGCCGCGTGCGCAGACGACGAGTGTGGAGACGGCTGCGCGAGCTCATGCGTCCGGACCCCCCGGGCCGTCGCCCATCCGAAAGTTACCGGCCGGTACCCTAACCCACCGTGGCCGACACCGGCGCGCGCGACCCGAAGGCGCATCCGGTCACGGAACGTGGCGTCCTGCGCGTGAACCCGACGTGCGTGATCCGCCTCGACGAGCTCGAGTGGCGCACCACCGGGTCGGGTGGCCCCGGTGGACAGCACGCCAACACGTCCGACACCCGGTGGAGGTGCGGTTCCCGATCGCGACGTCGCCGTCGCTCGCGCCGCGACAGCGGGCGCGGCTGCTCGAACGGCTCGGCCCGGTGGCGCGGGCCACCGCGTCCGACTCGCGCTCCCAGGCGCGCAACCGGGAGCTCGCGCTCGAACGGCTGCGCTCACGACTCGAGGTGGCGCTGCGGGTCGACCCGCCCCGGCGGGCCACGAAGCCGACCAGGTCGGCCAAGGAGGCGCGGCTCGACGCCAAGCGCCGCCAGTCGTCCCGCAAGCAGGACCGCCGCCGGCCCTCCACCGACGACTGACCCTCCTCCGAATGCGAGGTTGCGTCACCTGCGTCGTTCTACGCCCTCGAGTGACGCAACCTGGTGAGGGCAGGTCTGCGAAGCTGCTCCGGATGCACGTCCTGTCGCAGGTCCTGTGGTTCGCGCTCGGGATCGGCCTGCTCGTCCTCGTGTTCGACTCCGCCATCCGCACGTTCGTGCTGCCGCGGGCGGCGACGCCGATCGTCACCCGCGCCGTGTTCATCGTGCTCCGCTGGTGCTTCAACCTCATCGCCCGGGCGGCGCGCACCTACAACGGGCGCGACTCGGTGATGGCGCTGTTCGGGCCGATCGGGCTGCTCATGCTGCCCGCGGTGTGGAGCCGTGATGGTGCTCGCGGCGTTCACCGCGATGTTCCACGCCCTCGGGGTGCGCGGCTTCGAGCGCGCGTTCGAGATGAGCGGGTCGTCGCTGTTCACGCTCGGGTTCGTGCGGCCGCCCGACCTCGCCACCAACATCCTCGCGTTCCTCGAGGCGGCGACCGGCCTCACCGTCCTGGGCCTGCTGATCGCGTACCTGCCCACCATCTACGCGTCGTTCTCGCGGCGCGAGGTGCTGGTCGCCCAGCTCGAGGTGCGCGCCGGCAACCCGCCGTCGGGCGTGCACCTGCTCGTGCAGTCGCAGCGCATGGAGCGCTTCCACCTCCTCGACGACTTCTGGGTCACCTGGCAGCAGTGGTTCACCGAGCTGGAGGAGACGCACACCTCGCTCGGCGTGCTGAGCTTCTTCCGCTCGCCGCAGGGACACCGCTCGTGGGTCACCGCCAGCGGCGCGGTGCTCGACGGCGCGTCGCTGCGCCTCGCCGCCGTCGACCTGCCGTTCGACCCCGAGGCCGGGATCTGCGTGCGGGCGGGGTTCTTCGCCCTGCGGGCGATCGCCGACTACTACGGCATCCCGTACGACCCCGACCCGCATCCGGGTGATCCGATCAGCATCACCAAGGACGAGTTCCTCCAGGCGTGCGACGAGCTGGTCGAGGCCGGGATCCCGGTGCGCGACGACCGCGACGCCGCGTGGATCGACTTCACCGGCTGGCGGGTGAACTACGACGTGCCGCTGCTGTCGTTGGCCGGCTTCATCATGACGCCGTACGCGCCGTGGTCGTCGGACCGCTCGTTCCGGTTCCGACGCGCCGCGATGCGGAGACGCACCACGCGACCCCTGCCCGGACTTCTGACCGGCCCCTCGAGGGCCGGGGTTCGTCGAGGATCCAGGTCTCGGGTGCCGACGGGGTCTCGTCGAGGCGGATGAACCACTCGGTGCCGAACACCATGCGCGAAGGCGTCGGGCGGCAACGCGAGGAAGAACGAGTCGTCGGCGATCTGCGACGGGTGCGCGGCCATCGCCGCCTGCTTGCGGTCGAGCACGCCGGTGACGTCGACGAACGTGGTGATGCGCGCCTCGGGCACGCCGAGGTCGAGCTCCTCGGGATCGGGGCGTTCCATGTCGGGCGGCACCTGGTCGGCCAGCCGCTCGCCCAGGCTCAGGAAGTGCTCCTTGCTCGTGGTCGCCGCGTAGACGCGCGGCGTACCGGCGAGCGCGGCGGCACGCCGGCCGACCACGTGCACCTGGATGTGGTCGGGATGCCCGTAGCCGCCGCGCTCGTCGTAGACGGTGAGCACATCGGCGTCCTCTTCGCGCAGCAGCGCGGCGAGCTGGCCGGCCGCCTCCTCGACGTCGGCGGCCGCGAACGCGTCGGGTGCGTCGTTGGTCGGCTCACCGGCCATGCCGGAGTCGTGGTAGGGGAGGAACTCGACGCGAGCCGCGCCGAGGACCGCCGCGGCGTCGCGCGCCTCCTGCGCGCGTCGTTCCCCGAGCGCCTCGTCGGGCGCGAGCACGCCGTCGGCCACCTCGCCGAGGTCGCCGCGCGTCGCGAACACGAGCACGACGCGGTGACCGGCGTCGGCGGCCAGCGCCAACGTCCCGCCGACGGTGATGGCTTCGTCGTCGGGGTGGGCGTGGAACGAGACGATCGTCGCGGTCATCCCGTGATCGTCGCCGCGTCGTTGGCGGTAGCGACGCTTCCGGGTGGCTGCTACCGTTCTCCGACAGCGTTCGGGCAGCAAGGGTCCGGACGCAATTTGCGAGAAGCGCAAGACCGAGGGAGCAAGGCGTTGGCAACAGGCAGTGTGAAATGGTTCAACGCGGAGAAGGGCTACGGCTTCATCTCCCGTGAGGACGGCCCTGACGTGTTCGTCCACTTCTCGGCCATCCAGGGTTCGGGCTACCGCACCCTGGAAGAGGGTCAGCGCGTCGAGTTCGACGTGGGCCCGGGCCGCAAGGGCGAGGAAGCCCAGAACGTCCGCGTCGTCTGACGCACCTCTGTCAGTCCGCTCCCAACACCGGGAGCAGCCCGCGCAGATCGCGCAGGCGCACGACCTCGACGTCTGAGGTGTCGTCCGGTCGCGTCGTGTCGGGCCAGTGCCCGTCGCGCTCGAGGTAGGCCGGCGTCATCCCCGCCGCCAGCGGGCCGACCACGTCGGGCCCCCACGTGTCGCCGACGAACAGGATCTCCGCCGGGTCGAGGCCGGTCTGGTCGAGCAGGTAGCGGTAGATGCGCGGGTGCGGCTTGCGCGCGCCGGCCCACGCCGACGACACCAGCGTGTCGAACCAGCCGGCGAGACCCGTCTCCGCCACGGCGGGCTCGAGGTCCCAGTCCCAGTTGGAGCAGATCGCCAACGTGAGGCCGCGCTCGCGCAGCTCGCGCAGGACGTCGGGCACCTCGTCGTAGGCCTCGAGCACCCGCACCGATCGCCCGGCCCGGAGGTCGGCGAGGATCGCCTCGTGCTCAGCGGGGTGGACGTCGGCCTCGTGGAGCATGGCGACGAGCCGCTCGTGCTGCCAGGCCAGGTAGTGGTCACGGGTGCGGGACTGCTCGACGTGCTCGCTGCCGTCGATGTCGCCGCTCCACCACATCTCCTGGAGGTGGTCGGGGATGGTGTGGCCGTGGCGGGCGAGGATCTCGTCGATCCCGACCGACGTGGTCGCCCGGGCCAGCGTGCCGAAGAAGTCGAGGACCACCGCCCGCGCATCGGCGGATCATCGTGCAAGCGCTCTGAGGTCGGTCTCAGGTCACAGTTCGTACCATCCGGCTCAACCGATCTCCCCCGGCTGCCGAGAAGGGCCCCGATGTCCACGTCGTTCGAGATGCCGCGTCTGCGGACTCTGGCCCGCCACGCGCTCCCGAAGCTGGTCGAGAGCACCCTGATCCCGCTGGGCCTCTTCGCTGCCGTCCTCCACTTCTTCGGCCTGTGGGGCGCGATCGCCGCCGGACTCGGCTGGTCGTACGCGGCGGTGCTGCGGCGGGTCGTGAGCCGCCAGCGCATCCCCGGCCTCCTCCTCATCGGCACGCTGACGTTGACCGCCCGCTCGGTGCTCGCCTTCGCGACCGGCAGCTCGGTCCTCTACTTCCTCCAGCCCACGCTCGGCACCGCGTTGGTCGCGGTGGCGTTCCTCCTCTCGGTGGTGCTCGGCCGACCGCTGGCGCAGCGGATCGCCACCGACTTCTGCCCGATCCCCGACCACGTGACCGCCGACGAACGGGTGCGCCGCTGCTTCCTCGGGATCTCGCTCCTGTGGGCGGTGACGTGTCTTGTCAACGCGTCGGTGTCAGTGTGGCTGCAGTTCACCCAGTCGGTCGGCACGTTCGTCGTCACGAAGTCGCTGACCCAATTGACGCTCACCGTGGTCGCCGTCGGCATCTCGGTCATCTGGTTCAAACGATCGGTGAAGCACTCCGCGCACATCCCGGCTCTCGTGCCGGTCTCCGCCTAGCCTCTCCGGGCGTGACGATCCTCGTCGTCGACGACGACCTCGACCTGGTCGACGTCGTCCGCACCGCCCTCGAACGCGAAGGGTTCGCGGTCGACGACGCCAGCGACGGCGCGACCGCGCTCGACAAGATCGCGGGCGACGCGCCCGAGCTCGTCGTGCTCGACCTCGGTCTCCCGAAGGTGCGCGGCCTCGACGTGCTGCGCCAGGTGCGCGCCGACACTGCGGTGCCGGTGATCGTGCTCAGTGGTCGGAGCGACGAAGCCGATCGCATCATCGGACTCGAGCTCGGCGCCGACGACTACGTGGTCAAGCCGTTCTCACCGCGTGAGCTCGTCGCGCGCGTGCGCTCGGTGTTGCGCCGCTCGCGCGCCGCGGGCCTGCCGGCCACGTTGTCGTTCCCCGAGTTCGATCTCGACCTCGCGACGCGCGAGGTGCGCGTGCGCGAGACCCCGGTCGAGCTGCGCCGCCGCGAGTTCGACCTGCTCGCATTCCTGTGCGCGTCGCCGCGTCAGGTGTTCACGCGCGAGCAACTGTTGCGCCAGGTCTGGGACTCCGAGCCCGAGTGGCAGGGCATCGGCACGGTGAGCGAGCACGTGCACCGGCTCCGCGCCAAGGTCGAGGTCGATCCGGCGAAGCCGCGCCACATCCTCACCGTGCGCGGCGTCGGCTACCGCTTCGTCCCCTGATCCACGCGTCGCGTGCTCGGCGCGGTCAGGCGGCGCCGTCGAGGGCGAGGTGCACGGCGTCGAGGAGCTCGGCGCGGTGGAGCGGCTTGGCCACGAGCGGGGCCCCGCGCAACGACGGCGAGCCCGCGGGAACGAACCCCGACACGAAGAGCACGCGCGTCGTGGGCGACGAGCTGGTGACGCGGGCGGCGAGATCGGTGCCGCTCATCACCGGCATGACGACGTCGGTCACGAGGAGGTCGACGGGACGCGCGGCGCGTTCGAGCAGGGCGATGGCGGCGTCACCGTCGGCGGCGACGACCACGTGGTACCCCGAGCCCCGCAGGACCTCGGCGATGAGCGCGCGCACCTCGGATTCGTCGTCGACCACGAGCACCGTCGGCGTGTCCTCGGCGGCGAGGTCGAGGATCTCGTGCGTACCGGAATGCTCGTCGCGAGCCGGGAACGTGACGGTGAACGTGGTGCCCCGGTCGCGCTGGCTGTCGACCTCGATGGTGCCGCCCGCGGCGCGGACGATGTCGTCGGTGGTCGAGAGGCCGAGCCCGGTGCCGAATCCCGGCGGCTTGGTGGTGAAGAAGGGCTCGAAGATCCGCGCGCGTGTGGCGGCGTCCATGCCCGCGCCGGTGTCGGTGACCGAGAGCACGAACGCGCGCGTCGACGGATCGGTGCGGGTGGCGATGGTGACCTGACCCCCTGCCGGCATGGCGTCGCGCGCGTTCACCACCAGGTTGAGGACGGCCTGCTCGATGCGGTTGGGGTCGGCGACGATCGTGGCGGGGTTGGCCGTGAGGTCGAGCTCGAGCGTGACCGCGCTGCCGAGCACCTGGTGGAAGAGCTCCTGGACATCGTGCAGACGCGCGTGCACGTCGAACGCTTCTGGTTCGTCGCGCTGGCGGCTGAACGCCATCAGGTCGTCGGTGAGCGCGGCGGCGCGGTCGGTGGCGCGCTGGACGGAGTCGATCCGCGCCCGTGCGGATTCCAGCACCTCGAGGTCGTCCTGGAGGAGCTCGACCTGACCGCGCATCACCGAGAGCACGTTGTTGAAGTCGTGGGCGATGCCACCGGCGAGTCGGGCCACCGACTCCATCTTCTGCGCCTGCAGGAGCTGCTGTCGGAGGTTGGTGCGCTCGGTGACGTCGCGCAGCGTGACCACCTGGAGGGGAGTGGTGACGTCGCGGCGGAGCGCCGATTCGCTGATCTCGACCCACACCACGGTGCCGCGGGCGTTGACCAGTCGGGTCTCCTGTGCGAACGACTCGCTCGCACCGAGCCGCGGGAATTCGTGCTCGCCGGTGTCGTCGGCCCCCAACGCATGCAGCTCGGTGCCCACCAGCGCGTGGTCGGGATCGCGAGCATCTGGCAGAGGGCGCGGTTGGTCTCGACGATGCGGCCGTCGGGCGTGGTGACGGCCATCGCCACCGGCGAATCGTGGAACGTGCGGCGGAACCGCTCGGCCGCAGCCGAACGCGCCGCGTCGGCGGTGTCGCGCTCCTGGAGGGCGAAGGCGAGGGCCAACGCGCCGAACACCGTGATGGCCGCGTAGATCTGGAGCTGCATCGTCGCGTCGCGACTCGACGTGAGGTCGGCGAACGGACCGACGAGCCGGGCGGCCGACCAGTCGGCGGCGGCGACGAGCGCGAGGGCGGACCACGCGACCGCGGCGGGGCCGAACCGGAGCGCGGCCCACAGGAGCACCACCGCGCCCGCGAAGACGATCGGATCCTCCACCTGTGTGATCGCGACGGCAATACCCGCGACCGCGAGGACGAGCAGTGCGGCCTCGATGTCGCGCCCACGGAGGTACGACGCCGGCGCGCGCGTCGCGAGCGTGAGCACCGCGGTCGGGACGAGGACCATGCCCGCGCCGATGGCGATGGCGGCGGGCCAGGCGATGCGCCAGAGCTCACTCGCGCCCGGTTCACGCTCGATGGCGACGGCGAGGGTGTGCAGCGCGGCACCCAGCACGCCTCCCACCGCGGCCGCGGCCGCGAGCGTGCACAGCTCGCGCACACGGGTGAGGTGGAACGGGCCGCTCGCGTACCAGCGCAGCAGTATCGCGGCCGCCAACGCGGCACCGGTGACCGCGACCGCCTGGCCCACGACGAGCTCGACCGACGCGTCGTGCCAGCGCGGCCGCGCCGGCGGTGGCGAGCGCGCCGGCGCCCAGTGGCGCGGCCCACGCGCGCGGTGGGGCCAGCGAGCAGGACGACGAGCACCACACCTGCGGCACCCGCCAGCGCGGGCGTGACGACCCCACCGGGGTGCAGCCACCATCCCCAGAGCGCGATCCGCGAACACCGCGACCGCGACGAGCAGCGCCGGGAGCGTCAGCCCGCACGATTCGCGGGCGCGCGCCCGTCGCTGGTGGCGTGCGGGATGACGTCGACCAACGCGTCCTCCGGGCCCGGGGTGGCTCGAAGTTGACGCTACCAATCGGTGCGGAGCTCACCCGGGACGGACCGAGCCGGTGCTCGATCGACTCGCGGTCCGCACGCTGGGACGGAGCGAACGGAGGAGTGCAGCGACGGTGGAGAGGAAGTGGTGACCGGGCCCGCGGGCAGGACGGGCCCGGTCACCCTCGGGGGCAAGGCGGGGACCCGCCCCCGAGAGCACCGGGTAAGGGCGGCTACCCGGTACCGAACAGCGCGACGATCCAGACCCGACCCGCGCCGTCGACGGTCACGCCGACGCCGATGCGGTTGAAGCCACCGTTGAGGAGGTTGGCGCGGTGGGGCGGTGACCCCATCCAGGCGTCCTCGGCGGTCCAGGCGTTGGAGCCCGGAGGGCCCTGGAAGAGGTTCTCACCCAACGCGCCGCCACGGGCCCAGCCAGGCGCCGAGGTTCGAGTGCCAGAGGCTGCCCGAGGCGGCGATCTCGTTGGCGTGGGCCTGGGCGTGGCTGGCCAGCCCGCCGTCCCAGACCAGGCCACCGAGGCCGTAGGCGGCGCGGTCCTGGTTGGCGGCCTGCACCATGTCGCCGCCGACGCCGCCACCTCCGCCCCCGGGCGGAGCGCACGCGGCGGCGGCGAGGGCGAGGGCGACGACCGCGACCACCGGTGCGGCCAACCGCCACCGGCGCGCCCGCCGCCGATTGGGCGGGGCGGGCGCGCCGGGCGCGGCGGACGCTTCGGGGTGGGGCGCGGGTCTCGGGGGTGGATCGGTCCAGCGGCATGCGGGAGAGCGTGGCGGTCGCGCTTCGGCTGGCGATCCGGCCCGTGTCAACGGGAGGTCAACTCACCCTGCCGTGGCGCGATCGCTCAAGGCGGGGCACCGTTGCTCCGACAAATGTCCGTGGACAACTCGCTGCCGATCGTCGCCGCGCTCGCGGCCATCGTGGCCGTGGTCGCGACCGTCGTGGCGTTCCGCGCCGGTCGACGGGCCCGCCGCGCGGCGGATCTCGTGGCCCAGCTCCTCGATCCGCCGGTGCTCGAGCCGGTGGCGGCCGAGTCAGCGCCGGCGCCGACGACAGCCCGACGGCTCGCGGGTCACGCGACGGATCCTGGTCCGTCGACGGCTGCGAGATGGCGGTGGACGACGGCGAATCGTCGCCGGGGGATCCGGTGCCGACCGTCGAGGCACCGGAGATCGCCGTCGCCCACGTTGGCGTCGCGCGACGATCGGCGGCCCGCGTCCGACGAACGCGACCGAGGGCAACGATCCCGGGCCGACGCGCATCCCCGTCCTCGACCTCGACCGGCTGCGATCGTGGTTGACCCTCGGCGACCTGAACCTCGGTCGACTCGCGATCGTGTCGGTGGAGCTCGACAACCTCGGCTTCGTCGAAGAGCGGCTCGGCTACGCCGCGGGCGGTCACCTCATCGAAGCGATCACGCAGCGGCTGCGCACGGTGACCCGGCCGCGTGACGTCGTCGCTCACGTGAACCGCGAACGCTTCGTGCTCGTGTGCCGCGACGTCCCCGACCGCCAAGCGGCACAGGGGCTCGCCGAACGCATCGCCATGGGCGTCGCGCATCCCTCGGTCGTGCTGGCCGGGGTCGCCGAGGTGACCGCGAGCATCGGTGTGGCGTTGGCCGGTCATCTCGATGAACGTCCCGAGAGCGTGCTGCGCCGCGCGATCAAGGCCGGGCAACGAGGCGAAGGCACTCGGCGGCGCGCGCATCGAGATCAGCGACACGCCGACCGCGACGACGTTCGCGGAGGGCGAGCTCAGCGGCCGCGATCGCGCGTGACGAGTTGCGGCTGCACTACCTCCCGATCGTCAGCTGCGCGACGGGTCGGGTCGCGGGCTTCGAGGCGCTGGTGCGCTGGGAGCACCCGGACCACGGTCTGCTCCTCCCGGGCGAATTCCTCCCCGACGCCGAGGCCAACGGCTCGATCGTGCCGCTCGGGCTCTGGACGATCGAGCACGCGTGCCGGCAGATGGCCACCTGGCAGGGCCAGGCCGGGCGCCACGCTGAAGCTCAACCTCAACCTCTCGGCCGGCACAGTTCGCCGAGCCGGCCCTGCCCGGCCCAGGTGAAGCGCATCATCAGCGACACCGGTCTCGCGCCGGGCGCGGTGTGGCTGGAGATCACCGAGGAGACCCTGTTCCAGGACCGCGACGCCAGCGAGCAGACGATGGGCCGCCTCCACGAGCTCGGCGTGCGCCTGGTGATCGACGACTTCGGCACCGGTGCCTCGTCGCTCGCATCGTTGAAGCACTTCCCGCTCGACGCGATCAAGATCGCGTCGACGTTCGTCGCCGACCTCGGTCGCGACCGCGACAGCGACGCGATCTGCAGCGCGATCGTCGAGCTCGCCCACTCGCTCGGGCTGTGCGCGATCGCCGAGGGCGTGGAGACGCTCGAGCAGTTCGCGGCATTGCGGGCGCTCGACTGCGAGCTCGCGCAAGGCCACCTGTTCGGCCCGGCCCGCCCCGCCGAGGACTACGGCGCGACGCCGGCCGCCATGCTCGGTGTGGTCGGCTCGTCCGACGGCGTCATTCGGCCGCGCTGAACCGTCGAACCTCGTGAGGCATCCTGGCCCGATGCGACCGGTCCGACGCGCGCGCGCCGGCGGGCGCCGGACGCGATCGATGCCGGTGCTCGTCGTGCTGATCCTGGCAGCGGTGCTCACGCCGGCCGCGTCCGCTGCGTCGGCGCGACGGCGACCGGCGCGTCGTCGCCCGGATCGCCGCGCTCGTCGCTGACGTGGAAGGGCTGCGGGGGAGGGTTCCAGTGCGCGACGCTGAGGGTGCCGCTCGACGCGTCCGCCCCTGAGCCGACCCTCGACCTCGCGGTGATCCGCGCCCGGGCGCGCGACGCCGATCGGCGGATCGGCACGCTCGTGTTCAACCCCGGTGGTCCCGGTGTGCCCGCGGTGGCTTCCTCCGCAGCGCGGCGTCGTCGCTGCCCGACGACGCTGCGCGACCGGTTCGATCTGGTGGCGTTCGACCCGCGTGGCGTCGGCGCGAGCGGCCCGATCGAGTGCGTCGACAGCCTCGATCCGATCTTCGACCAGTCGTTCCAGCCGGAGACCGACGCGGCGCGGTCGGCACTCGTGGCCGCGGTGACGTCGCTGGCGCAGCAGTGCGCGACGCGCAACGCCGACCTCCTCGCGCACGTGTCGACCGCCGACGCGGTGCGCGACCTCGAACGGCTGCGCGTCGCGTTGGGCGAGCAGCGCCTCTCGTTCGTCGGGTACTCGTACGGCACGTTCCTCGGCGCGAGCTACGCGCAGGCGCACCCGGACCGGGTGCGGGCGTTCGTGCTCGACGGACCGGTCGACCGCGTCGCTGTCGGCGCGCGCCGTCACCCTGGGCCAGGCGCGTGGCTTCGAGCACGCGCTCGACGACTTCCTCGCCGACTGCTCCGACCATCGGGGCTGCGCGTTCCACAACGGTGGCGACGCCGAAGCCGCGTACGACGCGCTGCGCGCCCAGGCCGCGACGATCGCCGCTCGCGACCAGCGATCCCGACGGTCGCACGCTCAACCAGACCCGCTTCGACGCCGCGGTGCTCCAGCAGCTCTACCTCGGCCGCGCCGCGTGGTCCGGGTCTGGCCGACGCGCTGGCCGACGCCGAGGAAGGTGACGCGTCGACGCTGCTCGCGGGCGCCGACACGTTCGTCGGGCGCACCGACGACGGTGGCGACGACCACGTGCTCGAGTCGTTCTGGGCGGTGACGTGCCTCGACGGGCCCGTGGTCGGCGACGTCGACGCCGCGGCCGCGCTCGAGCGCGAGGCGGTGGCGGTCGCGCCGCGGATGGGCGCGTTCATCGTGAACAACAGCCTGCCGTGCTCGGTGTGGCCGGTGCCGCCCGTCGCCGCCGGTGGGTCGCCTCACTGCCGCGGGCGCGCCGCCGATCCTGGTGATCGGCACGACCGAGGACCCCGCGACGCCGCTCGCGCAGGCACGGTCGCTCGGCCGGCGCGCTCGAGCGCGGTCGACTGCTCGTGGCCGACGGGCGAGCAGCACACCAGCTTCAACAACGGCAACCAGTGCGTCGACGACATCGTCACCCGCTACCTCGTCGACCGGCGAGCTGCCGCGCGCCGGCACCCGCTGCTGACCGCTCGGGCGCACGCTCGCTTGCGGGTGACCCAGATCTGCTCGGCGGGCCAGCGCCGCGCCCACCGCGGCGTCGAAGTCGTCGTACGACGTGGCGGCCTGCTTCGGGGCCCGCAGCTCGACCAGGTCGTCGACCACGAGGCCGTGCCGCCGGAAGCAGCGGATCCACTCGCCGTAGGGGAGCTGGAAGTCGACGGTGCCCGTCGCCCGCGCCGTCGTCGAAGCGACGCATGCCGAAGTACGAGCGCCGCAGCCGTCGGCCGACGCGTTCCTTGGCGAAGTTCCACGCGAGGTACGGCCACGGCGTCGTGTGCGAGAACACCAGGCGCCCCCGGGCGCAGGAGCCGCGCCACCTCGGCCACCGAGCGGTCGGGGTCGCAGAACGACATCGCGCCGTGGTCGCAGAACACGAGGTCGAACGATGCCGCTCGGCCAGCGGGACCGCCTCCCCGCTCGCGCACACCAGTGGCACGGCGCGTGCTGCGTCGCGTCCGACAGTGCCCGCGCGTGGCGCAGCTGCCCGCGACGACTGGTCGAGGGCGACGACGCGTGCGCCGTCGGCCGCGAGGTGCACCGACCACCGCGCGTCGCCGCAGCCGAACTCGAGCACGTCGAGGCCGCGCACGTCGCCGAGCACGCCGAGCTCCGACTCGGGGAGCTGCCACACGCCCCACGCCGGCGGCGTCGAGGCGCGGCGCGTGCGCGGCCTGGTAGTCGTCGGCGTCGGCGTCCCAGAACTCGCGGTTCCGGCGCTCGTGGTCGGAGACGCTCACGCCGAGCGGCAGCACGAGGAACGCGATCGCGCAGTAGTGCAGCAGCGCGGCGAGGATCACGAACACGTGGAAGATCTCGTGGTAGCCGAACGTCTCGGGCCACGGGTCGGGCTTGCGGGCCGCGTGCACGATCGCGCCGATCGTGTAGAGCAGGCCGCCGCCGGCGATCAGGAGCACGCCCGCCCAGCCGGTCGCCTCGTACAGCGGGACGAACGAGAACGCGCCGATCCAGCCGAGCGCCATGTACACGGTGGTCACGTAGCCGCGCGGCGCCGGGATCGGCATCCACTCGAAGACGATCCCGGCGGCGGCGACGACCCAGACCGCGGCGAGGGTCGCCACGCGCGCGGTGCCGTCCATCGCGAGCAGCGCGATCGGCGTGTACGTGCCCGCGATCATGCAGGAAGATCGCGGTGTGGTCGAGCTGCAGCAGTCGCTTGGCGGTGGTGGGCGACCAGTTGCCGCGGTGGTAGAGCGCGCTGGCGCCGAACATGCCGACCAGCGCGTGGCGTAGACCGCGGCGCCGAGCGTGGCCAGGCCCGCCGGTGCGGTCGCCACCAGCACGACGGCCGCGACGCAGCGCGACGAACAGCGCGTAGAAGTGCGACGTGCCGCGGTACCGCGGCTTGGGCAGCGTGCGCGAGCGCGGCGCACGCGTCGCCGGGGCTCGCGAGCTGGCCCGATTCGGTGCTCACGCCGGCGGGTGCTCGCCGGGCGGCCAGTGCCCGCACCTCGGCCCGGTGGGTGTAGCGGCATGCGATCGCGCCGATCACCAGGGCCACGACTGCGGTGACGCCCCACGCCACGCCCAAGATGAGTCCCAAGCATCACGAGGGCGAGGAAGGCGACCGCGCTGTCGACCCCGAAGTGCACGAGGAGCGATCGGGGCGCACGCGGCGGCAGGGCATCAGGTGCCTGCGGCGGGGTCGGGTCCGTCGTCACGCGTTCGTCAGCGTACCGTCTCCCGTCCGCGTGTCCGATTGCGTCACCCGAGCACCACGAGGCGGGTCTCGGTCATCTCGTGCACCGCGTAGTGCGGGCCTTCGCGGGTGTTGCCGCTGTCGCGGACGCCGCCGTAGGGCATCTGGTCGGTGCGCCACGTCGGCACCTCGTTCACGAGCACGCCGCCGAAGTCGAGCTCGCGCGCGGCGCGGAGGGCGAGGGGAAGGTCGCGGGTGAAGATGGCGGCCTGCAGCCCGTAGCGGGTGTCGTTGGCGAGGCGGAACGCGTCGTCGACGTCGCGGTAGGTCTGCACCGCGATCACCGGACCGAACACCTCGTGGCTGCACACCTTCATGTCGGGGGTCACGTCGGTGAGCACGGTCGGCGCGAGCACGCCGTTGCGCTCGCCGCCACCGGTCGCGACCTTGGCGCCGGCGGCGACCGCTTCGTCGATCCACGACTCGACCCGCTCGCGTTCGCCGGTCGAGATGAGGGCCGACACGTCGGTGGCCTCGTCGAGCGGATCGCCGACGACCAGGGCCTCGACCTTGGGCACCAGCTCGTCGAGGAAGCGGTCGGCGATCGCCTCGTGGAGGTAGACGCGCTGCGTCGAGATGCACGACTGGCCCGGCGTGGCTGAACCCGGCGACCGCGATCTTGGCCGCCGCGGTGTCGACGTCGCCGTCGGGTTCGATGATGACCGGCGCGTTGTTGCCGAGCTCGAGTCCGACCTTCTTGCGCGGCGCGCGCGCCTTGATGCCCCAGCCGACCTCGGGCGATCCGGTGAACGTGATGAGCGCGATGTCGGGGTCGTCGACGATGGCGTTGCCGACGGTGCCGCCGCCGCCGGTGACGACGTTGAGGTGCCCGCTGGGGAGACCGCACTCGTCGAGCAGGAGCTCGGCCAACGTGATCGCCGACAGCGGGGTCTGCGACGCCGGCTTCAGCACCACCGGGCAGCCCGGCGGCGATCGCGGGCGCGAGCTTGTGCGCGACGAGGTTGAGCGGGAAGTTGAACGGGCTGATCGCGCCGACCACGCCGATCGGCACGCGCAGGGTGAAGCCGAGCTTGCCCTCGCCGACGTCGGACGCGTCGAGCGGCACCATCTCGCCGGCGAGGCGGCGAGCCTCGACCGCCGCGAAGGTGAACGTCGACACCGCGCGCTTCGCTTCGACCCGTGCGGTCTTGATCGGCTTGGCCGCCTCCTCGGCGACGATGCGCGGCGAACTCCTCGATGCGCTCGTCGAGCAGGTGCGCGGCGCGGTCGAGGATCTCGGCTCGCCGCCACGGCGGGAGCGGCTCGCGGCGTGCGAGCCGTCGGCCGCGAGCGCCACCGCGCGGGTCACCTCTTCGGCGCCGCACGCGGGCACTCGATCGATCTCGTGGCCGTCGAACGGGGAGCGCACCACGATCTCGTCGCCGGTGCTGGACGCGCCGACGCGTTCGTCGCCGATCGGGAGCGTGCGCATGGGAGGACCGCCTTTCGCGGATGGGAGGCGGGTCAGCCCGCCGCAGGATGGTCGGTGAGCTCGAGCTCGCGGTCGAGCACCTTCTCGAGCAGCGCTCGCTTGCGGCGCGCGCCCCAGATCTCGAGCTCGGCGTCGTCGAGGGCGCGCACGCGGAGGAGCACCAACGAGGGCGTGATCATCGCGTCGAGTCCGTACACGTTCTGGTTGCGGCTGCGGTCGAGGCCGTCGGCGAC
The DNA here is from genome assembly GCA_963835985.1 of uncultured Actinomycetes bacterium. GTDB lineage: Bacteria > Actinomycetota > Acidimicrobiia > IMCC26256 > DASPTH01 > DASUAS01. The sequence goes on along the minus strand of CAWIHV010000006.1, from coordinate 304,217 downwards.
GCGGAGGATTGCCGCCAGCGCGCGCACGCGCTCGATCGCCGCCGCGTCGAGCAGCGGGAACTCGTCGGACACGCGCGGCTCGCCGCGCCGGTGCCACCGCACCACCGCGGCGAGCAGCTCCACCTCGGTGGGTGCGAAGCCGCGCAGCTGCCCGTTGCGCACGAGGTAGGCGCCGTGCTTGTGGTGACCGCTGCTGGCGACGTGCTCGCCGATGTCGTGGAGGAGCGCGGCGAACTCGAGCAGCTCGCGGTCGGCGGCGTCGAGCCCGTGCAGCGCGGCCGTGGCGTCGAAGAGGTCGAGCGACAGCTTCGCCACCTGACGGGCGTGCGGTTCCGACCAGTTGCAGCGGCGGGCGAGGCTCAGCACCGCGCTGCCGCGGATGGAGTGCGGGATCGTCGGACCAGTCGGTCGGGGTCGTGATGGCGCGACGGCGTCGAGCACGATGCCCTCGCGCAGCGCCCACTCGCTGATGGTGAGCTGGTCGAAGTCGAACACGCTCCATCGCGGTGGCGAGCACCATCGAGCCGGCCACGATGAGGTCGACGCGCCGGGCGTCGAGGCCGTCCATGCGCAGGCGATCGGCGGCCTTCGAGGCCAGCAGGTCCTTGTGCAGCGCGAGGAACTCGCTGCGGTCGATGGTGAGCTGGTTGAGCGTGGCGGGCGTGTCCTCGTCGCGCCGGGCCGCGACCATCTCGGCCAGCGATTCGAGCGTGCCGCTGCTGCCGACCGCGAGCTTCGGCTCGAAGCGTCGCCGACCTCGGCGACGACGGGCGCGAGGACCGCTTCGATGTGCTCGCGCAGCGCGCGCCGGTCGCGCTTCGAGATCGGGTCGGAGCTGACGAGCTCGGCGCTGAGGCGCGCGACCCCGAGGGGCACGCTCGTGGCCCACATCAGGCTGCTGGCGTCGCCGACCATCACCTCGAGGCTCCCGCCGCCGAGGTCGAAGCACAGCGCGGGCGCCGGGTCGAGCACGACCGACGCACGGACGGCGCCGAAGATCAGCCGCGCCTCCTCGAGGCCGCTGATGACGTCGACGTGCACGCCGGTCTCGGCGCGGATGCGGTCGACGACCTCGCCGCCGTTCGCGGCGCGCCGGATCGCGGCGGTGGCCTTGGCCAGGATCTCGGTGGCGCCCGCCGCCTCGGCGAGGAGGCGGAAGCGGCGCACGGTGGCGACGGCCTGGTCGGCGGCGGTGAGGGGGATCGCGCCGTGACGGCTCACGACGTCGCCGAGGCGCAGCATCTCCTTCTCCTGCACCAGTGGGTCGATGTGTCCGTCGGGGTGCACGTCGGCGACGAGGAGGTGGAACGAGTTGGATCCCAGGTCCATCGCCGCGACGCGCATCGCCGACCACGCTACGGCACCACTGGAGTGACCCTTCGCCTCGGTACCGTGGATGCGGTGACCGACTCCGAGCTTGCGCCGCCCGCGCGCTTCCGGGCGATGGGCACCGACGTCGAGGTGTTGGCCGTCGGCGCCGATGCGAACGCGATGGCGACGCTCGGAGTGCGTCGCGGCCGACGCGCTCGAGGCGCTCGAGGCGCGGTGGTCGCGGTTCCGCCCGACGAGCGAGCTGTGCCGGCTCAACGACGCCGGCGGTGCGCCGGTGGTGGTGTCGGCGAGCACCTTCGCGTTGATCGCGCGCGCGGTCGACGCGTGGCGCGACACCGGCGGTCGCTACGACCCGACGGTCCTCGCCGCGCTCGAGGCCGCGGGCTACGACCGCGACTTCGACGCGGTGCCGCGGGAGGCCGCCGAGACGTGCGACACCACCCACCGACGTCCCCGGGTGCGGCGACGTCGAGCTCGACGAACTGGTGCGCGCGGTGCGTCTCCCGCCGGGCGTCGCGCTCGACCTCGGTGGCATCGGCAAGGGTGCGGCGGCCGACGAGGTGTCGGCCGAGCTGCTCGCGGCCGGCGTGCCCGGTGTCACCGGCGTGTTGGTGAACCTCGGCGGCGACCTCCGCGCGCGAGGGGAGTCGCCGGCACCGCACGGATGGGTCGTCGAGGTCGACGACCCGCTCGGTACCGGCCGCGACCGGCCTGCTCGCCCTCGCCGAGGGCGCGGTGGCCACCAGCACCAAGCTGCGCCGCAGTTGGACCCGGGGTGAGCGCACGCTCCACCACCTCATCGATCCGCGCACCGGGCTGCCGGCCGAGACCGGTGTGGCGTCGGTCACCGTGGTGGCGGGCGAGGCGTGGCGGGCCGAGGTGCTGGCCAAGGCGGCGTTCGTCGCCGGGCTCGACGACGGGCGGGCGCTGGTCGAGGAGGCAGGCGCGACCGGGCTGCTCGTCACCGACGACGGCGCCGTGGTCGAGCTCGCCGGGCTCGCCGCGTTCCGTCCTTGATCTTCGGTGGTTGATCTACCCTCGAGGGAGAACATCCCGCAGCACGAGGTGAATTCCATGGCGCAGACCGCTGTCCGCACCGAACGCGACGATCGCTGGTACCTCCCGAAGTACGACACCGTCGAGGAGGAGCGCCAGCACCGCAAGCAGCGTCTGGCCGCCGGCTTCCGCATCTTCGGCAAGTTCGGGTTCGAGGAGGGCGTGGCCGGCCACATCACCGCCCGTGACCCCGAGCGGCTCGACCACTTCTGGGTGAACCCGTTCGGCATGGCGTTCAGCCACATCCGCGTGTCCGACCTCATCCTCGTGAACGCGCAGGGCGAGGTGGTCGAGGGCGAGGGCAGCGTGAACACCGCCGCCTTCGCCATCCACTCGGCGCTGCACGAGGCCCGGCCCGACATCATCGCAGCCGCGCACTCGCACTCGCTCTACGGCAAGGCGTGGTCGTCGCTCGGTCGGCTGCTCGACCCGCTCACGCAGGACGCCTGCGCGTTCTACGACGACCACGCGCTCTTCGACGACTACACCGGCGTGGTGCTCGACCAGTCCGAGGGCAAGCGCATCGGCCTCGTGCTCGAGGACCGCAAGGCCGTCATCCTGCGCAACCACGGCCTGCTCACCGTCGGCCACTCGGTCGAGGAAGCGGTGTGGTGGTTCGTCACCATGGAGCGCTCGTGCCAGGCGCAGCTGCTCGCCGAGGCCGCGGGCACGCCGATCCTGATCGACGACGACGTCGCCCGGCTCACGCGCTCGCAGGTCGGCGCGCACGTGTCGGGCTTCGCCAGCTTCCAGCCGCTCTACCAGAAGATCATGCGCGAACAGCCCGACCTGTTCGAGTAGCGAGAGCGAACCTCTCGAGGTTCGCGTGCGTATGTGACGGTCAACTTCGAGATGTTCGTGGGGCTCAGGCGCGAGCGAGCTCGCGTGCGGTGTCGACGGTGCGGTCGCGCCACCAGGCGAGCTCCAGGCCGGTCTCGTCGAACGCCTTCTCCCAGCCGAGCTGCAGCATCACGCCGACGAGACACAGCGCGAGCTGACGGTCGAACCACGGCGCGGTGTCGACGGCGTGGCGCTCGAGCGCGGCGCGATAGGCGTCGACCGTGGCATCGCGCGCGAGCTCCGACGGTATGCGAGCCCGGTTGAGCGCGAGCGAGTGGGCGATCTCGGCGAGTGGCGGGCCCTCACCGGTCTGCGACCAGTCGATGAGGATCGTGCGACCGTCGGCACCGAACCCGAGGTTTCCGAACTTCGTGTCGCCGTGGAGGAACGCGGTGGGGGTGTCGGCGAGCGCGTCGAACAACGGCCACGGCGCGCGTCGCAGCGGGCGGAGCGCGTCGGCGAGCTCGGGTGACGCATCGTCGAGCCGCCGCCACCCTTCGGTCGCGATGCGCGGGACCGGTTGCGGGAACCCGAGCGCGGCTTCGCAGTCGAGCGCGTCGGGCCCGAAGAAGGAGTAGCGGTTCGCGGTAGGGAGCAGCCCGACATCGTCCTTCCAGTTCCACGTCGCCGCGTGCAACGCCGCGAGGTGGTCGAGGAACCGCAGCTGCTGCTCCGAGTCGATCGGCTCGTCGCCCGCCGGCACGAGCCGCTCACCGACGTCGCGCAACAGCACCGCACCTCGCCCGCCTTCGCGTGCCGCGCCCACGGTGGCGTGGTCGATCACGTCGGGCACGAGGTCGAAGACGCCCGCTTCCCACACCCGGATCGGTATGCAGCCGATGTCACCGGTCTGGCGCATGATCCAGTCGTCGCGGGGGTCGATGTGCTTCAACAGGAAGTCGTCGCCGTCGATGACCACCCGTTCGAAGCGCGCGCCCGACTTCGAGTCGTCGAACGCCACCGGCGTGCGGCTCGACGCGTCGGCGACGAGCGCGTCGATCGAGTCGGCCACCGGCCGTGGGATCATTGCGCGCCACCGCCCGTCCCCGCGCAGAACTGTCCGAGGTCGACGATCACCTGCTGCGGGGCCTGACCGCACCCGGCGTTCGTGCCGCCCTGCGCGACGACCGACCACGAACCCGCCCCGCCGTGCACGATCACGGTGACCGCGGCGAACTGCGCGCCCGGCTTGGCCGCGAGGTTCACCGCCGCCCACGACGGATCGGAGGCCGCGAGGCGGCACGCGGCGACGTCGGCGTTGGCGGCACCGCTCACGCCGGCGTCGATGGCAGTCCGGATGGGTCCGGCGTTGGGGCCGCACGGCCCGGGTGGACCGGTCGTGCTCGTGGACGCCGGCGATGTGGACGGTGTCGTGGACGGCGTCGTCGTGGCGGCACGCGTCGCGGAATCGGAGTCGGTGTCGTCGTCGCGGATCGCATGGGCAGCGAAGACCGCGAGCACGACGAGCACCGCCGCGAGCACCGCGGTGAGGATCCAGCGCCGCGCCATCAGCTCAGTCTCGCGGTCGCGAGCGCACGGGCCGCGGAGGCGTCCTCGGGGTGCGGGCTACATTCCGGGCATCAGCGCCCAACCGGACCTCACCGCCGATCTCACGCCCGACCTCGAGCTCGCGCACGCGCTCGCCGACGCGGCCGACGCCATCTCCATGGCGCGCTTCCGGGCCACCGATCTCGTGGTGGAGACCAAGCCCGACCTGACCCCGGTCACCGAGGCCGACCGGGCGGTCGAGGAGATGATCCGGTCCCGGCTCGCCGACGCCCGCCCCGGTGACGCGGTGCTGGGCGAGGAGTTCGGCACGACGGGGAAGTCAGGCCGGCGCTGGATCGTCGACCCCATCGACGGCACCAAGGGCTACGCCCGCGGCATCCCGGTGTGGGCGACGCTCATCGCGCTGGAGGTCGACGGCGACCTCGTGGCGGGGGTGGTCTCGGCGCCCGCGCTGGGGTCGCGGTGGTCGGGCGCGCGCGGGCTGGGCGCGCGGCGCGACGGCGACCCGGTGTCGGTGTCGCAGGTGGCGCGCATCGAAGACGCGCACCTCGCGTACGACTCCGTCGACGCGTTCGAATCGGTCGGACTCGACGCCGAGTTCCTCGCGCTGGCGCGTCGCTGCTGGCGTGTGCGCGGGTTCGGCGACTTCTGGGCCCACATGCTGGTGGCCGACGGATCGATCGACATCGCGGTCGAGGTCGGCGGGCTCGCAGTGTGGGACATCGCCGCGGTCAAGGTGGTGGTCGAGCAGGCCGGCGGACGGTGCACCGACGTGCGCGGCGACGCCCGCATCGACACCGGCGACGTGATCTCGACCAACGGGTGGTTGCACGATGACGTGGTGGCGGCGTTCGCGCGCACCTGAACACGAGGGGAAGTGGCGCGTGGGCACCGAGGTGACGGTCGGCATCGACATCGGGACGTCGTCGGTCAAGGCGATCGCGGCGGACGGTGACGGCAACGTCGTCGCGCGTTCGCGCGTCCCGCACCGCGTGGTGGTACCCGCTCCCGAGCGCTTCGAGCACGACGCGGCGGCGGCGTGGCGCGACGGCCCGCGCCGGGCGCTCGCCGAGCTGGGCGACCTCGACGTGCGCGGGGTCAGCGTCGCGGCGATGGTGCCGTCGCTCACCGCGGTCGACGCGGAGGGCACGCCGCTCACCGCCGGCCTCCTCTACGGCGACGAGCGCGGGCGCACCGGCGTGGTCGCGCAGGCCGGCACCGACGACGCGTCGGGTGGGTTCCTCGGCTACGTGCGCTGGCTCCACGAGACGGTGCCGACGGCCCACGGGTTCTGGCCCGCGCAGTCGGTGGCCAACCACGCGCTCGCGGGTGAGGCGGTGCTCGACACGACGACCGCGTCGCTCGCCCACCCACTGTTCGACTTCGTGCAGTGGGACGCCGCGGTCGCGGGAGAGCTCGGCATCACGACCGACCGCCTGCCGCGCCTCGTGCCGACCGGGTGGGAGTGCGGGAAGGTCGACGGCGACGGTCCCTCATTGGCGTCGGGCTGCATCGACGCCATGGCCGAGCAACTCGTGGCCGGCGCCGATCAGGCGGGCGACGTGCTGGTGCTGCTCGGCACCACGCTCATCGTGTGGGTGGTCGCACACGTTGGCGCCGAGGTGCCGGGCTACGTCACCATCCCGCACACCGCGTCGGGCAACTACCTCGTCGGAGGACCGAGCAACGCCGGAGGACTGTTCCGGGACTGGGCCACGCGGCTGCTGGCGCCCGCGGCGGACCGCACCCTCGATGCGGGCGCGGTCCCGGTGTGGGCGCCGTACCCGCGCGGCGAGCGGGTGCCGCTCAACGACCACACGCGGCGGGCGTCGCTCCAGCACCTCGACCTCACCCACGACGCCGCCGCGATCGTGCGGGCAACCGACGAGGCGTCGGCGTTCGTGGTGAAGCGTGCGGTCGACGCCGCGGTCACGCACGCAGGGGTGCAGCCGAAGCGCGTGGTCGCGTCGGGCGGTGGCACGCGCGTCGACGCGTGGGTCCAGGCGATCGCCGACGTGACCGGGCTCCCGGTCGACTGTGTGGCGGTGCCCGAGGGCGGCGCGCTCGGCTCGGCGTGGTTGGCGCGCATCGCGGCCGGGCTCGAGGAACCCACTGCGATGACCGAGGGCCGGCGGTGGGCGCAGGTGGGTCGGCGGGTGGAGCCGCGCGACGAGTGGACCTCGGCCTCGGCCGTTCGCTACGAGGAGTTCCTCGCGCTCAGCTGAGCGGCCTCATGAAGGTGGGGGCAAGACCACGCGCTCGCCGGGGAAGACGAGGTTCGGGTCGCCGGACACGAGCCGGTCGCGGTTGGTGTCGCACACCCGAGCCCAGTACGGCGCGATCTCGGCGTCGCTCACCTCGGCGCGCGTCCGAGCACTGGTGAGCGCGAGGTGACGCGCCGCCAGCTCCCAGAGGTTGTCCCCGGCCACCACCACGATCTCGTCGTGAGCGGCCGGTGGGAGTGGGGGCGGTGCAGAAGGAAGCGGTGCCGACGGAGCCGGCACCGTGGTGGTGGTGTCCGGTGGCAGCTGCGCGATCTCGCCCTGCCCGGCGCGGCCGTCGCGCACGACGGTCACGCCGGTGGCGTCGCGGCCGCCGCGCGCCGCGCCCGCGGTCGCGGGTGCGAGCACCACGCCGTGCACCATGCCGGTGACCACCGACACCGCACACGCGGCGTCGATGGCGCGGCGGGCGGCCGGCAGCGTGGACCACTCGACGGCGCGCACCGCCGCCGGAACCCGACTGACCGCGGCCGCGAGGTAGAGGAGCGTCGACGCCAGCAGCCAGCCGGCGCCGAGCAGCGCGACCCAGCGGAGCAGGGCGACGACGACGGTGGCCGCATCGCCCTCGCGGAGCCACCGGCCGAGGTGTCCGACCGGGACCGCGAGCTCGGGGCGGCGTCCGAGCAGCACCAGCACGACGACGGTCGCGGTCTCGACCCCGACCGTGCAGATGACGCGAGCGGTTCGCCGGAGGGCTAACATCCGAAATGCACGATATGCCCGCTTTACGCCGGTAGTCAACGGCTTCGCTCCGGCCTGGTGGGTGGTCCGTGCCCCGTTCCGCCACCGGTGTTATGTTGCGCGCCGCACCAGCAGGGGAGAGGGGTACGGCATGACGCTCGCCGACGTCATCATCATCATCAGCCGCAACGGCGGAGCGTTCGTCGTCGCGGTGGCTCCACGTGATCGTGGGCATCACCTGGATCGGGCTCCTCTACTACTTCAACTTCGTGCAGGTCCCCGCGTTCGCGGAGATGGAGGCGGCGGCCCGGAACAACGCCATCGACAAGCTCGCGTCCCGGGCGCTGTGGTGGTTCCGCTGGGCGGCGGCCGCCACCCTGGCCACCGGGATCCTGATCCTGCTGTTCCAGCACGGCAACGGCGCCAAGATCCCCAGCTCTTCGACGGTGACTACTGGAAGTCCACGCAGGGGATGTCGCATCTCCACCGGCATCCTGCTCGCGGTCACCATGTTCTTCAACGTGTGGCTGGTGATCTGGCCGAACCAGAAGAAGGTCATCGCCAACGCCCGCAACGTCCAGGCGGGCGGCGAAGCCGACCCGGCCGCCGCCGCCGCGGGCCGCAAGGCTGCGCTGGCGTCTCGCATGAACACGATCTTCTCGTTCACCATGCTGCATGTTCATGGTCGGCACCGTCGCACTTCTTCGACGGCGCCTTCAAGCCGTTTCCGAGCGGCAGCGACCGGGCGACCTACTGGATCATCGCCATCGTGATCTGGCTCTTCCTCGAGCTCAACGCGCTCGGCGTGATCGGCGGCGCCAAGCCCGGTGGCCTGAACTGGATGTACGACACGCACCAGGCCGCGCTCATCACCGGCTTCGCCCTCGTCGTCGTCTACTACGTGCTTTTCTACCTGGTGCTCAAGGCCTAGCGTACGCTCGTAGCGCACCCGATGCCCGGCCGCGATGGCCGGGCATCGTCGCATGACATGAACGACTGGGGCCGCCTGCGCCTGGCGCTCGCCGTGCTCGCGTGCGTGATGATCGCGGGCACCGTCGGGTACCTGCTCCTCGGGTTCTCGTTCCTCGAGGCGCTCTACCAGACGGTCACCACCGTCACCACCGTCGGCTTCCGCGAGGTGCGACCCCTCTCGGATGCAGGCATCGTGTTCACCATCGTGCTGATCCTGTTCGGGGTCGGCACCGCGTTGTACGCACTCGGCGTCCTGATCCAGACGCTCGTCGAGGGCGACCTGCACGACGTCTTCGGGAGGCGGCGCATGGAGCGGAGGATCGCGGACATCGACGAGCCCGTCATCGTGTGCGGGTGGGGGAGGGTCGGTCGGGCCATCGCCAAGGACGTCGCCGACGCCGGTGCCGTCGCCGGTGGTCGTCGACCGCGACGCGGCGCGCCTCGACGACGTCCCCGTACCCGACCGTGCGCGGGTGACGCGACCGACGACGACGTGCTGCGCCGTGCCGGACTGGAACGGGCGCGGGCCCTGGTGGCCGCGCTCGACTCCGACGCCGGCAACCTGTTCGTGACCGTCAGCGCGCGGGCACTGCGTCCCGACCTGTTCATCGTGGCGCGGGTGCGGATCGACGAGAGCGTCGAGAAGCTGCGGCGCGGCGGTGCCGACCGCGTCGTCAACCCGCAGAGCATCGGCGGTGCGCGCATGGCCGCGTTCGTGCTCCAGCCGCACGTGACCGAGTTCCTCGACGTCGTGATGCACGACCGTGACATCGAGTTCCGCCTCGAGGAGGTGACCGTCGCACCGGCGTCGCCGATCGTGGGCGACACGTTGCGCGAGGCACAGATCCGCGACCGCACGGGCGCGCTCGTGCTCGCGCTCCGCGACGAAGCCGGCACGTTCTCGACCAACCCGTCGCCCGACGCCCGGCTCGATGGCGGGCAGGTGCTGATCGCGATCGGCACGCCCGGACGAGCTGTCGGCGCTGACCGATCTCGCCGGCCGCACCGCGGGTCTGATCAGTCGGACGCGGTCGCCGGTTCGTGCTCGGTGCCGTGTTCCTCGATCTTGTGGAGCACGGCCCGCTGCAGGTTGCGTTGCTGCGTGTAGTCGGCGATCACCCGCACGTCGCGGGCGAAGCGCTCCATCTCGGCGGAGAACATCGTGCGGAAGCGCTCCGCGTGCTCGTCGTCCCAGCAGTGGGAGTCGACGAAGGTGAACACCTCGACCAGCCGGCGCTGGATCTCGTCGAGACCCTCGGCGTAGATGCGACCCACCTCGACCAGCGCCCGCTCGGGGATCGCGAGCCGACCGAGATCGGCGAACGCGCGCAGCACGTTGACGTCGTCGGCGTCGTAGGCCGAGCGCCCGTGCTCGGCCGGGTCGCGCAGCAGTCCGGCGTCGGTGAGCTCGCGCACGAGCGTGGCGTCGACGCCCGCGGCCTCGAGGAGCTCGTCGTGGTCGTAGGTGGCTTCCTCCGAGCCGATCAGCAGGCCGGCGAGGGCGCCGGGGTCGTCGCGCTCGAGGATGGCGCGGATCGCGGCCAGCGAGAAGCGGCGGGACTGGAGGGCGCGGATGCGCTCGAGGCGCTCGAGGTGCTCGGGGCCGAAGCGGCGCGTCCGCCCGCTGCGCTCACCACTCGGCAGGAGGCCTTCGCGCTGGTAGTAGCGGATCGTGTCGACCGCGACCCCGGCCCGCTGGGCCAGCTCGTCGATGCGCCAGTCGCTCACGGTTCGAACCTCAAGGCCGGGGGCACGGACGTCGAAACAGGGGACAACACATGGGGATGTTTGACAAGCTTACTCCGGAGTAGATACTCTGAAGGTCAGTACGTCGAGAGTCCCTCCCCGCCGCAAGCGGGAAACCGAGGGTTCTCGGCGACAGGACGAGCGCCCGGGCAGCCGGAATGCGCCGTACCATCGACCCTTGTCCGCCCCCCCTGGACAGGGGTCGATGCGCGTCCGGGGGCAGCGACGTGGGAATGATGTGCGGACCAGCCGCGACGGCGGGGGACGAGAGGACGAAGGCGTTGCAGACCGTGGTGGTGGTGGGGGCCTCGCTGGCGGGGCTGCGGGCCACGGAGGCGTTGCGCCGCGACGGCTACGACGGTCGGATCGTGCTGGTCGGGGCCGAACCGCACCTCCCGTACGACCGTCCGCCGCTCTCGAAGCAGCTGCTCGCGGGCGAGTGGGAGCCCCAGGACCTGGTCCTGCGCCGCGCCGACTACGACGAGCTCCAGCTCGACCTGCGGCTCGGGGTGCGCGCCACCGCGCTCGACGCCGCCGGCGAAGGTGCTCACCCTCGAGGGTGGTGACGGAGCCGTCGAGGAGCTGCCCTTCGACGGCGCGCTGCTCGCCACCGGGCGCCACGCCGCGCACGCTTCCCGGCACGCCCGATCTCGACGGCATCTTCGTGTTGCGCACCGTCGACGACGCGCTCGACCTCCGCGCGCGGCTCGACGACCACCCACGCGTCGTGGTCGTCGGCGCCGGCTTCATCGGCTCGGAGGTCGCGGCGACGTGCCGCGGCCGCGGGCTCCAGGTGACCGTGCTCGAAGCGCTGCCCGCGCCGCTCGTGCGCGGCCTGGGCGAGACGCTCGGCATGGTGTGCGGCGAGCTGCACCGCGATCACGGTGTCGACCTGCGCCTCGGCGTCGGGGTGGCCGCGATCGAGGGCGACGGCAAGGTCGAGCGCGTGCGTCTCGACGACGGCAGCACGGTCGACGCCGACGTCGTGGTGGTCGGCGTGGGCGTGGTGCCCGTCACCGACTGGCTGGAAGGTTCGGGCCTCACGCTCGACAACGGCGTCGTGTGCGACGAGACGCTGCTGGCGGCTCCGGGCATCGTCGCCGCCGGCGACGTCGCGCGCTGGCCGAACCCGCTGTTCGACGGCGAGCTGATGCGGCTCGAGCACTGGACCAACGCCGCCGAGCAGGGCGTCGCCGCGGCGCGGCGGCTGCTCGTCCCCGACGGCGGCACTGCCCGAGCCGTACGCGCCGGTGCCGTTCGTGTGGTCCGACCAGTACGACCGCAAGATCCAGACCGTCGGCCACTACCGGGGCGACGACGAGATGGAGGTCGTGCACGGCACGCTCGAGGAGCGTCGGTTCGTCGCGGTGTTCGGTCGCGCCGGTCGGCTCGTCGGCGCGCTCGGATTTTCCATGCCGGCCAAGGTCATGCAGTATCGGAAGATGATCGAGGAGCGCGCGTCGTTCGCCGACGCGCTCGAACGCGCCCGCGCCTCGTGAGGCGACGCCGCACCGAAGGCGACGCCGCGGCGCAGGTGCCGCTGCTGACCGCGCGGTTCGTGGTCGTCATCATCTCGGGCTTCTGCTACTTCTCGGCGATGGGCGCGATGCTGCCCGTCATCCCGCGCTACGTCGACAAGCGCCTCGGCGGCAACGACGTCGCGGTCGGGCTCGCGGTCGGCGCGCTCGCGGTCGGGGCGATCCTGCTCCGGCCGCTCGCCGGGCGCATCGGCGACCGCTTCGGTCGGCGCGTCCTCATGATCGGTGGCGCGCTGATCGTGGGCATCGACCGCGCTGTGCGCCGGCATCGTCGAGTCGCTGGGGTGGCTGATCGGCACGCGCGTCGTCATGGGGCTCGGCGAGGCGTGCTTCTTCGTGGGCGCCACCACGATGGCCACCGACCTCGCGCCCGAGGAGCGGCGCGGCGAGGCGGTGAGCTACTGGTCGGTCGCGCTGTGGGGCGGGCTCGCGTTCGGTCCCGTGCTCGGTGAGCTGCTGCTCGACGGCTCCGACTACGACCTGGTGTGGTACGTCGCCGGTGCGCTCGGGCTCGACGGCCGCGGCGGTCGCGTTCGCCACCACCGAGACCCGCACCAGCGTGCACGGCGAAGCGCGGGCAGGTCATCGCGCCCGCAGCGATCCGGCCCGGCATCATCCTCGCCGCGACCCTGATCGGCATCACCGGCTTCAGCATCTTCCTGCCGCTCTACGCGCCCGAGGTCGGGGTCGACGACGTCGGTCTGGTCTTCCTGGTGTACGGCGTCGTCGTGCTCGCGGTGCGCATCTTCGGCGCCAGCCTGCCCGACCGCCTCGGGCCCGATCCCGGCCGGCTCGATCGCCATCGGCTCGAGCGCCGTCGGCCTGGCCGTGCTGGCGGTCTGGCAGAGCACCGTCGGTCTCGTGGTCGGCGACCGTGGTCATCGCGGTCGGCTCGTCGTTCCTGTACCCGTCGATGTTGCTGCTCGTGCTGCGCGGGGTGCCCGAGCACCAGCGCGGGTCGGTGGTCGGCACGTTCAGCGCGTTCTTCGACTTCGCCAGTGGCGCGTCGGGCATCGTCCTCGGCGGCATCGCCGCCGCCTCGAGCTACGCGGGCGCGTTCGGGGTGTCGGCGGTCCTCGCGGGCATCGCGTTCGTCCTGTTGCGCAGCGGGTTCGGTCGCCACGACAGCGGCGAGCTGCCGACCGTCGCCGAGGTCGGGACCGCGTCGGTCGAGCCCACGTCGCTCCCGTGATCGGGCAGCCGTGACCGGACTGCTCGTCACCAACGACTTCCCGCCGAAGATCGGCGGCATCCAGTCGTACCTGTACGAGCTGTGGCGACGGCTCCCGGTGGCGGACGCCACCGTGTTCACCACGCGACACGACGGTGACACGGCCTGGGACGCCGCGCAGGAGTTCCGGGTCGTGCGCGCCCGTGAGCGGCAGTTCTTCCCCACCCGTTCGCTGGCGACGCGCATCGACGCGCTCGCGCGCGAGATCGACGCGTCGGTGATCCTCCTCGACCCGTGGTTGCCGCTCGGGCAACTCGGTCCGCGGCTGACCGCCGCGCCCTACGTCGTGGTCGTGCACGGCGCCGAGGTGACGGTGCCCGGTCGACTCCCGGGCAGCCAGCAGCTCGGCGGTCGGGTGTTGCGCGGCGCCGCGGGCGTGGTCGCTGCGGGCCACTATCCCGGCGCGCGAGGCGGAGCACGCGGCCGGCGACGCGCTGCGCGGCGTGGTCGTCCCTCCCGGTGTCGACGTCGACCGCTTCCGTCCGCTGAGCGACGCCGATCGGCGCGCCAGACCCGGGCGGCGTTCGGCCTCGACCCCGACCGGCCGCTCGTGCTCGGCGTGAGCCGACTGGTGCCGCGCAAGGGATTCGACGTGCTCATCGACGCGGTGGCCGGCCTCCCCGACGTGCAGCTCGCGATCGCCGGCGCGGGCCGCGACCGGGGGCGGCTCGAACGGCGGCGCACCAAGCGGCGTCGCGGACCGCGTGCGGTTCCTCGGGCGCGTCCCCGACGACGACTCCTTCCCGCAGCTCTACGCCTGCGCCGATGTGTTCGCGATGCCGTGCCGCGACCGGTGGGGCGGGCTCGAAGCCGAAGGGTTCGGGATCGTGTTCCTCGAAGCGGCGGCGGCCGGCGTGCCCGCGGTCGCCGGGCGCAGTGGCGGGTCGCACGAAGCGGTGGTCGACGGCGAGACCGGCTTCGTGGTCGACGGCCGAGCCGTCGACGTGCGGGCCGCGCTCGCCGGGCTCCTCGCCGACGACGACCTGCGGCGCGCGCATGGGCGCGGCGGCGCGCGCCCGCGCGGTCATGGAGTTCTCGTACGAGACGCTGGCGGCGCGGCTCGCGCCGGTGGTCGCCGGTGACCTCGCCGGCCTCGGGCCGGTGACCTGACCGCCGGTACGCTCGACCGCAGTGGTCGGATCCCGAGATCGACGTCGAGCTGCTCGCCCGTCAGGGGCGCGGGATCATCGCGTTCGGCTGGATCGCCAACGCGCTCTTCGCGGTGACCGCGATCCCGGTCGCCGCCGGCGTCGACGATCTGCTCGGCGTCGCCATCGGCGTGGCGCTGCTCCTCTTCCTGGTGTCGGTCGGCGTGTTCGTCTACGCGTTCGGCTCGGCGCTCGCCCGCAGCACTCGTGGCGACAACGTCGCGGTCGCGAACCTGTTCTTCCTCCAGGGGTCGGCGCCGAAGCCCATCCGGCGCAAGTTCCTCTGGATGTTCCTCGTGTGCCTCGCCATCACCGTGGGCACCGCGGCGTGGGAGCCGTTCGGCGTGCTCGTGCCGATGCTGCCGGTGGGCCTCGCCGGGGTGTGGGCGGCGCGCTACGGCGTGTTCCCGCCGCGCCCGGTCGCCCAGCCGCGTCGTCGCGCCTGATCGCACCGAGACCGAGATGGCCGACGACGCGCACGAGCAGATCGAGGTCGGCGGCGTCGGCCGAGCGGTGCTTCGCGCTGGCGACCGACTTCGAGGCGTATCCGGAGTGGACGAGCGACGTGAAGCAGGTGACGGTGCTCGAGCGCGACGACGTTCGGCCGTGGCGTGCGCGTCGAGTACCACGTGGCCGGCCTCGGCCGTCGCGTGCGCTACGTGCTCGACTACGACTTCTCCGACGCCCCGCAGGCGTTCTCGTGGTCGCTGGTGGAGGGCGACATGCTGCGCGCGCTCGACGGCCGGTACGATTCTCGCCGACGGAACGGCGGCACGCACGTCGACTACACGCTGCGGGTCGACCTCGCGGTCCCGATGCCGGGCCTCGTGAAGCGGCGGGCGTCGGGCATGATCATGGGCAACGCGTTGCGCGACCTGAAGCGGGCGGTCGAAGCGATCGAGGCAGACGAGGTGGAGCTGACGATGGACGACGACGACACGCCCCCGACGCCCGAGCCTCCGGTGACGCCACCCGGCGCGCTGCATCCCGAGACCGTCCCGTTCGACGACGGCGGGCACCGAGGAGCGGCCGCTGCCCCCGCCGTCGATCCTCGAGAGCGTGCTCACCGAGCTGCTCGGCGCGGTGCCCGAGGTGAAGGACCACGTGCTGGAGGCCGCCGACGCGCTGCTCGACGCGGCGAAGGCGCTCATCGACGCGGCCGACCGCGTCGTGCGCCAGCAGCGCGGCGACGACTGAGCGACGTGGGCGACACCGCGACGTTCGGCGTCGACCTCGGCGGCACCAACCTGCGCGTCGCGCTGGTCGATCCCGACGGGTCGGTCGTCGACGAGCGCCGGATCGCGACGCCGACAGACGCTCGACGAGCATCGTCGCGCGCATCGCCGACGCCGTCCGCACGTTCGCGCCTCGTTCGTCCCGACGCGCGCGCACTCGGCGTCGGCGCCGCGGGCATGGTCGACCACGAGGGCACGATCCACTACTCGCCCAACGTGCCCGCGTTCCTGCACGCGCCGGTGCGGACCCGTCTGGAGGAGGCCACCGGGCTCCCCGCGGTCGTCGACAACGACGCCAACGTCGCCGTGGTCGCGGAGCTCGTGCACGGCGCCGCGCGGGGTGCACCGAGGTGCTGCTCATCACGTTGGGCACCGGCGTCGGCGGGGGAGTCGTCACCCGCGGCGAGGTGCTGCGGGGCGCGCACGGCTTCGGCGCCGAGGTCGGTCACTTCCAGGTCGATCCCGACGGACCGCTGTGCGCGTGCGGTCAACGCGGCCACTGGGAGGCGCTGGCGTCGGGCACCGCGCTCGGCCTGCTCGGTCGCGAGTGGGCGGCTGCGGGTGCGGCGCCGTCGGTGCTCGCGCACGCGTCGGGATCGATCGACGCCATCACCGGCGTGCTCGTGGGTGACGCCGCGCAGGCGGGCGCGCCGGACGCGGTCGCGATCGTGGAGGAGTACGCCCGGCGCGTCGCGATCGGGCTGGTCGGGTTGGTCAACATCTTCGATCCCGAGCTGGTGGTGGTGTCGGGCGGGTTGGTGGAGCTCGACGACGTGCTGCTCGCGCCGCTGCGCGCCGCGTTCGACGGGCGCATCGAAGGCGCGGCCCACCGGCCCGCGGTGCCGATCGTCGCCGCCGAGCTCGGCGGACAGGCCGGCGTCGTGGGCGCGGCGGTGTTGGCCCGGGACCTCGTGTGAGCGCCGACGTCAAGCTCGGGCTCACGTTGCCGTCGTTCCGAGACGACGTCGCCACGTCGCTCGCGGTCGCGCGTGCAGCAGAGGAGCACGGGTTCGCACGGCGTGTTCGCGTACGACCACCTGTTCCGCCGCGACGCGGCGGGGAGCGTCGGCCCGCGATCGAGATGTTCGCGCTGATGGGTGCGGTCGCGGGAGCGACGAAGCGGATCGCGGTCGGATCGCTCGTCGCGCGCGCGACGCTGCGGCCGCCGGCGGTGCTGGCGAACGGGTTCGACACGCTGGCGCGCGTCCTCGGTCCCGACCGCCTCGTCGTCGCGATCGGCGCCGGTGACGGCCAGAGCCAGGAGGAGAACGAGACCTTCGGGCTCGACTTCGGCACCGTGGAGGACCGGATCATCGCGTTGCGCGAGGCGGTCGACGCCACGCGCGATCGCGGCTACCCGGTGTGGATCGGCGGATCCGATCCGGCGGTGCGGGAGGTGGCGGCGGCGCACGCCGACGGGTGGAACCGGTGGGGCAGCGGCGTCGAGCGGTTCCGCGAGCAGGCGACGAACCTGTCGGCGGCCGCCGCGCGCTCGCCGTTCACGGTGACGTGGGGAGGTCTGGTGGTGCTGGCCGACGACGACGCCGCCGCCGCGGCCAAGGCCGAACGCCTCGGCGTGGGCGATCACGTCATCGTCGGCGGCCCCGACCTGGTGGCGGGCGCGTTGCGTGCCTACGTCGACGCCGGCGCCGAGTGGCTGATGATCGGCCCCATCGACTCGTCCGACCCCGACAACGCACGGATCCTCGGCCAGGAGATTCTGCCCCGGCTCGCTTGAAGGCCGCCGCTACCCTCGTACACATGGAATTCCGCCGGATCAACGCGCTGCCGCCCTACGTCTTCGGCATCATGGATGCCCTGAAGATCGAGGCCCGGCGTGCCGGGGTCGACGTCGTCGACCTCGGCTTCGGCAACCCCGACGTGCCGTCGCCCGATGTCGCGGTCGACAAGCTGGTCGAGGCGGTGCGCAACCCGCGCAACCACCGGTACTCGGCCAGCCGCGGCATCCCGAAGCTGCGGATGGCCGTCGCCGACCTCTACCAGCGCAAGTTCGGCGTCGAGCTCGATCCCGACACGCAGGTGTGCAGCACCATCGGGGCCAAGGAGGGCTTCTCCCACCTCATGTGGGTGCTGCTCGGCCCGGGTGACGCCGCGCTCGTGCCGAGCCCGTCGTATCCGATCCACATCTGGGGTCCGATCCTCGCCGGCGCCGAGGTGCGCCACGTGCGCCTCGGCCCCGACCAGGACTTCTTCGAGAACCTGCTCGAGGCGCTGGGAAGACTCGTGGCCGCGGCCGCGGGTCATCGTGCTGTCGTTCCCGCACAACCCCACCACCGCGTGCGTCGACCTCGACTTCATGCAGCGCATGGTCGACTTCGCGCGCGAGCACGAGGTGCTGCTCGTGCACGACTTCGCGTACGCCGACCTCGGCTTCGACGGCTACGACCCGCCGTCGATCCTGCAGGTGCCGGGCGCGACCGAGGTCGCCGTCGAGCTCTACACGATGACGAAGTCGTTCTCGATGGCGGGGTGGCGCGTCGGGTTCCTGCTCGGCAACGCCGAGGTCGTGGCCGCGCTGGCCAAGCTGAAGAGCTACCTCGACTACGGCACGTTCCAGCCGATCCAGATCGCGGCGACGGTCACCATGAACGAGGCGCCCGACTACCCGAGGGAAGCGAACGAGATCTACCTCGGTCGACGCAATGCGTTGATCGACGGGCTGGCGCGCGTCGGGTGGGAGATCGAACGACCGCAGGGGCACGATGTTCGTGTGGGCGCCCATCCCCGAGCCTTACGAAGAGCTCGGCAGCCTCGAGTTCGCCAAGCTGCTGGTGCGCGACGCCAAGGTGGCGGTGTCGCCGGGCGTGGGGTTCGGCCCCGGGGGCGAGGGCTTCGTGCGCTTCGCACTGGTCGAGAACGAGCACCGCATCAACCAGGCCGTCCGCGGCATCAAGCGCGCCCTCACCAAGCTCGGCTGACCGACGCCAAAGCATGCGCGCTTTGGCACGCTGACGTTCCAAACCGCGCAGGTTCAGGGGGTATCGGGGTCGGCCCAGCCGCGAGCGCGCTCGATGGCGCGGTGCCACTCGGCACGACGGGCATCGCCGCGCGGGAGTGGCGCGGGGAGGAACGCGGCCTCCTCGCGCCAGGCCGCGGCCGCCTCGGCAGGGGATGCCCACACGCCCTCGGCCATGCCGGCGAGGTAGGCGGCGCCGAGCACGGTGGTCTCGGGGTTGGCCGGGCGGCGCACGGTGACGCCGAGGACGTCGGCCTGGAACTGGCACAGCACGTCCATCGCGCTGGCGCCACCGTCGACGCGGAGCTCGGTGAGGGGCACGCCGCGCGGCCGCGGTGATGGCGTCGACCACGTCGGCGGTCTGCCAGGCCATCGCCTCCACCGCGGCGCGCGCGAGGTGCGCGCGTGTCGTCCCGCGCGTGAGGCCGAAGACGGCGCCGCGCGCGTACGGATCGAACCACGGCGACCCGAGTCCCGTGAACGCGGGACGAACACGACGCCGTCGGTGTCGGGCACGCTGGCGGCGAGCGGTCCCGCCTCCGACGATGCGTCGATGATGCCGAGGCCGTCGCGCAGCCACTGCACCGCGGCGCCGGTCACGAAGATGGATCCCTCCATCGCGTAGGTGACGGTGTCGCCGAGCTGCCAGGCGATCGTGGTGAGCAGCCCGTCGACCGGAGGTGGGTGGGAGTCACCGAGGTTCACGAGGACGAACGAGCCGGTGCCGTAGGTGTTCTTGGTCATGCCCGGGGAGAAGCACGCCTGCCCGAACAGCGCGGCCTGCTGGTCGCCGGCGATGCCCGACACCGGGACGGAGAGCCCGGCGGCGCGGGTCGGGATCGGTCACGCCGAAGCGTCCGCTGCTCGGTCGCACCGCGGGGAGGCACGAGCGGGGTACGCCGAACAGCTCGAGCAGCTCGTCGGACCAGTCGCCGGCGTCGATGTCGTAGAGCATCGTGCGACTACGCGTTCGACGGCTCGGTCGCGTGCTCGCCGGTGAGGTTCCACAGCACCCACGAGTCGACGGTGCCGAACGCGAGGTGCTCATCGATGTCGACACCGCCTTCGCCGAGCAGCCACTCCAGCTTGGTGGCCGAGAAGTACGGGTCGAGCACGAGGCCGGTGCGGGCCCGCACCATCGGCTCGATGCCCGCGACCCGCAGGTCGTCACAGCGCGACGCGGTCCGACGGTCCTGCCAGACGATGGCCCGGTGGCGAGGCCGGCCGGTCCGACGATCCCAGACCACGACGGTCTCGCGTTGATCGGTGATCCCGATGGCGACGACGGGATCGCCGTCGAGCTCGGCGACCACCTCGCGGAGCGTGTCCTGCACCGCCTGCCAGATGTCGTCGGCGTCGTGCTCGACCCAGCCCGGGCGCGGGAAGTGCTGCGGGAATTCGCGGTACGCGAAGGCGCGGCGCACGCCGTCGGCGCCCACCGCCACGGTGCGCACGCCGGTCGTGCCGGCGTCGACGGCGAGGACGACTTCGGCCACGTTCGCCCGAGCTCCTCAGCGCAGGGCGTCGGTGAACGCGCGGCCGGCGGCGTGGCGTCGGAGTCGGAACTCGAACACGTGGGTGCGCGACGCGGCGTCGGTGGCGAGGACCTGGAGCAACAGACCGGTGCGCACGCGGGTGACCTCGAGGTCGGCGACGGGCGCGTCGAGCAACACGTCACCTCGTTTCGAGGTGACCACCACGCGCCCGTCGTCCACCGCGACCTGCCGGTAGTGGCGCCCGCGGAACAGCCGCGACGTGCCGCCGGGTGTGACCGCCGTGTACCACACGCCCCCGGGTCGCATGCCAGGAACTTATCCGCCGGCAGAGCCGGACCCGGCCGACGATGCGTCAGACTGGAGGCATGCGCATCGGGATGCTGACGGGTGGAGGCGACTGTCCGGGGCTCAACGCGGTGATCCGCGCGGTCGTCCGCAAGGGTGAAGGTGTCTACGGCGACCAGGTGGTCGGGTTCCGCCACGGCTGGCGCGGCGTGGTCGAGGGCGAGACGGTCGAGCTGACCATCGGCACGACCCGCGGGCTGATCCACCGCGGCGGCACCGTGCTCGGGACGTCACGCACGAACCCGTTCCAGTCCGACGACGGGGTCGCGCGGGTGCTCGACACCCTCGAGCGCGAGCGCATCGACGCGCTGGTCGCCATCGGGGGCGAGGACACGCTGGGCGTCGCCGCCCGGCTCGCGAGCGATGCGGGCATCTCGGTGGTGGGCGTGCCGAAGACGATCGACAACGACCTCGCCGGCACCGACTTCACGTTCGGGTTCCAGACCGCGGTGCAGATCGCCACCGATGCCATCGACCGGCTCCACACCACCGCCGAGAGCCACGACCGTGTGATGGTGGTGGAGGTGATGGGGCGCCACGCGGGTTGGATCGCGATCCACTCGGGGATCGCCGGCGGCGCCGACGTCGTGCTGGTGCCCGAAGTGCCGTTCGACATCGAGGAGGTGTGCGCCCGCATCGAGCACCGACACCGCCACGGCGCCAACTTCTCGATCGTCGTCGTCGCCGAGGGTGCCGTGCCGCGCGAGGGCACGCTCACCCTGCAGAGCGGCGAAGAGGACGAGTTCGGCCACGTGCGCCTCGGGGGCATCAGCAACGTGGTGCAAGAGGAGATCGAGCGCCGGACCGGCTTCGAGACGCGCGTCACCATCCTCGGTCACGTGTTGCGGGGCGGCACCCCGACCGCGTACGACCGGATCCTGGCCACCCGGTTCGGCGTCGCCGCCATCGACGCTGCGCACGACGGCGACTTCGGCGTCATGGTCGCGCTCCACGGTGATCGCATCGAACGGGTGCCGATCGACGACGCCATCCGCGAGCTCAAGACGGTCGACGCCGAGCTGCTCGAGGTGGCCGGGGTGTTCTTCGGATGAGCGAGAGCGGGAAGAGGTGACTGCGCTCGACGATCTCGTCGGCCTCCTCGACCTCGAGTCGCTGGAGGTCAACCTGTTCCGCGGGGGGACCCTCGACCCCGACCGCGTGCGCCTGTACGGCGGCGAGGTCCTCGCGCAGGCACTCATGGCCGCGGGTCGCACCGTCGACGGGGAGCGGCGGGTGCACTCGATGCACGCGTACTTCCTCAAGCTCGGTGATCCGAAGGCGCCGGTGGTCTACGAGGTCGACCGCATCCGCGACGGCCGCAGCTTCACCACCCGCCGCGTCGTCGCCATCCAGCACGGCACTGCGATCTTCAACCTGGCTGCGTCGTTCCAGGTCGACGAGCTGGGTCCCGACCACCACGACGACATGCCCGAGGTCGCCGACCCCGAGTCGCTCCCGTCGATCTGGCAGCGGAACGGCTCTGACGAGCTCGAGCCGATCGACCGCCAGGGCTCGCCTCACGTCGTCGACGCGTTCGACCTGCGCAACGTGGGGACGTTCACGCCTCCCGGCGGGGTGCGCGGCGAGCCGGTGCGCGACCCCGACCAGGACACGTGGTTCCGCACGCGTGGCGCGCTGCCCGACGATCCACTGCTCCACACGTGCATCGTCGCCTACGCATCCGATCTCACGTTGCTCGGCACCGCGCTGTTGCCGCACCCGATGACCGACGAGCATCCCGGCTACATGGTGGCGAGCCTCGACCACGTCATGTGGTTCCACCGTCCGTTCCGCGCCGACGACTGGCTGCTGTACCACACGCACAGCCCCTCGGCCGCGGCGGGCCGCGGCTTCGCGACCGGGCAGGTGTTCTGCGCCGACGGCACGCTCGCGGTGAGCGTCGCACAGGAGGGCCTCGTACGACCGTGCTGGCCGATGACAGCGGGTGCGATGAGGATGGCCGAGTGAGGGTCGACCTCCGCTCCGACACCGTCACCACGCCGACGCCGGAGATGCGCCGGGCGATGGCCGAGGCCGAGGTGGGCGACGACGCCTACGGCGAGGACCCGACCGTGCGCCGGCTGGAGACGCTGGCCGCCGCCCTCCTCGGCATGGAGGTCGGCCTCTACGTCCCTTCGGGCACCATGGCCAACCAGGTCGCGCTGCGCACGCTCGGAGTGCCCGGCACCGAGGTCCTCTGCGGCGCACGCGCGCACGTGCTGCGTCACGAGCGCGCCGCGTCGGCGGTCAACGCGGGTGTGCAGCTGCGGCCGCTGCCCGATGGTGACGGTCGCCTGCACGCCGACGACGTCGAGCACGCACTCGCGGGGACCGCGCACCATCTCCCCGAGATCAGCGCGGTGTTCCTGGAGAACACCAACATGCCGGCGAGCGGCCGGCCAGTGAACGCGGCCGAGATCGCCGAGGTGGTCGACGTCGCGCGCGGTCGCGGGATCGTGGTGCACTGCGACGGCGCGCGCATCTGGAACGCGGCGGTCGCGCTCGGGGCGTCGCCGGCGGCCTTGGTCGCGGGATGCGACACCGCGATGTTCTGCCTGTCGAAGGGGTTGGGCGCGCCGGTGGGCTCCGTGCTGTGCGGGACGCGCGAGCACCTCGAGGTGGCGCGCGCGCACCGGGCGCGCCTCGGGGGTCAGATGCGGCAGGCGGGCGTCATCGCCGCCGCGGGCGTCGTGGCCCTCGAGACGATGGTCGAGCGACTCGCCGACGACCACGCGCGCGCCCGGCGGCTGGCCGAGGTCGTCGCCGACGTGTTCCCCGGGAGTGTCGACCCGGCCGACGTGCAGACGAACATCGTGTGCGCGTACGCGCGCGCCTTCCCGCCCGACCTGCTCGAGATGCTCGCATCCGACGGCGTGCTCGCCGGCACGGTCGATCCGGACACCGTGCGCTTCGTGACCCACAAGGACGTCGACGACGCCGGACTCGACCACGCGATCGCCGTGCTGCGGCGGATCGGCTGACCACGTACATTCGGCCCACTACATTCGGGCGGTGGCCGCCTCCGACGACATCCCCGCCCGGGCGCTGGCCGTCTACGCGCATCCCGACGACCCCGAGATCTCGGCCGGGGGCACCCTGGCCCGGTGGGCGGCCGGGGGCACCGAGGTGTGGGTGCTGATCACCGCCCGGGGCGACAAGGGCACGTCCGACCCTGCCGCCGACCCCGCCGCGCTCGCCACGCTCCGCATCGAGGAGGCGGCCAAGGCCGCGGCACTGCTCGGCTTCGCCGGGACGCGTCACCTCGACCATCCCGACGGTGAGCTCGTCGACGACCAGGACCTGCGCGAGTCGATCGTGCGGGTCATCCGCGAGGTGCGTCCCGATGTCGTGCTCTGTCCCGATCCCACCGCCGTCTTCTTCGGCGACGGGTACTACAACCACCACGACCACCGCGTCACCGGCTGGGCCGCGCTCGACGCCGTCGCCCCCGCCGCAGGGAACCCGCACTACTTCCCGCAGCACGTCGCCGAAGGTCTGGACGTGCACCACGTGAGCGAGGTCTACCTGTCGGGAACGCTCGAGCCGAACTGCTGGGTCGACATCTCCGACACGCTCGAGCGCAAGATCGATGCAATCTTCTGCCACGACAGCCAACTCCCCGACGAAGCGGGGGAGTGGTTCCGCGACTTCCTCCGCGAACGCGCCGAAGAGGCCGGCGCGGCCGCGAACGCGAAGTACGCCGAGCCCTTCCGCAAGCTCACCTTCCGCCGCTGAACCGGTCACGCCCAGCGTTCCGGCGTCGAAGTTGCGCCGTAGTGCCGCAACCTTGACGCATGTTCGTGGCTGGCTGGCTACGCGGGTGGGTTCTGACGGCGCCACTCGGCCATCGCGCGCAGGACGAGCACCGCGACGATGCCGACGCCGCCGGCGCCGATGACCGCACCGACGAGCGCGCCGACCAGGTGCGAGATGTCGCTCTGCGAGCTCACGTCGGCGATGCCGAACCCGATGATGCCGCCGAGGATCCCGGCGAGCACGACCCCGCCGAAGGCCAACAGGAACGCCCACCGCGAGGGCAGCATCGGCGGCGTGACGTCGTCGTCGGGTAGCGGCGCACGCGACTGCGCAGGTGACTCCTCACGTGCTGGTTCAGGAGCCTGCGCCATCGGCCGATGGTATTGCGATGCAGGAGTTCGCAACGACCTGGCCGATAGGCTCGCCGGCGATGCGCGTCCTCGTGATGCTGCCGACCTACAACGAGATCGAGAACATCCAGGACGTCCTCGAACGCGCCCGGGCGGCGCTGCCGGAGGCCGACATCCTGGTCATCGACGACGGCAGTCCCGACGGCACCGCGGAGGCGGCCGAGAAGCTCGGTGAGGTCCTCGGCGGCATCGACGTCCTGCGCCGCGGAGAAGTCGGGCCTCGGGTCGGCGTACCGCGCCGGGTTCCGCGTCGGTCTGGCGCGCGGCTACGACGTCATGATCGAGATGGACGCCGACCTCTCGCACGACCCTGCGGTGTTGCCCGACCTCATCGCCGCGGTCGAGTCCGGCGCCGACCTCGCCATCGGCTCGCGCTACGTGCCCGGGGGTTCGATCCCCGACTGGAAGTGGCTGCGACGGGCGATCTCGCGCGGCGGCGGTCTCTACGCCCGCACGATGCTCGGCCTCTCGGTGCACGACGCCACGGCCGGCTTCCGCGCCTACCACCGCGACAACCTCTCGCGGATCGACCTCGACCACGTGCGGGCCGACGGCTACGGGTTCCAGGTGGAGATGACCTACCTCACCGAGCGCAACCACGCCCGCATCGTCGAGGTGCCGATCACCTTCCGCGACCGCAGCCTGGGTCGCTCGAAGATGTCGGGCCGGATCGTCGTCGAGGCGTTCCTGCTGGTCACGTGGTGGGCGGTTCGTGACCGCTGCCAAGAGGGTGTTCCGCGCGCACACTGAGGCATGGCCCCGTCCGAGTTCACCGTCGCGGGTGCGCTGGTGGAGTCGTCCGAGGGCCTGCTGCTCGTGCGCAACCAACGCCGCGGCGGTCGCACCGACTGGAGCACGCCGGGCGGCGTGATCGATGCCACCGACGCGTCGCTGCGCGCCGGTCTGACGCGTGAGGTGCAGGAGGAGACCGGCCTGCGCGTCACCGAGTGGGAGGGGCCGCTCTACGAGGTCCGCGCCGTCGCCCACGAGCTGGGTTGGGTGATGCGCTGCGAGGTGCACCGTGCGCTCGCCTACGAAGGCGACGTCGTGGTCGACGACCCCGACGGCATCGTGGTGGAGGCCACGTTCGCGATGGCCGACGCGTGCACCGAGTTCCTCGCGCTGTGCGCACCCTGGGTGCGCGAACCGTTGGCCGACTGGATCGAGCAGCGCTGGGGACCCGACGACGCGCGCTCGTACACCTACCACGTGTTCGGTGCCGACCGCGACGAGTTGCGGGTGGTCCGCACCTGAGCCGCTCCGAGGCCAGCATCCTGCACGTCGACCTCGACGCGTTCTACGTGTCGGTGGAGCAACACGACGATCCGACGCTCGCGGGCCGGCCGGTGATCGTCGGCGGGCTCGGAGCGCGCGGCGTGGTCGCGGCGGCGAGCTACGAGGCGCGTGCCTTCGGCGTGTACTCGGCGACGCCGATGGTGCGGGCGCGCCGGGCGTGTCCCGACGGCGTGTTCCTCGCGCCGCGCTTCGACCGCTACCGCGACGTCAGCACTGAGATCATGGCGATCCTCACGTCGTACACGCCGCTGGTCGAGCCCATCTCGCTCGACGAGGCGTTCCTCGACGTGGAGGGCGCGCGCCGCCTCCACGGGACGGGGCCCGAGATCGCGATCGCGATCCGCACGCAGGTGAAGGCCGACACCGGGCTCAACGCATCGGTGGGCGTGGCGACCACCAAGTTGCTGGCCAAGCTGGCCAGCGATCTCTGCAAGCCCGACGGCCTCCTCGTGGTCGAGCCCGGGACCGAGCTCGACCTGCTGCACCCGCTCGGCGTGCGACGGCTCTGGGGCGTGGGCCCGGCCACCGAACGCAAGCTCACCGAGCTCGGGGTCTCGACGGTGGGCGAGCTCGCCGCGCTCCCCGAGGCGACCCTCGTGTCGACGCTCGGACGCGCCTCCGGCCACCACCTCCACGACCTCGCGTGGAACCGCGACGAACGCGCGGTGGTCGCCGACCAGGAGGTCAAGTCGATCGGGCACGAGGAGACGTTCCCCGTCGACCTCCACGACCACGCGGCCCTCGACCACCGCCTCGTCGGTCTGGCCGACGGCGTAGCGTCTCGGCTGCGATCCGCGGGCGTCACCGCCCGCACGGTGCAGCTGAAGGTCCGCTTCGGCGACTTCACCACCGTCACCCGATCCCGCACCCTCGCCGAACCCACCGACCTCGCCGCCGACCTGCGCCGGGTCGCGGGGGAGCTGCTCCACGCGCTCGACGTGGCGCCCGGCGTCCGCCTGCTCGGGGTCTCGGGTCAGCAGCTGGTGCGCCCGGCCGCGACCGCCGGCGACCAGGGCACCTTGTTCTCGGCCGAGGCCGACCGCGCAGAGGGGGCGGCGCCCGGCCACCCCGAGTCGGCGCCGGACGAGGGGCACCAGGCCGCACTCGAGCGCTCGGTCGACGAGGTCCGGGCCCGGTTCGGTCCCGGTGCGGTGGGGCACGGTGCGGCGCATAGCCTTCCGGGGGAAGGTCCGAGGCGTCCAACGCGTTGAGGGCGTCGAGGCCGTGCGCGACAATGGGACGGCAGCACGACGGGCCCCGCCCGGGGACCCGGGAAACGGAAATGGGAGCGATGCCGCTTTCCGAGGACGAACAGCGGATCCTGCGGGAGATCGAGGAGAACCTGTCGGCCACCGACCCCAAGTTGGTGCAGCACGTCTCCGACAACACGCTCTACCGGCACTCCGCACGCGTCATCAAGTGGGCCGTCGTCGGGTTCGTCGCCGGTCTCCTCCTCATGATCTTCACGTTCACCACCACGCTCATCCTCGGTGTCGTGGGCTTCCTCGTGATGCTCGGCTGCGCGCTCACCATCGAGCACAACGTGCGCAAACTCGGGAAGGCGGGCATGGAGAGCCTCACCGGATCGATGCGCAGCGGCGCGCTCAAGAACGCGCTCGGCAACGCGGGCAGTCGTTGGCGCGAGCGCTTCGGCCGCGACGACCCGCCTTCCTGAGCGGTTCCGAGCGGCGCGTGGGCTACACCGCGATCCAGGCGGCCCGCCTCTCGGGGTGCAGCGCCGCGCAGGTCGACGCCTGGCGCCGCATCGGTCTCGTCGTCCCCGACCACGAGGATCCCGCCGGCCCCTACTCGTTCCGCGACCTCGTGGCGCTGCGCATGGTGGGCTCGCTGCTCGAGGCTGGGCTGCCGATGCCGCGCATCAAGCGGGCGGTCGCCGAGCTGCTCCGCACCGGTGACGACTTCACCGGGCTGCGGCTGGTCACCGACGGCGACGCGGTGTGGGCGTGCCACGACGACGGCCAGATCCTCGACGCGCTCTCCCACGGGCAGCTCGCGCTCTTCGTCGCGGTCGACCGCTTCGCCGACGAGGTGCAAGCCGAGGTGCGCGACTTCGACGCCGATCGGCGCGCGTTCGTCGCCGAGCTGCAGGCCGATCCGCGCGACGAGACGGCCACCCGAGCCTCGGCGGCTGAGCCGACCGCTCGCCGGTGTCAGGCGAGAGCAGCGCGGCAGTTCTGGCGCCCTACCCCTCGACCACGAGGTTCGGGTCGATGCCGAGTTGTCGTGCGAGATCGACGCTGTCGTAGTACTCGCGCCAGGCGGCGATCTTGCTGTCGACGACCTCGTACACGGCGTTGATGCTCAACGTGATGCGCTGCCCGCCCGTCTCGAAGACGCCGGTTCTCTCGGTGAAGACGACGCCGTCGTCGTTGGAGGCGATGTGCAGCACCTCGCTGCCCGGCAACCCGCCGGTCGAGATCGTGTTCTGATTCTCGAGCTCCGCTCGAGCCGCCTCGCGCCCGACACGCGGCTTCCACGTCGGTACGTTGATGTGCCAGACGATGTCGTCCGCCATCATGGCCGTCATCGCATCGGTGTCTTGGACAAGACCGTCGGCGTACTCGATGAACTCCAAGACGAGCTTCTCGTCGGCAGCTCCCATCGTGTCCCCTCCGCGCCGCTGGCTGACATGCATCTTGCCCGGTTCTGCGCACGCAGTGCTGCAGTTCCGGCGCGCGTCGAGAGGGACTCGGCACATGGGCCGGGTCCTAGGTTCCTGGTCTCGCGCGAGCGACGCGTTGGGTGCCCGCGTGCGGGACTCTCGACGTTCGGTGGCGGATCCCGCTCAGCCGGTGAATGCCGGTGCGGCAGCGACCGGTGCGGCAGCCATGGGTGCGGTGGTCACCGGTGCGGTGGCCGCCGCCGTGGTGGTGGTCGGGGTCTCCGGCGGCACGAGCGTGACCGACACTGCGTCGATGATCGGTCCCGCGCAACCTTCCGTCGTGCTTTCGAACTCGAGCGTCGTCGTGGTGCCGGTGGCGACGAAATCGAACTCCTTCGTCACGAACATCTGGTTGTTGAGGGGGGTGGCGTTGGGGTCAGGAGAGAACGTGTAGTCGTGCGACGTGCTCCCCGCTGACACGGTCAGCGACTTGTCCAACACGCTTCCGTCGGGGCACTCGCCCGGTGGCACGGGTGGAACCCCCGTCAGGGCGAAGAAGACGTGGTAGGTCGAACCCGCGACTGTGGTGAGGTCCTGGGTCATCGTCGCCGGGTCGAGCGAGTTGAGGTCGAGCGACTGGTTGCCGCTGTACACGGGGAACGTGGTGCTCCCGTTGTCCGCGAAGTTCTTGTTCGTGACGTCCATGACGCCGTTGCCTTGGATGGTCCAACCATCGAGCTGCGACCCGCTGACCGACAAGATATTGGCGGGGCTGGCCGGCGGTGGCGGTGCGACCGGCGTCTCGAAGTCGCCGTTGGTCACGAGGTTGGTCTCAGCCGCGATCGGAACCGCGGTCCCGAGGCCGATCGCACCGACGATCGCGAACATGCCAACGAGGTGACGTACCTTCACAGCTGCCTCCCAGAGCCTTTCGGTATCGGGTCGCAACGTATCAAAGGTCGCGAGCGCCTCGCGGTGACCGGCGCAACGTCAGTTGCGCGGCGGAAGCGGAGCTCAGCGGCGCACGAGCGTCGATGCGTCGAGTCGACGTCGCCAACGGCGTGTCCACGACACCCCGCCGTCGAGTGCGTCCTCGAGCTCGTCGAGTGACGCCCACGCGTCGCTCGCGTCCTCGGGTGCGAGCGAGCGGTCGCTGTAGCGCGCCGCGCCGTACGCACGCGCGAGCTCGTGCATCGGCCGTGCCGTCGTCGGGCTGGTGCCGTCGGGTACGGCACGCGCCAGGTCGAGCGGGGTCTGCGCGGCGCGCGGCACGACCGCAGCCTCGTGCAGGCGGTCGAGGGCTTCGGCCCACGCGCCGCTCACTGCGGCCGCGGGGTCGCCGGCATGGCGGCGCGTCCGGCGTCGACGCTTGAGCCCCAGCACCGCGCCGGCGTACCCGCCCACGAGGAGCACGACGATCGCGAGCACGACGAGCACAGGGAGCCAGGCGTCGTTGCTCGACGACGAGCTCGCGGGCACCGGGGTCGGCGCCGGCGTGGCCGGGCTGGTGCCGGGGGCCGCCGGGCCGCTTCCGCCCGCGGGCGTGGTGCCCCCGGGCACCGGGGTGGTGGCGGCGGTCGGAGGCGGGAGCGACGTCGCCGTCGGCCCGACGATGGTGTCGTCGTTGGGCAGGTTGCTGCCGCCGGGGGCACGCCCGTTCTCACCGGGCGTGGGATCGAACAGGTGCGTCCACCCGAGTCCGCTCAGGTAGATCTCCGGCCACGCGTGGGCGTCGTGGCTGGTGACGCGGTAGGTGTCGGCCGACTCCTCGGTGCCGGGGGTGAAGCCCACCGCGACCCGCGCCGGGATGCCCAGCGATCGGGCCATCACCGCGTAGGCGCTGGCGAACTGCACGCAGAACCCGCGCTTGTCCTCCAGGAACTGGAGGATCGCCGAGCTGTTGTCGAGCGTCCCGACGGTCGTGTCGTAGACGAACTCGCCGCTGCGGAAGAAGTTGCGCAGGGCTTCCGCCTGCGCGTACGGAGTGGTGGCGCCCGCGGCTCCGACCACGTCGCGCGCCTTGGCTGCGATCTGCTCGATCTCGGCGGACTTCGGCAGGTCGGTGAACCGCGCGACGTCGCTCGGGATCGGGGCGGCGGTTGCCGCGACCTGCGCGGGGAGATCGTCCCCGCGCCCGGTGGGAGTGCGGACTCGACCGTGTACTCGAGGCCGCTGACCTCGTCGGCGTCGGCGACGATCGTGCCCGAGGAGCGCACCACGAGCGTGTCGGCCAGGCTGATGGCCACGGGACGGTAGGCGGCGGGCAGCCAGCGTTCGCCGAGCGGACCGATGGCGAAGCGTTGTTCGAGCGTGCCCTTGGGCGCGGTGGAGGGCAGGCCCACGCCCACGCTGCCGTCGCCCTCGGCGCTCAACGTCCACGAGCCGCCGTTGTCGCTCGAGTAGGTGTCGAGCGCGACGACGCGCCAGTAGTCGGGGGTGCTCGACTGCACCGTGAACAGGTCGACGTCGTCCACCTGGTCGAGCTTCTGGCCGATGTCGACGAACGGGGCCGTCACCGGCTTGTAGCTGTGGCCGTCGGCGCCGCGCTTCCCGCTGTTGGCGACGTCGAGCAGGGGATCGCCGTCGGCGCCGGGCACGAGGGGCGCCACCACGAGCGCGACCACGATCGCCGCACCACCGAGCAGTGCGGCCGGCGCCAACCAGTGCGGGCGCGCGCCGCGTTGTGACACCAGCCAGCTGCGCCGCTGATCGAGCAGCGCGAGGTTCTGCGCCAGCACGAACACCCCCGCGGCGACGCAGAAGCCGACGGTCAGCAGGAGCTGGGACTCGTCGGTGCCGAGGGTCGAGGTCCACACGAAGAACACGAGCGCCGGCGATGTGGCCGCCAGCGCGGTCGTGCGTGTGAACGCGAGCCAGTCGGCGAGCGCGGCCATCACCCACACCGCGAGGACCGCCAGCAGGATCGCGCCGTCGGTGGCCGGCGCCGGCGCGGGTGCCGTGCGCAGGAGGTGCCACCCGCCGTCGAGCTGCGTCTCGAGCGTGTGCCACGTGCCGGAGCCCGGCAGTCCGAACGTGGTGGTGGACGTCTCGAGCGCGACCACCACGTAGACGACCAGCCCGACCGCGGCGAGCGCCACGCCCACCCACACCGACCATCCGCGCCAGCGGACCAGCGCACCCAGCGCGTGCGGGAGCAGCGCGGCGCCGATGACGGGGAGCACGAAGCGGCCGGAGTCGACGACGCGCCCGAGCGACAGCGCCGCCACCACGCTCAGCGCCGCGAGCGCGAGCGGCGCCACGATGCGGGCGCGGCGGACCATCACGTGCGCACCGGACGCCGACCGCGCGCGCGCTACGGGACAGCGTCTCGTTCCAGGCGGTCGCGAACGGGGTGGTGGACGCGTCGACGACGACCACCGACGCGTGCGGCGCGAGGGCCGCCGGTTGGGTGAGCACCACGACCACGCCGATCCCGCCGAACGTGCCCAGGGCGCGCAGCGTGTCGGGCGTGACGCGGCCGAGCACCGCGACGACCAGGTCGACGCGTCGGTGCGCCCGGAGGTGCTCGAACACGGTTGCCAACTGGTCGCGCTCATCGGGACCGACCGTGGCGAGCACGTCGATCACGTCGTGACGGGGATCGCCGCCCGTCCCCAGCACCTCTCCGGCACTGGTGATCAGCTCGACCCGGCGGCGCAGTCGCGCCAGCCGCGCCGCGACCGATGCCGCGGCTTCCACCGCGACCTCGAACGACGCCGCGTCGTGCGCGCCCGGCTGCACGTCGAGCACCAGCGCCGCGCGCGAGCGCCAGCGGGCTTCGTCCTGGCGGATCATGAGCTCACCCGTGCGGGCGGTGGATCGCCAGTGCACGCGACGCAGGTCGTCACCCACCTCGTACTCGCGGAGCGTCACGAACTCGTCACCGAGGTCGCTGACGACCGCGCGCGCGGCACTGGCCTCGTGCTCGGCACTGATGCGACTTCCCGACCGCGACCGGCGCCACGATGTCGTACACGCGTGGACGCACGACCAGTTCCGCCTCTCCCGCGCTCGGTTCACTCCGCCGCGCCACACCGAAGGGATCCGTCACGCCGATCGCGAGTGGTCCGACGCGGTAGCGACCACGGCGACGGGTGGGAATGCGGTACGCCGCGCGCGCGGTGGCACCGGCGGCGAGCGGAGGCACCAGGAAGCGAGCGGCGCGGCGACCCTCGTCGAACCAGTCGGTGGCGGCGAGCAGGGGAGTGGCGCGCGTGCCCAGGTTCTCGACCAGCAGGTCGATGCGGCCTTCCGAACCCACGTGCAACCGATCGGGGTGGACCCGCCTGCTCACGGCCAGCGTTGGCGGGGCCTGGAACCGCAACCACGCGGCCGCGCCGGCGACGAGCGCCAACGCGGCGAGCCCGACGACCAGCATCTCGACGGTGCCGAGCAGGTAGCTCCCGATGACCAGGCCGAAGGCGGCGCCGGTGAGCGACCACCCCCGGCGGGTGAGGGTGGTGGCGCGGCTCGGCGGACTCGGCGGACTCGGCGGACTCGGCGGGCTCGAGGGGCTCGAGGGGGCGACCGCCGTCGGCGCGATCGGAGCTGCGGGTGGGGTCACGGGACGGCCAAGCTGCGCTGGTCAGCCGCCCGTCGCGCCCGGGACCGGCACCGACGCCAGGATCGCGCGGACGACGTCGTCGGCGGTCACCCCGCGCAGCTGGGCGTCGGGGGCGACGAGCAGGCGGTGTTCGAGAACCGACGGCGCGACGCGCTTCACGTCGTCGGGCAGCACGTACTCGCGACCGAAGCTGGCCGCGAGCGCGCGGGCGGCCCGCTGCAGCGAGAGCGAACCGCGGGGGCTGGCCCCGAGCATGAGGTCGGGGTGGCGACGCGACGCGGCGACGACGTCGAGCACGTAGTCGCGCACCTCGGACGCGACGTGCACCGACGCAACCATCGATGCGGCTTCGGCGACGTCGAGCGCGCTCGCCACCGGCGTGAGTGAATCGACCGACGCGCTCGGCTCGCCCTGGGCCTCGAGGATGGCGGCCTCGGCGTCGCGCGCCGGATAGCCCATCGGGAGGCGCATGAGGAAGCGGTCGAGCTGCGCCTCGGGCAACGGGTAGGTGCCTTCGAGCTCGATGGGGTTCTGCGTGGCGATCACCATGAACGGGCGCGGCAGCCGGTAGGTGTGCGCGTCGACCGTCACCTGGCGCTCCTCCATCGCCTCGAGCAGCGCCGACTGCGTCTTGGGCGACGCCCGGTTGATCTCGTCGGCGAGGAGCACGTTTGCGAAGATCCCGCCGGGGCGGAACTGGAACTCGTCGGCGGCGCGGCTCCACACCGACACGCCGGTGACGTCGGAGGGGAGGAGGTCGGGGGTGAACTGGATGCGGTTGCAGGTGCCGCCGATCGACGCCGCGATCGCCTTCGCCAGTGACGTCTTGCCCACGCCGGGGACGTCTTCGATGAGGAGGTGGCCCTCGGCGAGCAGGCACACGAGCGCGAGGTGCACCTGTTCGCGCTTGCCCTGGATGACGCGTTCGACGTTGCCGAGCAGGGCGGAGAACAGGCGGCCGAACGACGAGTCGCGGCTCGGCGCGGTGGCGGGCTGAACCACGAACACCTCCAGAGCGGGCCCCCGACGGTACCAGAGGGTCTCGAGCGCCCCGTGTCAGACGGGACGGTTGCACGGGGCAGTCGGGTACCGTGCGCACGCATGACGCACGAGCCGTCGGAGGGGTTGCCCGGCCCGTCGTTCTGGTGGCGCGCCACGGTGCTCGTGCTCGCGCACCGCGGCTGTGGTGGACCGCGCTGCGGCAGGCGTTGCGCCTGGCCCGCCCCCGGTGGTGGGCGCGTGCGCCCTTCGTGCCGCTCCCGGATCCCGACTACCTGCGCTTCCGGTTCGAGACGCAGTACGGCGCCGACGGCCGCCCCGATCCCCGCGACCTGGTCGAGTATCTCAGCTGGTGCCATCAGGGGCCTCGGTAGACTCCTCCCCGACCACGCCACGTGAGGCCGAAGTTTGAGGCCGAAGTTTGAGGCCGAGGTCGTGAGGCCGAAGTCGAGGGAGGTGCCGACGCTTGGGAAGAGCCCTGCTGCTCAACGCCAGCTTCGAGCCGCTCTGCGTCGTCCCCATGCGGCGGGCCGTCGTCCTCGTGCTGAAGGAGAAGGCGGAGATCGTCGCGCGCAACGGCGCGGTCCTGCGCTCCGAGCGCGCCCAGCTGCCGGTCCCGTCGGTGATCCGCCTGCACCACTTCGTGCGCGTGCCCTACCGCAATCGGGTGCCGCTCTCGCGGCGAGCCGTCTTCGCGCGCGACGGGCACCGGTGCCAGTACTGCAACCGCGTCGCGGAGAACATCGACCACGTGGTGCCGCGCTCCCGCGGCGGGCCCCACGCCTGGGACAACGTCGTCGCGTCGTGCCGGGCGTGCAATTCGCGCAAGGAGGATCGTCTGCTCTCGGAGGTGGGACTGCGCCTGCCGCACCCACCGCGCGAACCGAAGGCGAACCTTTGGATCGTGGCCAGCGCGGGCGCCATCGACCCCGCCTGGGAGCCCTACCTCCCGGCCTAGGAGGTCTCCCGGCCTGATCGCTACTGCTCGGCGGCGCGCAGCATCCGGGCCATGGTCTGCAGGAGCTTCCAGCCCGAGCGCGCCGTTCTCCTGCACCAGGGGGCGGAATTCCCAGTAGGTGAGGCCGTGGCACACGAGGTCGGTGGTCGCGGTCACGGTGGCGAGCCGCTGCCCGCCGTCGATGAGCGCGATCTCCCCGAAGTGGTCGCCGGGGCCGAGGGTGGCGACCTCCTCGCCGCGGATGGTCACGCGGGCTTCGCCCGAGTCGATGACGTAGAACGAGGCGCCGCCGGAGCCCTCGCGGATCACGGTGTCACCCGGGGCGAACTTCCGCGCCTTGCAGAGCGACGCGATTCGTTCGACGTCGTCGTCGGACAGCTCGGCGAACAGCGGCACCGTGGTCAGCACGTCGGTGGGATCGTTCTCGGCGACCGCCGCGGTCGGGTCGATGGCGGAAGACTTGGCGGCGGTCGTCGTGACCGCTCGGCACTGGAGGAGGTACACGGTGCCGTCGTCGACCGCCCACTCGATGTCGCGAGCATTGCCGTAGGTGTCCTCGCAGCGCTGCGCGAGCCGGTTGAGCTGCTCGAGCTGGTCGGCGTCGAGCGTCAGCATCTCGGCGCGGTCGGCGCCGATCTCCTCCTCGTAGGTGCCGCCGTCGGCGCGGCACCGGATCGCGGTGCGCTTGAGCCCGGCGCGCGCGTTCGAACACGGTGCCGTCGCGCGCGACACGAAACGTGTCGGGGATCACCAACCCGGCGACGACCGCTTCACCGAGTCCCCACGCCGCTTCGATGACGCGCTCGTCGGCGCCGGTGACCGGGTTCTGGGTGAACATGACGCCGGCGGCGGCGGGGTCGAGCAACGACTGCACGACGACGCCGACGCTCGGACGGGTGAACAGGCCGACGCGTTGGCGGTACGTGATGGCTGAGTCGGAGTTGGCCGACCACCAGATCTCCCGCAGCGCCGACGGCACGTCGTCGATCGACGGCACGTTGAGGAGCGTGAGGTGCTGGCCGGCGAAGCTCGCGTCCTTGCCGTCCTCGTCGACGGCCGACGAGCGCACGGCGAGCGGAGTGCGCAGGCCGCGCAGCGCCGCGAGCACGCGCTCGGTGACCTCGGCGTCCTCCGCCGCCACCGCTTCCACGACGTCTCCCGAGAGTGCGAAGCCGGGCGGGACGGGCAATCCGTCGCGGATGGCGTCGCCGAGACCGATCGCCTTCGAGCCGTAGATCGAGACGTCGGTCGCCTCCGCCAGCGGGACGATCGTCACAGCACGGTCACCTCACCGGCCGCGCCGTCGACGCGCACGCGCGTGCCGTCGGCGATGCGCGACGTGGCTTCCCGCGTGCCGACCACGCCGGGGATGCCGTACTCGCGCGCCACGATCGCCGAGTGTGAGAGGAGCCCGCCGTTGTCGGTGACGATCGCGCCGAGGAGCGGCAGCAGGATGTTGAACGCCTCGGTCGTCGCCGGTGTGAGGAGCACGTCGCCCTGCTCGATGCGACCGAACTCCGACGGACCGCCGATCAGACGAGCCGGTCCTTCGTAGACGCCCGGGCTCGCGGCCAGGCCCCGGAGCACGTCGTGCGAGTGCTCGGCGTCGGAGCTGCCGAACAACGAGTCGAGGGCGATGCCCGTGGCGCGCATGATGCGACCGATGCCCGGAGGCAGGCCCGACGGATCGGGCGGAGGCTGTGGCGGGTCGCCGAGGAACGGCGGCGCGTCGTGCTGGTCGTGCGTGGCGCGGTACCGGGCGCGCGCTGCGAGCTCGTCGGCCGAGGGTCCACCGTCGCCGTTGACGAGGGCGCACATCTCGTCGATGTTCGCGTCGACGATGTGCGCCGGGTCGGCGATGGCACCGCGTTCGGCGAGCCGACGGCCGGCTGCCGAGCGCGGCGCGGCGCATGAGTCCCGACGCCCAGATGTCGCTGTACACGCCGCGCTCGTCGCGCAGACGGTAGAGGAGGCGCGCTTCGCCGAGGAGCTCGTCGAACTCGTCGCGGTGATCCTCGGGCACCTGCGCGCGAACCTGCGCCGTGAGCGCCGACACGTCGGCACCCTCGAGGTCGCGACCCTCGATCGTGATCTTCATCGCCTTGAGCAACGCGTCGGGTAGTTCCAGCGCGCTCGGTTCGGAGATGTCGAAGCCGTCGAGGGGGCGGAAGCCGACGAAGTCGAGGTACCCCGCCACCGCCGCGCCCGTGTCGCCGGGGAGCGCGCGCAGCTGCGCGAGCACGTCGGCTGGATCGCCGTCGGACGCGAGCAGGCGCACCGCCTCGGGGTCGTCGCCGACGGTCTTCAGCCGCTCCTGCTCGTCCGACCCGCCGCGCGAGACCGCGGCCGAGCCGCGCAGGAGTCCGAGCAGCTCGGCGTGTGAGAGGCCCGTCCAGTCGCCCACGTGCGCGAGGAAGTCGCCGGTCGGGATCATCGCCCCCGCGGTGTACGTCATGTGCTGGATGATCATCGCCTGGTGATGGTCGTGGCACCGTCGTAGGTAGGCGGCGAGGTCCGCGTCGGAGAGCGCGTCGGGATCGATGGCCTGGATCTCGCGGTGCTTGGCGATGCCGGCGGGTTTGCGTTCGTCGTCCCACTCGCGCAGCTGTTCGCGCCACAGCTTCCCGGCGAGCACCTCGTCGGCGCGCGCGAACCGCTGCGGGATCTCGTCGTCGGGTGCGGGCCGCACCTGGTTGAACGCGAAGCCGTTGATGTACGCCGTCTGCAGCCCGTCGATCAGCAGCCCGTAGTAGCGGGCGAAATTGTTGGTGCCCTCCTTGAAGGGCTCCGGGTGCATCTCGGCCCAGTAGCTGGTGACCGGCCGGGGGAAGTGCACCGGGTCGCGGTTCCAGTTGCCCGGTCCGGGCGCCGTGAACTCCTGCGCACCCGTGCTCGTCTCGGCCATGTCGTCGCCCCTCGTTCGTCGGGTTGCCCGCACGGAGTCTCCGTGTCGCGCGGAGCGCGCGCAAGGCGGGAGCGCCCGGTTGTGCAGGAGTTCAGGCGCGTGCGGCGGGGGTGGTTCCTGTCGCCCGGTGGGGCGCGCGGGGCGAAAAAGGGAGCGATGTGGGTTGAACAGTGGGGGAGAGGGGTGTAGGGTGCCACGAAATGGAGTGAAGTGGTGACCAAGTGGTGAGACGGGGAGGTCACCGCCCTGGAAATGGCCCCGAGGGGGCGGACGAGGACCGAGAGGCAAGGGATTCCGGATGTTCCTGGGAGAGTTCCAGCACTCCCTGGACACGAAGGGGAGGGTCATCCTCCCGGCGAAGTACCGGGATCAGCTCGCCGAGGGTGCGTTCGTGACCAAGGGCAAGGGCGGCTGCCTGTCGGTGTTCACACCGGAGGAGTTCGAGCAGGTGGCGACGCAGATCCGCGAGCAGTCGAAGCGGGGACCCAAGGAGCTCAACGCGGCTCGGGTCTTCTTCGGCGGCACCAGCGAGATCCAGCCCGACAAGCAGGGTCGGGTGGCGCTGCCCGCGAACCTGCGGGAGTT
Source organism: uncultured Actinomycetes bacterium (assembly GCA_963835985.1). Classification (GTDB taxonomy): domain Bacteria; phylum Actinomycetota; class Acidimicrobiia; order IMCC26256; family DASPTH01; genus DASUAS01. Next base: position 265,733 of record CAWIHV010000006.1, on the reverse strand, counting down.
CGCCCACCTGGAGCGCGACGTGATGGTCGTCGGCCTCTACTCCCGGATCGAGATCTGGGACCGGGACCGGTGGCTCGAGCTCGATCGGATGGGGGCCGAGGCCCTCACCGAGTCGGACGATCTGCCCGACTTCGGGATCTGACACGCACGACGGCGACACATTGACAACGGTGAGCCTGCGGGCCCGCCACCAGCCCCCCGGGCGGCGCGGCGCAAGCGCCCCTTCCGCCCGCTTCGCTTTCGCCGATGCGTCCGGGGGGCTGGTGGCGGTCCCGAGGAGACAGAAGGTCGGACAGGGGGCCACGCGATGACCGAGAGCCGTGATGGCTGAAGGCTTCGAGCACCTGCCCTTTCAGCATCGGCCGGTGATGGCGGCGGAGGTCACCGACCTCCTCACCGCGGTGCCGACGGGACTGGTCGTGGACGCGACCGTGGGTGGCGGGGGCCACTCCCGGGCGCTCCTGGCCGCCCGCCCCGACCTGCACCTCCTCGGCATCGACCGTGATCCCGTCGCAGTGGCAGCGGCGGCCGCGGCACTCGAACCCTTCGGGGACCGGGTCCGCATCGTGCAGGGCGGCTTCGAACGGGTCGCTGACATCGTCGGCAGTGCCGACATCGTGGGAAACGAGGGAATCGTGGCGATCTTGTTCGACCTCGGCGTCAGCAGCCCCCAGCTGGATCGCCCCGTGCGGGGCTTCTCCTACTGGGCCGACGCCGCACCGCTCGACATGCGGATGGACAGCGTGCAGACGCTGACCGCGGAGACGGTCGTCAACGAGTACTCGGAGTCCGATCTCGCCGCGCTCATCGCCCGCAACGGCGAAGAGCGCTACGCACGCCGGATCGCCGCCGAGATCGTCGGCGCCCGCCCGGTGCGCACGACCGGAGAACTGGTGGAGGCGGTGAAGCGCGGCATCCCCGCGGCCGCTCGCCGGCGCGGGGGCCATCCCGCGCGTCGCACGTTCCAGGCCATCCGCATGGAGGTGAACCGCGAGCTGCCGAGCCTCGAAGCCGGCCTCGACGAATCGGTGCACCTCCTCAAGCCCGAGGGCCGCGTGGTCGTGCTCGCGTACCACTCGCTCGAGGACCGGGTGGTGAAGCAGCGCTTCGCCGACTGGTCGCGCACCGAGGAGCCCGGCTACGTGCCCACCGGTCTGCCGCGTCAGTCGCGCAACCCACTCACGCGTCTGCTCACACGTCGCGCGCTGCGCCCGACCGACGCCGAGGTCGAGGCCAACCCGCGCGCCAAGAGCGCTCGCCTACGGGCCGTGGAGCGCCTCGGCTCGTGACCACGATCGCCGCACCCTCTCGCCGCGCGCGCCCGCCGTCGCGCACGACGGCGCGGAAGCCCACGCGCGTCGCGACGCGCACCGGGACGCGCTCGCAAACGGCGAAGCCGCGGGTGGCGGCTCGTCCGTTCGCGCTCGGGCGCGTCGGCGCGTTGCTCGCCTTCGTCACCGTGTTCGCGCTCGTCACCGCGGTCGTGTTCCACGTGGTGCTCGCACAGAACCAGATGGAGCTCGACCACCTCAACGGCCAGATCGCCAAGGAACAGCGCACGTACGAACAACGACGCCTCACCACCTCGCTGCTCGCCTCGCCCCAGCACGTCATCCAGGAGGCCGAGCGCCTGGGCCTGGTGCAGCCGCCCGCACCCCCGCAGGTGCTCTACGTACCGGGTGCGCCGCTGCCCGTGACCGACGACGGGACGACCGCCGACACCATCGCCGACTGGTCGAAGACGAAGCCGAGCCTTGGCCCCCAGCAGCCGTGATCCGCGCGGCACCCGCCGCACCGCCGCCACCGCGCGCCAACCGGCGCGCGGTGCCGCGCGCGCACCCGTCAAGCGCGCTGCGCCTCCGCACACGCGGGCGCCGGCGCGTCACGGCCGGCCGATCCCGCGGCCGGCGCCGGCGCGGCCCCGCACCACCACCCGACCCAAGCGGGAGCCCGCCCGTCCGTTGCCGCCAATTCGGGCGCGGGTGCTCGGGATCGTGCTCGTCACCGTCCTCGCGTTCAGCGCCATCGGGGTGCGCCTCTTCGACCTGCAGGCACGCGACCGTTCGCACCTGTCGTCGCTCGGTCTCGGGCAGCGCGTCCGCACCGTCACCATCCCCGCCGAACGCGGCAACATCTTCGACCGCACCGGCAAGGTGCTCGCGGTCTCGGTGCCGCAGACGACCATCGTCGCCGATCCACGCGTGATCAAGGAACCGCTCGTGTACGCGGCGAAGCTGGCGCCGATCGTGCACGTCGACCAGGCCGAGCTCGAGACGCGCCTGTCGAACCGGAAGAGTGCGTTCGCGTACGTCGCCCGCAAGGTCGACGACGCGACGGCGAAGCAGGTGCGCGCCCTCGACCTCGTCGGCATCTCGTACCAGGACGAATCCCGTCGCTTCTACCCGACCGGCTCCGTCGCCGCGCCGGTCATCGGCTTCGTGGGGACCGACAACAACGGACTCGGGGGCATGGAGTACCACTACGACAAGCTGCTCACCGGCACCCCGGGCAGCGTGCAGGTCGAGCGCGACCCGCAGGGCAACGACATCCCTGGCGGTGAGCATCAGGTGTCGGCGGCGAAGCGCGGGCAGGACGTCGTGCTCACCATCGATTCCTCGTTGCAATGGAACACCGAGCAGGCCCTGCTCCAGGGCGTCACGTCGATGAACGCGCGCGGCGGCACGGCCATCGTCGTCGACGTGCAGTCGGGCGACGTCCTGGCCATGGCGACGGTCGACGGTGCCACCGACACCGCACCCGCGCAGGCCGCACCGGCGACCGAGAACAACCGTCCGGTCACCGACGTCTACGAGCCCGGGTCGACCAACAAGGTGATCACGATGTCGGGCGCGATCCAGGAGGGCCTGGTGTCGCCGGACACGGTGTTCGACGACGTGGGGCAGAGCATCAACGTCGGCGGGACCGACTACCAGGACGCCGAGGAGCACTCGTCGACGATGACGGTGGCCGACATCCTCGCCCAGTCGTCGAACGTGGGCACCATCCGCATCGCCGGCCAGCTCGGCAAGGACCGCCTCGCCAACTACCTCCACGCGTTCGGCTTCGGCGCGCCGACCGGTCTCGGCCTCCCCGGTGAGTCGGCGGGCGTGACCTTCGACGCCACCAAGTACACCGACACGAGCATGGGGTCGATCCCGATCGGCTACGGCATCGCCGTCACCGCCATGCAGATGCTCGACGTCTACACGACCATCGCCAACCATGGCATGGCGCGGCCCCCGCGCCTGGTCGCGGCGACGATCGCAGCCGACGGCGCCCGCCACGACGAACCGCTCTCCGTGCCCCATCAGGTGGTGTCGCCCGCCACCGCGCAGGCCGTGAACGGGATGCTCCAGAAGGTGGTGGACGAGGGCACCGGCGTGAAGGCGCAGATCCCCGGATACCCGGTGGCCGGCAAGACCGGTACTGCGCGCAAGGCGCCCTACGACACCGGCGAGTACAACGCCTCGTTCGCCGGGTTCGCCCCGGCCGGCGACCCGCGGCTGGCGGCCATCGTGGTGATGGACTCCCCCCAGGGTTCGATCTTCGGTGCGGACGCCGCAGCCCCCGTGTTCCAGCAGATCATGCGGTTCGCGCTCACCTACGAGCGCGTGCCGACGTCGTGAGCGCCCGGCCCGGGACGGCGACGACCGCCCGGTACCCTGACGCGGCTCCTGTGACCCACCCGAGAGGACGCCCACGCGTGCGTTGGCACGACCTGCTCGCCGGTCTCGACGTCGCCCGGTACCAGCCGGATCGAGCCGGCGATGCGGACGTCGAGATCGTGGCGATCACCCACGACAGCCGCACCGCCACCCCGGGGGCGTGCTTCGCGTGCATCCCCGGCGCGATCACCGACGGCCACGACCACGCCCCCGAGGCGGTGGCACGCGGCGCGGTGGCGCTGCTGGTCGAGCGCCCGCTCCCGCTCGCGGTCGCGCAGGCCGAGGTGCCGAGCGTGCGCGCCGCGCTCGGGCCGGTCGCGGCCACGCTCTACGGGAACCCCTCGGCCGCGATGCGGGTCCTCGGCGTCACCGGTACCAACGGCAAGACCACCACCACCTACCTGCTCGAGGCGATCGCGCGACACGACGCCCTTCGTCCCGGTGACGTGGTGGGTGTGGTCGGCACCGTCGGTGCGCGCGTCGCGGGGGAGACGATCGCGATCGCGCACACCACACCCGAGGCGAGCGACCTGCAGGCGCTGCTCGCGCGCATGCGCGACGCCGGCGCGGGCACCGTCGCGATGGAGGTGTCGTCACACGCGCTCCACCAGCATCGCGTCGACGGGTTGCAGTTCGCCGCGGTGTGCTTCACCAACCTCAGCCGCGAACACCTCGACTACCACGGATCGCTCGACGCCTACTTCGAGGCCAAGGCGTCGTTGTTCACGCGCGCCCGCACGCCGTCTGCCGCGGTGAACGTCGACGATGCGCGCGGCGTCGAGCTCGCGTCGCGCGGATCGCGTGATGGCCTCGACGTCTGGACCTACGCGGTCGACGATCCGACCGCCGACGTCGGCGCGACCGCGGTGACGTTCGGGCCGACGGCGACGCGCGCCACGATCGTCGACCGTCGAGGCGGCGTCGACGCGCTCGTGGACCTGCCGCTCGTCGGGTCGTTCAACCTGGCCAACGCGCTGGGTGCCGCGGCCACGGCCCGGGCAGCGGGGATCCCGTTCGAGGCGGTGGCGGCCGGTCTCGCCGATCCGGTGGTCGTCCCGGGGCGGGTCGAGCGGATCGACGCCGGCCAGCCCTTCGCGGTCCTGGTCGACTACGCCCACACCCCCGACGCCCTGGCGCGGGTGCTCGCGGCCGCTCGCCCACTGGCCGGCCCGGGAGGCCGGGTGCTGTGCGTCTTCGGGGCGGCGGCGACCGTGATCCGGGCAAGCGTCCCCTGATGGGAGTGGCCGTCGCTGCGGGCGCCGACGTCGCCGTCGTCACCTCCGACAACCCCCGCTCCGAGGACCCGCAGGCCATCGCCGACGCGGTGCTCCCCGGCCTCGCCGGCGCACCCGCGGTGCGGGTCGAGCTCGACCGCCGCGCCGCCATCGCCGGCACGCTCGCCGACGCCGCACCCGGCGACGTGGTCGTGATCGCCGGCAAGGGCCACGAGACCGGCCAGACCGCGCACGGCATCACGGTGCCGTTCGACGACCGGATCGTCGCGCGTGAGGAGTTGGGGGAGCTCGGGTGGAGCTGACCGCGGCCGACCTGGCCTCGATCACCGGCGGCACGATCATCGCGGGCTCGCCCGACGCGCGCGCCACGTCCATCGCGATCGACTCGCGCGTCGTCGAGCCGGCGGGGTGCTTCGTCGCGCTGGTCGCGGAACGTGACGGTCACGACTTCGTTGCCGATGCGTTCGCTCGTGGCGCGCACGTGGCGATCGTCACCGACGCCGGCGCGCACCTCGCGCCGGGGGACGACTGCGCCGTCGTCCGCGTACGCGACGCGTTCGTAGCTCTGGCCGACCTCGGGCGCGTGGCGCGAACCGCGCTCGGTGACTCCGTCGTCGTGGGCATCACCGGTTCTGCAGGCAAGACCGGTACCAAGGACCTCACGGCCGCGGCCCTCGCGCCGAATTTCCTGGTGCACGCGAGCCCGGGCTCGTACAACAACGAGGCCGGAGTCCCGCTGACACTGCTCGCGGCCCCTGCCGCCACCGAGGCGCTCGTGCTCGAGATGGGAGCGCGCGCCCACGGCGACATCGCCGCGCTGTGCGCGGTGGCGGGTCCCACCGTCGGTGTGATCACCAACATCGGTCTCGCCCACGCGGGACCGCTCGGCGGCCGCGCCGGCGTCGCCCGGGCGAAGGGTGAGCTGCTCGAGGCGCTCGACGCGTCGGGCACCGCGGTGCTCGACGCCGGCGACCCCGCCACCCCGGGGCTCGCCGCGCGCACCGCGGCGACCGTGCTGCGGGTGTCGGCCGGTGAGGCGACCTCCCGCGATGGTGAGGTCGACGTGCGCGCCACCGACATCGAGCTCGACGCCGAGCTTCGGCCGCGGTTCACGCTGTCGTCGCCCTGGGGGAGGGGCGAGGTCGAGCTCGCGGTCCGCGGTGCGCATCAGGTCGTGAACGCGTCGCTCGCCGCCACCGTCGCGCTCGCGCACGGCGTCCCGTTCGCCGAAGTCGCCGCCGCGCTCGCCACCGTGCAGCCGGCGCCGTGGCGCATGGAGGTGGCCCGTACCGCTGACGGCGTGGTCGTGCTCGACGACGCCTACAACGCCAACCCGTCGTCGATGGCGGCCGCGCTCGACGCGCTCGCCCGGGTCGACGTGTCGGGCCGACGGATCGCCATCCTGGGCGAGATGCGCGAGCTCGGTGACCTGAGTGCGCCGGAGCACGCGGCCCTCGGTGATCTCGTGGCCGCCGCCGCGGTCGACGCGCTGGTCGCGGTCGGGCCCGAGGCCGCGCCGCTCGCCGAGCACGCCCGCGCCGCCGGCGTCGCCGTCACCGAGGTGCCCGACGCGGCCACCGCGCTGGAGACGATCGCCGGGTTCGTGCACCGCGGCGACGCGGTGCTCGTCAAGGGCAGCCGTGCCGTCGGCCTCGAGCTCGTCGCCATCGAGCTGCGCGGCACGAGCAGGGACGACGACGCGTGATCGCGCTCCTCGTCGGCGTCGGCGCCGCGTTCGTCCTCTGCATCTTCAGCACGCCCGCGCTCATCCGGGTGCTGAAGGCCAAGGGCATCGGTCAGCAGATCCGCGACGACGGTCCGTTCGCCCACCCGCACGAGAAGAAGGCCGGGACGCCGACCATGGGCGGCATCGCCATCGTCGTCAGCGCGGTGTTCGGCTACATGGTGGCGCACGTCAGCACCGAGCAGACGAAGTTCGCCGCGCACCGGCATCACGCTCATGGCCCTCGTCGTCGGGATGGCCGTCGTCGGTTTCGTCGACGACTACCTGGGGGTGCGACGCGGCCGCAACCTCGGCCTGCGCAAGCGCGGCAAGACGGGCGGGCAGCTCATCGTCGCCGTCGGCTTCGCGTTGCTCGCGCTCAACTACGTGAACGTGTCGACCCACCTGTCGTTCACACGCGTGTTCGACCTCGATCTCACCACCGGGGTGTGGCTCGTCGTCGCGGTGTTCTGGGTGTACGGCTTCTCGAACGCGGTGAACATCACCGACGGGCTCGACGGCCTCGCCGCGGGATCGGCCGCGATGGTGTTCGCGGCGTTCGTGATCATCGCCTTCTGGCAGTTCCGTCACCCTGGCGTGTACCACGTGCTGCCCGCCGGCTCGCTCGACCTCGCCATCGCGTCGGCGGCGATGCTGGGTGCCTGCCTGGGCTTCCTGTGGTGGAACGCCGCGCCCGCGCAGGTGTTCATGGGCGACGTCGGTTCGCTCGCGCTCGGCGCCGCGATGGCCGGCCTCTCGCTGCTCACCAACACCATCCTGCTGCTGCCGATCCTCGGTGGCCTCTACGTGTTCGAGACGCTGTCGGTGATCGCGCAGGTGATCTCGTTCCGCGTGTTCCATCGGCGCGTGCTGCGCATGGCGCCGATCCATCACCACTTCGAGGTCGGTGGCTGGCCCGAGTTCACCGTGATCGTGCGCTTCTGGCTCCTCGCCGGCCTGCTGGTCGCGCTCGGCCTCGGCTTCTTCTACGCCGACTTCATCCGCATCCCCGGGGTGCTCGACTGATGCGCGTCCTCGTCGTGGGTCTCGCGACCACGGGCGCGTCGGTGGTGTCGTACACGCGCGCCGCGGGCCACGACGTGACCGTGCTCGACGACGCGCCGGGCACGAGCGACGCCTACGCCGCCCGCGTCGCGCGCGCCGAGGCCGACGGTGCCCAGCGTGCTCGAGGGTCCCGATGCTGCTGCTGCCGGACGCGCAGGGTCGCGCCGCCGATCTCGTGGTGCCGAGCCCCGGCGTCCGCCCCGATCATCCGGCGCTCGTCGCCGCGCACGACGCCGGCGTGCCGGTGCGATCGGAGATCGACCTCGCCGCCGCCCGGCTGCGGGCGCGCCCCGACGCCCCGCGGCTGGTCGCGGTCACCGGCACCAACGGCAAGACCACCGTCACCACGCTGATCGACGCCATGCTCCGTGAGGCAGGCATCACGAGCGTGGCCGCCGGCAACATCGGCCGCCCGCTGCTCGACGCCGCCGGCGACGACGTCGACGTGGTCGTCGCCGAGGTCTCGTCGTTCCAGCTCGCGTTCATCACCGACGCCTTCGCGCCCGACGTGGCGGTGCTGCTCAACGTGGCCCAGGACCACCTCGACTGGCACGGTTCGGTCGACGCGTACGCGCAGGCGAAGGCCGAGCTGTTCCGGCACCAGGCGGCGTCGGGCTTGCTGGTCGTCAATCGCGACGATCCCGTCGCGCTCGGGCTTGGCGGCCGACGCGCCCGGACGGGTCGAGCGCTTCGGGACCGGACCGCCCGCGCCGGGTGACTTCGGCGTGGTCGGATCCGACCTCGTGGGTCCGCCCGGGGTCCTCGCGGCCGTGCCCGCATCCGGGGCGCCCCACGACACCGCCAACGCGCTCGCGGCGGCCGCTGCCGCGCTCGCGGTCGGCGCCGACCTCGATGCCGTGGCCCGGGCGCTCGACGGCTTCGGCGGCCTCGCGCACCGCGTGCAACTGGTCGGGGAGCGCGGTGGCGTGCGCTACTTCGACGACTCCAAGGCCACCAACCCGCACGCGACCGCAAGCGCGCTCGCGGGGTTCGAGCACGCGGTCCTGATCGCGGGCGGGCGCAACAAGGGACTCGATCTCGGCGGTCTCCGCGTCCACGCACCCCGGCTGCGGGCGGTCGTCGCCATCGGTGAGGCAGCGGGTGAGGTCGAGGCAGCCTTCGCGGGCACGGTGCCCGTCGTGCGCGCCGACTCGATGCACGACGCGGTGGCCGCGGCGGCGCTCCCACGCGCAGCCCGGTGACGCCGTGGTGCTGTCGCCGGCGTGCGCGTCCTTCGACTGGTACGAGAGCTACGCCGCGCGCGGTGACGACTTCGCGCGTGAGGTGACGTCGTTGGCCGACGACCCGGCGGGATGCCGGACCGGAGGGCCATCAAACGGAGGAGGGGCATGACTGCCTCGACCAGCCCGCTCCGGGCCCGCGCGTCACACTCAGGGCAGCGCAACGAAGACGGCGACGCGGTCGTCGACCGCACTGCTCCTGGTCGCGACGGTGACGGTGCTCAACGTCGTCGGGGTGGTGATGGTGCTGTCGGCGTCGTCGGTGGCGTCGCTCACCAACTACGGCTCTCCCTGGTACTTCTTCTTCCGCCAGATCATGTGGACGGTGCTCGGCCTCGGCGCGTTCGTCTTCGCGGTGCGCTTCGACTACCACCGCTGGCGCGGCCTTGTCCGCCCCCTTCTGATCGTCAGCGTCGTGCTGCTCGTGGTCGTCCTCGTCCCCGGGGTCGGCATCTACGTGTCGGGCTCGCGGCGCTGGCTCGGCGCGGGCATGCTGCGCTTCCAGCCCAGCGAGATCGCCAAGCTCGCGTTGCTCCTCTACGCGGCCGACCTCGTGAGCCGGCGCAGCGGCGAGCTGCACGACTGGCGGCGTGTCGTGCGCCCCGTCGTGCTCGTGCTCGGACTGTTCACCCTGCTGGTGATGAAGGAGCCCGACCTCGGCTCCGCGATGGTGCTCGCCATCGTGGTGCTGGCGGTGCTCGTCGCCGGGGGCGTCAAGAAGCGCCACCTGGCCGTGGTGTTCGGCCTCGGCATCACCGCAGTGACGTTCCTGGCGCTGGCCGAGCCGTACCGACGCACGCGCATGCTCACGTTCCTGGATCCGTTCGCCGACGCCAGCAACTCCGGCTACCAGATCTCGCAGTCGCTGATCGCGCTCGGCAGCGGTGGGTTCACCGGTGTGGGCCTCGGCGCGGGCCGGGCGAAGTGGAACTTCCTCCCCAACGCGCACACCGACTTCATCTTCGCCATCATCGGCGAGGAGCTCGGGCTCATCGGATGCTTCCTGGTGATGGGCCTGTTCATCGCGTTCGCGGTGTTCGGCGCCCGTGCCGCGCTCCGGGCACCCGACCGGTTCGGCGCGCTGATCGCGGCCGGGGCCACGGTGTGGGTGGTCGGACAGGCCGTCATCAACATCGGTGCGGTGGTCGGGCTGCTCCCGGTCACCGGCATCCCGTTGCCGTTCGTGTCGTTCGGTGGCTCGGCGCTCATCACCACGATGCTGGCCACGGGCATCCTCGTGAACATCGCGCGGCAGGAACGCGGTCCCGCCCGCACGTCTCCCGCGCGAGCGCCGCGCACCACCGCCGGTGCGCGCCGGTGACCGAGCGCGGATGACGCCGTGCCGGTGAGCACGACCGACGTCCTGATCAGCGGGGGCGGCACCGGCGGTCACGTGTTCCCAGCCCTCGCGCTGGCCGAGGAGCTCGTCGCGCGCGGCTACGCGCGCGACCGCATCCGCTTCGTCGGCGCGGCGCGCGGGCTCGAGGCGACCGCGGTGCCCGCGGCCGGCTTCGCCGTCGAGCTCCTTCCCGGACGCGGACTCGAGCGGAGCGCGTCGCCGGCCGCGATCGGACGCAACCTCCGCACCGCGTTCGACACCGTCGTCGCGTTCCGCGCGCGCCTGGTCGTTCGTCGGTCGACTCCGGCCTCGCGTCGTCGTCGGCGTCGGCGGCTACGCGTCCCTCCCGGCGCTGGTCGCGGCCCGGGCCCGGCGGATCCCCGCCGTCGTCCACGAAGCCGACGCCCGTCCGGGACTGGCCAACCGCATCGCGGTGCGCCTCGGAGCCCGCGCCGCGGTCACGCTCCCGGGCACCCCGCTCCCGGGCGCCGTGGTCACCGGCAACCCGATCCGTCCCGCCATCGCCGCGGTCGAACGGGCGCCGGCGGTGCCGCCCCGGATCGCGGTCGTCGGCGGCAGCCTCGGTGCCCGATCCCTCAACCAGGCCGCACTGGCTCTGTACGACCGCTGGCGCGACCGCACCGACGTCACGATCCACCACGTCACGGGCACCCGCGACTACCAAGGGTGCAGCACGATGCTCGCGGCGCAGCGCGCGCCCGGGCGATCGACTGTCGTATTCGCTCGTCCCGTTCGAGGAGCACATGGAGGTCGTGTACGCCGAGGCCACGTTGGTGGTGTCCCGCGCCGGCGGCATGACGGCCGAGCTCACCACCGTCGGGATGCCGTCGGTGCTGGTGCCGCTGCCCGGGGCGCCCGGTGACCACCAGACCGCCAACGCCGACGCGCTGGTGGCGGCGGGTGCCGCGGTGAAGGTCCCCGACGCCGAGCTCGACGCGGCGCGCCTCGCAGCCGAGGTCGACGCCCTGCTCGCCGAGCCGGCCCGACTCGACGCGATGAGCGCGGCGGCCCGGCAGCTGGGGCGCCCCGACGCCACCGCCCGCTTCGCCGACCTGGTCGAAGCAGCGTCGATGCGTGCCCGCTGACCTCGACCTCACCCAGCCGCACGCCATCCACATCGTTGGCGTGGGCGGCGCGGGCATGAGCGCGATCGCGACCGTGCTGGCGCGGATGGGCCACACCGTGAGCGGCTCCGACCTGCGCGAGTCGCCCGCGCTCGAACGTCTCGGCCTGCTCGACGTCACCACCTACATCGGCCACGAGGCCGAGCACCTCCCCGCCACGCTCGATGCGGTCGTGATCTCCACCGCCATCCCCGAGAGCAACCCCGAGGTGGTCGCGGCGCGCGCCCGCAACGTGCCCGTGTTGCGACGCGCCGACGCGCTGCGCGCCATCGTCGCCACCCGCACCACGGTCGCCGTCGCCGGCAGCCACGGCAAGACCACCACCTCGTCGATGCTCGCGCTCATCCTGCGGGCCGCGGGCTGGCACCCGAGCTTCCTCATCGGCGGTGATCTCAACGAGGTCGGGACCAACGCGGTGTTCGACTCCGGCGACTGGCTGGTCGTCGAGGCCGACGAGAGCGACGGCACCTTCCTGGAGCTGGCGCCGCACGACGCGATCGTCACGTCGGTGCTCCCTGATCACCTCGACCACTACGGCGACTTCGACGCGCTGGTCGCCGCGTTCGACACCTTCGTCGGGCGCGTTCCCGGCGTGTGCGCGCTCTGCGCCGACGACGAGACCGCGGCCCGGATCGCGATGACGGCGACCGGACGGGTGGTCACGTACGGGTTCGCCGACACCGCCGACTACCGCATCGACGCCTACGAGGGCGGACGCGGCGGTACCGAGTTCGCACTCGTCCGGGGTGGTGAGCGGCTGGGGGTGGTGCAGCTCCCGGTCCCGGGCCGGCACAACGCGGCCAACGCGGCCGGAGCGGCCGCGATCGCGCTCGAGCTCGGCGCGCCCTTCGACGCGGTGGCGCGCGCGCTCGGGGGCTTCGCGGGCGTGGCCCGTCGGTTCCAATTCCGCGGTGAGCGCGACGGCGTCACCTACGTCGACGACTACGCGCACCTCCCGAGCGACGTCGACGCGATGATCCGCGCCGCGCGCGAGGGCGGGTGGGACCGTGTCGTCGCCGTCTTCCAGCCGCACCGTTACACCCGCACCGCCGCGCTCTGGCGCGACTTCGCCGACGCGTTCGCGGGTGCCGACGCGCTCGTGCTCACCGACGTGTACTCGGCGGGTGAACAGCCGCAGCCCGGCGTCTCCGGTCGTCTGGTGCTCCGTGCGGTGCTCGACGCCCATCCCGAGCAGGCCGTCACCTACCTCCCGCGGCGCGCCGACCTCGTCGCCCACGTACCGCGGTTGGCGCGTCCCGGTGACGTCGTGCTCACCCTCGGCGCCGGCGACCTCACCACGGCCCCCGACGAGTGGTTGGCACCGCGACCGTGAACCCCGACGCAGTCGCGGCGCGACTCGCCGGTGCCGGCGTGCGCGTCGAGCGTGACGTCCTCGTGGCCGAGCTCACCACCTATCACGTGGGCGGGCCGGTGGCGGTGCTCGCGCGCGTCGGCTCGCACGTGGAGCTGGCTGCCGTGGCCGACGCGTTCGCCGGCGACGCGCTGCCACCGTTGCTGGTCGTCGGCCGCGGCTCCAACCTGCTCGTCGCCGACGCCGGCTTCCCGGGCCTCGGGCTGGTCCTCGACGGGACGTTCGACGGCCTCGACCTCCACGCCGATCCCGGCACGCTCCGAGCGGGTGCGGCGGTCGCCCTGCCCGTCCTCGCCCGGCGAGCGGCCGCGGCCGGCCGCACCGGGCTCGAGTTCTACGTGGGGATCCCCGGCAGCGTCGGTGGCGCGGTCCGGATGAACGCGGGTGGCCACGGGCGCGAGACCGCCGACGTGCTCGTCGAGGCCGAGGTCGCCGATCTGGCCGCCGGGGGCGCTCCGGTCGAGCGGTCCCGGGCCGCGATGGGGTTCGGCTACCGCTGCTCCGCGGTCGCACCGAGCGAGGTGGTCACCGGAGCCACCTTCCGGGTGGTCGACGGCGACCCCGCCGCCGCCGAGGCCGATGTCGCAGCGATCGTTCGCTGGCGGCGCGAGCACCAGCCCGGGGGCTCGAACGCGGGGTCGGTGTTCGCCAACCCGCCCGGCGACTCCGCGGGCCGCCTCATCGACTCGCTCGGCCTCAAGGGCCTCCGGGTGGGGGGCGCGGTGGTGTCGCCCAAGCACGCCAACTTCTTCCAGGCCGAGACCGGGGCGACCGCCGACGACGTCCGCGCACTCGTGGAGGAGGTGCGTCGCCGCGTGCTCGACGCCACCGGCACCGAGCTGGTGCCGGAGCTGCGCATGATCGGGTTCGCCGACACCTCCGACCCCGCCGAGCCCGCTCCCGGGGGGTCGGCATGAGCACGCGCACCCAGGCGTCGTCGTCGTCCTCTCCGTCGGCGCCCCCGCCGCCGCCTCGGAGTGGCTCGGGCCCGAACCGGTCACCGAAGGCCGCGGCCCGGCGCCGGCGTCGGCTGCTCGTCGTGGCCGGCGTCGTCGTGGTCCTCGTGGCCATCGCGTACGCGGTGTCGGTGTCGCCGCTGCTCGCCGTCGACACCCTGCAGGTGCGGGGCACCTCCCACCTGACGCCCGCGCAGATCACCGCGGCCGCAGGGGTGCACGAGGGTGACGCGATGACCTGGATCGACACCGGCGCCTCGGTCGAGGGGATGGAGGAGCTGCCGTACGTGCGCAGCGCCACGCTCGAACGCCAATGGCCCCGCACCGTGCGCATCACCGTGCGCGAGCGCACGCCTTCGGCGTGGATCGACGCGCCGAGTGGGACGGCACTGGTCGACGGCACCGGGCGGGTCCTCGAGACGGTCGACGCCCCACCGCAGGGCATGCCCCAGCTCGTCGGGGCGAAGCTGGTCCCGCCCCCGGGCGGCAACATCGACGCCGTCGGCGCGGCGCGCGTCGCCGGCGCACTCACGGGTCTCGCCGCGGTGGGCACGGCCTCGGTCGAGGCGACCGACCACGGCGTCGTGCTCCACCTGTACGCGGGTCCGGAGATCCGGATGGGGGAGGCGACGCAGATCGAGGTGAAGCTCCGCGCCGCCCTCGCGGTCCTGGGCGCGTCCGGCGACCATCCCGTCACCTACGTCGACGTCAGCACGCCCACCAACCCGGTCACCGAGTAGTCCTTCGACCACTGTGGACGGTGGGGAGTTGACCACCCAATGTTGCGCGAGTAAAGTCTGTACCGAAAGTACAGCTTGACATAACTCTCAACCTCGAGTGGAGGTTCAGAGTTGTGGGCGGCGAAGCGGGAGCTCCCCTGAGACACCAACGCTGAACACCAGGCTGAAATACCGGCCTGAAATACCCGGGGGAGCGGCGGTGCACCGCCACAATGAGGCGGACGAGGTCCGCGGGACGAGCAAAGGACGCAACAGCATGCTGGGCGAGCCGCAGAACTACCTGGCGGTGATCAAGGTCATCGGTGTCGGCGGGGGCGGATGCAACGCCGTGAACCGGATGATCGACGCAGGGCTCAAGGGCGTGGAGTTCATCTCGGTGAACACCGACGCGCAGTCGCTCCTCATGAGCGACGCCGACGTGAAGCTCGACATCGGCCGGGAGATCACCCGGGGTCTCGGTGCGGGCTCCGACCCGGAGATCGGCCGTCAGGCCGCCGAGGACCACCGCGAGGAGATCGAGGAGGTGCTGAAGGGCGCCGACATGGTCTTCATCACCCTCGGTGAAGGTGGCGGCACCGGCACCGGCGCGGGCCCGGTCGTGGCGGAGGTCGCCAAGGCGGCCGGCGCGCTCACCATCGGCATCGCGACCCGCCCGTTCAGCTTCGAGGGTCGCCGGCGCGGCGTGCAGGCCGAGAACGGCATCCAGAAGATGCGCGAGAAGGTCGACACGCTGATCGTCATCCCGAACGACCGGCTGCTCAGCGTCGCCGACGAGCGCACCTCGATGCTCAACGCGTTCAAGACGTGCGACGAGGTCCTGCTCCAGGGTGTGCAGGGCATCACCGATCTCATCACCACGCCGGGCCTCATCAACACCGACTTCGCCGATGTCCGCATGATCATGAGCAACGCGGGCAGCGCGCTCATGGGCATCGGATACGCGTCGGGCGACGGCCGCGCGGTCAACGCCGCACGCGCCGCGATCTCGAGCCCGATGCTGGAGGCGAGCGTGGAGGGTGCGCGCGGGATGTTGCTCAACGTGTCGGGCCCGTCCGACCTGGGCCTCTTCGAGGTCAACGAGGCGGCGGAGATCGTGGCCAAGGCCGCGCACCCCGACTCCAACATCATCTTCGGTGCCGTGATCGACGACAGCCTGGGCGACGAGGTGCGCATCACCGTCATCGCCGCCGGCTTCGACCGCTACGAGGGCGAGAAGCGCCCGTCGCGCGGCCTCACGTCGCTCGGCCTCGACGACGACGACGACATCGGCGACGGCATCGACTTCGGTTCGAGCGGCGACGAGGGAGACGCCGACGACCAGTTCGACGTCCCCGAGTTCCTTCGTTGAACGCCTCTGTCGAGCTGGGCCTGCGCTGATCGAGTTCACCGAACCGGGTGTCCGCGTCGTCTTCACCGATCGACTCGGCGGCGTCTCGGCACCGCCCTACGCGTCGCTCAACCTGGGAGACCACGTCGGCGACGACCCCGGCGCGGTCACGCGGAACCGCCAGCTCCTCGCGGCGCGCCTCGCCGACGCTCCCGACGAGCCCCGCCGGTGGGTCTGGCTGCGGCAGGTGCACGGCCACGACGTCGTGACCGTCGACGCCGCGCCCGACCACGGTGCCCGCAGCCGACGCCGCGGTGACCGCGGCGATCGGTCTCCCGCTCGTGGTGCTCACCGCCGACTGCGCGCCGGTGGCGTTGGCGAGTGCCGGTGCCGTGGCGGTCGTCCACGCGGGCTGGCCCGGGCTGGAGCAGGACGTGCTGGGCGCCGCGGTCGACGCCCTGCGCGCCGTCGCGCCGGGACCGGTCGCCGCGTGGTTGGGACCGTGCGTGCACCCCGGCCGCTACGAGTTCGGTCCCGATCTGCTCGCCCGCCTCGTCGACCGCCTCGGTCCCGAGGTGGCCTCGACCACCGACGTGGGAACCCCCGCCCTCGACATCCCCACCGCGGTGCGCGTGTCCCTCGCGCGTGCAGGGGTGGAGCGCGTCGTCGACGTCGACGTGTGCACCGCCACGTCGCCCGACCACTTCTCCCACCGGCGCGACGGCGTCACCGGCCGCCAGGCCGTCGTCGTGGTGCGCACCGCGTGAGCGTGAGCGAGCGCGTCGGCGAGGTCCGCGACCGGATCGCGGCAGCCGCCGCGCCGCGCGGGCGCGATCCCGCGTCGATCACGTTGGTCGCCGCCACCAAGACCGTCGACGTCGCGCGCGTCCAACAGGTCGTCGACGCCGGAGTCGTCGACGTCGGCGAGAACCGGGCCCAGGAGCTCCTGAGCAAGACGACGGTGCACGGCGCGCGCGGTGGCACTTCCTCGGGCAGCTCCAGCGCAACAAGGTGCGCCAGCTCGCGCCGTGGGTCGAGTGCTGGCAGTCGGTCGACCGGCTCGAGCTCGGCGCCGAGATCGCCCGCCGCGCGGCCGGCGCCCGCGTGCTGGTGGAGGTCAACGTGGGGGAGGAGCCCCAGAAGGGGGGATGCGCTGCCCACCGCGGTGCCGGCGCTGGTCGATGCCCTCCTGGCCCAGGGGCTCGACGTGGCCGGCCTCATGGCGGTGCCGCCCCACGACGACGACCCCCGCCGCTGGTTCACGCAGCTGCGCGAGCAGGCCGCCGCGCTCGGACTCACGGAGCTGTCGATGGGGATGACCGACGACTTCGAGGTCGCGGTCGAAGAGGGTGCCACGATGGTCCGGGTCGGACGGGCCCTCTTCGGCCCCCGGGCCTGAACCTCCACCTGAGGCTGGTGCCCACCCCTGCACCCGCCCCTCGACTCCATCTCCTAGGCTGATCGGCCTGTCGAGGGAGGCAGACGCACATGGCTTCGATGTGGCGTCGGGCGATGGTCTACCTGGGACTCCAGGACGACGACGAGCTCGACTACGGCGGTGAGTACGAGTCCTACGGCGACTACGGCGAAGCGGCCGACGAGCCGCAGCCCGCTCGTCCGCGCCGCGAGGCGCCGCCCGAGGTGCCCGACGCACGGGTCGTCCGCGACAGCGGCACCGTGCGCACCCGCCCCAGCGAGACCGACTACGCCACCGACTACGGCGCCGACTACGGGGCGGCGCCGGAACCGGTCCCGGCGGCACCTGCTCCGCCCCGCGCCGCGGCCCGGGAGGAGCCGACGGGCATGACGGCGCCTCGGCCGAGCGTCGTGCGCACCATCGGTCCCACCACCGCGGCCCGGGTGCACGTCGTGGAGCCGCAGGGCTTCAACGACGCGCAGGAGGTGGGCGACCGCCTCAAGGCCAACCAGCCCGTGATCCTCAACCTGCAGGGCCTGTCCCGAGAGCTCCAGCGACGCCTCATCGACTTCTCGAGCGGCCTCGCCTACGCGGTCGCCGGCAACATGCAGCGCGTCGCCAACCAGGTCTTCCTGCTCACGCCCAGCAACGTCGAGGTCTCCCAGGAGGAGAAGGACCGGCTGCAGGCGCGTGGTCTGTTCCAGCCCTGACCGCACGCTCGATCCGACGCTGCCGCCGTGACCGCCATCCTCGCCAACATCATCACGATCTATCTCGTGATCCTCGCCGCCCGGGCCGTGTTGTCCTGGTTCCCGGTGCGCGGGGGCACCTTCCTGGCCACGGTGAACACGCTGCTCTTCGAGCTCACCGAGCCGGTGCTGCGCCCGGTCCGCCGGGTGATCCCGCCCGCCGGCATGTTCGACGTGTCCTTCATGGTCGTGTTCTTCTTCCTGATCATCCTCCAGCAGGCGCTGCGAGCTTCCTGACCGGACTTCTCGACGGGACTTCCTGCCGGGAGCCGCAGGATCGGCAGGATCGGACGGTCGTGGCCCGGTCCTCGCTACCATGACCTTCCATGGATGTGACGCCCCAGGAACTCCGGAGCAGTGAGATCAAGGACTCGTGGCGCGGGTACGACCGCGACGAGGTCGACGATCTGCTCGAGCGTGCCGCGGTCACCATCGAGAGCCTGACGCAGGACCTGCAGGAGGCGTCGAGCCGTCCTGCGCCTGCTCCGGTCGCGGCGGCCGCGCCGGCCGAGGTGCCGCTGCCGTCGAGTCGCGAAGACGCGGAGATGCTGCAGCGCACGTTGCTGCTCGCGCAGCGCGCCGCCGACGACGCGGTGAACGAGGCGCAAGCCCGCTCCAAGCAGATGCTCGAGGAGTCGGAGGCCAAGGCGCAGGCATTGGTCAGCGACGCCGAGGCGACGGCCCGTCGCATCGCCGAGGGTGAGCGCCGCCGACTCGAGGCCGAGCTGCTCGACCTGTCGGCGCGGCGCGAGCAGCTGCGCGCCGACGCCGACGCGCTCGAGGACTACGTCGCCGGCTACCGCGACCGCATCCGCGCCGCGATCGAGGGTGATCTCGCGCGGCTCGGTGGCGACGTCGAGCCGCCGTCGGATCGTCCCGAGATCCACGACGTCGAGATCCCGGTCGAGCGCGACCCGCGCCGACCGCCGCGGTCTGCCGGCGTCGACCTCACGCCGGCGACCCCGCGGTCACCGCCGAGCCCGCACCCGCCGGCGGTGGTGACGACTGGGATTCCGGTCCGGCCACGCACGCGATCGGCGGGTTCGATGCCGGTGGCGACGCCGGTGCCGAGACCGGCCCGTACGCGGCCGAGGCTTCGGCCGCGCGCTCGCCGATCGCCGCGCCGCCCCGACCCGAGCCCGCCGACTGGCCGCCGCCCGCACCGGTCGCCGACGCCGCCCCGACCCCGACCCCGGCCCCGGCTCCGGCTCCGGCGTCCGACTCGTCGTGGTTGTCGTCATCCGACTCCGACTGGGCTTCGTCCACGTCGGGCGTGGGACGCCCCGGCTCCGTGGGAGCGCGAAGGCGCCCAGTGCGGCCGCGCGCCCTGCCGCGCGCCGCCCGCGCCGCCGCGTTCGCGTCCGACGTGCCGATGGAGGCCAACGCCATCGACACCGATTCGCTCGACGACGACGCGTTCTTCGCGTCGCTGCGGGAGGCCGTGCGCGACGACGCTGCCGCTCGGCCCGCGCGACGAGGAGCAGGCCGCGTTCTACGACAACAGCAGCGAGCAGGACCGTCGGCGCTTCCGCCGCCGTCGCTAGCAGCTCGCGCCGCAGCGCCCGTCTCTCAGAGCGTCGCCTTCACGAGCGTGATCGCGACGTCACCGCCGTCGACGTCGACGTGCGTCGCGTCTGCAGGGGCGCCGCCGAAGGGAAGCACCTCGAACGCGACGGCGAGCACCTCGCGCGCGATCCAGTCGCGGTGCGCGTGCGCGGACGCCTCGACTCGTGCCGCTCGCGTAGACGCCCACTTCGATGCGGTCGGCGATCTCCAATCCGGCGGCCTTGCGCTGCTCGTTGAGCAGGCGGATGAGGTCGCGCGCGGTGCCTTCGGCGCGCAGCTCGTCGTCGACCGTGGTGTCGATGGCGACCGCGTAGCCGCTCTCCTGGGCGAGCGCGAGCTCGGCGTGTGACTGCGCCCGCACCTCGACGTCGTCGGGGGCGAGGCGCACGGTGTCACCGTCGGCGAGGACGAGGTCGTAGCCGCCGTCGGTGTCGAGCGCGCGCTTGACCGCGCCGCCGTCGGCGGCGAGCAGCGCGTCCTTGACCAGCGGCATCTGGCCGCGCACCCGGGGGGCCAGCGCCTTGAAGTTGGGGAGCACCGAGTACTCGAGCAGGCCCTCGAGGTCGGTGACCGCCTCGAGGTGCTTCACGTTCAGTGCATCGGCCACCTCTGCCGCGACCGCGTCGGAGAAGGTCCTGGCTCCGTGCCCGAACGGCGAAGGGGCGTCGGGCAACAGCACGAGCGCGCGGCGCAGCGGTTGGCGGACCTTGAGCTTGGCCTCGTTGCGGGCCGACAAGCCGAGCGACACGACCGCGCGTGCTCGCTCCATCTCGACCTCGAGCGCTTCGTCGAGCGCGTCGGCGTCGACCGACGGCCAGTCGGCGAGGTGCACCGACTCCGCCGTGTCACGCAGGTTGCGGGAGAGCTCGTCGGCCACGAACGGCGTGAACGGCGCGAGCAGCATCGCCACCGTCGTGAGGCACTCGTGCAACGTGGCGTGCGCCGCCGCGTCGTCGGCCTGCCAGAAGCGCGGGCGGGAACGGCGTACGTACCAGTTCGAGAGGTCGTCGACGAACGCCTCGAGCGACTGCGCGCCGCGCAACGCGTCGAAGCTCTCGAGGGCATCGGTGACCGCGGCGACCGTGTGGTGGAGACGCGAGCGCACCCACCGGTCGAGCACGTGCGTCGACGTCGACGTGCTTCCAGCGGGCGTCCACCCGTCGAGGTTCGCGTAGGTGACGAAGAACGAGTAGGTGTTCCAGAGCGTCACCAGGAAGCGAGCCGATTCGTCGACTGCTTCGACCGACACCCGTCGTGGAGTCCAGGGCGAGCCGGCGGAGAAGAAGTTCCACCGCAGCGCGTCGGCGCCGCGCGTGTCGAGCACCGTCCACGGGTCGATGACGTTGCCCTTCGACTTCGACATCTTCTGGCCGTCCTTGTCGACGACCAGCGCCAGGCACACCACGTTGCGGTAGGGCGTGCGTCCGAACACCAGCGTGTTCACCGCCAGCAGCGAGTAGAACCAGCCGCGCGTCTGGTCGATCGCCTCGCAGATGAAGTCGGCGGGGAAGCGGGTGGCGAACTGGTCGTCGTCTGCGAACGGATGGTGGAACTGCGCCGCCGGCATCGCGCCCGAGTCGAACCACGCGTCGAGCACGGGATCGACACGACGCGCGCCCGGACGCTCGCACTTCGGGCAGTCGATGGTGACGTCGTCGACCGTGGGTCGGTGGAGGTCGAGCTCGGTGAGGTCGCGGCCCGCACGCTCGGCGAGCTCCGCCACCGAGCCGATGCACGTGTCGGTGCCGCAATCGTCGCAGCGCCACACCGGCAACGGCGTGCCCCAGAACCGGTCGCGCGACAGCGCCCAGTCGACGTTGTTCTCCAGCCAGTCGCCGAAGCGCCCGTGCTTGATGTGCGCGGGATGCCAGCCGATGGTCTCGTTCTCGCGCAGCAGTTCGTCCTTGTGGGCCGACGTGCGCGCGAACCAGGTGGGCTTGGCCCAGTAGACGAGCGGGGTGCCGCAGCGCCAGCAGTGGGGATAGGAGTGCGTGTAGTCGACGACGCGCTCGAGCTTCCCGGCCGCCGCGAGCGCGTCGACGATCGCAGGATCGGCGTCCTTGACGAAGGTGCCGCTCCACGGTGTGCTGCCGCCCGGCGTATCGACGAACGTGGCTGCCGGACCCACCGGGTTGAGCATCGGGAGCCCTTCTGCCTCCGCGACTTCCCGGTCGACCTCGCCGAAGCCGGGTGCGAGGTGCACGATGCCGGAGCCGTCGTCGACGGTCACGAAGTCGGCGGCGACGATGCGAGCGCCCGACGTGGGGAGCTCGAGGAAGGCGAAGGGTCGTTCGTAGTGCAGCCCGACGAGCTCCTCGACCGCGACCGGACCGAGCACCTCCGCGTCGTCGCCCAGCACGTCGGTGACCCGCGCCGCGCCCATGACGAGGTCGCGTCGCCCCTCCCGACCCTTGACCCTGACGTACTCGACGTCGGGCCCGACCGCGGCCCCGACGTTGGACACCAGCGTCCACGGCGTGGTGGTCCAGACGAGGAGGTCGAAGTCGCGCTCGACCACCGGGAAGCGCACGTACACCGACGGCTCGGTGACGTCCTGGTACGCGCCGGGCTGGCCGAGCTCGTGGCTCGACAGCGCGGTACCGCAACGCCCGCAGTACGGCACCACCTTGTGGCCCTCGTAGATGTCGTCGGCGTCCCACATCTGGCGGAACAGCCACCAGACGCTCTCGATGTACGAATTGTCGAGCGTCCAGTAGGCGTCGTCGGTGTCGAGCCACATGCCGATGCGCCGGGTGAGGGCCTCGAAGTCGGCGACGTAGCGGTGCACCGACTCGCGACACAGCCGGTTGAACTCGGCGATCCCGAACGCCTCGATCTCGTGCTTGTTGTGGATCCCGAGCTCCTGCTCGACCTGCACCTCGACCGGGAGCCCGTGGCAGTCCCACCCGCCTTTTCGAGCGACGTGGCGGCCGCGCATGGTCTGGAAGCGCGGGTAGAGGTCCTTGAAGAGGCGCGCCCACACGTGGTGGATCCCGGGGCGGCCGTTGGCGGTGGGGGGACCCTCGTAGAACACCCACTCGGGCGCACCGGCGCGGCGGCGGAGGCTCTCCGCGAACACGTCGTCGACGTCCCAGCGGTCGAGGGCGGCGTGCTCGAGCGCGACGAGATCGAGTGAGGGCGCCACGGGGTCGAAGGTCACCCCGGGATCGTACCGGCGGCAGCTCCGAGCCCTTGCGCTGATTGAGCTCGCGGGCGGACGCCGAGGACGATGGCGTGGAGCCGTGCGCGGGAGGGCGGGACGGCGACGCGGCATCGACCCGAGCGGAGGTGCGCGGTCGGAATGCGGTCGACCACTACAATCCGGCGCTCGCTCCCCGGGGGAACCGTCATGGCCAAGGCCGCAGCACCGAAACCGCCTACCCGCAAGGGCGCCGCCAAGTCGGCGCCTGCGAAGGCCAGCCCGGTGAAGGGCTCGGTCAAGGTCGCGGCGAAGAAGGCCACCCCGGTGAAGACCTCCTCCATCAAGAAGGCCACGGTCAAGAAGGCGGCTCCCGCCAAGAAAGCGCCGGCGAAGAAGGCGGCTCCCGCGAAGAAGGCGGCGCCGGCCAAGAAGGCGCCGGCCAAGAAGGTGCCGGCGAAGAAGGCGGCTCCCGCGAAGAAGGCGGCGCCGGCCAAGAAGGCGCCGGCGAAGAAGGCGGCGCCGGTCAAGAAGGCGCCGGCGAAGAAGGCCGCGGCCGTCAAGGCCGAACCGGTCAAGAAGGCGCCCCGCAAGCCCACCACGGTCATCTGCCCCTTGTCGGGTTTCGAGGTCAAGCCCGAGAAGCCGGGTCTCTCCCCGAAGACCATCGAGCG
Source organism: uncultured Actinomycetes bacterium (assembly GCA_963835985.1). Classification (GTDB taxonomy): domain Bacteria; phylum Actinomycetota; class Acidimicrobiia; order IMCC26256; family DASPTH01; genus DASUAS01. Next base: position 242,380 of record CAWIHV010000006.1, on the reverse strand, counting down.
CCTGCAGGCCAGCCTGCTCGAGGAGCGGGCTCGCCACGTCACGCAGGCCGCCATCCTCCAGGCCGAAGCCGACCAGCTCGCGGCCGAGCGCGAGGGGGGCGACACCCAGTTCGACGAGGAGTCGGGCGAGGGCGACACCATCAACATCGAGCGTGAGCGCGACCTGCTGCTCTCGGCCTCCGCGCAGCAGATCGTCGACGAGATCGACCGGGCGCTCGGGCGGATCGCCGCCGGCACCTACGGCGTGTGCCTTCCGGCCGGCCGCCGCATCACCCTTGAACGGCTCGAGGCCCTGCCGTACGCCGAGACCTGCGTCGACTGCAAGGCTCGTGCCGAGCGACGCCGATAGCGACACCGGCAGCACCACCGGAGTCAGCGCCGGACGTCCGCTCCTCGCGACCGCGATCGTGCTCGGGGTCGTCGCCCTCGATCAGCTCAGCAAGTGGTGGGCGGTGCGTGACCTGCCCGACGATCCCGTCCGGCTGTTCGACGACGTCGGGTTCGTGCTGGTGCGGAACACGGGGAGCGCGTTCAGCCTCTTCCAGGCGTTCACCCCGTTCCTCGCGGTCGTCGCCATCGTCGTGGCCGTGATCCTCGTGCGCACGGTGCGCCGCACCCGCGACACGCTCATGGTGGTGGGGCTCTCGCTCGTGCTCGGCGGTGCGCTCGGCAACCTGATGGATCGGCTGTTCCGCACCCCGGGGTTCCTCGAGGGTGCGGTCGTCGACTTCGTGCACGTGGGCGACTTCCCCACGTTCAACGTGGCCGACTCCGCCATCACCATCGGGGCGATCCTCATCGTGGTGTGGGCGGTCCGGAGCGACGTGCGCGAACGGCGCGAGGAGCGTGCCGCCGGTGGCTGAGCAGCTCGCGGTGCCCGAGGCGTTGGCGGGGGAGCGACTCGACCGCGCGGTGGCGCTGCTGACCGGCTGGACCCGCCGCGAGGTACAGGACCTCGTCGAAGCCGGTGCGGTCCTGGTCGACGGTGCGCGCGTGCCCAAGAGCCGCAAGCTCGAGGTGGGCAGCGTCGTGGAGCTCCTCGCCGAGCCCGAGGTGGCGGGCCTCCCCGCGCCCGACGCCGCCGTCGAGCTGGTGGTGCGGTACGAGGACGACGACGTCGTGGTGGTGGCCAAGCCGGCCGGTCTCGTCGTGCACCCCGGTGCCGGTCATCCCGATGGCACCCTGGTGAACGGCCTGCTCGCGGGTACCCGGAGATCGCCGACGTGGGCGACCCGGCCCGGCCCGGGATCGTGCACCGGCTCGACCGTGACACCAGCGGCCTGCTCGTGGTCGCGCGTTCGCAGGACGCCTACGACGGTCTGGTCGAGATGCTGGCCGCGCACGACGTCGAGCGTCGCTACGACGCGCTCGTGTGGGGGGTACCGGCTTCGCCGCGGGGCGTGATCGACGCGCCGATCGGACGGTCGGTGCGACGGCCGACGCGCATGGCTGTGCGCGAGGGCGGGCGCGGCGCGCGCACCGCCTACGAGGTCGTCGCCAGCTACCGCGACCCCGACGTGGCGCGCCTCGTCTGCCGCCTCGAGACCGGGCGCACGCACCAGATCCGCGTCCACCTGCAGGCCATCGGTCACCCCGTGGTCGGCGACGCCGCGTACGGCGGGCAGCGGCCCGGCATCACCCTCGACCGGCCGTTCCTCCACGCCGGCGGGCTCGCGTTCGCGCACCCGGTGACGGGCGACCCGGTCGCGGTGGAGGAGCCACTCGCGCCCGAGCTCGTCACCCTGCTCGACGGCCTCTCGCCGGGCTGACGCCGGTCTGGTTCCGGCGCCGCGCCGGGCGTCAGTCGTCGGCGTTGGGTCCGAGCTTCGGGGTGGTCACGACCACCGCCGTCGCCGGGTTGACGGCCGCGGCCGAGGCGGCGGCCACCTTGTCGTGGTCGTCGAGGCGTCCGACGGGCGAGCTCGGTTCCGCCTGACCCACCAGACCGAAGCTCGCGCCGATCGCCAGGGTGGCCGCGAACGCGGTCACGCTCAGGGCCCCGGCCGTCGCCACCAGCTTGCGTCGTTGCATGCACCGCCTCCCGGACGCACATTCCCTCCGCCGCCCTATCGGCCGGCGGCCATCAGCGGTGAAGGGGGTGTGACGCACGACCGGATTCCCATCAAGGGGACCGGCCTGCATGTCGAAACATCTCGCAGGGCGCCGCCCCCAGCCCCGACCAGGAGAGAGCAGCCGACACCATGCGAGTCCTGATCGTCGAGGACGACGACGCCATCGCCACGCCGCTCGCCAGGGGTCTCGAGCGGGAGGGCCTCGACGTCGACCGGGTCGAGACCGGCTCCGACGCGCTCGACCGCAGCGCGGCGGCGTCGTTCGACGTCGTGCTGCTCGACCTCGGGCTGCCCGACCGCGACGGCTTCGACGTCTGTCGTGAGCTGCGGGCCCGCTCCGACGTGCCGATCATCGTCGTGACCGCGCGATCGGAGGAGGTCGACCGCGTGGTCGGACTCGAGCTGGGCGCCGACGACTACATCGTCAAGCCGTTCGGGCTGCGCGAGCTGGTGGCGCGCATCCGCGCCGTCGTGCGTCGCCGCACCCCGACGACCCCGGGCGACGACGCCGTGAACGGCAACGGCAACGGCAACGGGCACGGCAACGGCACCGGGCACGGTGCCGACCACCACGGACCGACGGTCGAGGTCGGGACCCTGACCGTCGACCGGCGCACCCGACGGGTCACCGTCGGAGGCGACGTCGTCGCGTTGACGCCCAAGGAGTTCGACCTCCTCGCGTTCCTCGCCGACGACGCCGGCGCGGTGCGTCCGCGTCAGGAGCTGCTCGAGAACGTGTGGGACCCGCACTGGTACGGCCCGACCAAGACGCTCGACGTCCACGTCGCGTCCTTGCGGAAGAAGCTCGGCGATCCCAGCTGGATCGAGACCGTGCGCGGCGTGGGCTTCCGCTTGCGCGCGCTCACCGACTGACGAGCGGAGACGCACGGTGAAGCGGCGGCTGCTCGTCAGCTACCTCTCGATCACCGCGTTCGTGCTGCTCGTGCTGGCGATCCCGCTCGGGGTCTCGTACTCCAACTCGGTCGAACGCCGGCTCACCAGTGACCTGCAGCACGATGCGTTCTCGCTCGCGACCCGGTCACGCGAGCCGCTCACGAACGGCGCGTCGGCCGGGCAGCGACGTGCCCTGCAGGCGCTCGCGGCCCGCTACCGCGAAACGGCGGGCGGCCGGGTGGTCATCGTCGACGCCGACGGCCGCAGCATCGCCGACTCGGATCTTCGCAGCCCGGTCGGTCGCGACTTCTCGACGCGACCGGAGATCGACCGTGCGCTGCACGGCGCCGAGGTGAGCGGCACCCGCTCGTCGGAGACGCTGGGTGGTGACCTCCTCTACGTGGCGCTGCCCATCGGCTCGGTCGATGGCATCCAGGGCGCCGTGCGCATCACCTATCCGGCCTCGGTCATCGACGAGCAGATCCAGCACATCTGGTGGCTGCTCGCGGCAACCGGTGGTGTCGTGCTCGGCATCGTGCTGCTGGCGAGTCAGCTGCTCGCCCGATCGGTGACCAAGCCGTTGCACGACCTCGAGGACGCGGCGGGGGCGCTCGGTTCCGGCGACCTCGGGGCACGCGCGGAGGTTCCCCGGGGCCCGGCCGAGCTCACTTTGCTCGCGGAGTCGTTCAACATCACTGCGTCGCGACTCGAGCAACTGGTCGGCGGTCAGCGCGCGTTCATCGCCGACGCGTCGCACCAGCTGCGCACCCCACTCGCGGCGATGCGCCTGCGGCTCGAGAACATGGAGGCCGACGTGCACGGCGCGGCCGCCGAGGATCTCGACGGCGCGCTCGCCGAGGTGTCGCGGCTCTCGCGGCTCGTCGACGGCCTGCTGGTCCTCGCGCGCGCCGAGCAGCCGTCGTCACCGACGCCGATCGCGGTCGACGAGGTGATCGAGGGGCGCTGCGGCGCATGGGACGCGTTCGCGGCGGAGAAGCACGTGCGCATCGCGGCCGACGTCGACGGCTCTCCCGCGGCGCGGGTGACGCCGGGCCGGCTCGAGCAGGTCGTCGACAACCTGCTCAACAACGCGCTCGAGGTCGCGCCCGAGGGGAGCGCGGTCCGGGTGGCGGCGTGCGAGCGGGGTGACTGGGTCGAGCTGCGGGTGAGCGACGAGGGTCCGGGCATGTCGGCCGACGAGCGCGCTCGGGCCTTCGACCGCTTCTGGCAGTCGGGGGGTGCACGGAAAGGCGGTCGTCCCAACGGCCACTTCGGCCTCGGCCTCTCGATCGTGCGTGAGCTGGTCGTCGGCGACGGCGGCGATGTCGCGCTCGAACCGTCGGCGAGCGGTGGTCTCGAAGTGGTCGTGCGGATGCGGCGCAGCGACGTGCCCGCGCCCCGTCGCGACGAGGAGCGTGAGCGTCAGCTCTCGACGACCTCCGCCACCTGAACGTCGTCGTCGTTCATCGGGCCTGCGGCGGGGTGCCCGATGCGCGTGCGCTCCACCAGGTCCGACAGGGTGAAGCGTTCCAGGATCTGACGGGTCTCGTCGGAGACGCCGACCCACACCTCCTGCAGGATGCAGTGACCCTCGCAGTGGTCGTGCTCGCCCATCAGCGTGGTGAGCGGCCCGTCGACGGCGGCGAGGATGTCGGCGAGCGTGATCTCGGTCGGCGGGCGGGCCAGGACGTAGCCGCCGCCGACCCCGCGCTTCGAGCGGACGAGCCCCGCGCCCTTCACCGCCAGCAGGATCTGCTCGAGGTAGGGCTGGGGGAGGCCGGTGCGTTCGGCGATCTCCTTCACCGAGGTGGGCCGCTCCGAGCCGTGCAGGGCGAGGGAGAGGAGGGCGCGCGCGCGGCGTAGTCGCCCCGGGTGGAGACCTTCACTCTGGACTCGCTCCCGCTCGCCGTGCGCCCGCGTGCATCCCACATTGTCGCGCGTCACGCCGCCGCCGCCCCGGGTGGTCGCGTCATGGCGGGCCTCGCCGGCCCTCCTAGCCTGGGCACGGTGGAGGCGATCGCGGCGGTGAAACCCGACTACTCGGGACCCAACGTGACGGGGGTGGTGCCCGCACTGCTCGGCGTGCGTCCCGTCGAGTGGATGCCCGCGCCGGTCGCCGGTGCCCGGGCCACCGTGCTGCTCGTGCTCGACGGCCTCGGGTGGCACGCCCTCGACCGGTTCCCCGCCCAGTTGGGGGAATTGCGAGGGTTCGCAGGCGGCCCGGTGAGCACCGTCGTGCCGTCGACCACCCCGGCCGCGCTCGACGTCGATCACCACCGGACTCCCGCCGTCGCGTCACGGCATCACCGGTTTCCGGCTCCGTCACGAACAGGGCGTGTTGAACGCGATCCGCTGGCAGCTCGCCGACGGAGGCCGACCGCCGGATCCCGAGCACGTGCAGCAGGAGCGGGTGTTCTGCGGCCAGCGGGTTCCCGTGGTCACCAAGTCGATGTTCCGCACGACCGGGTTCACGACCGCACACATGCGCGGCGCCGAGTTCCACGGATGGCAGACGACCTCGGTCCTGGTGGAAGAGGTGCGCGCGCTCGTCGCCGGCGGTGCTCCGTTCGTGTACGCGTACTACTCCGGCGTCGACGAAGTCGCCCATGCCCACGGCCTCGACACGGCCTTCTTCCCGGCCGAGCTCGCCGCCACCGACCGGCTCGTCGGTGACGTGCTCGACGCGCTGCCCGACGACGTCGCGCTGGTGGTGACCGCCGACCACGGTCAGGTGCAGGTGGGACCGGACGGTTGGCGCACCCTCGCCCCGGTGCACGACCTGGTCGAGACCTACGCGGGCGACGGCCGCTTCCGGCACCTCCACGCGAAACCCGGTCGTGCCGCGGAGCTCCGCGCCGCCGCCGAGGAGCTCTGCGGAGACGACGCCTGGGTCTTCCGCCGTGACGAGTTGCTCGGCGACGGGTGGCTGGGCCCCGACCCGGTGCCGGCGACGTACCGGCGAGTCGGCGACGTCGTGCTCGCGGCCCGAGGCCCGGTCGGGTACATCGATCCGACCCTTCCGTACGAGGCCAACCTGCAGGGTGCACACGGCTCGATCACCGCGGCCGAGGTCGAGGTGCCACTCGTGGCCTCCCGCGGACGAGCGGCCTCCGGGAGCGCGCGCTAAGGTCGTCGAACTACACCGGTGTGATTCATCCACAGGCTGTGGACACGGTGTGGAAATGCCTGGGGAGGTAGGCGCGCCGTTGGCCAAGTCGTTCGTGCACCTCCACCTGCACACCGAGTTCTCGATGCTCGATGGCGCCGCGCGCATCGCCGAGGTGGTGGCCACCGCCGCGGCCGACGGGCAGCCCGCGGTCGGCATCACCGACCACGGGAACATGTACGGCGTCCTCGACTTCTACCGCGCCGCGCGCGACGCCGACCTCACCCCGGTCATCGGCACCGAGGCCTACATGGTCACCACGTCGCGTCACGACCGGCCGCGACGCGACCAGCACGACATCTACCACCTCACGCTGCTCGCCGAGTCGACGCAGGGATACAAGAACCTGATCAAGGTGTCGTCGGGTGCATACCTCGACGGCTTCTTCCAGAAGCCGCGTGTCGACTTCGACCTGCTCGAGCAGCACCACGAGGGCCTCGTCGGCACCACCGGCTGCCTCGGTGGTGCGGTCTCGCAGGCGATCCTCGCCGGCGACTACGCGCTGGCGCAGCAGCACGTCGAGCGCTTCCAGTCGATCTTCGGGCGCGACTCGTTCTTCGTCGAGCTGCAGGACCACGGTCTGCCCGAGCAGCTCCAGGTCAACCCGCAGCTGATCAAGCTGGCGCGCGACATGCACGCGCCCCTGCTGGCCACCAACGACTCGCACTACACCCATCGTCACGACGCCGAGGCCCACGACGCGCTGCTGTGCGTGCAGACCGGCGCGTTGCAGTCCGACCCGAAGCGCTTCAAGTTCGACGCCGACGAGTTCTACCTGAAGACGGCGGGCGAGATGCGTGCGCTGTTCGCCGACTACGAGGAGGCGTGCGACAACACGCTGCTCATCGCGGAACGGGCCGGCGTCGAGATCGAGTTCGGCAACGCGGTGCTGCCGTCGTTCCCCACGCCGCCCGGCCACGACGAAGACTCGTTCCTGCGCGAGCTGTGCGTCGAGGGGGCGAAGGAGCGCTACGGCGTGTCGCCCGGGCCCGAGGTGCTCGAGCGCATCGAGTTCGAGCTCGGCGTCATCAAGACCATGGGCTTCTCGGCCTACTTCCTGATCGTCTGGGACCTCGTGCGGTACGCCCGTTCGCGTGGCATCCGGGTGGGTCCGGGGCGGGGGAGCGCGGCGGGGTCGTGCGTCGCCTACTGCCTGCGCATCGTCGACATCGACCCGATCAAGTACGACCTGCTGTTCGAGCGGTTCCTCAACCCGGGCCGCAAGCAGATGCCCGACATCGACATGGACTTCGACTCTCGCTACCGCGGCGAGATGATCAAGTACGCGGCCGAGCGCTACGGGTGGGACCACGTCGCGCAGATCGTCACCTTCTCCACCATCAAGGCGCGAGCCGCGGTGCGCGACTCCGCACGTGTGCTCGGGTACCCGTACATCGTCGGCGACAAGATCGCCAAGCTCATGCCCCCGCTCATCATGGGCCGCGACACCCCGTTGCGCGCGTGCTTCGAGAAGGTCACCGGGCACGAAGACGGCTACAAGATGGCCACCGAGCTGCGCACGCTCTACGAGAGCGATCCCGACGCCAAGCGCGTCATCGACGTCGCGCGCGGCCTCGAGGGGCTGCGCCGCCAGGACGGCATCCACGCCGCGGCCGTCGTGATCACGCGCGATCCGCTCACCGAGTACCTGCCGATCCAGCGCAAGCCGGAGGCGGGCGGGAAGATCGAGGACGCGCCGATCGTCACCCAGTACGAGATGCACGGGGTCGAAGACCTCGGGCTGCTCAAGATGGACTTCCTGGGGCTGCGCAACCTCGACGTCCTCGAGATCGCCCTCGACCTGATCGCCGAGAGCACCGGCGCGCGCCCCGACATCGACCGTGTCCCGCTCGACGACGACCTCACGTTCGAGCTGCTCCGTCGGGGCGACACCGTGGGTGTGTTCCAACTCGAAGGCGGGCCGATGCGCGCGCTGCTGCGTTCGCTCGCCCCCACCCACTTCGAAGACGTCGCCGCGCTCATCGCCCTCTACCGACCGGGCCCGATGGCCCAGAACTGGCACAACGAGTACGCCGACCGCAAGAACGGTCGCAAGCCGGTCACGTATCCGCACGCCGACCTGCAGGAGGTGCTCGAGCCCACCTACGGGCTGATGATCTACCAGGAGCAGCTGATGCGAGTCGCGCAGCGGCTCGCCGGCTATTCGCTCGAGGAGGCCGACAACCTCCGCAAGGCCACGGGCAAGAAGATCCGCGCGCTCATCGCCAAGGAGCGCACGAAGTTCGTCCAGGGATGCGTCGCCAACGGCCACTCCACCGAGTTCGCCGAGAGCATGTTCGACACCATCGAGCCGTTCGCCGACTACTCGTTCAACAAGTCGCATTCGTTCGGCTACGGCTACGTCACGTACCAGACCGCCTGGCTCAAGGCGAACCACCCACCCGAGTACTTCGCCGCGCTGCTCACGTCGGTCAAGACCAACAAGGACCAGACCGCCGTCTTCCTCAACGAGTGCCGGCAGATGGGCATCGAGGTGCTCGTCCCCGACGTCAACGAGTCGGTCTCCGACTTCTCCGTGCGCACCGATCCTGATCGAGGCAGTGCCATCCGCTTCGGTCTGTCGGCGGTGCGCAACGTCGGCGAGGGCGTGGTCGCGCACATCGTCGCGGCGCGCGAGGAAGGCGGGCCGTTCACCGACTTCTACGACTTCTGCGACCGCGTCGACCCGTCGGTGCTCAACAAGCGCTGCATCGAGTCACTGGCCAAGGCCGGCGCGTTCGACTCCGTCGGTCACCCGCGCCAGGGCCTGGTGTTCGTGCACGAGACGATCATCGAGACCGTGCTCGGCCGCCGCCGCAACGAGGCCGAGGGCCAGTTCGACCTCTTCTCGGCGGTCGACGATCCCGCGCCGGAGGCGGTCGTCGGCCACCGCACCGAGATCCCTGACACCGAGTTCCCGAAGTCGCAGCGGCTGACGTTCGAGAAGGAGATGCTGGGGCTCTACGTGAGCGACCACCCGATGATGGGTGCCGAGCGCGCGCTGCGGAAGTACACCGACTGCACGCTCGCCGAGTTGCGCGACGGTCGTGAGGGTGAGATGAAGACGGTCGGCGGCATCGTCACCGTGCTCAACCGCCGCTACACGAAGCGCGGCGACCTCATGGCCACGTTCGTGCTCGAAGACCTCGGTGCCGCGCTCGAGGTGATGGTGTTCCCCAAGACGATGGAGCAGTACGGCCACCTGCTCGAAGACGACGCCATCGTCGTGATCAAGGGTCGCCTCGACGTCCGCGACGACACGCCCAAGATCATCGCCATGGAGGTGGTCCGGCCCGAGCTCTCGGTCGACACCGGCCCGCCGGTGCGGGTGAAGGTGCGGCTCAACGTCTTGTCCGACTCCAAGGTCGGCAAGCTCAAGGACATCCTCTCGGAGCACCCGGGCGACAGCCCCGTCTACGTGCACCTCGAGAGCCCGGAGAAGACGACCGTCCTGCGCCTCGGCGACGACCACCTCGTCGACGCCGGCACCGGCCTCTTCGCCGAGCTCCGCATCCTCCTCGGCGCCGACTGCATCACCTGACCCCGAAAACGAACATCTCAAGGTTCGCGTGCGTATGTGACGGTCAACCTTGAGATGCTCGGCGAATCGCGGCCCGCACCGTGTCGACGATCGTCTGATCGCTCGACTTCGACGTGAAATGCAGGACGACGAACCCGAGCAGCACGAGATCGTTGGCGCGCGCCCGGTCCTCATCGAACGCCTGTCGCCCAGAGTGGAACTGCCAGCTGTCGAACTCGATCGCGATGCGGTGCTCCGGGTAGCAGAGATCAATCCGATAGCGCTTCCCGCCAATCTCGACGCGGTGCTGCATCGTGGGCACCGGTAGTCCGGCACGGACCAGGAGGTCGGCGATGCGTCGTTCCGGGTGGCTCTCGCCGGGGTCGTAGCCCGGCCGGCGACGGTCGAGGATCTCGCGCATCACAGTGCACCGATGGCGTCCGCGCCCTGCGAGTCGCTCAGCGACGTCCGCGATGTCGTCGAGGCGCACGATCTTGCGTCGCAGTGCTTCGTCGACCGCGCGCTCGACGATCCACGGCCTCGTGGTGACCGCGGTCAGATCACAGAGCGTGCGTGCCGCTGACGTCACCGGTACGCCAGCGATCCGCCCGACATGCCCGATGTCGAACACGTTCGTCTCATGGATGACCACCCCCTCCATCGGAGACGGTCGCGCGCCGAAGTGCGTGATCTCGAGGCCCTCGCGCGCGAATCCCTCGAGCTCGTAGAGAGCCGCCGCTGAGCGAAACGACGCACGAGCTTCCGGCCCGGCTGCCAGGCAGACCCCGAGGAGCTGCTGCTCCCAGCTCTCGGGGGCGCCGGCCATCCGGTAGACGCCCCTTCGCATCGGCTCGAGCCGACGAGTGCGGAGCCAACGGTCCAGGGAGGACGGCGAGAGCACGGCGAGCGCCTGGGCGCGGGTCACCAACCCGTGCTGTTCGCGCCCGATGCCGGAAAGGGGGTTGTCCACCTGCGAAACGACGATCGACACCGCTCGTGGTCACGCCCCGCCGAACATCTCAAAGTTCGCCGTCGTATGTGCACGCGAACCTTGAGATGCTCGGGTGCACCGGGGTGTGGGGGTCCGGACGAGGCGTGTGCGAAGCTCTCGGGCATGCACATCGGCGTGTTGGGGGGGACGGGACCGGCGGGGCGCGGGATCGCCACCCGGCTCGCCGCGTCCGGGCACCGCGTGACGGTGGGGTCCCGGGACCGCGAGAAGGCGGCGCAGGTCGTCGACGAGCTCGTCGAGCGCTGGGGCGACCGGGTCGCGGGCCTCGAGCCCGGCGATAACCACGCCGCAGCCGCGGCCGACGTCGTCGTGCTCGCCACGGTCTGGGACGCTGCGGTGACGACCGCCCGCGCCCACGCCGACCAGCTCGCGGGCAAGATCGTGATCTCGATGGCCAACGGGCTCGAGAAGCGGGGCCGCCAGTTCGTCCCCGTTCGGTCCCCCGCGGGCTCGATCGCCGCCGAGGTGAAGGCGGTCGCACCCGCCGCCTACGTCGTGGCCGCGTTCCACCTCGTGCCCGCGGCCGCACTGGCCGACATCAGCACTCCGCTCACGGGTGACGTGCTGGTCGTCGGCGACGAGGAGGGTCGCGAGACGGTCCTCGACCTCGTCGACGCGATCCCCGACCTGCGCGCCTTCGACGCCGGACCGCTCGAGAACGCCTTGGGGCTCGAGGCCTTCTCCGCCGCGCTGCTCACCGTCAACCTGCGCCACAAGGGCGAGGGCTCGCTCCGGATCGAGGGCGTCGGCCCGCGCCACCCCACGTGACCACATGACGATCGAGATCTACGACACCGCGCAGCGCGCCGTCGTCCCCTTCCACGTCGGCCCAGTCGTGCGCATGTACGTGTGCGGCATCACGCCCTACGACTCCACCCACCTCGGCCACGCCGCGACCTACCTCACCTACGACCTCCTCATCCGTCGCCTCGAGGAGCTCGGCCACGAGGTGCGCATGGTGCGCAACGTCACCGACGTCGACGACTCGATCCTCCCGAAGGCCCGCGAGCTCGGCGTGCCCTACCTCGAGCTCGCCGAGGCCGAGCTCGCCCGCTTCCGCTCCGACATGGAAGCGCTCGACACGCGTCCGCCACTCGCCGAGCCCCGTGCCACCGAGTCGATCGACGGCATGATCGACATGGTCGGCCGACTCCTCGACAACGGCCACGCGTACCTCACGCACGGCACCGCCTACTTCGACGTGTCGACGTTCCCCCGCTTCGGTGAGGTGTCGCACTACTCGCACGAGCACATGGTGCGCCTCGCGGCGCACGCGCGGCGGCAACCCCGACGACCCGCACCGCCGTGACCCGCTCGACTTCGTGCTCTGGCAGCCCTCGCTGCCCGACGAGCCCGCGTGGCGGGCGCCGTTCGGCGTCGGCCGTCCCGGGTGGCACGTGGAGTGCTCGGTGATGGCCATGCACGAGCTCGGTCCCACCCTCGACCTGCACGGCGGTGGCACCGACCTCATCTTCCCGCACCACGAGTGCGAGGTCGCGCAGAGCGAGAGCATCACCGGCGAGACGTTCTCGCGCCATTGGGTGCACTCGGCGATGGTGAGCTACGAGGGCGAGAAGATGTCGAAGTCGCTCGGCAACCTCGTGTTCGTGAGCGATCTCCTCAAGACGGCCGATCCGCGCGCCATCCGCCTCGCGCTCCTGCATCACCACTACCGCGCCGGCTTCGAATGGCACGACACCGACCTCGACGACGGCACGGCACTGCTGCACCGACTGCTCGCGGCCGCCGAGCGTCCCGACGGCGCCGACCCGCGACCCTACGCAGCGCGCGTGCGCGCGGCCATCGACCACGACCTCGACGCCCCGCGAGCGCTCGAAGCACTCGACGACCTCGCCAGCGCGGTGCTCTCGGGCGGCGGCGATCCCACCGCACCCGCGGTGCTCCGCGAGTTGAGTGGCTTGCTTGGCGTGAACCTCAATCGGAATTCGTGAGTGAGCGGAAAGCGGCGCAGGTACCCTGCGCTGCAGCGAACGAACCATTGAGGAGTCCATGACGATCACGATCACGCTGCCCGACGGATCGACGCGCGCGCACGAGCAGGGTGTCACCGCGGGCGAGATCGCGGCGTCGATCGGGCGTGGGCTCGCCAAGGCCGCGCTGGCGGCCAGGGTCGACGGCGAGTGGTACGACCTCGACCGTCCCATCGAGCACGACGCACGCGTCGCGATCATCACCCCCGACTCCGACGACGGCCGTGAGGTGCTGCGCCACTCCACTGCGCACGTGATGGCGCAAGCCGTCACCGACCTCTTCCCGGGCGCGAAGTACGCCATCGGCCCCGCCATCGCCGACGGCTTCTACTACGACTTCGAGCTGCCGAACGGCCGGCACTTCTCCGCTGACGACCTCGAACGCATCGAGGCCCGCATGCGCGAGATCGTCAAGGCCGACGAGCCCTTCGTGCGCGAGGAGCTCGACCGCGAGCACGCCATCGCCACCTTCGCCGATCAGCCCTACAAGATCGAGATCATCGAACGGGTCGACCCCGAAGACTCCGCCGAGATCGGCGAGGGCAACGTCATCTCGGTGTACCGCAACCCGCACGCCTCGCTCGCTGAGGGGGGCCGGCCCGAGTTCGTCGACCTGTGCCGCGGCCCCCACGTGCCGTCCACCAAGCGGCTCGGTGCGTTCAAGCTCACCAAGGTCGCGGGCGCGTACTGGCGGGGCGACGAGAAGCGTCCGATGCTCCAGCGCATCTACGGCACCGCGTGGGAGTCGAAGGCCGCGCTCGACGAGCACCTCCGCCGCCTCGAGGAGGCCGAGAAGCGCGACCACCGCAAGCTCGGCGCCGAGCTCGACCTGTTCTCCTTCCCCGACGAGATCGGGTCCGGCCTCGCGGTGTTCCACCCGAAGGGCGGCGCCATCCGCCGGGTCATGGAGGACTACTCGCGGCGTCGACACGAGGAAGCGGGCTACGAGTTCGTCAACTCGCCGCACATCACGAAGTCGCACCTCTTCGAGATCTCCGGGCACCTCGACTGGTTCGCCGACGGCATGTACCCGCCGATGGAGCTCGACGGCGGTACCGACTACTACCTCAAGCCGATGAACTGCCCGTTCCACATCCTGATCTACCGCAGCAGCATGCGGTCGTACCGCGACCTCCCGCTGCGCCTCTTCGAGTTCGGGACGGTCTACCGCTACGAGAAGTCGGGCGTCGTGCACGGACTCACCCGCGTCCGGGGCATGACCCAGGACGACGCGCACATCTTCTGCACGCGCGACCAGATCGTCCCCGAGCTCACGCGCTGCGCTCGAGTTCGTCATCAGCGTGCTGCGCGACTACGGCCTCGACGACTTCTACCTCGAGCTGTCCACCAAGCCCGAGGGCAAGGCGGTCGGCACCGACGCCGAGTGGGAAGAGGCCACCGAGGCGTTGCGGGCGGTGGCCGAGGCCGACGACCACGAGCTGGTGATGGACGAGGGCGGCGGCGCGTTCTACGGCCCCAAGATCTCGGTGCAGGCGCGCGACGCCATCGGTCGCACCTGGCAGATGTCCACCATCCAGCTCGATTTGCAGCTCCCGCAGCGCTTCGAGCTCGAATACGTCGGCGCCGACAACGAGCGCCACCGGCCGGTCATGATCCACCGCGCGCTGTTCGGCAGCATCGAGCGGTTCTTCGCCATCCTCACCGAGCACTACGCGGGCGCATTCCCCCCGTGGCTGGCACCGGTGCAGGCGACGGTCGTGCCGGTGGCGGATCGGCACGAGGACTACGCCGCCGAGGTGGTTGCGGCGTTGAAGGCCGACGGCCGCCGCACCGAGATCTCGCACGCGCACAGCGACTCGCTCGGCGCGCGCATCCGGCGGGCCAAACTCGAGAAGGTTCCGTACGTGCTCGTGGTGGGCGACGACGACGTCGCGAACCACACCGTCGGGATCAACGCGCGGGGGAGCGACGCACCCGAACGCGACGTCACCCTCGACGACTTCCGCTCGCGCCTCAGCACCGACGTCGACAGCCACATCCACGCGTGAGCCTCGATCGCCTCTGGGCCGGTTGGCGCACGACCTACATCGACGAGGTCGCGACCCAGGCGCCGCCCGACGGCGACCACGACTGCCTGTTCGAGCGCCTGGCCCGCGCGCCCGACGACGTCTCGCTCGTACTCGCCCGCAACGACCATGCGTTCGCGGTGATGAACGCGTACCCCTACGGGTCGGGTCACCTCATGGTGGCACCGCTGCGGCACGAGTCGACGCTCGCCGGGCTGTCACGGGTCGAGGCCGCCGCGCTGATGGAGCTGGTCCAGGACGCCAACGTCGCGGTGCTCGGGGCGTACGCGCCCGACGGCATCAACGTGGGCGCCAACATCGGTCGGGCGGCGGGCGCCGGCATCCCCGGTCACATCCACGTGCACGTCCTGCCCCGGTGGAGCGGTGACACCAACTTCCTGACCGCAGTCGCCGAGGCTCGGATCCTTCCCGAACCGCTCAGCAAGAGCTACGAGAAGCTCCTGGTCGCCTGGCCCCGCTGAGGTCTCGTCGCGCACCCGCAGCTACCGTGCTGGCGATGGCCGACGACGACCAGCACGAGGACGAGTACGGCGACGAGCTCCCGGCCGATCTCGACGTCACCGGCTACGTCGGTCCGTACCTGTTCCCGACCATGCAACGTCGGCGCATCCCGGCGACGATGTACCTGGTGCTCGCCGCGCTGTGCGTTGGTGGGTACGCAATCTCGTCGAACGGTGGGCTCCTCGCGGCCGCGATCGTCCTCGCGCTGATCGCCGCCTACCACTACGCGAGCGCGTGGCCGCTCGAGGTCGACCAGACCGAGGCGCTGCTCATCGCGTCGCGCACCGTCGGCTTCGCGGTGGGTCACTCGAGCGCGCAGCTTGCCTGGCACGGTCTGCGTTCCCGCCCGGTGTGGCGCATCCTCCTCTACAGCGCCGACGAACCGCCCACGATGCGCGGCCTCGTGCAGATCGACGCGGTCGACGGCACGGTGATGGGGGAGTACACGGAACCGAACCCCGAAGACTGGTCGAAGTACGGTTTGGAGCCGACCAGCTGAAGCGCCCCGTCACGGGTAGCGTTCGCCGATGGGGGCGAGGGAGGCGTGCACGGCGCTGCTCTTCGCGGGCGCGCTCGGTGCGACGGCGAGCGTCACCGGCAACGTCGCGTCAGCCCGCACGCGCGCGGACCCGTTGCGCATCAACGACGTCCAGGTCACCGGGACGCACAACAGCTATCACGTCGAGCCGTCACCGGAGGCGCTCACGCTCATCACCCAGGTCGAGCCGAGCCTGGCCGATCTGGCGGTGACGCAGCCGCCGCTGCGCGACCAGCTCGACGCGCAGGCGATTCGCCAAGTCGAACTCGACGTGTTCGCCGATCCCGACGGGACGTTGTGGCGTCCGATCGGCACCAAGGGCTTCAAGGTGATGCACCTGGAGCAGATCGATGAGGGGTCGAACTGCGAGGTGTTCGTCGACTGCCTCCGCGAGCTGCGGCGCTGGTCCGACCGCCACCCGCGTCATCTCCCGGTGTTCGTGCTCGTGCAGCCGGAGGACGGCGTCACCCTTCCCGGGCCGCCGAACCCGCTTGTGGTCACCACCGACTCGCTGGTCGCGCTCGACGCCGCGATCCGCTCGGTCATGTCGCCGCGAAAGCTCGTCACGCCCGATCAGGTGCGCGGCCGACACCCGACCCTCGAGGCCGCCGTCCTCGCGGACGGCTGGCCCACGCTGGCCGCGGCGCGGGGAACGTTCGTGTTCCTCCTCGACCAGCGCCGCGAGCAGTACGTCGTCGGCGCGCCCAACCTCGAGGGTCGCGTCATGTTCCCCGCCTCGACCCCGGGGCAACCCGATGCCGCGTTCGTGCAGTTCCAGGATCCCAGCACGCCCGACGCGGCGGGGATCCCCGACCTCGTGCGGAAGGGCTATCTCGTGCGCACGCGCGCCGACGAACCCGTCACCACGCCGATGTCGGGTGATGTCACCCGGCGCGACGCCGCGTTCGCGAGCGGAGCGCAGATCGTGAGCACCGACTATCCGGTCCCCGGCGCCGCGCAGCGGTGGGGGTCGGACTACGTGGCGCAACTCCCGGGCGGCGCGATCGCTCGGTGCAACCCCGTGCGCGCGCCGAAGCGCTGCACCGCGCGCATGCTCGCGGAGCCGCGTTGAACAAGGGCCCTGCTACCGCGTCGTCCGCCGCGTCGAGGCCGAGCGCGACGCCGCCACCGATGAGCACCACCGCGGCGGCGAAGATCGTGACCCACACCCCGACGCCCACTCCCGCCGTGACGCCGGCCGGAGACCGCGCGAGGAGGTCGTCGGCCTTCCGCGAGGTGTCGAGCGCCTCGTAGACCCCGACGCCGAGCGCGAGCGCGCCGAGCGCGGCCACGCACCCCGCCGCGCGCGTCGACGGAGCCATGAGCATGATCGCGAGCACGACGAGGATCGCGGCGAGCAGCGTCACCGCGCCGAGACTGTCGAGGCCGCTCTCCGAGAACGACGCCCGCGTCGACTCGGCCTCCGCCCACGGCAGCACCGCACCGACCGCGAGGAGGACCGCGCCGCCCACGACCACGGCCAGGACACCGACGGGCCAGCGCGCGCTGCGGGCCGCTCGCGGTTCCTGGCCGGGCGCGGGCACCTCCTCGGCTTCGACCTCGACCTCGGGACCCTCGACCTCGACCTCGGCCTCCTCGACCTCGGTCGCGACCGCCTCGGTCCTGCTGGGGGAGCGGGCGTCGGGATCGATGCCGCGCACACCGTCGCGCTGCACGTGGTCGGTCCACATCTCGCCGTTCCAGTAGCGGAAGTCGAAACGTGCCGCGGGGTCCCGGTACCAGCCCGCGGGAGGGAGTGTCGTCGCCAAGACCTCGGCCATTCGTCAGCGCGGAGGGGCGAGAGCGTAGACCGTGACGGGGTACGTGACGGCCCGCTGGGCAGGCGGAGGGCAGGGAGGGGCAGGGTCTCCCGTCTTCGACGCCCGCCACGGCGGGCCTACGCATCAGAACGTGACCGGGGGCACGTCTATTCCGCGACCGGTCCGGCACTCGGCGACGGCGCCCGCACCTTGTCCACCAGGTGCGCGGGCACCGGGTCGTAGTGGGAGTGGGACGCGCTGAACCGTCCGCGCCCGCCGGTCATCGACCGGAGGTCGATCGTGTAGCGCAGGACCTCCGAGGTGGGCACGAGCGCGACCACCTCGACCTCGCCGTTGCCGGCCGCGCTCGAACCCTGGATGCGGCCGCGCTTCGAGTTGAGGTCGCCCATGATGTCGCCCTGGTGGGCCTCGGGCGCGAGCACGACCAGCTCGCTCACCGGCTCGAGGAGGATCGGGTCCGCCTTCGCCATCGCGTCCTTGAACCCGATCGAGCCGGCCATCTTGAAGCTCATCTCCGACGAGTCCACCGAGTGGTACTTGCCGTCGAAGCAGGTGACCCGCACGTCGACGACGGGGAAGCCGAACACGCCTCCGTGCTCCATCGTCTCGATGACGCCCTTCTCGACCGCGGGGATGAACTGGCGCGGGATCGCACCACCGACGATCTTGTCGACGAACTCGAAGCCGCCACCGCGCTCGAGGGGCTCGACCTTGACGAACGCGATCCCGAACTGTCCGTGCCCACCGGTCTGCTTCTTGTACTTCCCCTCGGCCTCGGCCTCGTGGGTGATCGTCTCGCGGTACGCGACCTTCACGTCCTCGGACTCGACCTCGACGCCGAGCTTGGCGTGCAGGCGCGCCAGCGCGATCCCGAGGTGCGTCTCGCCCTGACCCCAGAGCAGGGTCTGGTGGGTCTCGGGATTGCGCTCCAGCTTCAGTGCGGGGTCCTCGTCGAGCAGACGGTGCAGCGCGTTGGCGAGCTTGTCCTCGTCGCTCTTCGACTTGGCCCGGATCGCGATCGCCAGCACCGGCGCCGGCGGGTCGAACGGCTCGACCTCGACGTCGGCCCCGCGCGCGCCGAGCACGTCGCCGGTCGTGGTGCCGGCCAGCTTGGCGACCGCGGCGATGTCACCTGCGGGCACCTCCGACACCGCGTCCTGCTCCTTGCCGCGCAGCACCGAGAGCTGGTGCAGCCGCTCCTCGTGCATGGTCCGGCCGTTGACCAGCGTGGCGTCGGCCTTCACCGTGCCCTGGAGCACCTTGAACAGGTTCACGTGCCCCACGTACGGGTCGACGATCGTCTTGAACACGAAGGCGACCGGTGGTCCGTCACCTGCGGTCGCGGTCGGTGCCGGGCCCTCCTCGGTGATGAACTGCGCCAGGCGGTCGACGCCGATCAACTTGGTCGCGCTGCCGCAGAGCACCGGGAACACCGACCCCGACGCCACGCCGTCGGCCAGCGCGTGCGCGAGCTCCGACACCGGGATCGTCTCGTCGGCGAGGTAGCG
The DNA here is from genome assembly GCA_963835985.1 of uncultured Actinomycetes bacterium. Lineage (GTDB taxonomy): Bacteria > Actinomycetota > Acidimicrobiia > IMCC26256 > DASPTH01 > DASUAS01. Next base: position 223,349 of record CAWIHV010000006.1, on the reverse strand, counting down.
CTCCATGAGGTCGTCGTCGCCCACGACGATGCCCTCGATCAACGCGTCGTGGATGGAGTGCTCCTCCATCTCCATCTCGGGCGGGATCGGGCCTTCCGTCGCCTTGCCGTCGACGTAGTGCACCGCGTGATCGTCGAGCAGCTCGACCACGCCGTGGAAGTCGCCTTCCTCGCCGATCGGCAGTTGGAGCGGCGCGACCCCGGCGCCGAACTTGTCCTTGAGCTCGTCGAGGGTGCGCGAGAACGACGCCCGCTCCCGATCGAGCTTGTTCACGAACACCGCGCGCGGCAACCCCAGCTCGTCGGCCATGCGCCACACCAGCTCCGTCTGCACCTCGACGCCCTCGACGGCGGACACCACGAAGATCGCGAGGTCGGCGGCGCGCAGCGCGGCGGCGACGTCGCTCACGAAGTCGGCATACCCCGGGGTGTCGATCACGTTGACCTTGTGGCCGTCGTGGTCGAACGGCGCCATCGCCAGCGACACCGAGATGCGGCGCTTCGCCTCTTCGGGATCGAAGTCGGTGGTGGTGGTGCCGTCCTCGACTCGACCGAGGCGGGTGACGGCGCCGGCGTCGTAGAGCAGCGCCTCGGCCAGGGAGGTCTTCCCCGAGCCCCCGTGGCCCACGAGGGCCACGTTGCGGATCTTCTCCGTCGGGTAGGTCTTGGCCGCCACCGGCACCCCCAGTGCATTTCCGCCGGGTAGGTCTCGAGAGGTCTGTGGGCCGAGTCTACGCACGGTCCGCGCGCGCGCAGGCCCGGGCCCGGAGCCCCGGGCGGCGGGTGTTACCCTGATCAGACCGATTCCCGTGCACACCCACCGACCGAGGAACCACTGCGCATGCTCGACGGACGCTGGCGAGCGACAGTCGAGCGAGGGCTCGAACCTGTCGGCCAGGGACTCCACCGCGCCGGGATCACTGCCGACGGACTCACCATCATCGGCCTGGTCTTCGCCATCGCGACCGCGCTGCTGATCGCCGACGGGCACCTGCTGCTCGGCGTGTTCGGGGTGATCCTGACCGGTCTGCCCGACATCCTCGACGGCTCGGTGGCGCGCCAGAGCGGTCGCGCCGGTCCGCGCGGCGCGTTCTTCGACTCGGTGTGCGACCGCGTCGCCGATGCTGCGATGTTCATCGGGGTCGCGTGGTACCTCGCCGAGACCGGCGCGGCGACCGACGCGGTGCTGGCCATGGCCGTGCTCGCGCTCTCGATGCTCATCACCTACGAGCGCGCCCGCGCCGAGTCGCTCGGGTTCCAGGCGCGCGGTGGGCTGATGGAACGGGCCGAGCGCCTCGTGCTCCTCGGCGTGGGCCTCGCCTTCGACATCCTCGTGCCGGTGCTCTGGATCATGTTGGTGCTCACCGCGTTCACGGCGGTGCAGCGATTCGTGAAGGTGTGGCGACAAGCCACACCGGAGCGACCCCGCCGCACGCGGCACCACCGCGGCTCCGGTACCGAAGAACCGCGCGCCGGCAGCCTGGCGCAGTGGTGGGCGGCGCACCGTCCACAGACGGAGCGCTCCACCGGCACGCGCTTCACGTCGCGCCGTCGCTGATCCATCCCAGCCGCGCCGTGTCGATCCTTCCTGCGCGCACGTCGTACTTCGCGTACCGCGCCGGCGAGACCGTCGCGCGACTGATCCCGCCCGTGATCGGGACGCCCGCGGCGCGGGGGATCGCGCAGCTCGCGCCTGCGGTGATGGTCTCGCGCCGCGCCCAGGTGGAGCGCAACCTCCGTCGCATCCACGGACCCGAGTACGGCGGTGCCGCGCTGCGTCGTGACGTCGCCGCCACGTTCGACTCCTACGGGCGCTACTTCTACGAGTTGTTCCGCCTCTCGACCCTGACACCCGAGTGGATCAACGAGCACTTCCACTGCACCGGTATCGAACACGTGTGGGACGGGGTGCACGAGGGCACGGGCGCGGTGCTCGCGCTCCCGCACCTCGGGAACTGGGACTTCGCGGGCGCGTGGCTCGCGCTCCAGGGCTTCTCGGTGACGGTCGTCGCCGAGCCGGTCGAGCCTCCCGAGCTCTTCGAGTGGTTCGTCGAGACACGCGCGCGCCTCGGCATGCGGGTCATCCCGCTGTCGCCGTCCGCCGGCACCGACGTGTTGAAGGCGCTGCGCAACAACGAGGTCGTCTGCCTGCTCGCCGACCGCGACCTCACCGGCGACGGCGTCGACGTCGAGTTCTTCGGCGAGCGGACCACGCTGCCCGGAGGCCCGGCGATGACCGCGTTACGAGCCGGCTGCCCCCTCCTCCCGACCGGGTGCTACTTCATGGACCACGGCGACAGCCGGGCGGACATCCGCTCGTCGCTCGACACCTCCCGCGCCGTCGGGACGGCCCGCACCGGTCGCCTGCGCGACGACATCGCCAGGGTCACCCAGGACCTCGCCCACGCCTACGAGGACCTCATCCGGGTCGACCCCACGCACTGGCACCTGCTCCAGCCCAACTGGCCCAGCGACCGCATCGGGATGGGATGATCGGAGCGTGTCGATGAGGGTCATGCTCTCGTGCCCCTACTCCCTGACGTTGTTCGGCGGGGTGCAGGGCCAGGTGCTCGGGCTCGCCCGCGCCCTGCGGGCCAACGGGATCGACGCCCGCATCGTGGCACCGTGCGACGGTCCACCGCCCGAGCCGGGGATCACCACCGTGGGTCCGAGCTCACGCGTGCCGAGCAACGGGTCGGTGGCGCCCATCGCCACCGGACGGGCCGTGGCGCGGCGCACGATCGAAGCGCTCCGCACGTTCCGCCCCGACGTGCTGCACCTGCACGAGCCGCTCTCGCCCGGTCCCAACCATGCGGCGCTCGTGGGCACGACCCTGCCTGCGGTCGGCACCTTCCACTCGGCCCGCAGCGGTCGCAACGGTTGGTACGAGACCTTCCGTCCGGGTCTGAAACCGATGATGCGCCGCCTCGCGGTCGCGACCGCGGTGTCGGAGGACGCGAAGCGCCAGGTCAGCCTCACGTTCGACACCGAGTGCGTGATCCTGCCCAACGGCGTCGACGTCCCGCTCCTCGCGGACGGGCCGGTCGCGCCCTCGGGGGCACCGGCGATCGTGTTCGTCGGCCGCCACGAGCGGCGCAAGGGGCTCGCGGTGTTGCTCGACGCCTTCGCCGGGCTCGAGCGCAACGCCGACCTGTGGGTGATCGGCGACGGCCCGGAACAGGCGAGTCTCCGGGCCCGTGGCGTTCCCCGGGTGCACTGGCTCGGTCGTGTGACCGAAGAGGAGAAGCACGCCCGCCTCCGCGGGGCGACCATCGCTTGCTTCCCGGCGCTCGAGGGCGAGTCGTTCGGCGTGGTGCTCCTCGAGGCGATGGCCGCCGGCACCGCGGTGGTGGCGTCCGACATCGACGGCTACCGCACCGTGTCCCGGGCCGACCGCGAGGCGCTGCTCGTCCCGCCGGGCGACACCGAGCTGCTCCGGGCCGGGCTCCGTGCCCTCCTCGACGACCCCGACCGCCGGGCGCGCCTGGTGGCGGAAGGCGCCCGTCGGGCCGACGAGTTCTCGATGGAGCACCTGGCCGAGCGCTTCCTGCCCCTCTACGAGCGGGCCATCGCGGCGCCCCGCCCTGCCGTGGTCTGAGAGGTTCCCCAGATAGCATGACCACATGATCGCCGTCATCGTGATCGTCGTCGTCGTCGTCCTGATCGTCGGGTTCTTCTGGTTCGGGTACAACAGCCTCGTCAAGCGGCGCAACCAGGTCGAAAACGCCTGGTCGCAGATCGACGTCCAGCTCAAGCGACGCCACGACCTGATCCCCAACCTGGTGGAGACGGTCAAGGGCTATGCCGCCCACGAGCGCGGCACGTTCGAGGCGGTCACGCAGGCTCGGGCGAACGCCATCAACGCGCAGTCGCCCGCCGAGCAGGCCCAGGCCGAGAACGTCCTGAGCGGCGCGCTCAAGAGCCTGTTCGCGGTGGCGGAGGCGTACCCCGACCTCAAGGCCAACCAGAACTTCCTGAACCTGCAGGAGGAGCTCACGAGCTCGGAGGACCGCGTGGCGTACGCGCGGCAGTACTACAACGACAGCGTGCTCAGCTACAACACCCAGATCCAGAAGTTCCCGACGGTGCTCCTCGCCGGGATGTTCCATTTCGAGAAGCGCGAGTTCTTCGACGCCGCGCCCGAAGACACCGAAACCCCCCAGGTCAGTTTCTAGGAATCGTCGAGCCCCGATCTCCCCGCCCTTCGGCGCCGCGTGACGGCGACGGGGCCCGGTACCCAGAAGGTCGCGTCCCTTGAACGAGCAGATCGCGGCGAACAAGCGCCGCACGTTCCTGATGCTGTTCGGTTTCGTCGTCGTCATCACGCTGGTGGCGACGGCCATCGTGCTGCTCTTCGGCGGCGGCTGGGTCGGCATCGTCATCGCCTTCGTCATCGCCATGGCCCTCGCGTGGGGCTCGTACTGGAACTCCGACAAGATCGCCATCGCCGCCAGCCGGGCCCAGCCCGCCGACGAGACCGAGTACCGGCGCTACCACAACCTGGTCGAAGGCTTGTGCATCGCCGCGGGACTCCCGAAGCCGCGCCTCTACGTCGTCGACGACCCCGCGCCCAACGCGTTCGCGACCGGCCGCAATCCCAAGCACGCGGCCCTCGCCGTCACCACCGGGCTGCTCGAGGTCATGAACCGGGTGGAGCTCGAAGGCGTCATCGCGCACGAGCTGTCGCACGTGAAGAACTACGACATCCTCGTCACCACGATCGCGGTGACCGCGGTCGGCACCATCGCGTTGATCTCCGACATCGGCCTGCGCTTCGCGTTCTGGGGTGGCCTCTCCGGCCGCCGTGACAACAACGGCGACTCCGGCCCGCTGGGCGCGGTGATCGCCATCGCGTCCCTGGCCGTCCTGATGCTGGCGCCCTTCGCGGGCTACCTGATGCAGATGGCGATGAGCCGCAACCGGGAGTACCTCGCCGATGCGAGCGGGGTGCAGCTCACGCGGTATCCACCTGGATTGATCTCGGCTCTGGAAAAATTGCGCTTCGACCACGCGGTCGTGCACCACGCCACCAAGGCGACCGCGCAGATGTGGATCGAGCAACCGCTCGAGACCGACAAGAAGAAGCCGGGCTCCAAGTTCAACAACCTGTTCGACACCCACCCACCCCTCGAGGACCGCATCGCGCGGTTGCAGGAGATGTAAGTGCCGGAAGTGAAGAAGGTCCGATCGACGACCGCCGCGACGACTGCCGTCATCGCGGCCTTGGCTCTGTTCGTGTCCGCCTGCGGGGGCGGCGAATCGAAGGCGGCGACGCCGAAGCCGACCACCACCACGGCGGCGCCCACGACCACCACCGTCGCGCCGCCGATCGCGCCGCTCACCGGGCTGGTCGACCCCGGCGCCGCGAGCCACGGGCGACCCGCGCTGTCGGTGAAGGTGGAGAACACGCCCGACGCGCGACCGCAGGCCGGCATCGACCAGGCCGACGTCGTCTACGAGGAGGTCGTCGAGGGCAACATCACCCGCTTCGTGGCGATGTTCAACTCCACCGTGCCCGCGGTCATCGGCCCCGTGCGCTCGGTGCGCGCGGAAGACCCCGAGATCGTGTGGCCGGTCGGCGGGATCTTCGCCTACTCGGGTGGAGCGCCCGTCAACGTCGACGCCATCAACGCGGCGCCCGTGCATGCGGTCGACGAATCGAGTGCGGGCTCGGCGATGGTGCGCAACCAGCAGGACCAGCCCCCGCGCGACGCGCCGCACAACCTCTACGGGCTCGGCCAGCCGCTGTTCGACCTCGGCGGCGACCCCAAGCCGCCGCCCGCGCTGTTCCAGTACGTCGCCAACGGCGCGCCGGCCGTCGCGGGCGCGGGGGTCATCGACTTCCACGTCGGCTTCGAAGCCGGGTACGACCCGACCTGGACCTGGGTGGCCCAGACCGGGCTGTGGGCGCGGACCCTCGGGGGTGTCCCCCAGACGGTCGTCGGCGGCGCGCCGATCGCCCCGGCCAACGTGGTGATCCAGTTCACGCCGTACGCCGGTGAGGCGGAGGCCCAGACCGTGGGCGAGGGTGACGTCTGGATCTTCTCCGACGGCGTGGTGCGCACCGGCCGCTGGGTGCGGCCCGACAAGGCCCAGCCCGCCAAGTACGTCGACGCGTCCGGCAACCCCATCCCCTTGCGACCCGGCCGCACCTGGGTCGAGCTGCTCCCGGTGGGGAGCGCGGTCGACGTCACCCCTGCGCCAACACCGGCCACGACCGTGCCGCCGGCCACGACGGCGCCGCCGACGACCGCCAAGAAGAAGAAGTAGCTCGCCGGGTCGGCCGGTAACCTGACGGCCATGACCGAACGCACCACGGGAACCGCACGGGTCAAGCGCGGGCTCGCCGAGATGCTGCGCGGCGGCGTCATCATGGACGTCGTCACCCCCGAGCAGGCCAAGATCGCCGAGGACGCCGGCGCGGTCGCGGTGATGGCGCTCGAGCGGGTGCCCGCCGACATCCGGCGCGACGGCGGCGTGGCCCGCATGAGCGACCCGGCCATGATCGAGGGCATCCAGGCCGCGGTCACCATCCCGGTGATGGCCAAGTGCCGGATCGGTCACTTCGCCGAGGCGCAGGTGCTCGAGTCGCTCGGCGTCGACTACATCGACGAGAGCGAGGTGCTCACCCCGGCCGACGAGGCGCACCACGTCGACAAGTGGGGCTTCACCGTGCCGTTCGTGTGCGGCGCCACCAACCTGGGTGAGGCGCTGCGGCGCATCGCCGAGGGCGCGTGCATGATCCGCTCGAAGGGGGAGGCCGGCACCGGCAACATCGTCGAGGCTGTGCGCCACCTGCGCTCGATCCTGGGTGACATCCGCAAGCTCACGGTGGCCGACGACGCCGAGCTGTTCGCGTGGGCCAAGGAGCTGCGCGCGCCCGTCGACCTGGTGCAGGAGGTGGCGCAGCTGGGCGAGCTGCCCGTGCCCATGTTCTGCGCCGGGGGCATCGCCACCCCCGCCGACGCTGCGCTGGTGATGCAGCTCGGCGCGCAGGCGGTGTTCGTGGGGAGCGGCATCTTCAAGAGCGCCGAGCCGCCCACGATGGCGAAGGCGATCGTCGAGGCCACCACCCACTTCGCCGACCCCACGATCGTGGCCAAGGTGTCGCGCGGGTTGGGCGAGGCGATGCGCGGCGAGGAGATCGACACGCTCGATGTCAAGCTCGCCGATCGGGGCTGGTAGCGATCGTGATCGCGAGGCCCCCAGGCCATGACCAAGGCCATGACGAAAGTCGGCGTTCTCGCGCTCCAAGGAGCGTTCCGCGAGCATCGTGAGGTGCTCGACGCCTTGGGCGTCGAAGCGATCGAGGTGCGCACACCCGCGGCGCTCGGCGCGCTCGACGCGCTGATCCTCCCCGGTGGCGAGTCGACCACCATGAGCCAGCTGCTCGACTCGTCGGGTGTGCGCGCACCGCTGGCGGAACTGCTCGCCGACGGTCTGCCCGTCCTCGGCACGTGCGCGGGGATGATCCTGCTCGCACGCGAGGTGGTCGACGGCCGTCCCGACCAGGAGTCGTTCGGCGCCATCGACGTCGCGGTGCGGCGCAACGCGTACGGCCGCCAGCGCGACTCGTTCGAGGCGCCCCTCGAAGTCGACGGGCTCACCGGCGGACCGTTCCCCGGCGTGTTCATCCGCGCTCCCCGCATCGAGCGGTGGGGGAGCGCGTCGAAGTGCTCGCCCGTCACGACGACGTCCCGGTGCTGGCGCGCCAGGGCGCGGTCGTCGTGGCCAGCTTCCACCCCGAGCTGTCCGGTGATCTCCGGCTGCACTCGTGGTTCCTGAATGGAGAGAAGACATGAGCGGAGCGACCGCGAGCCGGCCAATCTCATTGGGGATGGCCCGGCGAGCAGCGAAGCGGGGGCCGAGCGCCCCGGAGCGAAGCGACGAGAGTGGGAAAAGATGAGCGGACATTCCAAGTGGCACTCCATCAAGCACGCCAAGGGCGCGGCCGACGCCGCGCCGCGGCAAGCAGTTCGCGCGGCTCGCGCGTCAGATCGAGGTGGCGGCGCGCAGCGGTGGTGGTGACGTCGACGCCAACCCGACGCTGCGCACGATGGTGCAGAAGGCGCGTGACGCGTCCATGCCCAAGGACAACATCGAGCGTGCGATCAAGCGCGGCACGGGCGAGCTCGAGGGCGTCACCTACGAGAACATCACCTACGAGGGCTACGCCACCAACGGGGTCGCGGTCTACGTGGAGACGCTGAGCGACAACCGCAACCGCACCGGCGCCGAGATCAAGAACGTGTTCACCCGCAACGGGGGCTCGCTGGCCGAGCCGGGCGCGGTGGCTTGGCAGTTCGAGCGCAAGGGCGTGGTCATCCTCCCGCACGACGCAGCCACCGAGGACGACCTGATGCTCGCCGCCCTCGAGGCCGGCGCCGAGGACATCGCCGACCTGGGCGACACCTGGCAGGTCACCACCGCGCCGACCGACGTGGCCTCGGTGCGCGCGGCGCTGGAGGAGGCGGGGATGGCGGTGACGAGCATCGACCTCACCATGTTGCCGAGCACCACCGTCGAGCTCGACGAGGCGTCGAAGGCCAAGTCGGTGCTGCGCGTCATCGACGCGCTGGAGGAGCACGACGACGTCCAGAACGTCTACGCCAATTTCGACATCCCCGAAGCGGTCCTCGAGTCGGTCTACGCGTAGCGAGCAGCCGTCGCGGTGACGGGTGGGTCGGTCCACTTCTGGACGCGGCGCCCGCTCGACGGTCTCGCCGACTGGGATCCCGACGGCGATCCGGGTCGCCATGCCCACGCGTTCGGCCACGCGTTCCTGGAGCTCTTCGTCCGTCTGCACGCGCGAGGCCGCGCGGGTCACGATCGGTCCCGAGGTCGGTGACCGCGCGACCGTTCTCGTCGTGATGCTCGAAGAGCTCGCGACGTACGACGGTGAGGTGGACGACGGTGCGGTGTTCAGGCTCGCCCACGCGGCCCTCAGGTGCCCGTCGGTGATCGTTGTTCGCGCCGACGTGCCGCTCGCGGTGTCACCACCGTCGTTCGCGCGGTGCGAGATCATGCCGAACCGCGCGTCGATCGTCGATCCGCGCACCCAGCGGTGGGTGCCGTTGCTCCCGCAACGCGGCATGGTGGCACGCGATCCCGAACGCGGCGGCTCGATCGGAACCCTCGCGTACAAGGGCTACGGGTTCAACGTCCCGGCGGAGCTCCGCGACCGCTCGTTCCTCGAAGCGCTCGCGGCATGCGGTGTGCGCTTGGCCCTCGACACCGAACCCCCGACCTGGCCCGACTTCCGCACCGCCGACGTGGCGCTGTGTCTGCGGCGGATCAACGACGCCTGGGACGACCCCCGGCATCTGCGCAAGCCCGCGACCAAGTTGGTCAACGCCTGGGTCGCGGGCGCCATCCCGCTCGTCGCGCCGCAAGCCGCGTACCTCGAGCTGGTGCGCCCAGGTGACGACGCGCTCGTCGTCGCGGGCCCGGTCGACGTCGTCGACGCGGTGCGCCGTCTGACCCGCGACGACGACCTCGTCGCTCGGCTCCAGGCGGGCGGCGCCGAGCGCGCGCAGGAGTTCACCGCCGCCCACGTGCTCGACGCGTGGGAGGCGGTGTTCGACGACGCGTCCGTCCGCGCGTCGGTGACCCGGACGGCAGCCGTACTCCTCGTCGCCGGCACTCGCGCCGGGGCTCGGCGCCTGCGAATTGGATAAAATCGCGCGAGGCGCGCGATCCGGGCGCCGTCCCGGCTCCGCACCTTGGGCGCAGGCACACCAGGGCAGGCACACCAGGGAGGGAAGCACATGCCGAAGGCATCACGGGCCACTGCATCCGAGACCGTTGCGGTCGAGGGCTACGAGGGGCACATCGAGAACTTCGACGGCGGCTACACGGTTGCCTTCGAGACGTACACCGAGGACGCCGATCTCACGCCGTTCTTCGCGGGGCTGCCCGACGACCAGTGTCAGGCGGCGCACTGGGGCTACGTGATCAGGGGCAAGGTCACGTTCCACTCGGCGGCGGGCGACGAGACCTTCGAGACGGGTGATGCCTACTACGTCGGTCCCGGGCACACGCCGACGCTCTACGCGGGTACCGAGGTGGTCGAGTTCAGCCCCACGAAGGAGCTGCAGGAGACACTCGAGGTGGTCTCGAAGAACATGGAGAACGCGTAGCGCCCGACGCGCCTTGGTACCGTCGGGAGCATGGAGCTCGATCGCGCGCTCGACTTCGTCCGGGAGCACCACCACGCGGTGATGCAGACGTACCGGCGAGACGGTACGCCGCAGATGTCACCGGTTGCGTGCAACGTCGACGCCGACGGGCTGATCGTCGTGAGCACGCGGGAGACGGCGATGAAGACCAAGCACCTGCGCCGCAACCCGCGTGTCGCGCTGTGCGTGCTCTCGGACGGCTTCTTCGGCGACTGGATCCAGATCGAGGGAACCGCGGAGGTCGTGTCGCTCCCCGAGGCCATGGAGCGCCTCGTCGAGTACTACCGCACGACCAGCGGCGAGCACCCCGACTGGGACGACTATCGCGCCGCGATGGTGCGCGACCAGCGCGTCATCGTGCGCATCGCCCCCGAACGCGCCGGTCCGGACCGCTCCGGTTGACCGTTGCCGCTGCGGTCCTCGCCGCCGGACGTGGTTCCCGTCTCGGCGGTGACGCATCGAAGCCGTTGCTCGAGTGGCGGGGGAGACCGCTCGTCGCGTGGGCGGTCGATGCGCGCTCGAGTCGGGCCTCGGGCCGGTGCTCGTCGTCGTCGGCTACCGCGCCGACGAGGTCCGGACCATCGTCACCTCCCGAGCATCTCGAGGTTCGCGTGCGCATATGGGGGTCAACTCCGAGATGTTCGGCGTCGACGTGGTCGAGAACCCCGGGTGGGAGGAAGGGATCGCGTCGAGCCTGCGGGCGGTGCTCACCACCCTGACGCCTCGCCCCGATGTCGATGCGGTGTGCGTGGGACTCGCCGACCAGCCGCTCGTCGGCGCGGAGGCGTACCGGCGGGTCGCCGCGACCGATGGCGAGCTCGTGATCCCCACCTACGACGGGCAACCGGGCAACCCGGTCAAGTTGGCGCGTAGCCTCTGGCCCGAGGCGTTGGAGCTCCACGGCGACGTGGGCGCCCGGGCGCTCGCCCGGGATCGCGCGGTCCACGTCGACTGCACCGACACCGGGAGCGCCGCCGACGTCGACACTCTCGAAGACCTCGAACGACTGCAGCAGGAGGACCAGTGAAGATCGAAGACAGCTTCCGGGTGGAGGTGCCGGTCGAGGAGGCATGGAAGGTGCTCCTCGATCTCGAGCGCATCGCCCCCTGCCTCCCCGGCGCGCAGCTCACCGAGGTCGAGGGCGACGAGTACCGCGGCACGGTGAAGATCAAGGTCGGTCCGATCACCGCGCAGTACAAGGGCGTGGCCAAGATCGAAGAGGCCGACGAAGCCAACCGCAAGGTGGTGCTGCAGGCCGAAGGGCGCGACACCCGCGGCCAGGGCAACGCGTCGGCCACCGTGGTGGCCACGCTCGTCCCCGACGGCGACGGCACCACCGTCAACATCGACACCGACCTCAACATCACCGGCAAGGTCGCACAGTTCGGACGCGGTGTGATGGCCGACGTGTCGAGCAAGTTGCTGGGCCAGTTCGCCGACAACCTCAAGAAGGACGTGCTGACCGGTGGCCCGGCCGCCGACACCGTCTCCACGGATGACGTACCGACCGACCCGGGCACCGTGCCCACCTCGGGCACCGGGAGCCCGGCCGACGCCGGCTTCGCGTCCACCGGCGCCACCGACGCGGGCCCCCGCAAGATCGCGTCCAAGGAGGCCGAGCCCATCGACCTGATGGACGCGGCCGGCGGCTCGGTGGGGAAGCGGTTGGCGCCGATCCTGGCCGGACTGGTCGTGGTGATCGCACTCCGATGGATCTTCAAGCGCCGCAAGAAGAAGCGAGCTATCCGCGACCGCGACGACTGACCCTTCTAGGATCGAACTCGTGTTCGATCGAGCGGGGGCAAGCGGCGAGCAGCTGGTCCTGGGCATCGACCCGGGGGTGTCGCGCTGTGGGTACGGCGTGGTGCGCCGTGACGGATCGCGCTTCCGCGCCGTCGCCTACGGCGTGATCCGCACGCCACCCCGCGAAGAGCTGCCGATCCGCCTGGGCGCACTGCTCCAGGAGCTCAGCGCGCTCATCGACGACTACCGCCCGTCGGCGCTGGCGGTGGAGCGGGTGCTGTTCCAGGTGAACACCCGCACCGCGATGTCGGTCGGACAGGCGAGTGGGCTCGCGCTCGCGTTGGCCGGGCGCGCCGGCATCCCCGTCGTGAACTACAGCCCCAACGAGGTCAAGCTCGCAGTCGCCGGCGACGGCGGCGCAGGCAAGTACGAGGTGCAACAGATGGTGATGCGGCTGCTGCAGCTGTCGGAGGTCCCCGATCCGCCCGACGCCGCCGACGCGCTGGCCCTGGCGCTGTGTCACTGGTGGCGCGCACCGCTCGCCGCGCAGGGCGCGGTGGGGAACGCGCGCTCCTCGAAGCTCGACGACGCCATCGCCGCCGCGCTCGCGAGAGAGGGTGCGCGGTGATCGGCTCGGTGCGCGGCACGGTGATCGAGCGCACCGCCACCGGCGAGGTGCTGGTGGAGGTGGGTGGCGTCGGGTACCGCGGCGTACGTGCCCGCGAGCGCGCTGCCCGCGCTGCACCCGGGCGACAACGCGTTCCTCTTCACACACCTCCACGTGCGTGAGGACGCCATGGTGCTCTACGGCTTCCCGACGCGCGACGAACGCGACACGTTCGAGTCGCTCATCGCGACCACCGGGGTCGGGCCGAAGCTCGCGCTGGCGATGCTCTCGGTGCACTCGCCGACCGCGTTGCGGCGTGCCCTCCTCGAAGACGACCTCGCCGCGCTCACGATGGTGCCCGGGGTCGGCAAGCGCACCGCGCAGCGCCTGCTCGTCGAGTTGAAGGCCAGGCTCGCGGTGCCGGAGGTCGATCTCACCGAACCGGGTGGCGCGCCGGCACCGCGCGCCGAGGTGCGCGCCGCGCTCTCCGGGCTCGGGTATGCCCCCGACGAGGTGCGCGACGTCGTCGCCCAGCTGCCCGAGGAGGGCTCGGTCGAGGACCTCCTGCGTGAGGCGCTCAAGCTCCTGGCGGTGACGCACGCATGAGAACAGGAACGCAGCGGAGCCTCGCTCGCCGAAGGCCGCACAGCCGAGAGCGGAGTGACCCATGAGAGACGAACTGATGCGCGCCGCGGCCGATCCGGTGGAGGAGGCCGAGGAGGTCACCCTCCGACCTCGGCGGCTCGACGAGTTCGTCGGCCAGCCGCGACTCAAGGAGCACCTGGAGATCCTCCTCGGGGCCGCCCGCGGTCGCGGCCAGGCCGCCGACCACATCCTCTTCGCCGGTCCGCCCGGACTCGGCAAGACCACGTTGTCGGGGATCGTCGCCGCCGAGATGGACGTGAACCTGCGCATCACGAGCGGCCCCGCGCTCGAGCGCGCCGGCGATCTCGCGGCCATCCTGACCAACCTCGACGACGGCGACGTGCTCTTCATCGACGAGATCCACCGCCTCCCGCGGCCGGTCGAGGAGGTGCTCTATCCGGCGATGGAGGACTTCCAGCTCGACATCGTCATCGGCAAGGGCCCGGCGGCGCGCTCCATCCGCCTCGACCTGCCGCGCTTCACGCTCATCGGCGCCACGACCCGCACCGGCCTCATCACCGGGCCGTTGCGCGACCGCTTCGGCTTCGTCGCCCGCCTCGACTACTACGACCTCGACGACCTCGTCGCCATCATCGAACGCACCGCCGACATCCTGGGGGTGCCGCTCGAGACCGAGGGCGCGGTCGAGATCGCCCGGCGATCCCGGGGCACGCCTCGCATCGCCAATCGACTGCTCAAGCGGGTGCGCGACTACGCCGAGGTGCGCGCCGACGGCCAGGTCACCACCGACACCGCGCGGGTAGCGCTCGAGCTGTTCGAGGTCGACGAGCTCGGCCTCGACAAGGTCGACCGCGCCATCCTGCGCGCGCTGTGCGAGACGTTCGGCGGCCAGCCGGTCGGGCTGCACACGCTGGCGGTCGCGGTGGCCGAGGAGTCGGAAACAGTGGAAGAGGTGTACGAGCCCTTCCTCCTGAAGGCCGGACTGCTGCAGCGCACCCCGCGCGGCAGGGTCGCCACGCCGGGGGCCTACGCGCATCTCCACCTCGCGGCTCCTCACGTGCTCCCGAGCCTCTTCACCAGCACCGACGAATGACCGCGTCGGCTCGCGTGCGTCCTCGCCGCGGTCGTCGTCTTCGCCTCGCTGGTCGGGTGCCCGCGCCTGCGGCGCCGCGCGTCGCGCGCCCGCCGTCGAGATCCGCGCCGGTGCTGACGCTGCTTCGCCCGGCCGGCTCGACGTCGAGCACGATGACCCGCGCCGATCGTGTCGACGCCGCGGCGAAGGTGGCGCTCGTGCGACGTGCCGGCGGTCCAGGCGCTCCCGGTGGTCCCGACCACGAGGCGTCGTACGGCGAAGCCGGACGAGTGCGTGGTGCTACCCGGATCCGGCAGGGCGGCACCGACGCGCCCCGCTACTACCTCGGGCCGGCCAAGGCCAGACGGCCGTGTTCGCGACGCTCGAGCCGAGCTCGTCGCCGGCAAGGGCTGGACGGTGCGGCTCCGCCTCACGAAGTCGGGCTCACGAGCGTGGGACGACCTGGCGCGGGAGCAGTTCCACGGGCAGGTCGCGTTCGTGGCCGACGGGCAGGTGGTGGCGGCACCCACGATCCAGCCGAGCGAACGACGATGTTCAGGAGCTTCGACGGGATCGCGGTGATCAGCGGTGCCTTCAGCAAGCAGCAGGCAGCCGCCGTCGCCCGGCTCGCCCGGGGCCGGTGACCATCGGGGCGAACACGAGGTCGCCGCTGCCGGAGTCTGGTGGTGACGGCCCGCTAGCATCCGCGTCCGGTTCGAGCCCCTCCGCCCGGACCTGCGCACACGTCAAGGAACCGCTCGGGCTCAATGGTCATCTTCGTCTACTTCGCCGTCATCGCGCTGGCGTTCTTCCTGTTGATCGTCCTCCCGCAACGGCGCCGCACCAACGCCCACCGCGCCCTCTTGGCGGCGCTCCAGGTCGGTGACGAGGTCATCACCATCGGCGGGATCCTCGGCACCATCCGCGAGCTCGACGACGAGAAGATCCGCCTCGAGGTCGCCGACGGCGTCGTGCTCACGGTCGCGCGCAACGCCATCGCCCAGTCCGTGGTCGACGTCCCGGTCCCCTCCAACGATGGAGAGGTCGACGACGGGCAGGTCGACGAGTGACCGTCCGCCGCAACGTCTGGTTCCTGGTCATCACCCTCGTGCTCGTGTTCGGTGCGTTCATCATCACGGTGCAGGGCGGTCACGAGCCGGTGCTCGGTCTCGACCTCCAGGGCGGGACCTCGGTCGTGCTCTCGCCGGTCGGGAAGTTCAAGTCCGACACCCTCGACGTGGCCATCGACATCATCCGGAACCGGGTCGACACGTTCGGCACCTTGGAACCGGAGATCACCCGGCAGGGGAGCGACATCGTCATCGACCTCCCCGGAGTGAAAGACCGCGACAAGGCGATCGCGCTGGTGGGCAAGACCGCCGAGCTGCGCTTCCGGCCGGTGCTCGCCCCGCTGCCGTCGGAAGCGGCGCAGGCCAAGGCGGCCACGACCACCACCACGACCGCACCCGGCGCCACCACCACGACGACCGCGCCCCAACCGAGCGAGGCCGAGGCGCGGAAGGCGATCGCGTCGTGCGACGATGCCACCGTGTCGACGCTCACGTCGATCCCGACCACGAACAGGGGCGCGGACGTGCGCGACGCGTGCGTCGTGCTCCCCGACAAGCCGGGCGGCAAGACGTCGTCGCGCTACTACCTCGGGAAGACCGGCCTCACCGGCAAGGGCACGGTGAGCACGGCCAAGGCCGAGTTCGTGTCGGGTCAGGGATGGACGGTGAAGATGGACCTCACCGACTCCGGCAGCAGCAAGTGGGACGCCCTGGCGCAGCAGCAGTTCCAGAAGCAGGTCGCCATCGTGCTCGACGGTCAGGTCCAGTCGGCGCCCACGATCCAGCCCAACAACGCCGCGTTCGAGTCGTTCGGCGGCACCGCGGTGATCTCGGGGTCCTTCACGCAGGACGAGGCCGAGAACCTGGCCAAGCTGATCAAGTTCGGTGCCCTGCCCGTCGTCCTGAAGCAGGTCAACGTCGAGAACGTGTCGCCGACGCTGGGCAACGACCAACTCCACGCCGGCATCCTCGCCGGCATCCTCGGCCTCGCGCTGGTCGCCATCTACATGCTGGTGTTCTACCGACTGCTGGGCCTGGTCGTGATCGCCGGCATCCTGCTCAGCGGGATGGCGCTCTACTCCTTGATCGCGTGGTTCCTGCCCGAAGTGCTCAACATCACGGTCGTGCTGAGCCTCGCGGGTGTCACCGGCATCATCGTGTCGGTCGGTGTCACCGTCGACTCGTACATCGTCTACTACGAACGCATGAAGGACGAAGTGCGCGCCGGCGCGACCGTGCGGTCGTGCGTCGACCGCTCGTTCACCCGGTCGTTCCGCACCATCGTCGC
The DNA here is from genome assembly GCA_963835985.1 of uncultured Actinomycetes bacterium. Lineage (GTDB taxonomy): Bacteria > Actinomycetota > Acidimicrobiia > IMCC26256 > DASPTH01 > DASUAS01. Next base: position 206,786 of record CAWIHV010000006.1, on the reverse strand, counting down.
CGCTGACCTGGTGTCGCTCATCGGTGCGGCTGTGCTCTACATCCTCGCCATCGGCTCGGTGCGCGGGTTCGCGCTCTTCCTCGCCATCTCGACGATCCTCGACCTCTTCGTGGCGTACTTCTTCATGCACCCGCTCGTGTCGCTGATGGCCCGCCGCTCGCATCTCGTGCGCATGAAGGGCGTCGGCATCGCAGCCGGCCTCGACGCTCCCCGATCGGGCGGTCGAACGCGTGGCTGACGGCCACGGCGCCCGCGCCCGAGAAGAAGCAGCGGCACACCCTGGCCGACCTCTACCACGAGCGCACGCACTTCGAGTTCATCAAGCACTCCCGGCGGTGGGCAGCGATCTCCGGGACGCTCATCCTCATCTCGTTGCTTGCCTTCGTGTTCAAGGGCCTCAACCTCGGCATCGACTTCGAGGGCGGCACGCAGTGGCAGTTCACCGTGAGCGGCGCCAAGGGGTCGGCGTCGGCCGGTGACGTGCGCGACGTGCTCGACCCGCTCGGTCTCGGCGACGCCAAGGTGCTGATCGTCGGGAACGACTCCGTGCGTGTGCAGTCCGCCGACCTCAGCCGCGTGGCGCAGGCCAAGGTCACGGCCGCGCTGGCGAAGTACGCGGAGATCAACGACGGGCAGGTGAGCGTCAGCAACGTCGGTCCCACGTGGGGCGACAAGGTGAGCAGCAAGGCGCTCAGCGCGCTGATCGTGTTCTTCTTCGTGATCGCGGCCTACCTCACGTTCCGCTTCGAGTGGCGCATGGCGCTCGCCGCGATCATCGCGGTGATCCACGACATCATCATCACCGTCGGTGTGTACGCGGTGACGGGGTTCGAGGTCACCCCGGCGACGGTCGTCGCGTTCCTGACCATCCTCGGGTTCTCGCTCTACGACACCGTGGTCGTGTTCGACAAGGTGAAGGACAACACCGCCCGCCTCGGCACCGTGCGCGGCGACACCTACTCGACGATGGTCAACCGCTCGCTCAACCAGGTGCTGATGCGCTCGATCAACACGTCGATCGTGGCGCTGCTCCCGGTCGCGTCCCTGTTGTTCGTCGGCACCTACGCGTTCGGTGGACTCGCGCTGCGCGACTTCGCCCTCGCGCTCTTCGTCGGTCTGATCACCGGCGCCTACTCGTCGATCTTCGTGGCCACGCCGGTGCTGGCGTGGCTCAAGGAGCGCCAACCCCGCTACCGCGCCCTGCGCGAGCGGGCGGCCGCCGACCTCGCCAAGGCGAAGATCGTGGCGCCGGTCCCGCCGGTCGTCGCGGGCGAACCCGCCGACGTGCCGGTCGACGGTGAAGACGTCGATCCCGGCGACGATCTCCCCCAGGACGACGTCCTGCCGCAGGACGACGTCATCACACCGGCACCGGCGCCGGTGCCGCAGGCGTCGGCCACCCCCTACGGCACGACCTCGGCGCGGGGGACCGCCAACCCGCGCGGTCGTCAGCAACGCCGCAAGAAGCGCCGCTGACGCCCTTCTGCACCTGACCGTCGCAGGGGAACACCGGGGCTCCCGGTAGAGTTGGTGCGGAGATGAGCACCACGGAGCCGCGCGTCGAGGTCCGCACCGACCGACGCTCCGTGCTGCCCTGGCGACGCCCCCACACCGTCGACGCCGAGCTCGCACCGTTGGTCAACGGCTACCTCGAGCGCCACCGCCGTGGCGACACCACGATGATCGAGCACGCCTACGACATCGCCCGCGACGCGCACCAGGAGCAGGTCCGTCGGTCCGGGGAGCCCTACATCACCCACCCGGTGGGTGTGGCCCTCGTGCTCGCCGACCTGGGACTCGACGACGTCACCATCGCCGCCGCGCTGCTCCACGACGCGGTCGAGGACACGACGGTCACCAAGGAAGACATCGAGCGCGAGCTCGGGGCCGACGTGGCGACGATCGTCGACGGTGTCACCAAGCTCGACCGCCTCCAGTTCGACTCCAAGGAGGCACAGCAGTCCGCCACGCTGCGCAAGATGCTGGTGGCGATGGCCAAGGACATCCGGGTCCTGCTCATCAAGCTCGCCGACCGCCTCCACAACATGCGCACGATCGCGTCGCTGCCCGAGTTCAAGCAGCGCCGCATCGCGCAGGAGACCCTCGACATCTACGCGCCGCTCGCGCACCGGCTCGGCATCGCCGACATGAAGTGGCAGCTCGAGGACACCGCGTTCGCGGTGCTCTACCCGTTGCGGTACGCCGAGATCGAGCAGATGGTCGCCACCCAGGCGCCCGAGCGCGAGGAGTTCCTGTACACGGTCCTCACCGACCTGCGGGCGCGTCTCGACGAGCTCAAGATCGACGCCGACGTGAAGGGCCGGCCGAAGCACTACTGGTCGATCTACGAGAAGATGATCACGCGGGGCAAGCAGTTCGACGACGTGCAGGACCTCGTCGGCGTCCGCGTCGTCGTGGAGTCGGTGAAGGACTGCTACGCCGCGCTCGGGTTCCATCCACGCGATGTGGAAGCCGGTGCAGGGCCGGTTCAAGGACTACATCGCGATGCCCAAGTTCAACCTCTACCAGTCGCTGCACACCACGGTCGTCGGGCCGACGGGCAAGGCGGTCGAGGTGCAGATCCGCACGCAGGAGATGCACCGCCGCGCCGAGTACGGCGTCGCCGCCCACTGGGGCTACAAGGAGCGCGAGCCCGCCGAGGACCTGCTCTGGCTGCAGCGCATGGTCGACTGGCAGCAGGAGACCTCCGACCCCGGCGAGTTCATGGAGGCGTTGAAGATCGACCTCGAGTACGACGAGGTCTTCGTCTTCACACCCAAGGGGAAGGTCATCACCCTGGCCGCGGGGGCCACGCCCGTCGACTTCGCGTACGCGATCCACACCGACGTCGGGCACCGGTGCATCGGCGCGCGCGTGAACGGGCGCCTCGTGCCGCTCGACTCCACGCTCGTGTCGGGCGACACGGTCGAGATCTTCACCAGCAAGGTCGAGGGCGCGGGTCCGTCGCGCGACTGGCTGCAGTTCGTGCAGTCCCCGAAGGCGCGCACGAAGATCCGGCAGTGGTTCTCACGTGAGCGCCGCGTCGACGCCATCGACTCCGGTCGCGAGGAGCTGGTCAAGGCGCTCCGCAAGGAGAACCTGCCGGTGCAGAAGCTGGCCTCGTCGTCGTCGTTGCTCGACGTCGCGGTGGCGATGCACTACGCCGACGTGGAGGCGCTCCATGCCGCCATCGGCGAGAACCACGTGTCGGCCAAGGCCGTCGTGCAGCGGCTGCAGAAGGAACTGCGCAGCGGCGAGGAGCAACTGCCGATCACCGCGACCCGGCCGCCCGAGCGCGCCCGCCGCTCGGAGCGACGTGCCACCGGCGTGCACGTCGAAGGCCTCGACGACGTCATGGTGCGACTCTCGCGGTGCTGCACCCCTGTCCCGGGCGACGAGATCATGGGGTTCGTCACCCGCGGTCGCGGCGTCTCGGTGCACCGCACCGACTGCGCCAACGCGGCCGGCCTGGTCGAACCACGCCGAGCGGGTCATCGAGGTGGAGTGGGACCACGACCAGCCCGCCACGTTCGTGGTGTCGGTCGAGATCGAAGCGCTCGACCGTTCGCGCCTCCTGCGTGACGTCGCCCACGTGCTCGCCGAGTACCACGTGAACATCCTCTCCTGCACGTCGCAGACGTCCACCGAGCGGGTGGCGAAGTTCCGCTTCGACTTCGAGCTCGCCGACCCCAACCACCTCGAGTCGATCCTCTGGGCGGTCAAGCGGATCGAGAGCGTCTACGCCGCGTACCGGGTGCTGCCCGGGCACGCCAAGGCCGAGGCGGGGGCGTAGGCCCACACCTCGATGGCAGATTCGAAAGTGCTCCGCGAGGAGATCGAGCGCGCCACTGAACTGCTCGAGCGCGTCGTCGCCGATCCGTCGCTGCTCGAGGTGATGCCCGAGCACGAGCGCATCCGCTTCGTGAACGCGGCGGGTGACGTGTTCTGTCCCGACGTCGACGAACGCCGCCGCCGCAGCAAGGCGCGCCAACGCCGGCAGCGGTCGGTGACGCTCGCGCACGACGACGCGATCCTCGCCGGCACCGGGATCCGCCGACTGCGGGCCAAGCCCGTGTTCACGACACCCAACGTCTTCCCGCCCGACGACTTCGCGCCCGACGACCTCCTGGGTGACGACCTCGACGCACGGGTGGTGCGTGACCCGCAGCACTGCTACGTGTGCAAGGACAAGTTCAGCGACGTCCACCACTTCTACGACCAGCTCTGCCCGACGTGCGCCGCGTTCAACTTCGGGAAGCGCACCGAATCGGCCGACCTGCGCGGACGAGTGGCGCTGCTGACCGGTGGACGGGTGAAGATCGGCTACCAGGCCGGCATCAAACTGCTGCGCGCCGGCGCCGAGGTCATCGTGACCACCCGCTTCCCGCGCGACGCCGCGTTGCGCTACGCCCGCGAACCCGACTTCGACGAGTGGGGTGACCGGCTCGAGGTGTTCGGGCTCGATCTGCGGTACACGCCGAGCGTCGAGGCGTTCTGCCGTCACGTCGACTCGACGCGGGCGCGGCTCGACTTCATCGTGAACAACGCGTGCCAGACGGTGCGTCGTCCGCCGGCGTTCTACGAGCACATGATCGACGTCGAGACCGCGTCGCTCGAGCGGATGCCCGAGGAGGTGCGCGCGCTGGTGGGGGCCTTCGCCGAAGGCGACGACGTCGTCTCCGCACCGGCGCTCTCCCAGCGCGCGCTGCTGCCCGGCGAGTCGTCGCCGCCGTCGTGACCTGTTCCCCGCGGGCGCGCTCGACCAGGATCTGCAGCAGGTCGACCTGCGCGACCGCAACTCGTGGCGCCTGATGGCGGCCGAGGTGCCGACGGTCGAGCTCCTCGAGACGCAGCTGGTCAACGCCATCGCGCCGTTCGTGCTGAACGCACGGCTGAAGCCGCTGATGCTCCGCTCACCGGAGCGCGACAAGCACGTCGTCAACGTGTCGGCGGTCGAGGGGCAGTTCTACCGGCGGTTCAAGACCACGAAGCACCCGCACACGAACATGGCCAAGGCTGCGCTCAACATGATGACCCGCACCTGCGCGGCGGAGTACGAGGCCGACGGCATCCACATGAACAGCGTCGACACCGGATGGGTGAGCGACGAGGATCCCGTCGACATCGCGACGCGCAAGACCGCGGAGCACCGATTCCACCCGCCCCTCGACATCGTCGACGGCGCCGCCCGCATCGTCGACCCGATCATCTCCGGGTTCAACAGCGGGGAGCATCTCTCCGGCCAGTTCCTGAAGGACTATCGACCGACCGACTGGTAACGCCAGCTCGTTTGGGGGCGAGCCGGGCGAGGGGTCCCCGGTACCATGCCCGCGTGAGCGAGGGCCCTTCCGACGACAAGTCGCGCTACCGCGCGCCCATCGGCACCGCCGACGTCCTGCCGCCGGAGTCTTCGCAGTGGACCGCGCTGGTGGCCACGTTCGCCGACCGAGCGTCGCGCTACGGCTTCGACCTGGTGATCACCCCGATCTTCGAGCACCTCGAGGTGTTCCAGCGGGTGGGGGAGTCCACCGACGTCGTCCGCAAGGAGATGTACGACTTCGAGGACAAGGGAGGGCGTCGTGTCGCCCTCCGGCCCGAGGGGACGGCCGGCGTCGCCGCGCGCCTTCGCGCAGCACCACCCCGTCGTGCCGTGGAAGGTCTGGTACGTCGCGCCGCACTTCCGCTACGAGCGTCCACAGAAGGGTCGGTTCCGCCAGCACTTCCAGGTCGGGGCGGAGGCGCTCGGCGTCGACGACCCCCAACTCGACGTCGAGGTGATCGCGCTGGCGCACGGTTTCTACCGCGCGCTCGGTCTGCGCGACTTCACGCTGAGCATCAACTCGATGGGCGACGACGCCGACCGTGCCCGCTACGCCGAGGTCCTCAGCACCTACCTCTTGCAGCACGCCGACGCACTCGGCGACACGTTCCGCGAGCGGGTCGCCGCCAACCCGCTGCGCGTGCTCGACACCAAGGATCCCGACTGGCAGGACGTCGTGGAGCACGCACCCCAGATCACGGAGTGCCTGGGTGACGCAGCGCGCACGCACTTCGAAGCCGTGCAGCACGGGCTCGACCGTCTCGGGATCGCGCACGAGATCAACCCGCGACTCGTGCGCGGGCTCGACTACTACACGAGCACCACGTTCGAGTTCGCGAGCCAGGCGCTCGACGCCGCGCAGAACGGCATCGGCGGCGGCGGTCGTTACGACGGCTTGGTCGAGCAGATGGGCGGGAAGCCCACGCCGGGGATCGGCTTCGGCATCGGCATCGAGCGGGTGCTGATCGTGTGCGCGGCCGAGGCCCTTGCGCCTGCGGGTGAGCCCGCGGCCGACGTGTTCGTGCTCGACCGGATGGAGAACCCCACCGAGGTCACGCTCCTCGTCACCGAACTGCGCGAAGACGGCATGCGTGCCGATCGCACCTACGGTGACCGCTCGTTCAAGGCGCAGATGAAGGTGGCCGATCGCTCGGGCGCGCGGTTCACCGTCATCCTCGGTCCGAACGAGGCGGAGCGGGGCGCGGTCGCGGTGAAGGACATGCGGTCCAGTGAGCAGGTGGAGGTGCCGCGACAACTGGTCGCGGGCTGGGTACGGGAACGACTCGAGTCAGAGGACACCAACCGATGATGCGCACCGATCGCGCCGGCGATCTCCGGACCACCGACATCGACCGCGAGGTCGTCGTCTGCGGATGGGTCGACGGTCGTCGCGACCACGGCGGGGTCGTGTTCCTCGACGTGCGCGACGTCGCCGGGATCCTGCAGGTGGTGGTCGACCCGGGCGACGACGTCGGCGCCGACGTGCACCGCGTGCGCGGCGAGTACGTGGTGAAGGTGACGGGCAGGGTCCGCCACCGGCCCGACGGCACGGTCAACGACACGCTCCCCACCGGCGAGGTCGAGGTGGCGGCGACCGCGCTCGAGGTGCTCAACGAGGCGGAGACGCCGCCGTTCCCCGTCGACGACCGCATCGAGGCCGACGAGATGCTGCGGCTGCGGCACCGCTACGTCGACCTGCGCCGGCCTCGTCTCCAACGCAACCTGCGCGTGCGCGCTCAGGTGAACGCCGCGCTGCACCGTTCGCTCGACGCGCAGGGCTTCACCGAGGTGGAGACGCCGATGCTGATCGCGTCGACGCCCGAGGGCGCGCGCGACTTCGTGGTGCCGTCGCGGCTCTCGCCGGGCGAGTTCTACGCGCTCCCGCAGAGCCCGCAGCTGTTCAAGCAGCTGCTCATGGTCGGCGGCCTGGACCGCTACTACCAGATCGCCCGCTGCCTGCGCGACGAGGACCTGCGCGCCGATCGCCAGTTCGAGTTCATGCAGCTCGACGCGGAGATGAGCTTCGCCGACGCCGACGACGTCATGGCCGTGATCGGCGAGGCGGTGCTCGACGCCGCCGAAGCGGTCACCGGCACACGACCCGGGCCGGTGTCGAGCATGACGTGGCACCAGGCGCAGGAGCACTACGGCTCCGACAAGCCCGACGTGCGCTTCGGGCTCGAGCTCGTCGACCTCGGCCAGGTGTTCGCGGCGACCGAGTTCCGCGCCTTCCAGGCGGATGTGGTGAAGGGCATCCGCCTGCCCGGCGAAGGCGGCATGTCGCGCGCGCAGGTCGACAAGTTGGTCGACCGGGCCAAGCAGCTCGGCGCCGGCGGTCTGGTGTGGATGCGCGTGATCGACGGCGGCGGGCTCGACTGCCCGGTGCTGAAGTACCTCTCGGAGGCCGAGCAGCTCGGCATCGTCGACACGCTGGGCGCCGAGGCGGGAGACCTGGTCTTGGTCGCGGCCGGTGCGCGCCGGACCGTCGACCACGTGCTCGGCACGTTGCGCGTCGAGCTCGGCCGTCCGCCCGTGCACGAGGGCGGACTCCAGTTCCTCTGGGTGGTCGACTTCCCGCTGTTCGAAGCGCTCGACGACGAAGGCCGGCCCATCCCGGCCCACCACCCGTTCACGATGCCCCACCCCGACGACCTCGGGATCCTGGAGCACGGCAAGGGCGAGGACCTCCTCGGCGTGCGCTCGCAGGCCTACGACCTCGTGCTCAACGGCTGGGAGCTGGGATCGGGTTCGGTGCGAATCCACCGTCCCGACCTGCAGCAGCAGATCTTCAGGCTGCTCGGCATCTCCGAGGAGGAGGCGCAGTCGCGCTTCGGCTTCCTGCTGGATGCGTTCCGCTACGGCGCGCCGCCGCACGCCGGCTTCGCGTTCGGCATCGACCGGCTGTCGGCGATCCTGGCGGGCGAGGACAACATCCGCGAGGTCATCGCGTTCCCCAAGACCCAGTCGGGCACCGACCCGCTCACGGGCGCGCCCACTGCGATCGACCCGGCCCAGCTCAAGGAGCTCGGCCTCAACGTCCTCCCCAAACCCAAGAAGTAGCGCTCGACCGTTCGTGCGTCGAGGTTGCGCGAAATATGCCGCTCCTTCGACGCATGTTCGTGGGGTTCGCGAAGCGCCCCGCCCAAATCCGTAGCGGAGGGGTTGGAGAGGGGTGCGGCTACGGCAGGGTCGTCGGTTCGCGAAGCGCCCCGCCCAAATCCGTAGCGCAGGGGTTGGAGAGGGGTGCGGCGACGGCAGGGTCGTCGGTCGCGAAGCGCCCCGCCCAAATCCGTAGCGCAGGGGTTGGAGAGGGGTGCGGCGACGGCAGGGTCGTCGGTTCGCGAAGCGCCCCGCCCAAATCCGTAGCGCAGGGCGGGGGCGGCTACGGCAGGGCGGGGCGATCGGGCGGGTTCGGGTTGGCCGACCCCACACTCGCGTGCTAGTTGGCGAACGACAAGCTCACCGAGGCGTCGCCGGTCACGGAGACGGTCCCGAACCGCTGGGCCGCGGTCGCGCTGTTCGTGCTGTCGACCCATTCGCCGATGACCTGGTAGTCGCCGGCCGGGAGGCCGCTGACCGCGAAGTTCCCGGCGGCGTCGGCGGTGGCGTGGAACGAACCGTCGGGACCGTTGAACGTGACCGTGACCGTCGTCCCGGCAGGGATGCCGCTGATGGTGCCCGAGATGGTGAACGTGTTCGGTGCCTCGGGCGCGACCGGCCCGCTCGTGGTGGTGTCCTCGGCCGCCGGGGTCGTCTGCGAGTCCGCGGCGGGAGCGGTGTCAGGAGCCGGCACGACGGGTGCGACCGTGGTCGTCGCCGGGGCCTGGGTCGTGGGGGCGGACACCGTGGTGTCGGTGCCGGCGCTCGCCGCCGCGACACGACCGGTGCCGCCGGGGCCGGAAGAGCCGCCGGCCGTGAGCGCGGCCACGCTCACGGCAACGGCGGCGACCAGTGCCAGCGCACCACCGCCCTGCATCAGATGGCGGCGGCGACCCAACTCGTGGGCGCGGGCCGCGACGAGCACGCGTTCCCGCTCGCCCGGTACGGGCGGCTGCGGGTCGCTGAGATCGGAGGAAGTGAAGTTCGGCATCAGTGGTGCTCCTGCTGGTCCGGGCTGTCGTCACCCGTGTCGTCGACGGCCATCGACGAGCGGAGGGTTGCGAGCCCACGGCTTGCGTGTTGCTTCACCGATCCGACCGAACAACCGAGGACCTTGGCCACGTCGGCTTCCGGGAGATCGGCGAGGAACCGCAGGACGAGGACCTCGCGCTGGCGTCGTGACAGGGTGTCGAGAGCTCGGTGGAGGTCGACCCGCTGACCGTCGGGCCCGGGAGCGGACGCTCCCCGGCTCTCGGCGTCAGCATCGGTTTCGACCCGCTGCCGGCGGCGCCAGGTGTCGATCGCCAGGTTGCCGGCCACGCGCACGACCCAGGCTTCGGCGTAGCTGCGGATCCGCCGCCAGCGGACGAACGCTCGCGCCAGGGTCTCCTGGGCGACGTCCTCCGACTCACTGCGCCGGCCGAGCAGCTGGTACGCCACCCCGTAGGCCCGTGCGTAGAGGTCTTCGAAGGCTTCCTCGAAGACCAGGTCGATGGTCACCGACGCGACCGACGCAGCCTCGGGACCCGACTGTTCGTCGGTCTCCGCGGTCTTCCCGGGGAGCACCCGGGAGCGGGGTCGTTCGGCCTCCAACGTCACTGCCACGGGAAGAATACGCCCGAGACCCCCGGAAGGTTGACATGCCGTTGAAGAAATCTCACCCAGCGCGGCGGGACATCGGTCACAGGGCGTGGCGGAGCGACCCCTCGGCAGCGGTCTCGAGCCCCATTGGCACGCTCCAGCCCCACGGACCGCAGCAATCGGCGGGGGCGACGGCGGGCAGTGGTCGACCGGCTCGGTGGGCCGTCTCCGCACCATTCGGCCCGTGCGATTCGGCCCGTACGATCGGGTGGTGACCGACGACCTCTTCAGCGCCGCGGTCACCGAGCGGCTGGAGCGCCGGGCGCCCCTGGCCGCCCGACTCCGACCCCGGTCCCTCGACGAGGTGTTCGGGCAGCAGCACCTCCTCGGGCCGGGGCGGCCGCTGCGGGTGCTGATCGAGGCCGACCGGTTGTCGTCGGTCGTGCTCTGGGGTCCGCCCGGCACCGGCAAGACGACCATCGCCCGCCTCGTCGCCGGCGCCACCAGCAAGGCGTTCGAGCCGCTCTCGGCCGTCTCCGCCGGCGTGAAGGACGTGCGCGAGGTCGCCGACCGCGCCCGCGCCCGCCTGGGCGAGCAGGGCCGCGGCACGATCCTCTTCCTCGACGAGGTCCACCGGTTCAGCCGCACCCAGCAGGACGCGCTCCTCCCGCACGTCGAGGACGGCCTCCTCGTCCTGATCGGCGCGACGACGGAGAACCCGTTCTTCTCGCTCACCGGTCCGTTGCTGTCACGCTCGACGCTGTTCCGCCTCGAATCCCTCACCGCCGAGGAGCTGCGCGCGCTCATCCGTCACGCGCTCACCGATGAAGCGCGCGGCCTCGGCGACGAGCACCTCGGGATCGACGACGATGCGCTCGACCACCTCGCCGACCGCGCCGAAGGCGATGCCCGGCACGCGCTCACGTCGCTCGACGTGGCGGCCGCGCTGGCGGCGGAGTCGGGACGCACGTCGATCACGCTCGCCGACAGCGAAGCCGCGCTCGCACTGCGCGCGCTCCGCTACGGCGACGACGAGCACTACGACGTGCTCTCGGCGTTCATCAAGAGCATCCGCGGTTCCGACGTGGACGCCGGCCTCTACTGGCTCGCGCGCATGGTGACCGCGGGGGAGGACCCGCGCCTCATCGCGCGCCGGCTCGTGATCCTGGCGTCCGAGGACGTCGGCATGGCCGATCCGAACGGACTCGTCGTCGCCGATGCCGCGGCGCGTGCGGTCGAGTTCGTGGGGATGCCCGAAGCGCAGCTCAACTTCGCCCACGCGGTGATCTACCTGGCCAACGCACCCAAGTCGAACTCGGTGATCACGGCGCTCGGCGCGGCCATGCAGGACGTGCGCGACCAACCGGCGGGCGCAGTCCCCGCTCATCTCCGGGACGCCCATTACCCTGGCGCGGCGAAGCTCGGGCACGGCGAGGGGTACGTGTATCCGCACGACGAGACCGACGGATGGGTGGAGCAGCAGTACCGCCCGGACGACCAGGTCGAGCGGTACTGGACTCCCACCGGGCGCGGGGGAGATGTGGATCGACGAGTCGGTGACCGGAGGCGGCACGAGTGAGCGGGAGCGAGTGGGTGGCGGTGTTCGCCGCGCAGGTCTGCCTGGTCGCGCTGGTGGTGCTGGTGGTCGTGATCGTGCGCCTCGACCGCGCCGCCAAGGACCTCCGGCGTGCGGCCGCCGACTTCCGCGCCGAGGCCGGACCCGCCCTCGTCGAGCTCCGGGAGGTCGTCCGCACCGCCGACTTCGAGCTCGACCGGGTCGACGCCATCGTCTCCGGCGCCGAGCGCGTGGGCGGACGGGTCGACGCCGCGTCCGACCTCGCCTACCGCACCTTCACCAATCCGGTGGTCAAGGCGCTCGCCGTCGGCACCGGCACGAAGCGGGCGGTCCAACGCCTCAAGGGCAACGACGCCAAGCCCAAGCGCGAGCGGAGAGCCTCTTGATGGAGACGTCCTTGATGGAAACGCTCTGATGTTCAAGCGCGCCACGTGGCTCGGCGTGGGCTTCACCCTCGGCGTCGGCACCACGGTCGTCGCCGCCCGCAAGGCGCGCCAGCAACTCGACCGCTACAAGCCACCCGCCCTCGTCGACCGCGTCACCACGACCATCTCCACGAAGACCACCACCTTCAAGGACCAGGTCGTCGTCGCCCTCAGCGAAGGCCGCTCCGCCGCCAAAGCACGCGAAGAAGAACTCCGCGAGCCGACCCGCCCCCGCCTCGATCGGTCCCCCTCTTCCTCCTCCCACCAGCACAGCTCGCCGACGCCACGCCGACCAGTCAAGGCCAAGGTCAAGGTCAAGGGCGGCTCGCGAAGGAAGAGCGAGACCAGGCGGCGAGCACGACGAGCCGCCGAGCGCCGGACGGTAGGGCCCGTCGGCGGAGACCCGGCTCGAAGAGCCACGCCGAGGAACGAGGCGTGCAGGGGCTCCGACGAATGAAGGGCCCGTGTCCGGCGAACGGTGGCACGGCGGGATCGACGCCGTGACCAACGAGGGAAGCCCGGAGAGCCTGTCGTAGGGGCCGGATACGATTTGTCCGTGTCAGGGTCCCCGCCGCGAACCGCCGACGAGCTGCGCTCAGCGTTCCTCGACTTCTTCGCGCAACGCGGCCACACGCCGGTGTCGTCGTCCAGCCTGATCCCGCACGACGACACGCTGCTGTTCACCAACGCGGGGATGGTCCCGTTCAAGCCGTACTTCGTCGGTGACGAGACGCCGCCGTACCTGCGCGCCACGTCGATCCAGAAGTGCGTGCGCGCGGGCGGGAAGCACAACGACCTCGAGGAGGTGGGGCGCACCGACCGGCACTTCACCTTCTTCGAGATGCTCGGCAACTTCAGCTTCGGCGACTACTTCAAGCGCGAGGCGATCGAATGGGCCTGGCAGCTGTACACCGAGGTCCTCGGGCTCGATCCCGAGCGCCTCTGGGTCACCGTCCACACCACCGACGACGAAGCCGAGCAGATCTGGCACGAGGTGGTCGGGCTCCCGCGGGAGCGGATCCAGCGCCTGGGCGACGACAACTTCTGGCGCATGGCCGACACCGGCCCGTGTGGACCCAGCTCCGAGATCTTCTGGGACCGGGGCCCCGAATTCGGCCCCGCCACGGGCCCGGCGGCCAACGACGAGCGCTACGTCGAGATCTGGAACCTCGTGTTCATGCAGTACGACGCCAAGCCCGACGGCGAGCTGGTGCCACTGCCGGCGCCGAGCGTCGACACCGGCGCTGGGCTCGAGCGCAACCTGGCCGTGCTCCAGGGCGTGGCGTCGACGTGGGACATCGACATCTGGCAGCCGCTCCTGGCCGCCGCGGCGCGCGTCACCGGCGTCGCCTACGGCACGTTCCCCGGGACCGAGCACGACGTCTCGCTGCGCATCCTTGCCGAGCATGGTCGCACGATGACCTTCCTCGTCGCCGACGGTGTCGTGCCGTCGAACGAGGAGCGCGGCTACGTGCTGCGCCGCATCATCCGTCGCGCAGTGCGGCACGCCTTCCTCCTCGGCGCGGAGCAGCTGGTCACGCCCGCGCTCGTGGACGCGACCGTCGAGACCATGGGCGGGGCGTACCCCGAGATCGTGAAGCAACACGACCTCGTGCGCTCGGTCGTGAGCCGCGAGGAGGAACGCTTCCGCCAGACGCTGGCGCGTGGCCTCGACCTGCTCGACGGCGTGCTGGGTCGCGGCAACATCACCGGCGACGACGCGTTCTTCCTGCACGACACGCTGGGTTTCCCGATCGACCTCACGCGCGAGATCGCGGAGGAGCGCGGCCGCACCGTCGACGTCGACGGCTTCCACGCGCGCATGCAGGAGCAACGCACGCGCGCCAAGGAGGCACACAAGGCCGCGGGCGGGAAGGGCGAGGGCGCGCCGCTCGAGCTCTACCGCGAGCTGGCCGACGATCTCGGTCCCACCGACTTCACCGGCCGTCAGGAGTACGAGACGATCGGCGCCAAGGTGCGCGCGCTGATCGGCGGTCGCGACCGCCTGGCGCAAGCGAGCGCGGGCACGTCGGTGAGCGTCGTCCTCGATCGCACGCCGTTCTACGCCGAGTCCGGTGGCCAGGTCGGTGACACCGGCGTGATCGAGACCGCGACGGGCGCACGCGTCCGCGTCGACGACACGCAGTACGGACTCCCCGGTCTGGTGCTCCACCGGGGCGAGGTCGTCGAGGGAACGATCGCCGAGGGCGACGAGGCGGTGGCACGCATCGACGGTGCCCGTCGCGACGCCATCCGCCGCAACCACACCGCCACCCACATCCTGCACTGGGCGCTGCGTGAGGTGCTCGGCACCCACGTGCAGCAGGCGGGCTCGATGGTGGGGCCCGACCGGCTGCGCTTCGACTTCAGCCACCACGAGGCGCTGACCCGCGCCGAGCTCGACCGCATCGAGGCGCTCGCCAACGCCGAGATCATCGGCGACGCGCCGGTGCGCCACTACGAGACCACCAAGGAGCACGCCGAGTCGTTGGGCGCCATCGCGTTCTTCGGCGACAAGTACGGCGACCTCGTGCGCGTGCTCGAGGCGGGCGATCACTCGATCGAGTTGTGCGGCGGCACGCACGTGCACGCGCTCGGCTTCATCGGTCCGGTCAAGATCGTGAGCGAGGGTTCGATCGGTGCCAACCTCCGTCGCATCGAGGCCGTCACCGGCGAGGGCGCGCTCGACCGCATCCACGACGAGGAGGTCGCGCTGCGCGGCCTCGCCGACACGCTCAAGGTCAGCGTCGGTGAGCTCCCGGCGCGCGTCGACGGCCTGCTCGCGCGCGTCAAGGAGCTCGAGGACGAAGTCGCCGGGCAGCGCAACAAGCTCGTGTTCGCGGAGGCCGCGGAAGCAGTGGGGCGCGCCCACGACGCCGCACTGGTGGAGCGCCGCGACGACCTCACGCCCGGTGAGCTGCGCACACTCGCCATTGCGACGCGCGACGCGATGAAGTCGGGCATCGTCGCCTTCGTCGGGGTACAGGACGGCAAGGCTGGCCTCGCGGTCGCGGTGAGCAAGGACAAGGTGGAAGCGGGCGTGTCCGCGGCCGAGTTGGCGCGTGACGCGGCCAAGGCCCTCGGAGGCGGTACCGCGAAGCACGCCGACGTCGTGCAGGGCGGTGGGCAGAACGTGGGCGCGGTCGACGACGCGCTCGAGCTCCTCGTCTCGGCCGTGCGCGCGGCGGGGTGACTCGGGTTCTCGGCGTCGATCTCGGCGAACGCCGGATCGGGCTCGCGGTGACCGACCCGTCGGGGATGCTGGCGAGCCCCCACGCCACGCTCGAGCGCGCCGCAGCGAAGTTCGACGACCACCGAGCCATCGTCGCGGCCGCCACCGAGATGGAGGCGGCCTGCATCGTGGTGGGCCTGCCCCGGTCGCTCGACGGCACGCTCGGGCCCGCCGCCCGCTCCGTGCTCGAAGAGGTCGATGCGATCAGGGAGGTCGCGCGCGCGTCCGGCATCGAGGTCGACACCTACGATGAGCGCTTCTCCACGATGATCGCGCAGCGCAACCTCCGAGACGCCACCCCCCGGCGCAGCAAGCGGCAGCGGGCCCAGCGAGAGCGCATCGACGCCTCGGCCGCCGCGGTGATCCTGCAGTCGTGGCTCGATGCCCGGTGACGGGCGACGAGCCGGAAGAGGTACCCGGTCCGTCGCGGGAGCGTAGGAACGATTCGGAGAACGAATCGTCGCGGGGGGATGGCGAATCGTTCCGTCGAGAGTTCTGGTCGGGGGAGCAGCCACCGGATCGACGCGCGCGCGCGGCGAAGCGCGTCGTGCCGAGCAGCAGCGTCGCCGCCGACGTCGCGGGTTGGTACTCGTCGTGCTCGCAGTCCTCGTGCTCCCGTTCGTGGTCGCAGTGGCATGGTTCGCGTGGCAGGTCTACGAACCGGGCGGAGACGGCGCGCCGGTGACGGTGACCGTGCAGTCGGGATGGGGCGCGAAGGAGATCGGCGACGAGCTCGCGAGCAAGGACGTCGTCGGGTCGTCGCTCGCGTTCCAACTCTGGTACCGGGTGTCGGGAGGGACGTCGCAGGCCGGCGCCTACGAGCTGCGCGAGCACATGGGTGCGAAGGCCGCCACCGACTCGCTCGGTCAGGGTCCGACCCATGCGGTCGCCGCCGCCGGACACACCGTGCTCGCACTCCCGCCCGGACTCCGGCTCGAGCAGATCGCCGACCGCGTCGGCGCGCTCCCCGGGCACGACCGCGCCGCGTTCCTCGCGCTCGCGCAGTCGGGACAGATCCGCTCGAAGTACCAGGGCGATCAGACCTCGGTCGAGGGCTTCACCTGGCCCGACACGTACTTCGTCGAAGGCATGACCGATGCGCAGATCCTGCAGACCATCGTCTCGGAGTTCGACCAGCACGGCGACGCCGTCGGCCTCGCCGCCGCCACCCCCACTGGCGCGGCGACCGGGCTCACCCCGCAGCAGACGGTGGTCGCCGCGTCGCTGGTGCAGGCGGAGGCGGGGACTGCTGCCGACGCGCCGAACGTCGCGGCGGTCATCACCAACCGGCTCAAGCAGGGCACCCCGCTGCAGATCGACGCCACCCTCTGCTACGCCAAGGGTGGCTGTCCGCCGGTCCCCACCAACGCCGACAAGCAGATCGACTCGCCCTACAACACCTACCGGGTCACGGGTCTGCCGCCGACGCCGATCATGACCGTCACCGAGCAGTCGCTCGAGGCTGCGCTCGCACCCGCGAACGTCCCCTACTTGTTCTACGTGACCGGCAAGGATGGAGTCACGTACTTCGCCACCACGCTGGCGGAGCACGAGGCGAACATCCAGGCCCACGGAGTGCGCGGCGAGTGACCACGACCATCAACGGCGAGACGCGGATCACCGGCCTCATCGGGGATCCGGTCGCGCACTCGCGCTCCCCGGCCATCCTCAACACCGCGTACCGGGAGGCCGGGCTCAACTGGATCTACGTTGCGTTCCCGGTCCCGCGCGGCGAGGGCGGCGACGCCGTGCGCGGCGCGCTCGCATTGCGATTCGCGGGACTCACGGTCACCATGCCGCACAAGGCCGAAGCCGCAGCTGCGTGCGACGACCTCACGCCCGACGCGATCGCGCTCGGGTCGATCAACGTGGTCACGATCACCGACGACGGCCGGCTGCTCGGCTCGTCGACCGACGGTGAGGGGTTCATCCGTTCGGTGCGCGACGAGGCCTTCGACCCGGCCGGCACCGATGTGCTCGTCGCAGGAGCCGGTGGGGCCGCACGCGCCATCGTGCTCGCGCTCGGTGGCGCGGGCGCACGCGTCACGGTCGGCGCGCGTCGGCTGGATGCGGCCGAGTCGGCGGCCGCGCTGGTACCCGGCGGACAGGCAGCCACGCTGGGTGACGTCGATCCCGGCGTGTACGCGCTGGTCGTGAACGCCACGCCCCTCGGCATGCAGGGGGAGCCCGGGCCGGTCCCGGTGGAACGGCTCAACCCGGGTCAGTTGGTGGTCGACACCGTGTACCACCCCATGGAGACCCCCTTCCTCGCCGCTACCCGCGCCCGCGGGATCCACGCCGTCAACGGTCTGGGCATGCTCGTGCACCAGGCCGCGCTGGCGTTCGAATCGTGGACCGGGCTCGACGCGCCGGTCGCCGCGATCCGCGCGGCCGCGCTGCAGACCGCGCCGGGCGGGGAGGGAACCACGTGACCGCGGTGCTCGTGGCCGGGTGCTCGATCCTCGGGCTGATCGTCGGGTGGTTCCTCGACCCCGTGATCACCCGCGTCCCGCGCAAGCAGGCGGTGTTCGGACCGCCCGCCGACGACGAACCCCCGCCGTCGGCGCCCCGGCGCATCTTCGTCACCGTGCTCACCGGCGCGCTGTTCGGCGCCACCGCGGCCCGGTTCGACGATTCCTGGCTGCTGCCGGCGTACCTGGTGCTCACCGGCGCGCTGGTCGCCCTCGCGGTGATCGACTTCGAGACCTACCTCCTGCCGAACCGCATCGTCTACCCGTTGACGGTCGTGATGCTGGCGCTGCTCGCGCTCGGTGCCGCCATCGACGGCGACCTCGACGACTACGTGCGCGGCCTCCTCGCCGGTGTCATCGCGTTCGCGATCTTCTTCGTGTTGCACCTGGTCTCACCGCGCAGCATGGGCTTCGGCGACGTGAAGCTGTCGTTCACGCTCGGCCTCGCCCTCGGCGTCCTCGGTTGGGGCGAGATGGTGCTCGGGCTCTTCCTCGGGTTCCTCTACGGCGCGGTGATCGGGCTCGTCCTCATCGTCACCAAGATCCGCGGCAGGAGCCAGGCCGTGCCGTTCGGTCCCTTCCTCGCCGCGGGCGCCATCACCGCGATCCTCGTGGGCGCCCCGATCATCGACTGGTACAAGGGCAGCTGATCCCGGACTCACCGGGCGAATGAGCGGAGGGCCGCGCGGGACCCCCGGTAACCTCAACGGTCGTGCTGCGCTATCTGACCGCCGGTGAGTCCCACGGTCCCGCCCTCACGGTGGTGGTCGAGGGCCTGCCCGCGGGCCTGCCCGTCACCGTCGAGCAGATCGGCGACGAGCTCGCCCGCCGCCGGCTCGGGTTCGGCCGCGGCCCCCGCATGCGCTTCGAGCGCGACGACGTCGAGCTCCTCGGCGGCGTCCGCCACGGGATGACCCTCGGCTCGCCGCTCTCGATCGTGATCCACAACACCGAGTGGCCGAAGTGGCAGGAGGAGATGTCGCCCGCACCGGGCGCCACCGAGAAGCCCCTCCACCAGCCTCGGCCCGGTCACGCCGACCTCGTCGGCATGCAGAAGTACGGCTTCGACGACGCCCGCAACGTGCTCGAACGGGCCAGCGCGCGCGAGACCGCTGCCCGCGTCGCCGCCGGCACGCTGGCCAAGCTCCTCCTCGCCGAGCTCGGCACCGAGGTCATCAGCCACGTGATCCAGATGGGTGGCGCCCGCGCCGACGTGGTGCAGCGGCCCACACCCGCCGATCTCCCCGCGGTCGACGAGTCGCCGGTGCGCTGCTTCGATCCTGCCGCCGAGGCGCTGATGATCGCCGAGGTCGAGGCCGCGGCCAAGGTCGGCGACTCACTCGGCGGGGTGGTGGAGGTGCTCGGCTACGGCGTCCCGCCCGGGCTGGGCTCGCACGTCCACTGGGACCGCAAGCTCGACGGCCTCCTCGCGCAGGCGCTCATGAGCATCCAGGCGATGAAGGGTGTCGAGATCGGCGACGGCTTCGAGGTCGCGGGCCGGCGGGGCAGCGACGCCCACGACGAGATCCTCTGGGACGACGACGCCCAGGAGTACACGCGCGGGTCGACCCTCGCCGGCGGCACCGAAGGTGGCATGACCACCGGCGGCCTCCTGGTCGCCCGGGCCGCCATGAAGCCGCTCGCCACCCTCAACCGACCCGTGCTCAAGACCGTCGACACCACCACCAAGGAGGAGACGGTCTCGTTCAAGGAGCGCACCGACGTCACCGCGGTGCCCGCCGCCGGCGTCGTCGCCGAGACCATGACCGCGCTGGTGCTCGCCAACGAGGTCACCCGCAAGTTCGGGGGCGACTCCCTCGACGAGCTCGTGCGCAACCACGCCGCGTACCTCGCGTCGTTGCGATGAACCTCGCGCCACCTCGTGCTCGTCGGGTTGATGGGCGCGGGGAAGACGACCGTCGGGCAGCGCTGCGCCGAGATCCTCGACCGGCCGTTCGTCGACACCGACGAGCTGGTCGTCGCCTCGGCCGGGGTGCCGTTCGACGACATCTGGTCGGCCGAGGGCGAGCCGGGCTTCCGCACGCGCGAGCGCCTCGCGGTCGCCGACGCGGCCGCGTCGCCCACGCCGTTGGTGATCTCGTGCGGCGGCGGTGCCGTCCTCGACGCCGAGAACCGGCGTGCGCTCCGCGCTCGAGGAGTGGTGGTGTGGCTCACGGCGTCGTCGACGGTGCTCGCGTCGCGTCTCGTGCACGACGACTCGCGTCCGTTGCTCGCCGGGGGCGACAAGACCGCGACGTTGGAGCGCCTCGGCTCACTCCGCGAACCCGCCTACGAAGCCGCCGCCCACGTGCGGGTCGACACCGACGGGCGCACACCCGACGACGTCGCCACCACCGTCCTGGAGGAGTTCCGCGCGTGGAGCGGGTGACCGTCGCGCTGCCCGACGCGCCGTACGACGTGGTCGTCGGCGCCGGTGTGTTCGGCGACGCGGGCGCGCTGCTGGTCGGCCGCCGGCGCGTCGCGGTGGTGAGCCAGCCCGGGATCGCCGACTTCCACGCGCCCGCACTCGTCGCCGCACTCCAGCAGGCCGACGTCACCACCGACCTGTTCCTCATCGGCGAGGGTGAAGACGCCAAGTCGCTCGCCACCGTCGACGACCTGTGCTCCCGCTTCGCCGCGTGGGGCCTCCTGCGCGACGACGTGGTGGTCGCGCTGGGCGGGGGAGTGGTGGGCGACACGGCCGGCTTCGCCGCGTCCGTCTACCACCGCGGGGTCGCGGTCGTGCAGGCGCCCACCACGTTGCTCGCGCAGGTCGACGCCGCCATCGGCGGCAAGACCGCGGTCAACCTGCCGGAGGGCAAGAACCTGGTCGGCGCGTTCCACCAGCCGCTCGCGGTCTACGCCGACGTCACCACCCTGGCCACCTTGCCACCACGGGAGTTCCGCGCCGGGCTGGGCGAGGTCGCGAAGTACACGCTCATGCCCGATGGTGAACGGGTGGCGTCCATCGTCGAGGGCCATGCCTCGCGCGATCGTCGCGCGCGACGCCGACGTGCTCACCGACCTCGTCGCCGCGTGCGCGGCGATGAAGGCGCACGTGGTGTCGATCGACCCGCAGGAGCGCACCGGCATTCGGGCGACCCTCAACCTCGGACACACCCTGGCGCACACGCTCGAGTCGGTCGGCGGCTACGAGCTGCTGCACGGCGAAGCCGTCGCCGTCGGGCTCGTGTTCGCCGGCGCGCTCGCCGGCGCGATGGAACGCATCGACGCCGATTCCGTCGACCGCTACCGCAACGTGGTGAGCGCGCTCGACCTGCCGACCGCGGTGCCGGGAGCGCCAGATCGCGACGCGCTGGTCGCGTCGATGCAGCGCGACAAGAAGTCGGTGGGCGGCCTCACCTTCGTGCTCCCGGGTCCGCTCGGGCTGGAGACCGTGCACGATCCCGACGCGCGCGCACTCGACGTCGCGTTCGCCGCGGTCGGTGTGGGAGGCTGAACCCGTGAACGCGTCGAATCGCACCATTCTCCTGTTGTCGGGGCCCAACCTCAACCTGCTCGGCGAGCGTGAGCCCGAGGTCTACGGCACCACCACGCTGGCCGACCTGGTCGACATCGCCACCAAGGCCGCCGCCGACCATGGCTACGAGCTCGAGCACCTGCAGTCGAACCACGAGGGCGACCTCGTCGACGCCATCCACGGCGCGCGCAACCGCTGCGACGCGATCGTGCTGAACGCCGGTGCGTTCACGCACTACTCGTTCGCGCTCGCCGACGCGCTGGCGACGTTCTCCGGCGTGAAGGTGGAGCTGCACATCTCGAACCCGGAGGCGCGCGAGCACTGGCGGCACGAGTCCGTCATCTCGCCGTACATGACCGCCACCATGGCCGGCTTCGGTGCTGCGGGCTACCGCCTCGCCGTGGAGGGCGCCATTGCGAAAGTCGAGACTTCGTGACCGCCGTATCCGACAGGGGCGGTGAGCTGGATGCACTGCCCGCGATGGACGTCGCCGGGCGTGTCGCGCGATTGCGCCCTGCGCTCGCGGCGGCCGGGGTCGACGCATTGCTCGTCACCCACCTCCCGAACGTGCGCTACCTGACCGGGTTCACCGGGAGTTCGGCGATGCTGCTCGTCACCGACGACGCGCTCGTGTTCACGTCCGACGGTCGCTACGCCACGCAGGTCGGGGAGCAGCTCGCCGCGGCCGGGGTCGACGCGCAGATCGAGATCGGTGCCACGGTGGCACAGCAGCGCGCCGCGCTCGCCGCGTCGCTCGCGCCGGGCGCGCGCGTCGGGCTCGAGGCGCACGCGGTCACGTGGGGTCAGCGAGCGCGACTTCGTGGTCGCGCTGGAAGGTCACGAGCTCGTGCCGACCGACGGACTGGTCGAGTCGCTGCGCCGCATCAAGGAGCCGGCCGAGGTCTCCCGCATCCACGCCGCGTGCTCCATCGCCGACGACGCCCTGGGTTCGCTGCTGCCGCGCCTGGCCGAACGCCCCACCGAGCGCGACTTCGCGCTCGAGCTCGAGGTCGAGATGCGCCGCCGCGGCGCGAGTGGCAACAGCTTCGACCCGATCGTGGCCTCGGGCCCGAACGCGGCCAAGCCGCACGCCCGTCCGAGCGCCCGGCAGGTGGAGGCGGGGGAGCTGGTCGTGATCGACTTCGGGTGCATCGTCGACGGCTACTGCTCCGACATGACCCGCACCGTGAGCGTCGGCGACCCGGGCCCCGACGCCCGCCGAATCTGGGACGTCGTGCGCGAGAGCCAGTCGGCCGGCCGGGACGCGGTGCGCGCGGGTGTCGACTGCTCCGCGGTCGACCGTGCCTGTCGCGACGTCATCGCGGCCGCGGGCTGGGCTGATTCGTTCGTGCACGGCACCGGTCACGGGGTGGGGCTGGAGATCCACGAGTCGCCCCGAGTGGCCGCGAGTGCCCGTGATACCTTGGAACCCGGTTCGGTCGTCACGGTCGAGCCCGGCGTGTATCTCCCTGGTGTGGGAGGCGTGCGCATCGAGGACACCGTGGTCGTCACCCCCGACGGTTCCGATCCTCTCACCGCCTTCCCCAAGCACCTCATCATCTGACGCATCTCTCTGAGCGACATCCGAAGGACTGTTCGTTGAGCATCTCGTCCAATGACTTCAAGAACGGCATGGCGCTGAACCTGCCGTCTGAGGGTCTCGTCACCGTCGTCGAGTTCCAGCACGTGAAGCCGGGCAAGGGTGGCGCGTTCGTGCGCACCAAGCTGAAGAAGGTCTCCGGCGGCGCGGTGCTCGAGCGCACGTTCCGTGGCGACGAGAAGGTGCCGCTCGCGATCATCGACAAGCGCGAGATGCAGTACCTCTACCGCGAGGGCGACTCCCTCGTGTTCATGGACAGCGAGTCCTACGACCAGCTCAACGTGTCCACGAGCGACCTCGGCAGCGCCGTCGACTTCCTCAAGGAGGGCGACACCGCCATCTTGCACATGTACAACGGTGACGTCGTCGCCGCCGAGCTCCCCGCCGCAGTCGAGCTGACGGTCACGAACACCGAGCCGGGTGTGCAGGGCGACCGGGTGTCGGGTGCGCGCAAGCCGGCGACGCTCGAGACGGGCCTCGTGGTGCAGGTCCCGTTGTTCGTCGAGCCGGGTGAGAAGATCAAGGTCGACACCCGCACCGGGGAATACCTGGCGCGAGCCTGAGCGCCGGCGCCGATCGAGATGGCCGTCACGGGAAGCCGCCGCGAAGCTCGGGAGCGCGCCCTCGGCCTCTGTTACGAGCTCGAAGTGCGCGACCTGGGGGTCGACGCGCTGATCGAGCAGCAACCGGCACCTCCCGACGAGTACGCGGTGCAGCTCGTCCGCGGGGTCGAGGCGCACGGCGCCGACGTCGACGGGCTCCTGCGCAAGTTCTCCGAGCACTGGGCCCTCGAACGCATGCCCGCGGTCGACCGCGCCGTGCTGCGCCTCGGTGCCTACGAGCTCGGGTGGGAACCCGACGTGCCGAGCGCCGTCGTGATCAGCGAAGCCGTCGAGCTGGCCAAGCAGTACTCCACCAAGGACTCCGGGCGGTTCGTCAACGGGTTGTTGAGTCGCATCGCGGCCGAGCTCCGGCCGACGGGAGCAGCTGAGCCGTGACCATGCCGGTCGAGGTCCAGGAACCGGCGATCGAGGAGCTGACGGTCACCGACAAGCCGTGGATCGTGATCGTGTGGAACGACCCGGTCAACTTGATGGACTACGTCGTCTACGTGTTCCAGAAGCTGTTCGGCTATTCGCAGGAAGAAGGCCACCAAGCTGATGCGCCAGGTGCACGAGGAGGGCAAGGCGATCGTCTCCGACGGCACCGTCGAGAAGTGCGAGGCCGACGTCGCCCGTCTGCACGCGCACGGCCTCTGGGCCACGATGGAACACCCGTCGTAGTGGGAGCCTCGTAGGTGGAGACGAAGCGGAGGCGTGGCCGGATGGCCGGGACGCTGCAGCGGAATCGACTCGTGTGATGGCACGGTGGAAGCGGTTCCGAGCGGGCCGTGACGGCACGCTCACCGTCTCGCTGGCGGAGGAGGAGCTCTCGCTGCTGCGAGCCCTCCCCGACCAGCTGCGTGACGTGTTCGACGAAGGCACCGACGATCCGCCGCGCGCCCGCCTGTTCCCCCGCGCCTACCTCGACCCCACCGCCGAGAGCGAGGAGGCCGAGTGGCAGGCGCTGGTGCACCCGTCGCTGCTGCGCGAGCGGCTGGACGCGCTGGAGCTCATCACGGTCACGCTCCACCGGGCGGTGTTCGACGGTGAGTGGTGGCAGGTCGACCTCACGCCCGACGAGGTGCAGGCGTGGCTCGGCGTGCTCAACGACACCCGCCTGGTGCTCGGGACGCGGCTCGGCGTCACCGAGGAGGAGCGCGCCCTCGACCCTGCCGATCCCGAAGCGGGTGCGTACGCGCTCTACCAGTGGCTCACCTGGGTGCAGGGCGACCTCGTGCAGGAGCTGCTGTA
This sequence comes from uncultured Actinomycetes bacterium, assembly GCA_963835985.1. Taxonomy (GTDB): domain Bacteria; phylum Actinomycetota; class Acidimicrobiia; order IMCC26256; family DASPTH01; genus DASUAS01. Next base: position 182,148 of record CAWIHV010000006.1, on the reverse strand, counting down.
GCCGTCAGCTCGAGGACCTCTGCGTGACGCGTTGCATGAGGTCTCGGCACGCGTCGTCGCCGGCGAGCTCGACGGATCGACCGCTCGGTAGCTCCACACATTTCCGCGATTGGCTCTTGCGCATCGAACGCACGTTCGGTAGAGTGCGGGCACGCCTCGAGGGTCTGGCGTGATGACCCTCCTTCCACTTCGATGTCTCGGGAGGAGGGTCGTGTCGCGTCTGCGGGAGTTGGCTGCCGGGCTGCGCGCGGAGCTCGCCCGGTTCGAGGCAGATCGCTGGTCGGGCGTCGACTGCGCCGCAATCGCCGAAGAGTTGGCGCGTGTCGAGAACGCCTGTGCGGTCGCGCGAGCGCGTGCGTCCCAGCACGTGATCGCGTGCAACGCAGGCGACCTGGAGTGGGCGGCGCGATCGGCCGGCTCCACGCCGAGCGCGGTGCGGGCTGCGATTGCCACCGCGAAGGCCGCTGCAGAGTGTCCGGCCACGAACGAGGCCTTGAGCGACGGATCGCTGTCGCTTGCACAGGCGAAGGAGATCGTCCGCGCGGAGGCCGCCGTACCCGGCTCTGAGGCTGGGCTGCTGCAGGTCGCCGAGACGAGCGGGATGGCGGGCTTGCGCGAAGAAGCGCGCCGGATCGTGTTGGGGTCGATCGACCGCGACGAATTGCACCGGCGGCAGTGGGCGGCGCGGTCGCTCCGCCACTGGGTCGATGCCGAGGGGATGGTGGCAGGACAGTTCCGCCTGCCGCCCGAGGTCGGCGTGCCGTTCGCGGCGCGCCTCGATCGCGAAACTGATCGCCTGCATCGCGCCGCCCGCAAGGATGGCGACACCGCGGCGCGCGAGGTGCACGCTGCCGACGCGCTGCTCGCGCTCGTCAAGAGCGGTGGCAAGGGTCGTCCGGGACGGGCTGACGTCGTGTACGTGTGCGATCTACGCGCGGCCGCGCGAGGTCACACCCACGGCGACGAGCTGTGCCACGTGATCGGGGGCGGTCCGGTGCCGGTCGACGTGGTGCGCGCGGCTGCGGTCGACGCCTTCGTGAAGGTTGCGGTGCGCGACGGCACGAAGATCGACACGATCGTGCACTACGGGCGGCATATCCCGGCGTTGCTGCGCACTGCGTTGGAGCTCGGTGATCCGGAGCGACTCGATGGTCTGGTGTGCGTGGAGGATGGGTGCGATCGTCGTCACGACCTCGAGCTCGATCATGTCGATCCGGTTGGGAACGACGGGCCGACGAGCTATGAGAACGTCGAGCCCCGGTGCAAGCCACATCACTGGGCGAAGACCGAACGTGATCGCAAGGCCGGCAAGCTCGGCGGAAGCCGCAAGCAGCGTTGGCCGCCGTGAGCTCAGCGCCGACGGGCGGTGGCAACAGGCTTGCGGCGCGTTCTCGGCTGGGTCAGTCGGTGATGGTGTAGGTGCCGGTGGGGGAGGTGAGGTGCGCGAGGGTGGCGGCGGCGGCGTGGTCGACGTTGACCTTCGGGCCGTCCTCGGGGATGTCGTCCGCGGTGCGAGCCCAGGTGCCGGGGCCGTGGAACTGGCCGTAGCGGAGCACGACGCCACCGAAGTCGAGCACTGCTCGTTCGAGGTGGTCGACCGACGCCGGGTTCGAAGCGCGCCAGGCGATGCTCTGCGCGACCACGTGCGACGCGCCCGCGGCGCGGGCGGCGGCGAGGAGGTTGTCGGTGCCCTCGACGCGGATGCGGGCGTTGGCGGCGAAGACTTCGGGGCCGAGGTGGTCGGGGTTGTCGGGGAGGTCGGTGAGCTGATGCATCACGAGTTCGGGCGCGGCGCCCACGACCGCGGCCGTGAGCGCAGTGGTGTCGAACACGTCGCACACGAGGGGCGCGGCGCCGAGCTCGGTGAGGAGGCCGGCCTTGGCCGGTGATCGGGTCATGCCGACGACGTCGTGCCCGGCGTCGACGAGCAGTGGAACGAGTCGCACCCCGAGCACACCCGTGGCACCGGCCAGGAAGATCCTCATGAGGAGCGAGGGGTGCGGAGCATGGGGCGGAGGGCAGTGCCGCCATCAGGGGTGGCGATCTCGGCGCAGGAGAAGCCGTCGCGATCGCAGCCCGCCAGGCCGGGGTCCTTGTCGGTGCCGAGCGGGAGATCGGCCGGGACCCCCCGTGCAGGCGGGTGGCGGTTCCAGGGGTCGAAGGAGCGATCGAGTGCGGTGTCGATGCTCATGCCCGGCCTTTCGCATCGCGGTGTCCGTCGGAGCAACTGGTAGTCTGCCCTCAACCGTGAAGGGAGTCCTGTGAGGCTCCTACGGAAGGACGACCCAACGTGAGTGTGCTCGACGCCGGCGATCTACGCCGCGCGCAGACCCGAATCGCCCACGAGATCGTGGAGCGCAATCGTGGCGCCGACGACGTGGTGCTCGTGGGTCTGTACACCCGGGGTCTGGCGATCGCGCGCCGCCTCGCCGACGCCATCGCCGAGTTCGAGGACCTCGACGTGCCCGTCGGCGCCCTCGACGTCTCCTTCTACCGCGACGACATCGGCCTCCGGGCGGTGACGCCCACGGGACCGACCGAGGTCCCCGTCGACATCACCGGGCGGGTGGTGATCCTGGTCGACGACGTGCTCTACACCGGCCGCACCGTGCGCGCCGCGATGGACGCGCTCACCGAGCTCGGCCGTCCCCGCGCGATCCAGCTCGCGGTGCTCGTCGACCGCGGCCACCGCGAGCTGCCCATCCGCCCCGACTTCGTGGGCAAGAACCTCCCCACCCGAGTGGGTGAGGACGTCCAGGTGCGCCTCACCGAGGTCGATGGCGGCAGCGATTCCGTGGAGCTGCGGGAGGAGGAGTTGGCATGAAGCACCTGTTGTCGATCGACGACCTCGATGTGGAGAGCCTCACCGAGCTGTTGGACCTGTCGGAGCAGTTCGTGGCGGTGAACCAGCGCGACATCCCCAAGGTGCCCGCGCTCCGGGGCAAGGTGGTGGCCTCGCTCTTCTACGAGGACTCCACTCGCACCCGCCTCAGCTTCGAGACCGCGGCCAAGCGGCTGTCCTGCGACGTCATGACCTTCAGCGTCTCGCAGTCGTCGGTGAAGAAGGGCGAAAGCCTGCTCGACACCGTGCAGACCATCGAGGCGATGGGCATCGACGCCATCGTGATCCGCCACCCGGCCGCGGGCGCGCCGCACCGCGTCGCCGAGTGGACCGACGCGTCGGTGATCAACGCCGGCGACGGCCGGCACGCGCATCCCACCCAGGCGCTGCTCGACGTGCTCACGTTGCGCCGTCACCGAGAGATGAACGGCCTGCGCGTCGCCATCGTCGGCGACGTGCGCCACTCACGGGTCGCGCGCAGCAACGTCAAGGCGCTGCACCTCCTGGGTTCCGAGATCACGCTGGTCGCACCGCCCACGTTGCTGCCCGAGTCGCTCGAGGGCTGGCCGGTGCAGGTGAGTCACGACCTCGATGACGTGATCTCCGAGGTCGACGTGGTGATGCTGCTGCGCATGCAGTTCGAACGTCAGCAGGAGGCGTTGTTCCCGACCGTGCGCGAGTACACCGCGCGCTACGGGCTCACCGAAGTGCGCGCCGAGCGGCTCAAGCCCGACGCACTGATCATGCACCCGGGCCCGATGAACCGTGGCGTCGAGGTGGCGGCCGCGGTCGCCGACGGTCCCGCCTCGCTCGTCACCGAGCAGGTCGCCAACGGCGTCGCCGTCCGCATGGCCGTACTTTTCTCTCTTCTGGGATCCGGAGCGACGATTGCCTGAGCACCTGATCAAGGGAGGTCGCGTCATCGACGCTACCGGCGAGCGCACGGCCGACGTGTTGGTGCGCGACGGGAAGGTCGCTGACGTTGCTCTCGACTTGCAGACGACCGGGGACGTGATCGAGGCGCAGCGGATGCATCGTGAGCCCCGGGTTCGTCGACCTGCACGTGCACCTGCGCGAGCCGGGTGACGAGGAGGCGGAGACCATCGAAACCGGCACCCGCGCCGCCGCGCGCGGTGGCTTCACCGCGGTGGTGGCGATGCCGAACACGCGTCCCGCGCTCGACGACGCCGCCGTGGTCAGCTCGGTGCTCGCGCTGGGCAAGCAGGCCGGGCTGTGCGACGTCGTGTCGTCGGGTTGCATCACCGTGGCGCGCGCCGGCGAGCAGCTGGCGCCGATGGGGGAGCTCTACGCGCTCGGCGTGCGGATCTTCACCGACGACGGGTTCTGCGTGGCCAGTGCGGGCGTGATGCGACCGCGCGCTCGAGTACGCCGCGTCGCTGCCCGGCGCGATCGTGGCGCAGCACGCGGAGGACGAGACCCTCGCCGCGGGCGGGCACATGCACGAGGGCGCGTGGTCGAGTCGGCTCGGCATCCCCGGCCGGCCCTCGGTGGCGGAGACGGTGATCGTGGCGCGCGACATCGAGCTCTGCGCGGTGACCGGCACGCCCGTGCACTTCCTCCACTGCTCCGCCGCCGGCACCGTCGAGCTCGTGCGCGCGGCGAAGGCGCGCGGGCTGCCGGTGACGGCCGAGTGCGCGCCGCACCACTTCTCGCTCACCGACGCGTGTTGCGAGAGCTTCGACCCGATGTTCAAGGTGCACCCGCCCCTGCGCACCCAGGCCGACGTCGAGGCCATTCGTGCGGGACTCGCCGACGGCACCATCGACGCCATCGCCACCGACCACGCCCCCCACACGCCGGAGTCGAAGGAGCGCCCCTTCGAGGAAGCGCCCCCGGGCATGCTCGGACTGGAGACGGCGCTGGCGGTCACCCTCACCGAGCTGGTGGAGCCCGGGCACCTCGCGCTGGCGGATGCCCTGGCCGCGCTGTCGTGGCGTCCGGCGGCGCTCGCCGGATTGGACGCCCACGGAGGGCCGGTCGCGCCGGTGCGCGCCTGCGAACCTCACCGTGTTCGACCCTGCGCAGGAGTGGGTGGTGGAACCGGATGGCCTGGCGAGTCGGGCGCGCAACACGCCGTTCGCCGGACGCGCGTTGCGGGGGAAGGTCAAGCACACGATCCTCTTCGGCGACGTGGTCGTCCACGAGGGGAAGGCGACGCGATGACCGACGCGATCCTGATCCTCGCCGACGGCGCCGAGTTCGAAGGTGAGGCGATCGGTGCTCCGGTCACGGCGACGACCGGCGAACTGGTGTTCAACACCGCACTCTCCGGCTACCAGGAGATCGTGACCGATCCCTCGTACGCCGGGCAGGTCATCACCTTCACCTACCCGCACATCGGCAACTACGGCGTCAACGACGACGACGCCGAGAGCCACCGTCCGTTCTGCGCAGGTGTCGTGGTGCGCGACCTCGCGCCGCACCACAGCAACTGGCGCGCGCAGGGGAGCCTCGACGACCTGCTGGTGCGTCACGGCGTGCCCGGGATCAGCGGCGTCGACACCCGCCGCCTCACCCGCCACCTGCGCGACGAGGGCGCGCTCCCGGGTGCGTTCGGCACCGACGAGGCCGCGGTGCGTGACGCGGTCGAGGGCGCGCGCAGCACCGACGGCATCGACCTCGTCGCCACCGTCACCACGCCCGAGCCCTACGTCGCCGGCAGTGACGACGCGCCGTTCCGCGTCGTCGCCTACGACTTCGGCATCAAGCGCACCATCCTGCAACATCTTCTCGGCGTGGGTTGTCGCGTCGAAGTCGTTCCGGCGTCGACGACCGCGGAGGACGTCCTCGCTCGTGAGCCGGATGGTGTCTTCTTGTCCAACGGTCCGGGTGATCCCGCCGCAGTGACCGGAGCCATCGATGCGGTACGTGGATTGATAGGTCGAGCGCCGGTGTTCGGGATCTGTCTCGGGCACCAGATCCTCGGGCTCGCGCTCGGCGGCGACACCTACAAGCTGCGCTTCGGCCACCACGGCGGCAACCACCCCGTGCGCCACGAGGCCACCGGCCGGGTCGAGATCACCAGCCAGAACCACAACTACGCCGTCTCGTCCGGATGCGCTCTCCGAGCGCGGCGGCGTCGAGCTCACACACATGAACTTGAACGACGGCGTGGTCGAGGGCTTTCGGCTGCTGGACGCGCCCGCCTTCGGGGTGCAGCACCATCCGGAGGCCGGGCCGGGTCCGCACGACGCCGCGCTACCTGTTCGACGACTTCACCACGCCTGATGACCGAGCCTCTTCGAGAAAGCAGGCTTAGTGCCGAAGCGCACCGACCTGGAGACCATCCTGATCATCGGGAGCGGGCCGATCGTGATCGGCCAGGCCTGCGAGTTCGACTACTCGGGCACGCAGGCGTGTCGCGTGCTGCGCGACGAGGGCTACCGCGTGGTGCTGGTGAACTCCAACCCGGCGACGATCATGACCGACCCCGAGTTCGCCGACGCCACCTACGTCGAGCCGCTCGACGTGCAGAGCCTCACCCGCATCATCGAGCGCGAGCGTCCCGACGCGCTGCTGCCCACGCTCGGGGGCCAGACCGCGCTGAACCTCTCGATCGCGCTGGCCGACGCCGGCGTGCTCGAGCAGTACGGGGTCGAGCTCATCGGCGCCAGCGTCGAGGCGATCAACACCGCGGAGAACCGGCACGAGTTCAAGGCCGCGATGGAGGAGATCGGTCTGCAGCGTGGCGAAGTCGGGCTTCGCCTACGAACTCGACGAAGCGATGGAGATCGGTGAGCAGGTCGGCTACCCACTCATCATCCGGCCCTCGTTCATCCTCGGCGGCAGCGGCACCGGCTTCGCGTCCAACGCCGACGAGCTGCGGAAGGTCGCCGCCCACGGGCTCGCGACCAGTCCCGTGTCGGAGATCCTCATCGAGCAGTCGATCGCGGGGTGGAAGGAGTACGAGCTCGAGGTGATGCGCGACCACGCCGACAACGTCGTGGTCATCTGCTCCATCGAGAACTTCGACGCCATGGGCGTGCACACCGGCGACTCGATCACGGTGGCGCCCGCGCAGACCCTCACCGACGTCGAGTACCAGCGACTGCGCGACGACGTGTTCGCGTGCATCCGCCGCATCGGCGTCGACACCGGCGGTTCCAACATCCAGTTCGCGGTGAACCCGACGAACGGCGACGTCGTGGTGATCGAGATGAACCCGCGCGTGTCGCGGAGCAGCGCGCTCGCGAGCAAGGCGACCGGGTTCCCGATCGCCAAGATCGCGGCGCGCCTCGCGGTGGGGTACCGGCTCGACGAGATCATGAACGACATCACCGGCGAGACGCCGGCGTCGTTCGAGCCCACCATCGACTACGTGGTCACCAAGGTGCCGCGGTGGGCGTTCGAGAAGCTGCCCGGCGCGTCGCCGGTGCTCGGCACCATGATGCAGTCGGTCGGCGAGGTGATGGCGATCGGGCGCACCTTCCCCGAGAGCCTGCAGAAGGCGCTGCGCTCGCTCGAGACCGGGCGCTGGGGGCTCAACTGCGATCCGACGGAGCGCGAGTACGACGCCCACTCCCCTGATCAGCTGCTGCGCATGGTGACGCAAGCGACGCCGGAGCGGCCCTTCCTGCTCGATGCGGCCCTGCGGCGTGGCGTGTCGGTCGAGCGCCTCCATGGAGCCACTGGGATCGATCCATGGTTCCTCGAGCACCTGAGCTCACTGGGCGACCTGCGTGCGTCTCTCGTTGGACGGGCGCCGCACGACCTGTCGCGTCGTGAGTGGCGCAAGGTCAAGCGCGCGGGCTTCACTGACGCGCAGCTCGCCTATCTCTGGGGCGTTCCGGAAGAGCGTGGTCGTACGACGCACGAACATCGCGCGGGTGTCGCAGGTCACGTACAAGACGGTGGACACGTGCGCGGCGGAGTTCGCGGCGCGGACGCCGTATCACTACGGCACCTACGAAGACGAGGACGAGGTCGCACCCCTCACCCGGCCCGCGGTGGTCATCCTGGGCAGTGGCCCCAACCGCATCGGGCAGGGTGTCGAGTTCGACTACTGCTGCGTCCACGCGGCCTTCGCGCTGTCCGACGCCGGCTTCGAGACGGTGATGCTCAACTGCAACCCCGAGACCGTCTCCACCGACTACGACACCAGCGACCGCCTCTTCTTCGAGCCGCTCCACCTTGAAGACGTCCTCGCGGTGTGCAGACGCTTGCAGGAACGAGCCGCCCTGGGCGGTGGCGAGCTCGTCGGGGTGGTGGTGGCTCTGGGAGGTCAGACACCGCTCAAGCTGGCCAGGAGTTTGGAGAGGGCCGGTGTGAGTGTGCTGGGCACCAGCCCCGACTCGATCGACCTCGCGGAAGACCGCGAGCGCTTCCACGCGCTGTGCACCCGCCTCGGCATCGCGCAGCCGCCGGGGGGCACCGCCACCACCACGGAGCAGGCGCAGGCCATCGCCGCCGAACTCGGCTTCCCGGTCCTGGTGCGCCCGTCGTACGTGCTCGGTGGACGCGCCATGCAGATCGTCTACGACGACGAGAGCCTGGTCACCGCGATGGAAGAGCTCGCCGCGGAGGGCAGCCTCGGACGCGAAGGCGGGCTGTCGGCCGAGCGACCGGTGCTGGTCGACCGCTTCCTCGAGGACGCCGTGGAGGTCGACGTCGACGCCATCCGCGACGCCACGGGTGAGTCGATCATCGGTGGCGTGATGGAACACATCGAGGAGGCCGGCGTGCACTCCGGCGACTCCGCGTGCGCGATCCCGCCCCAGACGCTGTCGGCGGCGATGGTCGCCCGGATCGAGACCCAGACCCGCGCCCTCGCCGACGCGCTCGACGTGCGCGGCCTGCTCAACGTGCAGTACGCGGTGAAGGACGACGACCTCTACGTCATCGAGGCCAACCCGCGCGCCAGCCGCACGGTGCCGTTCGTGAGCAAGGCGACCGGTGTGCCGCTGGCCAAGGTCGCGTCCCGGGTGATGGTGGGCGCGACGCTCGCCGAGCTCCGGGAGGAAGGTCTGCTGCGACCGCCCGCGGAGGGTGGGCACGTCGCGGTGAAGGAGGCGGTGCTGCCGTTCAACCGCTTCCCCGACGTCGACACTGTGCTCGGTCCGGAGATGCGGAGCACCGGCGAGGTGATGGGCATCGACCGCACGTTCGGCATGGCGTTCGCCAAGAGCCAGACCGCGGCGGGCAACCGCATACCCCGTGAGGGCACGGTGTTCCTCTCGCTGGCCGACCGGGACAAGGTCGCTGGTGTCGTGGCCGCTCGTCGCTTCGCGGAGCTCGGCTACAAGCTCGTGGCCACTGCCGGCACTGCCGAGGTGCTCGAGCGCGACGGACTGGAAGTCGAGATGGTGGTGGGGAAGCTCACCGATGGGGTCGCCTCGCCGGGGATCGACGCGGTCGAGCTGCTCCAGTCGGGGAAGGTCGACCTGGTGGTGAACACGCCCCGAGGTCGGGGCCCGCGGGCCGACGGCGCCCACATCCGCCGTACCGCCACCGCCCGGGGCATCCCTTGCGTCACCACTGTGGCCGCGGCGCTGGCGGCGTCGGCCGGGATCGTCGAGTGGGAGTCGACCGAGGCCACCGTGCGCTCCCTGCAGGAGTACCACCGCGACGGCCAGCTCCGCCTCGAAGTGTGATGGTCGATCTCGCGGTGACCCTGGGTCGCCTCTCCCTTCCGAGTCCGGTGCTGACCGCAAGCGGGACGTTTGGCCACGGCGACGAGGTGGCGCGCCTCGGCGATCCCAGCCGGTTGGGTGCGGTGACGGCCAAGTCGGTGAGTCCCGAGCCGTGGGCGGGGAAGCCCGCGCCGCGTCTGCACATGACCGCGTCGGGGATGGTGAACGCCGTCGGTCTCCAAGGACCCGGGATGGAGGCGTGGCTCGCGCACGATCTCCCCTCGCTGCGCGCGACCGGCGCGCGCGTCATCGCGTCGGTGTGGGGTCACACGATCGACGACTTCGCGCGCGCGACCGAGATGCTCGACGGCGCCGACGTGCTCGCGGTCGAGGTGAACGCGAGCTGCCCGAACCTCCACGCGTCCGATCAACAGGGAGGCATTTGGGCTCACAGTGCGCGCGCGACCGGCGAGGTCGTGCGCGGGTCCGTGGCGCGACGGCGCTGCCGGTGTTCGCGAAGCTGTCGCCGAATGTGACCGATCTCACCGAGATCGCCCGCGCTGCGGTCGACGCCGGCGCCGACGGGCTCACCCTCGTGAACACCGTCCTCGCGCTGGTGATCGACGCCGAGACCCGCCGGCCCGTCCTGGGCGGTGGCGGTGGGGGACTGTCGGGACCCGCGATCAAACCGATCGCCTTGCGCGCGGTGCGCACGGTCACGCGTGCGTTGCCCGACGTTCCCGTGATCGGTACCGGCGGCGTGCAAACGGGTGTCGACGCGGTCGAGATGTTGCTGGCCGGCGCGAGCGCGGTCGCAGTCGGCACCGCCAACTTCCGCGACCCTCGCGCGCCGTATCGCGTGCTCGACGAGCTCGTCGACTGGTGCGCGCGTCACGACGTCGCGCGCGTGCGTGACCTCACCGGTACGTTGGAGGATGCATGACCACGAGTAGCCCGCGCGACCACTTGGCCCTCGCGCTCGACGTCGGTGACCTCGACACCGCGCTCGCGATCGCGCAGCGTGTGCAGCCGTGGTTCTCGGTGGCGAAGGTGGGCTTCGAGCTCTACGCCGAGGCCGGTCCCGATGCCTTCCAGGCCTTGCGGGACAAGGGGTTCCTGGTCTTCGCCGATCTGAAGCTCCACGACATCCCCACCACCGTCGGTCGGGCCGCGCGCGTGCTCGGACGCCACGGTGTCGACTTCCTCAACTTCCACGCCGCCGGGGGTGAAGCCATGCTGCGCGCCGGTGTCGACGGTCTTGCCGACGGTGCGCGCGACGCAGGCCACGCGCGTCCCGTTGCGCTCGCGGTCACCGTGCTCACGAGTGATCCGAACGTCGACGCGATGGACGAACGTCTCGACGTCGCGCGCGCCGGGGGGTGCGACGGCGTCGTGTGTGCCGGGAGCGACGTCGAACGCGCACGTGCGCGCGGGCTGCGCACGATGGTGCCGGGCATCCGACTCGCGGGCGACGACGTCAACGACCAGGCGCGCGTCGACACGCCGGGCGACGCCATCGCGCGTGGTGCCGACTGGCTGGTGATCGGTCGCAGTGTCACCGGCGCCGACGATCCCGAGCGCGCCGCCGCCGAGGTGGCGCGGGCGGTGGCCGAGGGTCTCCCTCCGGAGGGTTCCTGACCCGGCCTCGGGCCCAGTTGTCAGGCGGCAACTGCTGCGTATACTGGCCGCCGCCGTCGTCCCGGAGGTAGCCGGATGCCACTGCCCCCTGCGCTCACCGCCGAGCAACGTCAAGCTGCACTGCAGAAGGCGGCCGAGGCGCGCCGTACGCGCGCCGAGGTGAAGGTGAAGCTCAAGGCAGGATCGCTCGGGCTCGGTGAGCTGTTCGACCAGGGCACGCGCGACGACGTGCTGGCGAAGCTCAAGGTCGTCAGCGTGCTCGAGTCGCTCCCCGGGGTCGGCAAGGTCCAGGCGCGCCGCATCATGGAGGAGCTCGACATCAGCGAGAGCCGCCGGCTGCGCGGGCTCGGGCGCAACCAGCGCGAGGGCCTCCTGTGCCACCCCAAGATCGCCCGCAGCGCCTGAGTGCTGCTCGTCATCGCCGGCCCGTCCGGGGTCGGCAAGGGCACCATCGTCGCCCGCCTCCGTGAGCAGTTCCCGGACCTGTGGGAATCGGTCTCCTACACGACGCGTGCCCGTCGCCCCTCGGAGGTGGACGGGCAGGACTACTGCTTCGTGTCCCGCGAGGCGTTCGAGGCGCTGCGGGACGCCGGCGGGTTCCTCGAGTCGTTCGAGGTCTTCGACGACCTGAAGGGCACGCCGCGTGGACCCGTCGACGAGCACCTGGCCGCCGGGGTCGACGTGCTGCTGGAGATCGACGTCCAGGGCGCCCTCAAGGTGCGGCAGCAGTTCCCGGACGCCGTGCTCGTGTTCGTGCGCCCACCAACCCTTGCTGACCTCCGTGCTCGGCTCGAGGGCCGGGGGACGGAGACCGAGTCGGTGCTGGCTCGTCGCCTGTTGGAGGCTGAGCGAGAGATGGCGCGAGCGCCCGAATTCGACCACGTGGTGGTGAACGACGACCTGGAGCGGGTCGTGGCCGAGGTGGCTGGTATCCTTTCGGGCTCCCTCGAGAAGGATTGACCCATGGCCACGCGCCCGAGCCTGATGACCCCCCGCATGGAAGAGCTCCTGGAACGGGTCGACTCCAAGTTCACGCTGGTCACGCTGTCGGCGATGCGCGCCCGCGAGATCAACGACTACTACAACCAGCTCGGCGAGGGACTCGGCAAGATCGTCCCGCCGCAGGTCACATCGGTGTCGCGCAAGCCGCTCTCCATCGCGATGGAGGAGATCGAGGTCGGCAAGATCGAGTCGGTGCCGCTCCCCACCGAGGAGGAGCTCGCCGAGATCGCCGCGGCCGAGGCTGCCGCAGCCGAGGCGGCGGCCGCCGAGCTCGCCGCCGAAGCCGGGCCCAGCGAAGGCGCGTAGTCCTGACCGGGTTGCGAGGCTCACGCATCGTCCTCGGCGTGAGCGGCGGCATCGCCGCGTACAAGGCGGTCGAGATCTGCCGCCGCCTCGTCGACGCCGGTGCGTTCGTCTCCCCGGTGCTCACGGCCGGGGCGCTCGAGTTCGTGGGCGCGCTCACCTTCTCGGCCCTGGCCTCCGAGCCGGCCCGCACGAGCCTGTTCAGTGACGGCGGCACGGGACCGGAGCCGATCCCGCACACGCACCTCGGCCAGCAGGCCGACCTGGTGATCATCGCCCCCGCCACCGCCGCGGTGCTCGGCAAGTACGCGCACGGCATCTCCGACGACCTGCTCACCGCCACCCTCCTCGCCACCCGGGCGCCGGTGCTCGTGGCCCCGGCGATGCACACCGAGATGTGGGAGCACGCGGCCGTGCAGGAGAACCTGGTCACCCTGCGGCGCCGCGGCGTGCACGTCGTCGGCCCCGAGTCGGGTCGGCTCGCCGGCGGTGACGAGGGGGAGGGGCGACTCGCCGATCCCGCCGACATCGTGGCGGCGGCCGAGCGCATCCTGGGTCCCAACGACCTTGCCGGGGTACGGGTACTGGTGACCGCGGGCGGCACTCGCGAGCCGATCGATGCGGTGCGCATCATCACCAACCGCTCGTCGGGCAAGCAGGGCTACGCCATCGCCGAGGTGGCCGCCAGCCGCGGCGCCGACGTCACCCTGGTCACGACCATCGGCCGGCCCGCGCCGTCGGGCGTCGAGATCGTGTCGGTGCAGACCGCAGCGGAGATGCAGGACGCGGTCATGGCCCGCGCCTCGTCGTACGACGTGGTGGTCATGGCCGCCGCAGTCGCCGACTTCCGGCCCAAGGAACCGCCGAACCGGAAGCTCAAGAAGCACGAGGGCATCCCCGAGATCGTGCTCGAGCCCACCCACGACTTCCTCGTCGACCTCGGGCGCGACAAGGCCGCCGGTCAGGTGTTGGTCGGGTTCGCGGCCGAGACCGACGACCTGGTGGAGCACGCCGCCGAGAAGCTGCGCACCAAGCGCCTCGACCTCATCGTCGGCAACGACATCTCGCAACCCGACGCCGGGTTCGAGGTCGACACCAACCGGGCCGTGATCCTCGACGCCGACGGCGGGCGCGAGGCACTCCCACTGCAGGCAAAATCCGACCTCGCGGGGGTCATCCTGGATAAGGTCGCCCGCCTGCTCGACCACAAAAGGGAAGCATGAGTCACTTCACGTTCACGTCGGAGTCGGTCACCGAGGGCCACCCCGACAAGATGTCCGACCAGATCAGCGACGGCGTGCTCGACGCCATCTTCGAGCAGGATCCGCAGAGCCGCGTGGCCTGCGAGACGCTCTGCACCACCGGCCTGATCGTGGTCGCGGGGGAGATCTCCACCCAGGCGAACATCGACTACCAACGCACCGTGCGCGACACCGTGCGCGGCATCGGCTACTCGAGCAGCGCGTTCGGCTTCGACGCCAACACGTGCGCGGTCATCACGTCGATCGACGAGCAATCGCCCGACATCGCGATGGGCGTCGACAAGGCCAAGGAGATCCGCGACGGCCTCACCGACCACTACGACGAAGTCGGCGCCGGCGACCAGGGCATGATGTTCGGGTACGCGTGCGACGACACCGACGACCTCATGCCGATGCCGATCTGGCTCGCGCACCGGCTCGCCCGTCGTCTCACCGCCGTCCGCAAGGAAGGCATCCTCGACTACCTGCGCCCCGACGGGAAGACGCAGGTGAGCATCGTCTACGAGGACGGCAGGCCCAAGGCGCTCACCACCGTGCTGATCTCGAGCCAGCACGGACCCGGCATCGACATCGACGGGCAGATGCGCAACGACCTGATCGAGCACGTGATCAAGCCCACCGTCCCCGACGTGTTCGCGGGCGACGAGTACGAGGTGCTGGTCAACCCCACCGGTGCGTTCGAGCTCGGCGGACCGCACGCCGACTGCGGCCTCACCGGCCGCAAGATCATCGTCGACACCTACGGCGGCATGGCCCGTCACGGCGGCGGCGCGTTCAGCGGCAAGGACCCGACCAAGGTCGACCGCTCGGCGGCGTACGCGGTGCGTCACGTGGCGAAGAACGTCGTCGCATCGGGCATCGCCACCCGCTGTGAGGTGCAGGTCGCGTACGCGATCGGTGTCGCGCACCCGGTGTCGGTGATGGTCGAGACGTTCGGTACCTCGCAGGTCGACCCCGACAAGCTCCCCGGTCTGGTCAAGGACATCTTCGACCTCCGGCCGGCGGCGATCATCGAGCGCCTCGACCTGCGCCGGCCGATCTACCAGCAGACGGCGGCCTACGGGCACTTCGGGCGCAGCGACCGCGACTTCACGTGGGAGCGCACCGATCACGCCGAAGCGCTGAAGAAGGCCGCCGAATCTCTCGCCTGAGAGTTCTCCGGGTCCAGCCCGACGTCCCGGCCATCCACCGGGGGTTCGACTACCTCCTTCCCGGCACGCTCGCCTCGCCCGTCGAGGTGGGCACCATCGTGCGCGTGCCGCTGCACGGGCGGCGGGTGCGCGGCTGGGTCGTCGACGCCGACGTCGAGCAGCCCGAGGCGACCGACCTGCGCGAGGTGCTCGCGGTCTCGTCGGCCGGTCCGCCGCCCGACGTGGTCGAGCTCTGCCGCTGGGCCGCGTGGCGGTGGGCCGGACCGCTCGCCACCTTCCTGCGCGCCGCGACCGCGCCCAACCTGATCACCTCCCTGGTCGCGCCGGAGCCCGAGACGGCGGTCTATCCGGGCCCGCCGCTCGAAGGGCGTCAGGTGGAGGTCGTGGCGCCGCGCGGGGCGGTGCCGGTGCCGCTCGCGCCGGAGGGGTCGACGATCGTCATCGATCCTTCGGCGACGCGTGCCGCGGTGCTGGCGCGGAGGTTGCACGCGGAAGGGCGCGAGGTGGTGACGCTCGGGTCGGAGCATTCCGACGCGGTGCGTACGGCGCACTGGGCGCGTGCCCGCGCCGGGGCCTGCGTCGTGATCGGGGGTCGCAGCGCGGTGTGGGCGCCGGTGCCCGATCTCGCGGCGGTGGTCGTGCTCGACGAGGGCGACGAGGCGTTGGAAGACGAGCGCGCGCCCACGTGGAACGCGCGCGACGTCGCGTTCGAGCGCGCCGTGCGCCACGGTGCGGCGGTCCGCGTGCTCACGCCCGCGCCGACCGTCGACGCGATCGTCGCAGTGAGTCCGCCCAGTGTGACCACGCCGTCGCGTTCGTGGCCGCGCGTCGATGTCGTCGATCAGCGCGACGAAGAGCCGGGCCACGGGTTGCTGAGCGCGGCGCTCGCCGACGCGCTTCGGCACACGGTCGATCGCGGTGCGCGGGCGGTGTGTGTGCTCAACCGGCGCGGCCGGGCGCGCCTGCTCGCGTGTCGCACCTGCCACGAGCTGGCGCGCTGCGAGGTGTGCGGCGCGACGGTCGAGCAGACCGCCTCCCCGTCGGAGGGGGCCGGATTCCGCTGCGCGCAGTGCGGGTCGACGCGTCCGCAGGTCTGCCTCCATTGCCACGGCGCGACGTTCCGCGCCGTCCGTCCCGGCATCACCCGCGTGCGCGACGACCTCGCCGCGCTGCTGCCGCGCACCGACGTGGGTTCGGTCGACGCCGCCACCGACGAGGTGCCCGACGTCCCCGTGCTCATCGGGACCGAGGCGGTGCTCCACCGCGTCGGCGACCCCGTCGGGTTGGTTGCGTACCTGGAGCTCGACCAGGAGCTCCTCGCGCCGCGGGCCCGCGCGGCCGAGCAGGCGCTCTGGTTGCTCGTCCGCGGCGCCCGGCTGCTGGGCGACCCATCTCCGAGGGAGGGTGGTCGCCTCCTCCTGCAGACCCGGATGCCCGACCACGAGGTGGTGCAGGCGGTGCGGCACGGCGATCCGATGCACGTCGTCACCGCCGAGATCCCACGGCGGCAGGCGCTCGGCTTCCCGCCCTTCGGCGGGCTGGCCGAGGCGCGGGGTGCAGCCGATGCGGTCGCGGCCGCGTGCGCGGCCGTGGCCGCGGCCGGGGTGACGGTCCTGGGTCCCGTCGCCGACGGCAGCAGTGCGCTGCTGCGGAGCCCGTCCGTGGGCGAGCTCTGCGACGCGCTGGCCCGACCGGGCGTCGAGGCCGCCCGCGCCAAGGGGCGGCTGCGGATCGACGTCGATCCCCGTCGGATCTGAACGGGCTCGGCGGAAACGCAGGGGCTCGGCGGAAACGCACGGCGCTCGCCGGGAATCGAGGGGCTCGGCGGGTAACTTGGAGGCATGTACCCGCTGCGACTCTTCGGCGATCCCGTGCTGAAGCAGCGCGCGGCGTGACGTCGACGACATCGACGCCGACGTCGTCACCCTCGTCCACGGCATGTACGACACCATGGACCTCGAAGACGGCATCGGCCTCGCCGCGCCCCAGGTCGGCGTCCGCAAGCGGCTGTTCACCTTCGACCTGCACGAGGGCGAAGGTCCCGCCGTCGTCATCAACCCCGAGATCGTCGAGCGCGACGGCGAGGTGCTCTCGGAGGAGGGTTGCCTGTCGGTGCCCGGCTACCGCTTCGAGGTGGTGCGCTCGGAGCGGGTGACGATGCGGGGGCTCGACCTCGACGGCAACGAGCTCGTGCTCGAGGGCGACGACCTCCTCGCCCGCATGATCCAGCACGAGATCGACCACCTCGACGGCGTGCTGCTCCTCGACCGGGTCGAGCCCGACGTGCGCCGCGAGGCGCTGCGCGACATGCGCACCCGCGAGATGGGGGCAACTGCTCCCACCCCGCGCGGGCCACGACCGCGGTCTCTGACCATCCCGATGGTCGATTCCGCTCCGTCGTCGCGCCCTCTGGGCACGACTCCACTGCATCTCAGATAGGCCGGCACGGTGAAATTGGTCTTCTTCGGCACGCCTGCCGACGCGGTTCCGGCGCTCGAGGCGCTGCACGAGGCGGGCCATGACGTGGCGCTGGTCGTCACCCAACCCGATCGTCGACGCGGCCGCCGCAGCGAGCCGAGCCCCAGCCCGGTGCGCGAAGCGGCGGAGACGTTGGGAGTACCGGTGCGCACGCCCGAGAAGTCGAGCGAGGTCGTCGACGAGGTCGCGGCAACGGGTGCCGACATCGGGGTCGTGGTCGCGTTCGGTCAGCTGCTTCCTCCCGCGCTGCTCGACGCGGTGCCGCACGGGTTCGTCAACGTGCACTTCTCGCTCCTGCCGCGCTGGCGCGGCGCGGCACCGGTCGAGCGGGCGATGCTCGCGGGCGATCGTGAGACCGGAGTGTGCATCATGGCGCTCGAAGCCGGCCTCGACACCGGACCGGTGTACGCGCGCGAGCGCACCCCCATCGGTGGGTCGGAGACCGCGGGGGAGCTGCGCGCCCGGCTGGTCACGCTCGGCACCGAGCTGCTCGTGGCGACGTTGCCGCGCATTCCCGAGGTGCGACCCGAGCCGCAGCGGGGCGAGCCCACGTACGCCGACAAGCTCTCGGTCGACGAGTTCGCGCTCGACTGGGAGCAGTCGGCCGAGGATCTCGCGCGCGTCGTGCGGTCCGGGAACCCGCGTCCCGGCGCGTGGACCACCGATCACGGCACGCGACTCAAGGTGTGGCGGGTGCGACCGTTGTCGGCGTGCATCGACGCCGAGCCGGGGACGGTGTTCGGGCACACGCGCGTCGCCACCGGCGACGGTGCGCTGGAGCTGGTCGAGGTGCAGCCGGAGGGTCGCCGCGCCATGGATGCCAATGCGTGGCTGGCGGGCCGGCGCGCGCCCGATCCGCTGCTCGGGACGTGAGCCCACCGACGAAGACGGCGGCGACCACGGCGCGGGTCGTCGCCCTCGACGCGCTGCTCCGCATCGAGGACGGTGCCTACGCGCACGTCGTGTTGCCGGCGATGCTGGCGCAGACGAACCTCGATGACCGCGACCGCGCCTTCGCCACCGAGCTCGTCTACGGGACGGTGCGTTCGCAACGCCGGCTCGACGATCTGCTCGGGCAGGTGCTGAAGCGCCCGGTGCACCGGCTCGATCCGCCGGTGCGCGCCGCGCTGCGCCTCGGCGCGTACCAGTTGCTGCACGACACCCCGCCGCACGCGGCCGTGGCGTCGACCGTCGACGCGGTCGCGGCGCGCTCACCGCGCGCCAAGGGGTTCGTCAACGCCAACCTGCGCGCGCTCACCCGGCTCCCGCAGCCGTGGCCCGAGCCGGCCGACGATGCCACCGCGCTCTCGTACCCCGACTGGCTCGTGGCGCGCCTCACCGCCGAGCTCGGCGCGACGGACGCCCGGACCGCGCTCGCGGCGATGAACGAGCCGGCCGCGGTCACGCTGCGGCCCGACCCGCGCCGCGTCACCCCGGCCGCGCTCACCGAAGAGCTGCAGGCCGCGGGGGCCGAGGTGGAGGCGGGCCGCCTGGTGGCCGACGCGCTGATCGTGCGCGGCGTCGGCGATCCCGGACGCCTCGACGCGGTCGCCGACGGCCGGGCGACTCCGCAGGACCAGGGGAGCCAGGCAGTGGTGGCGGTGCTCGCCCCCGAACCCGGCGAACGGATCGCCGACCTCGCCGCCGCACCCGGCGGGAAGGCCACCGCCATCGCGGAGCGCGTCGGGAGCGACGGCTCGGTCGTCGCCCTCGACGTCGATGCCGGGCGCGTGCGCATGATCGACGGGGCCCGCCATCGGATCGGGCTCGCGCACCTGCTCCCGGTGGTCGGCGACGGTCTCGCCCCACCACTGGTCGACGCCGCGTTCGACCGCGTGCTGCTCGACGCGCCGTGCAGCGGCATCGGCGTGCTCCGTCGCCGGCCCGACGCCCGCTGGCGGTTGCAGGCCGAGACGATCGACGAGCTCGCCGCGCTGCAGCGCGAGCTCCTTGCTGCCGCGGCGCGGCTGGTGCGCCCGGGCGGAACGTTGGTCTACTCCGTGTGCACGCTCACCGCGGCGGAGACCGTCGGTGTCGACGAGTGGGCGGCCACGGCACTGCCCGGGTTCGACGCGCTCGCGCCGCCGGGTCCGCCGTGGCGTCCGCACGGTCGCGGTGCGCTCCTGCTCCCGCAGGTCGCCGGCACCGACGGCATGTACGTGCTCGCGCTGCGGCGCACCCCCTGAGCGGACCTCCCTCTGAACACGACATGGGGAGAGCTAGCGTGCGAGCGATGAGGGCACTCAAGCTGGCGCCGTCGATCCTGTCGGCCGACTTCGCGCGCCTCGGGGCCGACATCGAGCGGGTGCGCGACGTCGCATCGCTGCTGCACGTCGATGTGATGGACGGCCACTTCGTGCCCAACCTCACCATCGGCCCGCCGGTCGTGAAGTCGCTGCGCAAGCACACCGACCTCTTCCTCGACTGCCACCTCATGGTCGACAACCCCGGTGTGCTCCTCGCCGACTTCGCCGACGCCGGCGCCGACCGGTGCATCGTGCACGTCGAGCTCGGCGACCCGCGGCCTCTGTTCGACGACTTGCGATCCCGCAGCGTGGGCGTCGGCCTGGTGCTCAACCCGCCCACCCCGGTCGACACGGTGATGCCCTATCTCGACCTGATCGATCTGTTGCTGGTCATGAGCGTGAACCCCGGCTGGGGCGGCCAGGCCTTCATCCCCGAGGTGCTCGACAAGGTGTCTGCGGTCCGCAAGGAGATCGACGCCCGCAACCTCTCGTGCGAGATCGAGATCGACGGGGGCATCAACGTCGACACCGCGGGCGATGCCGCGGCTGCGGGCGTCGACATCCTCGTCGCGGGCAGCGCGGTGTTCGGCGCCGACGATCCCGTTGCCGCCGCGCGCGCCATCCTCGCAGCGGCGGAAGCGGGTCGCACCCGGTGAGCCCTGCGCCCGAGGTCAACGTCCACCTGGTGGCCAAGGTGCTCGTCGTGTCCGACGGGGTGCACGAAGGCACCCGCGAGGACCATGCCGGCGTCAAGGTCGTCGCCCGCCTCGCCGACGCCGGGTGGTCGGTCGTCGATCACCAGGTGACCGCCGACGGCATCGACGAGGTCGCCTTCGCGCTGCGCGACCTGGTCGCCGGCTTCACCGGCGTCGTCCTCACCACCGGGGGCACCGGGTTCGGGCCGCGCGACCTCACTCCCGAGGGCACGCGCATCGTGATCGACCGTGAAGCACCCGGATTGGCCGAGGCGATGCGGCGCGCCAGCGACACGCCCGGCAAGCCGTTCGGCATGCTCGGGCGCGGCGTGTGTGGCACCGTCGGCACTGCGATCGTGTGCAACCTGCCCGGCTCCAGCAACGGCGCGCTCGAGTGCCTCGAGGTGATCCTGCCCGCGCTCCCGCACGCCCTCGACCTGCTGAGCGGCGGCCGACCTCACTAAGGGAGAACCATGCGCGCAGCGCTCTACGAAGCCGGCACCACCACGCTCGCGATCGGCGAGGTCGACATCGACGATCCGGCACCCGGGCGCGTGCGGGTCCGAGTCCACCACTGCGGGATCTGCCACTCCGACTACACCGCGTTGCACAGCACCTACGGCGCGAGCCCGTCGGTGCTGGGCCACGAGGCGGCGGGGGTCGTCGACGCGGTCGGGGAGGGCGTCACCATGGTCGCGCCGGGTGACAAGGTCGTGCTCACGCCCATCGCGCCGTGCGGCCGCTGCTACTGGTGCCAGCGCGACCAGCCCGGTTGCTGCGTGAACAACTCGGCGGTGCTCGGCGGTGCCTTCCTCGACGGCTCGACGGGTCTGTCGCGCGGTGGCCAGCAGGTGTTCCGCGGGCTCGGGGTCGGCGGCTTCGCCGAGTACGCCATGTGCAGTGAGACCGGCGCGGTGAAGGTCCCCGACGACACGCCGCTCGAGACCGCGTGCGTCATCGGCTGCGCGGTGCAGACGGGCGTGGGTGCGGTGCTCAACACCGCCAAGGTCGAACCCGGTGCCACCGTGCTCGTGCTCGGTCTCGGCGGGATCGGCCTGTCCGTCGTGCAGGGTGCGCGCGCGGCGGGCGCGGCGCAGATCATCGCCAGCGACCCGCTCGACTGGCGCCGGGAGGCGGCCACCACCATGGGTGCGACCACGGTCATCGACCCGAAGGTCGACGACGTCCTCGCCGCGACCCGCGACCTCACGGGGGTGGGGGCCGACTACGCGTTCGAGTGCGCGGGCGTCGCCGCCCTCGCCGCGGTGGGGGTCGAGGCGGCCCGCGCCGGCGGCTCGATCGTGCTCGTGGGCGCGCCCCCACTCGAGGGCAAGCTCGAGCTCGATCCGTTGGTGCTGTTCGGCATCAGCGAGAAGAAGCTGATGGGCTGCTTCCTCGGGAGCTGCAACTCGCTCCGCGACATCCCCCGGATGGTGGCCATGTGGCGCGCCGGCCAGCTCGACCTCGAGGCGCTGGTGACCGCCCGCCGCCCGCTCGACGAGATCAACGACGCCTTCACCGACCTCGCCGCCGGCGTCGGCATCCGGACGGTTATCGACCTGGTGTGACGCTGGGTGGCCGTCCGGACCCCGGGCGTACACTTCCTCCTCCACACAGCTAGTCCACAAGTGAATGCCCTCGGGGTTGGGTGGAAGTCCCGACCGGCGGTGGCCAGGTGGGGTGCCCCTCGTTATAATGGGAGGCATTAACAACTTGGGAGCCCGCGAGCCCACGACAGCCAGTCGTGTGGTCGACCCGGTCAGAAGCCGGGGCCGACGGTGAGAGTCCGGATGGGAGAGGGCGCAGACCAGGACCCGTGGCTCGGCCACGAGCCCGTCGTCGCTGCGACCCCTCCTGACTTCCTCGATTTCGACGGTCGAATCCCGAGGCGACCAGGGGAGACGGAGCAGCACGACAGGTGGTCGCCGACACCGAGCTCATGGACCGGGCACTGGCCCGGGGCGAGTCCGCCCGTCGGTGGACCGCGCCCAACCCGTGGGTCGGCGCGGTCGTCGTGCGCGACGGTGAGGTGGTCGGCCAGGGCGCCACGCAGCCACCCGGCGGTCCCCACGCCGAGATCGAGGCCCTGCGCGAAGCCGGTGACCGCGCTCGCGGCGCCACCGTGTTCACCACCCTCGAGCCCTGCGCGCACCAGGGTCGGACCGGACCCTGTGTCGTCGCGCTCGCCGAGGCGGGCGTCACCCGCGTGGTCGTGGCGCTCGAGGACCCCGACCCCGACGTCGCCGGGTTGGGCATCACCCAGCTGCGCGACCGGGGCGTCACCGTCGACGTCGGCGTCGGCGCCGAAGCCGCCGCCCGCTCCCTCGCGCCCTACCTCCTGCACCGTCGGCGGGGTCGCTCCTTCACCGTGGTGAAGACGGCCATGAGCCTCGACGGCCGCGTCGCCGCGCGCGACGGATCGTCGCGCTGGATCACCGGCGCTGCGTCCCGCGCCGACGCCCACCGCCTCCGGGCCGAGTCGCAGGCCGTCGTCATCGGCGCGGGCACCGCGCTGGCCGACCGCCCCCGCCTGACCGTGCGCGACGCCGCCGGCCCGAACGGCCCGACGCCGATGCGGGTCCTGCTCGACGCCACCGGGCGGGTCCCGGCCGAAGGTCCGTTGTTCGACGCCGAGCTCGCGCCCACGCTCGTCGTCACCACCGACGCCACGCCCGACGCCGCGCAGCGCGCCTGGCTGGCGGCGGGATCCAAGGTGCTCACGGTCCCGCCCGCGGCGAGCGGCACCGGCGTCGACCTCGCCGCCACCCTCGAGGTGCTCGCCGGGCTCGGCGTGCTCCAAGCCCTGGTCGAGGGCGGCGCCGCGCTCAGCGGCTCGCTGGTGGAGGCCGGCCTCGCCGACCGGCTCGTCACCTACGTGGCGCCGACCGTGCTCGGGCGCGACGGCCGCCCGGCGCTCGACCTCGCGGGTCCCTCGCGCATCGCCGACGCCGCCCGCTGGCGCCTGGTCGACGTCGCCCGCGTCGGCACCGACGTGCGCCTCGAGTACGAGCCGCCCGGCGACGGGCCGCCTCCGTGGCCGAACGGCAAGGACGTCGCCTGATGTTCACCGGCATCGTCGAGGAGCTCGGCGCCGTGCGTGCGATCACCCCGAACGCCGGCGGCGCGCGCCTCGAGATCGTGGCCAAGACCGTGCTCGACGACGCCGAGCTCGGTGCTTCCATCGCGGTGAACGGTTGTTGCCTCACCGTGGTCGAGCTGCTCGACGACGGCTGGGCCGCCGATGCGGTCACCGAGACCCTCGACCGCACGACGCTCGGATCGCTCGTCGCCGGTGACCCCGTGAACCTCGAACGACCGGTGCGCCTGGCCGACCGCCTCGGCGGTCACGTGGTGCAGGGCCACGTCGACGGCGTCGGCGCGCTTCGCGACCGCACCGCGCTGCCCGACGGCTCCACCCGCATGACCTTCACCGCGCCCGCCGCGGTGCTGCGCTACGTCGTCGAGAAGGGTTCGATCACCGTCGACGGGATCAGCCTCACCGTCGCCGCCCTCGACGACCAGGCCACGACCTTCGACGTCGCCGTCATCCCGCACACGCTGTCCGTCACCACGCTGGGTCCCAAGCGGCCTGGCGATCCCGTCAACCTCGAAGTCGACGTGCTCGCCAAGTACGTCGAACGCCTGCTCACCAAGCAAGAGGAGCACTGAGATGCCCTTCACCGAGATCGAGAACGCCGTCGCCGCCATCGCGCGGGGAGAGCTCGTGATCGTCGTCGACGACGCCGACCGCGAGAACGAGGGCGACCTCATCATGGCCGCCGAGGCCATGACGCCCGAGGCGATGGCGTTCATGATCCGCCACACGAGCGGCGTGATCTGCATGCCGGTCGAGGGTCACCGCCTCGACGAGCTGCGGCTGCCGCTGATGGTGGCCGACAACACCGAGAGCCAGCGCACCGCGTTCACGGTGTCGGTCGACGCCCGGCACGGCACCACCACCGGCATCTCCGCCGCCGACCGCTGCGCGACGGTGCACGCGCTGCTCGACCCCGCGACCCGCCCCGAGGACCTGGCGCGGCCCGGGCACATCTTCCCGCTGCGCTACCGCGACGGCGGCGTGCTCAAGCGCGCCGGTCACACCGAGGCCGCGGTCGACCTGGCTCGACTCGCCGGCATGCAACCAGCTGGGGTGCTGGCCGAGGTGGTCAACGACGACGGCACCATGGCCCGCATGCCGCGGCTCGAGGCGTTCGCCGCCGAGCACGGCCTCCAGCTCATCTCGATCGCCGATCTCATCCGCTACCGCCGTCATCGCGAGAAGCTGGTGCGACGGGTCTCCGAGGCACGGATCCCCACCCGTCACGGCGACTTCACCGGCTACGTGTTCGAATCGCTGCTCGACGGCACCGAGCACATGGCGTTCGTGAAGGGCGAGGTCGCGGGCAAGGAGCACGTGCTGGTGCGCGTGCACTCCGAGTGCCTCACGGGTGACGTGTTCGGATCGATGCGCTGCGACTGCGGTCTGCAGCTCGACGCCGCGATGGAGCTCATCGCGCGGGAGGGCACGGGCGTCGTGGTCTACCTGCGCGGCCACGAGGGTCGCGGCATCGGCCTCGGCCACAAGATCCGGGCCTACACGCTCCAGGACCAGGGTCGCGACACCGTCGAAGCCAACGTGGAGCTGGGCTTCCCGGCCGACTCGCGCGAGTACGGCATCGGGTCGCAGATGCTCGTCGACCTCGGCGTGTCGACCATGCGCATCATGACCAACAATCCCGCCAAGTACGGCGGGCTCGAGGGCTACGGTCTGGAGATCGTCGAGCGGGTACCGCTGCACGTGCTGCCCAACTCGGAGAACATCCGCTACCTGCGCACCAAGCAGGAGAAGATGGGGCACCTCCTCGAGATCACCGACGAGGGTCTCGGCACCAGTTAGACCTGCTTTCGAGAACGACACGACACGCTGCATGGGTACCTACCAGGAGTACGAGGGCGCGCTCGACGCCACGGGGATGCGCATCGCGATCGTCGCGGGTCGGTTCAACGACCACATCACGACGCCCCTGCTCGACGGCGCACTGGCCACGCTGCGCCAGGCCGGGCTCGACGACGTCCCCGTGCACTGGGTGCCGGGCGCGTTCGAGATCCCGTTGGTCGCCCAGCGCCTCGCGACCTTCGACGGATGCGACGCGGTGATCTGCCTCGGCGCGGTCATCCGGGGCGACACGCCGCACTTCGACTACGTGGCGGGGGAGTGCGCGTCGGGGATCATGCGGGTGTCGCTCGACACCGGCGTGCCGATCGTCTTCGGCGTCCTGACGGTCGACGATCTCGACCAGGCCCTCGCCCGGTGCGGCGGCGCAGTCGGGAACAAGGGATGTGAGTCGGCCGCGACCGCGGTCGAGATGGTCAACCTGCTTCGCCAGATCGCCAAGAAAGGTCAGTGATGCTCCGCCTCGTCCTGCCCAAGGGCTCACTCGAGCGCGCCACGATGCAGCTGTTCGAGGACGCCGACCTCGCGGTGCTCGCGCGGCTCCGACGTCGACTACCGGGGCAGCATCGACGACCCACGCGTCGACGAGGTGCGCATCCTCCGGCCGCAGGAGATCCCGCGCTACGTCGCCGACGGGATGTTCGACGTCGGCATCACCGGACGCGACTGGATCGAGGAGCGCGCCGCGGAGGTGGTCACGCTCAGCGAGCTGCACTACTCGAAGGCGACGGCGCGTCCGATCCGCATGGTGCTCGCGGTCGCGGCCGACTCCACCGCGCGGTCGGTGAGCGACCTCCCGCCGGGTCTGGTCGTGCACACCGAGTACCCGGAGGTCACCCGCCGCTACTTCGAGCAGCACGGCGTCGACGCCCGGGTGGAGCTCTCGTACGGCGCCACCGAGGCCAAGGTGCCCGACATCGCCGACGCGGTGGTGGAGATCACCGAGACCGGTCGCGCGCTGCGTGCCGCGGGGCTGCGCATCCTCGACACCATCCTCGTGTCGTACACCGAGCTCATCGCCAATCCCACCGCGTACGCCGACCCCGAGAAGCGCAAGGCCATGGAGCAGCTGCAGAGCCTCCTCACCGGCGCGCTCGAGGCGCGCGGTCGCGTCCTCCTCAAGCTCAACGTCGACGCCGCGAACCTCGACGGCGTCATCGCGGTGCTCCCCGCGCTCAAGTCGCCCACGGTGTCGAAGCTCTTCGGCGAGGACGGCTTCGCGGTGGAGACGGTGGTGGCCAAGAGCGAGATCAACACGCTCATCCCCGAGCTGCTCGACCTCGGCGCCAACGGCATCATCGAGCTCCCGATCTCCAAGATCGTGCCGTGAAAGCGCTCTACTCGGGACGGATCGCGACCTTCGACGACGTCGTCGGCCGGGGTGAGATCGAGGCCGGCGGCGGGATGCGCTTCCCGTTCCACTGCACCGCCATCGCCGACGGCAGCCGCACCATCGCGGCCGACATCGCGGTGAGGTTCCGCCTGGTGCCGGGTCCGCTGGGCGCACTGGAAGCCACCGCGATCAAGCCGGTCGAATGAGAATGAAGCGTCGGCGCCTCGGGGCGAGCGGGCTCGAGGTGTCGGTGCTCTCGCTCGGGGCGATGACCTTCGGGTCGGGGATGCCGCCCGTCACCACCGTCGACGAGCGCGACGCCCGCGCGATGGTCGACCGTGCGCTCGCCGCCGGCGTGAACCTGATCGACACCGCCGACGTGTACGCGAACGGCCAGTCAGAGGAGATCCTGGGCCGCTGCGTGCAGCGTTTGGGCAGTCGTCGTCGTGACGACGTGCTCGTGGCCACGAAGTGCGGGTTCGGATCGCACGACGCCGGCGCGCTCTCCTACGACAACGTGGTCGCCGCGTGCGAGGCGAGCCTGGGTCGGCTCGGCCTCGATCACATCGACCTGTACCAGTTGCACCGGCCCGACCGCACCACGCCGATCGAGGAGACGCTCCGCGCGCTCGACGATCTCGTCACCCGCGGCCTCGTGCGCGCGGTCGGCACCAGCAACTTCCGGGCGTGGGAGACCGCGGCCGCGGTGGCGCGTCAACGCGCCCTCGGGCGTCCCGCGTTCACCGCCACGCAGCTCTACTACTCGCTCGTCGCGCGCGAGGCCGAGCACGAGCTCATCCCCGAGTGCATCGCCGACGACCTGGGCGTGATCGTGTGGAGCCCGCTGTCGAGCGGCTTCCTCACCGGTCGGTACCGAGCCGCCGAGGGAAGGGAGGCGGGTGGGGGTCGGCGCACGACGTTCACGTTCCCACCCGTCGACGCCGATCTCGGGGAGCGGGCGCTGGTCGCACTGGCCACGGTCGCCGACGGTCGCGGGGTGTCGATGGCGCAGGTCGCGTTGGCGTGGGTGCTCGCGCAGCCGGGGATCACCTCCGCCATCGTCGGCGCCAGCAGCCTCGAGCAGCTCGACGACAACCTCGCCGCCGCCGCGCTCGAGCTCACGGCCGACGAGCTCGCCGCGCTCGACGCAGCCACCGCGTTGGCGCCGATCTACCCGGCGTGGTGGGATCCCGCCATGGGCATCCCCGGCCCCACCGATCTCATGCCCAAGGAATCCGAGGAGGAGCGCACATGAAGTCTGAGTGGACGGACCGGCACCAGCGCCAGGCCGACGCCGCCGCGCAGTACGAGCACATCATGACCACACCGGCGCCGCCTGCCATGGGCGCCTACATCGACGCCGGCGTGATCGGGTTCGTGTTCGGCGAGATGTGGCGCCGGGGCGTGCTCACGCCGCGCGACCGCCGATGGATCACCTTGGCCTGCGTCGGCGTCGCCGGAGCACCGGTCCCGATGGAGACCCACACGTACGCCGCGCTCAACAGCGGTGACGTGACCAACGAGGAGATCGACGAGTTCCTGCTGTTCTTCGGCACCCAGACCGGGTGGCCCCGCGGCTCGGCGATGAACCAGTGGATCCTCACCGCGATGGCGAAGATCGCCGAGGAGCGCGGCGAGGAGATGCAGCTCCCGAAGTTCGTCCCGTGGACCGACCCGGTGGACGACGAGGTGCGCCGCGCGCGGGGCGAGTCGGCGTACGCCTCGGTGCACGGCGTCAAGGCGCCGTCCGCGACCACCGCGTTCCGCGGCCGTGCCTACTACGACTACCTCTACGGCGAGGTGTGGACGCGCGACGAGTACCTCACCTCGCGTGACCGCCGCCTGATCGCGATCTGCTGCAGCGCGGAGCTCGGGGTCGACGCCGAGGTGACCGAGCACCTCGAGGCGACCCTGCGTGCGAACGAGCTCTCCTACGAGGAGCTCCAGGAGGTCGTGATGCACGTGGCGGTGTACCTCGGCTGGCCGGTCGCCCGCCGTCTCGACGACCACCTGGTCGCGGTCGCGGCACAGGGTGGGGATCACGACGACCTAGCCGAGGTGCCCATCCCGTCCTCGCCGGTGGAGCGGTGCACGGCGGGTCGGGCGCCGCTCGACAGGTTGCTGGCGGCGTTGATCAACGACACGTGGGTGAACGCCTGCGGGAAGTTGCCGAGCAGCCTCCCCGATACGGGGTCGTACTGCTCGGACAGGAGCCCGACGTCGTTGGCCAGACCTGCGAGGCGCTCGAACAACGCCCGTGCCTCCTCGGTGCGCCCGAGCATGCCGAGCGCGTCGGCCAGCCAGAACGAGCAGGGGAGGAACGCGCCCTCACCCGGGGGCAGGCCGTCGACACCGTCCTCCGAGCGGTAGCGCAGCACGAAGCCGTCCTGCATCAGCTCGCGCTGGATCGCGTCCACCGTGCCCGCGACCCGCGGGTCGTCACCGGGCAGGAACCCGACCAGCGGGATCATCAGTGCGCTGGCGTCGAGCTCCTTCGACCCGTAGTACTGCGTGAACGTGTTGCGTTCGGCGTCGTAGCCCTCCTCGAGCACCTCGCGACGCACCGCGTCGCGGCACGCGTGCCAACGGTCGACCGTACCGTCGAGCCCGAACGACTCCACCCCCTTGACGGCGCGGTCGAACGCGACCCAGGCCATCACCTTCGAGTGCACGAAGTCCTGACGGGGACCGCGCACCTCCCAGATGCCCTCGTCGGGCTCGCGCCACCCCGACTCCAGGAACTCGAGGATGGCGGTCTGCAGTGCCCAGGCGTTGGGATCCTCGTCGACGCCCAGACAGCGCATCTGGTGCAGCGAGTCGAACACCTCGCCGTACACGTCGAGCTGGAACTGCCGATGCGCCGCGTTCCCGACGCGCACCGGCACCGACTTCTCGTACCCGGAGAGCCAGTCGATCTCGTACTCGTCGAGGCGGCGCTCGCCGGCGGCGCCGTACATGATCTGGAGGTGTGCGGGGTCACCTGCCACCGCGCGCAGGAGCCAGTCGCGGAACGCGACCGCCTCGTGCTCGAAGCCGGCGCTCGTCAACGAGTAGATCGTGAACGTCGCGTCGCGCAGCCAGCAGTACCGGTAGTCCCAGTTGCGCACGCCGCCGATCCGCTCCGGCAACGACGTCGTGGGCGCCGCGACGATGCCACCGGTGGGTGCGAAGGTGAGCGCCTTCAGCGTGATGGCCGAGCGCAGGACGAGGTCGCGCCACTCGCCGTCGTAGGTCGCGCTCTCCGACCACTCCCGCCAGAATGCCGTCGTCCGATCGAGCGCGGCCTCGGCGTCGGGCACCTCGGGCCACGGGAGGTACGACGGGAGTCCGGTGAGAACGAACGGCACCCGGTCGCCGGCCGCCGACCTCGAAGTCGGCGGTGTGACGGAAGTCGTGCCCGTGCGTGTGCACCGGGGTCGAGAGCCGCACCGCGTAGGGCCCGCTCACGAACGTCACGCCGTCGTCGACCGCGCGCACCCAGGGGAGGATGCTCCCGTAGTCGAAGCGCACGGTGAGGTCCATGGTCATGGGGACGCGCCCGCTCACGCCCTCGACGATCCGCACCACGTCGATGTGCTCGTCGCGGACCGGCATGCAGTCGATCAGGCGCACGGTGCCCTCGGGTGTGTCCCACTCGGTCTCGAGCACGAGGGTGCCGTCGCGGTAGTGCCGACGGGTGGCGCGGGCGCCCGACTTGGGTCCGATGCCCCAGTGCCCGTTCGAGTCGTCGCCGAGCAGCGCGGCGAAGCAGGCGCCGCTGTCGAAGCGGGGCACGCAGAGCCAGTCGAGGGAGCCGTCGTCGCCGACGAGGGCCGCGGTCTGCGTGTCGCCGATGAGTGCGTACCGCTCGATCGCCGTGGTCATCGGGGAGCCGTGGTCAATCGGGAGGTGGTGTCACCGGCGCTCGGTCACTGGGGTGCAGAGAGCTCCACGAAGGCGAGCCGGAGCTGGGTGACGGCCTCCCGGAGCGCCTCGTGGTGGGGGGCGAGGCGGTCACCGAGCGTGTCGACCAGTGCACCCAACGCGTCGATGGCGAGGCCGGCTTCGGCCAGGCGGGGCTCCCCGGGGCTACCGCCGGCGTCGGGGTCGGGGAGGAGGTGGATGACCGCCAGCTGCTGGAGACCGATGGCGTGGTTGGCCACGATGTCGGCGACCGGGATCGCCGCCAGCTCGGCCCGGGCCTGCATGAGCTCCTGGTACTGCTCCTGGGTCATCTCGACCGCTTCGCCCTCGGGCGGCACCCCGGATCCTGCGTCGGGCTCGGGGTCCGGTTCGGGTCGATGCTCGCCTGATGGTGTCCAGATGCTGCTCACCCGTGTATCCTGGCAGGAAATCCGGTCGTGACCGGCAAAGCAGGGAAGTGGGAACTGACCCCTTTCATGGTGTCAGCATCCCCACCTGGCCACCGAGCAACACCCAGCACCACCACCAGGTGAGCCAGGTCCGCATGTTGCGTGGCCACTTCGCGTGGCTGCTTGATGGCGGACATCCCGTGTCCGCCATCGTCGCGTCCGGGCCCAGTTCCTCTCCCCCGAGGAAGCCACGAACCGAGTAGGTGACCAGATAGCTGCACACGAGGTCAGGATCAACGACCGCATCCGAGCCCGCGAGGTCTTCCTCGTCGGCGCCGACGGCGAGCAACTGGGGGTCCGCCCCCTGCCCGAGGCGCAGGCGCAGGCCCGAGACCAGGAGCTCGATCTGGTGGAGGTCGCGCCGAACGCCAACCCGCCCGTCTGTCGGATCATGGACTACGGCCGGTACGTCTACGAGCAGGAACAGCGTCGGCGGCAGTCGAAGCGCAAGGCCACGAACGTCGTCATCAAGGAGATGAAGTTCCGGCCCAAGATCGACGAGCACGACTACACCACCAAGATGAAGCACGTCATCCGCTTCCTCGGCGAGGGCAACAAGGTGAAGCTCACGATCATGTTCCGAGGACGTGAGATGGCCCACCCCGAGCTCGGGATGAAGATCCTGCAACGGGTCGCCGACGACGTCGCCGACTTCGCGGAGGTCGAGAACGCACCCCGCCAGGACGGTCGCAACATGACCATGGTGTTGCACCCCACCCGCAAGGACGGTCGCAAGCCGTCGAGCAAGCCAGAACCGCACGTCGAGGACCAGCACACCCAACCGACTCCCGAGAGTGGAGCTGCGTGAGATGCCGAAGATGAAGACGCACCGGGGCGCGGCCAAGCGCTTCAAGGTGACCGGGACGGGCAAGATCACCAAGCGCAAGGCGAATCGCGCCCACCTGCTGGAGAAGAAGCCCACCAAGCGCACCCGCCGCCTCGCCCGCCCGGCCGAGGTCACCGGCGGAGACAAGAAGCGCGTCGAGCGTCTGCTCGGTCGCGCCTGATCGGGAGCAACTCCGATGGCAAGGGTCAAACGATCCGTCCACAGCAAGAAGAGCCGCCGCAAGGTCCTCGCCAAGGCCGAGGGCTACCGCGGGTCGCGCAGCCGGAGCGTGCGCAAGGCCAACGAGCAGGTCATGCACTCCGGCAACTACGCGTTCCGCGATCGCCGGGCCCGCAAGGGCGAGTTCCGCCGACTCTGGATCGTGCGCATCAACGCGGCGTGTCGTGAGAACGACATCTCGTACTCGCGCTTCGTCGCCGGCCTGAAGGCCGCCGAGATCGAGGTCGACCGCAAGATCCTCGCCGACCTCGCGGTGCGCGACTCGGCCGCCTTCGGCGCGCTCGGTCACCACTGCGCGCGAGGCGCTCGAAGCTGCCTGACCCGGCCGCAGCCTCCGTCGGGCCACGCCACGGCGCGGTCAAGCGACTGCGCGAACTGCTCCGCGATCCGAAGGCACGTGCCGCGGCGGGTGCCTTCGTCGTGGAGGGACCCCGGGCCGTGGATGCCGCCCTCGACCGAGGCGCGAGCATCGAGTCGGTGTTCCTCGGTCCGCGCGTGGCGACCGCCTTCCCGGCGTTGTGCGCCCGGTTCGACGCCGCGGGCGTCGACGTCGTCGCGTTGAAGGAGGGCGTGCTCGAGAAGGTCGGCTCCACCCGCACCCCACAGCCGGTGCTGGCGATCGCGGCGATGCCCGCGCGTGATCGCGATGCGCTCTCGCGCGACGGGCTCGTGCTCGTGGCCCTCGGTGTCTCGGATCCCGGCAACCTCGGCACCCTCGTGCGCAGTGCCGAGGCGTCGGGCGCGGCGGCAATCGTCCTCGGCCCCGGATCGGTCGACGCCTACAATCCCAAGGTCGTTCGGGCGTCGGCGGGTGCGATCTTCGGGATCCCGCTGGTCGACGCGGAGTCGGAAGGATGGAACGCGGTGGAGGCGCTCGACGCGCTCGGTGAGCTCGGCCGGCAGCGACTGGGAGCCACCGCGGGAGGCGGCATCCCGCACACCGACGTCGACTTCACCCGGCCCACCGCCGTCGTCCTCGGCAACGAGGCCCACGGGATCGACGCCGCGGTCGACGCCCGCCTCGACGGGCACGTCCGCATCGCGATGGCCGGCCCCGCCGAGTCGCTGAACGTGGCGATGGCCGGCACCGTCCTGTGCTTCGAGTCGGCCCGTCAACGTTCTGGCGCCGCTCAACCGCCACATGAGCGGTCCGGCGGCGCCAAGACGGAGGAGCAATGAGCCTCCTGCCCGACGACTACCTCGACCGCGCCGCCGCCGAGATCGCGAGCGCAGCCGACGACGCCGAGCTCGCCGCCGCCGAGCGCACCTACGTGGGCCGTGGCTCGGCGATCTCCGAGCTCAAGAGCTCGATCAAGTCGCTCGAGCCCGCCGACAAGCCGGTCGCCGGGAAGCTGGTGGCCGACACGACCGCGCGGATCGCCGAGCTGGTCGACGCCCGCCGCGCCGAGCTCGCCGCCGTCGAAGCCGCGCGGGCGGGGGAGCGCGACCGCCTCGACCTCACCCTGGGCGGCCACGGCCGCGCGCGTGGCCACCTCCACCTCGTCACGCAGGTGCAGCGCGAGCTCGAGGACATCTTCGTGGGCATGGGCTACCGCGTGGTGCAGGGGCCCGAGGTCGAGGACGACTGGCACAACTTCGAGGCCCTCAACATGGTGCCGGGCCACCCGGCGCGCTCCATGCAGGACACCCTCTACGTCGAGCTGGGCGACCCCGAACAGGTGATGCTCCGCACGCACACCTCACCGGTGCAGATCCGCACCATGGAGGCCATGGCGCCGCCGATCTTCGTCGTCGCGCCGGGCCGCACCTACCGCAACGAGACCCTCGACGCGCGCCACTCGCCGGTGTTCCACCAGATCGAGGCGCTGGCCGTCGACCGCGGCATCACCCTCGCCGACCTGTTCGGCACCATCGAGACGTTCGTGCGTCGCCTGTTCGACGACGAGCGCATCCGCACGCGGTTCCGTCCCGACTTCTTCCCGTACACCGAGCCGTCGGCCGAGCTCGCGGTCAGCTGCATCTTCTGCGGCGGCGACGGCTGTCGCGTGTGCTCGCAATCCGGATGGATCGAGCTGGGCGGCTGCGGCATGGTCGACCCCAACGTGCTGCGCGGTGTGGGCATCGACCCCGAGGAGTACACCGGGTTCGCGTTCGGCTTCGGCCTCGAGCGCATCGCGATGATCCGCTACGGCATCGACGAGATCAGGACCTTCTTCGACGGCGACGTGCGCTTCCTGGCGCAGTACTGAGGCACCCCGATGCGCGCACCGCTCTCCTGGATCCGTGACTTCACCCCGGACATCGACCGCACCCCGGTGGGCGACGTCGTGTCCGCGCTCAACCAGCTCGGGCTCGAGGTCGAGGGCGTCGAGCAGCCCGGCGAGGAGATCATCGGGGTCATCGCCGCCCAGGTGCTCGACGTCGTCCGTCACCCCGACGCCGACAAGCTGTCGTTGGTCGACATCACCACCGGTGACGGCGTCACCCGCGTCGTGTGCGGCGCGCCCAACGTGGTGGCCGGCATGGTCGTCCCGTACGCGCCGTCGGGCGCGACGCTGCCGGGGGGCTTCACCCTCGAACGCCGCAAGATCCGGGGCGAGGTGAGCGACGGCATGCTCTGCTCGGCCAAGGAGCTCGGACTCGGCGACGACCACGGCGGCATCCTCGGGCTCGAGCCGGCCACCGAGCTCGGTCGCGACGTGCGCGAGGTGCTCGGCCTCGACGACGTGATCTTCGACCTCGCGATCACGCCCAACCGGCCCGACGCGATGTGCATCATCGGGGTGGCGCGTGAGCTCGCGGCCCACTTCTCGCTCGACTTCACCGTTCCCGATCCGGTGGCCCTCGCCGACGCGTCGGTGTCCAGCGACGTCACGGTGGTGATCGACGATGCCGCGCGCTGTCCCCGGTACCTCGCGCGGGTGGCGCGCGTGACCATCGGGCCGTCGCCGGCGTGGATGGCGCAGCGTCTCGTGAAGGCGGGGATGCGTCCGATCAGCAACGTGGTCGACGTCACCAACTACGTGCTGCTCGAGCGCAACCAACCGCTGCACGCGTTCGACCTCTCGCACCTCGCCGGCCGCGGCATCGTCGTGCGCACGGCCCAGCCCGGGGAGACCATCACCACCCTCGACGACGTCGAGCGCACGCTCACCGGTGACGACCTGCTGATCTGCGACGCCGAACGCACACCGCAGGCGATCGCCGGGATCATGGGCGGATCCACCTCCGAGGTCTCCGAGACCACCACCGAGATCCTGCTCGAGTCGGCCTACTTCGAACGCATGGGCATCGCGCTGAGCTCGAAGCGCCTCAAGCTGCGCAGCGAGTCGAGCGCGCGCTTCGAGCGCGGCATCGACCCCGACGCCATCGCGGTCAACGCCGAGCGGGCCATGGAGCTCCTGGTCGAGGTGGCCGGTGCGCAGGTCGCACCCGACGCGATCGACGTGTACCCGGCGCCGGTCGAGCGCGCCCGCATCCGTCTCCGCGCCAGCCGGGTCAACGCCGTCCTCGGCACCGACCTCGACGCCGAGGACGTGTGGGACTCGCTGGCGCCGCTCGGCATCGACCTCGACTCGCCCGAGGACATCGCCGACGGCGACGCGGTCATCGCCATCGCCCCCACGTTCCGCCCCGACTTGGAGCGCGAGATCGACCTCGTCGAGGAGGTGGCGCGCCGCATCGGCTTCGACCGCGTCGGCCGCACCCTGCCCGACACCCACGGACAGGTCGGCATGCTCACGGTTCGCCAGCAGGAGCGACGGCTCGTCGCCGACGCGCTCGTGGGCGTGGGCCTCTCGGAGGCGATCACCCTCTCGTTGGTCGCACCTGCCGACCTCGAACGCGCCGGCGCGCCGCTCGACCGGGTCGTGCGCGCCACCAATCCGCTGCGGGCCGAGGAGTCGGTCCTGCGCACCGCGGTCCTGCCCGGGCTGCTGCGCGCGGTGGCGGGCAACCGGGCGCAGGGCCTGGTCGACGTCGCGTTGTTCGAGATGGGACGCGTGTTCCTGCGGTCGCAGGAGCGTCGCCGGGCCGGCGACAGCCCGCTGCCCGACGAGCCCGAGCACGTCGCGCTGGCGTGGGCCGGCAGCGTGCGACGCCGACCAGTGGAGGACGATCGCCCGGTCGACGTGTACGACGCGGTCGACGTGGTGCGGGTCGTGCTCGACGCGCTCGGCATCCACGATGTCGGCCTGCGCCCCGACACCGTCACCGGCTACCGCGCCGGTCGCGCCGCGCGTGTCGTCGTCGACGGCAACGATGCGGGCACCGTCGGCGAGGTCGCACCCGAGGTGCTCGCCGCGTTGGGACTCGAAGCGCCCGTCGTCGCCGCGGAGCTCGTGCTCGACACCTTGCTCGACGCCGCCCGCCGGGACCGGACGTTCAGCGCGCCGTCACGCTTCCCGGCGTCGAGCGTCGACCTCGCGTTCGTGCTCGCCGACACCGTCGCGACCGCCGACGTGCTGATGACCCTCCGCACCGCGCTGGGCGACGAGCTCGAGGACGTGCGGCTCTTCGACGTGTTCACCAGCGACTCGTTCGGTGCCGGTCGCCGCAGCCTTGCGTTCGCGTTGCGCTTCCGGGTCGGCGACCGCACGCTCACCGACGCCGACGTCGCCGGCCTGCGGCAGCGGGCGATCGACGCCGTCGTCACCGCGCACGACGCCGAGCTCCGAGGCTGAACGACCGACGACGGCTCAGTGCGGGGATCGGGCGCGCCGACACCCCTCCGCCGATGAACCCGTCGGCTCCGCTCGCGGGCGGTACGTCGCGGGTACAGCTGTCGCCGCCGCGCTACCTGCGAGTCGGAGCTTCCGCCGGCGTTCGAGGATCCAGTCGACACCGAGCGCGACGCCGAACAGGAACGTCGCGACGACCGCGTCGAGCCAGTAGTGGTTGGCGGTGAGCACGATCGCGGCGAGCGTGAGCACGGGATGCGCGAGCACGAGGAAGCGCCAACGACTCTTCGTCGCGAGCAGCACCGCCCACGCGATCACCAACGCCCAGCCGAAGTGCAGTGAGGGCATGGCCGCGAACTGGTTGGCGAACCCCTTGTACGGGCTGCCGGCGCCGTACGACGCGGGACCGAACGCCTTGGCCGTGTCGACGAAACCGAGGTTGGGGAACATGCGCGGCGGCGCGAGTGGAAGGAGCAGGTGCACGGACATGCCCGCAGTCGTGATCACGATCATCACGTTGCGGAAGCGGCGGTACATCGGTGGATGGCGCACGTAGAGCCACACGAATGCCGCTGCGGTCACGGCGACGTGCGCGACGAGGTAGTAGGCGTTGAGGAAGCGCACCACGCCCGTGTCGCGCAGGACCAGATCCTGCAGGTGCGCCTCGGTGAACACGCCGAGCGAGCGCTCGAGACTGATGACGTCGCGGGCGTTGTCGAGCGCGGTCTGCACGTGGCCCTTGGTGAAGAACCGCCCGTACTTGTAGAGGAGCAGGAGGGCGACGACGAGCGCGAGCTCACGCACCAGTGAGCCGCCAAATCGCGAATGCCACCAACGGCGAGCTGTCACCACCACTCGTTCGTACCCAACGCCCGCAGGGGTGAAGTGTTCCTGACCCTACTTCCGGCGCACCTGCCACGGCACCTGACCGGGGTGCCACGCCTCGATCACCATGAAGCCGTTCTCGACCCGGGCCAACGACGCGTCCGTGAGCTCGGCGCGGAACAGGGCCATACCGCTCGCCGGCAGCTCCTGGGGAAGTCGCGCCACGAAGCGGTCGATCGTGTTCACATCGGTCACCAGCACCGCGCGGCCGCTCGACCTTGGCGTCGCCGTCGACCAGCCCGACGTCGGGGGCGCTGTGCAGGGCGAAGCGGGGGTCCCGGCGCAGGTCGTCGGCCTTTCGGGAATCGGGCATCATCGCCAACCACAGCTCACCCTCGCCGAAGTGGACCTCGAGGCCGGTGAGCCGAGGGGCACCGTCGGCCCGCAGGGTTCCGAGGATGGCGTGGAGCGTTGCCGTGAGTCGGGCGTGGATCGCACCGGCCAGATCGGGCGCCTCGCGCTCGAAGTCCGGCCCAGGTGGTCACGGCGGGCAGTCTCGCAGGCGCTGGAGCACAATGGGCACGTGGCGCTCCGGCAACCGCTCGGCGATCTCTACGAGGAATTGGGCGTCGCGCCCGACGCGACACGCGATGAGATCGCGGTCGCGTACCCGGGCACGCGCGAAGGAGCTCCACCCCGACACCCGACCCGCCGAAGCCGACGCCGGCGACCGGTTCGCCCGGGTCGGCGCCGCCTACCGGGTGTTGTCCGATCCCGACGAGCGGGCCCGCTACGACGAGTCGCGGCGGACACCTCCGCCGCCGCGCCGCGCCGGTCGTCGCCGCGCCGGTGCCCGAGCCCGTCGTCGCGCCCGTCGCTCCGTCCGAAGCCGCACCGCCTCAGCCGGAAGAGCGCGCGTTGGTGCGCATGGGGTGGCGCCGCGCTGATCGTGCTGGGCCTGGTCGTCGGCACCTTCGTGTTCTCGCTGCAGCGTCACGACGCCGACCTGCGCGCCCACGGCGTCGCCACCACCGCGGTCGTCGTGCCCGTGAACGGCGAGCGACGACTCGAGTTCGAGACGCGCAACGGCACCGTCGTGCGGGCGTCGGAGTCGGTGAAGACGGGCGAGGAGCAACCGGCCCTCGGCACCAAGGTGCGGATCCACTACGACCCCGACGACCCGACCACGATCGTCACCGACGTCGGTCACACCGGTCGCGACGTCACGCTCTGGATCGTGGCGGTGAAGCTGGTGCTCGGCGGTGGCGTGCTGCTCTGGTTCGGCGGCCGCCGACTGCGACGCGCGTGATCATCAGGGAGGACCGGGAATCTGTTCGCATAGATATGCAGACTCGTGTATACTGCTCCGATGGCATACCGGGCCGCAGTCGTGGGGGGATCGGGGTACACGGGAGCTGAGCTCCTGCGCCTCCTCGCGAGCCACCCCGAGATCGAGGTCGCCCTGGTCACCGCCGACTCCAACGCCG
The DNA here is from genome assembly GCA_963835985.1 of uncultured Actinomycetes bacterium. Classification (GTDB taxonomy): domain Bacteria; phylum Actinomycetota; class Acidimicrobiia; order IMCC26256; family DASPTH01; genus DASUAS01. The sequence continues at coordinate 143,284 of CAWIHV010000006.1, read as the reverse complement.
GCGCCTCGGTGGCCGACCTCTACCCGTCGCTGGCCGTCGCCTACGAGGGGCTCACCTACGAGCAGGTGGCGCCGGCCGACCTCGCCGGCCTCGACCTGGTGTTCCTGTGCCTCCCGCACGGCCAGTCGCAGGCGATCGCCGCCGACCTCGTCGACACCGTCGCCCACGTCGTCGACCTCGGCGCCGACTTCCGGCTGCCGGCCGCCGACTACGAGCAGTGGTACGGCGACGCCCACACCGCACCCGCACTCGTGGACCAGTTCGCGTTCGGGATGCCCGAGCTCTACCGCGACGAGATCGTCGTCTCCAAGCACGTGGCGTCGCCCGGTTGCTACCCGACCAGCGCATCGTTGGCCCTGGCCCCGCTGCTCGCGGCCGGTCTGGTGGAGCCCACCGGCATCGTGGTCGACGCGGTGTCGGGCGTGTCGGGTGCCGGCCGGGGCCTGAAGGCCACCAGCCTCTTCGCCGAGGCGAGCGACAACGTGAACGCGTACGGCCTGCTCACCCACCGGCACACCGCGGAGATGGAGCAGGCGCTCGGCCACATCGCCGGCGAAGCGGTGCAGGTCCTCTTCACGCCGCACCTCGTGCCGATGACCCGGGGCATCCTCGCCACCTGTTACGCGCGTCCGGTCGCCGGTCTGTCGCTGTCCACCGACGGGTTGCTCGCGGGCTACCGCGACTTCTACGCCGGCGAGCCGTTCGTGCACGTCACCGACGACTCACCCGGCACCAAGGCAACCCTGGGCTCGAACGCCGCGCACGTCACCGTGCGCTACGACGCCCGCACCAACACCGTGCTCGCCATCGGTGCGCTCGACAACCTGGTGAAGGGCGCGTCGGGCCAGGCGCTGCAGAACGCCAACCTCGTCCTCGGCCTCCCCGAGACCACCGCCCTCTCCACGATCGGACTCATGCCGTGATCACGTCGGTCCCCGGGTTCAAAGCGAGTGGTCTCGCGTCCGGCATCAAGGAGTCGGGTGCTCCCGATCTGGCGATGGTCGCCACCGTCGACGGCACACCCGTCACCGCGGCCGGTGTGTTCACCAGCAATCTCGTCGCCGCGGCGCCGGTGCAGATCAGCCGCCGGCACCTCGCCGACGGTCGCGCCGCCGCGGTGATCCTCAACTCGGGCAACGCCAACGCGGCGACGGGGGAGGCAGGGCCGGGCCCACGCGCTCCGGATGTGCGAGCTCACCGCGCAGGCCGTCGGCTGCGCGACCACCGACGTGCTGGTGTGCCAGACCGGCCTCATCGGCATCCCCATGCCGATGGACCCGGTCGAATCGGGCGTGCCGAAGCTCGGCGCGCAGCTGAGCGCCGACTCGGTCGGTGGGGCGCGGCCGCGGCCGAGGCGATGATGACCACCGACACGGTGCCGAAGACCACGCGGCAGCCGGTCGCGCTCCCCGGTGGCGGTGCGGCGACCATCGGCGGGATGGCCAAGGGCGCGGCGATGCTGGCGCCCTCGATGGCCACGATGCTCGCGGTGGTCGCCACCGACGTCACCATCGCACCGACGTCCCTCACCCGCGCGCTCCAGACCGCGGTGGGCTCCAGCTTCAACGCGCTCGTCGTCGACGCGTGTCAGAGCACCAACGACACCGTCCTCGTCCTCGCCAACGGGGCCGCCGGCAACGACGAGATCACCGAGACTCACGGACCGGCCTACGCCGCGTTCGTGGAGTCGCTGACCGCCGCGTGTGCCGATCTCGCGCACCAGATGGCCACCGACGCCGAGGGCGCGACCAAGTGCGTCACGCTGCACGTGCGCGGCGCCCGCAACGACCGCGAAGCCCAATTGGCGGCACGGCAGGTGGCGTCGAGCCAGCTCGTGCAGTGCTCGCTCTACGGCAAGGATCCGTACTGGGGCCGGATCCTCTCCGAGCTCGGCGTGAGCGGCGCGGTGTTCGACCCCGAGAACGTGACCGTCGCCTACGACGGCATCGTCGTGTGCGACCACGGCATCGCCGCCGCCCATGAAGCGGACGCGGTGGCCAAGGCCATGGAAGAGCGCGACATCACGATCACGTGCGATCTGCACCACGGCAACGGTGAAGCCACGATGCTGTTCACCGATCTGACGCACGCGTACGTCGACGAGAACATGGGAACGTCGTGAGAGATGAAGTGGAGGCGTGGCCGGAGGCCGGGACGCCGGAACGGAATCGACCATGAAGGGCGTCAATCCGGCCACCGAGGTTCTCGAGAAGGCGCATGTCCTCGCCGAGGCGCTGCCCTACATCCGCGCGTTCAGCGGCAAGACCGTCGTGATCAAGTACGGCGGCCACGCCATGGACGACCCCGCGCTGGCCGACCTCTTCGCCCAGGACGTCGTGCTCATGCGGCTCGTGGGCATGAACCCGGTCGTCGTGCACGGTGGCGGGCCCCAGATCTCCGACCTCATGCGGAGGTTGGGCAAGGAGCCCGAGTTCGTCGACGGTCTGCGCGTCACCGACGCCGAGAGCGTCGACATCGTGCGCATGGCGCTGGTCGGCAAGGTCAACCGCGAGATCGTCGCCGCGCTCAACCAGCACGGGTCGTACGCGGTCGGCCTCTCCGGCGAGGACGCCGGGCTCATCAAGGTGGAGATGCGCGACGAACGGCTCGGCTTCGTGGGCGACGTCACCAGCATCGACGCCTCGATCGTGCAGAAGCTCTGCAACGAGGAGCTCATCCCGGTGATCGCGACCGTCGGGGTCGACGAGCTGGGACAGGCCTACAACATCAACGCCGACACCGTCGCCGGTGCGATCGCCCTCGCGCTGCAGGCCGAGAAGCTGGTGTACCTCACCGACGTCCACGGCATCTACGCCGACTACCCCGACGAATCGAGCTTGATCAACCACACCGACGCCTCCGGCCTCGAGCAGCTGCTCGCCGGTGGGAAGGTCGATGGTGGGATGATCCCCAAGCTCGAGTCGTGCCTGCAGGCGCTGCGCGGTGGGGTGCGCAGCGCGCACATCCTCGACGGGCGCATCCCGCACGCGTTGCTGCTCGAGTTCTTCACCCGGGAGGGCATCGGAACGATGGTGCTGCCATGAGCGCGTTCAACGACATCCAACAACTCGACGCCGAGCACGGCATGCAGACGTACGGTCGCCTGCCGGTCGCGTTCGTGCGCGGCGAAGGCGTCAAGCTGTGGGACAGCGAGGGCAAGGAGTACCTCGACTTCCTCGGGGGACTCGCGGTCACGGCACTCGGTCACGCGCATCCCGCGGTGGCCGACGCGCTGGCCGACCAGGCCCGCACCTTGCTGCACGTCTCGAACCTCTACTTCAACGAGTGGCAGCCGCAGGTGGCGGCGCGCCTCGACGCGCTCCACGGCGGCGGCGGCAAGGTGTTCTTCTCCAACTCGGGCGCCGAGGCCAACGAGTGCGCGATCAAGCTGGCGCGCCGGTACGGCCAGTCCAACGGCGGTCCCGATCGGTTCCACGTGCTGTCGGCCTGGGGCTCGTTCCACGGCCGCACGCTCACCACGCTCGCCGCCACCGGTCAGCCGCAGAAGCAGGAGACCTTCCAACCGCTCCCGGTCGGCTTCCGCCAGGTCGTGTTCGCCGACCTCGACGCGCTGGCGGCGGCGATGGACGAGCGGGTGTGCGCGGTGATGCTGGAGCCGGTGCAGGGGGAGGGCGGCGTGCAGCCGTCGCCCCCGGGCTACCTCGAGGGCGTGCGCGCACTGTGCAACGAGCGCGAGGCGCTGCTGATCATGGACGAGGTGCAGACCGGGCTCGGTCGTACGGGCAAGTGGTTCGGCTACCAGCACGCCGACGACGTGCAGCCCGACATCGTCACCATGGCCAAGGCGCTCGGGAACGGCGTCCCCATCGGCGCCTGTTGGGCCCGCACCGAGGTGGCCGAGGCGTTCCGGCCCGGCGACCACGCCACGACCTACGGCGGGCAGCCGCTCGCGGCGCGGGCCGCGTGCACCGTGCTCGACGTGATGGCCGAGGTCGACGCGCCTGCGTGTGCGGCGCGCGCCGGCGAGGTGCTCACCAAGGCCCTGCTCGACGTCGACGGCGTCGCCGACGTGCGCGGCCCTGGCCTGCTGATCGCAGCCGAGCTCGACGAGGGCATCGAGGCGGGCCCGGTTGCGCGCGGGTGCCTCGACGCGGGACTGGTCGTCAACGCGGTGACGCCCACCGCGCTGCGGTTCGCGCCGTCGCTGCTCGTCACCGACGACGAGATCGCCGCGGCCGTCGCCATCCTGGGCGGCGTCCTGAAGGACGTGCTCGCGTCATGACTGCAAGGCACTTCCTCGAGGTCGACGATCTGACCCCGGCCGAGTTCGCCGCGGTGCTCGATGCGGCGGAGAAGGGCAAGGCGGATCCGTCGGGCATTCCCCAGCTGCTCACCGGCCAAGGGGTGGTGATGCTGTTCGAGAAGCCGTCGGCCCGCACGCGCGCGTCCACCGAGATGGCGGTCGTGAGCCTCGGCGGGCACCCGATCTACGTGCGACCCGAAGAGGTCGGTCTCGGCGTCCGGGAGTCGGTGGCCGACGTCGCCCGCACCTTCGCCGGCTTCTGCTCGGTGCTCGCCGCTCGGGTGTTCGCGCACGCGACCCTCGAGGAGATGGCAGCGGTCATCGACATCCCCGTCGTCAACCTGCTCTCCGACCGCGCGCACCCCACGCAGGCGGTGGCCGACTTCCTCACCCTGCGCGAGCTGCTGGGCTCGCTCGACGGCCGGCGGCTCGCCTACGTCGGCGACGGCAACAACGTCACCGCGTCGCTCGCCTACGCAGCCGCACTCTCGGGCGTGGAGCTCGCGGTGGCGTCACCGCCCGGTTACGAGCTCGACGACCTCACGGTGGAGCGGGCCCGCAACCTGGGCGGGACCATCGAGCTCGGGAACGACCCCTACGACGCAGTCGCGGGTGCCGACGCGGTGTACACCGACGTCTGGACGTCGATGGGGCAGGAGGACGAGACGGCGGCGCGCCTGGCCGCGTTCGCCGGCTTCACCGTCGACGACGAGATGCTGCGCTGCGCGCACCCCGACGTGTGGTTCCTGCACTGCCTCCCCGCCCACCGCGGCGAAGAGGTCGCGGCATCGGTGATCGACGGGCCCCGCTCCGCGGTCTGGCAGCAGGCGGCCAACCGCATGCACGCGGCGCGCGTGCTCGGTCCTCACCCATCTCGTCGGGATCCGGCGTTGATGGCGACGCTCGGGAAGCCCCAGCGCCAGCACCGCATCGCGCGTCTGCTCGAGGAGCAGGCCATCTCCAGCCAGGCCCAGCTGGTCGAGATGCTCGCCGCGCACGGCGTGATCGCCACCCAGGCGACCGTGAGCCGCGACCTCGAGGAGCTCGGCGCGGTGAAGGTGCGCATCCCCGGCGGCGCGATGGCCTACGCCATCCCCGAGCACGCCAAGGAGCGCGCCGCGCCCGACGACCACCTCCGACGAGTGATGGGGGAGTTCGTGGTGGAGGTCTCGCACAGCGCGAACCTCGTGGTGCTGCGGACGCCCCCCGGTTCCGCGCACGTCGTCGCCTCCGCCCTCGACCGCGCCGGGCTTCCCGACGTGCTGGGCACGGTGGCCGGCGACGACACGATCATCATGGTGTGCACGGACGGTGACGGCGGCACATCCGTCGCCGCCGACCTGGCGACTCTGGCGGGTCTCTAGAGATCTCTGACGACAGAAGGAAGCGACATGCCCAAGCGAGTGGTGCTCGCGTACTCCGGCGGTCTCGACACGTCGGTGGCGGTGAAGTGGATCCAGGAGGAGTGGGACGCCGAGGTGATCGCGCTCGCGGTCGACGTCGGTCAGCAGGCCGACGACCCGTGGGACGTCATCCGGGAGCGCGCGCTCGCGGCCGGCGCGGTCGAGGCGCGCGTCGTCGACGCGCGCGCCGAGTTCGCCGACGACTTCCTCGTCCCCGCGATCCACGCCAACGCGCTCTACGAGGGCAAGTACCCGCTGGTGTCGGCGTTGTCGCGCCCCGTGATCTCCCGCCACCTCGTGCTGGCGGCGCGCGAGTTCGGCGCCGACGCCGTCGCGCACGGCTGCACCGGCAAGGGCAACGACCAGGTGCGTTTCGAGGTGTCGGTGCGCGCCCTCGCGCCCGACCTCGACGTGCTCGCGCCGGTGCGGGTGTGGGGGTTCACCCGCGAGGACTCGATGGACTACGCGGCGAAGCACGGCATCCCGATCAGCGTCACCAAGAAGAGCCCGTACTCCATCGACGAGAACCTCTGGGGCCGGGCCATCGAGTGCGGCATCATCGAGGATCCCGTGGGTGTCACCGCCGCTCGACGCCTACGCGCTGACCCGCGACGTCGCGGACGCGCCCCGCGAGCCGCGCGAGGTCGTCGTGCGCTTCGAGCGGGGAGTGCCGGTCGCGCTCGACGGCGTCGCCAAGCCGCTCCACGAGCTCATCATCGAGCTCGGCGCGGTCGTCGGCTCGTACGGCTTCGGTCGCCTCGACATGGTCGAGAACCGTCGGGTCGGCATCAAGAGCCGCGAGACGTACGAGTGCCCCGGATCGCTCGCGGTGCTGCTCGCCCACGCCGACCTCGAGTCGATCGCGGTCGAGCGCGACCTGCTGCGCGAGAAGGCGCGGCTCGAGCCCCGCTACGCGGAGCTCGTCTACGACGGCCTCTGGTACTCGCCGCTCAAGGAGGCGCTCGACGCCTTCATGGGCCACGCGCAGCAGTTCGTGACCGGTGAGGTGCGGCTGCGCCTCGAGCCCGGCCGGTGCTTCGTGGCCGGTCGGCGCGCCGAGCAGGGCCTCTACAGCCACGACCTCGCGACCTACGACGCGTCGGACACGTTCCGCCACGAGGACTCCGCCGGCTTCGTGCGGTTGTGGGGGCTGTCGGTCGAGACGTGGGCGCGCGAGCAGGGAGGCCCCTCGGGGGCCGACCCATCAGCGGGTGGTCCCTCGCGACCCGGCTCCCGATGACCCTCTGGCACGGCCGCTTCGCCGACGGACCCGCCGACGAGCTGCTCGCGTTCACCGAGAGCCTCTCGTTCGACCGGCGCCTCGCGCCGGACGATCTCGCGGGGTCGCGCGCGCACGTCGGCGGGCTGGCGCGCGCGCGGGCATCCTCACCGACGACGAGGCGGCCGCGGTGCTGGCCGCGCTCGACCAGGTGGGGGAGGAGCTGGCCGACGGCTCGTTCGCGTTCGTGCCGTCGGACGAGGACATCCACACCGCCATCGAGCGGCGCGTCACCGAGCTCGCGGGAGCTGCGGGCGCCAAGCTCCACACCGGCCGCTCGCGCAACGACCAGGTCGCCACCGCGTTGCGGCTGTTCGTGCGCCGCGAGGGCACCGACGTCGCCGCCCACGTGCACCGCCTCCAGGGGGTGCTGGTCGACTGTGCAGCCGCGGCGGGAGACGTCTACGTCCCCGGCTACACCCACCTGCAGCGGGCCCAGCCGGTGCTGCTCGCGCACCACTTCCTCGCGCACTTCTGGTCGTTCGCACGCGACGTCGAACGGTGGCGCGACGCGATCGCGCGTGCCGACGTCTCGCCCTTGGGCGCGGGTGCGCTCGCCGGCTCGAGCCTGCCGCTCGACCCCGACGCCACCGCGGCCGAGCTGGGGTTCGCCCGCCGGTTCGACAACTCGCTCGACGCGGTGTCCGACCGCGACTTCGTGGCCGAGGCGCTGTTCGTCGCCGCCCTCACGCAGGTGCACCTGTCGCGTCTCGGTGAGGAGATCGTGCTGTGGACGAGCGAGGAGTTCGGCTTCCTGCGTCTGGCCGACGCGTACAGCACCGGCTCGTCGATGCTCCCGCAGAAGAAGAACCCCGACATCGCCGAGCTGGCGCGCGGCAAGGCCGGGCGGCTCATCGGTGATCTCACCGGGTTCCTCGCCACCATGAAGGGCCTCCCGCTCGCGTACAACCGCGACCTGCAGGAGGACAAGGAGCCGCTGTTCGACGCGCTCGACCAGTGCCGGCTCGCGCTGGGAGCGATCGCGGGCCTGCTGGCCACCGCCGAGGTGGTGCCGGCCCGGATGCAGGCCGCGGCCGACGGGCAACACGCGGCCGCGGTCGACCTCGCCGAGTGGCTGGTGCAGCGGGGCGTGCCGTTCCGCGACGCGCACGCACGTGTCGGCGCGCTGGTGCGGGCGTCGACCGAGCGTGGCGTGGGCCTCGACGAGCTGGTGCTCACCGAGCCCGATCTGGGCCCCGAGGCGCTCCCCGTCCTCGAGCCCGGCGCCGCGGTGCTGCGCCGCACGACGAAGGGCGGCGCCGGGCCGGCGTCGGTGGCGGAGCAGATGGTGAAGGCGCGGGCCACCCTCGACGACCAGGCTCGCTGGCTCGCCCGCGC
>CAWIHV010000006.1:0-130000 GCA_963835985.1 uncultured Actinomycetes bacterium | reverse complement strand
GTTGCAGATCTTTGGATCTGTAGCCGTGATGGCGTGCCTTTTGAAGAATGAGCCTGCGAGTTACCGTTCGTGGCGAGGTTAACCCGAGAGGGGGAGCCGGAGCGAAAGCGAGTCTGAACAGGGCGTTCAGTCGCGGGCGGTAGACCCGAAGCCGAGTGATCTATCCATGGGCAGGCTGAAGCGAGGGTAAGACCTCGTGGAGGGCCGAACCCACCAAGGTTGAAAACTTGGGGGATGACCTGTGGTTAGGGGTGAAAGGCCAAGCAAACTCGGTGATAGCTGGTTCTCCCCGAAATGCATTTAGGTGCAGCGTCGCGTGTTCAGTGCCGGAGGTAGAGCACTGGATGGTCTAGGGGGCCTACAAGCTTACCGAAATCAGCCAAACTCCGAATGCCGGTACTCCAGAACGCGGCAGTGAGACTATGGGGGATAAGCTTCATAGTCGAGAGGGAAACAGCCCAGAACGCCAGCTAAGGCCCCAAATTCTGTGCTCAGTGGTAAAGGATGTGGGATTGCCCAGACAGCCAGGAGGTTGGCTTAGAAGCAGCCATCCTTGAAAGAGTGCGTAACAGCTCACTGGTCGAGTGGTCCTGCGCCGACAATGTAACGGGGCTCAAGCACAGAGCCGAAGCTGCGTCATTTGATGATCTTCGGATCATCTGATGGGTAGGGGAGCGTCGATCTCAGCCGTGAAGCGGTCGCGTGAGCGGTCGTGGAGCGTGGTCGAGTGCGAATGCAGGTATGAGTAGCGAACGAGGGGGGAGGAACCCCTCCGCCGAATGCCCAAGGGTTCCTGGGGAAGGCTCATCCGCCCAGGGTTAGTCGGGAGCTAAGGCGAGGCCGAAAGGCGTAGTCGATGCACAACAGGTTGATATTCCTGTACCACCATGTTCGCGCCCAACCCAATTCAGGTTGCTAAGGGGATGGCTTCGGCCGAACCGACCCACTTGATGACGGGTAGCGAAGGGGGGACGCAGGAGGGTAGGTCTACCGGGCGCTGGTTGTACCCGGGGTAAGCAGGTAGGCGGTCCCATAGGCAAATCCGTGGGGCTCAACGCCGAGATGCGATGCCGAACCGATTCAGGTGAAGTGACTGATCCCATGCTGCCGAGAAAAGCCTCTAGCGAGCTGACATGGTGCCCGTACCCCAAACCGACTCAGGTGGGCACGTAGAGAATACGAAGGCGATCGGGAGAACTCTGGTTAAGGAACTCGGCAAAATGCCCCCGTAACTTCGGGAGAAGGGGGGCCTTAGTAGGGTGACGGACTTTTCGTCCCGAGCCCGAGGAGGCCGCAGAGACCAGGGCCAAGCGACTGTTTACTAAAAACACAGGTGCGTGCAAAGTCGAAAGACGACGTATACGCACTGACGCCTGCCCGGTGCCGGAAGGTTACGGGGAAGGGTTAGCCGCAAGGCGAAGCTCTGAACCTAAGCCCCGGTAAACGGCGGCCGTAACTATAACGGTCAACAATAGGGCCGTTGTAAAACCTGGCTATATGCTGGAAACTCCGAGTATCCGGTGGTACTCGTTCACTGTCACACCCTCGACAGAGGATGGGGCGATGAGCAGTGAAAATCCATCCGGTGCGGACAATCAGCAGGAAACCGCAACCAGCGGGATCCTCAGAGACTGCACGCCAGGCACACTCGAGCTACGCCGCTCGAGAACGTGAAGATACAGTCCGATCCTCATGGCGACATGAGGAGTCAGGCAGAAATGACCTGGCCGCGCACGCAACATCCAGCTGCGATGCGGAGTAACAAACATGCCTAAGGTAGCGAAATTCCTTGTCGGGTAAGTGATTTGCCCTGCATGGGAGTGATCCCATGTGAAGACCCGCTCATAACGGCGAAGCCCTCACCGGCTGCCTCACCTCAAGGATGGGGCGACAGACGGCGGGTAATGCCGTGGGAAGTCCTCTGCCTCCTCGGAGGTATGACCCCGTAACGACTGATCCCCTCGGGGAGAGGCGTCGTTCACTGTCACACCCCGGCCGTACGGTCGGGACGGTGGCAAATCTACGGACGGCGCAACACGCGGGCTCTCGACAACAGGGAATGGTGGATCTGCCGTCGTACATCTCCGGATACGTCGACGGTGAGGGATGCTTCACGGTCTCGATCTCACCTCGACCGACTCTCCGAGTCGGCTGGGAGGTCAGGCCGAGCGTGTCGGTCAGCCAGAACGGCGACCGCAGCGAGGTGCTCCTGGCGATCCAGGAGTACTTCGGGTGTGGGACCCTCAGGCCCGACCGCAGTGACCTCACGCTCAAGTGGGAGACACGACGTCTCTCGTCGATCTTGAGCTCGGTCATCCCTCACTTCCGCGACTATCCGCTGCAGTCAGGCAAGCGGCGCGACTTCGAGTTGTTCGCAGACATCTGCGAGCGCATGGCTCGAGGCGAGCACCGTCGAAGCCGGCGGACTGCGTGAGATCGTGCGTCTGGCCAGTGCGATGAACCCGAGCGGTAAGCGCGGGTACTCGCCCGAACGGATCCTCCAGGACCTCGTTGCGAGATGAAGGCATAGTCTGCCCCGCTGGAAACAGCGGAATAAGGTGAAGTTCCGACCTGCACGAATGGCGTAACGACTTGGCTACTGTCTCAACCAGAGACCCGGCGAAATTGCAGTACGAGTAAAGATGCTCGTTTCCCGCAGAAGGACGGAAAGACCCCGTGGACCTTCACTACAGTTTGATGTTGGTTTTCGGTATGTATTGTGTAGGATAGGTGGGAGTCTTGGAAGCCGGGGCGTCAGCTTCGGTGGAGACAACGTTGAAATACCACCCTGTACATATTGGGAATCTAACCTGGGCCCGTGATCCGGGTCGGGGACAGCGTCAGGCGGGTAGTTTGACTGGGGCGGTCGCCTCCTAAAGAGTAACGGAGGCGCCCAATGGTTCCCTCAGCCTGGTTGGCCATCAGGCGTTGAGCGTAAAGGCACAAGGGAGCTTGACTGCGAGACCTACAAGTCGAGCAGGTGCGAAAGCAGGGCTTAGTGACCCGGCCGTGGCGTGTGGAAGCGCGGTCGATCAACGGATAAAAGGTACCCCGGGGATAACAGGCTTATCTTGCCCAAGAGTCCACATCGACGGCAAGGTTTGGCACCTCGATGTCGGCTCGTCGCATCCTGGGGGTGAAGCATCTCCCAAGGGTTGGGCTGTTCGCCCATTAAAGCGGTACGCGAGCTGGGTTTAGAACGTCGCGAGACAGTTCGGTCCCTATCCTCTGTGGGCGTAGGAGATTTGAGGGGAGCTGTCCCTAGTACGAGAGGACCGGGACGGACGCAGCTCTGGTGTGCCAGTTGTCTTGCCAAAGGCACGGCTGGTTGGCTACCTGCGGAAAGGATAAGCGCTGAAAGCATCTAAGCGCGAAGCCTGCCTCGAGATGAGATCTCCCATCCGGTTAACCGGAGTAAGGCCCCTGGTAGACCACCAGGTTGATAGGCCGGAGGTGTAAGCACGGTGACGTGTTCAGCCGACCGGTACTAATCGGCCGAGGGCTTGGGTTCTTTCTTCTACTTGCGTACCAGGTTCTTGGTACTGCTCGTGCTCGCTCTGGAGTCCTATGAGGGCTTTGACAATTCCATAAGGTTTCCGGTGGCTATTGCGGCGGGGAAACACCCGTTCCCATTCCGAACACGGAAGTGAAGACCGCCAGCGCCGATGGTACTTGGGGGGGAACCCCCTGGGAGAGTAGGTCGTCGCCGGAATTTCTCAATCGCCCCCGTCTGCGCGATGCATCGGAGATGTGTCGCAGCGGCGGGGGCGTTTTCGCGCTCGGGCCACCCCTACGATCGGACAGCGATGGCAGACCAGAGACGACGCGGCGGCAGTGACCGCCAGGGCCGTCCGCCGGCGAAGCGGGCCGGCGACAGCACTCGAGGCGCGTCCGGTCGCGGCGGAGCGGGCAGTTCGAGCCGTGCCGGGTCTGGGAGCGCGGGCGGGCGTGGCGCGTCCCGGAAGGGTGCGACCGACGGGCGTACCGGAGACCGAGCGCAGCGATCGCCCGGAGCGGCGCGCGGCCAGGGGAGTGGCCGGAGTCAGGCGCAACGGCGCGACCGCGACGAGGGGTCCAAGCCGCGTGGCGGTGGGTTCGGTCCGTACTCCGTCGACCAGCGTGACGAAGAGACGAGGGAGAAGCGCACCGGTCGCTCCGGGGAACGGCGGCCGACGAGTGGTTCGGCCGCGACCGCGCCGGAGCGTCCCGCGCTGCGCACTGTCGGCAAGCGGACGGTCAAGGACACGAAGCCGCGCACCGCACGACGTGCACAGCAGGCGGCACCGGCCCGGCGCCGGCGCAAGCGGGGGCCCGCCGACGTGCAGCAGGAGCTGGGCAGGCTCGCGGGTCGCAACGCCAACCGCGCCCTGGGCACCCTCATGGCCGCCGCCGACGCCTTCGCCCACGACCGCGAGCGCGAGGCGCTGCGCATCCTGCGTCCCCTGCGCGAGCAGCTCCCCGACTCGCCGAGCGTCCGCGAGCTCACCGGCCTCTGCCAGTACCGCATCGGGAACTACGCCGCTGCGGCCAAGGAGCTCGAGGCCTACGCCGACCTGAGCGACTCCGTCGACCAGCACCCCGTGCTCATGGACTGCTACCGGGCCCAGCGCCGGTGGCGAAAGGTCGAAGACCTGTGGCAGGAGCTGGCGGCGGTGTCGCCGACGGCCGAGCTCGTGACCGAAGGGCGCATCGTCTACGCCGGTGCGCTGGCCGACCAGGGTCGCCTGCCCGAGGCGCTCGCGCTCCTGCGCAAGCGCGCCGAGCGCGTCAAGAAGCCGGCCGAGCACCACCTTCGCCTCTTCTATGCGTTGGCCGACCTCGAGGAGCGCGCCGGGAACCTGGCGCGGCGCCGCGTGAGCTCTTCCACGAGGTGCGCAAGGCCGACCCGGCGTTCGCCGACGTGGCGGAGCGCCTCGCCGCCCTCGGATGAGCGTCACACCCCTGTCGTAGGGTCGTCCCAGCCTCCCCGTCGTCTTCCCCGTGCCGCCGGTCCCGTCCCGGGCCCGTTCACCGGAGGAAGTCGATGCCGTCCACCACCAAGCCGTCCGCAGCCGCCGCGTCCGCTCCATCCGGCGAGTCGCCGGGCGTCAACCTCGCCGTGCTCTGCGGTCCGTGCTCCGGTCCCGCCGAGATCCGCGTCCTCGAGTCGGGCACCCGCCTGGCCAGCCTCGCCGTCCGCTGCCCGGCCACCGCCGCGGCCACCGCCTCTGCCGACGGGCGCGCCACCTCGGTCCCGGTCACCGTCTGGGATCCGCCCGCCTGGGTCGAGACCCTCGCCGCCGGCGACGTGGTCGTCGTGGTGGGTCGGATGCGCCGCCGCTTCTACCAGCGGCCCGGTGGCGTGGGGTCCCGGGTCGACGTCGAGGCCGAGTTGATCGGTCGGGCCCGCGACCGCCGCCGGCTCGATGCCGCGCTGCGCAAGGCCGACGAGGCCCTGGAAGGGCTCGGATGACCTTCGTGACGTTCACACGAACGCGGCCGCTCCCATCCCGGAGAGCGAGCGCGCCCTCGGTAAGATCGAACGCGCAACGAAGACTCGAAACCATCCCCACATGAGCCCACACAACGAGGTGAGGGACGCGTGACCGCGACACCCGAGACCCAGCCGCTCGAGCCCGCCATCCTCGACGAGGTCGTCATCCGGTTCGCCGGCGACTCCGGCGACGGCATGCAGCTCACCGGCGACCGCTTCACCGACGTCAGCGCCGTGTTCGGCAACGACCTGGCGACGATGCCGAACTACCCGGCCGAGATCCGTGCCCCCGCCGGCACCATCGCCGGCGTCTCGTCCTTCCAGGTGCACATCTCCGACCACGACATCGTCACGCCGGGCGACGCCCCGAACGTGCTGGTGGCGATGAACCCGGCCGCGCTGAAGGCCAACCTGGCCGAGCTGCCGCCCGGATCCACGATCCTGGTCAACTCCGACGCGTTCGACGACCGCAACCTCACCAAGGTCGGGTACGAGGCGAACCCGCTCGACAACGGGTCGCTCGCGTCGTACCACGTGGTCCAGGTACCGATGACGAGCCTGACGCTCGAGGCGTGCAAGGAGCTCGGGGTCAAGCCCCGCGACGCCGAGCGTTCGAAGAACTTCTTCGCCCTCGGCCTCATCTCGTGGATGTACACGCGTCCCGTCGACCCCACCATCGAGTGGATCGACTCGAAGTTCTCGTCGCGGCCGCAGGTCCGCGACGCCAACCTCGCCGCGTTCAAGGCCGGTCTCCACTTCGGCGAGACCGCCGAGCTGCTGGAGCACTACCAGATCCAGCCGGCCAAGCTGGAGCCTGGTCGCTACCGCAACATCACCGGCAACCTCGCGGTCGCGTACGGCCTCATCGCCGCCGCGCAGCAGGCGAGCCTGCCGATCCTGTACGCGTCGTACCCGATCACGCCGGCGTCCGACATCCTCCACGAGCTCTCGAAGCACAAGAACTTCGGGATCCGCACCCTGCAGGCGGAGGACGAGATCGCGGCGGCCGCGGTCGCGGTGGGCGCGGCGTTCGCCGGTCAGCTCGGCATCACCGCGACGAGCGGTCCGGGCCTCGACCTCAAGTCGGAGGCGCTCGGCCTCGCCATCAGCCTCGAGCTGCCGTTGGTGATCGTCGACGTTCAGCGCGGTGGTCCGTCCACCGGGCTGCCCACCAAGACCGAGCAGTCCGACCTGATGCTCGCCATGTACGGGCGCCACGGTGAGTCGCCACTGCCGGTCGTCGCCGCGTACTCGCCGAGCCACTGCTTCGACGCCGCGTTCGAGGCCGTGCGCATCGCGCTCAAGTACCGCACGCCCGTGATCCTCCTCACCGACGGCTACGTCGCCAACGGGTCCGAGCCCTGGAAGCTCCCCGACGTCGAGGCGCTGCCCGACATCTCGGTGCCGTTCGCCACCGAGCCCAACCACGACGGCGAGTTCTGGCCCTACCTCCGCGACCCCGAGACGCTGGCCCGTCCGTGGGCGATCCCCGGCACGCCCGGGCTGATGCACCGCATCGGTGGCATCGAGAAGCAGGAGGGGACCGGCAACGTCAACTACGACCCCGCCAACCACGAGCTGATGACCCACATCCGGGCCAACAAGGTGTCGGGCATCGCCGACGACATCCCACGGATCGAGGTCGACGCCGACCCCGACGCCGACCTGCTCGTGCTCGGATGGGGGAGCACGTGGGGTCCGATCAGCGAAGCGGTGCGCCGGGTGCGCGCCGCCGGCCGCCCGGTGGCGCACGCGCACCTCGTGCACATCAACCCGTTCGCACCGAACCTCGGCGAGGTGCTCGCCGCGTACCCGAAGGTGCTGGTCCCCGAGATGAACATGGGGCAGCTGTCGCGCCTGGTGCGGGCCGAGTTCCTCACGCCCACGACGTCGCTCAACAAGGTGCAGGGTCTGCCCTTCAGCGCGACCGAGATCGAGAACAAGATCATGGAGATGCTCGATGCCTGACGAAGATGGCGGCACAGCAGTGAAGCTGGGTCGCAAGGACTTCCAGTCCGACCAGGAGGTCCGGTGGTGTCCGGGTTGCGGCGACTACTCGATCCTCGCCGCCATGCAGCTCGAGCTCGCCGACCTCGGGGTGCGCCCCGAGAACCTGGTGTTCGTGTCGGGCATCGGGTGCGCGGCGCGCTTCCCGTACTACATGAACACGTACGGCCTGCACTCGATCCACGGCCGCTCGCCCGCGGTCGCGACCGGGGTGGCGTTGGCCCGTCCCGACCTCGACGTGTGGGTGATCGGCGGCGACGGCGACATGCTCTCGATCGGTGGCAACCACCTGATCCACGCGCTGCGCCGCAACGTCAGCCTGAAGATCATCATGTTCAACAACCAGATCTACGGGCTCACGAAGGGCCAGTACTCGCCCACCAGCGAGCTGGGCAAGATCACCAAGTCGTCGCCGTTCGGCTCGCTCGACACGCCGTTCAACCCGATCTCGGTCGCGCTCGCCGCGGAGGCCACCTTCGTGTCCCGCACCCACGACATGGACCGCAAGGGCATGATGGAGGCGTTCCGCCGGGCCCACGAGCACGAGGGCAGCGCGTTCGTCGAGATCTACCAGAACTGCAACGTCTTCAACGACGGCGCGTTCGAGGGGATCACCGCCAAGGAAGCGCGCGCCGACATGCTCATCGAGCTCAAGCACGGCGAGCCGATCCGCTTCGGCAACGACAACGAGCGCGGTGTCGTGCTCAACGCGTTCGGTGAGTGCGAGATCGTGGAGGTCGCCGACGTGGGCGAGGAAGCGCTCCTCGTGCACGACGAGACCCGCGCCGATCCCGCGCTGGCGTTCGCGTTGTCGCGGCTGTCGTCCTCGCCGACCATGCCCACCCCGGTGGGTGTGTTCCGGTCGGTCACCCGGCCCACCTACGAAGCCGAGGTGCAGCGCCAGCTCGTCAACGCGTCCGAGCGTCAGGGCCCCGGCGACCTCGCCAAGCTCATCGGCACCGGCGCCACCTGGGAAGTCAACTAGTCAGACGGGCTCGTCCAGGCTGCGGAACACCATGCCGGTGCGGGGCTTGGGCGCGAAGAACGTCGTCTTCTCCGGCATGCGCAGATCGGCCGCGGCCGCGGCCCGGATCGTGTCCACTGTGACCGGCCGCAGGAGCACCGCGGCGTCGGCGTTGCCCTTCGCGACCTGCGCGGCGACGGTCTGCGCGTCGTTGCGGTAGGCCAGCGTCGCGTCGGGCACCGCGGGCAGGACGCCGGCGTCGAAACGGGCCGAGTCGACGTCGCGCAGCTCGAGCGGGAAATCGACCATGCCGAGCTCGAGCTCGGCGGTGGGCATGAGCAGCGCGAGACCGTCGCGGTCGACCAGGCCGAGGCTGCCGCCGTCGCGCATCGCGACCTCGAGTGCGGCCACGCCCTTCGGCGTGTTCGGCCCGGCACGCGTGGACGAAGAACGGACCGCCCAGCGCGTCGCGAAGATCCACGTCTCCGACGCCGGTGAGCAGACGGTGGATGGCACGCACGCAGAGCTGGTTGGGGGCGAGCTCGACGATGAGCGTCATGATCGCCGTCGGCGCCCGGATCGTCGATCCCCGCGGCGCGGCGCTCGCGCCGGTAGTTGTTGGCGGTCTCGAACCGGTGGTGGCCGTCGGCCAGCACCACCAGCTCGGAGCTGATCGCGTCGGCGATGGTCGCGATCCGCTCGGGGTCGGCCACGATCCACAGCGAGTGGTGGAACCCGTCCTCGTCGACGGCGGTGGCGTCGGGCTCCGCGTTGCCGGGATCCAGGTGCGACGACAGCCCGCCGGCGAGCGACAGGCCCCAGATCGGATCGAGGTTGGCGCGGGTGGCGCGCAGGAGCTCGAGCCGGTCGGTCTTCGCCTTGGGCAGCGTCCGTTCGTGGGGCATCACGCCGCTGCCCTCGTCGTCGAGTGCGAGCGCGCCGAGCACGCCGGTGGTGCGCTGGGGCCGGCCGTCGTCGCCGGTGAAGTCCATGCGGTAGATCGAGAACGTGGGCCTCGCGTCGGTGACGAGCACGCCTTCGGCGCGCCACTGGGCGAGCGCGGCGGCGGCGGCGTCGTACGCGTCGGGGAGGATCAGCCGCACCGCGTTGTGCGGGTCGCGCGCGAGCAGTGCAGCACGCGCCTCGGGCTCGATCACGTCGTAGGGTGGTGCGCTGACCGCGCTGATGTCGCGCGAGCCGTAGCGGATGCCGGAGAAGGGAAGAAATCGGGGCACGTTCGCGATTCAGTCAGGGGCCAGCGGTGCTGGCCGGTGCCCGGAGTCTCGCATACCGGGCTCGCTGATCCAGAGAGGAGCACCCCATGCAGTCCGCCTACGACGCGTTCCAGGAAGGCAACCGCTTGCTCGCGTCGCGGAACCCCCACGCTGCCGCGATCGCGTTGGAGCGCGCCCGGGACCTCGAGCCCGACAAGGCCTCCGTCCGCGAGACGCTCGCCCGCGCCTACTACGGCAGCGGTCACATCACGCAGGCGGCCGAGGAGTTCGAGCGGGCGGTGGAGATCGAGCCGGTCAACGACTACGCGCACTTCGGCCTCGGGCTGTGCCTGATGCGACGGGGGGACCGGATGGGAGCACGCCGGCACCTGAAGCTCGCCCTGGCCATGCGGCCCGACCAGGCCGACTACCGCGCCGCGCTCGAGCGCGTGGCCGAAGACGCGTGACCCACCGCGTGACCGCGTCGCAGGCGTCGTCGCCCGTCGTGGCGTGCGATCTCGACGGCGTGGTCTGGCGGGGCGACGACGCGATACCGCCGGCGGCCGCCGGCATCGCCGCGCTGCGGGATGCCGGCCTGCGGGTGGCGTTCGTGTCGAACAACTCGAGCTCGCCGGTGGGCGACGTCGTGGCCAAGCTCGGGCGCATGGGGATCCCCGCGACCCCCGACGACGTCGTCACCAGCGCCATGGCGGCAGCCTGGCTGCTCGTGCACTCGCTCCGCGCGGGAGCCCGGGTCCTGGTGTGCGGAGGCCCTGGTGTGACGGAGGCGCTGGTCGGCGCGGGCCTGGTCCCGGTCGACGACGGTCCCGCCGAGGCCGTGGTCGTGGGCTTCCACCGCGGCTTCGACTACGACGCCCTGGACCGCGCGTCGCGCACGGTGCGCGAAGGGGCGCGCTTCGTCGCCACCAACCTCGACGCGACGTATCCCGTGCCGGGCGGGTTGATCCCGGGGGCGGGTTCGCTCGTGGCCGCGGTCGCGGCGGCGTCCGGCGCGTCGCCCGAAGTGGCGGGCAAGCCCGAGGCGCCGACGGTCGGGATCATCCGGGAGCGCTACGGCGACGTCGGCGTGGTGGTGGGCGATCGGCCGTCGACCGACGGTGCGCTCGCCGACGCGCTCGGGTGGCCGTTCGCGCTGGTGCTGTCGGGGGTGACCGCCGCGGTGGCACCACCCGGCGGTGAAGCGATTCCCGATCCCGCACCGCCGTTCGTGGCCGCCGAACTCGGCGCCCTCGCGCCCCCGCTCATCACCGCCTTCCAGCAAGCCTGACGCAACGACCGGCTCGCCACGCCCGAGCGAGTGCGGGCTCCGCCCGTGTTCGCTCGCTGGGACGGAGCGAGCGGAAGTGAGCGACGGTGGAAAGGAGGTCGCGTACTCTGCACCGGTGACTGTGCGCCGGCGACTCGATGCCGAGCTCGTGCGCCGGGGGTTGCTCGGGAGCCGCCGCCAGGCGGTGGAGGCCATCGCCGCGGGACGGGTACGGGTGGCCGGGAGTCCCGCGCCGGCGCCGACCCGGCTGGTCGCCGCCGACGAGTCCATCCAGGTCACCGGTGATCCGCCCCGGTTCGTCTCCCGCGGTGGCGAGAAGCTCGCCGCCGCCCTCGACCGGTTCGGCGTCGACGTCCGCGGCCGCCGCGCCCTCGACGCCGGTGCTTCCACCGGGGGGTTCACCGACTGCCTGCTCCAGGCCGGTGCGGTGCACGTCGACGCGGTCGACGTCGGGCGGGGTCAGCTGGCGTGGTCGCTGCGCGACGACCCGCGCGTCACCGTGCGCGAGCGCACCAACATCCGCCACCTCGAGCCCGACGACCTCGGTGGCGCGGTCGACCTCACCGTCGCCGACCTGTCGTTCATCTCCCTGCTCACGGTGGCGCCCACACTCGCGCGGTGCACGAAGCCCGACGGCGATCTGGTGCTGCTGGTGAAGCCGCAGTTCGAGGCGGGGCGCGCCCGCATCGGCAAGGGGGGAGTGGTGCGCGACCCCACGGTGCACCGGGCCGTGCTGCACGAGGTGCGCGACGGCCTGCGCGACGCCGGTGTCCACGTGGTCGACGTCATGGCGTCGCCACTCAAGGGCGCCGACGGCAACGTCGAGTTCCTCGTGCGGTGCGACGCGCGCGGTCCGGCACTCGACGACGACCGTCTCGACGCCGTGGTGCCGAGCCCGTGAGCGTCCGCGCGGTCGGCCTGGTGCCGCATCCGCACCGCGACACCGCGGCGCGGCTGGTGGCGCAGGCGTCCGAACGACTCGCCGCGCACGGCATCGAGGTCCGCTGCCCGACGACCGAGGGCGGCACCGATCTCGACGCGGGCCGGCTCGATGTTGGCGGCCTCGACCTCGTGATCTCCCTCGGCGGCGACGGGACGATGTTGCGCGCGGTCGACACCGCCTACGAAGCGGGCGTGCCGGTCCTCGGCGTGAACGTCGGGCAGATGGGCTACCTCACCGAAGTCGAGCCGTCGGAGTTCGAGGCGGCGCTCGACCGCATCATCGCGGGCGACTTCGAAGTGGCCGAGCGCATGGTGCTCGAGATCACCGTCGAATCGGCCGGTTCGGCGCAGGGCCGTTGGTTCGCGCTCAACGAGGCGGTGCTCGAGAAGGTCCACACCGGCCGCCTCGCCCGACTCGAAGTCGACATCAACGGCACGTTCTTCACCACCTACGCCGCCGACGGCGTCATCGTCGCCACCCCCACCGGCTCCACCGCGTACTCGTTCTCGGCGCGAGGCCCGATCGTGTCGCCCCGGCACCGCTGCCTGCTGCTCACGCCCGTGTCCCCGCACATGCTCTTCGACCGGTCGCTGGTGCTCGCGCCCGAGGAGTCGCTGCGCTTCACCGTGTGCGACGACCGCAGCGTCGTGCTCACCGCCGACGGCCGCGAGCTGGGCGAGCTCGCCGCCGGCGACACCGTGTCGTGCCGCGGCCCCGACCTGCCCGCGCGCATCGTCACCTTCGGCCCCCGCGACTTCCACCAGATCCTGAAGGCCAAGTTCGGCCTCGCCGACCGGTAGGCGGGGGCTGATGCTGGTCGAGCTGCACGTCGTCGATCTCGGGATCGTCGCCGACCTGAACCTGGTGCTGGGCCCCGGCCTCACCGCCATCACCGGCGAGACCGGCGCGGGGAAGACGCTGCTGGTGGAGGCGGTCGAGCTCCTGGTCGGCGGTCGGGCCGACGCGGGGTTGGTGCGTGACGGCGCCGCCGAGGCGCGCGTCGAGGGTCGGTTCGTGCACGCCGAGACCGGCGAGGAGACGGTGCTCGCCCGCGTCGTCCCGCGCGACGGGCGCAGCCGCGCCTATCTCGACGGGCGCCTGGCGACCGTCGGGGAGCTGGCCGAGGCCGGCCGCGCGCTCGTCGACCTGCACGGCCAGCACGCGCACCAGTCGCTGCTCGATCCCGCGATCCAGCGGGGTGCGCTCGACCGCTACGCCGGCGCGCCCGCGCTCGACGCGTTGGCGCGCTACCGCGCCGCGCGCGCCGCGGTCCGCGATCTCGACGCCGAGCTCGCCGCGTTGGGAGGCGACGCCCGCGCCCGTGCCCGCGAGATCGACCTGCTCCGCTACCAGGTCGAGGAGATCGCCGGCGCCGGGCTCGACGACGCGGGCGAGGACGTCGCCCTCGAAGCCGAGGAAGCGCTGTTGGCCGACGCGGTCGCGCACCGCGACGCGCTCACCCGGGCGTACGAAGCGTTGGAAGGTCCCGCGCTCGACGCGCTCGGCACCGCCCTCGCGGCTCTCGACGGTCGCGCGCCGTTCGCCGACCTCGCGGCCCGACTGCGCGGCGCCCAGGGCGAGCTCGCCGACATCGAGCAGGAGCTGCGGCATGACGTCGAACGGGTCGACGACGATCCTGCGCGCGTCGACGCGGTGCGGGCCCGCCGCCACCAGCTCCACGAGCTCGGCCGCAAGTACGGCTCGACCCTGGCCGACGTGATCGCGTACGGCGCCGAGTCCGCCGTCCGCCTCGACGAGCTCGAGCGCTACGAGGAGCGCGCCGCCGACCTCGAAGCCCGCCGGGCCGCCCACGAGCGCGACGCCGCGGCGGCGGCCGCCGAGCTCTCCGCCGCCCGCCGCGCCGCGGCCGAACCGCTCGGCACCGCGGTGAGCGGACACCTCCGCGAGTTGGCCATGCCCCACGCCACCGTCGAGATCGACGTGGAGGCCGGCGCGGCCACCGACGACGGCGTCGACCAGGTGACCTATCTCCTCGCGGCCAACCCGGGGGAGCGGGCCCGGCCCCTGGCCCGAGCCGCGTCCGGCGGCGAGCTCTCCCGTGCGATGCTGGCGGCGCGAGTGGTGCTCTCGGAGGCACCACCGACCCTGGTGTTCGACGAGGTCGACGCCGGGATCGGTGGCGAGGCCGGGGCTTCGGTCGGACGTCTCTTGCAGGCGCTCGGCGCGCGGCACCAGGTCCTCTGCGTCACGCACCTCGCGCAGGTGGCAGCGTTCGCCGGGACGCAGGTCGTGGTGGAGAAGGCCGTGGAACGGGAGAAGGCCGTGGAGGGGCGGCGAGAGCGAACGGTGGCACACGCGACGGTGGTCGACGGCGACGAGCGCGTCGCCGAGTTGTCGCGCATGCTCGCCGGGGTCGGCGACTCGTCCCACGCGCGCGGGCACGCGGCCGAGCTGCTGGCCACGGCCGCGGGATCGCTCCCGACGGGTAGCGGCGCGCGGCGGACGCCGCAACGGAATCGAACGGTGTGATGGCCCGCCTCCGCCTCCGCAAACGACCGGCTGCTCCGTTCGCGAGCCAGGGTCCGGCGCGCGTCGACCGGCGCACCAAGGACATGATCCCGCGCCTGCAGGCGGGGGAGGTCGCGGTGATCAACCACCGCGACCTCGACCGGGTCGCGGCCGACGGTCTGATCGAATCGGGCGTCGTCGCCGTGATCAACTGCGCGCAGTCGATCTCCGGTCGCTACCCCAACGGTGGCCCGATCCGCATCGTGCAGGCGGGGATCACCCTGGTCGACGACGTCGGCGTCGAGCTCATGGACGCGGTGCAGGAGGGCGACGTCATCCGCGTCGAGGACGGCGAGATCTGGCGCAACGGCGAGCTGCTCGGGCGCGGTCGCGTGCTCGACGAGGCCGGCATCGAAGTCGCGATGGAGACGGCGCGCGCCGCCATCGGCACCGAGCTCGAACGCTTCGCGGCCAACACGCTCGAGTACATCCAGAAGGAGGCGCGGCTCACCTTCGAGCCGCTGACCCTGCCGCCGCTGCACACCAAGTTCGCCGGTCGCCACGCGCTCGTCGTCGTGCGCGGGCACGACTACCGGTCCGACCTCGCCGCGCTGCGCCCCTACATCCGCGAGTACCGGCCCGTGCTCATCGGCGTCGACGGCGGCGCCGACGCGCTGCTCGAGCACGGCCTCACACCCGACATCATCATCGGCGACTTCGACTCCGTGTCGGCCAAGGGGCTCGCGTGCGGCGCCGAGCTCGTGCACCACGTGCACCCCGACGGGCGCGCCCCGGGCGCGAGAACCTGCTCGAGTGGGGCGTCGACTACCACGAGTTCGTCGTCGAGGGCACCAGCGAGGACGTCGCCATGCTCCTCGCCTACGAGTCGAAGTCGCAGCTGATCGTGGCGGTCGGCACCCACGCCACCATGGTCGAGTTCCTCGACAAGGGCCGCCCGGGCATGGCGTCGACGTTCCTCACCCGGTTGCGCCTCGGTCCGATGCTGGTCGACGCCAAGGGCGTGAGCCGGCTCTACGAGGGACGCGTGCGTCGCCTCGACATCTTCCTGCTCGTCGGCGCCGCGCTGGTCGCGATGCTCGTCGTCGGCATCGTCGCCGAACCCATCCACGTCTTCGCGCGCGGCCTGTGGGTCACTCTCAAGGATTTCTTCTCGGGCTGATGGGCTCATGATCAACTTCCGATTTCATGTCGTCTCGCTCATCGCGATCTTCCTCGCCCTCGCGCTCGGGGTGGTGATCGGTGCCGGCGTCATCGACCGCGGCGTCGTCGACGCGCTCGACAGCCGCCTGAACACGGTCGAGCGGAATTCCGACCGCATCAAGAGCGAGAACGACGCGCTCAGCGACCGCAACAACCAGATGCAGGACGTGATCGGCGATCTGCAGCCCTTCGCGGTCAGCGGCCGACTGCTCGGTGACGACGTCGGTGTCGTCGCGGTGCGCGGCGTCGACGGCGACCGGGTCAAGGCCGTGGTCACCGCCTCCCAGCAGGCCGACGCCACCGCCACCGGCACGCTCTGGCTCGAGGACAAGTGGGCGCTCGCCGACGACGACTCGGTGAAGGCGCTGCAGGACGCGCTCGGCACCACGACCAAGAACAAGGCGAACCTGCGCACGGAGGGGCTGCAACAGGTCGCGCAACGCCTCGCATCGCCGGAGTTGCCCACGGCGGGGGAGCAGGACCTGCTCGCCGTCCTGCAGGACGCCGGCTTCCTCGGCTTCGACGCGTTCGGCGACTCGAAGATCGCCGACTTCCCCGGACGCGGCGCGGGCATCGTCCTGGTCGTCGGCAACGGCGCTTCGGTCGATCCCGCGCTCGTCACCCTCCCGGCGGCGAAAGCGCTGCACGCCGCCGAGGTGCCGCTGGTCGTCGCCAGCGTGTGGGAAGAGGTCGCGGACGGTCCCGAGCGCGCCGACGCGGTGCAGCCCATCCGCGACGACGAGCTCGCCACCTCGGTGTCGACGGTCGACGACCTCGATCTGGCCGAGGGCCCGGCGACCGTCGTGCTCGCGCTCTCCGACCTGTTCCTGCCGCAACCCGTCGTCGGCCACTACGGCTACGGACCGGACGCCAAGCCGCTCCCGGACCCGGTTCCCTCGTGAGCACCCGCGGCCGCGGGACGCGGGCGGCCGTGGGCGCGCTGGCGTTGGCCGTCGTCGCCGTCGTCGCGCTCGCCGGGTTGGCGGCACCGGCCGCGTCCGCCGTACCAGCCGCATCCACGGCGAAGCAGGGTCGCGTCCTGATCGTGTCCCTCCCCGACACCGAGTGGGCCGACTTCGACCCGGCGTCGACCCCGAACCTCGATCGGCTGTTCGCGCAGTCGGCCGTGGGCGCGCTGGTCACGAACGGCGTCGAACGCCCGACCTCGCTGCCGAGCGGGTACGTGACCGTCGGCGCCGGTGCCCGCGCCATCGGCAACGGGTCCAGCGGCAACCAGGGATTCGGCGTCGACGAGGACTTCGGGCGCGACCGCGCCGGTGTGGTCTTCACCACCCGCACCGGGCTGCCCGCCGGCGACGGTCTGGTCTACATGCCGATCGCCGACACCATCGAGGCGAACGACGAGGAGCTGTTCGGCGCCGAGCCCGGTCTGCTCGGCGACGAGCTGGCGAAGGCCGGGATCGCGCGCGCGGTCGTCGCCAACGGTGACGGGACCGACCCGAGCACGCCCGACACGCGTTCGTCGCCCTGGCGCCGCGCCGCCGTCGCCGCGCTGATGACGAGCACCGGCAAGGTGCCGGGCGGTCGGGTCGACGACGGCCTGCTGCGCCACGACGCGGCCGCGCCGTTCGGGGTGCGCCTCGACCCTGACCGCGTGGAGCAGGCGTTCCAGGACGCGTGGCAGCCGGGATCGGTCGTGCTCGTCGAAGGTTCCGATCTCGTCCGCGCCGACATCCAGTCGAAGTTCGCGTCCGACGAACAGGGCGTGAAGATGCGGGCCCGCGCGCTCGAGGACACCGACCGCATCGTGGGCCGGCTCCTCGCCCATGTCGACGAGCGCGACATGGTCATCGTCATGGGGCCGAGCCCGCCGCAGGAACGTGCTGCGCTCAGCGTCGCCGCGGTCCGCGCGCCGGCATCGAGCCCGGACTCCTGCGCTCTACCACGACGCAGCACGACGGCTTCGTGAACCTCACCGACGTCGCGCCGACCGTCCTCACGTACTTCGGGCTCGACCGGCCCGACGCGATGGAAGGCCGCCGCATGGACACCGGTGCGTCGGGGGGCTCGCTCGCCGACCACCGCGCCTTCTTCGTGAACGTCAACGAGGACGGCCTGTTCCGCGACGGCCTGGTCGGTCCGGTGATGAGCGTGGTGATGGTGGTGGCGCTGGTGCTCGCGGGGGCGGCGATCGTGCTCGACCGGTGGGACCGGCTGCGGGCGCGCGCCGCGGTCGGGCTCCTCGTGTTCGGCGCGCTGTGGCTGTTGGGGTTCCTCGACGCCACCTACCTCGCGGGACCGCTGCACCTCGGTCGCCACGGGGGTGCGTTCGCGTACTGGACGTTCGTGGTGGGAGTGGGCGCGGTGATCGCGGCGGTGTGCATGGTCGCGACGCGGCGGCGCCCCGTGCTGGCGATCCTCGCGGGCCTCGGTACCGTCGTCGCGCTGCACCTCGTCGACCTGGTCACCGGAGCGCACCTCGAGTGGAACACCGTGTTCGGGTATTCGCCGACCATCGGCATCCGCTTCGTGGGGCAGGGGAACATGACGTTCTCCCAGCTCACCGCGGCGGCGGTGCTCTTCGCCGGGCTGCTCGCGTGGCAGGTGCCCACCCGACGAGGCGTGCGCATCGCGGTCGCGCTGCTCGCGGTGACGGTGATCGTGATGGGGTCGCCGTTCTGGGGCAACGACTTCGGTGGCGCGGTCGCCGCCGCACCGGGGTGCGCGCTCCTGGCGTGGCTGCTGCTCGGGCACGAGCTCCGGTGGCGCACGGTGTGGGTGCTGGTCGGCGTGCTGGTCGCCGCCGGTCTGGTGGTGGGCGCGGTCGACGTCCTGCGCCCTGCCGATCAACGCACCCACGTGGGCAAGTTCTTCGAGAAGGCGGGCACCGACTTCGGGAGCGCCACGCTCGTGCTGCGGCGCAAGGCGTCGGAGAACCTGTCGACCCTCGGCCATTCGCTCCTGCTCGGGTGCATCATCGCGCTCGCGCTGCTGGCGGCCTACCTGTTCTGGGTGCGACCGCGCTCCCTGCGCACGTTGTTCGCGCGGGTGTCGACCGCGCGCATCACCGCGATGGCGCTCGGCGTGGTCGCGCTCCTCGGGTTCGCGCTCGAACGACTCCGGCATCACCATCCCCGGGATGATGGCCGCAGTGACCGAAGCTACGGTCGTGATCCTCCTGGCCCGGGTCGTGTTCGCACCGCCGCCACCTGAGACGACGCGGCCCGAGGAGAGCCGCGATCCGTGACCGCCGTCGTCGCGTTCCTCGTCGGCCTCGTGACGGTGCGCTTCCTGCGGATGGTGAGCGGCGAGATCCTGTCGTCGCCCGCGCTGGAACGCACCAACTACCGCGGTCACCGGCTCGCGACCGCGGGTGGGCTCTTCATCATCCTCACCGTCCTGGTGATCGACGCGGGCCGTTCGGTGCTCGGCGCCGTCGGCGTGGGTTCGGAGGCCGGCCTCACGCAGGCGCGACTCGCGGTGCTGTTCGCGGTGTTCGGCTTCGGCTTCCTCGGCATGATCGACGACCTCGCCGCGGTGGGGGAGGACCGCGGCTTCAAGGGTCATCTGGGCGCGCTGCGCGAGGGCCGCGTGACCACCGGCCTGCTCAAACTGCTGGGCGGCGCGGCGGTGGCGATCGTGATCGTCGCGACTCCCGGGTTCAAGTCGGGCCGCACGCTCATCGTCGACGCCATGCTCATCGCGCTGGCCGCCAACCTCGGCAACCTCCTCGACCGCGCGCCCGGACGCACGATCAAGTTCGGACTGGTCGCCTACGTGCCGATCGCGATCGCCATCGGCACCGCGCCGATCGGCATCGCCGCCGCGCCGGTCATGGGCGCGTCGCTCGGCTTGCTGCCCGACGACCTGCGCGAACGACTCATGCTCGGCGACACCGGCGCCAACGTGATCGGCGCGGTGCTCGGGCTCGCGATCGTGCTCGGCTCGCGCGACAGCATCCGGCTGGTCGTGATGCTCGGGCTGCTGGCGGTCAACGTCGCGGCCGAGCTGGTGTCGTTCTCGCGCGTCATCGACTCGGTGCCGCCGTTGCGCTGGTTCGACCGGCTCGGCAGCCGCCGACCCCGCTGAACGTCACCGACGCGCCAGGAGCAGAACGACGTGTCGCTGCTCGTAGAGGGTGATGCGTCGCCGAACTGCACGGGGTGGTAGTCGTGCGCAGCGAGCGCGTCGGCAAGGCCGCCGAGGCGCCCGAAGTGCGCCGGTGAGGTCACGATCACGCCGCACACGTCGCCGGCCGACGCCGCCTGCACCAACGACGCCTGGGTGATGCTGCCGTCGTCGAGGCGCTGGTACGACGTGTCGGCGAAGTCGCCGGGGGTGTCGTGGCCCGAGCGCCAGACGAGCCCGGGCTCGTCGCTGATGAACTCGCGCGTCCGCCGGGAACGTGCGCAGGCGTGCCACCAGCGCGGCTTCCTCGCCGGTGTAGCCGCCGGGCCAGAGGATCGACGTGTTGCTCACGATGGCGAAGGGCACCGTGACCACCCCCGCGATCACGAGCACCTTCCACGAGGGTGGTCGCAATGCGGCGAGGAGGGCGAGCGGCGGCACGACGTGCGCGACGTGCGGCGCGCCACATCGCCGGCTCCCAGACGAGCAGCGCCACCAACATCACGACCCACAGCACCAGGAACCCGACCACGACGGTCAACGCGCGGTCGCCGGAGCCCTTGGCATGGCTTCCGGCGCGGCGGCGCACGACGAAGCGTACGACGCAGGTGATCGCGGCCAGCGCGAGCGCGACCAGCACGAGCTTGTCGCGGTCCCAGAGCGTGTCGAGCAGCTTGCGGAAGGCGCCCCGTGCGTGGCCACCCGCCGAGAGTCCTGGTGGTACGAGTACGACTGGTCGAACACGTCGGCGATGCCGAACGGCAGTGCCGCCACCACGTAGACCGCCACCGCGATGCCGGCGGAGACCGCGGCGTCGCGAACCCCGCGCCGCAGTTCGGCGTTCGACAGGAGCACGATCAACCCGGCGATCAGCACCGCGGGCACCGACAGTGCCTTGATCGACACCGCGCCGCCGGCCGCGAGCCCCATCCAGACCGCGGTGCGCAACCGAGGGTCGTCGCGGTACCGCAACGCCAACGCCACCGCGAGCACCGACAGCGCGAGCGACGGACCGTCGGCGTTCACCGGCACCGTGACCCAGAGGATCGACCCGCTGGTGGTCACGAGCCCTGCCGCGAGCAGCGCGTTGCCGCGCGTCGTCACGTGGCGCGCGCACGAGTACACCGCGATCGTCGAGCAGCACGCCCGCGGCCACGCTGCAGCAAACGGGGCGCGTCCAGCGTGCGCAGGCCGACCAGATCGGCGACCCAGAGCAGCGGCAGGAACACCGGACCCTGGCTGGAGAAGATGTCGCGGAACGGGAGCTCGCCGTTGCGCATGGCGCGCGCCGACGACGCGAACACGCCGTCGTCGAACACGAGCGACTTCTCGGCGAAGAAGGCCGGGATCCGGATCACGATGGTCGCGATCGCGAGCACGAGGGCGTCGGTGCGCCACTGGACGCGCGCCGCTCGCTCGACCGGGGGAGGCGGTGCGGTCTCGACCCCGTCGCGTGTGAAGCCGGCATCCCGGCACCGTATCCAAGCTCGATCGGTGACTGGTGCGCGGGTTCTCGCGGGTCGTCTGGTACCGTCGCCTTCCGTCGGATTTCGCGCGCGTCGGCGGAAAGAGAAGGTCTTGGCGAAGCACATCTTCGTGACCGGTGGGGTTGCCTCCAGCCTGGGGAAGGGCCTCACCGCCTCCTCGCTCGGCCGTCTGCTCAAGTCCCGTGGCCTGCGGGTCACCATGCAGAAGCTCGACCCCTACATCAACGTCGACCCCGGCACGATGAACCCCTTCCAGCACGGTGAGGTGTTCGTCACCGACGACGGCGGGGAGACCGACCTCGACCTCGGTCACTACGAGCGCTTCGTCGACGTTCCCCTCACCCGCAACTCGAACGCCACCACCGGCTCGATCTACCAGTCGGTGCTCGGCAAGGAACGGCGCGGCGCCTACCTCGGCCAGACCGTGCAGGTCATCCCGCACATCACCGACGAGATCAAGGACCGCATCCTCGCCCTCGCCGCCGACGACGACGTCGACGTCGTGATCACCGAGATCGGCGGCACCGTCGGCGACATCGAGATCCTGCCGTTCCTCGAGGCCATCCGGCAGTTCCGCAAGGACGTCGGTCGCGACAACGTGTTCTACGTGCACGTCACCCTGGTGCCGTTCATCGGCCCCTCGGGCGAGCAGAAGACCAAGCCCACCCAGCACTCCGTGACCGAGCTGCGCAGCCGGGGCATCCAGCCCGACGCCATCGTGTGCCGTTCCGACCGGCCCATCCCGACCCGGCTGAAGGAGAAGATCTCCCAGCTCTGCGACGTCCCCGAGGCCGGCATCGTGTCGTGCGTCGACGCGCCGTCGCTCTACGAGATCCCGCTCGTGCTGCACGACGAAGGCCTCGACGACTACATCTGCTCCACGCTGCACCTCGCCGACCGCGAGCCCGACCTCACCGATTGGCGGACCCTGGTCGCGCAGGTCGAGGCGGCCGTCGAGCCGGTGCGCATCGGACTGGTGGGCAAGTACATCAACCTGCCTGATGCCTACCTGTCGGTGGCCGAGGCGCTCAAGCACGGCGGGTACGCGTGTGGCGCGCAGGTGGAGATCGACTGGATCGCCTCCGACGACGCCGAGGGTCTCCTCGCCGAGGGACGCTTGGGCGACCTCGACGGCATCGTGATCCCCGGCGGCTTCGGCTTCCGGGGCATCGAGGGCAAGATCGGCGCCGCCGGCTTCGCGCGAGAGCAGGAAGTGCCGTTCCTCGGCCTCTGCCTGGGCATGCAGTGCGCGGTCATCGAGTTCGCGCGCGACGAGTGCGGTCTCGCCGGTGCCAACTCGAGCGAGTTCGATCCGCACACGCCGCATCCGGTCATCGACCTGATGGACGCGCAGCGCAACGTCGTCGACAAGGGCGGCACCATGCGGCTGGGTGCCTACGCGGCCAAGTTGCTCCCGGGCTCGATCGTGCAGAAGGCCTACGGCGAAGAGGTCATCTACGAGCGCCACCGCCACCGCTACGAGGTGAACAACAAGTACCGGGCGCGGCTCGAGGAAGCCGGGCTCGTGTGCTCGGGGACGTCACCCGACGACCGCCTCGTCGAATTCGTCGAGCTGCCCGACCACCCGTTCTTCGTGGGCACGCAGGCGCATCCGGAGTTCAAGAGCCGACCCGACCGCCCGCACCCGTTGTTCGCGGCGTTCGTGCAGGCTGCTCGCGACCGGGCCGACGGCCGGCGCCCGCGCCTCCCGCTCCCGATCGACGAGCCCGCCGGGGCTTAGTGGCTGACGACGACTTCCGCGTCGTCGGCTCGGAGACACTCGTCGACGCCGGATTCCTGCAGCTCGCGCGCCTGCGCGTCTCGACCGCCGACGGCGAGGAGTTCGACCGTCACGTGGTGCACCACCCCGGCGCCGTCGTCGTCGTGCCCGTGATCGAGCATGACGCGCTGCTCGTGCGCCAGTGGCGGGTCGCCACCGGGCGCGTGCTGCTCGAGATCCCCGCCGGCAAGCGCGACGTCGAGGGCGAGGCCCCCGAGGCCACGGCCAACCGCGAGCTCGAGGAGGAGATCGGCTACGTGGCCGGACGCCTCGACCAGCTCGCCGAGTTCTACAACTCGCCGGGCTTCTGCGACGAGTACACCCACCTGTTCCTCGCCACCGAGCTCGAGGAGCGGACGCGGGCGGCGGTGAGCCACGAGGAAGCGGCGATGACCATCGAGCGCGTTCCCCTCGACCGGGTCGACGGCCTGATCGCATCGGGTGAGCTCGTCGACGCCAAGAGCATCATCGGGCTCCTGCTCGCGCGCCAGCACCTCGCTCGGTAGCCAGCAGATGGGCGACGAGCTCGACGGCTTGCTGGCGGAGCACGACAGCTGGTTGCGCGTCGAACGTGGCCTCGCGCCGAACTCGCTGGCCGCGTACCGGCGCGATCTTCGCCGCTACGCCGACTACCTCCGCCGCCGCGGGGTCACCGGCAACGTGGCCGGCGTCGACGAAGCGATCGTCGCCGGCTACGTCGACGAGCTCCAGCAGGCGCGCACCGACGACGGTCAGCGTCGGTACAAGGAGTCGTCGATCGCCCGCGCGCTCGCCGCGGTGCGCTCGTTCCACCGATTCTGCGTGGAAGAGGGGCTGCTCGACGACGACCCGAGCGGTGACGTCGGCGCGCCACGCGTCCCGCAGGGCATCCCGAAGGCGCTCACCGAGGGCGAGGTCGACGCGCTGCTCGGTGCCGTGCCCGGCGACGGCCCCCGCCCCCAACGTGACCGCGCCATCCTCGAGCTGCTGTACGCGGGCGGCCTCCGCATCAGCGAGCTGGTCGGGCTCGACCTCGGCGACGTCGACCTCTACGACGGCCTCGTGCGCGTGATGGGCAAGGGCTCGAAGGAGCGGGTGGTGCCGCTCGGCCGGTCGGCGCGCGAAGCGATCGGCGACTACCTCACGACCGGCCGGCCCGAGCTCGCGGGTCGCGCGCGAGAGACCGCGTTGTTCCTGAACGCGCGGGGCGGGCGGCTCACCCGTCAGGGCGCGTGGCTCATCGTGCGCGCTGCTGGAGACCGCGCCGGCCTGCAGGGGCGCCTCTTCCCCCACGTGCTGCGGCACTCCTGTGCCACCCACATGCTCGACCACGGCGCCGACATCCGGGTGGTGCAGGAGCTGCTCGGGCACGCCAGCCTCTCGACCACGCAGGTGTACACGAAGGTGTCGCCGGAACGGCTGCGGGCCGTCTACGACGCCGCCCATCCCCGGGCGCAGCGCCGGCGCCGGTAGACCTCGGCGCCGGGGGAACCGAGGCCGTGGGGAAAGGGCCCGGCGGTAGACTCGGGGGATGACCGAGACGTCTCAGCAGTTGCTGCGCGACCAGCTCCAGGAGGAGCGCGAACGCGTCCGCGAGCAGCTCGCCAACCTCGGTCAGGGTGACGCCGCCGACCTCGACTTCGACGAGAACTTCGCCGACTCGGGCCAGGTCACCGCCGAACGCGGTGAGGTCGAGGCCCTCTCGGGCCAGCTCAGCGAGACGCTCCAGGACATCGAGGACGCCCTCGCCAAGTTCGACGCGGGCACCTACGGCGAGTGCGAGTCGTGCCACCAGCGCATCCCCGAGGCCCGCCTCGAGGCGATGCCCGCGGCGCGCCTCTGCATCACCTGCGCGTCGCAGCGCCGCTGACGCGGTCTGACTCGCCGCACACGTCGTGCACATCGACGAACAGACGCTCATCTTCTTCGGGTGCCTGGTCGTCGCAGTCATCCTGCACGAGATCAGCCACGGCGTCGTCGCCCTCTGGTTCGGCGACCGCACCGCCAAGGACGCGGGTCGCCTCACCCTCAACCCGGTGCCCCACATCGACCCGTTCGGCACGATCGTGCTCCCTGCGATGGGCGCCATCGCCGGGTTCCCGGTGTTCGGCTACGCCAAGCCGGTGCCGGTGACCCCGAGCCGGCTGCACAAACCGCGTCGCGACATGCTCTACGTGAGCCTCGCGGGACCGGCCACCAACCTCACCCTGATGCTCGTCGCCGCGATCGGCGCCCGCCTGCTGTACAAGAACGGGCCGAACGTCCTGTTCTACGAGCAGCTCCCGCTCGGCACCCGGATCGTGTTCACCTTCGCGGTGGTGAACCTCCTGCTCGGCCTCTTCAACCTGTTGCCGATCCCGCCGCTCGACGGTTCGGCGCTGCTCGAACGGGTGCTGCCGGAGCGGTACCTCCCGACCTGGTACAAATTCCGGCCCTACGGGATGCTCCTCCTGCTGGTGCTGATCTTCTGGTCGGGCGCGGCTCGAGAAGGTGCTCGACCCGATCATCGACCAGCTGTTCACCTGGGTCTTCCGATGACGGTCGCTCACCTCTCCGGTCGCTTCGTGCGTGCGCTCTGGCCCGGATCGCCGCGCGCCGACGACGTCGCCTGGGTCGAGACCGTCCTCACCCCTGGCGGGTTCGTCCAGTTCCGTCGGCAGCCCAACCACGACCAGCGTCACGCGATCGGCGTCGCCCGCGACGTGCAGGTGCGCCTGGCCGACACACCGTACGCCGACGATCCGCGCTGGCTGTCCGCCGCACTGCTGCACGACATCGGGAAGCTCGACAGCCACCTCGGCGTGTACGGGCGCGTGGTCGCCACCGTGTCCGGCGCCGCGGCCGGGCGCGACCACGCCGAGGCGTGGTCGGAGTCGCAGGGCTTCACCCGCCGGGTCGGCCTGTATCTCCGCCACGCCGAGCTCGGCGCCGATCGCATCCGCCTCGCGGGCGAGCCCGAAGAGGCGGCGCGGCTGGGCGGCGGCGCACCACGACCCCACGACCTGGGACGAACTCCCCATCCCCGAAACCGTTGTCCGAGCCCTCGACGAAGCCGACAACGACTGATCTAGAAGCGGGGGGCGTCCTTCGGGATCACGAACCGCCCGATGACCCACTCGAGCGGGAAGATCAGGAGCCACGAGAGCAGCCCCCACGACGACGCGAGGTACGCGATCGGGATGGAGATCGCGAACACCGCGACCGGCGCCAGCGACGCGGCCATGTTGCCGCGGAACACGTCGTCGCGCATGCGCTCCCGCAGCAGGCCCTCGTGCTGCGCGTGCCACAGCAGCGCCGCCTCCAGGAAGCTCGCGACGCCGAGGGTGATCGCGTAGAGCACCACGCCGACGGGTTCGTCGCCGCCGTAGATGCCGACGACGGCCGTCGGGAACGGCGTGAAGGCGATCGCGGCGAGATACAGCAGGTTGATCTGCATGAAGCGAGCGTCGACCGCCGCGAGGCGGGCGAAGAACCGGTGGTGCGCGAGCCAGAAGAACCCGATCACCACGAAGCTCAGGAAGAAGCTGAAGATCTCGGCGTCCTTGCTGCTCAGGGCTTTGCCGAGATCGGCGCTCTTGACGTGCGGGATGCCGATGCCCACCACGAGCAGCGTCATCGCGATGGCGAACACCGCGTCGCTGAAGAACGCCACCCGGTCGAACTCCAGCTCCTCCGAACGCCGACGGTAGTGACGTAGCCGGCGTGCCGTCGGGCAGGACGTCGTCGTCGAGCTCTTCGGGCATCAGGAGCCTCGGGGAAGGAGTCCCACTGCGGCGCGTACGCGCGTCATGACCGTCGCCGCGATCGACTGCGCGCGGTCGGCCCCCACGGAGAGGATGCGCGCCACCTCAGCAGGATCGGACTCGAGCTCGGCGTAGCGGTCCTGGAGCGGGCGCACGAACTCGACCACCGCGTCGGCGACCGCGCCCTTGAGCGCGCCGTACCCGGCGCCGGAGAACTCGGCGGCGACGTCGTCCGCCGGCCGGTCGGTGACCGCGCCGAGGATCTGCAGCAGGTTCGACACGCCGGGCTTGCCTGCGGGGTCGAAGCGGATCTCGTTGTCGGAGTCGGTGACCGCGCTCTTGATGCGCTTGGTGATCGCCTTGGGGTCGTCGAGCAGCTTGATGGTGCCCTGGGGTGAATCGGCTGACTTCGACATCTTGTTGGTGGGGATCTGGAGGTCCATGACCCGCGCGCCCGACCGGCGGGATGCTGGCCTCGGGCACCACGAGCGTGTCGCCGCACCGATGGTTGAAGCGGATGGCGACGTCGCGGGCCAGCTCGAGGTGCTGGCGTTGGTCGTCGCCCACCGGGACCCGTTCGGTGTCGTAGGCGAGCACGTCGGCGGCCATCAGCACCGGGTAGTCGAACAGGCCCACGCTCACCGACTCTCGGCCTTCCGATTTCTCCTTGAACTGGGTCATGCGGTTGAGCTCGCCGAAGGTGGCGATGCAGTTGAGCAACCAGGTGAGGTCGGTGTGCTCGTGCACGTGGCTCTGCACGAAGAGCGTGCAGCGCTCGGGATCGAGGCCCGCCGCCAGCAGCAGCATGGCCGTGCGGCGGGTGGCCTCGGCGTAGGTGGTGGTGTCCCACGGCAGGGTGAGGCCGTGGAGGTCGACCACGCAGTAGAGGGTCTGATCGGGGGCGGCCGAGTGGTCCTGGGCGGCCACCCAGTGCTGCACGGCACCCAGGTAATTCCCCAGGTGGATCTCTCCGGTGGGCTGGATGCCCGAGAACACGCGCGGCATGGCGGGTGAGGATACAAGGGGTCCGACGACCCTCTGGGATGTCATTTTCGCGGGGCGGCGGCCGGTACGCTCGACCCGATGTCGTACGCGGTTCGCACCCCGGTGTTCGAGGGACCCTTCGACCTGCTCCTCCACCTGATCCTCAAGCAGGAGGTGGAGCTGTGGGAGGTCTCGCTGAGCGAGATCGTCGACGCCTACCTCACCGAGCTCGACCGCATGGACGACCTCGACCTCGACGTCGCCACCGAGTTCCTGCTCATCGCGGCCACGCTGGTGGAGCTGAAGGCCCGCCGCCTGCTCCCCGGGCTCGACGAGCTCGAGCTCGACGAGGAGCTGCTGCGCTTCGAGGAGCGCGACCTGCTCCTGGCCCGCCTGCTCGAGTGCAAGACGTTCAAGGACGCGGCCAAGGCGCTCGAGGCGCACATGCGGCGCGCCGACCGCAGCGTGGCGCGCACCGCGGGTCCCGAGGAGCCTTACCGCTGGATGGCGCCCGACCCGCTCGAGCGGGTGAAGCCCGACTCGCTGCGCGCCGCCGCGCTGCGGGTGCTGGCGGCGCCACCGGTGGTCGTCGTCGACGTCGACCACGTCGCGCCGGTGCGAGCCAGCGTGCGCGATGCGGTCGAGTCCGTGCTGCGCCTGCTGCCGTCGTCGGAGGCGATGAGCTTCCGCGCCCTGGTCGCGGGTGCGCCGCACCGGCTCGAGGTGATCGTCCGCTTCCTCGCCGTGCTCGAGCTCTACAAGCAGGGCATGGTCGACATCACGCAGTTCAGCAACTTCGGCGAGCTGATGGTGCGCCGTCTGCAGGACGGCGAGACCGCCCTCGACCTCGTGAGCCTCGACGACTGGGACGAGCCCGCCGAGCACGCGGCCGCGGGAGACGCGATCGAGATCGACGACGATCTGCCCGAGGTGGCCGAGATCCAGCTCGAACCAGACCGCGAACCGATCATCGAGGCCAGCGTTCCGGGGCTGCTCGCGTGACCGAGCCGACCGAGAACGATCTCCTCGCCCGTCGCGCCATCGAGGCGGTGGTGCTGGCGTCGACCGAGCCGGTCGAGGCGCGGTTGCTGGCGCAGCTCGTCGAGCTGCCGGTCACCCGGGTCGAGGCGTTGTGCGACGAGCTCGCTCGCGAGTACGAGGAGTCCGAGCGCGGCTTCGTGCTCGCGCAGGTGGCCGGCGGCTACCGCTTCCAGACCCATCCCGATCTCGCGCCCTACGTCGAACGGTTCGTGCTCGACGGCCAGCACGCGCGCCTGTCGGGTCCCGCGCTCGAGACGCTGGCCATCGTCGCCTACAAGCAGCCCATCTCGCGCGGCCAGATGTCGGCCATCCGTGGGGTCAACGTCGAGGCGACGCTCACCACCCTGTTGCAACGCGGGTACGTGCAGGAGGTCGGCCGCGATCCGGGACCCGGTGCCGCGGTGCTCTACGGCACCACGCGCGAGTTCCTCGAACGCCTCGGCCTGCCGTCACTCGACGCGCTGCCGGCGCTGGGCGACTTCGTGCCCGACGCGTCGGTGGTCGAGGCACTCGAGCGCGGCCTGCGCGTGAGCGACGACCCGGTGCCCGTCGACGAGGCCGACTCCTCCGACTCCTCCGACTGAGCCGGCGATGGCCGACCACTACGAAGGCGAGCGACTGCAGAAGGTCCTGGCGCGCGCCGGGCTCGGGTCGCGGCGCGTCTGCGAGGAGATGATCGCCGAAGGGCGGGTGACCGTGAACGGCGGGACCGCCGTGCTCGGTCGGCGCGTCGACGTCGAGCACGACGCGGTCGCGCTCGACGGCGTGCCCGTCGTCGTGCGCGACGACCTCGTCTACTACCTGCTCAACAAGCCCACCGGCTACGTGAGCACCGCGTCCGATCCCGAGGGTCGCCCGACCGTGGTGGATCTGGTCCCGGCGACGCCGCGCGTCTTCCCGGTGGGCCGCCTCGACTACGACACCGAAGGCCTGCTGCTGCTCACCAACGACGGCGACCTCACCCACCTGCTGACCCATCCGCGCTTCGGCGTGGTGAAGACGTACCTCGCGGAGGTCGAGGGGGAGCCGACGCCGGCCACCGTGCGTGCGCTGCGCGAGGGCGTGGAGCTCGACGACGGCATGACCGCGCCCGCCCGGGTGACGGTCGTGCAGCGACACGGCGCGACCAGTGCCGTGGAGCTCGGCATCCACGAGGGCCGCAACCGGCAGGTGCGGCGCATGTGCGACACGGTCGGTCATCCGGTGATCCGGCTCGTGCGCACTCGGATCGGTCCGCTGCGCGACGGGTCGTTGAAGCCGGGCACGTGGCGCGCGCTCGACGCCGGCCGAGGTGCGCAGCCTGTACGAAGCGGCTTCCAAGTCCCCGGATGACGACGAGACCCCGGGCTAACCTGCTTCACCCGATGAGACTCCAGGCGCTGCGCGGCGCGATCACGTGCACCGAGGACTCGAAGGCCGAGATCGACGCCAAGACGGCGCTCCTGGTGAAGGAGCTCTTCGCGCGCAACGAGCTGACGCAGGACGACGTCGTCAGCATCCTGTTCACCACCACCCCCGACCTCACCGCCGAGTTCCCGGCCAGCGCGGCCCGGAGCTCGCTCGGGCTCGATCAGGTCGCGCTGCTCGGCGCGCAGGAGCAGGACGTCGCGCACGGCACGCGCCTGTGCATCCGCGTCCTCGTGCACTGCTACACCGATCGCCCCCGGGACCAGCTCCACCACGTGTTCCTCGAGGGTGCGGCCGCGCTGCGGGCCGATCTCGCGGGATCTGGTCTCGCCGGCGCCGACTGACCGCGCGTCGTGGCCCCGCCCCAGTCCGTCGCGCTCGTCGGCACCGGCCTCATCGGCGGGTCGATCGGGCTCGCGCTCCGGCGCGCCGGCGTGACCGTCTCCGGGTTCGATCGTGATGCGGAGCACGGCGCCGCCGCCCTCGCCGCGGGCGCGATCGACGAGCTCGCCCCCGACCTCGCGACCGCGGTCTCCCGCGCCGACCTCACCGTCGTCGCGGTGCCGGTGGGGTTCGTGGCCGAGGTCGTCGTCGAGGTGCTCGACGCCGGCGCGCGGACTGGTGACCGACGTCGGCTCGGTGAAGGCACCGGTGGTCGATGCGGTCGAGGCGGCGCGCCCCGACGCCGCGGCGCGCTACGTGGGCGGCCACCCGATGGCGGGTTCGGAGCAGGAAGGGCTCGCGGGCGCGAGTGCCGACCTGTTCGTCGGCGCCACCTGGGTGCTCACGCCCACGCCCCGCACCGACCCCGGGGTGTTCGCCGAGGTGCGCTCGTGGGTGAGCGACTTCGGGGCCGAGGCCATCGCGGTGACGCCCGAGTTGCACGACGCGCTCGTGGCGGTGGTGAGCCACGTGCCGCAACTGGCCGCGTCGACGCTCATGAACGTGGCCAGCCAGGGGAGTGACGAGCACGCGGTCATGCTGCGTCTCGCCGCCGGGGGCTTCCGCGACATGACCCGCATCGCGTCGAGCCATCCCGCGATCTGGCCCGACATCTGCCTCGCCAACCGCGACGCCATCGTCGGCGCGCTCGACGCCTACCTCGACGAGCTGACGCGGGTGCGGAGCATCGTCGCCGGCGGCGACCGGGAGGCACTGCTCGCGCTGTTGGCCGACGCGCGGGCCGCGCGGCGCAACCTGCCGACCGGCCTCCCGGTCGAGGAATCGCTGGTGGAGCTGCGCGTCCCGGTGCCCGACCGCGAGGGCGTCATCGCCGAGGTCACCACGCTTGCCGCGCGTTTCGGCATCAACATCGCCGACCTCGAGATCGCGCACTCGCTCGAGGGGCGCGCCGGTGTGCTGGTCCTCGTGGTTGCCGAGCGCAACCTCGACGCGTTCGAG
Source organism: uncultured Actinomycetes bacterium (assembly GCA_963835985.1). Classification (GTDB taxonomy): domain Bacteria; phylum Actinomycetota; class Acidimicrobiia; order IMCC26256; family DASPTH01; genus DASUAS01. The sequence continues at coordinate 98,510 of CAWIHV010000006.1, read as the reverse complement.
ACCGCGCTGCTCGAGCACAGCTACCACGTGTCCCGGACGCCACTCGCATGACCGGAATGGCCGCCAGCGACGAGCTCGTCCTGATCGGACCCCGGGCGCTGCGGGGCCGACTGCGGGTGCCCGGCGACAAGGGCATGTCACACCGGGCGTTGCTGTTCGCGGCGATGGCCGACGGACGCTCGCGCGTCACCGGTCTGGCCGGTGGTGAGGACGTGGGGCGTACCCGGGTCGCCCTCGCGCAGCTCGGCGTCGACGTGCACGGCGACGAGGCCGACGCGATCGTCGTCGACGGCCACGGGATCGACGCCCTGACCGAACCGCGTGACGTCGTCGACTGCGGCAACTCGGGCACCGGCATCCGGCTGCTCACCGGCCTGCTCGCCGGGCGGCCGTTCCTGTCGGTGCTCACCGGGGACTCGTCGCTCGTCGAACGACCGATGGCGCGTGTCGTCGAGCCGCTGCGTGCCATGGGTGCGCACCTCGACGGTCGCGCCGACGGCACGCTGCCACCGCTCGTCGTGCGCGGCGGCGATCTCACCGGTTGCGTGCATCACCTCGGCGTGGCCAGCGCGCAGGTGAAGACCGCGGTGGTGCTCGCCGGCCTGCAGGCTGCCGGCACCACCGAGGTGGTCGAACCCGCGCCCAGCCGCGACCACACCGAGCGCATGCTCGGCGCGCTCGGTGCCCCGATCGCCCGGGTCGACGAACGCGCGGTGCGCGTCACCGCAGGCCAGCCAGAGCCCTTCGAGTTCGCGGTGCCGGGCGATCCGTCGTCGGCCGCGTTCTGGGTGGTGGCGGCCACCATCGCTCCCGGGTCGGAGCTGGTGCTCGAGGACGTCGCCCTCAATCCCGCGCGCATCGCCTTCGTCGACGTGCTCGTGCGCATGGGTGCGGCGATCGAGCTCGTCACGACGGGTGAACGCCTCGGCGAACCGGTGGGCGAGCTGCGCGTCACCAGTGCGCCCCTGCACGGCACCACGATCGAAGGCGCCGAGATCCCGTGGGTCATCGACGAGATCCCGGTGCTGGCGGTGGCCGCCGCATGCGCCGAGGGTGTCACCGAGTTCCGTGACGCGTCGGAGCTCCGGGTGAAGGAGAGCGACCGCATCGCCACCGTCGGCGAGTTGCTCACCCGTCTCGGCATCGGCACCGAGCAGGGCGACGACCGCCTCGTCGTGCGGGGTGGTCACCTGCAGCCGGGTGAGGTCGACAGCCACGGCGACCATCGCATCGCCATGACCGCCGCAGTCGCCGCCGGCGCGATCGAGGGCGAGACCCGCATCCGCGGCTGGCGTTCGGTGGCCACGTCCTACCCCGAGTTCACCGCCGACCTCGCGGTGCTGACCGGGGACACTGCGTGATGAAGGTCGTCGCCATCGACGGACCCGCGGGGTCGGGGAAGTCCACGGTGGCGCGTGGCGTCGCCGCCGCGCTCGGACTGCCGACGCTCGACACCGGGGCCATGTACCGCGCCACCGCGCTCGCCGCGCTCGATGCCGGCGTCGATCTCGCCGATGCCGACGCGGTCGCGACCGTCGCTCGCGCCGCCGACATCACGGTCGAGCGCGGCGTCACCACGCTCGCCGGTCGCGACGTGTCGGCCCAGATCCGAGGTCCGCGGGTCACCGCCGCCGTCTCCCAGGTCTCCGGCCACCCCCCGGTGCGCGCGGTGCTGGTCGAGCGGCAGCGGAGCTGGGTGCAGCAGCACGGCGGCGGCGTGGTCGAGGGGCGCGACATCGGCACCGTCGTGCTCGCCGACGCGCCCCTGAAGGTGTTCATCACGGCCCGCGACGAAGTGCGCGCCGCCCGGCGCCAACGCGACGAGGCGGCGGCGGAGCGCGCGGTGGAGGTCGACGCGGTGCGCGACGCACTCGACCGCCGGGACCGTGCCGACGGCACGCTCGGACGGGCCACCCGTCCCGAGGATGCCGCCCCCGACGCGGTGGTGGTCGACACCAGCGACGTCACCGCTGACGAAGTGATCGCCGAGCTCGTGGCGCGCGCCGAGAAGGTGTTCGGGTAGGCCGATGACCTTCTACCAGTTCGCGCGAGCCGTCGTCCTCAGCGTCTTCCGCGTCGTGTTCCGCGTGCGGGTCGTGGGCAAGGAGCGCGTGCCCACCAAGGGGGCCTACATCCTCGCCCCGTCACACCGGTCGATCCTCGACGTGCCGTTCGCCGCCTACGTGACCCGGCGCACGGTGCGGTTCCTGGCCAAGGACGACCTGTTCAGCAGCGCGCTGGGGCGACGGCTGTTCGACGCGCTGGGCGCGGTGGAGGTGGAGCGAGGCACCGCGGACCGGGGCGCCATGCGGGCGCTCGAAGCGGTGCTGGAACGGGGCGAGCCGGTCGCCATCTTCCCGGAAGGGACGCGTCACTCCGGTCCGGTGATCGCGGAGCTCTTCGCCGGTGCCGCGTACCTCAGCGTGAAGTACGGCGTACCGATCGTGCCGGTGGGCATCGGCGGGAGCGAGCACATCCTGCCGAAGGGGAAGGTGTTCCCACGCGTCCACCGGGTCGCGGTGTCGGTGGGGGAGCCGCTGCATCCGCCCGTGCTCCAGGGCCGTGCCCGCCGCGGCGCGGCGAAGCTGCTCACCGAGCAGTTGCAGACGTCGTTGCAGCGTTGCTTCGACGACGCCGAGCGCCTCGCTCGCTAGCCCGAAAGCACCTCGGACGCGTCGACCCGACGATCGTCGGTGAACGCACCCCCGGTGCTCGCGCTCACAGCGGATCCGCCGAACAGCGCGGGTGCGGCGACGTCGAGCGTGTTCATCAGCTCGCGCAACTCGCGCGGGGGAGGGAAGTACTCGTCCTCGTCGGTGACGTGCACCGGGACGACGCCCTGGGTCGGCGCCAGCCGCGCGATCACCGCCTGCACGAGGTCCTCGGGTGCGCTCGCACCGGCGGTGACGCCGACGACGCGGGCGTCGCCGAGGGCCTCGCCCAGTTCCGCGGAGCTGGTGAGCTCGTCGGGGCCGTCGATGCGCAGCACCGTGGGACAGCCGGCCGCGCGCGCCACCTTGGCCAGCGCGAGGGTGTTCGACGAGTTGGCGCTCCCGATCACCACGATGGCGTCGGCTTCGGCGGCGATGGCCTGCAGCGCGGCCTGGCGGTTGGTGGTGGCGAAGCAGAGGTCGTTGCGAGCCGCGGTCCACAGGTCGGGGAACGCGGCGCGGGCGCCGTCGGCGATGCCTTCCCAGTCGTGCATCGACAGCGTGGTCTGCGCGAGCAGCGCCACCTTCGACGGATCGGCGACGGTCGGCAGCACGGTGGCGAGGTCGTCCTCGTGCTCGACCAGCCGGATGGCATCGGGCGCGACCGCAAGCGTGCCCGCGGCTTCGTCGTGGCCCTCGTGCCCGACGTACAGCACGGTGTAGCCCTTGCCCGCCGCGCACCTTGGCCTCGTGGTGCACCTTGGTGACCAGGGGACACACCGCGTTCACCACGAAGCGATCGCGGTCGCGGGCGGCCACCACCACCTCGGGTGCCGAGCCGTGGGCGGACAGCATGAGCGGCGCGCCGTCGGGCACGTCGTCGACATCGTCGACGAAGACGACGCCGAGCTCGCGGAAGCGGTCGACCACGAGTCGGTTGTGGACGATCTCGTGGTAGCAGTACACCGGCGGCTCGAACACCCGGACCATCCACGAGAGGGCCTTGATGGCCATCTCCACGCCCGCGCAGAAGCCGCGCGGCTGGGCGAGGAGCACTTTCTCGACGGGCACCGCTCCAGGCTAGGCGGGAGCGGCATTTCGAAGAGCTGGCCCTTAGGATGGAGCGATGCCGACCGCCCGCGTGGTGGCGGTCGTGCCCGGTTCGCCGGCAGCTGCCGCCGGGCTCCTCCCCGGTGACGAGCTGCTCACGCTCAACGGCGAGATGGTGCGCGACGTCATCCGGTACCAGATCCAGGCCGACGAGCCTCGTGTCGAGCTCGAGGTCCGTCGCGGCGGTCTCGAGCACCTGGTGACCGTCGACAAGGCCGCCGGCGCGCCACTCGGGCTCGACCTCGCCAGCGCGGTGTTCGACCGTGTGCGCACCTGCGACAACCACTGTCCCTTCTGCTTCATCTACCAGCTGCCGCCGAACATGCGGAAGAGCCTGTCGTTGAAGGACGACGACTACCGGCTCTCCTTCCTCTACGGGAACTTCACGACGCTGACCCGCTTCACCGAGGCCGACCTCGAGCGGGTCGTCACCGAGCAGCTCAGCCCGCTGTACGTGAGCATCCACGCCACCGATCCCGATCTGCGCGCTCGCCTCCTGCGCAACCGGCGCGGTGCGACGAGCCTGCGGTGGCTCTCGGCGCTGCTCGATGCGGGCATCGAGGTGCACGGGCAGGTGGTCGTCTGCCCCGGCATCAACGACGGTGACGAGCTCGACGACACGCTGCTCGGCGTGCTCGACCGCTTCCCCGCGTTGGCCTCGGTCGGAGTGGTCCCGCTCGGTGTGAGCGACCACACGACCGAACCCGAGATGCGGCCGCACACCCGCGTCGAGGCCGAACGCGTGCTCGACATCGTGGCTGCGTGGCAGGAGCGGTTCACCGCGGCCCTCGGCCGGCGGCTGGTGTACGCGTCCGACGAGTACTTCCTCCTCGCCGACCGTTCGTTCCCCGCGCTCGACGCGTACGACGAGCTCTCGCAGCACGAGAACGGCATCGGCATGGCCGCGCAGTTCGCCGAGGAGGTCCGCGCCGAGCTCGCGGGCGAGTCCGTCGACGTCCACGGCACCCGCACCGGCTTCTTCGCCTGGGTCGACGGCGCCCCCGCCGAGGGCTACCGCGGCCCCGACGCGAACTGCGGCGATCCGGTCGAATCACCGGTGTGCCGTTCCGCCGATCCGTAGGACGTCAGAACGTCGCCATCCTCACCGGGGAGTACGGCGCCGAGGTGTTGCGGCCGCTGGCCGACGACCTCGCGAGCCGCGGCCGGCACGCCCGTCGACGTGCACGCGGTCGCCAACCGCTTCTTCGGCGGCAACATCGCAGTGACCGGCCTCCTCACCGGCCCCGACGTCGCCCGCGCGCTCGACGGCATCGACGCCGACGCGCGCGTGCTCCTGCCCGACGTCGTGCTCTCCAACGGCCGCTTCCTCGACGACAGCACGCCGGCGGAGCTACCCCGACCGGTCGAAGTGGTCGCCACCGACGGCGCCTCGCTCGTGAAAGCGCTCCGACGACCTGTTGAAGCCCGATGAACTCGACGCTGCCCGTCGTCGCGGTCGTCGGCCGCCCGAACGTCGGCAAGTCGACGCTGGTGAACCGGTTCGTCGGTCGCCGTGACGCGATCGTCGAGGAGAAGCCCGGCGTCACCCGCGATCGCAAGATGCTCGAGGCCGACTGGAACGGTCGCTCGTTCATGGTGGTCGACACCGGCGGCTGGCTCCTGCCCACCTCGGGCGACGGCGCCGCGGCGCTGGCGCGCCAGATCAGCGCGCAGGCCGAGCGCGCGGTCGCCGACGCCGACGTGATCCTCATGGTCGTCGACGTCAACGTCGGCATCACCGAGGAGGACGCCCGGGTTGCCCACATCCTCCAGCGCAGCGATCGTCCCGTCCTCCTCGTCGCCAACAAGGCCGACGACGACCGGCGCGAGAACGAAGCCTGGAACTTCGCCCGTCTCGGCCTGGGCTCACCCCATCCGGTCTCCGCGATCCACGGACGGGGGAGCGGTGATCTGCTCGACGCGCTCGTCGATGTGTTGCCTCCGGAACCCGAGGAGCCCGTCGACGCCGACCATGGAAGGTGACGACGGCATCTTCTCGATCGCGATCGTGGGCCGCCCCAACGTGGGGAAGTCGACGCTGTTCAACCGTCTGGTCGGCGACGAACGCTCGATCGTGCACGACATGCCGGGCACGACCCGCGACGCGGTCGACACCATCGTCGAGACCGAAGACGGTCCGCTGCGGTTCGTCGACACCGCGGGCATGCGCCGCCGCAGCAAGATCGACGAGCCCACCGAGTACTTCAGCCTGGTGCGCGCCCTGCAGGCCGTCGACAGAGCCGATGCCGCGCTGCTCGTGATCGATGCCCACGAAGGGGTGAGCCACCAGGACCAGCGCCTCGCGGAACGGGTCGACGCCGCCGGCACCGCCATCGTCATCGTCCTGAACAAGTGGGACCTGCTCGACGCCGAAGGACGCGCCCAGGCCAAGATCGACGTCGCCGACCGGCTCGCGTTCCTGTCCTACGCGCCGGTGCTCACCGTCTCCGCGCTCACCGGGAAGATGTTGCAGCGGGTGTTGCCGGCGCTGCGCCAGGCCGAGGAGGCCTACCACACCCGCGTGCCGACTGCGGCGCTCAACCGGGTGATCCGGGAGGCGCAGCAGGCACACCCGCCTCCGGCCGCGCGCAAGCACCGGCCGCGGGTGCTCTACGCCACCCAGGGTGCGGCCGACCCGCCCACCTTCACCCTCTTCGCCACCCACGAGCTCCCGCCCACGTACCTCCGCTACCTCGAGCGCAAGATCCGGGAGGCGTTCGATCTCGGACCCACTCCCATCAAGCTCCGCGTGCGCCGCCGCAACGGCTGACGCCGACACCGGTCCTTTTCCATTTCCTGGATCAAGGAACCGGGCGTGACGGCCGACACATTCGTCAGCGGCTGGGGCAGGCCGAGGACGAGACAGTCGAGGAGCCAGATGGCGAAGGATGGACGGTTCGACCGTCGATCGCGTGACGCGCGGTGCCGCGCTCGTGGAGACGGCGATCCTCATTCCGGTCGTGATCATGATCACCTTCGGGCTGATCGAGTTCTCGTCCGCGTATCAGTCCTCGTCGGTGGCATCGGCTTCGGCCCGCACCGCGGCTCGAACTGCATCGGCCGAGGCGCTGCTCTCGACCTATGCCACCGACGCCGCGCTCGCCGCCGCCACCGCGCTTGAAGACCGTCCCAGCGGACGAGCCGGTCGAGATGTGGATCTACCGGGCCAACTCCGCTGGCTACCCGGAGTCCGGCGGCTTCTCGTCGTGCACGACGAACTGCATCAAGTATCCGTGGATCCAGGCGACCCGGAAGTTCGACACCGCCAATCCGAGCGGTGGAGGTTGGCCGTCGACCACGCAGAACGCGTGCAACACGAACAACTGGGATTCCGTCGGGGTCTACGTGAAGCTGAACCACAAGTACCTCACGAGGTTGTTCGGCGCATCGATCACGCTGACCGACCACGCGGTCTTCCGTCTCGAGCCCGCGCCGACCCAGCTGTGCCCGTGATCGCGCGCTTCGTCCATCGGGCACGCGACGGGGAGCATCGCGAGCAGGGCTTCTACATGGTGTGGTTCGCGATGACGTTCGTGGCGCTCACCGCCTTCGCCGGTCTCGCGCTCGAGTACAACCGCTGGCAGCAGATCGCCACGAGAGCGCAGAAGGCGGCCGACGCGGCCGCGCTCGCCGGGGCTGTCTTCATGCCCGAGAACGCGGGGAACAAGGCGTACAACACCGCGCAGACGATCTCCAGCGAGAACGGTTTCACCAACGGATCCGGCGGAGTGACGGTGTCGACCGCAGTCGGTCGGCTCCCGAACCAACTGAAGGTGACGGTCGCGATCAACACGAAGAACCCGTGGGGCGCGCTCGTCAACTACAACAGCACGACGATCGTGCGCAGTGCGGTCGCCGAGTACCAACTGCCACAGAACCTCGGGAGCCCGCAGAACTCCTACGGCAACGATCCCGAGTCGGCTCGCCGCGCAGCCGCAGTTCTGGGGCAACCTCTTCGGGCCTTCGTCGAACAAGGACAAGGGCGACGCCATCCAGTCGGTCGGCGCGACCGCGTCGGCCACCCTGTGCAACGCGGACAACTGTCCGAGCTCGGTGAACAAGGACTACGACGCCACCGGATACTTCTACGGCATCGATGTTCCTGCCGGCACGAGCAGCGCGCTGAACGTGCAGGTCTACGACCCCGCGTTCGTGCACGTCGGGGACAACTGCGGCACCAGCGACGCGAATGCCAACACGAGCCTGACCAACGCGGCGACCCTCACCGCGGCGCAGATTCCGGGATACACCGGTACCGTCACGCCCGCGACGCGGTACGCGCCATCGGGCGCGAGCGCGTTCTGCAACGGCGACAACTACTACGGCGACGGCGGCAACAGCGCCAACCCGTGGACCACCTGGACGCTTCGCTCGCCGGACGTGTCGACCTGGGACCCGACGAACAACCCGATCGTGTGCCAGGCCGAGTTCCCGGGGGTCTACCCGGAGACCACGAACGGGCAGCCCAACGGGACGATCAGCTCCACCCAGTTGAAGACGCTGCTGCAGCAGTCGACGGCGTACCCCGGCACCAATCCGGCGCGCAGCTTCGCTTCCTTCTTCCGCCAGTGGGTGCAGATCTGCAGCGTGGCGTCGCCGGTGCAGGGCACCTACTTCCTCGAGGTGCAGACGGGCAAGAAGATCGACGGCTCCGCGGCGCCCAATGGCGGCGGCTCGAACCGCTTCGCGATTCGAGCGGGCGTGGGCAGCAACTTCGCGACCACGAACGGGCTCCACATCTACGGCAACGGGAGGATGGGCGCCTACGCAAACGCGACGGGGGCGAACACGCAGTTCTATCTCACCCGCGTGCTTCCCGGAGAGGCGGGCAAGACGCTGGTCCTCAACTTCTTCGACACCGGTGATGCATCGCAGGCGGGCACCCTCGCGGTGCTCCCGCCGGCCGATTCGAACGTCAGCGGGGGAGCGTTCGCGAACTGCCAGTTCACCCAACCACCGGGCAATGCGACCGGCCCGCCGTGGGGCACCTTCAGCAACACGGCCTCTGGATGCAAGATCACGGGAGTCTCCAACTCGGGAACCCCGAACTACAACGGTCAGTGGGTGACGTGGCAGATCCCGATCCCGAGCACCTACACGTGCAACTCCGCTGACCCGCTCGGGTGCTGGACGAAGCTCCAGTTCGTCTATCCCACCGGCACCAGCGTCAGCGACACCACCACCTGGTCCGCGTACATCCTCGGCGAGCCCGTTCGCCTGATCCAGTAGCGCTCGTCGCGCGCACGGTCCCCGTGCTCGAATGGGAGGGTGCCGTGGTGCGACGCCTGCGACCGGTTCCTCTCACCGTCCACCGTGAAGGTCGACGGCACCTGCCCGTCGTGCGGGCGGATCGTCGACCCCGGCCACGCCCACACGATCGAGGCGAAGGCTGCCGACGCAGGCGATGAGAGAAGAGGCCCTGCCGCCGATCCCGTGGCACCTCTGGCTCCTGGCCGGCGCGCTGGCCGTCTACCTCGGCTATCGCGCGATGCAGGGCATCGAGTGGCTCCTCGGCGCCATCCACTGAACGGAAGTGGCGTGAACGCGCCCGTCTACACTGCCGTCCGCGGCTCAGGCCGTGTACGGGCTGTGGCGCAGCTTGGTTAGCGCGTTGGTCTGGGGGACCAAAGGTCCCGGGTTCAAATCCCGGCAGCCCGACAAGAGCAGTGCCGGTCACCGACACGAACACGAACACACCCGGTGAGGCTGGTCCCCGCTCAGCCCCACCGGGTGCATCGCTGTTGCTGCCAGGTCGCCCCACATGCCCCCACGGGGGCTCGCTGGACACGAGGCCGGTCCCCGAGACTTCCCGCGGGCAGGTCTCGGTAGGTTCCGAGGACCGGACGCAACTGACATCGTCTGGACACGGTCCTGCGTTACGCCGCGTGCCGGACGTCACACCCGGCCAGGCGGGCCACACACAGATCGTCGTACTCTGGCTGTGTGCCACGGGGATTCACCCTCCGTGGTGCACGCTCCCCTGGATGTTTCCCGCATCCGGGGGAGCTCCTCGTCGACGACACGGCAGCGCACTCCGCAACGCCTCGTGCGGGGTCAAGCGGAAGCTGCCTCCAGCCGATATCCGCGGTTCGGAACTCGCTGCGTGTCACACTCGGCGCGACGGTGATGGCCGCAACGATGCGTCATACCAGGAGGGGTTGAGGATGGCCGCGCGACTCTGTCTCGACTGCGATGCACCGGGGGATCGCGCGCTGGTCGACGAGCGCGGCACGATGCACGGCTACGTGTGTCTGCCGTGTGACGCCAAGCGTCGGCGCCGCATGATGGGCTGGCGCCGAAGGATCAAAGTGCGCATTCGCAGACTCGTCTGACGCGCCCTGCTAGAACAACAGTTGTCAGGTTGGCGCACGGGCAGGGGGAAGGCCTGGTTCGTGGACTCCCTCCGGGAAATCGCGGATCTCGCGTTGCTGCCGAGTGACGAGGCGCCCGGACACGCCCGCGAGTGGGTGCGCGGTCTCCTCGACGAGCTCGGAGCCCCCGAGGATGTGCGCTACGCGGTGACGCTGGTCCTCGACGAGCTCGTCACCAACGCCACGATCCACGCCGGGACCAGGATGCATGTGACAGTCGGCCGCAAGCAGGACCTCTACCGCTGCGTCGTGCGGGACGAGTGCACCGACGGTCCCTTTCCCGCGCATCATCGAGACCGCCGACGGGTACGGGCGTGGCCTTCGCGTCGTCGCTCTCCTCAGCGTGTCGTGGGGCGTCGAGCGCGACGCGATCGGCACCAGCGTCTGGGCCGAGATCGACGCGCACTGACTCCGATCCCCGGCCGAGAACGCTGCCGGTAGGCTCGGCGCGATGGTGACCGAACCGGTCGCGGATCCCGACCCGGAGGCCGTCACCGAGCCCATCCCGGGAGCGCCGAGGCCGCCCTTCGCTCAGGACGTCGCGTCCGTGGCCGCGTCGCTCGGCACCGACACCGATCGGGGGCTGAGCACTGCCGAGGCGCTCGAGCGCCTGCGCGCCGACGGTCCCAACGAGATCACGGGCGAAGCGCCGCCGTCGTTGTGGACGATCGTGCTGGGGCAGTTCCGCAATCCGATGAACATCATGCTGGTGGCGGTCGCGATCGTGAGCGTCGCCATCGGCGAGCTGTCCACCGGCATCATCGTGGCCCTCCTGATCCTCCTCAACCTCGTCCTCGGCTCCCGCCAGGAGCTGAGCGCACGGGCGAGCGTGACCGCACTCTCGGATCTGCAGGTGCCGCAAGCCAAGGTGGTGCGCGAGGGCACGGTCGCGCTCGTGCCCGCGACCGACATCGTGACCGGCGACCTGGTCAACCTCGAGGCGGGTGACATCGTGCCGGCGGACGGTCGGATCGTGCGCGCCGCGACGCTCGAGACCCAAGAAGCCGCGCTCACCGGCGAGAGCGCGCCGGTGGCCAAGGACGCGCACACCCTGGTCGCCGGCGACGTCGCGCTCGGCGACCGTGCCGACATGCTGTTCCAGAACACCGCGGTCACGCGCGGGACCGGGGCGATGCTCGTGACCGCGACGGGCATGGACACCGAGATGGGCCGCATCGCCACGATGCTCTCCTCGGTGACGCGCACACGCTCGCCGCTCCAGAAGGAGCTCGACGCGCTCACCAAGGTCCTCGGTCTCATCGCGTGGGGTGCGGTCGCGTTCATCTTCGTGGTGGGGCTCGCGCGCGGCACGAATGCCCAGGAGTTGTTCCTCCTCGGCACCGCGATGGCGATCTCGGCGATCCCCACCGGCCTGCCTGCGTTCGTCTCCGGCCTGCTCTCGCTGGGGGCGAAGGAGCTCGCCGACTCCAAGGCGATCGTGAAGAACCTCACCGACGTCGAGACCCTCGGTGCGACGAGCGCCATCAACACCGACAAGACCGGCACCCTCACGATGAACGAGATGATGGTGTCGATGGTCTACGCCGACGGCGCGTGGTTCACGGTCGAAGGCGAGGGTTACCGCAAGACCGGCGCCATCCGGTCGATCGCCGGGGTACCGGTCCCTGACTTCACGAACCTGGCCCTGGCCATGGTGCTCGACAGCGACGCCACCGTCTCCGACGACGGCGCGGTGGTCGGAGATCCGACCGAGGCGGCGCTGGTGGTCCTCGCGGCCAAGCTCCAGGTCGACGCGGAGGAGACGCGCCGTGCGTACCCGCGCATCGCCGAGGTGCCGTTCGACTCCGAGTACAAGTTCATGGCGACGTTCCACCGAGCCGAGCTGGCCGGCCGTGACCGCATCGTCCAGCTCGTGAAGGGCGGGCCCGACGTCGTGCTCGCTCGCTGTGCACGCTCCGGCGGACCGTTGCGCGACACCCACGTGTCGATCGACGACGCGCGGGCCGGCATCGATGCCGCCAACGAGCGGATGGGGGAGCAGGGTCTTCGGGTGCTCGCGTTCGCGGCGCGGTTCGTCGACGACGCCGAGATGGAGGCCGCGACCGACGACCCCATGTCGCTGACCCACGACCTCGACTTCGTGGGCCTGGTCGGCATCATCGATCCGTTGCGCGCCGAGGCGAAGGGCGCGGTCGGCACTGCACTCGCGGCAGGTATCGACGTGCGCATGATCACCGGCGACCATGCCGTCACCGCCCAGGCCATCGGTCGCGACCTGGGGCTGGGTCCCGGCGCCATCAGCGGTCCCGACCTCCAGGGCCTGAGCGACGACCAGCTCGCGGCGCGTCTGCCGGAGCTCCACGTGTTCGGCCGGGTCTCGCCTCAGGACAAGCTGCGCCTCGCGCGGATCATGCAAGAGGAAGGGATGATCGTCGCCATGACCGGCGACGCGGTGAACGACGCCGCCGCGCTCGAAGCAGGCCGACATCGGCGTCGCGATGGGCTCCGGGAGCGAGGTCACGAAGCAGGCCGGGCGCATGATCCTCACCGACGACAACTTCGGCACGCTGGTGCGCGCGGTCGAGATCGGTCGTCGCGTCTACGACAAGATCGTGTCGTACGTGCGCTTCCAGATGACGCAGCTCCTCGGGCTCGTGATGTTGTTCCTCGCCGCGACGATCTTCGACGTGAACGAGGGCGTGGCGCTCACCCCGCTCATGGTGCTGTACCTGCTGGTGTTCGTCACCGCGTCCGGGGTCGTGATCATCGCCCTCGATCCGGGCGATCCCGACGCGATGCACCGGCCGCCACGCGATCCGAAATTGCCGATCACCAACCGCGCCGCGATCACCCTGTGGCTGGTGTACGGCGCCGTGCTCGCCGCCGCGGCGTTCCTGCCGTTGGTGGTGGGGCCCGACGACCCGAGCACCAGTCACCCGAGCGCATCGCTCACCATGGCGTTCGTCGTCATGGGCCTCGGCACCGTGGGCAATGCGATCACCAACCGCCGCGACCCCGCCAGCGGTCTCACCCCGCCGCTGCTCAAGGCGCTCACGGTGTCCCTGGTGCCGATCACGCTCGTGTTCCTGGCGACGCAGTTGCCGGGGCTCCAGCAGGGGATGCTCACGCAGTCGCTCACCGGTCCGCAGTGGCTGCTCGTCATCGGTCTCGCGCTGCTGCTGCCGGTGGTGGTCGAGGTCGGGAAGGTGGTGCGCCGGCGACACGCCGCGCCCGCTCGCCCGCTCGACGTCACGACGTGCGGTGGCCCCGATGCGTTCGACCGAGACGCCGTGATCGTGGAGAGGTGAGTGGAGTGGCGAAGCACAAGCACCACGAAAGCGCGACTGCGGACGGCGCCCGTCCGAAGATGAAGGAGAAGGAGTACCAGCGCGAGTTGCGCCGCCTCCACGGTGAGCTGGTCGAGTTGCAGGAGTGGGTGAAGCGCACGGGCGCGAAGGTGTGCATCGCGTTCGAGGGGCGCGACACCGCGGGCAAGGGTGGCACGATCAAGGCGATCACCGAACGCGTGAGCCCCCGTGTGTTCCGCGTGGTCGCGCTCGCAGCTCCGACCGAGCGCGAGCGCTCGCAGATGTACGTGCAGCGGTACATCCGGCACTTCCCCTCCGCGGGGGAGGTCGTGATCTTCGATCGCAGTTGGTACAACCGGGCCGGGGTCGAGCGGGTCCTCGGCTTCTGCACCGAAGCCCAGTCGGAGCGCTTCCTCGAGCAGGTGCCGGCGGTCGAGCAGGCCATGGTCCAATCCGGGATCATCCTGATCAAGTACTGGCTCGAGGTCGGCCCCGACGAGCAGACCCGCCGACTGGAGAGCCGTATCGACGACCCGCGCAAGATCTGGAAGCTGTCGGAGCTCGACCTCCGCTCCTACGAGCGCTGGGACGACTACTCCCGTGCGCGCGACGCGATGTTCGCGGCGAGCGACACCGCGTGGGCGCCGTGGTGGATCGCCCACACCGACGACAAGAAGCGGGGCCGTCTCAACGTGATCTCGCACCTGCTCACCCAGGTCCCGTACGAGGCGCCGCCTCGTGACAAGGTGGAGCTGCCCAAGCGCAAGGTGCACGACATCGAACCGAACGCGGCCGCGTCGCTCCGCTACATCCCCACGCCGTTCTGAGCACGCGCGTCATCACGGCGACGGCCGTCCGGTACCCTCGACCGCCGTGAGTCGCATCCGTGCCGCAGTCCTGAGCGTTGTCGTCGGTGCACTCGTGCTGGCCGCCTGCGGTGGCGGTGACGGCACCGAGAAGGCTCAGGTCAAGGCGCCCGCCACCACGAGCGCGCCACCGACGACCGTCGCGCCGACCACCACGACGGTGCCCGACTACATCTCGTACATCGCCACGGTGAAGCCGGCGGTGACGAGCATCGGTGTGTTCACCGCCCCCGGCGATCCCGCGCCGGCCCAGCAGTTCCCGAACCCGTGGCTCTACGACCCGAGCGATCCTGCGACCGCGGTGCCGCAGACGTTCCTGGTGAAGTCGCAGCGTCCCGACGGCTGGGTGGAGGTGTTGCTCCCGGTACGCCCCAACGGGAGCACCGGGTGGGTGCAGGCCGCCGACGTGACGTTGGCGGCGAACCCGTATCACATCGTGGTGTCGCTCGGTGCGCACACCATCACCGTCACCAAGGCGCGCGACGTGATCTACACCGGGCCCGTCGCCATCGGCGCCCCCGACACGCCCACGCCGACCGGCAACTACTACCTCTACGTCCTGTTGCAGGCACCCGACCCGAGCGGCCCTTACGGGCCGTACGCCTACGGCCTCTCGAGCCACTCCGACGCGCTCGAGACCTTCGCGGGTGGCGACGCCGAGATCGGCATCCATGGCAACAACGACGCGTCGGCGTTGGGTCAGAGCGTGTCGCACGGCTGCATCCGGATGGACAACGCCGCCATCACCGACCTGGCCGGGAAGCTGCCGCTCGGCACGCCGGTCGACGTCACCGCTTGACGCGACCCGTCGCGGTAGCGTGCGCCGATGGCGATGGCCGAGCTCCACCTCATCGACGGTTCCACGCTGGTCGACAACCGGCGCGACATCGGCCAGCACCAACTCGAGCAGGCCATGAACCACTGGCTCGAATCGGGCACCAGCCCATTGCTGATCCAGGCCGACGACGCATCGCTCACGCTGCTGCCGCGCGCCAGCGTGCTGTGGATCCGGGTGACCGACTAACCCGGTTCCCACAGCTGCACCGCGTTCCCCTCGGGGTCCAACAGCTGCGCGAAGCGACCGTTCGGGTGCGGCTCGTGGTCGACCTCGACCGCGATGCCCACGTAGCGGAGCTGCGCGACCATCGCGTCGAGGTCGCGCACCCGGAAGTTGACACCCCAACGGTGCTCACCGAGGTGCGGACTCTCCCAGTGCTGGGGCCCGAACGGCGCGAACACGGTGGGCCCGGCCTCCTGATACCACTCCTCGTCGCTGGCCTCGTCGTCCTCGAGCGACGCGGGCGGCAGCCCGACGCCGAGGTGCTCGGCGTACCAGCGCGACAGCGCGTCGGGATCATCGGCCCGGAAGAAGAAGCCGCCGATGCCGGTGACGCGCTCCATGGCAGGAGTCTGCCGCACCCGGCGTGCGTCTGCTCGGGTGCTTGACTTCCCCCGATGGAGGTGCGTGACGACACGGTGTGGGACGGCACGACGCCGTTCGCCACGCTCACACCGTCACGGCGTGGAGGTGCCGGCACGGTGTCGGTGCAGCTCTCGGCGCCGGTCGTCATCGACACGGCAGTCGCGACCGCGCTCGTCGCCGCGCTGACCGCGGCTCGGGTGCCCGTCGTCGACGTGAGCGACGAGCTCGTGCGCCACGCCGCGCGCGCCGTCGGTTGGACCGGCCCGCTGCGCGCGCGCCACTCGTCGCGCCGACCGGGACGTCATCGACGCTCGAACCCCCGGCCGCGGTCGAGGCGCTCCTGCCGGGCGCCGAGGTCACCCGTCGCGGCTTCTCACGTCACGCGTTGTCGCTCCGGGCGACGACGGTCGATGGGCTGCGCCTCAAGGTGAAGGTGCCCGACCGCCCCGACGTGATGCTCGAGCTCCTGGCCGCCGCGCTCGACGTGGCGCTCTCGGTGCGCCGGCGGTTCGGGCGCATGGCGTCGGGCGTGCACACCATCGCCATCGACGACGGCGCCGGCATGTTCGACGACCACTCCACCCTCGGTTCCGCGGCGAGCGGCACCGGCACCTTCTTCCTGGACACCAGCCTGGCCTGCACCGACGCGATGGACGCGCAGCGTCGGCGGATGGCGGGTCGGCGCGGCGTGTCGGCGACGCCGTCGCGTCCGTGGTTCGCCATCGACGGCGTGGTCGCGCACGAGTACTGGCACAACCTCGACACCACCGTCGTCGCGACGCCGGCGGTCTACCTCGAGTTGAACCGTGGGTTGGGCGCCGAGCTCGGCGTCGAGACGTACGAGCACGCGCTGCGCGGCCGCGAAGCGGGTGCGCCGGTCGAGTGGCAGGCCGCGTTCCAGCGCATCCTGACCGAGGTGTCGCCGTACGCCACCACCAATTGGCGGGAGTCGACCGCCGAGCTGTTCAAGCTGTGGTGGTGCCGGCCGGACGACGCCCCGCCCGCACCGCTGGTCGCGGCGTTCGGTGCGCTGCTCGAGCGCTTCTACCCGCCGCCGGCTTGACTCGGGAGGCTGCCACGCGGACGGCGAGCCGGCGGCGTTCGCGTCCTGCTGCTTCTGGGTGGCCACGATCCGCATGGTCTCGCCGAAGCGGATCGCCTCGACGGTCGACAGCTGCTGCGAACGCATCGCCACCTCCTTCATCGCCCGTTGGGCGAGGGGCGCGCCCTTGAGGAGGCGCGCCGCGAGCGCGCGTGCCTCCTCCATCAGTGCCTCGTGCGGAACGACCCATCCGGCCAGGCCGATCTCCTTGGCGCGCGCCGCGTCGATCCGTTCGCCGGTCATGAGGAGCTCCATCGCGTACTGCCAGTTGATCTTCTGCGGCAGCCGGATCGCACCGACGATGGCGGGTGAGCCGAGCAACGCCTCGGGGAACCCGAACTCGGCCCGGTCGCTGGCGATCACGAAATCGCACCACGTCACCAGCGTGAGCCCGTACCCGAGGCAGTAGCCGTTGACCGCGGCGATCACCGGCTTGAAGATCTCCCACCCACTCTCGAACGAGTTGACCGTCGGCTTCTCCCAGAACGTGCCCGCGAATTCGCCGATCGATCCGGCGCCGTCGCGCATGTCACCGCCCGAGCAGAACGCCCGACCCGCGCCGGTGACGATCGCGACCCACGCCTCCTCGTCGTCGCGGAAGCGGGTGAACGCGTCGTTGAGCCCGCGTCGCATCGCGCCGTTGACCGCGTTCATCGCCGAGGGTCGGTTGTACGTGATCGTGGCGACGTGGCCGTCGAGCTCGTAGAGCACCTCGTCGCTCATGCGCCGCCCTTCATGCCGGGAACAGCAGACCGAGTGTGAACGCGGCGGTGCCGATCGCGGTCACGCCGATGGCGAGCGGCAGGACGTCGGCTCGAGTGGCCGGCCGTTCCACGCGTCCGGCCTTGAGCCGGCGGCGCGCGTGCCACCCGGCGAGCAGGTAGCTCGCCATGCCCATCGTCAGGATCACCGCGCCGACCGCGACGTCGCGGCGTTCGAAGCCGTTCAGCGTGAGACCGCGTGCGACGATCAGCCCGCAGGCGATCATCGCGAGACCGCTGCGGTTCCACGCCAGGTCGGTGCGCTCGTCGGCCGAGGAGCGGGCGGCGGTCACGACCCTGCGCCCTCGACGATCACCAGCACGAACCCGAACAGCGCCACGACCGACACCACCACGGCCACGATCAACGGGAGCTTCGAGCTGGGCAGGGGCAGGTCGTCCCGGATGGCCTCCTGGTTGCGGCGCCACTCCCAGTAGCTCACGGCCGCGATCACGGTCCCCAGCGCGATGAGGGGGAGCCCGATGAGTCGCCGTCCGCCGGGGAAGTCGAACGACGGGAGCAGCTGCGTGATCGCGAGCCCGGCCGTGATCAGGCCGAGTGCGGTGCGCTCCCACGCCAGGAAGGTGCGCTCGTTGGCGAACGACAGCTGGATGTCGGGGTCCGGGATCGACTCGGGCGTCTCCATCGCCGCACATCATGGCTCGCCCGCACGCGACGGTGGCGAGATAGCTTCCCCTTCGTGACCGAGCACTCGATCGAGGGGAGTGGTGCCGCGGCCGTACCCGCGAGCGGTCGACGTCCTCGTCGACGGCATCGAGCGCGGCCTGCACCCCGGCGCGCTGCTCTACGTGTCCGTCGACGGGAAGGCCGTCGCCGACCTCGGCGTGGGAGAGGCGCGTGCCGGAACGCCGATGACGCCCGACTCGATGATCATCTGGTGGTCGATGACCAAGCCGAGCGTCGCGGTGTCGATCGCTCAGCAGTGGGAGCGCGGCGCGCTCGAGCTCGACGACCCGGTCGTGCGGCACCTCCCCGAGTTCGGCGTGCACGGCAAGGAGATCATCACCCTCCGCCACCTCCTCACGCACACCGCGGGGATCCGCGGCGCCGACGCGGTCACGAGCGCGGCACCGGGTGACGCGTACTGGGACGAGGTCGTCGCCGGCATCTGCGCCATCGAGCGCGAAGCCGACTGGGTGCCCGGCGTGCGTGCCGGGTACCACCTCACCTCCGGGATGACGATCCTGGCCGAGATCGTGCATCGCCTCGACGGCCGCCGCTTCGAGACGTACGTGCGCGACGAGGTGTTCGAGCCGCTGGGCATGACCGACTGCTGGGTGGGCATGCCGCCCGACGCGATCGCTCGCTACGGCGATCGTCTCGGCACCATGCACAGCACCGCGACCGGCGATGCGATCCCGCTCGACGCGTACGACGCGCCCGCGTTCCTGCGTCAGTGCGTCCCCGGCGGTGGCGGTCGCGGCCCGGTGCGTCAGCTCGGCCGGCTCTACGAGGCGCTGCTCGCGCACGGCGAGCTCGACGGGCGGCGGATCCTGACGCCCCAGACGGTCGAAGCACTGACCGCCCGCCACCGCGTCGGGCTCTACGACGAGACCTTCAACGCGCAGCTCGACTGGGGCCTCGGTCTGTCGATCGACGCGTTCTCGATGGGGCGCCACGCATCGCCGCGCGCGTTCGGACACGGCGGCGCGCTGTCGGCGATCTCGTTCGCCGATCCCGAGCACGGGCTCGTCGTCGTCGTGCAGACCAACGGCATGTGCGGCAACGACGACCACTATCTGCGCCTCGACGCGGTCACCACCGCGCTCTACGAGGATCTCGGCCTCGTCGCGCCCGGTGCGCCCGGGCGCGACAAGCCGTTCCCATCGGTCGAGCTCACCGTCTCGTCCGACTGACCACGCCACCACCAGAGAGGACCCACGAATGGCCGACGACTGGCAGCCGAGGAAGGTCGACGACGTGCAGCCCGGCGACGTCGTGCGCTACGCGGGGCACGAGTTCACCGTCGCCCGCGTCGACGCGCGGTTCATGGGCCGCGACGAGATGGTGTGCCTCATCGAGGACACCCCCGAACGGTGGCACGCGTATCCCGCGGCCGTCGGCGGCGACCTCGAAGTGCGGGCCGGCTGACCGCCGCATGACGAACGGACCGCTCTCGCACCTCCGGGTGCTCGACCTCTCGCGGCGCAGCCGGGTGCGTACTGCACGGCTGTCCTGTCCGACCTCGGCGCCGACGTGCTCCGGGTCGAACCGCGCGGCACCGGCGACACGACGCGGATGATCCCCGGCGCGATGGAGGCGTACCACCGCGGCAAGCGCGCGATGACACTCGACCTGAAGCACGACGACGCGCCTGCGATCCTGCGCCGGCTCGTCGCCCAGGTCGACGTGGTGGTCGAGTCGGGTCTGCCCGCCGGGCTCACCGCGCAAGGCATCGACCACGCCACCCTGTCCGCCGAGCAACCCGGCCTGGTGTGGTGCACGCTCTCCGGCTTCGGCGAGGGCAGCCCGTACGCCCGACGACCGGCGCACGACATCACGTTCCTCGGCTACTCGGGGCTCATGGCCCTGATGGCGGGGGACACCGTCCCGCCCACGCCCGACTTCGTGCTGGCGGTGCCGTTCGGTTCGCTCGTCGCCGTCGTCGGCATCCTGGCTGCGATCACCGAGCGCGAGCGCACCGGCACAGGCGCGCACGTCGACACCGCCATCGTCGACAGCGCGACGTGGGTGCTGGGCGAAGCGGTCGCCCGGGTCGCATCCGGACAGCCGGCGGGTTGGGGCGAAGCGGCGTCGCGACGCGCCTACCGCGCGGCCGACGGGAAGCTGGTGACGCTGGCGGCGGCCGAGCCGCGCACCTGGGCGGCGTTCTGCGCGGCGGTCGACCGGCCCGACCTCACCGAGTCGCTGATGAACCCACCAGGCGGACAGGCGGCGCTGGCCGATGAGCTCGCGCAGCTGTTCGCGACCAAGCCCGCGGCCGAATGGGAAGCACAGCTCGCCGACACCGGCGCCGCGGTCGGTCCCGTGCGCAGCATCGAGGACCTGCTCGACGATCCGCACCTCGCGGCGCGCGGCGCGCTGGTCGAGCTCGACGACGACCGCCACACGCGCGTGCTGCGCACCCCGGTCCGTCTGCGCGACGCGACGGGTGCGGAACGCCCTGTGCACCTGGGGCCGCCACCGGCGCTGGGTGAGCACACCGACACCGCCCTGGCCGACGTCGGCTTCACCGCCGACGAGATCGCCGGCCTCCACGACCGCGGCGCGGTCTGACCCGGGAGCACCCATGACCTACGAGATCGACCTCACCGGCCACCGCGCGCTGGTCACCGGCGGCGGCCAGGGCGTGGGGGAGGAGATCGCCCGCACGCTCGCGCAGGCGGGCGCCGAGGTGCTCGTGAACGACCTGGTCGACGAGCGCGCGCAGCGCGTCGTCGATGCCATCGTCGCCGACGGTGGCCAGGCCCAGCCCGCGGTGTTCGACGTCACCGACTACCCCGCGGTGGTGGCTTCGATCGAGCGGCAGGGCCCGGTCGACATCCTGGTGAACAACGCGGGGAACGCGGGACGCGCGACCACGATGGGGATGGAGGACCTCGCCCGCCTGGTCGACACCGATCCCGCCGACTGGGAGGGGTTCATCCGGGTGAACCTCTACGGCGTGATGTACGCGGTGCGCGCCGCACTGCCGGGGATGATCGAGGCCAACTGGGGCCGCGTCGTGACCGTCATCTCCGACACCGCGCGCGTCGGTGAGACGCACATGCCCGCGTACTCCGCGGCCAAGGCCGGCGCGGCCGGGTTCTGCCGGTCGGTGGCACGCGAGGTCGGCCGCAACAACATCACCGTGAACTGCGTGGCGCTCGGCACCATGAACACGCAGGGCATCGATCCGGCGAACGACGAGTTCGCGGAACGGCTGGTGAAGAAGTACGTCATCAAGCGGCGCGGTCTGCCGAGCGACATCGCCGCCATGTGCACCTTCCTCGCCAGCCCACAGGCCGAATGGATCACCGGACAGACCTATCCAGTGAACGGCGGCTACTCCTTCTCGCTCTGACCAGCAATTCCGACCGGTACGATCGCCTTGATGGAAACGGTCGACGACGTCCGGGCCGCGCTGGCCCAGCACGACTACCTGGCCGACGAGGGCCTGGCCACCGCCATCTTCCTCGCCATCCGCCTGCAACGGCCGTTGCTGCTCGAGGGCGAAGCGGGCGTCGGCAAGACCGAGGTGGCGAAGGTGCTCGCCCGCTGGACCGGCGGCGAACTGGTGCGGTTGCAGTGCTACGAGGGCATCGACGCGTCGCAGGCGGTCTACGAGTGGGACTACTCGCGCCAGCTGCTCCACCTGCGCGCCGTCGAAGCCGGCGGCGGCGAGGTCGTCGAAGACGAGCTCTATTCGGAGCGGTTCCTGGTGAAGCGCCCGCTCATGCGGGCCATCGCCTACGAGGCCGACGCCCTCGGTGCGGTCGCGCCGCCGGTGCTGCTGGTCGACGAGGTCGACCGCGCCGACGACGAGTTCGAGGCGTTCCTGCTGGAGATCCTCTCCGACTACACCGTCACCGTCCCGGAGCTCGGCACGTTCCACGCGTCGGTGCCGCCACTCGTGGTCGTCACGTCGAACCGCACCCGCGACGTGCACGATGCGTTGAAGCGTCGCTGCCTCTACCACTGGATCGCGCACCCCGACTTCGAGCGTGAGCTCGCGATCCTGCGGGTGCGCGCGCCGGAGGTGCCCGACCAGCTGGCCCGTGAGGTCGCAGCCGCGGTCGAGGGGATGCGCGACCTCGAGCTGTACAAACCGCCAGGAGTCGCGGAGACCATCGACTGGGCGAACGCGCTCGCCGCGCTCGGCCGCGCCACCATCGACGAGCGTTCGGTGGAGGTCACGCTGGGCACGATCCTGAAGTACCGGGAGGATCAGGAGCGGACCCGCGCCGCCGGCATCGAGCAGCTGGTGCGCAGCGCGTCCGACCGGGCGGCGGAGCGCAGTGCCTGAGATCGACGTCGACCGTTGGGCGGTCGGGTTCGCGCGCGTGCTCCGGGGCGCGGGGCTCGACGTCCCCGTCGGCACCACCATCCTCTTCGCCGAGGCGCTCGGCGCAGTCGGGGTCTCGACGCGCAACTCGGTGTACTGGGCCGGCCGGACCACGCTCCTGAGCCGGCCCGAAGACATCGAGATCTACGACCGCAGCTTCGCCGCGTGGTGGGACCGCGTCTTCCAGCTCGGCACCACCCACGTGGAGGAGCGCGAGGTGATCCTCGCGTTCGACACCGACGGTGACGACGACGCGCCCGACGACGACGAAGGGGAATCGCGCGACGCGCCCACGCTCGCGGTGCGTTTCAGCCGCGCCGAGGTGCTCCGCCAGCGCGACTTCGCCCACTACAGCCCCGACGAGTTCGCCGAGTCGCGCCGTTTGATGAACGACCTCCGCATGGCGGGGTCGATGCGCCGCTCGCGACGCATGAAGGCGAGCCGGCGCGACCGCGGCCGTCCCGACCTACGCCGCACGGTGCGCCGCGCGCTGCGCGCCGGCGGCGAGCCCATCTCGCGCGCGTTCGTGGAGCCGGCCGAACGGCCACGGCGGCTCGTGCTCCTCTGCGATGTGAGCGGTTCGATGGAGGCGTACGCACGTGGCCTCGTGCGGTTCCTGCATGCCGCCGTCGTGGGGCGGGGGAGGGTCGAGGCGTTCGCCATCGGCACCCGACTCACCCGCATCACGCGTGAGCTCTCCAGTCGTGACCCCGACGCGGCGATCGCCGCCGCTGCGAAGCGGGTGACCGATTGGTCGGGCGGCACCCGTCTCGGCGAGGGCCTGCGCCGGTTCAACGACGAGTGGGGCGTACGGGGCATGGCCCGCGGCGCGGTCGTGGTGATCCTCTCCGATGGCTGGGACCGCGGCGATCCCGAGGTGCTGGGCGAGCAGATGGCGCGGCTGCACCGGGTCGCCCACCAGGTGGTGTGGGTCAACCCGCTCAAGTCGTCCCCCAACTTCGCGCCGCTGGCCCGCGGAATGGCGGCCGCCCTCCCGTACGTTGACGAGTTCGTCGAGGGCCACAACCTGGCCTCGTTGGAGCAACTGGCCCGCATCGTCTCGGGTGAGAAGGTGAGCTCGTGAAAGAGGTGCTGGACGACATCGAGCGCTGGCGCGCCGGCGGTCACCGGGTCGCGGTGGCGCGGGTCGTCGCCCTGGAGGGTTCGGCCCCCCGTGATCCCGGCGCCACCATGGCGGTGAGCGACGACGGCGAGGTCGCGGGCTCGGTCTCCGGCGGCTGTGTGGAGGGCGCGGTCGTCACCGCCGCGCTCGAGGTGCTCGCCGGTGAGCGCGAGCGGGGCGTCATCACGTTCGGGTACTCCGACGACGAGGCCTTCGCGGTCGGGCTCACCTGTGGTGGCACCATCCATCTCTTCGTGGAACCCCTCGACTGGTGAGCCCCCGTCCCCTTCGCTCCGTTTTGGCGCCGCTCGACGGCCATATAAGGGGGTTCAGTGGCGCCAAAAGGTGAGCACGCGGTCTACGAGGCGTTGCGCGACGCGCTGCGCGCCGAGGATCCGGTCGCGCTGGCGACGGTCACCGCGGGTCCCGAGCTCGGGGCCAAGCTGCTGGTGCGTCCGGGTGGCGAACCACTCGGCACCCTCGGCGATCACGACCTCGACCGGGTCGTGGCGCGCGACGCGCTGGGTGAGCTGGAGTCGGGCCTCACGTCGACCCGTCACTACGGCGCCCACGGCGAAGCGCGTGAAGACACGGTGTCGGTGTTCATCGAGTCGTTCGCGCCGCCGCCGCGCATGATCATCTTCGGCGCGGTCGACTTCACGCGCGCGCTCGCCAGCGTGGCGAAGGTGCTCGGCTATCGCGTCGTCGTGTGCGACGCGCGCGCGGTGTTCGCCACCGGGCAGCGCTTCCCGATGGCCGACGAGGTCGTCAACGAGTGGCCCAACCGCTACCTCGAGAAGGTGGGCGACGAGCTCGGTCCGCGCGACGCGGTCTGCGTGCTCACCCACGACAGCAAGTTCGACGTGCCGGCGATCGTCGGCTCGCTGGCGACCCGCGTGGGGTACCTCGGCGCGATGGGCTCGCGCAAGACCCACGGCCGGCGCACCGAGCGCCTCCGGGAGGCGGGCGTCACCGACGACGAGCTCACCCGCATCCACGCCCCCATCGGACTCGACATCGGAGCTCGTACACCGGAGGAGACTGCAGTGTCGATCTGCGCCGAGATCATCGGAGCCCGCACGGGCCGCGTCGGCACCGCCCTGCGCGACGGCTCGGGACCCATCCACCAAGCTGAACTTCGGGATCGAGGGACGACGGGCTGCCGTCGCGGCCGCATCGAGCGGGCTCGGGCTGGCCACGGCGAAGGCGCTCGCCGACGAGGGCGTGACCGTCGCCATCTGCAGCCGTTCGCAGGAACGCATCGACACGGCCGCGTCGGAGATCGGGCCGCTCGCGGTGCCGTTGGTCGCCGACGTGTCCACCGAGGCGGGCGCGGCGCGAGTTCGTGCAGGCGGCCCGGCAGGCGATGGGTGGCGTCGACATCCTCGTGTGCAACGGAGGTGGTCCGTCGCCCGGCAACTTCGCCAGCACGCCGCTCGAGGCGTACCGCACCGCGGTCGAGCTCAACTGCCTGGCCCACATCGCCATGTGCACCGAGGCGATGCCGGCGATGCGCGAGCAGCAGTGGGGGAGGGTCATCGCGATCACGTCGGTCGGCGTTCGACAGCCCATCGCCGGCTTGATCCTCTCCAACGTCGCGCGCTCGGGCCTCACCGCGTTCCTGAAGACGTTGGCGCGCGAAGTCGCGGGCGACGGCGTCACCGTCAACTCGCTCCAGCCCGGGCTCCACGACACCGATCGCGTCCGCCAGTTGTACGGCGGCCAGATGGATCCGCGCGACGCCGGGATCCCCGCGGGGGTGCTCGGTGATCCGGCCGACTTCGGGCGGATCGCGGCCTTCCTGTGCTCCGAGACCGCGTCGTTCCTCACCGGAACCGCCATTCCGGTCGACGGCGGGGCGTACACGGGGCTCTTCTGAAGGCCGCCGCCTAGAATTGGCCGATGCCCCCGGATCCCACCGCCGACTCCGGGGCGCGAATCCTCACGATCCCCAACGTGATCACACTGGCGCGCCTGGTCTGTGTGCCCCTGTTCGTATGGCTGCTCGCCGACGACGAGCTCCTGGCCGCCGCCGCGCTGCTGGCGGTGCTGGGTGCGACCGACTGGGTCGACGGCTGGATCGCCCGCCGCTTCGACCAGGGCAGTGACCTCGGCAAGGTGTTCGACCCCGTGGCCGATCGCATCCTCCTCCTCGTCGCCGGGATCGCCTTGATCGTGCAGGGAAGCGTCCCTCTCGTCGTGGGCATCCTGGTCCTCGCGCGAGAGGTCGTCATCAGCGTCGCCGTGCTCGCGCTCGCGGCCGCCGGCGCCCGCCGCATCGACGTGCAGTGGGTCGGCAAAGCGGGCACGCTCGCACTCATGTTCGCGTTTCCGCTCTACCTCTGGGCCGACGCCATCCACGGCACCGCCAGCGACGTCGTGCTCGCGGCGGCGTGGTTCATGGCGGTGTGCGGCCTGGTGCTGAGCTACTACGCCGCGCTCACGTACGTGCCGCTGGCCCGGGCTGCGCTCCGTGAGGGCCGATCCACCCGTACGGCAGGGAGTGTCTCGTGAAGGCTGTCATCCTCGCGGGCGGCGAGGGCACGCGCCTCCGCCCGCTCACCAGCAACACGCCGAAGCCGATGATGCCGTTGGCGAACAAGCCGATGATGGAGCACATCGTCAACCTGCTCGCGCTCCACGGCTTCGACGAGATCGTGGTGACGGTCGCGTTCCTGGCCAACCAGATCCGCGACTACTTCGGTGACGGCTCCGACTTCGGCGTCACCATGCGCTACGCCACCGAGGACTCGCCGCTCGGCACCGCCGGTTCGGTACGCAACGCAGCCGACGAGCTCGACGACACGTTCCTCGTCATCTCCGGCGACGTGCTCACCG
Organism: uncultured Actinomycetes bacterium; assembly: GCA_963835985.1. Lineage (GTDB taxonomy): Bacteria > Actinomycetota > Acidimicrobiia > IMCC26256 > DASPTH01 > DASUAS01. Next base: position 71,970 of record CAWIHV010000006.1, on the reverse strand, counting down.
ACATCGACCTCACCGCGTTCGTGAAGGCGCACCGCGACGCCAACGCGTCGGCGTCGATCGCGCTCAAGCACGTGGAGAACCCGCTCGAGTTCGGCATCGTGATCACGCAGCCCGACGGCACCATCGAGCGCTTCCTCGAGAAGCCCACGTGGGGCGAGGTGTTCTCCGACACCATCAACACCGGGATCTACGTCCTCGAGCCAGTCGTGTTCGACCACATCCCCGAGGGCGAAGTCGTCGACTTCTCCGGCGACGTGTTCCCCGCTTTGCTCGACGACGGGCACACGCTCCACGGCCACGTGGCCGAGGGCTACTGGGAGGATGTCGGCACGCTCGAGGCGTACAGCCGTGCCCACACCGACGTGCTCGACGAGCGGGTGCGGGTCGACATCGACGGCTTCCAGCTCGGCGAGCGCCGGTGGATCGGCACCGACGTCGAGATCAGCCCCGAGGCGCGCATCGACCACCCGGTGGTCATCGGCGACAGCTGCCGCATCGAGGCGGGCGCACACCTGCGCCCCTACACGGTCCTCGGCACCGACGTGATCGTGAAGGCCGACGCGTTCATCGAGCGATCCGTGCTGCACGACCACGTGTACGTCGGTCCGCAGGCGAACCTGCGCGGCTGTGTGATCGGGCGCAACACCGACCTCCGCGCGCACGTGCGCGTCGACGAGGGCACCGTGGTCGGTGACGAGTGCTTCGTCGGCCAGGACGCGGTGATCAACCCCAACGTGAAGGTGTACCCGTTCAAGACCGTCGAGTCCGGCGCGGTGGTGACGTCGTCGATCGTGTGGGAGAGCCGCGGCGCCCGCACGTTGTTCGGTCGGCGCGGCGTGCGGGGTCTGGCCAACGTCGACGTGAGCCCGGAGGTTGTCGTGCGCCTGGCCATGGCGTACAGCACGTCGATCCCCAAGGGCGCGACCATCACCACCAGCCGCGACACCAGCCGTATCGCCCGTGCGCTCAAGCGTGCGCTCATCGCCGGCATCAACCTGTCCGGCGTCAACGTGGAAGACATCGAGCTCGCCACGGTGCCGCTCACGCGGTTCCAGGTGCGCAACAGCCGGTCGCAGGGTGGCATCACCGTGCGGCTCGCGCCCAGCGACCCCGACACGGTGGAGATCCGCTTCTTCGACGCCGACGGGCGCGACATCGATCCGGGTACGCAGCGCAAGGTGGAGCGGCTGCTCTACCGCGAGGACTACCGCCGTGCGTTCGGCGGCGAGGTGGGCGACATCGTGTTCCCGCCGCGCTCGCTCGAGTTCTACAGCGCCGCGCTCGAGCGCGTCGTCGACATCGAACAGGTACGACGGCAGGGCTTCAAGATCGTGCTCGACTACTCCTTCGGCGCGGCGTCGATCGTCATGCCGTCGCTGCTCACCAAGCTCGGTGCCGAGGTCCTGGCGGTCAACCCGTTCGCGAGTACGTCGTCGGCCACGACGACTGCGGAGGTCCGTGACGCGCAGGTGGCCCGCCTGGCCGAGCTGGTGCGCGTCTCCGGGAGCGACCTCGGGTTCGTCATCGACCCCGAAGGCGAGCTCGCGGTGGTCGTCGACGACACGGGGCACATCCTCGAACCCGAGGAGTTGCTCCTCGGCATCGTCGCCCTCATCAAGGAAGCGGTGCCGGGCGCAAGCGTCGCGGTGCCGGTCAACGCCACCAACGCCGTGGAGCGGGTGCTCGGGTCCGACGATGCGGTCGTGCGCACCCGCCTGTGGGGCGCGAGCCTGATGGAGACCGCGGCGGCCCGCAGCGTCGAGTTCGCGGGCACGCCCGACGGTGGTTGCGTGTGGCCGGAGTTCCTGCCCGCGTACGACGCGGCGGTCACGTTGGTGAAGCTGCTCGATCTGCTCGCCGCCGTCGACCGACCCCTGTCGCAGGTGGTGGCGGCGTTGCCCAGCATCCACGTCGTCCACGAGACCATCGTCACGCCGTGGGAGCGCAAGGGGACCGTGATGCGCGAGATCGTCGAGCGCGCCGGCTCGCGCGAGACCGTGCTCATCGACGGTGTCAAGGTCATCGAGCCCGACCGGTGGGCGCTGGTGCTGCCCGACCCCGACGAGGCGCTCACCCACGTGTGGGCCGAGGCCGGGAGCGACGTCGAGGCCCGCCGCACCGCCCAGGAGTACATCGAGCGCATCCGCCAGGTGCTGCGCTGATCCCGAACATCTCGAGGTTCGCGTGCGCCGGTGACGGTCAACTTTGAGATGTTCGGTTAGGTTCTCGCTCCATGGAATTCCCGGAGCAGCTGCGGTACAGCGAAGAGCACGAGTGGGTCGCCGTCGACGGCGTCCGGGCGCGGATCGGCATCACCGACTTCGCCCAGGACTCGCTCGGCGACGTCGTCTACGTCGAGCTCCCGGGCGTCGGCGCCAACGTCATGGCCCACGCCAGCTGTGCCGAGATCGAGTCGACCAAGTCGGTGTCGGAGATCTTCTCGCCCGTCACCGGGACGATCGTCGAGGTGAACGGCGCGCTCGAGGACGCCCCCGAGCAGGTGAACGCCGACCCGTACGGCGCCGGCTGGATCTTCGTGGTCGAGATGGCCGATCCGGCCGAGGTCGACAGCCTCCTCGACGCGGCCGGCTACCGGGCGCTGGTCGAGGAAGGCTGACCCGGGCCCGGAGCGTGGCGAGCTGGCGCCTGGTCGACGATCTCGACCGGGCCTTCGACGCGTCGGGTCAGATGGCGGCGGACGAAGCGCTGCTCGACGCGGTGGCGGAGGGTGCACCACCCGCGTTGCGGCTCTACCGCTGGGCGACGCCGGCGATCTCGTTGGGGCACTTCCAGCCCGACGACGACGTCGACCGCGACGCGTGCGACCGCCTCGGCGTGGAGGTCGTGCGCCGGCCGACCGGGGGGCAGGGGCTCCTGCACGGCGCCGACGTCACCTACGCAGTGGTGATGCCCCGCCCCGACGGTGCAGCCGGGGGTGTCGACGCGATCTACTCGGTGCTGGCCGGCGCCCTGATCGCCGGGTTGGCCCGCCTCGGCGTGGAGGCCGCCGTCGCCCGTCACGACGGTCCCGCGGGACCGGTCTGCTTCGCCGGGCAACAGGGCGCCGACCTGCGGGTGGGCGACCGCAAGCTGTGCGGCTCGGCCCAGGTGCGCCGCCGCGGCGCGGTGCTCCAGCACGGCTCGATCCTGCTCACCCGCCTCCCGTTCGACGAGACCGACGTGCTCCGACCCCGTCCCGGCGTACTTGCGGTGACCCGCGAGCAGCTGCGTGCCGCCACCGTCACCCTGGAGGAGGTGGGCGCGCCCACCGATGCGCGCGTGGTGGCCGACGCGCTGGTCGAGGGTTTCACGTCGACCCTCGACCTCACCTTCGACCTGACCATCGACCTCCAGTCGAGCCCGAGGGCTGTCCCGCAAGAGCGAGAGGGAGTGTCGACCGCACGTCGAGGGTGACCGTCACCCCCGCGGCGCCGCCCGGGGTACCGTTACCACCATGCGATGCCGCCAGTGCGGCCACCAGAACGAGTCCGGGGCCAACTTCTGCTCGTCGTGTGGCAGCCCGCTGCCCAACGAGGACGAAGCGACGCTGAGCCTCACCGAGCTCGCCGAGCGCCTCGAGCTCGACGAGGAGCTCGGCGCGGCCCTGGCCGAGCTGCCCGAGGGGATGGGCATGCTGGTCGTCCGGCGCGGTCCCAACGCCGGCAGCCGCTTCGTGCTCGACAGCGAGGTCACCGCACTGGGCCGCCACCCCGATTCCGACATCTTCCTCGACGACATCACCGTCTCGCGCCGTCACGCCGCGGTGCGTCGGGTCGACGGGGCCTACGAGGTCTCCGACGTCGGATCGCTCAACGGCACCTACGTCGACCACAAGCGCGTCGACACCGCGCCGTTGCACCACCTCGCCGACCTCCAGATCGGGCGGTTCGTCCTCGTGTTCCTGGTCGGGAGCGATCAGTGACGGCACGCGAACCCGTACACCTGTCGATCGGGGAGGTGCTGGCGGAGCTGAGCGACGAGTTCCCCGACATCACCATCTCGAAGATCCGCTTCCTCGAGAGCCAGGGGCTGGTGAACCCGGAGCGCACGCCGTCGGGCTATCGGAAGTTCTATCCCGCCGACCTCACCCGGCTCCGCTGGATCCTCTACCAGCAGAAGGAGCACTTCCTCCCGCTCAAGGTCATCAAGGAGCGCCTCGACGAGTTGCCCCCCGGGGGCGAGGACCGACTGTTCGACACGGTCGATGCGCATCGCGGCCAACGGTGGCGAGACGGCCGATCCTGCCGCGACCGAGGCCGTCGTCGAGCCGGCTCCGGCGCCCGCAGCCGCGCCGGCGCGCCCCGCGTCGCGCCCTGCGCCCACTCGACGCGCACCCGCGTTCGCACCCACGCTGCCGGCCGACGACGGCGACGACGCGCTGCTCGGTGCGCCCGGGGGCGACGGCCGCTACACGCGCGCCGAGCTCGCCGCCGCCGCCGGCGTCGACGCGGCCCAGGTCGCGGAGCTCGAGAACTACGGCCTGGTCACCGCCGCGGCGAGCTCAACGGCGAGGCGGAGTACGACGACGACGCGCTCGAGATCGTCCGCATCACCGCCGGGTTCTTCGCTCGCGGCGTCGAGGGGCGTCACCTCCGCATGTACCGCACGTCCGCGGAGCGCGAAGCCGTGCTGTTCGGCCAGGTGCTGCTGCCGTACGTGCGGCAACGCAACCCCGAGGCGCGCGCCCGCCTGCAGGACGAGCTCGGTGAGCTGGCGTCACTCGGCCGGCAGCTGCGCACCGCGCTGCTGCGGGAGGCCGTGCGCGAGACCCTCGCCGAGTGAGCGATCCTGCATCGGCGCCCGCGCCGGAGACGCTGCTCGACGAAGCCGCCATCGCCGCCACCGTCGCACGGTTGGCGGGTGAGATCACGAGCGACCACCCCGACGGGGTCGTGCTGGTCGGCGTGCTGAAGGGCGCGTCGATCTTCCTCGCCGACCTCGCGCGGCGATCCGCGAGATCGACGTGGAGGTCGCGTTCATCGCCATCTCCCGCTACGCGCCCGACTCGGGACGGGTGCGCATCCTCCACGACGTGGATCTCGACCTTGCCGGACGCGACGTCGTGCTGGTGGAGGACCTCGTCGACACCGGACTCACCCTCGGATACCTCGTGAAGCACTTCGAGGGCCAGGGCCCGCGTCGGGTCGACGTGTGCACGCTGCTCGACCGGCCGGCGCGCCGCATCCTGCCCGTCACCGTCCGGTACGTCGGCGCCGAGATCCCCGACGTGTTCGTGCTCGGGTACGGGCTGCATCGTGCCGATCTGTACCGCAACGTCCCCCGGGTCGTGGTGGCCGATCGCGACCTCGTCACGTCGACCCCGGACGCCTACGTCGAGGCGCTGTACCACGGTTGATCCCGCCCGAGGGTCGGGAAGGGGCGGGGGAGCCTGGTGCTACGTTGGGCCCAGTCCTGGGTGGCTGGCGAGGTCCGGAGGCGCCGCGTGATCCCGATGTCCCTTGTCGGAGTCCGAGTCGAGGTTCCGTCGAACCAGCCGATCGTGCTCCTGCGCGAGAACGAGGGCCAGCGGTACCTGCCGATCTTCATCGGCCAGCCCGAGGCCACTGCGATCGTCTACGCGCTGCAGGGCACCGAGACGCCCCGGCCGATGACCCACGACCTCTTCAAGTCGGTGCTCGACGACCTCGGCACCAAGGTCCTGCAGGTCATCATCACCGAGCTGCACGACGGCACGTTCTTCGCCGAGATCGAGTTCGCCCGCGACGGCGGCACCTACCGCATCTCGTCCCGCCCCTCCGACGCCATCGCCCTGGCCGTCCGCTACGGCGACCCGGTGCCGATCTTCGCCCACGAGGAGGTGCTCGAGGAGGCCGGCGTGCTGTTCGAGCAGGACGAGGACGAGGAGCAGATCGAGCAGTTCCGGGAATTCCTCGACCAGGTCCGGCCCGAGGACTTCGCCGCCGGTGAGGGCTCCGGCTGACGTCTTTGACCTGGGGACCTCCAGGCAGTAGCCTCACACACCCGTAACTACGACCCTGTACTTCAGCGTGACCGGGGGTCGACTCGAGATAGAGGGTGCGATGGCCACCAAGAAGCGCGCCGAACAGCCGATGCTGGACGGCATGGAGCCGACGCCCCGTGAGCTCGGCTTCCGCGGGCCGCAGGTGTGCGCCATCGTGGGCATCACCTACCGCCAACTCGACTACTGGGCGCGCACCGACCTCGTACGGCCGTCGATCACCGACGCCAAGGGCAGCGGCACCCAGCGCACCTACTCGTTCCAGGACCTCGTGCGTCTCAAGGTGGTGAAGAGCCTGCTCGACGCGGGGGTGAAGTTGCAGACCGCGCGCCAGGCCATCGACTACCTGCGCGAAGACCTCGGCGACGACTGGGCCACCGCCAACCTCGTGCTCGACGGCACCTCGTCGGTGCTCGTGCGCACCGACGACATGCTGATCGACGTCGTGCGCCGCGGCCAGGGTGTGCTGAACATCGTGCCGCTCGCGCACGTGATGGAAGAGCTCGATGCCGGCGTGCGGGAGCACGTCGCCGAGCTGCGCGCCGCGTCGGGGGGCTGACCATCACGCCGGACTCACTGCCCCACGAGCAGGTGCGGTTCGCGCACAACTCCGAACGACAGTTCGCGAAGCTCCTCGACTTCTACGCCATCGAGTGGGAGTACGAGCCGCGCACGTTCGTGCTCGAGCATGACCGCGAGGGCAACCCAGCGCAGGCGTTCTCACCCGACTTCTACCTGCCGGCGTACGACCTGTACATCGAGATCACCACGCTCAACCAGAAGCTGGTCACGAAGAAGAACCGCAAGGCGCGTCGCCTCGTCGAGCTGCACCCTGAGATCAGGATCAAGGTGCTCTACCAGCGCGACTACCTGCAGCTGCTGGTGAAGTACGGGCTGGAGCCGCCGTCGCAGCTCGCCGACGGCACCGGCACCGCGAAGCTCGACCTCTTCCCCGAGCCCCGCCGCGGACCCGCCGCCGAGAGCGCGTGAACCACTCGCTGCTCGACGCGCAGCACCGGGCACTCGGGGCGCGCATGGTGCCCTTCGGCGGGTGGGAGATGCCGATCCAGTACACCGGCGTGCTCGAGGAGCATCGTGCTTGTCGCGAACGCGCGGTGGTGTTCGACGTGTCGCACCTCGGGTCGGTGCACGTGCGCGGCACAGGTGCGTTCGCCACGCTGCAGTGGGCGTTCACCAACGACCTCGATCGCATCGCGCCCGGGCGCGCGCAGTACACGCACCTGCTCGATCCCGACGACGCGCACGTCGTCGACGACATCATCGTGTGGTGGACGGCACCGGGCGACTTCCTGGTGATGCCCAACGCGTCGAACACCGCACCCCTCGTCGACGCGCTGGGCGAGGCCGCGCTGTTCCACGGTGCGGGGGAGTGCGCGATCGACGACATCACCGCCCAGCGGGTGGTCCTGGCGGTGCAGGGGCCGGAAGCTCGGGCGTTGCTCACGGCCGTCCATCCCGAGGCCGCGGCGGTGGAGCGGTTCGCGGTCGCGCCGGTCGAGTTCGGCGGGATGCCCGGCTGGGCCGCCGGTACCGGCTACACCGGCGAAGACGGCGTCGAGCTCCACGTGCCGGCCGAGCAGGCCGTCGCGTGCTGGCAGGCGCTCCTCGACGCCGGCATCACCCCCGCCGGCCTCGGCGCACGCGACACGCTGCGCCTCGAAGCCGGGCTGCCGCTGCACGGCCACGAGCTCGGCGCCGGCATCACGCCGCTGCAAGCCGGACTCGGTTGGGTCGTGCGCTTCGACAAGGGCGACTTCCGCGGCAAGGCGCCGCTCGAGGCCGAGCGCGACCGCGGCGTCAGCCGCCGGCTCCGTGGTCTGGCCACCGACGGTCGGCAGATCCCACGCGAGGGCTATCCGGTCACGAGCGACGGTGCCGTCGTGGGCGAGGTCACCAGCGGCAACTTCTCGCCCACGCTCGGGCACGGGATCGCGCTCGCGTTCCTGCCGCCCGAGGCCCGCGACGGCGACACCTTCACCGTCGACGTGCGCGGGCGCGCGGTGCCGGCCATCGTCACGAAGCTGCCGTTCGTCCGCCGGTAACCTCACCTGGGTGAGCAGGGAGTTCGCCGACCGTCACCTGGGGCCCGCGCCCGTCGAGGTCGAGCAGATGCTCGCGGCGCTCGATGTGTCGTCGGTCGCCGAGCTGGTCGACCGGGCCGTGCCCGAGGCGATTCGCGAACGGGCCCCGCTCGAGCTGCCCGTCGGCCGCACCGAAGCCGACGTGCTCGCCCACATGCGGGAGCTGGCCGACCGCAACGAGGTGCTCGTCTCGCTGATCGGTCAGGGCTACTCGGGCACGATCACGCCGCCGGTCATCCAGCGCAACCTGCTCGAGAACCCGGCCTGGTACACCGCCTACACGCCGTACCAGCCGGAGATCTCGCAGGGCCGGCTCGAGGCGCTCCTCAACTTCCAGACCATGGTGAGCGACCTCACCGCCATGGACCTCGCCAACGCGTCGCTGCTCGACGAGGCCACCGCTGCGGCCGAGGCGATGACCATGTTGCGGCGGGTGAACCCGAAGGGCGGCGACACGTTCTTCGTCGACGCCGCCTGCCATCCGCAGACCATCGACGTCGTGCGCACCCGAGCCGAGCCGCTCGCCATCGACGTGGTGGTAGGGGAGCCGGAGCCGCAGATGGGCACCGAGGGCGTGTTCGGGGTGCTCCTGCAGTACCCGGACACCACCGGCCTCGTCCGCGACGACCGCGAGCTGGTGGCCAACCTGCACGCGGAGGGCACGCTGGTCGCGGTGGCGGCCGACCTCCTGGCGCTGGTGCTGCTCACGCCGCCGGGGGAGTGGGGCGCCGACGTCGTGGTGGGCTCCGCGCAGCGCTTCGGCGTGCCGATGGCCTACGGCGGCCCGCACGCGGCGTTCTTCGCGACCCGGGAGGAGTACAAGCGCAACCTGCCGGGACGACTGGTCGGTGTGTCGGTCGACGCGTCGGGAAGGCGCGCGCTGCGCCTTGCCCTGCAGACGCGCGAGCAGCACATCCGTCGCGAGAAGGCCACCAGCAACATCTGCACCGCGCAGGTGCTGCTGGCGAACATCGCCGGCATGTACGCGGTGTACCACGGCCCCGACGGCCTGCGCGCCATCGCGCAGCGCGTCCGCCACCTCGCGCTCGAGCTCGCGACCGGCCTGCGCAGCGGCGGGGTCGCGGTGCGGCCAGGACCGTTCTTCGACACGATCGCGGTCGACGTCCCCGACGCCGACGTCGTGCTCGCTCGCGCACGCGAACGAGGGATCAACCTCCGTCGGATCGACGACCGCTCGGTCGCGATCGCCCTCGACGAGACCACGACGCGGGAGATCACATCCCGGGTCGCCGACGTCTTCGGCGCGTCGCTGCCCGACGCGTTCGCGGTCACGCTGGAGCACCACTGGTGGATGCGCGAGTCCGACATCCTCACCCACCCGGTGTTCCGCACCTACCACTCGGAGTCGCAGCTGCTGCGCTACCTGCGCCGGCTGTCCGATCGCGATCTCGCCCTCGACCGCACCATGATCCCGCTCGGATCGTGCACCATGAAGCTCAACGCCACCGTCGAGATGATGCCGATCACGTGGCCCGGCTTCGCGAACCTGCATCCGTTCGCACCGGTCGAGCAGGCCGAGGGGTACGCCGAGCTGTTCGCCCGGCTCGAAGGGGCACTCTGCGAGATCACCGGCTACGACACCGTGTCGCTCCAACCCAATGCGGGCTCACAGGGTGAGCTCGCGGGTCTGCTCGCGATCCGCGGCTACCACGAGAGTCGGGGTCAGGACGCGCGCACGGTGTGCCTCATCCCCGAATCCGCGCACGGCACGAACGCGGCCAGCGCGGTGATGGCGGGCATGAACGTCGTGGTGGTGCAGTGCGACGACGACGGCAACGTCGACTTCGACGACCTGAAGGCGAAGGCGCACGAACACGCGCACGACCTCGCCGCGCTGATGGTCACCTACCCGTCGACGCACGGCGTGTACGAAGCCAACATCCGCGACGTGTGTGCCGTCGTGCACGAGTGCGGCGGCCAGGTGTACCTCGACGGTGCGAACCTCAACGCGCTCGTCGGGCTGGCCAAGCCGGGTGTCTTCGGCGCCGACGTGTCGCACCTCAACCTCCACAAGACGTTCTGCATCCCCCACGGTGGGGGAGGACCCGGGGTCGGACCGGTGGCGGTGCGCGCGCACCTGGCGCCGTTCCTGTCACCACACATCGCGGCTGCGCCGCACGGCTCGGCCGGCATCCTCCCGATCTCGTACGCGTACATCGAGCTCATGGGGGGCGATGGCCTGTTGCGCGCCACCGAGACCGCGATCCTCACCGCCAACTACGTCGCCGCGCGCCTCGCGCCGCACTACCCGGTGCTCTACCGCGGCCCGGGCGGGCTCGTCGCGCACGAGTGCATCCTCGACCTGCGCCCGATCACGCAGCGTACGGGTGTGACCGCCGACGATGTCACCAAGCGACTCGTCGACTTCGGGTTCCATGCGCCCACGGTCTCGTTCCCGGTGGCGGGCACGCTGATGGTCGAGCCGACGGAGTCGGAAGACCTCGCCGAGCTCGACCGCTTCTGCGATGCGATGATCGCGATCCGCGACGAGATCGGGGCCGTCGAGGCAGGGGAGTGGACGGTGGACGCCAGCCCACTGCGCCACGCACCGCACCCCGCCGCCGATGTCGTCGTGAGCGAGTGGACCCGCGCGTATTCGCGCGAGCAGGCCGCGTTCCCCGCCGGCGTCGCAGCCGGGACCGGGCTGCTGGGTCCCGACAAGTACTGGCCACCGGTGAGCCGGATCGACGGCGCGTTCGGTGACCGGAACCTCATGTGCTCGTGCCCGCCGCTGTCGGCGTACCAAGGCGGCGACGGAGAGGACTGAACCGGCATGGCTCGTCCCCAACCCGGGATCTTCGCCCAGGGCACCCGTTCGCACTACCACCTCGAGTTCGACCTGCGGGATGGCGTCGACGACGACACGATCGTCGCGGCACTGGGCGGCCTGCGCGAGCCCGCCGTCACCGCGGGCGGGTCGAACATCGTGGTGGGTTTCGGGCCCGCGCTGTGGCGGAGGGTGCAACCCGACGACGCGCCCGACGCGCTGGCCGACTTCGAAGCGATCGAGGGTGACGGCCGGCGCGCCCCGGCGACGCAGCACGATCTGTGGGTGTGGAGCCACGGCACCGGGGAGGACGTCGAGCTCGACGTCGCCCGCGGTGTCGTTGCGGTGCTGGCGCCCGCGTTCAGCCTCGCGGCCGAGCAGCCCTGCTTCGTGTACCTCGACAGCCGCGACCTCACCGGCTTCGTCGACGGCACCGAGAACCCTCCGGTCGAGGAGGCGTTCGACGTCGCGCTGGTGCCCGACGGCGAGACCGGCGCCGGCGGTGCGTTCGTGCTCGCGCAGAAGTGGGTGCACCACCTGGATCAGTTCCACGCGCAGACGCTCGAGGAGCAACAGGGCACCATCGGGCGTACCAAGCCCGACAGCGTCGAGCTCGACGACAAGCCCGACACCGCGCACATCGCGCGCGTCGTCATCGAGGAGGACGGCGAGGAGCTCGAGCTCTACCGGCGCAGCACGCCGTACGGCCGGGTGGGGGAGCTGGGCCTCTACTTCCTCGCGTTCAGCGCCGATCCGTCGCGGTTCACCAAGATGCTGCGCCGCATGTTCGGGTTGTCCGGCGACGGTCTCCACGACCACCTCACCGATTTCACGACGCCGGTCAGCGGCGCGCACTACTTCGCGCCGTCGCTCGACGCGCTCGACGGGATCCTGCCGTCGGAATGACTGCACGTACCCGCTGGGCTGCCGGGCTCGTGGCGCTGACGGTGGTCGGCGCGCTCGTTGCGCCCGCCAGCGCAGGCGTGGCGTCATCACCGCGTGCCAAGGAACCGGCCTACGAGTCGACGATCCGCCTCACCATCGCCGATCTCCAGGACTACTGGGGGAGCGAGCTGCCCGCGCTCTACGGCGTGGACTACCGGCCGATCCCGAAGGCCAAGATCATCCCCTACACGTCGACGTCGAAGATCCCGCGCTGCGGCCCCGGTCGCGTGCGCTACAAGGACGTCGCCGAGAACGCGTTCTACTGCAACGCGGGGAAGTTCGTCGCCTACGACGACGAGAACCTGTTCCCGCAGCTCGACCAGGAGTTCGGCGACTTCACGATCGCGCTGACCCTGGCGCACGAGTGGGGCCACGCGGTGCAGGACCAGGCCGGGCTCAGCGGGCCGACGATCGCGCTCGAGCAACAGGCCGACTGCTTCGCCGGCGCGTGGGTGCGCAGCGTCGGCGACGGTGCGTCCCAGCGCCTCAGTCTCAACGAGGGGAACCTCGACACTGGTCTCGCCGGCTTCCTCACCTTCCGGGACCCGCCCGGGAGCGACCCGACCAGCGAGGGCGCCCACGGGAGCGCGTTCGACCGGGTGAGTGCGTTCCAGGAGGGCTTCGACAACGGGCCCGAGCGCTGCGCCGACTTCGAGACCAACCCGCCGACGCTCACCGACATCCCCTTCACCGACCAGAGCGACTTCGATCGCGGGGGAGACCTGCCCTACCGCCAGGTCATCCCGACCACCGCCGAGGACCTCGACACCTACTGGTCGGGGCTCCTGAGCAGCTACCGGTCGGTCGAGCACATCACGCCCTTCGACCCCGACCACGCGCTGCCGGTCTGCGACGGGCAGGAGCTCCCGCGGTCGCAGGCCGTCAACGGCATCGCCTACTGCGGGGAGACCCGCACGATCGCGTTCGACCGGCGCCTGCTGCCCGACGTGTACGAGCGTTCGGGCGACTTCGGGGTGGCCGTGGTCATCGCCGCCGAATGGGCCGTCGCCATGCAGCAGGACCAGGACGTCACCGGCGATCGGAAGCGCCTCGAGCTCCAGCAGAGCTGCTTCACGGGCTCGTGGGCCGGCGACGTCGTCCGGGGTGGGCACAACCCGAACGGCGACGGCCTCACCCTCTCGGCCGGTGACCTCGACGAGGCGATCCAGTCGTTCCTGATCTTCCGGGACACCGACAAGATCTCGGCCGGCACCGGTGCGACCGCCTTCGAGAACGTCGACGCCTTCCGCCTGGGCTTCTTCCAGGGCGAAGGCGCCTGTGTCGACCTCGTCCCGGCGGCCTGACCTATCCGATCAGGTCGTCCTTCACCTTCACGTTGTTCGACGCCTTGCAGTCGAACGTGCCTGCTCGCTTCGGGTAGAGCCGTTTGAACGTGTCGTTCGTGAACTGCTCCATGAGGAAGCAGGGGGTCGGGATCCGTTGTCCGACGTTGGTCGTGCCGAACATCCCGCCGGCATCGAACTCGGTGAGGCCGCGCAGCGACTTCAGGAGATTGGCGCGAGTGAGACCGTTGACGCCCTGCGTCTTGACGGTGTTGTTCGCGGCCTCGCCGAACGCGAGTGCCGCCACCCATCCGAACACCGAGAAGCCGTTGGCGTTGCCCTTGCCCACGTACTTCAGGTACGTCGCGAGCATCGTGTTGCTGGCCTTTTCCTCGAAGGGCAGGTACTTGAGCGTCATGTACGTACCGTCCATGACGTCGGCGTTGTCGTGGATCGCGTTGTCGTAGCAGGTGGTGCACTCCCACACGATGTCCGAGCTCAGCCCTTGGAGTTGTGCCTCACTGCGTAGTTCGACGGCGTTGGCGATCGGCATCGTCGTGAGTGAGAAGTTGGAGTTCTCGTTCTTCATCTGAGTGACTACCGGCGTGTACGCACTTTGTGGGTCGCGACCCGACAGCGTGACCTGCTGGTCCGCCTTGATCCCGGCTTGGATCGACGTGTCGATGATGGCCGTCGCGCCGCGGAGCGCGTCCTTCGTGTCGTTCCCGGCAAGGAACGAGCCGTGCAGGTCGTTCTTGTTCTGCTTCAGCAGCCATTTCGCGTCGCCCTGGTTACCCCAGTACGTCTGCGGGTGCTGGTCCTTGGTGTTGCAGTCGAGCTGGGGTGGGTTGATCGAGTACGTGACGGGCGAACACGACTCCGGCACGCCGGTCACGATCGCGGCGACGTCGGGCAAGCCGGTGGCGGCTCCGGCCTGGTCGACGCAGTTCACCGCGTCATCGACATTGGGTAGGAACAGCGCCGACGTGCCGACGAGCGCGAAGTCCTGCCCGCACGCCGTGATGACGCCGTTGCGCGCTTCGTTGGCGTTGAGCTTCGAGTCGATGAAGTCGACGACGACCTGGCGGCCGGCGACCCCGCCCCCGCCCGCCTTGCTGTTGAGGTACTTGGCGCCCGCCTTGACGCCATCGACGATGCCTTGGAAGAGGCCGGGCACGAACGGGTTGTCGACGTCGGCGACGACGGCGATGTGAATGTCCTTGGCCGTGACGCCGACCTCCGTCGCCTTCGGCGTGTCGCTGCCGGATTGAGCGCGTGCGGGTACGGCAGAGATCACCGCGAGCGCGATGACGAGCCCGCCGACGACGAGCAACGTGCGCAACCTGATCATGGTCCCCCCTGGACGATGTGTCTCACGATGTGGTGCTGGTGACGGCGGCAACCCAGGCCACCTGCTCGTCGAGCGCGCGCTGCGAGACCGCGGTCGGGAACAGGTCGAAGGCGTGGAAGGCGCCGGCGAATTGGTGGAGCTCGACGCTCACGCCCGCTTCGAGCAGTCGCATCGCGTAGCGCAGGCCGTCGTCGCGCAAGGGATCGAGCTCAGCGGTCATGACGTAGGTTGGCGGAAGACCGGTGAGGTCGTCGGCCCGTCCCGGAGCCGCATACGGCGAGACTTCCGCGCGATCGGCGCCGAGGTAGTACTCCCAGCAGCGGGCGACGTCGCTGCCGTCCACCAACGGCGTGCCGACGAATCTGACCGACACGGTCTGCATCCGGTCGTCGAGCGTGGGATACACGAGGCACTGGAACGCGACCGCGGGCTCGCCTCGATCCCGCGCGAGCAGGGCGGTGGCCGCGGCGAGGTTGCCGCCGGAGCTCGCACCGGCGAGGCCGATGCGGTCAGGGTCGACGCCGAGTGCCACCGCCGACGAGGCCGTCCAGCACAGGGCGGCATAGCAATCGTTCAACGCGGCGGGGAAGCGGTGCTCGGGCGCAAGGCGGTACTCGACCGAGACGACCACGCAGCCGGCTTCGTTGGCGAAGCGCACGCAGCGGACGTCCTCGGAGTCGAGGTCGCCGGCGACGAAGCCGCCGCCGTGCACGTAGACCACCGCCGATCGCGGTGCAGCGTCGCCCGGCGGGCGGTAGATGCGAACGCGGACCGGGTCGCCGCCCAGTGGACCGGGTACCAGCTCTTCGGTGATGTCCAGGGCGTCGCGACCCGGCACGGGTGGGCGCTCCTCTGAGTAGGCCCGAGCGCGGGCCCGGGCGTCCGTGGCGCCACCGGGCTCGAACACAGGGAGTTGGGCGACCACCGCGGCGAGCTCCGGATCCACGTTGCGGACCCTAACGACATCTCGTCTAGATCGCAACCATGTTTTGATTCGCTACACCGTTCCGATCCGATACCGTGGAGCGGCGTGACCACCACCGAAGCACCCGACGGCGGCCGGCTCCAGCGGTCACAGGCCGCACGGCGGGAGCGGGTGATCGCCGCCGTCCTCGAGCTGGCGGCCGAGGGCGGTTACGACGCCATCCAGGTGCGGTCGATCGCCGAGCGAACGGGGATCTCCAGCGACACCATCTACCGGTACTTCGGCTCGCGTGATCTCCTGATCGCGGCGGCAGTGGGGCAGTGGAGCGACCGCGAGTTCTACGAGCCCGCACCCACCTGGCTCGACGGCGAGACGCCGGCCGAGCAGCTCCTGAGCTACTACCGACAGATCTGGTCGGTCTGGGAGTCCAACCCCCGCATGCTCGAGACGTTCGTGCGGGCGGCACGGCTCGAGGGTGACGTGCCCGGGGGGATCGCCGACACCGGCATCAGCAGCCTGGTGCCGGTCACCGAGTACGCCTTGCGAGACGTCGAACCCGAGTACCGGGACGATGCCCTCGCGGCGGTGCGCCACTTCACGCATTCGGCGATGACCTACGTCGTGCGCGGCCAGATGTCGGTCGACGACGTGTACCCGGAGCTCGAGCGTCTCGTGCGCCGCCTCGCGCAGCATCCGGCCATGGCCGAGCACCGGCCCCAGTCGTGGGACTGGGTGCCCGGCGATCCGGGGTAGCGGACTCCGCAACGGACCTGGTCGCCGGGCTGTCCTCGGCGGGTGACTTGACATAACGAGGATTATGGGCACTGGAGGTGGAGCGGGTCTAGTGTTGCGGCAGACCTGTGGAACCGTGCCAGTTGCTTCCCGTGGTGGGATCGGTATCGCCAATGCTGACGACGTGCTGACGTCCCTGCCATCAGAGTTCAGATGTGTGCTCGGGGCCAACCTGGTGTCGGCAGCCGCATGAGCGCGGACTGGAGGCCGCTCGGGCGACCGTCGAGCAAGCGGCTCGACTGTGCCGAGGCGGGACGCACCTGCGCACAAAGCAACTGCGAGACGATTCTCAGTCGCTACAACAAGACCGAGCGGTGTGGCGTCCACGAGCCGATGCGGTTGATGGACGCAGTGCGGAATTCCAAGTAGCCGGCAATCTGGAACCGTGATGTCGGCTTCCCCGGTCCGGCGTGGCCTGCTCAGTCACGGGTTGCGCCAGACGTAATGGACGTCGGGCGCGCGCTCCTCGTTGTCGCCGTCGGTGGACCCAACAGCCCGGAAGCCGTGTCGCTCGTAGAACTGGCGAGCGGCGTCGTTGCTGGTGAACGTCCGGAGCTGCAAGCCCTGTGGTCGCAGTTCCTGTGCTTGCTCGATGAGTCGGGATCCGGCACCGCGTCTCGACCACTCCGGTAGCACGTAGAGCTGATCGACCCAGGAGTCTTCGAGCACCATGACCGCGATCAACCCGCCGGCGTGTTCGAGCACCCATACATCGGGATTGCTGACCACGACGGTGTGCAGCCAGTCTCGCGTTGCATCGTCCGAGTGCACCGGCGCCGGAATCGCGGGAACGGCGGATCGACGGGACCGCAACCACACCTCGGCGACCTCGGGCCCGTCATCGGGTCGCGCCCGCCGGAGGTGAGCCGCGTCACGCGACATAGCGCGCTCGGAGCGCCTCGACAGTCTGCGGTTTCACCCCCGCGTCGGCGAGGTAGTCGTCGACGGTCCCGTACTCGCCTCGCAGCATCTGGAGGAACTCCCCCATGGCGTCGGCTGGCGTGGTGAGCCTTCCGGTGGGCGCAGCTTCGGTGAGCCACGCGGCCCAGTCGGGGTCGTGCTCGGTGGCCCAGGTGAGCGCCAGCGCCACACTGCGTTCGGTCAACTCGTAGTCGGCCGCGATGGTGGCGTCCGGTACCCCGAAGGTGGCCAGGAGCAGGGCGGCAAGGATTCCGGTGCGGTCCTTCCCCGCCATGCAGTGGAACACGATGGGCCCCGCTTCGTGCGCGACGAGGTGGAAGGCGGCCGCGAGCTGCGGGCCGCGCGCCTGAGCGAACTCGAGGTAGAGCTCGGCGCGCGGTCGGACGTAGTCGTCGGTCGGATCCTCGCAAGGCACGTGTCGGAACACCCGGTCGTCGTGATCGGCGACGCGCCCGGTGTCGGCGAGCTCCGCGCTTGTGCGCAGGTCGATCACGGCGCGTACGCGCAACGCCGCGAGGGCTGCGAGGTCACTGGCCGACAGGCGATGCAACGAGTCGGATCGGAAGAGCACACCGCGACGGACCTCGCGCCGATCGACCGTGGCGTAGCCACCGAGATCGCGGAAGTTGAAACACGCCTCGAACGGAACGTGCCGGTCCCAGTTGCCCACGAACACCGCCTCTCAGGCCGTCGCGTCAGCCTGTCTCGCGAGGCGGGTCGGGAGCGAGCGAATATCCCTACTCCGACGAGTCGGAGCTGGACGTGGTGTCCTCGGTCGCCGAGGTGTCGTCGGTCGCCGACGAATCGGTGGACGAGGTGTCTTCAGTCGTGGTCGTGGCGGTCAGCGACTGGGTGGCGCACGTGGTCAAGGCCGTCGTGTAGACGCCGAGCGCATTGCCGTAACGGTTGCCGAAGCGCGCCGTGGCCCTGGCCGCGGCGATCGGGCTCTTCTTCTCGCCGACGATCGTCCAGACCGCGGCCAAGGTCTTCATCGACTTCTTGAGCTTCTTGCTCTCGATGTCGACGGCTGCGCCCTTGAACGCGTCGGCGGCGTTGAGCGCGGTCTCGCCCCAGTAGCCACCTGAGGAGTCCTCGACCTGGACGTCCAGGACCGTCGCGCAGTCGTCGTCGGAATAGTGCGGCGGCACACGCGGCGCCGCTCCCGCCGGGCCGCCCCACACCCCGAGCAGCAACGCGCCGGTGAGCACGCTCACCGACGCCATCCGCTTCATCGCTCGCAGCTCCATGTGCTTCCGCTCCTCCGCGCGCCGTACCAGTGCGGCCGCGGGCCGGTGAGCAACCGCTTGTCGCACCGGTCCGCAGCCGTCGCCACCGACTCTGACGAGGCGACCCCCGCCCGTCATGAGTCCCCGGGGACTCATTTCGCAGAGGCGGGTCGAACCGCTCGAAGCGCCCGGCATCGGACGCTCCTATCCTGCTCACATGAACCCGGGAGCCGGGGAACGGGCATGGCCGTTCGTCGGTCGAGACGCGGAGCTCGCCCGGGTGGCCGACGGGTCGTCTGGTGCGCTGCTCGCCGGCCCGAGCGGGATCGGGAAGTCGCGACTGCTCGCCGAAGCGCTCGCTCGCATCCCCACTGACGACCGCCGCGTCGTCCGGATCGCCGCCACCGAATCCCTCGCCGCGGTGCCGTTCGGCGCGTTCGCCGGCGTGCTGGCCTGCGACCTCGATCCGGGGGCCCCGTTCACCGCGTTGTCCCGTGCGCTCCGGGCCCTCGCCGGCAGCAGCAGCCTCGACCGGGTCGTCCTGGCGATCGACGACGCCCACCTGCTCGACGACGCCTCCGCCGGCCTCGTGCTGCTCGCCGCGCAGTCGGGGACGCGCGTGCTCGCGACCGTGCGCACCGGCGTACCGGTCCCGGACGCGGTGACCCGGCTCTGGACGGAGGACCACGCGACACGTGTCGAGGTCGCACCGCTCGACGACGACCGGGTCGGCGCGCTCTTGCACCAGGTGCTCGGTGGGCCGCTCGACTCGCGATCCCGCCAGCGTCTCCTGGAGACGACGGGCGGCAACCTGCTCTTCTTCCGCGAGCTCGTCCGCCACGCCCTCGAGCAGGACGCGTTGCTGGCGCGGGACGGGATCTGGTCGTGGCACCCGGTCGAGGCGGTCGCCCCGGGCATACTCGAGCTCATCGACGGCCGCCTCCAGTCGGTCTCGGTCGAGGCGTACGGCATCGTGGAGGTCCTCGCGGTGTGCGAACCCCTGGGGCGTACGGTGGTCGAGACGGTGACCAGCCAGGCCGCGTGCCGTGCCGCGCTCGCCGACGGGATCGTGGCCCCGGACCCGTCGGGTCGGCGCGACGACCTCCGGCTCGTCCACCCCCTCTACGGGCAGGTCGTGCGATCGCGACTGGGACCCGTTCGTCGATCGAGAGATCGCGGCCCACGTCGCCGACGTCCTGGCCGGTCTCGGGGCTCGGCGGAGGGACGACGAGCTGCGCGCCGCGGTGTTGAAGCTCGACGCCGGGGTGTACGACGATCCTCGGACCCTCGACGCCGCCGCCCGGGAAGCCGGATCCCGTGGCGACCTGCCGTTGGCGCTGCGCCTCGCGCGCGCGGCCGTCGAAGCGGGGGGCGCGTCCGACGCCGCGCTCCTCCTCGGGACGATCCTGTACTGGGCGGGCGAGCACGATGAGGTCGTCGACGTGCTCGGTCGACCCTTGCCAGATGCCACCCCCGCGCAGGTCGCGAGCGCGGCGCTCCTCGTCGCGTCGTCGCTCTACTACGGGTCGGGACGCTTCGAGGAGGCCGACGATCGGCTGTGTCGCGCGATCGAGGAGGTCGGCGCCGAGCACGCGCGCGAGTTGGTCGCGCAACGTTCACAGATCCTCATGTTCGCGGGACGCGCGCTCGAGTCGATCGAGGTCGGCCGTCCGGTGCTCGACGACCCCTCCGCGTCGCTCGACGCGCGCCTCCGCGCGTACTCCGGCGTCCTCATCTCGGAGGCGATGTGTGGCGAGGTCGCCGCGGTCGAGGCCGAGCTCCCCGCCGCCATGCGCCTCGTGCTCGAGGCCGTCTCCGATCTCTCGATCTACACCAGCGGCGGCGTGGTGGTGGCGACCTTCGTCGTGCGGTTGTTCTCGGGCCAGCTCGACCAGGTCGACGCGCTCCTCGCGGGACTGCACGCCGACGCCGCCCGGCGTGCCGGTGATCCCTGGGTCGGCGCGTGGTCGTTGCTGCTCGGTCGGTCTGCCCTGGCCCAGGGGCGTCTCGTCGAGGCGATCGCCCACTCACGCGACGCGGCGTCGCTCCTCGGCCATCGCGACTTCCGCGGCATGCTCCCTTGGACGCTGGCGACGCTCGCCCAGGCACTGGGCGCGGCAGGCGATGCCGACGGCGCGCGCGACGCGATCGACGAGCTTCGCGACGTCCGCATGCCCGGGATGCACCACATCGACGTGGACATCGAGCTCGGAACCGCGTGGGCCGCGGCTGCTCGGGGTGAGCGGTCGCATGCACGCGAGATCGCGTTGAAGATCGGTGAGTCGCTCGTCGACGACGGGCAGCTCGCGACCGGCGCGTTCGCGCTGCACGACGCCCTGCGTTTGGGCTGCGACCCGGCCGACGTGATCAGCGGCCTCGACGTCGCGGCAGCACGGTGCGAGGGAGCGGTCATCGCCGCGTTCGCGCGTCACGCGCACGCACGCGCCGCGCACGACCTCGACGGGCTCCTCGATGCGGCGGATGCGTTCGACCGCACCGGGTGGAGGCTCCACGCGGCCGAGTGCGCGGCCGGCGCGGGCGCACTGGCTGCCGGTCAGGGACTGCGGGTCCGCGCTCGCGAGGCGGCGCTCCGCTGCGCCGCGCTCGTCGCGCCGTGTGGACCGGTCGCCACGCCGCTCCTCGAAGCGGCGGGCCACCGTCCCGCGCTCGCGAACCTGACCCGGCGCGAGCAGGAGGTCGCCCTCCTCGCCGCGCAAGGCATGTCGAAGCGCGAGATCGCCGACACGCTGTTCCTCTCGGTCCGGACGATCGGCAACCACATCAACCACGTGTACACGAAGCTCGGCATCGGCTCCGCGTGAGGAACTGCGCCTGGCGTTGCACGTCACCAGTGCCGATGGCTGACGGTCGCGTCTGCTGGATCGGCGAGCAGTACTGACGCCGGCCTCGGTGCCACCACCCGCTGGCTCCACCAGCCCTGAGGCGCCGCCAGGTTTGAGCGTGCGCCCCGACGGGCACGGACCGCGAAAAACGGGAGGCGTGTCATGACCGCTCCTACTGCTCCGCCCGTCCCGCGAGCGACGCGGCACCACCGCCACAGCGACCTGCCGGCGAAGGATCCGATCACGGTCGTCGCGGGACCGTACGGGCATCCCTTCCATCCCGATCCTCGTCACCGTGCCGATAGGCGCGTGGATCACGAGCCTCGTCCTCGACGTCGGTTCCCGCGCGTCCGACACGCCAGGTGCTTTGGCACGCGGCGCGTGGTGGGCCATCGCCGTCGGCGTCATCGGCGCGCTCGCCGCCGCCCTCTTCGGTCTGCTCGACCTGCTCGACATCCCGCGCCGCACCCGCGCCTTCCGGGTCGGGCTCGTGCACATGGGGCTCAATCTCCTCGTCGTCGCGGCCTTCGTCGTCTCGTTCATCTGGCGTGACGATCGTGGTGTGAGCATGGAGACGTCGGTCGGCCAGATCGTGCTGAGCGCAGCTGCGCTCGCCTTCCTCGGGGTCTCCGGCTTCTTGGGCGGCATGCTCGCGTACCGCTACGGGGTGCGGGTTGCCGCCGAGACCGACCAGGCCGAGGGGTATCGCTCGCGCCGGGCTCGGACCGCCACCATCCGCTGAGCCCAGCCCGCTCGCTCCCGGCGGTCGTGCGGAGTTGGGCGGCGTACGAATAGGGTGGATCGGACCGACATCGCGCCACCCGGGGGTTACGGATGCGCACGGAAGACCTCATCCTCGTCAGCGTCGACGACCACATCGTCGAGCCGCCGTCGCTCGCCGAGTACCTGAAGGACCACGTTCCCGCCGAAGTACAAGGAGCGGGTCCCCCGCGTCATCCGCCGCGACAACGGCACCGACGCGTGGCTCATCGAGGGCCAGGAGATCGCCACCTTCGGGCTCAACGCGGTGCAGGGCCGCCCGCGCGACAGCTGGGGCTCCGACCCCGCCAGCTTCGACCAGGTGCGCCCCGGCACCTTCGACGTGCACGAGCGCATCCGCGACATGAACGTCAACGGCGTGCTCGCGTCGCTCAACTTCCCGTCGTGGCCCGGCCTCGGCGGCCAGTTCTTCGTGCAGAACGACGACACCGAGTTCGTCGAGGTGATGATCCGCGCCTACAACGACTGGCACATCGACGAGTGGTGCGGCGCCTACCCCGGTCGCTTCATCCCGCTCGCGCTCAGCGGCTTCGTGCTCGGCGCCGACTGGATGGCCGCCGAGATCGCGCGTGTCGCCGAGAAGGGCTGCCACGCGATCTCGTTCCACTCCGAGCCGCACCGCTTCGGCACCGCCGACATCCACGGGCCCGAGTGGGACCCGGCGTGGCAGGCGTGCAACGACCTCGGCAGCGTCGCCGTGTTCCACTTCGGCGGCTTCCCCAACTTCATGCCCCGCACGCCGTTCTCGGTGATCCCCCACGCCATGCCGTTCCAGACGTCGATCTTCGCGGCCGAGCTGCTGTGGTCGCCGATCATGCAGAAGTTCCCGAAGATCAAGATGGCGCTCGCGGAGGGCGGCATCGGCTGGGTGCCCTACTTCCTCGAGAAGGCCGACTTCGTCTACGACCACCACCGCGCGTGGACCGGCGCCGACTTCGGCGACAAGCTCCCGAGCGAGGTGTTCCGCGAGCACGTGCAGACGTGCTTCATCGACGACGACACCGGGCTGCGCAACCGCCACCAGATCGGGCTCGAGACGCATCACGTGGGAGGCCGACTACCCGCACTCCGACAGCACGTGGCCGGAGTCGCCCGAGGTGTTGATGAAGTCGCTCGAGGAGGTCGGCCTCCCCGACGACGAGATCCACAAGGTCACCTGGGAGAACGCGTGCCGCTGGTACCAGTTCGACCCGTTCGAGCACCGCACGCGCGAGGAGTGCACCGTGGGTGCGCTGCGGGCGCAGGCGACCGACGTCGACACCACGCCGCGTGAGTACGGCGGGTTCGACGCCCACGCCGAGGTCGCGCACCTCGACAAGGACAACGCCACCAACTTCCTGTCGAAGAACAACACGATGACGGCGCCGATCGGAAGCGACGCCTGACCTAGAGACCGATGGAGCGGGCCACCTGTTCGAGGTGGCTGCGCCACTCCCCCGCCGGTGAGCTCGTAGGCCTTCGCCCGCCGGGTGAACAGCTGCAGGTCGTACTCCATGGTGAAGCCGATCGCGCCGTGCACCTGGTGGGCGCGGGCGAAGATGCCGGGGAGCACGTCGCGCGCGTAGGCGTTCGCCAGCGCGACGGCGCGCGTCGCGCCTGCGGGATCTGCGTCGTACCGGTCGAGGCGCCACGCCGCCTGCAGCGCGAGCACGCGCATGGCGTCGATCTCCACCCGCATGTCGACGCACTGGTGCGACACCGCCTGGTTCACGCCGATCGGTCGGCCGAACTGCTCGCGGTTCGAGGCGTGGTCCACCGCCAGCGCGAGCGCGCCGCCGGCGAGGCCCACCGCGTACGCGGTGTCGACGACGGTCTGGTGCGCGAGCGCGCGCTCCAGCGCTGTCGGCGTCACCGACCACGTCGTCGGCGCTCACGGCGACCTCGGTGAGCGTCACCGCCGCGTACGGCGACGGCGCGAACGTGTCGTGTCGCGCCGCGACCGACACCCGGCGCGTCGGCGGCGATCGCGACCAGCGACGGGTGCGTCGAGGTCGACGCTGCACGACGAGCACGTCGGCCGCGGTGCCGAACGGCACCGCGATCTTCGTCCCCGAGCACGACCATCCCGCCGTCGGTGCTCGTGACCTGCAGTGCGCCGTCGCCCCGGGGATCGGTCGACCGCCAGCGCGGCGACGGCCTCGCCGGCGGCCAGCGGGGCCAGCCAGCGCGCCCGCAGCGCGTCGGATCCCTTCCACAGGATGCGGCAGCGTCGCCGCGTACGACGACAGCAGCGGCAGGGTGGCCGCGCCGCGTCCCAGCTCCTCGGCCAGGATCGCCAGCTCGAGCGCGCCGTAGCCGGCACCGCCGCACTCCTCGGGCAACGCGATGCCGGGCCAGCCCAGCTCGCACGCCTGCTTCCAGAGGTCGGCCGAGAACCCGTCGGGCAGCTCCTCGGCCTCGCGCGCCGACTCGGTGGTGTACGTGCGCTCGAACAGCTGGCGGGCCGACTCCGCGAGCAGCAGCTGGTCGTCGTCGAGGGTCAGGTCCACTGCATCTCCATCAGGCGCTCCGCGGGAGGCCGAGCCCACGCTGGGCGATGATGTTCTTCTGCACCTCGGTGGTGCCGGCGGCGACGGTGACCGGGATGCTCTCCAGCCACTGGCGTTGCATCTCGCCGTCGAGGAGGCAGAGCGGGTCGTCGTCGAGCGAGCAGTCCCTGCGGGCCCGAGCACCTCGAGGCCGACCTGGCCCGCGAGCTGCTCGACCTGGGTGTTGTGGATGCGGGCGATCGACGCCTCGATCGCCGGCACCGCGCCGGCGGCCTGGATGGAGATGGCGCCGTAGTTCAACAACTTCGCCGCCTCGATGCGCGTCGCCAGCGTGGCGAGCCGCGCCCGGATCGCGGGATCGTCCGAGAGCGGTCGTCCGTCGACCACGGTCTCCCGCGCGTACTGCACCAGGTGCTCCAGCACGCGGTTGGCGCGCGCGTAGCGGGCGATGCCGATGCGCTCGAACGCGAGCCCCTCCCCCACCAACGTCCATCCCGCGTCCTCGTCGCCGAGTCGATCGCTCACCGGGATCATCCGCGTCGTCGAAGAAGATCTCGCTGAACTCGCTCTTGCCCGCCATGCTCGGGATCGGGCGCACGGTGATACCGGGCGTGCGCATGTCGACCAGGAACATCGAGATGCCGCCTGCTTCTTCACCTCGGTGTTGGTGCGCGCCAGGAGCAGGCAGTGGTCGGCGGGCGCGTCGGCGTAGCTGTTCCAGATCTTCTGGCCGTTCACGACGTAGTGGTCGCCGTCGCGCACGGCTCGGTGTCTTCAGCGACGCGAGGTCGGAGCCGGCCTCCGGCTCGGAGAACCCTTGGCACCACAGCACGTCGCCCGCCGCCATGCGCGGGAGGTGCCGGGCCTGCTGGTCGGGAGTGCCGAAGCGCATGATCAGCGGGCCGATGTAGTTGAGGTTCATGTACTGCGGGCCGCGCGGCTCACCCGCCGCCCACATCTCCTCGCGCACGACAGCCTGCTGCCACACCGAGCCGTCGGCACCGCCGTGCTCCTTCGGCCAGCTGAGCGTCAACCAGCCCGCGCGCCGCGAGCGTGTGGCAGAACTCGCGGGTGAAGGGCATCGCCCGCGCGTCGTCGACGAACACGGTCTTCCACCACTCGGGCAGCTCGTGGTCGAGGAACGCGCGCAGCTCGGTACGGAACGCCTCTTCTTCGGGGGTGAAGTCGAAGTCCATCGGGTCACCACACTTCCACGTCGCGCAGGAACTCGTAGAGCCCGCCGACGAGGTCGAGGTCGGACACGTCGGCGAACGGCACCCACGCCGACCTCGGCGGCGTCGTCGCCCGCCACCGGCGGTCGTGACGGCTCCAGCGCGGTGACCGCGAAGTCGAGGATCACGAAGTGGTAGGGATCCTGGATGCGCTCGACCCAGCCGAGGAAGCGGTCGACGACGACCTCGAGCCCGGTCTCCTCGTAGGTCTCGCGCACGACGGCCTCGTGCAGCGTCTCACCCCACTCGACGTGCCCGCCCGGGCACCGACCACTGACCCTGCGCCGCTCCCCTCCCCCGCCGGACCAGCAGCAGCGCCTCCAGGTGGGTGCACACCGCGCCCACGGCGACCGCGGCGTGCGGTCACGGTTCCAGGCGGTGGTGCATGGTGAGGGCGCGGGCAGTGAAGCCGTGGGTCTCGAAGAAGTTCTTGGCCGCGCGATGGCCGGGCAGCGCGGCGGCGTCGACTCCGATGCATCCCGCGGCGTGGCAGTGCGCGACCAACGCACCGATGAGCACTTCCCCCACTCCGACCGAGCGGGCGGGCTCCTCCACGAACAGGTCGGTCACCACGCCGAGGCGCGCACCCGACCGCAGCTCCTCCACCACGACCGCACCGAAGCCCAGCACGACGTCGTCGATGGTGCCGACCGCGAGCAGCGCAGCATCGCGCGCGCGCAACGCGTCGTAGGCGTCGGCCAGAGGTTCGGGCCACGCCTCGCGTTCGAGCCAGAGCGCACCGCCGCGCATGGCGGCCAACTCGGCGCGCATCAACTCGGCGAGCTCCACGACGCGCGGGATGTCGTCGGCCGTTGCCGGCCGGCTCGCTTCCACGTCAGCTGAGCTGCGCGATCTTGCCCAGGATGGTGTTGCGGCCGCGGTGCTCGCTCTCGTACCGGCGCACCGCGTCGAGCGATTCGCGATCGAGGCCCTCGAGCCGCTCCACCACCTGCGATGCCGACAGCTCGTCGTAGTCGGGGATCGGCAGCGTGTCGGAGGACGGCACGTCGGCCTTCCAGGCGGCGTCGGGCGGCGGCGTGGGCGCGGCGGCGGGCGCAGGTGTGGGGGCGGGTGCGGGAGTCGGACGGTTGGGCGCCGACGACGCGTCGGCCACTTCCGCCGCCTCGGTGCCGTTGGCGCGGATGGCGAGGAACTGCGCGAGCGCACTGCCCGCGAGCTCGCGGGCGACACCGATGCTGCTGCCCGCGACGTCGCGCGCGGCGCCGAGACCACCCTCGGCCATGTACTTGGCCACGCCGACCGATTCGTCGATCCGGCGTTTCACCTCGGGCGGCACCGGCGGTGGTGACGGCGGCGTCGGCGCATGGCCCGGGACGTGCGACTGCACTTCGCGCTTCCCGCGGGAGACGAAGATCCCCAGCATGCTCGGGAGCATGTCGCGCGCGTACAGCGCAGCTCCGACCGGCGCGTAGACGAAGAGCTCGACGGCCTTCTGGATGGTTGCTTTCTCGTCCGCCACGGTTCCGCACTCCCAGGAAGTGAACGGCCCGCAGTCTACGGTGCCGGACACGATGTCGGTCCTCGAAGCCCTGCTCCTCATCGGTGCTGCCTTCCTCGCCGGCACCATCAACACGATCGTGGGCTCGGGGTCGTTGATCACGTTCCCCACGCTCCTCGCCATCGGCTACTCGCCGGTGGTCGCCAACGTCAGCAACACGGTGGGCATCACCTTCGGCGGCCTCAGCGGCGCGGTCGGCTACCGCCGCGAGCTGGGTGGTCAGCGGCACCGCACCACGTTGCTCGGCGCCGCATCGCTCATCGGTGGCATCACGGGAGGTGTGCTGCTGCTCACGCTCCCGAGCTCGGTGTTCGACGACGTGGTCCCCGTGCTGATCCTGCTGGCCGTGGTGCTCGTGATCCTCCAGCCCCGCCTCAGCCGGTTCGTCGCCGAGCGCCGCAACCGGGTGGTGGAGCACGGTGGCATCGAGCTGTGGATCGGGATCTTCCTCACCGGCGTGTACGGCGGCTATTTCGGCGCGGCCCAGGGCGTGATCCTGCTGTCGCTCCTCGGCATCTTCATCGCCGACTCGCTGCAGCGGCTCAACGCGGTGAAGAACGTGCTCGCGCTCATCGCCAACGGCGTCGCCGCGGTCATCTTCGTGTTCTTCGCCGACGTGAACTGGACCGTCGTCGTCCTCATCGCGGTCGGCTCGGTGGTCGGCGCGCAACTCGGCGCCACCGTCGGCCGGCGACTGCCGGCGACCGCGCTGCGCGGGCTGGTCGTGGTCGTCGGGCTCGTCGCCGCGATCAGGCTGCTGGCGACCTGACCGGCGGTCGGGCCGGTTGCCGGACCGGACGGCGGATCGCCACGACGGTGACCACCAGCATCGCGATCGCGCTGAGCAGCACCACCCAGTCGCCGAAGCGCACGTAGAGCGTGTCTCCGGTCGACGTCGGCACCGACGCGGTGACGATCCTCGACTCGAACAGACCCGTCTCGTGGTGCAAGGAGCCGTCGGGGTCGATGACCGCGCTGATGCCCGACACCGACGCCTGCAGCACCGCGCGTCCGGTCTCGGCGGCGCGCATCTGCCCGAGCGCGAGGTGCTGCTGGGTGTTGGCCGACCGCTGGTACGACCGGTTGTTGGTGCTCACGACGACGACCTGCGCGCCGTCGCGCACCGTGTCGCGCACGAGGGGGCCGAACGCCGACTCGAAGCAGATCACCGACTCGAACGGGTGGCCGCCGGCGCGGAACAGCGTGCGCGTGTCCCCGGGTTCGTAGTCGTAGGGCACCTGCCGCAGTTCCGGCAGCCAGCTCAGCGCATCGCGCCACGGCACGTACTCGCCGAACGGCACGAGGTGCTGCTTCGAGTACGTCCCCTGCAGCGTGCCCGTCGGGCGTGTAGAGGAGGTTGGTGTTGCGCCACTGACCGTCGTCCCCGGGCGTGCGGGCGTTGACGAGCACGGCGGCGTCGTGCTCTTCGGCGAGCGCGACCAGCCGGGCCCGCAACTCCGGGTCGGTCTCCGGATCGGTGTCGAGCGCCGATTCGGGGAACACGATGAGGTCGTACTTCCCGCGCAGACGGTCGGCGAGCGCGAAGTGCTTCTCGGTGAGCGGTTGGTTCACCTGCTCGGCGAGGGGGAGCTGTTCGTCGTCGCCCTGGAGCAGCGCGACCCTGAGGTGGCCGGTGGTCGTGGGCTCGAAGCGGGTGACGTCGACCACCACGGTGGCGACGAGGATCGCGGCGACACCCACGCCTGCGAGCACGGCCGCCCGGGAGGTGTGGTCCCGCAGCGCGAAGCCGAGGTCGAGCAGCAGGCCATTGACCGCCACCACCAGGAAGCTCACGAGCAGCGTGCCGCCGACGCTGGCCAGCGCGCGCGCCGCCGGGATGTCGTGCAGCGCGACCCCGAGTTGTGCCCAGGGGAACCCGCCGAACGGCCAGCGCCCGATCAGCGCTTCGAACACCACCCACACGGGCGCGGTGAGGAAGGGCGACGAGAGACCTCGCCGTGCGTACGCCGCGACCAGCGCGCCGGTTGCGGCGATCGGCAGCGCCATGATCACGACGAGCGGGACGATGGCGACGTACCCGAAGTAGCGGATCCACGGGATGACGACCACGAACGCGGCAACGCCGTACGCGAAGCCGTAGAGCGCGGCGTGCGCGGGACGTGCGCCGCGCCACGCCCACAGCAACGGCACCAGCGCGACCAGCACGACCGGGCCGAGCCCGACCGGCGGGAAGCACAGCCCGGTGACGACACCGGCGCCGAGCGCGGCGCCGAGGCGCATCCAACTCCACGACACCGGCGCGGCCGGTGTCACGGGCTCAGGCGCAGTCGTCGCAGTACTGCCGTGCGGGGTCGGCGAGGCGGCGGAGCGGCAGCAGGAGGAAGCACGACTGGCACAGGAACTCGTCGGGGCGTCTCGGAACGATACGCGCCGGTCCGTCGGCCCGGTCGTCACCGTCGCCGTCTTCCTCCTCCAGCTCCTCTTCGTCGTCTTCGAGCGTCGCGCTCGCCGTGCGCTCCTGGAGCAGCGTGTCGAGCGGTGCCTCGACGTCGTCGGGGTGGAGCTCCTCGTCGAGGTCGACGACGCCCTCCTCGTCGTCCTCGTCCTCGGAGGTGCCCTCGACGACGGCATCGGTGACCACGGGCACCGGTACCTCGGGGTTCTCGTCGTCGAGCTCGTCGTCGAGCAGGTCGACGTCGTCGCCTCGTCGACCTCGTCGGCGTCCACCGCGAGCGGATCGTCCTCGACGAGGTCGTCGTCGTCGAGCTCTTCGTCGTCCAGCTCGGGTTCGTCTTCGAATTCTTCGTCGCTCATCAAGGCTCCGAGCGTCGACCGAGATCGATCGCGTGGGGTCGGGGGGCGCGGAATATAACACCGCACTTGCGTCAGGTCGCGACCCAAACGCGTGTGGCACCGCCGCTATTCCCTGGTGTACGTCGGCCGGAGCCCGCCGGATGTCCGGTCGACGTGAGAGATGGGGGCCCAGGAGACCGTTGGGGCCACTGGTTGGCCCGGACTGCCGTGCAGCCCGGGTTATTGCAGCGTTCTCTACTTGGTCTCCTGAGCCCCCGTGCCCATCCCTCTCCCGGTGCCTTCATCCCGCAGCGGAGATGACCCACGACCGAGCGGTGAGGACGTGGTGTAGTAGGCCCGACGGAAGGGGTCCGCGTCAAGCGGGAGCAGGGCGCGCGCGTGAGGCCGTGACCTGCACCGACGCGCGTCGACGCTGGTCAGGGGGCCTGTGAATTTTTCCTGCCGTCCGCCTGCCGGAAAGGCTCTGGTCACACTCGCGTGCAGACGCCTGAGTCACGCCCCGGCCGTGCGGCGGGCCTCCGCGGCGCGCTCGGCGGCGAGGCGCTCGAGCTCGTAGGTGGTGTGGTCGACGTACGACATCGCCGCCGCGATCGCGCGGTGCCCGGCCTGCTCGGCGATCAACCGGTGCATCTCCTGCCCGATCTGACGGTACGACGGATGTCCCGACGGCGCGGTGCGCAGCTCGAGCATGTGCATCGCCTCGCGCGCGTTGAGTTGCATCGTGAAGCGGATGCCGTACGCGAGCGACACCGCGTAGGGCGCCTGCTCGGGGAACGGATCGAGCAGGGCGTCGTAGAGCGCGGCCGAACGTTCCATCGCGTCGTCGAACGGATCGCGGAGCCCGGCTTCCTCGACCGCTTCGGGGATCTCGTAGCCGTGACGCGTCGAGAGCGGTTGCCACTCGATCGTGAGCATGCGGTGACGCTGCAGGTCGCGGAACGCGCCGTAGTCGGCGACGATGTCGAAGCGGTAGTCGACGCGCTCGAACGCGCGCCCGGGCTTGTGTCGACGGTTGCGGCGCTCCCCCACGTACGCACGCAGCAGCGCGACGCGGTCGTCGTGGCCGAGCGTGCGCACCTTCGCCAGCACCTGGTCGTCGGGGAGGTGCGTCTGCGGGTAGCAGATGGCGGCGAGGAGCTTGTCCTCCCCGTCGGGGTCGAAGTCGGTGAGCGTGACCGCGGGGCGCGGTTCGGCCCTCTCACCTGCGAAGATGCGCTCCACCAGCTCCCGGGTGCCGTGCCGGGTCTCGGCCAGGTAGGCGCTCCAGGCGACCCCGCGATCCTCCCGGTCGACCCGGGTGAGGAAGCTCGGAATGACCTTGCGCAGCTCCTCGAGCATCATCGCCGCGTAGCTGCGCGCCTCCGGCAGCGGGTGCGCGCGCATGCGCAGCAGCAGCGCTTCGTAGCCCTGGCCGGTGCCGTAGATGCCGACGTTGGAGAGTGTCGCCGCGGGGAGGATGCCGCGGATCGCGTCGCACGCCTTCGCCTTGATCGTCTGCTTGTAGACGAAGTCGGAGTCGCCCGGTTCCTTCGGGTAGCGCTCGCGTGCCCACGCGGTGAGCTCCGGGAGCAGCTCCGCGTACGTGGTGAATTGCGCGTCCATGTCGGCGATGTAGCGCCAGGCGTGCTCACGCGGACGCGAGCACCTCGCGGTCGCGGTAGTAGCGGTAGCGACCGTCGAGCTTCTGGTCGTACTCGATGTAGCGCGTCGACTGCTCGAGGTACGCCATGAGCCGGCCCCACTCGAGGATCTTGGTGAGGAGGTTCGACGCCTGCTCGCACGCGAGGTGCACGCCGCCGAGCTGCGCGACGGAGTCGTCGCCGTATTCGAGGAACACGCGGTCGTAGAGCTCCTCGGCTCGCTTGAGCCCGATGGTGGCGTCGACGGTGAGGTCGCCGGTGAGGTCGAGGTCGTTGACGAACTCGTCGAGGAAGAGGCGACGCAGGCTCTTGTGGGTGCGCGAGTAGCGGGCGAACAGCGCGCCCTTCACGACCTCCGGGAGGTTGACGAGCGCGAACACCGGACGATCGAGGTTGGTGAAGTACGGACGGAGGACGGCCGCCTCGTCGTCGGTGAAGTTCTCCGAGGGGTACACACCCACAGTCTCGCCTCCAACCCGCCCGACTCCAACGCGACCTGAGGTCACCGTCGGGGCTGGCGATGGTATCGGTGCCGCCCCCGCGCGACGGGGACCGTTCGCCGGAATTCACACGACGATCAGGAACGCCTCCGGGACGATCTCGACGGCGATCCGGGTCGCCGACGGCCCGGGCACGCCGTCGACCTCGACCGCCACCGGTCGGGCGTCCGCGACCACGACGATCCGGCGCCCGGTGGTCTGGGTGATGTCCGGATGAGGGAGGTGCACGCCCTGCGGGAGCCGCGTCCGGACCCCGGATCGCTGGCCTCGGGCGACCGAGTACACCTGCACCTCGGCCCGGCCGTCGCCCGGGTGGCCCCGGGGCACGACGTCGTTGCCCCGCAGGTACTGGCCGTTGGCGATCACCACCGTGGTGGCGGGGCCGTCGTGCGCCACCCGGCCGTCGACCTCGACGCGCAGATCGGGGGCGCCGGTGAGCCAGCCGGTGCGGTCGGGGGCCGTCCCGACCACCACCATGTTCACCGCGAACAGCTCGCGCTCGTCGGCGGTCACCCGGAGCGCGTCGACCGCCAGCTCGAGCGTGCCCTCGGCGGGCCCTGACGGAGCCGTGTGGACACCCAGGGCACGGGCGAGATCCGACCTCGGGTCGGGGCGGAATCCGACCCGCGCGCCCGGCTGGTCGCGCACCGCGGCGGCCAGCGCGGCGTCGTCACCCTCGACGTGCCATGTCGCCGGCCCCGCCGCCGGACGCTCCCAGGGCTCGCCCTTCGCGACCACTGCGTCAACCGCCGACGACGCTCGACGCGGCCACGACCCCGCGGTGGCACGCGTCGGCCGCCTCGCGGGCCCGGGCGCGCGTCTCGGGGTCGGTGGCCACGTCGCCGACCTGGCGCAGGAGGTCGATGCACTGCTTGACGTGGCGCACGAAGTCGCCGCCGGTCATCTCGTCGTCGTCGAGCACGTCGGCCAGCGAGTCGCCCGCGGCCCAGTCGTGTGCGTACGGCGTGAACCCGGGGTCGGGCAGACGGGTCTCGGGCAGTCCGGCGTCGTCCTCGTTGGCGCGCAGGTCCTGGGCGATGCGTTCGACGGCGCGCGCCCGCTTCGCCACCGTCTTGGTCGGCCAGCGCGCCGGTGGCATGGGGTGCTGGCCCTCGGGCCCCCGACGCTCGTAGGTGAAGCACGACACCAGCGCGGCCAGCTCGGGCGGACGCAGGCCGTCGAGCAGCCCTTCGCGGAGCGCCTCGGCCAGCAGCAGGTCGGTCTCGGTGTACAGACGCGCCAGCTGCTCGCCCGCGTCGGTGAGCTGCCACCCGTCGACGTAGCCCCACGCCTCGAGCACCCGACGCACCCGGTCGAACTGCCGGGCCAGGCTCTCGCTCCGCCCGCGCACGCGCCGCTCGGTGCGCTCGATGTCGCGGTCGAAGCGTTCCAGCGCCGCCGCGGCCCGGACCTTCTGCTCGAGCTGCGGATCGCGCGTCAGCGGGTGCTCGGCGAGCTCCGACTCGAGTTCGGCGAGCCGGCGCTCCTCGCGCCGCGACCGACCGCCGTCGTCGCGCAGCTCGGCCCGTCGCAGCCGGTCGGCGGCCTGGCGGCGGAACGACGGGTTGCGGGGCGCGAACGGTGTGGGGAGGTCGATGGTCGCGGCGCGTCGCGGTGGAGTGTCGAAGTCTTGCGGGCCGAGCCGCACGACGTCGCGCGACGGCGTGACCGCGACCAGGCGGCTGCCTCCGCCGCGACGGTGCTCGTGGTTGAGCACCACGACCCGCCCACCGCGCCGGCGCACGACGACGACGTCGCCGGGGCGCAGTGCCTCCATCGCCTCGGTGATGCGGCGACTGCCGCCTCGGTTGCGGCGGAGGTTGTCGATCTCGGTGGTGAGCGACCGGTACCGCTGCACCGCGTCGAGGTCGTCGCCGAGGAGCGCGCGCTGCCGGGCGATCTGGTCGCGGGTCCGGTCGAGTTGCCGCTCGAGCGAGACGACGTCGCGGTCGGCGTGGAACTGCGCGAACGACAGGTTGAGGAGGTGGTGCGCCTCGAACTTCGTGTAGCGGCGCACGAGGTTGGCGGCCATGTTGTAGTTCGGGCGGAACGACGAGCGCAGCGCGTCGCTGCGGCGCGACGCCAGCGACGCGACCTGGTCGAACGGCACGAACGGGCTCCAGCACACGACCGCGTAGCCGCGGGCGTCGATCCCGCGACGGCCCGCGCGGCCGGTGAGCTGCGTGTACTCGCCCGGCGTGAGGAACTCGTGGCGCTCACCGGTGAACTTCGACAGCTTCTCGATCACGACCGACCGCGCGGGCATGTTGATGCCGAGCGCCAGCGTCTCGGTGGCGAACACCACCTTCACCAGGCCTGCCGCGAACGCCTCTTCGACCGCTTCCTTCATCGGCGGCACCATGCCCGCGTGGTGGGCGGCGAAGCCGGCTTCGAGTCCGGCCAGCCACTGGTCGTAGCGGAGCACGTCGAGGTCGTCGTCGGCGAGGCCCGCGGTCTTGGCCTCGGCGATGGCGCGGATGCGGTCCCGCTCCCCCGGCTCGGTGAGGCGCAGGCCCGCGGCGAGGCACTGCTCGACCGCCTGATCGCAGCCCTTGCGGCTGAACACGAAGCTGATCGCCGGCAGCATCCCGTCGGCGGCGAGCAGTTCGGCGGTCTCGACCCGGCTGGGCGTGCGCATGCGGGAGCGCGGTCGGCCGCGCCAGCGGGGGTCGCGCGCGTTGTTGGCGTCGAGGCGCGCCGCGTCGGGGTTGGGGCGGAGCTCGCCATCCGGCGCGGCGACGAACGTGGGGAGCAGGTGGAGGTCGTCGGAGCCCCGCTCCCCCACCAGGTAGCGGTGCTCGAGCGTCACCGGCCGGTGCTCCTCGATGATCGCGGCGGTGCTGCCCCGCACCGTCTCGATCCACGCCGCCACCTCCTCGGCGTTCGACACCGTGGCCGAGAGGCACACGAGCGTGACGTCGGCCGGGAGGTGGACGATGACCTCCTCCCACACCGGACCCCGGTAGCGGTCCTGGAGGTAGTGCACCTCGTCGAGCACGACGTAGCGCAGGCCGTCGAGCGCGGGCGACGCCGCGTAGATCATGTTGCGCAGCACCTCGGTGGTCATCACCACGATGGGCGCGTCGCCGTTGACCGCGTTGTCGCCGGTGAGGAGCCCGACCGCGGCGCTGCCGTGCTCGCGCACGAGGTCGCCGTACTTCTGGTTCGACAGCGCCTTCAGCGGCGTCGTGTAGAAGACCTTGCCGCCGCTGGCCCGAGCCTTGGCGACCGCGTACTCGGCCACGAGCGTCTTGCCCGAGCCGGTGGGCGCGGCGACCAGCACGCTCTGGCCGGCGTCGAGGGCGTCGAGCGCGAGCGTCTGGAACCGGTCGAGCGGGAACCCGCGCCCGGCTTCGAAGCTGGCCCGCACGCCGCCGCCGCCTTCGACCGGGCTGCTCAGGGCGTCGACGTCGCGGCCGGCGCGGTGGTGGGAGCGACCGTCGTGTCAGTCGGGAGGGTGGTGGTGGGCGTGGTGGGTGTGGTGACGGTCGTGTCGTTCGTCGACGTCGAGCCCGAGTCGCGGTTGGGGCGCAGGAACCACACCAGCGCCGCGGTGGCGACGATCACCGCCAGCGCCGCCAGCACGGCCGTCATGATCTCACGGCGGTCGCGCGGCGCCTTGTACGCGCCCCGCTTCGATCCCTTGCGTTGCGGACTCATCTCTCCACTCTCATCGCTTCAGGAACCTTCCGATGATGATGCAGGCCTCGTAGAAGATGTACATGGGAATCGCCATCGCGAACAACGAGTACGGATCCTGGCTCGGCGTGATGACCGCCGCGAACGCCACGATGATCACCGCCGCGTAGCGACGCCACGCGCGTAGCTGCTTGGTGGTGAGCACGTGTGCGAGCAGCAGGAACACGAGCACCACGGGGAACTCGAACGACAGGCCGAACGCCACGATCATCAGCGCGACGAGCGAGATGTACTTGTCGGAGGTGAGCAGCGGCTTCAGGTCGGAGCCACCGATCTGCAGCAGGAAGTTGAGCGCCGGCTCGAGCGTCAGCAGGGCGACGAACCCGCCCACGATGAAGAGGATGATCGACGAGAGGACGAACGGGATCGCGTACTTCTTCTCCTTGGGGTTCAGCCCCGGGGTGATGAAGCGCCAGAGCTGGAACAGCCACACCGGGCTGGCCAGCACGATGCCGCCGTAGGTGGCGATCTTGAGGCGGGTGGCGAACGCGTCGAGAGGTCCGGTGAAGATCAGCGCGTTGCGCGTGCCGTTGGTGGCGTCGCGGTAGAAGGTCACCAGGAAGTTGGTGATGTTCGGCGCGAGGATGAAGACGATCGTGCCCGCGACCACGACGGCGACGATCGAGATCATGAGCCGTCGGCGGAGTTCGCCGAGGTGCTCGAAGACCGTCATCCGGCCTTCGGGATTGACCTGCTTGCGGAACGGCACGGGTCGGATCAGGCGGGTTCGCTCGGTGCGTCCGGCTCAGGGCTCGGCGGCGGCACCGTGGCGTCGGCGGCAGGCGGTGCGGCTGGCGTGGACGCATCCGCGACCGGCGCGGCGTCGTCCTTCGGCGGGAGCATCGGCGCCGCCTGTTGCTCGACCGTCGCGTTCGTGGGCGAGTCGAACTCCGACACCACGTCGCGCAGCTCGCTCTTCAGGTGCTGCTGCACCCGACGGAACTCGCGGAAGCCCTTGCCCACCTGCTTGGCGATGTCGGGCATCTTGTTGGGGCCGAAGACGAGCAACGCGATCACGAGGACCACGAGGATCTCGGCCGGGCCGAGCGAGGGCATCGGGGTTCCTTTCCGCCGGGCTGGCCGACGACAGCCTAACCCCGCCGGTGCCGGCCCTCAGGTTGGGCGTCTAGGACCGGTGTTCGTCGCGGCGCGGCTCCGCGGACGTCGTGGCGGACGCCGGAGGGCCCGACCGGCTGGCGGTCGAGGTGCCGGCGCGTGGTCCGGGTGTCGGTCTGGACCCCGGCCACCTGGCGCGAGATGGCGTCACGGAACTCGGTGAACTCACGGACCGAAGGCTCGACGTCGTCGGCGTGGCGACGGGCGGCGTACGCGGCCGCGGCCGCTCCCACACCCAGGACCACCACGACCACCCAGACGGCCATCATGGACGGATGCTACTCGGGGGTCGTGGAGCGGACCAAGGCCACGAGCTGGTCGAACCAGCTGTCGTCCTCGAGCAGCACGTGCAGGTCGAGCAGGTCGTCGGGCGTGAGCGGGGGTCCGGCACGGCGCTCGGTGAGCTCGGCGGGCCAACGCCACATCTCCTGAGGAGCGCCGGCCGACACCAGGAGCTCCACGATGCGCGGGCTCGCCTCGCGGTGCACCGTCTCGTCGCACCCGGGACACCGGAACCGGTACGCGCTCGGCATCTCGTCGTCTTGGCACACCCGGACGGTCAGGTCGTCGATGTGCAGTTGCACGTCCCCGCACGCCGGGCACTGGGCTCGAACTGTCGTCATGCCGGGCCCACCTCCCAGATCGCTCGTGGCCCACTTGCGAGCAGGCATCGGCACGACGGCGCCGGCACTTGAGGACCGCTGGCCCGAGTGCGACGCGGGTAACAATCAGTCCGTGACCGCTCCGATCACCTTCGCCCACCGCGGGGCCAGCGCCGACGCCCCCGAGAACACCCTGGCCGCCTTCCGGCTCGCATTGCGCCTGGGGGCTCGGGGCCTGGAGTCCGACGCCCGCCTGAGCGCCGACGGCGAGGTGGTCCTGGTCCACGGGGCGGTGGCCCGGGAGGGATGGCGGCGCAAGCGGGTGGCGCAGAGCACGGCCGCGGAGCTGGCCGAGCTCGCCGTCCCCCGCCTGGCCGACCTCTACGCCGAGCTGGGCTACCGACTACGAGCTCTCCCTCGACGTCTACGACCCGGCGGCCGGCGAGGTCCTGGTCGACGTGGCCCGGGCGGCGGGGGCGCTCGACCGGTTGTGGGTGTGCTCGTCGAAGCCGGACCTGCTGGTGAAGCTGGGTGCCCAGGGCCCCGGGATGCACCTGGTGCACTCGGTGCGTCGCACGCAGGGTCGAGCTCCCGCTCGAGCGCCACGCCGCGCAGCTCGCCGAGCGTGGGATCGGGGTCGTCAACATGCACCGCTCCGACTGGACCGCACGGTCTCGTCGGCCTGTTCCACCGCTTCGGCGTCCAGGCGTTCGGCTGGGACGCGCAGGAGGTGCGCCACCTGCGCGAGCTGCTGGCGATGGGCATCGACGGGGTGTACTCCGACCACGTCGCCCGCATGGTCGCGACCGTCGGCGAGTTCAGCGCCTGACACCGTCACCGAGACAGCGCGAGCGTCGCTACATGAAGCCGATGCGTCCGGGCGGCCAGATGCGGAGGAACACGCGGCCGACGATGCTCGACTCCTTGATCGGCCCGTTGGCGCGCGGCGTCCTGCGATTGGTGCGGTTGTCACCCATCACGAACACCTTGCCCGCCGGCACCTTGCAGCCGCCCTCGGGGCTGTCCTCGTCGCACACGAGCACCTTCTTGCCCGACGTGTTGGTGATGTAGGGCAGCGTGGAGGGAATGGTGGTGATCGTGCCCTTCGGGAGGTAGCTCTCGTCGAGCAGTCGATCGTCGATGCACACCCGGTTGGTCTCGCACTGGGTGATGGTCTCGCCCGGGAGCGCGATCACGCGCTTCACGAGGTCGTCGATGCCGGCACGGTGCCACTCGGCGTTGGGCTCCGCCGCGAACACCACGATGTCGCCGCGGTGCAGGTCGTGCAGGTCGTAGCTGAGCTTGTTGACGAGCACGCGGTCGCCGACCTCGAGCGTCGGCACCATCGACTCCGACGGGATGTAGAAGGCCTGGAACAGGAACGTCTTGATGACGATCGCGATGACGATCGCGACGACGATCAGGATCCCCCACTCGGCGACGACGCGTGCCGTGCTGCGCTTGCTTCTCGCGGCGGCGGCGGACCGTCGGGCGCGCCCGAGGACCCGTCGCCGCCGGACCCGTTGCCGGATGGCGGCGGCGGTGGCGCGGCGTCTGCCGGCGGCTCGACGACGGTGGGGGCGTCGACGTCGTCGGTCACCGAAGATGCTCCACGGCGGACATCCTCGCAGGTCCGCGCGCAGAACCGGACGCGGGGTCCCAGTTCGTGCTCAGGTCCCGACGTACCGGGCCCGCAAGCCGCGCGGCCGCGGCCGGGCCGAGGTCGACGAGCGTCGGGCGGCGCCACTGCGGTGGCGTCGGGCCCGAGGCTCACCAGGAGGCGTTCGAGCCACGCCGGCTCGCTCACCGCGAGCACCACCTCCCACGAGCCGTCCTTGCCGACGGGTCGCCGACTCGTGCGGGTAGCTCTCCACCACCCATTCCGCGCTCGGCGCGAGGCGCAGGGTCACCCGCGGGTCGTCGGGGCTCGGGTGGTAGACGAGGTCGCGGACGTCGTCGCCCCGCGTGGCGGGGTCGAAGTGCGTCGCCCGTGGCGCGCACCGCACGCACGCGGTCGACGCGGAAGAGGCGCTCGCCCTCGGCGCGGTGGCACCAGCCGGCGACGTACCAGGTCCCGAACGCGTGGAACACCCGCCACGGGTCGATCACCCGCGTGGTCATCTCGTCGCGCGCGAACGAGTAGTAGTCGATCTCGACGCGCTCGTCGGCCGCGGACGCGTCCTGCAGCCGCTCGAGCTGGTCGCTCGCGCCGACGTCGACCGCGAGGCTCCCGGGCGCGCCGAGCGCGTCGTCGAGCTTGGCCAGCGCGGTCGCCAGCGGGCCCGTCGGCGTCGGAGCCGGGCACCGCGAGCAGCGCGCGCCCGGCGGCGAGCAGCGCGAGTCCTTCCGCGGGTGTGAGTCGCAGGGGACGCTCGAAGTACTCGGCGAGGCGGATCTCGACGCCGCCGTCGATCACCGACACGTCGATGAGCCGGTCGGCGGTGTACGGCGGGAGCCCGCACATCGGGAGCAGCTCGAGGTCGCGTTCGAGCTCGCGCTCCGCCACCTCGAACCGCGCCGCGAGCTCGGCGAGGGTGACGCCGGGATGCGCCAGGATCCACGGCACGAGCGCGAGCACGCGCTGCAGCCGCGGGCCGACGAGCGGGCGGCTCACGCGCTTCGCCGCTGCCGCGATCGGCGTCGAGCCACGCCGACCATGTCGGCGCGCAGCTCGGGCGGTGACGAGCACCTCGGCGTGGTCGAGCAGGTCGACGACCCACGTGCGGAACGCGGCGCGGTTGACGACCGGCAGGGTCACGACGACCGCGCCGTCGGGTCGGCGCTCGAGCACCGCCTCCTCGCCGAGCTGGTCGACCACCCAGCCGGCGCGCGGCGCGTCGACGAGCACGTGCGCGTCGACCGGCTGGTCCTCGCCGTAGGTCATGGGGTCGGCCCGCACGAACTCGGCGGGGTCGATGCCCGCGGGCGGTGTGAACGAGCCCGTCGGCGCCGAGCTCGGGCCTCGCCGTCGATGCGGTCGACCCGGAACGCCCGCGGGGCGTCGCGGTCGCGGTCGTGGCCGACCACGTACCAGTGCCCGAAGCGCAGCACCACGCCGTAGGGGTCGAGGTGGCGGACGTCGCCCCGGTAGGAGAACGTGACCGGCGCGTGGCGGCTCACCGCGTCGAACAGCGACCGCGAGGCCCGGGGTGACGTCGAGCTCGGCGAGCGGGCTGTCGGCCCCCTCGCCCGCCAGGCCGCCGAGCTTGGCCAGCCCCTCGCGCCCGGCGTCGCCCTCGAGGCGCACCGCGGTGACGGCGACGTGCAGCGCGGCCAGCTCGGCCTCGGTGAGCTCGAGCTCGGGGAGGTAGTAGTCGTCGGGATGGATCCGGTACGCCTGGTCGGACGCCGAAGCCGTCGGCGGTCTCGACCCGGATCGGGATGCCGAGCTCGCGCAGCGTCTCCTTGTCGCGCTCGAACTGCCGCCGCCGCGACCGAGCTTGTCCTCCGGGTAGCGCGGCTCGACGCGGTCGGAGAGCTCGTCGAGGGTGAGCGGGCGGCGGGTGTCGAGCAGCGTGGCGGTGAGGTTGACCAGCCGCTCGAGCCGGTCAACCATCGGCTGCCTTCGAGCCGTGCGTTCCGGGAGGCGTGCGCGGCCAGCGCGCCCGCGGCCGCCGCGGCCTGGAACAGCGCGGGGTCGTCGGCGGCGGGCCGTCCCATCGACGCGATGCGCAGGCCGTGGCGCGGCGAACAGCTCGAGCGCGTCGGGCGCGTCGACGTCGACGAGCTCGTGCCGGCGGTCGATGCCGGCGGCGTCGAGGTCGGCGCGCAGGCGCGCCGCCTGCTCGGGTCGGCGAAGCGCGGGCACCGCGACCAGCACCCGGTCGCGCGCCGCGATGCGCAGCGCGGTGGCGCTGTGGTGCGAGAGCCCGACGTGCCGGTCGCGTCCGTCGGCGAACGAGACGCGCAGGCAGGCGATGGGCACGCCGCCGAGCG
The DNA here is from genome assembly GCA_963835985.1 of uncultured Actinomycetes bacterium. GTDB lineage: Bacteria > Actinomycetota > Acidimicrobiia > IMCC26256 > DASPTH01 > DASUAS01. The sequence continues at coordinate 30,526 of CAWIHV010000006.1, read as the reverse complement.
CGCTGGCGGCGTCGAGGATCGGCGCCGACCTCCATCCCGCTGAAGCCGAGCCGCGTGTTGGTGCCGACGATGCCCGGGTCCCATGACGACGACGGCGGCGTCGGCGTGCGCGACGTGGCGCGCCACCGCGAGCGCGGAGAACGACCGACACCGCTTCGTAGTCGCCGCCGAACGCGTGCCCGCAGGTGACGGTGGCGTCGATCAGGCCGGCGGCGCGCGACCGATGCGACGAGGTCGGACATCGCCAGCGGCAGTCCGGCGCCGTCGGTCATCACGTACGCGAGCCGGGCGTCGGGCGCGCGCTCCTTGAACGCGGCCGCGACCGCGGGCAGCTGGCTGTGCAGCGCGGCGACGACCACCGGCATGCCGTCGATCGAGTCGACCTCGGCGAGCGCCTCGAGGTGCTCCTCGGTGCTGCCGACGTCGGCCTGGAGGCTCGTGTAGCGGCCCTTGATGATGTGGCCGGGGCCGGGCTCGCTCCACGTCGTCGCGGGCGAGGTTCCAGTGCACGACGTGCCAGCCGCCGGTGCCGAGGCCGAGCTCGACCGCGGTGGTGTTCACCACGACGCGGTCGCCGAGTGCGACCGGACCGGTGAGCTGCGTGAGCGCGTAGGCGCGCTCCGGCCCGTCGCCGAGGTCGACCTCGACGCGCTGCAGCCCCGGCACGCGCTTCGAGCAGCGTCACCACCTCGCCGGTGCGGTACGACGGCATCCCGGCAGACTCAGGCAGAGACTGCGATCAGGCGCTCGACCCGGTCGTCGCGCGACTTGAACGGGTCCTTGCAGAGCACGGTGCGCTGCGCCTGGTCGTTGAGCTTCAGGTGCACCCAGTCGACGGTGTAGTCGCGCTTGCGTTCCTTGGCCCGCTTGATGAACGCGCCGCGGAGGCGCGCCCGGGTGGTCTGCGGCGGCGTGGTGGTGGCTTCCTCGATCGCTTCGTCGGTGGCGGTGCGCTCGACCGCGCCGCGCCGCTCGAGCAGGTAGTAGAGCGACCGCGCGCGGGTGACGTCGTGGTACGCGAGGTCGAGCAGCGCGACGCGCGGGTTGGTGAGCTGCGAGGTCGTGCTTCTCGCGGTACGCCTCGATCATGTGGTACTTGATCACCCAGTCGACCTCGGTCGACAGCTTCAGCGGGTCGTTCTCGAGGTGGGTCATCACGTGCTCCCACATCGCCGAGCGCCTGCTCCTCGAGCGGCGAGAGGCCGCGTCGCTTGGCGAACTGCAGCGCGCGCTGCAGGTACTCCGCCTGCATCTCGACCGCCGAGAGCTCGCGCCCGTTGGCCAGGCGCACCCGTCGCCGGCAGGTGATGTCGTGGCTGATCTCGCGGATGGCGCGGATGGGGTTCTCGAGCGTGAGGTCGCGCCACGGGCGGGAGTCCTCCTCCAGCATGCGCAGCACGATCGACGTCGCCCCGACCTTGAGGAACGTCGTGTACTCGCTCATGTTGGAGTCGCCCACGATCACGTGCAGGCGGCGGAAGCGCTCGGCGTCGGCGTGGGGCTCGTCGCGGGTGTTGATGATCGGACGGGACCGTGTGGTGGCGCTCGACACGCCTTCCCAGATGTGCTCGGCGCGCTGGCTCACGCAGTACATCGCGCCGCGTGCCGTCTGCAGCACCTTGCCGGCACCGGCGTAGACCTGGCGGGTCACGAGGAACGGGATGAGCACGTCGGTGAACTTGGTGAAGTCGCCTTCGCGCTCGACGAGGTAGTTCTCGTGGCAGCCGTACGAGTTGCCGGCGGAGTCGGTGTTGTTCTTGAAGAGGTAGACCTCGCCGCGGATGCCCTCCTCGCGCAGCCGCTGCTCGGCGCTGCGCACGAGGCCCTCGAGGATGCGCTCCCCCGCCTTGTCGTGCACGACGAGATCGGCGATGGAGTCGCACTCGGGGGTGGCGTACTCGGGGTGGCTGCCGACGTCGAGGTAGAGGCGGGCGCCGTTCTCGAGGAAGACGTTGCTGGAGCGGCCCCAGCTCACGACCCGGCGGAACAGGTAGCGGGCGACCTCGTCGGGGCTGAGCCGGCGCTGGCCGCGGAGGGTGCAGGTGACGCCGTACTCGTTCTCGAGTCCGAAGATGCGTCGCTCCACCGGCGCGAGGCTAGTGCCGGGCCGTCCGCGGTCGTCGCGCCGCTTCGTGACCGACGCGGCCGTAACATTTCCGCATGGAAGGTCCGGTCGCGCATGGCGCCCCTCACGTGGGTCGCCGGCGCGTTCCGGGCCCAGGTGCTCGCCGCCCGGCTCGAGTCCGGAGGGATCGACGCGCAGCTGCGCGGCGCGCTCGACGGCCCCTACGGCCTCACCGTGGGCGACATGGCGCGCGTCGACGTGTTCGTCCCCGAGGACCAGCTCGACGACGCCAGCTACGTCCTCCTCGCCGACGAGGTCGACGCGACCCTCGCCGCGCCCAGCCGACTGGTGGAACGCCGGCACCGACCGCCCTCGCCGTCGGCGCTGGCTGTGGTGGGTGGCGGCCGCGCTGCTCGCGGTCTCGGTGTTCGGCGCCCTCTGGGCGCGCTCCGCCACTGGTAGCGGCGGAGCATCACGGCCCGGGATTCGACAACCCGGGTCCCCTGGATCTGCAATGGGCGCGGGGGCGGACGTCAGGAGGTCGATGCAGATGCTTCGAGTCCGGATGGTGAGCGTCGCCTGCGTGCTGGTCACCGTGGTGGCGTCCTGTGTGTTGGGGGACACGGCCGCGGTGGCGAAGACGGCGAAGTCGTGCAAGATCCTGAAACCGGCGAAGATGAGCGACGTGCTCGACGCCGAGGTGTCCAAGGCGAACGGGGCAGGTACCGGCGGCTACGCGTGCAGCTTCGACATCGGCGCGGGCCTGGGAGAAGCGGGTGGAGGACTCGTCGTGGTCACCGTGTACGACGCCGCTCTGGGCAAGGGCATCCTCGCGTCGGCGAAGAAGACCGCGGAGGACATCCCGGGGAGCAAGGCAATCTGGGACACCAACGCGCAGGGTGCGCTCGTCGCCAAGCACGGCAAGGTGGTGGTGGTGAGCGTGTCCTACACGAACGACACGCCGGCGGCGGACGACCTCCGCGCCGAGATGGCGGAGCTGGCGACCCTCGCGTCGAAGAAGCTCTGAGCGCGGCGGCTAGGACGCCTCGAGGATCGCGACCAGCTCGTCGCCGTTGATGCGGCGGAAGGCGCGGCGGTGCTTGGTGCGGTCGAGCAGCGCGACCTCGAGCTGGTCGGCGGTGAGCACGGTGTCGGGACCGGCGAGCACCGATGCGCCCAGTCGGATCGCCGCCGCCGAGTCCATGTCGGTGGAGAAGCGCGACTCCATGGCCTCCGCGATCTGCTCGGCCAGGCCGCCGAGGACGGTGCTGCCCTCTTCGTCCATGACCGTGCCGTCGTAGAGGATGTGGTACAGCTCGTCGTCCTCGACCGTCTCCCCCACCTGCGCGACGAGGATCTCCACCTCGTACGGCTTCATCTCGTGGGTGAACACCTGGCCGAGGGTCTGGCCGTACGCGTTGGCGAGCGCACGCGCGTTCACGTCTTCGCGCGCGAACGAGTAGCCCTTCATGTCGGCCTGGCGCACCCCGGCGACGCGCAGCATCTCGAACTCGTTGTACTTGCCGACGCCCGCGAAGGCGATGTGGTCGTAGATCTCGGAGATCTTGTAGAGCGTGCGGAACGCGTTCTCGGCGACGAGCACGATGCCGTCGCTGACGCTGAACGCGACGAGGCTGCGTCCGCGCGCAATCCCCTTCCGCGCGTAATCGGCGCGGTCCTTCATCATCTGTTCCGGCGGGACGTAGAACGGCATGCTCACAGCCCGCTCCCTTCCTCGCGGCCGCCGTACAGCGCTTCAGAGCGTTCGGCGACGGTGGTGTCGTCGAGCGCGGCGTACCCATCGGCGTTGATCACCGCGACCATCGGGTAGATGTGGCGGATGAGGTCGGGTCCGCCGGTGGCGGTGTCCTCGTCGGCGGCGGCGAAGAGAGCCCGGAGCGCGAGGTCGACCGTCTCGTCGCGGCTCATGCCCTCCCGCCAGGTGGCCTTGATCCAGTTGCGGGCGTGCACGCCACCGGAGCCGTTGGTCTGGAAGTCGGCTTCCTCGTACTTGCCGCCGGTGACGTCGTAGCTGAACACCCGGCCGCGCTCCGCGGCGGGTCGTAGCCCGCGAAGAGCGGCACGACCGCGAACCCCTGCATGGCCGCCGGCAGGTTGCTGCGCACCATCTGGCCGAGCTGGTTGGCCTTGCCCTCGAGCGAGAGGGTCTCGCCCTCGATCTTCTCGTAGTGCTCGAGCTGCACCTGGAACAGCTTCACCATCTCGACCGCAGGGCCGGCGGCACCGGCGATGGCGACGCCGGAGAGGTCGTCGGCCGGGAACACCTTCTCGATGCGGCGGCTGGCGATGGTGTAGCCGGCGGTGGCCCGACGGTCACCGGCCATCACCACGCCGCCGTCGAAGCGGATGGCGAGCACGGTGGTGCCGTGGGTGACCTCGATCGGCACCGTGCCGTCGCCGGCCTGCGCGAGGCCGGCGCCGGGGAGGTCGTGGGGCGCGACCTGCCGCAGCAGGTCGACGAAGGACGACCCGGGGTCGAGCCCCGGGCCGAAGGTGGGAAGAGGTGACTCCATCACGCGGGGAGCCTATACGGGGGCCCGAAAATCGAAGCCGGCCCGCAGCCCCGCCGCCCGCGCGACCGCGAGCGCGCGGAGCTCGATCGCCTCCGGCAGCCGCGCGTCCAGGTACGCGGCAGCGGCTATCAGCGCGTCGATCGAATCGCGGAACTGACCGAGTCCACCGTTGCAGTTGAAGCAGAGGATGCCGCGCACCTCGCCCGTCTCGTGAGAGTGGTCGACGTGCTCGGGATCGGGCCGGCCGCAGATCGCGCAGACCCCGCCCTGCAGACGCACCAGCCCGTCGAACTCGTCGGCGCCGATCCCGTACCGCTGCTTCAAGTGATAGTGGCGACTTCCGCCGTGAAGTCGCTGCGTGACTCCTGCGACCGAGCGTTGTTACACGTCTTGCAGTAGCGAGTGGTAGTCCGTCCTTCGAGTTCTTGTTGCGGGGGAACTCTTCGTACGGCTTCCCTCTGCTCGCAGTCGGCGCATCGCTTCACCAGATACGAACGTACGCCGGGGGTATGACACTCAAATCGAACCAACTGCGGTGTCCGATTTGGTATCATTCGCCCCCTTTCTGTACGTACGACTTTCACGAACTCCTCGGCATTCGTTTCTAAGACGCTGTCGATTTCGTCCAAGAGATCGTCGAGCTCTTCCTTCAGTTCCTCGCCCTGCTTGGCGGGCGCGGCGACCTCGGCGGTCTCCTCGACGCGCTCCTTGGGCGCCGGCTTCTGCTTGCGCTCACGCTCCGGCATGTTCGATCGCTCCTCTTATCCCTGCAGCCGCTCGACGAGCTCGGCGGGGGTACCGACTTCGTCGAACAACGGTTGCACGTGCGCCTTCGTTCCCTTGAGCGGCTCCATCATCGGGATGCGCCGCAACGGATCCGAGCCTACGTCGAGGATCAGGCTGTCCCAGTTGGCTGCGACCACGGCGTCGGGCCAGCGGGCGAGACAGCCGCCCCGGAACCATGCCCGGGTGGTGACCGGCGCAACCGTGATCGCGGTCTGCACGTCGGCCTCGTCGACCAGCCGCTCGACCTTGCCCGCCCGCACGAGCCGCTCGTACAGCGACCGATCGGGTCGGACGTCGCTGTACTGGAGGTCGATCAGCGAGAGCTTGGGATCCGACCACTCGAGGCCCTCGCGGTCGATGTAGGCCTGCAGCAACGAGAGCTTGGTGACCCAGTCGAGCTGGCCGTCGAGCAGCATCGGGTCGCGCTCGAGGTCGGCGAGCACCGACTCCCAACGGGTGAGCACCATGCCGCCGACGTCGTCGCCACCGCACGCGTCGAGACCGGTCTCGTCGGCGTACTTCTGCGCCAGCCGCAGGAACTCCCACTGGAGCTCGACCGCGGTGATGCGCCCACCGTCGAGCAGCTCCACCGTGGCGCGGCACGTGGGGTCGTGCGACACGGTGCGCATCGCGTTGACCGGGCCGATGATCGACAGGTCCTTCTCGATGAAGCCGTCCTCGATCATCGCCAGGACGATCGCGGTGGTGCCGACCTTCAAGAAGGTGGAGACCTCGCAGAGGTTGGCGTCGCCCGCGATCACGTGCAGGCGCCGGTAGGCCTGCGGATCGGCGTGGGGCTCGTCGCGTGTGTTGACGATCGGGCGCTTCAACGTGGTCTCGAGGCCGACCTCTTCCTCGAAGAAGTCGGCGCGCTGACTGATCTGGTAGTCGACCGCGCCGGCGCCGTTCTCGGAGCCGACCTTGCCGGCGCCGGTGAACACCTGGCGGCTCACGAACCACGGGAGCAGGTTGCGCACGAGCGCGGCGAACGGCACCGCCCGATCGACCAGGTAGTTCTCGTGCGTGCCGTACGAGTTGCCCTTGCCGTCGGAGTTGTTCTTGTAGACGACGATCTCCTGGCCGGGCTCGGTGAGCCGGCGGGCCGCCCGCATCGAGCGGGCGAGGATCCGCTCCCCTGCCTTGTCGGCGCACACCAGCTCCAACGCGTCGGAGCACTCGGGAGTGGAGTACTCGGGGTGCGCGTGGTCGACGTAGTAGCGGGCGCCGTTGGTGAGCACGGTGTTGACGAGGTGGGTCTCGATCTCGGGCGGCATCGCGCCTTCGCGTGCGAACCCGCGCGGCGTCGCGGCCGGGTGACTCGTCCTCGAAGTCCCAGCCCACCTTGTGGTGCTCGACGTAGCCGTTGATCAGCATCGAGGAGGCGAGCACGGGATTCGGATCGGCCGCGCCGCGGAGGGTCACGCCGTACTCCGTCTCGATCCCGCACACCTTCGGGATGGCCACGGCGTCAGCCTACTTGCGACTCGGTCCAACTCTGTCCATGGATGGCGGCCCGGAGACCGTCGGTACGATCCGCCGGTGCGGGCCTTCACGGATCGCTTCCGGGATCCCAACCGGATCAACCTGCGCAAGGCGAGCCGGGCCGCGCTGGTCGTCCCCGCGGTGTTCGCGCGTGGTCGTCGTGACCGGCAACGACGCCGTCGGCGCTCTTCGCCGCGTTCGGTTCCTTCGCCGCGCTCGTGTTCTCCGACTTCGGGGGTCCGCTGCCCCGACGGTTCCGCGCCTACGTCCGCTGGCGGTGGTCGGGGCGGCTGCTCGATCGCCCTCGGGACCGCGTTCGCCGACACCATCTGGCCGGCCGCGGTCGGTGACGCTCGTCGTCGCCTTCGCTATCGCTTCTCGTGGTGCGCTCGGCGGCTACTTCGCCGCGGGCGGCACCGCCGCCACGCTCGCCTTCGTCCTCGCGGTGATGTCGCCCGGCGTCGAGGCCGACCTCGTCGCCCGCGAGCTGGGATGGGTCGTCGGCGTCGTGCTCCGCTCGGGTGTCGCCGCCGTCGTTGCTGTGGCCGGTGCACCAGCGAGACCGGGTGCGGGCCACGGCCGCTGCGCAGGTGCTGCGCGAGGCGGCGGCCGCGCTGGCCGTCGCCCGCGACCGACGCGCGACCTCGGCGCGCTCCGCGACGCCGACGCCGACCTCGGTGCGTCGTGCCGGCGTCGTCTACCGGCCGGCCGGCAGCATCACCCGCGAGCGGGCGCTGGTCGCGCTCGTGATCGCGGACCCGACGCCTGCGCTGACGTTGCTCGACGCGATGACGGCTGCCGAGCACGTCGACCGCCGCCGACCCGTCGCCCGAGTACATGGCGCTCGCGTACGCGGGTCGTCATCGTTGCGCTCGACAGCTCCGCGCAGATCCTCGACGCGGCGCCGTCCGACGGCGAACTGGACGTCGACGCGCTGCACCGACGGCGCGCGACGCGCATATCGATGCGCTCGAGCGCTGGGCGGCGGGCGCACCCTCCCGACCGACGGCGCCATGCACGTCGATCGACGCGATTCACCGCGATGTTCCCGGCTCCGTCGCCTCTCGCTCGCCGCGCTCCAGATCGGGACAGACGCCGACGCCGCCGTGCGACGACGCGGTGCGCATCGCGCTCGGCGGGCCAGCGACGCGTTGCAGACGCCTGGGCGATCTTGCGTGCGCACTGCAACGCTGCGGTCGGTGCGGTTCCGCAACGCGGCGCGCGCCGGGCTGGGCCTCGGCGCTCGCGGTGCTCGTGGCGAAGACCGCCTCGGTCGAGCACGCCTTCTGGGTGGTGCTCGCAGCGCTCTCGGTGCTGCGTTCGACGCGCTCGGCACCGGGCGCGACGGCGCTGCAGGCCTTCCTGGGCGCGCTGATCGGCTTCGGCGATCGCCGCCGCGCTGATGGAGACGATCGGCGGTGACGACATCTGGCTGTGGGTCGCTCCTGCCGATCGTCGTGTTCCTCGCCGCGTACACGCCGGGCGCGGTGAACTTCGTGGTCGGCCAGGCCGGGTTCACCGTGTTCGTCGTCGTGCTCTTCAACATCCTCGTGCCCGAGGGCTGGCGGACCGGCCTCGTGCGCGTGCAGGACATCGCCATCGGCGCCGGGATCAGCGTCGCCGTCGGTGCGCTCGCTGTGGCCTCGCGGTGCGCGTGGTGTTGCTCGCCGCTCGTTCGCCGAGCTCCTGCGCGCCGGCAACCGCGCACCTCACCGTCGGCCCTCGACGTCGACGTTGCGCGGCCGTGCACCGGCGATCCCGACGCCGCGGCGGTCGCGGTCCGTGAGGACGCCCGCGCTCGCGCCGCTGCCGCGCTCGAAGATCTCGCGCTCGAGCACGGAGGCGGTCACGTCGACCGCGAGGGCTGGGGCAGCTCCTCGTCGAGGCGTTCGTGCGCGAGCTCGCCGCCGAACGGCATCGTGCGGGCGCCGGCCGGGTACGGCGCCATCGACCGGCTGCGCCGATGCGGTCGCCACGGTCGCGGGACGAAGGCGACGCCGTCGCCGACGGCGATCGATCACGAAGCCGACGCATCTCGGTGGCCGCCGGCATCCGGTCGCTCGCAACCGCCGGACGCCCGAGCCCACCCGCCGTCCCCGAGCGCTCACCCGCTGTCTCGGGAGCCGCTCCCACGCCGATCTGCCCGACGCCCTCGGACTGGTGTGGGTGCACGAGTGGCTCACACTCGCTCGCCGACCACCCGCGCTGACGCCCGCGAATCTCACGCTCAGCGTTGTGCGGAGGGGCAAATCCGACTACGCTCCGTGATCGGCAGGCTTTCACGCTGAGAGGCGTTGACAAAGGGCAGTGGGCAGATGACAACTGAATCCGGGAATTCCGCCGCGGAGCGTCGCGGCCTGAGCCGTCGTCAGATGATCAAGGCGTCCGCCGTCGCCGGCGCCGCCGCCTGGACCGCTCCCGTCATCATCGACTCGCTGGCGAGTCCGGCCGCAGCCGGCTCAGTGTGTGTGCCGCTACTGGGTCAAGGTCCTCGCGAGCGTCGACCGCCGACCTGCTACTCGGCCTGTCCCGGTGACCCGACGTTGTTTCCCCTGAACGATCCGTGCGGGCGACGACGACTACCGCGCGCGAACTGGGCGGGCAACGGACTGCTGCCAGCCAGTCGGGTAGTGGCGGCGACGCCGGTGCAACGACTCAGCCCCGGCCAACACGGATGCCGACGGCAGTGGCACTCGACGGCAACAACTACTACAAGGTCACGTTGCTCTCGACCTGTCGCTTCCACATCCGCAGTCTCACCGAACGTGAACGACTGGCAGATCGGCGGTCGCTACAACGCAGCACCGACACCTACCTCAAGGCGACAGCCACCGCAGGAGCAGGCACCGTCCGCGAGCGGAAACGGTTGCTACACCGACGGCGGCCAGACCGCGTGGATCTCGCGGTACCTGACGCCGCTGACGCAACACGACCACGCCGATCGACTACATCTACCTGAAGTTCTGCTGCGACAGCTGAGGTCGGGCAGGGCGGCGCAGACCGGCCGGGACCTACAGGTACTGGCCGGTCTGCACCCGCTCGATCTGGCGGCCGCCGCCGACCTCCTCGCCCTCGGCGAGGATGGTCCGCACGAAGACGATCCGTTCACCCTTCTTCCCCGAGATCTTCGCCCAGTCGTCGGGGTTGGTGGTGTTCGGCAGGTCCTCGTGCTCGCGGAACTCCTGGCGGATCGAGTCGATGAGGTCCTGGGTGTCGATGCCCTTCTCACCTGACTCGATCTGACGCTTGATCGAGAGCTTCTTCGCCCGGCGGACGATGTTCTCGATCATGGCGCCCGAGGAGAAGTCCTTGAAGTAGAGGATCTCCTTGTCGCCGTTCTGGTAGGTGACCTCGAGGAAGCGGTTGCTGTCGTCGATCGCGTACATGCGGTCGACCGCCGCCGCGATCATCCCCTCGACCGCCTTCTCCGGGCCGCCGTGCTTGCCGGTCTCGGCGTCGGCGATCGGCAGGTTCGTCGTGAGGTACTGGCGGAAGATCTTGGCCGCGCTCTCCTCGTCGGGGCGCTCGATCTTGATCTTCACGTCGAGACGGCCGGGACGCAGGATGGCCGGGTCGATCAGGTCCTCGCGGTTCGACGCGCCGATGACGATGACGTTCTTCAGGCTCTCGACGCCGTCGATCTCGGCCAGCAGCTGCGGCACGATCGTGCTCTCGATGTCGGACGAGATGCCCGTGCCGCGGGTGCGGAACAGGGAGTCCATCTCGTCGAAGAACACGATGACGGGGTAGCCCTCCTCCGACTTCTCCCGGGCGCGCTGGAAGATCAGGCGGATCTGGCGTTCGGTCTCCCCCACGTACTTGTTGAGGAGCTCGGGGCCCTTGATGTTGAGGAAGAAGGAGCGGGCGGTGGTGTCGCCGGTGCGCTCGCTCACCCGCTGGGCGAGCGAGTTGGCGACCGCCTTGGCGATGAGCGTCTTGCCGCAGCCCGGCGGCCCGTACAGCAGGATGCCCTTGGGCGGCTGGAGCTCGTGCTCGTGGAACATCTCCGAGTAGAGGTACGGGAGCTCGACCGCGTCCTTGATCGCGTCGATCTGGTCGTCGAGGCCGCCGACGTCGTCGTAGGTGACGTCGGGAACCTCCTCGAGCACCAGCTCCTCGACCTCGGGTCGCGGGATGCGCTCGACGAGCAGGCCGGAGCGGCCGTCCATGAGGAGGTGGTCGCCGGCGCGCAGCTTCTCGCCGAGCAGCGAGGCGCCGAGCTCGCAGACGCGCTCCTCGTCGGCGCGGCCGACGATCAGCGCGCGGTCCTTGCTCTCGAGGATCTCCTTGAGGACGACGATCTCGCCCGAGACCTCGGCGCTGCGTGCGAGCACGACGTTGAGCGACTCGTTGAGCGCGACCTCCTGGCCGCGGCACGATGGCGTCGACGTCGACCTCGGGGTGCACCGAGACGCGCATCTTGCGGCCGGCGGTGAAGATGTCGACGGTGCCGTCGTCGTTGGCGCCGAGGTAGGTGCCGTACGCCGACGGCGGCATCGTGAGCTTCTCCACCTCTTCGCGCAGCGCGGCGATGTGCTCGCGCGCTTCGCGGAGGGTGGCGGAGAGTCGTTCGTTCTGGGAGACGGCCTGTTGGAGCTGGCCCTTGGTCTCGAGGATCTTCTCCTCGAGCGTGCGCACCCGCTTGGGGGCGTCCTGGAGACGCCGGCGGAGCACCACGACCTCTTCTTCGAGGCCCTTGAGCTGCCCCTGGAGGTCGTCGACCTGCCGCGCGTACTCGGCCAGACGCCGGTCGTGCTCGGAAGCCATGCGATCACCTCCTGGGGGACGGAGATTGCCTGGCGTCGGACACTACACCGGTGTCATCCCAGGCGCCCGGGCACATTCGATGACCGGGATGACCGTGAGCTGTGAACTGGCCGTCGGTTCAGGTGGCGAGCGCCAGAGCGTCGATGACGGCACGGGCAGACGCGTGGGGATCGCTGCCGATCACGGTGAAGGCATTGGCGTCTCGGACGAGCCAGTCGATCGCCTCGATCGCCTCCTGCTCGTGTCCGGGGAAGTTGTACGCGTGCTCGGCGAGGCGCAGTACCGCATCGTCGGGATCGACGGGATCCAGCATCGTGATCCCGGAGTCGTCGAGCTCGGGGAACAGCACGGTCGAGACCGTGCATGACGTGGGCTCCGCGAGCGCCCGGCCGCTGCGCATCGCGACGAGGCGCCGACCGTGCGTGCTCTCGACACCTGACCGCAGCGCGGTGATCTCGGGGAGCAGGTCGAGCGAACGATCGTCGAGGAGGACCGGCTGCGGAAACGGGCGCACCATGCCCGTTCGCAGTTCGACCGGGATCGCGTCGTCGCTCAAGTAGCGGCAGCCTTCGGACACGAGCGCTGCGAGCAGCGTGCTCACTCCACATCCCGTCGAGCCGCTCAGCACCAGCGCGCGCCCGTCGCACTCGACCGAGCCTGCGCGCAGCACGAGATCGGTGTCGGCCGCCGCGATCGCGCGCCGTTGCACGTCCGAGCGCAGCAAGGCGAGGGCGTCGGCGCAGTCGGTGACGGTGCCGACGGTCTTGCCGTTCCACGTGAGCTCGACGCAGTCGGCGTGGCGTTGCAGGTGGTACCACCCGAGGGGAGGCGCGCACACTGCCAGGACGGCGAAGGCTTCCTCCACCAGGGCGATCGTCCTCGCGTCCTCGCCGGCGACCGCGAAGCGGTGGCCGAGGGCGTCGAAGGTGCCGGTGCAGGCCTCGGTCGGCCCCGGTCCCCCGCTGTCGCCGCTTGCCCCGCGCCCCGTGTCCAGCGTGGTCATGACCACCCTCACGCTGCCCGACCCCACCGCCCGTGGACCACGAAGCGTGACAGAAGGGACCTGACGGCGCAATACCTGGGGCGTTCCGGGAGTCTTTGTGCAGTCGGTCACGCCATTTGTGTCGCCAACCGAAAACCACTACTCTCAGTGGTCAAGCGAACGGATTGGACACGTCGACCCTCCGCCTGATGCGGTCACCTTGGTGGGGGCGAGTGAATGGTGAGACCGGCCAATCCTTGTTGTGGTCCCAGAAGTAGCCGCCAATGGGCAGGTGGCGGGACGACGACAGGAGCTCGGCGATGGCCGACGTTGTAGAGCAGGGTGAGCGGAAGGGCCTGAGCCGCCGCCAGATGATCAAGGCGAGCGCGCGTCGCAGGCGCTGCGGCGTGGACGGCACCCGTCATCATCGATTCGCTGGCGAGCCCCGCGGCCGCGGGCATCCGGGGTGTGCTCACGACGGCTGCTCCGACGACGCTATCGTCTTCTACGTGATCGGCGGCTCGTACTATCACCGGCTACAGTGACGGGTACGATGCAACAGCGTGCACGTGTCAGACAGGACGGCGGACACGCACCAGCGAGCCCGTCCGAGCAGTGCCTCGCGTGCGACGGCGGCTCCTAGGGCGGTCACGTCGGCCGGCGGACATGTGACGACGACGCGACGCCGCTGTCCGGGTCAGCTCACCGACTCGAGCTGCAGTGCGCTGCGCCACCGGCGGATCGACTACGACAGCGAGTCGAGCGACGACCGAGCTGCGGCACGCACATCGTGTTCGGTCCGGATGGCCATCGATCTCAGCGGGCGGCACGGCGTGACGATCCTGGCTGCGTCGACGTTCTCGGCCAGCGACTGATTTGGCACGTGCCCGACAGTACGGCAATCCAGGCGTCCGACGTGCAACGATCCGTGAGTCGTCGATGCGTCGAAGCGCTCCGACCCGCTAGCGTAGCGGCATACAGCTCAACAATCCAGCGGTCCAGGCAGGGCCCCAGGCAGGGAGGCGGACACATGGGCGAGCAGCCCGGTCTCAGTCGTCGTCAGATGATCAAGGCGAGCGCGGTCGCCGGTGCCGCGGCGTGGACCGCCCCGGTGATCATCGATTCCTTGTCGAGCCCTGCAGCTGCGGGATCGTGCCGCGGGCAAGTCCCGGTATGCTCGTACTGTCGTATGGTGGTCTTCACCGTACAGCTGCGGGAGCGACGTATCTACGTGCGCCAAGGTCGCGGGAGAACACGTGCCACGACGTGCGACGGTACCGGTGGCGACGAGCAACGGGATCGCAACGTTCAACGTGCGTGCATCCTCGACGTTCACGACACCCGACGTGACCGCACAGTCGTCAACGGTGGCGCCGACGCTGCGGGTGACTGCGCGTACACCACGAGCGACGTGCACATCGGCGTCACGTCGTGACCGCAGGCGATCACCGTCGACGCAGCGTCACGATCGGCGTTCGCGGTGTGCGCACGATCGGGTCTCACCAACCCGACGCTTCGGCATGCTCTGCGTCGTGCCCGCGGTCAGCCGCGACGCGGTCGATCTCCGTCTGCGACACTGCGGTGACCGACTAGATTTCCCTCGTCTTGGCTTGAGAAATCCCGGCGCGGTGACTACGCTGGAGTGAGCTTCGTCCCCCAGCGCAAAGGACTCGACGCTGCCATGAAGGTCTGGATCGATCAAGACCTCTGCACCGGTGACGGCCTCTGTGAGGAGATCGCGCCGTCGGTGTTCACCCTCCTCGACGACGGCCTCGCCTACGTCAAGGAAGGCGACAAGGTCTTCAGCGACCCGGGCGGCGCCGAGGGTCTGGCCAACGTGCCCGCGGGCATGGAAGAGGCCACCATCGAGTCGGCCGAGGAGTGCCCCGGCGAGTGCATCTTCATCGAGGTCGACTGATCAGTCTCGCTCCCCACTACCAGCAACACCGTTCCTCCTGAGCGACCCGGGCCCGGCCCGGGTCGTCCTCTTTTCGGCGAGGCAGTCGCCGGTGGCGACGGGAGCGGCGGATGCCGCTGGCGAGGACGGGCCGAGCACGGCATCGAGCTCGGTGCGGGTGAGCGCGTAGGCAGTCGACTGCCGGCTGATGTCGTAGGCGAACATCACGCCGATGACGCTGCCGTCGGCGTCGACGATGGGCCCGCCGGAGTCGCCGGGCGCGGTGACCGCGGCCAGCACGAAGACCTCGCGCTCGGTCGGCGTTGGTGCGGGTGATGTCAGTGCCGCGGGCGACGATCTGCTCGGCGATGCGCACCGGGGCCTGGCGCAGGTCGCCGCCGCCGGGGTGACCGAACAGCGCGCCGCGCTCGTCGACCTGGCCCTCGCCCAGCGCGAGCGGGGGCAGCGCGAGCCCGGGCACGCGCAGCACCGCGAGGTCGCGGTTCGGATCGAACGCAACGACGTTGGCGTCGAGGCGGCGGCCGTCGCTGGTGGTGACGCGGGTGTCGCGCTCCCCCGCCACGACGTGCGCGTTGGTGACCACGAGGTTGGGCCCGGCGACGAAGCCGCTGCCCTCCTGGATGCGGTCGCACGCCTGGCCCGCGACGAGCAGCGTGGACTTGGTGACGCGCGCCGCAGCCTCGGCGGGGATCCCGTCGGCGGGTGGTGTGCCCGCGTCGGGCGACGACAGCGTGTCGAAGACCTCGGGGAACGTCTGGTCGCCCACCAGCCGACCCAGCGTCTCCGACTCCGACGGCGGTGACGGCGCGACGCGGTCGATGAAGCGCGCCACCGCGCTGTCGCGCACTGCCCGCGCCGTCCAGCCCGGCGAGTTCGCCAGCGCGGGGATGAGCAGCCACATGAGCACCAGCACCCCGACGACACCGAGCGCGGCCCCCGCGACCCGGTCGCCCTGCCGGAGCGCGCCGGCGCCGCGGCCGAGGCGCGCCGACAGCGAACCTCCGATCGCGGCGCCGACCGCCTGCGCGACCGCGGCCACCACCGCCACGAACGCGAGCGACGCCAGCAACCGCGTGCGCGGCGGTGACCCGCGCAGGGCGTCGGCGACGTCGGGGACGAGCAGCACGCCGATCACGAGCCCGACCGCCAGCCCCGCCCACGACGTGGCCCGCCGCACGAAGCCGATGCGGTAGCCGACCCAGCCGGCGCCCACGGCCACCGCGAGGACGACGAGGTCGAGGAAGTTCACGCCCGGATCAGGCTGAGGCGCGAGCAGCCGGGCGTGGGTGAGGAATCCGGTGTGCGCCACCATGCGGTGGTCGGGACGCACCGACTGGCCGTCGACGTGCCAGGTGCGCTGCAGCACCTCGAGCGTCTCGATCATCCCGAACGGGGATCCCGCGAGCTCCTCGCGCAGGCGCGACACCTGACCGATGGTGGGCAGGTACGCGAGCATGATCCCGCCGGGATGCAGCGCCTGCTCGGCGTGCTTCACCACCCGCCACGGCTCGGGGAGGTCGAGCAGGATGCGGTCGAGGTCGTCGTGTCCGATGCCGTCGTAGACGTCGCGCACCTCGATGTCGAGCGGGATGTCGGGACCGAGGAAGCCTTCGACGTTGGTGCGGGCGCGGCGGGCGAAGTCGTCGCGGATCTCGTAGCCGGTGACGTGGCCCGTGCTCGCCGACGGCGCGCAGCAGCGCCAGCGTGAGCGCACCCGATCCCACGCCCGACTCGAGCACCCGCGCGCCCGGGAACACGTCGGCGAGGATCATGATCGGGCCGAGGTCCTTGGGGTAGATCACCTGCGCGCCGCGGGGCATCTCGAGCACGTACTCCGCCAACGTGGGGCGCACCGCGGTGAGCCGCGCGTTGCGCGTGGTGCGCACGGTGACGCCGTCGGGCTGACCGATGATGTCGTCGTGCGCGAGCACGCCCGCGTGGGTGTGGAACTCGCCGCCGTCGGCGAGCGTCACGAGATGGCGGCGACGCTTGGCGTCGACCAGCAGCACACGGTCACCGGCGGCGAACGCGCGTGCCATCTCAGCGCACCACCGGTGCATCGAGCTCGATCGCGCCGACCTGCGCCCGCGGAGACGACAGAACGCGCACACGGTGCCGGGGGTCGGCGCGCCGCACACCGTGCACTCCCCCAGTTCGTCGCGCTCGCGCAGGCGATGCGGCGAAGCCCTCGCGGCCGCCGGCCCGAGCCCCGGTCGCGGCGGTGATGACCCAGGTCGTCGTCCGCCCCGACGATCCCGCGTTCGCCCATCCCACCAAGCCCATCGGCCCGTTCTTCTCCGAGGGCCGCGCGCGCCGCCTCGCCGACGCCCGCGGCTGGTCCGTGGCCGAGGACTCCGGCCGCGGCTGGCGCCGGGTCGTGGCCTCGCCCGAGCCGATCGAGGTGGTCGAGGCGCAGGAGATCCCGGCGCTGCTCGACGCCGGCGAGGTCGTGGTGGCCTGCGGCGGCGGCGGCGTGCCCGTGACCCGCGTCGGGGGACGGCCCTGTCCTGGCGTCCGACGCCGTGATCGACAAGGACTTCGCCGCCGCGCTGATCGGCGGCTCGTCGGCGCCGCTCGCTGCTGCTGCTGACCGGGCGTCGAGCAGGTGCTGCTCGACTTCGGACGCCGCGGAGCGCGCCGTCGACACGATGACGCTCGCCGAGGCCCGCGCGCACATGGCCGACGGCCAGTTCCCGGCCCGGGAGCATGGGCCCGAAGGTCGAGGCGGCCATCCAGTTCGTGGAGGCGGGGGCCGCGACCGCCGTCATCACGTCGCTCGAGCGCGCGCCGGGGCCGTCGCCGGCACGCCGGAACCCGCATCGTGCCATGAGCCGCGGCGCGCTCCGTCCTGACCTGGCGACCCCCGGGGGCGACGCCATGCCCCGCGTCGTCGGCCCGCGCCCCGCGCGCTGTTCGAGGACCCCGCAGGGTTTCGGCAACTACATGACCTACCGGAGCGTACCGCATCCCTGGCTGGGACCCGGCCGAGATCTACCGCGACGGGGCGATCGCGCTCGACCGCTCCGAGTGGGCCGACCTCGGTGGATGGCGACCACCTCGGACCCTCGCCGCTGGTGATGGACGCCATGCGGCGGCGGTTGACGAGGAGCACGTGGGCCCGTACTCGCCGATCTCGACGAGCGGCTGCGCGACCTCATGGCCGAGCGGCTCCTGCGGCGCCAGCGGCGACGGCTTCGAGTGATCGGCACCGAGGGCGCGAGGCCGGGGTCGGCTACGCGGCCTGGCCTGCCTCGACCCGGCGACCAGGCGATCGTCACCGACCCGGGCTACTTCCACTTCGTGCCCGCGCTGCTCCTGGCCGGGCGCCGAGCCGGTGTGGGTGCGCCTGGGCGCGGCCGCCGGCTGGCGGCCTCGACCCCGACGAGGTGGCGGCCGCCCTCACCCCGCGCACGCGATGGTCGTCGTCTGCGACCCGGTCAACCCGTTCGGCACCGTCCAGACGCCGCGATGAGCTGGACGCGCTGTGCGCGCTTCGGCCGAGCGCGGCTCCGTGATCGTGGCCGACACCACCCACTCGGCGCATCGCATCGACCCGGGGGCCGCCCACGCCCCGATCGCCGGCGGTCGCCGCGGAGCACCCCGGCGCCACGGTGCTGGTCGCGAGCGGCCTGGCCCACGGCTACGGCATGGCCGGGGCGCGATCGGCGCCCTGGCGGCGACTCCGGCCCTGGTCGGGCCTGCCTCCAGGTGAAGATCGCCGCTGTGCGCCTCAACACCAACCGCCTGGCCCAGGTCGGCGCGGCCGCCGCGCTGCGCGACACCGCGTGTGGCTGAGCCGCGGCGAGGAGTCATCCAGCGGAACCTGGCGCCGCCTCCACAGATCGTGACGCCCGGTGATCGACCCGGCCTACGGCTTCTGTGCGTCGTTGACGTCTCCGCAGATCGGCGCGAGCGCGCAGGAGCTCACGGTCGCGCTCTGCAAGCGACACGTCGCCGTCTACCCGGGCGACGGCCTCGGCGAGGTCGGCGCCGACCGACACGATCCGCCTCAACCTCAGCGACCCCGATCCGGGCGCCTCGAGCGCTTCGCCAGCCGCCTTCCCGACGCCTCGAGGAGGCGGCTACGCGCCTCTATCGCGACGCGATGCCGTGGAGCTGTTCCTGAGCTACGGCACCGATCGGCGCCGGAGGTTCGCCGAGGGGGTTCATCGCCCCGGCCCCTCCGGGTCGTCGTCGAAGAGCGCTCCTGGAGTCGGCCGGGCTGGGGTGGGTCCGGCCCGCGGCAGGGCTACCGTCGACGGAGACGACGCCGTGATCTCCGCGTGCCCTCGCGAAGGTGCCACGCGCCGTCGTACGAGCCGCTCGATCGCGCCGGGTGGATCCCCGCGACCACCTCGGCCCAGCACGGCACGCTCGCGGCCGGGCTCGGCGCCAGGGTCACCTCGAAGACGTCGCGCGTGCGCTCGCCGGTCTCGAGTGTCGCTGGCTCTCGATGATGACAGCGAAGACGCCACGGCGCTCGTCGCCGACGACCTGTAATCGCCGCCCGGCCCGGGCTCGGTAGCATCCCCTTGATCGCACTCGGCTGGTACTGCCCCTCGGAGGGCGACGGACGATGGCTGGGGACCCGGCGCCCGAGAGCGCGCCCGACATCACCTACCTGGCCCGGGCGCACGGCCGCCGAGCAGGCCGGGGCCCAGAGATCCTCGTCCCGAACGGCTCCGGTCAACGACTCGTTCGCGCCCGACGCCCGGTTCATGGAGAGCTGGACCACGGCCACGGCCCTCGCGACCATGACACGCCGCGATCCGGCTCCTCGTCGCGATGAACCCGGCCGCGCTCCAGCCGGGCTGGCCGGCCCACCAGGCCGAGACGCTCTGGTCGATCGCGCCCGGGCGGCATCGCCGATCAACCTCGTCGCCGGCGGCGGCCGGACGCGCGGCTACGGCACCCCGCGGCTCGACCACGACGCGCGCTATGCGCGCCTGGGCGAGCTCGCGGACGCCCTGCGCGAGCGCTTTCCGGGACCCCTCTACCTGGGCGGGGCCAGCGAGGCGGCGAAGGCCCTGGCCGCGCGCCGGCCGACCGTACCTGATGTGGGGCGAGCCCCCGGACCGGATCGGCGAGCGCATCCGGAGATGCGCGCCCGCGCCGGACGGCCCATGCGTTCGGCCTGCGCATCCACCTCATCGCCCGCAGCGGCGGCGCCGAGCGCTCGACGCGGCCCGGCGACCTCGTCTCCAAGGCCGAGGTTGTTGACGAGCGCCGCGCGAGTACCGGGTTTCGACAGCGGGGACAGGCCCGTATGAACGCCATCCCGGCCGACGAGGAGGGCTGGGTGTCGCCCGGGCTGTGGGCCGGGATCCGCGCCGTGCGCGGCGGGCGGGGACCGCGCTCGTCGGCTCGCACGGCCGGTGGCGAGGTTGCTCGACGAGTACCGCGAGGCGGGGGTGGATCTGGTGATCGCCTCCGGCTACCCGCATCTGGAGGAGATCACCCGGATCGGCCGCCGCGTGTGGCCGCGCCTCACGGCCCGGGCGGTCGGCGTCCCGCCGCTCGAACGTCGTACGTCCCCGCCCGCCGGGCGCGGGCGGGAGCTCGCCGAGCGCTTCGGCACGCCGCTCTACGTCTTCGACGGCGACCGCATCGAGGCCGAGGCGCACGCGTTCCAGGCCGTGCCGCCGGGCGGCGACGCACGGCGCCTACTCGGTCAAGTCGAACCCCCTCATGGGCCTGGTTGCCCGCCTCCATCGGGCGGGATGCTGGGCCGAGGTCGCCTCGGGCTTCGAGTACCGCATCGCCGCCGGCCGGGTGCCGGGCTCCCAGATCGTCTTCAACGGGCCCCTCAGACCTCGTCGGAGCTCCGCCGGGCGCTGTTGGAGGGGGCGCGACGGTCGTGGCCGACGGGGTCGAGCAGGTGCGCGAGATCGCCCGGCTCGCGGCGCACGCCGGCCCCGGCGCGCGCGTGGGCCTGCGGCTCGTCCGCCCGACCGGGAGGGCCGCGATCGCTTCGGGGTTCCGCCGCGGATCGCGCCTGCGGCCGCGTCGGTCCTCGCGCGGCCGGTCTGCCGCTGACCGGCCTGCACATCCACCTCGGCGCCTACCAGCTCGGCCCGCTCCCGCCGTCCGGGCCCCCGATCCACGGAGTCACGGTGCAGTACCCGGTGCCGTCGCGCGCTTCGCCGACGCGGCGCCGGCGCTGCGCGAGATCGGCCGAGCGCGTCGGCGGCATCGCGTGGCTCGACCTGGGCGGCGGGCTGGCCGGCCGCCGCGGGCCTCGCGGAGCATCTCGGCGCGGCGCGCGCCGCCCTGGGCCCCGGCGCACCCGCCCATCATCCTGGAGCCCGGCCGCGCGCTCATCCGCGACGCGCGGCTGGCTGCTCGTGCGGGTGGTCGCGCGCCGCGGACGGGGCGCGGTGGTGGTCGATGCGGGCGTGACCCAGGTGCCCGTGCGTGCTGTGGAAGCGGTCGCCCGTCCACGCCGCCGAGCCGCGCGACGGAGCCGAGCGCCCCACGGACCTGTTCGGGCCGCTCTGCCTCCAGCATGACGCCATCGCCCGCGAGGTGCCGCTGACGCCGCTGCGGGTGGGCGACCTGGTCTGGATCGGGCCAGACCGGCGCCTACGCGATGGCCCAGGCGTCGCCCTTCATCCATCTCCGCCCCGGCGCCGTGCTGGTGGAGGGCGGCCGCGCATCCACCCTGCGCGCGGCCGAGACCGACGACGAGGCGCTCGGCGCCCAGGCGGAGCCCCTGCTCGCCGGCCCGGAGGGCGCGTGCGGTGTTCGGCCAGCGTGACGGCGTCCGCATCCGCGCCGGGCCGCTGGGTCGACAGCGCCAAGATGATGGCCGCCGCCGGGCGGCCGAGAGCGTGGACGGCGTGGAGCGCGCGCTCTGCTTCATGGCCACGCCCGCCAACCGCGAGGAGGCCGCGTCGATGGGCTTCTCGGACGCCGGCTCGACGGGGCCGGGACCCGACGACCTGGTGCTCGCCGTGAGCGGGGCGCGGGCCGAGGCCGGCCTGGCCGCCGCGGAGGAGATGCTGGACGCGCTCCCGCCGGCCGGCGTCGCGCCCGCGCGGGGGCGAGCCGCCCGCCGCGCAGCCTGGCGCGCGCGCGAGGGCGACCTGGCCGTCATCTCGGTGCCCGGCGACTACGCGGCCCTCGAGGCCCACAAGGCGCTCGGCTCCGGCATGGACGTGCTCCTGTTCAGCGACGGGGTCTCGCTGGAGGACGAGGTCGCGCTGAAGCGGCGGCCCACGAGCGGGGCCTCCTCGTCATGGGGCCGGGTGCGGGCACGGCGATCATCGACGGGCTGGCGCTCGGTTCGCCAACGTCGTCGCGCGCGGCTCGGTGGGCGTGGTCGCCGCGGCGGGCACCGGCGCGCAGGAGGTCACGGTGCTCGTCGACCGGGCGGGCGCCGGATCAGCCGCTGCTACGGCACCGGCGGGCGCGACCTGACGGACGAGGTCGGCGGATCACGGCCCTCGACGCCATCGCCCGCCTCGACGCCGACCCCGAGCACCGACGTGATCCTGTGCGTCTCGAAGCCGCCCTCGCCCGAGGTCGCCGAGCGGGTGCTGCGGGCTCTGGCCGCGTCCGGGCCTGCCGCGGTGGCCTGCATGGTGGGCGGCGGGGTGGAGCCGGTCGCGGGGTCCCCCGGCCGCGACCCTCGAGGAGGCGGCCCTCGCCGCCGCCCGGCTCGCCGGCCACCCGTCCGAGCCCCCGGGCCCGCCCCGCGCCGAGTGGGTCACGCGGCGGCGCCGTGCGCGGCCTGTTCTCCGGCGGACGCTCTGCAGCGAGGCCGCCGCGATCCTGGCCGAGCGCCTCGGGACCGTGGTCACCAACGCGCCGGCCGGCCGGGCGCGGCGCCTGGAGGGCGCGCCACGGGGCCACGCGTGCCTCGATCTCGGCGAGGAGGAGTTCACCCGCGGGCGGCCGCCACCCGATGATCGACCCGGCCGCCCGCGCGGAGCGCCTGATCGAGGAGGCCGCCGACCCCGAGGTCGGGGTCCTCCTGATCGACGTCGTCCTCGGCTACGCGAGCCACCCGATCCCGCCGGCGGTGCTCGCCCCGGTCATCCGCGAGGCCCGCTCGCGACCCGGCCTCAGCTCGCGGTGGTGGGCTACGTGCTCGGCACCGAGGCCGATCCGCAGGTGCTCAGCCGCCAGGAGGCCGCCCTCGACCGGGGCCGGTGTGCGCCTGGCCCCCACCAACGCCGCCGCCGCGCGGCGGCCTCGCCGCCATGCCGCTTGTCCATCGCGGACCGAATGAGGATCCGATCTGGTCACCTACTCCACCAAGCCCCGGGGAGGGGTCGTCCACGCGCTGTCGCTGGCCGAGGCGCTCGGCGACCGCGGGCACGACGTGGAGCTGTGGGCGCTGTCGGCCGACGGCGGCCGCTTCTTCCGTGAGCCGCGGGTCGACCGCCCGCCTGGTGCCGGTGGAGCGCCGGCCGGGCGAGCCGGTGCGCGACCGCATCCTGCGCTACGCCGACGTGCTGGCCGACGGCCTGCGGGCCGCGGGGCCCGCCGACGTGCACCACGCCGAGGACTGCCTGTCGGCGCGATCGCTGCTGGCCCTGCGCGCCGAGGGGATCGTGCCCGCCGTCGTCCGCACCATCCATCACGTCGACGACTTCCGCGACCCGGTGCTCGATCGAGTGCCAGCGCGCCTCGATCGAGGACGTTGACCACCGCATCTGCGTCAGCGCCCACTGGGCCGAGGCGATCGCGCGCGACCACGGCGTCACGGCGCGCGTGATCCCGAACGGGGTCGGCGGTGAGCGCTTCGCCGCGTGCCGCTCGACCGGCGCCGCCGCGGGGGCCGAGCTCGCGCTGGCGGCGACGCGGCCCGACGGTGCTGGCGGTGGGCGGATCGAGCCGCGCAAGGGCAGCCGCGCCCTGCTCGAGGCGTTCGCGCGGGCCCGCGACGCGCTCGGCGCGGGCGCCCTGCTCGCGATCGCGGGCGGCGAGACCCTCTTCGACTACGCCGACTACCGCGAGGCCTGGGAGCGGGACGCGGCATGCGGCTGGGCCTGAGGGTGCATCGCGGCCCGCGCCCGCCCGCCGGCGCCGACGTCGCTGTGCTGGGCCCGATCCCCGATCCCGGCATGCCGGCGCCTTCCGCGCGGCCGACCTGCTAGCCTTCCCCTCGGAGCGCGAGGGCTTCGGCCTGGTGGTGCTCGAGGCCCAGGCCGCCGGCCTGCCGGCCGTCGTGAGCGACCTGCCGGTGCTGCGCGAGATCCTGCGCGACGGCGCGACTGCCGGATGGTCCCGGCGGACGACCCGGCGCCGCTCGCGACGGCCCTCGCGGAGGTGATGCGGGACCCCGCGCTGCGCGAGCGCCTGGTGGCGGGGGGCCGCGCGACGGCCGCGCGCTTCACCTGGGAGGCCGCCGCCGCGGCGCACGAGCGGCGTGTACGAGGAGATCGCCCGTTGCGCGCGTGACGACCACGAGTACGCGGTCTGGACCGCCGAGTGGACCGGCGGCCTGTCGGCCGACGTCTCGGGCCGCGGGCACGCGCTCCGGGTGGACGAGCCGCCCGAGTTCGGCGGCCAGGACTCCGGGCCGATGCCCACCGAGCTCCGTGGTGGCCGCCCTCGCCTCCTGCTTCTGCATCGCGGTGGCGTGGGCGGCCGCAAGCAGCGCATCGACCTCGCGCGACCTGCGAGGTGCAGGTGCGGCCCGCGCCGGGCCCTGGGCGAGCCCCGCCACGGCAGCCTACGACCTGTGGGTCCGCTCGTCCACCCCGGCGGCGGAGCTGGCGCCCGCGGTCGAGCTGGCGAACGCTATTGCTGGGTCACCAACACCCTCGCGACCCGCCGGAGATCATCTACCACCTTGACGAGGGCATGGGGTAGCGTCACCCTTTCGCATTCCGGCCCAGGGATTCGAGGACGCAACGGATGGGTCAGGCACGCAACATCTGCGTCATCGGCGGGGGCGCCGCCGGCATCACCGCGGGATCGATGGCCAAGCGCACGAACCCCGAGGCGACCGTCATCGTCTGCACGGAGTTCGAGGACGTCGCGTACTCCCCCTGCGGTATCCCCTACGTGCTCGGCCGGGAGATCCCCGACTTCGAGCGCCTCTTCCTGGCGGGGCCGGAGAACTACGAGCAGGCGGGCATCGACCTGCGCCGCGAGACCGTGGTCACCGACGATCGACGCCGCGGCGCGGACCATGACCGCGGGCGGCCAGGTCGACCCCTTGGGACACGCTCATCGTCTGCACCGGGTGGAACTACCTCTCCCCGACGTGCCCGGCAACGACCTCGAGGGCCTCACCTTCGTCAAGAACATCCGGCGTGGGATCGAGCTCAACGAGACGCTCAACGACGTCAAGAAGGCCGTCGTGCTCGAGGCCGGCCCGCTGCGGCGTGGAGATGCTCACCGCGCTCGCGCACCGGGGCATCGAGACCCACCTCGTTGACGAGAACGCCTGGCTGCTGGCGCAGGTCGCCGACCCCGGAGATCGCCGAGCCGGTGCAGGAGAGCACTCGACGGCGCTCGGCGCCACGCTGCACTTCGGCACCGCCCTGAAGAGCTTCGAGGGCAGCAGACGGGAAGCTGCGGGCGGTCGATCACCAGCGAGGGCGATATCGAGGCCGACATCTGCGTCGTCGCCACCCACAAGGAGCCCGAGACCACCCTCGGGCGCTCGATGGGCCTCAAGCTCGGCTCGACCGGGGCCTTCGCGGTTGACGAGCGCATGCGCACCTCGATGGAGGGCGTCTACGCGGCCGGCGACTGCGTCGAGGTGCCCCAGAAGCTGACCGGCGTCGCCGTCCAGGGCCTGACGGGCTCGCATGCCATGCAGCAGGGCCGGGTGGCGGGGGCCAACGCGGGCGGCGGCGACCGCGCGTGTACGACGCGGTCACCATCCCCTGGGGGATGGTCGGCGGGCAGGTGCAGATCGGCGGGGCCAGCTTCGGCGAGACCTCGCCACCTCGCTCGGCATCCCCTACGTCGCTCGGTGTCGCCAACGGCATCAGCCGGGCCCGCTACTACCCGGGCGTGCAGCAGGTGCGCGTGAAGCTCCTCGCCGAGCCCGGCACGGGCAAGCTCATCGGGGGCCAGTTCGTGGGCGGCGAGGGGATCAAGGAGCGCGCCGACTTCCTGGCCTTCGCCCTGAAGCGCGGCGCCACCCTCGAGGACATCGCCTGGATGGAGAACGTCTACTCGCCGCCGATCGGCGCCCTCTACGAGCCCCTCTCCGTGGCGGCCCAGAACGGGATGGCGCAGCTCTGAGCGAGCCACGAGCCGCCCGAGCCCCTGCGCGAGTACTTCGGCCACGACAAGGTCGCCCTGCGCGGCCGCGGCGGCCTTCCCGCCGCGCCGCCGGCGCCCCCGGGATCCACCGCGCGCAAGGCGGGGGAGACGGCGTTGGCCGACGGCTCTCAGCCAAGGTGGGCACCCCGGGGGCGCCGCCGGCGAGCATCCCGCGGCCCTGCCGCCGAAGCCCCGCCTGCCCCGCGTGATGCGCTCCAGTGGCGAGCGGGCGCTGATGGAGGCCTCCATGCGCCGCCTCGGCAGGGCCACGGCGCCCCGGCCCCGCACGGGGCGCGGGCTGGTTCTGGAGATCGTCTTCGCCCCCGTCTACTCGGCGATCCCCTGGAGCGTGAAGAAGCGGATGGTCACGATGACCTCGGGCGTGAAGGGCTGGAGGACGCCCTAGGATCGCAATGGAGCGCCGGGGCCTGGCCACCGGCGCTCCGGGTCGTCAGTCGTGCGCCCCGCGCTAGTGCATCCGGGGGTCGAGATAGAGGTCGTCGATCCGCAGGGCGCTGTCGGCCGGCGCGGTGATGCTGATCTGGATGGAGCCCCAGCCGGTCGCGTCCTCGGCGATCTTGTTGGTCTTGACCCTCAGGCTCCGGGTCGGAGCCGAGTCTTTGCGCCGCGGAGCCGATGCTGCCGCCGTCGCCTTGACCTTGTCCCGCCGGCGTCGAGGGGTCACCGAGACCACCGGTCGCCCGCCTTCGCGGCGAGGGCCTTCTGGAAGAAGCGGAAGGTCGGCGTGGTCGAGTCGGCGCAGATCGCGGGGCTGGTCGCCCGTCGCGCCAGGCGCGAGCTCCAGCGAAGCGGTGTCGGCGGCGGGGCCGCCCGCGATAGCCGGCGTCGGCGCACGACCGTCGCGGGCCCGCCGATCGTCCATTCCCCGGCGCCGGTCTCGAAACTGAGCCCTGCGGCGTCTAGGAGTAGAGGTCGAGCTCACCGAAGGGGCAAAGGAAGGCCTGCGTGTAGCTCAGCAGGGCATCACGGCGACACCTCGGCGGGCGGCCCGCCCCTGGGGGGCGGCCGGCCCGCATCTGGGCCTCGGGGGGCCTGCTTGGCCGAGGCCATCGGGGGCGACGGGCTCACGAGGGCGGCGGCGCCTACGACGGCCGAGGCCGATGATCCGGTTCTTGAGCGACAAAGGAATCCTTTCCCATGCCGGCGAGCATGTTCCGACACGAGGCGTCATCGGCCGGTCGGCGGCCCCGGCAGCCGCCCTCTGGAGAGACCTCGAGTGCACCGGGGCGCCCGGAGACCCCGCGCCACCGGGTTCGTGAGAAGAGGATCCTGGTTCGCCGCCCCCGAGGCCGATCCACCGTGGGTGAAGCCGCCTTCTCACCCGCCTGGACGCCTGGATCCTCCCGGCCCGCCGGCGACAGACCTCCGCTTCCTCCGGACCTGACTCCGCCGCGAGCGGCTCGCCGAGTATCACGGTCGGCGGCTCCGTGGTGGCCGGCGCTCCTCCTGGCGCGCGACGATCCCGCGTGGACCACCCCATCGAGCCCGTGCCCGATCCTGATCCTGTCGATCCTCGCCCTCGCCCTGGCCTCGCGGGTGCGATTCCCGGTGCACGAGGGCTTCACCGTCCCGATCGTCCTCGCCTCTCGTCCCCGTCTCTTCCTGACTCCCCCCCCGCTCGTCGCGCCCCTGACGGCGCTCGCCCTGACGCGCTCGCGGTCCTGCCCGTACGTCGCTCGCGGAACAGGTCCCGCCGTCGCGGCTCCTGTTCGCTGCCGCGAACTCGTGGTTCGCCGTCGGGCCCGGTCGTGGTGCTGGCCCTCGCGGACGTCGACCGATGCTCAGACGATCGACCGCGCTCGTCCTGCTGGCGGCCCTCGGCCGCCCAGTCCGCAACCGACCTCGGGGGCTTCGCCGCTGCGGGAGCGCATCGTCGGCGGCGCGACCCTGCGCGAGCAGATGACTGACGTCGCCTGGGTGTACAAGGTCGCCGTCGACGCCGCCCTCGCGCCGGTCGGCTTCCTTGCGGCTGCCCTGATCAGCCCGGATCCCCACTACTCGGTCCTGCTCCTCCTACCGCTGCTCGCGCCTGCTCCGTCTCTTCGCGACCGAACGGCGCCAGCGCTTCGAGAGCATCTCCGAGCTGAGCGCGGCGTACCGCGGCACCGCGCTGGTGCTCGGCCGACGTCGTCGAGGCCGACGACGCCTACACCGGCGAGCACTGCAAGGACGTCGTCGAGCTCTCGCTCGCCGTTGCGCGACGCGCTTGGGCTTGACCGCCGAGCCAGCGCCCGCAACGCCGAGTTCGGCGCCCTGCTGCACGACGTCGGCAAGGTCGCGCATCCCGAAGGAGATCATCAACAAGGCCGGCCCGCTCGACGACGCCGAGTGGGACGTGATCCTCAAGCACCCACACGATCGAGGGCCACCGGATGCTCGATCAGGTCGGTGGGATCTTCGGCGGGTCGGCTTGGTGGTGCGCGCGCTCGCACGAGCGCTGGGACGGCGCCGGCTACCCGGACGGCCTGGCGGGCGAGGAGATCCCGATCGAGGCGAGCATCGTCTCGTGCTGCGACGCCTACAGCGCGATGACGACGACCCGCGCGTACCGCGCCGCCATGTCGTCCCAGCAGGCGGTGGCCGAGCTGCGGGCGGCGGCGGGCACCGAGCTCGACCCGGCGGCGGTCGCACGCCCTGATCGCCTGCATCGAGGCCAAGGCGGTGCGCGCCCCGGAGGCCGCGGCGGCGGCGCCGGCGGTCGGCTGGATCGCCGAGGGCCTCGAGCCCGCCTAGGCCACCGGCACCGCTCAGTCGGTGGGGGTTCCTCCCGGAAGGCGTCGTGCGGCAGCCCCCGGGCCGGCGAGGCCCTGTGGGTTCACGACGTCCCGCCGTCGCTCTCATCGCGAAGATGCACCACATGGCACGGAAGACCGATCTCCGAGCGCTCCGAGTAGCCGAGCAGCGTGAACACCGTCTCCATGGCGCCGCGGTGCCGGGTGAACCGGCAGGCGCCCAGGCCCAGATCGTGACGGTGCTGCACCACGAATGGTCCTGTGGGCGGCCGGTCTGGCGGATACGGGCCCCGGGCTCGGGTCGCGGCACCACCATGGTCCAGGCCGACGTGGTCTCGGCCGCGGTCGCCGGCCCGTGATCCGCCGGACGCGCCGCCTGCGGGTACTCGGATCCGGCGTGGGGCCGTTCACCTCGGCCTCGGTGGATCTCGTGGTCTCGCTCGACCGGCCCCCGGGTGCCGTGGATGCCCGCCAACGGCGTCGCGCTCCCGGTCATCGGGCAGCGCGTGCGCGTCGCGTGGGATCCGGCCGGTCCAGAGGTCTGGGACCCGGTGGTGCCCGCCCTTCAGGGGCGGCCGGCCGGAGGTCGTGCGCTGGGGCGCACTGGCTGGCGCACCACGTGCGCGTGCCCGACCTCGTCCTGGGCGGGGCTCGCCGACGGGCTGATCGGCCGCGGCCCGGGCCTGACCCCCGAGGGCGACGACATCCTGGGGGCATCGCCATCGGTCTCCGGGCGCTGGCCCGGCCGCCGGCATCGCTCCCGGGGCCCTCTTACGCCCTCGTCGCGGTCCCGTGCCCGCCGGACGTGCGCCGGCGCACCGGCGCCCTGTCGGCCACGCTGCTCGAGTTGGCGCTGAGGCGCCGCTCCCGAGCCCGTCCATCGCATCGTCGACTGGGCACGCCACCGCGACGCCGCCCGCGCCGATCTGGGCCGTCTGGGCGCCTCCACCGGCCTGCGGGCCATCGCGGCAGGTATCGCTCGCGCGGCCGAGTACGTGGTGAGCGCCACTGTTCCAGCGTAACGCGATCACGCCGTACGCTCACCCGCCGGCATCGTTCCGGCGCCCCGCTGCCGATAACGTGCGCGGACCCCGGAGCAGGACCCTTCCATCATGACCCCCTCCCGCCGCCCATCACCCCTCCTCGTCGCCGCCCTCGGCGCGCTCGCCCTCGGCGGCGGCGCGGCGATCGCCGACGGACAGGCCACCACCGCGCCCGCGGCGGCGCAGAGCTTCACCTTCACGGGCCATGGCTGGGGCCACGGCGTCGGCCTGTCCGAGTACGGCGCCCGCGGTCGCGCGCTGGCCGGCTGGGACGCCGCGCGGATCCTGCGCCACTACTACCGGGGCACGGCCCTCACCGTTATCAGGAAGCGCAAGGTGCGCGTGCTCCTGTCGGGCGCGCGGGCCTCGGCGGCGGTCTGGAGCCCCACGCCCTGGCGGGCCGTCGGGGCGCGGCCCGAACGGGAAGACCGTCACCGGGCTGAAGGCGGGCACCGCCTACGTCCTGAAGGTGCTTCCCGACGGCCGCCTCGCCATCGACAGCGGCGGCCGACGCACGGCGATCTTCCGCGGGGCGGTCCGCTTCCAGGCCCGGCGGCAAGGACGGCTTCGTCGCCGGGGCCCGCGCCGGCCCGAGTCGGCCCGGCGCTACCGGCGGAGCAGCCTGCGGGCCGTCCCGTCGGCGGGGGCCTTCGATCTGGTCAACGTCGTCGGCCTCGAGGACGACCTGCGCGGCGTGGTGCCGCGCGAGATGCCCGCGAGCTGGGGCGACGACGTGCTGCGGCGCTGGTGGCCCAGGCCGTCGCCGCCCGCAGCTACGCCCTCGCCACGCTGAAGCCGACGGCGAGTACCGACCTCTACGACGACGACCGCAGCCAGGTCTACGGCGGTGTCTCCGCGGAAGACCCGCGCACCACGCGCGCCGTCCTCTCACCCGGGGACGGTGCTCACGTACGATGGCACGATCATAGCAATACGGAACCGGAACCAAGCAGAGGACAGTAAA
>CAWIHV010000005.1:0-221035 GCA_963835985.1 uncultured Actinomycetes bacterium | reverse complement strand
ACCGGGCGCGACAATGGGGGAGTGCAACGGCCGGTGCCCTCCTCCATCCCCGACTCGCCCGGCTCGTACCAGTTCAAGGACGCGTCCGGCCGCATCATCTACGTGGGCAAGGCGAAGAGCCTCCGCAGCCGGGTGATGTCGTACTTCTCCACCGGCCTGTCCGAGCGCACCGTGCAGATGGTGAGCACCGCCGACGCGGTGGAGTGGATCGCGGTCCGCAACGAGGTCGAGGCCCTCTTCCTCGAGTTCAACCTCATCAAGAAGCACCGCCCCCGCTTCAACATCCGCCTCAAGGACGACAAGTCCTTCCCGTTCCTCGCCGTCACCCTCGACGAGGAGTGGCCGCGGGCGCAGGTGATGCGCGGATCGAAGCGCAAGGGTGTCCGCTACTTCGGTCCGTACGCGCACGCCTACGCGATCCGCGAGACGCTCGACCTGCTGCTCCGCACCTTCCCCATCCGCACCTGCACCAAGAACAAGTTCGACCGCCACGCCCGACTCGGGCGGCCCTGCCTCTACGCCCACATCGAGAAGTGCGTGGCGCCGTGCGTGGGCGCGGTGTCCACCGAGGAGTACATGCAGCTCGTCGGTGAGCTGATCGACTTCCTCGACGGCGACACGTCGCCCATCCTCGACCGCCTCGACAAGCGCATGCACGAGGCGAGTGACGCGCTGGAGTTCGAGCGGGCGGCACGGTTGCGCGACCAGATCGTGTCGGTGCGCAAAGCCATCGAGCGCCAGCAGATGGTCGACGCCAAGGAAGAGGACTACGACCTCATCGGGATGGTCGACGATCCGCTCGAGGCGTCGGTGCAGGTCTTCCTGGTGCGCAAGGGCCGCGTCGTGGGCCGCAAGGGCCTCGTGGTCGACAAGGTGGAAGACGTCGGCCGTCCGGAGCTGGTCGGTCGCCTGCTCGAGCAGCTCTACGGCGATCTCGAGGGCAACGACATCCCCCGCGAGATCCTCGTGCCCGACGTCCCCGACGATCCCGACCTCTACCAGGAGTTCCTCGGATTGCAGCGGGGGAGCAAGGTGCGCGTGCGCGTCCCGCAACGGGGGCCGAAACGTCAGCTGATGGACACGGTCACGCAGAACGCGCACGAGGCGATGGCTCGCCACAAGCTCAAGCGCGCCTCGGATCACAACGCGCGCGCCCGCGCGCTGGTGGCGCTCCAGGACGCGCTGCAGCTGCCCGAGGCGCCGTTGCGCATCGAGTGCTACGACATCTCGAACCTCCAGGGCACCGAGATCGTGGCGTCGATGGTGGTGATGGAAGACGGCCTGCCGAAGCGCTCCGACTACCGGCGCTTCAAGATGAAGTACCAAGAGGGGCAGGACGACTTCGCGTCGATGGAGGAGGTCCTCACCCGCCGGTTCCGTCGCTACCTGCAGGACCGCGACGAGGGCGCGCGCAGCGGCAAGCGCTTCGCGTACCCACCCAACCTCGTGCTCATCGACGGCGGCAAGGGGCAACTCGGCGTCGCCGTGCGCGTGCTCGAGGAGATGGGGCTGGAGGACATCTGCGTGGCGAGCCTCGCCAAGCGGTTCGAAGAGGTGTACGTGCCCGGCCAGGCCGACCCGGTGCGCATCCCGCGTGACTCCGAGGCGCTGTACCTGCTCCAGCAGGTGCGCGACGAGGCGCACCGGTTCGCGATCACCTACCACCGCGAGCTGCGCGGCAAGTCGATGACGAAGTCGGTGCTCGACGACATCCCCGGGCTCGGCCCCACCCGCAAGAAGCGCCTGCTCAAGGAGTTCGGGTCGGTCAAGCGCCTCCGGGCGCTGACCGAAGACGACCTGGTGGCGATTCCCTGGTTGCCGGAGAAGGTCGGGCGCGCGGTGTACGCGCAGCTCCACGGCGAGACCGTGAAGGCGGGGCGACCGTGATCCTCGACGTCACCATCGTCACCGGCATGTCGGGCGCGGGCCGCTCCGCAGCCGCGAACGTGCTCGAAGACCTCGGCTTCTTCGTGATCGACAACCTCCCGCCCGCGCTCGTCATGAAGGTGGCGGAGCTCGGGCGGGGCAACGAGTACCCGCAGGAGTTCGGCCTGGTGATCGACGTGCGCTCGGGCGAGTTCGTCGACGACCTCGTCGCCGCGCTCGACGAGCTGCGCGCGATGGGTATGCGCACCCGGGTGCTCTTCCTCGACGCGTCCGACGAGACGCTCGTGCGGCGCTACGAGGAGAGCCGGCGCAAGCACCCGCTCGCGATCGACGAACGGGTCGTGGAAGGGATCGCCGCCGAACGCGTGCTGCTCGAGGATCTCAAGGGCACGGCCGACATCGTCCTCGACACCACCGACCTCAACGTGCACGAGCTGCGCGATCGCTTGTTCGAGTTGTTCGACGCCGAGCGGCGCGCCGGCGAGCTCCAGACCACCATCGTGTCCTTCGGATACAAGCACGGCCTGCCGATCGACGTCGACCTCGTCTTCGACTGCCGGTTCCTGCCCAACCCGCACTGGGTCGAGGAGCTGCGGCCCCTCGACGGCACCGACGAGCGCGTACGCGACTACGTCCTCGAGCAACCGGAGACCGCGCCGTTCCTCGACGAGCTCGAGCGTCTGTTCGCGCTCCTGCTGCCGGCGTACGTGCGTGAAGGCAAGTCGTACCTCTCGATCGGCGTCGGCTGCACCGGTGGACGGCACCGCAGCGTGGTGATCGCATCCGAGCTGGCGAGCCGGCTGGACCGGCACGGTGTGTCGCCGCACGTCCACCACCGCGACGTCGGCCGTGGCTGACCACCTCGTCGCAGATGGCCCCTCCGTCGTCGCGCTCGGCGGCGGGCACGGCCTCGCCACCGCGCTGCGCGCCATCCGCCAGTACGCAGGGTCCATCACCGCGGTGGTGAGCGTGGCCGACGACGGCGGATCGTCGGGTCGTTTGCGACGCGACCTCGGGGTCCCGCCGCCGGGCGACATCCGTCGATGTCTCGTCGCGCTCGCCGGCGACGACGGGGTCTGGTCGACGGCGTTCGAGCACCGCTTCCGCGACGGTGAGCTCGAAGGCCACGCGCTGGGCAACCTGGTGCTGGTCGGGCTCACCGAGTCCCTCGGCAGCTTCCCCGACGCCCTCGACGAGGCCGGTCGACTGCTCCGGACGGTGGGCCGGGTGCTCCCCGCCACCGTGGAGCCGGTGGTGCTCAAGGCCGAGCTCGCGGCTCGGCGTCCACGGGCGAGATGGTCGAGGGCCAGGTCGCGGTGGCCAACAGCCGCGGGATCCGGCGGGTCGAGCTGGTCCCCGGCGACGTCGCGGCCACCCCCGCCGCAGTGGAGGCCATCCGGTCCGCCGATCAGATCGTCTACGCCCCGGGCTCGCTCTACACCAGCGTGCTGCCGGTGCTCTGCGTCACAGGGCTGCGGGAGGCGATCAACGTCGCCTCGGCCCGCGTCGTGCAAGTGGCAAACCTCCGGCCGCAGATCCCCGAGACGTCGGGGATGGACGTCGCCGATCACCTGGCGGCGGTGCTGGCCCATGGAGCGCGCGTCGACACGCTCCTGTACGACACCGGCGACGGCCTCGCGGTGGATCGTGCCCGACTCCAGGCTCTCGGCGTCGATCCGGTGGGTGCGCCGGTCGCCCGGCCCAGCGGGCTTGCCCACGATCCCGAGCTGATGGCGTTCGCGCTCCAGGTGCTCGTCTGACCGACCGGTCAGATCAGACGACCACGACTTCGAGGAGACCTTCGAGAGCCCGGAAGTCGGAGCCGTTGCGGGTGTAGACAGGCAGGTCCGCCGCGAGCGCGGTGGCAGCGATGAGAAGGTCGACGGCTCGCGCGCCCCGGCTCTTGCGACCCGCGCGCGCCACCGCCGCGTAGACCCGGCCGTACGCGCGCGCACACTCGTTGTCGAAGGGCAGCGGGTCGAACGCGGCTTCTGCGCGTTGCAGCCGATCCTGGCGACGGGCTTGCTCGTCGGCATCGGTGCCGGCGTGCGGACCGGCGGCCAGTTCGGCCATGGTGATCGCGGTGATCGCCAGCTCGGCTGGGAGTCGACGCACCTCGATCGACTCGAGGTCGATGACGACCGACGTGTCGAGGATCCCGCGCGGGTGCCGCGGGCGCTCAGCCACGGGGATCGAGCTCCTGACTCGCTACCGTGTCGACGTCGGCGCGGAAGCGCGCGGCATCGATCTGCGGTGCGGGACGGAAGAGCGCCACCGCCGCCTCGGCCGCAACGAAGCGCTGCCGACGCAACGGTGTGAGCTCGCCGACGGGGACTCCGTTGCGGGTCACGATGAAGCTCGCGCCCTCGTCGAGCTCGCGCATGATCTCCCCGCTCTGGTTGCGTAGCTCGCGTTGGCTGATCTCGCGGGTCATGGAGCCAGTGTAGCACGACGTGCTACACTGGATCGCACGAGCTTCGACAGTTGGCACGGGCCCTCTGTGCTCTGCTGTAGTCAAACGATCTCAATGTCGAGATAGAGGGGTCCACAAGATGGCGGTTCGTGTAGGGATCAACGGTTTCGGGCGCATCGGTCGGTCGTTCACCAGGGCGCTGCTCGCCCAGGGCGCCGATGCCGGCGTCGAGCTGGTCGCGGTGAACGACCCGATGGGTGACAGCCACACCGTCGCCTTCCTGCTCAAGCACGACTCGGTGGGGGGGACGCTCGCCAACGACATCCAGGGGACCGACAACGGCTTCTCGATCGACGGTCGTGAGATCCACAAGCTCGAGGTGATGGATCCGGCCGAGATCCCCTGGAGCGACCACGGCGTCGACGTGGTCATCGAGTCCACCGGCCTCTTCACCGCCCGCGAGAAGGCGGCCGGCCACCTCGGTGGCAGCGTCGGCCGGGTGGTCATCTCCGCGCCGAGCGGTGACGCCGATGCCACCATCTGCATGGGCGTCAACGACGAGGTCTACGACGCGTCGGCGCACACGGTGATCTCCAACGCATCGTGCACCACCAACTGCCTGGCGCCCATGGCCAAGGTGCTCAACGACGCCTTCGGGCTCGAGCAGGGTCTCATGACGACCGTGCACGCCTACACCAGCGATCAGTCGCTGCAGGACCTCGCCAAGGCGACGCGCAGC
Source organism: uncultured Actinomycetes bacterium (assembly GCA_963835985.1). Lineage (GTDB taxonomy): Bacteria > Actinomycetota > Acidimicrobiia > IMCC26256 > DASPTH01 > DASUAS01. The sequence continues at coordinate 215,996 of CAWIHV010000005.1, read as the reverse complement.
GGCAAGCCCGACCTGCGACGCATGCGGGCCGCCAACCTGTCGATCATCCCGAGCAGCACCGGTGCGGCCAAGGCGATCGGCCTCGTGCTGCCCGAGCTGGCAGGCAAGCTCAGCGGCACGTCGCTGCGCGTGCCCGTCCCCACCGGTTCCATCACCGACCTGTCGGCGATCCTCTCCCGTGAGGTCAGCGTCGACGAGATCAACGCCGCGTTCGACGCCGCCAGCAACGACAAGTCGTACCGCGGGGTGCTCGAGTACTCCGACGAGCCGCTCGTGTCGGCCGACATCGTGGGCAACCCCTCGTCGTGCATCTTCTCGGCCGAGGACACGATGACCGACGGCAAGCTCATCAAGATCCTCGGCTGGTACGACAACGAGTGGGGCTACTCGAACCGCCTCATCGACATCGTCGCGTTCGTCGGGGAAGTAGGTGGACCTGCCCCGGCTGGAGGACCTGCCCCTGAAGAAGGGGCAGCGGGCGCTCGTCCGCGTCGACCTCAACGTGCCGTTGCGCGACGGCGTGGTGGAAGACGACCTGCGCATCACCACCGCGCTCCCCACCATCAACTGGCTGCGCGAGCGCGGCGCGGTCGTGGTCGTCGCCGGCCACCTCGGGCGTCCGAAGGGCGAAGTCGACCCGCAGTACTCGATGGCGCCGGTGGCGGCGCGGCTCCGCGAGCTCCTCGACTGCGACGTGCTGCTCGCGCCCGCGGTCGTGGGGCCGCGCGTGGAGCCGCTGGTCGCGTCGTCGAGTCCGGGCGACGTGGTGCTGCTCGAGAACCTGCGCTTCGAGGCGGGTGAGACGAAGAACGACCCCGCGTTCTCCATCAACCTCTCGGAGCTCGGCGACGTCTACGTCAACGAGGCGTTCGGCGCCTCCCACCGTGAGCACGCGTCGATCGTGGGACCGCCGCGGATCCTGCCTCACGCGGGCGGACGGCTGCTCCACCGTGAGGTCGACGTGCTGTCGAAGTTGCTCGCCGACGACGTCGGTCGGCCGTTCGTGGCCGTGCTGGGCGGGGCGAAGGTGAGCGACAAGCTGGGTGTGATCGAGGCGTTGCTCGATCGGTGCGACAAGGTGCTCATCGGCGGGGCGATGGCGTTCACGTTCCTGCTCGCGATGCGCACGCGCGTCGGCGACTCGCTGGTGCAGCCGGAGATGGTCGAGGAGTGCAACCGCCTGCTCGAGTTGGGCCGGGTCGAGATCCCCACCGACTTCGTGATCGCGCAGGACGTCGCCGCCGACGCCGAGACCCGCACCGTGAACCGCGTCTCCATCCCCGACGGGTGGAAGGGCCTCGACATCGGCCCCGAGACCGCGGGTACCTACGCCGACATCGTCACCGACGCGAAGACCGTCCTCTGGAACGGCCCCATGGGCATGTTCGAGTTGGCGCCCTTCGCGGCCGGCACCCGCACCGTCGCCGACGCGGTCGCCGCATCGAAGGCGTTCACCGTCGTGGGTGGCGGCGACAGCGCCGCCGCGATCCGCGAGTTCGGGCTCGCCGACCAGGTCGACCACGTGAGCACCGGCGGCGGCGCATCGCTCGAGTTCATCGAGCAGGGCGACCTTCCCGGGCTGCGCGCCCTTCGAGGACCAACCACAAGGGACTGATGGCCACCACACGCAAGCCCGTCATCGCGGGCAACTGGAAGATGCACCACGACCACCTGGTCGCGATCCAGGTGGTGCAGAAGCTCTCGTACCGTCTCGACGAAGACGACTACGAAGCCGTCGAGGTCGTGGTGTGCCCGCCGTTCACCGACCTGCGCACGCTGCAGACGCTCATCGAAGCTGACAAGCTCAAGATCGGCCTGGGCGCGCAGAACTGCTACTTCGAGGACCAGGGTGCGTTCACCGGCGAGGTGAGCCCGCACATGCTGGCCAAGCTCACGGTGCAGTACGTGATCATCGGGCACTCGGAGCGCCGGCAGCTGTTCGGCGAGACCGACGAGTCGGTGAACAAGAAGTTGAAGGCGGTGCAGAAGCACGCCATGACGCCGATCGTGTGCGTGGGGGAGACGCTCGAGGAGCGCGAGGCCGGCGCGACGGCCGAACGCGTCACCTCGCAGACGAACGGCGCGTTCGCGGGCGTGAAGGCGGCCGACGCCGCCACCTGCGTCGTCGCCTACGAGCCGATCTGGGCGATCGGGACCGGACGCAACGCCACCCCCGACGACGCCAACGAGACCATCGGCGTCATCCGCGGTGCGCTGCGCGACCGCTACGACGCCGACACCGCCGACGCCATCCGCATCCAGTACGGCGGCAGCGTGAAGTCGGGGAACACCGCCGCCCTCATGGCGATGCCCGAGATCGACGGGGCCCTCGTGGGTGGCGCCTCCCTCGATCCCGACGAGTTCGCTCGCATCGTCCAGTACCACCGCTGAACCGCGACTACGCTGGCGCAGCCTCCTCGTCGCCTCTGGAGCTAACGGACAAAATGCTCAACGTCATCCTGATCGTGATCCAGGTGCTGTCGGCGTTGACGCTGATCTTCCTCATCCTGTTGCACTCGGGTCGTGGCGGCGGCCTCTCCGACATGTTCGGCGGCGGCCAGCTCGGCGGCTCCATGGCCGGTTCCACGGTCGTCGAGCGCAACCTCGACCGCCTGACGGTCATCACCGGCGTGATCTTCATGTTCTCGACCGTGCTCCTGGCGCTCAGCCTCAACTGACGCTCCCGCCAGGGGAATCTCCTCTCAAGTGGGGTAGGGCGCGCGCCGTTCTGGTGACGAATGGTGTTGAATTGTCGGCTCGACCATCCACGTCTGGTGTCGCGCCGGCAAGCACAATCGGCGGCGGAGCTGGGGGCCACCGATGTCGGCAAGAACTCGTAGGGTCACCAAGCGAACGCTCACCGCATTCGTCCTGAGCGCGGTCGTGCTGGCCGGCTTCGCCTCGGTGTCGAACGCGTCGACGTCGGCGGGGACGCAGAAGCGGTCGAAGCCGATCACGATCGCGGTCGACGACTTCCCGCCCGTCCTCAACAACATGACGACGGCCGGCAACGGCGCCTGGACCGCGATGATCGCGGGGCCGGCGCTCGCCCGGGGCTACAAGCTCATGCCCGACTTCTCGTACCAGCCCTGGCTCTTCGCCAAGGACTGCGAGGTCACCGCGCAGAGCCCCTTCACCGTCGACTGCCAGATCCGCCCCGAGGCCAAGTGGTCCGACGGCGTACCGATCACGTCGAACGACTTCAAGTTCACCTTCGACACGATCATGAACACCAAGAACGACGTCGTGACGCGCGACGGCTACGACAAGATCTCGGCGTTCAACGTGACGAGCCCGACCGAGTTCCAGATGGTGTTCCAGGCGGTGTTCGCTCCGTACCGCGAGCTCTGGGCGGGCGCCAGCACCACGGTGTTGCCCGCGCACATCCTCGAAGGGAAGAACTTCAACAAGGTCTGGAACAGCTGCATCTGCGACCCGAAGACCAAGAAGCCGATCAGCAGCGGCCCGATGTTCGTGCAGTCGTTCACCCCCGACGAGCAGGCCACGCTCGTCCCCAACAAGAACTACTGGGCGGGCAAGATCGCCACCGTGCCCAAGGTGGTGTTCGTGCCGGTGCGCGACACCAACTCCGAGCTCAACGCCTTCCGCTCGGGTGAGGTCGACGTCGTCTACCCCCAGAACCAGATCGGGCTCCGCAAGAAGATCGAGGCGGTCGACGGCGCCGAGTACACCACCACACTCGGTCCCCAGTGGGAGCACTTCGACATGCTCTCCACCGTTCCCGGGCTCGACGACCTGCAAGTGCGCAAGGCCATCGCCACCGCCATGCCCCGGCAGCAGATCGTCGACCGCGTCGTGAAGGACGCCAACGACGAAGCGGAAGTGTTGAACAACACGCAGTACATGGTGAACCAGCAGCAGTACGTGCCGCACTGGAACATCTATCCGGCCGCGGGCGACGTCGACGCCGCCAACGCCATCCTCGACGAGGCGGGGTGGACGCGTGGGTCCGACGGCGTCCGCCAGAAGGGCAACACCAAGCTCGCGTTCAACGTCGGTACCACGTCGGGCAACCAGGCCCGCATCCTCGCCGAGCAGATCATGCAGCAGCAGCTCGACAAGATCGGCGTGAAGCTCACGGTGAAGAACGCGCCCGACATGCTCGACACCAACATGGTGGGGTTCGACTTCGAGACGGTGATCTTCGCCTGGGTCGGTGCGCCCGATCCGTACACCGGCAACGTGATCTGGATGTCGTCGGCGATTCCCGCGCAGTGCTCGAAGCGCCTGGCCAAGGCGTACGAGTGCGACTACTCGGGTCAGAACTACACCAAGGTCAAGGATCCGCAGGTCGACACGCTGCTCAACGCGGCCGACAAGGAATCCGACCCGGCGCAGCGGGCGCAGCTCTACAACCAGGTCGACCAGCAGCTCGCCACCAACGACGTCACCGTGATCCCGCTGTTCCAGAAGCCCACCCAGCTCGGGTACCGCAACTCGATGACGGGTCTGGTCGACAACCCCACGCAGGACGGCTTCACCTGGAACATCGAGGACTGGACCTACACCGGCTGACGGGCTGAGCTCGTCGCTTGCCGCGGTCGCGCGCGACCCCTCGGCTAGAAATTTGCGGTGTTCGCGTTCGTCGTCCGGCGCCTCCTGACGGCGCTGGTCGTCGTCCTGCTCGCCACGATCGTGGTGTTCGCGCTGGTGTCGGCCCGGGGCGATCCACTGCGGGAGCTGCGTCACCGGCCCGGGGTCTCCCAGGTGACGCTGCGCAACCTGGAGCACGAGTACCACCTCGACGAATCCCGCCCCGCGCAGTACATGGGCTGGCTGGGTGACTTCGTACGGGGCGACTGGGGCGAGTCGTTCCGCACCCAGCGACCCGTGGTCGACATGGTGGGCGAGGCCACCTGGAACTCGTTCCTGCTCGTCGGGACGGCCCTGGTGCTCTCGGTGATGCTGGCGCTCTTCATCGGCGTCGTGAGCGCGGTCAGGCAGTACTCGCTGTTCGACCACGCCGCGACGTCGTTCTCGTACTTCGGGTTCTCGATGCCCGACTTCTTCTTCGCGCTGCTGCTGCAGCTGTTCGTGGTCCTCGTGCTGCACGAGCAACTCGGCATCGACGTGCTCTACGTGCAGGGCAAGTACTCCGTTGGGCAGCAGGGTGACGTCGTCAACCTGATCGAGCACATGGTGCTCCCGGTCATGGTGCTGATGCTCACGAGCGTGGCTGCGTGGAGTCGTTACCAGCGCGACAGCATGCTCGAGGTGCTCCACACCGACTACGTGCGCACCGCGCGCGCCAAGGGCGTGCCGCGTCGTCAGGTGATCCGTCGGCACGCGCTGCGCAACGCGCTCATCCCGTTCGTGACCGTGGTCGCCATCGACGCCGGCGTCCTGCTCGGCGGGGTGGTCGTGGTCGAGCGGGTGTTCAGCTGGCCCGGTCTCGGACTGCTGTTCTTCGACGCGCTCGAGCGGTCCGACTACCCGGTGCTCCTGGCGTGGATGGCGGTCGCCACCGTGTTCGTCGTGCTGTTCAACCTCCTCGCCGACGTCCTCTACGCGGCGCTCGATCCGCGCATCCGGATCGGCGGTCCCTATCGACGCCGAAGGGTGCGTGCGACGTGAGGCCTCCTCCATGAGCATGCGAATCGGCGACGAGTCCGGGCGCGCCCGTGCGGAGGCCATCGATCCCGCGCTGCTCGCGCCCGATCCGATCCGCACGCCGGAAGACGGCAGCGAGTGGCGCAACGCGTGGCGGCGGTTCCGCCACCACTGGCTGGCCATGGTCGGGCTCGGGTTCCTGGTGTTCATGTTCCTGGCCTGCTTCGTGGGCGCCCACTTCGCGCCCGACCCGAACTACCAGGACCTGCTCCAACCCACATCGGGACCGTCGGCCGACCACTGGTTCGGGACCGACGAGCTGAGCCGTGATTCGTTGTCGCGCGTGCTCCACGGTGGACAGATCTCGCTGAAGGTCGCGCTGGGCGTCGCAGTCCTCTCGACCATCATCGGCGTGGTGATCGGCGCGCTGGCCGGGTTCTACCGCGGCTGGCTCGACGGCCTGCTCATGCGCTTCACGGATCTCTGGATCGCGTTGCCCGCGCTGCCGTTCCTCGCCGTGGCGGTGTCGATCGGCACCGTCGATCTCGGACCGTTCGGGTCCCTCGACCTCGGCGGTCCGCTCGGTATCACCCTGCTGTTGTCGTGCTTGTTGTGGGGCTCGATCGCGCGCGTCGTGCGTGGCGCGACCCTGTCGTTGCGTGAGCGCGAGTTCGTCGATGCCGCGCGCGCCATCGGTGCTTCGAACACCCGCATCATCACGCGGCACGTCATCCCGAACTGCCTGGGTCCGATCATCGTGAACGCGACCCTCGTGGTGGCCGAGGCCATCCTGGTCGAGACCACGCTGTCGTTCCTCGGGTTCGGCATCCAGCCGCCCACACCCAGTTGGGGGAACCTTCTCTCCGATTCGATCGGGACGGTCGAGGACTGGTGGTGGCTCACGGTGTTCCCCGGGCTGGCGATCTTCCTCACCGTGCTCGCAGTGAACTTCGTGGGCGACGGCCTGCGCGACGCGTTCGACCCTCGCCGGCGGGCCAGAGCATGAGGACCGGCGCGTGAGTGTCCCCGCCCTCGAGGTCGAGGGCCTGCGGGTCGAGTTCGGTCGCCTCCCCGCGACGGTGCAGGCGGTGCAGCGCGTGTCGTTCTCGGTAGCCGAGGGTGAGACGGTCGCGGTCGTGGGGGAGTCGGGATCGGGCAAGACCGTGACCGCACTGGCGATCATGGGCCTCATCGATCCGCCGGGACGGATCACCGAGGGCGACGTACGGCTCGGGGGCAAGGCGCTGAGCGGACTCTCCGAATCCGACTACCGGCGGGTGCGCGGCCGTGATCTGGCGATGGTATTCCAGGATCCGCTCGAGCGCGCTGAACCCGGTGCGACGCGTCGGCGACCAGATCGCGGAAGCGGCACGCGTGCACGGCGCGTCGCGGGCGAACGCGCGAGCGAAGGCGATCGAGATGCTCGACCGAGTAGGGGTGGCGCCCGCGGCGCGGCGGGCGCGCTCGTATCCGCACGAGTTGTCGGGTGGGATGCGCCAGCGGGTGATGCTGGCGATGGCGTTGGTCAACCGTCCGCAGGTGCTCATCGCCGACGAGCCGACCACCGCGCTCGACGTCACGACGCAGGCGCAGATCCTCGAACTGCTCGGCGAGCTGCAGGCCGAGATGGGGCTCGCGCTGGTGATCGTGAGCCACGACCTCGGCGTCGTCGCCGGGATCGCCGACCGCATCCTCGTGATGTACGCGGGACGCATCGTCGAGGAGGGTCCCGCCGATCTCGTGTTCGCCGCTGCAGGACACCCCTACACGCGCGGCCTGCTCGCGTCGGTCCCGCGCGCCGACGATGCGCGCCCGGTACTCGCCGCCATCGCCGGCAACCCGCCCGACCCGACTCGGTTGCCGACGGGGTGTCCGTTCCATCCCCGCTGCGTGCTGGCCGAAGAGGCATGCCGGGAGCAGCGACCCGAGCTGCGCATCCTCAGCGGCGGTCACCGCGCCGCGTGCCGCTTCGCCGACGAGGTGTCCATCGGAGTGCGAAGCCTGTGAGCGCGTTGCTCGAAGTCGACGGCCTGGTCAAGGAGTTTCCTGCTCGCGGCGGCTCCCTGCGCGCGGTCGACGAGGTGTCGTTCTCGGTCTCCGCGGGTGAGACCCTCGGACTCGTCGGGGAGTCGGGGAGCGGCAAGTCGACCGTCGCCCGCCTCGTGCTGCGCCTGCTCGAACCCTCGAAGGGCGCGATCCGGATCGACGGCGACGACATCGCGCACCTCTCCCGCCGATCGCTGCGCTCGCTGCGGCGACGCGTGCAGATCGTCTTCCAGGATCCCTACGCATCGCTCGACCCGCGCATGACCGCACGCGCGATCGTCGCCGAACCGCTGAAGATCGCCGGCCGCTCGAAGGAGATCGCGACGCGCGTCCCCGAGGTGTTCGCCCAGGTCGGTCTGGGTCGTGAACAGGAACGTCGCTATCCGCACGAGCTCTCGGGTGGCCAGCGCCAACGGGTCGGGATCGCCCGCGCGCTCGTGGTGCAGCCCGAGTTGCTCGTGCTCGACGAACCCGTCACCGCGCTCGACGGTTCGATCCAGGCCCAGATCCTCAACCTGCTCGCTCAGCTCCAGGCGGAGCTCGGACTCGCCTATCTGTTCATCGCGCACGATCTCGCGGTGGTCCGTCACCTGGCTGACCGAGTGGCGGTCATGCACCTCGGCCGCGTCGTCGAGACCGCGCCGACGGAGGAGCTGTTCCAGGCGCCGCTGCACCCGTACACCCAGGCGCTCCTCTCGGCATCACCGATTCCGGACCCGGTACGAGAGCGCGAGCGGCAACGGATCGTGCTCGTCGGCGAGCTGCCCGACGCGGTGGATCCACCGTCGGGCTGTCACTTCCGCTCGCGGTGTTGGAAGGCGCGCGCCGAGTGCGCCGAAGCGCCCGGACCCGAGCTTGTCGACCGCGGCCAGGGCCATCCCGTGGCGTGCCTGTTCCCCGACGAGCCCGAGCATCTTGTTGATCATGATCAACAAAGCTGACGGCTCGTGGAGAGGTTCCGCGGGACCGCCACTCGCTACACTGCGACGCCTCGTCGGAGTGGCGGAATCGGCAGACGCGCTAGCTTGAGGGGCTAGTGCCCTTAGGGGCGTGGGGGTTCAAGTCCCCCCTCCGACACGTTTTTGCGCTACGCGGAATCGCCACCGACAGCTCGGCGCTTCGGGTCGCTGGGTCGTACGTCGCCGACACGCCAAGAGCCGCATAGAGCGCCGCTCGGTCGTGCTGGTCGGCCTTCTGAAGTAGCCCGGGCATTCCGCCGAGCCAGTCGACGACGGCCACGGCTTCGTCCGCGCTCGCTTCGGCCTCAGCGCGGGTTCAAATCAGCAAGCCGGAGAACGCCTCGCGCCTGTCCGCATCCACGGCAGTCGTCATGGTGTCGTGAGCGCCGCTCTTAGACACGGTCGGAGAGCGGAATGGAGCGAAGCGCGGCCTCATCGACTTCCAACGGTGACGTTGGTGGCCCAGGGATCGGTCGCCTGGTATGCCGGACGCCACTGCTCCAAGAAGGCCTTGCGCATGTCCGGCGGCGCCAGCGTGAGGAACTGCGTCGTCCTTCGATCGTCTGCACCATCGAGCAGCCATGGGACGTACCGATTCATGTCCGGCCCCATACGCTGAGCCGATGCCTGGTCGAACGTCCTCCATTGCTCTTCGGTCAGCGTCGCGTCGAGGAACGGGAGCGCATCCTGCTCTTCGTGTGCGAGGTGCTCGAGGACATGGCGCTCGAGATCGGAGCGCGCCGACTTGGCTGATTCTCCGCGTGCGAGTGTGTGATCGAGACGGTCGAGGAGGGGCCGGATCGCGGCGTGCTCGCTCGTCATCTCGTCGAGCAGATCGAGATCGGCGGAGTCCCCGGATACACGCTCGCGTGCCAGCGGCCAGAGCATCTCGTCCTCGATTTGGTGGTGCATGAGGAGCATCTTTTCGAAGAAGTCCCATCCCTCGGTTCGGGTTTCCGACTGCTTGACGCGTGCGAGATCTCGTCGCAGGGCGTCGTGTATTGCGAACATCCCGGTCATGTCGTGCTTGAACTCGGTCATGTTGTCCTCCTATGAGTCAACGACGTCGGTGCGCCGTACTGAAATGATCGGCAGTCCGAGGTCTCGGATCTTCGTGAGCACGCCGTGCAATGCCGCGTCGTCGACGATCGAGCCAGTCATGGACGTCACGCCGTCGGGCTCGTTTGTGAGCTCGAATCCGTCGAACCAGTTCGACCAGCGCTCGTCGAGGACGCAGTCGACGCGGATCTCGTAGCGCACGGGTACTGTCGGCCTTAGTCTCGAAGTGCGCGGCACAGCACGGCGCAGAGCTCGGCGATCTGTCGCCGCGACACGTCGGCGGATAGCACAGCTTGAGACCCGTGGAATGTGCCGAGCCACTGGTGCAACTCGACCGGGACACCGGCTTGTAGGAGGCGAAGCGCATAGTCGATGGCTTCGTCGCGGTTCGGGTCGAGTTCCGCGGTGGCGATGTACGCGGGCGGGAGACCGGACAGGTCGTCGGATCGCGCGGGCGCCGCGTAGGGGGAGGGGTCAGCGGAGCCGAGGTAGTGCGTCCAGGATGCACCGACCTTGTCGCGTGTCATGAAGGGCGTGTCGATGAAGTGCTGTGCCGACCATGTGGCCTGGCGGTCGTCGAGCTCGGGTTGGTTCAGCAACTGGAAGCGGATCGCGGGTCCGTGTTCGTCGCGTGCGAGCAACGCCACTGCGGCGGCGAGTCCTGCCCCGGCGGCGTGACCGCCCACTGCGATCCGCTCCGGCTCGACGCCGAGGTCGGCTGCGTGCTCTGCCGTCCAGGTAAGGGCCGCATGGACGTCGTCCAACGCGGCCGGGAAATGATGCTCGGGTGCCCGGCGGTAGCCGACTGAGATCACTGTCGCGCCCGAGCCTTGCGCGATCCGCGCGGCCCACGGGTGCTCGGTGTCCAGGTCGCCCATGACGAATCCGCCGCCGTGCATCCAGACGATGGCGCCGGCGTGGGCGTGCTGGGGCTGGTAGCTCCTCACGGCCACGTCGGGTTTCGCGTTCACGGTGTGGTCCTCGATCTCGAGGCCCGCGGTGTCCGTCTCCGGCGCGGCTGCGGCGAGCTCGGCGAGCTTCTCGCGTGCTGTCTCAGGGTCGGACAGATCCGTGATCGGGAACATCGGGACGAAGGGCTCCAATTCGGGATCCATGACGACCGTCCTCGTCGTAGCGAAAGGTTTGGCTGATTGACGCATCCGTATACGCGTTTGAGGGTACGAATGGTCTGCCGTCTGGTCATCACACGGAAGTGCCAGGTGGGGTGGAGTTCTCGATCCCCTAGGCGCGGTCGGTGCGGACGCTTCCGCTTCGAACCGGGTTGCCGACCATCCAGGCCCGGCCCTTCCGTGGCGGCGAACGGAGGTGTGCGTCGTGGACCGTGTGGGTGCCGGAGATGAGCAAGGCGCGATCGGCGATGTCTGACCCGCCAGTGGCCCCGCGGGGGGAGGGCGGTGCCGGTGTGGATCAACTTGTTGCCACGAAGCTGTTCGCGCCTGGGCCGCCGCACGGCTTCGTGTCCCGTCGTCGCCTCGTCGAGGCCCTCGACGAGGGCCTCAGCCGCGGCGTCGTACTGATCAGTGCGCCTGCCGGTTTCGGAAAGACGGCGTTGCTGTCCGAGTGGTCGCTGCGGCGACCGGTGGCGTGGTTGTCGCTCGACGCGAGCGACAACGACGCGGCGCGGTTCTGGCGACATGCGATCAACGCGCTCGATCGGGTTCGTCCGGGGATCGTCGAGTGTGTCGGGCCGTTGTTTTGGGCTCCGTCGTCCTCCTACGAGGTGCTCGTGAGTGCGGTGGTGAACGAGCTGATGGTCGAGCCTGGCGAGCGTGAAGTGGTGCTCGTTCTGGACGACTACCAGGTGATCGTCTCGCAGGCCATCCACACGTCGCTCCTCTTCCTGATCGCTCACCGCCCGCCGACGTTGCGCCTGGTAATGGCGAGCCGTGCGGATCCGCCGTTGCCGCTGGCTCGGCTACGGGCTGGCGGGCAACTCGCAGAGCTTCGTGCCGCAGATCTGCGGTTCACTGCTGACGAGGCCGCGGCTCTGTTGCGCGACGCCGATGACGTCTCGTTGTCGGAGGCCGCGGTGGTCGCGTTGGCGGACCGCACCGAGGGTTGGGCGGCCGGGTTGCGGCTTGCATGCCTTGCGCTTCGCGGGCGTTCCGATGTGATGGAGTTTGTACGGACCTTCAGCGGCACTCAGCGCTATGTCCTGGACTATCTGACCGAGGAGGTGCTTGAGCGCCTGACGCACGAGGTCCGTGACTTCCTACTGGAGACTTCGGTGCTCGAGCGACTGTCCGGTGACCTGTGCGATGCCGTGACTGGCCGCGTCGACAGCCAGACGATGCTCGAGACGATTGATAGAGCCAACCTGTTCGTCGTACCTCTCGACGACGTACGCGGCTGGTGGCGCTATCACCACTTGCTCGCTGACCTTCTCCGCGTTCGCCTGCAGCAACAGCGGCCCGATCGTCTTCAGGAGCTCCATCGCAGGGCTGCCAGTTGGTACGAGCGACACGGTGTGGTCGACGACGCGATCGGCCAAGCGATGGCTGCCGGGGAAGCCGAATGGGCAGCGACGATGATCGAGCGCGAGGTCGACGCTCTCCTGCTCCACAACGAGGGCGTGACATTGCAGCGCTGGGTGGCCGCCCTCCCCGATGCGGTCGTCGAATCACGGCCGCGACTGTTGCTGGCACGCGCGCACGTGGCGCTCGGCAGCGGACAGGTGGAGTCGGTCGAGCATGCATTGAACGCCGCCGAGCGCGCGCTCGAGCATGCGCCGCCGGATGAGCCCTTCGAACCGTCGGCCGGCATCGCTGGCAGCCTGGTGGCCAACGTCCCGGCGGCGCTCGCGTACTGGCGTGCCTACCTCGCCGACCTCCGCGGCGACACCGAAGACGCCATCGTGCTCGATCGTCAGGCAATCGCGGAAGTCGACACAGACCAATGCCTCCTGTCATCTGCGGCTCGGCTCCACGCGCACGCGGTCGAGGTCGAGCGCGGGGAGTTCGGTGACGCCGAACAGGCCCTGAGGTCCAGCGTTGCCGAACTCCGAGCAGAAGGATTCGTCTATCCCGCACTACGAGCATGCGAGCTGCTCGGTTTCGTCCAGCGCGCCCGCGGCGAGCTGGACGCCGCGGCCGAGACCTACCGTTGGGCGCTCGAGATCAGCCGGGCGCCCGATGGGCGGGGCCTGCCGGCCGCGGGGATCGCTCATGTAGGTCTGGCTCAGATCGCCTACCAGCGTGACGAGTTGGTCATCGCCTTGGAGTATGCGACGGAGGGCGTCGCACTGTGTCGCCAGCTCAACACCGCGTTGACTGCCGCCGCGGGCCCGATGACCTACTCGCGACCAGTGGCCGCAGGCCTGGCGACTCTGGCGCGGATTCGACTCGCTGAGGGAGATCCGACCGGTGCCCTCGACATCCTCGGGGAATACCAACTTGGGGGCGCAAGCCACGGCGTGGCGAGTTTGCTCGATCCCCTCCCGGCACTGCGCGCCCGACTGCTGCTTGTTCAAGGGAGCCTTGCCGCTGTGGTCCGCTGGGCAAGCGAGCGCGGCCTGAGCGCCAGCGACGCCGCGAGTTACGCCCGAGAGCCCGAACATCTCGTGCTGGCCCGGCTGTTGCTCGCTCAGGACCAGCCCGACCGAGCACGGGCGCTTCTCGATCGATTGCTCGCATTGGCCGAGACGCAGGAGCGGACAAGCAGCATCATCGAAATCAACGTGCTTCGGGCACTCGTCGTGTCCGCAATCGGCGACCAGCTCGATGCCGTTGGGACATTGGCCAGCGCGCTCGAACTTGCCTATCCGCAGGGCTACGTGAGGCTGTTCGCTGATGAGGGTGCACGAATGGGCGAACTGCTCAGCCAGCTCGTCGCGGTCCAGCGCAGTGACCGCACGACTGCTCGCGACGTGCCGCTCGGATACCTCGGCCAACTCCTGCGCGTCATCGAACACGACGCGTCCCCTTCGACGTCGATGGCGAGCCGCGGGACCGGCATTCCAGGCCTTGTCGAGCCGCTAACTGAGCGCGAGCGTGAGGTACTCGTACTGGTCGCGACAGGAAAGACCAATCGGCAGATCGCCGGCGAGCTCTTCGTCGCGCTGGACACGGTCAAGAAGCACGTCTCCCACATCTTCGAGAAGCTGGGCGCGACCAACCGGACAGAAGCGACCGCCAGAGCGCGCGAACTCGGCCTGCTCGTCGACGCAGCCGAGAGCGCTCGCGATTCGCGGGCCTGATCGTCGGCTACCCGCTCGCGTCGGGCGCAGGCCGTTCGCGCCAAATACCACCGCCGTGTGCACCTTCGGGTGATGCCGCGCGATCGGCAGTTCCGTACGGTCAAAACACAGTGACTTCTCTCGTGCGGAGGTAGAGATCCGAGCAGCCGTGGGACGCGCGTGCTCGTCCGCACTCGGAGCGCACTCAGCGATCGGTGATTGGAGCGGATGTGAATGCACTCAGAACGCAAGAGCGATCCGATGCTGCGGCCGATCCCTCGCAGTCCGGCGCCGCCCGTGCTCGTGGAATCCATCATCGGCCCGACCCGCGTGTGATCGAGGCGATCGTGGATCACGGCCCCGGCGGCGCGTATCTCGTCGGTCGTCGGAATTCGCCACATGTGCAGGACTTGCGCGACTTCCTCAGCCGCAATCGAGTTGCGTTCAGATGGGTCGATCTCGACCGGGACCCGCTCGTACGAGCGCTCGGCGCGCGGGTCCCCACCGGCCTGCGCCTTCCCATCGTGGTGGCGGCAGACGGCTCAGTTGCGCAGTGGCCCAGCGGGAAGGACGACGAAACCGATCTCAACCTTGCTCGCGGACAACTGGCCGAACGCGTCGGGCTACACACGCGCCCCGAGAAGGACCTGTACGACGTCGTCATCGTTGGGGCCGGACCGGCAGGCCTCACCGCTGCCGTGTACGCGGCGTCCGAAGGCCTTGACACGGTCGTTGTAGAGCACCATGCGGTCGGCGGTCAGGCCGGCACCAGTGCGCGGATCGAGAACTATCCCGGATTTCCCGACGGCATCTCTGGTGGTGACCTCGCTGAGGCAGCGTTCAGTCAGGCCGCCCGGTTCGGCGCAGAATTCGTGATCGGCAGTGATTTCACGAGCACAACCACCGACGACGAAGGCAACGCGCTTGTCACGCTCGTCAACGGTGCGGTCGTGCGCGCTCGCGCCGGAATCGGTGCGACCGGCTCGCACTATCGCCAGCTCCACGTGCCTGGCGTGCACGAGCTGCTGGGTTCTGGCGTGTACTACGGATCAGCTCCGCGCGAGGCTGCGTTCCACCGCGACGGCCACGTCTTCGTCGTCGGCGGCGCCAATTCGGCTGGCCAGGCCGCGCTGTATCTCGCCGAATTCGCCGCGCACGTGACCATGGTCGTGCGCGCGAAGTCGCTCGCGGACGAAATGTCGACGTACCTGGTAGCACGCTGCGAAGAGCACCCGCGCATCACCGTACGCACGAACGCACAGGTCGAGCGCGCGCTCGGCGAAGAGCACCTGGAGGCCCTGTCCATCGACACGGCCGGAAGGATCGAAACCCTTGACGCTGACGCACTCTTCATCCTCATCGGAGGTGTCCCGAGTTCCGGACGAGTCGACTGGGTACGGCGCGACGACGCCGGATTCTTCATGACCGGACCCGACGTACTGGCCGACGGCGGTCGCGGCACATGGTGGAAGCTCGAACGCGAACCACTCTTCCTCGAATCGAGCACGCCGGGGATCTTCTTCGCAGGTGATGTGCGACACGGCTCGATCAAGCGCGTCGCGTCAGCCGTCGGCGAAGGAGCCATGGCGGTCGTGCAAGTGCACCGCTACCTCGCTGAACTCAACGGCCGTGCCAGAGCCGAACGACTCCGCGCAGTCCACCCACGAACCCCCGCAGAGACACCGATGTCAACGAGGGAGAACTCGACGAACCATCAGCCGTGAGCGCGACGCCGCCCCCGAACGGCATGAGGCGCATTGGACGAACGATGACCCGAGCAGACGGAGTCCCGTACAACCGTGAGGATGACGAGCGTTGGATCACAGCACTCGTGGAGGAGCGCGTTCTGATCGACCAGGACGTGATCGCGATGAGCGAACGGACATGGGCGATCCACGGATACATCGCGTACGACGGACAAGTGATCGCGGCCACCTTCGCCACTGAGAAGGAAGCCTGGGCCGGACTGGCACGTGTCGAGGAGATCGAGCACTCGACCCTCCGCGGACAACCCTTACCTCATCGACTGGTGCGGTGACCGGCACATCCGAGCGCGCAGGAAGGAGACCGACATGGACACCTTGAAGACGGTGATGGACGCTCCGAGCCAGCCTCGCTCGCCCGATGCGACGCGGACGCCGCGAAAGTGGCCTCCGCGGCGAGTGTCGGGCCTCCTGATCGGCCTGGTTCTTGTCGTCGGCGCAGTCGGCATGCTCAGCCGCCGGCGCGCTCGCAGCAGTGGCCAGTTCCGGCCAGACATACGTCGACCTCGGCGCGCATGGGAGCTACCGCACCAACCAATACGGGTTGGCCACCGAGAGCACGAACTGGCGCACGGCGTGGTTCGGATGGACAGGTTCGGTGCGGGTCAAGGTCGCGCCGGCGGGCGACGACGCCGATCTTCGTCGGCGTCGCCGCTCCGGACACGATCGGCAACTACCTCGCCGGCATCGGTTACACGACGGTCGATGAACACGGCAATCGCACCGAACACGACGGCGCGGCACCGGCGACGCCGCCGGTCCGGGCGGTCGAGTGGACCGCACACGACGAAGGCGTCGGCACACAGACACTGCGCTGGGACGCTACCGATGGTCCGCAGGTCGTGTTCGCCATGAACGCCGACGGGTCGCGGCCGGTGCGCGTGCGGATCGTGTCATCGGCAGTCACCCTGGATCGGATGCCATGGTGGGTACCTGCCGGCTCGCTCTTCCTTGGACTCGTCGTGCTGCTGGCGGGGATCGTGATGCTCCGGCGAACCGTCCGGGCGCGCAGAGCAGTGGCGTAGTTCTGTGCTCGGCTGCCCGGAGCTCGCGGCACCGCTATGCCGATGCGACCGCTGTTCGCCACGCGACGATTGCCCTCGCAAGCATGACGACGAGTACGGAACAGGCGAAGGCAGGGTCGCAGCTCCCCGGACGCACTCGAGCCGTCGGTGCCGTCACCGAGAGCCTCAGGCTGTCCGATGAAGGCTGACACGCTTCAACGCGTCAGGATCGGCGGGACTGATCTGTGGGTGCTCGAGCGGTCACAGGATCTCTCGAACGCGATCGTGCTCTACCTCCATGGTGGCCCTGGCACGTCCCAGTTGACATTGAACCGTCGCAACCCCCGAGCTCTCGAGCCGTCCTTCACGGTCGTGAACTGTGACCAGCGCGGCGCAGGGAAGTCCTATGCCGCGCTCCGAGACCGCCGCGGGATGAGCATCGATCACGGCGCGGCGGCTGGCGTTCGCCCCTGCCTCCTCGATGAGCGTGCGTAAGGCGGCGTCCACGACAGTGGCCTTGTTGAGCCGCCGGCGAGAAGGCTTGTGAGGAACTCGCCGCGGCGGCGAGCCCAGAGGTGGCGGGCTGCTTGTCGTTACGTTCTGGGTCGTGGGCCTCGCTCACATCCGCTCCAGGCCCAATGGGCGCTCGTTGCAGCATGTCGTTCGCCCGGGTGTCATCAATGGGTATGTCAAACGCGTGAGTCGTCGCGACGGGTCACGGACCGGCCGTGGTTCACGCCGCGCGGAGCCGGAGGCGGTTGAGAGGATGCGAGCCGACACGCTCGAACGCATCAGGATCGGCGGAGCTGATCAGTGGGTGCTCGAGCGCTCGGAGGACGTTTCGAACCCGATTCTGCTCTATCTCCATGGGGGTCCCGGCACGTCGCAGTTGGCCCTGAACCGTCGCAACATGCGAGATCTCGAGCGGTACTTCACGGTCGTGAACTGGGACCAGCGCGGCGCCGGCAAGTCGTACGCCGCGATCCGAGACGCGGGCGCGATGAACATCGACCAGTTCGTCGAGGACACCTGCGAACTGTCGCAGCGCCTCCTGCAGAAGTTCGGACAGGAGCGGTTGGTGCTCGTCGGTCATTCCTGGGGCAGTGCCATCGGCGCGCTGGCGGTGGCGAGGTCGCCGGAGCTGTACTCGTGCTACGTGGGCATCGGGCAGATCGCCGACATGGCCGAGGGCGAGGCACTCTCGTACGAATGGACGCTCGACCAGGCACGGCGACGTCACGATCGGCGTGCAGTCCGATCCCTCGAGAAGATCGGCCCGCCTCCGTATGCAGGCGACTGGCGGAGAAAGACCATGACGGAACGCAGCTACGTGGCGAGGTTCGGCGGTGAGGTGCGAGCCCGTCGTCACGGTGCGATGGGGATGCTGCTCCGAAGCGTGCTCTTCTCCTCGGAGTACACCTGGCGCGATCGCATGAACTACCTCCGAGGGGTTCTCGGTTCCATGCGCGCGCTGTGGCCGCAACTCCTCGAGGTTGACCTGT
Organism: uncultured Actinomycetes bacterium; assembly: GCA_963835985.1. GTDB lineage: Bacteria > Actinomycetota > Acidimicrobiia > IMCC26256 > DASPTH01 > DASUAS01. The sequence continues at coordinate 197,897 of CAWIHV010000005.1, read as the reverse complement.
TCGAGCAGGTGCCTGCGGTACGGGTGCCGGTCTTCTTCATGGAGGGACGACACGACTGGGAGGTCCCGTCGATCCTCTCCGCTCGCTACTTCGACGCGCTGCGCGCACCATCGAAGCACCTCATCTGGTTCGAGCACTCGGCGCACCTCCCCAACGTGGAGGAGCGCGAGCGCTTCAACGCCATCATGCGGGCCGAGGTCCGTGAGGTGGCCCGGGCATGACATCGACCGGTGGCCGGGTCGACGTGTTCTGGGTCCCGTTGGGCCTGGGCCCGCACGGCGCACCGGTGCGCTGGAGCGGTCGGCTGTACGAGGCGGTGGTCGCGGCGCGGGAGCGTCGTCCGCGTCGTGACCTCTACCACTCTGCGCTCCTGGTGGAGGCGAACGGCAGAACATGGAGGATCGAGGTCGCGGTTCCGGTGCAGCCCGGAGATCGCGGCGTCGTTGCCGAGGGGCCGGTCGGCGCGCGGTTCCTCGACCGGTCGCGTGTGTTCCGCTACGAGGTGCGTTGCTGGGCTGACGGTCCAGTGCCGAACGTGCCCTCACCGCTGGACGGCCCCGTGTGCGTGAGCAGCGATGCCTCGGTGGCGAACCGGGTCCTCGCGCTCGTTCCCGAGTTCCCGCTCTGCACGTGGGGGCGTGACGAGCTACGCGCGGGGGAGATGTGGAACTCGAACTCGTTCGTCTCGTGGCTGCTCGCGCGCGCGGGTGTCGACACGGACAGGCTCCATCCGCCGTCGAGTGGGCGAGCACCGGGCTGGGAAGCCGGTCTGAGGGTCGCGGCTCGGTGACGCTCGACTTCAGCGACGGGATTCGAAGAGCACTTCGGGAAAGTGTGAGGGGAGTCCGTCGAGCAGTCGCGCGGGCTCGTGTCGGAGCTCGCGATCGAAGAACGCGACCGAAGCGGCGTTGATGATTCGATGGGTGCGGTCGCCACCGAGCGGACCGGTGAGACCAGGCCACGCGACCAACGACGAGAGGAACGGGGCGTCGGTCATGTCGAGGTGGAAGCTGCGCGGGATCTGGACGAAATAGCCGTCGTCGGGCAGGTGGTCGTACACGGCTCGCATCGTGCCCAGGGTCTCGTCGATGTCGCTCTCGGTCCACCCGCCGGCGGATGCTCGTTCGAGGCGCATGCTGTCGCTCGGACGGGTGATGAACATGACCGGCTGCACCAAGCCGTCGCGAACGACATCTGCGGGCATGAACGCCTCCTCCAGCAACGCGGCCCGCACGCGCGAATCGACCCGGCAGGCCTCGGCCCCGATGACCGCACCGAACGAATGACCGACGAGTCCGACATGCTCGAGGTCGAGTCGTCCGGTCAGGATCTGGTTCGGCTCGGCGTGCGCGAGCGTGCAGAGCTCATCGATCGTGAAGCTCACGTCGCGGGCGAGGTAGGGGATGTGCGCGTCCATGAACGCGCTGCGCGGCGGTGCCCATCGATCGTCGTAGGCCACCCGATGACCATCGGGATACACGACCATCGCCACCGAGTACGGCTGGTCGATGGCGGCGACGACGTACCCGTGCGACACCAGCTCCTCGACCTGGAACGTCTGGATCTGCCGGTAGCTGCCCTTGATCCCCACCAACATGATCAGCACCGGGAAGACCGTGCCGTCGTCCGCGATGGGCGCGCCCTCGACTGCGTTCGTGGTCACGCGCGCGAGAGGCTCGAGGGTCGACGGCGGCACGCCGAGGAAGTCCGCCAAGGCCGGAGCCACCCCCTCGGCGTCGGGGAGGTACGGAGCTCGCGGCGCCGACGGCACGTCGTGCGCCGGGTACCAGAGCTGCACCATCAGCTCCCGCCGATCGCTGGGCCGGCTGGAGAGCACCTCTCGGCGTCCGTGGTCGACCCAGTGCCGGGTCACGGTGCCGATCCGGTACGGCCCGCTCGGTGGTGGGAAGACGAACGCCGGCGGCGCGTTCATCGGCGCTCCTTCAGCTGTAGTGGGAGATCTGTTCTTCGACGTACGTCAACTTGTCGGGATTGACGATCCCGTAGATGGCGTGGATCGCGTGGTCGTGGACCTCGATGGTCAGGAGCTCGGTGTGGCGGCCGATGCTGAAGACCGCGGCCGCGCGTCCGTTGGCCTCGACCAGGCGAACCTCGCCGACGTCGAAGCGACGGACGAGACCGCGGAAGAACTTGACGATGTTGGCGCGCCCGTTGACCGGGCGGATCGCGGCGCGGACCTTGCCGCCACCGTCGCTGTACGAGACCGCCTGGTCGGCCAGGAGGTGCTCGAGGTCGTCGAGGTCGCCGGTGACCACCGCGCGCAGGAACTCGTCCAGGAGGGTGGCGTGCTCCACCGGGTCGGCTTGGAAGCGGTGCCCGTGCTCCGCGATGTGGTGCCGGGCGCGATGGAACAGTTGGCGCGCGCCAGCGTCGGAGATGTCGAGGATCTCGGCGATCTCGGCGAAGGGGAAGTCGAACGCCTCGCGCAGGACGAACACGCCGCGCTCAGGCGGGGTGAGCTCCTCCAACACGTGCAGGGTGGCGACGGACACGGACTCGCGCAGCTCGAGCGAGTCGAGCGGCCCGAGGACCGACGAGTCGGTCAGCGTCGGCTCGGGGAGCCACGGACCGACATAGCTCTGCCGGGTCACGCGCGCGGAGGTCAACTGGTCGAGGGCGAGTCGCGTGACCATCGTGGTGAGGAAGGCGGCCGGCTCACGGATCTCGGAGTGCTCGACCCGCAGCCATCGCACCATCGCCTCCGACACGATGTCCTCGGCGTCCCACATGCTGCCGAGCAACCGGTAGGCGATGCCGAGGAGTCGCGTGCGATGGCGGAGGAACTCGTCGGACGCGCTGATGCCCGTCACCGTGTCACCGAGCCTCGGGACGACCAGACTGAGATGTCAGCTCGGTCGCGAATCCGTCGTGCCACGACGTGAAGTGGGGGCGCCAGTCCAGTGCGAGTCGTGCGCGACTGTTGTCGGCGCCGACGATCCGGTTCATGAACGCCACGCCCCATGCGCCCGCGACGACGCGGGCCAGCGGCGTGGGGACGCGGCGCGGTGCCGGCGCGCCGATGATGCGGGCGAGCTCTGGGAGCCATTCGTGGACGTACACCGGTGTGTCGTCGACGATGTTGATCGCGCCGGCGACGTCTTTGTCCAGTGCGGCGGTGATGGCCGTCGCCACGTCGTGGGTGTGGACGAACGAGAACATCGCTTTTCCTGTACCCACCTGGGGCGCACGACACCCTCGGACTCGTTCGACGAACTCGCCACCCGGAGCGAAGGCGGTGCCCGGACCGTAGAGGTGCCCGAGTCGGACGACGGTGCCGCCGGCCTGCATGGTCAGCCGTTCGAGCTCGAGGAGCGCGGCGACCGTCGGGCGATACGGCCGGGGCGCGTGCACCCAGAGCGGTCGTGTCTCGTCGGCGATGGGTCCCCCTTCGGGTCGATAGGCGTAGGCGAGCCCTTCGGAGATGATTCGCGCACCACGCGCCGCTTGTACGAGATGGGCGGTGCCTTCGATTCGCAACCGGTTCGTCAGCGCCATGTCACGATCAAGGTGGCGTGAGTCGAGCGTGCGCGGAATCGCGGTGAGCAGGTTCACGATCACGTCGGGTGCCGCGTCTCGCACTACCGAGCGCACGGACTCGCGGTCGAGCGCGTCGGCGTTCACGACACGCACGCCGGGGATCTCCACGCGCGAATTGGGTCGCGTCATCACGACGACGTCGACGCCGACCTCGCCGAGGAGCGGCACCAGCTGCCGTGCGATCACGCCTGTGCCACCGGCAACGAACACCTTCATCGATGTGCCTCCTGGTTCTTCGATGGTGGCTTGACGAACGACACCGCCGGAACGTGACACCTCCGGAATGTGACTCCCAACGGCTGTCACATCGGGGAATCGTGAATCGTCAGAGTCCGGGACCGACACCGAACTGGCGTCGCTCCAGGAGGTACGGACGTGGTGGCAGCGGTGCGGACGCAGCAGCTCTCCAAGCGGTACGGGCACACTGTGGCGCTCGAGCACCTGGACCTCGAGATCGACGCCGGCACGGTGTTCGGCTATCTCGGACCGAACGGCGCCGGGAAGTCGACCACCATCGCCCTCCTCCTGGGGCTGATCCGACCGACCGCAGGTGCGGCGCAGATCTTCGACCTGGACGTCGTACGCGACGCGCCGGCGATCCATCGCCGCCTCGCGTACGTCCCGAGCGAGGCCAACCTGTGGCCTTCCTTGACCGGTGCGGAGGTGCTCGACTTCCTCGGCGCGATCCATGGGTCGGTCGACCACGCGTACCGCGGCGAACTCGTCGAGCGCTTCGACCTCACGCTCGACCGCAAGGTCCGTGCCTACAGCCACGGCAACCGCCAGAAAGTGCTCCTGATCGCGGCCTTCGCCAGTCGCGCGGAGCTGCTCGTCCTCGACGAGCCGACCACCGGGCTCGATCCGCTCATGGAGCAGGTCTTCCGGACGTGTGTGCTCGAAGCCCGTGACCGCGGACAGACGGTGTTCCTGTCGTCGCACATCTTGAGTGAGGTCGATGCCGTGTGCGACCGGCTCGCGATGCTGCGCGCGGGACGGATCATCGAGAGCGGCGATCTGGGATCGATCCGTCGCGTGGCGTCGGTACGGGTCCGGGCGACGTTCACCGGTGCGGTTCCCGACCTCTCGGGCGTCGAGGGTGTCGCGGAAGTTGCCGTCGACGACCACACGATCGAATGCGACGTCACCGGATCGATGCAGCCATTGATGAAGGTCCTCGCGGAGGCCGGAGTCAGCCAGGTCCGCACGCGTGAGCCGTCGCTCGAGGAGCTGTTCCTCTCGCGCTACGGGGACGCGGCATGAACGCGACACTCACGCGCCCGACCGCGGTGGAGTCGGTGGACATCGGCGAGCGCCGCGGATCGAGCGCCGATGCTGCCATCGCCCGGCGCGCCTTCCGCCAGGTGCGGACCGGCGCGATCGCGTGCGGGGTCGCGTTCGGCGTGACGGTTGCCGCCACCGCTTCGTCGTACATCTCCTCGTTCCCGTCGGCCGCCAGTCGCCACGAGCTCGCGTTGTCGACTGGACGCGACTCCGGGTTGGCCGTCCTGCTCGGGCCCGTGACCTCGCTCGACACCGTCGGTGGCTACACCGTCTACAAGCTCTTCGTCTTCCTCACGACGATCGCCGCGCTGTGGAGCCTGCTGGCTGCAGTTCGGCTCCTCCGCGGGGAGGAGGACGCCGGACGCTGGCAACTCGTGCTCGCCGGCAACACCCGAGCCGCGCGCGCGACCGCGGCGACGCTCGTCGGTCTCGGGGCGGCGATCGGTGTCGTCGCCACCGCGGTCTCGATCTTCACGTGGCTCGCCGGCCGCGACGGCGACATCGGGTTCGGGGTCGGCGACAGCACCGTGTACGCCGCGAGCCTCGCCGTGCCTGCGGTGGTGTTCGCGGCGGTGGGCGCGGTCACCGCGCAACTCGGCAAGACCCGACGCGTCGCCGCCGGCATGGGAGTCGCGGTGCTCGCGGTGAGCTTCGTGCTCCGGATGATCGCCGACTCCGGATCCGGGACCCGTTGGCTCGCCTGGACGACGCCCTTCGGGTGGAGCGAGCACGTGCACCCCTTCACCCGCAACGACGTTCGTCCCGTTCGTGCCTGCGACGCTGACGGTCATCGCCCTCGGCGTGCTCGCGATCGTCCTCGCGGCGCGGCGCGACGCGGGCGACGGCATCGTGTCCAGCCGTGACGACGCCGCTCCACGTACGTTCGGGCTCCGGTCACCGTCCGGTCTTGCCGCCCGCCTCGAACTGCCGACGCTCGGGGCATGGTGCGGCGGCGTCTTCGCCGCGGGTCTCGCCTTCGGGATCGTCGCCAAAGCGGCTACGTCTGCTTCGAGTTCGTTGCGCGACACGCTCGACAAGTTCGACGTCGCGGGTAGCTTCGCCACGAAGTACGCGGGAGTGGCGTTCCTCCTCGTCGCGACCATCATCGCCCTGCTCCCCGCCTCCCAGCTCGGTGCCGCGAACGACGAAGAATCGAGTGGTCGCCTCGTCCACATACTCGTGGCACCCGAGCGCCGCGCCGCATGGTTGGCGGGACGCCTGCTGCTCTGCGGGGCTGCCGTCGCCGCGGCCGCACTGCTCGCCGGAGCAGGCTTCTGGATCGGCGCCGCCACGCAAGGCGTCCACCTTGGTCTGCTCGACATGCTCGGCGCCGGCGCCAATGTCATTCCGACCGCGCTGCTCTCACTCGGACTCGGCGCCGTGGTCTTCGTCGTGTCGCCCCGACACGCAGCGGCAGCGGTGTACGGCAACGTGGGCTTCTCCATCGTGGTCCAACTCCTCGGATCCACGGTCACGAGCCTGCGCGTCCTCGAACGGTTGTCGCTGTTCCACTCAATGTCGCTGGTCCCCGCGCAGGATCCCGATCTCCTTGCGGCCGTCGGGACCGTGGCCGGGGCGGTCGCACTCGGTGTCGTGGCCACGCTGCTCTTCAAGCACCGCGATGTCGCCACCGGATGAACACAACGCTGCACAACGAGGAGGTCGCCCTATGAATCCGATCCGAAGGGTGAACGAGCACCAGCACGGCGACATCGTGTCCGAACTCGAGATCATGAACGTCGAGATCGACCACGACGTCATGAGGATCGGCCCGCGAACGTGGGCGATCCACGGACAGGTGGCCTACGACGGTGAAGTCATCGCCGCCACCTTCGCCAGCGAGCACGAGGCCTGGGTCGCATTGTCGCGCCCGACGCGTTCAACTGGGACCTGCTGCGTCTAGTGGACCAATGGTCGGAGTTCGCGCAACGCGAGACGAAGGGGTCGCCGCGAATGCCCAGGTAAGCGCTGCGGGCTGAACCGACTGCCTCGTCACAGCGCTACAAGCGTCACACCGACCGTTGTAAGCGTTACGAGAAGCCGGTGCCGGGTCACCGGGTCCAGGTCGATGTGAAGTTCATCGAACCACTGCCCGGCACCCGCAAGAAGCACTACCACCTACGTCGCGGCCAACGGCACGGTGCGCGTCAACGAAATCGCGTGGCGCTGATCGACGAGTCCCCCCTCCGACACGCTTGTTTTCGCACCTGGGGCCCCCAGCCCGACCTCGGCCAGGGTGACGTTGACCGGCGACGCTCCGTTGACCAGGATCTGTAGGTGATCCGGATGGATCACGACGGCATCCACCAAGTCCTCCGAGGCTAGACGTCTGCGAGCGGGAGCTCGAGGGTGAACGTCGACCCGAGACCGCGGCCCGGTGATGACGCGGTGATGTCACCCCGATGCGCTCGTGCGATGCTGCGAGCAATCGTGAGGCCGATGCCACTACCTCCCGGGGGTCGAGGCAGGTCGGGTACGCGGTAGAAGCGCTCGAAGATCAACCGGAGATCGTCGTCGGCGATCCCGATTCCCGTGTCGCGCACCGTCACCGTCGCCTCGCCTGCACGTTCGCTCGACTCGACGACGACGCGACCGCCCGCGGGCGTGTAGGTCAACGCGTTCCCGACCAGGTTGGTGATCACCTGGATCACGCGATCACGATCGACGTCGACGGGCAGGACCACACCATCCTGCACGTCGAGGGTGACGTGCTGATCTTCGAACTGTGGACGGAGGCGCGCAGCGACCGCAGTGGCCAGCGCGCCGAGATCTTCCCGTGTGATCTGCAGGGGCAGGGCGTTCTCTTCGGCGCGGGAGAGCGTGGCGAGATCGGACACCAGCCGTTCGAGCCTGGCGGTCTCCTCCGACACCGTCGCGAGGAGCTCGTCGGTCGGTGAGAACACGCCATCCATGATGCCTTCGACATATCCGCTGATCGTCGTGAGCGGGGTGCGCATCTCATGCGCGACTTCGGAGATCAGCTGCGCACGTCGACGCTCGGTCGTCTCGAGCGCGGCGGCGAGTTGATTGACATCTGCAGCGAGTGCGGCGAGCTCGAGCTCACGAGGCGGCGTCACCCGCTCGTCGTAGTGTCCCGCCGCAAGCCGCTTCGTCGCAGTGCGCACGTCGTTGATCGGCCGGAGGATTCGTCGCGTAACGAACAGCGTGACGATGCTCGCGCCGCCGACGCTCAACACGAGCGCGATCGGGAGCGTGCTCCAGAGCGCGTCGACGAACGCCTGGTGCGTCTCCTCCTCGAGATGCGCGTTCTCGTGGCCCCGGATGCGGTCGTCGAACTCGGAGGTCGCGCGCAGTCCGAACGTGATCGCGAGCGCGGCGACGACGACTCCCACGACGAGCGCGTACGAGACGAACAGCCGCACATCGAGACGGCGGAGTCGATTCACGGCGACGGCAGGAACTTGTAGCCCACCCCACGGACGGTGCCGATGAGCTGGGGCGCGTCCGCGGGGTCGCCGAGCGCGCGACGGATGCTCCGGATGTGCACGTCGACGACGCGCTCGTCGCCGAAGAAGTTCCAACCCCAGACCTGTTGGAGGAGCTGTGCCCGGGTCAACACTCGGCCGGGCACGCGAGCGAGCGCGACGAGCAGATCGAACTCGAGCGCGCTCAGCTCCACCGGGGTGTCGTTGCGGGTGACCTCGTGGCGGGTCGCGTCGATGGTCAGGGCGCCGAACTCCAGTCGTTCGCCCGGATCCGGCGTCACGGTCGCCCGTCCGCGTCGCAGCACCGCGCGAGTCCGGGCAACCAGCTCGCGGGGGCTGAACGGCTTCGTGACGTAGTCGTCGGCACCGACCGAGAGGCCGACCACCTTGTCGACCTCATCGGAACGAGCCGTGAGCATGATCACGTACACGTCGGAGTCTGCGCGGAGCCGGCGCAACACCTCGATGCCGTCGATCCCGGGCATCATCACGTCGAGGAGCACGACATCGGGGCTGGACTCCCGCGCCGCGCGGAGGGCCTCGTCGCCGTCACGCGCCATCGTGACGTCGAAGCCCTCGGCCTCGAAGTAGCCGGCGAGCAGTTCGCGGATCTTGGCCTCGTCGTCGGCGATCAGCACTCGCGGCTTCGACGGTCCCGGCACGCTCGGAGACGGTAGCGCCACCCACCGGGTCGGGACCGCGCCCTTCACGGAAGCTTCATGCGAACCCTCGGTCGACCTTCATCCCCGGCGCGTTGTCTCCTTTGTAGATCGCTGGCGATCCCCCCGAAGGGATCCCGACAACGAGGAGCAGGACATGGAACGAAGCAAGGCATTGGCCACGGCGGCCGCGATCACCATGGTCGCGTCCTCTGCGCTGTTCGCCATCGGTGCCGGCACCGGTGTGCTCGGGTCGACGGCGCCGGCGCCACCGACGCCGTCGGCTCAGGCTGCCTCCATCGCCACGAACTCGACGCCCACGAACTCGACGACCACGAACTCGAGGACTACCAGCTCCGCTTCGACCGGCAGCACGAGCGCCGGCGGCCATTCGGGCGACCACTCCAGTGGGTCGTCCGACGCAGACCCAGACCAGGGGTGAATCCGATGACTGACAAGCATGATCCGCTCGACCAGGCGGAACGGCTGCGCCGACTCCAGGAGCGCCGGGCCGCTTCCAGCAGGCCTCCCTCCACGACGACCTCCACGGACGGTGGGAGCACGACGACAGGTTCGCGTCCGGCCGCGCGCCGGCGCCACCCGGCGAAGGCGTCGCGCATCTTGCTCGCGGGCCTGAGCGTGGCGTCGTTCTTCGGCATCGGCGGATCCATGCTGCTCGCGGGCAACGAACACCGCGCCGGTGGCGACTCCGACCGTGGCAGCGGTCCAGTCGTCGACGAGTGGGTCGACGAGTGCCACCGACGACCCCCGCCAGCACCAAAGCAGCCACCACGAACACGAAGTCGGCTGCGGCTCCCGGTCGCGCACACGAAGACGAAGGGCAGCTGACGCCCATGGCCGTACACTCCCGTCATGCGCTCCCAGACGTGGTGGTATGTCGCCCGTGCGGGAGGCATCGTCGGGTGGGCACTGCTCACGCTCGCGGTCATCGGTGGATTGCAACTCGCCACCCGGCTGGTTCGCCGCCCCGCCCCCGCGTGGGTCCTCGATGTCCATCGCTTCGTCGCCGGCTTGGCCGTGGTGTTCGTCGTCGTGCATCTCGTCGGGCTGTGGGCCGACACCTTCGTCCAGTTCACGGCCGCCGACCTGTTCGTGCCGTTCGCCAGCGGCTATCACACCGGAGCACTTGCCCTCGGCATCGTCGCGCTGTACCTCCTGCTCGCAATCGAGATCACGTCACTCCTGATGAAGCGCATGTCACGTCGCGCCTGGCATGCCGTCCACCTGTCGAGCTACCTGCTGTTCACGATCGCGACGATCCACGGGTTGCTCGTCGGCACCGACCGTCAGAGCGTGCTCTTCCGGGTCGCCTGCCTGCTCGCGGCGATCGTCGTGCTCTTCATGTCGCTGGTGCGCATCCTCGCGCCGCGTCGGGGCGCCAGGGCCTCTGCCTGACCGCGGACCCCGCCGGGGCTCTCGGCGCGGTGCGCCGCGTAAGAACCGCCACCGCGACGGCTCTCTGATCATCTTCGGGCCAGAGGGACGCCAGCGAATGCCGTCTGCCCGGTGCCAGACGCTCATGACGAGCTCGCGGGATGGCTCTGGTGCGCGCTGTTCGTCCAGCCGGGCACCCGCGCGACCGGGAAGCGGTTAGCCGCCGAGGAAGAGCTCACCACGTACGACGGCTGGTGTGCGTTCGGGTATGAACGCCCCTCCGACACCGAGTTTTCGCAGGTCAGCGCCCGCGCTGTCGGCCCGTCGAGGGCCTGTGGTCACGAGTTGGTCACAACGGGCCGGAAGATCAGGCCCGGACCCGTTCCGCGGCGTCTGCTCACCTCACGCGAGCGCTCGCCAAGGGGGACCTTCCCGTTCGTCTGTGGTCGGTATGGGTGAGTAGACGAACCGCGCTGAGCGCCGAACCCTTCAGGTCCGAACGCATGGCCCACATCATGTTGTCACTACGCGTTGAGGGCGTTGTCGAGGAAGGCGCTTCCCTGAACGATCACTCCTCGCGCCCGTGGTGGTCTCCGGCCGTGCGTGCCGCTTCCTGAGCGCCCCCGACCCGAGCGGTCCGCGGCCTCCTGCCTCGACGTGGCCCCGTTCTTCTGCGCGACCGATCTGTCGGTCTGGACCGCGAGCCTCAGGATGGAATCGTCTGCGCGCCGGCACGGACGGCCGCGACCTCGTAGGTGCCGTCGAGCCCCTTCAACTCGGTGACGCGTGGAGCGTCGAACTCGAAGCCGCCACCACGGGCAAGCTCTCGCACGACACGCGTCACCAGTATCTCACCACCGTTCGCGAGCGCAGCCACGCGCGCCGCCACCGTCACCGTGTGACCGTAGAAGTCGTCGAGGTCGCGCACGGCGTCGCCCGAGTGCAGGCCCGCGTGGATCCGGATCGACTCACCCTCCCAGCCCTCGGCCGGCGCGGTCCCGCATCTCGATCGCGGCAGCGATTCCATCCGACGCCGACGGGAACGCGATCATGAACCCGTCGCCCAAGGACTTGACAACGAATCCGCGCTTCGCGTGCGCTGCGTCATACGTGATCTCCCGCAACCACCGAAGGAGTCGCGCCCGACTGCGCGTCACCGATGCGCTCCGCCAGCAGTGTCGACGCTTCGATGTCGGTGAACAGCAGCGTTACGGTCCCGTCCGGCGCGGGCAGGCACGCCCAGGTCGGGCCTCCGTTCACGGACTGCGTCGGCGACGGCGTCGAATGTCGTCACCAGCTCGATCCCCAGCGCATCTTCGTTGGTGACGCCCGTCGATGCATGCATCTGGACAACGTGCCAATGCCCCCGCTCGAGGCGCAACACCGCGGTCACGCGAACCCGCAGCTCGCGTGACCGCGCCGACATGCTGCACGAAGGTCGCGGCGCCCCATGCGACGGTTCCCTCCTCGAAACCTTCGACCTCGAGATCGCGGAGCGTCGTTCCCGCTGCGACGAGGTCGGCCAGCTGCAAACGCCACGAGACGTCGATCTCGTCGTCGGTGTACCACTCGCGGGGTCGGTCCCGACGAGACGCCGACCCGCCTCGGTGGACTGCACGGCCAGAATCGTCTCCAGGTCCCCGGCGACGACGCTGCGCACGAAGCGCCGGAGCGCACCTTCGACCTCGGCGGACGGCTCCATCGCGTGGCGATGCTAGGCCGATGCCTCACGCGCGAATCGCCGTAGGACCGGGGTTTGCGGCGTGGCCGCATGTCGATTCACGAGACGTGCGAGGTCAGGCCGGAGCAGCTCGTCGTAGAACCCCCGCACACTGCCCCAGCAGAATCGTCGGAGCTCCGTTGGGACAGACCACGACCCGGGTACACATTCTTCGAGATCCGGGCTTAGGGGGTGGACGCGTGAGCGACGACGCAGAGCACGAACGGGTCCGAAAGGCGGCCGAGGAGCGAGCGAGGGTGCCCGAGGAGCGAGCGAAACGGCTGGAGGCGGAGGCGCTCGCGCCCACAGGACCGATGGCTGAGGAAGCCCTCGGGCAGGCGAGATTGATGGACGCCGGCCTGATCCTCATCGGCGTGTACTTGGTGCAGCCATTCCTCACGGCACGATCGCTCGACGCATCGGCCAAGGTCAGCATCGTCGCGTTCGCGGTGGCGATCCCGCTGCTTGCGGCGCTCGTGATGGTCAACCGGCAGGAGACGTTCCGCCGCCGCCGAACGCCGTCCGTCACGATCGTGATCGCCCGGGTGATCGCCCAGTTCGCTGCCTTCGTCGGGGTGGTCGCGGGGTTCTGGCACATCGCGTGGTTCGCCGGGGTGACGTTCCTGGTTGCCGGGTGCGTGGCAGTAGGAGTCCATTCGGCCGGCTTCTGGCGCTTGGAATCCACGCAAGAGCCGACGTCGTGAGTCTGCCGTGGGTCTGGTTGGCCTCGCCGATTCCCGTGACTTGCGAACCAGTAGGAGGAAGTCGCATGGACCTTTCACTCGATGGATGGGACATCGTGCTCGCGCCTGATGCGGAATGGACACCCTGGGTGGGCTCGGCCGGTGAAGCGAAGGCCAAGGTGCTCGGCGCGGCGGATGGCTACGCGGTCGTGCTGGTCGAAGCGCAGGCCGGCTACGAAGGCAGTCCGCACGTGCACACGCATCCGGAGTTCAACTTCGTCGTCGCCGGGAAGGTGAGGAACCAAGGTGTCGAGATGTCCGCAGGCGACGGATACGCGGCTGCAGCAGGTTCGTCGCACACCGACTTCGCAACGGCCACGGGCGCGACCTACATCGTGATCTTCAAGATCTGACCTGCCACCGTGGTTCTGCGCACAACGCGTTGCACCACCTCGTGAAGGCGAAGCATCCGAATCAACTGCCCACCCGAGATGCCGTGACACGTCGCGCAGTACGACGCAAACACCTTCCGCCCTTCCAACACCTGGGCGTCCTTCGCGAGCGCACCTTTCGGAAGCGCCGGCTGGGCGCTGTCGCCGCCGGCACCGCCGGCACCGGCACCGCACGCAGTCAGGAGGACGAGCACGGCGACCGCCACCGAGACGATCGCTACGCGGGCGCGCCCGCCACCGAGATCCACGATGGGTAGACTGACTCGGTCGTCTCCGAGTTCCGCACCCGTTTGATCGCGACGTCGACCATGCGCCCACAGCCTCTGGATCGCTTGCTCGCCGTTGTGGTCGTGGTTGCCGCAAGCGTCTTCTGCCTCGCGGGTTCCGCATACGCGCGCGAAATCGGCTGCGCCCTCCGCGAAGGCGCGCATGGTCTGTGCCGATGAGGCACAGGAAGACCTTGCCGGCGTGCTCGCAGTCGAAGCCAAGGTCAGCAGACCGACGTGGCGGGATCGGATCTACAGCTGCACCTATCGGTACCCGACCGGATCATTCGACATCGCCGTCACCGAGTTCCCGAAGATCTCAGCCGCCAAGGCCGACTTCATCCGACTCGCCGCCGATCCCGCGGTCACGCAACCCGATCTCCACATGGCCGACGGCGCGTTCCTCCGCGGCGACGGATCCATCGCCGTACGCACCGACCGTCGCATCCTCGAGATCGACCCCACGCACCTGCCGGCGCAGTTCGCCAAGCTCAAGCTCTCCCGACCCGACGTCGCGGCAACCGTCGCGGCGACGATCCTCAGGTGCTGGAAGGGATGAGCCACGTGATCGGAACCTGCGCGTGACCGTCGACGAGTTGCGTCGAGGAAGTGTGCTCGATCACCCATCAAGCTCGGGCTCGACGAACAAGCCGCGCTGATCGAACGCGCGGATGGTGTCTGTTCGCTTCCCGGCGGATGGTCGAAGCAGCGTGGGAAGACACGAAGACCCGGTGAGCGTCGTCCTGCGGCTCGAACGAAGGCGTCAGATGCTGAGCTCGGCGCTGTCGGGGTGGTGGCTGTCGTGCCCTGTGCGGTCACGCGCGCATGGGCTGGACAGAACGGGCACCGTGGTCATTCCGGAACACCCCGGGTGTCACTGCTCGAGCCAGTCCCAGGCTTCGTCGACGTCATGGGCGGCGAAGTGTTCGGCGGCCCGGGCGTAGAGCGGGGAGGCGAGCTTGGCGATGCCCTTGGCGAGCAACCCGTCGCCGACGACGGCGACCTTGCGGATCCGGTCGTGATAGTTGCGTCCGACCTTCCAGTCGTCGAGGAGTGCCTTGGCTTCGATGCCGGCGAAGTCGGTGGTGTCGATGAGGAGTCCGACGGTGTCGTGCTCGGCGAGGATCTGGTCGAGCGTGACGCTCAACGTCGCGTAGTCGGTCGGCGCGAGCTTGCCGGTGAGCTTGAATCCGACCACGCCGTCATGGCTGTCGCGGAGCCGTTCGAGGGCGGCGGTCTCGAGGAAGCTGTCGCCGACGAACTGGGTCTTGAGCAGCCCGGAGAAGGCGTGATAGGTGATCAGCTTCATCAGCGCCGTTTGGGCCTTCACCGCCGCCTTGGTGCCGGGGACGAAGCGCTTGGCGAAATCGTGGGCCTTGCTTTGGCGGATGTCCATCTGCGGCTTGACCCGCGCTTCGAAGTTGGCGAGCGCCTGGCGCCAGTCGTCGGTCGCCCCGAGCTCCTCCGCGAGCACGTACCCGCCGGCGAGCGCCATCGACGCGCCTTGGCCGGAGATCAGGGTCATGCATCCGGCGGCATCGCCGACGAGGACCACGCGTTCGTTGCGCCAGGTGTCCATACGGATCTGGGTGACCGTGTCCATCAAGAGGTCATCACCGTCGGGCAACTCGCCGAGGACCTGTTCGGTCTGCCAGCCGGCCCCGTCGTAGAGCGATCGGATCCGATCGGCGCGGTCGGCGGGCTCGATCCAACCGTCGTCGGGGTCGGCCCACAGCAGGAACGCGACCAACCGGTCGGGGCGATCGCTCGAGTAGATGCCGATCTCTCGATGTGGTTCCACGTAGTTGTCCCACAGCGCGGACCGCTCATAGTCGCCGTAGAGGAAGAAGGTCGCGAAGCGGTAGCCGAGATAGACGGCGTAGTCCTTCTCGGCGCCGAACGCGAGCTGCCGGACGTTGGAGTGGATGCCGTCCGCGCCGACCACCAGGTCGAACGCCTCGGATGACCCATCGTCGAACGTGACCGTGGCGGCGTCGTCAGACTGCTCGATTCCGGTGATCGAGGTGCCGTAGCGGATCTCGACGTCGTCGGGGACGGCGCCGTTCACGACCTCGACGAGGTTGCCGTGCATCAGCGGCAGGTACCGGCCGCCCAGCACCTCGCGGATCGCGTCGTACTTCAGCTCCGCGAGGATCTTGCCGTCAGCGTTCACATAGGCGACCCCGCCATCGCCGCCCACGAAGAGCTGTCGGGCGGCGAGCGCGTCGATGATCCCCATCCGCTCGGCGACGTCGTAACCGGCGCCGAAGAAGTCGAGACCGTACCCGTCGTTGCGCAAGGTCGGAGCCTTCTCGACGACGACGGGTTCGTGGCCATGTCGCTGCGACCAGTAGGCCGTCGTGAGCCCGGCGAGCCCCGCCCCGGAGATGAGGATGCGCATCGTTCGTCCTCCGTTCGTTTGCCGTCAGATCATCGGCGCTGGTACGCGAGGCACGATCGATCGAGGTCGCCGACCAGCTCGGCCGTTCGGGCGAGGAGCGTGGTGAGGTCGTCGATGCCGCCGGCTCGTTCCCATGCCTCGATGGCGCCGGCAAAGGCGCCGACGACCGCCCCGGCGAACGTCGAGGCGTCGGGCTCGCGCCATCCCGACTCGACGATCACGTCGGCGAGCGTCCGGCGCAGCTGTGCGTGCTGCGCGGCGCGTGCCACCCGCAACGCGGGTGTCGCGGCGATGAGGCGGAGACGATCGAGGCCGTCGTCATCGACCCCAGGCTCCCGATCGACGAAGACGCCCGACACGGCCTCGAACATCGCCGCGCCCGGTGGCAGCGTTCGGAGGCGGTCTCGGAACGAGTCGATGACGGCGTCGTCACGCTCGTCCCACAAGAAGATCCCTTCCTTCGTCCCGAAGTACCGGTACACCGTGCTCGGTGACAGGTCGGAACCCTCCGCGATCTGCTCGACCGCGACGTCATCGAACGACGCATCCCGCAACAACTCGAACGCCAGCGCCTGCGCACGACGCTTTGCCGCGAGCTGCTTGCGTTCGATCAGCGGCAGTGGGGCGTCCACGCCCTGCTCACCGCCTCGATCTCGACCCATCCCATGGATGGTAGTCACCCGCAAAAGACAGACGCTCCGAACGGCCGTGCCGTTTCGTCGTCAGATCGAGGTCTTGTCGCGGTGGAGCACGAGCATCACTTCGGCGACTTCGGACGGGCCATCGGGACCGTAGTCTCGGTGAGCGTTCCGGCGAGGTTCGTCTCACGCCACTGCTGCAATGCCGCTGCTGACTCCCAGATGTACACGCCTCCGTACTGATCAGCTTCCGGGTAGTGGACGTAGTACTTCTGCAGAAGTCCGGGCACCTCGGAGCGGTCCGAGCGGCGTTCGAACCGTTCCATGACCTCGTCGTGCGTCAAACGCGATCCGTAGCGGACCATCTGGACGATCATGTCGCCACCTCCCATCTGTCCCATCTTTCATGCGTGGAGACTGGTCACCGTTGGGCGGTTCGCTCGGCGCAGGCGCACAGGGCGAGCCCGGGGACGTCGAGCCCGTCGGCGGTGACGGAGGGAGCGAGCTGATCGCGCGCGACGTCGGCAAGGGCCGCGTGGTCATCGCGCCCCAGACGCTGGATGGTGAGCCCGATCGGTCCGGCAGTGTCGCCGACGAAGTCGAGGTAGGCGTCGACGTCGGGCACGGTGAAGTGCACGGCCACTTCCTCGATCTTCGGTTCGTCGAAGCCTGCGGTGCGAAGCATGGTGGACAAGACGGACGCGTCGGCGAGGCGGAAGACTCCGGGCCCGTTCGGGTCGGGGGCAGGAAGATGGCCAGCGGCGACGAGGGGGCCGACCGCGGCGGTGAAGAACGGATTGCGTGGTGGTGGTCCCCAGACTGCGAGGACCAGCGTCCGCCGGGGCGGAGCACGCGGCGGGTCTCGGTCAGTGCGGCCTGCGGGTCGATCATGAGCATGTAGCCGAAGCGACAGATCACTCCGTCGACCGAGTCGTCGGCGAGCTCGATCTGTTGTGCGTCGATCACGCGGAACTCGACGTTCTCGAGCGCGAGGTCGCGCGCTCGGCGGCGCGCGGAGTCGAGCATCGCGGGTGAGAAGTCGGTCGTGAGCAGGGTGCCCTGTGCGCCAATGCGTGACGCGGCCTCGAATCCGGTGTCGCCGTTCCCGGCTGCAAGTTCCAAGACCGTGATCCCGGGCTGGGGGTCGAGTTCGCGCACCAGCCAGTCGCGGACGGGGCGTGCGAACGCCTCGATGTCCTTCCGCCGACGTTCCCACGTTGGGGCGATCGCCTGGGCGATGTCGAAGTTCATCCGCTGCAGATCGTCGGTCCGTACGGTGTCCATGTGCGGCTCCTTTCTCACCTCTGCCGGGGCTCGGGCATTCGCAGGCGCTGCCGCCGACGCCGGGCCCGCCCTTCTCGGCTTCGCGCGGGCTCCGTGAGCCGCGAGCGTGCCCCGGCCGGCCGACGCCGGCTCACCGCGGCGTCCATCATCTGACTGCGCCGTCGGCGTCAGTCGTCGCTGGCCGTTCCGCGCTGACCCGTCGAGACCCGATCATGTCAGTCGAATGTTGTGATCGAGTGACGACGGTCCACCGAACTGTGAGGACCCACCCCTCGGCGCGACGGAGTCCCGACCACTGGGCCACGCGGTCGGGACTCGTGCGCCGTGTTGTTGGTGTTGGTGGTCCCCGGCTCCGTTGGAGTCCAGCGCCACGGCAAGTGTGCAGCCCGAGTGTGCGTTTTCTGCATCGGCTCTGCGCGCGATTCGATGATGCGCACCGCCGACCGGCGTCGACCAGTCTCCCTCCCGAGCCGACATCCACGTGAGCGTCCAGGCGGCGCGGCACGACGTAGCGTCGAGGAATGGCCAGGCCGAGCGGCTTCCGAATGCGTCCGCTGGTGGCCGTCGCGGTACTGCTCGGCGCGCTCGGCGCGCTCGGTGCGGCCGGGCCCGCCAACGCAGCAGATCGCACGACCGACGTACGGCCCTTCGCGGAGGTACAGGCGAGCAAAGCGACGTTCGAGCGCGACACTTCGGATCCGACCCGCGGCATCTTCCGGGTGACGACGACGGAGCCGATGATCTGCGCGATCGTCTGGGGACGCAGCGCGCGGTTCGGAAGGTTCAACAACAGCCTGTCGATGAACGGCACCGGCATCACGCAACACGACGTCGTCCTGCCGGACGTGCGGGGCGATGTGCGGTACTCGTACATCGTCGAGGGCGTGACCGCCGACGGGACCCTCTACCGGTCGAAGGTCGGACGTTTCCGCTTGCCCGCGGTCCGGACCGAGACCAGCCCCCTGACCGAAGGGCTGCGCAACGCAGCGCAGGGAGCAGCGGTCGTCGGTGCGAGCTCGGAGTTCTCCGCCGCGTTCGCGGCAACGAACGCGGTCGACGGCGAGACTGCGACCGAGTGGTCGACGAAGGGCGACGGCGACCGTGGCTGGATCACCATCGACCTGGGCCGCCCCACGCCGATCGCCGCGGTCGAGTTCATCACGCGCTCCATGGCGAACGGGAGCGCGATCACGTGCCGCTACACCGTCACCATCGACGACGCGGCGCCGCTCGGACCGTTTCCGGCGGGCACCGTGGCCAGGCCACGACCGACCGCGGTTGCCGCGACGGGGCAGGTGATGCGCTTCGACGTCACCGCGTCGACCGGCGGCAACGTCGGCGCGGTGGAGATCCGGGTGTTCTCGGCTTCCCTGCAACCGGAGACACCGAAGCAGACCACCGCTCGTTTCAGCCGGTCTGCAAGCTGTAGCCCGGCGCGCTCCCGGCGGCGACGAGCCGGTCGGCGCCGGTCGGGTCACCCTTCAGGTGGAGATCGAAGAAGGCGACCATTGCCGTCGCCACGTGGTCGACCCACGGTGGGTCGACGTACACCTCGAGGTGCGAGCCCCCTTCGATGGTGAACAGGTACTTCGGTGACTGCGCTTGGGCGAACATCGACGTGCTCGCGCCGTAGGGGTTGACCTCGTCGGCGGTGGCGTGCACGAACATCACCGGCGGGGTCCCCGGTGGGAACCACTGCCCGTCGAAGCCGAACGCGCCACCGGTGAGGATGGACGACGCCTTGATGCGGGGATCGATGCAGCAGGTGTTGTACGCCGCGGCCGCGGCGACGACGCCGCCGTCGGACTGCCCGGCGTCGCCGACTGCGTTCGGGTCCACGAGTCCGGCGAGCGGGCCCGGGCTCTCCGACACGTTGATCATCGAGGTGATGACGAACGAGATGTCGCCGGGCTCCTCGAGGGAATCGCTCCGGATCGCGCCACCGTCGAGCGCGGTGCTCGTGCCGGGGAAGTCAGGCGCCGCGACCACGTAGCCACCGGCGGCCAACGCGTGGAGCAGCGGCGCGTACGCGGCGGCGTCGATCGCGTACCCGTGCGCGAACACGAGCAGTGGAAACGGCCCGATGACGGGAGGCGAGCCCGCCGTGGCAGGAGCCGGGTAGTAGATCGTCGTGGCCAACGCGCGATTCGGAGACGCCGGGGTGGACCCACGGGCCGGCGAGGCGCGCGTCGGATCGACGAACGTCGTGGAGATCGTGGCGACGCCGAACGGTGCCGTGGCGGGCGCGAGCGTCGTCGTGGTGGTCGTGGACGAGGTGGTCGAGGTCCCTGCCTCCCGCTCGGCGCGACGACGGGCACGACGTTCACGAGCGAGGATGGTGCCGAGTCCCTCGGGCGCGATCAGACGGAACTCTCGGGTCTGCGAATCGACGGTGGTGGTGCCCGTCGATGCACCATGGTTGCCACCAGCCCCGTCGCTGCACGCGACCGCGCCGAGGCAGAGCACCGTGATCGCGACCACGCTCGCCCGTGCTCTCACGTTCGCCTCTCGCTCGGATGCCCACGGGCAGTATGGCAACTTGCGTCATGATGGGCGGCGATGCGAAAGCTCACCACTGACTATCTGGTCGTCGGTGCCGGCGCGATGGGGATGGCGTTCACCGACGCGCTGATCGATCATGCCGACGTCCACGTCACCCTGGTCGATCGTCGCTACGCGGCGGGCGGGCACTGGCACGACGCGTATCCGTTCGTCCAGCTGCACCAGGCGTCGCTGTTCTACGGCGTGGCGTCCACCGTGCTCGGCACCGGCGCCGTGCAACAGCAGGGTCCGGAGGCCGGTCTGCAGGAGCGGGCGCGGAGATCCGAGATCCAGGCGTACTACGACGACATCCTCTACCGCCGGTTCCTCGGCACCGGACGAGTCACCTTCCTCGGCGCCAGCGAGTACCGCGCGGATGGGGCGGCCCACACGGTCACGTCGCACGTGTCGGGCGAGCGCATCCAGGTGGACGTCCGACGTCGCGTCGTCGACGCGACCTATCTCGCGCCCACCATCCCGGCGACCACGCCTCCGCCGTTCGAGGTCGCCGGCGACACGCGCGTCGTGCCCGTCCACGAGTTGGCCAACGTCGTCGACGCACCCGAGGAGTACGTGATCGTGGGGGCGGGCAAGACCGCGACCGACGCGATCGTCTGGTTGCTCCACAACGGCGTCGACCCCGACCGCATCGTGTGGGTGCGCCCGCGCGATCCGTGGATGCTCAACCGTGCGCTCGTGCAGCCCGAGCCTGCAGTCGCGATCGGTCTCGCCGCCGACATCATGACCGCCGCGAAGGACGCGACGTCGCTCGACGACATGTTCCTGCGTCTCGAAGCCGATGGGGTGATGCTGCGTGTCGATCAGGACACGCTCCCGACGATGGCCAAGACCCCGACGCTCGGGACGTGGGAGCTCGACCGGTTGCGCTCGATCGAGCGGGTCGTGCAACTGGGACACGTTCGCCGGGCCGCACGCGAGAAGCTGGTGTTCGATCGCGGCGAAGTTCGGTTGGCGTCCGATGCACTGGTGATCCACTGCGCGGCGTCGGGCCTGCAGTACCCGCCCATGGTTCCTCTCTGGCAGCCGGACGCGATCCGGATCCAGACCATCCGGGTCGGGTTCCCCTGCTTCTGCGCCGCGCTGGCCGGCTACGTGGAAGCCACGCGCGACGACGATCGCGAGCGCAATCGGCTGTGCCCGCCCAACGTGTACGGCAACAGCGCCGCCGAGTGGGCGCGGATGCAGGCGCGGGGGACGGTGGCGGCCGCGACGTTCGGCGCGGAAGCGGACATCGCGGCGTGGGCGAACGTGTGCGCGCTCAACCCGGCCCGGCTCGATCCGGCGCGCCGTGACGAGCCGGACGTGCAGGCGGCGGCATCTCGCCTGGCGGCCTCGAGGGACGCCGGCCTCGCCCGACTTGCCGCCTTCGGCGAGGCGCCGTCCGCCTGATCTCAGCGTCCGAAGACGTGGTCCAGGAGGACCAGCGTGCCGTTCCACGACAGGTCGTTCGCGAGCGGGTCGTAGTCGACGCCGTCGAGCTCGAGATCGGCGGCGTGCGGGTCGGTGAAACCGTGCCCGACCCCACCGAACACCGTGATCTGGTAGTTCGCCACCTC
Organism: uncultured Actinomycetes bacterium; assembly: GCA_963835985.1. Classification (GTDB taxonomy): domain Bacteria; phylum Actinomycetota; class Acidimicrobiia; order IMCC26256; family DASPTH01; genus DASUAS01. The sequence continues at coordinate 175,996 of CAWIHV010000005.1, read as the reverse complement.
GGCGTCACGCATCTCCGCGTGCAGGGCGTCGACGTCGTCGAGCGGTGCGTACGGATCGCCCGCTCCGCAATAGGCGACCACGTGGCCCTGGATCACGCCGCGCTCGGCGCGGGCGTACGTCTGCAGGACGCCGTGGTAGCTGACGACCGCCTGGACGTCGACCCCGCTCCGGGCCAACTCGAGCACGGTCGTGCCCCCGTAGCAGAAGCCGACGGCGGCGATGCGTTCGCGGTCGACATCGGGACGGTCCGCGACCGCGTCGAACCACGCGACGGTTCGCGCGCGTGCTGATCGGGGGCGGCGAGGTTCGCGGCGTACGCCAGGCCCGCGTCCTCGATGGGGGCGCCCTCGAGCTCGGCGCCGTACATGTCGGTGCAGACGGCGACGTACCCAAGCTCGGCGACCTTGCGCGCGGTCACTTCGTTCACCCCGTGGGCGACGCCGAGCGCGCTGTGCATCACGAGGACCGCGGGGATGGTCCCGACCCGGTCGGCAACGCGGCGTACCCGCGCAGGAGCGTGCCGGCGTGCTGGAGCTCGATCGGTTCCATGCCTTCGAACATGGACGTCGGTCTACCGCGCCCTCGATCCGAGCACCAGCGCGGTCGACCGACGTCTGCGCGAGCACGCAACCGCAGTGCGTACTGTTCATGGATGCTGCGACGCGACTTCCTGAAGTACGCCGTCGTCGGTGGCGCGGCCGTCGCGGCGTCGCCGGTGCTCTTCCGGACGCTCGAGTCAGCGGCGGCGGGCTCCGGACCGTACGGGGCGCTGCAGGCCCCTGACGTGAACGGCCTCGCGCTCCCCGTGGCTTCACGTCGCGGGTCGTCGCCACGACCGGAACCAGGCGGTACCCGGCACGTCGTACGTGTGGCACACCGCACCCGACGGCGGCGTCGACGTTCCCGATGCCAGGCGGCGGCTGGGTCTACGTCTCGAACAGCGAGGCGGCACCGGGAGGCGCGAGCATGGTGCGCTTCAGTTCCACCGGCACCGTCGTCGAGGCCCGCCGCATCCTGAGCGGCACCACCGCCAACTGCGCCGGCGGCGCGACGCCGTGGGGTACCTGGCTCTCGTGCGAGGAGTTGCCCACCGGACGGGTGTTGGAGTGCGATCCCGACCGGACATGTCACCACGCGGTGGACCGTCCTGCGCTCGGACGGTTCCCCCACGAGGCGGTCGCGGCCGACCCTGATCGTCGGCACCTGTACCTCACCGAGGACCAGCCCGACGGTGGCCTGTACCGGTTCGTGCCGACGGCCTGGGGCAACCTCGCGTCGGGCACGCTGCAGGTGATGACCCAGGTGAACGGGGTCATCGGCTGGGCGACGGTGCCCGACCCCGACGGCAGCCCCACGGCGTGCCGGAAGCAAGTGCCGACGATGAAGGTCTTCAACGGCGGCGAAGGGGTCTGGTACGACCGCGGCACGCTGTTCTTCACGACGAAGGGCGACAACCGGGTGTGGACCTACGACCCGGCCGCCAACGTGCTCGCGGTCAAGTACGACGCGGCAACCTCGTCCACCCCGGTGCTCACCGGCGTCGACAACGTCACCGTCGCCGCATCCGGTGACGTCTACGTCGCGGAGGACGGCGGCAACATGGAGCTCGTCATCCTGAGCCCCGAGGGCGAGGTCGCACCCGTTCCTCCGCTTGACGAACGTGACCGGCTCGGAGCTCACCGGCCCCGCCTTCGACCCTTCCGGGACCCGCCTCTACTTCAGCTCGCAGCGCAATCCGGGCCGGACGTACGAGATCACCGGACCGTTCCGCTCGAGCGTGTCACCGACGACGACCACCGAGCACGCCGACCACGACGACCGCCGCGGCCAACATCACCTTGACCGCGACGAAGCGCGTCCAGAGCAAGAAGAACGTCGTCGATCTCCTGTGGAGCGGCGCCACCACCACGAACGTCGAGGTTCGGCGCAACGACAAGGTGATCACGACGACGGCGAACGACGGCGCGTACACCGACAACCTGAACAAGGCTCGCGGCACGTTCCGCTACCGCGTTGCCCATCCCGGCGGCGCACCGATGTCGCCCGAGGTGAGCGTCACCTTCTGAGTCAGGTCGGGCACCAGCCTCTTCGTGGTGCCGACGGAACCGCTTGGCCAGCGCGTCGATGGGTCGCCGGATTCCGGCGAGGGCCAGCGCGACGAGCCCCGGCCCGGCGGGCGCGTCCTCTGCCGGCACGTGCGCGGACGTGATCGGCGCCGCCAACACCGGCGCGGGAACCGCAGGCTCGGATGCGCGTTCCGGCTCCGCGGGCTCGGCGAGCACCAGCACTTCGGGCACCGGCGGCACCGAATCGGCGAGCAACGGCTCGATGAGGAGGGGTTGACCGGATGAGTGCCCCCACCATGCCCCCGCTTCCTCGTCCGGCTCGTCGAGCTCCAGCGTCGACGGGCTTCGGGCTCCGAGCGAAGACCGAGCACACGGTGCCGACGAGACGCGAGCCGAACGACGCGAGCGTGGCCGACAGCGACGTGCGGAGCGGGAACCGGATGACGCGGTGCAAGCCGTGCGTCGAGGCGATCGCGTCTTCGCTCATCACGACGAACACGACGCAGCACACCGCGGCGGCGAGGATGAGGACCGATGCCAGCGTGCTCCGGGGGAGCGACAACCCGAGCGCGAGGCCCAAGGCGGCGAGCGACGCGGCGAGAGCGACGGTCCGGTAGGTGTGCCGTCGCGCGTGACGGCGGATTCGACGAGTTTCCATCCTGCCTCTCTTCAGGTTGGCGACTCGCCCGCTTGGCGGACAGTGTACGAACGCGCGCGCGGTGACGTCACGAGCGCGCCGAAGTTGACGTCAGGTTGACGCGTTCGTTCGCCCCAAATCGGGCGGGTCCGTCAGCTTTCGGGCGCGATGGTGACGGGGATCGCTGCACGCTCGTCGACGGCCACGTTCGGGTCGTGGGCGACGAGGTCGATGTCGTCGGGATGCGTGCGCGCCCGTGCCGGGAGCCAGACGAGCACGCCGACGGCACCGACGAGCGCGATCGCCGCCGCCACCAGCACCGCGGCGTGCATACCGCTGACGAAGCTGGTCTGCGCGGCGTCGACGATGCGACCGGCGAACGGCTTCGCCGCGGGTGCGTCGCGGGCGACGCCCAGAGCGCTCCCGAGCGAATCCTCGATCTTCGCCAGCAGCGAACCCGGGACGCGGCCGTGGAGCAGGTCCTGCACCTTGGGTCGGAACGCCGACGCCAGGATCGAACCGAGCAGCGCGACGCCCACCGCGCCGCCCACCTGCCGGGTGGTGTCGTTCATCGCCGAACCCACGCCGGCCTTGGCCCGGGGGAGTGACCCCATGATCGACTCGGTGGCCGGGGCGACGACGTGCGCCATGCCGAGCGCGCTCAGTGCAGTGATCGCGATCACCCACCACGCGGCGGTGTCGGTCTGGAACGTCGCCATGAGCACCAGCGCCGCGGTGAGGATGAAGAGCCCGGTCGCGACCACCGCTTTGTTGCCGAACTTGCGCACCCAGCGCGTCGACATCGGGGCGAAGATCATGAGCACGACCGACTGCGGCAGGAACACCGCGCCCGCCTCGACGGTCGAGTAGCCGAGCACCTGTTGCGTGTACTGCGTGAGCAGGAAGATCGTCCCGAACAGCGCGAGGAATGCGAGGGTGATCGCGCCGCTCGCAGCCGAGAAGCGCGGGTTCTCGAAGAACCGCACGTCGAGCATCGGATTGGAGCTGTGCAGCTCCCAGAGGAAGAAGCCGACGAGGATCACCGCGCCGACCGCGAAGCCGCCCAGGACCGACGCCGAGCGCCAGCCGTTGCTCGGTCCCTCGATGATCGCCCAGAGGAGGATGGCGAGGCCCGCGATCGAGAGCAGTGACCCCACGGGATCGAGCTTCCCGGCGTGCGGATCCTTCGAGTCGGGGACGAGGAGGTACCCGGCGACGAGGGCGAGCGCGACGACCGGGACGTTGACGAGGAACACCGATCCCCACCAGAAGTGCTGCAGCAGCACCCCGCCGGCGATCGGGCCGACGGCGATGCCGATCGCCGACACCCCCGCCCAGACGCCGATGGCCTTGGCGCGCTCGCGGGGATCGTGGAACACGTTGGTGAGGATCGACAGCGTCGCCGGCATGATCGCCGACGCGCCGATGCCCATGAGGGCGCGGGTCCCGATGAGCACGGTCGCCGACGGCGCGAACGCCGACAGCACCGAGCCGATGCCGAAGATCACCAGGCCGATGGTCGAGCGCGCGGTAGCGGCCGAACCGGTCGCCGAGGCTGCCCGAGGTGAGCAGCAGACCGGCGAACACGATGGTGTAGGCGTCGACGATCCACTGCAGCTCGCTGGCTGACGCGCCGAGCCCGCCCGCGCTCGTGGGCTTGGCCAACGTGGGGATGGCGACGTTCAGGATCGTGTTGTCGATCCCGATGACCATCAGGCTGAGGCACAAGACGAGGAGCGTCAGCCACCGTCGCCGGTGTGCGACCGCAGGGTCGCGGAGCCGCCCGAGCATCGCGTTCCTCCCTGCGGGGTCGAGGGGACTGTGGCTCGATACGGCACGACGTCGTATCGAAACGACGCTACCCCCGAAGTCCGACTCGGACCCGGGACGGTGCGCTCAGGCCAGGGTGCGCTCGCCGCTGACGTCGTAGACGACGATCGAGACGGCCGTCGGCGCGACCTGCGACCCGTCCGCCTTCGGCGCGGTCGCCAACCCGGCCAGGTGGGCGTCGAGGTCGGCCTGGCTCGCCCACCGCTCGAACAGCACCGCCCGACCGGGCTCGAGGGGATCGGCGGCGATGGTGTACTCGATGCAACCCTGCTCGGCTCGCGAGCGGCGCATCGCGTCGGCCTGGCCCGTGACGAACGCATCGCGCTCGCGCGGATCCACTGCGAACCATCCCCCGACGATGACCATGGTGTGCCTCTCTCCGATGATGCCGACGATGCCGCCCGGGTCCGAAGGGTCGGCGAATCGGTCGCCCGCGCTCAGGATGGTGCTCAGGTGCCGTTCCAGGTGAATCCCGATTTGGGGAAAGCGACCGTGCCCTTGTAGCAGAGGCCTCCGGAGGCGTAGCCCTCATGGTCGAGCGTGGCGAAGCAGTGGTAGCCCTTGGGCCCGTTCTTGAGGGCTACTTCACCGGAGCTCGTGTCGGCGCGATCCTTGATCAGCTTCACCAGCCAACGCTTCGCGCTCTTGCACGTGAAGCCGGTCCCTGCGGTCTCCCACTGATACTTCACGCCCCGGGCGTGAAAGGTGGGGCACACCTTTCCCGCCGCGGATGCGGGCGCGGCGGTGGCGATCGGGAATCCGAATGCTCCGATCGCGACGAGTGTGGCAGCAGCAAGCAGTCTCTTCATGGGATGTCGGAGCTCCTCGGTGCTCGATCTCGAAGCGGCAGCGGGGGTCAGCGCCGGTTCCGAGCTGGTCGGCGTGACAGGTGGCGAACTAGGTGGTCGACGTACTCGACCCGGTGCAATGTCTCGCGAGGTACGTCCCCCACGTCACGAGCGCGGCGCTGAGCTTCTGGCCGCCTTCCTTCAACGCGAGGGCTGCCGCGGTGGGGCTGCTGGTGTGAGCCACGTTCGCGGCGACGACGGCCATGGTCTTCATCGCCGACCTGAGGCTCTTGGGACTGGACTTCTCGGCCTTGCGCAACGAGCTCGACAGGTGGCTGACCGCGCTGGTGTCGACCTTGCCGGCGTCGCCGGTGGCCAGGGCGGTGCGGAGGTCGTCGTTCAGCGAGTTCAGCGACCTACAGGTCTTCGACCGAGCCGGTACCGACGCGCTCGCTCTCGGAAGGAGAACGGCGAGCCCACCTGCCACCAGCAGGACGACCACCAACACCCGAAACGTTCGCATGGTGCTGACTCCGATCAGCCATCGCGGAGCACGAATCTTACGCGAACGGGTCAACCGGCGAAAGGGCCTTGGTTCGCCAGGCCGAAGGTGCCGACCGGTCGGACGGTCCGTCGGGGATCGGCGATGATGGCGCACGTGCGACCCGACGCTCCCGCCCTCGGCCCCACGACGATCACCATCGGCTGTGCGAACTTCGAGTCGGTGCCCCGGGACAAGGCGAAGACGCTCGAGAAGATCGACACCGTCGTCGCCGACGCGGCGAGGCGCGGATGCGACCTCGTGGTCTTCCCCGAGCTCGCGCTGAACTCGTGGGGGCAGTGCGCGGACTGCGCCGAGCAGCACGCGCCGTGTGCCTGGCATCGCACGGCAGGCGGAACCTGCCGACGGACCGGCGTGCGCCGACGTCGTCAGCATGGCCGCTCGGCACGGCGTGCACGTGATCTACGGCTTCGAGGAGCATCGGCGACGCCGGCGCGATCCACAACTCCGCCAACGTGGTCGCGCCCGACGGCCTCGTCGGCACCTACCGGAAGCTCCATCTCGGGATCCCGCTCGAGACCGACCGCTTCACGCCCGGCGACGCGCTCCCGGTGTTCGACACCGACCTGGGACCGATCGGCATCTCGATCTGCTACGACTTCTACCAAGGTCCCGAACTGAGCCGCGTGCTCGCGCTGAAGGGCGCACGCCTGCTCGTGAACCCGACCGGTCGCTCGGCGATGCCCCGGGCCCGCGAGCACCTCGAGCAGGTCACGCTGGTGCGTGCGCACGAGAACCTGGTCGCGACGGCATCGGCGAACCGGGTGGGCGACGCACACGGGTCGCCCACGTGGGCCGGGGGCAGCGTGATCGGCGTGCCGCAGTACCCGGGGTTCCCGGTCGCGCTCGCGCGCGCCGGCGACCAGGAGGAGCTGATCGCCGCCGAGATCGACTTCGCCGCCATCGCGCAGTGGTACGACCTCATGCCGTGGCGCGAGTGGCGCGCCGGTCCGCAGCTCCCGATCAGTCAGCTGGTCGCGGACGAGCTCAACGCGCTCACCCGTCAGGGAGTGCGGTAGCCGTCCTTGGTGAGGATGCGCACGGGATCGGTGACGCCGTCCCACTCCGCGCACGTGCGAGCGACGCGCGTGAGTCCGTCGACGAATCCCGGGACGTCCTCGGCGAGCTCGGTGTAGAAGCCGAAGTCGGCGAGGGTGTCGACGAAGCCGACGTGCTGGCCGCGCACGAACATCTCCGACACCAGCGGGTAGCCCAGCGACTCGTACCACGCCTTCTTCGCCTGGTAGTCGGACGTGATCGTGCACAGCTGGTGGATCCGCGTGCCGTCGCCGGCGAGCTCCCGGTACACGCTCGGGCGATCGCAGTACTGCTGGATCAGCTCGAACTGCACCGGACCGGCCTGGGCGACCGCGATCTGCAGGTCCACTGCCGTGTCGGTGCCGCGGTACCAGCAGTCGGTCTCGATGCGGGGGAACACGTGGAAGGGGCCCATGCCGTACACGCGTGCGAAGTCGGCGCACGCGCCCAGGACGTCGTCGACCACGACACCCACCTGGAACATGCGGTACCCGCCCTCGGGCCAGGCCTGTTCGTACATCGGGTGCTCGAAGGCGTTCATGAGGGGTTCACGGTAGGACGCACGAGGACCTCCTGCATCACGGTCGCGACGCGGCGACCGTCTTCATCGTGCACCGAGCCGCGCACCAGGCCGCGGTGGCCCGCGAGCGCGACCGTCTCCTGCGTGTGCAGGTGCCACCGGTCGAAGTGCACGGGACGGTGGAACCAGAGCGCGTGGTCCACGCTCGCGGCGGCGAAGCCCCCCGGCGGCATCTCGCCCGGGTACGAACGGAACGCCATGTCGAGGAGCAGGTAGTCGGTGGCGTAGGCGAGGAGCACGGTGTGGAGCAGGGGGTCGTCACCGACGTCGCGCGGCAAGCGCATCCAGTGCGCGCGCGAGCCATCGGCCGGGGTGCCGCCCAGGAACGTGGGGGCCTCGCCGATGCGCAGGTCGAGGGGCGGAGGATGGTCGACCCAGGCGCGGCCGTGCCCAGCGAGCGCGGGCGGGAGATCCTCCAACCAGTCCTGGAGCCGCGGCACGTCGTGGGGCGCGGGCGCTACCGGCGCATCCTCGACGAGCTCGGGCTCGTCGGGGTTGTCGTGGAACGACGCCAGGGCGATGAGCAGGGTGCGATCACCTTGGGTCACCGTGCTCCGGCGCGTGATCATCGAGCGGCCGTCGCGCACGCGCTCGACCGCCACCTCGACGGGGTGGTCGGCGATGCCGGCCTGCACGAAGTACGCGTGCAGCGAGTGCGGTGCCAAGTGCGTGAAGTCGGTCCGCCCACGGTCGCGCCCGCGGCCAGCAGCGCCTGGGCGACGGTCTGTCCACCGAAGACCCGCGTGAACCGGTCCGGCTCGGGTGGAGCGACGAAGCGGTCTCCGCCGGCGGGCGAGAGCTCGAGCGCGTGGAGCAGGCCGTCGAGCGAGGCGAGGATCCGTTCGGGGAGCGGGTCGGGCACGGGCGCCATGGCTACCACGCGTTCCGTCCGAGGTCGGTACGCTCCGGGCGACACGGCCAGATCGGTGCGGGGGGTGTGGAGTGCTGCAGGACGAGAAGATCCTGATCACCGGACCGGCCGGGCGCATCGCGTACGGCCTGGCCCGGTCGCTCGTCGCCGAGAACGACGTGTGGGGCATCGCGCGGTTCAGCGACCCGACGACGCGCGAGAAGGTGGAGGAGCTGGGCGTGACCACCCGCACGCTCGACCTGTCCGACGGCGACTTCGGCGACCTGCCCACCGACTTCACCTACCTGTTGCACCTCGTGGCCGACTTCAGCACCGACGACTACGACCGCGCCCTGCGGGTGAACGCCGAAGGCACGGGCTTCGTGCTCGAGCACTGTCGGAACGCGAAAGCGGCCCTGGTGATGTCGACGGTCACCGTGTACAAGCCCCATCCCGACCCGTGGCACCCGTTCGCCGAGGACGACCCGCTCGGTGACGCGATGGCGCCGCCGTCGGCGCCCTACTCGGTCACCAAGATCGCCGAGGAGGGCGTCGCCCGGTACTGCGCGCGTTCGTTCGACCTCCCGACGACGATCGCGCGCATGGGCGCGGCGTACAGCGACCAGAGCGGCCTGCCGGTCTGGCACCTCGACGCCATCGCGGCCGGGGAACCCGTGCACACGCGTTGGGATCCGATGACGTACAGCCCCATCCACGACGACGACATCTGCGCGCACCTCGAACCACTGCTCGACGCCGCGACCGTCCCGGCGACGATCGTGAACTGGGCGGGAGACGAAGCGGTGAGCGTGCAGGAGTACTCCGCGTTCTTCGGCGAGCTCCTGGGTGCGCGAGCCGACGTCGTCGTGACGGAGATCCCTGGCGCGTCCGTCGGCTCCGTGGCCGACCACACCAAGCGCACGTCGATCACCGGTCCGTGCGCGGTGGGGTGGCGCGACGGGTTCCGGCGCGTGGCCGAGCACTTCTACCCCGATCGCGTGCGGAGCTGAGGTGGGGTCCCGCTACCCAGACGTCGACACGCTGCTCGTGCAGGCCAGCGATGCGACCGGGCTCGACGACTTCGGTCCCGGCGACTTCCGCGACGGGCTCGCGATCCTGCTCGAGAGCTACGAGCGCGACACCGACCTGACCGCGGAGGCGAGCGCCGGCGCGGCCGACGACCTCCACCGCCGGCTGGTCAACCGGCTCGAGGTGGAGGACTGGTACGCCCACCACCCGGAGATCGACGACCTCCCGGTGTTCGGCCCCGTCGACATCAACGGCCTGCCCCGGACCGGTACGACCGCCCTCGCCAACATGCTGTCGCTCGATCCCCAGTTCCGGAGCCTGCGCCAGTGGGAGCAGGCGCGGCCGTGCCCGCCGCCCACGCTGGAGGGCGAAGCGACCGACGAGCGCCGCCTCCAGCTCGCGGCCGAGAACGACGCGGTCCCGGCCGAGCTCAAGGCGATGCATCTCTACGAGGTCGACGCCAGCGTCGAGGACACGTGGTTGCTCGGCATGGCCGTGCACGGACAGCAGTACACCGTGCCGGTGTACGGCTACCACGCCTGGTGGCGCACGGCTGACTCGCGACCCGCCTACGAGTACCACCGTCGCGTGGTGAAGCTGCTCGCGTCGCGACGCCCACCGCACCTCTGGTTGTTCAAGGCGCCGCACCACAACTTCCACCTCGAGGCGATCCTCGCCGCGTACCCCGACGTGCGCTTCGTGATGACCCACCGTGATCCGGTCAAGGCGGTGCCGTCGTGGGCGAGCCTGGTGTCGACGATCTTCCCCGACACCGTCGACGGTCTCGACCTGCACCGGCTCGGACGCGAGGTGTCGAACCACCTACGCGTCGGGGTGGAGCAGGCGATCGCGGCGCGTGCTCGCATCGGCGAGGATCGCTTCCACGACGTGCACCATCGCGAGTTCGTCGCCGACCCGATGGGCGTGGTCCGGGGGGTCTACGACTTCCTGGGCTACGAGCTCACGCCGACGGTGGAACGGACCATCGCCGACTGGACGCGGGCCAACCGGTCCGGCGCGCAGGGGACCCATCGCTACACCGCGGAGCAGTTCGGTCTGACCGATGCGCAGCTCCGCGACGACTATCGCTTCTACACCGACCACTTCGACGTCAGCACCGAGGGGACACCATGAGCGACTCGACTTCCACCGGGGCACTGCCCACGTGGGCCGACCAGATGCGCGCGCTCGAGGCGGTGGGCGACAACCTCGTCGAAGCCTGGCGTCCCGACGGCGCCACCGCGGCCGAGGTGCAGGACATGTACAAGCTCGCGCTGTCGATCCTGGCCGAGGGGTACCTCTGCCGGGTCTACACCGACGCGCGCCGGCCGGTGTTCATGCCGCTGTGGAACTACGCGATCAACCAGGGCGGCCCCGACCCCGACTACGTGTACTCGACGGTCGAGATCGACCCGCAGGGCGTCTACGAGCTCTCGGGGTTCCGGGGCACGTCGCGCTTCGTCGAGATCCAGCCGCAGGCGTACGACATCATGACGCCGGAGCTCATGCAGGGACGGGGTGGGACGTCGATGCAACAGGCGTACGACCTCGACGACCTGTCGCTCGACACCGACGGCCAGTTCCGCGTGATCCTGAGCGCCGAACGACCCGCGGGCCACACCGGCGACTGGTGGGAGCTGCGCGAGCAGACCGTCCGACTGCTCATGCGCCGGTGCTCGTGTGACTGGATCAACGAGGTCGACGCCCGGGTGTCGATCAACCGGCTCGACGACGACCCCGACCGTGCTGGCGCCGACATGACGCCGGAAGAGACCGCGCGCCGGTTCTCCGACCTGGCGGCGTGGATCGAGGGCACGATCCGGTTCGACATGGGCCTCGTGCGCTACTACCGAGAGCATCACGGCGTGAACACGTTCCTGCGTTCCACGAAGATCGACGAGATGGGTGGACTCCCGCGCCAGGCGTACTACGACGGCATCCACGAGATCGCCGACGACGAAGCGCTGATCCTGGAGACGCCGATCCCGTCGGAGGTCCGCTACTGGCAGGCGCTGGTGGCCGACGACCGCTTCGCCACCGTCGACTGGGTCAACCGGCAGTCGAGCCTCAACGACGCGCAGGCGCACCTCGACGCCGACGGCTGGTTCCGCGCCGTCATCTCACACCAGGATCCCGGCGTGCCGAACTGGCTCGACAAGGCCGACTTCCCATGGGGCGTGATCCAGATGCGCTTCTTCGTGGCGAACGAGTACCCCACGCCGGTCATCCAGAAGGTGAAGGTCGCCGACGTGCGCGCGCACCTGCCCGCCGACACGCCGGTGGTGACCCCCGAAGAACGACGCGAGCAGCTCCGGGCGCGACGAGAGGGTGCTCAGCTCCGTCGTCTCTGGTGACGTGGGTCAGCCGTCGACGACGGCACGGGCCGCGACTTCGACGCGTTGTGATGCGGGCACCGCGAGCTCGGCGCCACGGTCGTCCTGCACGCCGACGATGCCCCACGTGCGGCTGGTGAGGTCGATCCAGGGGTAGAACCCCTTGCCGCCGTTGCCGCTCACGACCTCGGTGGCACCGTCGCTGCCGACCACGTCGGGCCAGCACCCGAGTCCGTACCGCGGGATCCCGGTGATCCCGACCGAGTAGTCGTGGGTGGTGTCGTAGTGCGCCACCTGGTTGCGCAGCATCTCGTCGACTGCGTCAGCAGACAGGATGCGAGCGCCGCCCGCGTTGCCGTGGCGCAGCAGCATGGCGACGAATCGTCCGTAATCTTCGACGGTGCTCGTCGCGCCGAACGCGGGGTTCGGCGCCTCGGGGGCGCCGGGCCACGTCGTCGAGGTCATGGCGAGCGGTCCGGTCAGGCGCTGCTGCACGACCGAGGCGAAGTCGGCGCCGCCGAGCACCTCGATCAGGCGACCCACCACCAGCAACGGCGCGTTGCCGTACGAGAACTGCGTCCCCGCGGCGAACTCGCGCGGCGATGCCGCCAGGGTCTGGACGCACGCGGCCAGGCTCACGCCGCCGTTCTGACACGGGTTGTCGTGCACCCCCGACGTGTGGTCCATCAGCATGCGCGGCGTGATCGCCGGCTCGGAACCGGCGAACTCGGGGAGCCAACGGGCGATGTCGTCGTCGAGCCCGGCTGCGTGGTCGTCGACGAAGGTCATGAACGTCGCCGCGGTGAGCCACTTCGTGCTCGACGCGAGATCGAGCGCGGTCGCGGCCGACACGCTGCCGACGGCGTGCTCGTGGATCACGGTGCCGTCGTCGGCGGCGACGCGGAGGAAACCCCCGCTCAGCCCGGCGTCCGCCACGCGCTGCGCGAGTGCGGCGTCGACACTGTCGAACGCGTCGGGCGCGAAGGCTGCGCGCCGGGACTGACGGCGTCGTGGTCGAGGGCGCCGTCGTGCTCGCGACCGCGGCGGCGCTGGTGTCGGGCGCGCGTCGGTCCGCTCGGGGGGCCGAGTCGGAGCAGGCCCCGAACGCAAGCGCGCCGACCACGAGCGCGACGGTGCCCACGCGGAACCGCATCGTGCTCGTGATGATCAGGTGCCCCGCGGTTGCATCCCCGCGGCGACGTACATGGCGTCGAGCACGCGCATGTTGGCGATCGAGTCCGGCGGGGGAGTGAGCGTCGGCTCGCCCCTCAGGACTGCCGCGGTGAACGCGTCGAGCTGGAACTCGTACGTGGGTCGACGGGTGAAGCGCTCCGTACGCGACGCGCCGTCGATCTTCACGTGCATGTGGTGCCACACCTGCGGGTTGGTCGGGTTGATCACCCGCAGCTCGCCACGCGTCCCGCGGGCGCGCACGATGGTCTTGAGGACGTCGCTCGACCACATCGAGCACGTGACCCGACCGGTGTGCCCACTCGGAAACGCGAGCTCGGCCTGCATCGCCCGGTCGACGTCGGGCGTACGGAGCTTGGCCCTCGCCGAGGTCACCGTCGGCTCCTCGAGGCCGAGCAGGCGCGCGAGGTGGACGGTGTAGGTGCCCACGTCCATGGTCGCGCCGCCTCCGAGGTCGTACTGGTAGCGGATGTCGGAGAACTTGGGCAGGGGGAAGCACAGCGCCGCTTCGACGTGTTCGAGCGTGCCGAGCTCGCCGTCCTCCACCAGCGCGCGCATGCGGTGCGCGAGCGGGTGGTAGCGGTAGTGGAACGCCTCCATGACGACGAGACCGGTGCGGTCGGCGACAGCAGCCACCTGCTCGGCCTCGGTCGTGTTGCTGGTGAAGGGCTTCTCGCAGAGGACGTGCTTCCCGGCCTCGAGCGCGGCGATGGTCCACTCCGCGTGCAGCCCGTTCGGCAGTGGGTTGTAGATCGCATCGATCTCGGGATCAGCGAGGAGATCAGCGTAGGAGTCGAAGACGCGCGGGATGCCGTGCTTGGTGGCAAACGCCTCTGCGCGCGTGCGGTCACGCGCCGCGAGCCCGACGACCTCGGCCTCCTGCGACGAGCGGGCAGGCTTGACGATCGCGGCGGGCGCGATGCGTGCGGCACCGAGCACGCCGATGCGGAGCGAGGCCATGGGGCGGCACTGTAGGGCTCGCGGTCAGGCGGATTGCGCCTCGGCGGAGTCCATGTCGCGCAGGAGGCGCAACAGCAGCGCCCGCTCCAGATCGCCCACGTCGATGAACTCGAGTCCCGCTCGAGCGGTGCCGTCGTCGAACGTCGCGTGGCGCACCTCGCCGCGCACCTGGATGCTCGCGCGCCGGTTGGATCCGAGCGGCAGATCGAGCTCGACCCGGTCACCCACCGAGACCTCGACGTCCACGACGTGCAGGCCGGCGCCCTCCATCGAGAGGTCGGTCAGCACGCACGACTCGTAGTCGTCGCCGGCGTAGTGAAGGTGCTCGCGGGTTTCGTCGACCACGCGGAAGCGGCCGTCCCAGCCCGCGCGCTGGCGCTTGGTCTTGCGTCGGTCGCCGAATCGCGGTTGCCCCTCAGCCCGTGGTGCCCGCCGTTTGAACATCGATCTCTCGCCCCTTGCGCACTGCGCGCCCGCCGCTCCGAACACCTGATCCATCGGCGTCACCGCCCGGAGCGCTGAAGCGTCCGTGACGCCTGCCACGCACCCGGAGGCACGTGACGGGCGTCACGGCGCGTCACACGGCATCCGTCACGCGGCAGGAGGGGCGAAGAACTCCAGCGCGATCCCGTCGGGGTCGCGGAAGCTCAGGCCCGAGCCGTAGGTGGCGTCCTTGATGCGGCCGCGTTCGACACCCATCTCGTCGAGTCGGGCCGCCCACTTCTCGAGCTCGGCTCGGTCGGCGACGCCGAACGACACGTGGTCGAGGCCGATCCGGAACTCGCTGAAGCTCCCGGCCGGTGCGGCGGTGCCGTGCTGGTGCAGGCCGAGCAACGTTCCGCCACCCACGAGGTACACGGTGTGGTGCAGGTCGGGGTCGGTGTCCTCGTCGATGACGGGCTCGGCGTCGAAGAGCGCCTCGTACCACGGGGCACTCACGGAGAGGTCGCGCACGGTCAGCGCGACGTGGGTCAGCGGGGGGAACTCGCTCATGTCAAGCTTCCTTTCTGGTGAGGGTCGTTGCTTGCAGTGTCGAGTGTCCGGGAGACGGGGTCCGTAGACCATGACCGTGGAACCGCGAGACCTAGCCGCGACCCCGCTGCTGCAACATGCCCTGGAGCAGCTGCGGCTCGAGGGCGCGATCTTCTTCCGCACCGAGCTCACCGAGCCCTTCGCGTTCGAATCGACGCCGTCGGCGCTCGCCGATGTCCTGCACCCGGGTGCGGAACGGGTGATCCTGTTCCACATCGTCGCCCGCGGGACGTGCTGGGTCGCGGGTGACGACGGCGAGCGTCACTGGGCCGACACCGGCGACGTGATCGTGTTGCCCTATGGCGACCACCACGTGATCGGCGGCGCGTCCCCCGCGTCGTGCGTGCCCATCACCGAGCTCATGAAGCCCTTGCCGTGGAACGACCTCCCTGCGATCCGCCACGGCGGTGGCGGCGAACGCGTCGACCTGGTGTGTGGCTACCTCGTCTCCGACGATCCGCTGTTCGATCCCGCGCTGCGCGTCTTCCCGTCGGCGTTCGTGGTGCGGCTGCCGAAGGGGGCCGCGAGCGGATGGGTGCAGGCCAGTGTCACGTACGCCGCCACCGAGGCCGTCCCGTCGAGCGCGAGCCCGAGCTCGGTGTCGACGCGGCTGCCCGAGCTGGTGCTGATCGAGGTGCTGCGTCATCATCTCGCCTCGGCGCCGGCCGCCGACCAGGGCTGGCTGGCCGCGCTGCACGACCCCGTGCTCGCACCCGCGCTCGCTCGGTTGCACGGCGACCCGTCCCGGCGGTGGACGGTGGCCGACCTCGCCGCCGAGGTCGCGGTGTCACGGTCGGTGCTCGACGAGCGCTTCCGGCAGGTGCTCGCCCTCTCGCCGATCCGCTACCTGACCGAGTGGCGCATGCATCTCGCCGAGGAGCTCCTCGACACCACCGACCTGGGCGTCGTACCGATCGCCCGGCGGGTCGGCTACGAATCCGAAGAGGCGTTCAGTCGCGCCTTCAAGCGCGCGCACGGCGACTCGCCCGGACGATGGCGCGCGCGCGAGCGTGGCGGCACGCGTACCGCTGCCATGACGAGGATGGGCACGACGAAGACCGGGGGAGTGCAGTGAGCGGACGTCTCGACGGCAAGGTGGTGATCGTCTCCGGCGCCGGTGGCGGCATCGGACGTGAACACGCGCGCCTGTTCGCGCGGAGGGTGCGTCGGTCCTCGTCAACGACACCGGTCGGCGCACCGGTGCCGACGCCGCCAGCGTGGTGGCGGAGATCGAAGCGGACGGTGGTACCGCGGTGGCCGACACGACGTCCGCCACGTGGGACGGCGCGCCGACGATCGTCGGGCACGCACTCGACGCGTTCGGGCACGTCGACGTCCTGGTGAACAACGCGACCGCAGCCCGCAACGCCGACCTCTGGCAGGTGACCGAAGCCGAATGGGATCTCGCGCAGGACGTCAACCTGAAGGGGTACTTCGCGCTCGATTCGTGAGGTGGCACCGCACTTCTGTGCCCAGGGCGCCGGTGCGATCGTGAACACGAGCTCGGGTTCCGGCTTCGGTCACCCGTCGGCGGTGGCCTACGCCGCCGCCAAGGAGGGCGTCGTCGGCCTCACCCGCACCGTGGCACGAGAGCTGGGTCGCTTCGGCGTCCGGTGCAACGCGATCCGGCCGCTCGCGCTCGGACGCTCGACCGCCGAGTACAGCGAGGCGACGGCGAAGTGGACCGACCTCATGGCGCTCACCATGCGCCCGCGCGGTGGCGCCGCGTCGCAGTTCGCGGCGGCGACACCCGACACCCACCCACCGGCCAAGATCTCACCGATGGTGGTGTGGCTCTGCACCGACGCCGCGCGCGACGTCAACGGGCGGACGTTCCACGTCACCGGCGATCTCGTCGCCCGCTTCGCCGATTCGCACTACGAGCGTCACGCCGAACACGTCGGGGGCTGGACCCTCGACGCGCTCGACGACATCGCGGCCGCGCACCTCGTCGACGACCTCACCAACGACTTCCTGCTCGAGGACCACCCCGAGCTGCAGGAGCTGGGATGGGCTCAGTTCGCGAGTCGGTGAGCACGGCGCGGCCGAGGTACTTGCTCGCCTCCAGCTCGTCGAAGATCGTGCCCAGCTCCGACATCGGCCCCGTGCGCGACACGTGGCTCTTCACCTTGCCGGCGGCGGCCAGCGCCACCAGCTCGCGCATGTCCTGCACCGTGCCGACCGCGGAGAAGACGATCGTGGGGTCCTTCAGGAACAGCTCGAACGGGTTGAGCTCCAAGTTGCCGTCCTCGGTGGGCGGAAGGCCCACCCCCACGAACAGCCCGTGAGGGCCGAGCAGGTCGAAGCCGAGACGGAAGCCGGCCACGCGCGCCGCGAACACCAGGCTGGCGTCGACCCCGCCGAGCTCCTCGAGCACCCGCTCGAGCGCCTCCGAGGCCTCGAACGCGTAGTCGGCGCCGAGTGACTTCACGAAGTCGAGCCGTTCCGCGCCGACGTCGATGCCCACCACCGTGTACCCGAACGCCTTGGCGATCTGCACCGCGTAGTGACCGAGGCCGCCGGCGGCGCCGAGGATCGCGACGGGACGGTTGGGCAACACGTGGTGATCGAGCAGCTTCTTCACTGCGCCGTACGCGGTGAGGCCGCCGCACGCCAGGGGCGCCTCTTCGTCGCCGAGGGAATCGGGGATCGTCACGAGCGACTTGGCGTACACGGCGAAGTGCTCGGCGAACGTGCCCATGATCGGCTTGCTCTGCGCGCACAACCGCGGTCGCCCACTCAGACACTCACGGCACGCGCCGCACCAGTAGCCGCCGCCGGCACCGCCGAGACCGAGGATCACGCGGTCGCCGACCGAGACGTACGCGTCGGCGCCGGGGCCGAGCGCCTCGACGATGCCGATGGCCTCGTGGCCGAGCACCCCGCTGCCGATCCCGTACCAGTCACCCCGCGAGAGGTGGAGGTCGGAGTGGCAGATCCCGGCGGCGCTGATGTGGATGAGGGCCTCCTCGAACCCCGGCTCGGGGACCGGGATGTCCTGGATCTGGAGCGAGCCGTCCTCGATCCGAGCTGCCTTCATGTGGATCCCCCTCGTCGCGGTGCGTCCGGTCTCGACCCGCAATCTTGCACAGTCAGCCGCGCAGGGCGACCTCGACCTCGATCTCGACCGCACCGCCGCGAGGGAGCGCGGCCACGCCGACCGCAGAGCGGGAGTGCCGACCGGCGGCACCGAAGACCTCGCGGAGCACATGGCTGGCGCCGTCGACGACCGCCGGTTGCTGGGTGAAGCGCGGTGCCGAAGCGACGAACCCGAGCACGGTGAGCACGCGGTCGATCCGGTCGAGGTCGCCCAGCTCGGCCCGGAGGACCGACAAGGCGTTCAGCGCACACCAGCGCGCGGCCTCGGTGCCGTCTTCCACCAACACGTCGTCGCCGAGCACGCCGGGATGCACGAGCGTGCCGTCGTGGTCGCGGGGGAGCTGTCCCGAGGTCCGAGCCCTGCCACCATGGACGACCACCGCGTCGAGCGGCTCGTGCGGCGGATACGGGCCGGGGAGCACGATCCCCAGGGTCTCGAGGCGGTGTTCGATGTCGGTCACCGGCGCAGCATGACCGCCGGAAGTCCCGTGCTGCCACCTGAATGGACTGTGTGTATACAGTATGCCGCCCGGGCGGAGGTCGCCGGGTGAAGGGGAGTGACTGATGTTGAGCAAGCGTCGGATCCTGCTGGTGGGCGCCTGTGTGGCCGCCCTGGCGACCTTCGGGGTCGCCCCGGCGGTGGCCCAGTCGTCGAGCGAGAAGCCCAAGGCGACCGAGATCGG
This sequence comes from uncultured Actinomycetes bacterium, assembly GCA_963835985.1. Taxonomy (GTDB): domain Bacteria; phylum Actinomycetota; class Acidimicrobiia; order IMCC26256; family DASPTH01; genus DASUAS01. The sequence continues at coordinate 157,317 of CAWIHV010000005.1, read as the reverse complement.
CGTCACCGCGAAGGAGATCCACATCGCGGTGCTGGCCGACGTCGACAACGCCCTGGCGCCCGGCCTGTTCAAGGGCGCGGCCGACGGCGTCAAGGGCGCGGCGAAGTACATCAACAGCAAGGCAGGCGGGGGCGGCATCGCCGGCCGCAAGCTGGTGGTCGACTTCATCGACACGCACCTGAACGCCAACGACACCCGCAACGGCATCATCACCGCGTGTCAGAACGACTACGCGATGGTCGGCACGTTCGTGTTGTTCCTCAGCAACGTCGATGACGAGATCAACTGCGAGGACCAGACGGGCAATGCGATCGGCATCCCCGACCTGGCGAGCGTCGCCACCGGAGTGCCGCAAGCGTGCTCGCCGGTCGCGTTCCCGGTCAGTCCTGCGCAGCTCGTGTGCAGCACCAAGGACGACGCCGAGCAGACGTACAACGGCAACCAGTTCGAAGCCAAGTATCTCCTCAAGACCCACAAGGGCGGGCTGCACGGCCCGATGATCTTCGGCAACGACACCAAGGACGCGCAGCGCGGCGGGCAGGTCCTCATCGAGACCGAGATCAAGGCCGGCATCAAGTCGGACCAGACCCTCGGCGTGTCCGGGCGCGACCCGCAGAGCGCGTACACCCCCATCGTGAACCAGATGAAGAACGACGGCTCGAACTACGCGTACAACGCCTCGTCGGCGCAGAGCAGCATCCTGCTGCGCAGCGAGGCCCAGCTCCAGGGGCTCGACAGCTCGAAGATCGCGTTCGTGTGCACCATCGCCTGCTACGACAAGGCGGTGAAGGAGCAGGCCGACGTGATGGAGGGTCAGTACGTCCCGCTGACGTTCCTGCCCTTCGAAGAGGCGAACACCAACCCCACCCTCAAGGCCTTCCTCAAGTACGTCGGCAAGGCCAACGCGAACGGCTTCGCCGTCTACGGCTGGACCGCCACGCTCGGTTTCAAGCAGGCCGTCGAGGCGATCGTGAAGAAGGACGGCGTGAACGGCCTCACCCGGGCCAACATGCTCGGCACCGGCATCGACGGGCTCACCAGCTTCAATGCCGGCGGCATGATCGGTACCGTCGACATCAAGAACAAGGTGCCGACGTCGTGCTCGATGATCACCCAGCTGCAGAAGGGCAAGTTCGTCCGGCTCGCCCCGAAGAAGAAGGGCACGTTCGACTGCAGCAAGTCGAACAAGGTCACGATCCAGGCGGACCTGATCGGCGGCTAGCGAGGAGCGAGCGTCCGGCTCACGGCCCGCCAGGCTTGCCGGAGCGGAAGGTGGCCGGACGCTTCTCCAGGAACGAGTCGACCGCTTCGCGGTGGTCGGCGGTCTCGAACGTGAGCGCCTCGAACGCGACCGACAGGTCGTAGAGCTGCACGACGCGCATCTCGAGCTCCTTGTTGACCAGACGCTTGTTGAAGCGGATGGCGACCGCGGGCCCCGCCGCCAGTCGCCGGGCCATGGCCATCGCCTCGTCGAGCACCTGCTCGCGCGGGACGACGTGGTTGACGAGACCGAGGCGATCAGCGTCGGCCGCGCTCACGAGGTCGCCGGTCATGAGGTACTCCTTGGCCCGGTTCGGACCCATCAGGAGCGGCCAGAGCACGGCACCGCCGTCGCCGGACACGATCGCACCGCGCACGTGGGGATCGGCGATGCGGGCGTCGTCGGCCATGTAGACGACGTCGCAGAACAACGAGATGGTGGCGCCGATCCCGATGGCGTCGCCGTTGATCGCCGCGATCAGCGGAACGCGCACCGCGAGGATGTTGCGCGCCATCGCGACCGACTCGATCAGCAGCCCCGGGTGACCGTCGGGGTAGGCCTCGTTCGCCTTCATGTCGTTGAAGTCGGCGCCCACGCAGAAGTACTTGCCGGCGCCGGTGAGCACCACCGCGCTGAGCCCCTCGTCGGCGACGATGCGCTCGTACAGCAGCTTCAGCTCGGTGTGCATCTGCGGGTTCAGCGAATTGCGGTGCTCGGGCCGGTTCAACGTGGCGACGAGCACCCCGTCGTCGTGGAGCTCGGTGCTGATGGTCGAGAGTCCGTAGCGGTCCGTCATGGCATCTCCAGGTTCGGGATGTCGAGGGAGGTGGCGATGGCGTCGAGCTCGTCGACCAGCGCGTCGTCGAGCGGGATGCCCTTCGCCAACCGTTCGGCGCGCCGTTCGGCTTCGAGCTCGCCGGGCACGAGGATCCGGCCGGTGCCGGGTGCGAGCTCGGACGCGTGCACGTCGTCGATCAACGAGTCGACGTGGGCGCGGAACGCGTCGACGGGAAGGAAGCGGGAGACGTCGAGCACCACGAAGCTGGCACCCTTCGCCAACCGGTCCCACCCCGTCAACTCCGACTCGCTGTGCTCCGTCGTGCCGAAGCTGCTGTCGGCGAGGACGCCGGCCATGATCTCGACCAGCAGCCCGATGCCGAACCCCTTGTGCCCACCGAACCACTGCAGCTGCGAGATCGACGCCGCCTGCGGGTCGGTGGTGGGGTAGCCGTCCTCGTCGTTGGCCCAGCCCTCGGGAATCGACGCGTCGCCGCGCTTGCGCGCGAGCAGGATCTTGTTGCCCGCGGCCGCGGTGGTGGCGACGTCGTAGACGAGGTCGGGGTGACGCCCTGCGGGCACTGCGTAGGAGAACGGGTTGGTCGAGAACAGGCCGGTGGTGCCGCCGAAGGGCGGCACGATGGTGCCGCCGTTCTGGAACGCCATCGCGAAGCACCCGGCCGTGGCCGCGCGCATCGTGTAGTAGCCGAGCGCGCCGACGTGGGTGATCTCCCGCACCGCGACGGTCGCCATGCCGTGTTCACGCGCGCGCTCGACCGCGAGGTCGATGGCGGCGATGCCCGCGACCTGGCCGAAGCCGATGCCGCCGTCGAGCAGCACGGTCGATCCGCGGTCGGTGACGGTGGTGACCACGGTCGCGGGCCGGAGGTGACCGCTGCGCACGCGCCCCGTGTACAACGCCATGAGGTGCGATCCGTGCGAGTCGACGCCGCGCAGATCGGCCTCGAGGAGGTTGTCGGCGATCTGCACCGCTTGCGCGTCGGGCACGCCCAGGCCGCCGAGCAGACGCTCCAGCTGCTGGCGGAGCGTCTCCGCGGGGACCTTCATCGAGGTGTCCGCACTACGAGCGGGGACCGGTGCCGTCGCCCAGGCCCTGGAGGTCGAGCAGGCGGATGGCGTTGCCGCGCACGATGTCGAACACCGTCTGGTCGTCGAGGTGACCGAACAGCTCCTTGGCCACCTGATGGGTGTTGGGCCAGGTGCTGTCCTGGTGCGGGTAGTCGGTCTCGAACGCGATGTTGTGCCGACCGACGAGGTCGAGGTTCTGGACGCCGACGCTGTCCTTGAAGAAGCAGCTGATGACCTGCCGGTAGTAGTACTGCGACGGGTGGCTCGGACACGTAGCGCTGGCTCTCGCTCCAGCCCCGATGCGTCTCCCACACGTCGTCGATGCGCTCGAGCACGTAGGGGATCCACCCGATCTGTGCTTCTGCGTAGAGGAGCTTGAGGTCGGGGTGACGCACCAGCACGCCGGAGAACAGGAAGTCGATGAGCGACGTGGAGCTGTTGGCGAACATGTTGACCGCCTGCACCGCGTCGGGCGCGTCGGGTGACGACGTGATCGTCTTCGTGCCCGAGCCGATGTGCATGGCCACCACGGTGCTGCGTCTCCGCGCACGCCTGGAAGAACGGTTCCCAGTAGCCGGTGTGGATGCTCGGGAGGCCCAGCCACGCGCGGGAGCTCGGAAAAGGCGACCGCGCGCACGCCACGCGCCGCGTTGCGCCGCACCTCGGCGGCCGCGAGGTCGACGTCCCAGAGCGGCACCAGGCACAGCGGGATCAGGCGACCGCCGCTCCCCGCACACCACTCCTCGACCTGCCAGTCGTTGTAGGCCTCGACGCAGAGCCGCGCCAGCTCCTTGTCGTGACCCCGCATGAAGAGCTGGCCGCAGAAGCGCGGGTAGTTCGGGAAGCTCAACGACCCTTCGACGTGGTTCATGGTCATGTCGTCGATGCGCGCCTTCGGCTGCCAGCACCCGGGGCGCATCTGGTCGTAGGTGATGCCCTCCATGCCGATCTCGTCGGGCGGGTAGCCGGCCGCCGCGATGAGCCGCTTCACCGAGTACTGGTGGTCCTCGTAGAACCACCAGGCCACGTCGGGACCGTCGGTGCCGGGCGCCTCGATGTAGCCGCCGCCGTCGAGGATCGGGGTGCCCGACGGGGCCATGACGATGCGGGGGCCGACGTCGCGGTACTTGGCGGGCAGCCGCGAGGTCCAGAGGTCGGGGGGTTCGACGACGTGGTCGTCGAGGCTCACGATCCAAGGGATGTCGGTCATGTGCGCCTCCTCGTTCATACGGGGGTCGCTCCGGCGACGGTCGTCCGGTGCAGCGAACGTCGGGCGCCGTCGGTGTCGCCGACGACGGAGTGCTGCGCGCACCGGTTGTCCCAGACGAGGAGGTCGCCCTCCTCCCACCGGTGGCGGAACGTGTGCTCGGGCTTGTCGAACTGCGCGTACAGGTGGTCGAGCAGCGGCTGGCTGTCGGCGACCGACCAACCGTCGAAGTGCTTGGTGTAGTTGTCGTTGACGAACAGCGCACGTCGACCCGTCTCCGGGTGGACGCACGACACCGGGTGGGAGTTGACGATCTCGTCGTCGGGCATGCCGCTGTCGATCGCGAGCTGCGTCGCGTAGTGCACCGCGCGCAGGTGGTCGACGGTGTCGCGCAGGCCGTCGGACAGCGTCTCGTAGGCGAGGTAGCCGTTCGAGAACATCGTGTCGCCACCGACGGCGGGGATGATGCGTCCGAGGAGCAGGCTGACCGACGGCGGTTGCTTGGCGTAGGTGAAGTCGGAATGCCAGGTGACGGTGATCGGGTTGGGGTCGTAGATCTCGATGATCTCCGGATGCCCTTCGATCGGCGGCACGTAGGGATGCGGTTCGATGCGACCCCAGCGGGCGGTGAACGCGACCTGGTCGTCGGGCGTGGCGTGGGACTGGCCCTTGATGCAGATCACCAGGTGTTCCATCAGCGCGTCGTGCAGCGCACCGAAGGTGTCGTCGTCCATCTTCGCGATGTCGACGCCGGTGACCTCGGCGCCCAACGCGCCCGCTTGCCGGGTGACCTGCATCGGTCAGAACGGTGCGGGGAGACGGTCCATCGGGACCTCGATCACGGTCGGGCGGTTGTTGCCGAGAGCTTCGCGCAGCGCGGGGCCGACGTCCTCGCCCTTGGCGACGCGCGTCGCGTCGGCGCCGAACGATTCGGCGAACTTGACGAAGTCGGGGTTGCGCAGCGCGGTGCCGATCTCGCGTCCGCCGAAGCGCTCGCGCTGGTCGCGGTTCGAGTTGCCGTAGGCGTCGTCGTTGTAGACCACGGTGACGGTGTTGATGCCGTACTGCACCGCGGTGGCGAGCTCGGTGGCGGCGAAGAGGAACCCGCCGTCGCCGGTCGCGCACACCACCGGCGTGTCGGGACGGGCCACCTTCACGCCGAGCGCGGCGGGGAAGCCCCAGCCCAGGGTGCCCATGTACGACGTGGAGAGATACGTGCGGGGTCCGTAGGCCGGGTAGAGCATGTGGCTCATGTACCCCATGGTCGTGGTGCAGGGCACGAGCACGCCGTCGTCGGGGATCGCGGCGCGCAGCTGGTCGACCATCTGGCCCTGCGGGTCCGACGGCGCGGAGCGACGCGTCGACGGTGGCGCGGAACGCGCTGATCTCGGCGCCGCGGCTCGCCGCCGGATCGCGCCGGGTGCGGAGCTCGACGAGCAGCGCGGCGAGCGTGGGTGCGGCGTCGCCGACGACCGCGACCGCGTCGGCGCGGTGGACGCCGATCTCGGCCCGGTCGACGTCGATGTGCACGACCGGAGTTCCGCTGGGCAGCGCGTTGCCGATGAGGTGCGTGCCGACCGCGAGCACCACGTCGGCGTCGTCGAGCAGCGGCTGCAGTCGCTTGTTGACCCACACCGTCCCCGCGTAGAGCGGGTGGCGGGCGTCGAAGCCGCCCTTGCCCTGGCGGGTGGTGACGACCGCGGCCTGGAGGAACTCCGCCAGCTCGGCGAGCTCACTGGTCGCGTCGCCGAGCACGACGCCGCCGCCCGACCAGATCACCGGGCGTTCGCGCGTTCGCGAGCAGATCGGCCGCGCGCGCGATCTCGTCGGCGGCGGCGGGTTCGCGCACGCTCTCGGCGGGATCGCACAGCGCCATCGGGGCTTCGTCGGAGAACGCCTCGGGCGGCATCTCGATCTCGACCGGCTGGCGACGACCTCGCTGCACCCGCACGAACGCTTCGTGCACCGTGTCGGGGATCTCCGACGCCTCGAGCGCGCGACGTTGCCACGCGGTCACCGGACGAACGAGGTCGAGCTGGTCGTCGATCTCGTGCAGCAGGCCCAGGTGCCGGCCGATGCCGGCCCGGTTGACCTGGCCGGCGATCAGCACGACGGGGGAGGACGACGCGTACGCGGTGGCGAGGCCGGCGCCGGCGTTGTAGAGGCCCACGCCGGGCACCACGAACGCAACTCCCGGACGGCCACCGCCGCGGGCGTAGCCGTCGGCCAGGTAGGTGGTGCCCTGCTCGTGACGGGTGGTGACGAACCGGATCGACGGTTCGTCGTAGAACGCGTCGAGGGCGTGCATGGTCTGGTCGCCGGGGAGCCCGAACACATGGGTGACGCCCTCGCGCACCAGCTGGGCGACGAGGGCCTGGCCGCCCGTCATGGTGCTGGCGGTCATGGTGGTCGTGTGGAGTCGGCCATGGGTTGTATACGTTATCCAATCCTTCGGATGCCGTCACCGCCGTGACGACCGGTCGGTCGGAGCGTCACGGTGAGCGCACCGGTGTGGCACTCGTGCTTGCGTCCGGCGGCGACGACGTCGGCGAGCGTTGCCGCCGAGCGCGCCACCGCCTCCTCGACGGTCGGCGTGGCGACGTCGTAGAGCGTGAGGTGGTTCGAGCCGACGGCACCCGCCGTGACCCGGCGCCACCGCGACATCGCCGAGAACGCACCGCACGAGAGCATGTCGGGGACGTGCTCTTCGTCGTACCAGCGGTCCCACTCGTCGATCCGGGTGGGATCGGTGCAGAGCACGTGGGTGAGGATGTGCCCGGTGCGCGCGCTCGATGGTGCGGGCTTTTCGCCGTGCGGTCCGTGCGCGACGAACGCGTCGGCGGCGATCGCTGCGTGGGCCGGGTGCCAGTTGCCGGCGCGCCGGAGGTCGTCGTCGACGGCCATGATGCGAGCGGCCTGCGCGGCGACGTCGGGATCGTCGAGCTCGAGGATGGTCACGTGCGTGAACCCGATGCCCGGCATCCCGGGCTCCGGACGCGCGGTGAGCTCGAAGCGCGTCGCGGCCCACGCAGCACCAGCCCCGTCGCACTGCGCCGGCAGGTGGACGTCGTCCTCCCACGCGTCCCACTCCACCTCGTCGGTCGTTCGGATGCACTTCGCGTGCACCACGAGGAGACCGCGTGTCGGGGAGTGCATCAGTCCAGGAGCGGGTCGATGACGGCGCGGTCGACCGCCCCGCGGTAGGCGACCGCGCCGTCGCGCAGCGCCACGCAGCGCGTCGCGCGTTCGAGGAACGCGAGCTGGTGCGTCGCCACCATGACCGCGCACCCGGCGTCGGCCGCGGCGGTCAGCAGCTCGGCGAGTGCGTCCTGACCGGCCGGGTCGAGCCCGACGAACGGTTCGTCGACGAGGAGCACGGAGAAGGGACGCACGAGCGCGAGCACGATCGCGGTCTTCTGGCGCAGCCCGCGGCTGAAGCGGGCGGGCAGGTCGTCGGCGCGGGGCGTGAGGTTGAGGAGATCGAGCAGCTCGTCGGCTGATTCGGGGCGCGCCGGCCCACCGTGGAGGCGCGAGACGTACTCGATGTGCTCGTTCACCGTGAGGTCGTCGTACAACGAGGGTTGGTCGGAGATGTACGACAGCGATCGACGGGCGTCGAGGGAGCCCGCGGCCGTGCCCTCGACGAGCACGTCGCCGCTCGTCGGTTCGAGCAACCCCACTGCGAGCTGGAGGAGCGTCGACTTGCCGGCCCCGTTCGCGCCGACCAGGGCGACGAGCTCGCCGCGTGCGACGTCCAACGAGATGTCGTCGAGGGCGACGCGGTCGGCGTACGCCTTGGAGATGCCGCGGAGCTGGAGCGCAGGGGTGCTCATCGCACGACCGCAGTTCGTGATCGCATCCAGAGCGATGCCGCCACCGCGAGCACGAGCGGCACGAACGCGAACGTCAACGTCGCACCGACCGCGGAGCGGCCATCGGCCCACGCGTTGTCGCCGACCGCGAGCGGTACGAACGCGGTGATGACGAGCAGCGGCCCGAGGACCTGCCGCAGCACCAGCCAGAGAGTGGTGAGCTCCGGGAACCCGAAGTCGAGGTAGAGCGTCGGCGGCGGTGCGCCCATCACCACGGAGAGGCCGGCGCCGGCCACCCCGGCCAACGTGGCGGGCACGACCGTGACCGCGGCCACCGCGAGTGCGTCGAGGCTCCCGGTGATGGCGCCGATGGCGAGCGCGGCGGTGACGGCGAACCCGAACAGCACGATCGCAGGCGCGACGAGGTGCGAGAGCACGAGTTCGCCCCAGACGACGGGGTACTGCTCGGAGCGTTCGGGGTGATCGGTCTCCTGGGCCAGTCCCTCGACCGCGTCGACGCCGAGGAGGAACAGCGCGATGCCGGCGAGGAGCACCAGCGCATCGACGCCGTGCCAGAGCCCGACGCCCGCCAACGCCACGACCGTGGCGAACGCCACCGCACGCGCGACGCGGCTCATCGGCCAGCGCGCGAGTCCGCGCCAGTCGCGCTGCCACACGGGTCCGCCGTGAGTCGCGCGGGCGCGCCACCACGGCGTCGTGCGCGGCAGCTCCTGCGCGAGCTCGCGGTGGAGGACGATCACGGAGCGCATGTCCTGGAGGGTGGCGGCGAATCGCAGCTCACCGATGAGGCGCGCCCGGTCGCGCAGCTGCTCGAGGGACGTGTGCCCGACCCGGGCCAGGCCGACGCCCGCGAGGACGAGCGGCACCACGATCCCGACGATCGTGAACGCCGACCACGTGAGCGGCAACAGCGCGACCCGCCCGAGCTGCGCGGTGGGTGAAGTGGCGTGCCCGGTGGCCACGTCGAAGGCGGCCCACACGACGAGCACCGTACCCATGAGGTTGGCATCACGGGCTCGCAGTCGCACGCCCGACGCGACCAACGCCGATCCCCAGACCGCCAGCGACGCCAGCACGCCGAACGCTGCGCCCGCGAGCAGCCATTCGACCCGATCGCCGCCAAGCGGACTCGAGGCGATGCTGCCGGCGACCGCGCCGCCCACCGCGGGGACGAGCACCACGCCGCGGAGCTGGCGGACCGCGAGCGGGCGCAGCACCGCGGAGCGCGGCACCGGTGCGAGCAGGAGGAACGACACGTCGGCGGATTCGGGGGCGAGGGGGCCGCCGTGGGCGCCCGACCGGAGCCCCAGCAGCACCAGCACCGCGACCGCGAGGCCGAGCACGGCGGCGCCGTGCTGTTCCACGTCGTGGAGCGCGGTGGTGTCGAAATCGGCACCGAGGGCGACAGTGCCGTAGAACAACCCGACCGCGGCGAGGATGCCGACCATGTAGGCCTTGTAGAGCGAGTCGACCCAGTCGCCTTCGCGCAGGTAATGGCGCCGACGGGCCTGGCGGAGCGATCGGAGCGTGCTCTGAGTGCCCGCTCCGTCGTTCACGCGCGCAGCTTACAAACGCGGGCCGTCGAATCAGGAAGGAGCGATCACGCGCTCGGGAGGACCCCGCCTGCGGCGATCCAACGCCCGACGGTCTCCTCTGCTTCGCGCGGGTTGTAGACATCCTCCTCGAAGCTCCACTTCCCGTTGCCGGCGTAGTGGAGGATCGTGTTGACGTCGAAGCCGTAGTACCCGTCGTCGCCCTCGGGCGCGGGCAGGATGTTCGGGATCAGCGCGCTCACCCGGTTGCCGTCGATGAGCGCGTACGACGGCGGAAATTCCATCGTGGGGAACGGCTGCATCACGGAGTTGATCCAGTCGCGGATCTGCTCCCCCGACGTGTAGTAGCCGTAGTGGTGCTCGCGGTAGTGCGCGTCGTCGGTGAACTGGGCCGCCCACTGGTCCCAGTCGCCGGTCTCCACCGCGAGCGACGCGCGCTGCCGGTACTTCTCGAACTCGGCCTCGACCTCCGCACGCGGGAACGCGGGCGTGGGCGGCTCGGGGTTCCAGCCGTCGATGCCGCGCAGTGAACGGTCTTGGGGCGTGTCGCGGCGACCACCGTCGGCGAGCCACTCGGCGAACACGCGCTCGGCGTCGGCCGGGTTGTAGTAGTCGCCCTCGAACGAGAACTTCCCGTCGCCGCCGTACTGCAGGAAGGTGGTGTTGGGGAACGCGTAGCGCTTCCCGGTGCCGGTGGGATCGGGCAGGTTGTTCCAGATGTAGAACCCGATGCGGTCGCCGTCGATGATCGACCAGTCGATCCAGAGCGTCATCGCCGGGTATTCCTTCATCACGTCGACGATGAACTTCGTGATCGCCGGCTTGCCCTCGAACACCCCGAGGAAGTGCTCCTCGTAGCGGGCGTCGTCGGTGAACATGTCGGCCCAACCCGGCCAGTCGTGCTCGCCGACGCCGCGCTTCTGGTACTCGGCCCACGCGGCCTCGATCTCTTCGCGCGGGTATGTGGCCATGGTGGTTCCCCCTCGTCGTGTGCGGGGAGCGTACCGTGACCACGTGGACGTCGAAGTGGCCGGTCGGGTGGTGAACCTGTCGAGTCCGGACAAGGTCATGTTCCCCGAGCCGGGGCTCACCAAGCTCGACGTCGTCGACTTCTACCGACGCATCGAGCTCCCGCTGATGACCGCGATCCGTGGACGACCGGTGCTCATGCAGCGCTTCCCGAGCGGTGTCGACGGTTCGAACTTCTTCCAGAAGCGGGTGCCGAAGGAACGGCCCGACTGGTTGGAGACGTCGGTGGTCAGCACGCCCAACGGCACCACGTCCGAAGCGTTGGTCGCGGCCGACCTGGCACACATCGTGTGGGCGGTGAACCTCGGGTGCCTCGGGTTCCACGTGTGGCCGAACCTGGCGCGCGACGACGACCACGCCGACGAGCTGCGCATCGACCTCGATCCGCAACCGGGTCTCGGTTTCGACGAGGTGCGCGTCGCCGCCGCCGAGCTCAAGGGGCTCCTCGACGAGCTCGGCATCCGCGGGTGGCCCAAGACCACCGGCAACCGCGGGATCCACGTGTACACGCGGTTGGAGCCGCGGTGGACGCCGATCGAGGTCCGGCGGGCGGCGGTGGCCGTGGCCCGCGAGCTCGCCCGGCGCCGCCCCGACATCATCACCGATGCATGGTGGAAGGAGGAACGCGGCGACCGTGTGTTCGTCGACTTCAACCAGAACGCGCCGCACAAGACCGTGTTCGGCGCCTGGTCGATCCGAGCCCGCCCGGCCGCCGAGGTGTCGACACCGTTCGAGTGGGAAGAGCTCGACGACATCGATCCCGAGGCGTGCACCGCGCTGACCGTGCCTGCCCGGGTGGAGTCGCGCGGCGATCCCTGGGCCGACATCGCCGACGACCCGCAGGTCCTCACGCCGTTGCTCGAGATGTACGACCGCGACATCGAATCCGGGCTCGAGGACGCCCCGTGGCCGCCCGTCTATCCCAAGATGCCGGGTGAGCCGCCGCGGGTCTCGAAGAGCCGGGCCCGCAAGGACGACGACGGCAATCCCATCACGCCACCGCCACCGAAGAAGCGCAAGACGCCGCCACGCGGTCCCAAGCGCGGCGTCTGACCGGAAGGATCAGTGCCGGCGGTCGCTGAGCGCCCACGCGGCGGCCGCAGTCACGCCGGCGACGGTGAGCACCGCCGGCCACGGGCCGATCTTCTTGGCGAGCGGGTGTGACACGCCGAAGGCGCCGAAGTACACCGCGCCGAGGATGGCGGCGTTGACCGGGCCCGCGTGCTTCGCCCACTCCCGTTCGGCGACGATGCCGCCGACGGTGAGGACCGCGCCGCCCAACGCGCGGATCTTGGTGGCGCGGGCGACGTAGTAGCCGCCGATCAACGAACCGGCGACGACGGGTGCAGTGGGGACGCGCATGACCGCAGGCTACGTCGCGAAGGGTTCACCGCCCGGAGTCGACGGGTAACGTCGTGCGATGGCCGACTACGTGATCCCCGATCCGGAACCGAAGGAGATCGACGAGAAGCTGTCGATCGAGCTGCGGCACCTCTCCGAGAACGCGGTGCTGCGTGGGAACCCGTCCGGCGAGGAGCAGTGCGAGAACTGCCTCTACTACCTGGAGAACACCGCAGAGATCTCGTACTGCTGGCACCCGAAGCTGCGCATCCTCGTGGGTGCCAACTGGTGGTGCCAGTGGTGGGAAGCCATCCCCGACTGACACAGTGCTCCCATGACGTACCGGGTGGTGGTGTGGGGGACGGGGAACGCGGGCCGACCGGCGATCCGGGCGGTAGCGGCGCACGCCGACCTCGAGCTCGTGGGTGTGGTCGTGTCCAACCCGAAGAAGGTTCGGCGCGACGCTGGTGAGCTCGCGTTCATCGAGCCGCTTGGCGTGCTGGCGACCGACGACACGGCAGTCGCACTGGGCGGTGACGTCGACGCGGTCGTCTACACCGCCACCGCCGACACCCGGCCCGACGACGCGTTCGGCGACCTGATCGCGTGCCTGCAGTCGGGCGCCAACGTGGTGTCGACGTCGTTCTACCCGTTGCTCCATCCCGCGAGTGCGCCGGCGCCGGTCACCGAGGCCGTCGAGCGCGCGTGCGCGGAGGGGGAGAGCTCGGTGTTCGTGTCCGGTATCGATCCGGGCTGGGCGCTCGACATCCTGCCCATCCTCGTGAGCGGCGTCAGCGCCGGGATCGAGGAGATCCGCGTCCAGGAGATCTTCAACTACGCGCTCTACGACGCACCCGACGTCGTCCGCGACGTCATCGGCTTCGGCGGGCCGATGGACCAGACACCGATGATGCTGCTCGACATCGCCCTCGAGATGGTGTGGGCGCCGATGGTGCGAATCCTCGCCGACGCGCTCGAGCTGGAGCTCGACGAGATCCGCACGCACGTCGAGCGGCGCGCGCTGGAGCGCACCATCGACGTCCCGGGAATGGGGACGTTCGAGAAAGGCGGGCAGGGTGCGTTCCGCTTCGAGGTGCAGGGCATCGTCGACGGCCGTCCGCTGCTCGTGATGGAGCACATCACGCGCATCGACGACGACTGCGCGCCCGACTGGCCCTCGTCGCCCGAACCCGGCGGTGTCCACCGCGTGCGGATCACCGGGCACCCGAACCTCGACGTCACCATCCACGGCACCGAGCCCGGCGAACCCGGCGCGGCCGGCGGCGGGAACGCCACCGCCGCCAATCGCATCGTCAACGCCATCCCCGCGGTGTGCGCGGCGCCGGCGGGCCCGGTGAGCCCGCTCGACCTGCCGGCGATCAGCGGCGCACGTCAGATCAGTCGGCGCTGAGCGGCGGCACCCGCAACAGCCGACGGGCGGTGCCGCCCAGCACCGAGGCCTTGTCGGCGTCGGACAGCGACGACGCCTCGATCTGCGGCAGCAGGTGGCTGATGCGCCGGCCGACCGGGAAGCTGTAGAGGTCGGTGCCGAACACCACCCGCTCGGCGCCGAAGCGCACGGCGAAGTCCTCGATGAAGTCGAAGTTGTAGCTGAGGCTCGTGTCGAACACGATGTTCGGCGCCACCTCGGCGACGAAGAAGCACTGGCGCGTCGCCTCGAAGCCGCCGAACGCGTCGAGTGCGAGCAACGTGAGGTCGGGGAGCTCACGGGCGATCGATGCCAGCTTCCAGAGCGCCTCCTCAGGCGTGTCGTCCATCGCGTGGATCACGGGAACGAGCTTCCGTTCGCCCATCCGTTCGAGGTAGCGGATGATCCAGCGGCTGTCGAGCGACACGCCCTGGAAGCGGGTGTGGAAGCTCAGCGCGACGAGTCCGAGCTCGTCGGCGACGCGGTCGATCTCCCCGAACGCCGCCGCACCGTCGCGCGGTTCGACGATGCCGCACGCGACGGGAAAGCGGTCGGGGGTGCGGTCGCGGTACGCGGCGATCTCGTCGTTCACCGCGCGCGTGTCGGCGATCCCGTTCGGCCGCAGGTAGCCGTGACCCGGGATCACCATCGCCTGGTGCACACGACCCTCGTCCATTATGCGGATGCGGTCGGCGAGCTCGACGGCGGCGAACTCCTCGCGCCCGTCGTCACCGGGGTCGAGTTCCCCGCCGAGCGCGTCGAACGCTCTTCCGACATGGTGGTGCACGTCGAACACGTCGTACGCCACGCGCGTCACCGAACCCGTGGGCAGGCAGGCTCCGACAGCGATTCGCCCTCGACCAGCGACGCGTGGTGCGGCTTCTGCGGGGCGCCCGGCTTGATGCGGAACCGCGCGTCGTCGCCCGCGTAGCGAATGGAGAGCGCACGACGGGGCCGATCAGGCGTGGAGTTCGGGTATGCGCCGTGGATGGTTCGCGCGTGGTGGATCACGATGTCGCCGGGCGCGGTGGTGAAGTGCACGACCGCAGGGTCGTCGTCGTGGTCGGGGACGTCTTCACCCTCGGTGTCGGGGAGGGACTGCGTCGTGACGAACAGGTTGGGTTTGAACCTCGTGCGATCGACGTGGGAGCCGCGCACGTAGCGCACCGCGCCGTTGTCGGCATCGACCGGGTCGAGTGGGATCCACACCGTGCACACCTGGTCTCCGTCGACGTGGAAGTACGCCAGGTCCTGGTGGAACATCGTGCGCTCCCGGGTGTCCGGATCCTTCACCAACACGCTGTCCTCGTAGAGCCACAAGCGTTCGCTGTCGAGGAGATCGGCGACGATCCCGGGGATCGGCGTGTCGCGCGCAAAGGCGAGGAACTCGGGCGATGCGACCCAGTGGTCGGTGCCCGCCCGGAACTGCCCGCGCGGCGAACCCGGCTCCGGTGGAACGTCTGCCATGGCGCTCAGGTCGACGACGGCCGAGGTGTCGATCTCGTCGTCGACGGCGATCCGCATCCGTTCGATCCACTCCGCGGACAAGACGTCGCGGAGCACCACCACGCCGTCGCGGTCGAACTCGTCGTTCAATAGCCTGCGACGCGATCGACGACGTTGCGCAGCGGCTCACCGCTCGTGAAGCGCTCCAAGTTGTCGGCGAACAGCGCGAGCAGGGTCTCGGTGTAGCGGTCCTGCGCGGCCGAGCAGTGGGGCGAGATGTAGACGTTGGGCGCCGACCACAGGGGATCGTCGGCCGGTAGCGGTTCCTCGCGCGTCACGTCGAGGATCGCCGCACCGAGGTGTCCCGACTCCAGCGCGGCGATGAGGGCGGGCTCGTCGACCAGCGAACCTCGCCCGACGTTGCAGAACAACGCACCGGGCTTCATGGCCGCGAACGCGTCGGCGTCGAAGAGGTTCTCCGTCTCGGCGGTGCCCGGCGCGCTCACCACGACCGCGTCGCACCGGGCCAACACCTCGTGCAGATCGGCGGTGCCGCGCAGCTCGTCGACCGCCGGATGGTCCTGACCCTCCTTGTAGCTGCGGCGGGTACCGATCAGGTACATCCCGAACCCGCGTGCCCGCTGCGCGACCGCGGTGCCGATGGCACCCAGGCCGATGACCCCGAGGACCAGCCCTTCGACGGTGCGGCCGAACTTCGGCTTCCACTCGCGCTGGGCCTGCTCCTCGTCGATCTCGGGGAGGCGCTTCCACACCGACAGCAGCCGGCTGATGGCGAACTCTGCGATCGGTGCGGCCGCCACCCCCGCGGCGTTGGTGATGGCCACCTCGTCGGGGAGCCCGGCATCGGTCAGGTGGTCGATGCCGGCGCCGATGGCCTGCACCCACTGCAGGTTCGGCGCGAGCTCGGCGATCGGCGCCGGGAGGTCGAGCGCCATCGTCGCGTCGGCTCGGGCCCAGCACGCGCGCGCTTCGTCGGTGAGCTCGTCGTCCTGGTCGGGGAGGTGGTGTCCGAATCGACCGAGGTACGGCGCGGCGACCAGCTCGAGGTCGGGGAACCGCGCGCGCAGGGGCGCGAGCATCTCGTCGTCGGCGTTCCAGGGGAACGCCACGACCACGGTGGTCATGTCGTGACATCCTTGAGCACGCCGGGCGCGTGCACCGGCGCGAGCGTGCTGGTGAGGTAGTCGGGCGCGTCGGGCGTATCGACGAACCAGCCCGTCGGGCACATGGTGAGGATCTCGACGAACGAGAACCCGAGCCCGGCCTCCTGCACCTCGAGCGCCTTCCGGATCATCTTCTTGGTGCGCGCCACGTTGCCGGCGTTGTTGACCGCGCCGCGCGCCACGTAGGCGGCACCGTCGAGCTCGGCGATCAGCGCGCTCGCCCGGATGGGGAAGCCGTGCTGCTCGGCGTCACGCCCGTCGAGCGTGTTCTTGGTGCGTTGTCCGAGCGCGGTGGTGGCGGTCATGTGCCCACCGGTCTCGCCGAACACCCCGTTGTCGAGCATGAAGCAGGTGACGCGCTCGCCGCGTGCGGCGGTGTGGAGCACCTCCTGGAGGCCCTCGTTGACCATGTCGCCGTCGCCTTGCAGCGTGATGACGAGGTTCTCGGGGCGGGCCCGCTTCGCCCCGGTCGCCAGCGAGGGTGCCCGCCCGTGCAGGGCCTGGAGCACCTCGATGTCGAGTGAGTTCGCGAAGGCGGTGTAGCAGCCGATCCCGATGACGCCGATCGTGCGGTGCGCCGCGCCCACCTCCTCGACGGCCTCGAGGATGGCGCGCAGGGCGATGGGTTCACCGCACCCCGGGCACAGGCTGTGCTCGGCGACGTCGAGGAGCGACGGCCCGAAGTCGTCGACGAGGTGCGCAGGCTCGACGGGCGGTGCGTCGGTGACGAGGAAGCGATCAGCCATCGAGACGCCTCTCTTCGTAGGTGGCCAGGAGTCGGTCACGCAGGTAGTCGCCGTCGAGATCGGGGGCGATGCCGAAGCCGGAGCCGTCGAGGCTCAAGCGCCCGATGAACTGCACCGGGACGGCCCCCTCCAACGCGAGCCGGACGTCGTCGACCATCTGCCCCTGACTGTTCTCGTACACCGCCACGGTGCGCGCACCGCGCGCGGCGCGGGCCAGTATCTCGCTCGGGAACGGGAGCAGGGTGATGGGCCGCACGTAGCCGATGCGTGCGCCCTCGGCGCGCAGTCGCGTCACCGCGGCGCGCACGTACTTCGCGGGCGTGCCGAACGCCACGACGACGACCTCGGCGTCGTCGCAGTACCCGGTCTCGGCGAGGGGTTCGATGCCGGCGAGCATCGCCTCGGTTGCGCGCGCGCACGCCACGAGGTGGTCGGCGTAGCTGCTGTTGGCGCCGTGTTGGCCGGAACCGAGCGGCGACACTAGTCGGGCGTTGCCGGTGCCACTCGTGGCGCCGGTCAGCGCCCAGTCGTCGGACCGGAGGGGCTCGTGCTCGGCGCGGTGCACGTCGACCGAGCTCGCGGTGTGCGCGAGGTAGTAGTCGCCGAACAGGAGCACCGGATTGCGCCACCGGTATGCGAGCTCGAACGCGAGCTGGGTCAGGGTGAGCGCCTCGGGCACGTCCATCGGTGCGAGGACGGGCATGCGCGAGTCGCCGTGACCGGGCCCGCGGGTCGCCTGCCAGTAGTCGCCCTGCGCCCGGGCCATGTTGAGCACGACCAGCGGAATGCGGGCGAGCGTCGCCTCGCTGAGCGACTCCTGCATGAGGGAGAGCCCCTGGCCGGTCGAGCCGGTGGCGCTGGGCGTGCCGGTGGCCGCCGCACCCCACGCCATGCCGACCGCCTCGAGCTCGCTCTCGGCGTTCATGCACGTGCCGCCGACCTCGGGCAGCTTGGTGGCCATGTGCTCGAGCACTTCGGTGAACGGTGTCATCGGGTAACCGCTGAAGAAACGGCACCCGGCCGCGACCATGGCGTCGGCGATCGCTTCGGAACCTTCGAGCAGCGCCACGCTCATGATGCGTCCCCCACCGGGAGCTCGAGGGGCTGGTCGTACTTGTAGACCTGGAAGCAGAAGTCGGGGCAGATCTGCGCGCAGGCCTGGCACCCGGTGCACCCCGCGACCAACCGCGGGTAGCGGTAGCCGCGTGTGTTCACGTCGTGCACCGTCATCTCGAGCACGCGCGGGGGACACGCGTCGATGCAGAGATCGCAGCCCTTGCACGCCTCGACGTCGATCACCACCGTGCCGCGCGTCAGGACGGTCGTCATGCGAGGACCCCGTTCCACGCGGGGGAGAGGTCGCGGGGTGCGACCTCGAAGCCGGCGCGGATGGCGGCGACGTTGCGCGCCACGTGCTGCGTCCGGTACGACGGCAGCGACTCGCTGACGGCAGCGTCGAGCGAGTCGAGCGCCACCATGCCGGTGACCGCGGCGTACGCGCCGAGCATGATCATCGAGGCGGTCATGATGTTGCCGAGGTCGACCGCGAGATCGGTCGCTGCCACCTCGACCACCTGGTATTCATCGCGATCGAACGAGCCCTCGAACACCGTCGAGTTGACGAGTACCAGGCTCCCGGGGCGCAGCTTCACCCGCGTCGGCTCGGAGAAGTCGTGGTGCATGAAGATCGCCGACCACGTCTCGGCCACCGTCGGGGGCGCGCCAATGGCGCCGTCGGCGATCACCAGGGTCGCTTCGGTGTTGCCGCCCCGCATCATCCCGCCGTAGCTGCCGAACATCTGGGCCGATCGGCCCTCGGCGATGGCCGCCCGCGCCAGCACCTGGGCCGCGAGCTGCACGCCCTGGCCTCCGATCCCCGTGAGCACGAGCTCTCGCTCCATCTTCTTCCTTCTTCCCCCCGGTCGTCGGTCCGGCAGAGTACCGTTCTGACAGTAACAGAACAGTGATCTGGACACACGGGAGCAGCGCTGTGGCAGAGGACCTGCGGGGAACCCTGGCCCAACGGGCGGTCGATCGCTCGCTCGGCGACCGGCGCTCCCAGTACGCCGACGAGATCCAGCGCGTGCTCGAGTCCACGTACGACCTCATCGAGCGCACCGGCGACGTCGATCCGTCGCTGCGCGAGATCCTCGCCGAGACCGGCCTCTCCACCCAGGCCTTCTACCGGTACTTCCAGTCCAAGGACGAGCTCTTCCTGCTCCTGCTCGACGACGGTCGGCGCCGGATCCTCGCCACGCTCGAGCGCCGGATGCAGCGCGTCGACACCCCCGAGGCCCGGGTGCGGGCATGGATCGAGGGGGTGCTCGCCCAGGCGAGTGACACCCGCGCCGCTGGTCGCACGCGGCCCTTCGTCACCGACCGGGATCGCCTGGCGGAAGCGTTCCCGCGCGAGCAACAGGCGTCGGTCGACCTCCTCGTGGACCTCCTCGCTTCCGCCATCGTGTCGCTGCACGGCCGGGCGAGCGCGCGCGACGATGCAGTGGTCGTCTACCGCGCCGCGTTCACCACGCTGCACGACCACCTGCTCCACGGGACCCGACCCACCGCCGGCGAGACCGACCACCTCGTCCAGTTCTGTCTGCAGGGCATCGGCGGCGACCGAGAGGAGAAATCATGAGCGACCAGACCCCAGTGCCCTCGGATGGACGCCTTGGACCGATGGGCGACACGGTCGTGTTCGAGAACGAGCGCGTACGCATCTGGGAGCTCACGCTGGCGCCCGGCGCCGACAGCAACGTGCACCAGCACGAGCTCGACTACCTCCTGGTGATCCTCGGCGGTGACCGCGTCGCCGCGGTGCAGGAACCCGACAGCGCGAGCGCGCTGCCGCCCTACTTCGAGAGCGCGGTCACTCCAGGCACCGCGGTGTTCGTCGAGCGTGGCGGCATCGAGATCGCGCGCAACGTCGGCGACGAGCCGTACCACGAGTTCATCATCGAGCTGAAGGACTGAACCGGATGGCAGCAACCGACTTCGGCCTCGACGGCAAGCGCATCCTCGTCCTGGGCGGAGGGCAGGGGATGGGGGAGAGCACGTCACGCCTCCTCGCGGCCGCGGGCGCACATGTCGCGGTCGCCGACCTCGAAGCGGAGCGCGCCGAGCGCGTCGCGTCCGCCGTGGGCGGCCACCCGCTGGTGGTCGACGTCACCGACGACGACGCGCTGGTCGCTGCGATCGCGCGCACCGAGGCCGAGTTCGGGCCGCTCGACGGCCTCGTGACCATCATCGGCATGGCGGCGTGGGCGCGGCTCGTCGACATGACCACTGAGACCTGGGACCTCGATCACCGGCGCAACGTCCGCTACTTCTTCCTCGCCGCGCGCGAGGTGGCACGATCGCTGATCGCGCGCGGCGCGCCGGGGTCGATCGTGTGTGTGGCGTCGATCGACGGCATCCGTTCAGCCGCCGGTCACGCGTCGTACGGCGCGGCCAAGGCCGGCCTGGTGAACCTCGTGAAGACCATGACCGCGGAGTGGTCCGGTCACGGCATCCGGGTCAACGCGATCGCGCCCGGCGCGATGATCACCCCGCGCATCCCCGAGCGCTCTGCCGACGAGGAAGCCGAGATGATGTCGACGGTGCCGATGCACCGGCGCGGCACCACTGACGACATCGGCAAGGCCGCGCTGTTCTTCCTCTCCGACCTCTCCACCTACGTGAGCGGTCAGACGCTGGCCGTCGACGGTGGCTTCACCGCGGTGGGTCCGATCGACTACACCGCCAACCTGCCACTCGTCGACGTCTCGGGTCCCGGAGGGACCATCGGGCTGCAGTAGGTAACGTGCGCCACATGGAGATGCAGCGGAGGCGTGGCCGGAGGCCGGGACGCCGGAGCGAAAGCGACCCGATCTGATGGACTATCGACTGCTCGGCCGCACCGGCCTCCGGGTCAGCCCGCTCTGCCTCGGCACCATGAACTTCGGCATGGGGAAGGTCGGGGGAGGTGTGCAGACCGAGGAAGCCGACGGGCACCGCATCATGGACCACGGCCTCGACCTCGGGCTCAACTTCTTCGACACCGCCAACGTCTACGGCGACGGACGCGGCCTCACCGAGTCGATCATCGGGCGCTGGTTCGCGCAGGGCGACCGTCGTCGCGAACGCACCGTGCTCGCGACCAAGGTCTACAACTCGCGTGATCAGTGGCCGAACGCGGGTCGGCTGTCGGCCCTGTCGATCCGCCGTGCGTGCGACGACAGCCTGCGCCGTCTGCAGACCGACTACATCGACCTGTACCAGATGCACCACGTCGACCGCGACACGCCGTGGGACGAGATCTGGCAGGCGATGGGCGTGCTCGTGCAGCAGGGCAAGGTGCTCTACGTCGGCAGCAGCAACTTCGCGGGCTGGCACATCGTGCAGGCCAACGAGGCGGCGAAGCAGCGCGGCTCGCTCGGCCTCGTGTCGGAGCAGAGCCTCTACAACCTCAACGCCCGCACCATCGAGCTCGAGGTGCTGCCGGCCTGTGAGCACTACGGGGTCGGGATGATCCCGTGGAGCCCGCTCGGTGGCGGGCTGCTCGGTGGTGTCCTCGCCGACCGCGCCGCCGGTGGTCGCCGGGGCAACCAGAACATCCAGGACCGGATCGAGAACATGCGCCCGCAGCTCGAGCAGTGGGAGAAGTTCTGCGCCGAGCTCGGTCACGCGCCGGCCGACGTCGCGCTGGCATGGCTGCTCGCGAACCCGGTCGTCACGGCACCGATCATCGGCCCGCGCACGGTCGAGCAGGTCGACGGGGCGATGGGTGCACTCGACGTCGAGCTCGACGCCGACGCGCTCGCACGGCTCGACGAGATCTTCCCCGGCCCGGGCGGTCCCGCGCCCGAAGCGTACGCATGGTGACTGACACATGGTGACGCCTGCCGACGTGCGCGAGCGCGTCGAGCAACTGCTCGCGGAGCACGGCGACGACGACGAAATCACCTTCCTGGGCGCGCAGTTCGACGCCGGGCTCGCGCGCATGGACTACCCGGTCGGCCTGGGGGGTCTCGACGCCGAACCCGCGCTGCAGGAGATCGTCGACGAGGCACTGGAAGCGGCCGGCCGCCGGTACCCGTGGATCCGCAACGCCATGGGCATCGGCATGTGCGGTCCGACGATCGTGGCCCGGGGCACACGCGAACAGCAGGAGCGGTTCCTGCGGCCGATCTTCACCGCCGAGGAGATCTGGTGCCAGCTGTTCAGTGAACCGGGAGCCGGTTCCGACGTCGCCGGTCTGTCGACCAGCGCGGTGCGCGACGGCGACCAGTGGATCGTCAACGGGTCCAAGATCTGGACGTCGCAGGCGCACGTCTCGAGCTACGGGCTCCTGCTCGCGCACCGATCCCGATGCGCCGAAGCACAAGGGCCTGACCGCGTTCATCGTCGACATGCACGAGCCCGGCGTCGAGGTGCGCGGGATTCGCAGCATGGCCGGCGCGTCGGGGTTCAACGAGGTCTTCTTCACCGACTCCGTCGTCCCCGACGCGATGCGCGTCGGCGAGGTGGGGGAGGGTTGGCGCGTCGGCACTGCCACCCTGATGAACGAGCGGGTGTCGATCGGGAGCGAGGTCGCGCCCCAGGGCTCAGGCCCCATCGCGCGTGCGGTGACCGCCTGGCATGACGCGCACGACCCGAGCCCCGCGCAACGCGACCGCCTGATGCAGCTCTGGATCGACGCCGAGGTGCTCCGGCTCGGCAGCCTCCGCGCCCAGGCCAAACGCGAGAAGGGTGTCCCCGGCCCGGAGGGTTCGATCCTCAAGCTGATGCAGGGACGCGTCCTCCTCGACGTGGCGGAGTTCGTGGTCGATCTCATGGGCCCGGCGGGGACGTTGCTCGCCGCGCCGTACACGACCGACGTGGTCGACGAGCGTGAATCCGGCAGCCACGACCCGGTGCTGTCGCTCTGTGGTGCCCAGGCCGCGACCATCGCCGGCGGCACCACGCAGATCCAGATGAACATCATCGGCGAACGGGTGCTCGGTCTCCCGCGCGAACCGGGGCTCGATCCCGACACACCGTGGAGCCAGATCCCGCGCAACTGAGGGGACCCGGATGGACACACCGTTCGACACGAGGATCACCGACGAACTGCTCTCGACGACGCGCGCGGTGCGCCGACGCCTCGACTTCGAACGCCCAGTCGATCCCTCGGTAATCCTCGAGTGCATCGGGCTCGCGCAGCAGGCGCCCACCGCCACCAACGCACAGGACTGGCGCTGGCTCGTCGTCACCGACGCTGACAAGAAGGCGGAGATCGCCGAGATCTACCGCGGCGGCTGCCTGAAATACCTCGAGCGCGGCGCGGTCGAGGAGGAGGACGGCCAGACGAAGCGCGTCTACCAGAGCGCGTTGCAGCTGGCGAAGACGATCCAGGAAGTCCCGGTGCTCGTCATCCCGTGCATCGAGCGCCGCCTCGACGGCCTGGGCCTCGTGGCCACCGCGTCGGCGTTCGGATCGATCCTGCCGGCGGCGTGGAGCTTCGTGCTCGCCCTGCGGTCGCGCGGTCTCGGCACGGTGTGGACGACGGCCCACCTCTGGAACCAGGACGCCGCGGCCGAGGTCCTCGGCATCCCCGACGGCGTCACCCAGGTGGCGATGTTCCCGGTGGCGTACACCATCGGTACCGACTTCCGGCCCGCCGACCGACCGCCGCCGGAGGCGATCACGTCGTGGAACGAGTGGGGCGCCCGCGCGTGATCCCCTCGCTGCTCCGACCGCGCTCGTCGGACGAGTACGCGCCGGTGCCGTGGGACGACCGGCTCCACCGCGCGGCCGCACTGGTGGCGGAACGCGCGCTCGCGACCGACGACCGCCGCACCACCGCGGCGGTCCTGCGCGCGCTCGACGAGGTCGCGGGCGGTGGCTTCTACCCGGTGCCGGCGGAGGCCGAACGCGACCTCGCAGTCGCCGAGAAGGCGTTCGCGTCGACCGGTCCGGTCGTCGACGTGCAGACGCACCTCATCGACCCCGCCCGCTGGCGCGGTGATGGCGCCGCCGCGCTCGTCGGCTACCTCCAGATGGTCGACGCCGACCGCTGGGGTGACGCGGTCGACCCGCACCTGCTCGACGCCGCGGTGTGGGCGGCCACCGTGTTCGCGTCGAGTGAGACCGCGATCGCGCTGCTCACCTCCACGCCCGGAGACGCCGACCACAACGTGCTCCTGAACCCGCAGATCGCCGCCGCGCGCGAGGTGGTCGACCGCTACGCGGGCGCCGGTCGCGTGAAGACCCACACCATCGTGCACCCCAACGTCGGGCCATCGGAGCTCGATCGCATGACCGAGCTCGACGACGCGCTCCGGCCGTCGGGCTGGAAGTGCTACCCGCTCTACGGCCCGCCGACCGCGGCGTCGCCCACCGGCGGGTGGTTCCTCGACGACGACGAGATCGGGTTCCCGTTCCTCGAGCGGGTGCGGGCGTCGCGTGCACCGGTGGTCGCGGTCCACAAGGGTCTCGGTGGCCCGATCCCCGCGGCGTCGGTCGCCGCCGCATCGCCGCGCGACATCGGTCCGGCCGCGGCGGCGTTCCCCGACGTCACCTTCCTCGTGTACCACTCGGGCTACGAGCGCGATCCCGATGGTGAGGAAGGTGCGTACGACCCGGAGAGCCCTGCGGGGGTCGACCGCCTGGTGAAGAGCCTCGCCGACGCGGGCGTCGGCCCCGGCGCGAACGTGTACGCCGAGCTCGGCAGCACCTGGTACCTCATGCTCCGCCGACCGGTCGAGGCCGCGCACGTGCTGGGCAAGCTCCTGCGCGCCGTCGGTCCCGATCGCATCGTGTGGGGCACCGATTCGATCTGGTACGGGTCACCCCAACCGCTGATCGACGCGTTCCGCATCTTCGAGATCCCCGAGCGCATGCAGGACGAAGTTCGGCTACCCCGCGCTCACCCCGGAGACGAAGGCGAAGATCCTGGGCGTGAACGCGCGAGTGGTGTACGGCATCACCGACGACGACATCTCGCGTGCGGTCGCCGATCGTGCTCGCGACTGGGTGAGCGAACTGCAGCCGACGATCGCGGCTGCGATCACACGCGCGGGTCGCCCGTGAGCACCCGTTCGGTGAACCGGTACTCGCAGCCCCAGGTGCGGTCGACGTCGAGCCGCACCTCGGCCTCGGTGACCTCGGCGATCGGCGCGTTCATCAGCTCGAGCCACTGAGCCGCGGCCGCCAGGTCGCGCACGGTGAACGTCACCCCGGTCACCGAGGCCCCCACACGCTCGAGGTCCCGCGTCGCGACCGAATCGCCGGTCCCCGCCGGGTCCATCATCTCGACGACCGTGTCTTCCCCGACGAAGTAGTGGCGCGCGGTGCCACCGGGCACGGTGGCCTGCTGCGCGGGGAGCGGTTGCGCGTCGAGCACGCCGACGTAGAGCTCCTCGGCGGCGTCGAGGTCACTCGTCACCACCGTGATGTGCGACATGCGCACCAAGCTGAGAGGGTGCTGCGGCCAGTACGCGTCAGCGAACGCCTTCCACTCCGGTCGGAAGCGCGGGTCGCCCTGCTCCCACGGCCCACCGTTCGCCGGATGGAACTCGAGCATTCCGGGCGTGTCCTTGGGGTGGCAGAACACCGTGGTGCCCGAGCCGGCATCGGTGATGCGCACGCCCGCGGCCTGCAGGCGCTCGGCGAGGTCGTCGAGGTCGTCCACGTAGAACGCCATGTTGTGCACCCGGGGTCCGAATCGCTCCGCGTAGCGGTACCAGCTCGTCTCCTCCTGGTCGGAGCCCGGCTCGCGTGGGAGGCAGTGCATCGGCTCGATCGACGTCTCGGCGA
This sequence comes from uncultured Actinomycetes bacterium, assembly GCA_963835985.1. Taxonomy (GTDB): domain Bacteria; phylum Actinomycetota; class Acidimicrobiia; order IMCC26256; family DASPTH01; genus DASUAS01. Next base: position 131,644 of record CAWIHV010000005.1, on the reverse strand, counting down.
TGATGTAGATCGCCGCGTGCCGGTGCCAGTGCGACGAGTAGTTGCGCATCATGCACAGCGGCGCGAAGACCGAGTTGAAGAAGTACTCGGCCGGTGCCAGGTCGTCGACGAGCGGCGTGAGGTGGAAGAGCTTGCCGATGCGGGCGCGCGCCATGGGGGGACTCCTCGTGATTTGGACTCGGTGCGAATCTAGAGGGTCCGCGACCTGCGGCCCCACGCAGCCTCACCGAAGGGGCTGGGTTAGCGTCCGCCCCGATGGAGCGTGAGGTGCTGTCGTACTGCCGGATCTGCGCGGCGGCCTGCGGGATCAGCGTGACCGTCGACTCCACCAGCGCCGGCGAGCAGGTCGTACGGGTGCGGGGCGACGCCGATCACCCAGTCTCGCGTGGCTACACGTGCGCCAAGGGACGCGGTCTCGCCACCTGGCACCACAGCACCGCGCGCCTCGACCATCCGCGGCTGCGCGGTCGTGACGTCTCCTGGAACGACGCGTTCGACGATCTCGGAGCGGTGTTCGCGCGACACGATCGACGGTCCGGGGCCCGACGCGGTCGCGCTGTACCTCGCCACCGGGATGGCCTACGACTCCGCCGGCCAGATCGCGACCGGCATCTTCCTCGGCGCGCTGGGGAGCAGTTCGTTCTACTCGGCGGTGACGGTCGACAACGCGCCGGTGCTGGTGGCGGCCGAGCTCGTCACCGGCAACGCGACGATGAGCCCACGGTGGGATCCGAGCGGCCCCGGGTTGTTCCTCCTCGTCGGTACCAACCCCGTGGTGTCGCACGGCTACGGCACCGCCATGCCCGACCCGGTGAACTACCTCCGCGACTTCCGTCGCGGCGGTGGACACGTCTGGGTCCTCGACCCGCGGCGCACCGAGAGTGCGATGGCAGCCGATCGGCACCTCGCGGCGCGGCCCGGGAGCGACGTCGTCGTGCTCGCCGCGCTCGCGCGAGCGCTGCTCGAACGCGGCGCCGACCCGGACGAGCTCCGCGACTACTGCACGCCGGACGACGTCGACGCGCTGCGTCGCACGCTCGCACCGTTCACGGTGGCGCGCGCGGCGGCCGCGTCCGGAATCGAGGCCGCCGACCTCGACGCGCTGATCGACGACGTGCGCGCGCACCGGGGAAGGCTCGCGGTGTCGTGCGGCACCGGGGTGTTGATGGGGCCCGACGGGATCCTCGTCGAGTGGTTGAAGTGGGTGTTGCTCATCGTCACCGGATCGCTCGATCGGCGGGGCGGTATGCGTTTCTCGCGCGGGACGCTGAACCCGCTGCGTCCACCGCGAGCACCCCGACCGCCGCGCCCGGGGCCGGCCAGCCGGCCCGAGCTCCCGCGGGTCGTCAACCAGATCCCCGCGGTGGCGTTGGCCGACGAGATCGAGGCGGGCAACGTCCGCGTGCTGATCGTGACCGGCGGCAACCCGATCGGCGCGTTCCCCGAACCCGACCGCGTCCGGGCCGCGTTGCGCGCGTTGGACGCGCTGGTCGTCGTCGACGTCGTCGAGAACGAGCTCACCGAGCTCGCGACTCATGTGCTCCCGGTCACCGGGCAGCTCGAACGCGCCGACATCCACATGCACGCGCACATCTCGGTGCGCTCGGCCATGCAGTCGACCGCGGCGGTCGTCGCACCCGTCGCCGAGCGGCGGCCCACGTGGTGGGTCCTCGGTCACGTCGCCGGTCGCCTCGGGCTCGATCTGTTCGGCGGGACCGATCCCGACACCCTCAGCGACGAGACCTACCTGCGGGGCATCCTCGAGCACTCGCCGCTCGACGCCGACGCCGTGTTCGCCAGCGGTGCGCGTGGGTTCGACCTCCCGGTCGAGTACGGATGGGTCCACGAGTCGATGCTCCCCGACGGTCGATGGCGCCTGGCCCCGGAGGTGCTGCTCGAACGGCTGGCGGCCCACCGCGAACCGACGCCCGGACCCGGACTCCTGCTGTCGCCCGGTCGCGACATGGCGTGGAGCAACTCGGTGCGGTACGGCCCCGACGAACTGATGGCGCGCCTCCGGCTGCATCCCGACGACGCTGCGACTGCCGGCGTGCGCGACGGTGACGCGGCGACCGTCGTCAGCGAGCACGGTACGGTCGAGGTGATGGTGGTGGTCGACGAGCGAATCCGCGCCGGCGTGGTGACGCTGGTGCACGGACGCCGCGGGCACAGTCCCGGGCAACTGATCAGTTCTCGCGCCGACGTCGATGCCCTCACGACGATGCCGCGCGCGTCGGCAATCCCCGTGCGGATCGAGGCGAGATGAACAGCTTCTTCGACTGGTTCGGCAAGCTCCACGCGTGGGTCTATGCGCGCAACGGTCGGTTGGGACGTCGGCTCGCGTGGATCCCGTGCCTCGTGCTCACCACGACTGGACGCAAGTCGGGCGCGCGGCGGGACTCGGTGCTGGTGTACGCCGACGATGCCGCGGGACGTGTCGTGGTCGCGTCGAACGGCGGCGCCGATCGCCCGCCGGGATGGTTGTTCAACGTGCGGGCCGACCCGGCGGTGCACGTGCAGGTCGGTGACGAGCAGTACGACGCCACCGCGCGGGTGGTCACGCCGGACGACGACGACTACGCGCGACTCTGGCAGCTCGTGAACTCGATCAACGGGAACCGGTACGACGCGTACCAGTCGAAGACCAGCCGACCGATCGCCATGGTGGTGCTCGTCCGCTAGGTCCCCGTCCAGCGAGGCGCGCGCTTCTCCGTGAACGCGCGGCGGGCCCTCGCGGGCGTCGTCGCTGGCGAGCACGCGGGCGCTGAGGCGCGCCTCGATCTGCATCGCCTCCGCCAGGGATGACGCCGCCAGACCGCGGAGCGCGCTCTCCTTGGTGGCCGAAACCGCGAGCGGCGCGTTCTCCGTGATCCGCGCCGCCCACTCGTACGCGCGGTCGAGGAGCTGGGCCCGGGGCACGATCTCGTTGAGCAGTCCCATCTCGAATGCCCGGGTCGCCGGCACCGGCTCCGCGGTGAGCAGGAACTCCATGGCCGCCGCCCACGGGATCTGTCGCGGCAGGCGCGCGCTCGTGCCGCCGCTGGCGAAGATGCCGCGCTTGGGTTCGAGCATCCCGAACACCGCCTCGGGACACGCGATGCGGATGTCGGTGCCGTTCAAGAGCTCCATGCCGCCGGCCACGCACGGTCCGTTCACCGCCGCGACGATCGGCTTGTAGATCTCGAGATCGCGCAGCACCGCCTCGGTGCCCGATCGGAACCGCGCGCGGTCCTCGGACGACCCGCTCGAGAGGGCCGCGGTGAGGAGCGGCAGGTAGTCGCGCAGATCGCCGCCGGCGCAGAACGCATCGTCGACGCCGGTCACCACGGCCACCCAGGCGTCCGGGTCGTCGCGGAAGCGCTTCCAGGCATCGGCGAGGGCGTCGAAGTGCTCCAGGTCGAGGGCGTTGCGACGAGCGGGACGGTCGATGGTGATGGTGACGACGTGGTCGTCGACCGTGTAGTGGATCGGCATGCCCCCGACGGTATCGGCCTACGCTTGACTCCATGACCGAGACCCGCAACACCGAAGAGCTGGATTTCGCCGAGCGCGTCGCAGGCTCTCGCCGGGCTCGAGCAGCTCGACGTCCCGGCGATGGAGTTGATGTACAAGCTCGAGTGCAGCGGTGAGGACTTCTACAACCTGCTCGCCGACCGCATCGGCAACGACGATGCGGCAGTGCTCTTGCGCCGCAACGGCAAGGAGGAGCTCGGACACGCCCGCCGGATCGCCCGCGCCATCGCGATCAAGCAGGGTCGCGAGTTCGAGCCGTCGGCCGAGCTGCAGGACCGCTACGCGGTGTCGTTGCCCGAGGTGATCGACCCCGCGATGCTCCCGTTCATCGTCGCCGGTGAGCAGGCCGGTGACGCCGGCTACCAGGCGTGGGCCGACAACGAGCCCGACCCCGAGGTGGCGCGACTCCTCCGCCTGAACGGCCGCGAAGAGACCCTGCACGGCGAGCGGGTCACCGAGGCGATCGCGATCCTGGAGGCGTCGACTCTTCAGGGGGTGCGACCGCCTCCTAGTCACGTCGGCATGGTGCGGTCGAACTGGTTCGCGATCGCGATCGGCGGGCTCGCGCCGATCGCCGTCGCCGTGCTGCTCGTCCCCCTGCGCGACGAGATCGACAACGCCAACCTCGCGCTCATCCTCGTGCTGGTCGTCGTCGTCGTCGGCCAGCCTCGGTGGGCGCCGCACCGGCGCGCGATCGCGGCCGTCACGTCGACGCTGGCGTTCGACTTCTTCCTGACCCGCCCGTTCCTCTCGGCCCGGGTCGAGAGCGCAGACGACATCGAGACGCTGCTGATCCTGCTCGCGGTCGGCCTCCTGGTCGGCGAGCTCGCCGCCCGGGCTCGCCACGCTCGCCGCGACCAGGAGGCTCGCGGCCTCCGCCGTGCAGCGGGTGCACCGGGTGGCCGACACCGTCGCCCAAGGCGAACCGCTCGCGGTCGTCCTCGCGGTCGGTGCAGGCGGAGCTGACCGACCTGTTCGGCCTCTGGGACTGCTGGCTCGAGCTGCCGCCCTTCCTGTGGGTGATCCCTCGCCTGGACCGGAGCGGCACCGTCGAAGGCGTGGATCACGCGTGGCTCGACGCCGGCTTCGCCCTCCACGCGCGACGGCGTGGAGCTGCGCGGTGGTCGCCCGCGGCGACGCGGTGGCGCGGCTCGTGCTCCTCGCCGGCCCCGACACTCCGGCGTCGCTCGACCAGCGCGTGGTCGCGGTCGCGTTGGCCGACCAGTTGGGCGCCACGATGGCGGTGGCCGATCCGGACGAGATCGATGCACTGCCGGTGGCCCCGACGGTGCCGTGGGAACAAGCTGACCGTGGGGGAGGTGCAGTCGATGCTCGGCGCGTTGAAGCGGTTGTTCGTCGGGCGTCCGCTCGCCACCACCCAGATGGAGGAGCAGCGGCTCTCCAAGACCATCGCGCTCGCGGTGTTCTCGTCCGACGCGCTGTCGTCGACCGCCTACGCGACCGAGGAGATCCTCTTCGTCACCGCGCTGGGGGCGTCGAGCCTCGCCCTCGGTCTGAGCAAGCTCGTGCCCATCGCGATCGTCGTGTGCGTCCTGCTCACGATCGTGATCGTGTCGTACCGCCAGGTGATCTTCGCCTACCCCAACGGCGGCGGCGCGTACGTCGTGAGCAAGGAGAACATCGGCGAGAACGCGGGTCTGATCGCCGGCGCGTCGTTGATGGTCGACTACATCCTCACGGTGGCGGTCTCGATCTCGGCCGGCGTGGCCGCGATCATGTCGATCCCTGCGTTCTCGGGGCTGGAAGGACCAGCGGGTGCCGCTCGGCGTGGCGCTGATCGTCGCGATCACGCTCCTCAACATGCGCGGGGTCAAGGAGTCGGGGCGCATCTTCGCCATCCCGACGTACGTCTACATGGTCGTGCTCTCCGCGCCTGATCGTGATCGGGCTCACCCAGTCGTTCCTCGGCGACAGCGCTCACGTGCCGTTCGACCCGAAGGCGTTCGACGGCAGCCTCGAGAGCGGCGGCTCGCTCGGCATCTTCCTGCTGCTCAAGGGCTTCTCGTCGGGCGCGGTCGCGCTCACCGGGGTCGAGGCGATCTCCAACGGCGTGCCTGCGTTCCGGCGCCCGGAGTCGAAGAACGCCGCGACCACCCTCGTGTGGATGGGTGTGCTCCTCGGTTCGCTGTTCCTCGGCGTGTCGGTGCTCGCGCACCACCTGCAGCCGTACCCGAGTCACGACCAGACGGTGATGGCGCAGATGGGGTTGGCCGTCTTCGGCAACGGACCCGCGTTCGTGCTCCTCCAGTTCGCCACCGCCGCGATCCTGACCCTCGCGGCCAACACCGCGTACAACGGGTTCCCGAGTCTGTCGTCGATCATCGCCAAGGACGGCTACCTGCCTCGCCAGCTCGCCCATCGCGGTGACCGGCTGGTGTTCTCGAACGGGATCATCGTGTTGGCGGCTGCGGCCGCGGCGCTGCTGATCGCGTTCAACGGCATCACCAACGCCCTGATCCCGCTCTACGCGGTCGGCGTGTTCACGTCGTTCACGCTGTCGCAGTGGGGGATGACCCGTCACCACCGAAGGTTGCAGAAGCCGGGGTGGCGTCGCAACGTGGCGCTCAACGCCACCGGTGCGGTCGCGACGCTGGCGGTGCTCCTCATCGTCGCGACCACGAAGTTCACCAGCGGCGCGTGGATACCGCTCGTCGTGATCCCGTTGATCGTGCTGCTGTTCAAGGCGATCAAGAGCCACTACGACGCGGTCGGCGCGCGGCCTGAAGGTGCCGCCCGACTGGGTGCCGCCGCGCCGACGCCACGGCGTGGTGATCCTCGCGCAGCAGGTCGACACCGGGCTGCATCGGAGGCGGTGGCCTACGCCGCGATCGACCTCGCCCGACCAGATGGTGGCGGTCACCGTGGTGGGCGACGCCGAAGAAGCCGAGCGGGTCGAGAAGCGTTGGCTCGAAGAGGACGTCGATGCACCGCTCGAGATCGTCCGCGCACCCGCAGGCGACTTCACCACCGCGACGCTCCGGTTCATCGACGAGCTCGAACGGCGCTGGCCCGAGACGACGGTCACCGTGCTCATCCCCGAGCTCTTCGTCACCCACTGGTGGGAGCACCTGCTCCACAACCAGAGCGTGCTCCTGCTGAAGGGGCGGCTGCTCTTCCGCGCGAACACCGCGGTGACGTCGATCCCGTACGGCGCCGCTACCCGAGCAGCTGACCTGAGCGCCCGCAGGGCGCGTTCGATCGGCGGTCCGGCGCGCCGGCACCGCCGCATGCAACGCGTCCCACCGCGTCGCAGTCGTCGATCTCGAACTGCCAGTCCCGCACGCGCGCCGCGATCGCGGGCTGGTCGGGTTCCACGCCCGTGACCGCGAAGATCCGGCAGTCGTACATGCGGCAGGTGCGTGGACGGTGGTCGTAGATCGAGCAGTCGCCGTCGACCAGCATCGGACAGTGCCCGCGCTCGTCGTACCCCATCACGAAGTGGCCCTTGGGGAGACCCGGTGCGGGAAAGCGCAACGCGGCCGGCACGTGCGCGAGCGTGTCGTTCTCGTCGGGCGCGATGTGCACGAACTGCGACGAGGTGCAGCACGCCGTGCACGCACCGCACGGCACCACCGCGTCGACCTCTTGTTGCATCGTGCGCTCGAACTCCTCGAGCCACTCCGAGAACCTCACGCGGCCAGCGTAAGTCCGTTGGGTCCGCGCTCCAGCTTCCACCCACCTTCGTGCACTGCGACGTGGTGACGCCGGCACAGCAGCGCAAGGTTCTCGAGGTTGGTCTCGCCGCCCAGGATCCAATGCAGGAGGTGATGCGCATCGCACCACGACGCCGGAGCGCGGCACCCAGGGAACTGGCAGTGCTCGTCGCGCAAGACGATGGCGCGTCGGAGCCGCTCTGGGACGGTACGGGTGCGCCGCCCCAGGTCGAGGATCTGGCTGCGACCACGCATCACAACACGGCCGAGCGCGCAGTCGCACAAGATGCGCTCGGCCGTGATTCGGGCAATGGGCCCGAACCCTTCGATCTCGCACCGCAGACCGTCGAGCTCCGCCAACGCACGACCGGCGAACAGCTCGTACGGCACGACGACCTCGGCACCCGCGATCGGACGCGACTCGGGCACCTTGCCGCCCCGGGCACGTTCGCAGAGCAGGACCAGCGCATCGGCGCGTCGTTGGGCGGCGGTGCGCACGTCGGCGGCGCCCTCGGGCGGCTGCACGTCGTCGAGCGTGTTCGCGACGATGGCAGCAGCCTCGGGATCGAGGAACCCGCTCACCGCACTCCCGGTCGTCGTGGGGGAGAGCGTGAAGCCACGCTGGTCGAACGCGAAGCCCGCGTCGCGGCGCGCGAGCTCGTCGTCGGCGAGAGCAGCCCACTTACGGGTTACCTGCGGGAAGTCCTGCACCTCCACGATGGCGGCGGCGTCGAGGAGCGCAGACTCGTATTCGTCGTAGAGGTCGTCTCGTCGATGGGCGACGACGGCCAACAGTTCCACGTGCGGTACGACGATGTCGCCGGCCCCGAGTGCCTTCGCGGTCTGCGGGTGTCGGGCGACGAATCGGGCGGTCCGCGACGAGACGCGCCGCTGCGCTGCGAACCATCCCGGTCTTGGCCGCGAGCCAGGAGATCGGGCCGAGGCAGTCGAGCCGCCACACGTCGGCGGCGTCGCAGTCGGCGACCGCCCTCAGCACCTCGGCGTCGAGCCGTTCCTGCGATGCCCTCAGCTCGATCAGACGCGCCGCCGCGCGCCGGCTGACCACGCCGAACGGTCCTCAGCTGCCACGGCGGCGAGGCACTCCCCGAGGAGCTGGTCATCGAACATACATTCGATCGAAGCACCTCCCGCGACCGAGTGCAAGGCCCAATTTCCGGCGTACGCTCGCCGTCGTGCTCGACCTCCTGATCACCGGCGGGACCATCGTCGACGGGACCGGTGCGCCGCCCCGCACGGGTGATCTCGGGGTGCGCGAGGGTCGGATCGTCGCGATGGACGAGGTGGACGAGCCGGCCGCTCGCATCGTCGACGCAGACGGCCTGGTCGTCGCTCCCGGCTTCATCGATCTCCACACCCACTACGACGCCCAGGTGATGTGGGACCCGGCCGCGAGTCCGTCGCCGCTGCACGGGGTGACCACCATCGTCGGCGGGAACTGCGGGTTCTCGATCGCACCGCTCGGCACGGGTGACGGTGACGCCGACTACGTGATGCGCCTCATGTCGGTGGTCGAGGGGATCCCCATGAGTGCCCTCGAACACGGCGGCGCGTGGGACTGGCACTCGTTCGGCGAGTTCCTCGACCGCCTCGACGACCGTCTGGTGGTCAACGCCGGCTTCCTCGCCGGCCATTCGACGATCCGGCGCGCCGTCATGGGCCCGGACGCCACCGAAGGCGTCGCGACCCCCGAGCAGATCGGCGAGATGCAGGCGCTGCTCGGTGCATCGCTCGCCGACGGCGCGCTCGGTTTCTCCTCGGGCTGGGACAACGCGCACTTCGACGGCGACGGCAAGGCGGTGCCGTCACGCGGTGCGAGCGCGGACGAGTTCCTCGCGCTGGCTCGGGTCGTCGGCAAGCACGCGGGCACGACCATCGGCATGTTCCCTTGGATGGGGGAGCTGCCACGCGACCGCATGGAGCTGATGGCCGACATGTCGGTCGTGGCCGACCGCCCGGTCAACTGGAACCTGCTGGGCAGCATGTCGCCGGTCGAGATCTACGAGCAGCAGCTCGCGGCCTGTGATCTCGCGCGCGAACGCGGCGGACGCGTGGTCGCGCTCGCGCTGCCCGACTTCCTGCGCATGCGCGCGTCCACGCTGCTCGCGACGATCCCCGAGTTCGTCGAAGTGCTGCGGGCACCGGAGTGGGAGCGACGCGCCGCGGTGCAGGATCCCGACGTGCGGGCACGACTCACCGCCGCCATCGAGCGGGCATCGCAGTCGGAGTTCGCCGCGGTCGGTCGGTGGGACCTGCTCGAGATCGCCGAGCCACGCGGACCGGAGACCGAGCCGCTGGTCGGGCTGAGCATCGAACAAGCGGCGGCGCGACTCGGGAAGACACCGATCGAGGTGCTGCTCGACGTGGTGGTGCCCGAGGAGCTGCCGTTGACGGTGATGCTCCCGACGCTCGTCCCGTCGCTCGGCGCCAGCGACGCGGGCTGGCGGGCGCGCGCCGCCATCTGGGGTGACTCGCGGGTGATGCTCGGCGGCTCCGACGCCGGCGCGCACCTCGACCTCATGTGCCACGCCAACTACCCGACCATGGTGCTGGGCGCATCCGTCCGCGAGCGTCACCTCCTTCCGCTCGAGGAAGCCGTGCGCCTGATGACCGACGCACCGGCGCGACTGCTCGGTCTGCGCGGCCGGGGCCACCTCACCGAAGGCGCGCACGCCGATCTCGTGGTCTTCGATCCGGAGCGCGTCGCGTCAAGGCCCCGCGATCGCGCGCCACGACCTCCCCGGTGGCGGTGAGCGCCTCTACGCCGAGTCGATCGGCGTCGAGCACGTCTTCGTCGAAGGCACCGAGATCGTGAGCGGCGGTGAGCTCACGGGCCGGCATGGCGGGCACCGCGCTCCGCTCCGGGCGCGACACCGACACCGTCACGGTGCGCGACCGGCCCTGAGCGTCGAGCCTCAGGCGTCGAGCCCGTCGCCCGGCGGCACGCGCGACGTCGGACGGTCCGGCCCACCCAGGCAGCAGCCCGAGGTCGTGGGTCAGGTTCTGGCCCTCGACCCACTGCCCGTTCTTCTCCTTCGCCTCCGGCGCGGTGCAGAGCCATGCGGCGGCGGCACCGATGACGTCGGCGGGCGCACCGGCTTCGGCGTCGAAGCCGAACGCGCCCATGTCCTGGATCATGCGCTCGGTCGTCACGAAGCCGGGGTGCAGGTTGTAGGCGAGGATGCCGTCGCGCTCGTGCTCGAGCTTCACGATGCCGACGAGGCGGTGGACCGCACCCTTCGACATGCCGTAGCCCAGGCCCCAGCCGCCCTCGCCGGCCGCCGCGGGCGGGTCACCGCGTCCGGCACCCGACGTGATGGTCATGATCACGCCGCTCTTGCGCTCGATCATCTGCGGCAGCACGAGCTTGGTGAGGATGATCGGGGCCATCACGTTGCCCTCGAGGTGCTTGTCGAGGAGGTCGACCGGGGTCTCCAGGAGACGGTCCATGTGGCCGGGGCCGATGTAGCGGGCGTTGTTGACCAGCACGTCGATGCGGCCCCACCGCTCGAGCACCTGGGTCACCGAGGAACCGCACGTCGTGCGGTCGGTGATGTCGAGGTAGACCGGCATGGCCCGACGACCCTCGGCCTCCACGAGGGCGGCGGTGCTCTCCAGCGAACCCGGCAGCGGCGTGGTGTCGGAGCGCTTCACCGTGGACGAGTGCTCGCGCGCCTCGCCCTCCTTCACCGTGCGCGCCGCGAGCGCGATGTCGTAGCCCGCGTGGGCGAGGTGGACGGCGATGGCCTTGCCGATGCCGCGGCTGGCTCCGGTGACGAACGCGACGCCTCGAGCTTCTGCCATGGTGCTCCCCCTCGTCGACCTGCTCAGTGGTTGCCAGGAACGGTGACGGTGTCGGTGTCGACACCCGATCGGAGCAACGTACCGGGCATGCGCGTCGGTGAGCACACCCCGCTCGACGATGGTCTCGCCGCCCACGACGACCTGCTCGACACCCACCGCGCCGGCGTAGAGGCGGAGCGCGCCGCCCGGCAGGTCGTGGCGTTCCTCGGCGGGTTCGCTGGCGATGGTGTCGGGATCGAAGAGGAGCAGGTCGGCGTGCGCGCCTTCCGCGATCACACCGCGGTCCCGGAGTCCGAACAGCGTCGGCAGGCACGCCCGTCATCTGGCGGACGCCCTCCTCCAGCGTGAACAGACCACGCCGACGCACCAGCTCGCCGAGCACGACCGACGGGTAGTTGGCGTGGCACATGATGTCGACGTGCGCGCCGGCGTCGGAGCCGCCGAGCACGACGCGCTCGTCGCGCCACACCTCACCCCGGACCTCCCAGCTCTCGTCGGAGACGCCCATCGGGGGTACGAGCGACGGGAACACGGTGGTGAGCGGGAGTGCCTCGGGGACCACCACGTCGAGCAGGACGTCGATCGAGTCGGTCCCGCGTTCGGCCGCGCACCGACGCCACGCTGCGTCCGTCGGGGAGCTCGACCAGGTCCCACTGCATCATCCCGGCGACGCCCTGCGTGCGGGCGGCGTCGAGGCCTTCGCGCAGGCGTCGCGCACCGCGGGGTCGCGCACCGCGGCGCGCCGCTCGTCGTCGGGGAGCGCGACCACTTCGCCCCACCCGGGCATGGCCTGCAACATGCGGCTGCTCCGGAGCCGCATGACGTCGGGCAGGGCCAGCGCCACGACCTTCGCCCCGTGGGCGGCCGCGTGGTCGGCCGACGGTGAGCTGCTGGTCGTACACCGGGGTCGGCGACGCGCTGCCGAGCAGGTTCCAGTTGAGCGGACGGTCGGCCGCCAGCGACATGTCGGTCATGAGCGCGATGCGCTCGTCGGAGATCTCGCCCATGGCGGGGATGAACTCGAGGCTGGTGCCCGCGTGGTCGCGCACCGCGCGCGCGAGGGCGAGGAACTCGTCGGGCTGCGGCGGCGCGTGACGGCACCGGCGCGCCGTCGCCGTCGCTGTGCGCCTCTCCGAGCGACGAGGAGAAGCCGAGCGCGCCGGCGTGCAGCGACTCGTGGAGCAGCTGCACCATCGCCGCGATCTGCTCGCGGGTGGCAGCGGCGTGGGTGGCATCGTCGCCCATCACCACGCGACGAATGGTCGAGTGCCCGGCGTGGAATCCGGCGTTCACGGCGAGCCGGCCGTCGATGCGATCCAGCCACTCGCCGAACGACTGCCAGTCCCACGCGGGACCGGCCTCGAGCGCGGCGAGGGGCATGCCCTCGACCCGGGCCATCATCCGCATCACGTAGTCGACCGCGTCGGGCGCGAGCGGTGCGATCGAGAAGCCGCAGTTCCCGCCGATCACCGTGGTGACACCGTGCAGCGGCGACGGCGTGAGCGCGGGGTCCCACAGGGCCTGCACGTCGTAGTGCGTGTGGATGTCGATGACGCCGGGCGCGAGCACGAGCCCGTCGGCGTCGATGGTGCGCGCCGCGGTGTCGTCGACGCCGCTCCGGGCGCCGAGCGTGACCACGCGTCCGTCGCGCACGCCGACGTCGGCGGTGAACGACGGCGCCCCGGTGCCGTCGACGACTCGCGCGCCGCGGAAGAGCAGATCCAGCATGACGTCCTCCTGCCTACTGCAGTGCCGTGGCGACCGTGTCGGCGACGACCGTGCCGGCGAAGAAGTCGGGGTTGCCGCGCGTGTAGAAGCGCACCGGGTTGGTGAACACGAAGTCGCGGAGGTCGGCGTCGGTGAACAAGCCGTGTTCGACCATCTCGTACACCTCGCCGAGCACGTCGGCCATCACCGGTACGTCCCAGTGCGAGATGTCGGACCCGAACATCGCGTTGAAGCGCGCGCCGAACGGGTTGGCCTTGGTGTTGAACGCGGTGACCGTCATCGGGTCGTCGGCCTCGCACCCGCAGTAGAAGGGCACCGCGAACAGCTCGCGGATGTCCTCGGCCCGCTCGATGCCGACGGCCGCGAACTCGTCGAGCAGTGCGACGTCCTGCGCTGGGTACGTCGTGGGCTTGGGCGCCATGGTCGCCCAGTCGCCGCCGTACTTCGCGAAGAGGGCGGTGAACTCCTCCCAGTCGACGCTGCGTCGGGTCGAGCCGCCGCATGGCCTCGCCGCTGCGCTTCTCGAAGTGGCCGATGAGGTCGGCGTAGAGCGACGCAGCCCAGGCCACGCCGCCCTCCAGGAACCCGAAGTTGAGGTCGGAGAAGCGGCGGGTGACGCCGCCGAGGAACAGCGACTTGGCGAGCGCGTGGTGGCTCTCGCCGAGCATGCCGACGTGGTTGTACACGTAGCTCGAGATCGACGCCCGGTTCTGCCATCCCATGGCCGACGAGTGGAACGCGGGCGCGATGCCCAGCTCGCGACACTTCTGCCACACCGGGTCGTAGTCGTACGCGCTGTCGAGGCCGAACGTGTCGGTCCACACCGCGTACTGCGCGAGCTGCGGGTCGACGGCGGCGGCGGCCGCGATCGGTCGCTGCACGAACCCCGCCATCACCACGGCGCGGAAGCCGAGCGAGGCGGCGTGCTCGAGCTCGTCGACCGCTTCGTCGGGCGTGTGCATCGGGATCTCGGCCACCGGCAGCAGTCGGTCGGCGAACTCGGCGAACACCCCGGCGTTGAAGCGGTTGAGCGCGCGGCACGCGCCGCGGCGGTCGCGCTCGTCGTCGAAGTGACCGAACAACAACCCGAAGCTGGGGTAGATCACGCTCACGTCGATGCCGAGCTCGGGGAGCCGCTCGTGCAGCAGGCGGGGGAGCATGGCGGTGGCGCGGTCGACGGCGAGCTCCATGCCGCCGTTGCCCCACGGACCGCGGGCGACGCGACGGTCGGCCCGTTCCTCGGGCGTGAGGCCGTACCAGTCGACGATCGGGCCGAAGGTGCCCGAGGTGCGGCGCAGCATCGACTCGCCGTCGAGTCGCACCCCCTCCTTCACCAGCTCGCCGGCCAGGGCGGGGAAGAACTCCACCGTGTGCCCGTCGATGTCGATCACCGGGTGGTCGAGCTTGCTCCGTACCTCGGTGGCGCTCAGCCCGCTCACGTCGCCCCAGGTTCCTGCGCGCATTAATGCGCGCTCATCAATCCGCGGGTAACAATAGACAGATGCCGTACGACGTGGTGATCCGCAACGGTCGGGTGGTCGACGGTTCCGGCTTCGGCTCGTACCGGGCCGACGTGGGGATCGTCGACGGGGTGATCGCCCGGGTCGGGCGGATCCGCGAGCGCGGCGACGCGGGAGATCGACGCCGAGGGGCACGCGGTGACGCCCGGGTTCATCGACGGTCACACCCACCTCGACGCCCAGGTGTTCTGGGATCCGCAGGGCGCGAACTCGTGCTGGCACGGCGTCACCACCGCGGTGATGGGCAACTGCGGATTCACGCTCGCGCCCGTCCGCGACGACGCCCGGGCGCTGGTGGTGCGCAACCTCGAGCGGGCCGAGGACATCGATCCCGCGGCGCTGGCCTCCCTCGAATGGGGGTGGGAGACCTTCCCCGAGTACCTCGACGCGGTCGACCGCCTCCCCAAGGCGATGAACTACGCGGCCAACGTGGGGCACTCGGCGTTGCGCACGTGGGCGATGGGCGAGCGCGCGTTCGAGGAGGAGGCCACCGACGACGACCTCGCGCTCATGAAGGGGCAGCTGGCCGACGCGCTGGCGGCGGGCGCCATCGGGCTCACCACCTCCCGGAGCGAGCACCACGAGACGTCCGACAACCGGCCCGTGGCGTCACGGCTCGCGGCGTGGTCGGAGCTGTGCGAGCTCGTCGGGGTCATGGCCGACGCGGGCACCGGCATCCTCGAGGGCGGCAGCGAACACGTGCTGTCGCCCGATCCCGAGCAGCGCGAGCTGGCGCGCCGCCGGATGCGCGACCTCGCGGCCGACACCGGCGTGGCGATGACGATGGGCATCATCGCCACCAACCCCGGCGGCTACGAGATGCTCGACCTCATCGACTCGGTCGCGGCCGTCGGCGGCCGCATGATCGGCCAGTCGCACTGCCGCGGCATCAACGTGCTGCTGTCGTTCGCGACGCGCCTTCCCTTCGACCTGCTCCCGGAGTGGCACGACGTGCGCGCGCTGCCCGACGACGAGCAGCTGCGCGCGCTGCGCGATCCGTCGGTGCGGGAGCGGCTGATCACCGCGGGCATGGAGGGCGACTACTCGCGCTGGCGGGGCATCGGGGCCATGCCGCGCAAGCCCGACTTCGCCGGCATCCGCGTCTACGAGCACGGGCTGCCACCGAATCCGACCATCGACGAGGTCGCGGCGCAGCGGGGCGTCACGCCCGTCGAGGCGATGATCGACCTCGCCATCGAGACCGACCTCGCGCAGTTGTTCATCCAGCCGAGCCTCTACCCGCAGGATCCCGACGTGTTGTTGGCGGTGATGCGCCACCCGCGCACGGTGATGACGTTCTCCGACTCGGGCGCGCACCTCAGCCAGATCGCCGACGCGTCGATCCACACCCATCTCCTCGGGCACTGGGTGCGCGACCGGCAGGAGTTCACGCTCGAGGAGGCGGTGCGCATGCTCACGCTGGCGCCCGCGATGGCGTGGGGCTTCACCGACCGCGGCCTGGTGCGCGGAGGGCATGGTCGCCGACGTGAACGTGTTCGATCCCGAGCGGGTCGGGCCCGCGGTGCCCGAGGTCGTGCGTGATCTCCCGCGCGGGGGCAAGCGCCTGTCGCAGAAGGCCGACGGGCTTCAAGGCCACGGTGGTCGGCGGCGAGGTCACCATCCTCGACGGCGAGCCCACCGGCGCGCGACCGGGCCGGCTGGTTCGCAGCCGCGAGCTCAGCGCATCCAGAGCCTACCTCATGAAGACCATGCGGGCGACGCGGTGGTGGATGCACCACGTGCCGTCCCGTGCGGACCATGTCGTCGACGTAGCGCATGCCCAGCGTGCGCAGCGGCGTGTCGCTGTCCGCAGGCACCTGGTACACGACCGCGTAGGTGTCGAGGCGCGCGGTGTCGGCGCCAACCTCGAGGTCGATGAGCGGGTCGGCGAGCACGTGCATGCTCGTGCCGCCGGTGTCGGGACGCGACCCCATGGTCTCGAGGTAGTCGGCCACCGCCTGCTGGCCGAACGTGCCGTCGACCGAGCCGTCGGGATCGAACAGGGCGGTGAGCGCGTCGTGGTCGCGCTCGTCGACGGCCCGCGCGTACCGCTGCGGGAACTGCCGGAGCAGCTCGCGGTCCATCAACCACTCGATGGGTGAGCTCATCGCTGCTCCCCTTCCTGGGCGTCCACGCCGAGATTCGTACCAGTGGTCCGGCGGGACCGCCAGACCGGAGGCATGGTCGAACCGACTCGCGAGGTCGTGCCGCAGCCCGCACCGATCGTGACGGTCTCGGCATGGCTGCAGTGCCACCGGTTCTATCCTTTGGCCACTGAGCGTGCGAACGATGCGTCGAGGACAGGGGCCGAGAGCTGCGATGTCGACGGAGGGGCTCACCCGCGACGACGAGTGCGCGCTCGCCGAGCTCAGCCCGTTCGAGTTCAAGTCGCGGTTGCTGCAGCTCGCGGGCGAGTGTCCCGCACACCGACCGCGTGCTCGACGCCGGTCGCGGCAATCCGAACTGGGTCGCCACGACACCCCGGGCCGCCTTCTTCCTGCTCGGCCAGTTCGCGCTGACCGAGTCGCGCCGGGTGTGGGAGGAGCCCGACCTCGGTGGCATGCCGGCCCGGAGCGGGGTCGCGGCCCGGCTCCAGCGCTTCCTCGTCGACCACGCCGGGTGCGGACGGCGCCGAGCTGCTGCGGCGCACCATCGACTACGGCGATTCGCTGGGCTTCGACGCCGACGCCTTCGTCTACGAGCTGGTCGACGGCATCATCGGCGACCGCTATCCGGGCCCCGACCGGATCTGCGGGCACGTCGAGCAGATCCTGCGCGAGTACCTCGCCGACGAGCTCCTCGAGGGCACGCCGCCGCCGGGCGACTGGGACCTGTTCGCGGTCGAGGGTGGCACCGCCGCGATCTGCTACGTGTTCGACTCGCTCGCCGACCAACCTGCTGCTGCGGCCCGGTGACCGCATCGCGCTGATGGTGCCGGCGTTCACGCCGTACCTCGAGATCCCGCGCCTCGATCGCTACGACCTCGACGTGATCGAGCTGCACGCGTCGGCGGTCGACGACGACGGCGACCCGACGTGGCAGTTCCCCGACGCGGAGATCGACAAGCTCGCCGATCCGGCGGTGAAGGCGTTGTTCGTCGTGAACCCGTCGAACCCGCCGTCGGTGATGCTCGCGCCGGCGACGCTCGAGCGCATCACCGACATCGTGCAGACCAGCAACCCGGGCCTGATCATCGTCACCGACGACGTGTACGGCACGTTCGTGCCCGGGTTCCGTTCCCTGATGGACGTCCTGCCCGGCGAACACGATCGCCATCTACTCGTTCTCGAAGTACTTCGGGGCGACCGGCTGGCGGCTCGGCGTGGTCGCGCTCTACCGCGACAGCGTGCTCGACCGGCGCATCGCCGCGCTGCCGCCCGACGAGCTCGCGAGATCCTCGACCGCCGCTACGAGTCGATCTCCACCACGACCCGAGCGACCTCCGCTTCATCGACCGGATGGTCGCCGACAGCCGGCAGGTCGCGCTCAACCACACCGCCGGTCTCTCGCTCCCGCAGCAGGTGCAGATGACGCTGTTCGCCGTGCTTCGCCCTGCTCGACGACGACGAGTCGTACAAGGCCCGCACGCGCGTCGATCGTCAACCACCGCCTTGCCCGGCTGTACGAGGGCATGGAGATCCCGCTGTCACCCGACGTGCTGCGGGCCGGCTACTACGCCGAGATCGACCTCATGGGCTGGGCGCAGCAGCGCTACGGCGCCGAGTTCGCCACCTGGCTCGGCGACGCCCACGAGCCGATCGATCCGGTCGTGCGCCTGGCCGAGGACGCCGGCGTGGTCCTGCTCCACGGCGGCGGGTTCGACGGTCCGCGGTGGTCGGTGCGGGTGTCGCTCGCCAACCTCGACGACGACTGCTACCTCACCGTCGGCGCCGCGATCCGGCGGGTGTTCGACGGCTACGTCGCCGAGTGGCAGGCGACAGCCCGAGGACCCGCCAGATGACCGCCGAACTCGCAACTACCGTACCGATCGGCCCGGCCCTTCTCCAGGAGCAGCACCGCCCATGAGCGCGACCCCCGAGAGCCTCACGCCGCCGACCAGCCACCGAGCTCACGCTCACGCCACCCACGCCGGTGGCGGCGGTGGCGCCCACCAAGGCCGAGGGCATGGTGCCGATCGACGCCGCCGCCCTGCCCGGGCTCGACGCCAAGGT
Organism: uncultured Actinomycetes bacterium; assembly: GCA_963835985.1. Lineage (GTDB taxonomy): Bacteria > Actinomycetota > Acidimicrobiia > IMCC26256 > DASPTH01 > DASUAS01. Next base: position 113,215 of record CAWIHV010000005.1, on the reverse strand, counting down.
GGCGGAGTACGTCGAGTCGATCGTGACCCTCGACGTGCACTCGCCCGCGTTCGCCACCAAGGCCGGCGACGTGCGCTCGATGGGCGACGACGACATCCGCGCCGCGGCCGACACGTCGAACCGGCTGCTGTCGGCGCCGGTGCGCGCGATGCAGCAGGGCCCGCTGAGCGAGGGCGGCAAGGTCGCGGCCACGCTGCTCGACCTGCGGCGCACCATCGAGGACCTCGACCCGAAGCAGGCGACGGGCGTCAAGAAGCTGCTCGGGCATGATCCCGTTCGGCGACAAGATCGTCGACTACTTCCGCAAGTACGAGAGCGCGCAGTCGCACCTCGACGGGATCATCAAGGCGCTCTACGACGGCCAGGACGAGCTGCGCAAGGACAACGCCGCGCTCGAGCAGGAGAAGCTGCACCTCTGGGAGACGATGCAGCGGCTCAACCAGTACATCTACATCGCCAAGCAGCTCGACGCCACGCTCACCGAACGCATCGCCGCAGGTCGAGGCGACCGATCCCGACAAGGCCAAGGCGCTGCGCGACGACGTGCTGTTCTACGTGCGGCAGAAGCACCAGGACCTGCTCACGCAGCAGGCGGTGTCGATCCAGGGCTACCTGGCGATCGACCTGGTGCGGAAGAACAACCTCGAGCTGATCAAGGGCGTCGACCGCGCGACCACCACGACGATCGCCGCGCTGCGCACGGCGGTGATCGTGGCGCAGGCGCTCGCCAACCAGAAGCTCGTGCTCGACCAGATCACCGCGTTGAACACCACGACGTCGAAGCTGATCGAGTCGACGTCGGAGCTGCTCGCGACCCAGAGCGTCGACATCAACAAGCAGGCCGCGTCGGCGACGGTCAGCATCGAATCGCTGCAGGCACGCGTTCGCGAACATCTACCAGTCGATGGACGCGATCGACACGTTCAAGGGCCAGGCGCTCGACGCGATGAGCCAGACCGTCACCGCGCTCGAGACCGAGATCGACAAGTCGCAGGCCTACCTGCAACGCGTGCGAGCATCCGATGCCAAGGAGACCGACTCCGGACACGACGTCCTCGACCTCGGTGACCCGCCGAAATCGTGACGCCCGTCGTGTCGCCGTCGCACGCAGCGGCCTCCGCCCCTTCACCGGTGTCGGTGGGGTCGATCGCGGGCGCAGGCGGTGCGGCGGTCGGCATCGGTGCGCTCGCGATCGCCGGCGCGGCGCCGATCGCGCTCGGCGCGGTGCTGGCTGCGCCGGCGTTCCTCGTCGGCTACCTCGTGGCTCGCCGGCGTCGCCACCAGGCCCCACCCGCGGCGGCGCCGGTCGACGAGGACGCGGCGACGCTGGCGTCGCTCGACCAGCTGGTCACGCAGATTCGCGGGCGCGTGCCGGACGCGGTCCAGGCGCGGGTGGAGCGCGTCGCCAACACCGTGCGCGAGATCATCCCGCGGCTCGATCACCTCGGTGCGAACACGGTGGAGGCACACTCGGTGGTGCGCACCGCGACGAGCTACCTGCCGGAAGCGGTCGCGGCCTACCTGCGCCTCCCGCGCGACTACGCCGACCGGCGGCCCGTCTCGGGCGGCAAGACGTCGCTCACCATCCTGTGCGACCAGCTCGACCTGCTGGGTTCGAAGATGGACGACCTGTTCGACGCAGCCTGCCGCGCCGATGCCGACGCCCTGATCGCGCACGGACGCTTCCTCGCCGAGAAGTTCTCGACCGGCGCGCTGGCGATCGACCCGCAGAGGCGCTGACGTGGCGGGGGACGAGCTCGCGGAGGCGCTGGCCGCGCTGCTCGACGCGAGTGCCGAGACGAAGACGGGCGTCCGTGACGAAGCCGCCGCGGTTGCCGCCGCGGTCGCGCCGCGATTCTCCCGGCGCCCGCGCGGCGTGGGCCGAGGCGTTCGGCACCGTCGCCCCCGGCTTCGACGAGGCCGCGGCGACCGGCCTCGCGTTCGGGAGCGGAGCGACGCCGGTTCTCACGCGCCTCCTCGCGGTCGGCAGCGACCCGGAGGCGGCGCGCACGTACGCGCGCCGGGTGGCGGAGCTCGCCATGGCCGCGGCGTCGCTCGGCGAGCTGACGATCTCGGCGCTCGCGACCGCGACCGTCATCGGCAACGCGCAACTGGCTTCGGCGGGGGAGACGACCGTGGTCGGCGAGGTCGTCGGCGCGACGCCGGTCTCGGCGCCCGCGGTCGCGGCCGAGGAGGCGGAGGCGGCGGAGGAGGCGGACGGGCAGGCAGAGGAAGCGCCCCCGCCGAGCCTGGAGGAGCTGCTCGCCGAGCTCGATGCGCTCGTCGGACTCGAAGCGGTGAAGACCGAGGTGCGCCACCAGACCCAGCTCCTCCGCATCCAGGCGTTGCGGGGCTCGAAGGGACTGCGCAACCCCGACATGACCCGCCACCTGGTGTTCGTCGGGAACCCGGGCACGGGGAAGACCACGGTCGCCCGCCTGGTCGCGGGGATCTACCGGGCCGTCGGGCTGCTCCCGAAGGGCCACCTGGTGGAGTGCGACCGGTCCGAGCTCGTGGCCGGCTACCTGGGCCAGACCGCGCTGAAGACCGCCGAGGTGATCGGGCGCGCACTTGGTGGCGCGTTGTTCATCGACGAGGCGTACGCATTGGCGGGTGACGAATTCGGGAGCGAGGCGATCGACACACTGGTGAAGGAGATGGAGGACCACCGCAGCGACCTGCTCGTGATCGTCGCCGGGTACCCGGCTCCGATGGAGAAGTTCATCAACGCCAACCCGGGGCTGGAGAGCCGCTTCCGCCTGACCCTCATGTTCGACGACTACAGCGACGACGAGCTGGTCGAGATCTTCAGCCGCATCGCGAGCGGAGCCGACTTCACCCCGACCGACGAGGCGTTGACCGCATTGCGCGGGCTCCTGCGGGCGACGCCGCGCGACGACGGGTTCGGCAACGGCCGCTTCGTGCGCAACGTCTTCGAGTCGGCGATCGTGCGGCAGGCGTGGCGACTCCGCGACGTCACCGATCCCGACGTCGACCAGCTCCGCGAGCTCCGCGCCGAGGACCTCGTGGCCGTGCCCGAACCCGCACCTTCCAGCAACGCGACGGCCACCAACGCGGCGGCCACCAACGCGGCGGGGCCGCCATCGTGACCAGCTCCGTGACCACGCCGCCGCCGCCCCCTCCGTTGCCCACCGGCGTGCGGCAGGCCGGGCCGCCACCCTCGCCACCCGGGAGCTCGACGGTGTCCACGTCGGCCCGGGCCCGCGAGGTGTTCTCGGGAGTCGTCGAGGGGACGCCCGGGCGCATGCGCGTCCTGGGCGCGATCGCGATCGTGGTCAGCCTCGCGTTCGGCGTCTTCGGGTTCCTCGCGCTCCTGCGGTTCAGCTCCGATCTCGACGAAGCCGGCCGCAACGCCGAACAGCTCGTGCGCATCCAGAGCATCCGCACGAACCTGGTGAAGGCCGATGCCAACGCCACCAACGCGTTCCTGGTCGGCGGCCTCGAACCTCCGGCCGTGCGCGACGCCTACACCAACGGCATCACGTCGACGGCGAAGACGTTGGCGGCGGCCTCGGCCGCGCGCGCCGACGACGCGGCGGCGCTCGAACGCGTCAACCGCGTGCTCACCGAGTACACGGGGCTCATCGAAGCCGCACGCGCGCGAACAACCGCCAGGGGTTCCCAATCGGCGCGGCCTACCTTCGGGAGGCGTCGCGCGTCTTGCGCGACGACGCGCTGCCCACGCTCGCCACGCTGGTGCAGGTGGAGCAGCGCCGGGTCGAGGACTCGACCGACGCGGCAGACAGTGCCCGGGATGCGCTGCTCGTGCTCCTCGTCGTGGCCCTGGTGGCACTGATCATCCCGCAGGTGTACCTCTCGCGGAAGACCCGGCGGACGTTCAACCGACCGCTGCTCGCCGCCACTGCAGTGGTGGTCGTGGGCGGGCTGCTCGCCCTGGGTGTCGTGACCTGGTCCAAGGGGCAGGCCGACGACGCCCGCTCCGGGCCGTACCGCCAGACCGTTGCGCTCGCGACCGGCGCGCATCGGAGGGTTCGACGCCAAGAGCGCGGAGGCACTGACGCTCATCGCCCGCGGTTCGGGCGCGCCCTTCGAGGAGCGGTTCACGACCACAGCCGGCGATGCGTCGCAGGCCATCGAGCGCAACCTCCTCGGCGCGGCACCCGGGAGTGACGAAGCCGCCACCGCGTCGACGTTCGCGCGGTACGTGTCCGAGCACAAGAAGTTGCGCGCCCTCGACGACGGCGGCCAACACGATCAGGCGGTGGCCGCGGCGACGGGTGACGGGGCCGCCAACGTCGCGTTCGCCGACTTCGAGCGGGCGTCGTCTCGCGCGCTCGCGACACAGGCCTCGAACCTGTCCGACGACCTCGACCAGGCCTCCACGCCGTTGGTGCCGATGGCGTGGCTGGTGCTGCTCGCGGGGCTGGCCGCGGCCGTGTTGGCGTGGCGGGGCGTGTCCGAACGCCTCCGGGAGTACCGATGAGCGCGCGACGGCTGGTTGCCGTCGCGGCGAGCCTGCTCGCGCTCTCGGCGCTGGTGAGCGCCTGCGACGACGGCGGCTCGAGTGCTGACCGCGCGACGGCGGCCGAGACGCCGGCCACCACCGCAACGACCGCCGCGCCGGCGCCGGACTGCGGCAATCCGGTGGCCTCCTTCTCGCCGTTGAACCCGATGCCCCAGCCGGGCGCCATGCCGGCGGGCAGCTACATGGACGTCATCCGGCAGCGCGGCCGGCTGATCGCGGGGGTGTCGGCCGACACGCTGCTCTTCGGTTACTTCAACCCGCTGACCGGCAAGTTGGAGGGGTTCGACATCGACCTGGTGCGGCAGATGTCCCAGGCGATCTTCGGCGATCCCGACCGGGTCGACTACAAGGTGCTGACCTACGCGCAGCGCATCCCCGCCTTGCAGGACGGCTCGGTGGACATCGTCGCCGACGTGATGACGGTCAACTGCGAGCGCTGGGGGCAGATCTCCTTCTCGTCGCAGTACTTCGACGCCGGCCAGAAGATCCTGGTGCGCACCGACTCGCCCGTCACCGACATCTCGCAGCTGAACGGCAAGAAGATGTGCGCGGCCCGGGGTTCGACCAACATCGACAACCTGAAGAACTATCCGGAGATCGTCGTCGTCCCGGTCGACGACATCTCCGACTGCATGGTGCTGTTCCAGCAGGGGAGCGTCGACTCGGTCACCGGCGACGACACCGTGCTCGCGGGATTCGTGGCGCAGGACCCCTACGCGAAGATCGTCGGTGGCGCGCTCACCAACGAGCCCTACGGCCTCGGCGTGGCGAAGACGCATCCGGAGTTCGTGCGCTTCGTGAACGGCGTGCTCGCCGACGTGCGCGCCAACGGGACCTGGACCCAGATGTACCGCACGTGGCTGCAGCCGACCGGCGCGCCGCCCGACCCGCCCGCGGCCGTCTACGGGCGGACCCCGTGACCCCGACGATGACCGCCGACCCGCAACCCTCCTCACCGCCCGTCCCGCCCGGGAGCCTGACCGCGCCGGCGACCGGACCTGAAGTGCTCGCCTTCCTCGAGGTGCTCGGCCGTTGGGTGGAGCAGCTCGGGGACTCGCTGGACGAGCTCGACGCCGCCGCGCAGCTGGCGACCCATCCCGACGCCTACACCTCCGACATCACGTTGGCGATGTCGATGCGGCAGTCGATCGATGCCCGGTACCACGAGCTGGTCGTCGCGTACGACAGCGGGCGCGTCGGTGCCGACGAGCGGGCGGAGCTGGCCCAGCTCATGTGGGGACGGTTGCCCGACGCGCTCGGCGCCCCGACCGCGTTCACGCTCACCGAGGCGTGCACCCTCGCGACCGCGCTGGCCGATCGGCTGCACGCGGCGTTGTCGAGCGACGCGGTCGGTGGCTCCGGAGTCGCCAACCGGATCCTGACCGTACGCGCCGCCCTCGAACGGTGCCGACGGCAGGTGGAGGTGCTCGGCATCGACCCGGCTGCTCTGGACGCGCAGTCCGATCGCCTCGAGCGTGCGGTGGCCGGCGGTGAGCGCGACGCACTCCGCGCGACCGTCGACGAGGTCGACATCGCGGTCACCCACCTCGAACGCGACCTGATCAAGGAAGCGAGCCGGCGCGCGGCCACCGCGCATCGGCTCGCCGAGTACACGCAGCGCTACGCGCAGCTGGTCGCGGCGACGGCGTCGGTCTCCGCGCTGGCGGCTCGCTGCCGCGATCGGATCAGCGATCCGCCGACGCTCGCGGTTCCCGACGCGACCGTGCTCGGTCCACCTCCGCCCGCACCCGCGCCGGATTCCTCCGACGCCGCCACGTGGGCGGCGACCGGTGCGCAGCTCGACGAGTACGCGACCCGACTCGATCGGTGCGGGCGCGCGCTCGACGAGGCCGAGCGCGCCTACGGCGCGTCGCTGGCGGAGCGCGACGACCTGCGCGGGCTGCTCGGCGCGTACCGCACGCGCGCCGCTCGTAGCGGCCTCGCCGAGGATCCTCGACTCACGGTCGCCTACGAGGCCGCGCGCGATCTGTTGTGGTCGGCGCCGTGCGACGTTCCCCTCGCTCGGACGCGCGTGGAGGAGTACCAGCACGCGGTGCGGGCTGCCGTCGGCGTGGAGACAGCACCGGAAGGAGAGCCGTCGTGACGCTCGAAGCCTGCACGCAGCCCGGCTGCACCGGCCAGATCGAGGACGGGTACTGCAACGTGTGCGGGATGCCCGCGAGCGCCGCCGCCACCGGTGCGTCCAGCCCGAGCGAGCACGCCAGCGGGCGGAAGCACTCGGCGCTCTCCACCAAGCTCTCGAGCTCGCCCATCGGTTCGGCGCGGGCCGGGCTCAGCCGACCCACGCGTCGACTGGTCAGCGCGACCGCACGGATCCAGCACCTCGGGGCCGGGATCACGACGGTGCCGTCGGCGCCGGTGCCCGACCCCGGATCGGTGGTGATCGCCAATCCCGAGGTGCCCGAGGAGAAGCGCTACTGCTCGAAGTGCGGCGAGAAGGTGGGGCGGTCCCGGGGCGGGCGTGCGGGGCGCGCCGAAGGGTTCTGCCCGAAGTGCGGCACCCCGTTCTCGTTCACGCCGAAGTTGGGACCCGGTGACGTCGTCGGGGGCCAGTACGAGGTCGTGGGCTGCATCGCCCACGGCGGCCTGGGATGGATCTACCTCGCGCGCGACCGCAACGTGTCCGACCGGTACGTCGTGCTGAAGGGTCTGTTGAACGCGGGCGACGCCGACGCGCTGGCGGCGGCGATCACCGAGCGGCAGTTCCTGGCCGAGGTGCAACACCCGCTGATCCTCGAGATCTACAACTTCGTCACCCACGCAGGTGCCGGTTACATCGTGATGGAGTACGTCGGCGGGCAGTCGCTGAAGCAGATCCTCAAGCAGCGAATGGTGGAGCACAACGGGGCCTACGACCCGTTCCCCGCCGACCAGGCCATCGCCTACATCGTCGAGATCCTGCCCGCGTTCTCGTACCTGCACTCGCAGGGGCTGATCTACTGCGACTTCAAGCCCGACAACGTCATCCAGGCGGGCGACTCCATCAAGCTCATCGACCTCGGCGGGGTCCGGCGTGCCGACGACGACCACTCACCGATCTACGGCACGGTGGGCTACCAGGCTCCCGAGGTCGCCGACATCGGACCGAGCGTGCCGAGCGACGTCTTCACCATCGGGCGGACGCTCGCGGTGCTGGCGATGGAGTTCCGCGGCAACCAGTCGACGTACGTGGCGTCGCTGCCGCCGGTCGACGACACGCCCCTGTTCCAGCGGTACGACTCGCTGTACCGCGCGCTGGCGAAGGCCACCGCGACCAACCCCGACGACCGCTTCCAGTCGGCCGACGAGCTGCGGGACCAGCTCCTCGGCGTGCTGCGCGAGGTGGTGGCCGTCGACAGCGGCACCGCGGCCGCCGCGCACTCGACCGCGTCGTCGCTGTTCGGCTCACCGACCGGTACCGGCGCGCAGCTCACCTGGGCCGAGCTCCCCGCGTTGCGCGTCGACCGAGCCGACGCGATGGCGACCTGGCTGGCTGGGGTGTCGCTCGCCGACGGCACCCAGCGCCTGGAGGTCCTCGAGCAGGCCCCGGAGCAGACGGTGGAGGTGCAGCTGGCCAAAGCCCGGGCCGCGATCGACGCGTCGTCGTTCCCGCTCGCCGCGCAGGTGTTGGAACAGATCCTCACCGACAATCCGTGGGAATGGCGGGCGATGTGGCTGTCGGGCCTCGCGGCCGTGGCGCAGTCCGACGACGACGCGGCGGCGACGTCGTTCAACACGGTGCTCGGGCAGGTGCCGGGGGAGTTGGCCCCGAAGCTCGCGCTCGCGCTGGCGTGCGAGCGCACCGGCGACTTCGATCTCGCCGAACAGCTGTACGCGGTCTGCGCCGCCACCGACGCGAACTACGTGGCGCCCGCGGCGTTCGGTCTGGCCCGGTCACGTGAGCGCGGCGACGACCAACCCGGGGCGTTGGCGGCGCTCGACCTCGTCGCGCCGACCAGCAGTGCCTACGCGGCCGCGCGCCGACGTCGCGCCGAGTTGCTCACCACCGCGGGCCCGGGGCTCGACGAGCTCGCCGCCGCGGCCGCGAGCATCGACGGGATCGCCATCGATCCTCGTGAGCGCCTCACGCTCCAGGCGCAGATCCTCGTCGCCGCGCTCGACTCGGTGGAACGGAACGGCGACCAGCCGTCGACGCGTGTCGGATCGGCGGTGGCGACGGAGCAGGACCTGCGGGCGGCGGCCGAGCACGCGTACCGCGAGCTCGCCACGCTCACCGCCGATCGGGCCGAGCGCACGCGTCTGGTCGACGCCGCCAACGCCGTACGACCCCGGACGCTCGTGTGACCGACGTCGTCACCGTGTGTCCCCGGTGCGGGCAGGCCGTCGCCGCCAGCGACCAGTTCTGCGAGGCGTGCGGCGCGCCGCTCGACCCGGCGGCGGGGACCGCGCCGCCGGAACCGACGGCAGCCGAGCCTCGCCGCTGCACCTGCGGTGGGCAGATCGACGCCGACGGGTTCTGCACGACGTGCGGACTGCGGGCGCCGAGCGAGCGGGACCACTTCAGCGAGCAACCCGCGCCCGACGTCGCGATGGTGTGCGACAAGGGACGAGTGCACCCCCGCAACGAGGATGCCGCGGCCGTGGCAGTGGCGGACGCCCGTCGCATCCTGGTGGTCTGCGACGGCGTCACCACTGCGACCGACAGCGACGTCGCGTCACTCGCGGCGTCACGGGCGGCGCGCGACGTCATCGTCGCGGCGACCCCTGCGAGCTCCGACGCGCCCGCAGTGAGAGTCGAGCACTGGACCCAGGTGCTCACCGAGGCCACCGCCGCGGCGCAGTCTGCGGCGTCACTGCCCGACGTGGAGGTCGCCGCGGGAGAGAGCCCGCCGTCGACGACCTACGTCGCGGCCGTCGTCGACGGACCGGTGTTGGTGACCGCGTGGGAAGGTGACAGTCGCTGCTACTGGTTGCCCGACGAGGGCGTCGCGGTGCAGGTGTCGACGGACGACTCGTGGGCGAGCACCCAGATCGCGGAGGGCACGCAGCGCGCGGTGGCCGAGGCCGACCCGCGCGCGGACGCGATCACCCGGTGGCTCGGGGTCGACAGCCCGGGCGGCGCGCCGTCGACCGCGTCGGTCGCGCTCGAGCAGCCCGGGTGGGTCCTGGTCTGCAGCGACGGCCTCTGGAACTACTGTTCGTCCGCCGACGACGTGCGCGCGCTCGTCGGTGACCGGGTGGCCGCCGTGGGTGCCGATCCCCTCGCGGTCGCGTCGTCGTTGTGTGCCTGGGCCAACGAGCAGGGTGGTCACGACAACATCACCGTCGCGCTCGTCCGACTCGCCGCCGCCCCCGAACCCGCCTTGTCCGCCGAGCCCGCCTTGTCCGCCGAACCCGTCTGACCGACCACCAGCAGGAGCACGTGATGGCCGAGTGGAAGACCGAAGTCTTCGAGAACGAGTACCTCGCCGCCGATGCGACCGAGGTGCACGCGATCGTGTCGATCACGTGCAGCGGGGCCGGGACCGCCGGTCAGGCGGGCGCGGCCGCCGAGGTCATCATCGTCGACACGTCCGGTTCGATGTCGTCGCCGCGCACCAAGATCAAGGCCGCACGCGACGCCGCCGCGGCGGCGATCGACGAGATCGTCGACGGCACCTGGTTCGCGGTCATCTCCGGCGACGCCGGCGCGACCCTCGCGTTCCCCATGACGCAGGCCGACGACTCGACGCGCGCGGAAGCGAAGGCGGCGGTACAGGGCTTCGACGCGTCGGGCGGCACTGCGATCGGATCCTGGCTCACCGCGGCGTCGACCCTCTTCGCGAGCGTGGAGGCGACGCAGCGCCATGCCATCCTCCTCACCGATGGCAAGAACGAGTCGGAACACGCATCGGTCCTCGACCGCGCCGTCGAGGCCGCGCAAGGAGTGTTCCAGTGCGACTGCCGTGGAGTGGGCGCCGACTGGGACGTCAACGAGCTGCGCGACATCTCGTCGGCATTGCTCGGCACGGTCGACCTCATCCCCGAACCCGAGCGCATGGCCGACGACTTCCGCCAGATGATGCGCACGTCGATGGGGCGGGGTGTCGCCGACGCCACGCTGCGGGTCTGGGCACCGCAGGGCGCCGAGGTGCAGTTCGTGCGGCAGGTCGCGCCCACGATCGAGGATCTCACCGACCGCGCCGTCGAGGCCGGTCCGCTCATCCGCGAGTTCCCGACCGGGTCGTGGGGCGACGAGTCGCGCGACTACCACGTGGCCGTGCAGGTCCCGCCCAAGCCCCTCGGCGCCGAGCAGCTCGTGTCGCGCGTGCAGCTCGTGGTCGGCGGCGAAGTGGTCGGCCAAGGCCTGGTCAAGGCGACCTGGTCCGACGACACCACGCTGACCACGCGCATCAACCCCGCGGTCGCGCACTACACCGGCCAGACCGAGCTGGCGTCGGCGATCCAGGAAGGCCTCGCGGCCAAGGCCGCGGGCGACGAGGACACCGCGACCGCCAAGCTCGGGCGGGCCGCCCAGCTCGCCGCCGCCACCGGCGACGACGAGGCGACCAACCGCCTGAAGAAGGTCGTCGACATCGAGGACGCCGAGACGGGCACGGTGCGGCTCAAGGCCAAGGCGTCGAAGCTCGACGAGATGGCACTCGACACCGCGTCGACCAAGACGACCCGGGTGCGTTGATGACGTACACCTGCCCGCAGGGCCACCAATCGTCCACCGGCGACTTCTGCGACGTGTGTGGTGATCCGATCGACGCCACCACGCCGGCTGCTCCCGCACCGGCGGCGCCGCCGTCGTCGCTGACCCTGCCCGACCCGAGTGCGCCCCCTTCTACACCTCCTCCTTCCACGACGGCGCCGGTGACGTGTCCGAACTGCGCGACCGAGAACCCGGGCGACGCCCTCTTCTGCGAGTCGTGCGGCTACGACTTCACCACCGGTCAGCTGCCCACGGCCGCACCGGCACCGCCGAGCCCGCCGCCGGGGGCGGAGTGGGTCGCCGAGCTCTGGATCGACCCCGAGTGGTTCGAGCACCAGGACGCGCCCGGTGGGTGCGCCACGAGTGGCGCACCGACGGTCGTGCCGCTGCGCTCGAGCACGATCACCATCGGGCGGCGGTCGAAGAGTCGCAACCTGGCACCCGATCTCGACTGCTCGGCCGACGGCGCGGTGTCGCACGAACACGCGACGCTCACGCTGGATCGCGACCGCTGGTACGTCGAGGATCTCGGATCCACCAACGGCACGTTCGTGGGCGCGCCGGGCGAGCCGCTGCCCACCACGCCGCTGACCCCGCGCCAACGCCATGAGCTCGCGGCCGACGAACGGGTCTACGTGGGTGCCTGGACCCGCATCATGGTGCGGCGCGCCACCGACAACGAGAAGGCAACGACCTGACGCGTGGCTACACGCAGAAGCGCGCCGACGCCTCGGTGAGCACCGCGCGCAACACATCGGTCAGCTCGTCGAGCTCGGCGTCGCCGGCGACGAGCGGCGGCGCGAGCTGCACCACCGGGTCGCCGCGGTCGTCGGCGCGCGCGATCAACCCCGACTCGTAGAAGCGGGGGAGCAGGAAGCCGCGCAGCAATTCCTCACGCTGCTCGGCCGTGAACCGGGCGTCGCTCGCCGGGTCGGGGACCATCTCGAGCGCCTGGAAGTAGCCGGCACCGCGCACGTCACCGACGATCGGGAGGTCGCGAAGTTGCTCCAACCGGTCGCGGAAGCCGGCTTCGTGCGCGGCCACGTTCTCGACGACGTCTTCCTGCTCGAACACGTCGAGGTTGGCGACGCCGACCGCGCAGCTCACCGGGTGGCCGCCGAACGTGAGCCCGTGGGCGAACGAGGCCTTGTCCTCGAGGAAGGGCTCGGCCAGGAAGTCGCGACAGATCACCGCGCCGAGCGGCGAGTACCCACTGGTGAGACCCTTGGCGCAGGTGATGATGTCGGGCAGGTAGTCGTAGCGCTCGCACCCAAACATCGTGCCGAGACGGCCGAACGCGCAGATCACCTCGTCGGACACGAGCAGCACGCCGTGACGGTCACAGATCTCCCGGACGCGCGGGAAGTAGCCCTCCGGCGGCACCAGGCACCCGCCCGCGTTCTGCACCGGCTCCATGAACACTGCGGCGACGGTGTCGGGACCCTCGAACACGATCCGGTCCTCGAGCTCGTCGGTGAGGGCGAGCATGAACGCCTTCTCGTCGTCTGCGAGGGGGTGCCGCCGCCGGTTGGTGTTCGACACGTGGCTGGCACCCGGCGTGAGCGGCTCGAACGGCGTGCGCAGCGCCGGCACCCCGGTGACGGCGAGCGCGCCCAGCGTGGTGCCGTGGTACGCGGTGCGGCGCGCGATCACCTTGTGTCGCTGCCCTTGACCGACCGCGCGGAAGTACTGGCGGGCCAGCTTCCACGCCGACTCGACCGCATCGGAACCGCCGGTGGTGAAGAAGACGCGGTTCAGGTCACCGGGCGTGAGGGCGGCGAGGCGCGCCGCGAGCTCGATCGCGGGCGGGTGCGCGTAGGTCCAGAGGGGGAAGTACTCGAGCGTCTCCGCCTGCTCGCGGGCGGCTTCGGCGAGATCGCGCCGGCCGTGACCGACCTGCACGGTGAACAGGCCCGACAGGCCGTCGAGCAGCCGATGACCGGTGGCGTCCCACAGCGAGCAGCCCTCACCGCGCGCGATGACGTGGACGGGCGCGTCAGCGCTGTAGCCACCGAGGCGCGAGAAGTGCATCCAGAGGTGACGGTGGGCGAGCGCGCTCAGTTCGTCCGGGTCACGAGGCGTCGCGGGCATGCGCAGAAGGATGACCGGCCCGAGTGGTCCGCGGCAAGAGCACTGACGAGCCGTACGCTCCCCGTCCATGGGACAGGGGATCAGCGAGGTGCTCCCGTTCGCGATCGGCATCGCCATCAGCCCGATCCCGATCATCGCCATCGTGTTGATCCTGTTCTCGAACCGGGCGACGGTGAACGGGCTGTCGTTCCTGCTCGGGTGGGTGCTCGGACTCGCGGTGGTCGGCACCGCCGTCTACCTCTTCGCCGACGCCGCCAACGCGGCGACCGATTCCACGACGTCCGACAGCATCTCCTGGGGCAAGATCGCCCTCGGCGTGTTGCTGCTCGGGTTGGCGCGCCGCAACTTCGCCAAGCGGCCGACGCCGGGGCAGCCCGAAGCACTCCCCAAGTGGATGGCGACGGTGGAGACGATCACGCCGGTGAAGGCCATCGGGCTCGCGATCGTGCTGTCGGTCGTGAACCCGAAGAACCTCGTCCTCGCGGTGGGCGCGTGCGCCGGGTTGGGACAGCTGGGCCTGAGCACTGAAGACGCGATCGTCGCGCTGGTCGTGTTCGTGGCGGTGGCGAGCTCGTCGATCCTGTTCGCGGTGGGCTACGAGCTCCTGGGTGGCGAACGGGCAAAGCACACGCTCGATCACATGAAGGACTGGATGACCGAGCACAACCACGCGGTGATGGCGGTGCTGTTCCTGGTGTTCGGCGTCGTGTTGATCGCGAAGGGGATCGGACTTCTGAGCTGACTCTGCCGGACTTGGCGCCCGTCGATCACCGGGGCCTGGAGCCGGCGTTCGGGGGCACAGTGAGCGCGTCGGTACGCTCGGCCCGTGAGCCGTGCCTGGATGAGTTGGAGCAGCGGCAAGGACAGTGCGTTCGCACTCGATGCGGTGCGAAGGGAACGCGACGTGGAGGTCGTCGGTCTCCTCGTGACGATGAATGCATCGGCGGATCGCGTGTCGATGCACGCTGTGCGCCGAGCCCTGGTGGCCATGCAAGCCGAACGACTCGGATTGCCACTGCATCTCGTCGAACTACCGTCGCCGTGCCCCAACGACCGCTACGAGGACGCGATGCGCACTGCACTCGCAGAGGCTCGAGATGCCGGAGTCGACCAGATCGTCTTCGGCGATCTCTTCCTCGCAGACATCCGCGCCTACCGCGAGCAGGCGCTCGCCGAGACGGGCGTGGCCGCGCGCTTTCCACTCTGGGACCGCCCCACCGACGTCCTCGCCCGCGAGATGCTCGACGCCGGCGTCAAAGCCGTGGTCACCTGCGTCGATCCCTCGCAGATCCCGGCGGAGCTCGCCGGACGACCCTGGGACGAGGAACTGCTCGCCGACCTGCCCTCGGGAGCCGATCCCTGCGGTGAGAACGGAGAATTCCACACGTTCGTGTGGGACGGCCCAGGGTTCCGCGCGCCGATCCCCGTCGTCACCGGTCCGCCCCTCGAACGCGACGGCTTCATCTTCAGCGACGTGCGCCCAACCACCTGACCGCCACCCGGCGTTCGGGGCGGGGTCGCAGCTTGCTGCAGTGCCGCGTGAGCGAGCTACGCGCGGTCGAGGACTGCGGTGAGGGCGCGACGCAACGCGATGTCGCGGGGGTCGCCTTTGAGTTCGACGCCCATCTTGTACTCCCACCCTGGCATGTGGTCCCACTCTCGACTCCAAGAGACGATCAGCGCTGTGTTGGCGCCCCGACGGTCATCCGTCGGTTCAACTCTGCGCCCCATTGACGAGGTCCGACTAGGGCCGATCGTCACCGTTGTCAGCGTCATCAGCCGAAGGTCCGCGATCGGATCGGACTGCTGCTCTGGGCGGCCTGGGCGCCGGTCGAGACTCGAACACGATGACGGGTGTCTCGGTCGAGCGAGAGGCGGCGTAGGCGTCGAGCCCTTGGTCGACGTCCGCCCAGCGCTGCCACAGCCGTTCGCGCGTTGCGCCGTCGACCTTGCGGGCTCGCACCGGACGTTCCGGCCGGCCCTTGAGATGGATGACGGCGTCGGGGTGGGCCTCGAGATTGAGCCACCATGTCGGCTGACCTTCATCCCAACCGTTCATCGCCAGCACGACTGGTGTCGGCCCGTCTTCGATGTAGCCAACGATGACGCTGCGTTCCTGACCGGTGGTTCGACCGATGGTTGTGATGTGCATCGCGCCCCAACCGCGTTTGCTCGCTGGGGTCCACAGGACGCGCTCGCCGAGGAGGCGATAGAGGAAGCGGTGCCCCCGCCAGAAGAGGTGCTTGAACCATGCGGGCGGCAACTTTCGCGGGCTCGATCGTCTGGGAATCCACGCCTTGCTCCTCCACGCTCCTCCACCTTCGCCTCTTGCCGTCAGCATGGCGTGGAGACCGGATGGCGGTAGAGGCAAATGACCCGTTGTCAGCCCGCTGTCAAGTGGGGCCGTTCGGCACTGGTGATGCGCCCGACTGTGGCGCATGGTCCGGTCATGACCGTGCTCGTTGCCTATGCGACGGCCCATGGATCGACCGAGGGAGTCGCTGAGGTCATCGCCCAGCAGTTGTCGACGGCTGGAGTGGCAGTTGATCTCCGCGCGGCCGAAGATGTCGCTGATGTCCACTTCTACGACGCAGCCATCCTTGGGAGCGCGATTCACAACGGCCGCTGGTTGACTCCCACGTCAAGGTTGTTGACGGAATTCGTTGACGACCGACGGCGGCCGCTGTGGCTGTTCAGCGTCTGCACCGTGGGCGAGACGACAAGCTTCCTGGGTTCCCGCCTGAGCAGACTGGCTCGGCGCGCCCGGAAGTTGCCGCCCGACGTGGCCGCGGTGGGCGCTCCGCACCGCTTCTTCGCGGGTGTGATCGAGAAGTCGCATTGGAACCTGGTCGGACGGCTCTTCTTCCTCGTAACCGGCGGTCGCTACGGCGATCACCGTGACTGGGGCGACATCGAGCGGTGGGCGAAGCAGATTGGCGCCACACTCTCCTCGCAAGACGCGAACTGACGCCACCGTTCGAGACCTGTCCCACATGTGCACCGCGCCGACAGAGCTGCGCGGCGGGAAGTCCGCGAAGGCCTCGAGCACCCTTGCTGACGTGGTGCAAGGCCGTTCGTTCGATGCGCACGTGAGAGCATCATGGACGCACCGCGACCTTGCCGCGCACGCGGCCCTCCTCGAGGTAGCCAGAGATCCGTCCCCTACGTGCCGTTGGCGTACAGGGCGAACGCTGCCTGACTGCGCGGGCCTAGATCTCGCTGGCGTTGTAGCGGGCGCCGCCGTCGGCGGTGATCTCACTGCCGGTGATCCACTCCGACTCGTCGGCGGCGAGCCACAGCGCGGCGTACCCGATGTCGCGGGGATCGCCGACGCGCAGGAACTCCTTGGTCGTCTCAGGCCCGCGGTCGGCGGCATACGACACGACGCGGCCGACGATGATCGTGTTGCAGCGCACGCCCTGCCTGCCGTAGTCGGCCGCGATCACGCGGGTGAGCGAGTTCATGCCGCCTTTGCCCGCGCTGTACGGCCCGAGGCCGGGAACCCCGAACACCGAAGCCCCCGACGAGATGTTGACGATGGAGCCGCCACCGTTGTCGAGCATGTGCGGCACGGTGTACTTGGTCATCAGGAACGCACTGGTGACCGAGCCGCGCACGATGTCGTCCCATTCGGGGAGCGTGAGCTCGTGCAACGGCTTGAAGCTCACGTTCACGAGTGCGGTCGGAGCGGCGTTGTTGATCAGAGTGGTGATCGGCCCGTAGGCGTCCACAGCAGCGGCGACACCGTCGCGGACGCTGTCCTCGTCGGTCACGTCGATGGGCAGGAACATGGCCTCCCCACCGGCGGCGCGGATGCGCTCGACGTTCTTCTCGCCCTTGTCGACCGAGCGGCCGCTCAGGACGACCTTGGCGCCCTCGGCGGCGAACATCTCCGCCATGGTGCGGCCGATGCCGCGCGTGGAACCGGTGATCAGTGCGACCTTGCCGTCGAGTCTCATGCCGGCATCCTCGCGGTCAGGCGCGGCGCGGCGCCAACCCCGTGCCAGCGCGGCAATCCATTGGCTCGTCTCGACCGTACAAGCAGCCATGGAGATCGACGAGCTCGAGGACGTTCCGATCGGCAGCACCGTGCAGTCGATCCGCATTCGGGGCGCGGACCCGTCGAATCCGGTGCTGCTGCTGATCCAGCAGGGACCGGGACTCCCGATGATCAACGAAGCGCGTCGGTTCGAGCGCCGGCTCGGGTTGGAGCAGGACTTCACGGTCGTCTACTGGGATCAGCGAGGCTGCGGTCGTTCCCTGCGCACGGCGACTGACGCGGCGGACATCACCGTGGAGCACATGACCAACGACACGGTGTCGCTCCTCGAGCTCCTCCGCAGCCGCTTCGACGGGGCGACGTACGTCGCCGGCTTCTCGTTGGGGGCCACCGTCGCACTCCAGGCGCGCGGCACGCCGCCCGGACCTCGTCGCCACGGTGGTCGCCGTCGGCACGGACATCGACGGCTGTCGCCGCCGCCAGCCATGCGTACGACTTCGCGTTGACCACCGCCCGCGCCAAGAACAAGGGGCGCGCGATCATGCAGCTGGAAGCGATCGGGCCGCCTCCGCACCTGACCATCGAGCAGTTCGCCACCCGGGCGCGTTGGGTCATGAACTTCGGCGGCGTCGCGACCGACGAGACGTACGGCTCCATCGCGCGTGGCTGGTGGCGAGCATGCTGCGGTCGTCGGACTACTCGGCGCGCGACATCGTCCGCACCGTGCGCGGGATCACGCAGACGCAGGCGGCCCTGCTCCCCGAGCTCGCCACCCTCGACCTGCTCGCCGCCGTACCCCGACTCGCGGTACCGGTCGTGATGGTGCAGGGTCGCTTCGACCAGGTGGCGCCTCGCGACGCGGCGCTGGGATACCTGGAGGACGTGAAGGCGGCGACCAAGCAACTCGTGTGGTTCAGGAACTCCGCACACATGCCCCACCTCGAGGAGCCCGCGAAGTTCCGAGATGTCCTGATGGGTGTACGAGCCGCCGAGCTCACGCAGGCCTGACCGTTCCTCGCTCCGACGGGCGACCGGTAGCGTGGCGCCGTTTCGACACGAGGGGGATCCATGGAGTTGGAGGGTGCGCGCGTCCTCGTGATCGGCGCGTCGTCGGGCATCGGGCGCGAGGTGGCGGTGCAGCTGGGCGCCGGCGGTGCTCGCGTGGTGGTCGCAGCCCGACGCGCCGATCGGCTGGCCGATGCCGTCGCCGACGTCGGTGGCGGGCGCGGCCAGCATCGTGTGCGACGTGCGCGATCCCGCGCAATGCGACGCGGTCGTCACCGGCGCGGTCGAGCTCCTCGGTGGTCTCGACGCCGTGGTCTACGCGACCGCAGTCGACCCGCTGGTGCGGCTCGTCGACACCGATCTCGACCGGTGGCGCCAGGTGTACGAGACGAACGTGTTCGGGGCGTCGCTGGTGACCCGCGCCGCCCTCGGACCGCTCACCGAGTCGGGTGGGCGCATGGTGTACATCTCGGCCACGTCGGTGGGACGGCCGCTGCCCGGCATGGGCGCGTACGAGACCAGCAAGGCCGCGCTCGACGAGCTGGTGCGGGCGTGGCGGGGTGAGCATCCGGAGATCGGGTTCTGCAACGTCGCCGTGGGGAACACGTTGGGCACCGAGGTGCACGAGTCGTGGGATCGCGAGCTGCTGATGGAGCTCTCGCCGGTGTGGGAGGCCCGGGGCTACGTGCACGACAACGGACCGGGCGCGATGTCGGTGCCCGACTGCGCCACCGCGGTGATCGCCGCGATCACGTCACCGGTGGACCTGCGCTACGTCGTGGCCAACCCCGCGCCCGGCAGCACCATGGACATCTCGTGAGCGAGGTCGAACCCGTACCTGATCGTTCGCGCCCCTCGGGCGGTGGCTGGAGACGCACATCCCGGAAGCGGAGGCGGTCGAGCTGCTCGGCGTGAAGAAGGCGAGCAGCGGCTTCTCCGCCGACACCACGATGGTCGACGTCGCGGTCACGCGCGGCGGCATCGCCAACGACGAGCGGTACGTGCTGCGGACGGAATCGCCGGATCCGCCGGTGTACCCGGTGCAGGTCCCGGGTTGGGAGGTCGAGATCGAGCTCCAGTACCGCATCATGGACGCACTCGGCGCGCACTCCGACGTGCCCGTCGCGCCGATGATCGGCTACGAAGCCGACCGGTCGGTGCTCGGCGCCGAGTTCTTCGTGATGGGGTTCCGGGAGGGCCAGGTGCCGGTGGAGGATCCGCCGTACACGACGGCCGGATTCTTCCTCGACCTGTCGCCGGACGACCGCACCGCGATGATCGAGCGTGGGCTGGCCACCGTCGCACGCGTGCACGCGGTCGACTGGCGCGCCGCCGAACCTCGACTTCCTCGTGCCGCCCGGGGTCACGCCGTCGCTCGACCGGCAACTCGACCTGTGGGAGGAGTACTACCGGACCGAGCTGCGCGAGCGCGTCCACCCGCTCGCCGACCGCGCCTTCGCGTGGCTCCGCGCCGAGCAGCCGCGCTGCAGCGACGTCGGGCTCTGCTGGGGCGACCCGCGACCCGGCAACATCATCTGGCGCGACGCCACGCCGGTGTGCACCACCGACTTCGAGGCGGCGTCGATCGCACCACCGGAGCTCGACGTCGGCTGGTGGCTGATGTTCGACCGCACCATGCACGAGTGGGCCGGCATCGAACGCGCCCCCGGTGATCCGACACGCGCCGAGCAGCTGCGGATGTACGAGGCGGCGTCGGGGCGCGCGGTGCCCGACGCGCAGTGGTTCGAGATCTGCGCCGCGGCGCGCTACTGCGCCATCGTGGTGCGGGTCATGAACCGGGCCGTCGACCGCGGGCTCATGCCCGAAGATCACAGCATCTGGCTGGAGAACCCCGCCAGCAGCGCGTTGGAGAGCCTGCTCGCAGAACTGTGATCAGACGGTGTTGGCGAGGATCAGGTTGTGCACCAGCGGGTAGATCTGCTGCTGCCAACGCCGTCCGTTGAACACGCCGTAGTGGCCGACCCCGGGTTGCAAGTGGTGGCGCTTGCGCATGGGCTTGATGCTGCGGCACAGGTCGTGGGCCGGGAAGGTCTGGCCGGGCGAGCAGATGTCGTCGCGCTCACCCTCGACCGTGAGCAACGCGGTGTGGCGGATGGCGGCCGGGTCGACCGCCCGGCCCTGGAACTCGAGCACGCCGCGCGCCAGACGGTGCTCCTGGAACACGTACTGCACCGTCTCCAGGTAGAACTCGGCGGTGAGGTCGAGCACCGCGAAGTACTCGTCGTAGAACGCGCGCGTGACGTCGGCGGCAACCTCGTCGCCCTCGACGAGTTCCTCGTAGAGCTGGCGGTGCGCGCTCGAGGTGCCGATCGAGGTTCATGGTGACGAACGACGCCAGCTGCAGGAACCCCGGGTACACCGGCCGGCGGGCGCCGGCGTAGCGCATCGGCACCGCGGTGATGACGTTGTTCTCGAACCAGGAGATGGGCCGGCTGGTGGCGAGCGTGTTGACGACGGTGGGATCGACGCGCGTGTCGATGGGCCCCGCCATGAGCGTGAGCGTGCGGGGCGTGCAGTCGCTGCCGGCTTCCGACATCACCGCGGTGGCAACGAGGGCGGCGACGCACGGTTGGCACACTGCGATCACGTGGGTCTCGGGTCCGAGGACCTCGAGCCAGTGGATGAGGTACTCGACGTAGGCGTCGAAGCCGAAGCTGCCCTCGGCGAGACCGACGTCGCGTGCGTTGTGCCAATCGGTGACCCAGACGTCCTGTTCCGGGAGCAGCGTCTGCACCGTGCCGCGCAAGAGCGTGGCGAAGTGCCCCGAGAGCGGCGAGACCAGGAGCACCTTCGGCGCCGCCGGGAGTCGACGGCCGTCGGACTCCTTGGCGAAGTGCAACAGCGTGCCGAACGGCATGACGTCGGTGGCTTCCTCGTGCACCGTGACGTCGCGTCGGCCGATGCGGACGGTGTCGATGCCCCACGGGGGGCGCTCGTGCGTGAGCCCGAGACGCCCGAGCAGCTCGTACCCGGCGGTGGCGTGGCGCACCGGCACGGTGGCCGCGAGCGACGGGCTGCACTGCGCCAGGTGACCGAAACCTTGCAGCGCAATCCCCGCGATGTCGCGCATCGCGGCCATGATGTCTGCCTGGGCCTGGTACGCCTGGTAGAGGTACCGGCCCTTGGTGTTGTCGACGATCGTCACATCTAGGCCTTGCACACCCGTTGGGCAGGATGTCCAATCGGTGGCGACACCATAGGGCACCGCGAGTGCACACCGGCGCTTCCGATCCCCTCCGGAGGACACCGAATGGCTGAAGCGATCCTCACCATCAACAGCAGGAACTACGGCGCGTGGTCGTTGCGGGGCTGGTTGCTCTGCAAGATGTCCGGGCTCGAGTTCGACGAGCACGTGCTCGACAACGACGATCCCGACACGCGTGCGGAGCTCTTGTTGTTGTCGTCGTCGTTCCTCGTGCCCCGATTGGTGCACGACGGTGTGACCGTCTGGGACACGATGGCGATCGGCGAGTACCTCAACGAGGTGCGGCCCGACGCGGGCTTGTTGCCGTCGGACCGTGTCGCTCGCGCGCACTGCCGGGCAGTGTGCGGTGAGATCCACTCCGGGTTCGTGAACCTGCGCTCGGCGCTGCCGATGAACCTGAAGGCGAAGCACCGCGACTTCAAGGTGTGGGCCGGCGCGCAGGCCGACGTCGACCGGATCCTCGCGATCTGGAGCGAGTGTCTCGACCGGTACGGCGGACCGTTCCTGTTCGGTGCCCAGCCCACGGTCGCCGACGCGATGTACGCACCGGTGTGCACGCGGTTCCGCACCTACGACGTCGAGCTCGACGACCGCAGCGCGGCCTACTGCGACACGATCATGACCATGCCCGCGATGCGCGAGTGGATCGACGCCGCGCAGCGCGAGCCCGACGAGCTCGAGGAGCTCGACGTCGAGTTCTGATCAGCCGCGGACGGCTTCGACCCAGGTCCGCATCTCGCGCTCGAAGTCGCCGGCAGGCGTGAACATGAGGTCGTCGGCACCCTGCGCGGCGAGATCGATCGCGCGCTGGTGGATCTCGTCGGCGGTGCCGACCCAGCCGGTGGTCGCGAGCGCCTCGCCGGCGAGTGCGAGCACCTCGGTGTCGCGTTCCATCACGTGCGTGACGTGACCCTCGTGCACCGCGAGGTGTCGCTCGCCCTCCGGCCGCTCGGCGTTGACGCCCGCGAGCCACGCTTCGCCACCGGGCATACCCGCGAGCGCATCGGGGAAGGCCTGCCACACGCCGTGGTAGCGCACGACGTACCACGGGCCGAGCGCGCCGGCGACCCGCTCGCTGGTCATGTCCTCGCCGTCGTCGAGCACCGTGCCCGCGGTCATGAGCACGCGGCGCGGCGCCTTCACGTCGACGTCGGCCATCCCGATGTAGCCGTCGATGGTGCCGGCGGCGCACATCTCCTCCACCAGGCCCTTCCCCTTGGGACCGAGCGCCGACACGAGGAGCGGGGTGTCGATCGGTCGGCCGGACGCCAGGTCGGGGTGGTGGATCATCTGGCAACGCTCGCCGTCGACCTCGACCACCTCGCCGCGCAGGAGGCCCCGCAGCTGCTCGAGGTAGCGCTGCGTCGTCTTCCAGGAGAGCGGCGGCTTGTTGAGCACCCAGCGGGCAGTGGCACCGGTCCCGAAGCCGACCGAGAGTCGCCCGGGGGCCATGCGCTCGACGGTGGCGATGGCCGACGCGTTGGTCATCACGTGGCGGAGGTTGGGCACCAGCACCGCGGTGCCGAGGTCGATGCTGGTGTGCTCGGCGAGGCGCGCCAGCCAGATCCAGATGTCCTCGTACAGCGCGGCGGAGTCGTAGAGCCACACGCGGTCGTAGCCGAGGTCCTGCGCGAGCTGCGCGCGCTCGAGCGTCTCGGGACCCGGGGGAATGCCGACGGAGAGCTGCATGGTGGTCCTTCGAGGTCGGGGGCCTAGAGATCCGGGAGGTGCATGTCGAGGTTGGAGGCCTCGATGCCGCCGTCGACCTCGAGGATCTTGCCGGTGACGTAGCTCGACGCATCGGAGGCGAGGTAGAGGACCGCGAGGGCGATGTCGTCGGCGTCGCCGAGTCGACGCAGCGGTGTCTTCGCCACCATCTCGTCGTGCAGCGGCTCGCTGCTGACCACGATGTCGAGAGCACTGGTGGCGATGGACCCCGGCGCGACGCCGTTGACCCGCACCTTGGGCGCGCAGTCGGCCGCCAACAGGCGGGTCATGTGCGCGAGCGCGGCCTTGGCGGTGCCGTACGCCACGTACCCGCGGTCACGGAACCGACCCATGGCCGATGTGATGTTCACCACCGACCCGTTGCCGGACTCGAGGAGGTGGGGGAGGGCAGCGCGGCGTCGAACGCGAAGGCGGTGCTCACGTTGAAGTGGAACGCGCCCTCGAAGGCCTTCACGTCGGTGTCGACGAACGGCATGGGCATGGAACCGCCGACGTTGTTCACCACCACGTCGAGGCGACCGAACTCGGCGAGCGCGGTGTCGACCAGGCCGGTCACCGCGTCGAGATCGGACAGGTCGGCAGGCACGACGACGGAGCGTCGACCGCGTTCCTTCACCTGGGCGGCGACGTCGTCGAGCTGGTCGGCGGTGCGGGCGGCGATGACGACGTCGGCACCACACTCGGCGAGCGCGAGGGCCGACGCGGCCCCGATGCCGCGCCCGGCAGCGGTGACGATCGCGACGCGGTCGTCGATTCGGAAGCGATCGAGGAGCATGCGGGCACGCTACCGGGACGGTACGTTGCGCGCATGAACGCACCGCCGGTCGACGACCAACCGACTCCCGAGCAGCTCGACGCGCTCTATTCGGCGCTGAGCAACTGGGGCCGCTGGGGTGCCGACGACGAGCTGGGCGCGCTCAACTTCCTCACGCCCGAGCGCCGCGCGGCCGCGGGCGCGCTGGTGCGCTCCGGTCTCACCGTGAGCCTGGCCCACGACTTCCCGGTGAACCCGTCGCCGGAGACGCCGAGCCCCGCCCATCACCACATGCTGGCCAGCGGTGATGCCCGCGACAGCAACGGCATCCCCGGATACGAGGCCAGCCGTGACTACATCGGCACCGAGGTCCACGGCATGGGCATCACGCACCTCGACGCCCTGTGTCACATGTTCGTGCGGGGGGAGATGTACAACGGCCGGCCCGCCGGCGACGTCAAGAGCACGGGCGCGCTCAGCAACACCGTGATGGCCACCGCCGACGGGCTCGCCGGTCGCGGCGTGTTCCTCGACGTCCCGCGTGCGCGCGGCGTCGAGGCGCTCGACGGCAACACCGCGATCACCGTGGCCGACCTCGAGCGCGCCGAGGAGACGCAGGGCTCTCCGGTGCGGAGCGGTGACCTGCTGATCGTGGGCGGCGGCAGAGACGCGCGCCGGGCCGCGCAGGGCGGACGCTTCGATCCGTTCCGCGACGGCATGGCCGGCCTGCATCCGCAGTGCCTGCCGTGGCTCCACGAACGCGAGGTCGCGCTGCTGATGGGCGACGGGATCTCCGACATGACGCCGGGGCTCGGCATCGCCAACTGGCCGTTCCCGGTGCACCAGATCGGCATCACCGGCATGGGTCTGCACCTGGTCGACAACGTGAACCTGGCGCGCCTGGCGCCGGCGTGCGCGGAGCAGGCGCGCTGGGAGTTCCTCTGCGTGGTGGCGCCGCTGCGCATCCCCGGCGGCACCGGCTGCCCGGTGAACCCGGTGGCGATCTTCGTAGTCCGAACTGCAGAACAGGTCGGGATCGGACGTCCGCAGGCGGGCAAGGTTCGCCTCCCACATCTGCGGCAGGTAGTGCGTGCGGTACATCGCCTTGCCCGCGACCACCTCGGCCTCGAGGATCTCTGTGCCACCGGCGGCGACGCACTCGAGGTGGTAGCGCGCACACTGCTCGAGCGTCAGCGCCTCGATGGTGGCGTGCTCGAGCGAATCGGACGCCACGATCGCGCCGTGGTTCTTCATGAGGACCACACGCTTGTCGCCGAGCGCGTCGACGACCTCGAGGTGCGACTTCACACCGTCGTCGAAGTACGTCGCCTGCTCCTCGTGGAACAGCACCGCTGACACGTCGTACATCCCGACGGTCGAGCCGGTCGACGAGAGCACCGTGATGTAGTGCGAGTGCAGGTGCACGATCGCGTGCACGTCGGGCCGGGTCTCGTAGATGCGACCGTGGAAGTTGACCGCGGGCGAGAACGCGAGCTCGCCCACGCGCGGGACGAGGTCGAAGCCGAGCTTGCAGACGCGGTCGGGCGTGGTCTGGTCGAAGTACTCGAAGGCGGTGACCCAGAACGCGTCGTCCTCGTCGTCGGCGCGGGCGCTGACATGCCCGCCGATGTTCGAGTCGCAGCCTTCGCGATACAGGATCCGGCGCGCCGCCGCGATCTTGAAGGGGAGGTCAGTAGGCATCGGGGTCCTCCTGCACCGCGGGCGGCACCGGGAAGTCGAAGAGGCGCGCCGCGTTCTCCCAGGTGAGCTTGCGCACGTCGTCGGCGGGGACACCGGCCAGCTGCGCGCGCAGGATCTCCTGGGTGTCGGGCCACGTGCCGTCCTGGTGCGGGTAGTCGGACTCGAGGCAGATGTGGTCGACCCCGATGCGGTGGCGCTGTTCGAGCCCGGAGCGGTCCTCGATGGCGCAGAACCAGAAGTTGCGCTGCAGCACCTCGGCGGGGGACAGGTCGATGCCGGTCCAGGTGCCGTACATGTGCTGGTAGCGCTCGACGTGGTCGAGCCGGTCGAGCAGGCCCGCGACCCACCCGATGCCGCCCTCCGACAGGCAGATCCGCAACGCGGGGAAGCGGACCGGGATGCGCGAGTAGAGCCAATCGACGGCGGCGAACATGGCCCAGCCGAAGAAGAGCACGCCGATGGTGTCGGCCGGCGCGTCCGACGACGTGGTGGGCGCGCTCGACGACGAGCCGACGTGCAGGCACACGACGGTGCCGGTCTCCTCGCACGCGGACAGGAGCGGATCCCAGTACCCGGTGTGGAGCGACGGCAGTCCGAGCCGCTCCGGAAGCTCCGGGAACGTCATCGCCCGGAACCCGCGTGCCGCGTTGGCGCGCACGTCGGCGGCGGCGAGGTCGGGATCGAGCAACCACGGCACCTGGCACGGGATGATGCGGCCGGGGTGGCTGCCCGCCCATTCGTCGTGGTGCCAGTCGTTCGCGGCGCGCACGACCGCCAGCGCGAGCTCCGGATCGGACACGCCGAGTTGGTACCGCTGGCCCGCGAACCCGGCGAGCGACGACGGGAAGTTCAACGACGCGTACACACCGTTCAGGTCCATGTCGTGCACCCGCGCGTCGATGTCCCACGCGCCCCGCCGCATCTCGTCGAAGCGAGTCGGTTCGAAGCTGAGCTCCTCGCGCGGTCGGCCGACGACCGCGTTGAGCCCCACCTTGTAGTGACGCTCACTGTCGTAGGACCAGTACTCCATCCCCTCATCGTCGATCTCGACCCGCGGTGCGAGCGGTTGCAGCCGAGCAGGGAGCCGGCCTTCGAACAGATGGGGTGGTTCGACGAGGTGGTCGTCGACCGAGATGAGCGTGCACCAACGCGCCCGGCGCTCCGGCTCCGGCAGGAACGTGACGCGCTCGGGCTTGCTGGTGACGAAGAAGCCCGGTCGCCGCTCCAGGTCGTCGAACCCGATCGCCATGCGTCGATGCTACGAGCGCGGCTCGAGGTACGCCCGGCCCCGAGGAGAGAGCCGATACCCGACTTCGAGGCTCTCGGTGAGCCCGAGGTTCTTGAGCTTGCGCACGTCGGTCTTGAACGGCAGCGTCTCGCGCCCGAAGCCGGCGGCGAGGTCGGTGGCGCGCGTCCCGGGCTGCGCCGCGATCACCTCGAGGACCGCGCGCGTCCACGGGCCGACCTTGCTGGCATGGTCGAGCCGGTCCAATCGTCGCTGGATCTCCTCGCGGTCGATGTCGGAGAGCACATCCGACGCGGCCAGGACCGCACGCGGATCAGGCTCGTCGATGACGTGGAAGGCGATGCGGTACACGGGGAGCTCGTCGTCGCCGCGCAACTGGCCGATCAGCTCGGCAGCATCGGTGAACCCGGCGCGTCGCGCGTCGGCGTTGCTGATCTTCTCCGGATCGACCTCGCGCACGTCGTCGACCTCGATCATCATGCGACCGACGATGCGGTGGCCCGTGCGGTAGCGGTGGCCGGCGACGACCTGGCGGCGCTTCCAGCGCCGGAACGTGAGGGTGACGGTCCCGTCGGCGATGAGCGGCCAGAACCGCGCCTGGAACAGCACCCCGGCGAGGCTAGGGCGCGTCGCACCTCCAGGTGCGCGGCGCTCTCCCCTCGGCGAGATCGGCGGCCAGGCCCACCTGCACGCGGTACGGGTCGAGCCGCAACACCTCGGCGCCGGGTGCATCCGGCCCGTCGGGCCAGATGGTCGCGGGATCGAACCCGGACGGATCGGGGAGCGAGCGGCAGACGTCCCACGCATGGTGACGTTCGTCGCGGCTCGCCCACGTCGCCGTGCAGTCGAGGTAGGCGACGTCGTGGTCGGCGCCGACGTAGGCGCACGCGACGTGGCGATTGTCGGCGAGGTGCGCGGTCTTCACGGGGGAGCGCCGGGTGGTCACCCATCCGACCAGGCCGCCGTCCATCGGCTCCCAGACGGGGTGCACCACCCGGTTGCGGGGTCGGCCCCGAGCATCGACCGTCGTGAGCACGCACCACACCACCCTGCGGGTGACGGCCAACGCGTCGTCGAGCAGCTGAAGATACTCAACCATAGTTGGCTACTATACACAACTCGGTTGAGTATTATCGGGTCATGACGAAGCCACGTGCCGTGGACCCCACCGCCGACATCGGGCTGCTCACCCTGGCGGTGGCGGGTGGGGTCACGGGTCGGATGCGCGACCAGCTCGGCGCGGCGGGGTTCGACGACGTGCGCGACTCGCACGGCTACGTGGTGCAGGGGCTCCTGGCGGGTGACACCACGGTCACCGCGTTGGCCGCTCGGCTCGGGGTGAGCGCACAGGCGGTGTCGAAGTCGGTGACCGAGCTCGAGCGGGCAGGCTACGTGCGGCGTGGCCGCGACCCCGAGGACCGGCGGGCGCGCCCGCTGCGCCTCACTGCGCGAGGGCAGGCGTTGGTCGACGCGTCGCGACGCGCCCGGCAGTCAGTGGCGCGCGACCTGGCCCGATGGCTGGGCACACGTGACCAGGCGGAGCTGGTACGGCTGCTCCAGCACGCGGCTGAACATTTCGGTGGATTGGACGCGTTGACGGCGCGCCGGTTGCGACCGCCTGCCTGAGCTCAGACGGTGAGACGCATCGGCATGCGCTTGTATCCGGCGTTGAGGTTCGAACGCACCCGCACCGGGTCGCCGGTGAGCTCGATCCCGGAGAAGGTCGTGAGCACCTCTTCGAAGAACACGCGTCCTTCGAGGCGGGCGAGGTGCGCCCCGAGGCAGAAGTGCTCACCGATCCCGAACGACAGGTGCGGATTCGGCGACCGGTGGATGTCGAACGTGTTCGGGTCGTCGAACACGGTCTCGTCGCGGTTGGCCGACGTGTAGTACATGAGCACCTTGTCGCCGGCGGGGATGTCGACCCCGTGCAGGGTGGTGTCGGCGGTGGTGGTGCGCCGGAAGTAGTGGAGCGGGTTCTCGTACCGGAGGATCTCCTCGACCGCGCCGGGCAGCAGCGACGGGTCGGCGCGCACCTCGGCGAGCTGGTCGGGATGCTGCAGCAGAGCGAGCACACCCGACGACAGCATGGTCTTGGTGGTGTCGTTGCCGGCGGTGACGAGCTGCACGAAGAAGATGCCGAAGTCGAGATCGCTCATCGGTCCGTCGCCGAAGTTGCCGGCGAGGATGAGCGACGTGAGGTCGTCGCGCGGCTCCTCGGTGCGGCGCTGCGCGGCGAACTGCATGGCGTACATCGCCATGTGCATGGTCCCGTCGCCACCCGATTCGTACGCCGATCCCTCGGCGGTTCCGGCGCTCTCGGCACCCACGATGTCGGGGTCCTGGCCGCTGGTGTTCATCTCGGCCCAGTGCTGGATCTGGTCCCAGTCCTCATGCGGCAGGCCCATCAGCTCGCCGACGACCTGACTCGGCAGCAGCGTGGCGACATCGTGCACGAAGTCGACGTCGCCCTTCTCGCGCGCCTGCGCGTTGATCTCGCGGCAGATGGCCCGGATGCGGCCCTCGAGGCTCGCGATCACGCGCGCCTTGAAGCTCGGGGCGAGCGGGCGGCGGTAGTCGACGTGCTTCGGCGGGTCCATCGCCAGGAGCATCCCCCGCATCTGCTCGAGCGCTTCGGGGGCGAGGTTCTCGAGCACCACGCCGCCCTCGCTGGCGGAGTAGAGGACCGGTTCCCGCGCCACCGCGGTGAGGTCGGCGTGGGTGAGCACCGCCCAGAACCCGGGCTCGTCGGGCATGTCCTGCCAGTAGACGGGCTGGGTGCGGCGGAGCTCGGCCAGGAATTCGTGCGGGGCTCCCGCGACGAAGACGTCGGGATCCCAGAGGGCGGGCACGGGCCCGATCGAGCTGGCGACGGAGGTGGCGGTCATGCCCCCATCTTCACAGGTCCGCCGGAGCGTCGTCAGCCCGGAGCGGGATCGATGACGTGGTCACCGGCCGACGGGAACGAGTCGACGTCGCGCAGGTCGGGGAAGAGTCCCCACCACAACCCCGCCACGACGAGCGTCGCGACGCCACCGAGGACGATCGCCGTCGCGGGGCCGAGCAGCTGGCCCACGACGCCCGACTCGAACGCGCCGAGCTCGTTCGACGCGCCGATGAAGACGGCCTCGACCGCGAGCACCCGCCCGCGTTTGTCGGCGGGCGTGATCAACGGGACGAGCGTCGACCGGATGAACACGCTCACGGCGTCGGCCCCCGAGAGCACGAGCAGCGCGACGAACGCGATCGTGAAGCTGGTGGTGGCGCCCAGCACGATGGTGCCGACACCGAAGAGCGCGACGCACGTCAACAATTTGCGGCCGATGTGCCGACTCACCGGTTTGACGGTGAGGAACAGTGCGACCGCGCCCGCCCCGATGCCGGTGGCGGCGCGCAACCATCCGAGGCCGACCGCGCCGACGCCCAGCCGGTCTTCGGCGATGGCAGGCAGGAGCGCGATCGCACCGCCGAAGAGGACCGCGAACAGGTCGAGGGAGATCGCGCCGAGCAGGATCGGGCGGCTGCGCACGAAGCGCAGGCCCTCCATCGCCTCGTGCATGCCCGCACCGTCGTCGTCGACGACCACGGTCCGTTCGAACGGCCGCACGTGCACGGTCAGCACGGTGACCGCGCCGATGGCGACGAGCACGACGGCGGCGGCGAACGGCACCCACGGCGCGACGACGTAGAGGAAGCCGCCGAGCACCGGGCCGAGCACGAGCGCGCCCTGCCACGTGGCTGCCTGGCGGGCGGTGAGCCAGGGGAGTCGTGACCCTTCCACGGTGTCGGCGGGCAGCGATCGCGTCGCCGGGGTGGCGAACGCGCGGGCGGTGCCGTACCCGATGACGAGGAGGAAGATCGGGAGCGTCGACGTGGGTTCGGTGCTCACGTACACCGTGAGCCCGGCGAGTACGACGGCCTCGAGCCCGAGGGCGAGCGCGGCCATGCGGCGGCGGTCCATCCGGTCGGCCAGGGGCCCGGTGACGAAGACGAGCAGGGCCGCGGGCGCGAACTCGGCCAGGCCCAGGAGCCCGAGCGCCAGCTCGCTGCCAGTCATGTCGAACACGAGCTTGCCCAGCACGGTGCTGAGCAGGGCCATGGCCGTCGAGGAGGCGAAGACCGACGACAGGAGGGCGACGACGGACCGCGTCTCGCCGCCCCGTACGGGCTCGCCCTGCCCGGGCGCCACCTCCCCTTGCACGGTCGCAACGTACTGCCGCGAGTACCGTCCCCTGGGTGAGTTCCCCGTCCGCGCCGCCTCGGCGCGCCCGGAGACGACCGGCTCGGCCCCCGTGGGCGCGGTTCGCGGTCGCGGCGGGCGTGACCGCCGCGTTGGTGATCCTCTTCGGCGCCGGCCCGCTCGAGTTGAGCGGGGGTACCGCGCGCCCGGAGGCGGCGGCCGCGATCCGCGTGGCGGGCACCGATGCCACCGACGTCGCCGACACCACCGTGCCGACGACCACCGCGCCACCCACGACCACCACGCTGCCGCCCACGACGACGACCACTGCGCCGCCGACGACGACCACGACCACCACGCCGCGGCGGGTGCCCGGACTCGGTCTGCCCAGGCAACCGGAGCCGACACCGGTCGCGCTGCCGTCCACCGATTCGGCGCCGGTGTTCAGCCGCATCCCGACGACCAACAAGGTGATCTTCCTCGGCATCGACGACGGCATCGTGCGCGATCCGGCGGTGGCGGATCTCCTGAAGCAGGCGAACGTTCCGTTCACCATGTTCCTGCAGCAGGGCGAGGCCGACGCGGGTGTCGACTACTTCAAGCAGCTCGAGGAGTACGGCGGCGTGGTCGAGTCGCACACCATCAACCACCCCGACCTCACCAAGCTGTCGTACGGGCAGATGCAGAACGAGGTGTGCGGGACGCTCGACGACTACCAGAACCTCTACGGGCGTCGCCCGACGTTGTTCCGTCCGCCCTACGGCAACACCAACGCGAACGTGCAGGCGGTGGCGGCGGGGTGCGGCTACAAGGCGATCGTCCTCTGGAAGGGCTCGACCAACGACGGGCGCTTCGACCTGCAGGACGGCACCCAGCTCACGCCCGGCGACATCGTGCTGATGCACTTCCGCACCGACCTGCTCGTCGACCTGCAGAAGGTGTTCGACGTCTGCAAGCAGCAGGGCTTCGCCATCGCCAGCCTGCAGGACTATCTCCCCGCCTGAACGCCCGTCAGATCCGGAGCGGCTTGGTCGGCGCCATGACCAGCGCAGGGTCGTCGCGCCACTGCTCGGGCTGCACGTCGATGTAGAGCTCGAGCTCGTTGCCGTCGGGATCCTGGATGTAGAGGGAGTGCGTCACCGTGTGGTCGGACGCACCCACGATCGTCACGCCCGCCGCTTCGAGCTCGCGCCACGCGTCGCGGAGCTCGTCGTCGGTGGTGCCGATCTTGAAGCCGAGGTGGTAGAGGCCGGTCCGGCGGCCGGCGGGAGGGGACGCGGCCGCCGGGCCGACCTCGATGAGCAGCAGCTCGTGGTGGGTGCGACCGCCGCTGAACGCGGCCGCGCCCGGGAAGGCACCGCCTCCATCAGGGAAGGCGATCTCCGGCAGCCCGAGGACCTCGCCGTAGAAGTGACGCGACCGCTCGAGGTCGCGGACGTAGAGCACCGCGTGGCCGAGCTCGATCGTCTTCACGGCAACCGCCTTCCCCTGCGTTCGCTCGCTCAGGCCTTGACGGCCTGGATGTCGAGCTGCACCTTCACCTTGTCGCCGACCAGTACACCACCGGTCTCGAGCGCGACGTTCCACTCGAGCCCGAAGTCCTTGCGGTTGATCTCGGTCTCGGCGGTGAAGCCGGCCTTGGTGTTGTTCCACGGGTCGACGTTGACGCCGTCGAACTCGAGGTCGAACTCGACCTGGCGGGTCACACCGTTGATGGTGAGGTCGCCGAAGAGGACGTAGTCACCGTCGTCGTCCTTGATGCCGGTGCTGACGAAGGTCATGGTGGGGGAGCCGCCGCCCTCGAGGTCGAAGAAGTCGGCGTTGAGCAGGTGGGCGTCGCGGCCGGCGTCGCCGGTGTCGACCGACGCCAGGTTCACCGTCGCCACCACGTGGGACTGCAGCGGGTTCTCGCCGACCTCGAGCGAACCCGAGAAGTCGGTGAAGCGGCCGCGCACCTTGGTGATCATCAGGTGGCGGGCCACGAACCCGACGGTGGAGTGGGCGGGGTCCACGGTCCAGGTGCCGGGGGTGAGTGCTGAGAGGTCGGTCATCGGGGGTCTCCTCGGATCGGGGGGATGTTGCACTCGTCAACTTGATTGCATTCTCAACTATTCCAGAAAACACTTGCGGTGTCAAATATTGCCTGTGCACGAGCGCGGTATCCTGGAGGGGTGAGCACGCCAGAGACCCCGGTCCGAACCGCCTGGCTCGACGACGAGGAGATGCGGGCGTGGCGTGGGCTGGTGGAGGCCTACGCGGAGCTGCAGGCGGCGCTGGAGGCCGATCTGGTGTCGGGGTTCGGGATCGACAGCGGCGACTACGGCGTGCTGGTCAACCTGTCCGAAGCGCCCGACCAGCGGCTGCGCATGTGCGACCTGGCAGCGCGGCTGCACCTGTCGCCGAGCGGGCTCACCCGTCGACTCGACGGTCTGGTGAAGGCCGGGTACGTCGCCCGTCAACCCAGCGAACAGGACCGGCGGGTCACGCTGGCCGTCCTCACCGACCGCGGTCGCGCCACGCTCGAGGCAGCTGCGCCGGTCCACGTCGCCGGGGTACGGGCCAACTTCGTCGACCACCTGTCGCGCACGCAGCTTCGCCAACTGGGTGCGGCGTTCGAGGCGCTGCAGCGACGGCGCCGGCTCGGATCGCCCGACCGCGAAACGTTGGAGACCGCCTGAAGTTGCTTGGGTAGCCTCCCGCGGATGGTGACGCCCGAACACGCGCAGCAGGTGATCGAGACGTACTGCAAGGCCGAGTCGGCCAAGGACCGCGACACCTGGCTCTCCCTCTTCGCCCCCGACGCCACCCATGAGGATCCGGTGGGCGCCCCGGTGAACCACGGCATCGAGGCGATCGGCGCGTTCTTCGACGCCGGCGCGGGCCAGATGGACCTCGACCTCCATCCGACCGCGCCGCCGATCGTCGTAGGGGACGAAGCGCTCGCGTTCCTCGAGGTGCACGTCGGCCACGGTCCGGAGAGGTTGTTGCTGTCGCCGATCGTCGACCACATGGTCTTCGACGACGAGGGCCGCATCATCGCGCTGCGCGCGTTCTTCGACCCGGCCGGCATCCGCCCCGACCCCGAATGATTCCCGACGACGTCTACACGCACGGCCACCACGAGAGCGTGCTGCGCTCGCACCGGTGGCGCACGGTCGAGAACTCGGCCGGCTACCTGCTGGACGCGTTCGTGGCCGGTGCGCATGTGCTCGATGTCGGGTGCGGTCCGGGGACGATCACCGTCGACATCGGTCAGCGCGTCGCGCCCGGGCGCGTGCTCGGGCTCGATCGCGCCGATGAGGTGCTCGACACCGCGCGCGCGGCCGCACGCGACGCCGGCGTCGACAACGTGCAGTTCGCGGTCGGAGACGTCTATGCGCTCGACCTGCCCGTCGACACGTTCGACGTCGTGCACGCGCACCAGGTGCTCCAGCACCTCACCGATCCGGTCGCCGCGCTGCGCGAGATGCGCCGGGTGTGCGCGCCGGGCGGCGTGGTGGCGGCGCGGGACTCCGACTACGCGACGTTCACGTGGTGGCCCGAGGATCCACGGCTGACCCGGTGGCTCGAGCTGTACCACGAGGTGGCGCGCAGCAACGACGCGGAACCCGACGCCGGCCGTCGCCTGCTGGCGTGGGCGCACGCCGCCGGGTTCACCGAGGTGACCGCGACGGCGTCCGTGTGGTGCTTCGCCAACTCCGAAGACCGCGCATGGTGGGGCGGGATGTGGTCCGACCGCGTGGTGGCGTCGGCGTTCGCGGAGCAAGCGGTCGACGGCGGGTTGGCGACGCGCGACGATCTCGAAACGATCAGCATGGCCTGGCGGGAGTGGAGCGAGTCACCCGACGCGTGGTTCGCGATCGTGCACGGGGAGATCCGCGCTACTGCGTGATGGGTGGACCGTCGTAGCGATCGACGGTTGCGAACGACTCCACCGGGTTGCGGCGCAGCTTGGTGGCGCGCTTGCCGGCCGGATAGCCGAGCGCGAGCACTCCGGCGACCACGACGTGCTCAGGGATCGCGAACAGCTCGCGCAGTGCCGGCTCTTCGCGGATCGCGACGGTGGTGATGACACCACCGAGTCCGGCGTCGTGTGCCGCGAGCAGGATGCTCCACGCGAACGGGTAGATCGACGCGCCGCCGACCAGCGTGTACCGGTCGAGATCGCGGTCGAGGATCGCGAGGTTGCGCAGGTCCGCCGTGAGCACGAGCAGCACCGGCACCTCGTGGATGTTCTCGGCGAACCCGGGCGTGGCCACGCCGCGCTCGGCGAACTCCGGGGCGCGGGCCCGCGCGGCGGCCTCGGCGTCGGGATCGGTCACTGCCGCGAACGGTGTGAGCCCCGCTTCCATCTGGGGCAGGTACTCGTACCAACCGGGGAGGTAGAGGTCGCGCAGCTCCCGGCGAGTGTCGGGGTCGCGCACGACGATGACGTGCCACGCCTGGCGGTTGCCGCCGTTGGGTGCGAACCTGGCGGTCTCGAGCACCCCGTAGAGCACGTCGTCGGGCACCGGGTCGTCGGTGAAGTCGCGGACGGCACCGGTGCTGCGCAGGGCCTGGCTCAGTTCC
Source organism: uncultured Actinomycetes bacterium (assembly GCA_963835985.1). GTDB lineage: Bacteria > Actinomycetota > Acidimicrobiia > IMCC26256 > DASPTH01 > DASUAS01. The sequence goes on along the minus strand of CAWIHV010000005.1, from coordinate 77,550 downwards.
ATCTCGTCGACAGTACGACGATCCCAACGGGTCTACATTCGACGGAACCCATCGAGAGGACGCAGGCATGTACGACATCCTGATCCGAGGCGGCGACGTGGTCGACGGCACGGGCAGCGCCCGCCGGCGGGCCGACGTCGCGATCCAAGGCGACCGCGTGGTGGCGATCGGCGAGCTCACCGACGACGCGGCGTCCACCATCGACGCCACCGGCAAAGTCGTCACTCCCGGGTTCGTCGACGTGCACACGCACTACGACGCGCAGGTCTTCTGGGACGGCGCGCTCACGCCGTCGCCGTTGCACGGCGTCACCACCGCGCTCGCGGGCAACTGCGGCTTCACCATCGCGCCGCTGTCCGACGACGCCGCTGACGGCGACTACCTGATGCGCATGCTGGCGCGCGTCGAAGGCATGCCGTTGGAGTCCCTGCGCTCGGGCGTGCCGTGGAACTGGAAGAGCACGGCCGAGTACCTCGGCGAGATCGAAGGTCGTCTCGGCATCAACGCCGGGTTCATGGTGGGGCACTCGGCGATCCGGCGCGTGGTGATGGGCGAGGAGTCCACCGCGCGCGAGGCGAAGCCCGAGGAGCTCGACGCGATGCGCGCGCTGCTCGACGCCGGTCTCGACGCAGGCGCGATCGGGTTCTCGTCGTCGTGGGCACGCACGCACAACGACGCCGAGGGGCACATGGTGCCGTCGCGCTTCGCGTCCCGCGACGAGATCGTCGCCCTGTGCTCGGCGGTGAGCGCGCACGAGGGCACGTCGCTCGAGTTCATCCCGATGGTGGGCCCGTTCGAGCCGTGGGCCGTCGAATTGATGACCGCGATGTCGGCCGCCGCGCAACGACCGTTGAACTGGAACGTGTTGGGCGTCAACGCCAAGAACATGGACGACGTCGAGCAGAAGCTCGAAGCGGGCACCTACGCCCGCGGACACGGCGGGCGCGTGGTCGCGCTCACGGTGCCGATGAGCTTCCCGGTGTACCTGTCGTTCCGTTCGGGCTTCATCCTCGACGCCATGCCCGGCTGGGAGGACGTCATGGGCCTCCCGCTCGACGAGAAGCTGGCGTACTTCGAGGACGACGCCGCGTTGGCCAAGCTCGACGAGCAGTCGCGGAGCGACAAGAACCCGATGCGCATGCTGGCCAACTGGAGCAACCTGAAGATCCACGACGTCGTGGCCCCCGAGAACGAGCAGTACCGCGGGCGCATGATCGGCGACATCGCGAAGGAAGAAGGCCGCAGCTCCTGGGAGGTGCTGGTGGCGATCGCGCGCGCCGACGAGCTCAACACCAGCTTCGGCACCGTGCCGGCTCCCGAGACCGACGACGACTGGAAGGCGCGCATCCAGGTGTGGCGCGACTCGCGCGCGCTCATCGGTGCGTCCGACGCGGGCGCGCACCTCGACCTGCTGGCGTCGTTCAACTACGCCACCGAGGTGCTGGGCAAGGCGGTGCGCCAGCGCAAGCTGCTGCCGCTGGAGGAGGCGATCAACCTGATCACCGACACCCCGGCCCAGCTCTACGGCTTGCGCGAGCGCGGCCGGCTGGAGGAGGGGTGGAAGGCCGACGTCGTCGTGCTCGATCCCGAGACCATCGGCAGCCACGACGTGCGCATGCGCATGGACCTGCCCGGCGGCGCCGGCCGGCTCTACGCCGAGGCCGACGGCATCGACCACGTCTTCGTGAACGGCACGCCCATCGTCAGCGACGGCGCCCTCACCGAGGCGAGGAACGGCACCCTGCTCCGCAGCGGCCGCGACACCGCCACACCCTCCATGTCCTGACCCCACCCCGAGCATCTCGGGGTTCGGGGTGCGAATGACACACCCAACTCCGAGATGTTCAGGCCGGCGGGGAGAGCGCGGCAGTGATGACGCGCGTCGCGGTGATGAGCGCATCGCCGGCGGCGAGGACCTCGGTGCCGCGCAGCGCCCGGGCGAAGCCGGTGAGTGAGAGCAGCAGCGCGACCTGACGGGTGTGGTCGAACACCGGCGCGTTCACCACGTTGACCGCGTAGTCGCGGTCGGGATCGAGCTCGACGGCCAGGAACTCCTCGCGGGCCGCGAGCTCGTCGGCCAGACGGTCGAGCGTGGCGCGCGTGGACGAGTCGTCGCCGAGCATGCCCGCGAGCTCGCGCACGTGCGCGGCCGGCGTGGCCGCGAGCTCGACCGCGAAGCCGCGGTCGTGGGTGGCGGTGAGCGCGTCGGCGTAGTGGGCGCGCGTGTCGGGCGGTACGTGGGCCAGCCAGTCGTCGCGGACGGCGTCGGACGCCCATGCCACCACCGCGGCCCCGAGCGGCGGCCGCAACGGGAACGATGCACCCACGCGGAAGGCGTCCGCGGCGGCGCGCGGATCCGCGACCTGGTCGAGGACGGTGACCGCGTCGTCGCCGACGCCGAGCGCGGCGCAGGTGGCGGCGAACTCCCGCGACAGCTCGACCAGCGCGGGACGGGCGAAGTCGAGGGCCGGGAACGACGCGCCAGCCTGCCGGCCGAGCGCGACCATCGCGGGACCGAGCCGGTAGGTCTTGCGGGTGGGGTCGCGCAGCACCCAGCCGGCGGCGGACAGGCTGGTGAGGATCGCATGCCCGGTCGACTTGTTCACGCCGAGCCGGCGGGTGAGCTCGGCCAACGAGAGCGAGGCGTCGGGCCGCTCGGCGAGCAGCGCCATGGTGGCGACGACCCGTTCGGTGGGCGGAGACGTCCGAGGCATGAGTGGCAGTCTGACGGTGTCGTTCGAATATTGCAACCCTTGTGCTGCACATTTGCAGATGCGAAGATGGCGAGACACTCGCGAACGGGGGAACCATGCACGAGCTCGTGATCCGCGGCGGCACGCTGGTCGACGGCACCGGGGCCGATGCCCGCCCGGCCGACGTCGCGGTCGACGACGGTCACGTCACCGAGGTGGCCGCACCCGGGAAGCTCGACGACGCGGCGGCGCATCGCACCGTCGACGCCGACGGCCTGCTGGTCACGCCCGGCTTCGTCGACCTCCACACGCACTACGACGGGCAGGTCACGTGGGATCCGCTGCTGTCGCCGTCGTGCTGGCACGGCGTCACCACCGTGGTCATGGGCAACTGCGGCGTCGGCTTCGCGCCGGTGCGCCCGGGCCAGGAGGACTGGCTCATCCAGCTCATGGAGGGGGTCGAGGACATCCCCGGCACCGCGCTCAACGAGGGCATCACCTGGGGCTGGGAGACCTTCCCCGAGTACCTCGACGCACTCGACGCGATGCCGCGCGTCATGGACATCGGCACGCAAGTGCCGCACGGAGCCGTGCGGGCGTACGTGATGGGGGAGCGCGGCGCCAAGAACGAGCCCGCCACCCCCGACGACATCGAAGCCATGGCCGAGCTCGTGCGCGACGGCATCCGCGCCGGCGCGCTGGGCTTCTCCACCTCACGCACGTTGATGCACCGCGCGGTCGACGGCGAGCCCGTGCCCGGCACGTTCGCCGCCGAGGACGAGCTCTTCGGCATCGGCAAGGTGCTGGGCGAGCTCGGCACCGGCCTGTTCGAGCTCGCGCCCGCGGGTGTGATGGGCGAGGACCTGGCGGCGCCGGAGAAGGAAGTGGCGTGGATGCGCAAGCTGTCGGCCGCCATCGGCCGGCCGGTGAGCTTCGCGCTCTCGCAGCACAACCTGGCGCCCGACCAGTGGCGCGACGTCCTGCGCCTGGCGCAGGAAGCGGTGGCCGAGGGCTCCGACCTGCGCGGCCAGGTGTCGGGCCGGCCCACCAACCTGTTGATCGGGTTCCAGACCTTCCACCCGTTCCTCATGCGACCCACGTACCAGAAGGTGGCGCACCTGCCGCTGGCCGAGCGGATCGTCGAGCTGCGCAAGCCCGAGATCCGCGAGGCGATCCTGTCCGAGACCTCACCGGAGACCCCCTTCGACGCCGTGATCGGCACCGGCCTCGACCGGATGTTCCCCATCGGCGAGCCACCCGACTACGAACCCTCGCCCGACCGCAGCATCGCCGCCGTCGCGGCACGCGAGCACCGCGATCCCGAAGCCGTGCTCTACGACGTGATGCTCGGCCACGACGGCCGCGAGCTCGTGATGAAGGCGCTCCTCGGCTACAGCTATGGCAACCTCGATGACATGCGCGAGATGATCCTGCACCCCAACGCGGTGCTCGGCCTGTCCGACGGCGGCGCGCACTGCGGCGCCATCTGCGACGCGTCGATCCCCACGTTCATGATCACGCACTGGACCCGCGACCGCGACCGAGGCGACCGCCTCCCGCTCGAGCTCGTCGTGCGGAAGCAGACGCCGCGACACCGCAGCGGTCTACGGCCTCGGCGACCGCGGCGTCGTCGCACCTGGGTACCGCGCCGACCTCAACGTGATCGACTACGAGGCGTTGTCGTTGGAACTGCCCGAGCTGGTGCACGATCTCCCCGGCGGCGCCCGGCGGCTCATCCAGCGCGCCGACGGCTACCGGCACACGTTCGTCGCGGGCGAGGAGACCATGCGCGACGGCGAGGAGACCGGTGCCCGTCCCGGCCAGCTCGTGCGAGGCGCACGATGAGCGAGGACGTGCTGCTCGAGACCTCGGTCAGCCCGAAGCGAGCCACCGCGGTGAAGATCCCGGTATCGCGCTACACGTCACCCGAGTTCTTCGAGCGCGAGATGGCCGATGTCTGGCCGAAGTCCTGGCAGCTGGCGTGCACGGTCGACCACGTCGCCAACCCCGGCGACTGGCACGAGTACCGCATCGGTCGCTACTCGATGCTGATCGTGCGCGGCGACGACGGCGTCCTGCGCGCGTTCCAGAACGTGTGCCTGCACCGCGGCAGCGAGCTCTGCAGCGGCGGGGGCACCGACCTGGCCGAGATCCGCTGCCCGTTCCACCGCTGGACGTGGGGGCTCGACGGCCGTCTGCGGGAGGTGCCGTCGCGCCGCGAGTTCGGCGTCCTCAACGACGATTACCCGCTCATCGACGTGCAGGTGGGCACGTGGGGTCCGCTGGTGTTCGTGAACCTCGATCGCGACGCGGAACCGTTGGCCGACTTCCTCGATCCGGTGCCGGCCGAGACTGCATGGGCGAATCTCGAGGAGTTCCGCTGCCAAGCCGTGATCTCGGTGCGGGCCGACTGCAACTGGAAGACCCTCATCGAGGGCTTCAGCGAGACGTACCACGTGCAGGGCATCCACCGCGAGATGCTCGGCATGGCCGACGACGTGAACGGCCCGCAGGTCACATGGCATCGTCACGGTCGGTTGGTGCAGTCGTACGGGTTGCCGTCGCCGCGCCAGGGGCGCCCGGGCGGCGACGACGACGTGTTCGCGTCGTTCGTCGAGGTGATGGGCGGTCGCATCGGCGTCGACGACAAGGACGCAACGATGCCGCCGATCCCCGAGGGCGACACGCTGCGCTCGATGCTGGCGCGGCATGGTGCGCGACGTGAACGCAGCGCAGGGCATCGACCTGTCGTCGTACAACGACCACCACGTGCTCGACATGGAGCAGTACAACCTGTTCCCCAACATCACCGTGTTGGTGTTCGCCGACATGCTCTCGATCGTGCGGGCCCGCCCGGGGACGCACGTCGAAGAGGCGTACATGGACGTGTTCGCGTTCACGCGCGTGCAGGCCGCCGACGCACCCCGCACGAAGCCGTTCGACGCCGAGCTCCCACCCGATGCCGAGCCGCCCTTCGGACTCGTGCTCAACCAGGACGTCGGCAACTTCGCGCGCACGCAGCGCGGTCTGCACCAGCCCGGCCTCACACACCTCACGGTGTCGCCCACCGAGGAGTGCAGGGTCGTGAACCTGCACCGCACCCTCGAGGAGCACCTGGGCATCGGTCCAGAGGATGGCTGAGCTCACACTCGACGACCTGCTCGCACGCGAGGAGATCACCGACGTCGTGAAGAACCTCGCGCGCGGCACCGACCGCCTCGACCGCGAGCTGATGGCGTCGTGCTACCACCCCGACGGCACCGACGACCACAACGTGTTCCGCGGTACGGGTACCGAGTTCGCGCAGTGGGTCGTCGACACGCTGCCGCACTTCCAGGCCACGATGCACTTCGTCGGTCCGCCCCGGATCCGGCTCGACCGCGACCGGGGGATGGTCGACACCTACTGCGTGGCCCACCACGTCTCGAAGCCCGACGACGCGGGCCAGCAGACCGACATGGTGCTCGGGCTGCGCTACGTCGACCGGTTCGAGCGGCGGAACGACGTCTGGCTCATCGCGGCCCGGCGTGTGCGCCTTCGACTGGTCGTACACCATCGAGTTCGATCCCGCGCGAGGATTCCAGTTCGAGAGCACGTGGACGCTGGGCGCCCGCGACCGCACCGACGTCACGTACCAGGAGGACTGACCATGGCAATGACCGCATCAATGACGGCCCAGACCGGAGCGCCCGAGGCGCTGCACCTCGGCGCCGCCGACCTGCCGTTCGTCGAGATCGGTGACGGCAACAAGCTCAAGGTCATCCACGTCGACGAGAAGGAGGGGCTCTGGATCGTCGAGAACATCTTCCAGGCCGGCTACGCAGTGCAGAAGCACCGCCACACCGGCCCGGTCTGGGGCTACACGACGTCGGGGGCGTGGAAGTACGCCGAGTACGACTACGTCAATCGCGCCGGTTCGTTCCTGTACGAGCCCGCCGGATCGATCCACACCCTCACCTGCATCGAGGACGAGACCCAGGTGTGGTTCCACATGTACGGCGTGAACCTCAACCTGGCCGAGGACGGCAGCATCGAGTCGGTGGCCGACGGCGCCGGGGCCCTGGCGGCGTACTACGCCCTCTGCGAGGCACAGGGCTTCGATCGCCCGAACGTCATCGTGGCGTAACCCGTCCGACGCGCCGGGTACGGATTCGGCGCGAGGATGGGTCGACGCACGAGGAGGGAGGCGGCGTGGTGGCTGACGGCGCGGACAACACGGCACTCGGCGATCTGCTCGGCATCACGGAGGCCGCGCTCGACACCGCCGATCCGGTCTCGCTCGCCCGGGGCTACGTCAACGCGATGCGGCGCGCCGCGTTCCGGCCCTGGCGCACCGTCCCCGCGATCGCGAAGTACGGCGTCGGTCTCGGGCTCACCGGGGCCCACCTCGTCACCCGCGCGCTCGGCCATCCGTTGCCCGAGGTCGTCCACCCCGATCCGCGCGATGCCCGCTTCCGCGACCCGACGTGGACCGACAACATCCTGTACCACGGCGGTCTCGACCTGTACCTGCTCACCGCGCGCCTGATCGAGGAGCTCGTGGGAGCCGGTGGGCTCGAGGGGAGCGAAGCGTCGAAGGCCGAGTTCGCGGCGAGCATCCTCGGCGACGCGCTGTCGCCGACCAACTTCGTGCTCGGCAACCCGCGCGCGGTGAAGCGCGCCTACGAGACCGCGGGGACGAGCCTCGTGCGCGGCGCGCGCAACTTCGTGCGAGACATGCTGAAGAACGACGGGTGGCCGAGCCAGGTCGACCGGGCGTCGTTCGAGCTCGGCAAGAACACCGCGGCCACCCCCGGGCGCGTCGTGTTCCACAACGAGCTGATCGAGGTGCTGCAGTACGAACCGAAGACCGACGAGGTGTTCGAGCGGCCCCTGGTGGTGATCCCGCCGTGGATCAACCGCTACTACATCGCCGACCTTGCGCCCGGGAAGAGCCTCGTGGAGTGGGCGGTCGACCACGGGCACACCACCTTCGCGATCAGCTTCCGCAACCCCGACCCGTCGATGCGCGATCTCACCTTCGATGACTACCTGCGGCTCGGCCCGCTCACCGCCATCGACGTCGCGCGCGAGATCAGCGGCAGCGAGACGGTGAACACGCTGTCGATCTGCCTCGGCGGCACGATGACCGCCATGTGCCTCGCGTACCTCGACGCGTGCGGCGATGACCTCGTGCACTCGTCGACGTTCATCAACTGTGGTGTCGACTACGAGGACGCGGGCGTCGCGGCGCGCGTGTTCACCGATCCGGCCACGCTCGAGTCGCTGAGCCGCCGCATGGAGCGCCACGGCTACCTGCCGGGCAAGGACATCGCCCGCACCTTCGATCTGCTGCGCGCCAACGACCTGGTGTTCCGCTACGTGGTCGACAGCTGGCTGCTGGGGGAGAAGCCACCGGCGTTCGATCTGCTGGCGTGGAACGCCGACTACACGAACCTGCCGGGCAAGGCGCACGGCGAATTCCTGCGCAAGGCGTACATGGAGAACGCGCTCGCGAAGGACGAGTACACCGCGCTCGGGGAGCGGCTGATGGTCTCCGAGATCGGCACCGACTCCTACATCGTCGCCGCCATCGACGACCACATCGTCCCGTGGCGCGTCTCGTACCGCACCACGCAGCTGTTCAAGGGCCCGATGCGCTTCGTGATGACGTCGGGCGGGCACATCGCCGGGATCGTGAGCCCGCCGGGGCCGAAGGTGCGCCTCTGGACCAACGACGAGCTGCCGCGCGACGCCGACGCGTGGAAGGCCGGCGCGACCGAGCACCGCGAAACGTGGTGGAACGACTGGAGCGGCTGGTTGGCCGAGCGGGCCGGCGAGCTGCGGGCGTCGCCGCCGATCGGGAGCGCACAGCACCCACCGACCGGCGTGGCGCCGGGCGAGTACGTCCGGAGCTGACTCGCTGGCTAGCTGCGCGCGTTGGCCTGCACGTAGCTCCGGTACACCGAGAGCAGCGCCTGTTTCTGGTCGTCGGACAGCCGGTCGTCGGCGCGGATGGCCGATTCGGTGTCGGGCCCGTCGACCGACTCGGCGTCGTCGATGCCGGCGTGCGTGAGCAGGGTCTCGGCCGAGACGTTGAGGGCCCGGGCGATCGACTGGAGCACCCGCACCGAGGGCTCGTGGAGGCCCCGTTCGAGTTGGCTCAGGTAGGGGTTCGAGACGTGGGCGAGATCGGCCATCTGCCGGAGCGACAGGTTGGCGAGCTGACGCTGCGCCCGGATGAACGCACCGAGAGCATGGAGCTGGTCGTCACGGTCGGTCGTCATCGGAACCCCGGGAACACGCGGCGACTCCCGGTTCGGTGGGGGGTACCGGACCGGGAGTCGCGCGCGAGCTGGATCGGCTCGAGCAGATGCTCAGGCCGTCGCCTTCTTGGCCGGCGCCATCGCGTCGGCGAGCTTGAGGGCGAAGTCCTTCTGCGTCACGAGCAGCTCCTCGGCGAAGCCGAAGCTCGACTCGACGACGGCCTTCGGGCTCGGGAGCTGGTCGACGAACGGCACCGCGTCGAGCTCGGGCAGCGTGAACGCCTTGCCCGCGAAGTCCAGCCAGAGGCTGATGCCGGTGAAGGCGACTTCCTGGCTCTGCTTCACGCCGGCGATGACGGCGTCGGTGAACACGGCGGTGGGGTCGGTGGTCTTGGTGGCCATTGGAGACTCCTGTATCGGGGGACCCGCTCGGAGGGGGAGCGGTCCCGACAGTATAGATAGCGAGTGCTTGATCTGTCAAGCGGACCTCGAGCGGACCTCGAGCCGGGTGGAGATGGGTGCGAGGGAGCGCACCGTGACGGAGGTCACTGGGTAACGTGAACCGTGTGGTGCCCCCCACCGAAGCTCCGCTGTGTGTCCTGTCCGTGCACGCCCATCCCGACGACGAAGCGTCGAAAGGGGCGGCGACGATGTCGCGCTACCACGACGAGGGCGTCCGGACGATCCTGGTCACCTGCACGGGCGGCGAAGCGGGCGACATCCTCAACCCCGCGGCCGATACGGAGGACGTGCGCCGCGACCTGGCGGCCGTGCGCATGCAGGAGCTCGACGAGGCGGTCCGACTCATCGGCTACGACGAGCTGCACCTGCTCGGGTACCGCGACTCGGGCATGCCCGACACCGACGCCAACGCGCACCCGGACAACTTCGCCAACGCCGATCTCGACGACGCCACCGGGCGACTGGTCGAGATCGTCCGTCGCGAGCGGCCCCAGGTGATCGTCGGTTACGCCCGCGATCGCGTCTACGCGCACCCCGACCACGTGCGCGTCCACGAGATCAGCGTGCTGGCGTTCGATCGCGCCGGCGATCCCGAGTGGTACCCGGACCTCGGCGAGCCGTGGCAGCCACTCAAGCTGTACTACAGCAACGGCTTCACCCGGCAGCGCATCCGTGGCCTGCACGAGTGGTTCGTGGCGCAGGGCGAGGAGAGCCCGCTCGCCAAGTGGGTCGAGCACATGGACGAGCGCGACGCCGCCGCGGCGGCATCGGAACCGGTCAACGACGGCCACGACGAGGCGCTCGAGCAGGTGACGACCACCCGCATCGACGTGCGCGACCAGATCGCAGTCGGGCGGGCCGCGCTCCTCGCGCACCGCACCCAGATCCCGCCCGACAGCTTCTTCTTCCGGGTGCCCCTCGAGGTGGAGCAGGAGCTGCACCCGTGGGAGGAGTACGTCTTGGCCCGGTCGTTGGTGGAGCCGGGCGTGCCCGACGGCGAGTACGAGACCGACCTGTTCGCGGGGCTGAGAGTGGCGGCGAGCTCCTGAGCACGCCCATGCCGCCCGACGATCACGAGCGCTCCGAGCTCGACGACGCCCTGTTCAGCGACGGCCAGCTGGACCCGACGCCGGATCCACCCGCGCGTCCGCCGGCGCCCGAGCCCGACCTGCCCGGCCTCGACGCGGCGTTGTTCGGCGACGCCGACACCGCGAGTGACCCCGAGCCGACGTCTCCCCCGACGTTCACGCCCGAACCCTCGCCCGCAGTGGAGTCAGCAATGTTCGCGTCGGTGTTCCCGACCGCGGAAGAGAGCGCGGCAGAACCCGAACCTGAGGTGTCGCGTCGCGAGCGGCGGCGCGCCGCGCCCGACCGCGGTTCCGGTCGTGCCAAGCGATTCGGGTTCGCCGCGGTGGTGCTGCTCGTCGTCGCGGGCCTGGGTGGACTCGCGTACGCGGCGTTGGGCACCGGCGACGACGGCGCGGCGAAGCCGCCGAAGGTCGTGGTGCGCGGCGACGAGGTGACGCGCACCACGATCGCGTCGACCACCACGAGCACGTCGAGCGCGACCACGTCATCGCCGGCGTCGTCGACGACGCCCGCCTCCACGACCGCGCCGACGTCGACGACGCGTCGCAGCGCGGCGCGCGCGGCGGTGGAGGAGCCGGCGACCGATCCGCCGACCGATCCGCCGATCGATTGGTCGTTCCTCCTGCCACCGGCCGCCGAGCCGTCGGCTCCGCCGGCCACGAACCCGCCGGCCACGCCCACCACCAAGCCGCCGTCCACCACCAAGCCGCCCTCGACGACCACGACGTCGACCACGACGACGACCACGACGACGACGCTCGCGCCGCCGCCCTGACCCTGAGGCGCGTCAGCGCTCGGGGTCGGACTCCCGATCCGGACGGGGCACCCAACGCCAGGTGACGGAGACGCGCGGCCCCGCGCTGCGCACCTTGGGCACCGCGTGCTCCCAGTCGCGTTGGCAGGCCCCGCCCATCACCAGCAGATCGCCCGATCCGGGCGCGAGGTCGTGGGTGGGCCCACCCGCGTGTCCGTGAGGCCGGAGCCGGAACGGGCGGGTGGCGCCCAGGGTGAGCAGGGCGACGAGCGAATCGTCGGTGTCACGCAGCTCGCGATCACCGTGCGGCGCCACGCTGTCGCGACCGTCGCGGTAGTAGTTGCACGCCACCGCACCGAACGGCACGCCGTAGCGCGCCGCGAGCCCGTCGCGCACGGGGCGGAGCACGGGGTGGGGGAGCAGCTCGGGCCGCGGCGCGCGGTACGACAGCCGCGGATCGTCGACCATGCGGTCGTACATGAACCGTCGGCCGCACTGCCACGGCAGTGTGTCGATCACGACGTCGAGCACGGTGTCGGCGCCGCGGAGGTGGCCGCGGCACACGTCGACCCAGCTCGTCTCGTCGAGCGCGACTCGCTCCCACCGCGCCTCGGGGTCGACGGCGACCTCGCCGCACGCGAACAACGAACGCTGGCCGGGTACCACCACCGACGCCGAGTGTAGCAAGCGGAAACGAACAGGTGTTCGGGAGCGGACCCCGGTAGATTCGCCCCGTGTCCACCGCCACGCACGCCTCCGGGAGCTCCGGCGGCGCATTGGCGGCGCTGAAGCACCGCGACTTCGCCCTCTTCTTCTCGGCCGCGCTCTGCTCGAACACCGGCACGTGGATGCAGACCATCACCGTGCCCTACGTGCTCGATCAGCTCACGCACTCCACCGTGTGGGTGGGCGTCGGCGCGTTCGCCACCTTCTTCCCGGCCACGGTCGTCGGCCCGCTCGCGGGTGCACTCGCCGACCGCCACGACCGCCGCACGGTCCTGCTCATCTCGCAGGTGGTGCTCATGACGTCGGCGCTGGCGCTGTGGGCCATCTGGGTCAGCGGCGTCGCCACGCCCGCGCTGATCGTCGCGGTCGTGGTGGTCGGCGCGATCGGCGCCGGCATCACCATCGCCGCGTGGCAGGCCTACGTCCCCCAGCTCGTCCCGCCCGACGCCATGGTGAGCGCGGTGCGCCTCAACGCCATGCAGTTCACCGGCGCCCGCGCGTTCGGTCCCGCGCTGGCGGGTCTCGTGCTGGCCGAGTTCGGACCGGGCACCGCGTTCCTCGCCAACGCGCTGTCGTTCCTCCTGGTGATCGGCGCGCTGCTGCTCATCAAGGCGCGTCCGGTGAAGGTGGTGGCCGCGGCGGGGAGCGTGCTCGCGCAGTTCCGCGATGCCATCCGGTACATCCGCAAGCGGGCGGTGCTCATCGTCTCGGTGCTCGGCGCGCTGTTCTCGTCGTTGCTGGGCGTGTCGATGATCCAGCTCGCAGAACCGTTCGCACGCCAGGTGCTCCACGAGGGTGCCGGCAAGTACGGGCTGCTCGTCGCCGCGTACGGCGTGGGTGCGATCACCGGATCGGTCGCCACGGTGGCGAAGGGCGACACCGTGCGCCGGTCCACCTTCACCGTCGTGGGGTTCGCGATCTTCGTCATCGCCGAGCTCACCTTCGGGCTCGCGCCGGTGTACGCCCTCGCGCTGCTCGGCATGTACGGCATCGGCCTCGCGGAGAGCTTCGCCATGGTCGCGTGCCAGACCGCGGTCCAGGTGAACGTCGACGAGCACTACCGCGGGCGCGTGCTGTCGGTCTACGTGATGAGCTTCTTCGCCGGCACGCCGATCGGGGCGCTGATCGGCGGGATCATGGCGTCGTTCGTCGGGCTGCGGGCCACCATCGTGGCGTCGGCCGCGTTGCTCGCGATCGCGGTGATCGTCACCATGCTGCGCTACCCGTGGTTCCGGGTGCTCGACGAGACCCGGACGGGCTTCGACGCCCACCTCGAGAATTCGGGTGCCGACCTCGACACCCCCGTGCACCTCGTCGTGGAGCCCTTCGAGTAGAGGCGCGTCAGCTGCCGGAGAACGCGACCATCGAGCGGTACACGCCGATCACCTTGCCGGCGTAGTTGGGGTCGGTCGCCCAGTTGCCGTGGCCCATGTCGCTCCACGTGGGCGCCCAACCCTTGGCGAAGTAGTTGTCGAAGGCCGCGTCGGACTTCCAGACGTAGGGCGACAGCGGGTTGTGCAGGTTGGCGACGCGCGAGCCGGAGTCGGCGTAGTTCAGCAGCAACTGGATCTGGCCCCGGATGCCGTCACGCGGGGTCGGGAAGACGATGCCGCGCGCGCAGTTGTCGCACCAGCCGAGGCCCGAGTAGTTGTTGTCGGCCGCAGCCGAGAACCCACCGGTCTCGACGACGGCCTGCGCGAACGCGAAGTCGCCGCGCACCCCCTCGGCGCCACCCTCCTCGAGGTACATCTGCGCGAGCTCGGGCACGCTGGTGTTGCCGAGCCGCGGGCGGTACCCCTGGGCGTTGAACCAGGCGACCATCTGGTCGGCGGTGAGCGTGTTGGGACCGATGACCGGGTCGCCGGCGGCGTGGAGCGCACCGATGGCCCGAGCGCGTTCGAGCGCGGCGTTGGCTTCGGCAACGCGCTGGTCGACCACGGCCTGTTGCGACTCCAACGTCGCCACGAGGTCGCCGAGCTCGGCCTGCTGCGCTTCGAGGTCGGTCTGCTCCTTCCGCAGCGACGTCTGCGTGTCGGCGAGGATCTTGCGCGTGTCCTCGAGCTGGCGTGCGTTCTCGTGGTCGCTGCGCGAGGCGGCGTCGCCGAGCTGCTTGCGGCGCGCACCGTCGAGCACGCTGCCCGAGAAGATGTCGGCTGCGCTGGTGCCGTCGCTCCCCATCGCGTAGAGCGCCACCGCGCGCTGGCGCAGGTGGTCGAGCAGCGTGTCGCGTTGCTGCGCGAGCTCGACGCGCTGCTGCTCGAGCGCGGCGATGTGCTGCTGGTGCTCGGCGATGTCCGCCTCGACGTCGGCCTTGTGTTGTGTGGTCTCCTCGAGCTTCGCCTCGGCCTCGTGCGCCGCCTGCTGCGCGGCTTCGAGGTCGGCCCGGGCCCGCACGACCGCGGGATCGGAGTCGATCAGGCTCTCCTGCGCGTGCGCCGAAGGGACCGTGGCGATGCCCGCCGACCAGGCGGTGCCGAGGAGTCCGCCGAGGCCGAGCGCCAGCGCCAGGCCGGCGATCATGCGGGTGGCGATGCGTCCTCCGCCCGGCGTCATCAGGAGAGTGTACGGACCAGGGGTACCCCCTTGTCCAACAGAAGCCACAGACGCCCCTGTGGCCCCACGGGCGTTCAGGGTGCGGGCGTGCCCTCTCCGGCCGACGGCGGCTCGGCGGGATCCTCGGGGGGCGTGGGCGGCTCTGAGGGCGCCATGGCCGCCTTGGCCGCCCGCTGCGCCCGACCCACCAGGCGGCCGAGCTGCCGGGGGCCGTCGTCCCGGGCCCGGCCCACCGCGGAGCCGAGCTTCCGGGCGATCGGTGGAGAGATCGGTGGAGAGGTGGACGCGGGCGGCGGCGCGGGCGGCCGTGCGGTCGGTTGCGCCTCCGGCTCGGGTTTGGGCCGCTTCGGCGCCGACTGCTTGGTCTTGGGCCGCTTCGGCTTGCTCCGCCACTCGGTGCGCAGCGCGAGCCAGAGCATGGACACCGCGGCGACCTCGAGGATGACGATCGCGAGCACGTGGTCGAGGCCCAACAGCAACGGGCTGAGGGCGAGGACCGCAGCAGCGACGAGGTCGAGCACCCGGTGGAGGCGTCGGCCGATCCACGGCCACGCGCCGAGAGCGCCGTCGCTGCACAGGGCGAGCAGGAGCAGGAGGGCTCCGAGCGACACCAGGACCGCGGTGTGCTGGCCGGTGCGGGCACCCTCGACGAGGAGCAGCCCGCCGAGGAGGAGCTCCACCAGCTGGTGGGTCCAGAACGGGACCCGACCGCCGGGCGTGTGGTCGTGCGCCCCGGCCATCGACCCAGCCTACGGGTCGCACCCGGCGTCACCGGTAGCCTCCGCGGGTGACCGGCGCAGCGACTCCGGAGTGGGCGCGCCACCTGCCGCCCGGCGTCGATCCGGGCACGGTCGACCTCCTGGCCCGGCGCAGCCTCCCGGCTGCGTGGGCAGCGAACTGGGCGTCGGCGCCCGACGCGCCCGCGGTGCACGACGACCAGGGCTGGCTCACCAACGCCGACCTCGACCGGCGGGCGCGCCGCATCGCGGGGCGGCTCGCGGGGGCGGGGCTGCGCGCGGGCGATCGGGTGGTGATGAGCGCCACCACCTCGGTCGAGCTGGTCGTCGCCCACGTCGCCGCGTTGCGGCTCGGGCTCGTGGTCGTCCCGGTGAACGGCGCCTACCGCGTGCGGGAGATCGGCCACATCGTCGGCGACTGCGCGCCGGCCGCGTGTGTCGTCGACGCCGAACGGATCGAGGTGTTCGCGGAGGCGGTGGGCGACGGGTGCATCGTCACCACGCCCGCCATCGACCTTCCCGAGGCCGAAGCGCCCGAGCTCGACGCGAGCGCGCCCGACGACATCGCGCTGCTCTGCTACACGTCGGGCACCACGGGCACGCCCAAGGGCGCGATGCTCTCGCACGGCAACGTCCTGGCGAGCTGCGAGGCCTTGCGGTTGGCATGGCGCTGGACCGCCGCCGACCGACTGGTGCTGGCGCTGCCGCTCTTCCACGTGCACGGCCTCGGCGTCGGCCTCCACGGCACCCTCCTGTGCGGGGGATCGGCAGTGCTGCTCCCGGGGTTCGACCCCGACGTCGTGCTCGACGCCGCGCGCGAGCACGACGCGACCCTGTTCTTCGGCGTCCCGACCATGTACGCGCGCCTGGCGAGCACCGAGCGGGTCGGGGAGATGGCCCAGCTGCGCCTGTGCGTGTCCGGTTCCGCACCGTTGCCGGCCGCGCTCCACGCCGAGCTCACCGCCCGGGCAGGGATCCACGTCCTCGAGCGCTACGGCATGACCGAGACGATCATGAACGTCTCGAACCCCTACGACGGCGAGCGGCGCGCCGGGACCGTGGGGTTCGCGCTCCCGGGGGTCGAGGTGCGTCTCGACGAGTCGTCGGGTGAGATCCTGCTGCGCGGTCCGAACGTGTTCCCCGGGTACTGGGATCGCGAGGACGCCACGCGGGACGCGTTCACCGTCGACGGCTGGTTCCGCAGCGGCGACGTCGGTGCGCGCGACGCCGACGGGTACCTGCGCATCGTGGGCCGGGCCAAGGAGCTGATCATCTCGGGCGGGTACAACGTGTATCCGCGCGAGGTCGAGGACGTGCTGCTCGAGCATCCTGCGGTCGCGGAGGTCGCCGTGGTGGGCGAACCGTCCGACGAGTGGGGCGAGCTCGTCGTCGCGGTCGTCGTCCCCGCCACCGACGCGGGCGACGCCGATGCCCTGCTCGCGTTCGCGGCCGAGCATCTGGCGCCCTACAAGCGTCCGCGCCGCGTGCGCTTCGTCGACGAGCTCCCGCGCAACGCCCTCGGCAAGGTCGTACGGGGGCTTCTCTGAGGGATCAAGTACCCGCTCTCAGTTTCTTTTCAGGCAAGAAGAGCAGGATGCAGGTCGTGGACGCCCCTCAGCACCCCGGGTCCCGCCCGATCCGCCCGACGATCCCCTCCGTCATCGGTGGACGACCGCCCTCCGGCGGGACACCGGGGAGCCAGGCGTCCTGATCCGCCCGGGTCCGATCCCGCCGTTCCCAGAGCCGCGGCGGGATCGGACCCTGGTGCGGGACTAGGTCCCGCGCTCCTGGCTGGCAATCCAGGCGACGAACTGGTCGACGGTCCCCGAGCTGACCTCGGCGATGAACGTCTCCGCCCACGCGTCGATCTGGGCGTCGTCGAAGCCGTCGGCGTGCAACCGCTCGCGCGCGTCGTTGCCGAGCGTGCGGGCACCCTCGATCTGCATGAGCTCGGGGGTCTCTTCGGCCACTCCCACGTCCTCGGGCTTGGCGGGATCGGGTTCCGGCATCGTGTGCTCCTCAGCGGCGGTGGTCGTCGAGTCGATCGGCCGGCCACTGGCCGGAGTCGACGTCGTCGTGGGTCCAGTCGGGCTGCTTGGTGCGGTGCGCGTCGTCGAGCAGCGCGCGACCGTCGGCGACGTCGCGGAGCTCCGCGATGGGTGTCGGTTCGACTGCGGGCGCGGTACGCGCGGTGTGTGCCGCGACGAGGTCGGGGAAACGCTCGAGGATGCTGCCGACGACCAGTTGTTGCTGGGTGGCGAGGTTGCAGCGCGCGCCTTCGGCCACGACGTCGAGACGCGTGGCGAGCTCGTCGGCGTCGTCGCCCTCGGGCTGCGACGCCGCCAGCCTCGCCATCACCGCCGCGAGCGCGAGGCCGTCGTCCTTGCAGTGGCGGCACTGACCGCACGACTCGACCGCGAGGAAGCGCGCGACACCGGCGGCGACGGCGACGAGGTCGGCGGTGTCGTCGAACACGATGAACCCCGCGGCACCGAGCCCCGAACCGGCCGCGCGCATCGCCTCGTAGCTCAGCGGCGTGTCGAACGCGTCGGCCAACAGCACCGGATTGGCGACGCCTGACAGCACGGCGACGAGCTCACGCCCTGGGCGCGCACCGCCACCGACCTGCTCGAGCACGTCGCGCAACGGCGTCCCGAGCTCGATCTCGGCGACCCCGCTGCGCACGGTGTCGCCGCTGACCGTGCACACCACCGTGCCCGGTGACTGGTCGGTACCGAGCTCCCGGAACCAGTCGGCGCCGTGGCGCAGGATCCCGGGGAGGTTGGCGAAGGTCTCGACGTTGCCCGCCAGCGTCGGCGGCGCGACCGTCTCGCCGGTGGGTCCGGCCATCTCGACGTGCGCGGCGGAGCCGGTGCCCGACGTCGTGTCCGCTTCGTGTTCGAACACCTCGTCGACGCCCTCGCGGTAGGGCGGCGCGATGCGCGGGAACGGCGGGCGCCCGTCGATCACCTCGAGCAGCGCGGTCTCCTCGCCGAAGAGGTACTCCTCGGGCCCGGTCACCAGGGTCACCGGCACCGTTGCGGTCCAACCGGCGGCGTCGATCTCGGCGATGGCCGTCCGCAACCGCTCGGCCTCGATGGCGAACGCCGTCTTGGTTGCGATGATCACCGAGTCGGCCCCGACCGCGTGCGCGGCGATGAGGGCGCCTTCGAGCACGCGGAACGGATCGGCCCGCAGGATGGCCCGGTCCTTGAAGGAGCCCGGCTCGCCCTCGGCGGCGTTGACCACCACCGTCGACGGGAGGGTCGGTGTCCGGTTGGCGACCACCGTGCGCCACTTCCGGCCCACGGGGAAGCCGGCGCCGCCGCGACCGCGCAGCCCGGCGGCGTCGACCAGGTCGATCACCGTGGCGGCGTCGACGCGTCGCGCGGCCTCGAGCCCTTCACCCGCTCGGTCGGCGTCGGCCAGGGTTCGTACCGGCGAGGCAGGGAGGACTCGGGGGGTGAAGTCGTGCGACATGCGTCGATCATTACCCGAATGCCGCGCACTTTGTAACGCGTTCGCACGTCGGTGCGATTCAACCAGTGCCTCCGGTCCGTTCGATGCCCTCGAGACCTGCCCGCGGGTGGTGTTGACACGGGCCGGGGGCGCACCGAGCGTCAGGAGCTGCTCGCCGGCCGCAGGAACCGCACCACCTGCGCGAGCACCTGCGGGTCGGTCCGCATCTCCGTGTGCCCGAGGCACGCCGTCTCGACGTTGTGCGCACCGGGGAGCTCGGCGTTGGCGTGGGGGACGATCGCCTCGTCGCAGGGCGACCACCACGCGCCGTACCGGATCGGCCCGGATGATCGGAAGCCGTCGTTCAGGCGTTCGAGCACCGACGACGTCGGCACCATCTCGCGGCACGGCGCGAGCACGTAGCAGCCGTAGGCCCAGACCGTCCCCTCGTTGACGCCGGCCAGGGACACCCACGCATCGACGTGCGACGCGCCGCCGAGGCGCTCCAACCAGTAGCGCGAGGAGATCGCGCCCATCGAGTGGCTGACGACGTCGATGTGCGACGCGCCGGTGCGGGCACGGAGCGCGTCGGCGGCCTGCGCGATCTCGTGGGCGACGTCGACGTTCGACGCATCGTCGGCGTAGTCGATGGCGGCGAACTCGGAGTCGCGGTAGCCCTGCGCCCGGAGCGACGCCTCGAGCGCCTGCCAGCCGCTGCTCGACCCGCGGAACCCGTGCACCAGCAACACCGGGTCGGGGCGCCCCGCCTTCGTCGTCGAGCGCGCCGCGACCGCGGGCACGGCGACAACCGCGACGAAGGCCGCGACGAGGAGCGGGAGGCAGAGGCGCCGGAGACCCACTCGCAGGAACACGGGAGCACGATAGGAACCCGAGGGGCGGAGTGGTCGTCGCCCCTCGCGGCGGTCGACGGTAACGTCACCCGGTGCTGGTGCTCGTACGTCACGGTCAGACCGACGCCAACGCGCGTGGGCTCCTCCAGGGTCGGGTCGACCTCCCGCTCTCCGAGCTCGGGCGCCGCCAGGCGCGGGCCCTCGCACCCCTCGTCTCAGCCGACGCCCGCGTCGTGGCGAGCCCGCTGCGGCGGGCACAGGAGACGGCGGCGGCGTTCGGGCGCCCGGTCGAGGTGGACGAGCGGTGGATCGAGCTCGACTACGGCGAGTTCGACGGCCGGCCCATCGTCGACGTCCCGCCCGGGGTGTGGGCCACGTGGCGCGCCGATCCGCACTTCGCACCGCCCGGTGGCGAGTCGCTGGTGACGCTCGGCGTCCGGGTCCGCGGCGCCTGCGAGGAGCTGCTCGACGAAGCACGCGAGCGCGACGTGGTGGTGGTGAGCCACGTCTCGCCGATCAAGGCCGCGATCGCGTGGACGCTCGGCGTCGGCGACGAAGTGGGGTGGCGACTCTTCGTGCGCGTCGCCTCGATCACCCGCGTGATGATCGGGCCCGCCGGCCCGACGCTGCACTCGTTCAACGAGGGTGTCGACGTCAGCTGAACGCGGGCAGGACCTCTTCAGCAAGCAGGCGCAGGTGGTCGAGGTCGTGCAGGTCGAGCACCTGGAAGTACACGGTGGTGGCGCCGTGGTCTCGGTACTCGCCGACGCGGTCGATCACCTCGGCGGGCGTCCCGGCGAAGTGCGCGACGCGCGCGGTGGCGACGTCGCGGCCGATGGCGGTCGCGCGTCGCTCGACCTCGGCCTCGTCCTTCCCGCACAGCACCGTGTTGGCGATGCTGGTGGGCAGCGATGC
The DNA here is from genome assembly GCA_963835985.1 of uncultured Actinomycetes bacterium. Lineage (GTDB taxonomy): Bacteria > Actinomycetota > Acidimicrobiia > IMCC26256 > DASPTH01 > DASUAS01. Next base: position 57,066 of record CAWIHV010000005.1, on the reverse strand, counting down.
CGGATCGCGGCCGATCGCATCGCACGCGTCGGCGACCCGCCCCACGATCTCGGGGTACGCGTCCGGGGGCGCGAACGCCACGTTGAACTCGTCGGCGTAGCGCGCCGCGAGGCGCGGCGTGCGTTTGGCGCCGAAACCGCCCATCACGATCGGCGGACCCGGTTGTTGCACCGGCTTCGGCAACGCGGGGGAGTCGTCGATCGAGTGGTGGGTGCCCGCGTAGGAGAAGTGCTCACCGATCGGCGTCGACCAGAGCCCGGTGATGATGGCGAGCTGGTCCTCGAGCCGGTCGAAGCGCTCACCGGTGGGCGGGAAGGGGATGCCGTAGGCCGCGTGCTCGCGGTCGTTCCATCCCGCGCCGAGTCCCAGCTCGACGCGCCCCCCGCTCATGGTGTCGATCTGGGCGACTGCGATCGCGAGCGGACCCGGGAGGCGGAAGGTGATCGGCGAGACCAGGGTGCCGAGGCGCAGCGTGGTGGTGTCGCGCGCGAGGCCGGCCAGCGTCGTCCACGCGTCGGTGGGGCCCGGCATGCCGTCGCCGAAGGTGAAGCTGATGTAGTGGTCGGAGCGGAAGTAGGCGTCGAAGCCCAGCTCCTCGGCGAGGCGGGCGACCGCGAGCTGATCGTCGTAGGTCGCCCCCTCCTGGGGTTCGGTGAAGATCCGGAAGCGCATGCCCGGTTGTCTATCAGGGGCGCCGACCAGCCCGTCTGGTGCAGGTCTGCTGAGTACGCTCGTGCGGTGGGCGCATGGCAACAGGTCTACGACGTCACCAACGCCGTCGGTGACCGCCTCCTCCAGAACGTCAACCGCGTCATCGGCCGCCAGTCGGAGATCCCGCTGCAGCCGTTCTACGACCCGGGCGACTTCCCGTGGGTGGCGCCGCTGGAGGCGAACTGGAAGGCGATCCGAGCCGAGCTCGACGCGGTGCTCGAGCACCGGGCCGCGCTGCCCAACTTCCAGGACATCAGCACCGACCAGTACCAGCTCACCGACGACGACCGGTGGAAGACGTTCTTCTTCTACGGCTACGGGTTCCGCAGCGACGCCAATTGCGCGCGTTGCCCCGAGACGACGCGGCTGATCGAGGCGATCCCGGGCATGGAGACCGCGATGTTCTCCATCCTGGCTCCGGGCAAGCGCATCCCGCCCCACGACGGTCCCTACAAGGGCGTGTTGCGGTACCACCTCGGGCTCCGGGTGCCCGAGGCGCCGGTCGAGCAGCTCGGCATCCGGGTGGGGCCCGAGGTCCGGGGCTGGCGCGAGGGCGGGAGCCTGGTGCTCGACGACACCTACGAGCACGAGGCCTGGAACGAGACCGAGGAGACGCGCGTCGTGCTGTTCCTCGACGTGGTGCGACCGCTGCGCCAACCCATGCGTTCGATCAACGCGGGGATCATCAAGGCGATCGGGTACTCGCCCTTCATCCAGGACGCCAAGCGCCGCCACCGGGAGTGGGAGGCGCAGTTCGAGCGCGAGACCGCCTGACCGGCGCGCACCTTTCGGCTGGGTTACGTTCCCGCCGTGCGCAGTCGTCGTCTCGTCCTCACCCTCCTCGTCGTCGCCCTGACCCTGGGGGTGATGACCACCGCACCGGCGGTGTCGGCGGAGAAGCAGCAGGCGATCCCGTTCACCTCGGCCACCGTCACCCAGACCGCCGACGGCTACGACGTCGTGTGGAAGGCCCCGAGCAGCGCGGGTGCGGTGAAGGTGTTCGCGGGCACCGATCCCACCGACGTGGGCACGAGCAACCCGGTGGGGAAGGGCAAGAGCAGCGGCACCGTGCACGTGACCGGGCTCGCGGCCGCGCCGCGCTGGTACTTCGAGCTCGACCCGGCGAAGGGCGGCTCGCTCGTGACCGCCGACCGGTCGCTGCACCTCGCCGCAGCCCCCAACTTCCGCGACGTGGGCGGCTACCGCACGAGCGACGGCAAGTGGGTGAAGATGGGCCTGCTCTACCGGGCCGACTCGCTCGACACGCTCACCGACACCGACCTCGCCACCGTCGACGCGCTGGGCGTCAAGTTGGTGTGCGACCTGCGCACGAACACCGAGCGCGCCAGCAAACCCGACCTCGAGATCACGGGCGCGACGAACGAGCAGATCGACATCAGCGGTCAGGACGAGCTGACGCAGACGATCACCGCCGCGATCACCTCGGGCGACAAGGCCGAGCAGCAGCGTCTGTTCGGCGACGGCAAGGGGGAGCAGCTCCTGATCGACGGTGGGCGTGCCTTCGTGAGCGGCGACGTCCCGCGGGCCGGGTACCGGACCATGTTCGAGCGCATCGAGGATCCCGCGAACCTCCCGACGATCCTGCACTGCACCGGCGGGAAGGACCGCACCGGTTGGGCGGCGGCGGCGATCCTCACGATGCTCGGCGTGCCGAAGGAGACGGTGATGCAGGACTACCTGCTGAGCAACGACAACCTGAAGGCGAAGAACGACGCGACGCTGGCGCAGACGGCGGCGTTCATCGACCGCTCGCTGCTGGAGCCGCTCATCGGGGTGCGCCAGGAGTACCTCGACGCGAGCTTCAGCGAGGTGAAGGCGAAGTACAAGACGTTCGACAAGTACCTCGCCGCGATCGGCGTGAACGCCAAGGCCAAGGCAGCGCTGAAGGCGGAGCTGCTGGCCGGCTGATCAGTCTTCGGGCAGCTGGTCGGCGTCGTCGAGCACCTTGTAGATCGTCTCCGCCGCCTCCTCGAGGAGCGCGGGTGTGTGCTCGAGCATGAGGCTGAGGCGGATCAGCCCGAGACCGCGCGGCACCGCCGGCGCGACCACCGGGTTCACGAACACGCCCGCATCGAGCAGCTCGCGGGCGAGCACCACCGCCGACACCTCGTCGCGCTGACGCAGTGGAATGGTGATGATCGCGCTCTCGGCCGGGTTGACCGGCACCCCGCGCTCGGTGAGCAGCCCGACGAAGCGGTCGACGTTGTCGCGCAGCTGGCCGGTCATCTCGGGCGCACCGCGCAGGATGCGCAGCGCCTCGAGCGCGGCCGCCACCGAGCCGGGCGTGTTCGACGCGGTGAAGATGAGCGGATCGGCGTCGAGGGTGAGCAGCTCGATGGCGTCGGCCGATCCGATCAGCGCGCCGCCGCAGGAGCCGAGCGTCTTCGAGAACGTGATGGTGACGAGGTCGACGGTGTCGAGCACGCCGTACTGCTCCGCGGCACCGCGGCCGCGGGCACCGAGCACACCGAGGCCGTGGGCCTCGTCGTCGAGCAGGAACGTGTTGGCGTAGCGACGGCAGAGCTCCATCATCTCGGCGAGCGGCGCGGTGTCGCCGCCCATCGAGTAGACGCCGTCGACGATGACGGCCTTCCCCGGTTCCGCGGGCAGCTCGTCGAGGATCTTGGTGAGACGTGCGACGTCGTTGTGACCGAAACGCTTCATGGTGGCGCCGGACAGCTGGGCGCCGGTGAGCAGTGAGTTGTGAGCGTCCTTGTCGAGGACGACGTAGTCGTGGCGGTTGAGCAGACCACTGATGGTGCTCACATTGGCCACGTAGCCGGTGGAGAACACCAGCGCGGCCTCGCGCTCGTAGAACTCGGCGAGCTCGGCCTCCAGCGTGCGGTGGAGATCGAGGGTGCCGTTGAGGAGGCGGGAGCCGGTGACCCCGGTGCCGTACCGACGGGTGGCCTCCTGGGCCGCCTCGATGACCTTGGGGTGGTACGAGAGGCTCAGGTAGTTGTTGGACCCGAAGTTGATGTAGTCGTTGCCCTCGATGGTGAACCGAGGCATCGAGGCGCTCTCGACCGTCTTGTAGTACGGCCAGTAGCCCGCTTCCTTGGCCAGCCGATAGTCGGCCAGCCGGGGGTACGCCTCGAGGCGGTCGCGAAAGAAGCTCACCCGAGACTCACCCCAACATCTCCTCGGCCCCCGGCATCCGGTCAGCGTACCGGTCGGGTCGGGAGTCTACGGGGAACGCGCGCTCTCCGTGGGATTGCCCCAGATCCGCCGGCGGACGGCATTCAGGCGGGATTCAGGCCTCGGAGGGATCGGGCAGGCCCAGGCCCCGGGGATCCTCGAGGATCTGCTTGCAGCGCTTGAGGGCGTATCCGGCCACCAGCCCGTCCTCGCAGCGCTCGTCGAACGTCCAGCGCAGGGTCATGGTGCGGCGGCGGTCGGGACCACTGGTGGGGGAGCCGGGGTCGGGCACCGGGCGCCCGATGACCGAGAAGATGCCGATGCTCCCGTACTCGTAGAGGTGGTGGTAGCAGGCGTCCATGCCGATCGACGCGAGGTTGGCGAAGAACGCGCTGCCGTAGAGCGGGTCGTGCTCGATCATCGACGCGGGCAACAACCCGAACGCGTCACCCCAGCGGCCGACGGTGAGGATGATCCGGCGCACGATCCCCGGAAACTTGAGGATGAGCGCCGCTTCCTGGTCGGAGGGACCGATGCGGCCGCTGTACTTGTCCTCGCGGAGCTGCTCCTGCATGTCGCGCACCATGTCGACGAACGGTTCTGCGGGGTCGAACCGGCGCTTGATGACGATGAGCGGCGACTTGCCCTTGAGGCTCTGCTTCGCCGAGTAGGTGAACCAGATGTCCTTGCGCTGGTAGAGACGACCGCCCACGACGAAGCGGTTCATGGTGGGGTACTGCTCGAGGATCTGCGCGATCGCCCACATGAGCAGGTGCTGGATCGTGATCGGCGTGTCGGGGTGCGCGACGTTGAACTCGCGGATGTAGGCGTCGGCCTGGCGCATCGCGACGTGCTGCTCGAAGTAGACCGCCGACTCGTTCCGCCCGCGCATGAGGTACGGGACGATGCCCTTCGTGGGCGGGAGATCGCGCACCAGTTCGCCGTCGGGCCGCCGCCAGAGCATGGCCGCGGATGCTAGTCACGGCCCTGTGCCGATTCCGCGCCGGCGGGCGGGGTAATTTCGCCGGGTGGCGTTCGCCGACCTGCTCGCCCACCCCGACGTGGTCGAGGAGCAGGTGCTCGGCTCGTCGGTCGGCTTCCTCGCCCTGCACGGTGGCCTCGAACCCGGCACCGCCGAGATCGCGGTCGCCGCGGCCCGGCGCGCGGGCGCGTCGTGGTACGTGATCCGCCAACCCGACGGCCTCAAGCGCCACGTGCCCTCGCACGAGCACGATCCCGCCGACTCACCGCTGCTCGCCGGGTTCCTCGACCATGTCGACGTGGTGGTGTCGGTACACGGCTACTGGGGCCACGGGGACGACGCGCTCCTGGTCGGCGGCCGCGATCGCACCCTTGCCTCGTCGTTGGGCGCGCGCCTGCGGACTGCGCTGCCCGAACACCAGGTCGTCGACGACCTCCACGCCATCCCGCGCCGCCTCCGTGGGGTCGATCCCCGCAACCCCGTGAACCGCGCCGCGCGCGGCGTGCAGGTGGAGCTGCCGCACCCGGTGCGCGCCGTCGGCCCGTACGGACGCGGTGAACGCGGCGACCTGCACCGTGCCCACACCGAAGCGTTGATCGACGCGCTGACCCAGTTCGCTCGGGAAGTCGGTGCGGGAGAGCTCGACGCGTGAGTGGCGCGCTGGCGGTGGTGGGCGGCAACGGCCTGCTCGGGAGCCGGTTCGGTGCCGACGCGCCGGAGCTCACCGTCGACGACGGTACGCACGGGGTGGTCGTGCGCGACCCGGGTGACGCGTACTTCCTGCAACGCCACGGCTTCGGCGGGTACACCGCGCCGCATCTCGTCGATCACGTCGCCAACATGCGTGCGCTCATGGCCCTCGGGTGCGACCGCGTGCTCGCGCTCGAATTCCACCGGCGCGCTGCACGACGCGTTCGCGCCCGGGTCGTTCCTCCTCGTCGACGACTTCATCGCCCTGGGTCCGGTGCCAAGCTCGTTCTCCGACGAACGCGGCCATCGCGCGCCCGGGTTCGACCCGGCGTGGCGCACGCGTGTGCTCGACACCTGGCGCGCGTCGACCGCGACGGTGCTGCACGACGGCGGCGTCTACTGGCAGGCGATCGGGCCCCGGCTCGCCACCGCATCAGAGGTGCGACTCTTCGCGCACCACGCCGACGTGGTCGGCATGACGATGGCGTCGGAGTGCGTGGCGGCCGGCGAGGTCGGCCTCGCGTACGCGTCGGTGTGCGTGGTCGACACCTTCGCGAGCGGGGTGGGAGAGCACCCGCTCACGCGGCCGGCGTTCGAGACCGGGCGCGCAGCCACCCAGCAGGTGCTCGAGAAGGTCCTCGCCGCGCTGGTCCCTGCGTTGGCCGGTCAGAGCTCGTAGAGCTGGAAGGTCGCGGCGTACTCGCAGCCGGCCGCCTCGCCGGCCGCTCGGGCGTTGGCGCGCAGGAAGGCGTCGGGATCGAAGTCGGTCCCGAGGCCGGCGATGTAGGCGGCGTGCTCCCGCAGGCTGTCGACGCCGACGTCGATGGTGGCGCCGACGTCGACGAAGTGAGTCGGCTGGGGCGAGCCACCCATGGCGGCGCGCCGCACGCCCGGCCACGGCTCGCCGGCGTCGGTGAAGATCCAGCGGTTGCCGGCGTCGCGTGCAGCGTCGAGCGCGGCGAGCCCGACGTGGCGATGGTCCGCCATGTTGAACGACAGGCCACCCCAGGTCTCGGTGTGGTTCATCGACACGACCAGATCGGGGCGCACGCGACGGATCGCCGCCGCGAGATCACGCCGGAGCGGGAGCCCGTACTCGATCACCCCGTCGACGTGGCCCTCGAGGAACTCCACCGTCTCCACCCCCACGACCGCGGCGCTGGCCCGCTCCTCGCCTTCGCGCAGCGGGCCCACGTCTGCGGGATCCATGCCGTCGATACCGGCCTCGCCGCGCGTCACCAGGAGGTAGGAGACGCGCTTGCCCTGGGCGGTCCAGCGCGCGATCGCGGCCGCGGCGCCGTACTCGAGGTCGTCGGGGTGCGCCACGATGCAGAGCGCGCGCTCCCAGTCGTCGGGAAAGGGCAACAGGTCGGTCATGTGAGCGCCTCCAACGACACGTAGGCCCGGCGCCACGGGTCGGGGCCGACGATGTGCCACTCGTGGCCACCGCCGGTGGTGTCCTCGGCGAGGAGCACGTCTCCCGGCGCGAGCGAGAACCTCTCGCCGTCGCGGGTGGTGAACTCGAGGTGGCCCGACAAGGTGATCACGTACTGACGACGGGGTGCGACGTGCCAGGTCAGCGCGCTGCCGGGCGCGGTCTCCTCGAACCGGATGCCGGTGGCCGACGTCCACGCATCGAGCTCGATGGTCTCCTCGCGGACGTCTGACTGCCCGTCGGAGCCGGTGACGAGATGCACGAGGCGCATCAGGTGATCATGCTCGTCGCGGCGGGGTCGCTGTCGGCGAGCCACTGATCGCCGAGCCGGGCGAGCGTGCCGTCGGCGGCCAGGGCACGCTGCGCGGCGTCGATCGCGGACGCGAGCTCGGCATCCTCGAGCCGGACGGCCGAGGCGATGCGTTCGGTGGTGATCCCCGTCTGCACCACGCACAGCGCGGGACGGTCGTGGGTCAGCGCCCGCATCACCGGCTCGAGCTTCATGAACGCCTGGATCCGACCGGCGTCGAGGTCGTCGAGCGCGGTGAGGATTCCGTCGTAGTCGTAGTGACGGACATCGCGCACACGTCCGTCGGCGAGCAGCTGGTCGGCCACCGGTTCCGACGTGTTCCCGCGCTGCACCCCGAGGATCGCGTCGTGCAGGTCGTCGGTCGACGTGATCGCGGGCGTGCGCGCGTGGTTCACCACCAGACTCTGCCCCGACCGGAGGTACGGCGCGCAGAACCGCGCCCTGCTCTCGCGCTCGGAGGTGATCGTGGCACCCGAGGTCACGACGTCGTAGGCACCGGCCGCCAGACCGTCGTAGATGCCCTCGAAGTCGTCGCCCGCGTACCGGTGCGGCTCGTACTCGCGACCGAGATGTCGGGCGACGGCGCGCATGAGGTCGACGTCGAGTCCGGACGGCGGTACGCGCGAGTCGTCGAACGGTGGGTCGGGGAATGCGGATCCGACCTTCAGCAGCTGCACTCGGCCGCGAGCAGTCAGAACTTCGCGGTGTCGAACACCTCGCGGACGCGCTCCTCGAAGTGCTCGAGGGGGAGGGTGTCGTAGGCGGGGTCGAACGCCTGCTGATCCCACTCGTCGGCGAAGCGCTCGGCGAGCGCGTACGCCTCGTGACCCTGGTACTGGTCGCGGGCGTTCGGGTCGCCACCGAAGTGCGCGTAGTAGTGGCGGCCCTGGAAGTCCTGGTGCACCTCGATCATCCAGTGCACCTCCTCCCGCACGTACGGCCGCAGGATCTCGGCCGCGATCCGCGGGTGGTTGGGGACGCTGACCGCCTTGCCGATGTCGTGGCACAGCGCGGCGACGACCAGCTCGTCGTCGGCGCCGGCGCGTTCCGCCATGGTCGCGGTCTGGAGCGAGTGGGTCAGCTGGTCGACGGCGAAGCCGTCGGTGATGTCGGCGAGGCTGCGCAGCATCCCGAGGACCGATTCGGCCACCCGGTCGCGGTGGGCGTAGGTCTCGGCACCGATCACCCCCCACTGCTCGGCGGTCGACTCGTCCATGCGGGTGAACGTGGGCGCGGGGGCGGAGGTGCCGGTCGTCTGGGTCATGCCTCTATTCTTCCCGACGTGAGCGACGAGCGTGCGATGTGGTTGGGGGCGGCGATCGCCGTCGTCGCCAGCCTCCTCCTCACCACGCTGGCCGCGGCGCTGGAGTCGAGTGTGAACGGGCCCGGCAGCCGGACGGTGGCCGCTCCCATCCTCTGGGCGGTCGGCGGCGGGGCGGGCCTCGCCCTCGGCGCGGTGGTGGCGTCGTGGATCTCCCGCCGGGCGTGGCCGGGCGCCTTCGCCGCCGTGGTGGGGGCGCTGCCGTACCTGGTGCTCGTGGTGCTCGGGTACAACAGCTCCGACCTGCGGGCCGAGGACCAGATCGTGGGATCGCTGCTGATCGTGGTGCTGCCCGGGATCCTGGTGGCGATGGTCCTCGCCTGGCTCACCGCGATCGTGGCCCGGGCGGTCGGCGGACGGCGGGGTACGGGGCCGGAGCCCGCCGCCGGGTGACCGGCCGGTAGAATCGACGGTCCCCACAGACCGTCCTCTCCACGCTTCGGAGTTCCCATGTCCTCGCGCGCTCTGCGCAACGTCGCCATCGTCGCCCACGTCGACCACGGCAAGACCACCCTCGTCGATGCCATGCTCCGCCAGACCGGCGCGTTCCGCGCCCGCGAGGAGGTCGTCGACCGGGTCATGGACTCGATGGACCTCGAGCGCGAGAAGGGCATCACCATCCTGGCCAAGAACACCGCGGTCCGGTACGGCGACACCAAGATCAACATCATCGACACGCCCGGTCACGCCGATTTCGGTGGTGAGGTCGAGCGCGGGCTCACCATGGTCGACGGCGTGCTGCTCCTGGTCGACGCGAGCGAGGGACCGCTCCCGCAGACCCGCTTCGTGCTGCGCAAGACGCTCGAAGCGCGCCTGCCGGTGATCCTCGTGGTGAACAAGGTCGACCGCAGCGACGCGCGTGTCGGCGAGGTGGTGCACGAGGTGGAGGAGCTCTTCCTCGATCTCGACGCCGACGAGCACCAGATCGACTTCCCGATCGTGTACTGCAACGCGCGCGACGGCCTCGCGTCGTTCGACGCCGACGATCCCGACCTGATCGCGGGCGTGCCCGGTGGTGCCGACGGCCTGAAGCCGTTGTTCGAGACCCTGCTCGACCACATCCCGGCGCCCGACTACGACGACGACCACCCCTTCCAGGCGCTGGTCACCAACCTCGACGCGTCGCCCTACGTCGGCCGCATCGCGCTCTGCCGCGTGCGCCACGGTTCGCTGCGCAAGGGCCAACCGGTGGCGTGGTGCCGCGCCGACGGCACCATCGAGAACGTGCGCATCACCGAGCTCTACGTCACCGAGGCGCTCGATCGGGTCGACGCCGACGAGGTGGGCCCGGGCGAGATCATGGCCATCGCCGGGCTGCCCGAGGTGACCATCGGCGAGACGCTCACCGATCCCGACGACCCGCGCCCGCTCCCGGTGACCCACGTCGACGACCCGAGCCTGTCGATGACGATCGGCATCAACACGTCGCCGCTGTCCGGCCAGGACGGCGACAAGCTCACCGCGCGCCAGGTGAAGTCGCGCCTCGACGCCGAGCTGGTGGGCAACGTGTCGCTGCGCGTCCTCGACACCGACCGTCCCGACGCGTGGGAGGTGCAGGGGCGGGGCGAGCTGCAGCTCGCGGTGCTCGTCGAGATGATGCGCCGGGAGGGCTTCGAGCTCACCGTCGGCAAGCCCGAGGTCGTGAAGCGCGAGGTGAACGGCAAGGTCCACGAGCCGGTGGAGCACGTGACCATCGACGTCCCCGAGGACTACCTCGGCGTGGTGACGCAGCTGCTCGCGCTGCGCAAGGGGCGCATGGAGCAGATGGTGAACCACGGCACCGGTTGGGTCCGCATGGAGTACCTCGTGCCCGCTCGTGGTCTCATCGGGTTCCGCACCGAGTTCATGACCGAGACGCGCGGCACCGGCATGCTCCACCACGTGTTCGACCGCTACGAGCCGTGGCACGGCGCGCTGCGGACGCGTCCCACCGGCTCGCTGGTGTCGGACCGGCGCGGCATGACGAACACGTTCGCGCTGATGAACCTGCAGGAGCGCGGGCAGATGCTCGTGGGCCCGGGTGTCGAGGTGTACGAGGGGATGATCGTGGGGGAGAACGCCCGCTCCGAGGAGATGGACGTGAACCCGGTGAAGGAGAAGAAGCTCACCAACATGCGTGCGTCGGGCTCCGACAACACCGAGCGCCTGGTGCCGCCGCGCCCCATGTCGCTGGAGCAGGCGCTCGAGTTCATCGCCGACGACGAGTGCGTTGAGGTCACGCCGCACAACATCCGCCTCCGCAAGGTCGTCCTCGACCAGTCGATCCGCGGTCGCGCGCGCTCCAACGCCAAGCACGCCGAGCGCGGCTGATCCTCCTTCGCCGAGCATCTCGAACTTCACGTCTCCCCGTGACGGTCAACTTCGAGATGTTCAGTGGTGGGCGACCACGAACCGTCAGGTTCGGCCCGCATCGGCGCCGCGGCGGGTCCGTCGGTACCATCGGCGGGTCATGCGAGTGCCGCACCTGAGCCCGCTCGCGTACCGCCGGATCACGATCGTGGCCGCGGTGCTGCTGGCGATCATCATCGTCACCGGTGGCGCGGTGCGCCTCAGCGACTCGGGCCTCGGGTGCCCGTCGTGGCCCAACTGCTCGAGCGGTCAGCTCACCGCGCACGCGCAGTCCGACTCGCACCAGTGGATCGAGTCGCTCAACCGCATGTTCACCGGCCTCGTGTCGGTCGCGGTCATCGTGGCGGTGCTCGGGAGCCTCGTGCGCATCCCGAAGCGCATGGATCTCGTGTGGCTGTCACTCGGCCTCGTCGCCGGCGTGTTCGCGCAGGCGGTGCTCGGCGGGCTCACCGTGCTGTTCGATCTGAAGCCCGGCTTCGTGATGGCGCACTTCCTGCTGTCGATCGTCCTGCTCACGAACGCACTGGTGCTGGTGCGCCGCGCCGGTCAGCCCGACGCGCCCGCGCAGGCCGTCGTGAGCGCACGCACGATCACTCTCGGGAGGGTGCTGCTCGTCCTGGCCAGCCTGGTGCTGATCACCGGCACGGTGGTGACCGGCGCGGGACCGCACAGCGGGGGCGGGAAGAAGGACGACGTCTCGCGCCTCGACCTGCGCATTCCCGAGGTCGCCGCGCGTGCACGGCACGATGGTGATGATCTTCCTCGCCGCGGTGCTCGTGATGGTGTGGCTGTTGCGGCGCGACCGCGCGCCTCGCAACGTGCAGCAACGCGCGACGTTGTTGCTCGTCGTGCTGCTCGCGCAGGCAGCGGTGGGGTACGTCCAGTACTTCAACGACATCCCTGCGGTGCTCGTGGGCGTGCACATCGCCGGCGCGACCGCGGTGTGGAGCGCGGTCGTGGCGCTCTATCTCGGGTGCTTCGAACGGCGCGTGGACGCGGCCTCGGCGCCGGCCGATCCCGCGCTGCTTGCACCCGCCTGATCCCGCCGCGAAGCTGATGCGGTGCCGTCACCGTTTCGCTTCGACCGGTCGTGGCACTTCGAGGTGAGCCCGGCCGAGCTCTGGACGACGCTCTCCCTCACGGATCGCTACCGCGAATGGTGGCCCTGGTTGCGCACGTTCGCGGCGGATGGTTCTGACGCGCTGGCGACCGGGCGCACGGCGCGCGTCGTGATCCAGGCGCCCCTGCCGTACCAGCTGCGCTGCACGGTTCGGGTCGACGACGCGGTGCGCCACGAACGCCTCGTCACCGTCGTCGACGGCGATCTCCAGGGACCGGCCCGGCTCGAGCTGCGGCCGATCGACGGCGGCACGGAAGCGCGCTTGGCATGGGAGTTCGAGCTGCGGGCGCCGCTGCTGCGCACGCTGGCGGTGTTCGGTCGTCCGGCGATGGCGTGGGCGCACGACCGGATCGTCGAACGCGGCCTCGCGCAGTTCGAGGGACACGCGCTCCGCGAGCGCGACCGGCTGGGATGAGCTAGGCGGTCGCCGGACGCCGGGCCAGGCGCGACTTCATGCGCTTGGCGACGTTGCCGACCTTCTCGACGTGGTTGACCAGGCGCTCACGCGCCTGCTCCGCCGCCGACTTCAGGTTCTGCAACTGCTCGACGCGCCAGTGCTTGAACACGACCGGCACGAGGATCTGATCGTGGTGCGACGCGAAGTCGTACACGCCGGCGTCGGCGACGACGCGCGCGTGCGTCTTGAAGTCTTCGATGCCCGCGCCGGGCATCTCGAACGAGCGCACCTGCCGGTCGATGGCCGCGACCATGCCCGACGGATCGACCTCGAGCGCGGCCGACACGAGGTCACGGTAGAAGAGGTGATGGAGGTTCTCGTCGGCGGCGACGCGGCTCATGATCGCCGCGCCCTGCGGGTCGTTGAGCAGCTTCCCGGTGTTGCGGTGCGAGATACGGGTGGCGAGCTCCTGCAGCGCGACGTAGACGATGCCGTCGGCGATGCTGTCGGGGTTGGGCACCTGGCCCATCGAGACCTGACGCATACGTGCACGTTCGAGCGCGCGCATGTCGACCGAGCGGGTGACCGCGAGGTAGTCGCGGATCACGATCGCGTGCCGGCCCTCTTCGGCGGTCCAGCGGCGGTTCCATTCGCCCCAGACGTCGTCGTTGCCGAATTTGCCGTTGATCTGCCGGTAGTAGTGCGGGAGGTTGTCCTCGGTGAGGATGTTGAGGAACAGCGCGCTGCGCGCACCGTCGCAGAGCTTCATGGTGTCGGGATCCCACACCTCGTCGGCGTCGTAGTCGCGCCCGCGGCTCCACGGCACCATCTCGTGGGGGAACCACTCCTTCGCAGTGCTCATGTGGCGCTCGTAGAGCTGGACCGCGGTGGGCTCCAGCTCGGCCATCAACTGCGCATCGTCCACGGGGACGAGGGTACTCCGCCTATCTGTCATTAGGGACATCATGCTCTCGGCTTCTTCTCAGGTGTGCGAGGCTCGTCGGATGGCCGGATCCGCCCTGCCGAACACCGATCTGGAGGTGCACCTCGTCGACGGCACCTACGAGTTGTTTCGTCACCATTTCGCCGTTCCTTCACACCTCGATCCCGACGGCATGGAGGTCGCCGCCGCCCGGGGCGTGCTCGGCACCGTGCTGATGATGCTCGAACAGGGCGCCACCCACGTGGGCGTGGCCACCGATCACGTCATCGAATCGTTCCGCAACGACCTCTGGATCGGGTACAAGACGAGCGAGGGCATGCCCCCCGAGCTGCTGGCGCAGTTCCCACTCCTGGAAGACGGCCTGCGCGCCCTCGGCGTCACGGTGTGGCCGATGATCGAACAGGAAGCCGACGACGGCCTCGCCGCCGCCGCCCGCGTCGCCCGCGACGACGACCGCGTGAGTCGGGCGGTGATCTGCACCGTCGACAAGGACCTCGGCCAGTGCGTGGAGGACCCGAAGGTCGTGCAGCTCGACCGGCGCAAGGGCGGCCAGCTCATCGACGAGGCCGGAGTGCGCGAGCGCTTCGGTGTGAACCCGACGTCGATCCCCGACTACCTGGCGTTGGTCGGCGACAGCGCCGACGGCTTTCCCGGACTCCCGGGCTGGGGCGCGAAGTCGACCGCCACCGTGCTCGCCCGCTACGAGCACCTCGCCGCCATCCCCGACGACGCGAAGGAGTGGACGGTCGAGGTGCGCGGCGCGGCGAAGCTGGCCGCCACGTTGGCCGGTGCGCGCGAGGCAGCCGAGCTGTTCCTCGATCTCGCGACGTTGCGCACCGACGCCGATGTCGGCGCCGTCGACGACTGGGAGTGGACGGGCGCCATGCCCGAGCTCGTGCCCCTCGCCGCGCGTCTCGGTGCCGACAACTTCGTAGCCCGCTGCCGAACGTCTGGTGGAGAAGCGCTTCGGATGATCGAGACCATCGAGCTCGCGGTCGGGCCGCACCGGCACTCGGCGCTCGCGTCGGGTCCGGCCGACGGCGACCTCGTGCTCCTGCTGCACGGGTTCCCCGAGACGTCGTACGAGTGGCGCGCGCAGCTCGACGCCCTCGGCGCCGCCGGGTACCGCGCGGTCGCCCCCGACCAACGCGGGTACGCGGCGGGCGCCCGACCCGCCACGCTCGACGAGTACACCATCGACCACCTCGTCGACGACGTGTTCGGCTTCGCCGACGCGCTCGGCGCCGAGCGCTTCCACCTCGTCGGGCACGACTGGGGTGGCTTCGTGGCCTGGTACGCGGCCGCGCGCGACGGGGCACGCGCCGCGACATCCGACGGCGGACGCTTGCTCACGCTCACGGTCGTCTCCACGCCGCACCCGGTGCCGTTCCAGGCCGCCATGCACAGCGGGGGAGACCAGCGCGACCGATCGAGCTACATGGACTGGTTCCGCAGCCCTGACGCGGAAGCCGGGTGGCTGGCCGACGACGGCGCGCTGCTCACGGCCGCGTACGGCGAGCATCCGGCGGACGCCCGCGAGGAGTACCGCCGCGTGTTCATGGCCGACGGCGGCGCCGCACTCACCGGCGGGCTCAACTGGTACCGCGCCAACCACTTCCACGCACCCGAGGGTCCGATCACGGCGCCCACGCTCTACGTGTGGTCGACCGGTGACGTGGCCCTGGGTCGCGAGGCGGCCGAGGGCAGCGCCGCCGAGGTGGTGGGCCCGTACCGCTTCGAGGTGCTCGACGACGTGAGCCACTGGATCCCCGAGGTCGCCGCCGATGCCCTGACGGCGCTGCTGCTGGAGCACCTGGCGACCGTCTGAGGAGCCGATTCGGAAGAGAATGCAAGGACAGGGCCCGCTCGGGCGTCTGGCCTCTCGAACGGGTGCGATCCTGTCCGGGTGCCTTCTGGGTGCATCGGTGCTGTGGCACACTCGGCGCACGCAGAACAGGTGAGGGGACATGCGGGGGGACATGAGGACGACGGCGCATGAGGGCGCGACGCGCGCTTGTCGTGAGCGTGGTCGCGGTGCTCGCGCTGCTCGCCGGTTGCGGTGGCGGGAGCGACGACCGGCCCAACGTGCTCTCGGCCGGTCAGATCGACATCCAGCTGCCGGCCGGGTACAAGGTCGTCGACGGCAAGGTGCAACGGCCGGCGCAGGCTGCCTCGAGTGGCGACACCGGGTCGGCGACCGCCACGTCCGGGCCCACCGACACGACGATCGTCGCCACCAAGGAGGACCCCTCGACCGCGATGTTCACCGCGTTGGGGAAGTTCCGGAAGTGCCTCGACGACGCCGGGGTGAAGTTCATCGGCGCGCCCAACCAGGCGGATCCCGAACTCGCCGACCAACGATCCGGCCTACATCGACTCGCTGTCGACGTGCGCGGCACGCTCGAACATCGTGCAGGCGCTGCAGGCGCAGCAGGCCGCGGCCGCCAACCCAAACGCCCGCGGAGATCGAAGCAGAGCAACAAGGGCTACCTGAAGTGGCGGACGCTGCATGATCGACCGCGGGTGGAAGATCCCCAAGCCCACGCCCGACGCCGAGGGCCGACTCTTCTCGTTCGGAGGAAGCGGCGGCAGCAGCGGCCAGCAGCAGCCACAGATCGAAGGACCACCCGGCAAGGACATCCTCTCGAGCAATGACACGCAGGAATGCGCCGCCAAGGCGCAAGTCGAAGAGCTGACGGCGGAGGCGAATTCGTGCGCAAGTGGATCATGGCGGGGTTGGTCGCGTTGCTCGTCGTGGGCGGCGCGATCGTCTACTTCACGTCGAGCGGCGACAGCTCCGACTCCAAGCCGTTGCTCATCACGGCAACCGCGCAGAGCACGCGACCTGCGCGACGAGGTCACGGTACAGGGCAACGTCGGCCGCACCGAGCTGCGCACGGTCAACAGCGCCAGCGAGCTGTCCCAGGTGGGCACAGGTGTTCCTCGACGACGGCGCCACCCTCTCCGCCGGCCAGTCGATCCTGGCGCTCGACGGGCGCACGTCGGTCACCACCGACGGGACGCTCCCGTTCTTCCGCCGGCTCGACGTCGGGGCCGAGGGAAGCGACGTCGCCCAGCTGAACAACACGCTGCGCGCCGCCGGGTTCCCGAGCGCCTCGGGTTCCAGCCTACACCGCGCAGACCCGCTTCGCGCTGGCGCAGTGGCAGGCGGCCCACGGGTACCCCGGCGCGGCGCCGTCGACCAACCAGGCGGTGCAGGTCTCGCTCCAACAGGGCTCGGGATACCAGCTGGGTGACCAGACGTCGGCCGGGCTCACCATCGGACCGCCGCCGCGCGCGCGGCGGCGGCGACGACCGGGCGACCCACGGCGAAGCTGGTGTCGGCGCGCGCCGCCGGCGACGTCGGTCGCCGCTGCCGGATCCCGACGCTGACGATCGTCGTCGACCGCGAGCGTCGTCGACAAGGGAGCGCCGGCGACGTTCGTCGTCAACGCCGACTGCATCCAGCGCATCTCGGCGGTCGACGTTCTCGGTGTCGGTGTCGGGCAGCGCGGCCAACTCGACCGACATCGTCGGTCCCGTCGGGCTCGTTCACGCTGCCCGCCAACGCAACGTCCACGTCGTTCCAGATCCTCACCCGCGCCAACGGCCTCGTCGAACCGGACAAGTCGCTGTCGGTCACGCTCGGCCGCGAGTGCCGACTACACGGTCGGCACGCCCGCGTCGGCGTCGACGACGATCCTGTCGAACGACGTGCCCCAGCTCTCGCTCACGCGGCACGACGACGGTGCAGCAGGGCGGCTCCGCCGTGCTCACGGTGACCGCAGACCAGGCGCCGGTCCAGAGCACGCAGGTGACCCTCTCGGTCGCGGGATCGGCGATCGCCGGCACCGACTACGTGCCCTTCCCCCCGACGGTCACGTTGGCCGCCGGGAGCAAGAGCGCCCAGGTCACGGTGACCACCAAGAGCTCGTCGACGGTGAAGCCGGCGCGACTCATCGTGGCATCGCTCGCGCCGTCGAGCGCGTACAAGGTCGGGCCGGTGAACAGCGCGACGATCACCATCGCGGCCACGAGCGGGAGCGCGGCGACGCCCGTCGTCACCATCAGCGCCGGCGGACTCCGCGTGCCGGCCGGTCAACCGGCCACCTTCACGATCGGGCTCGACCGAGCGCTGAGCGACGAGCTGCAGATCAACGTGAGCTACGGCGGCAACGCGGTGCGCGGTTCGGACTACAACCCGGCGGGTGGTCTCATCGTCGTCCCGCCGGGTCAGACCTCGGTTCCGGTCACGGTGCCGACCCTCGACAACGGGAAGGTGCAGTACGACCCGGCGCTGTTCCTCACCGTCCAACCGGGCGCGGGCTACGTGGTCGGGGACCCGGCGGCCGCCGGTGTCCTCATCGTGTCGTCGACGCTGCCCAAGCTGAGCATCATCGGCGGGCCCGCGGCCGTCGGCCTCGGCGGTGGTGCGGTGTTCACCATCGTCGCCGACCAGCCGCCGGTGAAGGACATCTCCGTGCAGTACACCGTGACGGGGACCGCGCAGCAGGGCAAGGACCTCGAGCCGGTGACCGGCACGGTGGTGCTTCCCGCCGGCGCGACGACCGCGAGCGTGCCGATCCTCACGCTCAACACGAACGTGTTCTTCCTCCCGACCGACATGATCGCGTCGACCTATCCGACCCGCCTCGGTGAGGTCCTGGTGAAGGAGGGCGAGCTGGCGCCCGCGGGCACGCCGCTGTTCACCCTGACCGAGAGCACGGTGACGGTCACGCTCAGCGCCAGCGCGGCCGACCGCACCAAGCTGAAGGTCGGGCAGGTCGTCACCGTGCAGGTGCAGGGCGGCGACACGTCGGCGCCGGGCGTGATCACCGAGCTCGACGACACGCCCACCACCGACAAGGAGACCAAGACAGCAGACCTACAAGGGGACGGTGCAGGTGCGCGGCGATCTCGGTGCCGCCGACGGCACGCCGGTGACGATCAAGGTCGTGCTGGAGGAGCGGCTCGGCGCGCTGACCGTCCCGATCGCGGCGGTGAAGCAGAACGGCAGCGGCGACGACGTCGTGCGGGTCATCGACCTCGCCAACGGCGGGAAGGTGCACGAGGTCAAGGTCACCACGGGACTGTCCGAGGGCTCGTACATCGAGATCAAGTCGGGACTCGACGCCGAAGCAGGTGGTGGTCGTCGAGGTCGACCAGAACCGAGTGATGGACACGACAGCGGCGACGCGCCCGCTGCTCGAGCTCACCGACGTGTCGCGCGTCTACGGCGAAGAGGTCCAGGTGTACGCGCTGCGTGACGTGTCCCTGCAGATCCACGCCGGTGACCTGCTGGCCATCGTCGGGCCGTCGGGATCGGGGAAGTCGACGATGCTCGGTCTCCTCGGGGTGCTCGACCGGCCGAGCGAGGGCTCGGTGGTCGTCGGCGGGCGCGACACCGGCTGCGCTCGACGACGCCACGCGGTCGCGAGCTGCGGGGCGACAGCATCGGCTTCGTCTTCCAGCAGTTCCACCTGATCCCGCACCTCACCGCGCTCGGCAACGTGGAGACCGCGCTGCTGTTCCGCGGCCTCGACCGCACCGAACGCCGCGAGCGCGCGCTCGCAGCACTCGACCAGGTCGGGCTCGCCGCGCGCGCCGACCACCGCCCGGTGCAGATGTCCGGCGGTGAGCAGCAGCGCGTCGCCATCGCCCGTGCGATCGTGACCGAGCCGCTCATGGTGCTCGCCGACGAGCCCACCGGCGCGCTCGACTCGCGCAACGCCGCGAACGTGATGGAGATCTTCGCCGACCTCGAGTCGCCCGACCGCGCCGTCGTCCTCGTCACGCACGACCACGGCGTGGCCGCGACCGCCAACCGGGTGGTGTCGATGCGCGACGGCGAGATCGTCAACGACGTCCGACAGGAGCCGTCTCCGTTCCGGGGATCAGAAGTATGAGTCGTGCCAGCGAGCTGTTCGGCATCGCGGCGAACGGCGTCGCCTCGCGCAAGGTGCGCACGCTCCTGATCCTGCTGGGCCCCGTCGTCGGCGTCGCCGCGATGGTCGGCGCCGTCGGTCTCACCGAGTCGGCCAAGGGCGACCTCAAGGAGAAGCTGGCGACGCTCGGCACCAACCTCATCACCGTGGAGGCGGCAGGCACGTTCGGCCAGCAGAACCCCACGCTGCCCAAGGATGCGGTGGCGCGCGTGCACGCCATCCCCGCGGTCGAGCGCGCCTCGGCGGTGTCGGAGATCGATGGCGTGCTCACCCTGCCGAACGAAGGCTCCGAGAAGTACTACGAGGCGTTCCCCGTCCCCGTGCTGGCCGCCGACACGCAGCTCCCCGAGGTGCTGGAGGTGCCGCTGCGCAGCGGCCGCTGGTTACGTCACTCGCGACCAGGTGAACCACACCCGGGCTGTCGTCATCGGTGCGGGCCTCGCCGACCAGTACGGGGTGGTGCCGGGGGAGATCCGGACCATCACGCTCAACGGGATCGACTACGGCGTCGTGGGCGTGCTCGACAAGGTCGCGCTCGATCCCAACCTCGACAACGCTGCGTTCGTCACGCAGTGGGCCGCCGACCACGACTTCGCCACCGAGGGCGAGCCGACCAAGATGTACGTGCGCTCGCAGCCCGGCACCACCAGCGCGGTCGCCGACGCCATCCCCACCGCGATCAGCCTCGGCAGCACCGACTCGGTGACCACGAAGATCCCGAGCGACGCGCTCGAGGCATCGGCCCAGGCCGACGAGACCCTGCAGCAGACCGCGCTGTTCGCCGGGATCCTCGCCCTCGCGGTCGGTGGCCTCGGCATCGCCAACGTGATGTCGATCTCGGTCATCCAGCGTTCGTCCGAGATCGGGATCCGGCGCGCGCTCGGCAGCACCCGCTCGCTCATCGCGCTGCAGTTCCTGCTCGAGGCGCTGTTCGTCGGCATCCTGGGCGGGATGATCGGTGCGTTGGTAGGTGTCGGCGTGGTGTATCTGGTGTCCGGACTGGCCGGGCTGGGTGGTGGTCATCGACTACGGCCGCATGCCGCTGTGGATCGGGCTCGCGGTCGCGGTGTCGGTCGCGGCCGGCCTCTACCCGTCGGTGAAGGCGGCACGGCTCGAACCACTCGAGACGCTCCGCCTCGGCTGACCATCACGTTCCCTGTCACACCCCCGTCGTAGCGTTTCGGACGTGGAATTCGTCGTTGCGCTGCTTGCCGTCGTCGTGGTCGGGCTGCTCGTCGTGCTCGTCCTCGTCGCGCCGCGGCTCGCACCGGTCGACAGCCGTCGGCCGCACAGGAGCTCCCGGTCGAGCAGCTGCTGCGCATGCAGCACGAGATGCTGGCGGCCGAACGCCGCCGCGGCACCGAAGAGCTCCGGGGCACGCAGACCGCCATCGACCACCAGGTCGGGGCGATGCGCGAGGAGCTGGCCCGGCTGAACCGTCTGGTCGAAGAGACGGAGCGCGAGCGGCGCGAGCACGTCGGTGAGCTCAGCAGCCAGCTGCACGCCGCCGGCCGACAGACCCAGGTGCTGGCCGAGACCACGCAGTCGCTGCGGGAGGCGCTGTCGAGCACCACTGCACGCGGCCAGTGGGGCGAGCGCATGGCGGAAGACGTCCTGCGTCTGGCCGGCTTCGTCGACGGCGTCAACTACCGGCGTCACCAGCCGCTGCCGGGTTCGGGCGGCATCCCCGACTACACGTTCCTGCTCCCGCAGGGCCTCACCCTGCACATGGACGTGAAGTTCCCGCTCAACAACTACCTGCGGGTCACCGACGCCACGTCGCCCGTCGAGCGCGACCACGCGCGCAAGGAGTTCCTGAAAGACGTGCGACTCCGCCTGCGCGAGGTCACGCGTCGCGAGTACGTCGACCCCGCCGGCGGCACCGTCGACTGCGTCCTGCTCTTCATCCCCAACGAGCAGGTCTACGCGTTCATCCAGGAGCAGGACCGCACGATCCTCGACGACGCGCTGCGCGCCAAGGTCGTGTTCTGCTCACCGCTCACGTTGTTCGCGGTGCTGGCGGTGATCCGCCAGGCGGTCGACAACTTCCAGCTGAGCCGCACGTCGCACGAGATCCTCCAACGGTTGCAGGGGTTCGAGAAGCAGTGGGACCGCTTCGTCGAGCAGATGGACAAGGTGGGTCGCAACCTCAAGACGGCGTCGACCGCGTTCGAAGAGCTCGAGGGCACGCGCCGTCGGGGCGTCGAACGGGAGCTCGAACGCATCGACGCGCTCCGCCGCGATCAGGACGAGCCTGGCGAAACGGAGTCATCGGGAGTCCTGCCGTTCGCGTTGGAGGCGTGACCATCGAGTCCTAGCCTGGAGAGATGTTCGTCGTCCTCCTGCTGCTCGTGCTGTGGCCGCTGGTGGAGATCGCGGTGTTCCTGCAGGTCGTCGGCTGGATCGGCGTGCTGAACACGCTTGCGATCATGGTGGCGATCTCGCTCTGCGGCGCGTGGATGGTGAAGCGTCAGGGCGTCGGCACGCTCGCCCGCATGCGCGCCGAGCTTGACGACGGTCGGATCCCCACCGGACCGATGACCGACGGCGGCCTGCTGGCGACAGCGGGGTTCCTGCTGTTGATCCCGGGGTTCGTGACCGACGTAATCGGACTGGCGCTGCTCGTGCCACCGGTGCGGCGCGGCGTGCGCGGATGGCTCGGTCGTCGGTTCACCGTGCGCACCATGCGGGTGCGCCGGGGGCCCGGGCCCGACTACCTCGATGTCGACGAAGCGCAGCGGCGTCAGGACGGGTGGTCCGACCCGCCCGAGCTCTTGCCCTGAATCAACCCAGGCGGAGGAGCTCCGGCGCCACCGGGCAGTCGATCCGGCGGGCGAGGTGCTCCGGGCGCACGAGACCGGTCGGCCCCGCGATCCGGTCGGCCGCCTGCACATCGAGGAGCTCGAGACCGCGGTCTTCGACGTCGCCGAGGGTGCGGACCATCGCGTCGAACAGGCGGGCGGGGAGCACCCGTCCGACGCCCGCGACCATCCAGAGCAGGAGACCGGGCCGCGCCAGCGTGGCGATGGCGTCGGTGGTGCCCGTCGGCGACGAGCAACTGGTCGGGCCCGGCCCCGGCCACCTCGATCAGCAGGTGCGACGGCTCGAGCGCGATCGCCTCGACGAGGTCGACGGGTCGTGCGCTGGCGTCGCTCCGCGCCAGCCGGGCGCGCCATCGTTCGTCGCCCGCGCCCGGTGACTGGTCGTCGCGTATCACGAGGACCTCCAGGTCGGGCCGGAGCGCGAGCGCGTCACCGGTCGCGGCGGGCCAGCCGAGGACGGCGATGGGATGGTCGGCCGGGAACGGGAGCAACCCCGAGAGCCGGTCGGCGGTGTGGTCGTCGCGCACGAGCGCCTCGGCGTCCCAGGCCGCCTCCGACGGCTCGGGGGCCGCGAGCACCCGGGCGCACAGCCACCACAGCGGTGCGCGTTCGGGATGGTGGTGGAGCAGCCGACGGCAGGTCACGACGAGCGCGGCAGGGTCGTCGTCGAACTCGCCCAGGCAATCGGCGGCCTCGGCGACGAGGAGCCGGTCGTCGCCGCCGTGCCTCGCGATGGCCCGGAGTCGTTCGAACGGCTGCACCGCACCCAACCTACCGGTCGCCGCGAGGGGTCGTCCCCGCCCGCACCGGCGCCAACGCGCGTTCCAGTGCAGCGAAGAGCTCGGCCCGTCCGGCCAGGAGCTCGGGCCGACCGCGCACCTTGAGCGTGCCGCGGGCGAAGGCGTCCTGGGCCCGGACCGTCCCCTGGTGCAACGCCCAGGCGGTGTCGGGGTCGGTGACCAGCACCACGTCGGCCGCGCTGACCGCCGGGGCGGTCACCGCTGCGCCTCCGGGTCCGAAGTGCACCTGGTACCCGGCGTCACCGGCCGGACCGGGCACGAGGGTCTCGACCACGAGCGGGTGCTCGGTGCCCAGGCCGTCGGCCGCTCGCGCGGCGACGTCGAGGGCCGCGACCCACGCCGGCGAGAGGAACTCGGGCATCGCCGCGGATGCTACCGACGGGTGCGGTGTCGCTAGGCTCCCGCCCCGGTGAACTCTCCTGCGCACGCGATCGAGGTCGCCGCGCTCGAGAAGCGCTACGGCCCCACGTCCGCAGTGGACGGGATCTCCTTCTCGATCGCGACCGGCGAGGTGTTCGGCCTGCTCGGCCCGAACGGCGCGGGGAAGACGACGACGGTCGAGATCCTCGAGGGATACCGACGCGCCGACGCGGGCGAGGTGCGCGTCCTCGGCGTCGATCCCTGGCGCGACGGTGACGAGCTGCGCCCGCGCATCGGCGTGATGCTGCAGGAGGGTGGGTTGTACCCCGGCGTGCGGCCGCTCGAGGCGCTCGAGCTGTTCGCCTCCTACTACGACGATCCCGACGACCCCGAGCGACTGCTGCGTCTCGTCGGGCTCGACGACTCGCGCCACACCCTGGTGCGGCGCATGTCCGGCGGACAGCAGCAGCGGCTGTCGCTCGCGCTCGCGCTCGTCGGCAAGCCGAAGCTGGTCTTCCTCGACGAGCCCACCGCCGGCATGGACCCGCACGCACGCGCGACCACGTGGTCGATGATCCGCGAGCTGCGCGACCGCGGGACGACCGTCGTGCTCACCACCCACGGGATGGACGAGGCCGAGCACCTCTGTGATCGCGTCGCGATCATCGACCACGGTCGACTGGTCGCGTGCGACACGCCGAAGGGCCTCACCACCCAGACCGCCGCGGAGGAGACCACCTTCACGACGATCACCGGTCTGCCGGTCGACGGCCTCGCCGCGCACCTTGGCCTCGCGAGCGGGACGGTGCGCGAGCTGCGTCCGGGTGACTACGTGGTCGAGGCCACCGCCACGCCCGAGCTGGTCGCCGCGGTCACCGCGTGGCTCGCGGGCCAGGGTGCGCTCCTCAGCGAGCTGCGTGCGGGCCGGCGTTCACTGGAGGACGTGTTCCTCCGGCTCACCGGCGAGGGACATTCGTGAGGGTGCGGTCGTGAAGGCGCAAGCGATCCGGGCTCAGGCCCGCATCGAGATGCTGCTGACGGTGCGGCGCGGCGAGAGCTTGCTGGTCACGCTGGTGATCCCGCTCGGCATCCTGGTGTTCTTCTCGTCGGTCGACGCGGTGAACACCACCTACAAGGATCCGGTCGACTTCCTCGTGCCGGGCGTGCTCGCCCTCGCGGTGATGTCGAGCGCGATGGTGAGCCTGGGCATCGCCACGGGCTACGAGCGCCGGTACGGCGTGTTGAAGCGACTCGGCTCGACGCCGTTGTCGCGCGCGGGGTTGCTGAGCGCGAAGACCCTGAACGTGCTCGCGCTCGAGATCCTGCAGGCGATCTTGATCGTCGTCACGGGCATCGCGCTCGGCTGGAACGCGACGGGCGGGCTGATCGCCGCCATCGCGCTGCTGCTCGTCGGCACCGTCGCGTTCGCGGGCATCGGCATGCTCCTGGCGGGCACGCTGCGGGCCGAGGCCAACCTGGCGGTGGCCAACGGCCTGTTCCTCGTGTTGCTCTTCCTCGGCGGGATGGCCTACCCGCTCAGCAAGCTCCCCGACGCGGTGGAGACCTTCGCCAAGCTGCTCCCGGCGGCCGCGCTGTCGGAGACGGTGCGAGCGGCGCTCACCCCTGGACGTGGATTCCCTGTGGGCGAGCTGGTCGTGCTGCTCGTGTGGGCCGTCGCCGCGCCCCTCGCGGCCGCACGCTGGTTCCGCTGGGAGGAGTGATCCAGACCGCGGCCATGGCCGAGCTGTGGGTTAGGTTCCGGACCGATGCAAACGAGGGCTGAGGCCCGTCGAGCCGCTGCGGCGCGATCGTCGTGGCGTGATCCGCTTCTCTGGTGGGCGGGCGTCGCAACGTTCAATGCACTCACCGCGTTGCTCCGCGGCGTCGACACCGCGCACGAGGCCGCTGTGCGATGGTGGCCCTCGCTCGACGGCGAGCTTCCCGAACGGACCGCCCGTTGGTTCCTCGATGGTGCGCACGGCATCCTCGTCACCGGCTGGCACGCCAGCGACCGCGGCCCGCTGCAGCCGATCTTGCTGCTCTGGGGTGGACGGTGGTCGACGAACCCGGTACCGGCCTACTTCACCGGTGTGGTCGTGAACTCCCTGTGGGTCGTAGGACTCTGGTGGTTCCTTCGTGCGGTGAGGATCGACGAAGTGAGGATCCGCTGGTGCGTGTTGCTCACCGCACTCTCCGGGTCGATCTGGTTGAACACCGTGTACCCGTGGCCGAAGTTGCTCGCCGGTGCATGCCGCGCTCGGCTGCGCTGCTGCCGTCCTCTCGAGGCGGCCGGTGCTGGCCGGGGTGCTCGGCGCCCTAGCCGTCCTCGCCCACGGCGGCGCCGTGTTCGCCGTCGTCGGCCTGATCCCCTGGGCAGTGGCTCGTCTGGGGAAACGAGGCTGGATCGCGTTGCTCGTGCTCGGCGCAATCTACGCGCCTTGGTTCGCGTTCCAACACGTCGCCGATCCCCCCGGCGATCGGTTGATCAAGTGGCACTTCGCGGGCACCGACATCGACACCCGTGACGATCGGAATCCGCTCGACGCGATCACGAGCTCGTACCGCGACGCCGGTCTCGACGTCTTCGAGCACAAGCTCAACAACCTGCGTGTGGCGCTCGGTGACCCATCGGTACCGGGCGATCCGACGGGACCGTGGACGTCGCGGTGGAACGACACGATCGTCGGCACGGCTCGCTCCTATCAGCTCACCCGCATCGTGTGGGCTCCCGGTGTGCTGCTGCTCGGACTGTTCTTCGGTTGGCGGCGTGTGCCCCGCACCGTCTGGTTGATGCTCGCGGCCTGGCTTGCCGCGTACGTGCTGCTCGAATGGGGAGGGAGCACAGCTTCGCTCGCGTGGCTGCACACCGCGCCCATGTGTCTGGTCGTCGGTTGGGTCGCCGTGTGCGCGCTCGCGTCGCCGAGATGGATGCTGCCCGTACAGGGCGCGGTGTTCGTTGGGATGTGGTTCATGGCACCGAGCCTCTTCTGATCAGCCAGCATCGCCTGAGGTGTTCCCTCATGGCATGCAAGCTGCGCTGGCGTCCGCGCCGAGCAGCTGCACGTCGACGCGACCGCCACGCCGGCTACGACGAGCTCTACGCGCGGCACCGAGCTGAGTGCCGACGAAGCCATGACCGTGCTCACCACCGCGCTCGCAGAGATCAGCTCGTCGACGGCTTCGTGATCTTGGCCAACTGCTGCTCGAGGATCTCCTGCGTGAGGCCCTGGTACACGTGTCCGCGGATGACGCCCCGGGCGTCGATGAAGAACGTCACGGGAAGTCCCGTCACGCCGTAGCCGCGCCGAACGGCTTCGTCGCGATCGAACCCGTTGGGCCAGTTGGAGTGCTGCTGCTTCGCGAACTCCCGCCCGTCGGACTCGACGAAGTCCTGCGTGTTGACGCCGACCAGTGCCACGTCGGGATCCGATCCCACCGTCTTGCGCAGCAACGGAAACTCCTGGCGACATGGTGTGCACCACGACGCCCAGAAGTTCAGGACGACGGGCTTCCCGCGGTAGTCCGAGAGCTTCACCGTCCCTCCGTCGAGGGTCGGGAGCGAGAAGTCGGGTGCGCGTTCGCCGACCTTGGCCGACAGCACCTTCGGGACGACCGCAGTGCCGGAGGCGCCGTCGTCGGAACCGGTGACTGCGACCCACGTGACCACGCCGACCGCGAGCACCACGACTGCCGCGATCCCGGCGAGGATCCAGCGGGCCCGACGAGAAGGGCCGGGAGCGTCGTCAGACGCTGCGGAGGAGGGTGTCGATGGCAACGGCGGCGAAGAGGAGCGCGAGGTAGGTGTTCGAGAAGGTGAACAACCGTATGGCCTGCGCGGGCGTGGTGTCGCGCGCCAGACGGATCGCCTGGGCGATGAACAGCGCGCCGAGCACGGCGGCGGTGACGATGTAGACCGCGCCGACGGCGTCGGTCGTCAGCGGCAGCGTGAAGGTGACCGCGACCACGACGAACGAGTAGACGACGATCTGGCGCACCGCGGTGGGGATGCCCTTCGCCACCGGGAGCATCGGGATCCCGGCGGCTTTGTAGTCGTCGAAGTACTTCAGCGACAGGGCCCAGAAGTGCGGCGGCGTCCAGAAGAACACGATGGCGAACAGCACCCACGCCGGCGCCGCGAGCCCGCCGGTGACCGCGGCCCAGCCCACCAGCACCGGCACCGCGCCGGCGGCGCCGCCGATCACGATGTTCTGCGGGCTCCGCGGCTTCAACCAGATCGTGTAGACGAACACGTAGAACAACATGGCGCTCACCGCGAGCGAGGCCGACAGCAGGTTCACCGTCGACCAGAGGAGCGCGAAGGCGAGGGCTTCGAGCACCAGGCCGAACACGAGCGCGCCTTCGGGCTTGACGTCGCCGTGGGGGAGCGGCCGGTGCGCGGTGCGGCGCATCATCTGGTCGCGGTCGCGCTCGATCCAGCAGTTGATGGTGTTGGCGCCGCCGGCGGCGAGCGCACCACCGAAGAGCACCGAGAGGATGAGCCCGATCGAGGGCATCTCGCCGGCCGCCAGGATCATCGCCGGCAGGGTGGTGACGAGCAGCAGCTCGATCACACGGGGCTTGGTGAGGTGGAAGTAGGCCAGCGAGGTGCGCAACGCCCGGCGGCTCCACCGATCAGCGGCGTCGACCTCGGCCCGGGAATGCATCACGAGCGGCGCAGCAGGTGCGTTGTGCCCGGCAACCTCGGAGGTCTCGCCCACTCGGGCGAATCTAGCCGCAGCGCCGGAGACGCCTCGAAGCCGAACGGTAACCTCCGAACATGGCTCCCTCCGCCACCGACCGCAACGACGCCAAGCAGGCGATCCGCATGACCGCCGACCGCCTCCTCGTGTTGCCGTCCGACGATGCGGGCGACCGCAAGAGCCGGGGCGGGATCCTCATCCCCGCCACCGCCAACCTGAACCGGCGCCTCACCTGGGCCGAGGTGGTGGCGGTCGGGCCCACGGTCCGCAACCTCGAGGAGGGCGACCGGGTGCTGTTCGCCCCGGACGCGGGCTTCGAGGTGGAGATCCGCGGCGAGGAGTACCTCATCCTGCGCGAACGCGACATCCACGCGGTGGCGTCGGTGCGGGAAGACGGCCAGACCGGCCTCTACCTCTAGCGACGCTTGGTCTTGCCCAGCTTCACGGGCACGGCCGCGGGGTGCGCGACCGGGGGGAACGACTTCGCCTTCCGGCGGCCGTCGAGGTACTCGACGACCCGCGCGTAGAGCTTCTTGCCGAGCATCTTCCGCAGCTCGACGCTCATCGATTCGTACACCGGCCGGGTACCGACGAACGCCTCCGGCGCCTCGGTGCACCACCAGCCGAAGTCTTCTCCACCCTCACCCCAGCCCTCACGTCCGAACTCGGTGAGACGGGAGACGACGGTCCCGTCGTCCTGCTCGTCGTCGATGCGCCGCAGGGGAACCTGCCAGCACACCTCGGGCTTGAACTCGCTGAAGTGCTTGCCGGTGTTGAGCGCGTGGAGGTGCAGCGCACAGCCGGGGCCCGCGCTGAAATCGGGCCGGTTCAGGAAGATGCAGGCGTCGTCGACCACCGGTGTCTTCCACTCGGTGGGACCCGGCTCGTCGTCGGGCTCGGGCTTGACCTTCTCGTAGATGCCGTGCTTGCGGCCGAGCTTGGCGAACTGCCACTCGTCGGCGCTCAGGGTCTTCGCCACCTTCGCCACGTGGTCGCGGTCGGCCTTGTCGGTGAAGTGGGCGCCGTACGTGCAGCATCCGTGCACCAGCTCGGGGGTGGGGGCGGTCCAGATGCCCTGGCACCCACACCCGAAGATGCACTCCCACGACGAGAGCAGGAACGTGACGTCGATCTGCCAGGTGCGACCCTCGTCACCCGGATCGACGAACGAGACCCACTCACGCGTCGCGCCCACCGGGCCGCTGGTGCCGTTCGCGGCCCTGTTCGGGCTGCTGGTGCCGTTGCGCTTGCCCATCAGGTGACGAGCGTAAGCGACGGCCGTCGTAGTCTCGTGCACATCGACGACTCGCGCGCACTTCTCGCCGACCTGCAGTCGGCACTCGGGCCCGACGGCGCGGCGCGCCGAACCGCTCGAACTGGCGCTGTACGCGCGCGACGCCGGCGTCGCGCGCGGCCGCGCCGCGGTGGTGTGCTTCCCGCGCTCGGGCGACGACGTCGCCGCCGCGGTGCGCGTCGCCGCGCGGCACGACCGCCCGTTCGTGACGCGGGGCAGCGGCACCGGACTCGCCGGCGGGGCGACCCCGGTCGACGATCCCGTCGTCATCGTGACCACCCGCCTGAACCGCGTGCTCGAGATCGACGAGGACGAGCGGGTGGCGTGGGTCGAGCCCGGCGTGCTCAACCTCGACCTCAGTCGCGAGGTCGCGCACCTGGGGTTGCACTACGCACCCGACCCCTCGTCGCAGCAGGCCTGCACCATCGGCGGCAACGTGGCGACCAACGCCGGCGGGCCGCACTGCCTCTCGTCGGGCGTCACCGCCGCCCACGTGCTCGCGCTCGACGTGGTGCTGGCCGACGGGTCGGTCGCGCACCTGGGCGGCCTCGAGCCGGACCAGCCCGGCTACGACCTGCGAGGCTGCTTCATCGGCTCCGAAGGCACGATGGGCATCGCCACCCGGATCGCGGTGCGGCTCACCCCGAACCCTCCGGTGGTGCGCACCTTGCTGCTCGACTTCACCTCGATCGAGGCGGCGGCGGCCACCGTGAGCGGGATCATCGCCGCCGGCATCGTGCCCGCGGCACTCGAGATGATGGACGCCGAGATCACGCGGGCGGTCGAGGACTACGTGGGCGCCGGCTACCCCCGTGACGCTGCCGCGGTGCTGCTGGTCGAGGTCGACGGCCTCGAAGGGGGAGTCGCCCACCAGGTCGACGCGGTGTCCCGCGTCGGGCGCGAGCACGGAGCGCGCACGGTCAGGGTCGCGGTCGACGAGGCCGAGCGGGCGCTGCTCTGGAAGGGACGCAAGTCGGCGTTCGGTGCCATCGCCCGCATCGCGCCCGACTACTACCTGCACGACGCGGTGGTGCCGCGCACGAAGCTCGTCGACGTGCTGCGCCAGGTGTACGCGATCGCCGAGGAGCAGCAGCTCACGATGATGAACGTCTTCCATGCCGGCGACGGCAACTTGCATCCGCTGATCGTGTTCGACGCGCGCGAGCCGGGCGTGTGGGAGCGCGTGCACCGGGCGGGCGACGAGATCCTCGCCGCGTGCGTGGCCGCCGGCGGCGTGCTCTCGGGGGAGCACGGCATCGGGCTCGAGAAGCGCGAGGCGATGCCCCTCATCTTCGGACCCGACGACCTCGACGCCCAGGCCCGACTGCGCGACGCGTTCGACCCGTCGGGCCGCGCCAACCCGCAGAAGATCCTGCCGCGCGGGAGCCGGTGCGGCGAGCTGCAACGGGTCCCCGAGGGGGCGTGGATCTGATGGAGATGCAGTCCTGATGGTCGCCGTCACCGCGATCGACGATCTGTGCGACGGTCGTGGCCCAGGCCGCGACCATCGCCCCGGTCGGGAGCCGTACGCACTGGGAGGTCGGTGGTCCGCCGCCGGGCGGCGACGACGTCGTGCCCGTGACCGCACCCGACGGCGTGGTGGCCTACGACCCGGCCGACCTCACGGTCACGATCGGCGCGGGCACCCGATGCGACGAGCTCGCCGACGTGTTGGGCGCCGAGGGCCAGGAGTGCGCGCTCGACCCGCGCGACAGCAGCGCCACCGTGGGCGGCGTCCTCGCCACCGGGCTCTCGGGCCACCGCCGCCTGCGGCTCGGGCCCCTGCGCGACCGCCTCCTCGAAGTGCGCTTCGTCACCGCCGACGGCCGGCTCGTGAAGGGCGGTGGCCCGACGGTCAAGAACGTGAGCGGCTACGACCTGCCCCGGTTGTTGGTCGGGTCGCTGGGCACCATCGGCGTGCTCGTGCAGGTGACGCTGCGCTGCCAGCCGCGGCCGGCGTCGTCCGAGTGGTTCACGACCCACGTCGACCCGTTCGCGGTGCGGCGCGCGCTCTACCGGCCGACGTGCATCACCTGGGACGGCGCCACCACTCACGTGCTGCTCGAAGGGGCCGCCGCCGACGTCGACGCCGAGCGCATCCGGATCGGTGCGCCCGCCGAGCGGAGTGCCGCACCCGCATGGCCCGATGGTCCTCATCGGGGCCGGATCTCGGTACGACCGTCGGCGGTGCCGACCCTCGCCGATCCGCTCGACGCCACGGGGGTGCGCTGGCTCGCCGAGGTCGGCGTCGGCACCGTGCACGTGGCGGCCGACGCCGAAGCCGCGCTGGCGCGGGCACGCGCCGTCGCCGAGTCGGCCGGAGGGTGGCTGCTGCGCGAGGCCGGTGCGCCGGGTCTCGACGGCTTCGGGGGCGCCGCGCCCAACGCCGCGCTCGCCGAACGGATCCGTGACGCGTTCGATCCCACCGGCAAGTGCTCGCCCGGCCGCCTTCCGGGAGCACGCGTCGATGGCTGAGCTCCACGCGCCACCGGCCCGCGCGGACGGGCCGGCCTCCTCCCCGTCGACGAGGACGAGCTCGTGGCCTGCGTGGGCTGCGGGCTCTGCCTCCCGCACTGCCCGACGTATCGCGTCACCGGGCTCGAGCGCCTCTCCCCGCGCGGGCGCATCGCCGCCATGCGCGCGGTCGAGCTCGACGGCGCGCCGCTCGACGACGCGTTCCGCGAGACCATCGAGACGTGCGTGCAGTGCCTCGGCTGTGAGGCCGCGTGCCCGTCGACCGTGCCGTTCGGTCACCTGGTCGAAGGCGCGAACGCCGCGCTGGTCCAGCACCCGGCTCCCGCCGGTGACGTGGGACGCTCGTCGCGCCGGCTCGGAGAATGGATCGCGTTCACGCTGGTGCTGCCGCGGCACACGGTGCTCGTCGCGCTGACGTGGCTGCTGCTCGTCGCGCAGCGGCTGCACCTGGTGCCGGCGCGCTTCGGTCTGCCGCGGCTGTCGATCCGATCGCTGCGCACACCGTTGGTCGCCGATGCCGGGCCGGTCTCGGCGTACCTCTTCCCCGGGTGCGTCATGGACGCCTGGCAGCGCGACGTGCACCGCGCCGCGTTGCGGGTCATGCGCGCCGGCGGAGCGAGCGTCGGGCTCCCGGGGCGCGGAGGCGACTGCTGCGGTGCGCTGCACACGCACGCGGGCCGGATCGGCCGCGCCCGCAAGCTGGCGAGACGCGTCATCGCGTCGATGCCGGGCGACACGCCCGTGGTGGTCGACAGCGCGGGCTGCGGCGCGGCGATGAAGGACTACGGGCGCCTCGTCGGCACGCCCGCGGCCCACGCCTTCGCCGCTCGCGTCGTCGACTTCTCCGAGTGGGTCGCCACGCACGCGCCGCCCGAGTTGCGCGACACCGGCACGGCGGTGGTGGTGCAGGACCCGTGCCACCTCCGCCACGTGCAGAAGGCGCAGGGCGCGGTGCGGACGGTGCTCGCGCCCGCGTACCGGCTCGAGGAGACCGCCGACGACGGGTTGTGTTGCGGCGCCGGCGGTGCCTACTCGGTGCACGAACCGGAGCTCTCGGGCCAGATCCGCGACCGGAAGGTCGCCGCGCTCCGCGCCGCGCACCGTGACGCGGACGCACCGCTCGTCGTCGTCTCCGCCAACCCCGGTTGTGCGATGCACCTCCAGGCCGCGGGCCTCACCGTGCGCCATCCCGCCGAGCTCCTGGCCGACAGCCCTCACCGATGGGGAGACGACCGATGCGTGACGCCGAACCGATCGTCGAGCGGTTGCGCTCGGTCGAGGCCGACCTGCGCGACCTCGCCTACGAGCGCCTCCGGGCCGCGGCCGAGGACGGCGACGCCGACGCGCTCGCCGAGGAGAAGAAGCTGCTGCAGGCCCGTCGCGCGATCGAGAAGGCGATCGTGGCGCTGGGCGGCGCGCCCGAATACGACTGACCAGGCGAACATCTCGAGGTTGACCGTCACCTACGCACGCGAACCTTGAGATGTTCGTGGGAGGTGGCCAGTGCCCGTCGAGCTCTGCCATGCGGCGGCCCATCTCCTCCTCGGAGACGTCCTCGACGTGGCTGGCGACGCTCCACCGGTGGCCCCACGGGTCGACGAACTGACCCAGGCGGTCGCCGTAGAACTGGTCCTCCATCGGGCGGGTGACAGTCGCACCGGCGGCGACGGCTTTGGCGAACACCGCGTCGGCGTCCTCGACGTAGACGTGCACCGTGACCGGTGACCCGCCGATCGTCTGCGGCGAGAGGAACCCGTGGTCGGGGAACTCGTCGGCGATCATCACCAGGCCGGTGCCGATCTCGATCTCGGCGTGGCCGATGTTGTCGGGCGAGTCGCCCGGCATCCGCATGCGCTCGGTCGCGCCGAGGACCGCCTTGTAGAACTCGATGGCGTCGGCCGCACCACGACAGCACAGGTACGGCGAGACGCGCGGGTAGCCCTCGGGGATCGGATTCACGGCCATGGGAACCTCCAGCATGGGGAAGGGGGTCAGGGAACGACGTAGCCCCCGTCGACGGCGAGGGCGTGACCGAGCACGAACGACGCGTCGTCGGAGCAGAGCCACAACACGGCGTTGGCGATCTCCTCGGGTGTGCCGATGCGCCCGATCGGATGCAGCGCCACCAGCTGCTCCTCGAGCCCGGGGAGCTGCGTCGCCGCTTCGACCATCGGCGTGAGCACCGTCCCCGGGCACACCGCGTTCACCCGCACGCCCTGGCGCCCGTACTCCAGCGCGGCCGACTTGGTGAGCCCGAGCACGCCGTGCTTCGACGAGACGTACGGCGACTGGCCCGGGTAGCCCACCAGGCCCGCACCCGACGCGGTGTTGACGATCGCACCGCTCGTCTCGAGCAGGTGCGGCAACTCGTACTTCATGCAGAGGTACACACCGCGCAGCATCACACCCTGCACGCGGTCCCATTCCTCCTCGGGCAGGTCGGCGACGTCGTGCTGCGCGGCCGCGACACCGGCGTTGTTGTGCGCGTAGTCGAGCCGCCCGAACTGCACGATGGCGGCGGCCACCATCGTGCGCACCGAGTCGGTCGACGCCACGTCGACGTGCACGTAGCGCGCGTTCGCGCCGGCGAGCTCCACCGTCTCGCGCCCGCCGCGCTGGTCGACGTCGGCGACGATGACCGCGGCGCCGGCGCGCGCGAAGGCGAGCGCCGAGGCGCGCCCGATACCGGCGCCCGCGCCGGTGACCAGTGCCACCCGGCCCGAGAAGTCGTAGGTGACCTGACTCACGAGCTGCTCACGGGTCGGGTCGGGCGTTGAGGCGGTCGATGAGCATGCGCAGACGCGACCATCCGTGGCGGTTGAACCGGAACGCCAGGCGGGCCAGGTCGACGTGGTCGTCGTCGGCCACCTCCTCGGGTGTCGCCTCGATGACCTCCATCTCGCCGCGCACCACGATGTCGGCGAACTCGGCGTTGAGTGCCGCGAGCTGCGCCGGCGACGGCGCGTGCTGCATGCGCAACACCAGCCGTCCCTTCACGAACCGCTGCGAGTGGTAGTTGCGGTAGAAGCCGAGGATCTCGTCGACCGCGGCCTGGACGTCGTCGGTGACCAGGAAGAGGTGGTCGTCCTCGAGCGACACGTAGCCGGGCCCCTCGAGCTCGCGGGCCACGAAGGTGCCCCAGTGCTGCCAGTAGGTGCCGCCGGGGACGTCGAGCATGATCACCGGCGCGGGTTGGGCCTTGCCCGTCTGCAGCAACGTGAGCAGCTCGAACGCCTCGTCGAGGGTGCCGTACCCGCCGGGCAGGAGCACGAAGGCGTCGGACTCCTTGATGAACTCGAGCTTGCGGGTGAAGAAGTAGCGGAAGTTGATGAGCTTCGGATCGTCGGCGAGGAACTGGCTGGTCGTGGTCTCGAAGGGAAGGAGGATGCTCACGCCGAACGCGTTCTCGGCCCCCGCCCCCTCGATCCCCGCTTCCATGATCCCGGGGCCCGCGCCGGTCACGACCATCCAGTCGAGCTTCGCCATGGCCGCGGCGAAGTCGCGCGTCTGGAGGTAGAGCGGGACTGTCGGGTTGCGTCCGGGCCGAGCCGAAGATCGCCACCTTGAGCGCGGACCGATACGGCGCGAACACGTGGAACGTGTGGCGCATCTCCTTGAGCGCCGCGTTGGCGATCTTCAGATCGCCGCGATCGGCACTGTCACGAGCGAGGCGCAACGCCGACGCGACGAGCTCGAAGATCAGGTCGGCGTCGGCGGGATCGCTGACCTGGTCGACCAGTGCGGCCACCTCGGCGTCGAGCCCGTCGTCGCCGGTGCGGTACCGCGGGAGCTTCATCCCGGGCTCACCGATCGAGCAGGGGAGCGGCGAGCTCGGCCAGGGAGGTCGCCGGGCGGGCGCCGAGGTGGCTGATGATCTCGCCGGCGGCCAGCGCGCCGAGGCGGGCGGCGGTGCCGAGGTCGTAGCCGTGCGTGAGGCCGTAGAGGAACCCGGCGGCGAACAGGTCGCCGGCGCCGGTGGTGTCGACGACCTCGCGGACGGGCACCGCGTCGACCACGTGCACCTCGTCGCGCGCCACGATCACCGCGCCGCGTGCGCTGCGGGTCGAGCGCGGCGATCTCGCAGTGGTGCTGCACCCGCTGCAGGGCGTCGTCGAACTCGTCGACCTCGTACAGCGACGTGATCTCCGCCTCGTTGGCGAAGAGCACGTCGACCTCCGACTCCACCAGCTCGAGGAACTCGTGACGGTGCCGGTCGACGCAGAACGAGTCGGACAGCGTGAACGCGACCCGGTTGCCGGCGTCGTGCGCGGCGCGTGCGGCGAGGCGGTACGCCTCCTTGGCCGCGGGCTCGTCCCAGAGGTAGCCCTCGAGGTAGAGCACCTGCGCGCGGGCGACGAGGTCGCCGTCGACGTCGCCCGGACCGAGCTGCGCCGACGCGCCGAGGTACGTGTTCATGGTGCGTTGCGCGTCGGGCGTGACCATGATGAGGCAACGTCCGCTGGGCTCGCCGTCGACCGCGGGCTTGGCGACGAACTCCACGCCGGCGGCGCGGATGTCGTGGCCGAACACGGTGCCGAGGTCGTCGTCGGCGACCCGCCCGATGAACGCGGCGCTCCCGCCGAGCGACGCGACGCCGACCAACGTGTTGGCCGCGGAGCCGCCCGAGATCTCGATCGCGGGACCCATCGCCGCGTACAGGTGCTCGGCCCGCTCGGTGTCGATGAGCTCCATCGCACCCGCGGTGAGGTGATGCTCGACGAGGAATTCGTGGCTCTCGTGGCTGAGCACGTCGACCAGCGCGTTGCCGATGCCGACGACGTCGAGACCGGCTCACGACGACGCTCACGACGCGCTGCTCCGCACGCCACCGAAGGTGACGGGCGTGGATGTCGCCGCCGCGGCGAGCCGGTCGGCCTCGACCGCCTCGGGCGGCGGGCGCAGCCGCCGACCCTCGGTGTGGGTGCGCCCGTAGAGCGTCGTGCGCTGCTCGAGCGGACGCCCGAGCGGTTCGACGATCGCGCGCAGCTCCGACTCGTCGAGCTCCTGACCGTGGCTCGCGCCGGCGGCGCGCGAGATGTTCTCGTCCATCAGCGTGCCACCGAGGTCGTTGCACCCGGCCTGCAGCGCCTGGCGGGCGCCGCGCACCCCGGTCTTGACCCACGACACCTGCACGTTGTCGATCCAGCCGCGATACGCGATGCGGCCCACCGCGTGCATGAGCAGCACCTCGCGCATGGTGGGACCCCGGCGCGACTTCTGCTGCAGGTAGATCGGCGTGGCCATGTGCACGAACGGGAGCGGCACGAACTCGGTGAAGCCGCCGGTCTCCTTCTGCACCGCGCGGGTGCGCACGAGGTGCCGCGCCACGTGCTCGGGGCGTTCGACGTGTCCGAACATGATCGTGACGTTGGAACGGAGCCCCACCGAGTGCGCGGTGCGGTGCGCGTCGAGCCATTCCTCGGTGTCGATCTTGTCGGGACAGATGATC
Source organism: uncultured Actinomycetes bacterium (assembly GCA_963835985.1). Classification (GTDB taxonomy): domain Bacteria; phylum Actinomycetota; class Acidimicrobiia; order IMCC26256; family DASPTH01; genus DASUAS01. The sequence goes on along the minus strand of CAWIHV010000005.1, from coordinate 19,804 downwards.
GCCCGCACCTCGTCGTCGAGGATCTCCGCCGCGGTGCCCGGCAGCGTCGCCAGGCCGGCGTCCTTCGCCTGCACGAGGTAGTCGCGCAGCGGCATGTCGAGACGGCGAGCGCCCTCGGTGACCTCGAGCGCGGTGAAGCCGTGCACGTGGATCTGCGGCGCGACCTCCTTCACCGCCCGCGCCACGTCGAGGTAGTAGTTGCCGTCGAAGTTCGGGTGGATGCCGCCCTGGAGGCACACCTCGGTGGCGCCGCAGTCGACCGCCTCGAGCACGCGGCGCTGCATCTCCTCCATCTCGAGCAGGTACGGCGTGCCGCGGAGGTTGAGCGAGAGCGGGCCCTTGGAGAACGCGCAGAACCTGCACTTGAAGGTGCACACGTTCGTGTAGTTGATGTTGCGGTTGCGCACGAACGTGACCGCGTCGCCGACGGTGTCGATCCGCAGCTGATCGGCGACCGCCGCGACCTCGAGGAAGTCGGGGCCGCGCGCGCCGAGCAGGGTGACGATCTGGTCGACGTCGACCTCTTCACCCGCGAGGACACCGTCGAGCACCTCGCCGACGGGGGTGCGCGCCCGGGCCGTCCAACCGGGCGGGAGCGCGGCGGGAACCAGCGCGGGCGGTGCGACGTCGCCGCCGGCCGACCACGAGTCGTCGCGGGCGAGGCCTTCGAGGTCGGACGCGCAGCGCACCGCGAAGCGAACGTCGTCGTGGAGCCAGCGGTCGCCGTCGCGCACGTACTCGGGGTACACGGTGAGACGGGGTGCCAGCGTGTGACCGGTCGCTTCGGTGGCGTCGCGCAGGAGTTCGAGCGTGGGCCAGGGCCGTTCGGGGTTCACGTGGTCGGGCGTGACCGGCGAGACGCCACCCCAGTCGTCGATCCCGGCGGCGACGAGTGCGGCGAGATCGTCGGGGTCGGAGAGGTTGGGCGGTGCCTGGAGGTGGATGGACGGGTCGAGCACGAGGCGGGCGACGGCGATGGTCCAGAGGAACTCGTCGGGCGGGCACGCCGGCGCTCGCCACATCGACGTGCCGCTCTTGGGCAGGAAGTTCTGGACGATCACCTCCTGCACGTGACCGTGCCGGGCGTGGGAGGCCTGGATGGCGAGGAGGGCTTCGACGCGCTCCCGCCGGGTCTCGCCGATGCCCACGAGGATGCCCGTGGTGAACGGCACGCGGGCCCGGCCCGCGGCGTCGAGCGTGGCCAGCCGTCGCGCCGGCGTCTTGTCGGGGGCGCCGGCGTGCGGGCCGCCGGGCTCGCCCAGCCGCTCGGCCAGGGTCTCGATCATCATCCCCTGCGACGGGGAGACCGCTCGCAGACGGGTGAGCTCGTCCTCGCTCGAGCGCACCGGCGTTGGCGTGGGGGAGCAGTCCCGTCTCCGCGAGCACGGCGGCGGCCGCGGCGACGAGGTAGTCGACCGTCGACGAGTACCCGCGTGCGGTGAGCCAGGCGGCGGCGTCGGGATAGCGGTCCTCGGGCGCCTCGCCGAGGGTGAACAGCGCCTCGTGGCAACCGAGCTCCGCGCCGCGGCGCGCGATGGCGAGCACCTCGTCGAGCTCGAGGTAGGGCGACACGAGGTGCGCCGGCGGCTTGGCGAACGTGCAGTAGCCGCACTTGTCGCGACAGAGCATCGTCAGCGGGATGAACACCTTGGGCGAGAAGGTGATGCGGGCACCGTGCGCGGCGTCGCGGACCGCCGCGGCGCGTGCCATGAGCTCGGGGAGCGGGGCGTCGAGCAGCGCGTCGACGTCGCTCGGCGTGCCGACGGTCGCGGTCATGGTCGGGAGGCTACCCGGCGTCAGAACGCCAGCGGCCGGGTCAGGTGCTCGACCGCGTCGCCGCCCCTGCCCCCGCGCGGCGGCGGCACCCCAACCACCCGAGAACGCGGCGTCGGTCATCTCGCGCCGGTGGGTGATCAGCCACTTCCCGTCGACGGGGGCGAACTCGTCGAAGTATCGGCCCCAGTGGTCGAGGCCGTGGACGGTCAGGAAGAGGTAGTACGAGCGCGCCTTGGCGTGGGTCTCGTCGAGCACGTCGATCTGCGTGGTGGCGGTGAAGTGGCGGATGAACGGCACGCGTCCCCGTGCCAGCCACTCCTGGGTCGGCGTCATGATCACCGACTCCTCGCTGTCGTCCGCCGCAGGACGGCCGCGGTCGACCACCGACGACATGAACGCGTGGATGGCGTCACGGCCCACGTAGCGACCGCTGCCGGTCTCCATGATGCCGTCGGGGGCGAACACCTCGACCATCTGGTCGATGCGACCGCTGTCACCGTTGGCGTTGTACCGGGCGATGCAGTCGCGGATGCTCTCGCGAGCGACCAGCTCCCAGACTTCCATCGAAGTTCCTCCTCGTCGTGGCGGTCAGCCGTGAGCCGCGGGGTCCACGAGCCAGAGCACACGCGCCGCGGTCGACGTGCGCGGCGGGAAGATCGTCGCCGGCCCGGATGCGCGTGAACGCGTCGCGCTTGTCGTCACCGGCGACGGTGAACACCACCAGGCGCGAGCGTGCCAACGCCGGGTACGTGAACGTCAGGCGCGGATGCGGATGCAGGTCGTCGCCGTTGGTGACCACGAGGCGGTCCTGCACGGCGAGCGCCGCCGAGCCGGGGAACAGCGACGCGGTGTGGCCGTCGGGCCCGAGCCCGAGGTGGACCAGATCGATCGGCGGCGCGGCCGCGACCTGCTCGTCGTACGCCGCGGCCGCAGCCTCGGCGGTCGACCCGGCGCCGGCCATCGAGCGGATGCGGCGCGGACCGACACGGTCGAGCAGCACGGCGCGGGCCATGCCCTCGTTGGAGTCGGGGTCGTCGACGGGCACGAAGCGTTCGTCACCGAACCACACGTCGATGCCCGACCAGTCGAGCTCCCGCCCCGCGAGCACCCGGTAGGCGTCCTCGGCGGTGCCGCCGCCCGACAGGGCGATCGACGCCGGTGCGGTGTCGACCACCACGTCGGCGAACGCGCTGGCCACGTCGTCGACGAGCCTGACCTCCCCGTGCACGGCGGTCATCATACGGACGTGGAGCGGGACACGGTTCGGGTGTACGAGGAACGGCGCGGTGGACTGGCGCGACGACGCGCGGCCACCGCGGTTCCTCGACCACGTCCGGTCGCTGGCCGCCGACGTGGCCGAAGGCACCGTCGTGGCCGACCTCGGCTGTGGTGCCGGGCTCCACCTTCCCCACCTCCCGAGACCCGCGGTCGCCCTCGACGCCGCGCACGCGATGGTGCGGCTGGCCCGTGAGGCCGCTCCCGATGCGTGGCCGGTCCAGGCCGATCTCGAGGCGCTGCCGTTCCGACGCGGGGCGCTGGGCGGCGGATGGGCGCGGGCGAGCTACCTGCACGTGCGGCGCGAACGACTGCCGCTCGCGCTGGCTGAGCTCCACGGTGCGCTCGCGGTGGGAGCGCCCGCGCACCTCCTGCTGCTGTCGGGAGCGCAGGACGGCGAGCTGCCCGACGACGACTTCGCCGGCCGCTGGTTCGCGGCGTGGGATCCCGACGCGCTGCGCGACGTGTTCGTCGGCGCCGGCTTCGACGTGCAGACGTGCGCGGTGGACTCCGATTCGCACTGGATCCAGGTGCGGGTCACCCGCGCCCGCACGCTGCCCGACACGGTCGGGCCGGGGATGCGGCTCCTGGTGTGCGGACTGAACCCGTCGGTGTACTCGGCCGACGTGGGCGTCGGGTTCGCCCGCGCCGGCAACCGGTTCTGGACCGCGGCGATCGCGGCCGGATTGGTGAGCGTCGACCGCGACACGCGTGCCGCGCTGGCCGCGGGCATCGGGATGACCGACCTGGTGAAGCGGGCGACGCCCCGCGCCGACGAGCTGACCCGCGACGAGTACCGCGCCGGCCTGGCGCGCGTCGAACGACTGGTGGAGTGGTTGCAGCCGGGCGCGGTGTGCTTCGTGGGCCTCGCCGGCTGGCGCGCCGCGGTCGACCGGAAGGCGGTGGCGGGGGAGCAGCCCGACGGCATCGGCGGCCGTCCCGCCTACGTGATGCCGAGCACCAGTGGTCTCAACGCGCGCGCGTCCCGCCGAGCGAGCTCGCCGACCACCTCCGCGCCGCGGCCTGTCACTCGCCGACTCTTGACCCGTTTTGGCGCCCCTACGCCGTGACGTACACGCAGTAGGGGCGCCGAAAGCTGGCGATGGTCAGGACGTGACTTCGGCGCGGCGCTTCTCGATGGTGCCGAACGCGTCGGTGAACGACGCCGCGAAGGAGTCGACGCCCTCACGTTCGAGGGTGTCGGTCACGTCGTCGATGTCGACGCCCGCCGCGGCGAGGTCGACCATCACCTGACGGGCGCCGTCGACGTCCTCGGTGACCGTGTTCGCACGCTGGTTGCCCTCGCCCCGCTGCAGCGCCTCGATCGACGCCGGCGCCAGCGTGTTCACGGTGTCGGGACCGATGAGCTCGTCGACGTAGAGCGTCGGCGAGTACGCCGGGTTCTTGGTCGACGTCGACGCCCACAGCGGGCGCTGCAAGCCGCGCGCCCTTGGCCGCGAGCGCATCCCAACGCGGTCCGGAGAACTTCTCACGGAACAGCGCGTAGGCGAGCTTGGCGTTGGCGACCGCGGCCTTGCCGCGCAGCGGGCTGTCCTCGGGGAGGCGCCGGTCGGTCTCGGTGTCGACCCGGCTCACGAAGAACGACGCCACCGACGCGATGGTCGACGGGTCGCCGCCGCCTTCGACGAACCGCTCGAGACCCTTCAGGTAGGCCTCGATCACCTTGGCGTGACGATCCAGCGAGAAGATGAGCGTGACGTTGACGGTGATGCCCGACGCGATCGTCTCCTCGATCGCGGGGATGCCCTCGAGCGTCGCCGGGATCTTGATCATGAGGTTCGGACGGTCGACGCGGTCGTGCAGCGAGCGGGCCGCGGCGATGGTGCCGGCGGTGTCGTGCGCGAGCGTGGGCGCGACCTCGAGCGAGACGAAGCCGTCGCCTCCACCGTGCGCGTCGTACACCGGGCGCAGCACCTCGGTGGCGTGCTGGATGTCGTCGATCACGACCGACCAGTAGGTCTCCTCGATCGACTGCCCTTCCTTCGCGCACTCCGCGAGCGCCTCGTCGTACCCCTCACCGGCACCGATGGCCTTGTCGAGGATGGTCGGGTTGGAGGTGACGCCGCGGATGCCGTCGTCCGCGACCAGCTTGGCCAGGCCACCGCCGGTGAGCAGCGGACGGGCGAGGTTGTCGTACCACGGGCTCTGCCCGAAGTCGTTCAGCCGGGCGATCGCACTACCTGCCATCAGTTGCACTCCGTTCTCGACCAGCGCGCGGGCGCGCGCGGCGACGTGCTCGGGGGTGAAGCCGAACTTCTCCAGGGCGACGGGACCGGGCGCGGACGCACCGAAGTGGTCGATGCCGATCACGTCGTCGGCGTAGCGCTCCCACCCGAACGTGGCCCCGGCCTCGACCGCCAGCGTCGGCACGTCGGCCGGCAGCACCTGCTCGCGGTCGTCGTCGGACTGCAGCGCGAACAGCTCCCACGAGGGCATCGACACCACCCGGACCGACAGCCCGTCGAGCAGGTCGAGCGCGTCGACGCAGAGCGACACCTCCGACCCGGTGCCGATCAACACGAGGTCGAGACCGTCACCCTCCTCGTCGACGAGCGTGTACGCGCCACGCGGCACGCCGTCGGGCGCGCGGTCGGCGGTGGCGCCGAGCACGGGGAGCTTCTGGCGGGTGAGGATCAACGCAGTGGGCCCGTCGCCGTCGACGTGCACGCGCCACGCCTGGCTCACCTCGTTGGCATCGGCCGGCCGGATCACGCGGAGCCCCGGCATCGCCCGCATGGCGGCGAGCTGCTCGATCGGCTGGTGGGTCGGACCGTCCTCGCCGAGACCGACGGAGTCGTGCGTCCACACGAACAGCGACTTGTACTGCGACAACGCGGCGAGGCGCACCGCGCCGCGCATGTAGTCGCTGAACACGAAGAACGTGCCACCGGCGGGCATGAGCGACGAGACCGCCATGCCGTTCATCACCGCGCCCATGCCGTGCTCGCGGATGCCGTAGTGGACGCCGCGACCGCCGAACTCGTGGGTGGCGATCGCCGGAGTGTCGTCGAGCTTCATGCCGGTGTTGCCGGTGAGGTCGGCCGCGCCGACCACCAGACCGGGTACGACGTCGAGCACCGCGTTGACGACCTTGGCGCACGCCTGCCGGGTGGCGAGCTCCTCGCCCTCCTTCCACACCGGCAGGACCGATTCCCAGCCGGACGACCCCGCGGTTGGCGTGACAGGCGTCGAGCTGTGCCGCCATCTCGGGCTCCGAGTCGCGGAACGCGGCCCGTCGCTGCTCCCACGCTTCGCGCGCCGGCGCGGCCACGCGTGCCGGCCTCGCGGTAGTACTCGACGACGTCGGCGGGGGAGTAGAAGTCCTCCGCCGGCAGGCCGAGGATCTCCTTGACCGCGGCGACCTCGTCGGCGCCGAGCGCCTCGCCGTGGGCTTTGGCGGTGTCGGTGTACTTCGGCGACGGGTAGCCGATGTGGCTGCGCAGCACCACCATGCTGGGCCGTGCGGTCTCGGCCATCGCCTCGCGGAGCCCGGCCTCCAGTGCGTCGAGGTCGTTGGCCACCTCTCCGAGCTGCACCACGTGCCAGCCGTAGGCCTCGAAGCGCTCGGGCACGTTGTCGGTGTAGGAGAGCTCGGTGGGACCGTCGATGGTGATGTGGTTGTCGTCGTAGACGTAGGTGAGGCGCCCGAGCCCGAGGTGGCCCGCGATCGACGCCGCCTCGTGGCTCACGCCCTCCTGGAGGTCGCCGTCGCCGCAGAACACGAACGTGTGGTGGTCGACGACCTCCTCGCCGAAGCGCGCCCGGAGGTTCGCCTCCGCCAGCCCGATCCCGACCCCGTTGCCGAAGCCCTGTCCGAGCGGGCCCGGTGGTCACCTCGATGCCGGGCACGTGGGTGTACTCGGGGTGGCCGGCGGTCTTCGAGCCCCACTGCCGGAAGTCGCGGATGTCGTCGAGGGTGAGCCCGTAGCCGGTGAGGTAGAGCAGCGAGTAGAGGAGCATCGACGCGTGCCCGTTCGAGAGCACGAAGCGGTCGCGGTCGGGCCAGTCGGGCGCGGACGCGTCGTACTTCATGATCCGGGTGAACAGCACGTGAGCGAGCGGCGCCAGCGCCATCGGCGTGCCCGGGTGGCCCGAGTTGGCGCGTTGCACGGCGTCCATCGACAGCCCGCGGATCACGTCGATCCCACGCTGTTCGAGCTCGCGCACGTCGATGTCGGTGGTTGCCATCTCGCCCCTTCGGTTCGTCCCCGCCTACCCGATCCGCTCCACGAGCCCGCCGCCAAGCCTACGAGAACAACGCGAGGCTGGCGGTGAAGCCGTGGAGGAACGACCGGCCGCCGACCGGGCCCACCTCACCGGCGCAGAACGCGCCCGCGACGGGGAGGGGCCCCAGCAACTGGTCGACGACGCCGGCGTCGTGGTCGGGTTCGCCGAAGAAGCGGATGCCGCGCCCGTTGCAGGTGAAGAGCAGCGCGGCGGCGGCGTCCTCACCGGCGAGCATCTCGCGGAGGTCGTCGTCGGCCGCGGCCGCGTCGCGCACGTGGAACTGGACCGTCTGCCCGATCTCGATCTCGTCGCCGACGACGATGGCGCCGGTGTCGGGATCGCCGCCGAGCACGTTGCGCACGAGGAAGTCACCGCGCTCGAAGTCGGCGCGGTGCTCGTCGACGACGATCCCGAGGTGCAGACCGCCGCGCATGAGGGCGCGGTCCGTCTCGCTCGCCTCGGCCGCGGTGTCCTGCACCCGGTCGATGGCGGACCGACCCGCGAGCTCTTCGATGCGGTTGCCCTCGCCCCGGGTGATGACGAACGGCGAGCCCACCGGGCGACACCCCTGCGACACGACCGCGCGCACCGGCAGGCCCTCGACGAACACGCCGACCGCACCGGTCGCGGTGACCCGTCCGTCGAGCACGAGGCGGTTGCCGCCCGGGCCGCGCGCCGCCGACGCCGCGCCGCCGATCACCTGGAGGTCGGGGCGGTCGTCGCGCAGGCGGGCGAGGAACCCGTCGAGCGGGAAGCTGAACGGGTCGGCGAGCAGCAGCAAGGTCGACGGGTCGCCGGCGAGGTCGGGCCACCCGGTGACCGCGGCGCCGTCGGGCGTGCGCTCCACGTCGAGAGCCACCGGGGTCAGCACCGCGTCGGGGCACGAGACCGCGAAGACGGCCACACCGGGCGTGTCCTCCACCTCGTGGGCCCCGCCGACGACGCCGACGACGGTGGCCCCGAACGTCACGCGCGACTCGAGCAGGTTCGACAGCGCGAAGGTGAGGTCTTCCAGCGCGCCGACGAAGTGTGGCGACACGAAGACGACCAGCAGGTCGGGTTCGTCACCGCCGAACGCCTCGAGCACCTCACCGGCGACCTCGCCGACCGCGTGCGAGGCGACCGGGTGCTCGGAGAGCGCGGCGGCGAAGCGCGGGGCGGTCACGCGCGGACCTGCGGCTCGCGCCAGAGCTGGATCCGGAGGCGGACCAGCCCGAACATCGTGCGCGCGATCCGGCGGGCGATCGGCGTGCGCGCCGGGCGGCGCTCCTCGACGGTGACCGGCACCTCCGTCACGACCAGTCCGGCGCGATCGGCTCGGAGCACGAGCTCGGTGTCGAAGAGATCGGTGCCGTTGCGACAGCGACGCGCGATCGGCTCGACGACCTCGCGGCGCATCCCCTTCATGCCGTGCGTGTCGGAGACCCGGAGTCCGAACCCGACACGGAGGATGGTCGAGAACCCGGCGGTGATCGCGCGACGCGGCCACGGGCGGGTGTCACGGGTACCGGGCGCACGCTTCGACCCCACGACGATGGCGGGGCCGTCGGGCGCGGTGAGACGGGGGAGCACCACGTCGACGAACCCGGGATCGAAGTAGTCGACGTCGAACACCACGACCACGTCGCCGCGCGACGCCAGCAGTCCGGCTCGCATGGCCTCGCCGTAGTCGGCGACGGGGCGGGTCAACACCACCACGGCGTCGTCGTCGGCCGCGAAGGTCCTGACGTCGGCGAGGGTCGAATCGGTCGAGCCGTTCTCCACCACCACCATCTCGAAGGCGAGGCCGCGGTCGCGGAACGCGCTGACCAGCACCTTCAGGGTCTGGTCGATGAAGCCGGACTCGTTGTACGCGGGCATCACCACCGAGAGCTCGGGCACGTCGTCGCGCGCCGGGAGCGTCGGGGGCATGAGGGTTAGGCTACCGACCCGTCCATGGACCTCCTCACGCAGCACGCCGAGACGAACGGCGCCCACGCAGCCGTCATCGTCGACGCTGCTGGTGGCGGCCACCCGTCGGCCACGTCCTTCGCCGAGCTGGAGGCGGAGGCCAACCGCCTGGCGCGCGCCTTGCTGACGCTCGGCGCCCGGCGCGGTGACCGGGTCGCGTGGTGCGGACCCAATTCGCTCGCGGTCATCACCACGTTCCACGCCACCCGCAAGGTCGGCGTCACGTCGGTGCCGGTGTCGTACCGGTTCAACGCGGCCGAGATGCAGTACGTGATCGACAACTCCGACGCGACCGTCGTGCTGGTCGATGCCGAGCAGGCACCGTTGGTCGCCTCGGTGCGCGACCAGTTGCCCAAGGTGCGCGCCGTGCTCGTGTTCGGCGGCGACGCACCGGAGGGGTGCGTCCGCTGGGACGACGTGGTCGCGTCGCAGGAGCCGACGCCGCCCGACGTGCCCGACGATCCCGCGGCGGGCGCGGCCGGAGCCACGATGATCTACACGTCGGGCACCACCGGGAAACCGAAGGGCGCCATGCGCACCGGCAGCGACGCCGCCGCGATCGGCGCCCTGCTCACGGAGCTCCACCTGCTCGACGGTCCCGCGGTGCACCTCACGACCGGACCGCTGTACCACTCGGGACCGCTCTCGTTCGCGCTGTTCGCGCACGCGGTCGGCGGCACGATCATCGTGCTGCGCAAGTTCGACCCCACGGCGTGGCTGCGGTTGGTGAAGGAGCACCGGGTCACCGACACCTTCACCGCGCCCACGCAGCTGAAGCGCATCGTGACGCTCCCGCCGGGCGAGCTGGCGCGCGCCGATCTCTCGTCGATGCGCACGCTGATCGCCAACGCCGCCCCGGTGCCCTACTCGCTCAAGCAGGAGCTCATCGAGAAGCTCGGTGACGGCTTCCTCTACGAGGTGTACGGCTCGACCGAGCTCGGCGTGGTCACCGTGCTCCCGCCCGCCGACCAGCTGCGCAAGCCGGGTTCGTGCGGCAAGACCTACGGCCCGATCGACGTGCGCATCGTCCGCGACGACGGCGTCGACGCGGCCACCGGTGAGCCCGGCGAGCTCTTCATCCGTTCCTCGCTCGAGATGGACGGCTACCACCAGACCGACGAGCAACTCACCCAGCACGGCGCGGAGTGGAAGTCGGTGGGCGACGTCGCGTATCTCGACGACGAGGGCTACCTCTTCATCTGCGACCGCAAGAAGGACATGATCATCTCGGGCGGGGTCAACATCTATCCCGCCGAGATCGAGGCGGTGATCCACGAGCACCCCGCGATCCTCGACGTCGCGGTGTTCGGCATCCCCGACGACGAGTGGGGCGAGCGCGTGCACGCGATCGTGCAGGCGAAGCCTGGTGTCACCCTGGACCTGGGGCAGCTGCGCGCCTTCGTCGACGAGCGCGTGGGCGGGTACAAGCGTCCACGCGACTACGAGGTGCGCGACGAGCTGCCGCGCACCGACTCCGGGAAGCTGCTCAAGCGCGTGCTCCGCGACGAGTACTGGAGCGATCGCGAGACCGCTGTCTGATGCGATCCCGTGGTCTGGTCGCCGGCGTCCTGCTGGTCGCGGCGGCCGTCGCCCTGGTCGTCGCGTTCACGACCGGTAGCTCCGGCAACGCGGAAGCCGCGCCGAACGCCGCGCTCGACACGCCCGTGTGGTCGGTCCGGCGCGTGCCGGAGCCGGTGGTGGAGGCCGTGGGGACGATGCGCCTGCAACAGACCCTCGACGCCGCGGCACCGGGGACCGGCACCTGCTTCGTGGTGTCGGCCGGGGACCGAACCCTTGCGAGCCACAACCCGGACACCCCACTCACCGGCGCCTCGACCCAGAAGCTCCTGACCGCCGCCGCCGCGCTCTCGATCCTCGGCCCGGACACGACGTTCGACACCCGTGTCGTCGCGTCGGGCGAGCCGAGCAACGGCGCAGTCGATCAGGTCTGGTTGGTCGGCGGCGGCGACCCGGTCCTGAGCACGAACGACTACGTGTCGTTCCTCAAGTCGCAGCCGGAGTCGCGCGACGACGTCGTCACCAGCCTCGAGGCGCTGGCCGACGCCATCGTGGCCAAGGGGGTTCGGCAGATCCCGGGCGGCGTCCTCGGTGACGATTCCCGGTACGACCAGGAGCGGTACCGCCCCGCCCTCCCGGAGGAGGATCGCCAGGCCGGCCAGGTCGGGCCGATGAGCGCGCTGGAGGTGAACGACGGGTTCAGCACCTGGGCGCGGTTCTCCAAGCAGGGCGTGGCGAACCCGCCGAGCTACGCCGCGTCCGAGCTGACCACCCTCCTGCAGCAGCGGGGCGTCGAGGTCGGTCGGCCGGGTACCGGCACCGCGCCCCCTGACACCACCGAGATCGCGACCATCACGTCGGCGCCGCTGCACGACATCGTCGCGTCGATGCTGACGTCGAGCGACAACCTGACCGCCGAGCTGCTGGTGAAGGAGATGGGGCTCAAGGCCGCCAAGGAGGGCAGCACCGCCGCCGGGCTCGCGGCCATGGCCGCCAAGCTCAAGGAGCTCGGTGTCCCGTTCGCGGACGGCTCGCTCACCGACGGGTCCGGACTGGATCACGCCGACCACGTGACCTGCAACGAGCTGGTCGCGGCGCTCAAGCTCATCGGCCGTCCCGGCTTCGAGGGGCTCGACGCGGGCTTGGCCGTCGCCGGTCAGACCGGCACCCTCACGGGAGAGTTCCTCGGGTCACCGGTCGCCGGGAAGCTGCGGGCGAAGACCGGCTCCCTCACGGGCGTCACCGGTCTCGCCGGGGTCGTCGACGTCGGTCGCCGCCTCACGTTCGCCTTCGTCGACAACGGCGACTTCACCCGAGCCCAGGGCGATGCGGCGCACGTGAACGTCGGCAACATCATCGGCGCCTACCCCGACGCGCCGCCGGTCGACGCCCTCGTGCCCGCGCCGCAGTAGGGTTCGGTTCTCGATGGAACCCACCACCCCGTCGTCCTCGACACCTTCCCCGGAAACGCCGGCGACCGCGCCCACGCCGGCGACCGCGCCGGCTTCAGCGAGCGCGCCGCCTTCGTCAACGCCGCCTTCATCAACGCCGCCTTCATCAGCGAAGCGACCGCCGCCGCTGCCGCAGCTGGTCACCGAGCTGCGCGACCTCGTCGTCCGCTACGTCCGCGAGCAGACGCTCATCCCGATCCAGAAGCTGGGCCGCTACATCGGCTTCGGCGTGCTCGGGTCGCTGCTGCTCGGCTTCGGCGTCGTCTTCCTGGGCATGGCAGGACTGCGGGCCCTGCAGGACGAGACCGGCGACACCTTCAGCGGCGACTGGTCCTGGGTCCCGTACCTGATCATGTTCATCGCATTGCTGCTGGGCGCCGCGCTGGTGTGGTTGGCGCGCACGGCACGACGCGCCGAGAAGGAGTACGGATAGATGGCGGTCGATCCGCAGAAGCCGGTCACCCGGGCCGACATCGAGGCCAAGCTCGCTCAGATCAAGGGCGTCACCGACGAGACCACCGAGGTGGCCGAGGGTGCGGCCAAGACCGGCCTCGTCGTCGCCGGCGTCGGTGTCGTGGTCGTCGCGTTCCTCCTCGGTCGCCGGCGCGGCCACAAGAAGAGCACCATCATCGAAGTGCGTCGTCTGTAATGGACCGTCGGATGGCTCGCGAGCGATGCCTTCATCGCCGTCGGCGCCGTCGCCTCGGCCGCACGCGTCGTCCGGAAGGACTTCACGTCGCGTCTGATCTCGCGCGTCGGGTCGACCGCGCTCCGCAAGGGCATGCACAGCCGCAACCGGGCCTGGTTCTACGTGGCCGCCGGCGCGACCGGCTTCCGCCTGCTGCACAAGTACGTCGGCCGCACGGAAGACACCTTCACGCTCAAGCTCAAGCCGGGCGAGCAACTCGACATCCGCGAGATCCGGCGCACGAAGTAGGCCGGTAGCCTTCCGCGGGTGAAGGTGCTGCTGCGCAACCCCAGGCGGGAGGTCGAGGTCGACGGCCCGATCACCGTGCACGCGCTGCTGCAGCGGTTCGAGCTGAGCCCCGAGACGGTGCTCGTGATCGTCGGCGACGAGCTGGTCACCCACGACGCCAAGCTCGCCGACGACGCCTCGGTCGAGATCCGCCCCGTCATCTCGGCGGGGGTGCACGGTGAAGTGCCGGGTGTGCAAGGGGCCGGCGGTGATCGACATCCGCCGTCACAACGCCGCGTTCTGCAAGGAGCACTTCGTCCACCACTGCGACGAGCAGGTCCGACGGGCGATCCACTCGCACCAGATGCTCGAGCCCGGCGAGCGGGTGCTGGTCGCGGTCTCCGGCGGCAAGGACTCGCTCGCGCTCTGGGAGATCCTGGTGCGCCTCGGCTACGAAGCCGACGGCCTCTACCTCGGGCTCGGCATCGGCGACTACTCCGACGAGTCCGGCGTCTACACGCGCGAGTTCGCGGCGCGGCTCGGCCGGCCCGCTGCATCGAGGTCGACCTCGCCGCGCGACCAGGGGTACACGATCCCCGAGGCCGCGGCCGCCACCCGCCGGGCGCCGTGCGGCTCGTGCGGGCTCTCGAAGCGCCACCTCTTCAACTCGACCGCGATCGAGCACGGCTACGACGTCGTCGCCACCGGCCACAACCTCGACGACGAGGCCGCGGTCCTGCTCGGCAACGTGCTCCGGTGGGAGACCGGCTACCTCGGCCGTCAACACCCGGTGCTCCCGGCCGCGCCCGGGTTCGTGCGCAAGGTGAAGCCGCTCGTGCGGCTGGGCGAGCGGGAGACCGCGGCGTACTGCGTGCTGCAGGGCATCGACTACCAGGTCGAGGAGTGCCCGATGGCCGCCGGCAACCGCCACCTCGGGTACAAGGAGGTGCTCAACGCGCTGGAAGACCGCTCGCCCGGATCGAAGGCCGCGTTCCTGTTCGGGTTCCTCGAGCGGGGCCACGAACGCTTCGCCGGCGACGCCGAGCACGAGCGCGACGAACTGGGGGAGTGCACGGTGTGCGGCGCGCCGACGCCCGGCACCGTGTGCGCGTTCTGCCGTCTCCGCGGCGCAGGTCGGCGCGATCGAGCTCGATGCACCCGTCGAGGTTGCGCTGAGATGGCGCGCGCCTTCGCCGCCGGTGACCGCGTGCTCCTCGTCGACGCCAAGCGCCGCCGCCATCTGTCACGCTCGCCGACGGCGGCGAGTTCCACACCCACGCGGGCGTGCTCGCGCACGACGACATCATCGGTCAGGCCGACGGCGTCACCGTGCGCACCACGCGCAACGCGCGGCTCACCGCGGTGCGCCCCACGTTGGCGGAGTACGTGCTCGAGATGCCCCGCGGCGCGCAGGTGATCTACCCCAAGGACCTCGGCCCGATCATGATCCTGGCCGACGTGTTCCCGGGCGCGCGGGTGCTCGAGTCGGGCGTCGGATCGGGTGCGCTCACGCTGGCGCTGCTGCGCGCCGTCGGCGAGCACGGGCACGTCACCGGCTACGAGATCCGCGACGACTTCGCCCGCCGCGCCCGCACCAACGTCGAGGGATTCCTCGGTCCCGACATCCCGCTCGACATCGAGGTGCGCGACGTCTACGACGGCATCGGACACGACGACCTCGACCGCATCCTGCTCGACCTCCCCGAGCCGTGGCGGGTGGTGAAGCACGCCGAGCAGGCGCTGCATCCCGGCGGGATCATGCTCGCGTACCTGCCCACCATCGGTCAGGTGTCGCGCCTGCGCGAGGAGCTCGCGGGATCCCCGTTCGGGATGATCGAGACGCTCGAGGTGCTGCAGCGCACCTGGCACGTCGACGGCCAGTCGGTGCGCCCCGACCACCGCATGGTCGCGCACACCGGGTTCCTCACCCATGCCCGGCTGCTCGCGGCCTCTAGCCTGATCGCGGGCGTGAACTTCCTCGACCTCGTCGTCGTCGCGGTCGCCGCGGGCGCCGGCTGGGTCGGGCTACCGCATCGGCTTCGTGCGGCGGGCCACGTCGTGGGCGGGCCTCGCGATCGGGCTCGTGATCGGCGTGCTGCTCGTCCCCGACGTCGCCGACGCGCTGCGCGGGTCACCGCCGCGCACGCGGTTGCTGGCGTCGCTCGCGTTCGTGGCGGTGGTGGCCGCGGTCGCGCAGGCGGTCGGCGCCGCGATCGGCGGATCGCTGTCGGCGCGCCTCGGCCGCGGCGCCGGCGCGCTCCGCCAGGGCGACCGGGTCGCGGGCGGCCGCGCTCGGTGTCGTCGGCGTGCTCGTGCTCATGTGGCTGCTCATCCCCGCGCTGGCGAACTCGCCGGGCTGGACGGCGCGCGCGGTGCGCGACAGCGCGGTGGCGCGCTTCATCGACCGCGTCGCGCCCGTCACCGCCGTCGGAGTCGGAGACGCTCGGTCGCCTCGTCGGCGACCAGACGTTCCCCGAGGTCTTCGACACGCTGTCGTCGCCCGACGCCGGCACGCCACCCGCCGACGGGATCCCCGCCGAAGCTGCGGCGCGTGTCACCAAGTCCACGCTGCTCGTCGCGGGCCAGGCGTGCGACCGCATCCAGGAGGGCAGCGGCTTCGTCGCCGGGCCCAACCTCGTGGTCACCAACGCGCACGTCGTGGCGGGGGAGCGCGACACCCGCGTCACCACCAGCGACGGCCGCCGCCTCGACGCCAACGTGGTCGCGTTCGACCCCAACCGCGACCTCGCGGTGCTGCGCGTGCCCGGGCTCGCGCTGCCGGCGCTCGCGCTGGGCGAGGGCCAGGTCGACGAGCGCGGCGCGCTCTTCGGTCACCCCGGCGGCGGCGACCTGCGCCAGGCCCCGGTGCGCATCGCCGAGCAGATCGTCGCCCGCGGCACCGACATCACCCGCACCAACCCGACCGAGCGCGAGGTGTTCGTGCTGGCCGCGGTCACCGCGCCCGGCGACTCCGGCGGGCCCATCGTCGACGCCGACGGCAGCGTCATCGGCGTGATGTTCGCCTACGACATCAGCCGGCAGTCGACCGCCTACGCGCTCACCCGCACCGAGCTCGACGCGGTGCTCGGGCCCGTGCTCGCCAACGGCTCCACCGCTCCCGTCGGCACCGGCGACTGCCTCGCCGAATGACCGAGAAGACGACCCGGGCGGGTGCCCGGGTCGCTCAGGAGGAACGGTGTTGCTGGTAGTGGGGAGCGAGACGTCAGTGGCGTCAGTCGACCTCGATGAAGATGCACTCGCCGGGGCACTCCTCGGCCGACTCGATGGTCGCCTCTTCCATGCCCGCGGGCACGTTGGCCAGACCGTCGGCGCCGCCCGGGTCGCTGAAGACCTTGTCGCCTTCCTTGACGTAGGCGAGGCCGTCGTCGAGGAGGGTGAACACCGACGGCGCGATCTCCTCACAGAGACCGTCACCGGTGCAGAGGTCTTGATCGATCCAGACCTTCATCGCAGCGTCGAGTCCTTTGCGCTGGGGGACGAAACTCGCTCCAGCGTAGTCACCGCGACGGGATTTCTCAAGCCAAGACGAGAGAAATCGACGTCAGCAGCACCAGATGTAGTTGTACCCAGACGACGCGTTCGACTGGAAGTAGACCGACTTGCCGTTGGCGCTGATGCATCCGCAGCCACTGGTCGGCGGCTCGTCGACACACGTGCGCGGTGATGTCCTCGCAGTTGTTCGGCTGACCACCCGAACCGCACTCCGAGTTGCCGTTCCCGTAGTGGACGCGGAGGAGTTGCCACTTGGCGCAGTCTCCGACACGTCGAGTCGGATGTAGCTCCCCCACGGTCACGGGACTCTTCGGAAGCTGGTCCGAACTCGGGCTCGTCTGGCGCCGTACTCGCGATCTCGTCGCGATGCTGCAGGGACCCGAGTTCACGGCGTAGTACGTTCACGCATTGCGACCCCGCGGCGGCGGGCTTGCCAGCGAGTCGATGATCACCGGCGCGGTCCACGCGGCGGCGCCGGCGACTGCGCTCCCTTGATCAGCTGACGGCGACTCGAGCCTTCACGGCGAACCTTCTCGAACGCCACCTGCTCCGCGTCCCTGCCAGGGGCCCTGCCTGGACCTCTTGGTGCTGCACCCTCACGCTAGCCTTGATCATACCCCTCCTTGAGGGTCGTGACGCGGATCAGCAGCAATAGAGATCTCGATGCCCGAACGGCCCTTCTGGCGGGAAGTACACCGTGTCGCCGAGCATGCAGCCGCAGCCGCTCGTGGTGCTACGCCTCCAGGGCACGCGGTCAGCGGCACGACGTAGCAGTTGTCCGTGACACACGTGCCGTCGACACCGCCATTGCCGTAGTGGACCATCACATAGAGGATCTGCCTTCGCAACCCCGCGGGATGGTCACCGAACACATGCCAGCCGTGCTCCCGTCGCCACAGCGGTCGGCGGAACGGTGCCCGGGTTCGTGTTCAACGTGTCCGTTGAACGTTGTCTGCGACGGGCAGGCCCTTGCCCGCTCTGTCCCCAGGGTTCGAACTGTTCCGACGATGTCGCGATACCAGTTCTGACACACGGCGCTGCCGCGGCAGCCGGACTCGCCAGCGATCGATGATGACCGGGGCTGTCCACGCGGCGGCGCCGCAACGGCGCTCGCCTTGATCATGTCCCGACGGCTGAGGCCTCGCCGGTCGCCCTGCTCCACATCGTCGGCCATCGCCGATCTCCTGTCGTCGTCCCGCCACCTGCCCATTGGCGGCATCAATCTGGGACCACAACAAGGATTGGCCGGTCTCACCGCTCACTCGCCCCATGCCCACTCGCTGACCGCGTCGGAGTAGCCGGGGCTCGACGTAGGACACAATCCACTCGCTTGACCACGCAGAGTAGCGGGTTCGCGAGCAGCTGCGCACATGGGGTGACGCAGCTCACGGTGCTCCCGCTCCGTGGCAGGGGCTTGCGCGTCAGCCCCGACATTCTGCCACTCTTCGTGGTCCGTGGGCACTGTCGGGCAGGGGACAGGAAGCGACATGACGTCGCTCGACGTCACTCGTGAGCACCGTGGCCGAGGATTGGCCCGCCCGACATGGGCACCGCAGCGCGCACCGGCTCCTTCGACGCGCTCGGCCACGTCTTCGCGAGTGCGCTGCGACGACGCCGAACGCTCGCCCAGCTCGTCGGGCGAGGCATTCGCCGCGCTCGCGGTCAGCGCCGAGACCGACCGGCTGGTACCGCGTCCGCGCAACCGGAACGAACGACTTCGAGCTCACGCTGGCTCGGCGAGACCGGTCGTGCGCGCGGCACCGATCGCCCGGGGGTCCTCGCCTGGCTGCAATGGGACATCAACCGCCGAGCCGTCGGCAGCCGCCGACGAGGATCTCGTGCTGCACGCGGGCTGCGTCGCGTCGGACGATGGCCGGCGCGATCGTCGTCAGCGGCGCAGCCGGGGCTGTGGGAAGAGCACACTCGTCGCGCGCGCTCGTCGCCGCCGGCCTCGAGTACCTCACCGACGAAGCAGTGCCGGTCGACCTGCACACCAGGGCAGGTGCGAGCGTTCCCGCGCCCGATGGCCCTCGACGAGCGTTCGCTCGACCTCCTTCCCGAGATCGCACCCCTTCGCGTGTCGCAGCTCGGTCGACACGCACAAGCGTGTGGTGGCACCGAGGCCGGGCGACCGCCGCCGTCGAGCGACACGCCGCTCGACGTCGTGATGGTGCTGTTCCCCGAGCGCGATCCCTCTGGGACTCACCGTGCTGGAGCCCATCAGCAGCCGGCGACGCAGTCGTCCGGCTCGCCGAGAACTCGTTCAACTTCCCGCGTCACGGACGTGACGCGATCTGACGCGCTCGCACTGCTCGTGCAGGGCGCGGAGGCATACCTGATCGTCGGTGACGACCCCCGAACCGCCGCGAGCGCGGTCGATCGACGCGCTCGAGCCGACGCTAGTCACGCATCCCGGGCAGCGATGGAGGAACGTGTCATGAGCCGAAGGCATGTCGCGGCGCCGACCTGATCAAGGCGAGCGCCGTCGCCGGAGCGGCGGCATGGGCCGCACCGATGATCGTCGACTCGCTGGCCAGTCCGGCAGCAGCGGGCCGCGTCCCCGGTGGCGACGTTGTGCTCAGTTGCTCCTGGATCGTACGTGCTCTGTCACAGTCGGAAGCACCAATTACGTGGCGCCGCTATCGTGCAGACACGACACGGCGTGTGGGAACTCACGCGGCGAACCCGCACCTGGCGACTGCGTGTAGCAGCTGCTCCTCCGATCCGCGAGAGTCGCGCACTGCAGCGAAGACATCACGGGAACACCGACGTGCCGTGCCACGCTTCGGCCACACAACCTCAGGTGGACGCGGCGGCACTGCGATCACCGGTCGCGGTCACCGATGCACTCCACGGCACCCGCGGGCAGCTGCAGCCACCTGCAGCGACTCGCGAGCGAACCGTCGCCGCCAGTCAGCCCCGCCGCAATGATCGGGGCGATCGGGCGGCGCCGTCCGGGCCGGGATCACGCGTGCACGCTGCCTCGCAGGGCACTGAGCGTCGGCGGCGCACGCCAGGGCAGCTGACCACGGCAACG
Organism: uncultured Actinomycetes bacterium; assembly: GCA_963835985.1. Classification (GTDB taxonomy): domain Bacteria; phylum Actinomycetota; class Acidimicrobiia; order IMCC26256; family DASPTH01; genus DASUAS01. The sequence goes on along the minus strand of CAWIHV010000005.1, from coordinate 120 downwards.
ATCAGCGCACCTCTCCGGGTGCGCCGACGGGCAATTCCCTGGCTGGGCACGTCGACCTCGCTGAACCGCACCTCACGCCGGTTCATCCGTCCGGTCATCGAATGTGCCCGGGTGCCGGGA